>NZ_JAGGJX010000001.1 GCF_017873185.1 Metaclostridioides mangenotii
CTTAGGGAAGAAAAGTCTCTTATAATAAATTTAACTGTTGGGCAGAGATCTTCATTGGGATTTATAACAGCCTTAAACACATTTACTGAATTAGACTATCCAGGGATTGTTGTGGTAAGTGGTGCAGGAAATCAAAGAAATACATATATACATTATGCTGGTAAATTTAGAAATCAGATGGATGTAAATGATATTATTATTGAATTCGGAGATGGTCAAAATTTAGATATTTATCTCGAAGGGAGTGACTTAGATAGAATAAACGCAACTATAATTTCGCCGTCAGGAGAAGTGAGTTATACAGCAATTTATGCTCCAGATTACTATGAATACACAGGAAGATTCAATTTAGAAAATACAACATACAGGATTAGATACTTTTATCCTTGGTTATCTACAGGATCTTTATTTCTTGAGGTAAACCTTAGAAATATGAAACCTGGAGCGTGGACCCTTAGAGTTAGACCTGATGTATTCCTAAATGGAGAATACCATGTTTATTTACCAAACGAAAATCTTTTAGGCGCTGGTGGATTTATAGATACCAGTTCTTTTTCAACTATAACCTTTCTTGGAACAGGCGAGAATATAATTACTGTTGGTGCTTATGACAATAGATATGAAAATATGTGGATTGGTTCATCAAAGGGCCCGACAAAAGGAGTTTCTGCGAAACCTGATTTTGTAGCTCCTGGTGTAAATATTATATCAGCTTACGGTAATGATAGCTATAGAACGGGTACAGGAACTGGTATTAGCAGTTCTATTACATCAGGCATGTTAGCACTAATTATGGAGTTTTTAAGTAAACAAGGTAGATATCCAAAGCTATTATTATATTCTCAAGTTTTAAAAACATACTTAATGATAGGTTCAACAAGAAATGAATTATACGAATATCCTAACGATTCTCGAGGATATGGATTAGTCGATTTTAAAAGAACCATACAAATAATATCTGATTCTTTATAAAACAATATTCTATAATAATTGCATTTATGTAATATCACAGTTAATACTAAGAAAAAAAGTTATAAAGTATATATTAGAAAATAGCACACTATATGTGTGCTTTTTTTATTGTTTTAATGAAAATGTATGTATCAGTTACCTAGTTATAATAAAAAATAAAAAAGCCTAGAGAAATATTATTAAATATCTCCCAGGCTTTTATCCTTACGTGAACACAGAGAACTGAGTGTTTTCTCTCGGACCTGCCAGTTGGAAACTGCGGAACCCTAGAAAACTTAAATATATTAAATTATTTTTTAGTAAATAAATTTTAACATAAGATAATGTTTAGTTCAACTATATATTTTTATATCTAAAAAATTCATCTCCTGTAACATCTTATTACTTAAAGTCAAGAGATTTTTACATTTATGTTTCCGATGAAAGTAAATGAATTTGTAGTGACGCAATGTGTTTCATATTATTAACAATGGGTATTTTACATTTAACAACGAAATTCTTAATATATATTATTGTTGCAAATAAAGACGAATCTATAGATCGCAAATTATTATTCTTAATGAATAACAAGGAGTGAGTCGTAATAAAAGATGAATTTATTAACAAAATAGACCAGAATTCTTTTCCAATTGATGTAGTTTTTCATAAAGATAGCTGTTCCAGTATTCACTGTCATGAAGAACTAGAGTTTATTTTAGTTATAGAAGGAAGTATAAAAGTAAATATTAGAAATGAAACAAGCATTCTCAAAGAAGATGATTTTATATTAATAAATGGGAATGAAACACATTCAATTACGAGTTTAAGTAAAAATAGATTTGTATCTCTTAAAATTAATGTTAGAGTATTAATAAAATATTTTCCTAGCTATAATTACACCTATTTTAAATGTAACTCTATTTTTGAAAATGATAATAATAAGTATATATATGATAAAATTAGAAATTTAATTGCTAATGTATTATTAGTTTTTGTAAAAAGAGAAAATGGATTTGAATTAAAAGCCTGTAGTTATGTTTATTTGATAGGAGATCATTTATATAATAATTTTGAGGTAAATAAAAGAGGGCCAAAGCATAGTGAAGTTCGAAAAGACAATAGAATTGTCAATATTATAAACTTTATTAACGAAAAATATAATACTGATATTACATTAAGCAAAGTAGCAAGTGAATTCAATCTTAATTATCATTTTTTGTCCCATAGCATTAAAGATAATATTGGGATGTCGTTTCAAAATTATTTAAATAAAATAAGGTTAGAAAAAGCATCAAATATGATTAAACACAGCAATAAAAATATGACAGATATAGCTTTAATGAATGGCTTCTCTAGTACTAGTTACTTTTATAAGGTTTTTAAGAAAGAATATAACTGTACCCCTTTAGAATATAGAAAGAGATTTGTTGATAAAGGTTTTAATAAAAGTCTTTGTAATATTAGAAATATAAGTTTAGATAACAAAGACGTTAAAAGTGTTATACAAAAATTATATCCGTATTATTATAACATTTATCAATGAATAAAAGATATTATGAAAAAGACAAAGGTTCATTAAGGAACCAGTTTTAAAAGATATTAGAGAAGATAAATCACCTACAGAGTGTAAAGAATAAAGAGGACCTGAAACTAAATCAGGTCCTTTTTTTGTTGCCCATTTTCACGTTCCATTGCTTCTTTTGTAACTAGCCAAACTGAGGCGAATTTCTTGCAGTCATCATCTTTAATTAGCTTACCTGTAGCAACTGCCTTTCTAAGCGTAGAATCTTTTAATCCCCATCATTGACCATACTACTTATAGGATGGTGATAGTATGGATATATTCGATGAAAAGGGAATCAAACCAAAGTTAATAGGTGAGATGCAAGAGGTTTTTGATTATCCAGATTATATTTTTGAAATAAAGCTAGATGGAATAAGATGTATAGCATATTTAGATAAAGATAGTACAGATTTAAGGAATAAGAGAGGTTTTAAGTTAATACCAAGGTTTCCAGAATAGATCTATTAAAAGATTATTCTAGCTCTTTTTCATTCTTTAAGAAGCTATATCTGTTTATTTCATCTTTTATATTCATTTTCTAAATCTCTATTTTTAATTTTCCCTTTTTTATTTGTATAAAATTAGATATGTGCTAATATATATGTTATAAAAGAAATAATTAAAGGTATCATAGATCAAGGTGATATGCCTGAAATGTGTAAAATAGAATGTGCTATTACTCTAATCTTAATGTGATAAAAGATTATTATGAATATAATTTCATATACACTTAAAAATAAGGGGAGAATATAATGGAAAATATTGCAGTCGTTTATGAATCAAGATATGGAAGTACTAAAAAATATGCTCAGTGGATAGCACAAGATTTAGGATGTACATTAATTGAAACAAAGGATGCTACAGTAGAAAAGTTAAAAATTTTTGATACTATAATTTATGGTGGATGGTTACATGCAGGAAATATAAAAGGATTTAAGGTAATATCAAAAGATATTGATAAATTAAAAGACAAAAATATTGTAGTATTTTCAGTAGGATGTTCAACTGGTGAAAGAGAAGAAGATATAAAAGCTATTGAGGAAATGAATTTTAAAGGTTTACAGGATATAAAACATTTTTATTTAAGAGGTGCATTCAATTATAAAAATTTAAATATGATAGACAAAGTTATGATGAATATATTGAAAATCAAATTAAAGGGAATAAAAGAAGGAGATAGAGATGAGGATATTAAAGGGATGTTAGAGGCTTATATAAATCCAATAAACTTTACCAATAAAGATAATGTAAGGTCGCTAGTATCGTACGTTAGAAATTTATAACTTCTCTTATATAGGGGATGATATTTATGAAAAAAATATATTAAAAATTATAAATACAATTATGTATATATTAGCAATAATACTTTTGATTTTAATTTGGACTGTTGGAATAAAAAATGTTTCATTACAACCAGTTTTAATGATTTTCGTCAAAGGATATATGCTAAATTTATTTTTACAAGTTGTTAAATTTCATTTTATTGCAAAACTACCTGCTTAAATTTGGGTAATTTTTTATGTAAAAGATAATGAATTTTAATAAATTTACGTAAAAAAATAGAGAAATCAAAATAAACAGATTTCCTTCAAGGTCACTTTAATCACTTAACGTTTATCACATCTTAAAACAAGTTTAAGAATGCTTCGCTTGTTATTCACATGAGTAATGAAGTGTATGAATAAAAATTCTTAAATGTGCATGTCTCTATTGAATAATTATAAAAAATATAAAATGTGCCCTAATTTATAGAACTCTTTACTATAGCCGTGTTTTTGTGGTTATAGTTTGGTTCTAAAAAATGATAACCGTTTATTTTATGCGTAAAATACAGAAAATATAAAAGAAAATACATTGAAATAAATTTAATACTTCCAATTTCTCTAATACTTCAATTTGCTTATTCGGATATAAATGTGAATATATATTCCATGTTGTATCCACTTTTTCATGTCCTAATCTTTATGAAATAGTAAGTATATTTATATCCATATTTTGAATAATTTAACTAAGGATGATTTAGATGAGTAAGAGTTAGTAAATATATACTAGAAGATAAAAGGTATAGACACACACTGATGATACAAATTGCATAAACATATAGGTAAAGGTTCTGAAAATTCTAAAACTATATAAGAGGATGGGAATTGGAGGATGGATTTATGATTAATATAATAACCTTGTTAACCTATATCGCAATTGCTGCCGTTAGTCTAATTATAATATATAACTATGGACGAAAGTTAGAGCAAGAAATTTACTCAGAGCAAAGAATAAAATTTGAACAACTTAATATAGAAAATATGAAATTAGAGAATGAAATTCGAAATAAAAAACAAAGTTAGATTATTGATATAGAAGGTACTCAATGTACCTTCTATACAATATCATTATGAGGGGGAAATTATTTACAATAGAAGAGTGTGTCAGCAAAGATAGACCTAGGTTTTATAATAGACATGATTATCGATATAATTGAATATTTATAAAATTTTAAATTGCATTTTTATTACCTGTTTTGTATAGAAAAACATGAGATAATAGTATTGTGGAAAAATAACCCACATACAAAACTTAATATAGGCGCTTGGGATAGCTACACCTTTAAAATAGCGTTTTTGTTGTATTCTAATTAAGTTATAAGTATAATCTAATTAGTGCATACATTCTCATAGGTAAAATTTACCATAATGTGTGAGGTAATAGTAAAAAAGGAAAGTTTTTAATATTATAATTGAGGATTATTTTGGAAGATTTATTGAAATCATGTAGAGTTGCTGTGGTGCAAGCATCACCAATTCTATTTGACAAGACCGCGACAATTTTTAAAGTTATTGAAAAAATTAATGAAGCAGGAAGTAAAGGTGCTAATATTATTGTTTTTCCAGAATCGTTTGTACCTGCATATCCAAGGGGATTTTCTTATGGGTATGTTGTTGGCAGTAGAACAATGGAAGGGCGAGAGGACTGGAAGAAATATTATGATAACTCCGTTATTGTTCCTAGTAAAGATACTGATTTGATTGGACAAGCAGCCAAAGAAGCTAATGCTTATGTATGTATAGGAGTTACTGAACGAGATAATATCAATTGTACTCTATATTGTACCACACTTTATTTTGGTCCAGATGGATCATTGTTAGGAAAGCACCGCAAAATTAAGCCGACGGGTTCAGAGCGTCTTATTTGGGGAGAAGATGATGGAAGCACATTAACTGCCATTAGTACTCCTTATGGAGTGATTGGAGGTTTAACTTGTTGGGAGAATTATATGCCATTAGCACGTGTTGCAATGTATCGAAAAGGTGTTTCAATTTATATAGCACCAACTGCTGATTCTCGTGAAGAATGGCAATATACTATGCGTCATATTGCCTTGGAGGGTAGGTGTTTTGTGATTGGATGTAATCAATATGTAACAAAAAGTATGTATCCTCAAATCTTTAATTACCAAGATGAGCTGGACAAGTGTCCTAAAAACATGTGTCCCGGGGGAAGTTGCATAGTCGATCCATTTGGAAAATATGTTGCTGGACCTATATGGGAAAAAGAGGAAATATTGTTTGCAGAACTAGATCTTGATTTAGTACCGCTTAGTCGAATGGATTTTGATCCAACCGGTCATTATGCAAGACCTGATATTTTTGAGTTAATTGTACATGAATAATGTCACATGGAAGTTATATTTATTAAGCAGGAATTTCTATATATTACGAGAATCTATATTTAATAGGGTGAGGGTGATGTCTCGCTCAGATATACAAGAAATGGAAAAGTGGGTTCTCCCCTACAACTTGCTGACTGTTTTCTCCCTTTGATATATATAATATAGAAAGACTTAGATTAATTTCTAGGTCTTTTTTGTTGTAACTTTAAAGTACAATTATTATGGTAAAATATAGTAAAATAGCAGGAGGCATGAATTATGAAAAAAATTATTTTAGGCTCGTTAATACCAACAACTACTATGCTTTTAGTAATGTGTAGCTTTTTTTGGGAAACTCCACTTTTTCAAATTATATCTAAATCTAATTTATGGGATATTCGTTTAGTTCTAGTAATAATTACATTTCTTATTCCGTTAACTGTCTTAGCAAATGGAATTATATGTGCTTTAAAAGGGTTAGACTGGAAATTCACTATTATAATAACTTTAATTCTTCTTAATTACTTCTCATATACAGTGGTAGGAATGTTTCAACCAATTCCAACAATAATTAATTTATTTTCGCATTTAGTTGGATATAATATAGGAAAGCTATTATTAAATAAAAATTATAACAAACAAGGACTTTAGAAATAGGGTTCTTTTTAATATAGTCTTTTATTTTTGTTTATTTATTGGTAATTTGTAGTAAGAGAACGAATATTTAGGGGGTTAACTAGAGCTCTAGCAATAGAGTTCTTTTTTAATGCAACAAAGGAGAGGTTAATAAGTAAGAAAGTTTGGGTTTATGATAGACTTATTGGAATGACTATAGATTTAACTAACAAGGAGCTTACTAAGTTGAGTAAGGAAATGGAGAAGATACCTAAGAGTTCGAAGGTAGAGAGGAAGTACAATAAAAATAAGTCTGACATACAAAGGAGGTACTTAGTATAGAATGATTTATATTGCTGAAGCAGTAACGCTGTATTACAAAAGTAACCAGCTAAAATTCAGAATTCAGATAAATATGATCTGTGCTTAGAATTACATTTAAACGCTAGTAATGGATAAGACTATGGTACAGAATTTGGTATACATCAGGAACGGGATTTAAGAATAGAGGTAAATTAAAAGACTATAGAGGGCTTTACATTAACTAAGTTTGTAGGGAATGACTTTAAGGAGACATATAGAAAAGTAGTTGAGTGGTTAGAAGGTAAGTAAGATGTTAATGTAAATATGTATAAGGGTAGCTTGACTGCTACCCTTATACTATATGCATAATTAATCATTATCATAGTTTTATTAGTCTCTTCGACATCTACAACATCTTGAACAGCAGCCGCATCTGCTGCATATGCGCCTTCTTGAAAATCTTCTTCTACAACGTGAACATCTTCTACAAGAAATGAAACATCTATCCTTATAAACACCCTCCTTTAATATAATAGTATAATAGAGTAAAAAGCACTTTTATTAAAATACATATCATTTACTATTACGACTCGTAGTTGATTGTAGGGATGTATTCGATAAGGAAATTATCATATATAAATGGTGAAATTAACTTAAATAGTTGTGACATAAGGGTAATTTACTCATTAGCTTAAAAACATAATTCATATAATACAGTGGATTATATTCTTGTCCACTGATATATAATATGAAATTTATGTCGAAAAAGTGTTTATAGTGAAAATTGTTTACAGTGTGACTAAGTTTGTTTGTAATGACTTTAAAGAGACATATAGAAAAGTAGTTGTGTGGTTGGAAGGTAGTAAATTGATGTAGACAGTATAAAGAAATGTTTGTCTTCACTTTCACCTAAAACGTTAAGCGTTGTAAAAACTTCGTTAGACGAGGACTTTAAAGAAACCTATGAGTTAATGGATAAGTATTTAAAGGAAAGAAAATTAATTTAATATGAATTGGTCTCTTGGTAATTTTTAAATAAAAATAGGTTATTTTACTAGAAAATGTCATATTCGATAACAATTATATACATAAGATCATATTATAGTATTGTGGGAAGCAAATTTATCTCACAAAAATTCTAAAAGGAGATAGATATTATGTGTAATAGAAATGATAGAAGATGTCACTGCGATAGAGATAGAGACAGAGATAGAGACCGCTGTGATAGAGACAGAGATAGAGACCGTTGTGATAGAGACAGAAGATGTAACTGTCATCGTTGCCACAGATGTAATAATTGGCATTGGTGCATTAAATGTTGCGACAGAGATAGAGATAGAGATAGAGATAGAGAGCGTTGCGAAAGAGAATGCGAAAGAGAAAGAGAGCGTTGTAGAAGAGAATGCGAAAGAGAGCATTGCGACAGGGATAGAGATAGAGATAGAGAGCGTTGCGAAAGAGAATGCGAAAGAGAAAGAGAGCGTTGTAGAAGAGAATGCAAAAGAGAGCATTGCGACAGAGATAGATAGAGATCATTGTGACAGAAGAAGATGTCACTGCTGCATCAACTGGAGTTAGTAATATCTTTTCTGATTAATAGATAAATCGATAATAAATAAATAGTAAAGGGTAGCTTAATTGCTACCCTTATTTTAATATACATATTATATCTATCTCTATTTTATACTACCTTTATTTTTAAAGTTACTTTACATAATGGAAAAAATAGATAAAATATATCTAGTATTAAAAACTCTATAATATACATTAATTTAAAAATATAACAGAGATAGCTTTAATGAATGGCTTTTCTAGTACCAGTTAATTTTATAAGGTTTTTAAGAAAGAATATAACTATACTCCTTTAGAATATAGAAAGATATTTGCTGATAAAGGTTTTAATATTAAAAATATAAGTTTAGACAACAGAGAGTATGGATATATTCGAAGAAAAAGGAATCAAACTGATTTAAACAAAATGCATAAAAATACCACCTTATATATATAATAAGATGGCATAATAACTTTACTATATCTTGCATACAGGAAAGAGGATACTTTAATAAGATCCATAGAACATGACAATGAGGTCGTTTTTAGAACATTAGGGAAGCAATATTTAATCCTGATGGAACTCATTTTCATAAGCTTTTTAACAGAACAGATTTTTACGAAGAACATTTTCATAAAATGTGTGATATAATAGGTCCTGGAATTCCTGTTGGAAATGGTAGACATGTACACTTTGTTGAAGGGTACACTAAAATCAATGATGGTCATGAACACGAATTCCAATTTGCTACTTTAATAGATGATCCGATAGGAGATTAGTATACGAAAATATATTTACATAATACAATAGGAATAGGATATATAAAACCCACTTGTTAACATTTTAAGTGGGCTTTTACGATTATTACATTCCGATAAAAGTTTTGAATATTAATTATAATGAAGTTGTATTTAAACATTATTAGCTATTTTTTAATGCTTAAAATAACCATCACTAAGGGAGCTTAATTGACCTCCTTGTTTTTATGATATATTCAAATAAAATCGCCATTTAATGAGGGGGGAAAAAATGATTATTAAATATACTAATACAACAGAGCATTAGAAAAATCATTAGAATTTATTTATAATTTGTTGAGAATAGACAAAGTACAATAGTGGTAATAACCAATAGTGGTAATCTAATCAGAAATTGAAAAAATCCACTATTGAAGATATAGATGTAGAAATGCTTATGCTATCGGACGAGGTGCAAGCAAAGGATTAGAAAAGTTCCCTGACAATGTAACTAAGTTTGTAGGCAAGGATTTTAAGGAGACATATAGAAAAGTGCTAGTGGCTAGAAGAGAGAATATTAATTTAAATAGAAAAGGGTAGCTTAATTGCTACCCGTTTTTTTATTTTTATTATGTTTTTTTACGTACTATTTCAACAACCGTTTTGATAATAAACTAGAGATTACTTCTTTTTTATTTAATTTTTGATATTATTTCTCGTAACTCTTTCTTAGTTTCTTCTAAGTTAGAATTACATAACATAGGAAGTAATTCTACTAAATCTTTTGGTTCATAGTCCCACCATTTTACATGCAATAACATTTCAATTAATTCATTATCAAATCTTTTCTTAATAAACTTTGCTGGATTTCCGCCCACTAAACTATAAGGTTCTACATCTTTTGTGACAACAGAGTAAGCGGCAATAATGGAACCATCGCCAATTTTAACACCTGGCATTATTATACTTTCACGACCAATCCATACGTCATTGCCAATTATAGTATCTCCTTTTACAGGAAGTTGAGACATATGGGGTGGAGTAACTTTGGTCCACTCTCCACCAAATATATTAAATGGATATGCTGTAACGCTACTAATTCTATGATTTGCTGAACCCATAATGAATTTGGTTCCACTTGCAATTGAACAGAACTTTCCGATAATTAATTTATCTCCAAATTCTGGATAATTAAAAAGCACATTGTTTTTTTCAAACCCTGTTGGATCTGCAGAATCGTCATAATAAGTATATTCACCAATAAAAATATTGGGAGCAGTTATCGCATTTTTAATAAAACAAGAAGTCTTATATTCATTTGGGAAAATTTCATTGGGGTTTGGTATATTTTTCATTTTTAAATTTCTCCTTTAATAATATTTATCACATCCTTTCTATTAGTATATGAGGTAGAAACTGCCTTCATTTTCCTGATTTCTTTCATACTAATACCTCCAATCTAATTTTATGATTGTATTGTATCACATCTATTAATTAAAGTCACACCCCTTTTTGGCTTAGAATATGCTTATCAACTCAAGCTTTATCAAGTGTGAAAATTCTACAAATCAGTTCTAATCTTTATCTATATTTTACACCAATGAGTTGTAAACGAATCTCTTCTATATTATTTGTAAGTAATCAATAGTTTTAGGCATGCTAAATGAAAATATTAGCAAATTAAATATAGATGATTTTTATACAGCATTCAGTTCATTAATCCTAGATATTCGTTGAAATGAATATATTAAAAGTTGAATGTACAAGATAAAAAGAAAAATATATAAGCTTCTACAAACATTAAAAACATTAGAGTCATATTTTTATAAAGAATAATTATTTTATCATTGATATTTATACCCTAGGGGGGTATAATGATATCAGAAATAATATAATATAAATAATTTTGTCAGGGGGTTAAATTTATGAGTTTAAGTAGTTAAGAAGTCATATAGGATGACAGGATTGTCGTGTGTATTATGTATAAAGTTAGTTGAAAGAAGTGTTTGTAAGCTTAGTGGTATTTTAAATCAAAATTTAAATATAGAATATGATAATTCAAAGGTAAAGTTTAATAATATAAAAGGAGCAATTAAAAAAGCTGGGTTCGGCATACTTGAGGGAAATAAACATGAAATATTTAATCACAACTGTAAAAGAAAAGAGGAGAAAAAATGGAAAAAATATTAGAGGTAAAGGATTTAAAGAAGGTTTTCAAGAAAAAAGATGGTAGTGAACATATTGCTGTTAATGGCATTAGCTTTCATTTAGTGAAAGGAGAGATTTTTAGTTTTCTTGGACCTAATGGAGCAGGGAAAAGTACTACTATCAATATGTTAACCACGCAAATGGAACCTACAGGAGGTACAATTACTCTTCACAAACAGCCAATCAATGAAGAACCAACATTTGCAAGAGGAAGGATTGGAATTGTAGCACAGCATAACAATTTGGATAGAGGATTAACTGCGAAAGAAAACTTAGTCTATCATGGAAAATATTTTGGAATGACACATATGGAAGCTGAACAGAAAGCTTCTGAGTTATTAAAAAGTTTTGGTTTAAGTAATTGGCAGAATGAATTTGTAAAAAGCTTTTCTGGAGGAATGGCGCAACGTTTAAAAATTGCACGAGCTATCATGCATGAACCAGAAATATTATTTTTAGATGAACCGACTACGGGTTTGGATCCAGCTTATCGTGAGATTTTATGGGAACATGTTCTACATTTAAATAAGGAAAAAGGAACAACGGTTTTTTTAACAACACACTATATGGAAGAGCCTGAGCGTTTTTCTGATCGCGTTGCCGTTTACAATCAAGGCGAAATTAAAGCGATGGGAACTGTAGATGAATTACGGAAACTTATACCATCAAGTGATGTTATTACCATAACTGTAGATTCATTAGCTTCTATTAATATCATGAATGTAATAGAGATGAAGGGAGTTAAAGACGTTACTTTGAAAGATGAAAAGTCCTTTATCGTCTATACAGAAAACAGTAAAGAAGTATTGAGCAAATTATTGGGTTGGTTAGATGAACAAAACGCCAGTATTGAAAATATTAATTTAAGCTCCGCTACACTTGAAGATATTTTCATTCATTTAACAAATCAGAAAACAATGGGAGGAAATTAAAATGACGACTGAGAAACAACGTAAAATAAAAACACAAGTTTTTTGGACAATGGTAAAGCGAGATTTATTGATACAAGGAAGAAACTGGATGGAATTTATTTTCCGAGTGGGAATGTTACCATTCATTTTAATTTTAACATATGGATATGTATTACCGAAAATTGGCATACTTTCACCAGATTTTCCAAATCAATTATTTCCTGGAATGGTGGGTATGAGTTTATTGGTGACAGGTATTCATGGAACGGCCGTTCCTATGGCAATGGATTTTAATAATTCAAGGGAAATTGAAGATCGTCTACAAGCACCAGTTAATACACTAATGACTGCATGGGCTAAAATGTTTGTGGGTGTTGTAGAATCATGGATTGGGGCCTTGATTGTACTGCCAATTTCTTTGATTTTTATGGGTGCCAATATTAATATTCATTTGAATTTTGAATCGAGCATTCTTTTGCTTATAATTCTTATTTTGAGTTCTATTACATCCGCAACATTAGGTCTACTAGTTGGAACAATTGTCAAACCGATGCAAATCGCAGCGATGTTCCCGGGGTTTTTGATGCCATTAATATTTACTGGAGCAATTTTCTTTAGTTGGTCTGCGTTATTGCCACTTCCAATTTTTAAATGGATAGTATTAATCAATCCATTGGTTTATATCAATGAAGCGTTGAGATATGCAATGGGTACGTCTATAGAAACAATGCCACTGTTGGTCAGTTTAGCAGGTATTGTATTCTTCACTATTTTGATGGGTGTTGTTGGGATAAGACGATTTAAAAAAATGGCTATGCGTTAGAATTTTAAAATTCAAAAGAGGATATTTAAGTATGACAATATAATATAAAATTATAATAATTAAATTGAAAAAGATTAGATATTATCTAGTCTTTTTTTATTATCCAGCATTTATTTATCTACAATAAATTAGGAATATAATTAAAGATGAATGAATAATTAGTTAATAGGATAAACATCGACGGTCAATTAATGGCTTCTATGGCATATGGATATCCTGATGAAAATCCGCAAAAAAGACCGAGGAAAAATTTTGATAAAGTAGTTACATAGAGAGGATACTCTTTTTTTATTTTTATAATTTGCTATAATATAATAAGGATTTTTATTCTGAAGATATACAGCTAATAGGAGAGTGGATTGATTGGAAAATAACTTTACAACTAGAACTAGCTTTTTGCTTGGTGATGAGGGTTTAGACAAATTAAAAGCTTCAAATATATTAATTTTTGGAGTTGGCGGAGTAGGAAGTTTTGTTGCAGAGGCAACGGCTAGAGCGGGAATAGGAAATATAACAATAGTAGATTTTGATGATGTTGATATAACCAATATCAATAGACAGATACCAGCGCTTCAC
Organism: Metaclostridioides mangenotii; assembly: GCF_017873185.1. Classification (GTDB taxonomy): domain Bacteria; phylum Bacillota; class Clostridia; order Peptostreptococcales; family Peptostreptococcaceae; genus Metaclostridioides; species Metaclostridioides mangenotii. The sequence goes on from NZ_JAGGJX010000001.1 coordinate 13,887, forward strand.
TCTACAGTTGGAAGAGATAAAGTAGATGTTATGCAGGAGAGGATTTTAGATATAAATCCCGATATAAATATCAGAAATTTTAAAGAAAAATACAATAAAGAAACTAGCGAGATGTTCTTCGATCAAGATTACGATTATGTAATAGATGCAATCGATATGGTTTCATCTAAGATTCATTTAATAGAAACTTGTAAAAGAAAAGGTATAAAAATAATAAGTAGCATGGGAATGGGCAATAAAGTAGATCCTACGAAAATTGTTGTTACGGATATATACAAAACTTCTACAGATCCACTTGCAAAAGTTATGCGTAAAGAGCTAAGAGATAGAAAGATAAAAGATTTAAAGGTAGTTTACTCAACAGAAACGCCTGTGGAACTTAAAAAGAAGGTTGTAAATGGTAGGAAATTGACTCCTGGGAGTATTTCTTTTGTTCCTTCTGTAGGTGGGCTTACAATAGCTTCTGTAGTGGTAAATGATTTAGTTGGAGAATATAAATTTATATAGAGAAGATAATATTACTTAGAGATTTTAATAATAGATGTAAGTATTATAATAATATAAATATAAATTAAAAAAGTATGGTGAGTCTAAATTCTAGGCTCATCATACTTTGCATATTATTATGTACTGATTAATCATGTTCGTAGTTTTTCTTTGTAAAAATTTTATCGCCATCGCTGTAAAAAACAATATCGCCTATTCTATCGGTTCTGTAGACTGACGAGTCGTTTTGGTAGAGAGTGTTTAATGTTTCTTTATGTGGATGTCCATATTGATTTTTATAACCACAAGATATGACAGATATATCTGGGCTTATTTTAGAAATAAATTCAGGTGAACTAGATGTATTACTTCCATGGTGGGCAACTTTTAAAAAATCGACATCATTAATGTCGTATATATTTAATATTTCTTGTTCATTTTCTTTTTCAGAATCTCCAGTTAAGATGAACGTATTGTCCTTGTATTTCATATAAAAGACAATAGAAGCTAGATTGTTTTCATCATTTATATTTGATGGAGATAAGACTTGTAAAGATAGTTCGTTTTCAATATTTAAATTGTCATCTCTATTTAAGTATTGTATATCTAGATTTTTATTTTTGCAGGATTTTATCAAATTGATATATGATTCACTGTCAGATGTTTTTTCAGTCATGTATATAGACTTAACATCGAAAGCATCTACAACATTATCAAGACCACCTATGTGATCGCTGTCAGGATGTGTTGCAATTATTAGATCTATGCTTTTGACCCACTTTTTCCTAAGATAACTTTTTACCATATGATCAGCGTTCTCATCACCTCCGTCTATTAAAATATTTTTTTTAGATGGTGTTTGAATAAGCATGGCATCACCTTGTCCAACGTCGATTACGTGAATTGCCAGTTGTGGTGTTTTGTCACAAGCGCTTAAAAGTGTTATTATAATAAGTAGCATTATAATAAGATATCTTTTCAATTGATAAATCACTCCATTCTTTGGATGTTTATATGATAAAAGTATGGGTAAGATATAATAGAAGAAAATTACCTATATATATTTTGTACACTTAAGTATGTATTAATACAATATTTTGGAGACGATTTAGATAAATAGGTGTTTTTAAATTATGCACGTTAAAATGTAGGAGGATTTTATGTTATTTAAAGAAATTAATCTAGATGCAAAACGGGATTTAGATCCATATTTTGATCTAGTAGATTATGAGGCATGTGAATACTGTTTCAGTACTCTTTATATGTGGCAACATGTATATAAAACAGGTTATCATATAGGAGATGATTTTGCAGTATTAGTAGGTGAGTATGAGGGAGATAGCTTCTCAATACTGCCATTAGCCAAAAAAGATAAATTACCAGAAGTTGTAGATTTTGTATTAAACTTCTTTGAAAAACACAATAAGAAGATATTTTTAAGAGGTATATCTGATGAAGTTGTGGATTTCTTAAAAGAAAAATACGCTGGTAAATTTGAATATATAGAAGAAAGAGATTTGTTTGACTATGTATATGATGCAGAAGCACTTAGAACATTAAAAGGAAGAAAAAATCAAAAGAAGAGAAATCATATAAACTACTTCTTAAAAGAGTATGAAGGAAGACACGAATATAGACTCTTAGGAAAAGAAGATTTCGATGCCTGTCTTAAATTACTAAAAGATTGGGAAGCTAGTAAAGAAGAGAGTGATGATTTTGATGATAGTATGGATGATGAATATGCAGGAATTAAAAAAATATTTAATGACTTTGATGTGCTAAATGATAGAGTAAAGGTATTTGGGATATTTGTAGATGGAAAACTAGAGGCATTTTCTATAGGAGAATACTTAAACTCAAATATGGCTCTTATACATGTTGAAAAAGCTAATCCAGATATAAGAGGACTGTATCCATTTATCAATCAACAGTTTTTAGTAAGTGAATTTCCAGATGTTGAGTTTGTAAATAGAGAAGAAGATATGGGAATCGAAGGACTTAGAAAAGCAAAGCTTTCTTACCATCCGATAAGATTTGTAGAAAAATACAGCGTCAAGGAGGCGTAATATTGTATGATAAATGTTAGGTATGCTATAGATAAAGACATAGATGATATTAAAAAGATATGGAGTTACTGCTTTGGAGATACAGAAAAATTTATGGATTATTATTTTTCAAATAGATATTTCAAAGAGCACAATGTAGTAGTTGAACAAGATGAAAGTATTATTTCGTCTTTACAGTTGGCACCATACAAAATTAATTTAAATGGCAAAGTTTATAAAACATCTTATGTCGTTGGGGTATCTACTCTTCCAGAGGCTAGAGGTAAGGGATTCATGAAATCAATGATGAATTTTACTCTAGAAGAACTCTATAAAAGGGGAGAAAAAATATCTACACTAATGCCTATTGATTATAGAATTTACAGAAGATATGGTTATGAGCATTGCTATGACCAAATTCAATACAATATTGACGTCAATGATTTGAGAAGTTTTAGAACAAAAGGAAATTTTCATAAATCTAATAAGGATCATATGGAAGCTCTTATAGATATCGCAGTGGAATTTCAGTTAGATTTTAATGGAAATACTGTTAGGGACAGAGAGTATTTCGAAAATTTATATGGAGAAATACAGAGCGACGATGGTAATTTTTATATTTATGAAAATGATGGTTATAAAGGGTATCTGGTTTACTCTTTAAACGAGGATACTATGTTTGTAAGAGAATTATTTTATAAAGATATAGATTCACTGAAATCGATGATGGGCTTTATATATAATCACAATACACAGTGTAAAAAAGTATCTATATCAGCTCCTGTTGGCGATAAACTTAAACTTCTGTTTGACAATCCAAAAGATGTCGATATGAAGCTTGTGCCATTTATGATGGGAAGAGTAATTGATGTAAGAAAGTATTTTGAAAGTATAGATGTAAATTGCGGCTTTGATGGATCTATAAATGTTAAAGTTGTAGATAATCAAATAAAAGAGAATAATCAAGTATTTAAAATAAATATAAAAGACGAAAATTTGACAGTAGATATTACTGAAGAGAATGAGGATCTAGTGCTTAGTATAAATGCGATAACTCAAATTGCATTCTCATACCTAAGTATAGATGAAGTTTTATCTCTATATGAAGTAGATGTAGATAAAAATAAGAGAAATGAAGTAGTTAGATTTTTTAAAAGTTTACTTCCTAAAAAAAATAACTATTTAAACGACTATATATAATTATATATAGTCGTTTATTTTTTAAAAATTTTTTAGTGTTTATCTTTTCCAAATAAATCTAAAATAAAATTGTATCGGTACAATTTCTGTTGTACCGCTCATTTCATTCATATATAATTAACTTATAAATATAGAGTTATTTTAGAGGAGGATTATAGATGAATAACACAAAAAATTTAGTTTTAAACGGACTTATGATTGCTTTAGTATGTGTTTCTACAATGGTTATACAAATACCAATACCAGGAACAAGTGGTTATGTAAATGTTGGTGATAGCATAATATTTATATCTTCAGTAGTTTTGGGACCTATACCAGGCATGATAGCAGGGGGAATTGGATCGACTTTTGCAGATGTACTTAGTGGTTATACGCATTGGGCGCCATTTACATTAATTATAAAAGGTTTTGAGGGTCTTATAGTAGGGTTAATATACAGATCTCTGAAAACTAAAGGGTCTATGGCTATTGCTATGATAGTTGGTATTGTAGTAATGGTAGGGGGATATTTAATAGGTGGATTTATTCTTAAAGGAAGTTGGATTATAGCACTAGGTTCTATCCCAGCAAACTCTGTACAAGGTGTTATAAGCATGGTTATAGCTCTTCCATTCTCTTATTATGTTGGTAAGGCTTACAATAAAAACTTTTTGCATAGACAAGAAAATATTTAGGGCTTTAAACGTCCGATAATTATAAAGAAGTATTTTGCTAGTATTATTATATACATGCAAAATGCTTTTTTATTTTATCTGTTTTAAATTATATGAATTTGAAAATAATCTAGATAAAATACTTAAGGAGAGGATGATGTTTGAGAAGACCTATGCTTATTGTTTTTCTAGTTATCTTGTTTGTTGATGTTCTATTAACCAATTTCAAGGATGTTGATTATAGTTTTGATGATCAAATTGTTAATATTAGAGGTGTAGTCAAGGATAAAATTGAAAAGCCTAAGTACAACCAATACAAGGTGGGATCTTTTTTAGTAAATGATTACTCTAGAACTTTTAAATTGGATATTGGGCAAGAAGTTAATGTAAACGGAAAGTTTAAGAGCTTAGATAAGATGAAGTTTGATGATTTTGATTATGGTAGATATGTAAAAAGCACTGGATATAAGGGGATTATTTATATTAAATCTTATGAGGTTGTTGGTGAAGATTTTATTTATAAGTATCTTGGAACATTTAAATTAAAGGTTAGAGATATTTCTAGGTATTTGTATAAGGAATATTCTAATTTTGTAAATTCTATACTGCTTGGCGATTCTAGCAGTTTGAATGAAGATGAGAAGTTGATGTTTAAGAGGACAGGTACAAGCCATGTGATAGCTATTTCTGGACTTCATACTGGCATATTGTGTGTTATTATAGCTTTTATGATGAGAGGAGTAAATAAATTTTATAAACTATTTATTTTAATAATATTAATGTATTTGTACAGTATTATGGTGGGATCGTCTCCTTCAGTTTTAAGATCTATAATTTTTTCCTTTATCTTATATTTTTCTATTTTTGTCGATAGAAAGAGGGATGGTATATCAACACTAGCATTTATAGGGAGTTTGTTTATATTTAACAACCCATTTGTCGTATACAATGTAAGTTTTCAATTGTCTTTTGCCGCAACATTGTCTATAATATACTTCGAACCCTATTTTTTCAGGGCTATAAAACTTAGGCTGATTTCGGTAACGATATCATCAAATATTTTGACATTGCCAATAATATACTACACATTTGGGGGAATTCCAGTACTATCTATAGTGGGGAATATTATTGTAGTGCCTTTTATGGCAGTAATAATGTATTTGAGTATTTTCAGTATACTTTTATATAAGTTTATATTGGTAAGTAAAGTTATTGCTTTTATAAATTTATCTGTTATTAAAAATATATATTATATGCTTGATAAAATCGGCAATTTAAGTTTTTCGTATTTGGATATTAAAAGCCCGAAGTTTTATATTGTATTAGTTTATTATACAGTTGTATTTACATATATGGTTTACTGGGAAATAAAGGAGATGAGGGAGCAAGACAATGGATTACAAGGATATTATAAAGAATATTAACGACAACAAAATGGAAAAACTATATTTTTTTTATGGGAAGGAGTACTTCCTTATAGATAACGCAATAAAAGCTTTCAGGGGGAATCTAAATGAGAGCATGATTGATTTTAACTTGGATATCATCGATGGTAGAGAGACTGATATAGCAAGTTTAATAAGCTCTATTGAAACATTGCCATTCATGGATGAGAGAAAGATAGTTATAATTAAAGATTTTGAATTATTAAAAGGGAAGAAAAAAAACTTCTCAGACAGTGATGAAAAGTACTTAGTAGATTATATTGACAATATTCCAGAAACTACAACTATAGTGTTTTTGGTGTACGGAGATATAGACAAGAGGAAGTCATTTGTAAAAAAGATAAATAAAAACGGAAAATTAGTCAATTGTGACAAATTATCAGATATGGATTTGTTTAAGTGGACTAAGAAGACATTTGAAAATAGTGGAGTTATTATAGATAATCCTCAGATCATGCACTTTATTGAACAAATAGGGTACAAGGATAAAAGCAGTGAAAAGACTTTATCAGATCTGAAAAATGATATAAATAAGATTAGTTCATTCGTAGGTAAAGGAAATACCGTAGAAAAAGATGCAATAGACAAGCTTACTGAAAAGAAAATTGAAAACGACATATTCAAACTTATAGATAATATAGGAGCTAAGAACTCTTCAAGCGCAATGAAGATACTAAACGATATGATTGAAGAGGGAGAGTCTGTTTTAGGTATATTTGCAATGATATCTAGACAGTTTAAGTTAATAATACAAGCTAGAGGGCTTCAGTCTGAGAAATTATCCTCAAAGTCAATAGCCGATAGGCTAAAGATACATCCTTTTGTTGCTGGAAAGGCTTTAAAGCAGACATCTAACTTCTCAGACAGTGAGATTACAGAAATTATGAACTACTTACTAGATAGTGACTACAAGATTAAAAACGGGCTTATTAGAGATACATTGGCTGTAGAGATATTTATAGGTAAGTACTGTTAATTCTATAGGTTTAATTAAGAAGATAGTAAAATAAAATATTTCGATTATTTAAGTCAGGGGCAATTGCTTTCTGGCTTTTATTTATGTATTTTACCATATTTTATATAAGCAATTTGCATTTTAATATATGATAAATGCAGCTTAGGAGGAGAATATGGACAGAATTAGGATTTATAAGCTTTTGGGGGTCAGAGAAGACGATCTGATATAGCTAAGGCACTTGTAAATAAACCGAAGATTCTTTTCTTAGACGAGCCAACTACGGGGTTAGATCCTCAAATTAGAAAAGGTATAAGGGAGACGATTAGAAAGCTACAGATAGAAAGTAAAGGAGTTCGCATGTAACTTAGAAGTGAACAAAGAGTGGTTTAAGATGACTATGAGATTGATACAATATAAATAAAAAAAGCCACTAGATACCGAAATATCTGTGGCTTTTATATTATCAATAAGAATAATCAAACAGAATTATGCGTTCATACTGTTTAACTTGTTTGCAAGCTTAGCTACTTTTCTAGCTGCAGCATTCTTATGTATCGTTCCTTTAGAAGCTACTTGGTGTATTCTCTTTTGAGCAGATTGGAACTTAACAGCAGCGTCTTCCTTGTTTCCTGCAGCAACAGCATCTTCAAATTTTCTTATTGCAGTTTTTATTTGAGATTTTCTTACTTTATTTAAAGCAGTTTTCTTTTCGATAACGCTTATTCTTTTCTTAGCTGATTTTATATTTGCCAAATCATTCACCTCCTCATTTATTATTGTCTGTACATTGTCAACATATTAGATTTTAGCAGAAATAAAACTAAAAATCAAGGATAAATATTTACATATTTAATATAATTTCAATAATTTTTCCTTTTAGATTATATAACATAAAAACATAATTTACAATATCTAAATTTGATTTATATCCTTTAATTTACACCTTTATATTCTAGGACAAGTTTTTGTAATTTATACTTTGAAAATAAAAAAAGAATAAATTGTACGTAATTCTAAACAATTTATAGACTATTTACTTTATATTCTACTCAAGATACTTTGAAAACTTAGCTATGCGCCTAATATAAAAATTTTAATTGCAATATAATAATTGTATTAAAAATCTTAAAAAGAAACTTATACTTAAAAAATTTGCATTCATAAATTAATTCCTTAATTCCTCCTATTTATTTATATATTTTACGACGTATTGTCTTCATATTATACAACGAAGAAAATACAAAAATTTGGACACTTTAGTAACAAATAATTCAATTAATCCACAGATTGCAAATAAATTTACTAATTTTTGTTATAAAATTATAAATTTTGTTAACAATTATAGATATCATTTAATTAAAATGGGAGGTTAATATGATTCAAATTAGGACAGATTTAGCCGTAGAAGCTAAAGAAGTGTATGAAGAAGCGCAAGCAGGAACTAGTATTCCAGGTGTAGAAGTAGAAAACAAAGAGCTTGAAAATTGCAAAGTAACAAAAGTTGAGATAATAAATGAAGAAGGTTCCAAAATTATGAACAAAGAAATAGGAAAGTACATTACCTTAGAGAGCAATCTAATGAAGTTTGACGATGATGAGTCTAGGGAAGAGATAATAGAATACTTAAAAGATGAGCTTAAAGAGGTTCTAGGCGATGATAAAAGCAAAAAGACTCTGGTGATAGGGCTTGGAAACTGGAATATAACATCAGATGCACTGGGGCCGAAATCTGTATCCAAAACACTAGTTACAAGACATATATTTAAAAACTACAACAAAGACTACGACGATGATTTTTCGGAAGTAGCGGGTTTAAGTCCGGGTGTTATGGGGATTACAGGTATAGAAACCAGTGAAATTGTCAAATCTTTAGTAGATAAGATAAAACCAGATAGAGTAATAGCTATAGATGCCCTAGCTTCTAGAAAGATGGAAAGAGTAAACTCTACAATACAAATAGCGACTTCTGGTATAGCTCCAGGAGGAGGAATAGGAAATAAGAGAAGATCTTTAAATAAAGAGTATTTAGGTGTCGATGTAATTGCAATAGGAGTTCCTACAGTTGTGGATGCAGCAACACTTACAATTGACGTATTAGATTTAGCTATTGATAATTTAATTGCACAGTCAGAAGGCAATGAAAGTTTTTACAATATGCTGAAAAATTTAAAAGAAGATGAGAAGTATCATCTAATAAGAGAATCTTTAGACCCTTATGATAAAAATCTAATTGTAACACCTAAAGATATAGATGAGACAATAGAAAATTTATCGATAATAATAAGCGAAGGGCTAAATAGGTCTCTCCACCCTGGTAGGGTGGCTAAATAAGGAGGGAAATGTATGTTAAAAAAATGCTTCAAATCATTAACCGTAGCATGTTTGTTAGTGGGCATTTTTACAAATACAACTTTTGCTATAAGTCAGGACGAGTTTTTGAAATTTTTAATAAACTCAGCTTATCCTGAAACAACAGCGAAAGAAAAAGATAAAAGTGAGAAAACAGATGAGCCAAAGAGCGCAAGTGATCAAAAAAATCCATCAGACAAATCTACTGAAAAAGAAGATAAATCTGAAGAGAATAAAGTAAATAAAGAGTATGTAAAAGTATTTGTTGGAGAAGAAAATATCCCAAAGGAAGATACTGTAGATACAGAAGCAACAGATGGTGAAGTAGTATCGAGTTTAAACTACAAAAACGATATTAGAGTTACAAAAGAAAATCCAAAAATACTTATATACCATACACATGGATGTGAGACTTATTCAAACTCACCAAAAGGCAACTACCATTCAACAGATAAGGTAAACTCTGTAATGGAAGTAGGAAGTGTTTTAACTAGTGAACTAGCAAACAAAGGTTGGGGTGTGGTACATACAACCAAATATCACGACTATCCGTCTTATAATAGTTCTTACTCAAGTAGTTTGAAGACTATAAAGGATCTTATGCCTAAGTATCCATCTGTAGATATTGCTATAGACTTGCACAGAGATGCCAGAGATTTAAAAGATAAAGCAACAAAAGAAAAAGACCATAAAAAATATACAACCGAAATAGATGGAAAAAGAGTTGCCAAATTCTTCTTTGTTATAGGTGGTAAAAACGACAACAGTAAAGAATTAAGGGCTCTTGCAGAAGATATAAATAAAGTAGCACAGAAAAAATACCCGGGTTTAGTATCGCCGATTATAGAAAAAGACTATGCGAGATTTAACCAATTTGCAGCTAAGAAACACCTATTAATAGAAATAGGTAGTAATGCTACAACAATAGAAGAATCAAAAGAAACTTCTAAATATGTAGCGGATATATTAGACGAGTACTTTAGGCAAAACGGTGAAGCAAATATGTAGTTTTAATTAGGAGCATGCTGTATGAGTCGTTTAGAGAGGACAATAGAGCGAAAACAAAAGAACAACAAATATAAATTAGCGCTAAGAATTATCTTTATACTAATTATGATAGTTTTGACGGTATTTTGTATATTTGAAATAGATAGTAGAGCAAAAAATATGTTGGGAGAAAAAGAGTTTAGTTTGCCTTATATAAACCTAGACATATCGAATATATTAAAAAACTTTAGATAAGTATTTGTAAGGTGGGGTTGCCAAAAATAAGTGATATATTTTGGGTAACCCCAATTCTTTCTTTTTAAGTGAAAATAGAGGGAAAATCAAGTGACAGTTGGGGTTAAATACTATATAATATTTATTGACGAATAAAGAAGGAGGAGTATCAGGTGGACAATAAGCAAAGCAGAACTAGAAACTTTAGTATAATTGCACATATAGATCATGGTAAGTCTACCTTAGCCGATAGATTAATACAACTAACGGGACTTGTTAGCGCAAGAGAGATGAAGGATCAACTACTAGATAACATGGATCTAGAGAGAGAAAGAGGAATCACAATCAAACTTCAAAATATAAGATTGGTGTATAAAGCTAAGGACGGAAATGAATATTATTTAAATCTTATAGACACTCCAGGTCATGTTGACTTTAACTACGAGGTATCGAGAAGTTTGGCAGCATGTGAAGGTGCATTATTAGTTGTAGATGCAGCTCAAGGGGTAGAGGCTCAAACGCTTGCCAATGTATACTTAGCTATAGAGCAAGATTTAGAAATAGTGCCAGTAATCAATAAAATCGATTTACCAAGTGCAAGACCAGATGAGATTAAAGAAGAAATTGAGGATTTAGTAGGACTTGATGCAAGTGATGCGCCTCTAATTTCTGCTAAAAACGGAATAAATATAGACGATGTATTAGAAAGCATAGTTAAAAATGTGCCTGCGCCAACTGGCGACAGAGAAGCACCACTTAAAGCGCTTATATTCGACTCTTATTATGATGCGTATAAAGGTGTTGTAGCATATGTGAGAGTATTCGAAGGAACTGTAAAAAAAGGTACATTAATAAAGATGATGAATACCAAAAAAGACTTCGAGGTAACTGAGGTTGGGGTAATGTCACCAGGTCAGACAGAGCTTGACTGCCTTACTGCAGGAGATGTTGGATACATAGCAGCTAGTATCAAAGATATAAGAAGCTGTCAGGTTGGTGATACAATCACTGATGCAAATAATCCAACTTCTGAAATTATGCCAGGATACAAAAAAGCTACTCCAATGGTTTACTGTGGTATTTATCCAGGAGAAGGCGAAAAGTACGAAAATGTTAGAGATGCACTAGAAAAACTGCAAGTTAACGATGCAGCTCTAGAATACGAAGCCGAAACATCTGCAGCTTTAGGATTTGGATTTAGATGTGGATTCTTGGGACTACTTCATATGGAGATTATCCAAGAGCGATTAGAGAGAGAATTCAATCTAGACATTATAACAACAGCTCCATCAGTTATTTATAGAGTAACTAAAAACGACGGAGAAGTTGTAATGATACAAAATCCAGCAAACTTACCAGATCCAGCTGAGATAAATATGATAGAAGAACCTATAGTTAAAGGTGACATAATAGTGCCAAAGGACTATGTAGGGGTTGTAATGGAACTATGTCAAGAGAGACGTGGAACTATGAACAATATGGAGTATATAGATGATAGAAGAGTAATGCTTCACTACGACCTACCTCTAAACGAAGTTGTTTACGACTTCTTTGATGCACTAAAATCTAGAACTAGAGGATATGGATCACTTGACTACGAGATAAAAGGATACGTGCCAGCTAAACTTGTAAAACTAGATGTCTTAATCAATAAAGAACAAGTAGATGCACTTAGCTTTATAGTTCACGAAACAAGAGCTTATCCAAGAGGAAAATCTATGTGTGAAAAACTTAAAGGTGAAATACCAAGACACCAATTTCCTATACCGATACAAGCAGCAGTTGGAAACAAGGTAGTTGCAAGGGAGACAATTAGTGCACTTAGAAAAGACGTTCTTGCAAAATGTTACGGTGGAGATATATCTCGTAAGAAAAAACTTCTTGAAAAGCAAAAAGAAGGTAAGAAACGTATGCGTCAAATTGGATCTGTTGAAGTTCCACAAAAGGCGTTTATGTCTGTCTTAAAACTTGATGAGTAGTAGAAGTTCTATTTTCAACAATTGTAAATAAAAATTTTATAAAATATCGATTTGCCTACGATTTGCCAACATTGGATTTACTCGTAGGCAAATTTTATAATATTTAAAAGTTTTGAAAGTGTCCAAAAATAAGGTTCTTATTCTTATATATTTAAGCAATATTTTTACTCAAAAGATTTAAGCATCCAGAAAAAGTTCCTTATATATACAATAATAGTAAATAATTAATAAGTAATTTATTTTTATAATAGGTTGGTATATAAGGTATAATCAAAGAGAATTGTTTTAAAACTACTAAAGTATATATTTCAGAGATTGATGAATAAAGAATATTTAAAGTGTAAATAATAGTAAAAAAAGAAAGGGCTGAAAGATGAATTGGTTTTGAAAAGGAAGCTAATTTGTATTTACAGCCTTTTTTAGTTTCAAATTTCAAAAAAATCAAATAATATTTTAATGGAAATTTTAAAAACTAGTATTAATAGGTTTGAATAAAGTTGGAAAAATGTGTATAATTAAGTAAGACAAAATTGTTGAAAAAGGTTTTAAGATAGGATAAAGGTGATATTAATGGTATATATTAAAATGCCAGAAGATGTTAGATATATAATTGATAGATTAAATCTACACGGATTCGAAGCATTTATAGTTGGGGGATGTGTAAGGGATTCACTGTTAAAAAAGACTCCTAATGATTGGGATATAACCACAAATGCAAAGCCAAAGGATATCATAAGAATATTTGAAAAAACGGTACCAACAGGAATAAAGCATGGAACAGTAACTGTACTTATAAAATCAAACAGTTACGAGGTTACAACATATAGGATTGACGGAGAGTACACTGATAAAAGACGCCCAGATTCAGTAGAATTTAGCAACGATATAGTAGAGGACTTAAGGAGAAGGGACTTTACAATAAATTCAATAGCATACAATGGAGATAAAGGGCTTGTTGATCCGTTTAATGGATATAGTGATATAACAAATAAACAGATTAAATGTGTAGGTAAAGCCAATGATAGATTTGAAGAGGATGCACTGAGGATGCTTAGAGCAGTAAGATTTTCTTCACAATTAAATTTTGAAATAGTCAAAGATACCTACACTAGTATAAAAAATAAAGCACATCTAATAAAAGAAGTGTCAAATGAAAGAATACAGGTTGAATTAAATAAAATCTTGATGTCTGATTCATCAAAGATAAAGCTCCTAAAAGATACAGGTTTGCTTTGTTTTATAATGCCGGAAATATGTGAACTAGATGAAGTAGAACAAAACACACCATACCATAAATACAATGTATTAGAACATACGCTATTTGCAGTAGATGCTATTGAAGATAAATTAGTTTTAAAACTTGCAATGCTGTTACACGACACAGGAAAAGCAGTATCAAAGACGACCGACAAACGAGGAATTGATCATTTTTACGGACATGCCAAAGCATCTGTAAACATATCAAGAGAAATTCTTAACAGGTTGAAGTATGATAACAATACAAAGAGAGAAATTATTACTCTCATTACGTATCATGATTGCAAACTTTCACCTGACAAAGTAAGTATAAAGAAGCTTCTAAGTAAATTAGGAAATGTAGAGTTGTTCAGAGATTTATTAAAAGTCAAGTGGGCTGATACCCTTGCTAAAAATCCGAAATATATTAAAAGCAGAATCTTGGAGTTGATCAATATTGAAAGGATACTTGAAGATATTTTAGAGAACCAAGAATGTTTTTGTATTAAGGATTTAGCGTTAAATGGTAGAGATTTGATTGAAATTGGGTATAAAGGTAAAGAGATTGGTGTTGTTCTGGATAGGTTGTTGAAAATGGTTATTGATGATCCTAAGTTGAATGATAGAAAAATATTAAAAAAACTTTAATATTTTATTTAGAATTAATATTTATTTAATTTTTCAGTTTTATTATAAGTTTGATTTATGTTTTTATATTCAAATAAAATTATAATTCTAGGAGGACGCAAAGATGAATAAAAATTTAATAAAAATTTTAAGGGGATTATCTTCGATAGCTTTCGCATTTTCAGTTATGTCTGCAAATACTACTTGCCTGTGGGCATCATACCAACCGGAAATTGATGATAGTGTAAAAAAATTAAAAAAGCTATAGTGATGTCTTAAAATTAAATAATGTTTAAAAGAGTAAGTAATCATTTGTAGAAGATACTAATTTTAGCTTCAAAAATAAGTCGTTTATTTTAGAGAAAAATTAATAAGTATATATATAAATTTAAATATTAAAGTTTTTTTAACATTTTACATTAGTTTAATAATTAAGAAGAAATTAGTTACTATAGAAATGTTTAGGGGTTAAATATGTTAAACAATAATAACTTTTGGTATGTTTTTGATTTAATTCTTTCAATGCTTGAATTATCATTATTTTTCTATTTTATAAATGATAATAGTATTAAAAAAAGAAGTAATAAATTTATTTGGCTAACATTTATTATATTTGTGATAACTATTATTATGGTTAATACTATGAATATACATTTAATTTCAAATGGAAGAGTTACGATTGCAATAGTTTTAAGTTTGATTTTTTATAAATTAAATTACAATGTGAATATTATTAAGTGCATTGCTGGAACACTGATGTTTTACATGTTGCTAATTAGTATTGATTCTGTTAGTATGGTGTTTGTAAAATTTGCAAATGGTTTACCTAATTTTGATCCACTTTTTGAACCTGGTTTATTTAGATTAGAGTTAATTAGTATTACGAAAACATTGCTTATTCTAGCAACTATATATTCTAAATATTTCAAATTATTAACCAGAATTACTACTAAAGATTTCATTTATTTAATTATACCGATGATAACTAATATATTTAGTTTATTTCTAGTCTTTGGAAAAGATATAATTAATTTACCGAGCCGATTTATGCAAGATATGTCATTTATTATAATATCTATTTTAATTTTATTTTCTAATATGTTTCTAGTATTTATTATTTTAAAAATCATAAAAGATAATGCACTAATAGAAGAACGGAACTTGAATGATAAAAAAAGAATTATGGAATATGATTATTATCGCAAAGTAGAAGAAAATAACTATAAAGTAAGAAGCTTATATCACGATATGAAAAACCATCTTGTCTGCATAGGGAGTCTTTGTGAAAGTGATGAGGCAATGAAGTATGTCGAGAGTTTAAAATTCGAACTAAATAAATTAGATAATATATACAATACTGGCAATAGAGTTCTAGATATAATATTAAATGAAAAGAATCAAATTTGTTTAGAAAAAGGTATTAAGTTATCTACATACATAGATTTTTCAAATACTGATTTTATAGAGATGGTTGATATAAATACTATTTTCTCAAATGCAATAGATAATGCTATTCAAGCTTGTGAAAAAATTGAAGATAAAACTATTTTTAAAAAGATAGACATAAAGATTAAATGTGTTAATAATTTCTATATTATAAAAATTATTAATTCTAAAGGAAATAAAGTAATAATAAATGAAAATAAGATATTGACAAATAAAAAAGATAAGTTTTTACATGGATTTGGTATTAGTAATATAAAGTTGAGTGTAGATAAATATAACGGCGAAACCGTAATAGATTATACAGAAAACGAGTTTATATTAACAATTCTAATTCCATTTCCAACATAAGTATATTTAGGAGAATTATTATGTTAGAAAGTTTAGTATTATGGAAGTTTATCAACGTAGGGATGTCATTAATTGAAGCATGGATTTTTTGTTATATAATAAATAAAGTTAGCAAACTAAAAAATAGTAAAAGATATAGAAATATATCATTATTAATATTTACTTTAACGATGATAGTAGTAAGATATTCGGAAATACAGCAAGATATTCGGTTAATATTTTTGGTAGTTAGTAGCATGATATATTATATATTAAATTATCAAATAAGTGTGTTAAAAACAATAATATATACTTTATTGTATTATCTATTTTTAATGATTACAGAAATAATAGGTGTCAATCTTGTTTTATTTACTAACTCTATAAATGATACATCAGTTTTATACGAACCAGGTATTATAAGATTGGAAACAATGATAGCTTCTAAGCCTCTTTTAATTCTTCTGGCTTTTTATATTGTTAAAATAAGAGAATTTTTTAATAATAAAATAATCAAGAAATTAAAAAAATTTTTAAAAACTGAATATTTATATATTTTAATTCCAATACTTACAAATATTTTTTGTTTACTTATCATTATTGCAAGTTTAGAGTACAGTAAAAAGAGCAATATAAGCGATGCAATATTATTTTTAACTGTATCCCTATTGTTTATATCTAATATATCATTATTATTAATAACTTCAAAAATAATAAAAAATAATAAGGTAGTTATGGAAAATGAATTAGTTAATAATAAAAAAGATATGGAACATAAATATTACGAGAAACTAGAAGATAATAATGAAAAAGTTAGGAAACTACATCATGATATGAAAAATCACCTTATGTGTATAGGAAGTCTTTGTGATAATAAAGAATCAATAGATTACATAAATGATCTTAATAAAGAGCTCGTCAGTTTAGACAGAACATTTAATACAGGGAATAGAGTATTAGATATAATATTAAGTGAAAAGAAGATAACTTGTCTTGAGAAAGGTATTAAATTGATCACTGAGATTGACTTTTCTAGATCTGATTTTATAGACATGTTAGATATAAGTACTATATTTGCAAATTCATTAGATAATGCAATACAAGCATGTGATAAAATAAAAGACGAAACGATACCTAAAAGGATCGATGCAAGAGTTAAATATGTAAATAACTTTTGTGTTATAAAAATTATAAACAGTAAGGTAAACGACATTATTAAGAAAAAAGATAAGATACTTACGGATAAAAAAGATGGAATTATGCATGGGCTAGGAATAAGCAATATAAAAGATGCTGTACAAAAATACGACGGCGATGTTGTTATAGATTATACAGAGAATGAATTTGTATTTACTGCAATGATTCCAATAAAATAATACATAATCATAAATAGAGAAATACTAATAAATAGTATTTCTCTATTTTTATGGAAATAAAGTATTAAAGTTAGACACAGTAAATAACAAATGATAAACTAGACTAACAAAATGAATACGAAAGAAGGAAAACTATGTTAATGTTATACATACACATACCGTTCTGCATAAAAAAGTGCAATTACTGCGACTTTAACTCATACAACCTAGACCTAACTCAAAAGAAAAGATACCTAGAAGATCTAAAAAAAGAAATGCAGATGTACAAGACAAAAGAAGAGATCTCAAGCGTATTTATCGGAGGAGGAACACCGAGTATATTAACGACACGAGAGTTAGAAGAACTATTTAAAAATATAAAAGAAAACTTTAACATGAACAAACACGCAGAAATAACCGTTGAATGTAATCCAGGAACACTAACACTGGACAAGCTAAAAACAATGAAGGAAATAGGAGTAAACAGACTTAGCATAGGTTTGCAAGCTGTTCAGGAGAATCACTTAAAATATATAGGAAGAATTCATACATATGAAGAATTTCTAAAAAACTACAATGATGCAATAAGTGTAGGATTTAGAAATATAAACGTAGACCTAATGTACAACCTACCAAATCAAACTACTGAAGATTGGATAGAAACATTAGAAGCAGTTGGAAAACTAGAACCAAAACATATATCCGCATATTCACTAATTCTAGAAGAAGGAACAGAACTTTATTCAATGTACGAGCACAGCAAGTTTGAACTAAATGACGAGGATACTGATATCAAGATGTACAGGTTCACTATCGACTTCTTAAAAACAAAAGGATATCATCAGTACGAAATATCAAACTACTCAAAAGTGGGGTATGAATGTGAACATAATAAAGGATATTGGAGATGCGACCATTATATAGGGGTAGGAGCAGGAGCATCTGGATACTTAGAAGATATTAGATATAATAATGTAGAATCTTTAGAAGAATATCATAATATGGTTACAGTTAGCAAAAAACCTATTGTGAATAATGAGGAATTATCTGTAAAAGATAGTATAGAAGAAAAAATATTTATGGGTCTTCGAATGAATGAAGGTATAAAATACGAAGACTTTAAAAAACAATTTAATATAGATTTTGCGAACGTATATTCTGAACAAATAAAAGTGTTGTCAAGTAGAAAATTAATTAAAGAAAGTGATACAGGTATTGAATTAACACAAATAGGACGTGAAATTTCGAATAGCGTGTTTATAGAGTTTATAAATTAATATAAAATAGTTGACAAAAAAATCTATAAATGATATATAATATATATAATCTTTTTAGCACTCGAAGCTAGTGAGTGCTAACAGCTAGGGAGGTAACAAAGATGGATTTAAATGATAGAAAACTTAATATCCTCAAAGCTATTGTTAAAGATTATATAGAAACAGCAGAGGCTGTAGGCTCTAGAAGTCTATCAAAACGATATGATTTAGGTATCAGTGCTGCGACTATAAGAAACGAAATGGCTGATCTTGAGGAACAGGGATATCTTATACAACCTCACACGTCTGCTGGAAGAGTGCCTTCAGAGAAGGCTTATAAATTGTATGTAAATTCACTTATGAGCAAGAGTGAACTAAATGAAAATGACAAAACACTAATTAAACAGTGTATGGAGCATAATGTAAGCCATATAAAAGAGTTGATACATGAGACATCTAAGTTACTATCTACACTTACTAATTATACGACGATAGCTGTGACAAGCAGCGCGCCTAAGCTGAGTGTTATAAGACATATTCAATTGGTATCAATGGATGACAATAACATTTTGCTTATAGTTGTGACTGATAGAGGCGAGATAAAAAAAGCTAGCCTAACTACAAAGATGTATTTAGATCAATCTAAACTAAATTTGATATCAGATAACCTTACAAAAAAATTAGTAGGTAAGGGTATTGAGGATTTAGATGATTCACTTATAAACTACATTAAGTACGAGATAAGTGATTACTCAGCTCTTATTGATAAATTACTACATGTTTTAAATTCTAACATGTCAGATGAGGATTTTTCCTTATCATTAAACGGAGCTACTAATATATTTAATTATCCAGAATTCAACGATATACTAAAAGCTAAATCATTCCTTAATATGATTGAGGAAAAAGATAATTTGGCGACTATGATAAAATCATCGGGTATTAAAAAGGATAACCTAAATATAGTAATAGGAAGTGATAATGATTTTGAAATGGCGAAGGATTGCAGTATTATAACTGCAACATATAATGTAGACAATGATTTAGTAGGAAAAATTAGTTTTATAGGTCCTACTAGAATGGATTACGCAAAAATTTACTCAATAATAAATTATATGAGTATTTTAATTGATAAAAGATAAATAAATATGGAGTTGAGAGGTGTAATGTCTTGGATAACAAAAAACAGCAACAAGATGAGGAAGTATTAGATAAAGACGATTTGGTAGACACTGAGTCGCAAGATTCATCAACTGATAATGATGCAGCACAAAGCGAAGAAACTGTTGAGGGTGAAAATGTTACTGATATAAATTCAAAGCTTGATGAAAAAAAATTACAAGATGAATTAGATGAATTAGATGATAAGTACCAACGTCTTCAAGCTGAATATGCTAACTACAGAAGGAGAACTCAACAAGAAAAAGATTCTCTTGCATTATTTGCAAATGAAAAGATCATGACTGAACTTATTCCAGTTGTAGATAGTATGGAAAGAGCATTAGAGGCTTGTGAAGATAAAGAAGATAGCATGTACAAAGGTATCGATTTAGTACACAAGCAATTAATAGATACTTTATCTAAACTTGGACTTGAACATATAGAAGCACTAGAGCAAGAATTTGATCCAAATTATCACTTAGCAGTAATGCAAGAGAGTGTTGAAGGGGTAGAGCCAAATAAGGTTGTAATGGAACTTCAAAAAGGATACAAATTAGGAAATAAAGTTATAAGGGCTTCAATGGTAAAAGTTTCTTGCTAATATAACAAACTAATTAAATTAAAAACATAAAGTAATATTAAAAAAAAAATTTCGATTAACAAATATACGAGTATTTAAGGAGGATTTTAATCATGGCAAAAATTATAGGTATAGACTTAGGGACAACAAACTCTTGTGTCGCAGTATTAGAGGGTGGAGAAGCACAGATTATAGAAAATAGCGAAGGTATGAGAACTACTCCTTCAGTAGTTGCTTTTACTAAAGAAGGAGAAAGAATAGTAGGAGAGCCTGCTAAAAGACAAGCAGTAACAAATGCAGATAAAACAATAACTTCAATCAAAACTCACATGGGTACTGATTTTAAAGTTGATATTGATGGTAAAAATTTCACACCACAAGAAATATCAGCTATAATACTTCAAAAATTAAAAGCTGATGCGGAGAGTTATTTAGGAGACAAAGTTACTGAGGCGGTTATAACTGTTCCAGCTTACTTTACAGACGCTCAAAGACAAGCAACTAAAGACGCTGGTAGAATAGCAGGTCTTGAAGTAAAAAGAATCATAAACGAGCCAACAGCTGCAGCGCTTGCTTACGGAATGGATAAATTAGATCAAGAGAAAAAAATATTAGTATTCGACTTAGGTGGAGGTACTTTTGATATATCTGTACTTGAAATAGGTGATGGTACTTTCGAGGTTTTAGCTACAGCAGGTAACAACAGACTTGGTGGGGACGATTTTGACCAAATTGTTATAGATTACTTAGCAGAACAATTCAAGAGCGCTGAAGGCGTTGATTTAAGAACTGACAAAATGGCTCTTCAAAGATTAAAAGAAGCAGCTGAAAAAGCTAAAAAAGAATTATCTTCAACTATGAGCACAAATATAAACTTACCATTTATAACAGCAACTGCTGAAGGACCAAAACATTTAAACTTAGACTTAACAAGAGCTAAATTTGAAGAATTAACAGCAGGATTAGTTGAAAACACTATGGAGCCAACTAAGAGAGCTTTAAAAGACGCTGGACTTTCTACAAGTGATATAGATGATGTATTACTAGTTGGTGGTTCAACAAGAATACCAGCTGTACAAGATGCTGTTAAGAAATTCATAGGAAAAGATCCTCATAAAGGAATTAACCCAGATGAGTGTGTTGCAGCAGGAGCTTCTATACAAGCCGGAGTTTTAGCTGGAGATGTTAAAGACTTATTATTACTAGATGTTACTCCATTATCATTAGGTATAGAAACTATGGGTAATGTAATGACTAAGATAATAGAAAGAAACACTACAATACCAACTAAAAAATCACAAGTATTCTCAACTGCAGCAGATAACCAAACAGCTGTTGATATACATGTACTTCAAGGTGAGAGAAGTATGTCTTATGACAATACAACTTTAGGAAGATTCCAATTAACTGATATACCACCAGCTCAAAGAGGAATTCCTCAAATAGAAGTTACTTTCGATATAGATGCTAATGGTATAGTTAATGTAAATGCTAAAGATTTAGGAACTGGAAAAGAGCAAAAAATAACAATAACTTCAAACACTAACTTATCTGAAGAAGAAATAGAGAAAAAAGTTAAAGAAGCTGAAATGAATGCAGAAGCTGATAAACTTAAAAAAGATAAAATAGAAGCAGTTAACCAAGCTGACTCTACAATATATCAAACTGAAAAAACTCTAAAAGAAGTAGAAGAAAAAATAAATGCTGATGATAAAGCTGATATAGAAAAAGCTATAGAAGACTTAAAAGCTGTAAAAGATAAAGAAGAAGCTACAGCAGAAGAAATAAAAGCTGCAGTAGATGAAGTAATGAATAAGTTCCAAAAAGTATCTCAAGAAATATACCAACAAGCAGCTCAGGAGCAACAAGCTCAAGGTGGAGCTGAAGGATCTTCTGAGTCAAATGAAGGTTCAAAGGACGACAATGTAGTAGATGCAGACTTTACAGAAGTTGATGAAGACAAATAAGATCAACTAAAATCTATATTTAATACAAATCTATAATCAATATAGATAGACAAGACATAAAGTAGATAATATAATAGATCTATAAGTGTAAAGTCTAATATTTTAAAAAGAATTACAATAGCTTGTAGCAGATTTCCTACAAGCTATTGTTTTGTAGGACTAAGGTGGTGTGAAAATTGAGTACTAAGAGAGACTATTATGATATCTTGGGTGTGGGGAAAAGCGCTGATGCTCAAGAGATTAAAAAAGCATATAGAAAATTAGCGATGAAATACCATCCAGATAGAAATCCGGATGATAAAGAAGCAGAAGAAAAATTTAAAGAGATAAGTGAAGCATACGAAGTACTATCAGATGAATCTAAAAGAAGCACTTACGATCAATTTGGTCATGACGGTTTAAATGGTCAAGGTGGATTCGGAGGAGGAGGCTTTGGCGGAGGCCAAGGTTTCGGAGGCTTTGAAGACATATTTGGAGACATGTTTGGAGATATCTTCGGAGGTGGCGGAGGCTACGGCGGACGTCAAAGAAGAGGTCCTCAAAGAGGAGCAGACATAAGACAGGGCGTAAAGATTTCATTTGAGGAGGCTGCATTTGGTAAGAAAACTTCAATTAAAGTAAATAGAAGTGAAGAATGTGATGCGTGTGGTGGTAGTGGTGCAAAACCAGGAACATCTAAAAAGACATGTCCAACATGTGATGGAGCTGGTCAAGTTAGAAGCGTTCAAAGAACTCCATTTGGAAATATAGCTAGTACAAGAACATGTAGCACATGTAATGGTGCAGGTGAAGTAATAGATTCTCCATGTACTAAGTGTAAAGGTTCAGGAAAAGCAAGAAAAACAAAGACTATAGAAGTTGATATACCAGCAGGTATAGATGATGGTCAAATGATAAAATTAAATGGTCAAGGTGAAGTTGGTGAAAAAGGTGCTCCAAGAGGAGATCTTTATATACTTATTACAGTAAAACCTCACGATTTGTTTACTAGAGAAGGAAATGATATTTATTTCGAAATGCCAATAACATTTGTTCAAGCGGCATTAGGAGATGAGATAGAGGTTCCTACTCTTGATGGTAAAGTTAAGTATACTATACCTGAAGGAACTCAAACAGGAACAGTATTCAGACTTAAAGATAAAGGTATACCTAAAATAAGAGGAAACTCTAGAGGTGACCAGTACGTAAAAGTTATAGTAGAAGTTCCGACTAAATTAAACGATACTCAGAAAGATCTTCTTAAACAATTTGCTTTAGAATGTGGAAGTAATGTGCATGAAAAGAAGAGGAGTTTCGGGCAAAAGATAGAGGATATGTTTAAAAAAAAGTAAAAAAATGCTTTGGAAAAAGCATATGTCTCAGAAGTGATTTTTAATCGCTTCTGGGATTTTTTATATTTAGAAACTTTTTTAGGTGATTAACTTTTAAAATGAAAGTTGGATTTAGTATAGAAAAGACTTCTTTCTAAAAAATAAATTTATAAAATAAATTAATTATATTTAATGAAATCATTTGATATTTATATATGGACGAATTTGTTAAATTTATATATAGATTGGTATTTAGCAATCTAAGTTTAGTATTAGCAATAGTATAGTCATAAAAAAATTATTTTGTGGTAAAATAAAGACATCGGAATTATGTAGCAAAAATAATTACAATAATCGCACTTTCTATCTAGAAAAATTATAAAAAATATTAAAAGTTTAGTCTGATAGAAGCCACATGTAATAATATGGGGCTTTTTTAAATAAAAATTCGATGAGGAGACCGTATGTATAATTTAGGCATAGATATAGGGGGCACTAATTTAAGAGCTGGTATAGTAGATAAAAATGGAACAATAATAATGCGAATCGATAAGAAAATTGACCGAGATAAAAACGTGGAAAAAATAGTTTTTGATATTGAAATATTGCTAAACAGTTTGTTAAAACAAGTAAATATGTCTAATAATAATTTGAAATCTATAGGAATAGGTATACCAGGTATTGTAAAGAAAAATGGTTTGGTTAATTGTATAAACCTCGGATGGGACAATATTGATTTTATAGGTAAACTAAAAGAAAAAATGCCATTACTAGATTTTAATGTTGATAATGACGCAACAGCCGCGGCTTTAGGAGAGGCAATCTTTGGTAGTATGAAAGGAAAATCAATATCTGTGATGTACACTATTGGTACAGGTGTAGGTGGTGGAATAATCATAGATAAAAAGATTTACTCTGGTAGTCATAATAGAGGCTCTGAAATAGGCCATATAGTAGTTGGAGAGAGTTTTTATGATTGTAACTGTGGGAATAACGGATGCCTTGAGACGTTTTGCTCTGCAACTGCGATTATAGAATACGTAAAGAAAAATATATATGAAGGGCATAAGACTTCAATATATGATATTGTAGATGGAGATTTGGATAAAATAAATGCCGAGATGATATTTGATGAGTACAGAAAAAATGACGATTTATCAATAGAGGCGGTAAAAAGATTTATAAAGTTTCTTAGCATTGGAATAGCTGGAGTTGTAAATACATTGGACCCAGACATTATTTCAATTGGCGGAGGTGTTTCTAGATCGAGCGATGTATTTTTACCTACTTTAAGAGAAGAAGTTAAAAAGCACATTATGTATAAAGACGAAGAAATTTGTGATATTGTCTGTGCAACTTTAGGATCAGATGCTGGAATAATAGGAGCAGCTTATTTGTAATTGCTTTTCAATAAATTGGAATATAAAATAGACATTTACGGATACTAATATTAAAAAATAAGGATCTATTTGTGTTATAATGAAGAATAGTAGAAAACTATAAAAGGACGGGAATCTTATGAAAAATTGGATTGAAATTGATATAAAAACAACAACAGAGGCTGTAGAAGCTGTTACAAATATACTATACGAAACAGGAGCAAATGGATCTATAATAGAAGATCCAAAGGATTTTTTATTTCAAGAACATAATCCACTTGATTGGGATTATGTAGATGAGGGCTTGTTATCTAAAGGTCACGAAGAAGATGTAATTGTAAAGACATACATATCTGAAGAAAAAAATGTTACTGAATTTGTAGAGATTATAAAGCAGAGAATTTTAGGGTTAAAAGATTTTGGAATAGATATTGGAAAGGGAATTATAGACCTAGGAAAAGTCAATGAAGAAGATTGGGCAAATAATTGGAAAGCTTACTACAAACCTACAAAAGTAGGTGAAAAAGTTGTGGTTAAACCTACATGGGAAGAGTACACTCCTAATAAAGGTGATTTAATCATAGAGCTTGATCCAGGTATGGCTTTTGGTACTGGAACTCATGAGACTACAAGTATGTGTATAAATGAGTTAGAAAATTACGTATCAAATGATTCAACAGTATTTGATATAGGATGTGGGAGTGGAATACTAGCTATAGCTGCGGCTAAATTAGGTGCAAAGGATGTAGTTGCTGTTGATTTAGATGAGGTTGCCGTGACTGTATCTAAAGAAAATGTAGCGAATAACAATGTAGAAGATAGTGTAAAAGTCCTTTACGGAAACCTTACAGAAGTGGTTGATGGAAAAGCTGACATAGTTGTTGCAAATATAATTGCGGACATAATAAAAATACTTGCAAAAGACGTAAGTGATTTTATGAAAGATGAAGCGGTGTTTATTTCATCGGGAATAATACTTGCAAAAGTAGATGAGGTAAAAGAGTGCTTAAAAAATAATGGATTTGAAATAATAAACGTAAATAGACAGGGTGAGTGGGCTGCGATTGTCTGCAAAAAGAATAACTAAGTATTTTTAATAATTAGGAGATTGATATGGATAGATTCTTTGTTGATAAAGAGTATATAAATTTAGAAGATAATACTTGTATTATGACTGGCGATGATGTAAAACATATTTCAAAAGTATTGAGAGCTAGAGTTGGCGACCAGGTAGAAATTTGTGATAAAGAAAAAAGCGAATATGTATGTGAGATTGAAGATATATCTAAAGATGAGGTTTGCCTTAATATACTGAAGAAGCTAGATGTAAATAGAGAGCCAGATGTCAAAGTGAGACTTTATCAAGGATTGCCTAAGGGTACTAAGATGGAGATGATACTTCAGAAATTAACTGAGGTAGGAGTAGATGAAATAATATTAGTGCAAAATAAAAGAAGTGTAGTGAAATTTGATAATAAAAAAGAAGATAAAAAACTTGAGCGTTGGGAACGTATAATATATGAAGCTGCAAAACAGAGCAAAAGAGGAAAAATTCCTAAACTTAGAGGAGTTTTGAGTTTTAAAGAAGCTCTTGAAGATATGAAAGATAACGACATGAATATATGTCCTTATGAGAATGAAAAAACAGCGTCTATTAAGGATTCAATCAAAGGTAAAGATATAAATACTATTGGGATATTTATAGGGCCTGAGGGCGGATTTGACGAAGGTGAAATAGAAAAAATAGAAGCAATAGATTCACAGGTAGTTTCTCTTGGGCCTAGAATTTTAAGGACTGAAACTGCGTCTTTAGTAGCGACATCTATCGTATTATACGAGCTTAGTGATTTGGGAGGAGAAGTGTAAATTGAAAAAGGTAGCATTTTATACTTTAGGGTGTAAAGTAAATCAGTATGAAACAGAGGCAATGCTTGAAATGTTTGAAAAAGATGGATACGAACATGTAAATAGTGAAGATTACGCCGATGTTTATGTTATAAATACATGTACAGTTACTCATATGAGTGACCGTAAATCACGTCAATATATTAGAAGAATGAAAAAAGTTAATCCAGATGCCCTTATTGCGGTTGTCGGGTGTTATTCTCAAGTATCTCCTGAGGAGATTTTAGATATTGACGAAGTTAATTTAGTAATGGGTACCAATGATAGGAGAAATATAGTCGAAGAGATTAAAACTCTAGATTTATCTAAAAAAATAAGTACAGTTGACGATATTATGAAAATCAAAGAGTTTGAAGAGATAGAAATAAGTCAAACCAATGATAAGACTAGAGCATTTATGAAGATACAAGATGGATGCGATAGATACTGTTCTTACTGTATAATACCTTATGCAAGAGGTAGAGTTAGAAGTAGAGATATAAAAAGTGTAGTTGATGAAGCCGAAAACCTAGTTAAAAATGGATATAAAGAAGTTGTTTTGACGGGGATTCACGTTGCATCATACGGAAAAGACTTAAAAGAAGATCAGTTGACTCTTTTAGATGTAATAAAAAAACTTAGTCAGATTGATGGACTTGAGAGAATTAGACTTAGTTCAGTTGAACCGATTTTATTTACCGATGAGTTTGTAAATGAAATATCTACAAATAAAAAGCTTTGTCCGCACTACCATTTATCACTTCAAAGTGGATGTGATGAAACATTAAACAGAATGAATAGAAGATATACTACAAAAGAGTATAAAGAGATAGTAGATAGACTTAGAGAAGCTATCCCAAATGTAGCGATAACTACAGACATTATAGTAGGATTTCCAGGAGAGACAGATGAGGAGTTTGCAAGTACTTATAATTTCTTGAAAGAAATAGAGCTTACACAAATGCACGTTTTTAAATACTCAATAAGAAAAGGAACACCAGCTGCAACAATGGGAGATCAAGTGGACCCTCAAATAAAGCACGACCGAAGTGAAAAACTTATAAAAATGAGTAGTAAAAACTTTGCTAAATTTGCATCGAGATTTATTGGAAAAGAGTTAGAAGTATTATTTGAAAAAAATGTAAAAGATAATGTTTATGAAGGATTAACAACAAATTACATCAGAGTTTATGCTAAAAGTGACACCGACATACAAGGTTTAATAAAAAAAGTGAAAATTATTGACGTAAAAGATAATTTTATAGAAGGAAGTTTGGTATAATATGTAGAAATACATTAAAAAGGGAGGTGTTGAGATGAATTGTCTATTTTGTAAAATAGTAGATGGAGAGATTCCTTCAACAAAAGTTTATGAAGACGATGAAGTAATAGCCTTTAACGATATAAACCCAGTTGCCCCATACCATATACTGGTTGTTCCAAAAGTTCATTACGATAGCATAACTGATATTTCTGAAAAAGAAATGGATATAGTTGCACACATTCATGTGGTAATAAATAAAATAGCTAGTGAATTAGGTTTTGATAAAAAAGGATTTAGAATAATAAACAATTGTGGGGACGATGGAGGTCAAGAAGTAAAACACCTTCACTATCATGTATTAGCAGGAAAGAAACTGCCTCTTTATGAAGCCGAAGCTAAGTAAAACAAGAAGCGGAGGCTACACAAGAAAATTATTTGATAATTTAAGTTTCTTCTTGATAAAAATACTTGATAAAAGTAAAATTTTAGTTTATAATAAACAAGGTGTTAGGTTGTAATACAGATTATGCAGAATAACAAAAGTTACAGTCCCAGCATAATTGCGCTATTGGAGGGAGGGAAAAAGAATGTCAGAAATAAGAGTTAGAGAGAATGAATCACTTGACAGTGCTCTAAGAAGATTTAAGCGTCAGTGTGCAATGTCTGGCATAATGTCAGAGGTTAGAAAAAGAGAACATTACGATAAGCCTAGTGTTAAGCGTAAAAAGAAAGCTGAAGCTGCTAGAAGAAAAAACACAAAGAAATAGTAAATAATAACAAAGAGGTGAGGGGAATGTCCCTTAAACAAAAGTTACAAGAAGATCTAAAATCTTCAATGAAAAACAAAGATACAGTTAGAAAATCTGTTGTAACTCTAATTAGAGCTTCTATTAAGCAATATGAAGTCGACAATCGTATAGAACTTGATGACGATGCTATTATTGATATAGTTGCTAAGCAAATGAAACAACGTCGAGATTCACTAGTTGAATTCAAAAAAGCTGAAAGAGAAGATTTGGTAGAGGAAACAGAAGCTGAAATCGAAGTTTTAAAAGAGTACCTACCTCAGCAATTAAGCGAAGAAGAAATAGAAGATATCGTTAAAGCTTCTATATCTGAAGTAGGAGCAACTTCTATGAAGGATATGGGAAAAATAATGTCAGTTATTCAACCTAAAATAAAAGGAAGAGCAGACGGCAAACTTGTAAACGAATTGGTTAAAAAAAACCTACAATAGATCATAACAGCCTAGAGATAAATCTCTAGGCTTTTTAGATTTTTTAGAATAATAAACGCTTTACTGTGCATATCTATAATCAAAGAAAAATTTGAAAGAAGGGGAAAAATTTGATTATATCAGTAAAGGAAATTAGAAATTTTTTGATAAACGTAGCTATACCATTGTTGATTGGATATTTGAGCAGTGTTTTTGTCAAAATAATAAGTGGATCAGATATGCAGACTCTATACGCAGCTCTTACAAAGCCGAGCTTCGCACCTCCTGGATTTATCTTTCCGGTAGTATGGACAATTCTATATATTTTTATAGGAACATCATCGTATTTGATTTTGAGAAAAGGCAATAATGTTCCAAGAGTTGTAGATGCTATGTTTTATTATGGACTTCAATTAGGGCTTAACTTTGCATGGAGTATACTTTTCTTTGGATTTGGACTTAGATTTACAGCTATGATTTGTATATTACTTTTGATTGCTGTTGTTGTAATAATGATAATGAAGTTTTCTAGAATAAATAAAAAGGCTGGTTATCTTAATTTAGTTCAATTGGTTTGGCTTGTTTATGTAGGGTTTATTAACTATTTTATATGGTTAATTAATAGCTAAATTGTGTACATATTTCGAAATTATCCCTTCAATTTTATAATATCATAATGATAAAAAAATAAACAGTCTATTTAAAGAATGTTTTATGAAGTATAATTATATTAATTTAGAAGGAGGTATAATAAATACTTTCTAAATTGATAATAAAATGTTGCAAGGCTTGAAGGGAGAGGTTTTTATGCAAATAAAAGTATCTGCATTACAAATGAAAATGACTGATGGAATCAAAGGATACATAGAAGAAAAGTTGAGTAAGTTGGAAAAATACCTTAGTCCTGAATCAGAAGTTAAAGTAAAAGTAAGTGCTAAAAAAGAGAGACAAAAAGTTGAAGTAACAATAAATTCAGTTGGTGGTCAAATAGTTAGAGCTGAAGATGTTGAAGAAGATTTATATACAGCAATTGATATTGTTTGCGACAAGTTAAATAGACAAATAGTTAAATTTAAAAATAAAATTAGAGATAAACAATTTAATGGTGAGAGTATAAGATATGAAAATTTAGATTTCTCAAATGAGAGTGAAGACTATGATAAAGATTACGAAGACCAAGAAAACAATATAGTTATAGAGAGAAGAAAGAAATTTGATATGAAGCCCATGAGCCCAGAGGAAGCTATACTTCAGATGGAGTTAGTTGGACATAATTTTTATTTATTCACAAATCAAGATACATTTGAGATAAATGTAGTTTATAAAAGAAAATATAATGGATATGGTTTAATAGAACAAGAGTAGTAGGAAGTTTAATTTGTTCTAAAATTTACTAAAAAATAGAGATTAAATCATAATAAATGAAATAAAAATTAAATAGAGATATTGAAAATGTCAAACGTTTGGAGAATTACCAAACGTTTGGCATTTTTTATTGCCAACTCTTTAAGGATAAGGAAATTGTTTTATAATTTTTGCTTATTAAATATTAAAATCATCATAATTAAAGCCTAAAATCATAAAATGTATTAAGGAGGTAATGCCGATGTTAGATATTTCAGCGGATTTACAAGTAAACCAACCGATAGTTACCATTACAGGAAGCACTTTTGTAAGTGTTGAAAATTACCTGTCTATAATAGAGTTTGAACAAAATTCAATAAAGATAAAGACTAAGATAAAAACTGTAAAAATTACAGGAGATAAGCTTTCACTAAAATTTATAACTGACACTGAGATTGGTATTAAGGGACTAGTTTTCGGTGTTGAGTTAATCGATGATTAGGAGGGATAAAGTTGCTGAGTTACATAAGAGGTTACTACACAATTATTATAGAAGGGATAGGAATCGAACAGTTCTTAAATCACCTTAAAAGAAATGGAATTTGTGTATATGATGTAAAGAGGATAAAGAACACGAGTCTAGAATTTAAAGTGGATAGACGGGATTTAAAAGGTGTTAAGGAACTATATAGGGGCAGTAATTTTGAAATTAAAATAAAACAAAAGACAGGTATTCCTTTTCTCGCAAAGAGAATTTATAAATATAAAGCTATGTGGATATGTGCTATTATTTCATTAGCTTTTCTAATGGGAACATCTCAGTTTGTAACAGATGTGTATATCCAAACTCCAGAAGGAATAAAAAAAGAAGAGCTGAGAAAAGAGTTTAGCAAAGCGGGGGTAAGACCAGGAGTATATAAAAAGAGTATAGATAGAAAAGAAGTAAGAGATACGATAATGTCTAAATTCGACGATGTAGCATATGTATCAATAAATGTTAAGGGGACAAATATATTTGTTACTGTAACTAAAAAGGCAGAGTCATTAAAGTCCACGGATGATTCAAATTATTGTAATATAATTGCATTAAAAAATGGTATAATAGAGAAAGTAATACCAAGAAGTGGTAGACAAATTGTGCAAAAAGGAGACATAGTTCAAAAAGGGGCTGTGCTTCTTAATGGCTCAAATAATCGTGCTATACCTGAAGTGTGGGCGAGTACTTTTTATGAATCGAAAAAAAGTGCTAATTACATAAATATGAAAAAAACCAAGACAGGTGAAAAAAAGAAAGTTCGTACTTATATGTTTTATGACAAAAAACTTACCTTTAGAAAAAAGATAAAATATAGAGATTATATTGTTGAAAACTCTGAAAAGAAATTATCAATTGGAAATTACACATTTCCTTTAAAAATAAGAACTAGTATATTTTACGAAACTAAAGATGTAAAGGTCAAAAAAAACCAACAAGAACTTAAAAAAGAACTGTCAAAAAAAGCTCTAAAAGAGTTGGAGTATATGATCCCGGTATCAGCGAGAATCGTAGATGTTAAACACAGTTATAAAATAAATAAAAATATTTTGGAATATGTTATTACAGTTCAGACAAGTGAGAACATAGCTAAAGTTTATCCACTGAGTAAAGCAGAAGCTGAAAAACTTATAAAAGAGCAGAACAAACCAAAAGAAGATGAAGAAGGTCAGGAAGAAATTCCTTCCAATCCAGAAAAAAGACCTATTAATGACATAAGAAATGAGTTTGAAGAGCAAGATAAAGAAAAGGATAAAAACAACGATAATAAAGATGTAGAAAATTAAACCAGACTTTCAAAAGAATTAAAATTTATGTAATTAAATTTATGCTTTAATGAACATTATAATTTTAAATAAAAACTACTCGAGGAGGAATTACTAGGTGATAATGCAGAAAAGTTTTGAAATTACAGATACAAGATTTGAAAGAGAACTGTTTGGCGATTTTGATGAAAATATTAAGTTAATTGAGAAAACTTTAAATATAGATTTGATACTTAGAGAGGGTAATCTGACTTTAAGAGGAGAAGAAAAGAATGTAGACTCAGCAATTAAGCTAATGAATGAGCTACATAAAACAGTATCTAATGGCAAAAAATTAGATAAGCAAAGTGTAACTTATTCACTTTCTTTACTTCTTGAAGGAAGCGAAGGAAAAATTAAAGAACTTGAAGATACAATTGTTATAACTCAAAGCGGAAAATCTGTTCAGCCAAAGACGCTTGGACAAAAAGATTACATTAAGCTTATTGAAAATAACGATATAACTTTTGGAGTTGGTCCAGCTGGTACAGGAAAGACATATCTAGCGGTTTCTATGGCTGTTAGGGCATTTAAAAGGGATGAAGTGAAAAGAATAATACTTACAAGACCTGCAGTTGAAGCTGGAGAGAGTCTAGGATTTTTACCAGGGGATTTAAAAGACAAAGTAGATCCTTATTTAAGACCACTTTATGACGCTTTGTTTGAAATGTTAGGATCAGAAAAATTTGCAAAGTATCAGGAGAGGGGAACAATAGAAGTAGCACCTCTTGCGTATATGAGAGGGAGAACTCTAGATAACTCGTTTATAATACTTGATGAGGCCCAAAATACGACACCAGAGCAGATGAAGATGTTTTTAACTAGACTTGGCTTTGGATCAAAGGCAGTAGTAACTGGAGATATAACTCAAATAGATTTACCTAATAAAAAGAAAAGTGGACTTCTTCAGGCAACTGATATACTTAAGGATGTAAACGGAGTTGGCTCCATAATGCTTACGGAAAAAGACGTTGTAAGGCATGAGTTAGTTCAAAGGATAATAAGAGCTTACGATAAATTCGATAAAAAAGAAGAAGCCAAATTAGAGCAGAAGAAGGAAAAAGAAAGAGAAAAATTTACTAGAAGAAAGTAATAAAATTGAAATACAGAGAATTAAATAAAAGTTATAAATGTATAAAGTAAAAATACAATTATATAAACAATAGATTAACTAAAAAGCAGGTGTTTTAATGGAGATAATTTTAGAGAATAGACAAGACAAGATAAATTTAGAGGATGAACTTATAGATAAATTAAATGATATAATAATCGAATGTCTACATTATGAAGGTTATGACGATGATTACGATGTGAGTTTATCTTTTGTAGACAATAAAGAAATTAGAGAATTGAACAGAGAATTCAGAGGAATAGATAAGGAAACAGATGTACTTTCATTTCCTCTATTGGATGATGAATTTGATGTTGAATTAGGAGAAGTTTCATTAGGAGATATAGTAGTATCGTTAGAAAAAGCGCTTGATCAAAGTATAGAGTATAACCACAGTATAGAAAGAGAAGTTTGTTTTTTAGTATGCCACAGCATGTTCCATTTACTTGGATACGATCATGATACAGTAGAAAATACGAAAGAGATGAGACATAAGGAAGAGCATATTCTTGGGAAATTAAATATAACGAGGGATTAATATTATGAAACCTGAAAAAAAGAGACGAGGTTTAATAAAGGCATTTAATGATGCTATTGAAGGAATTCTTTATACTTTTAAATTTGAGAGAAATATGAAGATACACTACCTAGGTTCAGCGCTCGTACTTGTAGTAAGTTTATTTCTCAATCTATCTAGAATTGAGATGATAATGTTGCTATTTTCGATAAGTTTAGTTGTAGTAGCAGAAATGTTTAATACAGCTGTTGAAAAAACTATAGATTTAGTTACAGATGAATATCATGTTCTTGCAAAAATAGCTAAAGACGTTGCTGCAGGTGGAGTTTTGGTTGCAGCTCTAAATTCAGTGGTCGTAGGATATATACTTTTCTTTGATAAACTTACGGAGCTATCTGGTTTGTTTATTTTAAAGCTTAGAGAATCGGAACTTCACATAACGTTAATATGTATACTGTTAGTGCTTTTAGCCGTTGTTGTAGTAAAGGCACTTACGTCTTCAGGAACTCCTTTAAAAGGCGGTATGCCGAGTGGACATGCAGCTTTAGCTTTTGCTATAGCAACTGCAATAACTCTAATGACAGAACGAGTTGTAGCGTCTACACTTGCGTATATAATGGCAGTATTAGTTGCGCAGAGTAGGATAGAAGGAAAGATTCACAGTTTTTGGGAGACCTTTGCTGGAGCACTTCTCGGTTCTCTAATCGCTATTTTAGTTTTCCAATTTGGTGTATTTTACAATTAAAGGTAGTTAATTGTTGGTTAAAACAAGTGAAATACTTATGTTTTACATGTTATTATGGTATAATATTTAGTATTAAATAATTACTTATATATTTTTTTGATTGGAGGAAATGTTGTGGACAACAGAGATCTACTTAAGCTTGCAGAAAAAGCTAGAGAGTTTTCATATTCCCCGTATTCAAAATTTAAAGTAGGCGCTGCCTTACTTACAAAATCAGGTAAAGTCTACACAGGATGCAATATAGAGTGTGCGTCTTATGGAGGTACAAACTGTGCGGAGAGGACAGCGGTATTTAAATCTATATCAGAAGGTGATCTTGATATAGAGAAAATCGCTATTGCCAGCGATAATTCAGAAAAAAACTTACCTACATACCCATGCGGTATATGTAGACAAGTTATATTAGAGTTTGGAACCAATATCAGCATAATCACTGGATTTTCTAAAGGGGATATATTTGAAGAAAAGATTGGAGATTTACTTCCAAACTATTTTTCAGGTGAAGAATTTTAATATAGCTTAATTCAAAATTAGTTAGGAGATATTTGATGTTTAAATCAGGATTTGTCAGTATAGTAGGAAGAGCAAATGTTGGGAAGTCTACTTTGATGAATAATATTGTCGGAGAGAAGATCGCTATAATGAGTGATAAGCCTCAGACTACAAGAAACACAATTCAAGCAGTTTACACTGATGAGGAATCACAGGTAGTATTTTTAGATACTCCAGGTATACACAAGCCTAAAAACAAATTAGGTGAGGTTATGGTTAAGGCCGCTTCAGATGCTTTAAAAAATGTAGATGTAATTTTATTTGTAGTGGATGATTCTAAAAGCATTGGTCCAGGTGATAGAAAAATAATAGAGGATTTGAGAGAATCAAAAACTCCTATTATATTGATTATAAATAAGATAGATAAGTTAGATCAAAAAG
Source organism: Metaclostridioides mangenotii (assembly GCF_017873185.1). GTDB lineage: Bacteria > Bacillota > Clostridia > Peptostreptococcales > Peptostreptococcaceae > Metaclostridioides > Metaclostridioides mangenotii. Next base: position 49,720 of record NZ_JAGGJX010000001.1, read on the forward strand.
AGGAACTTTTCGACTTGATTGAAAAGTACAATAAAGAAGGTATATTTAAAGAAATTGTACCTTTATCAGCGCTTAAAGGTAAAAATATAGATTCTCTTATAAAGGCAATAAAAGTTTATCTTGAGGAAGGTCCAAAATACTTCCCAGACGATATGATTACTGACCAGCCAGAGAGAGTACTTATATCTGAGCTTATCAGAGAAAAAGTACTGCACTATATAAGCGATGAAGTTCCTCATGGTGTTGCAGTAGAAGTTGAGAGAATAAAAGGCAGAAAAGATAAAGACTTAGTAGATATTTCTGCTATAATCTACTGTGAGAGAGATTCTCACAAAGGTATAATAATAGGAAAAAACGGTAGAAAACTTAAAGGGATTGGTAAATCAGCAAGAGAAGATATGGAATTCCTTTTAGGCTCAAAAGTAAATCTTCAACTGTGGGTAAAAGTCAAAGAAAATTGGAGAAACTTGCAAAACTATATTAATAATTTTGGGTATAATGAAAAATAAAGGTGGGTTATATGGATAGGAAACAGGAAACTTCCGGAGATTTGTTATCTGAGGTAATTAGTTTGATAGACGCCAATAAGCTGTTAGAGCTTCGAGAACTTATAGAAGAATATCATATAATGGATATTTTAGACATAATCGAAAATCTAGATGAAGCGATGCAGATAAAGATGTTTGAGGTACTTCCTCTAGATATGGCAGCAGCAATTTTTGAAGAAAGCGATTCAGATTTTTTTATTAGTGTTCTTTCAAAGATTGATGTAGAACACACTAAAAATATTCTAGAGCTTATGTCTCTTGGAGATATGGCTGGTATTTTGAATAAAATAGATGAAAAAGAACGCGAAAAGATAATAAATCTTTTAAGTGAAGAAGACGCAAAAGATGTAAAAGAGTTATTATTTTATGACGAGGATACTGCTGGCGGTACTATGACTACTGGATATATAGCAGTAAATAAAGATATGACGGCACTTCAAGCTATAGATCACATGCGTGAAGAGGCAGAAGAAGCTGAGACTATTTACTATATTTATGTAGTCGACGATAAAGAAAAATTGGTTGGTGTACTTTCTCTTAGAGAACTTATTATAGCCAGAGACAAAAGTATTATTGGCGATTTGATGAGTGAAAATCTAGTATCTGTATACGTAGATGAAGACCGAGAGGAAGCTGTTAGGTTAGTTTCAAAGTATAATCTAGTAACTATCCCTGTAATTGATAGACAAGGAGTACTCAAGGGTATAATAACTGTAGATGATATTATAGATGTTATGGAAGAAGAAGCAACTGAAGATATGTACAAAATAGCTGGAAGTTCAGAGCATGAAAGAGGGCTTTCAGAAAATGAACATATTACTATTAAAGAGCAAGTAATGTCGTCAATTAGAGGAAGAACTCCTTGGTTGATTATATCATTAATAGGTGGATTTATTTCAACAATGATATTTTACAATTTCGGAGATGTTTTAAATCCTACATATGCGCCACTTGTGTTTTTTATACCACTTGTGATAGGTATGGGTGGAAATACAGGAACACAATCTGCATCAGTAACAGTTATTAATATATCGTCCAACAAAGATTTGGACTACGGAAATGTTTTAAGAGAGTTTTTAGTCGGTCTAATGACTGGTTTAATTTGTAGTATAATCACAGGAATAGCGATATTTATGTTTACAAAAACATTTGATATAACTTTTGTTGTATCGATAGCTGTATTTATAAATATGGCACTTGGTGCAACTTTAGGAGCATTACTTCCTGTAATTTTAAATAAAATTGATGCAGATCCAACTACTATTTCAGCACCTATTATATCTACAGTACTTGATATTACTGGATTAGTAGTTTACTTTACAATAGCAACGATATTATTGTCAAAAATTGCTTTATAAATTTATGTATGAATTATCCTCTTCTTACTAAAAATATAGATATAAAAGTAAGAAGGGGGTTTTTAAAAATGGACGATCTTTGTTGGGAAGTTTTTAAAATGACTGGAAGCATAGACGCATATTTATATATTAATCAGTACAATAATATATATGGAGAAAATGAAGATATGAGGGAGACAAGTAAAGACGATGATAATTTTGAATACCCAGGGGATAGTACTTAGAGCAGTAAAATATAAAGAAAACGATCTAATACTTACGTTATTTACTCGTAAATTAGGGAAAGTTTCTGCTATCGCTAAAGGGGCAAGAAGAAATAAAAGTTCTCTTCTATCGTCTTGTCAATTGTTTTCGTACAGTGACTTCATATTAAAAAAACAAGGTAACATGTATAGAGTTACGCAGAGTGACATTATCAAGAATTTTTACAATATATCTTACGATTTCGATGCATTTTCGTACGCAGCGTATATTATAAAGTTGGTAGAAAATTCGATTTATGAAAACCAAACCAACAATAGACTATTTACATTGTTAGCGCAAACTCTTTACTTATATACACAAGATAATGTAGATAAGCAGTATGTAACCTCTGCATTTGAACTAAAGTTTTTGGATTATGTCGGGGTAAAACCTGTTGTCGATAGGTGTATAAGTTGTTCAAAAAAAAATTCTGAGAGTTATGTTTTTAATATTGAAGAAGGCGGTATTTTGTGCAATAATTGTAGTAATCATTTCGTACAAAATATCAAGTTGGATTTAACAACTGTAAAGCTTATGGAATATGTATTAAGTAATGATATTTTAAAATGTAGTAGAGCAAAAGTCTCTAAATATATCCTTAATGAGCTTGACAATGTATTAAAGAAATATTTGCAAACTCATATAGGCAATATAAACATGAAGTCATTACACTTACTTAAAAGTGTACAAAATGATAAAGGAGTGGATAATAATGGATAATATAACTATTGAAAAAGTAGACGCTGTATTTGAGAGAATTCCAAGTGCTACTTATGCTGATGCTAAGGAAGCACTGATAAAATGTAATGGAGATGTTGTTGAAGCTGTAGTTTACCTTGAAAACCAAAAGAAAAACAAAGGTAAAAAAGCTAAAGAAACATTAGAAGATGTATTTGGTAAAGATGGAGAAGATATAAAGAATCAACTAAAAGATTTATTAAAGAAGAGTAGCGTTGTTAGAGTAATTGTTGAGAAAGACAATAAAGTTATGATGAACATTCCTTTAACTGTAGGAGTAGTTGGAGCTGCTTTAGTCCCAGTAATAACTTTAGTAGGGTTATCTGCAGCAGTAATAACAAAATACCGCATAAAAGTTCAGAACGAAGAAAGCGGTGAAGTTGTAGATTTAGGTGAATTAAACGAAGAAAAGCTTCACGTTCTTAAAAATATGATAGTAAATACTGCAAAAGATGTTAAAGATGTAGTAGTTGACAAAAATAAAGATTCAAAAAATGATGATAAAGATATTACAGATGATCTTATGAAAGAGTTCGAAAGCAAAAAAGAAAAAGATGAAGAAAACAAATAAAAAATATGATTTAAAACTAAAAATATTTCTCTGTCAATATTGACAAATTTTGTGTCATTTGATAACCTAAAAATTAGAGAAAGTTAGTTTTAGAAACTATTAGGGGCCTTTCGTGAAGACGAGAGGCTTTATTATTATAGGAGGAGTTTTTATGAATTTTCAAGATATGATACTAGCGTTGCAAAGATACTGGGCAAAGCAAGGATGTATCATGATGCAACCATATGATGTTGAAAAGGGTGCAGGAACAATGAATCCAAATACATTTTTGAGATCACTAGGTCCTGAGCCATGGAAGGTTTGTTATGTTGAGCCATCTAGGAGGCCAGCAGACGGTAGATACGGCGAAAACCCAAATAGACTATATCAACATCATCAATTCCAAGTGATATTGAAACCGTCTCCAGATAATATACAAGAGCTTTATTTGGAGAGTTTAAAAGAAATTGGTATAGACCCTAACGAGCACGACATAAGATTTGTAGAGGACAACTGGGAAGCAGCAACAATGGGTGCATGGGGCCTTGGATGGGAAGTATGGTTAGATGGTATGGAAATCACTCAGTTCACATATTTCCAACAAGTCGGAAACGTAGAGTGTGAGCTAGAAACAGGTGAGATTACTTACGGTCTTGAAAGATTAGCTATGTACATCCAAGAAGTTGACAGTGTATACGATATAAAATGGAATGACGAAATCACTTATGGAGAAGTATTTAGGAAAGCTGAATTTGAAAACTCTGTATATGCTTTTGAGAAATGTGATATAGACATGATGTTTAATCTATTTGATACATACGAAAAAGAAGCACTTAAACTAATGGATGAGGGGCTTGTAATGCCTTCTTACGACTATGTGCTTAAGTGTTCACATGCTTTCAATACTCTAGATGCTAGAGGAGCTATAGGAGTCAGCCAGAGAGCTTCTTTTATAGGTAGAGTTAGAAATATGGCAAAGACTATAGCAGTAACTTATGTAAATCAAAGAGAAGAAATGGGATTCCCTCTTTTAAAGGAAGGTGACAAATAATGAATAATTACCTTTTATTTGAAATTGGTGTTGAAGAGATGCCAGCTAGATTTGTAGGAAATACATTATTTCAATTAAAGAGCAATCTTTCTAAATTATTTAATGAGAACAGAATAGCTTTTGAAGATATTAAAGCTTATGGAACTCCAAGAAGATTGACTTTAATAGTTAATGGAATAGTAGAAAAACAAAGCGACTTAGAAGAAGAAGTAAAAGGACCGGCTAAAAAGATAGCAATGGATGCAGATAATAATTTCACAAAGCCTGCACTAGGTTTTATGAAGAGCAAAGGTTTAAATCCAGAAGATATATACTTTAAAGAAGTTGGTAAAGACGAGTATATGTTTGCTACGATCAGACAAAAAGGCGAGTCAAGTGAAGAAATAATAAAAGAGATACTTCCACAGACTATAAAATCTGTAGTATTCCCTAAGTCGATGCGTTGGGGAGGAAAAAATTTAAGATTTGTTAGACCTATAAGATGGTTAGTTACATTATTAAATGATAAAGTAGTGGAGTTTGATCTTGAAGGAATAGTTTCTTCTAATAAAACTAAAGGTCATAGATTCCTTGGACAAAGTGAAATAATAGTAACTTCATTAGAAGATTATTTAAATAAATTAGAAGAAAACTACGTAATATTAGACCAAGATAAGAGAAAAGAAATTATAAAAGAACAATGTATTAAAGTTGCAGATAGTTTAAATGGAACTGTGGAATTAGACGAAGAATTACTCGAAGAAGTAACTCATTTAGTGGAATATCCAACAGCTTTTTATGGAGAATTTGATAAAAATTATACAAAGTTGCCAAAAGAAGTAGTTATAACTCCTATGAAGCAACATCAAAGGTACTTCCCTGTTACAAAGGATGGAAAATTACTTCCAAACTTTATAGCTGTTAGAAATGGGAATGATTTTAGAATAGATAACGTAAAAGAAGGTAATGAAAAAGTTCTAGAAGCTAGACTTGCAGATGCGTTATTCTTCTACAACGAAGATATAAAACACAGTTTAGATGTTTATATTGAAAAATTAAAAGATGTTGTGTTCCAAGCACAACTTGGATCTATATATGAAAAGACTTTAAGAATGGACAAGTTGAGTTTGGATATATTAGATATACTTAATATACCAGAAGAAAAAATACATGCTTCAAGAGCTGCTAAACTTTCTAAAGCAGACTTAGTTACAGGAATGGTCGGAGAGTTTGATGAGCTTCAAGGATTTATGGGCAAAGAGTACGCTAAAGTATCAGGAGAAGATGATGCAGTTTGTGAAGCTATATTTGAACACTACCTTCCAAGATTCTCAGGAGATATTCTTCCGCAAACTAATTCTGGGGTTGCAGTCTCAATAGCGGATAAACTTGATTCAATAGCTGGTTTCTTTGCAATAGGAATTCAGCCGACTGGATCACAAGATCCATATGCTTTAAGACGTCAAGCGTTAGGTGTACTTAGTATACTTATGGATAAAAAGATTGATGCAGATTTAAAAACTCTTATTGAGTGTGCATTGGATAATTATTCTGAGATAGAATTTGATAAAAAAGCAGTATGTGCTAGTATTATGAATTTCTTCAATGAGAGAGTTAGAATCTTATTTAAAGATATGGGTATAAGATACGATGTTGTAGATGCTGTTATAAGTTCTGATGTAAACGACATTTACGATATGTACTGTAGGGCTTTAGCGCTTAATAGCTGGTTAGATAGAGATGAACTAGTAGAAATGCTTACAGCTTTTAATAGGGTGTCTACATTAGCTCAGAAGGCTGCTGAAAATGATAAAGTAGAGGAGTCTCTATTTAAAGAAGAGGCTGAAAAAAAATTGTACAGTGAGTTTAAAAATGTAAAGACTAAGGTTGAAGAGTTCATCTCTGACAAAAAATATGATGAAGCACTTGAGACTTTTGCATCTCTAAGACCTGCTGTAGACTCTATGTTTGATTCAGTGATGGTTATGGATAATGATGAGGCATTAAAAAATAATAGATTAGGTTTACTTAAACAAATTTACGATACTATGCTAAAGATATGTGATTTATCTAAGATAGTATATAAGTAGTTGGTTTTAATAGAATTTATCAATTATTAGATTTGGGGTTATGAGCAAATTTTAGGTGAAATATTGATTGATGACATATCAAATAAGTCGATAAGTTTTGTCTGATTTTAAATATTTATAATATAAAGGCAAGTCCATTAAGGGCATGCCTTTTTTTATGCAATAAATTAATATTAGTTAATATGGATTTGGTGAGGCAGGTGAGAAAATACAAGGCAACGCTGCAGCTGCTGTAACTGGTGGACATTAGTTAAATTTAAATAATGGATTAGTTGTAAAATTTAGTATATAATTTATTATAGTTCTTAGAAACTAATTTATGAATTTAATAAACGGATTAAAAACTAATGTAGGGGAGAAATAAAATGTTGGTTATAAGAAAAAAAGTCATAAATGATTTAATAACTAAGCATGGTGAGTCTAATATGATTGGTGCTTTTGCTGAAGCTAGAGATTTTACAATAATCGATAGACAAACAATACTTATGATAAACGATAATAAAATGATTTCTATTACTATAAGCAAATTATATAATGAAGTAAAAAAAGTGGAAGTATTTAATAGAAGAGATATAAAATATATGAAGATTTCTAAATCTATTATGAGTACAAAACTTGCTATTGAAACAGATACTTTTAAAGGTACATTTTTAATTAAAAATAAGATATCAACATTAGGCGAGATGCAAAAAGAATTTTTACATAAATTAGATTTATTCGCTAATATGTTTAATGAAGGTCAGTAATACAAGCATAAAATATACGAAATTTAGTTATTTATATCGTGAATTTTATAACAGAAATTATGGCGTAAAATTATGGAGTTAAATAAAATATTAATAAGATACGTTTAATTTTAAATGGTATAACACAAATTATATGAATTTAATTAAAGAAATTATGCAGTCTAAAAATTAGAGACTGTATATTTTTTTATAACTAAAAAATTAGTTTCTTTACAAATAAAAATAATTAATATAAATTATTTACCTTTAAGCACAATCGGCAACAATATGATATATAATAATTGTTTTAGTGAGTTGTAGATATACTTAAGATTTATTTTATTTACTTAAGTAAGACTATTATTCGATATATTTGTAGTTATAAATAAGAATTTTGCAAAATTTGACAAGAAAAATTAATTATTAGTAAAATTACTATTTACAGAACAATATATTGAGTTATATAATATACTATATCAGGATTAAAAGTTATAAAGTATAGCACAATGAAAGAAGGTGAAACCTATTCAACTTAATGAGAGGCAACAAAAGATTATTGAAATTGTCAAAGAGAATGAGCCGATAACAAGTGAGAATATTGCCGCTACTTTAAACGTAACGAGAGCAACGCTTAGATCAGACTTGGCTATACTTACAATGACAGGCATATTAGATGCTAGACCTAAAGTAGGATATTTCTATACGGGTGTAAGTAAGATAAATTTACTTAGCAGTAATATAAAAGATAAAAAGGTGGAGGATATCATGAGCTTGCCTTCACTAGCTAAAAAAGATGAGAGTATTTACGATGTTATAGTTACAATGTTTTTATCTGATGTTGGTAGTATCGTCATAATAGACGAAGAAGAAAAAGTATGTGGAATAGTTTCTAGAAAAGACTTACTAAAATCTACAATAGGTGGGGGAGATATTAATAAGATGCCAGTGGGTATGATAATGACGAGAACTCCTAACGTAGTCACTACAAATAAAGATGACAGTATTCTAACTGCAACTAAAAAAATAATACAACATGAAATTGATTCTATACCAGTGGTAGAGAGAACTGGAAAAGACGGTCAGGATATGAAAGCTATTGGTAGAATATCAAAGACTAGTATTACAAGATTATTTTTAGAAATGATCGATAATTAGGGAGGAATGCCAGTGGAACACTTAATTATATATGTGCTCTCTGATTCAGTTGGAGAAACTGCACAACAAGTAGCTAAAGCTGCTATGTCACAGTTTTATGTTGATGAAACTTATGAGATAAGAAGATTTCCATACATATCAGATGAAAAGTTTTTAATAGAGACTCTACACAGTGCTAAAGAGGAAAATGCTCTTATAGTATACACTTTAGTAGATGAAGGAATGTGTAAGGCTGTTGAAGAATATTGTGGAGCTGAAGGTTTAAGTTGTACAGATCTTATGAGTGGGCTTTTAAACTCAATAAGTGATAGAACAAACAAGAAGCCAAAGAGAGAAGCAGGAATAATAAGAAAATTAGATGAGTCTTACTTTAAAAGAGTAGAGGCTATTGAATTTGCTGTTAAATACGACGATGGAAAAGACCCTAGAGGAATATTAAAGGCAGACTTGGTTTTAGTGGGAATATCTAGAACTTCTAAAACACCGTTAAGTATGTACTTAGCTAACAAAAATATAAAAGTAGCTAATGTGCCTTTAGTTCCAGAAATACCTATTCCAAAGGAAGTATTTGAAATAGATACTAAAAAAATAATAGGTCTTACAAATTCACCAGAGAAATTAAATACTATAAGAACTGCAAGACTTAAAGCAATGGGGCTTTCAAGTAGGGCAAATTATGCAAACTTAGAAAGAATACTGCAGGAGCTGGACTATTCAGAAGAGACAATGAAAAGAGTTGGATGCCCAGTTATAAATGTTTCTAACAAAGCTATAGAAGAAACAGCAGGAATAATATTGGATATAATGAAAGAGAATGGTCTAAAAATATACAAAGAAATAGAAGTTTAATAAGTTATCAATATCTAAAATAGATAATCAGTCATAAAACATTAATAAAAAATAATGGAGGCTTAAATATGGAAACGAAGTTTGTTTATGATTTTAATGAAGGCAATAAGGAAATGAAGTATTTACTAGGGGGAAAAGGATCTAACTTAGCAGAAATGACTAAAATAGGTTTACCAGTACCTCCAGGGTTCACTATAACAACAGAGGCTTGTAATGACTACTATGCGAATGAAGAAAAAATAAAAGAAGATGTGATAAAAGAAATAGAATCCCACTTAGAAAAATTAGAAAAAGATTTAAATAAAACTTTAGGTAGTGACAAAAATCCTCTTCTAGTTTCAGTTCGCTCTGGTGCAGTTTTCTCAATGCCAGGAATGATGGACACTATACTTAACTTAGGTCTTAACGACACAAGTGTTATAGGATTAGCAGAGTCTACTCAAAATGAGAGATTTGCATACGACAGTTACAGAAGATTTATTCAAATGTTCTCTGACGTTGCTATGGAAGTGCCAAAGTACAAATTTGATAATGTTTTAGACAGAGTAAAAGAAGATAAAGGATATGCACAAGATACAGACCTTACTACTGAAGACTTAAAAGGAATAGTGGAAGAGTATAAAGAAATATACAAAAAAGAAATCAAATCAGATTTCCCACAAAAACCTCAAGAGCAATTAATGCTTGCAATAGAAGCAGTATTTAAGTCTTGGAATAACAACCGTGCTATGGTATACCGTAGACTTCATGATATAGCTCATGATTTAGGAACTGCTGTAAATATACAATCAATGGTATTCGGTAATATGGGAGAAACTAGTGGTACAGGAGTTGCATTTACTAGAAACCCAGCTACAGGAGAAAATAAATTATTTGGTGAGTACTTAATAAATGCACAAGGTGAAGACGTTGTTGCAGGTATAAGAACTCCTCAAGATATATCTACATTAAAAGATGTTATGCCAGAGGTATACAATAAGTTTGTAGAGATAACTCATATACTTGAAGGTCACTACAAAGATATGCAAGATATAGAGTTTACAATAGAAAACGAAAGATTATTTATACTACAAACTAGAAATGGTAAGAGAACTGCTGAAGCGGCTATAAATATAGCAACTGATTTAGTTGATGCAGGAATAATAGATGATAAAGAAGCAATACTTAGAATTGAGCCTAACCAATTAGATCAACTTCTACACCCTAAATTTGAAGATAAAGCTTTAGCAGAAGCTAAGTCTCTAGCTAAAGGGTTACCAGCTTCTCCAGGTGCTGCTAGTGGTAGAGTATACTTCAATGCAGACGATGCAGTTGAAGCATCAGATAGAGGAGAAAAGGTAATATTAGTTAGACTTGAAACATCTCCAGAAGATATCGAAGGTATGATAAAAGCAGAAGGGATACTTACTGCTAGAGGGGGAATGACTTCTCATGCTGCAGTTGTTGCCAGAGGAATGGGTAAATGTTGTGTAGCTGGTTGTGGAGAGTTAAAAGTAGATGAAGCTAACAAAGAAGTTTCAGCTTCAGGAACAACTCTTAAAGAAGGAGATTATATCTCAATTGATGGATCTACTGGTAATGTATACGCAGGAGATATCAAGAAAACAGAAGTAGCTTTAACAGGAAACTTCGAGAGACTTATGAACTGGGTAGACAAATACAAGCAAATGGCTGTTAGAACTAATGCTGACAACCCAAGAGATGCTCGTTCAGCTATAGAGTTTGGAGCAGAAGGTATAGGTCTTTGTAGAACTGAGCATATGTTCTTCGACGAAGCTAGACTTCCAGCTGTTAGAGAAATGATACTTGCTGATTCTGTAGAGCAAAGAGAAAAAGCTCTTGCAAAAATACTTCCAATGCAAAGAGAAGACTTTATTGAACTATTTAAAGTTATGGACGGAAAACCAGTTAATATAAGACTATTGGATCCACCACTACATGAGTTCTTACCTCATGACGATGAAACTATAAACGAACTTGCAGCATCTATGGGAATAAGAGCAAGCGACATCAAGAAAAAAGTAGTTGATCTTGAAGAGTTCAACCCAATGCTAGGTCACAGAGGTTGTAGACTTGCAATAACTTACCCAGAAATTTGTGTAATGCAAGCTAAAGCTATAATCCAAGGAGCTATAGAGTCTACTAAGGCTGGATGCAAAGTAAGCCCTGAGATAATGGTTCCATTAGTTGGTGAAGTTAACGAGTTAAAAATATTAAGAGAATTAATAGTAGAGACTGTTGAAGCTGTATTAAAAGAAGAAAACTCTGACGTTAAATATACAGTTGGTACAATGATAGAGATACCAAGAGCTTGTTTAACAGCTGATGAAATAGCAGAAGTCGCTGATTTCTACAGTTTCGGAACAAATGACTTAACTCAAATGGCATTTGGATATTCAAGAGATGATGCTGGTAAGTTCTTAGGAGAGTATGTTGACAAAGGAATACTAGAAAAAGATCCATTCCAAGTACTAGACCAAAATGGTGTTGGTAAATTAGTAGATATGGGATGTAAATTAGGAAGAAGCGTTAAGCCTGACCTAAAACTAGGAATATGTGGAGAGCACGGTGGAGAGCCATCATCAGTACAATTCTGCTACGATGTAGGTCTTGACTACGTATCTTGTTCACCATTTAGAGTGCCAATAGCTAGACTTGCTTCAGCTCAAGCATCAATCAAAAATCCTAGAAAATAGTATTTGTTTAATTTAATTTAAATTTAATTTTTATGTTAAGGATAGATGTATATAAATGATCCATATTTAAGAATATGGAAACGATAAAATAGAGTATTTCTAAAATAGACGTTCATATATGAGCGTCTATTTTTTGTTTAAGTAAAAAAGATCGAGGCAATTTTAGTATATTAATTTATAAAGTTAAATATCAAGCTTTAATATAGACATAAATAATATATAATTGTAAAATGTGTCTAACCGAGAAAGATCAATATGGCTGGAGGATCTAACGTTATGAATGTTATTATTATGAGTTGGGATTGTATATCTGCATTTTCTAACCATATAGAAGCTGAAAGACAGCAATTATTTATTAGTTCAAAAGGAAGTAAGAAGTTGAGGTTGAGGGAAAAAGGTTAATAGTATACGAAATAAATGTAAAATATATATGAAGTAATAGAAAAACTTATGATCACAATAGTCCTAATGAAACTTATAGATTAGCTTAGCATATAATACTATAATAGCAGTATTTTATAGGATAATAGATAGTTTCAGCTGGGGGTGCATAAAATGATAAAATGTTCAAGATGTGGGAAAGAGGTTTCATCGCGTCCTGGTTCAATATGTCCAAAATGTGGATTTAAAGTATCAGAGGAGGCATTAAAAATAAGGTGTCATGAACCAAGTTGTAGGGCTTTGGTATCTAAGAAGTACGATTACTGTCCTAACTGTGGGTGTAAGCTTAAAGGATACAAAATTGGTGAGATTTTTGATATGGTTAGGTACAAGATTGATGAGACCTTAGATAAGAAATAATAAAAAGTAATTGTTAGTGTAGATGATAAAACTATATATATGCGTATAAACAAGATATTAATAAATAATTGGTATCTTGTTTATTATTTTTGTATCAAATATTGATTATTTGATTATTATTTTATAATATTGAATGTCTTCTCAAAATCGGTCAGTAATAATATAATTGAATTATATTATTACTGACCGATTTTGTATATTGGAGGTTAAATCTATGAGGGAATCTTTTTTTTCTTTACAAATTGATAAACAGAATAAGCTAATTGATTCAGGATATAAAGTTTTCTCGCTTTATCCATATAAAAAAGCTTCTGTGTCTATTATTGCAAATGAGGCAAATAACCAAATATATTAAAATAAAGTAGTTGTATAACATATTATATAAAACTATAAAATCAGTAAAATTATGTGTCTGGATATAGTTATCCATAAAAAAGGAGATGGCTATAGTAGTTATTGTTATGTAACAAAATGCGTCCATATATGTACAAAACAACTGCTAAAGCCACCTTCCCTAAGTTCACTATTTGTTTTCAAAAGATTCAATTTTCCATGAAAACATATTATTATTTGGATTTTTTTCATATTTTAAAACGGCATCAAATTTATTGCCATTTTTATTTGTAAGCGATTTAACGCTAGCCTCACCCTTTTTTAGCAAACTTTTAACCATAGTTTTATTAGGTTTTTTCTTATAAAAAGCGAGATACTTATCGTTTTTCCAAACACCAAATTTACATTCTTTATAATTTTCGCAAAAGAATCCTTTTTCAAACTCGTAAACATCATGGTCGCAAACAGGGCATTTACCAAGAGAATTTTTTGATTTATCTGATTCACTACTTTTAGAGTTAGAGACTTCACTAGTTAATGAAGATGATTTTGAACTCTTAGTAGAACCAGGAAATTTAGTGGATTTTTTTGTGAATTTTTTTGTCTTTGGATTAAAGATATAGCTTTCAGTATTAATATTTTTAGAAGAATCACTTTTAATAAGTTCAACATTTTGGTATATAAAATTCATTATGTTGGTCAAGTATTCTTTTTTTGTATAGCTACCCTTCTGAATATCGCTTAAGCTCTTTTCAAGTTTACCTGTATAGTCGACATCAAGTAGATCTTTAACAGGGAAAATCTCAACTAGATTTTTACCGAGTTGAGTTATAGAATACGCTTTACCTTTTTTGTTTACATATCCAACTTGACCTATCTTTTTTAGAACGTCAGCTCTTGTAGCTGAAGTACCAATGGAGTATCCAGAAAGAACTGCAGTATCATCATCTGAAACATTTTTACCACAGTTTTTCATTGCTTTAAGCAGGGTATCTTCAGTATATGGCTTTGGTGGAGTAGTTTGTTTTTCTTGTGGCGTAATACTCAAAACATCTACAACATCATCTTTGTTTACCATAGGAAGTAAATTGTCTTTTTCTTCTTTATTGTAAACCTCTAAGTAGCCTTTACTTTTTAAAACCTTACCTTTAGTTACGAAGATGTTAGAATCTACATCAGTTTTTATCTCCGTGTTTTCGTACTCAGCTGGAGGCATAAAGTTAGCTATAAATCTATCTTTAATAGTGTGGTACACTATTGCCTCATCTGGAGTTAAGTTAGTTGGAACAATATATGTAGGTATAATAGCACTGTGGGAATCAACTTTTGATGAGTCAAATACCCTTTTAGTTTTGCTAAATTTAATTTTATTTTCATAACTAAGTCCAGATTTTAATCTACTAAGAGTCTGTTCAACTTTTGAAACTAAACTTTCCTCTAAATACATTGAATCAGTTCTAGGATAAGTTATATAACCACCTTTACCTTTACCTTCATAAAGGCTCTGACAGACGTTTAGAACTTTGTCAGAAGTGAAGCTTGCATACTTAGATGTTATATAACCTTGAAGTGATGTCAAACTGAAAAGTTTGGGAGCATACTCTTTACTCATAGTAACTTTTTTATCTGCTATAGTACCTTTATCAGATTTTATTGTATCTATAACTTTGTTTGCATCATCTAAAGTATCAAATTTAGTTTCTTTTTTTATTGTGAGCTTTCCTTTGTATTCACCATTTTGGCTTTTAAAAAGTCCTTCTATTTCATAGTAAATTTTAGGAACGAAGTTTTGTATCTCCATATCTCTATCGTAAACCAATTTTACAGTAGGAAGAATAACCCTACCTATATTTAAAAGTTTACCATTTCCATATTTAAGAGTTGCAGCAGATGTAAAGTTAATGCCGATAAGCCAATCGGTAATAAGTCTCGTATACCCAGCTGCTTGAAGATTTATCATCTCACTGTTGTCTTTAAGATTATCAAGACCTCGTGTTATATCTTCAGGTGTCCATTCATTTACTAGAATTCTTTTAATAGGTTTTTTATTTTTTGCAAGTAAAAATACCAGAAAAGAAATTAACTCTCCTTCTCTGTCGTTATCGGTAGCGTTGATTACATATTCAATATCATCGCGGTTCAAGAGTTCCTTAACTGTATTAAACTGTTTTTTCTTACTGCTATCCACTTTAAATTTAAATTTATCAGGAAAGAAAGGGAAGTTATTCATCTTCCATGATCCTGAGTACTTATCTTTATCGTAGTCTTTCATATCATATAGTGATACAAGATGACCTACCGCATATGTAACAATATAGTTATTTCCCTGAAAATATCCGTCACTCCTAGTTTTAGCTCCTAGAAAGGAAGCTATAGTTTTAGCAACAGACGGTTTTTCGGCTAAAACAAGTTTCATAACAACCTCCTTTGTAATATATATAGATAATTCTATATTACAAAAAATAAATGACTGATTCACAGCCATAACATTATACTATATATTATACCAAAATGAGATGAAAATCGAAAGCTATCTGCTAAAGTAATTGAAAATACTGTGTATATTAGCAAAATTATGTTGATTAAACAATAAAAAAGAATTTCTCTATATACATGTATGTAAAAACGAATTAATTTGTTATAATTTAAGTTATACAACTAACAATTAAAAAGTAATAAATACAAGAAAAGAGGTAGACTATGTACACATTAAAAGTGAAAAAACTAAATCAAGACGCGAAACTTCCAAACTTTGCACACAAAGGAGATGCGGGTATGGATGTATATTCTATAGAAGAAGCTGTTATAAAAAGTGGAGAGACTAAACTTATAAAAACAGGAATATCAATTGAGTTACCAGAGAGGACAGAAGCTCAGATGAGACCTAGAAGTGGGCTAGCACTTAAAAATTCAATAACACTGTTAAATAGCCCAGGAACAATTGATGAAGGTTATAGAGGTGAAATTGGAGTTATTATGATAAATCATGGCAAAGACAATTTTAAAGTAGAAAAACATATGAAGATAGCTCAAATGGTAGTTAAACCAATATACGATATAAATGTTGTTGAAGTTGAAGAACTTTGCGACTCTGTTAGAGGAGAAGGTGGATTTGGATCTACTGGACTTAAATAGACAAAAAATGGCGGTCTGATATTAAATCAGTACCGCCATTTTTTATTAGTAAATGACACTACATTAGATTAAATAGGAACTCTTATAACAAGGCCCTTATATAGAATAATCATTTAAATTTAAATTGATCTAAATAAAATTAAATAGATTTAAAATGTTTTTTGACTTTCTTCATAATCGTAAACATCCATTAAAGCTTCACCGAATCTTTGATAGTGAATTATCTCTCTCTGACCCAAAAATCCAAGAGTTTCTTTTACATCTACATCGTCAGTTAAATTTATAAGTTGATAGTAAGTTGAAAGAGCTTTTTGCTCTGCTGCCATATCTTCGTGTAGGTCGGTTATAGGGTTGCCCATAACAGCAATATAAGCTGTAGTAAAAGGAACTCCATTAGCGTCACTAGGGAAAATACCATATCCATTTTGTGCGTAATTTGAGCCTAATCCAGCGGCCTTTAGTTCTTCTGGTGTTGCATCAGAAGTAAGTTGGTATACCATAGTTGCAATCATTTCAACATGAGCTAATTCCTCTGTACCAATATCTGTCAACAATGCCTTTGATTTACCAGTGGGCATTGTATATCTTTGACTTAAATATCTTACTGCAGCAGCTAATTCTCCATTTGGGCCACCAAATTGAGTAATCAAGAATTTTGCCATTTTAAGATCTTTATTCTTCAGATTAACAGGGTGCTGTAAAGTTTTCTGATATATCCACATTTATAATAATCCTCCATATACATATTTTAGTCGTTAAATTCTTTTTCCCAAGGCCAAGGCTCATCGTTCCACTGCCATGGAGATCTACTTGGTGCATATCCAAAGTTAGTTAAAGGTCCGTATTGATTTTCATAAGCATACCCTAAGTGCCTTTTGATATACAATAGTATTTCCAAGTAACTTAGGGTATCAGAATTAGTTATTAAGTTTTAATTTTATATATGCATCAAATTGATCTGTTTCATAGCTGTCTTCTTTATAGTATTCTATCTCTTGGACAATACTTTTCAATAGCTTGTTTTTTTCTTTTGCATTTTTAGCATAAGGGTAAACTTCTAACACGTTTTTTATTCCTTCCATAATTTCAGCATCACTTTTTTTATTTTTAGGAATCTTTGAATTAACATCAACTATTGCTTGTTTAACTTTTTCTGTTCTATCTTTTATTGAATTAGAACGTTCTATAAATGTATCTTCGTCATAAATTTTTCTCTCAAAATAATCGTACAAGTTATTTCTCTGAGTTTCTAGGTCTTTTAACTCAGTTTCAAGTTTAACTAGAATTTGTTTAGTGGTTTTAGCAGGATCATTCAAGTCTCTGTTTTTTATTTCTTTCTTATCTATTTTAATTTTATAAGATTCAAGAATATCATTCAGATAAGATAATATTTTTTCTTCCACAAATTCTAATTGAGTCGATCTATTACCGCACTCATTTCTACATTTCAAATATATTTTTCCGCCATTATTAGCATTTCGTTTTAATATGGATCTACATTTTTTACATCTCATTATACCCGCAAAAGGATTCTGAACGGAGTATATACCGCCAGGGTTCGTAATTTTAGATTTACTAGACATTATTCGTTGCGCATTGTTATATATATCCTCCGATATAATTGCTTGGTGTCTTCCTTTTGCATATTCAATATCGTTTTTATTATTTCTTTTGTGTATTAGATTACCATTTTCATTAATTTTTTTAGTTTGTACAGTCCTTCCGTAACTCAAATAACCGCAATAAGTTTTATTGGATAAAATTTTCCTTATTGTAACTGGTGACCAGTTGTTAGATCTTTCGGGTTTGATGTTTAAACTATCTAAATACTTAGCTATATATCCAGATCCAAATTCTTCGTTTATATATAGATTGTATATCAATTTAACTATTTCAGAGTCTTGGTTTGGAACTATTGCTCTTTCACCGTTTTTATTGTAAATGGCATCATAGCCAAAAGGTGGAGTAGAATATATAAACTTCCCATCTTCAAAGCTCTTTTTTCGTCCTCTCAACATTCTCTTTTTTATAGTTTTGAGTTCTTGTCGAGCAATGAAAGTTTGAAATTCTGTCATCTGTTCGTCTAATTCGTCATCCAGATCATAGGTTTTTTGAGGTGTGATTATTTTTGTGTTACTATTTTTGAATGCTTCTAATATAACACCTTGATCTTTCATGTTACCACGTCCGAGACGGTCAATATCCACAACTAGGACTGCATCGTATTTGCCATCTTCTACCTCGTTAAGTAACTCGATCATTTTTGGACGCGCTGTTATCGATTCACCTGACACTATTTCTTCTTTGATATTTACTATGTTTAAATTTTTATCTTTAGCTACTTTAATTAGAGTAGCTTTGTGTTTAGCTAGAGTTTCAAATTCTCCTATTTGTTCAGCCTCTAAGTCAGCACGAGACTTACGTAAGTATATTGCTACATTCATATGTGATCCCCCCTTAAAACTCGTCTATATTAATTATATTACCATTTTTTTCTATTATCAGTAATAAGGTTTTCATATAAATAAACTAAAAAAGCTAAGACTAATTCTTAGCTTTATTTTAATTATTTATTTGATTTATACCTACATTTTTTTCAACTAAATTTGAGCAATTTTGTTCGCTGTAATCTTTATCTAAGATAAGTTCATTACCCATTAATTTTATGATATCCAGTTTAGGAAATTTTATATTTTCAAAGTCACTTACATTAATTGTATGAGTTCCATTTATTAAAAAATAGAAATCCTTAAATTGCTTTGAATTAATAAAACAGTATAAACCATAACATTCTTCTAGTGTGAGTTCTTTATCCAAAGAATTAATATATAATAAATTATTATCTATTCCCAATAAATCACACTTAAAATAGCTTTTATGCAGAACAGAAGAGACAACCACATCAGTATCATCTTTGGCAACCACTTTTCGTATAAGTAGATAGTTAGAGTTTTTAATTAAGTATCTATTATTTAGACTGATTGATTTGTTGTGAGTATCTCTATTTAAATTATTTTCTCGACTATAGTATTGAATTATATTTTCAGGTTGAATATCTTTACCTATAAGTAGAGGGGCATAACCAGTTTTTTGAATATCCCTTCTAATAGATTCAGTATTTCTGAACTGTACAACAGGCCCTACATTAATTTTTAAGTTTAAATCTTTAAGAGAAAAATTTAATTTTTTAAAGGCTTTTAATAGTTTAATCTCACTTTTTGTTTTAGGTATAACTAAAATTGAGTTATTCTTTTTAAGAATTAAATCCTGTACATTTGTAGAAAAGCCTTTATGCCCATTATATGAAATTTGTACTTTATTAATATCATTTTTTCTTGAAAATGTTGTAATAATTACTTCCTGATTTACAGATTTAAACATATTCCTTTTCTCGAAGGAATGAATATGATTTATTTGAAAATCATTAAATATGTAATCTCTTATTTTGCTCGTGTATATACCATTTAAATAATTTCTCGGACTTAGTACTGTGTATGTACCATTAAAGTTTAACATTGATAGTGACATAGCAATAAAAAGTGTGTAAAGGTTAGGTTGGCCATACACTATATCACTCATTATAATACCTTCCTCAGAAGTTTTGTTAATTTTCTTATAGGGAGGATTTGAAATTATAATATCATATGCAGCTTTTTTATTTAACCAATTCTCTCTATTTTCAGTAATAAAATTTCCATTAGTAACATTAAATGAGATAATTATATTATGATTTTCTTCAAAGTCTTTTTTTATAGTATGTAAATTTTCAATTAAAATATTAGAGAGTTCTTTATTTAGTTCAAATGCACAAATATATATTTTTTTTATATTTTTACATTTTTTAATAATGCACTCTAAAAGAGTTGCAATTAATATACCACATCCAGCTGAAGGCTCTAAAATATTCAGTGATTCTTTATCTGAAAACCTATTGAAGTCAATAGTAGAAATCATTTTATATGCAGTATCTACAGGAGTAAAAAACTGAGAATTGCTCTTTAAGTATTTTTTTTCTTTATATGACAAGTATTTTTTTTGTGTTTTTATTATTAAGTCTATAAGATTATTCATTATCAGTTCTCCTATTAAGCATCTTTCTTATATAAAATTCTACTATAGTTAGAGATAAAAAGCTATAGTTAAAATTAAACCTCACTTGTAATTGCTACCTCAAGAGCAGAATCAGCGATATATTCAATTTCTTTTAAATAAATTTTATCATTAATATAGTTAAAGAAAGTATTTTTTATTTTATCTAGTGATGACAATACAAGATCATAGGCGTCAAACCAAAGAACGTATGCATTATTTATATGCTTATCAGAAATCTTACTGGGATTATTGCTCGAGAATACATTGAATCTCTCAGAATTAACTTCTCCATGCGCAAGTACATTTCTTCGCCCATATAGTACACCAAGTTCTTGAAATGGAAAATCTAAACTATCTGCTTTAATACCAAGAAGCTTGTATATAGATTCTATTGTACTATGGTTTAAAATAAATTTATCCTTATCTCTTATATTAAAAATATTAGAGGAATTATTAGTATAAATGTTGTCAATAATTTCGATTAGCCTATTTGATTGAACATTCTGCGATACATGTTGTTCAAAACTAGTGATAGATGCAAGGGCAATTAGGTAAAGGTTAATATTATCTCTATCGACGACTACTGTTTTCATAAATTCAAGAAACAAATAAAATGTTGATTTAAAGTATCCTTCATAATGAGCATATATGGATACATAAAAGTTCTTCATAAGTATTAGTTTTGATAGATTATCATTTGTAGAATCAACAATATCTTTCATTTTGATTATTTCCTTTTTGCGTATTGATAATTCCTCATCTAGCTTTGCCAGAAAAGTTTCTAAATCAACTTCATTGTAACTATTCATATTTAAATACCGCCTCAGATTCTTCCTTTGCAATTTTTAATCTCTCGATAACTCTTACTACGCTTGGTTTTCCTTTTGATTTTAAAAATTCACCAATACCCTTTATAGATTGAATTTCTGGAATGATTATACTGACGTTATTAGCTGCATCATCAATGTTATTAATTACTGTCAATCCCCATACAACTATTTCAAATACTAACCAATTAAAACCATACATATATTTGGATTTCGATTCATTATAAAGTTTAAACCCATAATCCTCACTGATATTCTCGGATAAGAAATCAATTAGTTTTGTAAATACATTAATATCATTTTCAACATTATAATCTGTTTTAGATACAATATCAATTATAGCATCATCAAGGAAAGAATTTATATCATCTGAATTCTTTACATTTTCTATATTTTTATAATTTCTCATTACTATAAATCTAGTGATTATATCCATATCAAAACCTAACTCAGTCCTAGAATCTGGAAGTGACATAAAGTTAATGAACTTATCACTTTTACAAAATTGATCAAGTTTTGAATATACCTCGCTATTAGATTTTAATATAATTGCATTTCTAACTTCTTGATTAGATAATTTAGATCCACCAGTATTTAATCTTTTAAATAATTCAAGCGTAGACTGTTCAGAGGTACCATCTTTAACAATAAGTACGCTAATAATTGATCTTTTAAAATCAATACGTGATGAGTGATCAAGAGAATTATCCTCATTAAATTCATCATTGTTATAATATTTTCCTTCAAGATTAGTCAATATTTTTGCCTTTTTTAGTTTTAGAGGTTCTATTATATTGTTTGTATCTTTATCTCTTAATTTTCCTACAAAATGGTAAATAGTTGATAATCTTTGAACACCATCTATAACATCCCAAACTCCATTCTCGCTTTGAAGCACGAATATTGCAGGGATAGGATATCCAAGTAAAATTGATTCTATAAAGTTTGTTTGTTGTGTTTCGTCCCAGCGAAAAAGTCGTTGGTAATCTGGATCTAAGTTTATTTCATTCTCTTCATATAAATTCATTAGTTCTCCAACAGTCATAGAAAGTTGGTTAGTTTGTATTTCTTTTCTTTTTTCTATTAATTCTTTTCTTAATGGTGTTTCTATTAGCATAATATTACCTCCTATATTTTATGGTTGAATTTAAATTCCAAAAGTTCTAAAGGAACTCTGAAGTAACAAGCCATTTGTTCTAAATTGAAATTCATTTCTTTTATTTCTAATAGGTCGTTGTCTGAAACCATTAACGCAAACTTATTTGCTTGGTTTTCAAATTTGTTAGTATTCGAATATGTATAATTAGTTAAAAAACATATATTAGAGTTGCTATGTAAATTTATGTGTCCTAACTCATGTGCTAAAACAATTTCCTCTTCTTCATAAGGAAGGCGATTATTTAATATAATAGCTTTTTGACCTTCTAAACTCGTGTAATAACCTTTTATATTATTTAAATCATGTTTTATTATTTCTATATCGAGGCATGAGCAAATATCATAAACATTTCTACTATTACATTTATTTACCAATTCAATTACATTTTTTTTTATTTTCAAATAGCAACGCCCTCCTAGTGCTTCTTTTTATTCTTTTTTTGTAATATATCTATAGTAAGTCTTAGAGAATTTCTAAGGGCAATTAAATCGTCTTCATCAGCTATTTGACCACATAACATTAAATCATCTTGTTGTAAAAGTTCATCAATTATTTTTTCTATTTCCTTTTCATCACTTGTATTTTTATTTTCTTTTTTAACATTTATCTCATCAGTTCTTCCTAATAAATAATCAGTAGTAACATCGAGAGCATTTGCTATTTTTACTATCACTTCACCTTTAGGCTCTCTAAGATCATTTTCATATCTAGATAACGTAGCTTCTGTTAAGTTTGTTTTATCCGCAAGTTCTCTTTGGCTAAGATTTGATTTTTTTCTTAACCTCGTTATTCTTTCTCCTAAACTTTCCATATGTATATCAACTCCCTTACCAAAAGTATAAAATAATTTACAAAAATGTAAACCGTTATTACCAAATTTATAATAAATAAGTTATAAATGTTAAAATATGTATTGACACTTACCGAACGTATAAGTATAATGTAGTTATACAATTGGTAAGTAAATAAAGAGGGTGATTGAAATAAATGTAAAAATTTTAAAATCTAAAAGAGTTTTATTAGGGCTTAGGCAAAAAGATGTTGCTAAAGGTCTTGATTTAACAGAAAAGACATATTGTTTAAAGGAAAATGGTAAGACTGACTTCACAAGACAAGAGATAGATAAAATATCGATAATATTAAAATTAGATTTAGATGACGTAAACTTAATTTTTTTTGACAATAAAATTACCAAATGTATATGAAAAGAAAGGAGATAAATATGAATAACTTAATACCAATTAATTTTAAAAAACAAAATGTAATAACAACAGAATTACTCGCAGAGGTATATGGAACAGATGTAAAAAACATAAGTAACAACTTTAACAGAAATAAGAAGAATTTTGAAAAGAATAAACACTATTATTTGCTTGAAGGTGAGGAATTGAAAGAGTTCAAAGGTATTCATCTTAAAGATGAAAGCCTTAAGTTTGTAAGTCAACTTTACCTTTGGACAGAAAGAGGAGCAAACAGACATTGCAAAATCTTAGACACAGATAAAGCATGGGAGCAATTTGATAATTTGGAAGAAACATATTTCAAAGTTAAGGAAAATAAACAGCAATTGCCAGCTGATTACGAACAAGCACTTGAACAGTTGTTATTACAAGTCAAGGAGAATAAGCAGCTTCAATTAGAACGTAAAGAAAAAGATCAGAAAATATTAGAATTTCAGCCAAAAGCTGAAAAATGGTCTGTATATTTAGACAGCAACGGATTAAGCACGATTGATGATTTTGCAAAGGCAATAGCAATCATAGGGCTCGGCTGAAATAACATGTATGAGTATCTAAGAAATAAAAGATTCTTAAGACAAGATAATTCTCCATATCAAAAGTACATAGAACAAGGGTTAATGATTAGGAGACAAAGCGGTCAATATCTTTATAGAGGTGCATTAGAAGATAGTTATAAAACATACTTAACGAGCAAGGGGATAGATAAGATTATTGGGTTACTTGAGAAAGATGGATATATACAAATTAATTAAGAAATATGAAATGACATGGGACAAATTTATTCAAGCATATCTATGTAAAAAAGGGGTGATAACATGGTTGAATTAATAGCTAATGATGTAGAGCAAGATGGAAAAATATATGATAGTTTGCACCATGTTGATAAATGTAGGTTTTTTGCGAACTATGCACGCAATACAGAGGATGAGCAAAAACAAGTGTTAGATGATATACGAGATGTAGTTATAGAAATACTGCAAGGATTAGCTAACGAAGGGATTTATATATAAGTGCTTCGGCACTTCTTTAAATAAAATGGACAAGCTTATTAATAATTGGAGATGATGAAAATTTCTATAGGAGAAAATATTAAATACTTTAGACGTAAGAAAGGAATTTCTAGACAAGAGTTAGCTGATAAATTAAATCTATCGGTTCACGCAATAACCAAATATGAACAAGGGCAAAGAGAAGTAAAAGCAAGCAAATTACTTGATATAGCTAGTATATTATCTGTAAATATAAATCAATTAGTAAAAAAGTAGGCGAAATTTAATTAGGAGGTAAATTAAATGAACAAATTATCAAAAATAATAACAGGAATTTTAATATTATCAAGTTTAACAATAGGAGCAGTAGCAACTTATAACATTAATCATATATACGATAGGATCGCAGAACTAGAAGAGGTTAACAGTCAACAATATAATAGGATTTTAGAGTTGGAACATAAATAAAAAATAGACAAGTATAGGAGGTAATTAAATGAACTTTATAACATATCTAATAGGTTGTATCAAACACAAAGAAAGACCGTCTCTAAAGCACTACGTAGATTGTGTAAATGTAATAGAAAACGCTAAATCTGAGTTAAAGGAGTGGATATAAAATGGACAAGTTAAAAGGAAGCATGATGGTTGTTGATTCGAATATTAACACAGTAGAGGAAATGCTAAAAGATAATGAAATAAGATTGTCAGAAATTAAGCGAACTGCAGTTAAATATTGTTCACGAGATGAGGGCAAAATAGAAAATCAGCAATTAGTTGTAAATGATTTAAAATCGCAACTTAAAATGGCAAAGATAATTAGAAAAGATCTAGTACTAACACAAGAAAGAGAAGAGCAAAAAGAAAAGAGCCGCTCCAACGACTCAATTCAAGAACTACAAAATATAATTACGTTAATTATACCACAGGAGGCATAATTATGAAAATACAAGATTTAGAAACAGATATATTACTAACAAAATTAGATACAAACTATATCGATGAAGACTATAAAATGGGTTATATCAATGGCTTAGAAGCATTCACCAAAAGATATAAACAAAATTATAGTTTAGTAGATTTAAATAAACATCTAATTGATTTAACTAAAGGCTTCGAAGGAAGTTATATAGACGGCTTTGTCCTTGCTTATAAAAGCAATCTTACAAAGCTAGAGAAGGAATTAAAACATTAATATATTGGGGGAATTAATTATGAATAATCAAGTAGCAAATATATATGAGAACAGCAATATGCAAGTTCAAAACAAAGAGCTTAGTGCAACAAAAGAAATGGTTACAACAAGGCAAGCTCAAGAAGTACAAGCAGCAATGATAATAGCAAAGAAATTCCCAAGAGACGAGGTAGAAGCATTTAATCGAATACTAAAGTCTTGCCAAAGGAAAAGTCTAGCGGAACAAAGTATGTATGAATACCCAAGAGGTGGGCAAAAAGTAACTGGTCCAAGTATAAGACTAGCTGAAGCATTAGCACAGAATTGGGGTAACCTTGATTATGGAATTATAGAACTTGAGCAAAAGAATGGCGAAAGCCAAGTAATGGCATATGCTTGGGATTTAGAAACGAACACGAGACAATGCAAAATATTTAGCGTACCGCATGTTAGAACATCAAATAAATTCGGGAATAAAGCATTAACAGATCCAAGAGATATATACGAAACAGTTGCTAATCAAGGTGCTAGGAGACTGAGAGCTTGCATACTAGGTGTTATACCAGGAGACGTAATAGACAGTGCTATTGAACAGTGCGAATTAACTTTAAAAGGTGCTAACCCTGAACCTCTGATTGATAGAGTAAGAAAGATGGTTAAGACTTTTGAGGATAAATTCAGCGTAACAAAAGAAATGCTTGAGGAAACTATAGGTTGTAATTCTGAGGCATTTAGCGAGAGTGATTTCATGAGACTTAGAAATATTTATGCTAGTTTAAAAGATGGCATGTCAAAACGAGAGGACTGGTTCAAAATTAAGTCTACTGAGAAATCAGTATTTGAAACAGATAGCGATGTAGAAGTTAAGAACGGTTTAGTAGAACCAACTAGGTGCGAATGTTGCGATTATTGCAGAAATACTAAAGTATTAAAAGGTCCAATTAGTTTTACAGAATTATAAAAAAATAGGCTGTGGATAATTCGATGTTGTGGATAACTATAGTTTAATCGCTAACAAAGCAAAATAGGGTCTAGAAGTATTGAAATACAAACGTAAATAAGAGGTCAATTATTTACAACTAACAAACGCTTAACAAAGCAACTAACAATCGAACTAACAAGCTTGTCTAACAAACAGAGAAGATATTGAAATTTCAATGGCTAAGGGTTTGTTATTTACTATCAATTAACAAACCCTTCTAACAATCGAACTAACAAAGTAACTAACAACAAACAAGAAGTATTAAGAAGTGTTATTAATATATATATTTATTTATATTACTAGCTAAGTAGAAAGGTAGGGGGATTATTTGAATAAAGATGTTGGTTGGATAAAACTTCATAGAAAGATTTTAAATAGTCCTACTTATTTAAGTTTAAATTCTAAGCAAAGAGATATACTTATTTCTTTATTGCTTATAGTTAATCATAAGGAAAACAAAGTTATTGTAGATGGAAAACAAATAATCTTAAAGCCAGGACAAACTTTAACATCTTTAGCGAAGATTAAAGAGAGGTGTGCAAATGATGTAAGCACGCAGAATATAAGAACATGTCTTGAATTATTAAAGGAGGTAGAGTTTCTAAGTTGGGAGTCTACGACTAAGTACAGGATTATAACAATAACAAACTGGCAGCAATATCAAATGAAAGAGAATGGCAGTATAGATATAAAACAAAATGAAATGAGTGAAATAGAGAAAAGAAATTTAGAGTTGATGGAAAGAGAAAGAGCAGGGGCTTTATAAATTCAGAGGGTGACGACCACTCTAGAAAGGTGATTAATAAATGGAATTAAGTGATTTAAGTATATGGATAGATAGAACTTTAGAACTATGGCTTATTCAAGGTTACAGTAAATGGGAAGCGTTTAATAAGGCTGAGAGAGATCTGGAGGGTGAACTTTATGATTATTATAGCAACTAGAATAATACTTGTCTTGATAGGGATAGGGGCGTTAATTTCGGTGTTCATTATTAGAGATAAGAAAACACTGATTAGATACGATATAAGCTATATCATAAATATTACTTCTCCATATAGTAATAATATATAGAAGATTATAAAAAGTATAGAGAAAAAATTATACTTTAAAGCTAGTAATAACCTTATATAAATACAATAAGTATTGGAGTGAGAAAATGATTAATGATTTAGGAAGTATATTAGCTATTATCCTGTTAGTCATTATTTTAATCATAGTGGCATTTATAGCAGGTAGGATTGTAGAATATAGAAAACATTTAGAGGACAAGGAATTGTCTGATGATGTATTTAATAGATGTATTGATCTTACTAAGGAAAATATATATTTAAAAAGTCAAATAGGGTTAGACAACTTAATTAAAGATGATTTGGAAAGGAAGTAATAGAGTTTACATTAAGGCACTTAGGGGGTGCTTTAGATATATAAGTACCTTCTAAAATACATAAAATTGAGGGTTAAGAATTGAAAGAAGAATTTACAATACCAGGAGAGTGTGTCAGCAAGGACAGACCAAGATTTCATAATGGACATGCTCGAACGACAGATAAAACAAGATATTTTGAACAGTCAATCAAGTACTTGTATGGTAAGAGACATTATTTTGAGGGACTGATTAAAGTTAGTATAGATATTTATTCTGAGAAACCTAAGAAACCGAGTTACTTAAGACCAACAAAGAAAGATATAGACAACATGGTTAAGGCTGTACTAGATGGATTAAATGGTAAAGCCTTCAAAGATGATAGGTACATATGTGAGTTACATGCTAGTAAATATTATAGCGATGAAGCAAGGATTGAGGTAACTATAGAAGATATATAGGAGTGATGTTATGGCTAACGATTTAGAAAAAGATTGTATTGAGTTTACAGAAAAGCTGCTAAAAGGATATAGGGAATTAAAACTACATTTGGAAGAATTAAAAAGGCTTAAAGAAACTTTAAAGTGTGATTATACAACACAAGCTATTATATATGACAAAGTAAAAGTATCTCCAACTAATAAAATTTCTAAAGAGGTTGAGGAAGATGTTATTAGGACTTTGAGTAGGATAGAGGAATTAGAAAAAGAGATTGATGAGGAAAGTAGTCTTATAACTCAAATAGACAGGGCTATTAGTAATCTTAGCCCAATACATAAGTTAATAATACAATCGAAATACATAGAAGGTTTAGATTGGCAACAAATAATTGACATAACAAACTACTGTGAAAGGCAACTAAGAAACAAGAAAAACGAAGCAGTGAAAGGTGTAGCTATAATATTGTTCGGGAGTGAAATTTTTAAAGAGGAAGAGCCAAATTTATTTGATATGATTATTAATAAAAAAAACTGAGATATAATTAAATTGCCATAATATATAAAAGTAATCTAGAATTTTACATCTAATTGACCAGTTAGTACATTTTAATGACCAGTTATGTCAAGGTTATTGAATAATAAATATATTAATGTTAATTTATAACAAATTAAGTATAATAAAAAACTATACTGGGAGGTTTATATGAAAAATAACAGAATTAATAAGATTTTAGCAACTACGATGGCAACAACTATACTTGTAACTCCGATAGCCCCAAATGTGCATGCTATGGAAGCTATAAAATCAGAATCTACATATATAGTAAATAATTTAGAACCAGATGAACAATCTGAAGAATGGATTAAATCCATTGATGACGTGACAGGTGAGGAATTTCTATTAAATGAAGTTACTAATGAAAAAGTTTATGATGTTTTCGAAACACAGGATGGAGAAACAGTTAAACTATCGATTGATGAAGCGTTATTAAAATTCACTCAAAGCGTTCCTATTAATGAAGAACCTACAATACAACCTAGAATAGAAAGTTTCTTTAAAAAGACTAGTTCAAAACAAATAACTGGCTCGGCAAAAAAATTAACACAGGATGTTGCGGGTGGATCTAAAGGAGCTACTATATCAGTGTCTAATAGTGCGACTATAAGTGAAACTTTTTCGATTAGTCTTGATGCAACTATGAAAAAGAAAGTAAGAGCTGGAGCTGGTTTTAGTTGGAATACATCATTAAGTAGATCTGTAACAACAACACATAGAGTGCCTGCTAAAAAGATAGGGTACGTTGCTTTTAAACCATACTATAATCAAGTTACTGGTAAACTTACAACTATGCTTCATTCAGGCGAGTCTACTACTAAAACAGTAACGGCAAATAGTCCTAAAAGGTTAAGTACTGGTGTTTGTGATGGATTAGAGTACTTAGTGACAAAGTAAAATGAATAAATTAAATATTAAAAAAAGCAGCGTAATTATTGTATGGTTGAATATTTCTTTTATTATTATAGGTATATATTTTATAATAAAAAGTTCAGAATGGGGTCTTTATTTTCTAAATCTTTATAGTGAACATATAGGATTAGACCCAAAGGAATCTTTGGAGATACTTAGAGGGAATATAAATATGTACTTATCGATAGGTAGTATATTTCTAAGTATTGGTTTATATCAATTTTCTAAAGTGTGTATAGATATAATTAATAATTACGTATCTGACAAATAATTCTAGTAGTAGATACTAAATAAAAAAACACCTTATTTTTAAGGTGTTTTTTTATTTAAGTATTATCAAATTGCGCCAAACTAATTTTTGAATTATTTAAACTAATTGCCGTTTTACTTCCGGATTTTGCAATAAAAACATGAGATAATTGTATTGTGGAAAGATATTCCACTACATACAATTTCATAACTGGCTAGGATTCGTTAAAGGGATTAGCTACCTAGCCAGAATAATATGGACTAAATAAGGGAGTACCTTAGATAGTTCTAATTAAACTAATGAAAAAGAGATTGAGACAGTAGACTCTAATTTCCTCCATTGAGGCTTATAGAGATATAAGTCTCTTTTTTTTTGTGGAAAAGGAGATACATTAATTTTTAAAAATTATTATATATAGAATATTTCAATAATAACTTTATAAATCAAATAAATTATCTATAAAATCTTTTTTATGTTAAATGTATGTAAAGAATTGTCATGTTAGACAATTTTTTACAATTATTTTAAAAAAGATATGTTAAGTTTTAGTTACTTGTTATTAATAATCAAGTGGGATCCATTATTAGATTCAAATGATAATATATATATTTAACCCAGTTACTATATTAGGAGAAGTTAAAATGAAAAAATATATACTGTGCATTTTTATTTTATTATTAACTGTTGCTGTTGTTGGGTGTACAATTGATTCAACTTCTAAGCATGGAGAATTAAAAAATATTGAGAAATTGTCTTTTTTTAACGACCTAAAAGAGAAAGATGATGAGATTATAATTTATTTCGGAAATGAGGAGTGTATATTTTGTAAAAAATTCAAACCAATTTTATTAGACGTAATAGATGAAGATAATAAAAATATTTATTATTTTAATACGGAAAAATTAAGGAATCAAAGTATGTATTCTGATATAATTGAAAGCTATCATATCGAACAAATACCAAAATTAATTTATCTTAAGTCAAATAAGTTAATAAAAAGTCAAGATCTAATTAAGGAAGGTGTAG
Source organism: Metaclostridioides mangenotii (assembly GCF_017873185.1). GTDB lineage: Bacteria > Bacillota > Clostridia > Peptostreptococcales > Peptostreptococcaceae > Metaclostridioides > Metaclostridioides mangenotii. The sequence goes on from NZ_JAGGJX010000001.1 coordinate 80,985, forward strand.
ATTTAAATAATAATAAATTGGTTAAAAAGAAAATAAAAATCTTTATAAATTAATTAATTTTAAAAAAGGAGAAAACATTATGAATATTTTTGAAAAATATGATATCCACTATTGGGATTCTTATTTTTATATTTTGTCTTTACTTATAATATTACAATCAATATTTTTTGTTAAGAAGCAAATAAAACTAGCACCATATGTAGTAAATGTAGTTATATGCTTTTTTACTATGGTAGTGAATGTATATCAAGGTGGAATATTAGTTGACGAATTTGGTCTTGGTGGAAATTTGGTTCCTGCTTTGTTAGCATTATTAATTAATATAGTGGTTATTTTAATATCATTAAGGCTCCATAAAATAAAAAAATAAACTATAAACTATTCTCAAAAATAAAGAATTATAATGATCATTAAAAAAGGAGATTTTGTTTTATGAAAAAAAATATAGTTGTAAAATTATCATTAGCTTTTATTTGTTCAATATTAGTTATATCAGAAGGAAAAATAGTAAATGCTATTGATATTTTGGATAATAAAGATTCGCAAGAACATAGTTATAATGAATATGATGAATTAGTTATAACAGAAGTTAAAATGAAAGAATATAAAGAAACCTATATACAAATGTACGGTTCTGATGAAGGGTTTAATGAGGATGAAATTTATGCTGAATCTAAACATTTACAAGAATTAAACGAAGGGACAATGTTTAATGTTAATTCCAGAGCAAACATAATAAAGGGGAAATATTTTAATTGGATAAAATGGATAAATAGAGATGGGTTGATCTCATTAAGTATATCACCAACGAAAAATTTCTTAAATATAACAAGTAAATCTGCTTATGCAGCGGCTGTAACAGAAAGCTGGGGAATAATAAAACGTAACCATTCAGGAGATAAGAGGTGGAAAAACACGAAATCAATGGAAATGCAGTATAAATGTCATGCTTATCTTGTGAAATTTAAAAACCCGTGGAATATAGAACCTTGTAGAACTGAAACAGATTATAATAAGGTTGTTTTAGGAAAATGTAATCCTAAAAAAGGATGTTAAAATGATTTAAAATTGGAACTGTAAATACTCCAAAAAGAGGATAGTATACATAAATTTAAAACACCTATTTTTATAGGTGTTTTTTACTACGAAAAAATACCGAGGGGGGGTGATGTTTAATCCAATAACAATACGATAATACTGCAAAAGTTGTCTAACAAGGAACTAAGATATTTAAGCAACGGAATGAGGAAGATACCTAAGAGTCCTAAAGTGGAAAGGAAGTACAATAAAAATAAGTCTGACATACAAAGGAGGTATTAAGTATAGAATGATTAAAACAAACCAAGTAAATATATTTAAAGATAAGACAAGTAAGGAAATAGCAGCCATTATAATACAAGGATGTTTTAAGAACTTTACTGAAGATACATTTTCATATTATTACTTTTGCAACAATGTAGCTGAAGCAGTAACACTATATTATAAAGGTAACCAGCTAACTAAAGAACAAGCTGATGAAATAAATGTACATATATCTAATATGATTCAGGAATTAATTATAAAGAATCATAAAGATTACTAATGAAAGGTAGGTGATTCAATGAACTTAATGACACCAGACTTACTAATAAAGATTAAGTCTTTCCTTAGTATTCATAAGAACTATAGACCTTATCAGTTAAAGGAATGGAAGATACTTCGTAGGGCTGCACTGAAGAGAGATAACAATGAGTGCCAAGACTGTAAGAGTATTGGTAAGTTTAGTCATGCTAAGGAAGTACATCACATAGTAGACAAGAAGGTTAGACCTGATCTATTCCTTGATTTAGGAAACTTAATATGTTTATGTAAGGATTGTCATAACAAGAGACATGATAGATTACATAAAAATAAAAGTAAATTTGAAAATTTAGAACGATGGTAATGAACATACTCCCCCGGGTTAAATCAAATGGAAGTTTATTTGGGGAACCTAGCAACGGGGAGGGGGGCTTTTTAAATATAAATAAATATTTTTATCATGCGCGCGCGATGGAGGTGAAATTATGGCTGCCAAGAAGGAAAATGAAATTACTGAAACAAGAGAAAGAATAGAAAATGCACTAATAGAGCAACTAGATGAAAGAGGGCAATACAAAGAACCTTTTGCCGATCTAGTTCAAAGATATATGAAAATGTGGGATACTACTATCGCACTAGAACAAAATGTTGAAGAATATGGAGTCATGTTTGATAGCGAACGAGGCGTAAAGAAAAATGATGCCGTAAACCAATTAATGCAGATGAATAAACAAATGCTTATTTTATTAGATAAGTTAAATATAACAACGGATAAAGTCAAGGCAGATGATGGATGTGATATCTAAAGAGAAGTTATACGAAAAAATAAACTGTCCATATATCACAGATTGGTTTGAAATAGTTGATTCAACAAAGTATAAAATTAGTGATGAAATAAAACAACTAACTAAACTTTTAAAACTAAAATTTGAAAAACAAAACATATATGTAGATATAAAAAAAGTAAATGGAATTATTGAATTAATTGAAAAATATCGACCATACAAATTAACACCAGTTCAGAAATTTTTACATTCTGTACCTTACATTTATTTTGATGATGGTGGAGTATGTTTCGATGAAATATTTATTTTATGCGGTAGAGGTTTTGGTAAAAATTCATGGATATCTGACTTTACATTTGGAGCAACCTCAAATAAAAATGGAATTAATAAATATAATGTAGATATGGTTGCAACAAGTGAAAAACAGGCAAAAACTAGTTTTTATGACATATATGAAACTGTAAAAGGCAATGCAAAACTTGAGAAAGCATATAACATAACAAAAGAGCTTATTGAATTTAAGCGAACAAAATCAGAAATTGCATTTCATACATCAAATGCAAAAACTAAAGATGGTTTAAGACCGGGAGCGGTGGTATTTGACGAAATACATGCGTACGAAGATTATGAAAATATAAAAGTATTTACATCTGCACTCGGAAAAATAAAAGATGCTAGAATTATTTATATCACAACTGATGGTAATGTTAGAGGTTCAGTTCTTGATGATATGAAAGAAGATGGTAAAAGGGTTTTAAATGAGCTTGATATAAATACAACACTATTTCCATTTATGGCCAAAGTAAATAAATACGAGGAATGGGAGGATGAAGAGTGTTGGATAAAAGCTAATCCAATGTTACCTTATTTGCCTGAGTTAAAAAGAGCTTATAAAAGAGATTATAAAAAAGCTTTAAAAAATCCTCAAATGAAGATGGAGTTTTTATTAAAAAGGCTAAACTGGCAGATTGAAGATATCACTACAGCCGTTGCAAATTGGGAAGAGATTAAAGCAACAAATCAAGAGATACCTGATTTTAATGGTTGTGAATGTGTAGGTGGTATAGACTATGCAAGTGTAAGGGACTTTATAGGAGTTGGGCTATTATTTAAGAAAGACAATAAATATTACTTTAAACACCATACCTTTATAGTTGCTGAAAGTTTGAGATTAGCTGAATATAAGATTGATATAGATGTGGCTAAAGAAAAAGGCTTTGTTACAATCATACCAGGTAATACAATGAACGAAGAATATATATCAGAATGGTTTTTAAAAGAGATACAAGAAAATAATTATAGACTTATAAATATAGGCTGTGATGATTATAGAGCTGCTATTCTTAGAAAAGATTTTGAAGAAAAAGGATTACCAATCGAAACAGTAAGAAATGGTCCTATTACACATGGTAAATTAGCTCCTGTAATTGAGCAAGGTTTTGCTAATCATAATATCGTTTTTGGTGATGATATGATGATGAGATGGTATACAAATAATGTAAAAGTAGTTACGAATAGTAAGGGTAACAAAACATATGAAAAAATAGAACCACAAAGACGAAAAACAGATGGGTTTATGGCATTTGTTCATGCTATGACTCTAAGAGAGCAAATTTCAATAAATACATTTACATATAATTCATCATTAAAAACTTATACTTACTAAGAAAGAAGGTGATAAAATGGGAATTTTAGATAGTTTATTTAATAGAATAACACTTCCACCCGGAAAATATAAGTTGTCTGATAAAATATATACCTTAAATGCAGAGGTATGTTATAAGGAATATGCACTTGCTATATGTATGAATAAGATAGCTAATGCTTTAATTCAATGCACTTTTGAAACATATAAAAGTAATGAAAGATTTAAAGGTGATATTTGGTATAAATTTAATATTGAACCAAATAAAAATCAAAATGCTTCAGATTTTTGGAATTCCGTAGTATTTAATATGATTATTAATCCTCAAGGTTGTTTGATAATTAAAAACAATAGTGAGGATTTTTTAGTTGCAGATAATTACGATTTAAAAGAACTTGCTAATTATGAAAATATATATACAAATGTAACTGTAGGTGATTGTACATTTAAAAAGGCTTTTAAAGAGAGCGAAGTATTAAGGCTTAAAATAAACAATACTAGTGTTAAAACTTACATAGACAATCTTTATAGTAGTTATGGGAAACTTATTACAAGCTCAATCAAAAATTACAATAGAAATAATAGTAAAAAACTATTTTTAAAAATAAATACAATGTTTGAGCAGTTTAAAAAAAATGTGGACTCAGAAACAGGAATTTCAGAATACGATACTAAGCTAGATGATATTTTTAAGAATAGAATAAAGGGGTATTTTAGTGAGAGTGATTCAGTCACACCTATTGAAGACGGACTCGAGATTGTTGAAGGTAACTCCACGTCTGATAATGGAGCTGCTAAAAAGTTAAATGGCCAAACTACAGATGATATCAGAAAGTTATTTGATGATATTATTAATATTTGCGCTGATGCTTTTAATATACCGAGAGGACTTCTAAAGGGTGATGTAGCGGATGTAGAAGCTATGACAGACAACTTTATAACCTTTTGTATAAATCCTTTGGCATCTTTAATTGAAGACGAAGGCAACAGAAAATTATATGGTAAAAAAGCTATATTAGAAGGTTCAAAACTAAAAGTTAAAACAAATAAAATTAAAGGCTATGACCCTACAAAACTTGCTTCTAGTGCAGAGGCTTTATATAGAATTGGATCTATTAATGCAAACTGGGTTAGAGATATGCTAAGAGAAGAAGAAATACGAGAGGATTGGGCTAATATGTACATGATAACCAAGAACTATCAAGAGATATCAGATTATTTGAAAGGTGGTGAAGGTAATAATGAAAACTAAAAAAATACCGGTAAAATGTGAAGTGGTTGAGAAATCTGAAAATGAGGTCGATTTTCTTTTATATGGTCCTATTATAAATGAAAAACTAGCTTGGTATGACGATGATGAATATACTTGCCCTCAGCAAGTGCAAGACAAATTAAAAAAAGCCGAAGGTAAACAAATTAACCTACATATAAATAGTTATGGCGGAGATGCTTTTGCTGGAATAGCAATATGTAACCAATTAAAGAATTATGAAGGTAAAGTAGTAGCATATATTGATTCGATAGCTGCAAGTGCTGCATCCATAATAGCTATGGGAGCTGATGAGATAATAATGCCAAACAACGCTATGATGATGGTACATAATGCTTGGACATGGACAGCTGGTAACGCTAATGAATTAAGGGCTGAGGCTGACAAGTTAGATAAAATAAACTCATCTGTAAGGCAAAGTTACATGGATAAATTTGTAGGGACAGAAGAAGAGTTAATTCAACTTTTAGATGATGAGAGTTATTTAACATCTGAAGAGTGTGTTACATTAGGCTTTGCTAATAGTGTATACAAACAAGAACCTCAACAAAAACAAGAATTAAATATCAAGGCTAGTATTTTAAATAAGTATAAAAAGCCTGAAGAAGCTAAAACAAATATACTAAATAAATTTAGAAAGGAAATAAAATAATATGAAAAATAAAGATTTAGAACTAGGTGTAGAAGAACTATTTGCTAAAGCAATAGGAGCTGAAAACGAAGAGGATTTTGTAAAATATCAGCTAGAAGCTACAAAGATTATAGAAGCTAATGTAATAGCTGAAGCAAAGAAAATAACTGATGAACAATTGAGAGATCAAAACGTATTAAATGAAAGAGGTTTAAGAGTACTGACAACTGCTGAAACCAAGTATTACAATGAGGTTTTATCAGATGGTGGATTTAAAGGCAAGGAAGAGCTAATGCCAGTAACTATAATTGATAGGATATTTAAGGACTTGGAAGCACAACATCCTATACTAACTAAAATACAGTTAGTTAATACAACAGGGATATCAAGATGGCTTGCAAGAAAAGCAGAGGCTGAAGGTGCTGTTTGGGGAAAACTAGGCAGTGAAATAACTAAGAAACTAGACAACAGCTTTGAAGTTATAGATACTCAATTAAACAAGTTATCTGCATTTGTTCCGCTATCTAAGGATATGTTAAATCTTGGTCCTGTGTGGTTAGATAAGTTTGTAAGAGCAATATTACAAGAATCAATAGCTATCGGACTTGAAAAAGCCATAATAGAAGGAAATGGAGTAAATCAGCCAGTTGGAATGTTAAAAGATATAACAAAATCTTTTAACTCAACAACAGGATATCCAGAAAGAACTGCTACGGTTCTTCCAGATTTAAAACCAGTTACACTTGGTAAACTTGTTATGAAGCCTTTAGTAGACGGAAAAGTAAAGACTGTTCAAGGTATAATACTAGTATGTAATCCTGGTGATTATTGGGAAAAAATATTCCCACAAACAACTGTACAGGATCTAAACGGTAATTATGTATTTAATAAACTACCGATAGCGGCTGATATTGTACAATCTGTATACGTACCAGAAGGTAAGATGATAGCTTGTGTACCTGAAGATTACTTTATGGGGATAGGCTTTAATTCAATAATACAATTCTCAGACGAATATCACTTCTTAGAAGATGAGAGAATTTATATCACTAAGATGGCAGGACATGGGAAACCGATAGAAGCAAAATCATTCCTAACATTTGATATATCAAAACTAGGAGTTGAAGAAGAAAAAACAGGAGAATAAAAATCAAGTGGTAACCTTAAGGAGGTTATTTTTTTATGCAAAAATTTATACAAACCCGAATTTTATTAACGAATGTTAGAAAAAATTAAACGTAGACTCAACATCACTTGGGATTACGATAATGAGGAAATAGAAGAAATAATTGAGGAAGGTGAAGCATTTATAACTTCACGAGTAGGGGATATTGATTTTGATACAAATCCCCTTGCCTCTAGATTATTAAAAGAATATTGTAGGTATGCTTGGAATGGCTCTGTTGCATATTTTGAACAGAATTTCAGATCTGATATTCTTAATCTTCAAATACAAAATGCGATTCAATAGAAACAATGGTGAGGAATTAAATTCGGGATTACTATTTTATGGAACAAAAGAAACAAAAAGAGACAGTTTAGGAAAGAATCCTAAATCAATATTAAATGATGAAGGTAGACTTCATTTTAGATATAAATCTATAAGAGAAATGGATTTCAAACAATATTATGGGATAAGTAATAAACTTGATATAAAAGTTAAAGCTTATTACGTAAAAAATATTGAAGAGTCACACATAGTTAAAATAGATGAAGATTACTTTGACATAGTCAAAATCGATTATGATAACGAACGTAAGTACATGTATTTATATTTGGCTAGAAAGAGGTCGCTAGATGATTAAAGAACTTGGAAAATTAATAAACAATCTAAATAATATGTATCCTACTTTTGCTATGGATATTAGAAAGGACGAGGTCGAAAAGAACCCGTCCTTTTTTATTTATAATGATGATGGAGAAATAACAAAGGCTCAAACTGGGACAACTCAATACTTAACTAATTTCTATTTGTCTTTTTTTACAAGAGATCAATCGACAATTGATCAGATTGAAATAATAGAAATGTGTAAAAAACATGCTCTATTCTTTGATAGGACGGAACTAGATCATGGTAAAATTAATAATTTAGATGTTGAAGCTAAGATGGTTACTTTTGTATTTCATCATATAGATAGGGTGAGTTAATGGGGATAAGGTATGATTTAGGTTATGATAACTCAAAGAAGTTGGAAGAAGCATTAAAGAAAAGTACTATAAACTTAGAGCCAAAATTAAATGAGTATTTGCACATAAAAGGTAGCAAAGAGGTTATGAAATCAGTAATTGATTTTACACCAATTTCAAATAGAAATAAGGCACATGCAAAAGAATCAGGTTCATTAAAAACAAATACATCTAACCTTAGTTTTGAAGTTACAACTAAAGGTAAATTTGGATATCTATTTTTCCCGGATCAAGGTATTGGGAAACACAATTTAGTTGCACAACAATTCTTTGAAAGAGGTTTGAAATCAAAAGAAGATAAAATGTTTAACGATATTATGAAAGTTATAGAAGAACAACTAAAAATACAAATATAGGAGGAATAATTATGAGTGGAGTTAAGAGAGACGAACAATTCTCAATATACAAAGTTACAAATGCGAATATGTTATTTGAGGGTGAAACAGCAGCCAAGAAATTTGGGGATACTGGTGAGCTTGAAGTGTCAGCAAAAACTAAGGAGATTAATAAAGTTGCCGAAGGTACAATCGTAGATACAAAAAGTATGATAGAAGAAATGTCACTAAAATATGTAGGTCATATCACTAGGGAAATGTTAAGGAATGTATTTGGAATAAGCACAGACGGTTTAAAAGCCGGAGTATATTCTTATGGTGCAAATTCCAAAGGTAAGAAAGGCACACTAACATTTGATGAATATGACTTATGGGAAACAGACACATTAATGATGGCATATCCTGTAGTTACGATAGCAAGTGGGCTTGAATTAAAAATAAAAAGCGGAGAAGATGAAGTTGCTGAGATAGAATTAGAATTTAAAGTATTACCTGATAAATATAAAAATTATCACTATGAAGCATTTAAGTCTGAACTAGATGAAACTATAGTTAATGAATGGCACACTAAATTTGATCCAGAAAAGATAAGAGAAGCGAAAGTGGGGGAATAATATGATTAAATATATAACTTTAAATGATGGACAAGAAGTAAAAATTGATACAGGCATTACTCTTAATGCCTTTTTAAAAGCTCAGGAGCAAGGATATTTCTCAAAAAATATATTATCAGCAATGATGGGGATAGTAACTAGCAGTGGTGTCCCATCTGATGCTATTAAGGGAATAAGTGATACTGATATGCTAAATGCTCCGTATATAGCATATTTAAACGCTAATCCAAATGGTATGAGCAAAGAAGAATTTGACAGCAAAATTCCAATTGATATAGAACTTTGTATGGAAATAATTATGGAAATATTATCGGGAAATATAAAATCTAAGCCGCAATTAGCGCAGAATTTCCAACAATCAACTAAATCTAAAAATAAGTCGAAAAAAAAGTACCAAAACTCGAAATAAATTGTGTTGAAGATAGTTATTCGATATACGCATATTTTTTCAACTTAGGTACCGATATTTGGGATATACCAATATCAAGATTAAATAGACTGATGATTAATAAAATAGCAATAGAAAGCTGGAGAAATAGCAGTGATGAGTAAAAGAAGGATAACCAGTCCTTCTTTTTTTTATGTCTAAAATCGAAAGAAGGTGAGAAATATGGCAAATCCTGAAATTAAAGTTCAATATACTTTAGTAAACAAACAGTTTAATTCTGAGATATCTAGTATAAATAAAGCTATTTCAACTTTAAATAAATCTTTTGCAGTACAACGAGAACAGATGAAAAACACATCTACAGATACGCAAAAACTTGAAGCTGAAATATCTAAACTTGAAAAACAATATGAACTTGCTAAACAGAAAACTGAAGCTACTGCGCAGGCTTTTGAAAACGCTAAGAGAACAATGGGTGAAAACTCAGAGGAAGCAAGAAAATGGGGAGACAAACTTCTAGTTGCACAAAAGAATGAGGAACAATTAAAAAATGCTATAACTGAAACTAATGTAAAGCTTGAGGATGCAAAACAAAAACAAAGCCAACTTACAGCTGAACAACAAAGGGCAAATGAGATTTCAGAGCAAAGAAAAAATAAGTTAAAAGAACTGAAATCAGAAGAGGAACAACTAAAAAACACCTCGGAAAAATTAAGTAAAGAGTATGAACTTCAAGTTAAAAGTCTTGGTAATAATGCAAGTGCCTCTGATCAATTGAAAGCTAGACAAGAGTACTTACAAAAGGCTATGGAGAATTCAGCTAAACAAGTGGAGAACCTTGAAAAACAACTTGAGTTAGCTAAGTCTGAGTATGGAGAAAGTTCAGAAGAAGTAAATAAACTTGAACAGGAACTATTAGATGCTAGAATTGCAGCGCAGGATTTTGCGAATGAGTATGCTGATGCTGGTAATAAAGTCAAACAAGCTTCAGATAAACTACTAGCTGCAGGTGATAAATTAAAAGGTGTCGGAAAAACACTTACAACGCATGTATCACTACCATTGGTAGCACTAGGTGGTGGAGCAATTAAGGCTGCTTCGGATTTTGATAGTGCGTTTACTGGTGTAAAGAAAACAGTGGACGAAGTTGTAGACGCTAACGGGAAAACTATAATATCTTATAAAGATCTTGAAAAAGGTATAAGAGATATGGCCAAAGAAATTCCAGCAAGTACTACCGAAATCTCAGCGGTTGCTGAAGCGGCTGGACAGCTAGGTATTGAAACTGAAAATGTACTTGGCTTTACAAGGGTAATGGTAGATATGGGTGTAGCTACAAATCTATCTAGCGAAGAAGCTGCAATGTCTCTTGCTAAATTAGCAGCGATCACCGACATGCCGCAAAAGAGCTTTAGTAATCTAGCATCAAGTATCGTTGCACTTGGAAATGATTCAAAAACAACTGAAGCTGATATTGTCGCAATGTCGCTTAGACTTGCTGGTACAGGAAAACAAGCAAACATGAGTGAGGCTGACATCATAGGTATTTCAGCTGCTATGAGTTCTCTCGGAATAAATGCTGAAGCCGGGGGCGGAAGTATGTCTCGTGTTATGCAGAAAATAAACTCTGATGTTATGAGTGGTGGAGGTAATCTAGAAAAGTTTGCAAAAACAGCTGGTATGAGTTCGAGTGAATTCCAAAAAGCTTGGAAGGAAGATGCTGCTGGTGCTTTAGTAGAATTTGTAAAAGGTTTAGGGAAAGCAAAAGAATCAGGAGAAGATGTCACAGGTGCTTTAAAGAAGATGGGCATTACATCAACTCAAGAAGTAGATACAATGTTAAGACTATCTGGGGCTGGAGAATTATTAAGTAAATCGCTTAAAACATCAGCCGATGGGTGGAAAGAAAATACTGCATTAACTGAAGAAGCAGAAAAGAGATATGAATCGTTTGAAGGGCAACTCAAAACTTTAAAAAACAAATTAATGGATATTGCTGTTGATATTGGTGGCCCACTTATGGAAGCTATGAATAAAGCCTTTGATGCAGCGCAACCATTCTTACAAGTAATAGCCGATCTAGCTAAAAAATTTGCTGAAGCTAGTCCAGAAACACAAAAGTTAATCTTGGTTATAGGTGGGATCGTAATAGCTATTGGACCAGTACTTACAGTAATTGGTAGCTTACTTGGTGTACTTGGAACACTCACCGGAGCATGGGCTGTTGCTTTCAAGGGTGCAACAGCTGTTACCCCAGCCATAAATGGACTAAGTAAAGTATTTTAATCTGTTAGTAAAATACCTGGAGGCGTTACCAAAGTTGGAACGGCTTTTACTAAGTTAAAAGGGGTAACTAGTTCAGCATGGGGTGCAATTAGCGGTATAGTAAGCCTGAGGTCCTTAGCTATTCTTGGAGCCATAGGTGCTATTATTTTCATAGGATATGAGATCTATAAACATTGGGACGAGATAAAAGAGTTCTTCTCTAAGACTTGGACAGCTATCTCTGATTCAGCCAAGGAAATATGGGGTGGAATCAAAGACACTGTTGGTGGTGCGTGGGATGGAGTTAAAGAGGGTGCAACATCTAAGTGGAATGATATCACAGGAGTAATAAAGAAAAAGTGGACAGCATTTGAAGACCATACTAGAAACTTCTGGGGTGGTGTAGGTTATGCAATTGCAGACACATGGACAGCAACAAAGGATAAGGCTTCAGAGATATGGACAGGAGTTTCAGATGCAATCAAGACAGTTTCAGAGCCAGTTGGGGATTGGTTGAAACAAAACTGGGAAGACACTAAGTATGTGCTTAATGATGTTTGGGAAGGTATAAAGATAATGGCTTCCAATGCTTGGGAGAACATTAAGAAGGTTATAGAGGTTCCAATGTCTTTAATCAGTTCTATCCTTGAAGGTATCTTCTTGTTGGTTAAGATGGGACTTGGGATAGCTTGGGATGGTATCAAGATTCTTGCTGGTAAAGCTTGGGAACAAATAAAGGAGCATATAGTTAAACCTATTACTGATGCAAAGGATGCAGTTGTATCTAAGGCACAGGAGATAGGAACAGCTATAAGTGAGAAGTGGGAAGTTGTAAAACAGAAAACAAGTGAAGCATGGGGAGTAGTTAAGCAACATGTAGTAGACAACATGACAAAGACTTGGAATCATGTTACAACAAAAGCACAAGAGATAGCTACAAACATATCACAGAAGTGGGATACTATCAAACAGAAAACTGGTGAAGCTTGGACAAAGGTTAAAGATGAAGTTGGGCAAAAGATAAATCAAACTAAGGAAGCACTAGCACCAGTTGTTGAATCTATTAGGCAAAACATATCTGACAAGTGGGATAAGATAAGAGGCAAGACAAAAGAATCTTATGAGAATATTAAGCAGACAGCCACTTCTAATATGAATCAAGCAAAAGACCAAGTATCAAACACAGCACAAACTCTTTCACAGAACATCAGTAATGCTTGGGATAAGATAAAGAGTCATACATCAAAAGCATGGCAACAAGTCAAGGAGTTCATGATGAGACCTATTAAAAATGCTTATGATTGGATAGTTGATAAGATGAATAAATTGAAGAACTTCTTCAGTAACTTGAAACTTAAAATACCTTCACCAACAATGCCCAAATTACCACACTTCAGCTTAAAGAAGTCACAGGCTACAGTATTCGGTCAGACATATGAGTATCCATCAGGTTTCAATGTTAACTGGTATAAAAAAGGTGGTATATTCGGTGGAGCATCTGTTATAGGGGTTGGCGAAGCCGGAAAAGAGGCAGTTCTTCCTTTAGAGGGAAGTCATATGCAACCATTTGCAAAAGCCTTAGCCAGTCAAATGGATATGAGTAAACAAATGGAATCTTATGCAAATAATCAAAATTATGCTCATATCGTTATGTATAACACTATAACTAATGATGCAGATGGAAACAAACTTATTAATAAAGTAGATAAATGGCTTGGAAACAAAGGATTTGAAACTAATTATGCAGTAGGAAGGGGGTAGATTATGCTACATTTAATTGTAGACGGAAAAAGTTCAATAGAATACAGCTTGTCTATATATGAAAGACCCAATATACCTACTCCCAAAATGAGAGTAGAGGGAATTGAAGTTGATGGTCGAGATGGATCTTTAACAAGAAAAAAAGGATATTCAAATATAGATATAGAGGTAGAACTAAATATACTAGAAGATATATTAAAACCACGTCTTAGACAAATTAAGGCGTGGTTACTTAATGCAAAGAAGATATGTTTTTCTGATGATTATGAGTATTTCTATAAAGTTAAAAATGTAGAAATAGATGACATAGAAAATGAGATAGATTGTTATGGAAAATTTACGGTTAAATTTAATTGTGATCCATTTATTTATTCTAATAATGGTGAGATTATTAACGCTTTACAAGGAAATAAAATATTGAACTTAGGGACCTATGAGAGTAGACCATACTTTAAATTAACAGGAAAAGGGAATATTTATTTCACCTTAAATAATAAGAGAGTAGACATAAAGGGTGTTAGTGATTATGTAGAAATCGACTCAGAAACCTTTACGTGTACAAGAGGTAGTTTAAATATGTTATCACAGATGCAAGGTGATTTTCCAGTGTTAAACCCAGAAGAAAATAATATTACATTAGGCAACTGTACACTTGAATACATGACAAGGGAGAGATATCTATGATTAAAGTATTTAATAAATTTGAAAAAGAATTCAATAATAATGGACTCCAGATACTCGATGATTATATTGTTGATCCTGAAGTGTATGAGGTCTTAAATGGTATTTATTCACTAACTTTTAAATACCCTATATTTTGTACTAAACATTTAGAAGAAGAAAATATAATAACAGCATACACTCCTAAAAATGAAGATCAACCCTTTAGGATATCCAAGATTAATAAAGAACTTGGATTTTATAATGTTACAGCATATCATATTTTTTATGACTTAGCTGACAACTTAATAGAGGATATTAATATTGTTACTCACTCAGGCACTAACGCTATTGAAAAAATAAGTAACGGAACTCAATACTCACACCCATTTAAAATGTTCTCTGATATTAATAAAACTGCTAATTGTAGAATTGTAAGATATAACGTTGTTCAAGCAATACTAGATAGTTCTCAAGATAATACATTCATTTCTAGATGGGGTGGGGAGATTGAAAGAGATAGTTACAATATCACAATGCGCAAAAGATTAGGGACTAATAGAGGGACTCAGATAAGATATAAGAAAAATCTAATCGGTTATGAAGCAGATATTGATTATACTCAGATTGCTACAAAGATTATGCCAAAAGGTTTTGATGGACTATTATTACCTGAAAAATATGTTGATAGTGAAAACATAAATTATTATCCACATCCGAAAATACGAATCATTGAATACGGAGACATCAAAGCTATTAAAGAGGATGATGAAAATTCTAGTATAGATGAAGGGGCTGTTCCAATAGACGAGGCATACCAGTTGTTAAGAGAAGCAGCTAGAAGAGAATATGAAGAAAATCATATTGATATTCCACAGGCAAATTATAAAGTTGACTTTGTAGAATTATCTAGTACTGAGGAATATAAAAACATACAAGTCCTTGAAAAAGTATATTTAGGGGATTCTGTAAAGGTTATACATGAAGACGAAAATTTAGATATTACAGCTAGAGTTATTAGTTATAAATATAATCCATTAAAAAGGAAATATACTGAAATAGAATTAGGTAACTATCAAAAGAGCTTTACTGACATTGTTGGAAAGTTAAATGACTTGCATGGCAAGGTTGATGATGTTGAGGGAAGTATGCTTGATCTTGCCAAAAATAATGCAACTGAATTAATAAATAATGGTTTTGGTGGGTTTGTAAGAATTCATCCAGATAGAATCTTAATAATGGATACAGAAGACGAAGGTACTGCTAAAAATGTTTGGCAATGGAATAAAAACGGCTTAGGATATTCAAGTACTGGTATTAATGGACCATACGGCTTGGCCATGACTAATGATGGTAGTATTGTGGCGGATTTCATAACTTCAGGAATATTAAATGCTAATATAATTAGAGCCGGTACAATTGATGGTAAAAACTTTAATCTAGATTTAGATTCTGGACTTATGCAGTTTGGAACAGGCGCAATTGATAGTGAGACTTTAACAGGAGATTTGAAAGAAGAACTTAAAGGCGAACAGGGACCACAAGGGATACCCGGTAAAGATGGAAGTCTGGCCGAATTACCTTCGGCACTTAAAGCATGGAATGATAATGCTACACAAATTAGTGGAGAGTATGTATATACTCCTGAATTATTTAGTGGGAGTGGTATCAATGGCAGCAAAACAGGAATTTATATAGGGGAGAGGCTTAAAGCTAAACAGGAAGATGAGTCAATTAATTACATACTATGGAGGTATAACAGGATTATATAATGGCGTTATAACTTCTCACTTTGGAGTAGACGGTAGTGGTTTTATAGGTAGATACCCAGACAATCGTATCACATGGGATAAATACGGCGGCATGACTATACCTGAAATAACTACAGATATGATTTATGGAGGTACTAATAAGAGGATAATTTTAGTTCCAGGATATGAGCCAGGAGAGAACGATGCTCCGAGCATAGATGCTAATCTTTACAACGGGGAAGATGCGATAAGGATTAAAGTTAATAGGTATATATATTTATTAATTCATAGTAGAGGAATTGCTTTTTATGGTACCGATGGTATATATTTAGCGGTGGACTCTTATAAATCTACCAATGGTAGAGTTGGGGAAACAACAATGTACGGTGAATTGCGAGTAAAAGGGTCAATTCATGCAAATAGCCACATATATACAGATGGAAACTTTTATTCACAAGGTAATTATGTTGGATCTGACTCACGTTTAAAAGAGAATATTAAATTTTTAGAACATAGTGACGTGTTGAGAAAAACAGATAGTTCGGTTGATAAAGATATAAAATACAGTGATTTGTATGATTTTATCAAAACAATGAATTTAGCAACTTACAATTTTAAAGATAATGATAAATCTCAAGTTTCACCCATTACACAAAATATAAAAAATGAGAAATTGAGAGATACAATAATTACAAAACATGACGGTTATGAACATATAAACCAGTATGCTTTTATTTCGGTTATAGCAGGGGCTTTAAAAGAAGAAATTACAAAAAGCGAAGAAAAAGATAAAAAGATAATAGAACTAGAAACGAGATTGGAAAAAATAGAGGAATTGCTTAACTTATAAAAGTTGACTTAATAGATGCTATTCTAAGGGGTTTAAAAGGTTAAGCTATATATTTATACTAACGAAAAAGTGAGACTATAAAATGGATCTCGCTTTTTTATATTATTAATAGAAAGGGTTTAATAACATGTTAAAAGAATTCGGAAGACACAAATATCAAATTAAAATGGGGGAGGGTTTTATACAGGATTGTTTTGCAGTCCAATACGATTCCAACAGTAGAGTATATGAATTTCAAATATTAGATACAGGCGGTGCAATTAGAGACGTATCAGGATTAAGTTTGCAACTAGTTGTAGCTGTAGGAAGTAAGGGTGTATTTGCGAATGGAACTATTCTTAATGCAAAAGAAGGTTTGTTTGAAGTGTCATTGAACTCTGACCAATTAAGCGAATACGGAAAACATGAAGCGCAAGTCAAATTGTTCGATTCTTCAGGAACTTTACAATCGCCAATTTTTGCTATTGATATAGGTAAAAGTATATTTACAGGAGCATCAGCAGGCACCAACATTGTTATAGATTATAAGAAGATCGAAGATGCAAGAAAAGTAGTTGAAGGTTGGGCATCTAATCCCGAACAGTTTAACGGTAAAGATGGCGCAGACGGCAAAGATGGCATAGATGGAAAAGACGGGGAAGATGGCAAGTCATTTAATATAAAAGATGTCCTTACATCAGTTGAAGAATTAGAAGAATTAAAAGGAACCGCTATGATTGGTGATAGTTATTTAATTAATGGCCATATTTATGTATTCTCAGAAAATACTAAAGATTTTAAAGATGCTGGAACGTACAAAGGTGATAAGGGAGAGCAAGGAGCACAAGGCGAAAAAGGTGAAAGAGGAGAACAGGGTATTCAAGGAATACAAGGACCAAAAGGAGATCAAGGAATTCAGGGGCTACAGGGTGAAAAAGGAGATGTCGGGAAGGATTTAGATATTATAGATGTTTTTGAATCATTAGAACAACTTCCCACTAATTTGAATGATGATAACTTTGGTGATTGTTATATAGTTGGTAAAGAACTGTATATATGGAGTTCTACAGGGTGGTTAAATTATGGTGAGTTAAGTGGTCCTGATGGTAAATCAGCATATGAAATAGCAAAAGAAAACGGATTTGAAGGTACTGAGTCTGAGTGGCTAGAATCTTTAAAAGGCGAGGGTGGCGGAGGTTCTGGCGGCTCAGTAAATCAAGTTACATTTGAAGGAGCTGACCAAAAAATCAACTTTGTAAACCCTGATAATCCAGAGCTAACATCTGTGTTTGACATATATCATAATTCAAATACTAGTAAAACCATAACAGTTAGACCGAACTCAAGAGATGTAAAATTAAATATTGGGGATGAAATAGGCGGTAGATATATTAATGATATCGTAACTAGCAATTTAATAGCTTATAATGCTCTTTCCTCCAATATTCTAAAAGCAATGAGTAATGCACTTGTTATTGCGTGTAACAAAAATATTTCAGGTAAATCATATATAAATTTTAGATTTGGTTCAAGCTCATCTGATCCGGTATTAGGTTTATCGGGTGAGTCAAAAGATGGTAAGTATCAAATAACTTTAAGTGGAAGTAGTTCTAATGATGCAACTCAAATTGGTACCGCAGATATTCCTTTCACAAACGGGTACTTTAAAAATAGTATAAATGTTACATCAGACAGAAATAAAAAAGAAAACATACATTATCTAGAAGATAAAGGCTCTAAATTAACACTAAAAGATTGCTACGATTATATGAAAAATGTATATAGACCAGCAACGTATAATTTAATTGATTCAAATAAATCTAATAAAAATATAGGTATAATTGCACAAGATAGTGAAAATAACAATGTCGGTGATTTAATAGTAGAAAAAATAGAAGAGCATTATACTCTAAATGAATATGCACATGCAACTGCAATAGGTGCAGCTTTGAAACAAGCTATTTTAGAAATAGAAATTTTAAAACAAGAAATAGAAAATTTGAAAGCGATATAAGTTAAATACAGAAACAGAATATAAGGAAATAACGAGCAAGGACTATACAAAGTAGAGTTCTTTTCCCTTTTATTGGTTTACTGTAGGCATTAGTTGGAGTAGGTATGGATATTTTCTTGCACATTGAGTATTTCATATTTTAGATTTTTAAACTATTAGTATTATGAAAAGATTTTAATGTTATGTTAATGATTAAATCGACAAAAAATGATATATTAAAAGAGTTAAAAATAGATTTTTTATAATAAGTTCGGATGTATTATGATGATACAGAAAATAACTAAAAGACGTTTTTATTTTATATGTGGAGCTGTGCTAATAGTTTCATTTTTAATTTTAGGGATAGGTGTTAATTTGAATGCTGGATGGTTAGAAGCATTTGATAATTTTGGAGATCAGGTTTTACGTTTATCAATTACTGATTTTAATACAAGTTTCTTTAAGATTATAACATCGTTCGGATCTATTGGTTTGATTGTAATGGTAACAGCTGTAGTATCAGGTGTATTGTGGTTGTCAAAAGAAAAAAACGCTGCTATTTGGCTTAGTGGCACGGTGATGGTTTGTGGAGGTGCCATTCCGTATTTATTTAAGTTAATTTTTAGAAGAGAAAGACCGATGTTTAAATTAATTCCAGAAACAGGATTTAGTTTTCCAAGTGGACATGCTTCTAGCTCAACTGTGCTTTATGGAGCATTAATTGTATTAGCTTTATTATTTATTAAAAAAACATGGAAGAAATACTTGACTGTTTCTCTTGCTGCTGTTTTGGTTATGATGATTATTTGTTCACGTGTATATTTAGGTGTACATTATCCAAGTGATGTTATCGGTGGATTATTATTAGGAAGTGGACAAGTATTAATTGCGACTGGAATCTATTTGAGTTATCAGTCTTTAAAGGCAAAACAAAATGAGGAAGAGGATAAAAATGATGAATAAGATACTGGCATTAAGTATATCTAAAGAAAGGGGATGTCTCAAAAAAAAATTGAGGCATCCCCTTTGTATCGAAGATTTATTTACAAATTGGTTGGAATTTTAATAGATTATGATGAAATTCCTGTTGAAAATGTGTTTTATTGATGGTACATGCTTACTTAAAGAAGCTATAAAAAGCGAAATTTTTGTAGAATATTGTTTTATTATGACGCATTTAAGGGAGATGTTCATATATTAATATTGTGAGAATTAAATGCTAATATCTCACAGTATACTAAAAATTATATTTATAATACTAAAAATATAATCTTTATAAAATTAGGGGATGTGTGTGTTTTATGAGATATTTTAATAATTACAGTCAGAACTACAACTGTATTGCATTCAAATTTTATAAAAATAACTAATTTATTTACTAATAAAAATAAAAAATGATATATAAGAACAAAAAATAAGATATTCTCAAAACTTGATTAAAGTCTTATCAATTTTGAGACAGCCTCTTATATATTTTTTTCAAAACAGTGATTGGAGATTGATATATGAATGTTTATTCAGAGAAAATAAGCACCGCTATAGGTGTTATAGGAACTGGCTTAACATGGGTACTTGGAACATGGGATATAGCAATAATAGTATTGGTAATGTTTATGTCCTTAGATTATATACTAGGGCTGTTAAAAGGCAAGGTTAATAACAACTTAAACAGTAAAACTGGTTTTAGAGGATTAGCTAAGAAGAGTGCAATATTTGTAGTATTAATAGTTGCGGTTTGCTTAGATAGGTTAATAGGTAATGGCACATGGATATTTAGAACGCTTGTGTGCTATTTTTATATAGCAAATGAGGGGCTTAGCATATTAGAAAATTGCAGTCAAATAGGTATTAAAGTGCCTGTTCAGATACAAAACGCTTTAGAACAATTAAGAGATAAGGAGGAATAGCATATGATTAAATTTAACAGCTTAGCAATACACGGTGGACATGGTTTAGATGGTAAACCCGGTTCTGGTGCAGTTGGTGTTGTATATAACGGATCTAATACCATTATTACAAAGGAAAGTACACAAGATAGATTAGTAGTTAAATATATAAAGGAATACGCAAAGCCCTATGTAGATAAAATATATGATTGTACTGTAGACAATGGTACAAGTCAAAATGATATATTAAATAAATTAGTGGCCAAGCATAATGAAGTAAATGCAGATATAAATTTAAGTATACATTTTAATAGTGGGGCAAAAGATGAAAGAGGAAATGGTCGTACAACAGGAGTAGAAGTACTTGTCTATAATCCTAAAACTAGTAACCCAGAGGCAGATAGAATATGCAATAGCATAGAAAGACTAGGATTTAAAAATAGAAAACTAAAAGATGGAAGCGGTAAAGCAGTTATAAGAAAAACTAAAAAGAAAATGTTACTTATTGAATGTTGCTTCCTTGATGATTTGGACGATATAAAATTGTATGATGCTAAAAGTATGGCGAAGGCAATTGTAGAGGGGCTATTTGATGTTAAGATAGGCGAAGATGTTGCAACTCCGCCAGTTCCGCAGACATATGAAAATGCAATAATATATAGTGGAGATAGAGACAAGGCAGTAGCTATTATAATGAAGGAATTTCTCCCTAATTCAATTATAGTAGATATAGTAGACTACAAGAGTTACATGTGTAGAAATGCTTACGCTATAGGTGGAGGAGCATCTAAGGGTTTAGAGAAGTTCCCAGACAATGTGACTAAGTTTGTTGGTAATGATTTTAAAGAGACATATAGATTGGTTGTTGGGTGGTTGGAAGGTAAAAAATATATGTAGATAGTAAACAAGGGTAGCAAAACGCTACCCCATAGTTTATATTAATTTAAGCTTTGAGTATATAATGCAATTCAAACTATTCCCTAATACATATGTTGTTAAATGAATTCCCTAAGTTTGTAATGCTTAAATGTCCTCTATTACATTTAAAATATGAGTACATTTCATGTACAGAAGAAGACTTCGCTTTACAATAAGTAATGATATCACTATTTTCAATATCAACATACTCTGAATTTGATGATAAAAATCTATCATAAGTAATATTAATAAGTTCTAGTCTTTGTAGATTTTCTAGAGATACCTGATACTGTACAACATTTGACAGGTTCATCCCATATATAGGATTAATTATATGTTTGACCCAATCTATACCTGATTCATCAGATGCTGATTCTTGCACCCTTGCCTTTACAATTCCAAACCTTGCCACACCTGTATCTGCAAGTTTTTTTAATAAAATAGCATCAAGTGGAGATAGTTGTTTTACTATCTCAACAAAAGCAGGGTGAACAGTATCTTTAGTATCTAGGTTCATTGATTTTGCAATTAAATTTGCATAAAGATTTCTAAGTTCATCATTATTCATAGAGTATGAAATAGCTTGTAATGCAGGAACCGCGACATAAGGTTCTGGTGAAACAATTTTCTCGGGTGAAAGATTTTCTAATTTATAAGCGAGAAGTTTTTCAGTCTTAGCCAAATTATACTCCTTATAAGATATCCATTGTCTTAATGGAACTAGCGCTGCATTTATAGCTTTAGGGATAATGCTTATTGTTTTACCTGTTTCTTTAGCTGTAGGCTGAACTACATCATCATAAAGCTCTGGTGCTACTGCTAAAATTTTTCCAGTAGCACCTAAAGCATCAAGTTCTTCACTAATTTTAATCACAACCTTCCAAAATTTAACATTTTTATATACTTTTATTATAGCATAAAGACAATTATTTTTTTATATAACATTTTATTCCAATTAAGAAGTACCTTCTGGAAACGAAGATGCTGTATGGATAGAGCCTACCTTAGTTGCTACAGTTGAGTATATGCCGAATGATCGAGGCTCATTAAGACAAGCTGTTTTAAAAGGTATTAGAGAAGATAAGTTACCATATGAATGTAAAGAGTAAATAAGAGTAGAGTAGTGTAATAGCTACTCTATTTTTTGTTTAGAGTGCCTTTGTTCAAATTTGCCAGTTATGGTAAAAAAATGACCAGTTATGTCATTTAAATGACCAGTTATGTTTTTTTGTAGATTTACAAAGATTTATATAATAATATTTAGAATGAGTGATATCTAAGGACTAAAAAGGTATTCCTGAGATTATTACTTAAATATTAAAATTACATATGCATTATTGCACATAACAAGAAAGAAGAGGTAATAAAAATGAATAAAAAAGCAAAGAAATTTATTTCTTTAACGATGGCATCATTTTTAATAGCAACTACGTTTGTTACAAATTCGTTTGCTATAAGTGCAGATGAATACGAGCAAGTAAATATTAATGAAGATCAAATTTATATTGATTCTGAATATGAAGATAATATTCCAATAGGAACAGAAATATCTTTTACTGATGAAGAACTTGAAGCTTTACTTAGAGAGCAAGGTGTTTCAGAAGATATTCTTAAAATTTATCACCAGTCAGAAGATAAGCTAGAAGATAAACGTATGTATAGATCTGCAAAAGCAGCAACAAAGAAAAATAAAATCGTCAAAGTGAAGAATGGGTACGATATCTATTTAACAAAAAAAACAATAGATGTTTTAAGGACAGGTGGAACCACTGCCGTAGTAGGTTTTATAACTTTATACCTTCCAGGTTTAGGAAGGGTAGTGGTTAACTCTATAGCTGCTATGATAAATAAAGCTCTTCCTGGTGCTAAAACAGGTAAAATATTTAAAATAAGAGAGACAAAATTACCTGGAAATAAAGTTACGTATCATTTGTATAAGGTGGTTAATTATTAATGTTTTCTCGTAATGATATTATTAGTATTATGTTGCCAATTATAGCTACTATAATAGCGAGTTATCTTTCTGCTAAAAAAAAGAGAAGCTTAGGTTATGGGCTTGTATTTGGAATAATAACATTGGTTGTATCTAGTTTTATATATTATATATTATATGTTGAATAGGATTTTATTGCAGAACTATACATAATCGACTTTTTAAATACGTTTTAAAGCAGTAATTTAGAATAAAGAAAAGCCTAGAGTTTTAATCTAGGCTTTTCTTTTGCATAGTTATTTTATTGCCTTCAAAAGTGACCTCGACTTCTCGATTTTCTTCATCAATTCCCATTTCTTTAATCCATGTTATTGGTAGAGTTATTTTTGTAGTAGTAGAGCCTGAGCCACTTTTACTAAATAACACTTTTAAAATCCTTGAGTTTTTCATAATTAATCTCCTTTTCTGAATACTACTTTAGCCATTCGATATACTAAGAATATAGAACCAATTAAAAAGATAGTATTTACAATTAATTTTAACATTGTCTTATAAGTGGTTTTCATTTATAATTTAGGTAAGGAAGGGGCTAAGCCCCTAACCTTACCTTAGGCTATCTCTTACCAGTTTTAGGACTGCTAGTAGAGTGCCGATGTTAAGTGTGAGCTTGATGAGTGCCGAAATCACTTCGTCAAGCTCTTTTATTATTCCAACCACTTTTTCACCTCCCTTCTATACTTATATTATACAATAACGGTACGTTATTGTCAATAATTTCCAGTAAATAATATAAATAATTTGGAAGAAAAATAGAAGGTAAGTACTTCATTTTTGATTAGATAATTTATTACTGTTAACACTATCTATAGAGGTGATAGTATGGATATATTCGATGAAAAAGGAATCAAACCAATGTTAATAGCAGAGATGCAGGAGGCGTTTGACTCTCCAGATTACATCTATGAATTAAAGTTTGATGGAATTAGATGTATAGCATATTTAGATAAAGATAGTACAGATTTAAGGAATAAGAGAGATTTTAAGCTAATACCAAGGTTTCCAGAGCTAGACCAGTTACATAGATATGTTAATGAAAAATGTATTTTAGATGGAGAACTTGTTGCAATGAAAAATGGAGTACCGGACTTTTACGAATTGCAAAGAAGAACATTACTTTCAGATCCTTTTAAAATGCAACTAGCAGGCAAGAAGTATCCAGTATCTTTTATAGCATACGATATAATCTATTATAAGGATAAGTTAGTTACAGATTTACCTTTAATAGAACGAAAGAAATTACTAGAGAAGACTATAAATGAAATGGATAGATTTGCGATATCTAGATATATAGAAACTAACGGAAAAGCATTATATCAAGTAGCTGAACAACAGAAACTTGAAGGGATAGTTGCAAAGCATAAAGATAGTAAATACTGGTTTGATAAAAAGAGTAGAGACTGGATTAAAATAAAATACATGAAGGATGAAGATTTTGTCGTGTGCGGTTATATATTAAAAGAGAACAACATGACTAGTCTAGTAATAGCCCAGTATAATGATGAAAACGAATTAATATATAAAGGACACGTTACATTAGGTGTAAGCCTTAGAAAGTTAAATCAG
This sequence comes from Metaclostridioides mangenotii, assembly GCF_017873185.1. Taxonomy (GTDB): domain Bacteria; phylum Bacillota; class Clostridia; order Peptostreptococcales; family Peptostreptococcaceae; genus Metaclostridioides; species Metaclostridioides mangenotii. Next base: position 106,019 of record NZ_JAGGJX010000001.1, read on the forward strand.
TATAAATATAAAAAAGCTAGTGATCCACCTATTAAGTACGTGCCAAGTGGATCAAATAATGAGGGTACTGTATGGTTAGAACCGACACTTGTATGTACTGTAGAGTATATGCCGAATGATAGAGGATCATTAAGACAACCAGTATTAAAAGGTATTAGAGAAGATAAATCGCCTACAGAATGTAGAGAATATCAAAGAGGGTAGCTTAATAGCTACCCCTTTTTTATATACAGTACTTATTTATTGTAAAAAATTCTTCTACTGTAACATCTTATTACTTAATGTCAAGTATTTATGTTTGCGATAAATAGTGACGCAATGTGTTTCATATTATTAGCAATGGGTATTTTACATTTAACAACGAAATTCTTAATATATATATTATTGTTGCAAATAAAGACGAATCTATAGATCGCAAATTATTATTCTTAATGAATAACAAGGAGTGAGTCGAAATCGATGATAAATTTATTAACAAAGTAGACCAGAATTCTTTTCCAATTGATGTAGTTTTTCATAATGATAGCTGTTGCAGTATTCACTGTCATAAAGAACTAGAGTTTATTTTAGTTATAGAAGGAAGTATAAAAGTAAATATCAGGAAAGAAACAAGCGTTCTCAAAGAAGATGATTTTATATTAATAAGTGGGAATGAAACTCATTCGATTTTGAGTTTAAGTAAAAACAAATATGTATCTATTAAAATTAATGTTAATGCATTAATAAAACACCTCCCAAACTTTAGTCACATCTATTTTAAATGTAACTCTGTTTTTGAGAATGATAATAATAAGTATATATATGATAAAATGAGAAATTTAATCGCTAATTTATTATTGATTTTAGTAAAAAAAGAAAATGGATATGAGTTTAGGGCCTGTAGTTATGTTTATTTAATAGGAGAACATTTATATAATAATTTTGAGGTGAATAAAATAGGATCAAAGCATAGTGATCAAAAAGACAATAAAATTGATAATATAATAAACTTTATTAAAGAAAAATATAATACTGATATTACATTAAGCGAAGTAGCAAGTGAATTCAATCTTAATTATTATTTTTTGTCCCATTACATAAAAGATAATGTTGGGATGTCATTTCAAAATTATTTAAATAAAATAAGATTAGAAAAAGCAACAAATATGATTATACACAGCAACAAAAATATGACAGAGATAGCTTTAATGAATGGCTTCTCTAGTACCAGTTACTTTTATAAGGTTTTTAAGAAAGAATATAACTGCACTCCTTTAGAATATAGAAAGAGTTTTGCTGATAAAGAATTTAATAAAAGTCTTTGTAATATTAGAAATATAAGTTTAGACAATAAAGATGTTAAAAGTGTTATACAAAGATTATATCCGTATTATTATAACATTTATCAATAAATAAAAGATATTATGAAAAAGAGAAAGGCGCATTAAGGCAACCTGTTTTAAAAGGAATTAGAGAAGATAAATCACCTCTAGAGTGTATAGAATAAGAAGACCTGAAAACTAAAACAGGTCTTCTTTTAGTTGCCCGTATTCACGTTCCATTTGGTAACAATCTAACTGAACCGAACTTAAAGTTTAAAGTTATAAATAAAATCCATGTATATTTATAAAACTGATTAAAAGACTTCCAACAAAAAAATAAACAAAAAATATCAATATCATATTGATTAGACCACTATTTCTAATCACTTTGTTAGAGCTACTATTCCTAATTACTTTTAATCTACTATTATCAATTTGAAAAAAGGTTATTTTTCTGAATAATAGATAGTATATTCCAAATCCAATCATAGATCCTAAAGTGTTTGAAATCAAGTCATCTATATCTGTTGCTCTCAGATTAAATAATTGACTTATTTCTATGAATAATGAAAATAAAAATCCACAACATACCGTTTGTAAAAAAGAAGTACTTTTTTTCCAAAGTAATGGTAAGGCAATTCCAAATGGAACAAACAAAATGATGTTCATAATAAAACCAAATAAATCGCTATTAATAAGAGGAATTATATTTATGTCACTTACTGATATTCCATATTTGCCAATATCATTGATTCCAGCAGTACCGGTGATTGAGAATATTGCAGTCATCAGACATGCTAATAATTGCCAACCTATTATAAATCCTTTGCTAACAAATATATTTTTCTTTTTGTAATAAAAATATATTAAAGTTTCTAAAACTATAAATATTAGTAACATAAAACTGTAATTTACCAATGCTTCTAAAATGTATCTCATTCATTTTCCTCCACAAATTTTTAATACTTTTTTTATTATATCATTTATTAAAATTATTTTCTTTACTAGCTCTTTTTTTAATACATAAATTACCTGTATTATTTCACTCACTAAGTGAATATAATAGAACATAAGTTCAGAACAACAGTTCTGTTGTATGAGGTGATTTTATGGAAAGAGTTATATTACATTCAGATATGAACAACTTTTATGCTAGTGTGGAATGCTTGTATAATCCATCTTTACGAGATAAGCCTCTAGCAGTTAGTCCGCAAGGAGATAGTAAATACGGTATTATACTAGCGAAAAACTACAAAGCTAAAAAATATAAGGTTCAAACTGGAGATCCAATTTGGCAAGCCAAGCAAAAATGTCCTAATTTAGTGATTGTGCCAGCAAATTATCAGCAGTATCTTAGATTTTCAAGATTGGCAATAGATATATATAAAGACTATACAGACAAAATTGAGAGTTTTGGATTAGATGAATGTTGGCTTGATGTTACAGAAAGTACAAAACTATTCGGTGACGGAGAGACTATAGCTAATCAAATTAGAGATAGAGTAAAGAAGGAACTAGGGATTACTGCATCAGTAGGAGTAAGCTTTAATAAGATATTTGCTAAATTAGGTAGTGATATGGAAAAGCCAGATGCGACTACTATAATAAAGAAGGAAAACTTCAAAGATAAGATATGGGGTCTGCCAGTAGAGGATTTATTAAATGTTGGCCGAGCTACTAAAAAGAAATTCTTAAAGTACAACATAAACACTATAGGAGACTTAGCAAATACTAAACCAGAGTTTTTAAAGAAGACATTAGGTAAAAGAGGTGTAGAACTTTGGAGTTTTGCAAATGGATACGATAATTCTCCAGTAAGTTTTTACAATTCCAGTACAGAGATAAAGAGTATAGGCAATTCAATAACTCTAAAAAGGAATCTAACAACAGATGAAGAAGTAAAAATTGTACTATATAAACTTACAGAGAGTGTAACAGAGAGGCTTAGAAAGCATGGTTTTGTATGTAGTACAGTTCAGATAACTATTAGAAATAGTGATTTAGAGTGGTATGAGAGACAAGGAAAATTAACTATACCATGTAATACCACAGCAGAGATATTCGACAAGGCTTTTGAGCTGTTTAAAATACATCATCAACCATTTGTACCTATTAGAAAGTTAGGTGTAAGAGCATGTAATTTGTCTACATCCAATTATGTACAATTAAGTTTCGGGGATAATTTCAAGGAAATAGAGAAACATGAAAAGATTGATAATACTATAGATAAGCTTAGATATAGATTCGGGCATTATGCAGTTCAAAGGGGGATCTCATTAGTTGATACAGAACTATCACATATAAATCCTAAAGACGATCATGTTATTCATCCAACAGCATATAGATAAAAAAGAAAATATGATGAACTCTGAGGCACATTAAGTATTCATATTCATAAGCGAATCTAGCTTGAGCAAATTGATTAACTAGAGTATTGTAAGTGTTTATAGCGTTCTTGTCATCAGGATTGTTATCAAGATAAAGATTCATATCTACACATGCAAAACAAGTTTCCTGAATTTTTCTCATAAGTTCGCTTCTTGAGGACTGTCTCATTTTCTCTTACCTCCTGTTCTTTTTTTAGGTCTTATATACTGTTCTTTATTGTACATTTCTGACTCAAATAGGTCTAATTCTGGAAAAATAGTACCTCTTGATAGAGCAGTTGAAAGGTCAAATATCTTTGAATAAACTTGGTTGTTTATATATGGTCTGGCTAAAGAATCGCCACAATTTTTTTCCATATCTCTATTCATTTTTTTCAATGTCAAAACCTCCTGTTAGTGATTGATAGAAGAGACTATCTAGTATATATATTATTCTAGTAACGAAAAAGAGTTACTTTAAAAGAGAATAAGATAAAATTGGGATAAAAGAAAGTTAAATTTTATGTTATTATAGACTAAGTACATTATATGAGGTGATTATATGAGTGAATTGTCAGGAAAAGGATGCGAAATTGTAGTGCCCTTTGAAGAAAGACTTTCTTTAGAAGAAATAGAGAAAAATATTATTAAAAAAAATAGAAAAAACTTATGGTCTAAGTTTATAAAAGCTATAAAAGACTACAAACTTGTTGAAGAAGGTGATAAAATAGCTGTTGCCGTTTCAGGAGGAAAAGATAGTCTACTTATGTCAAAGATGTTTCAAGAGTTAAAGAGACATGGACAAGTTGATTTTGAGCTTGAATTTATAGCTATGGATCCAGGTTATCATGAGAATATTAGACAGCTTTTAATAGATAACTGTGAGTATTTAAATATACCGATACATTTATATGAATCTAAAATATTTGAAGTTGCAGATAAGATAGCTAAGGATTATCCATGCTATATGTGTGCAAAAATGAGAAGAGGATCACTTTATGCAAAAGCGACAGAGTTAGGATGTAACAAACTAGCACTAGGACACCACTATGACGATGTTATTGAGACAACAATGATGAATCTGCTTTGCTCCGGTAACTTTAAGACTATGCTTCCTAAGCTTAATTCAACAAACTTTGAAGGTATGAAGATAATTAGACCTCTTTATTATATAAGAGAGGAACATATAATTAATTTTATACAAAAATCTGGAATATGGCCTTTAAACTGTGCATGTATGGTTGCAGCAAAAAAGACAGGAAACAAGAGATATGAAATTAAAGATTTAATCAAGAGTCTTGAACCTAATTTTACTAATGTTGAGAAGTCTATATTTAGAGCGGCACAAAATGTAAATGTAGATTCTATATTAGGATGGCAACAAGATGGGGTAAAACACTCATTCTTAGAGAGATTTGAATAAAAAATAAAATAGTTTTTAAATTTATTGAGCGATTGATAGTTTGTGAGAGTATGTATTTTTATATGTAAAATATATATATCATAATTGACTATCAATTGCTCATTTTTTTAGACGATTTTTATCTTCAAATGAACATATAAAGTTGATTATTTCAACTTTTTATTATTTCGTTTTAATATACGAAATCAATATAGCAAATTCGATACGGAACATTTAATAAAAATAAACGGCAATGAGCTATAATACTGTATATTTGTTCATCTTAAAAAATATAATTTAATATATAGATTTTAAGTTTATTAAATTATAAGATGAGGAAGTGATCCTATGCTTTTTTCGAATTATTTTATGACTATAATTTATGTTTTTATATCCCTTTCATCGATGTTTATATTATTTGAAATAATTAAAACAACTATATTGAACAAAAGAAAGAATAAAAAAACTAAATCAGTAAATTCATTTGAAGCAAAAAATAATATTATTGAAATTAATCATAAAGTTATTGAGATTAATCATGAAAAAGACAGTAGAGCAATAACTAAATTAGATAGTAGTAAGATGAATAATTCGGCAAAAGAAATTCCAAATAATAAAAATAATGTTTTAAAATATGATAATGGCGACATGTACAAGGGCGAGGTTGTAAATGGCAAAAGAAGCGGATTTGGGATTTGTATATTCAGTGAAAATGAGAAGTACGAAGGGCTTTGGAAAGATGATTTGATGCACGGAATAGGAAAGTATTTGTACAAAGATGGAATCATATATACAGGAGAGTTTAAGCGAGGAAAGAAAAATGGATTAGGCAAATTAATATATCCTAATGGGGAGATTTTTAAGGGATATTTTTTAGATGATAAAAGAAATGGTAAAGGAGTTGTATATACACAAGAGGGTAAAAAAGAAGTAGGAATATGGAAAAATGGAGAAAAAATTCAAAATATAGAGGTCGATGAATTTGACAAAAAACGAAATAAATATAAAATAAATAATAACAACAATAATATTTAGACTAAATTTGATAATGTTCAACTAAAATTATGAATTATGATTTATAATTATATTACAGAAAATTAATTTAGATTAAGGAGATAGGATATGGGAGAGTATGTAGTTGTTGATTTAGAGACTACAGGTCTTGATCCGCGTCAAGGTTGTGAAATAATTGAGATTGGTGTTACAGAAATTTCTGATGGTAAAATAGTAAGGAATTACTCTAGATTTGTAAAGCCCAATGGTATAATTCCTTCATTTATATCTAATTTAACTAATATTACAAATGAGATGGTTGATAATGAACAGCGATTAGAAGAAGTACTTCCAAGATTTAGGAAATACATAGGAGATAGAACTGTAATAGCCCACAACGCGAAATTTGACCTGAACTTTTTAAATCACTATTTAAAAAAGATGAACTTAGAACCAATTAAAAATCACATCTGTACTTTAGAGATGTTGAAAAAGACAAGATCGTATAAAGGAAAGAACAAAAAGCTCGAAACAGCATGTCAGTACTACAATATTGAAAATAAAAATGCGCATAGAGCCGATAGTGATACACTGGCAACAGCTAAGCTTTTTTTAATTATTAAGGATGCAGTATAATAAGTTTTAATTGAGAAGTATAAAATTAAGGAAAGCAAAGTTTACTTATATGTCTCTTGACTTACATGAGAAATCTTACAAATTTGTTCTTTGATTTATTTTGTAGAACATTGTATAATTTGTTTTATATAGAGAAGGGAGAGAGATATGAGCTCTTACAATAATGAAGATAACAAGATCAGGCGTAAAAAAGTTGGAAGTTCTAAACCAGCTTCGAGTAAAACTAAAAGCTCTAGATCTGCTTCTGCAAACTATGATAATGTTTATGATATAAAAGATGCTGCAAAACATAGGAATAAGCAGACCATAAAAAGGAATAAAAAAACTTCAGATAATCAAAAAAGTAGTAGTGCAAGTCTGGAAAATCTTAGGAATGCTAAACGTACAAAAAAAATACAGAGAAAAAATAAAATTATTAAATCTATATTAGCCGTTGTATTGACGTTTGCATTGATAGGATCTCTATTTGGTGTTGGATATACGCTTTATGCAATTCAAGGAGCTCCTAAAGTTACAAAAGAGCTTATTGAGTCTAATTATATTAGCAGTTCAGCTGTTAGCTCAAAGGAAATTCCAGATAATCTAAAAAAAGCTATAGTTTCAATAGAAGATGAGAGGTTTTATAAACACAATGGTATCGATAAAATATCTTTGGTAAGATCTTTAGTCAATAATATAAGAACTGATACAACTCAAGGGGCTAGTACTATAGATATGCAAGTATCAAAGAATTTGCTTACTAACAACGAAAAAACTATGAAAAGAAAAGTCAGGGATATGTATAATGCAATTCAGTTGAATAAAGTAATGACTAAAGACGAAATACTTGTAGCATATCTAAACAATATGTATCTCGGAAAATCTACTTATGGTGTTGGAAAAGGAGCAAATATTTACTTTGCAAAAAATGTTGAGGATTTATCTTTAGCAGAATGTGCAATGCTTGCAGGGATAACTAATAATCCTGCGAGGTATGAGATTTATGGAGAAGCTAAAAAGAGACAAGAGAGAGTTTTATTTAAAATGAATGAACTTGGATATATAAATGATTCTGAATACAAAAAGGCATTAAGAGAAGACGTTCATTTTAAGTCAGAAATAGATTAATTAATATAAAAAATAAGCAACTAGATTTTTCAAACTTTAAGTTAAGAAAAATACTTTATTTGTAATTAATTTGCCACTAGGTAACTACACTTAGGGGCAAATTTTTTATTACAGACTGTACAAGGAGTTGATGTATGGATAGAATGAATTTAAAGTACATTATAAGGCAAATAAAAGACTCAGAGATAAAGATAATAGAAGAGATGTTATATGAGGCAATTTATCAACCTGAGGGATCTGATTTATGACCAAAGGAAGTAATAAAAAATCCAGAGATTTAATGTAGTTGTAGAAAATGAAAATGACTATATGATGTTACTAAATTTACAAAAATATTAGAACTAGAAATATATTAGATACAAAAAATAGAAGGATTTTAACCTAATAAGTATAATAAAGAAAGTATGAAATAATATTATCGTAATAAGTATATCGCACAAACTTTACTAATTTATTTGTATTTTTTTATATTTAAAGGGGGAGTTTCAGAAAATGGAAAATAGTGTACTTGTATTAATTGTATCTTTAGAAGTCTTCGTTTTAGGATTCTATGCGGGTAAGTTGAAAGATTATATTGATAGAGACAGGTTTAATAAAAATTATGATAATATGACTTACAAAATAAAAATTTTAGAAAGAGATAATCAACATCTAAAAAATAAGCTCTTATTAAAGGACAGGACTTTTTAATAAATTTTTTAATCAAAATCAGTAAATAAAACTTTAAAATTACAATAATTAAACATAATTTTTACCTCGAGCTCTGCAAATAGGGCTCTTTTTATTTTTAAGATTTTGTAATAATATTAAGTTGAAAATATTGAGCTTATAGGCCTACCTAAAGAATTAAAGTTTAAAAAAATATTATAAACTGTTAAAATATAAAATATAATATGTACACTATAAAGGAGAAAAATATGAGTTCTTATAAATTTAACTACGAAGAAAAGGAATACATCTTGTCAGAGGAAAACTGCATAGAATTATTAAACGATGATGAGAAGCCAGTCAGTAAATTCAATCTAAAAGAAGCGTTAGAGCTATTAAATAAAACCGAGAAAGATGTAGCGTTTGATACGGAGTACTACCAAGAAGCGTGTCCAGACTGTTTATATGGAGTTAAAGAAAAGCAGAAGTTCTTTGCATTTTTAGAGTACCATTTTTATATATTTACAAAGAATGGAGAATATGTAATCAGCGATATATCTACTGAGTATGCAGGTAAGTCATTTAATAAGCTATCTAGAGGAAATGAAGTAGATGATAGTTATATAGTTAGTGTAATTGTATGTAAAAATTGCGGTAAGTTTGTGGTTCAAGTTGAAAATTGCATTGTTTAGGCATCGCGGAAATCAATAATTTACTACTAAAGTTCTTGGGTTTAAAGTAATTGCAATTGAAATTTTATACTGTGTAAAAAGTTAAAAGTTAAGTAAAAAAATATTTCATTTTTATATATTTTATTTCATAAATATTTGGTATGATTATTATGGGAGTGATAAACAGTGAAAAATTTTAGCTTAGGTATTATAATTAGAATGTTTTTAGGGTTTTTTGTAGTTGCTGTTGCCTCTGTACTAATGATCAATGCAAATATAGGTCTTATGGCCTGGGATGTACTACACCAAGGTATGTCCAATCAAATCGGTATGACTATAGGTCAGGCATCAATTACTGTTGGTGTAACGATTGTCATTATCGATGTATTGTTGGGCGAAAATATAGGTTGGGGAACGGTTCTCAACATGATATTTATTGGGGTATTTATGGATTTGGTTATATATCTTGATTTCATACCGAAGTCACATAATTTATATATGGGGCTATTTATGAACTTTATCGGAGTAATACTAACTTCTGTAGGATCATTTTTGTACTTAGGAGCACATTTAGGAAGTGGGCCTAGAGATGGGCTTATGATAGCATTAAACAAAAGAACTAAGAAGTCGGTTCGTTTAGTGAGAACTGTTCTTGAAGTAGGGGCACTTATTGTAGGATGGGCCTTAGGTGGAACAGTTGGAATTGGTACTTTTATATGTGCGATTGCACTTGGATATGTTATGCAGTTTGTATTTAAAGTGTTTAAACTTGATACATCTACTATAGAACACAGATCTATAACTGCAGATATAAAGTATTTGAAAGATAAATATGGCGATAAGAAAAAAGAGAATAAAGAAAAAGATTTAACAGCTTAGAAATCAAGTTAACTACGAGTAGGAAAATAAAATATAACCTACTCGTATTTTAATATATAAAAAGTGAATTTATAATCTTAAGGTTAAGGTAACTGATGATTAGAAAATAAATGCAACGAATCAAATACGAAACTGCGTGGCTGGCACCCCTTGGAAAGGACCACTGGGGTAATACTTAAGGTGACTAAAGTTGCTTAGAAATCTATGAAGAACTGGAACATGTTATTAGCGGTAATTAAGAACAAAGATTTATAAAAAAATTTGTGATAATTGAGAATATGTAATTAACGGATAAAGTACTTTAATTGAGATAATTTATAAAGATTTTAAGTAAGCACAGCTATTTTAAAGTTTTATTTATTGATCACAATTTTCTTACTGGTAAAGTTGTAGCAGCACTTCAAAGTGCCGCACAAAAAGAATAATACTTTGATGTGAAAGTACGGATGCGGAAATTCGAAAATGCAGGTTACTGAGACTGATTATTGAACAGGAGTTGAGTAAATGAATGATATTTTTATGTGTGGACAAAATTCCGGTGCTATAACAAATAGTATAATATCAGACTTGCATAAGCATTGGCTGTTACAATGAAAGTATGTCTATAAATAAATTTGTATAATATGATTATCAGACATAAGGAGGTTATATTATGAAAGAGTATTTACAGGCAACACCTATGTTGAATTATGACAGTAATGTGATACAGCAGTTAGTTGAAAATAGGAAATGGACAGATAAAGATAAGTTTCAAAAGATACTTGAGATATATAATTTTGTTAGGGATGAAATAAAATTTGGCTATAATGTTGACGACACCATAAAAGCAAGTAGAGTTTTAGAAGACGGTTATGGGCAGTGTAATACTAAAGGTACACTATTTATGGCTCTGCTTAGAGCTGTTGGTATCCCATGTCGAATTCACGGGTTTACTATCGACAAAACTCTCCAGAAAGGTGCTATGACAAGTTTAATGTATAGTGTTGCTCCCCAAAATATTGTCCATAGTTGGGTGGAGATTTTTTTTGAAGGAATCTGGTTTAATATAGAGGGGTTCTTACTTGATGTTCCTTATTTAAACAAACTCCAAGAAAAGTTTTCTGAATGTAATGGAAGTTTCTGTGGATACGGTGTGGCAACCAATGATTTTAAAAAACCACAAATCAATTGGAATAAAAATGAAAAGCCAAGAACGTCCGAATTATTTCGGTGTCAGTAAAAAAGGTGAGGCTATGTTCTACATTTATAAAAGACATAGCCCTTTTTTCGTTGTCTTAAATATGTATTGTATTTACAAGATTGGAGGAAAGCACAATGGTAAATGAAATGATGCGTATCTTTTTCCATCTGAACATCACAACCTATCCTCAAGGCGAGAAAATAAATTAGTTAATTACTATTAATAGTAATTGCTTAAATAAATACTTATGATTTTAAACATATGTCTGAGATAATTTATTATATTTGATATAATATAAAAAACTGATGAAATGACCATAAGTAGCAAAATAGTATTATATTTTAATAATTTTTAAATATTGGAGGGTATTATATTGAAATCAATTTTATTAGTATACAAGTCTAAAACTGGATTTACAAAGAAGTATGCCAGATGGATATCAGATGAATTGAATTGTCACGCTCTGCCTTTAGAAACAGCATATATTTCAGAAGTATCTAAATATGACATCGTTATTTTTGGAGGTGGAATACATGCAAGTAAAATAAATGGTATTAGATTTATAACAAATAATTTAGAAGCATTAAAAAACACTCAACTAATAATATTTGCGACTGGTGCAACACCTATCTCTGCTGCTGAAAAGGTTATCCAATTTAAGGAAATCAATATTCCAATTGAGTTAAATATTCCTTTTTTTTATTTTCAAAGCGGTATTAACTATAAAGATATGGGATTGAGTGATAAAATGCTTATGAATGTTCTAAAGCTTGTACTAAAAACTAAAAAAAATAAAGATAAAATTGAAATAGGAACGATGGAGGCTATCAATAATTCATACGATAATTCGAGCCGTAAAGCCATCGAACCTCTATTAGACTATTTGCGAACAATATAAATAGTATATATAACTAGTATTTGTTATTCTCATAGGATTTGTCGATAGTCTAAGACGATACTTGTACGTACTTAAATTTGATACACAGTCTATAGAACATAGATCTATAGCAATGGGTATAAAATATTTAAAAAATAAATTCATCAATAAAAACGATAACGAAGGCAAAGAAGAAAAGAACGAATTAAGACAGGCACAATAGATGGAAAGGAAATTGAAATAAATAATAAACGCCGACTACAGTTACAGCCTTTAGTCCAAGCTATGTAGTCAGCGTTTATTATTTATTCTGATTTTTTTCCATTTATTGAGCCTGTCTTAATTTATCAATCAAAACTATTTTGCAGCAAATGTCTCACAACTAGCATTGTTAGCATTTATATGGACATTTTCAGCTTTACAAAGTTCTTGATCATTATACTTACATTTAGTTGCTTCACAGTGAATATCATTTGGACATACTTGTTTAGCGTTGTCAACACTGTTAGTCATTCCAGAGTGCCCTCTATCTTCAAATGAAGCACAGTAAGTACCGTCAGTAGAATTTGCTTGTCTACCATCAACTTTGATATTTCCAGCATAACATAATTGGCTAGAGTTATAAACGCAATTAGTAGCTGAACAATTTAAATTTTCATTCATAGAATTACCTCCTAAAATATTAGTCGCAATTATTATGTGTAAAAAAGTACTGTTTATTCATAAAATTATGGAAACGTTTCAAAATAGTATTGACTTTGATTTAAATATTAACTATTATTTTAAGGTAAGTAAGAATAAATATAAAGGATGAGGTAAATGGTAACTATAAAAGATATTGCTAAAAACCTTGGAGTTAGTTATTCAACTGTGTCAAGGTGCTTAAACTCTTGTCCTAATGTATCGGAAGAAACCAAGCGAAGAGTAGAGGAAGAAGCAGATAGATTAGGATTTCATTTTAATGTAAATGCTAGAAATTTAGTTAAGAAGAGCACTAATACAATTGGTGTAGTTTTTTCAAATAACTTCAATGATAGAGATATGAGAAGATTTTTTAGTGATGCTATGGATAGCTCGATAAGATCAATTGAATCAAATAAATACGACTTTATTATTCAACCAAATAATAATATTTCTGGGGAGAGTAATATATACAAGCTTGTAAATGGGCAGATGGTCGATGCCTTATTGATAGTATCAAAGGATTTAACAAAAAAAGAATATGAATTTCTTAATAAAAACAACTTTCCACATGCGTATATGTTCTTTAAACCTAAGTATTATTTAGAAGAAAAAAATAATTATTTTTGGGATGACAATGAATACGGTGGATATATATCTACACAGCACTTAATAAAGAAATCACATACTAAAATACTTACTATAACATCGACTGATAAAACTAGCGACATGTATATTGGCAGAACATCAGGATATTTAAAAGCTATGGAAGATGCTAATTTAGAGCCACATATAATGGAAAACAGTATGGATTTTGAGTCTCAGGTTGGATTTGTAAGTCAAAATATTGAGGAAATAAAAAAGTATTCCGCGATTTTCATACAACAAGATATACCAGCAATTTCAATAAATCAGGAACTTAAACTAAGCCATAATATAAGAGTTCCAGAGGATATATCGATAATTACATACAATAATATTGAGTTGATAGATTACTTTAAATCTGAGCTTACTACAATTGATGACACAAGAGAAGCAGTGGTAAAAAATGCTACAGATTATTTGGTAGAAGCTATAAATAAAAATCCTGGAGATAAAATCGCTAGAGTCCAGTATCCTTCAATTATTGAAAGAAGTAGTGTAAAGGCGATAGATTAATAATAGGCAGTAAAATAAGATGTAGCGAGTCAATAAAACAAGATGTAGCGTAGATAATAAAATAAGATGTAGCGAGTCAATAAAACAAGATGTAGCGTAGATAATAAAATAAGATGTAGCGAGTCAATAAAACAAAATGTAGCGTAGATAATAAAATAAGTCGGAAGTTGATTAGTATATCAACAATGCCAAATAACTTTGGATATTGTATAATTCTAATTGACTTCCGACTTTTTGTCGTTCTATTTTTTATTAAATTATATGATTATATTGGCTCGACCCTAATAATTTTTAGAACCAGTTATTTCTTGACTATTTTCCTTTAAGTTCTTTCCGCATTTAACTGTTAAGTAGGCATATAAAAGAGTTAAAGGAGCAGATATAATATATGATATATTTATACTTAAATTGAAACCGATCTGTGCATTCAAGATATAGCTGAATATTACATATGCGTAGAACATACCTGGTATTAATGACATAAAGTAGTTTTTATTCTTAACAATTAGGTAAACTGTTATCATAGCAAATGCGAAGACTGCAATTGTCTGATTACTCCAAGAGAAGTAACGCCACAGTATATTGAATCCTTTTTCACTAGATTTAGCAAATAGAAGTATTGCTATTACTGGAATAAATATACCTATAGTAAGTGCAACTCTGTTTTTTTTAATTTTTTGATCGAAGTTAAAGTGTTCAGCTAGTATCAATCTAAGAGATCTAAGAGCTGTATCTCCTGATGTTATAGGAAGAACTATAACGCCTATTATTGCAATTACTCCACCTACTGATCCAAGTAAATCTCTAGCAACAATTCCGATTACTGAAGCCGTACCTATAAATGAACTATCAATTCCTTTTGCATATACCCCCATCGCAGCAGCAGCCCATATCATAGCTATTAATCCTTCTAAAATCATAGTATTGTAGAATGTACCTCTACCTTCTCTCTCTCTTGATACTGATCTTGCTATAAGAGTGGCTTGAGTAGAGTGGAATCCTGATACGATACCACAAGCTATTGTTACGAAGAATGTCGGCACTAGAGGAATGCCATCTGGATGAATTCCAAGCCAATTAGCTGAAGTAAGCTCAGCAAGTTGATAACCACTTGTAAATATTCCTACACCAACACCTACTGCGGATAAAAGTAGTATAGCACCGAATATAGGGTATATACGCCCGATTATTTTATCAATTGGGAATAGTGTAGCGCATAGATAATATAAGAATATAAGACCGTACACAATCCAAACAACAGGGTTACCCATAACAGGCTTTTGACCAAGTAGTTGAGAAACAACTAGATCTCCAGGTGTATATATAAAAACCGTACCTACTAGTAGCATTAGTAAACATAGAAAAATTTGATAAATTCCATAAACTTTTTTGCCTAAAAACTTATTTACTAAAGCTGGCATCTGAGCACCTTTTTCTCTAATAGATATCATTCCACACATATAATCGTGTAGCGCCCCACCGAAAACACAACCAATTGGAATCAATATAAAGGCGATAGGTCCAAATAATATACCTTGTATAGGTCCTAGTATTGGTCCAGTACCAGCTATGTTCAATAGCTCGATAAGACTATTTTTCCATTTTTTCATAGGAACATAGTCAACACCATCCCTTTCTGTTATTGCAGGTGTTTCTCTATCATCTGGACCAAATACTTTTTCACAATATTTTCCATAGAAGAATCCTCCCACTAGCAATAGTGCAATACCCACTAAAAATGTTACCATAATATCACCTCTTTATTAATTATTAAATGTTAATAATAAGTTAATTTATTAACCTAAAATTAACTTATGGTAATTATATATGATATAAAAGAATAAATCAACCTTAAATTATTTCAATTTTCTGATAATAATTTTCGTCAAAAAGAATTATTAATAGAAAATTACGATATTTAGAGTTTATTATATAGTAAATTTCAATTGTACTTTGCAACTTAGTTAAATGTATAATTATGTAAGAAAAGAATATCAAAAAATGTATAATTATGGGGGTAGTTACAATGAAGGTTGCTTATATTTTTAGTAGTACAAATGCACACAAAATATTAGACAAAATGATTATTCCACAGCTAGAACAAGGGAATCACGGAGCAGAAGTTTTAGGTATGTTCTTCTTTATGGACAATACCTTATTCCTATCAAAAGGCAATCCAGTTGGTGAAAAACTTAGCAAAATACATAACAAAACAGGCATGATAATAATGGGATGTGATCAATGTACAATTGAAAGAGGTATAGAAGACAGCTTAGTAGATGGGGCTACTATAGGATGTTTCCCTAATCTTTACGCATGCTTGGGGGATGCGGGCATAGATCAAGTGATTACATTATAAGAGATATATTTTACAAAGTAGAGATTAAAATCACCCATAGAGACTGTTTTCTGTGGGTGATTGTTACGTAAAAATACGACTTTTTTTGTAAATAAAAAGTGAATATTGTTTAATAAAAAATTAAATATATAAAAATGGATTTTATTTTGAATTTGGAGAGTGGAATATATGTCAAAAGTATTGGTTGAATTTATAAGTACCTGACCATCTTGTGATGAGCATGGAGGGCTTATTAAAGAGCTTGGTGAAAAGTACAGCGATAAATTAGAAGTAAAATTGTACACTGCAGGAAAAGATTTTTCATACGTCAAAAAATATGGACTTATAACAAAAGGGACAATGATTATAGGTCAAAAGAAGAAGTATGATAGACTGAACAAAAAAAGTATTGAAAAAGCTATATTAGAAGCAATTGGATAGAGTAGTTGCCACTATATAAAAAAATAGAAAAGAACTGAGATATAAGAAACAGAATAGGGACACAAAAATATTTAGAAGCAATTTAAATTGCAATATTTAAAATTTAATTTTAGGAGATTAATGAATATGTTAGAAACAATCTTTACTGCTGTAAAGGATACTCTGGTGACTGCATTTATAATGTTAAACGGATCTTCAGGTTGGCTAATGATAAGTTTTGTATTAGCAGGTATTCTACACAATGTAATTACACCAGCTAAGTTTCAAAAACATTTGGGAAATAAAAAGGCCTCTTCTTTAATAAAGAGTACTATTTCAGGGATGTTTTTGCCTATTTGTAGCTGTGGAGTAATTCCAATAGGAATAAGTATGTACTATTCGGGGGCTTACTTAGGACCTATGTTAGCATTTATGACATCAACGCCTATTATAAATCCAATAGCGGTTATACTCTGTTTTGGACTGTTGGGTCCACAGATAACAATAATATACATCATTGCTGGATTTGTACTTCCGATTTTGGTTGGTTTTTTAGGAAATACATTTGCCAAAGACGAACTTTATGTTGCCAGCGATGATGACAGTGAAGCAATTGAGTTAGAAGAAGAAAGAAAAGGTTTTTTTCAAAATTTATTAGATGGAATGAAATGGTCATTTAGCGAACTCGCTCTTACTATAAGTAAATACGTAGTAGTAGGTATGATCATGGCAGGGTTTATTACTACAATTTTTCCTAGTTCTATAATACAGAAGTATTTGGGTAATCCAGGTCTTATATCAATGGCTAGTATCACGGTTTTAGCATGTATTATGTACGTTTGTGCAGTTGGTCATATACCATTTATTGCTGCATTAGTAGCAAGTGGAGCATCACCTGGAGTAGCAATAACTTTCTTAATTGCAGGAGCAGCTACAAACCTACCTGAACTTATAAGTATGTACAATGTAATTGGAAAAAGATGTGTAATTATATATACGGCAACTCTTACAATAGGATCTATAATTATCGGTTATATAACTAATCTACTTTTAAGTGGCAACTCAAACTTTGTAAACAGTCAAGCAAATGGTTCATCTATACAACTAGCAAATAAGTTATTTTTAAATATACCAGAATCTATTACATATGTATGCTCAATAGCTATAATTATTTTCTGTATTATTGCAATATTACCTAAAATGAAAGATGTCAATAAAAAAAATGCGTAAAAAAATAATTATTACAGTTGTTGTGTTGGTATTTTTGATACTGGGATCAAAGTTGTTGGATGAAAACTTAAAAGAAAATGATGGTTTACCCGATGTAAGTAAACAGACGCTTAATTACTTCAAAAAAAATTGCAAATACAAAGAAATAATAACTTATGCCGAAGAAGATCTAAACGGCGACGATAAAAAAGACTTAGTGGTAATTTATAAAAATAAAGAAAACCACAATAGACTTGTTGTCGTTGCAACAAAAGGAAATGAGTATTATGTTACTGAACCAGTAACAGCACCTGTCGATGATCAGGTTATAACATTTAAAGATATCGACTCAAAAGGTGTTATGGAGATTATGGTTTCTGGTTCTAAAAACAAAAAAATTGGATATGCAATTTACAGATTAGAGGGAAATAAGTTAGAAGATTTGTTTGGAGAGAATATGGAGAGTTGTTGTTAATTAAATTTATTTTGGAGGATTGAAGATGAGTAAATCAAAAAAGGTTACGGCATTAATGTTGGCTACTGTAATTGGGACTACAGTGCTGACAGGATGTAGCTCAAAGAAAGACAAAGCAAAAGATGATGATGATTACGCTATAACAGTAGGATATTATAACTGTGATCATATGACAGCAGCACCAGTTGGAGCTAAGGCTGGAATTTATGAAGAGCTTGGATTAAATGTAAAGACTCTAGGAAATGGTAAAGTGCCAGAAGCAATGGCAGCGGGACAAATGGATGCGGGTTACATATCGACACAAGGCTTAGCTGGAGCAGTTACTAAAGGATCTCCTATAGTTATTGCGGCGAACAACCACAGTGAAGGTTCAAACTACTTAATAGTGGCAAATGATATAAAAGAGCCAAAAGATTTATTAGGTAAGACAATAGGGGCAAACCCTGATACGAACTTACTATGGAAAACAGATTATGGTCCAGAAACAGGTCTACCAGCTGATTCAAGTAAATACGATTGTGTAGATATGGAATCGGATAAAGATGCTTATATTGCATTTAAAACAGGAAAAATAAAAGCCTTTTCTGCATGTGATCCATGGGGATCGGTAGCTGAGTTTGAAGGAACAGGTAAAATAATAGCTTCTTCAAAATACCATTCAGAATCAACTGGTAATGAGTACAACTGTTGTTCGTTCTCATTAAATAAAAACTTTATAAAAAATCATCCGGAGCTTGCTAAAAAATTAGTGCTAGCTCATACAAAATCTATAGAGTATATATATACTAATCCAATAAAATCGGCCAAGATATTTGCTGAAGACTACAATGTCGATGAAGAAGTTGCGCTAATGACAATTTACAAAAAAACTGTAGGTGAAGGACGAACAATTACTTGGAATATAACAGGCAATGAATACAAAAATAACTTAGAGACTTATAAAGAGTACAAAAGCTTAGATGAAGTTCCTACATATGATCAAATAGTTGATAAAACTTTATTAGAATCAAGTGGAGCAGACGACTTCGATAAATTTATAAAAGAAAAAGTAGAACCAGTATTCCCAGAAGGCATGAGTTATACAGACTGGAAGGTAAAAGCTACAGAGTTAGATAAACAATAGAAATTAACCTTAAAAATTTATACTAATATTATAATTATTGACTTGGAGGATTAAGAGATGTTTAATACTAGGAAGTTTCAAGTAGTAATGTTAACAGGGATAATGGGTTTATCTTTCTTAACAGGATGCAGTTCTAAAGGCGACGGCAAGGAATCAAGTAAGGCTAATGACGACTATGCTATAACTTTAGGATACTACAACTGTGACCATATGACAGCTGCACCAATAGGGGATAAAGCTGGTATCTACAAAGAATTAGGGCTAAATGTAAAGACTCTAGGAAATGGTAAAGTGCCAGAAGCAATGGCAGCTGGTCAGATGGATGCTGGTTACATAGGTACTGGAGGATTAGCAGGAGCTATCCCAAAGGGCGCTCCTATAGTAGTTGCGGCAAATAACCACAGTGGGGGTTCAGAGTACCTTATAGTTTCGAATGATATAAAAGACCCAAAAGATTTGATTGGTAAAAAGATAGCAGGTGATCCTGATAATGATACTTTGTGGCATACTGATTATGGCCCAGAAGCAGGGATACCAGCTAAGTCAAGTGAGTACGATTGTATAGATATGGAGTCGGACAAAGATGCTTACCTAGCTTTTAAAACAGGTAAAATAAAAGCATTTACATCTTGTGATCCATGGGGATCAGTAGCTGAATTTGAAGGAACAGGTAAAATAATTGCATCTACACAGTACAAAGAAGAATCTACTGGTAAACAGTACAACTGTTGTTCATTCTCGCTAAATAAAAATTTTATAAAAGATCATCCAGAGCTTGCTAAAAAGTTGGTTTTAGCTCATACAAAATCAGTAGAATACATATACACTAATCCAGTTAAAGCAGCTAAAATATTTGCAGAAGACTACAACGTGGACGAAGAAGTAGCTCTAATGACTATTTACAAAAAGACTGTTGGTGAAGGTAGAACACTTACTTGGAAAATCACCGGTGAAGAGTACAAAAACAACTTAAAAATGTACAAAGATTACAAGAAAATGGACAAAGTTCCCTCTTATGATGAAGTTGTGGACAAGAGCTTATTAGATTCATGCGGGGCTGACGACTTTGATAAATTTATTGAGGAAAAGGTAGATCCTGTATTTCCTAAAGGTATGAGTTATGACGATTGGAAGGCTAAAGCAATGGAATTAGATAAACAATAGATTGAAAAGGCTATGAAATTAATGCGCAAATTTAAAAATATTGTTATTTCAGCAACAATAATCTTTATATGTTTGATTTTGCTATTTTTTAACTTTAATACAAAAGAACATATAAAAGGCAAAATGAAAATAGGGGTATCTGATGATACCTCTGGTTTTGTGATAAACTACATGACAGAAAAAAATGAATTTGACGGGTTGGAGTTAGATAAGCTTTTGGATATGTACTCTGTTGCAGATTGCTGATCGAGCACTACACAATGGGCTCTGAGTTCAGAGGAAATGGATATGGCAATAATCTGCAAAGATGCAGCCGAGGAGTATATAAAAAATGATACAAACTTTGAAATAATAGCTCCTGTAGTCAAAAATTCGGATATATTCTTGATGGGTACAGATAAACCAAAGCGAATTGGTGTAACTCAAAAGAGGGATTATCAATACAATTTGGTTAGTGAGAACTATAAAGATGCAGAAACTGTTCCACTTATAGGTACAGCACTAGGATATGGTCTTGAGAGCAATTTAGTGGATGGCATTGTAGTAGATATTATGAAATCCCTGAGTTTAAAGGGAGAAAAACTTTCTACAGCAACTAATAGAGAGTATGAAAGTTATGTATTAGTAGTAAGTAAGGAATTTAAACAAAATGACTTATATAAAGACTTTATAAGGCTTTACAATGAGGCAGTTTATGATTTAGAAGATAGAGAGGTCTTTAAAAAGGCCATAGAAAATTATAAGAACGTGGATATTTCAAATAAAGAGATGGAGGAAATAGTAAATTGGAAAGTAAAATTTCTGCCGATAAAAGAATAGCTATTAGGAAAAAGAAAAATTCTAAAAGTCTTCTAGAGAATCTATATAGAATTATTCTTCTAGTAGTTATAGTTACAGTATGGCAATTTGCTGCAATTGAGATAGGAAGTTCATTACTACTTCCTATGCCATTAGATGTTTTTAAAGGTTTTTTAACTTGTGTTACTGACCCTGAAATAGTAAAAAATTTAATGATAACACTTCAAAGGGTTTTAAAAGGATTTTTATGTGCACTTGGAATTGGGTTACCGATAGGTCTTATTATGGGATTTTCAATAACTAGTGAAAAAGTTTTATCTCCTATGATTGACTCTGTAAGACAGGTGCCAATTATGGCATGGGTTCCACTGACAATAGTATGGTTTGGTATAGGAGATGGACCTACAATATTTTTGATCGCATTTGCAGGTGTATTCCCTATAATATTAAATACTATACAAGGGGTTAGAGCTATATCAAAAGATTACTACAATGCTGCGAGAAGCATGGGTGCATCTCCAGTGTCGATTTTCTTTAATGTTATAATACCAGCAGCTCTACCAGATATATTGACAGGTTCGAGACTTGCAATAAGTACTGGTTGGATGTCTGTAATATGAGCGGAGTTCATAGCTACGAGTGCCGGTCTCGGTTACTCTATGGTACAAGCTCAGACTATGATGAGGACTGAGTTATTAGTTGCCCTTATGTGTATGGCAGCTATAATAGGTTTTTTAATAGATTTAATATTAAAATTCGTAAACAAAACTCTTTGTAAATGGAGGTTTGCAGATTAATGAAGCTGGACGTAAAAAATATAAGCAAATCATTTATAAATAATAAAAAACATGTCGAAGTACTCGATGATATAAGTTTAGAAGTAGACCAAGGGGAGTTTATATGCTTGCTTGGTCCTTCTGGATGCGGCAAGACTACACTGCTTACTATCATAGGTGGTTTTCAAAAACCTGAAAGTGGAGAAATTTTAGTAAATGGAAATAAAGTAACAAAACCAGGTATTGATAGAGCTTTTATATTTCAAAACTACGCTTTATTTCCGTGGAAGTCTGTAAGGGATAACGTTTTATATCCGATGAAACAGCAGAAGATTCCAAAAGAGGAAAGAGAAAAAAAGTTAGAAGAACTTATAGAAATGTCAGACTTAAAAGGCAAAGAAAGTATGTATCCTCATCAGCTTTCAGGAGGTATGAAACAGAGAGTTGCAGTTATAAGAGCTTTAGCTTGTAATCCTGAAGTACTTCTTATGGACGAACCTTTGGGTGCTGTCGATCTGAAGATGAGACAAAACCTACAGGAAGAGCTAGAAAAAATATGGTCAGCTAATAGAATTACTGCGGTTATGGTTACACACGATGTCGATGAAGCAGTTTATATGAGTGATAGAGTTGTAATTATGTCGAGAAACAAAGGTGAGATAATAGGTAATATAAAGATTGATATTCCTAGACCGAGAAATAGAGATTGTAATGAGTATGAAAAGTATAAATCACAAGTATCAGAAATACTATCAACTTGTTATGATGTTTAGGGGGGAATTATGAGCGAAGTAGAAAAATATAAAAATTTAGATGATACTCAAAGAGCAATTAGAGTATCCATAATGGATATGATTATTGAAAAAAAACGATGTGTCACGCTTAATGAAGTTGTGAATGTTTTGAGTTCGAAGTTGAGCATAGATAGAGAATATTTGCAAAATACATTGGATAGTTTTATAAAAGAAAACGTACTTGTAGCTGAAGGTGAAAATATCAATTTTATTTATCCTGTATCAGCTTTATCTACAAGCCACAATGTAACTCTTGACGATGGAAGAGAATTTTATGCAATGTGTGCAATAGATGCAATTGGAACATCTTGTACATTTCATCAAAATGTAACAATCAACTCTATGTGCTGTGTAACTGGGCAAGAAATAAAAATTAGAGTTGAGGATGAACAGATAAAGTATGTCAGCAATCCTAATCTAAGGGTTTTACATGTTGACCTAGATAAACACTCAGAATGGGCTGCAAGTTGTTGAAACATAATGAATTTCTTCTGGACGAAGGATGAGTATAAGAGTTGGATAAACATAAATGAAATGAATGATGATGAAGATATTTATTGCTTAGATATACTTGAAGCATTGGATGTAGCATATAAAATATTTAAACTTTAAAAATACGGTACTTCTTATAAAATAAACAATTTATTTTATATGGGGTATCGTATTTTTAAAGTTTAAATATTATTCTTTTGATATGTTATAATTATTTATGCAATAAAAAATAGTATAGTATTTATAATTTTTATTGGGTTATAGGAGAGGATATTATGAAATTTTCAAAATTTAAATATACTAGACCGGATTATAAGGTCATTAAGTCCAAATTTATAGAAATTGTAGATTGTATAGATACATCAAAGTCATATATAAATCAAAAAATACAAATAGAAGAACTAAATAGACTTAGAAATAATATTCAGTCTATGTCTACAATTGTATCGATAAGATACAGTTTGAATACAAGTGATAAATTTTACATAGAAGAAAAAGAGTATTGGGATGAGTACAGCCCAATGTATGAGGAATTAAATTCTATGTTTTACAAAAGCATTGTAAATTCAAAGTACATAGATAAGATTGAAGTAGATTACGGTAAACAATTTTTAAAAATATGTGATTATTCACTTAAGGCATTTTCATCAGAGATAATACCTGAACTAAAAGAAGAAAATAAGCTTTGTTCAAAATATACAAAACTACTTGCTTCTGCTGAGATAAAATTTGATGGACAAATAAAAAATTTATCTGGTTTAAATTCATATATGTATTCTGAAGATAGAAAAATCAGAGAATCTGCTTCAAAAAAATACTACAATTACTTTGAAGAAAGTGAAGATGAATTTGATAATCTGTTTGGCGACCTTGTAAAGGTCAGAGATATGATGGCTAAAAAACTTGGTTTTGACAATTTTGTAGATCTTGGATACCTTAGAATGATGAGAACCGAGTACAATGAAAATATGGTAAAAATATTTAGAGATCAGATAATAACAGATATTGTACCGCTTGCAAATTCACTGTACGAAAGACAAGCGAAGCGTTTGAATTTGGAAAAGTTGGACTACATAGATGAGAACATAGAGTTTACAAATGGGAATGCTAAACCAATAGGAGATGTAGATTATATTTTCAGTTCAGCAAAGAAAATGTACAAAGAAATTTCAGATGAAACAAATGAGTTTTTTAATTATATAATAGAGAATGAGCTTATAGACTACGAAACCAGAGCAAATAAAGGAGCAGGTGGATACTGTACATATATACCAGATCATAAGGCACCTTTTATATTTGCAAATTTTAATTCAACACTCGACGATATAGATGTACTTACTCATGAAGCTGGACATGCGTTCCAACTCTATATGTCTAGATGGATCGAGACACCAGAAATTAATTTCCCAACCCTTGATAGCTGTGAAATACACTCTATGAGTATGGAATTTATAACATGGCCATGGATGGATATGTTTTTTAAAGAAGATAGCGAGAAGTATAAGTTTTCACATCTATCTTCGGCAATTAAGTTTATACCGTACGGAGCACTGGTAGATGAATTTCAACATGAGATTTACAGAAATCCAGATATATCAAAGAATAAGAGAAAAAATATTTGGAGAACATTAGAAAAAAAATACCTACCTCACAGGGATTATAGCACATGTGATTTTTTGGAAAAAGGTGGTTGGTGGTATAAACAGGGGCATATATTTAAAAACCCATTTTACTATATAGACTATGTTTTAGCGCAAGTTTGTGCTTTACAAATGTGGGAAAAGAGTAGAGATAGAAAGTCTGATTATTTATCAGATTATAAAAAAATGTGTGCGGTAGGTGGAAGCAAATCATTTGTTGAGATAATAGAAATCGGTAATTTAAATTCTCCATTTGAAAAAAATGCACTTTCAAAAATTATCAACAGCGTAAAATTGTATTTAGATGCTGTAAATGAAGTGTGCTTTTAATGAAGATGGAGGTAATTAAAAAATAAAATTAATAAATAAAATTAGAAAAATCATTATAATCGATCATTATTTTGAAAATTAATTCATATAACATAGTATGAAAAGTAAGTGATTTCAGTAAATTTCGGAATAAAAAGAAAAAACTTACTTTTTTTGTAAAAAATATGTTGCAATTTGGATTGAATATTTATATACTATTAATTAAAGAGATAGTTAAAAGCTATTAGAAATAATAGTTAAAAACTTATCCAATATATTTTTACTGATTTATATACTAAAACTAAACATACGGTTGAAGCGCACAGGAGACAGCCACATTGTTATGATGGCGACCGAAGGGACAAATCTAATCTGTAAATCCAAAGAGCTTAGATGAAATTCTCAGGTAATAGAAGACTGTACGTGGACGTGGCTCTGAAGAATATTTTAACAGGGAATACAAATTGGATGTTTGTATTTTCTGTTTTTTATTTTAACTTAAACTACATTTCGAAAGAGAGAGTGTATAAATGATCATAATAACAAACAACTCAAAAGTAAAAGAAGAAACTAGTGATGACTTAAATATTCTATATAAAGAAGTTGGTTATATAGAGATACTGAAAATCTGTAGAGATTTAATTCATGAGGGTTTTAATCTTCTTTCACATCCACTATATGGAAGTGTGAAGCCGAATGAAACACCATATAGAACCATAATTTTAAAAAAAGGCAATACGCTCGATGTAAACTCATTAAGTTTGATCGAAGAATCAATAAACACTGCGACAAAATTCCAAAATGACAAAATAACTCCAAATTGGACTGAATCAGTAAAAGATGATTTTAGAGTGATAGACTTTGATATATTTTACAATACAGTTCAAAGAATCAATTATGTATAGCATTAGATAGTAATTAGAAAAACAAGAAATATTTAAAAGAATAGTTAAAATGCCTAATTAAACTTTAATAAGTTGGAATTTTCTGAGAAAAGAAAGTTTTAAATTAAAAAATGAGAGAATAAGGTCTTATTTCTTATACCCAAAAATGTTAAAAAATAGACAAAATATTTAACAATAGATTTTTGTTAAAAATTAATCGAAAATGTTAAAAAATAGTCAAAAACTAATTTAGTTAATTAAAATCAATTAATATAAAACAAAATGGGAGGAATATAATATGGAAAACGTTTATGACTTAGTAATAATAGGCGCAGGTCCAGCGGGATTGTCAGCAGGATTATATGGATCTAGAGCAAAACTTAATACTTTGATCATCGAAAAAGATAAAACTGGTGGGCAAATAGTTATTACCCATGAAGTTGCAAACTATCCTGGATCTGTAAGGGAAGCAACAGGGCCATCACTAGTTGCAAGAATGGTTGAACAGTGTGATGAATTTGGAGCAAAGAGAGTAAAGGATACTATAGAATCAGTTGAACTCGACGGAGAAATAAAAGTTTTAAAAGGTCAAAAAGATGAATATAAAGCAAAAGCTGTAATCATTGCAACTGGAGCATCTCCAAGAAAAATGGGTTGCCCTGGCGAGAAAGAACTTACTGGAAAAGGTGTTTCTTACTGCGCTACATGCGACGCTGACTTCTTTGAAGACTTTGAAGTGTTTGTTGTAGGTGGAGGAGACAGTGCTCTTGAAGAAGCAATGTATCTAACAAAATTTGCAAGAAAAGTAACTGTGGTCCATAGAAGACAAGGATTCAGATGTGCTAAGAGTGTATTAGAAAAAGCCCAAGCAAATCCAAAGATTGAGTTTTTACTAGATACAGTAGTTGAAGAAGTTAAAGGCGACGGATTACTAGAATCTATAGTATTTAAAAACAAAATCACTGGAGAAACTCACGAGTACTTTGCAGACGAAGAAGATGGAACAATGGGATTATTTGTTTTCGTAGGCCTAATTTCTCAGACAGATGTATTTAAAGGCAAAGTGAACATGAATGAGCAAGGTTATATAATAACTGACCAAGACATGAAGACTGATATAGAAGGTGTATTTGCAGCTGGAGATGTTAGAGAAAAATCACTAAGACAGGTTGTTACAGCAACTGGAGATGGATCAATAGCTGCAGTAGTTGCAGAGAAATATATAGATGAAAAATTCCCAGAATAGTATCAGACAAACTGAACATTGTTTTGGGCTTAAAATAAAAAATTAAAAAAAATAAGGGGGAAATAATATGTTATCACTAGATAAAGAAACTTTTGAAACTGAAGTATTAAATTCTGAAGAGGTAGTATTTGTAGATTTCTGGAGCGAAGGTTGTGAACCATGTAAAGCATTACTTCCAGATATTGAAAAGCTGTCTGAAACTTATGGAGATAAAATAAAATTCTGCAAGATGGATACTACAAAAGCAAGAAGATTAGCTATAAAACAAAAGGTATTAGGGCTTCCTACTCTAGCTATATACAAAGGCGGAGAAAAAGTAGACGAGGTTACTAAAGACGATGCAACAGTACCTAATATAGAAGAAATGATCAAAAAATACGTATAGTAAATACAATATAAAGGATTTGCACTATAAATTAAACAACTAACAAAGGTATAAATTTGACACAGGTCAGATGTATATATAAATCTAAATATTAGGAGGTGCAGTATGCGTCTTGAATTAGGTAAGATCAATATTAAAGATGTTCAATTTGGTGATGAGACAAAAGTAGTAGATGGTGTTTTATTCATCAACAAGGAAGAGATGCTACAAGAAATTGGTGGGGATGAGCATATAAAATCAATTGATATCGAATTAGCCCGCCCAGGTGAAAGTGTAAGAATAACACCAGTAAAAGATGTAATTGAACCTAGAGTTAAGGTCGAAGGAAATGGTGGAATTTTCCCGGGAATTATATCTAAAGTAGATACTGTTGGAGAAGGTAGAACTCATGCGCTTAAAGGTGTAGCTGTAGTAACTACTGGTAAAATAGTTGGATTCCAAGAGGGTATCGTAGATATGACTGGAGAAGGTGCAAAATACACTCCATTCTCTAAACTTAACAATGTTGTTGTTATAGCTGAGCCAGTTGATGGTTTAAAACAACACAACCACGAGTACGCTGTTAGAATGATAGGATTTAAAGCGGCTACTTACTTAGGAAAAGTTGCTAAAGAGCTTACTCCAGATGAAGTATCTACTTATGAAACTAAACCACTGCTTGAGCAAATAAGTGAATACCCAGATCTTCCAAAAGTAGGATATGTTTATATGCTTCAAACTCAAGGATTACTTCACGACACTTATGTTTACGGAGTAGATGCAAAACAAATAGTTCCAACAATTTTGTATCCAACTGAAATAATGGATGGTGCTGTTGTAAGTGGTAACTGTGTTTCTGCTTGTGACAAGAACCCAAGTTATGTTCACTTAAACAATGGAGTTGTAGAAGAACTTTATGCTAAACATGGTAAAGAAATAAACTTTATGGGTGTAATAATCACTAATGAAAATGTTTACCTAGCTGATAAAGAAAGATCTTCAAACTGGACTTCTAAGTTATGTAAATACCTAGGTTTAGATGCTGTTATAGTATCTCAAGAAGGTTTCGGAAACCCTGATACTGACCTTATCATGAACTGTAAAAAAATAGAAAATCAAGGTGTTAAAACTGTAATCGTTACAGATGAATACGCTGGTAGAGATGGTGCTTCTCAATCACTTGCAGATGCAGATGCAAAAGCAGATGCTGTTGTAACTGGTGGGAATGCCAACCAAGTTGTAGTTTTACCTAAACTTGATAAAGTTATAGGTCACTTAGATGTAGTAGAAGTAATAGCTGGTGGAGCTGACGGAAGTTTAAAAGATGATGGAACTATCGAAGTTGAAATACAAGCTATAACTGGAGCTACAAACGAAACTGGATTTGGACATTTAACGTCAAAAGGATTCTAGACAATAGATAAAATATAAATTAATAATAAAAATATAAGTAAAATAAAAGAAAATATAAATAAATTAAGAACTGTAAGTGAAATGAGAAAAAATATAAATTAGGAGGAATATTATGAGCTTATTGACTAATAAGAAGGTCCTTATAATAGGTGATCGTGACGGAATACCTGGACCTGCGATTGATGAGTGTGTAAAAACAGTAGAAGGGGCAGAGATAATATTTTCATCGACTGAATGTTTTGTCTGAACGGCTGCTGGGGCTATGGACTTAGAAAACCAAAAAAGAGTTAAAGACGCTTCTGATAAATTCGGAGCTGAGAACTTAGTGGTTTTACTAGGTGCTGCTGAAGCCGAAGCTGCAGGTCTTGCAGCTGAAACAGTAACTGCTGGGGATCCAACATTCGCTGGACCACTTGCTGGAGTTGATTTAGGACTTAGCGTTTACCATGTTGTTGAGCCAGAAATGAAAGAGTTATTTGATGAAGAAGTTTATGAAGATCAAGTAGGAATGATGGAGATGGTTTTAGAAGTTGATGAGATTGCGGGTGAAATGAAAGAAATAAGAGATGAATTCTGCAAATTCAACAACTAAAATAAAATCTAAAGGGGTGAAATCGTATGGAAAAGCTTAGAGTAGTTCATTATGTAAATCAGTTCTTTGCTGGTATTGGTGGAGAAGAAAAGGCTGATACAAAGCCTCACATAGCTGAGACTTTACCGCCAATAAGTATGCAACTTAATAAAAACTTAGGCGATGAATTTGAAATAGTTGGAACGGTTGTATGCGGAGACAGTTATTTTAATGAAAACATAGACGAAGCAGGCGAAGAAGTTCTAGGAATGATAAAAGGATTCAAGCCAGATCTTTTCATAGCAGGTCCTGCTTTTAACGCTGGTAGATACGGAGTTGCGGCTGGAACAATAACTAAAGTTGTTCAAGAAGCATTAAATATACCATGTGTTACAGGAATGTATATAGAAAACCCAGGTGCAGATATGTTTAAGAAGGATGTATATATAGTAGAAACTTCTGACTCTGCAGCAGGAATGAGGAAAGCGCTTCCTAAGTTAGCTAAATTTGCTATTAAGTATTCTAAAGGAGAAGAAATCGGATCTCCTAAAGAAGAAGGATATATGCCAAGAGGAATAAGAGTTAACTTCTTCCATGAAGATAGAGGATCTAAGAGAGCGGTTGATATGCTTATCAAAAAAATCAAGGGAGAGGCATTTGAAACTGAATATCCAATGCCAGATTTCGATAGAGTTGATCCAAATCCTGCAGTTATAGATATTACAAAAGCGACAATAGCTTTAGTAACATCTGGTGGTATAGTTCCAAAAGGAAACCCTGATAGAATAGAGTCTTCATCAGCTTCTAAGTATGGTTCTTACTCAATCGCTGGAGTAGAAAACCTTACAGAAGAAACTTACGAAACAGCACACGGTGGTTTTGACCCTGTTTACTGTAATATAGACTCAGATAGAGTTTTACCAGTTGATGTTCTAAGAGACTTAGAAAAAGAGGGAGCTATAGGTAAACTATATGAAACTTTCTTCTCAACGGTTGGTAATGGTACAGCAGTTGCAAGTGCGAAAAAATACGCATCTGAAATAGGTGCAAAATTAAAAGCTGATGGTGTAGATGCAGTAATCTTAACTTCTACGTGAGGCACTTGTACTCGTTGCGGTGCAACGATGGTCAAAGAAATAGAGAGAGCGGGTATACCTGTTGTACACATGTGTACAGTAGTTCCAATCTCACTTACAGTTGGAGCAAACAGAATAGTTCCAACTATTGCAATACCTCATCCACTAGGAAATCCAGCTTTAGAGCCAGATGAAGAAAAGGCTTTAAGAAGAGGATTAGTAGAAAAAGCATTAAAAGCATTGACTACAGAAGTTGATGGTCAAACAGTATTTGAAGACTAGAAATACACGCTGTAAATTATAATGTCACATCATATAAATACTTAACTATATACTATCCAATCTGTGGATTTCACGGGTGTTCTATCCGTGGAATCCACAACAATATGAGAACAAAAAATCTTTGGGGGTGCGAATAAATGACTTTTCCAGTATTAAAAGGTGCAGGCTACATACTTGTCCATACTCCGGATATGATAGTTCAAAACGGAACTACATGCTCTGTTGAAAGACAGACACATCCAGATTCAGAATTTTTAAAAGAAGTAGGCAAACACATCAGATCTTACGATGAAGTAGTAAATTACATGCCAAATCAAGTTTATATAGGAAACAACAGACCAGAAGATTTAAAAGATTTAGAAATGCCTTGGTGTAACCAAAAAATCGAGGGAAAAAGAAATGGTAAGTTTGGGGAAATAATGCCTCAAGATGAATTTTTAGCATTTATGCAAATATGTGATGCTTTTGATCTTGTTAAGTTATCAGAAAGCTTTGTAAATGAAGTAAAACCTAAAATTGAAAATAACTACCCAGAAATTGCTCCATTCTTTGGAAAAATAAAGGGAGACGATATAGAAGACGGAAAAGCTCTTATAGAAGAACATATAGCTGAGGGGTTGTACCACAACGGTGAACTTGTAGGATATATAAAAAGAGCTCATGATGTAGATATAAACCTAAACGCTCACACTATGTTTGAAAACTTAGTTGTTAAAGCATCAGGTGTTTTATCTGCTATTCATGCAATTAGACACTGTGAAATAGACGCTAATGATATAGATTATGTTATAGAGTGTTCAGAAGAAGCTTGTGGAGATATGAATCAAAGAGGTGGAGGAAACTTTGCAAAATCAATAGCTGAAATAGCAGGTTTCCAAAATGCCACTGGTTCTGATACAAGAGGTTTCTGTGCAGCTCCGACACATGCTCTTATTCAAGCAGCAGCGCTTGTTAAATCTGGAGTTCATAAGAATGTTATGATAGTTGCTGGTGGTGCTAGTGCTAAACTTGGAATGAACTCAAAAGACCATATCAAAAAAGATCTTCCAGTTCTAGAAGATGTAGTTGGTGGATTTGCGGTACTTGTATCTGAAAATGATGGAATTAATCCAATTATAAGAACTGACTTAACAGGAAAACATACTGTTGGAACAGGATCATCTCCTCAAGCAGTTATGACTTCTCTTATTACTTCAGGACTTGATAGAGCGGATCTAAAGATTCCTGATGTAGATGTATACTCAGTTGAAATGCAAAACCCTGATATAACAAAACCTGCAGGAGCTGGAGATGTTCCAGAGGCAAACTACAAGATGATAGGTGCACTTGCAGTTAAACGTGGAGATATGGAGAAAAAAGATCTAAAAGATTTCGTATCTAAGTGCGGGTTACCTGGATGGGCTCCAACTCAAGGACATATACCATCAGGAGTTCCATATGCTGGCTTTGCAATAGATGATATGACTACTGGCGATAAAAATAGAGCTATGATAGTTGGTAAAGGAAGCTTGTTCTTAGGAAGAATGACTAATTTATTTGATGGAGTTTCTGTAATTATAGAAAGAAATACAGGAGTTACAGAAGACGCTACAAGTGGTGTATCTAAGGATGAAATTAAGAAGATAATTGCTGAATCCATGAAAAAATTAGCATTAGATATGATGGAAGAATAGGGGTGATTATATGTCTAAAAAAGTAATTGCAGATGTATTCTTAGAAGTAGCTAATGCAATAGAAAGTGGAGAATTTGGCGAAAAGGTTAAAATAGGTATAACAACTCTAGGTAGTGAGCACGGAGTTAAAAACATAGTTGATGGTGCTGAACTTGCTGCCTCTGGATTGTTTGATATAGTTTTAATTGGGCCAAAATACGATACTGACTTAGAAATAGTTGAAGTAAATGATGAATCAGATATGCACTCTAAAATGGAGGAGCTCCTTGACTCAGGATATATAGATGCGTGTGTTACAATGCACTACAATTTCCCAATAGGAGTTTCTACAGTAGGAAGGGTAATTACTCCTGCTAAGGGTAAAGAAATGATACTTGCAACTACAACAGGTACTAGTGCTACTAATAGGATAGAAGCTATGATTAGAAATGCTATATACGGTATTTCAACTGCAAAATCAATAGGAATTAAGAATCCTACAGTTGGTATCTTAAATGTTGATGGAGCAAGACAAGTTGAAAAAGGCCTTAAAGAACTTAAAGATAATGGATATGATATAGAGTTTGCAGATTCTATAAGAGCCGATGGCGGATGTGTAATGAGAGGTAATGACTTACTTGTTGGAGCTCCAGACGTTATGGTAACGGATACATTATCAGGAAATATATTTATGAAGATATTTTCTTCATTTAACACTGGTGGAGATTTTGAGGCTCAAGGATATGGATATGGTCCGGGTGTTGGAGAAAATTATGATAGAAGAGTTTTAATTCTTTCTAGAGCATCTGGTTCTCCAGTTGTTGCCAATGCTTTAAATTACGCTTATGATGTAGTAAAAGGTTCAGTAAATAAAGTTGCTAAAGATGAATTTTCAAAAGCTAAAAAAGCTAAATTTGATGATGTTATCTCATCTCTGACTAAAAAAGAGTCTAAAGTTGATTCAGTGGAAGTAAAAATGCCTAACAAAGAAGTAGTAACATACCAAATAAATGGTATTGATATAATGGATCTAGAAGATGCTGTTTCTGAATTGTGGAAGAGTGGAATCTACGCTGAGAGTGGAATGGGATGTACTGGGCCAATAGTACTGGTAAATGAAAATAAGGGCGGTGTATCAATAGACACCCTTATCAAAGCTGGATACACTGCCAATTAATATTGGTAAAAAAGCTTGCTAAAAAATTTATAATATAGAATTTAATGCTATAAAATTCATACTATTAGAGAAATGGACTCTTAATTAAGTTTAAGAGTCCGTTTCTTTATGGTTTTATAGATAAATTAAAAGCTTGAATTCATTTGCTTGTATATCTTGTGAAGTTTAACACCTAAAGAAATCCTCTCATAAAATTCAATTGTTGAATCCTCAAGGCCTAAAAGAGACTTAACTTTAAGAACTCTGTATCTAACTGTGTTTTCGTGCTGATATATGTGCTGAGCGGTTTTTTTATAATCTCCGCAACATTCAACAAAGCTGATAAGCGTATGTAATAAATCTTTATTATGATTTTTATCGTATTGTATTATTGGAACAATTGTATTGTTGTATATGGATTTTATAACGGTAGTGTCTTTGAATGATAGTAACAATGAGAATGACCCCAGATTACCGTAGAATACAATAGAATCACTTTTTATAGTGCGAGATGTACAGCTTAAAACAGCCTGAGATATTGATTCTTGGATGTCTATTAAGTTTATTGAATTGTTGCTAATACCGACTATGTAGTCTTTAATATTGGATTTTATTAGCTCTAAATAGTAATTTACATATGAGGTAATTTTACTATCAGTCATATTGTTGTAAGACAAAATTATTATTATACCATTTTTGTACGGTATACAAAAATTTTGTTTTGATTCATTAACAGTGTTTCTAAAATGCTTGGAAAATTTAAAGTTAGGATCATTTGAGTAACAGTAGATGGTAGTTACATATCCTAAAAAATGAGGATTTATTTCATTGATTATTTTATTTATTTCAAGAGTATCTTTTGTTTTTATTAAGTTTATCAACTGCATTTCATGAATAATATTTCTCTGATCTTCAACCATTAAAAGGTATACGCTTTTCATAATATCTCCATAAGATACTGAGTAGTCTATCGTGAGAATAGGAAAGTTGATTTTATTGCAATGTTCGGCCATTTCTTCGCTAAAGTATTCAAGGTATTCGCTAGTTATACAAAGACAACTGCACTTTCTAGAATTTAAAAAGTCAATTGCAAAAATCGCTTCATCATAGTCGTCTTTCCAAAAATAGAAGTTGGAAACGAAAAAATCCCCTTCTTTGAGTACTATCAGATCCCTCTCAATTTGTATGGGACAATCAAAAACCGATACTCTGTTTACAATACGATTAAGGCCATCTTTACCAGCTAATACTTTTGTATTTCTGAACAAGTCAAGCTGCAATACATCTTTTACTGTAATTGACATAATTAAGCCTCCGAATATATTTAATTATAAACCAACCTATAATTATATTCTATCAAATAATAAAGTAGAATGATATATTTTTGTAAAAATTACCAAAAAAACAAGAATTAATTAAAAAAATAACAAAACAATTGAAATGATTATGTAATAAAATTATATTAAGGGGTAGAACTATAGCAATTATCTATGATAGAGGAGGATTAAATATGAAGTTAGAAATTGGGCAATTTTATGTTAAAAAAATCACTTTCGGTGAGAAAACGTTTTTTAATAATGGAGAACTTACCCTAAATAAAGAAGATCTTCTAGATTTTGTTAAAAAAGATGAGAGGATAACAGAGGCTGATATTCATATCGTCAAACCTGGAGATTTGGTGAGAATTTGTCCTGTAAAAGAAGCAATTGAGCCTAGGATAAAACTAGATGGATCACCTCTATTTCCCGGTTATATAGGTGATGTAGTTCCTTGTGGTAGCGGAAAGACGCATGCACTGAAGGATTGTAGTGTTTTAGTTGTAGGTAAACACTGGGGAGGATTTCAGGATGGTTTAATAGATATGGGGGGCGAAGGTGCTAAATACACTTATTTCTCTAAGCTAAACAACATTGTGTTAGTAGCTGATACAAATGAAGATTTCGAAAAGCAAGAACAACAAAAGAAAAACGATGCGCTTAGAAGAGCTGGGCATAAATTGGCAGAGTACATTGCAAATTGTGTTAAGGATTTAACTCCAGAGGATATAGAAATCTTTGAACTTGATCCAGTTACAAAGAGAAATGATGACACAAACAAACTTCCTAGTGTAGTTTTAGTTATGCAGGGTCAATCGCAGATGGAGGAGTCTGGTTACAATGATTTGGTGTATGGATGGGATATGAATCACTTTGTACCTACTTTTTTACATCCAAATGAGATATTAGATGGTGCGCTTATTTCAGGTAGTTTTATGCCTTGCTCATCAAAATGGTCTACTTATGATATACAAAACACGCCAGTTTTAAAGAGTTTATATAGAGAGCACGGTAAAACTTTAAACTTCTTAGGGGTAATTCTATCTAACCTAAATGTATCACTAGAACAAAAAGAAAGATCGGCAATTTTTGTAGCTCAGATAGCTAAATCACTAGGAGCTGATGGAGCTATAGTAACTGAAGAAGGATATGGAAATCCAGATGCAGACTTTGTTGGCTGTATAGTTGCTCTTGAAGATGTGGGAGTAAAAGTTGTGGGTCTTTCAAATGAATGTACTGGAAGAGACGGAAACTCACAACCATTTGTAACGTTAGATCAAAAGCTAGATGCAATAGTATCGTGTGGGAATGTTTCAGAACTTGTAGAGCTTCCTGCTATGCAAATTGTACTTGGAGAACTAGAGTCTTTAGGCAGAGATGGTTTTGCCGGCGGCTGGGCTAGCGATGAAGTGCTAGGACCTTCAGTTAGAGAAGATGGTTCAATAATAATGGAAAACAACTCAATGTTCTGTGGGGATCAAGTTTTAGGATGGTCTACAAAGACAATGAAAGAATTCTAATAGAATAGGAGGGAATTTTATGAAAAAAGCAGTACTATACTTAAATCAGTTTTTTGGTCAAATAGGTGGAGAAGACAAGGCTGATTTTGAGCCAGAAATTAGAGAAGGCCTAGTTGGACCAGGCTTACAGTTAGATAAGTTGTTGGATAATACAGAGATAACTTACACAATAATTTGTGGAGATAACTTTATGGGATCAAATACGGATGAAGCTGTAGATAGAGTACTAGGATTTCTAGAGGATAAGGAGTTTGACATCTTCTTTGCAGGTCCAGCATTTCAAGCAGGTAGATACGGCGTTGCATGTGGGCAGATATGTAAAGCTGTGAAGGATAAATTTGGAGTAGAAGTAATAACATCAATGCACGAAGAAAATCCTGGTGTAGAAATGTTCAAAAAAGAAATGTATATACTTAAGGGTGGAAATAGCGCCGGAAAAATGAGAAAAGATTTATCTAGTATGGCCAGCCTTGGAAATAAAATACTAAATGTTCAAAAAGTGCTAGATGCAGAGACTGAAGGAATATTTGAAAGAGGTAAAAGACATCAGGTTTGGAGAGAAGACAATGTGATGGCGGCTGATAGAGCAGTAGATATGATTGTAAAAAAACTTACAGGTCAGAACTTTGTATCTGAGTTAGAGATACCTATTATAGAGAAGGTAGATATAGCACATGCTGTAAAAGATATCAGTAGTGCAAACGTTGCACTCGTTACAACTGGCGGAATAGTACCAGTCGATAATCCAGATAGAATTCAATCTGCATCTGCGACAAGATGGGGAAGATACAATATATCAAACATGGATGATTTAAAATCTGGTGTATTTAAAACCATTCATGCTGGATTTGACCCAGCTGTTGCAAATGGGGATCCAGATGTAATAACTCCTATAGATGCGTTAAAAGAACATGAAAAAAGAGGTAATATCGGAAAACTACATGAATACTTTTATTCAACAGTTGGTACTGGAACAACTCAAGGTGAAGCGGTTAAAATGGCAAATGAGATGATTCCATATCTTAAAGATGCAAACGTCAATGCAATAATACTGGTTTCTACGTGAGGTACTTGTACTCGTTGCGGCGCAACGATGGTTAGAGAATTTGAAAAAGCGGGATTCCCGATTGTGCAAATGTGTAACTTAGTTCCTGTTGCTAAAACAGTCGGCGCAAATAGGATAGTAACTACAGTATCAATACCATATCCTATGGGAGACCCAACAAAGTCAAAAGAAGAGCAGTACAAACTTAGATATGATATAATTCAAACGGCTTTAGATGCACTTACGACTGAAATTGATGAGCAGACTGTATTCAAGTACAATTAGTATTTGGATATCATTAGTTATACAAATAAAGGGTCATATATCTATACAAAAATATGATTCTAATATAAATAATATTATATTATCTATTATTAGAATATCATAATAATAGATTTGACCCTTAAATAGGAGGGGTTAGTATGGCAAAGAGCAATGATAAGAGTTTAAAAGCTGATAACAGAGTATTTTATACTTCGCTGATTGTTATAATACCTATATGTTTGTGGGCGATATTATCTAGTGAAAGTTTTACTAATGCTGTAAATTCAGCGTTTAATTTCTTCACGAGTAGATTTTCATGGTTGTATTTACTGTCTATGTTAATTTTTGTTGGTTTTGCTTTATGGCTTGCATTTAGTAAATTCGGAAATATTAAACTTGGGGCAAATGATTCAAAACCAGATTATAAGACTAGCTCTTGGTTTGCGTTATTGTTTGGATCGGGAATGGGAATAGGATTAGTGTTTTGGGGAGCTGCGGAGCCTATATCACACTTTCTATATCCAAAAGCAGGTATTGATCCGACAAGTGCAGAGGCAGCAGCATTTGCTATGAAATCTTCATTTCTACATTGGGGAATTCATCCATGGGCTGCATACAGTATAATTGGATTATCGCTAGCATATTTTCAGTTTAGAAAGGGTAAATCAGGTCTAATAAGTAATCTATTTGAGCCATTAATAGGGGACAGGGTCCACGGACTTCTTGGAGTAGTAATAGATACTCTAGCTGTATTTGCAACTGTAGCGGGAATAGCAACATCTTTAGGACTTGGAACACTTCAAATTAACAGTGGTCTTAGTTATATTTTCAATATAGAAAACACAATTAGATCACAGCTTATAATAATAGCTATAACAACAGTAATATTTATATGGACGGCAGTATCTGGAATAGATAAAGGAATGAAAATTTTATCTGATATAAATTTAGCGACTGCTGCTATAGTAACAGTAGTAGTACTATTGATCGGACCAACTATACAAATTATAAATGGATTTGTAGGAGGACTAGGAGGATATCTGCAAAATATTTTTGCTGATAGTATGAATATTAGTGCTTATGGAGACAACACTTGGGCAGGTAAGTGGACGATATTTTATTGGGCGTGGTGGATTGCATGGGCGCCATTTGTAGGGACTTTTATAGCTAGAATATCAAAAGGAAGAACAATAAGAGAGTTTGTTTTCGGAGTAATGATAGCACCAGCTATTGCTTCATTTATATTTTTCTCAGTATTTGGAACACTAGGAATAGATCTATTTATGAAAGGAACAGTAACAGGCCCCCAATTAGCTGATATGACTAAGGATATATCTATAACACTGTTCTCGGTATTATCTCACTATAGCTTAGGAACAATAATATCATTAGTTGCTATATTCTTACTGTTAACATTCTTCGTAACATCTGCAAATTCAGCAACATTTGTGCTAGGGATGTTTACGTCAAATGGGGACTTAAATCCATCAAATAAAAGAAAAATAATCCTAGGAATAACTCAATCGCTTTTAGCTATAAGTTTACTTTTAACTGGAGGATTAGAGGCTCTACAGACAGCATCTCTTTTAGCAGCATTTCCGTTTATTTTTATAATGTTTTTCGCATGTGTATCTCTGTTTAAGTCACTTAAAGAAGAAGATCTAAATGCAGTAAACGAGCAGATGTTAAAAGACAAGGCTTTAAAACGTAAAGAAGCGCAATTTTAAGAAATACAATTTAAAAAGTATAATAAGCAAAAGAAATTGTAGAGGTTAAATTAAAGATTGATTAATATCTTTAGTATATTTATAGAAGACTGCCTAAAAAACTGGGCAGTCTTTTTATTTATTAGGAATTAAAAGCTAGTTAAATATACAGATATAGAAGTCAGAATCTATACTATGTATATATTATAGAAACAAATTTAGAAAGTTTAATCTATATTTATATGGATGTATAAAGGAAGGCCTATAGACATATATGGGTATATAAGATTTCACAAAAAAGAATAATTCATAAAAAAGAATATTTTACAAAAAAATAGTGAGCATCTAGCAATGCCCACCATAACAAACATGAATATTTTTATAAGTTTCTATTATCTTTTAATACAACATCATGTGCTCCACCTTCAACTATACTAGTAGAAGATACAAGAGTTAATTTAGCATTTTTTTGTAACTCTGGTATTGTAAGAGCGCCACAGTTACACATTGTAGATCTAACTTTGCTAAGAGTCATCATTACGTTGTCTTTTAAAGGACCAGCATAAGGAACATATGAGTCAACGCCCTCTTCAAATGAAAGTTTCTTGTCTCCGCCAAGGTCGTATCTTTGCCAGTTTCTAGCACGAGCAGAACCTTCACCCCAGTATTCTTTCATGTAGCTTCCG
Source organism: Metaclostridioides mangenotii (assembly GCF_017873185.1). Classification (GTDB taxonomy): domain Bacteria; phylum Bacillota; class Clostridia; order Peptostreptococcales; family Peptostreptococcaceae; genus Metaclostridioides; species Metaclostridioides mangenotii. The sequence goes on from NZ_JAGGJX010000001.1 coordinate 146,637, forward strand.
TTTATATTAACTTTGTTAGTTGGACTCTCATCAAATCTAGAGAAGTATCTTCCAAGCATTACAAAGTCAGAACCCATAGCAAGTGCTAAAGTTATATGGTGATCGTAAACGATACCTCCATCAGAACATATAGGAATATAAACGCCAGTTTTTTCAAAATATTCATCTCTAGCTGCAGCTACCTCTATAATAGAACTAGCTTGTCCTCTTCCTATACCTTTTTGTTCACGAGTTATACATATAGAACCCCCGCCGATTCCAACCTTTATAAAGTCAGCACCAGCTTCAGCAAGGTATAAGAAAGCTTCTTTATCAACTACATTTCCAGCACCTACTTTTACAGTATCGCCGTATTTTTCACGTATATAATCTATAGTTATTTTTTGCCATTCGCTGAAACCTTCAGAAGAGTCTATACAAAGTACATCTGCACCAGCTTCAACAAGGGCAGGTACACGCTCTTCAAAGTCTCTAGTGTTTATACCAGCACCAACGACATATCTTTTAGATGAGTCTAAAAGCTCAAGAGTATTTTCTTTATTTGATTCGTAGTCTTTTCTAAATACAATGTACATAAGTCTTCCTTCGTCATCTACTACAGGAAGAGAGTTAAGCTTGTTATCCCAGATTATATTATTAGCTTCTTTTAAAGTTATATCTTTATTTGCGTATATTAAAGATGAAAGTGGAGTCATAAACTCAGAAACTTTTACATCTCTGCTCATACGGCTTACTCTATAATCACGGCTAGTCACGATACCTACTAATTTACCATTTGAAGTACCATCATCAGTTATAGGCATAGTAGAGTGTCCACTGAATCTTTTTAACTCTAAAACATCTTCAAGAGTATGATCAGGAGTTAGGTTTGAATCGCTAACTACAAAGCCTGCTTTATGTGATTTAACTTTAGCGACCATAGCCGATTGGTTTTCAATTGTTTGAGAACCGTATATAAAAGATATTCCACCTTCTTTTGCTAAAGCTATAGCCATCTTATCATCAGATACAGATTGCATTACAGCAGAAGTCAGGGGAATATTCATAGTAAGCGAAGGCTCTTCACCTTTTTTAAATTTAACGATAGGTGTTTTTAAACTTACATTATCAGGTGTACATTTAATTGAAGAGTAACCAGGAACTAGTAAGTACTCACTAAATGTATGTGATGGTGTAGAAAAATAAAATGCCATTTTAATATCAACTCCTTATATATTTTTTATATTATTAATTTCTAATTATATCTTGACTATAATTGTTAGTATTTATTATAACTTATTATGATAAATTTTTATATGCTTCAACAAGGTTTTTTTTATAAAATTCGTTTTTTTACTTATTATTTTCAAAAAAATAGCAAAATAGTAGTTTTTATATAAAGTAAGAAGGCATATTAACAGACATTTAATAAAAAAAATGATAATTCGTTAGTAATTTATCAGTATATTATAATATTATTTCAAATATTTAGTAATAAGACATATTTAGATTATATCCTATATGTAAATAAATATAATAAATTTAAGTTATATATTGTTTGGATTAATAAATACACTAATTATTGCTGAATATAAATAAAATCTACTTACACTATTATAAAACTACAAATATTAACATATATAAACAAATTTAATTGATTTATAAACCATGTTATAATAATATGTATATATGGAATTTTTGAATTTATAATAGTATTAATAGATATATGATATTAGGAGGAAAGTATGAAAGCCTTAGAGGAAAAAATTTTAAAAGAGGGTAGTGTGTCGGGAAATGACATACTGAAGGTAGATCGTTTTTTAAACCATCAAATAGATGTAGCATTTTTAAATGAAATAGGAATAGAATTTAAAGAAAGATTTAAAGATGTAAAGGTGGATAAAATATTTACAATAGAAGCTTCTGGAATAGCTATTGCATCTATTGTCGCTCAGTACTTTAATAATGTACCTGTAGTTTTTGCAAAAAAAGTAGAATCAAAAAACTTAGATAAAGATGTATATGAAACACAAGTATATTCTTTTACAAAAGCAAAAAATTACTCAGTAAAGACATCTAAAAAGTACCTAAATGAAGGAGAAAACATATTAATACTCGATGATTTTCTTGCGAATGGTAGAGCGGCACTAGGGCTAATGGATATAGTAAACCAGGCTCAGGCAAACATAGCGGGTATAGGAATAGTTATAGAAAAGGGATTCCAAGAAGGCGGACAAGTACTTAGAGACAGAGGAGTTAAACTTGAATCATTAGTTGTTGTAGAATCAATATCTAATGGAAAAGTCACTTTTAGATAGTTATAAATTGAATTAAGCTAGAATTAAATTAAATAACTTGGAGGGATAAAATGAGATTTTTTATAGACACAGCAAATGTCGACGAGATTAAAGAGGCTAACAGCTTAGGAGTTGTGTGTGGAGTTACAACGAATCCATCATTAATTGCGAAAGAAGGTAGGGATTTTGTACAAGTAGTAAAGGAAATTGCTGACATAGTAGATGGACCTATAAGTGCAGAGGTAATAAGTTTAGACCACGATGGTATGATAGCAGAGGCCGACAAGCTATCTAAAATACACAAAAATATAGTAATTAAGTTGCCGATGACAGCTGAAGGTTTGAAAGCTACAAAGGCTTTATCTCAAAAAAATATAAAGACAAATGTAACTCTTATATTCTCAGCAGCTCAAGCACTATTAGCAGCTAGAGCTGGGGCAACTTATGTAAGTCCATTTGTAGGAAGACTTGACGATATAGGACAGAACGGTATGGGATTAATAGAAGAGATAGTTGACATATTTGATGTGAATGCTATAGAAACAGAAGTAATAGTAGCTAGTGTGAGACATCCAATTCATGTAGTAGAGGCTGCTAGACTTGGAGCAGACATTGCGACAGTTCCATACAAAGTTATAAATCAAATGATTAAGCACCCGCTTACAGATAAAGGTATAGAAAACTTTATTAAAGATTGGGAAGGCGCTTCATTACAATTATAATATTAATAAGACACTAAAACTTTAGGAATAGCTAATTTTGTTTTAGTGTCTTTTATTTAGGTGAAGTCAAAAATATGTGGTTAATAATATAGTAAGGAGATTAGTTATGTATAAGTTACAAAATGGATCTGATATAAGAGGAATAGCTTATCCAAACAATGAAAGGGAAGTAAACTTAACTAAAGATGTTGTTGAGAAAATATTTACAGCCTTCCATATTTGGTTAAAGAAAAAAACGAACAAAGATAAATTAAGTATTGCTATTGGCACTGATTCTAGAATAACTGGTGAAGAGTTCAGAGATATAGCTATAGATGTATTGAAAAAGAAAAACAAAGACTGTGACGTTTTAGATTGTAAAATGGCAACTACGCCTGCGATGTTTATGACGACAATTATGGATGGCTACGACTGCGATGGAGCGGTAATGATTACAGCAAGTCATCTTCCTTATTACCATAATGGGTTTAAGTTTTTTACAAAAGATGGTGGTCTGGAAAAAGGGAATATTAAGGAAATATTAGATATAGCCTCAGAGCTTATTCAAGACAAGGCAGATGATACTTTAGACAATATAAAAGGAAATATTAAAGAAGGTAAAGTGACATATCCGAAACTTATTGAAGACTATTCTCATATACTAGTTGAAAAAATAAGAGAAGGGGTTAGTTCAAAAGAAAATTACGAGAAACCTCTAGAAGGAATAAAAATATTAGTAGATGCAGGAAACGGTGCTGGAGGATTTTTTGTAGATCAAATTCTAAATAAATTAGGAGCAGATACAACTGGAAGCCAATTTTTAGATCCAGATGGAATGTTCCCGAATCATATACCAAACCCAGAAAACAAAGAAGCTATGAAAAGCATATGCGATTCAGTGATTAAAAACAAAAGTGATTTAGGTATAATATTTGATACAGATGTAGATAGAGCAGCATTAGTAGGAAAGGGCGGAAAACCTATCAATAAAAATGCTCTAATAGCTCTTATCTCAAAGATCGTATTAAATGAGCATCCAAATACTACAATTGTAACAGATTCTATAACTTCAGATGGACTTACTAAATTTATAGATAATATAGGTGGAATACACCATAGATTTAAGAGGGGTTACAAAAACGTAATCAATGAGGCTGTAAGATTAAATGAAGAAGGGAAAGAATGTCATATAGCTATTGAGACTTCAGGCCACGCTGCATTAAAAGAAAACTACTTCTTAGACGATGGATCTTACCTAATTGCTAAAATACTTATAGAGGTAGCAAAGCTCAGATCAAATGGAATGACTGTCGACGACCTACTTAATGACTTGGAAGAAGCTAAAGAAGACGGAGAGTTTAGAATAAAAATAGATGTAGAAGATTTTAATTCTTATGCAGAAGATATTATAAAAGATTTAGAAGAACATATTTTAAATTTAGATGGTTGGAGTGTAGTTCCTAAAAATTATGAAGGAATAAGAGTAAATTGTGACAAAGAAAACGGTGACGGATGGTTTTTACTTAGAATTTCTCTTCACGAGCCGCTTTTAGTCTTAAATATAGAATCAAATAAGATCGGTGGAATCGATGTTATATACGCTAAACTCGTGAAATTCTTATCTAAATACAGTTTGAGTGGCTTATAAAAGTTTAGTAAATCCATAAAAAACTTAATTAAAATAATATTATTACATCCCTGTTACCTGAGATTACAATTTTGTAAACTCAGGTAACAGGGATGTAACTGTAAATAGAGATTCACTATGTTATTATATGGGTATAAGATAAATAAGCAATTATAACTATATTAAATAATGAAAAAGGGAGTGAATCTTATGAAAAAGTTAGTTACAGTAGTATCAGTATTATGCACAGGATTGTTAGTTGTTAGTCCATTAAAGAATGTTAGTTATGGAGCAGAGGTAACTAATAAAACAACTCCTATTGTGGTAGATTCAAGAGCTAATGGAGAAGATCAAAATTTAAACGAAATAATTAAGAAAAAATCATACATAGATAGCACTAAAGTAAACCTTACAAGTGACACAAAGAACAGTGCGATAAAATTAAGTGAAGCATTAGCAAATGCAGTTAAAAAAGAAAATGTTGCTGACAAAAATAAAAACTTAGACAAAGATAAAGTTGTATCAAATAATAAACCTGAAAATGTAGTTCAAGAAAAAGACAAAGATAAAAACGATGTAGTTGATAATAATAAAGTAAATGAGGATAAAGAAAAACAAGGTGTAGTAAACAATGAAAACAAAAATGATAGCAAGGAAGATGATAAAGTGAAAGAAGATGTAAGTAAAGAAAAACCTGTCGAATATTTAAGCAAAGAACAATCTTTAAATCTACTTAAAAATCATATGCCTGATGTAAGTTTCTACTATGAAGGTGATGAAAATACTTTTGAGTTTATAAAAGACAAAGGTCTAAAAGGATATGTTTTCTTACCACAAGTTGACGGAGATTTAGCTTACTTTGTTGATAAGGCTAGCTCTAGCGTTTACTTCTTCCATCCAAGTGGATATTTGGAACTTATAAGATAGTATAGGATAATTTAAGATAGGTGCAGGAAATGAAAAGGAGTTTGCCATAAACAAACAACACCGACTACCACAGCTTGGACTAAAGGCTGTAATTGTAGTCGGTGTTGTTTGTTTATGTCAACTCCCTTTTCATTTCCTGCACCTATCTTAAAATTCCTTTAGAAGTAAGAAAAAGGGCAAGAGCAAGAAGAATAAGGGCTTTTTAATGGAAAAAATAACTTTCTATGGTAGTAGTTTTATCTACTATAGAAAGTCATTTTTGGTTTGCTATAAATATGGTGTGTGAAGTATTGATGGTGCAGTTCTGTTTTTTAAAAGCTTGTCAAATGATTTGTAATCTGATTTATAACCTATGCCTTCACGAAAATTGTGTGAGTCGATAAATTTGTATTGCTCACATGCGTTTTTTATTTTGTTGTAGTCTTTTTCTGATTTTACTGTGTAGATTATTTTGTTTTTCATGGTTATTTTGTCTTCGTATTTTGGTTTTATGAAGTATTTGGCATCTTTGATTTTCCCTGCGTTGTATAAACCTTGAATTACAGATCCATTTTTTATGTGTTGGAGGTGGTCATCCAGTTTGTAAGTATGAGCTACGTGAGTTACACTTTTAAACTTGTTTTCAAATTCGATTGCGATGTTTTCCATGGATTCAAAGTATGAATCTCCGTTTGAATTTGTCTTTGATAGTATAATAGTGTTGTCAGGTTTGACACCCAAACTTTTTGTTGATGCCAAAAACTCCCTGTTTCTGCATTCTATTTTATCCTTGGTTTTTAAATTTTCGTATTTTTTATACTTATCAAATACTGCTATCCCAGATCCGTTTGATACTAAAACGATATATACATTGTCTCTACCAACTTCGTTGATTGCATTGATAATGGCGCTTCCTGCCCATAAGACTTCGTCGTCTTGATGTTGACAGTAAAATACTACATGATCTTTGAATTTTTCGTTGTTTTGCTGGCTGTATATATCATAAGTAGTAGAAACAAAAAAAGTGGATAAAATAGCAGATAAAACTATATATTTAAGTGATAAGTATTTTTTGAAAAAATCCATAGAATCATCTCCTAATAAATTTTATCCTGTATATATTATCGTTCAAAAGCATCAAAATTATTGATTATTTACCTGGTTAATTATTTACATTCTAACCAAAAAAATAAATTAAATTATAAAGTTTCTAATTTATTAAATAGATTGATAGATTGTATCATATAGCTCTTCAAAATTATGTGTTTATTTGTGTTATAATTGTATTTTAGGAAAGTAATGTTAAAAAAATTATAAAAATTAAAATAGATAAAGATATTGGAAAGGAATAAAGAATGGGGAAAATATTAGTATTAGCAGAAAAACCATCCGTTGGTAGAGATATAGCAAAAGTAATGGGTTGTAAAAATGAAAAAAATGGATTTATAGAGGGTCCAAAATATATTGTGACTTGGGCATTAGGACATTTGGTTACACATGCAGATCCAGAAAGTTATGATCCAAAATATAAAGTGTGGAATATGGAAGATCTTCCTATGTTACCTAAGTATTTAAAAACTGTGGTAATTAAAAAGAGCAGTAAACAGTTTAATACAGTAAAAAGTCAGATAAATAGAAATGATGTAGATGAAATAGTAATAGCAACAGATGCTGGTAGAGAAGGAGAACTTGTCGCTAGATGGATAATAGAAAAATCTAAGTCCGATAAACCGATAAAAAGACTTTGGATTTCGTCTAGTACGGATAAAGCTATTAAAGAGGGATTTAATAATTTGAAAGATGGGCATAAATACGATAATTTATACTACTCAGCCATTGCTAGAGCAGAAGCGGATTGGTTTGTGGGAATAAATGCAACTAGAGCTTTAACGACTAAATACAATGCTCAGCTATCTTGTGGGAGGGTACAAACTCCGACACTTTCTATAATTAAATTAAGAGAAGATGAAATACAAAACTTTAAATCGAAAGAGTATTTTGGAATTGATATAAATGCAATTAAAGGAAGTTCTAAAATAAAACTTTCTTGGCATGATAAAAATAATTCGACATCTAGTTTTGATAAAGAAAAAATAGAGAAGATAATATCTAAAATTAGTGGAAAAGATATAGAGATAGTAGATGTAAATAAAGCGTATAAAAAGAAATATTCGCCAGCTTTATACGATTTAACTGAGCTGCAGAGAGATGCAAATAAGATATTTGGATTTTCAGCAAAAGAAACCCTATCTATTATGCAAAAACTATATGAACACCACAAGGTTCTTACATATCCAAGAACTGATTCTAGATATTTAACTGATGATATAGTGGATACATTAAAGGATAGAATAAAAGCGGTTAATGTAAGTGAATACTCTAGAGTTTGCAACAAACTTCTTAAGAGTAAAATTGTAAAGAACAAAAGCTTTGTAGACAATTCTAAAGTGACAGATCACCACGCTATTATTCCTACAGAAGAGCGTGTGTTTATAAGTGATTTGAGCGATAAAGAGAGAAAGATATTTGATTTGGTAGTAAAGAGATTCTTGTCAGTTTTATCAGAGCCATATGAGTACGAACATACGAAGATAACTGGTGAAATTGAGGGTGAAACTTTTGTGGCTTCTGGAAATAAAGTTATAAAGTTAGGTTGGAAAGAAAACTACAGAGATTACGAAGATGATGATGAAGTTAGAACTATGCCAAGCATAAATAAAGGCGATGAACTTAAAAATTTAAATACTAATATGAGTAGGGGAAAAACAAATCCACCTTCTTACTTAAATGAAGGTACTTTACTTACTCATATGGAGAAAAATGGTCTTGGTACAGTAGCGACGAGAGCGGATATTATTGAAAAATTATTTAATTCGTTTTCAATAGAGAAAAAAGGAAAAGATATACACATAACATCTAAAGGCAAACAGCTACTAGAATTGGTACCAGAGGAACTAAAGTCTGCTAAAATGACATCTTCTTGGGAAAAAAGGCTGCAGGATATATCGACTGGTAAGCTAAATAAAAATGTGTTTATCGATGATATGAAAAATTATACAAAGACAATAATAAAAGATATAAAAAACAGTGATAGTAAGTTTAAACACGACAATATCACTAAAAATAAATGTCCTGAATGTGGAAAATATATGTTAGAGGTAAATGGTAAAAAGGGAAAAATGCTTGTTTGCGAGGATAGAGAATGTAAAACAAGAAAACTTATCTCACAGACTACAAACTCTAGATGTCCAAATTGTCATAAGAAGTTAGAGCTAAGAGGTGAAGGTGATGGTAAGATATTTACATGTGCTTGTGGATATAGAGAGAAATTATCTTCATTCAATAAGAGAAAAAATGAAGAAAAATCAAAAGCAAGCAAAAGAGATGTAAACCAATATCTAAAAAAACAAAATAAAGATAACGAAGTGTTTAATAATCCATTTGCAGAAGCTCTTGCTAAACTAAAGAAATAGATTAAAAAAATAGATAAATATATTAACAAATAAAAATAATCGATTGATTGGCCTATCGATATACTAATTTAGTAATGATCAGTATAGAAGCTAAACAATCGATTATTTTTTTTAGCTTTATTTTATAAATTTTATCGCTCCTGTATCATGCAAATTCTTAATTATTGTAGCAGCTATCGGGAATCCAAATAGACCGACAATACCGAATAACTGAGCCCCTATAAACATGCACATTAATGTAATCAGAGGATAAAGCCCTATCTGACTACCTACAACCTTAGGCTCAAGGACTTGTCTAACTATAGTTATTACAGTGTAGATTATAAATAACCCTATAGCCATACTGCTATTTCCGTTTATTAAAGAAATTATAGCCCAAGGAATTATAATACTTCCAGTTCCTAAAATTGGTAGTATATCAACCAATGCTATTAAAATAGCTATTGGAAAAGCAGCATCTACTTTAAGTATAGTAAGTCCTATCCAAAGTTCAATAAAAGTAACTGATAATAAAATCGCATACGCTTTAATTAATTTAAATACGGCAACTATACTGCTTTTTTTAACATTTAGTATAAACTCGCGGTTTTTTTCTGAAAACTGATTTAATACAAAATTAATAATTTTTTTATAGTCAAATGTAAAGAAAAAAGAAGCGATTATAGTTATGATTAACTTTATCATAAAAGCAGGAGCTCTTGTAGCAGCGCTTGTAACAAAGTTAAGGGCATTTGATGAAAAAGAAGCTACTAAGGACATTATTGATTGAGATAAGTTATCCCATCCAAATATATCTACGTTTGGTGCAAGTGATTCCACTTTAGAAAAAAATGTGTCTAGATTTGGTTCTATAGAGTACTTGTATACATCCGGTAGAGTAAGTACCATTTCACTTATCTTGCTGAACAGCTTTGCTCCGAAGCTAGTAAGTGCTGCAATTGTAATTGCATAAAATAAAAGTAGTACTAATGTTGATGTCAATGCGGGATTAATCTTAATTTTATCTGTTAAGAAATTTATAGCGGGTCTTAATATAAATGCAATAAAAAATCCAATTACAAATGGCATAAATAGCGGCAGGATAAATTTAAAACTTGCAAATATTAGAGCTGCTATCAAGATAAAATATGTAAACTTTATAATAAAAGCTCTTTGTTTTTCTGTACTGATCATAGAAACCTCCAAAGTCATTGTTATATTATGTAATATTGACTAAACTCTATAAAAATATAATACTAAAAGCTTTATATAAAATACTGTTAATATTAGAAAGGCTAGTTTAAAATAATAAATCTTTCTTTTAATTTTAAAATCGATATATAGATTAGTGATTGAGTTAATTTTAGCATTATTTTGTGCTAAGTACCAGTTAAATTATGATTAAATACTGTTTACTTATTAGCATGTCTCTAATAATTGTATAAGTTTTGATATTCTAATAACGTGTTTGTATTATATTTAGTGAATGGTAATGAGTATCTTCTATTATTTTATATAATGATCTTTTATTTGTCTAAGATATCCTGTGATATAAAATCAGAATATTAAAAAAAAATACTTTTTAATTAAATAGATTAAATAATATTGAAATTTTGGTAGAATATAACAAAAAATTAACACAAATCTAATATTGATTTTATATATTTTAATTTTTTAGTATTATAATTAATTTAGCGTATTTAGTAGAATTATGTATTCTATTACTATAAAAAGTGTAAATATCATTATATGGAGGTTTTAATTATGGAAGTTACTACATTTTTAGGAATTATATTCGCTATCATTTTTGTTGTGGGAGCAATGATATTTAAAGGTATCAGTTTGTCAGTCCTTATAAATCCAGCTGCATTTATGGTTATAATAGTTGGAACTATTGCCACAGTTTTAAATGCATATCCAGGTAGAGACTTGAAAAATTTGGGTAAAATTTTTAAGGTATTATTTACTTCAGAGAAAAATGAATCTAAGATTGGAGCCATTAATGATTTAATTAGTTGTTCTTATATAGCGAGAAAAGAAGGTTTCTTAGCATTAGACCAAGAGCTAGATCAGTTAGATAATAAATTCATGCAAAGAGCCTTACGTATGGTTGTAGATGGTGCGGACGGAGATTTTATTTTAAGTGTTATGGAGTCAGAAATTGAAGCTATAGAAGAAAGACATTCTATCAATGCATCTATATTTAAACAAGCAGGAGGATATGCACCAACGCTTGGGGTAATGGGAGCAGTATTTGGTCTTATAGCTGCAATGGCACATATAGATAATACTGATGCTATGGCAGAGGCGATAGCAGCGGCGTTTATAGCAACTATTTTAGGTATATTTTCAGGATATGTTTTGTGGAATCCTTTTTCAAATAAATTGAAAACAAAAAGTAGACATGAAATATTTGAGAAACGGATGATAATTGAAGGCGTTTTAGAGATTCAAAAAGGTTCAGGAACTAATATGGTGAAAGAAAAACTTATATCTTTTTTAACAGAAGAAGAAATATTAATTTTAGAAAAAAATAATGTGATAAATAAAAATAATAATGCAGCAAGAAATAAGGTCAGCTAGGGGTGAAGGCGAATGGCTAAAAAAAATAAGCATGAAGAAGATTTTGATGAAGGATGGCTATTACCATATTCAGACTTAATGACGTTACTGCTAGCGGTTTTTATTGTTTTATTTGCTACAAGTAAAGTAGATCAGAAAAAGATGGAAGATATGGCAGATTCATTTGCAAATATTGTAGTATCTTCTAAAGGTACTGGGTTCGAAGATACAATTGGAAAACAAATTGCACAAGGAAATAGTGATGAACTATCAGCATATGCTAAAAGTGTTATGCAAATAAAGATGAATATGGATAAATACATAAAAGAAAATAATCTAACAAATGAGATTTCAGCTGAAACTAATAATGATAAACTGAAAATTGTAATAGCTAATAATATACTTTACCAACCAGGTAGTGCTGAGGTTAGTGAAAGAAATATTGAACTTGCTAATACAATAGGAAAACTTATAGTAGATCAAGGTAAAGATATAGAGGTAACTATTGTAGGGCATACAGATAACGTACCTGTACATAATAATGAATTTGAAGATAATATAGAGTTAAGTCAAAAGAGAGCATTTAATTTTTTAAAAAATATGTTAAAAACCTCTGGGGTAGATCCGAGAAAATTTAGTACAGCAGGATATGGAGAGTATCAACCGATTGCATCAAATGATACGGAAGAAGGGAAACAACTAAATAGAAGGGTTGAGATTTTAATAGATGCTAAAAATAGAATTAATTAATCTATTTTATTACTTACCTAGATATTTGTATCTACAACAAATTAAATAGTTTTGAACTAAAAAATCCAATAGACTAAATCTATTGGATTTTTTAGTTCGTTATATATTTAGTCACGCATAAGGTATTTTTAAATTAGTTATTAAACCATCCGCTGGGTGATTGATTAAAGTAATGAGGTGAAAACTCCATAAGTTTGTAATCTTGTACGCCGGAAATTTTAAGAGGTTCAGAAGATAAGTAATCTTCTATTTTTTCAATAGTTTCAGCTTTCATAATAAATACTCCGCCACTCATATTCGCTTTAAGTCCTGACATTAATATTAAGCCTTCATCCATTGCTTTTTGAGAATAAGCCATGTGATTTTCCATCGTATTTTCATCAGCTAAATCTGCATTTTTTATTATACCTTCAACAATAAAATATTTCATTTTTGTAATCCTCCTTGAATTTATAGCTTTCATTTCTAATCTTAGTTTATTTTAAGTAATAAATACCCATACTATCTTTTTTTAATCAATAAACAATTATTTACTTAATTATAGAACACCACATATTTTTATAAATAACTATAGCTATTTATATATTTTGTTAGACATACATTGGATATAAAAAGAAAACTAGATTAGCTTAGGAGGTTGATATTTTTAACTTAATGATAAGTCTTAAAGAATATCAATTAAGTAATAATTACATTATGATTAAATAATATGATCCTGAGTTGCTTTAAGATATATACGGATATCAAATTCTTTTAATAAAAATACTGATATATTATATTAGATATTACATATATATAGATTAGGAGTGTTTTTATAATAGTTCAGTCAGGTTGACTAAGAATGTTTATTTAGGGTATACTTTTATTAAGGAAAAAGAGATTACATACTATGGGCTTAGGGTGTATCTCCAAAGAATATAAAATAGTTAATATTTTAATCTGAAGCATCCGAATTGCCGTTCGGGTGTTTTAATTTTTTGATGTCATTTTTCAACTTTAAATATGTATTGATAAGCTTAGATAGCCTGTTCAATATTAAAGTTATCGCAGTAATTGTGCTGCCGATAAAAAATAATATACTCAAAAAATCTCCCATATATTATCACCTCCAATCATAATGAAGGGATAATTTTTTATATGGATTTACACCCGGTTGTTATGTAATCTCTCTAATATTATATCATATAAATACAGTATGCAATTCATTCAATTGTAGTCAATTATTTTGAATTTATGACTAATTTTGAACTCTTACATAATAAAATAAATTTCAATAAGGTTTGACAAAAAATCTTATTCTATTGTGTTTTGAAAATAAGATTGGTAAAATTAAGATATTAATTATTAGAAATAACTTTAAAAAATTAGGAAGAAAATAATGGGGTGAAAATATGAAAAATTTTAGAGACTTGGGAGGAATAGCATCTCAAGATGGCAGGGTCGTAAAAAAGGGGTATTTCTATAGATCAGCAAACTTAGAGAATCTTTCTAAAGAAGATGTAGATACTTTAAAGAAGTTAAATATAAAATGTATCTTCGATTATAGAAGTGATAATGAAGCAAATAACCATCCATCAACAGAAATTGAAGGTATTAAAAATATTCAAGTTCCCGCGATGAATTTACAAAAGTTCAGTGGGGTTAAATTTGGATCAATCGAAGATATGATAGACAATATGTTTGAAAAATCTGGTGCATTTAATATGCTTAAAGAGAATTACCATGAGCTTCCGATAAATAATCCTTCGTATAGAAGACTTTTAGAGCTTGTAAGAGATCCAGATATGCTTCCTTTGCTAAATCACTGTACAGCAGGAAAAGACAGGACAGGTGTCGGGAGCGCTATAATTTTAATGATACTTGGAGTATCTAGAGAAAATATTATTAAAGATTACTTAAAGAGCAATGATTTTGCAGAAAATGAAATAAATAATCTAATAGAACAAAAACCTGAGTTTAAAAAAGTAGACAGAGAAAAATTAAACCATATTTTTGGTGTTAATTTAGATTATATAAATGCTGCTTTTGACAGAATAGATGACGAGTACAAAACTGTAGAAGACTACTTAAATGGTGAGTTCGGATTAGACTTAGATGAATTAAATAATCTGAGAAATATGTATTTAGAGTAATATAAATCTTGAAATTAACAGCTTAGGATTTAAGTATAACTTTGTTATAAAAATTTTAGGGGGATTTTTTAGTGTTAAAAAAATGGTTTAACATTATCAAAAAAAAGCAAACAGATGAACATGAAGAAAAAGTTTTATCAGAATATGAAGACGAAATAGAAATAGATGCGAAGATTAGTGATGAGATAAAAACAGTTATTAAAGACGAAATAGAAACAGAAGAAAGTAAAAAAGAAGACGTTGACATTGAAAAACTAAGAATAGAAAATGAAGTAGAATGTGAAATAGAAGAAGAGTTAAAAGAAGAAAGCGAAATAGAGAATAATAGTTTTAATGATCTTGAGAATAGAACAAAATCAGAAAAATCAGAAGAAGCTGAAGAAAAGGCGGAAGAAACTGATGAATCTAATGAATTAAAATATAATATAGAACTGATTGAAGATAAAAGAGATGAAAAAGTATTTGAAATAGAAGAGACACTTCAAGAAAATGATAATCAAGACGTTGCCAATAATGAACTTGAAGTAGAAAATGAAGAAGTAGACGCTGATTTTATAAAAGAGGTAAAGATAAAAAGAGCAAAGTCTATAAAAGCTATAAACATTTATACCAATGAAAATATAGAATTTAAAACTCACGCAGATTGTAGTCGAAAATTAAAAGTACCTTTAAGCTATATTAAAGAAAATATTTTATATGGATATACAGACTACTTTGGAGATGCTATAAACTATATCGGTGAGCAGCTTGGGTTAATGGAGTACTCAAGAAAGAGCGATAAGTATTTGGATAGTGGGAAAAATCCATTTGAAACTTATAAGCAATTAAATGATCGAATTTTTTCGCCAAAGGTTTCTGAAGAGAAGAGAGGCTATATATTGGGAAGCTCTACAATTGAACCGATTAGTATGACTTACTCATTTGAGTGTTTAGATTCTGAATACGACGATTATTTTCATAAGTACAAAGAGATAATAAAAAGGACAGGTAAGAAAAAAGTAGAGCTCGTTAAGAAAAATGGTGATGTATTAGAGGTGTTTAAATCTATAGAAGAGTGTGCAAATTACCTCGAAATAGATAAAACAAAAGTACATGAAATGTTAAAATGCGGAGATACAAAAGTAGACAGAAATTATATTAGATATAGTTTTAGAAAAATATGATTCATTAAAAATTCATATTAGTTTCGACTCTTATTCACACAATAAAAATTTTTATAATGTAAAATAATATACAATAAGAATTGTGTAATAATTCGGAAGGAGCCTGATAGATTAAGTGAAAGCTTCAAAGTTTAAACATAAGAAATCTCGTAATCTATTGAGAATAAAACAAATATCTATCATAACTTTAATAGGACTAATATTTTTAGGTATATATATGTCAGGAAAGTTTACGATTAAAAAGATACTGTATTCACAGAAAACATATAGTAAGGACAAGATAGTTGCAACTATGAGTGGATTTAGTATTACTGAAGAAGATTTAAAGACAAAGATGGATCAGATCTTGTGCCTTACTGATAAATCACCTACGAGTAGCGAGGAAGTTAAGAGATATGAGTATAACTTAATAGACCATATGACAAAG
Source organism: Metaclostridioides mangenotii (assembly GCF_017873185.1). Taxonomy (GTDB): domain Bacteria; phylum Bacillota; class Clostridia; order Peptostreptococcales; family Peptostreptococcaceae; genus Metaclostridioides; species Metaclostridioides mangenotii. The sequence continues at coordinate 162,633 of NZ_JAGGJX010000001.1, forward strand.
ACTGAAATACTGTACAAAGAAGGGAAATCAAGTGGAATAAAAATCTCTGGCGATGAAATAAATAAACAGTATACGACAATAATAAGTGAACTTAAAGAGAAGTATTCTTTAAATGAGGACGGAATTTTAAACAAACTGAGTGTAGATAAGCTTGCCATTGAAAATGAGTTAGATAAAGAGCTTATAGCGAGAAGGTTTATAGCTACAGAGTGTAAGGTAAGCGATGAAGAGGCAAAGGAATACTACAATGACAATAGAGATGATTTTTTAGAGATTAGGGCATCGCATATACTAATAAAGGATATAGATTCTAAGGGAAATGAATTAAAAGGAAAGCAAAAAAATAAAGCTAAAGATAAGGCAGATCAAATTCTGAAAAAAGCATTGACTGGAATTAATTTTGCAGATTTGGCTAAAGGGTACTCTGAAGATCCGAGCTCGAAGTACGGAGGGGACTTGGGGTATTTTGGAAGAGGAGAAATGGTTGAGTCGTTTGAAAAAGCGGTATTCTCATTAAATGATAATCAGATTTACGATAAAGTCGTAAAGAGCGACTACGGTTATCATATAATTAAAAGAACATCACAAAGATATAAAGATTTTATTGAAGTAAAAAATGAAATAATAAACAATATTTCTTATGAGAAACAAAGCAATTTGATAAGACAGTTAAAGGACAAATACAATCTAAATATTGTAGATGAATACAACTATAAAAAATAAATTTAAACTAATTTTCAGTCATTTAAATAGCCTATTAAATTAATAGGTTATTTTTTAGTTTGAATTTAAATAATTGCTTTAAATTCTGATAATTCTTGAAAAAGAAAGGTTATTTATTTAACCTACACTATATTGTAAAAATAAAAAAGAATGTAAAAATTAGTAATAAAATGTTGAGAATTAGATAAATAGATGATATCATTTATCTATAAGATTAATTATGGAAACGGTTTCATATAAATAAATGGATCTAAATAATCTGTAATAACAAATTTAATGATTCGTATCAAGAAGGTAAATTTACCCACTTGTTGAATATATAATTTCAAATATCTTTATATTTGGTTAGAAATATTTTGAGGAGGTTTTTTATAATGAATGTAAAAGACAGAGTACTTAAATTAAGAGAGCTTATGGAAGAGAAAAATATAGATGCCTATATAATTCCATCTTCTGATAGTCATCAAAGTGAATACGTAGGTGATTATTTTAAATCTAGAGAGTTTATCTCAGGATTTACAGGATCAGCAGGTACAGTTGTAGTAGCTAAGGATAAGGCTGGTCTTTGGACAGATGGTAGATACTTTATACAAGCTGAAACACAATTAGAAGGAAGCACAGTAGATTTATACAGAATGGGACAAGAAGGCGTTCCATCAATCGAAGAATTCTTATTAGATACAATAAAAGAAGGTGGAACTCTAGGATTTGACGGTAGAGTTGTATCTGCTAAAGAAGGTAGTGCTTATGCAGAGAAATTAGCTGCAAAAGGAATCAAAATAGAGTACCAATATGATTTAATAGATGTTGTTTGGGAAGATAGACCAGCTCTATCTGATAGCAAAGCATTTTTACTAGATGTAAAATACACTGGTGAAACTTTTAGTTCAAAACTTGCAAGACTTAGAGACAAAATGAAAGAAGAAAACACTACTTATCATGTAATAACTACACTTGATGATATAGCTTGGTTATTTAATATAAGAGGTGGGGATGTTACTTTCAACCCAGTTGTGCTTTCATACGCAGTTGTTACATTAAATGAAGTTCATTTATTCCTTGATGAAAACAAACTAAACGACGAAATAAAATCGGAATTAGCTAAAGAAAACGTACAAATAAAACCTTATAATGATGTTTATGATTTTGTAAAACAAGTTGGAAAAGACGAAAAAGTATTAATAGATGGATCTAAAATAAACTATGCTATACTTAACAACATACCAGCGGGAGTTGAAAAAATAGATCAATTTAACCCAGTTATGTTCTTCAAAGCTCAAAAGAACGAAGTTGAGATAAAGAATATAAGAAACTCACACATCAAAGACGGTGTAGCTGTTACTAAATTTATGTATTGGTTAAAGAATAACGTAGGAAAAATGGAAATAACAGAAATAAGTGCAACTCAAAAGCTAGAAGATTTGAGAAGAGAGCAAGAAGGATTTATCGAGCCAAGTTTCGATACAATAGCAGGATACAAAGAGCACGCTGCTATGATGCACTACAGTGCAACTCCAGAGTCTGACTACAAACTAGAGCCAGAACATCTATTCCTAGTTGACTCAGGTGGTCAGTACTACGATGGAACAACTGATATTACAAGAACTTATGCACTAGGTCCAATAAGTGATGAGTTAAGACTTCACTTTACATCAGTACTTAGAGGTATGATAGGACTATCAAGAGCTAAATTCTTACACGGATGTAGAGGATATAATCTAGATATACTTTCTAGAGGAATTATGTGGCAAATGGGAATAGACTATCAATGTGGAACAGGACACGGAATAGGATTTGTTCTTAACGTACACGAAGCTCCAAATGGATTCAGATGGAGAGTTGTTCCTGAGAGATTTGACAGTGCGGTTCTTGAAGAAGGAATGGTAACTACTAATGAGCCTGGTATATACATAGAAGGTTCTCATGGAATAAGACTGGAAAATGAAATAGTAACTAAAAAGGCTGAGAAAAACATGTATGGACAGTTTATGGAATTTGAAGTTGTTACATTAGCTCCATTAGACCTAGATGCTGTAGACCCAGCTATAATGACTAAAGAAGAGAAAGATTACTTAAACTGGTACCATGGACAAGTATTCGAAAAAGTTTCTCCTCACTTAACTGCTGAAGAGAGAGAATGGTTAAAAGAGTATACAAGAGCTATATAATGAATTTTATATTTAGATAAATGTCTAAGCGTGTTATTCGGCATAGAAGTGCCGTTTAGCACGTTTTTGCTTTATAGAGAAGTAAGCTTAATATTCGTTAGAGAAATAAGTTAAACTAAAAATAGAGTGATTTTAAAAAATTATGATTAGTATGCGAATTTCATGGTTATAGTTGTTGATTTTATAAATATAAAAATTAAATATCATAAGATAGAACGGACAAGTAAAATATTATAGAAAATTAATTTACAAAATAATTTTTACTTTTAATATTTATGAAAATAATGCTGAAAATTCAAGGTGAGTATTTTGTATATCTAAAAAATAAATGAAAAGAATTATTCAATTTACAGAAAATATGGAAATTCATATATTGATAAAAATATAATGACTATGAAAAAAGATATTGAGTACTCCTTTAATTGGTGATATATTTAAAGTATGTTGTATTGACAATTAATGCACAAAAATATTAATATCTGGAGGTATTTGTGATGAACGTAAAAGATAGAGTGATTAAGTTAAGAGAACTTATGAAAGAGAAGAATATAGATGCCTATATTATTCCATCTTCAGACAGTCATCAAAGTGAATACGTAGGTGATTATTTCAAATCGAGAGAATTTATTTCGGGATTTACAGGATCAGCAGGTACAGTTATAGTAACTCAAGATGATGCAGGTCTATGGACTGATGGAAGATATTTTATACAAGCAGAAGCTCAATTAGAAGGAAGTACGGTAAGATTATTTAAAATGGCACAAGAAGGAGTTCCAACAACTGCTGAATATTTATATGAAAACATTCCAGAAGGTGGGACACTAGGCTTCGATGGTAGAGTTATATCAGCCAAAGAAGGTGAAAGTTTGTCTGATAAGTTGGCAGAAAGAGGAATCAAAATAGAGTACGAATACGATCTAATAGATAAGGTTTGGGTAGATAGACCAGCGCTATCTGAGAGTAAAGCATTTTTACTAGATGTAAAATATACTGGTGAGAGCTTTAGCTCAAAACTAACTAGAGTTAGAGAAAAAATGAAAGAAGAAAACACTACATACCATGTGATAACTAGTCTTGATGATATAGCTTGGCTGTTTAATATAAGAGGTGGAGATGTTGAGTACAGTCCAGTAGTTTTATCTTATTCAGTAGTAACTTTAAATGATGTATATCTATTTGTTGACGAAAGCAAACTAAACGATGCAATAAACGCTGAACTTGCAAAGGAAAACGTTAATATAAAACCATATAACGATATATATGAATTTGTTAAAGGAATAGACAGCAGTGAGAGAGTATTGCTTGATGGTGGAAAAATCAACTACGCAGTTTACAACAATATACCAGAAGATGTTGAAAAAGTAGACAAGACTAATCCTGTTCTATTCTTTAAAGCTGTTAAAAATAAAGTTGAATTAGAGAATATAAGAAACTCTCATATAAAAGATGGTGTTGCATTTACTAAATTTATGTACTGGGTAAAAAACAATATTGGAAAGATAGAAATATCTGAGATGAGCGCTAGTCAAAAGCTAGAGGATTTAAGAAAAGAGCAGGATGGATTCTTTGAGCCAAGTTTTGATACAATCGCTGGATACAAAGATCACGCTGCTATGATGCACTACAGTGCTACTCCAGAAACTGATTACAAACTTGAAGCTGAGGGAATGTTCTTGATAGATTCAGGCGGACAGTACTACGACGGTACTACAGATATCACAAGAACATTAGTACTTGGACCTATAAGTGATGAGCACAAACTTCACTTTACATCAGTGGCTAGAAGTATGATAAGCTTATCTAGAGTTAAGTTTTTATACGGTTGTATAGGATATAACCTAGATGTTCTTTCTAGAGGGATTATTTGGCAGATGGGTATAGATTACCAATGCGGTACTGGACACGGCGTAGGATTTGTTCTAAACGTTCACGAATCTCCAAATGGATTTAGATGGAAAGTAAATCCTGATAGATTTGAGACAGCAGTTCTTGAAGAGGGAATGGTAACTACTAATGAACCGGGTATATATATAGAAGGTTCCCATGGAATCAGAACAGAGAATGAGTTAGTTACTAGAAAAGTTGAGAAAAATATGTACGGTCAGTTTATGGATTTTGAGGTTGTTACATTTGCTCCAATAGACTTAGACGGAATTGTGCCAGAGCTTATGACATATGAGGAGAAAGATTACCTAAACTGGTACCACGGACAAGTATTTGAAAAAATATCTCCACATTTAACTAATGAAGAGAGAGAATGGTTGAAAGAATATACAAGAGCTATTTAATTTTAATCACTAACACTATATATTATATAAAAATCTGAAAATCGGAAAAACTAACCAGATATAGATATACATAATAAGAATAAAAAACCGTCTCAAAGGAAAATATTGAGACGGTTTTAATTTAAAAACGAGATCTTAAAGAGGGTTTAAAAAAGAAGTTAATCTAATATAAATATAAAATGAATATTTTATCTCCTTCTCCCCGATAACTCGGGCGGCACCCCCTATTCTTCAGTCAATTTCATAAGCCATCTATTTAATAAAAATAAAATAGATCCGCAAATAATAAGCACAGTAGGAATTGCAATGTATACACTTAACATTCCTATACTGTCAATTATAGCTTGTGTATAACCTGAAATTTTATTTGCAGCAAATTTGCCAAGGAACCAAACTGCTGTTAAAGATGATACATATTTCTCAGGTGAAAGTTTATTGACCATTCCGTATCCGATTGGTGAAAAACAAATCTCTCCAATACTTTGGAAAGTTAAAAATCCGACTATCCAAAGTATGCTTGCCTTAAATGCTGGATCTACACTAGATGTGTTTTGCTTGATTGCTCCAATTATAAAGAAGAATCCAATAGCTAGTATTAAGAATCCTAACCCCATCTTGTTTACTACGCTTACATCTTTTTTTCTAACTGTTGCTATTTTGATCCATAAATAAGAAATAGTAGGACCTAGTATTACACATAAAAGCCCGTTGTATGAATCTATCCAAGAAGTCGGAACTTCAAAATTACCTATAAATAAGTTTATATTTTCTTTTGTGTAAAGTGCGATTGACATAGTAGCTTGATTGTACGCTATCCAAAAGAATACCGTAAAGAAAGCTAAAACTAAAATCATTAGGATTCTCTGTTTCTCTTTTTTAGTAAGCGGAACTAAAGATAATTTCTTTTTTTCTTCTAAAGTACTTTTCATTTTTGCTTTTCTGCTTTGTTTTTCGGCGTAATCCTCTTTAAAAAAGATTTTATCCCCTATTATAAAAACGAACAATCCGATAATAGTAATTATAGAAGCGATTAAAAATACATATCTGTATCCATATACTACAACATCAGAACCTAGTTTATGTGAAAACCAAGCATTAGCTATAAGTCCACCTATAAAAGGTCCAATTAGTGTTCCTATATTTGTTGAAGTGTATGTAATCAAAAATGCACTGTCCTTTCTGGGGTCTTCATTCTTGTAAAGACTCCCTACTAAAGTATGCAGGTTTGATTTATAAAAGCCTATCCCAAGCCCTGTCAAAAATATCATTATGTGTATTGAGCTTTCACTTAAAGCGAAATATCCGATGAAGTACCCTATCGAAACTAGGACTAGGCCTATTTTAATGCAGTTTTTTGAACCGATAAACCTGTCGCTAACCCAACCTCCTATTATTGGAGAGAAATATGCCCATGACAGAAAAGAAGCCACCATAGATGATGCTTGTGCAGCACTTAAGCCTAAACCACCGTTTATAGTATTTTCGGCTAAAAATAGCAAAAGAACTAGTTTAACACCATAATATGCCAGCCCAACTATAGTAAATATCGAACAGCAGAAATATAAAGCTTTTGGTTGTTTAATTGTGTTTTCTTTTTTTAGTATTGCATCCATTTTTTGTTACTCCTCCAAGATTGTGTATTAATTATAAGTCTAATTTTAAGTCTCCGTCTTTAATCCAATTTTTCTTCCTCATAAATTGAGCTATGATAAGGGTTATGATAGCTGGTAAAATAAAATGAAGTAATATAATTCCAAGCCACATAGAAGGTCCAGATCTACCCACGCTTTCCATAGCTGTAATTGTTCCAAATTGCCCGACCAATCCGCATGTACCCATTCCAGATCCTATTGGTATGTTTTCCATTTTAAAAACTGTTGTCGAGAGGGGACCGAGTATTATAGAACTGAGTGTAGGAGGTATCCATATTTTCCAGTTTTTGATTATGTTAGGCACTTGTAACATTGATGTTCCTATGCCTTGAGCAACTAGACCACCTACGCCATTTTCTTTGTAGCTCATAACTGCAAATCCAATCATTTGGCAACAGCAACCTACTGTAGCAGCTCCACCAGCTAGTCCACCAAGGCTCAACATAATGCAAATTGCAGCACTGCTTATAGGTAGAGTAAGAGCGATTCCAACTAAGGCAGATACAAGTGCACCCATTATAATTGGCTGCATTGTAGTAGATTTCATTATCAGATTACCAAATGAAGTCATAAACGTAGAAATAACTGGCCCGACTAGTCCAGCAACGAAAACTCCGACAAGTATTGTAACAGCAGGAGTTACTAATATATCAACTTTTGTTTCTTTTGATATCAATTTACCAAATTCTGTAGCAAATATTGTGGCAATATACGCACCTACAGGTCCTCCGAGTTCATTTCCGTATGATCCAACGAGTACACTTGAAAAAAGCACTAACGGAGGAGCTTTTAAGCCGTAAGCTATTGAAACAGCAATCGCTGGTCCAGTAACTTGTGTAGCTATTGGGCTAATAACCTCAGTAAAAAGCTTGATATCGAGTTTTGTACCTATTGTGTTAAATATCGTGCCGATTAAAAGGGAAGCGAATAATCCTAGAGCCATAAAACCTGTGGCATCTACAAGATAATTTTTTAACGAAAATTCTATCTTTTTCTTTTCTAAAAAACCTTTAACGCCGTTTTTTGCATTATCTGGATTCAAATTTTTTAAACCTCCTAAAAAAATAATATTTATAGCATGAGTTTATTATATATATTTTGTACAATATTGGCAAATACTATTTAAAATAAGTGCTACGAGTCGTTTGGTGGTGTTTTATCAAATGTAATTTTAGTTTTAAATTTTTAATTTATAGTTTATAATTAAAAATAAGGTCCTAATTAATATAATTGGAATTTTAAGTATTTAAAAATCCTTTTTAGGGTAAAAATATTTTAATAATCATTATTATTTTAGTAGAGGGAGTGGGAGGATGAGATATATAAAAGAACATAAAACTTTAAAAATAGCTATTTTATTATCTATTCCTATACTGCTAATAGCTCAGTTTTACCTATTTAAAATTGGGATATTTAGACCAATGGTTAAAGGAGTAGAGATTGAAATATCTGAAGGAGATTTTATAAAGGATATAGATAAGTATATTATAAAGTTAAATGATACCGTAGAATTATCTAAAGGAAAGTATATAAAGGTACCTTCTTATGCAAAAGATCCTAACATATGGTTCAATGTTTTAGATAATAACGGAACAATAAAGATACAAGGCAATAAAATGACAGCTCTCAAGGTTGGTTATTCATCAATTGGTATAATGAAAAATTCGAGGGTTTTAAAAAAGGCTACTATAAGAGTAGTAGATCCGAAAGTGAATTCTTTAGATATGCAGATAGATGGTAAGTTAAATTATGTAGGTGATTCTGCAAAAATAGAGAGTGTTGTAGATGTTGATTACGATAAATTTAAAGTAGCGTATACGCCTGAATTTACTAGTAGCGATACAGATGTGCTGAAAATTGTTGGTAAAAGAGTGGAGGCTATAGGAGTAGGAAGTGCTACGATAACTGCAACATGTGGAGATAAAGAAGTTGAAAAAGAGTTCGATGTTCAAGCATTAGTAGACAGTATCAATATAAGTAAAAATATAACTATAGAAGTGGATCAAGAGTACAATATAAATCCAGAAGTTGAAACTAGTCCAGAGGGGTTAGAACCTCCAAAAATTATCTACAGTTTAGCAGAATCTAAACTTCCGATTGAAAGAAATATAAGCTTAGGTAAAAATGGAAATATAGTTGGACTTAGACCAGGTAAAGAGAAAATACAAATAAGTTGTGGTAATGAGTCTAAAACTATAACAGTTAATGTAGTAAAAGATTTGATATCTAATAAAGGCATTAAAAATCTGATGTACAACCAAACTATCAAAGGAAATAAAATTATAATAGGTTTATCCTGGGACTATATGCCAAATGTAAATAACTACGATATATTCTATAAAAATAATTTAACAACAGGAAAGTTTTTAAGGTTTGGATCTGTAAAAGTAACTAGTAAAGAAATAGGATCTGATGGAAGAGTCTATTACACTATGGAAGTAGATCTAAATAAAAATAAAAAAGCAGATATAGATGTATATATTGTGGGAAATGGCGATGGATTGCAGACAAAACCTAGTAAAATAGTCAATATCAGCAATGGTGAAGAGACAACTAATGAAATTGGAAATACTAAAGTGGAAAATTTATCTATAAGTACAGATGGAAGCGACAGAATTTATTTAAAATGGGATAAAGTAAGTTTTAAAGGCTCTACTTATAGCGTATATGTTAGAAATAATGATGTAGGAGAAAATGATTTTACTTTATACAAAAATGGTATTTATGAAAATGAGTATTCCTTTAGCAAACCTGAAATAGATGAAGATGGAGAATTAAATATAGATGTCTACGTTGTAGCTACACATAATGGAAACAATTCAAAACCTAGTGATGTAGCAAATTTAAAGTAATTTTAATCCATAAGAATGAAAGATAGTTAACAAAAAAATTTTTTAATACGAAAAGCCGTATTCGATACTAATTATAAGTTTTGGATATGGCTTTTTTGCTGTAAATGGAGTCTTAATAAAGGTATTTATAAGATAAAAAAGGGTGATTTGGCAATAATAATCACTTGTAGTTAAAAATAATTTGTGATAAAATAACTGACAGAAATTAAAATTGCATTTAATTTTTTTTGAAAGAAAAATTGCAATTTATACCAAATAAAGGTAAAATTATAGATAGTTGTCAAATAAATTCAGAAAAGTCGTATGATTCGATTAACTATTTATAGGCTAAAATGATTTAGAAAGGAGGAATTATCAAGGAAGCGTATCTTGATAATAAATTAGTTATGAATGAAGAAACTAGAATTTCCTTGGAAAGAGCTGAGACTTTAAAACACAAAATAGATGACTATATGTCTGCCAGAAAGTCAATATCAAGGGGTCTTGAGAAAAAAGAAGAAATTCAAGGAAGAAAAAGAAAAATATTGAATATTTTAAATGGAACTGAAGAAGATTGGAATAACTATAAATGGCAACTTTCTAATAGGATAACCGATGTAGAGACGTTATCAAAAGTTTTAGATTTAAGCGAAAAAGAGAAAGAAAATATAAATGAGGTAGCTTCACAATTTAGATGGGCAATATCTCCATATTATCTAAGTCTTATAGATCCAGAAGATCCATATGATCCAATTAAATTAATGTCAATTCCGATGAAGGTAGAGCTAGATGACGATGAAAATGATCTAGATCCAATGAATGAAAAATACACAAATCCAGCGGGATGTATTACGAGAAGATATCCTGATAGGCTAATCATCAATGTTACAAATGAATGTGCAATGTACTGTAGGCACTGCCAAAGAAGAAGAAACATTGGTCAAACAGATTCCCATAATTCAAAGACAAAGATACAAGAATCAATAGATTATATTAGAAAAAATGAAGAGATAAGAGATGTACTTGTAACAGGAGGAGATACTCTTACACTAAAAGACGATATGCTAGAGTGGATACTTAGCGAACTTAAAAGTATACCTCATGTAGATTACGTCCGTCTTGGCAGTCGAGCTTTAGTTACTATGCCACAGAGGGTTACAGATGAACTTTGCGAAATAATTAAAAAGTATCATCCAGTATATATAAATACACATTTCAACCATCCAATGGAAATAACAGAGGAATCGAAAAAAGCGTGCGAGAAACTTGCTAATGCAGGTGTACCACTAGGTAATCAAGCGGTTTTATTAAATGGTGTAAACAACGATAAGTTTGTTATGAAATCACTAAATCATGAACTTCTTAAAATTAGAGTAAAGCCTTATTATATTTTCCAAAGTAAACATGTTAAGGGTACGAGACACTTTAATACATCAGTAGATGCAGGTTTAGAAATTATGGAATACCTAAGAGGATATACATCTGGGTTAGCTATTCCTACTTATATTATAAATGCGCCTAAAGGTGGTGGAAAAACGCCTATACTGCCTCAGTATTTGATTTCAAAAGGGACAGACTATATTATGATGAGGACGTGGGAAGGTCAAGTAGTTAAGATGGAAGACAATCCAGCCTTTGATATAAAAAAAGTAATCGATAAAAGTATTAAATAAATTATAATTAGAATATAAATAAAATATAAATATTTGTTAAATAAAAAATGGTCAGGCTCAAAAGTAAATTTTAATTACTTTTGAGCCTGGTTTATTTTTTATGCAAAATTAAATTATTTATTATTATCAAATGATATCAAAATATAATAAAAAATATTAAGAGAACATATATATGAATATATAACTATTAGAATAGAGGTGAGGAGTATAGATAATGAAATTATTGTTAAATACAATGGAGATGTAATGCGTCTGGAGCAAGAACTCGGTGTGAGAGTAGAAATATTGAGCCAAATGTACGCGATAATAACTTTTCAAAATATAGAACAAGTAAATCAGCTAATTCTATACCCTGAAATAGAATATATAGAAAGACCGTTTACTTTGGGTCTTCAAGATGTTCAAAGCTTTTCAAGTACGGGAATAACATCGTTTAAAAGTAGAACAGGTCTAACTGGTAGGGGAACTATTTTAGGAATTATAGATTCTGGAATTGATTATACCTTGCCTATTTTTAGGACTGCAACAGGTGAGTCAAAAATACTTTACTATTGGGATCAATCTATAGAAGGAAATCCTCCAGCTGGATTTATAGAGGGGACTGTCTACGATAATGCCCAAATAAACGAATCGATAAATGGACCACAAACTATACCTATATCTACAACTAGTCTCCACGGTACACATGTAGCCGGAATATGTGCAGGAATTGCTACTGATGCAAGTATAATATTTGTTAGAGTGGGCACTAGACAGACAGATGTATTTTCGAGAAGTACAGAGTTTATGAGGGCAATAAAATTTATACTAGATAGATCGCTTGAGTTAAGACTGCCTGTTGCTATAAATATCAGCTATGGGACCAATGAAGGATCACATAGAGGGCTTTCACTGTTCGAACAGTATATAGACGACATGTGTTTATTTTGGAAAAATAATATAGTCGTTGCTGCTGGAAATAATGGGGATAAAGGGGGTCATACTAGGATAAATCTTTCTAATAATTTAGCTCAGGAAGTCGAGTTTGTCATTGGTGAAAATGAACGGATTTTAAACATAAATTTATGGCCTCATTTTGTAGATACATTTAGAGTAGGATTGATAACTCCAGCGAATACAAGGACAAATTTTATGTCAATTGAAGCTAGGGAGTTAAATATTAGATTACTAAATACAACTATAGAAGGATATTTTTATCCGATTGCACCCTACTCTACAACTAGAAGGGTTTCTATACAACTTAGATCAAATACTGCAATCGACGCTGGTATCTGGAAAATAGTCTTCGAGCCAATAGATATAGTTATGGGCAGTATAGATATATACCTACCAACATCTGAAGGTTTAAGTGTAAATACTAGATTTTTAACACCTTCAAAAACACTTACAACAACTGTTCCTGGGACGGCTTCTAGGGTAATCACAGTAGGAAGTTATAATTCAAGAACGGATCAAGTATCTGTATTTTCAGGCGAGGGGGATGTAAATTCAGGGATAATAAAACCTGATTTATTGGCTCCAGGGGAAGGGATTTCATCGTATTTACCAGGTGGAACATTAGGTGCGCTAAGTGGAACTAGCATGGCAACACCTCATGTTACAGGGGTATGTGCACTTCTTATGCAGTGGGGTATAGCAGATGGAAATGATTTATTTATGTATTCTCAAAGGTCGAAATCTGTTATAATAGAGCAAGCTAGAAGGGACGCAGATACAAAATTTCCAAACGATGCAAGTGGTTTTGGAAAATTAGATATGTCTGGTCTTTATATTACTAATATGGCTAATTATCAATCAGAGGCAGGGGAATATTATTGATCTAATTAAAATGATTATGTCGATGAATTATACAATTTATAGCAGTGAGATAAAGTAGTTTAGAGAGAGTGGTTGATTATTATGATAAATAATGGAGATATACAAACAAAAATAATAAAAAAGATAGTAAAAAAATCAAATCTGTAGGCTTTTATATACACAAGTTTTAAAATCTTATTTGTTTTTAAGTGCAACAAGAAAAAATATCTACGATTATTCTAATTATTCCCAAGGATATGGTGTAGTAGATTTTATAGCGACGATTCAAAAAATTTCGGATAATTTATAGTAGTTTTGCCAAAACTAATACTAAATATTAAGTATTAGAGGTGAAAATATGTCAAGTAAAAAGCAAAGAGTATTAAAAGGTGTAAACCAAAAAATAATGAAGAAAAATTCAGAAGTTGGAACTGAATCTACAGCAGCTTGGGCAGATGTAGATAAGTTGAGAGAAGAAACAAATGTATCGGTTCCATCATTAAAATCAGTAGAGGATGCTAAAGATTGGGTAGATAATGGCAGTAGACTATAAATAGATATAAAAAGATATGCTGAGAACTATGTACTTTAAATTAAAAAGCCAATTTCTTACTAAATTGTAGAAGCTGGCTTTTTATAATTTATTTAATTTAATTTTTTAAATTTCGATACAAAAAAGTTAAAAATAATAAATGATACCGATAAAAATAAATATATAACTTAATAGAAGTAATTAAGCATTGACTTAAAATTCTTTACTTGGTATACTTTTATTAATTATTGCAAATAATGATAAAATAAATACTATGAAGAGAAGAGTAGGTATAATATAGATTTTCAGCGAGTTGAGGATGGTGAAAGCTCAATATGACATTTATATTGAAGAACATCTCGGAGTTTCTAATCGAAAGCGAAAGTTAGTAGACCTAGACGGGAAGTCCCGTTACAGACTTTAAGCAAATGCTTACTAAGAGGCCAATATGGCAATTTGGGTGGTACCGCGAAATTATAGCTTTTCGTCCCTATATACAGGGATGAAGGGCTTTTTTTATTTAAATTTTCAAGGAGGAATAAAAATGCAAAAGGATTTTATAACGGTAAAAGAGTTATATAGAGACAAAGAACAGTATATCGGTAAAGATGTAACTGTTGCAGGTTGGATAAGGACTTCAAGAGGTTCTAAGAATTTCGGGTTTATAGAGCTAAATGATGGAAGTTTCTTTAAAAATATGCAAGTAGTTTACGATGAAAAATTAGAAAATTTTAAAGATATATCTAAACTTGCTATAAGTTCAGCAATATTAGTTGAAGGAAAATTAGTTTCAACTGAAGGAGCAAAACAACCAGTAGAGATACAAGCGCACAAAGTAGTTGTAGAGGGGGAGTCAGATAGTTCATACCCTCTTCAAAAGAAAAAGCATTCATTTGAGTATTTAAGATCAATTGCTCATTTAAGACCTAGAAGTAACACTTTCTCTGCAGTATTTAGAATAAGATCAATGGCTGCTTATGCTATACATAAATTTTTCCAAGAGAGAAACTTTGTGTACGCACATTCGCCAATTATAACAGGTAGTGATGCAGAAGGTGCAGGGGAAATGTTTAGGGTTACTACTTTAGATATGGACAATGTAGCAAAAAATGATGAAGGAAAAGTAGACTACACAGAAGATTTCTTTGGTAAAGAAGCACATCTTACAGTGAGTGGTCAATTAAATGCAGAGATAATGGCACTTGCATTTAGAAATGTGTATACATTTGGACCTACCTTTAGAGCGGAAAATTCATATACAGGAAGACACGCATCTGAGTTCTGGATGATAGAGCCAGAGATAGTTTTTGCAGACTTAGAAGACAACATGGACCTTGCAGAAGACATGATAAAATACATTATAAGTTATGTTCTTGAAAATGCCCCTGAAGAGATGGAATTCTTTAACCAATTTATAGATAAAGGATTGTTAGAGAGATTAAACAACTTAGTTAATTCAGAGTTTACTCGAATAACTTATACTAAGGCTGTTGAGTTGTTAATAAAATCAGGTCACAAGTTTGAGTATCCAGTAGAGTGGGGATGCGACTTACAAACTGAGCATGAGAGATACATTACAGAGCAAATATACGGAGCGCCAGTTTTCGTAACTGATTATCCAAAAGACATAAAAGCTTTCTATATGAGAATGAATGACGATGGAAAAACTGTTAGAGCTATGGATTTACTAGTTCCTGGAGTTGGAGAAATCGTAGGAGGATCTCAAAGGGAAGAGAGAGAAGATGTTCTGTTAGCTAAAATCAATGAAATGGGATTAAACAAAGAAGATTATTGGTGGTATTTAGAGCTTAGAAAATTCGGTACTGCTACACATTCTGGTTTCGGACTTGGATTTGAGAGAATAATAATGTATATGACTGGTATGGGCAACATAAGAGACGTAATACCATTCCCTAGAACTCCTAAAAACGCTGAATTCTAAGGGATACATGGATTGATGTCAAAATATAAAAAACAATAAAAACAGTAATTTGCCTACGGAGCTATAAACTCGTAGGCAAATTACATTTTATAAAATTTCAAAAATATCAGCTACCTTTCTAGCGGAGTCATCCGAAGAATGAGCTTAGGTATCTAATGTTATACTTATATTAGCATGTCCTAATCTTACTTGAACCTCTTTAGGATTTAACCATTTTACGGGGAGGTGGAAGTAAGTGTATAATGAACAAACTTTTGAATAAATAACAGAGAGAACTCTTAACAGCGTAGATTTAAAAGTCTACAAGGGCGAGGGTTCTTTTTTATACAATATGTTGGAACCAACCAATACGGAACTAGCACAATTGTATATAGAACTTGCATACCAATTCAATAAGGTGATGTTAACTTAGAATTACGATACACTTTTAAATCAGAGAGCTAGTGAGTTTGGATACTACAGTCAAACTTAGAAAAAGTTTGGAAAATGTATATAGTGCCGACGGTGGTTATATAGATTTTGACATTATAGACGGGTATATATATTTATTATCAAAAGGGTCTAATGATGTTTCATCATTTATATATATATGATATAGAAAAAATATGCAGATTTTTTGTTCATTGTGGAGACCAGTGGATAGAGGAGTTTCAATTGGAGTTTCATCAAATAAACAAATTTTTATTAGTGGGCAATCTTCAGGAAATTCTGTAATACTTCAAGAGAATTATACCGAAATTGATCCAGAATACGCACTAATTGAAAAAAGATAAGGGGGAATAAAAATGATATATATTGAAATTAATAAAAATAATATAGTTACAACACGACATTTCTATCCTTTTGATAAAGAATTATGGAAAAACAGAAGAAGAATTATTAAAAACTGGTTTTTTAGTAGAAACTATTACAGAAGGAGAAAACATACCAGGAAAAGAATGCAACTGCAAGGAGGTACTAACTAATGAATTGGTATTTTAATATAAATTACTTCTATAACAATAAGTTATGGGATATAGAGCAAGTACAGTTAGCAGTAAAATAAACGTAATAACAGCACAACAATATAAGGAAATAACGAGCGAGGACTATACTAAGTAGTCTTTTTTTATGAATAAATATAATAAATTATAGCATAATAATATTGTACTCAACATAAATTTCTCTAGAAAAGACACCCTGGTATTAGTTGCTTCCAACTCCTATTCCAGAGGTGTTTTTTCGTGATTTTATGCTTTTATATTTTATGAATAATTTTAAGTAGAAATAGTATATATATTATAACACTGAACAAATATTAATTGATCACTAATTGTGTCTAGTATTTCCTTTTTGAAAAAAACACCTTAGTTTCCCTATGCTAAAGGTGTTTTTTCACGTTAAGCATCTACAGTAGTAGGTGCTTTTTTTTTGAAACAAAACAGTGGGGTACATAATTCTATCCCTTATATAATTTTTTCATAATAAGATTGGAGATTAATATATGAATGAAGATTTAATTGAACATAGACTTGATAGTTGCAACACTGTACGTATTAGGGGAAGCATGCAAAAGATACCCCGAGTTAAATAATAAATACATACCAGTAATTTTATTATTACTTGGAATTGTATTTAGTGTTTGCTTAGTTGGATTCAATGTCACATCAGTAATGCAAGGTATCTTGTGTTGGGGTGTAGCTATAGGAGTAAATCAAACAGTTAAGCAATTTAAACAGTAGATAAGGGGGAATAACTTATGATTAAATTTAACAGCTTAGCAATACACGGTGGACATGGTTTAGATGGTAAACCTGGTTCTGGTGCAGTAGGAGTTGTTTATAATGGATCTAACACAATAATTACAAAAGAAAGTACTCAAGATAGATTAGTAGTTAAATATATAAAAGAATATGCAAAACCATATGTAAATAAAATATATGATTGTACTGCTCTTTTTTAATTTATTAACTATAATTTTGTAAATATATGTTATTCTACTACAAAAAAATGTGCTTTCACTACATTTTAATCAAATAATTAATTGTACATTATATAATATTATAGAATTCTATGAATCACATATTTCAGGAGGGGTTAAAATGAATAAGAGGATAAAAAAGATTTTATCAGCAACATTGGCTTTGAATTTAATACTTACAACCTTAAGTTTAAATACATTTGCAGAAGATAAGAAAGAATTACCAAAGGAACCAACAGAAACAACTGTTACAGTAGACAAGTTTGTTCCAAGAATTGGAAATGAAATTACATTTAATATTGATAACTTTGGATATGAAAATACAGAGGATTCGATAGGTAGTGATTATAGAATTGAGTTTTCAAATTTTGAAGAAACTGATAAATATAATCCAGATTTTATTAATATTGATTCTTTCCAACTAGAAAAAGTTCATGTTCCAAATATAACTGTTGAAAAGTTTAAAGATGGCAAATGGATTAATACAGGAACAAATAGTAGTTTTAGACTTTTTCTAAGAAAGACGATTGACGAGGTTAAAAACTCTATTACAAAACCAAATGAAAAACAAGAAATTACGATTAGTAGAGATGAAATAATGGCGAATATAGAGAAAAATAATTCATATTTAGGAGAGCTTTATAAGAATATTTTATATATGAATACTTTAAATGAAAATGGTGATCCGGAAATTAAGATAGATAATTATAATAGAGTTTCAAATGATGGTCCTTTCAAGGTAACATATAAAGTAGTTGATAAACCAACTAAAAAGCCATATGGTACTCTTAATGGAGTTGCTGAGTGGTATAAAAATGGAGATATTAATAACCATATGAGTAAAGCATACCCTATAAATTGGCTATATTACGAAACTTCTGATATTAAACTTAGCTTAAGTGAAGCACCAAAAGTATTTAAACCAGGTGATACTGTAAAGTTAAAAGTAGAGATTCAAAACTTTAGTGAAAATATACCAAACAGCAGGCTTATGTCTGGAGTTGATTTCGGCGAAAAAGAAATTATTAAAAATCCTGTAAAAACAGAGGGAAATCCAGATGTTGAATTAAAGTATGGTGAAAATAATAGTAATGTTATACCAGGAACAATACAGCCAGGAGATACAAAAATATTAGAGACTGAAATAAAAATACCTGAAAAAGTAAGCTCAAAATATTTAAATAAAGTTGGAAAATTAGTTTTAACACCATTTTTATTGACTTCTAACATAAATAACTTCACAGGTGAAAATGCAGCATATAAACATCTTGAGGAAAGAGAATACAATGAACCATTAGTATTAGACTTCAAGAACAACTCTGGTGGAGGTGGTGGAACTATAGATCCACCAGTAAACCCGCCAGCTTCATCCAAGACAGTTATATTAGCAAGTGGAGAGAAGTATACAGATGTACTTACAGCAACAGTACTAGGTAATGAAAAAGATGCACCAATACTTCTATCTACAAAAGATTCAGTAGATAATAATACAATGGCAGAAATAAAAAGAATTAATCCTGAAGAGGTTTTAATATCCGGTGGGGTAGACTCAGTATCAGAAAAGGTAGTATCACAGTTATTAGATTATAAAGTAACTAGAATAGCAGGATCTGATAGATACGAAACTGCTAAAAAGATCGGAAATGAAA
Source organism: Metaclostridioides mangenotii (assembly GCF_017873185.1). GTDB lineage: Bacteria > Bacillota > Clostridia > Peptostreptococcales > Peptostreptococcaceae > Metaclostridioides > Metaclostridioides mangenotii. The sequence goes on from NZ_JAGGJX010000001.1 coordinate 181,848, forward strand.
TAAGAAATATAACAGGAAATAAAACTAGTGCAATGTTAGTGGACGGAACAAACTTCCCAGATGTTATAACAATGTCAACGTTAGCATCACAAAAGAGAGTTCCTATATTACTAACAGATCCAAGTGAATTAAGTAAGACTACTAAAGATACTATAAAAACTTGGGCAATCAATGACATTACTATAGGAGGAAGTTATAACTCAGTATCTAAAGTAATAGAAGATGGTCTGGATATAGACAAAGTAAGTAGATTAGGTGGGGCAGACAGATATGAAATGGCTGAATTAATAGGAACAGAAGTTAGAAGTCTAACCGGTAACAAAGCAGATATGATACTAGTTGATGGAACAAATTTCCCCGATGGAATAACAATAAACAGTTTAGCATCGCGATATAAAGCGCCAATAATGCTAACAGAGCCAGATCATTTAAATAAAATAACATCTGAAAAGATAAATGGATGGTCAATTAAAAATGTATTAATAGGCGGAGGATACAACTCAGTTTCTAAAAATTTAGAGAATAACCTAGGAGTAAGTAAAAAAGAGAGGGTTGCTGGAGAGGACAGATATGAAACAGCAGTGAGGATTTCCCAAAGATTATCCGAAGTAAATATAGGAATAGGAGAAAAATAGATTTAATTTATAGTATTAAAAGAGCTAGATAATTTAAAATTACTAGCTCTTATTTATGCTTAAAATAATCTCATACTAAACTTAAGAGGTGATAGTGTGGATATATTCGATAAAAAAAAGGAAATGCAAAAAAACACCACCTTATATATTTAATAAGATGGCATTTTAATTTTACTATATCTTACATACCGGAAGGAAGATACTTTAATATGATCCATGAACACGACAATGGAGTTGTTTATGAATCTAACAATAAAATTGAAAAGGAACCCATTATTAGAGATAATCTTATGGATACTTTATAATATGCAGTTTTAAATAATATGTGAATATTAAATTAAAAGGGAAGAGCTATGAAAAAAAGGATGATATAAATATGCTTAAAACAACCATAATTGACTATACTAGTCAAAGTAGGTAGATAGTTGGATATATTCGATGAAAAAGGGTATTAAAGCTAATGTTGAGGTGTAGATGAACTCTGCTTTAGAGATGAAAATAAAGCCAAATGATGGAATATCTTTTGGCTTTATAGAAATAGAATATGGAACTAAACTAAATTATATAAGTTTGCAAAAATATAATTATATAAACTTGCATGTCTTAATTCGTCAGTTAATATATTAAAAACTATATCTCTATAATATAGAGAAGGAAGTCCAGACATTATAAGTCTATATTTTTTAACAGCCTCTAATTCGCCCATTAGAGCATCTGTTATCCCAACTTTAAAACTCTCTGGTGGTATGAATTCTTCATCAATTGGTGTCACTATGTTGCCAGTCAGTTGATGATACATATTTTGAAACATTTTATTATGATTGAGCTCATCATTTCTTATAGATTCTATTATAGATTTTATTTGCTTTGCTTGATTTGAACTAAGTGAGGATGGAATATTATCAATCAGCCATTGATAAAATTGCGCATCCTTTTTTTCAGACTCTATAGAGTCACCTATCATATTTATTGAATTTTGTAATTGAATAGGATTTGGGTAAATACATTCATACATAGTAAGCCTCCTAGTTGTTTTACTATAAATATATGTACTATTAATATTTTGGATACAAAAAGGATATTACAAATGAATATTATACTTTCTTCTTGTCCCACCTAAAATTTTAATTTATAGTAATTATAACGATTTGCCACCGTAAATTTTAACTCAGTGGCAAATCGCTATTTTATATGTTTTCAAAGATAGTAAAGACTAAATATAATTTACCATTATGTATTTAAAGTTAGATAATTTTTATAGTGGTAATTATATTTTATATTCTGTGGGTTGCGAGTAATAAAAGGAATATGTATAGATAATTTAGATGAAGTAGTTTTGGAGTAGAAAATGTATTTACAAAAACTAACTAATATGCTAATATCAATAAGCTGTAAGTAAATTACTATTAAAATAAGGGGTAATAATATGAAAAAATTAAGTAAATTTGGGATAGGTGTTATAATATCCGCCGTTGTATTTTCTGGAGGAACAGTCTTAGCATTACAATCTTCAGTTGATTGGAATTCGATCATAGCCAAAACTGAACATATAGTAAACGATCTAGCTAGTCGTTTAAAAAGAAGCAAGGCTGATAATGAGATTTTAGAGAAGAAAACGAGTCATTTACAAAAAGATAAAGATCAATTACTAGTTGATAAAACAACACTAGAGTCTAAAAAACAACAATTAGAAAATGAGTTGAACTCATTGCGACAAGGAAGCCAATCATCAGTAGAAGAGATTAAAAATTTAAAACAACAGTTGTTAGATAAACAAAATGAGATTCAACAGAAAATAAATGAGATAAAGGAGAAAACAAAAGAGATCTCTGAAAAATCGTATGAGGTAAGTAGAGCAAAAGCTGAAACGGATCAATATAAATCAGAGTCAGAAAAGGCTAAGTCTGAACTAAATAGTATTAAGGATAGATTAAAACAGATGGAAGAAAATACTAAAAATGTTTACGAGGATGCAATCAAATAGTGATATACTCTTTACGTAATTAACGGAATAGCATATATTAAATTTACCTAATAATATAAAAATTAGATTGTTTCCTGTATTAAAGGGAATGAATGCAAGAATAATGTAAAGGAGTAGCAAAATATGCTACTCTTATTTTTTAGTTTAAGGTTCCTATATTTGACAACGTTCATGAAAATTCGACTTGTTTAGTATAAGGTTTATATCTAGACTTAAATAGTTGTAATTTATTTTAATCTTCTCTTATATAAGTAATTTTACAATAAAGTATTGACCCTTTTGGGTACACTATTTTTCGCTTTAAAAATGAATATTGAGGCATCTTGATTAAAAAATATTTTCTTTCCTCGATAAAAAATTCGAATACGAATATCCTTGAATCCTACATTTTCAGCTTGGTTATAAAGTTCTTGATGAGTAAAACTATTATGGACTTTTTCATGATTGATTATTATATAAATTATAACATTTATTATTGTATATTTAATTATAAGATAACTCTAGTGTTGTAATTATATTAAATAAATGAGTTATTTTCTATAGTTTATGCTTCTATAAGCGTCAGATTAAATATCAATCTTTTCTTATGTGTAAATTTGCATATATTACACATACTAAACTAAAAATATAAATATAATTTGAGGTGATTGGTATGGCAGTAGCACATAAATCGGCTATATCTGTTGGGATGATATATATTCCATGCGGATTGTATAAAACAACAAGGGATATAAGCATAAATTTTAATCAGTTATGTAAAGACACACATCAGAGGATTAAATATAAAAAATTCTGTGGAGATTGCGGTAAAGAAGTTAAAGCACCAGACATTATAAAAGGGTACGAATTTGAAAAAGATAAATATGTAACAATAACATCGGATGAATTAGAGAAGATAAAAACTAAGAAAGATAAGACAATCCACATTATCCAATTTTCAAAAATGAGTGAAATAGAAAATATATACTACGATAAAAACTACTATATAGCTCCAGACATAGGTGGAGAGAAGGCATATGAGTTGTTTAGGCAATCTATGCTAAAGCAAAAGAAGGTTGCAATTGCAAAAACAGTACTGGGGACAAATGAAACGCTTATTGTTTTGTATCCAACTAAGGAAGGAATTATTGCAAAGACTCTGTTCTATGCAGAGGAAGTACAAGAGATGCCTAAGTCTAAAGGTAAAGCGCAAGTAGAAAAGTCAGAGTTAGATATGGCTAATAGCTTAATAGAATCTATGACTAAAGAGTTCGACATAGCGGTATACCATGACGAATACCAAGAACGTTTACGAGATGCTATAGAAAAGAAAATTGCAGGGCAAGAGATCATATCTGCGGATAGCGACAAGCCTAACAATGTAATAGACCTCATGGAAGCACTTAAAAAGACAGTGGATATGGCTCAGAATAACGATTTAAAAACAGGTACTAAATAAATGGATTTATTCGATAAAAAAGGCATAAGACCCATGCTAATTTCAGAGCTGAAAGAGCCATTTGATTCTCCAGACTATATATTTGAACTTAAACTTGATGGTATACGTTGTATTGCATATTTAGATCCAGAAAAAAATAGTTCAGAATTAATAAATAAGAGAGATTTTAAATTGTTGCCGCGTTTCCCTGAGTTAAACGAAATTCACAAACAAGTAAAGAAAAAGTGCATATTAGATGGAGAATTAATTGTATCAAAGAACGGAGTACCAGATTTCTTTGAGATACAAAGAAGATCAATGATGAGTGATCCGTTTAAAATTAGATTGGCTGACAAGCAACATCCTGCTAGTTTTGTAGCCTACGACATAATATATATAGATGGAGAACTAACAACAGATCTAGATTTAATAAAGCGTAAGAAACTCTTAGAGAAGATAGTAAAAGAAAACGATAGAATTGCTATATCTAGATATATAGAAAATAACGGAATAAAGCTATTTGAACTTGCTAAACAGCAGAAGTTAGAAGGCATTGTTGCAAAATTAAAAGGTAGTAAGTATTTGTTTGATAAAAGATCTAAGGATTGGATAAAGATTAAATTCTTAGAGGATAAGGACTTTGTAGTTTGTGGTTATATATTAAAAGAAAATAATATGGCTAGTTTAGTTATCGCACAATATGGAAACGATGGAATATTAGTTTATAAAGGTCATGTTACTTTAGGAGTAAGTTTGAGGAAATTAGAACAATATAATTATAAGATAGCTTCTAGTCCATCGATACCACATGTTCCAGAAGGAAATGAGAATGCTGTTTGGTTAGAACCTACATTAGTTGCAATAGTAGAATATATGCCAAACGATAAAGGAGCATTAAGACAACCAGTTTTAAAAGGTATTAGAGAAGATAAATTGCCAATAGAATGTAGAGAAGAGCAATAAGGGTAGTAATTATGAAGTGCACCTCAAGAGTTAATTTGAATTAAAACATTGTAACTAAAAAATTTAATAAATTAATAGTTTAAAATGTGTGTCATTATTTAAATATACTTGTTTAAAGGGCACACATTTTTTGTTTTGTGAACATACATGTAAATATACACGATAATTGTTAAAAGATTATTTGTGTATTTATTGGGTATGTTTATACAGTATCAAATTTTGCAACTTTGGGGGTGGTGAGTGATCTATAAGCAGATAAATTTTAAACAACTAAAGGATATGATAAATTCAAATAAGGATATTTTACTGCTAGACGTAAGGTCAAATGATGATTTTAATATAAAAAAATTAAAAAACTCAGTAAATATTCCATTACAAGACTTATATCATGATATAGATATGATTGAAGCCTATAAAGATAAAGTAATTATAGTGTACTGTTACCACGGGTATAGAAGTGTGATAGCATGTAATATTTTGTACGATATGGGCTTTAGATATCTTTATAATCTAAAAAACGGTATTGATAACGAGATTTAGCAGTTATATTAGGGGTGTCCTATAATAAATCTATATTGCTTTAATAATATAGTTTTATTTGAGGACATCCCTATTTTAAAACAAAAAAGTATAAAATATAAGAATTTTATTAATATATTGACAAAGTTGCATTGATTTGGGAAAATTTATACGAGGAATAATTAAAGTGAGGGGCGGGGGGATATTGTTATGAAAAAAAATTAAAGTTAGTAGCATTACTTACAGTATTTTTAAGTATTGCTCTGGTATTTGCCGGATGTGCAAGGCAAACACCTTCTAAAGCTACAGAGGAATTCTTCAATCAAATATCAGAAAACGATTTTTATGAGGATATGGAAGACTTTATGAACTTTGATGATGAAAAAATGACGCCAGAGCAAGAAGTTGAATTTCAAGAAGTTATGGTTGATGCCCTTAAAAAAATAAAAGTAGAAGTGTTGTCTGAAAAAGTGGACGGTGGTACAGCTACGGTCAAAGTTAAACTAGCTGGAGTTGATTTTACAGATTTAACTGTTAAGATTTTTAAAGAGTCGTTAACAGGTTATTTAAATGGAAACGATGTAGAAAGTGATATAAATAAGCTATTTATTGAAAAGATAAAAAATGCAAAAGTTACTGAGCGTGAAGGAATAATTAAATTGAACAGAGAAGATAAGCAGTGGATAGTTGATGTAGAAGATAAAGGCTTTGAAAAACTAGTAATCGGTGATTTAGATAAGTTTGAAGAGCTTATGAACTCATTAGAATAGAAGAAGAATTTTGTTAATGTACCAAATAGTCAGTAATTATTATATAAAGTTGGGTGATGCTTGTTGGATAAATTGAGTATGAGCGATATTGAGAAAATTGTATTTTTAAAGAATACAAGTCCGTATACAAAAAATAAATTTTTAGAGTTAGCACAACTTAAAACATACAGAAAAAAGCAGACCATAATACATGAAAAGGATGAAGTAGATAAAGTCTATGTTCTGATAGATGGAAAGGCATCTATATCGAAGATGAGTGAGGATGGAGAACTTAAAATAATTTTTATTCTAAACAGTGGAGATTTAATAAATGAGATATCATTTGAAGAAAAGCATACATCTACAGTAACTTGTGAAGCTTTTGAAAAATCATTATTAGCAGAGATAAGTTTAAATGATTTTGAATGTATGATGAAGAAAGATTTTAAACTAACTGCTAATGTATTTAATTACACTGAAAAAAGAATGAGAAGACTATACAGACAATTAAAAAATTCTATATCTCTTAGGGTAGATAAGAAGCTTGCTGCAAAATTATATAGGTTGAGCAGAGAGTTTGGAATTGAAGATGGAGAGTGGACTTTTCTAGATCTAAACATCACAATTACATATTTAGCCGACATGCTTGGAACAAAGAGGGAAACTTTATCAAGGGCGATGAAGACACTTCAAGAGAATAATTTAGTAAGGTATGAAGGCAAACAGATTTATATTAAGACTGATAAGTTGGTAAAGTATTTTAAGGAATAGTTTGTAATAGATAGAAAATTTATTACATTAATAATAGGTTAAACAATATAAAATACTCTATTAAATAATTGAGTATTTTAAAAGAGTAGTATCTTAAGGATGTGAAATGCATTTAAGAGATACTACTTTTTTATTTTTATACTTATTTAGTTTCACAAGTATAAGGTGTTTTAAAAGTAATTTATAGCATGTGATATTAATCACAGAAATAAAATTAAGAGAATGATAAAATTTTATTTAACAATATAGATATTAAATTGAGAAGGGATGGTTGATTATGAAGATAAAAATAGATACATCTGAATTTAATCGTGCATTAGAAGAACTGAGCAAAGAGTATAAAATATTTGCACCGACTGTAATGCCATTTAAGGGCACTTATTCTGACACTGATCTCATATCTTACAGCGAGATAGAGAGATTTGATGAGATTGAGTTTGAAAGAAAGTCAAATTATTCTTCAAAGGAGACAATTTTACCTATTAACCAGATTCTTTTTTATTTTACTGAAGATCAGTATAAAGAATCCAGTACAGAAGATAAGAAATTACTTGTATTTATGAGGTCGTGTGATATTCACGGGGTTAAAAGAATTGATCAAATTTACCTTAATAACGGCAATGAAGAAGATTATTTCTACAAGAGAATCAGAGATAAAGTAAAGTTTGTTTTAATAGGATGCAAAGAGAGCTTTAGAAACTGTTTCTGCGCAAGTATGGGATCAAATAAAACTGAAGATTATTCAATAGGGATGAATTTAGAGGATGATTTTATTTACATGGATATTAAAGATAAAGATCTAGAAGTTTTTAACGGTGAAAAAGTGGACTTTGAGATAGATTTTGTCAAAGAAAACAAAATATCTATCGAAGTCCCTCAAAAAATAGATGTAGAAGCTATAAAAAGTGATTCACTTTGGGAAGAGTACGACAAGAGATGTATAGGGTGTGGAAGATGTAATTTTGTCTGTCCTACGTGCACTTGTTTTACAATGCAAGATATTTTTTACAAAGAAAACCAAAATGCGGGTGAGAGAAGAAGAGTTTGGGCTTCTTGCCAAGTAGAAGGGTATACTGATATAGCTGGTGGTCATTCATTTAGAACTGGCCAAGGTGACAGAATGAGATTCAAAGTTCTGCATAAAATAAGCGACTTTAAAAGTAGATTTGGTTACAACATGTGTGTTGGCTGTGGAAGATGTGACGATGCCTGTCCAGAGTATATATCGTTCTCAAGCTGTGTTGAGAAAATAGACAAATTCGAGAAAGAAAGAGGAGGTAAATAGTATGGAAAATAAATATATCCCTGAGAAAGCAAAGATTCTCGACATAATAAAGCATACAGAGAAAGAGTGGACTTTTAGAGTGGAGAAGAATTCAGATAAGGTACTCCCTGGTCAATTTTATGAAATATCTATACCAAAATTCGGAGAAAGTCCAATATCAGTATGTGGTATTACAGACGAGTATATAGACTTTACAATTAGAAATGTAGGAAAAGTAACTAAGGAACTTTACAACTATAAGATTGGCGATAGTTTGTTTGTAAGGGGACCATACGGAAATGGATTTGATGTAAATCTATACAAAGGAAAAGAACTTATTATAGTTTCGGGTGGAAGTGCTTTAGCGCCAGTTAGAGGTATTGTTGAATATTTTTACAACAATGTAAACACATGTGAAAAACTAAATTTAATATCAGGATTTAGATCACCAGAGAATGTGCTATTTAAGGATGATTTAGAAAAATGGGCTGATAAGTTAGATGTACTTGTAACTGTAGATGGAGCTAGTGAAGATTACGTGGGAAATGTAGGCCTAGTGACTAAGTATATACCGGAACTTGAGATAAAAGATATCGATAATGTATCAGCAGTAATAGTCGGCCCTCCGATTATGATGAAGTTTGCAATAGCTGAAGTAAAAAAACGCGGTGTTACAGAAAAAAATATTTGGGTTTCATATGAAAGAAAGATGTGTTGTGGTCTAGGAAAGTGTGGACACTGTAAAATTGACGACACTTACATTTGCATAGATGGACCTGTATTTAATTATGCTGAAGCAAAAAATTTAGTGGATTAGAGGTGAAAAAAATGATTAGAGATTTAAATACAAGAAAAGTAATGAAAAATGCTTATAGAATAACGAAGAATAAATATATGACTTCTTTAAGGGTCAGAGTTCCCGGGGGATTGGTAGATTCGGAAAGTTTAAGTGTAGTTTCAAAGATTTCTACAGAGTATGGAGATGGTAGAATTCATTTAACTACAAGACAGGGATTTGAAATACTTGGTATAAAGATGGAAGATATGGAAGAAGTAAATAAACTAATTCAACCTGTTATAGATAAAATGGATATAAATCAAGCAGAGAGAGGCGCAGGATATCCAGCAGCTGGAACTAGAAATATAGCAGCATGTGTTGGAAACAAAGCCTGTCCAAAGGCACAGTACGATACAACAGAGTTTGCTAAGCGCATTGAAACTGCAGTATTTCCAAATGATCTACATTTTAAGGTAGCCTTAACTGGATGTCCAAATGACTGTATAAAAGCCAGAATGAATGATTTTGGTATAATAGGAATGGCGCTTCCGGTTTACGATATGGATAGATGTGTAAATTGCGGTGCTTGTGTTAAAAAGTGTAAAAAGGTATCAGTAGGAGCGCTTAAAACTGAAAATAACAAAGTGGTTAGAAACGAAGAAACTTGTATTGGATGTGGAGAATGTGTTTTAAACTGCCCAACATCTGCATGGACTAGAAGCGAAAATAAATACTATAGATTAGTTATAATGGGAAGAACTGGAAAGAAGGATCCAAGACTAGCTGAAGATTGGCTAAAATGGGTCGACGAAGAAAATATAATAAAAATAATACTTAACACTTACAAATATGTGAAAGAATATATTGCAAAGGATGCTACTAATGGAAAAGAGCACATAGGATATATTATAGATAGAACTGGCTTTATGGAATTTAAAAAATATGCTTTAAAAGATGTAAACTTCACAGAAATTACACATATGAATGATAATATATATTGGAGTGGAATTAAGTATTAATTTATTTAATGTAAAGTCATATATTTTTAATAAAATATATGACTTTATTGTTTGATAATTTATTATATACTATATAGATATAATAACAAAGATAATTATAAAAAAAGATCTAAGTTTTAGTTTTTTCGTCAGTTGAAAAAATATTTTAGTTACGTTAAACTATAATAGTATTCAACAGTTTTGGAGGTAAAATTAATGGGGAAAGATGTTAAAGCAAAGAATAAGAAAAAATATGACACATTTAGTATAACTATGGAGTTGGAAAAACCATTACTCTACGATTTAGAGGATGATAAAAATAATAAAAGTAATAAAACGAACAACAACAATAAAAATGATGGAGATAATGGTATAAAGCCTTCCATTATGAAAAAAGTTATGATAGGCATATCAGCAATTTTAATTATGGCAATCATTGTATTTGTCATCTGGGCTAATATTACATATAAACCACAGATGTTAGCTGAAGAAGCTCTAGTCAGTGATAAAAATGTTGAAGTCTCAGTTAACAAGTTCATATCATTTTCACCAATAGGAAAGACTCCGACTAAAGGTTTTATATTCTATCCTGGGGCTAAAATAGACCCAGAGGCATACGCACCTCTATGTAAAGCAATTGCCGAAAAAGGATATCAAGTTGTCATCGTTCCAATGCCCCTGAATTTAGCGACATTATCTATAAACAAAGGAGAAAAAGTTATAGATAAATACCAGAGCATTGATACTTGGATAGTGGGGGGACATTCTCTTGGAGGAACTATGGCTGCTAAGTTTGCAAGAAATAATAATAATGTAGACGGAGTTGTTCTATTAGCTTCTTATCCAATGGGAGATGAGCTAAAAGATTTAGGCAAAGATGTACTTTCAATTTGGGGAAGTAAGGATGGAGTTTTAAATTTTGAAAACTTAATAAACGCGAAAGCAAACCTTCCAGATGACACTACTTATGTAGAGATTGAAGGAGCAAATCACTCTCAATTTGCGGATTATGGCGATCAAAAGGGTGATAATGAAGCTATTGTAAGTCAAGAAAAACAACTAGATATTACTACAAGTAGTATTTTGAAATTTTTGAAAAATATAAAATAATATAAATATGATTCTTATTTGCTTTTGGGTATAAATAATTATCTTAAAGCAATTAATTTTTTAAAGTAGGTGCGAGATGAGAAAATTAGATCAAATATTAGAATTTAATAAGGGTTTTGTAGATAATAAAAAGTATGTAGATTATGCTACTTCAAAAAATCCAAATAAAAAATTATTGGTTTTATCGTGTATGGATACAAGACTAACTAGTTTACTACCAGAGGCGATGAATTTAAAAAATGGTGATGCTAAAATTATAAAAAATGCCGGAGCGACTATAACTCACCCGTTTGGGAGTATGACTAGAAGTATAGTTGTAGCCATTAGTGAATTTGGTGTTGATGAAATAATGGTTGTTGGGCATCACAGTTGCGGAATGTGCAGAGTAGATGTAGATAGCGTTGTAGACAACCTGATCGAAAAAGGTATATCACAAGATGTTATAGACACGCTTTATAATTCTGGGATAAATGTTAGAAAGTGGCTTCATGGATTTGACTCAGCTGAAGAGTCAGTTAATGACTGTGTAAATCTTATAAAAAATCATCCATTAGTCCCTAAAAATGTAGTAGTACATGGACTGCTTATGTCGCCAGAAACTGGAAAAATAGATGTAATAGTAAATGGTTATGAAAAATAAAAAAACAAAAGAATAAAACAATAAAACAATAAAATAACAGGCTAAAAACATCGAATATCTATGTTTTTAGCCTGTTATTATTTATTAGCCAGCTAATGATAAAACGTTTTCTTTTATAATAAAAACTTAAAAAATGCTATATTTTAAATTTTTTGTTTAAATTAATATAGAAATATTGACGAAATAGCTTAGATAAAGTATAATAACTGTTAGTCGTCTAACTAATATTTGAAAGGAGGGTAAATATGGAACACGAATCAGAAGAAAATGTGAATACTATTCTTCATAAACTTATAAGAACCCACTTTATAAGATCGCATAATGAACTTGAAAAGCTGGGATTGTACCCAGGTCAACCTCAAATATTGTTATCGTTATCTAAAAGGGATGGGCAGAGTCAGAGAGAATTAGCGGAAATAAGAAGTGTAAAACCTTCTACAAATACTGTTATGCTAAACAGAATGGAGAAGGCTGAGTTAATTGAGAAAAGGAAGGACAGCGAAGATCAAAGGATTACGAGAGTATTTTTGACAGCAAAAGGATCAGGAGTTTGCGATAAACTCAAAGAGCTGCAAAAAGAGCTAGAGGTAGAGTCATTTAAAGGGTTTAGCGAAGAAGAAAAAATAGTTTTAAAGCGTCTTCTTATGCAGATGATTGATAATATAAAACTAGAAAATACAAAAGTAGAATGTAGACATCTACATAAATAGGAAGAGAATAAGTAAATGAGAGTAAGTAAAAAAGAGTAAGAGGAAAAGGTAGAAAATATAAAGTGAATAAATAAAAATAGAATAGACTAAAGAGATAAAAAGTTAAAATTTTGAGAGGAAACCGAGTATGTTCAAATTAATCAAATATTTAAAGAAATCTTTTTTATCGATCGTATTAATTGTAATATTGCTAGTAGTTCAAGCTATGTGCGACCTTTCTTTACCAGCATATACTTCTGATATTGTCAATGTAGGTATACAACAGGGTGGGGTAGTAAATGCAGTACCTGAGGTGATAAGAAAGAGTGAATTAGATAGAATATTGCTTTTTGTAGATTCTAAGGACGAAGACAAGATATTAGACAACTACAAAATAATAGACAAGAAAGATATGTCAGAGTCGGAGTACAAAGATTTAGAGGATAAGTACCCTAAATTAAAATCTGAAAAACTTTATATGTTAAACACAGAAAATAAAGATACTGTAGAGAATCTAAACGATATTTTTGCAAAGCCGATGCTTGTAGTATCAACTTTTGAAAGTGACAGTAAAGAGACTAAGAAAATAAAAGAAGAAATGCAAAAAAATATGGAAAAGCAAATGCAGGAGCAGATGAAACAACAGCAAATGCAAGGGCAAGTTCCAACTGATCAAGAAAATGTTCCAACTGGGAAAACTCCAGATGCGAAAGATATAGATTTGTTTGAGGTATTTTCGTCAATGCCTAAAGAAAACTTAAAAGAAGTAAACGAAGAGATATACAAAAAAATAGATGATATGCCAGACACAATAGTAGCTCAAAGTGCAGTTAAATTTGTTAAGGCAGAGTACGAAAATGTAGGAATTGATACAGAGAAAACTCAAAACAACTACATACTTACTACAGGTGCTAAGATGATTGGAATAGCACTTATAAGTGTTGTAGCTACAGTTTCAGTAGGGTTTTTGGCGGCTAAGGTTGCGGCCGGAGTTGGTAGAAGACTTAGAGGAGAAGTATTCGATAAAGTAATGCGCTTCTCAAATACAGAGATAAATAAATTCTCGACAGCTTCACTTATAACTCGTAGTACAAATGATATTCAACAAATACAACTACTTATGGTAATGCTACTTAGAATAGTATTTTACGCACCGATAATGGGAGTTGGGGGCGTAATTAAAGTCCTTAATACAAATACATCTATGGCTTGGATAATTGCAGTTGCAGTTGTTGCTATGATGTCATTAGTTGTAGTTTTATTTGCGCTAGTTATGCCTAAATTTAAACTAGTACAAAAATTAGTTGATAAACTAAACTTAGTTACTCGTGAAATAGTTACAGGTATTCCTGTAATAAGAGCGTTTAGTAACGAAAAATATGAAGAGAACAGATTTGACAAAGCAAATAGAGATCTTACAAAGACTAATTTATTTGTAAATAGAATGATGGTCTGTATGATGCCTTCGATGATGCTTATTATGAACCTTATTACAGTTCTAATAGTGTGGAAGGGGGCTTACGGAATTGATTCAGGCGCAATGCAAGTAGGGGATATGATGGCGTTTATTCAATATACAATGCAGATAATAATGTCGTTCTTAATGATATCAATGGTATCTGTAATGTTACCAAGAGCGTCAGTATCAGCTAATCGTATAGACGAAGTTCTTACAACTGAGGCAACTATACATAATCCAAAAGTTGCTAAGAAATTTGACGATAACAAAAAAGGATATGTTGAATTTAAAAATGTATCATTTAAATTCCCTGATTCTGAAGAATCAATACTAGAGAATATCTCATTTACTGCAAAGCCAGGTCAAACTACTGCATTTATAGGAAGTACTGGTAGTGGTAAGACAACTTTAGTCAACTTAATACCTCGTTTCTACGATGTTACAGAAGGTGAAATACTGGTAGATGGAGTAGATGTAAGGGATGTGTCTCAACACGATTTAAGAGAAAAACTAGGATATGTTCCGCAGAAAGGTGTACTTTTCTCAGGGACAATTGAGTCAAATCTTAAATACGGTAAAGAAGATGCAACTGAAGAAGAAATAGAACTAGCTGCTACAATAGCGCAAGCAACTGAGTTTATAGATACAAAACCGGATAAATATGATACTGAGATATCACAAGGTGGTACGAACGTATCAGGAGGTCAAAAACAAAGACTTTCAATTGCCAGAGCTATAGCCAAAAATCCGGAAATATATATATTTGACGACAGTTTTTCTGCACTAGATTTAAAAACTGATGCTAAACTTAGAAAAGCCTTAAACAGAGAAGTTAAAGATAGTACTATGCTTATAGTAGCTCAAAGAATCAGTACTATATTACATGCAGAACAAATAATAGTGTTAGATGAAGGAAAGATTGTTGGAAAAGGTACACATAGAGAGCTTCTAAAAAATTGTGAGGTTTATGAGGAAATAGCTTTATCTCAACTTTCAAAGGAGGAGCTGGAAAATGAGTAAATATAATAGACCGAAAAGAGGGCCGATGGGTCCAGGAATGAGTGGTGCTGGAGAGAAAGCATCCGATTTTAAAGGAACGATGAAAAAGTTGCTTTCATATATGTCGAAGTATAAAGTATCGATAATATTTGTAATAATATTCGCAATAGGAAGTGCGGCGTTTTCAATTGTAGGTCCTAAGATTTTAGGTAAAGCTACTACAAAAATATTTGAAGGCTTAATGAATAAAATTTCAGGTATAAATGGAGCTGGTATTGATTTTGATGGAATTTCAAAAATCTTACTTACATTAGTAGTACTTTATATTATAAGTTCGATATTCTCATTTGCTCAAGGTTTTATAATGAGCGGTATATCACAAAAACTTACTTATAATTTGAGAAAAGAATTGTCTGAAAAGATGAACAGACTTCCTATGAAGTACTTTGATTCAAAGACTAATGGTGAAATTTTATCTAGAGTTACAAATGATATTGATACGCTTAATCAAAGTTTAAACCAAAGTATGACCCAACTTATAACATCTGTTACAACTATGGTAGGGGTACTTTTCATGATGTTATCTATAAGTTGGATTATGACAGCTGCTGTACTATTGATTTTACCAGTATCTATGTTGCTAATTTCAGTAATAGTTAAAAGATCACAAAAATACTTTAAATCGCAACAAGAGTATTTGGGTAATGTCAACGGACATGTTGAAGAAGCTTACAGTGGTCAAAATATAGTAAAAGTATTCAACGGTGAAGAATCAAGTATTGACGAGTTTAATAAATTGAACGATAAACTGTACAACTCAGCATGGAAATCACAGTTTTTATCTGGGATAATGCAACCGCTGATGGCGTTTATCGGAAACCTAGGATATGTTGTAGTTTCTATACTAGGTGGTTGGTTAGCAATAAAAAAGACTATTGAGGTAGGAGATATACAATCATTTATACAATACGTTAGAAACTTCACTCAACCTATGACTCAAATAGCTCAAGTAGCCAATTTACTTCAATCGACTGCTGCTGCTTCAGAAAGAGTATTTGAATTCTTAGAAGAAGATGAAGAGCAACAAATTGCAGAAAATCCTGTTTCTATCGATAATATAGAAGGCGAAATTGACTTTAAACATGTAAGCTTCGGTTACAAAGAAGATAAAACTGTTATAAACGACTTCAGTGCAAGTGTTAAACCGGGACAAAAAATAGCAATAGTTGGACCAACAGGTGCTGGTAAAACTACAATTGTAAAACTTCTTATGAGATTCTACGATATAAACAGCGGTGAAATATTAATCGATGGACACAATCTCAAGGATTTTAATAGAGGAGAGCTTAGAGAATTATTTGGAATGGTTCTTCAAGACACTTGGCTATTTAACGGTTCAGTAATGGAAAACATCAGATACGGTAGACTTGATGCAACTGATGAAGAAGTTATAAATGCGGCTAAATCAGCTTATGCGCATAGATTTATCAAGACTCAACCTGATGGTTATAATATGGAATTAAATGAAGATGCAGATAATGTCTCTCAAGGGCAAAAGCAACTTCTTACAATAGCTAGAGCTATACTTGCCGATCCTAAGATACTTATACTAGATGAGGCTACAAGTTCTGTAGATACTAGAACAGAGATACTTATTCAAAAAGCTATGGATAATCTTATGGAGGGCAGAACAAGTTTTGTAATAGCCCATAGATTATCAACTATTAGAGATGCAGATATGATTCTTGTTATGAATGATGGAGATATAATTGAACAAGGTAGCCATGAGGAGCTTCTTGCTGCTGGTGGATTCTATAAAGATCTTTATAATTCGCAATTTGAAGATGCAATGTAGGGAATGATCGGGAGCTAATCGATAAATGTTATACAATTTGTCGATTAGCTCCTTTTATTATTGAGATAGTTTTGATCCAAGTTAATATTCGCAACTTATATTTATTAGTGCTTTATTATTTATGGACTGAATTTATATATTTGAATTGGTATATTCATCGAATATAAATATATCATTCTGTTAATGCAATAATCTCTTTAAATGTTATATTTGATATAAAAGATATTTATGCTCGCATTTTTGTGCATAAAATGTTTACTTATTTCTGTTTCTACTGATAAGGAGACTCCAGAAGGAATGTATGAGTACAATGTGCCTGCTCATACATTTATTTTTAAACTTGAATGGATATATTATTTTCTTATTTAGATTTAATTTATTGATTATATGACAATTTGTTATAAAAGAACTCAATGTATGTTAAACTCTAAATAGACAGTAATTAGGAGGAAAATATGAAAATAAATTGGAATAAAAAATACACTACAATTGCCGTCTACTTATTTTTAGTTGTAATTTGTAGTACAGTGTTTTATTTAATAGCTTCTCAGATGGACTTGTTTAATAGTATGATAAGCAATGCCTTATCAACACTACAGCCATTTATAGTTGGATTTGCACTTGCGTATATCCTCAACTTTATTCTTAGGTTTTATGAAGAGAAGGTGCTTAACATTGATGGGTTGAAAAAGATGAAGCCAAAGTTAAAAAGAGCGTTGGGAATAGTTCTTACATACTTGACTGGCGCGTTGCTTATGTATCTATTTATTCACTTTGTCTTACCTCAACTTATTGAGAGTATAATTGGTTTGGTCAATGATATACCTAGGTATGTAACTCAGACAACAAAGTTGATTGATGAAATTATGAATGATCTTAATCTTAGCGGGCAGTACTTAGAGTTTGCTACACAAAAGTGGAACGACTTTGTAGAATATGTTATAAACTTTGCTACTGACTTAATTCCTCTTCTTGGGGTAATGCTAAAAGATATTCTTTCTAGCATATGGAATATTGCATTGGGATTAATTATATCGGTTTATCTACTTATAGATAAAGAGAAATTCTTCGGACTTAGTAAAAAAATTATATTTGCTTCATTTTCAAAAGAGGTTGCAGATAAAGTTGTAGAGCTTACTCATAGAAGTAATGATACTTTTGGTAAATTCCTAAGTGGAAAGATATTAGATTCATTTATTATAGGTATACTTACATTTATAGTCTTAACTATAGTTAAGATGCCTTATACGTTGCTTATATCTGTAATTATAGGCGTAACTAATATAATTCCATTCTTCGGACCGTTTATTGGAGCAATACCTTCAATCATCATTGTAATGTTTGTATCACCAGTTAAAGCTCTTTGGCTTATGGTTATAATACTTATAATTCAACAGATTGATGGAAATATTATAGGCCCTAAGATACTTGGAGATTCTATAGGTATATCAGCGTTTTGGATACTTTTCTCTCTACTAGTAACTGGAAAACTTTTAGGATTTGTAGGCATGATTATAGGTGTTCCTTTATTTGCAGTTATTTACTCAATAATTAAAGAAATTGTTGAATATAAACTAGAGAAACGAGGTCTCCCCAAAGAGACGGAAGATTATATGTAATTAATTTAAAGCAAAAAGCAGCGACCTTTATGGGGTTGCTGCTTTTTTTATCTTTCTATGGAAATTAGCTACTATATTGGTATACTTATATAGTATTATCGTTACTAATACATATAAAAATTCGTTTTATCTTTTAACTCTTTATTTTGGAACTGTATCTTAGGAATTCTCCGAATTAGATGTTTAATAGATATATTGTTTTGTTTAATTCACAATTGAATAGTCTTTTTTGTAAAATGAAATATTTATTCTTCTTATATGAATTTTAATAGAATTTTACTCTGTATGTAATCTTATTGTAACAATTCTATTGTACAATTGAGAAAATCGACAATATGGAGGATGCAATTATGAGAGGTAAAAAGTTTATTATTATATTTATTGCAGTGGTAATTCTAGTTGTTTCATTAGTTAACAAACTATATGTAAAAGAAATCAATAAAAGTCAAATCGATATAAATCAATACATTGAAAATACGGATTTAGTGAGTGGAAATTATGCTCAGGTAAACTGGAAAGAGGTTGCAGCTATACTAGCAGTTTCAAATAAAAATAGAATGAAAGATATAAGTGATGTACAGATACATAAATTAGCAAATTAGTTTATAGACAAGGATAATGATGGAGAAGATCAAAAATTATATACTCTAAATGAGGTTATGGAGGTTTTAAAGTTTGATAAAAGGGAGAAAAAATTAGCAAATAGATACCTAGATGATTTAAAAGGTTTTGGAACAAATCCAGATAGATTGCATTCAGACAGTAAATATATGAAATTTATTAATGATATAAAGGTAGATTCTATTAAAAACTATGAAGAATACGGAATACTGCCATCGATAACTATAGCCCAGGCAATACTTGAATCAAATTGGGGAGAGTCAAGTCTATCAAAGAACTACAACAATTTATTTGGTATAAAAGCTGATTCAAATTGGAAAGGCCAGTATGTAACTTTAGAAACGCTTGAACATAAAGACACAATGGTGAATAGTAAGTTTAGAAGATATGATGACAAAGGTAATTCTATAAAGGACCATGCGGAGTTTTTATTTAAAAATAAGAGATATAGTGAAAATGGAGTTTTTGATGCTAAGACTTATATATATCAAGCTAATGCACTTGAAAAAGCAGGTTATTGCTATCTATAATACTCATAAATCCTTATAATATCATCATCTTGATACACAAATGTATCTGAAATAGGTAGATACTAATTTTCGACAATACTATAATTATTTTACCCAGTAATCTTCTGGCATAAATTCATGAGCTATAATATTTGCCATAAACCATATATTCATAATCTCTTTAATTTGTTATTATCCTATTTATTTATTTACTTTAAATATATGTACGCTAGAAATGAGATGATTAAAAGTACCAACGAATCAATTTATATTTCACAGCGCAACATAGATGATTTTAAATAAAAGTACATAGATTAGACAGTTCTATCCTGTATATGTTTATTTGTGAACAGAAATCTCGCCCTTACAACCAACAGGAAGTATAAGAAAGATGGAATAAATAAAAAGGAAGTTGGCGTAAAATAATATTGCCGACTACATTACAGCCTTTAGTCCAAGCTGTGGTAGTCGGCAATATTATTTTACGCCATATTTCTTTTATTATCCATATCAACATCAACTAAATAGATCAACAATTTCTTTATCAGACAAATTCTTAAGAATATTCTCATTAGCAAGACTACCATTAACAAACTGAGAAATAAGATCCTTCTTATTTTCCTGAAGTTTAAGAATCTTTTCCTCAATAGTACCTTTTGCTATAAGCTTAATAACTTGAACCGTGTTTTTCTGACCAAATCTATGGGCACGATCAGTCGCTTGATCTTCCACTGAAGGGTTCCACCAAGGATCAAAGTGAATTACTGTATCAGCGCTAGTTAAATTCAGCCCAATACCTCCAGCTTTTAGTGAAATTAAGAATACTTTCTTTTCTTTTTCCTCATTGAACTCGTCTACTAAATCAAGTCTATCTTTTGCTTTAGTGCTACCGTCAATATATGAGTAATTAACTTTGTTTTTATCAAGCTCTGATGCAAGCTTCTTTAACACCGTTGTAAATTGAGAGAATAGTAAGACCTTATGGTCGTTCTCAATACTTTCTTCAACTATCCTCATACAAGTGTTTACTTTCGAGCTAGGATGATTGTATCCTTCAACAACTATGCTAGGATCTAGACAAAGTTGTCTTAGCCTAGTTAAGTATGAGAAGATCACTATTTTATCGTTTTTAAGATCTCTTCCCATTAATTTTTTCTGAACTTCTTTTGCATATGAGCTGTATATATTTCTCTCGTCCTTATTTAGTTCTACAAAGTAATTCTTTTCAATTTTATCAGGTAGTTCTGTCATAACCTGTTTTTTTGTTCTACGAAGCATAAAAGGTTTTATAAGTAACTTCAGGTTTTGTAAATTTGCTTCTTTTTTTAAGTAGACATTTTGAAACTTCTTTTTATTAAATAAATATCCAGGCATTATAAAGTCAAATATAGACCACAGTTCAACGAGATTATTTTCTATTGGTGTACCTGTTAAGGCAAATCTACAGTTGGCATTGACTGATTTAATCGCCTTTGTTACTTGGGCTGTAGGATTTTTTATATTTTGCGCCTCATCAATTATACAGTAATCGAAGTTGATGCCCTGATACAATTCAATATCGTTTTTAAATGTTCCATATGTTGTTATAACAATATCGTATTTTTCGTGATCTTCTATAAGATTTTTTCTGTCATTTTTATCTCCGTGTACTATCTGTACATTTAATGTTGGTGCAAATTTTTCAAACTCGCTTTTCCAATTGTAGATAACTGAAGTAGGGGTTATAACAATACTTTTTTTATTTTTTTGTGCAAGTAGAAAAGCTATTGTCTGCAATGTCTTACCAAGTCCCATTTCATCTGCAAGTATCCCACCAAAGTTGTAGTTATCTAAAATTTTAAACCAGTTAAATCCGTTTTCTTGATAACCTCTTAGTTCGGCATTTAATTCCTCTGGAATTGTGAAATCGAGATTATCTAGATTTTTAAAGCCTTTGCAAATATTTTCTACAATCTCTTTTCCTTCAATAAAGTCCAAACTTTTGTCCTTAATATACTCTTCCATATAAAGAGCTTTATTATTAGGTATTCTATAGCTTGTTTCTTTTCCTTCAAATCCTAGGTTTTCTATAAAATCTAAAAAGTCTTTTGTTTTATCTTCTCTTAAATCCATAAAGCTGCCATCTTTTAACTTGTAGAAAGTCCTACTTTCTTTAAAAGCAGTCATTATATCATCGTACTCATTTAAATCAATATCGGCAATATTAAAACTAAAGTCTATGTAACTACCGATTTTTTCATCTATAAATGCTTTAATCGATTCAGATTTGTAGATTTTATTGCCTTTAAATTTATCTGAGTAGTATATATCGCCTAAATTTTTTAATTGTTCAAGTTCTACATCTAAAAATTCAAATAAATCTTCATCTGTTCCAGCAAATAGAAAGGCATTGCTCTTTTCTATAAAATTGTATCCAAGAAGTTCGAGTTTAATTTGATTTTCCTTTTCAATATCGGGAACTATAAATTTATCTTCAGAATCATCATAAACAAACTTTAGATCACACGTAACCTGAGAGCCTTTGATATCGAAATAAAGCTCCGTTTTAAAAGATGTAATTATATTATCTTCAATTTCTTTGTCTAGGTAGACATTATCTGTAATTGATTTGATCTTTGGAAGCATAAAATTTAGTACGTCTTTAACATCTTCTCTTTGAAACACAACAGTGTTATTTTCGTTAAGTGTTTCATAAAGTTGTCCATAGTAATTAGCATCATCATTATTTAGTAAATAGATATCGCCTTGATATAAAATTATGTCGTTCTTTTTCGTTATAGGTATAGGCAGAGAGTCCTGAGCCGTAAGCGATACACCATCATTTGTTTTTATAAATTCAAATTCAATAGGCAAAGGGCCTGCTATAATTTTAGGTCTATATTTATTTTTTGCATAAACTAAGGAGAAGTCTTTCTCTGTTAATAACTCCATAAATGGTTTAAGTGAGCTTACATTTAACTCTAAATATTTCTTAGTATTAGAAGAAAGCGAGTACGATGGAAGATTGTTTCCGTATCCTTCCAATACCTCTATTATCTTCTCATCTTTTTCAGTAAAATACTGGCTGTTAGGATCGTATGTAAAATTCACACCGTATTCTAATTTTTTGTTGTTAAGTCTTGCATTAGCGAATTCCTTAATACTTTTAATTATATACATCCTATCAAGACCAATTTTAAATTCAGCATACATTCTTCCAGGAATAATATTTATTTCAACATCTAGATTTATCTGCTCTTTACTTGCATTTTTAAAATAGTGAAGTAGCTTTTTATCTGGTGTTGAAACTACAGTTTTAGAAATATGACTTGCTATTATAGCATCAGAGAAACCTTTGTTTAAGTATTCTTCACTTTCTACTTTATCTATACCTTTTAAGGCAGTTGCCACTAAATGTTTGCATAAAAAATTATTGTCAGTTTTATAATTTGATTTAAAATCCTGACAAGAACAGTACGCATTAGCTAATTCGTTATCTTCAAAATCTATATATAGAGTGTTTGGATATACCTCATTGTTGTATTCAGACTCTACAACACTCTGAAATTCCAAGTAATTTTCGTGGATCCTCACATCTACTGAATCTATCAATTGCTTATCAAAATACTTTAAACCTCTTAACCATCTTGAAGGAAGTGAAATTTTTTTAATTAAGCTATAAATTTTTCCAGTTACCATTTTATCACCTCTTCTTTTAAACTATAACTTATATTATAATCCAAATAGATTTAATTTACACGACTTATAGCTTTATTTTTATAAAGTAACGACTATAGATATTTTGGATTAGCTGTATCAGTAAATTCTATAGGTAATATATTCAAAAAAACTATATAATTAAATTGATGTTAAATAATAGTTTATACAGAAAGGGTAGATATTATGATTAATAAGAATTTAATTATATCGAAAATACCTTGTGAAGAAACGGGGATTGAAATAAAAAGAACTCTTTGTGATATATGTTCTCCAGGGATACATTGTGGAATCGATGCCTACGTAAAAGATGGAGTAGTTATAAAAATTGAAGGTACAGAAGAACATCCTATGAATAAAGGATTACTTTGTACTAAAGGACTTTGCAATAAAGAATTTATTTATAGAGAAGATAGACTAAAGTACCCACTAAAAAGAATTGGAAAAAGAGGAGAAGGCAAGTTTAAAGAAATATCTTGGGATGAGGCATATAATGAGATAGCTGAAAAGTTAAATGGAATTAAAAAGGAATATGGAGCTGAGCAAGTTGCATTTTTTACAGGATATCCAAAGTGGTATAGACCTTTCCTTCAAAGATTTGCATTTTCATTTGGATCTCCAAACTATGGAACCGAATCTAGTTCATGTTCAACATCTGCAAAGATGGCGGGAGAGGCTGCAACTGGAAGAAGTTTTACTATGTTAGACTTTACTAACACAAGGACTTTCTTGGGATGGGGATTTAATTCATACTATTCTAAGTTTTTAAATGCTATACCAGTTGAAAAGATGAAGAAAAAAGGAATGAAAGTTATAATAGTAGATCCACGTATAACTCCATCAACTCAAAAACTGGCTGATCTCCACCTTAGAATAAAACCTGGAACTGATGGAGCATTAGCTCTAGGAATGGCAAATTTATTTATACAAAGAGGATATATAGACAATGAATATATAAAAAATCATGTATATGGATTTGAGGAGTATAGAGAATACGTAAAAGAGTTTGATCTAGAAAGAGTTAGCGAAATAACTAGTATAAATAAAAAAGACATAGAACTAGCAGTAGAGATGCTAGCAGAAGGTCCATTTTGCATAAATGAAAGTGCAGCTCCAGTAGTACACCATCAAAATGGATTCCAGAATTACAGAGCTATTATGGCTCTATCAGCGATAACTGGAAACTACGATAAGGTAGGAGGAAATATTCCTAAAAAAGATTTCTACGCTGGGATTCTAGGAGGACTTGATACATATGAAGCAAACTTTGTAAAAGTGGTATTACCTAAGAATTTACATGATAGGGTAGGCGGAACCAAATATCCTCTATGGAATGAAATGACTACACAAATGCAGGCTATGGATCTAGCAAGACAAATTGAAGAGAAAAGTCCTCACGATATAAAGGCGCTTTACTGCCATGGAATAAATCCACGAATGTTCCCTAATTCTCAAAAGATGTTTAAAATGCTTGAGACAGTGGATTTCTTTGTAAATGTCGATTTATTTATGACTGATGCGTCCAAGTACGCCGATATATTATTACCTGCATGTACATCATTTGAGAGGGAAGAATGCAAAAGTTACTCAGGAGGATATATAACATATACAAATAAAGTTATAGAGCCTTCATTTGATTCAAAATCAGATGTTCAAATAATATCGGAGCTTGCAAATGCTATGAATCTAGATGATAGTCTCATAAAAGCTGGATACGAAGCTAGTATTAGATATATGCTAAAAGATACAGTAGTAGATGTAGATAAGATACAGGACAGTGAACTTCCTGTGAAGTGCTTGGATTACAAATCTTATGTAGTTGGAGATTATACTAAAGAAGGATACAATACAAAATCTAAAAAATTTGAATTAAAAGCAAGCATAATTGATAAGTACAACGATTTTGGTCTTGACTCACTGCCTACTTACAAAGAGTTTAATAATGTAGTAACTGATGAGTATCAGTTTATGTTATCAGCTGGAGCGAGGTTACCTAATGCACTTCATTCTAAGCTTCACGATACAAAAATGTCTAGAGTACTAAAAAACGAAGCTACTATAGATATCAATAGTAAAGATGCGAGAGAACTAGAAATTAAAGACGGTGATTTAATTAAAATAACTACTAAGTTAGGTAGTATCTGTGTAAAATCAAATATAACTGATAGAGTACTTGAAAAAAATGTACATATGTACCATGGGTACAGGGAAGCAGATATCAATAGTATAGTATGTGATGACTTCGACCCGTATTCAGGGTTTCCGGCTTTTAGAAGTTGTATTTGTAAATTAGAAAAGGCTGAGTAGATAAAATTACAAGTAGGTGAATATAATAAATTTGGATTTAGATAAAGAGGAGCTAATTATGAAGAGTATATTTAAATTTAATAAAGATTTGTGTACAGCTTGTGGTGCTTGTCTACTTGCATGTATAGATCAAAATGACAGTGATATAGACAATGAGGAATTATTTCGTAAAATTTTTACAAGAGAAGATGGAGAATTTGTAGAGTACTTTTCATTAGGATGTTTACACTGTGGAGATGCAAAATGTATGGACGAATGTTCAAAAAACTGCTTTTCAAGAGATGGGGATTTTGTGATATTAGACAACAGCTTGTGTATAGGATGTAAAAAATGCAGCAGTGCATGTGAATTTGAAGCGATAAATTTTAGTAAAGATAGAAAAGCCAATAAATGCAATGGTTGTAAAGAAAGGCTAGAAAGAGATTTAGGGGCACCATGTGTTAAAGTCTGTCCAACAGGTGCTCTAACGCTTGAAATTTAAAATTCAATTAATAAATTTTAAAAGGGTGGACACAAATATAACAATTGGTGTATAATTATATAAAACATGATTAAACCTAACTAAAACATACTAAAAAAGTAGAACAAACATAATATAGATAAAGAAATATACGGATATAAGTATTAGCAATAGTGGCAGTTTTTTATATAGAAAAGAGCAATTAGTTATTTCTACATAAAAGATATATAATAAAATGTGCGTTTAGATGATAAATGTAGCTTTAAATTGTAAACCTCTAAGTTTAATATAAATCAATAAAACTCACTAGAAAATACAAGTTAGTGCCTTGTATACCTAGTGAGTTTTATTGATTTTACTATTATATATTAACTGTAACGGGACAATAAGTTCACTGTAGACACTATAAGGTCTGTCAGCCTATAGGAATTACTAAGAAGGTCTACAGTCCGATAAAAATTATCATCTAGGATCTCTATAGCTTTTACTTTATTTGGTAAGTTGCTGATCATCATCTTTGGAGCAATTGTTACTCCCATACCACATTCTACAAAAGAGATAATCGGTTCATTTTGAGAAACCTCTATAAAAGAATTTGGACAATAGCTATATTTTTTTAGTAACTTATCAAAAGATATTCTAATATCACAATTTACGTCTGGCAAAATAAGCGGAGTATCCATAAGTTCGTGAATAGTCGTAACGTTTTTCTCTGAAAACGGTGAGTCTTTAGGTACTATAGCATAATACGGTTCTTTTATCATACAAATTGATCCCAGCTTTAGATCCTGAGCAAAGCCAATGTCGTATTCATCCATATAAAATTGTTCCTCTATAATTTTACTTTCATCAATTATAAAAATTTCATAGTGATAGCCAAGCATACTCATTTCCTTTAGAATTGGAGGTAAGAGAATGTAAGCTATATTTGGTAGAGCTGCTATACGAACAGTATTTTTTATTTCCTCACTTAAAAAGTGATCTTTTAGCGATGATTCTTGATCCAATATTATTTCGGCTTTTTCATAAAAGTACTGACTTACTTTAGATGATTTTTTCGTATCACCAAACCTAGATAGAGCTTTTACATATTCTAATTGATATAGATTCATTTACATTTACTCCTCTATATAAAATTTATATTTTTCTTAAGAACTTAAATAAAATGACTAGGAAAATAGCAATTTTTTCCTATAAAGATATTTTACACTATTAACATTATTGTTAAAAGTACATATTAATAAACATATTTTAATAAAGATGGTTTGAGCTATTTTGAGAAAATTAAATTTTACTATTAAAACCCTAACTTCAAAAAAATTTTTGTTAAGTTTTTCCTAGTAAAAGATCTTTTAGCATAGTAACCAATGTATTTTCTTTAAGAATAGCTCCTAAGTTATAACCATATATAATATCATGGCATGTAATATTAAAATTTATGGTTAATAAGGATGGAGGAAAACAATATGATAGAGGGGTTAACAGGGCTTGTTATAACTAAAGAAGATAAAAGCTATAATAATGTTCGTAGAAATGAAAATATGTATTTTAGTTACTACCCAAAGGTAATAGTATACCCTAATAATATAACTGATGTAGTTAATGCAGTAAATTGGTCAAGAGAGCGAGGAATAAATATACGCTGTAGAAGTGGACGTCATAACTACGAATCGTTTTCCGTGGCAAATGATGTTGTTGTAATAGATGTTTCTAATTTACATAGTTTTGAGATAGATACTAACGAAGGTTATATAAGAATAGGGGCAGGATATACTCAAGAACAACTTTATCATATGATAACTAAATATGGATATGCGTTTGTAGGAGGAAGTTGTGGTTCTATTGGCGTTACAGGAGTTGCATTAGGAGGGGGAGTAGGCTTTTTACAAAGAGAATATGGGTTAGCATGTGACAATTTAGCAGAAGCACAAATAGTTGATGCTTTTGGTAGGATAATAACTGCTAATTCATATCAAAATCAAGATTTATTGGCTGCATTAAGAGGTGCGGGTAGTAATAATTTTGGAGTAGTGGTATCACTTACTTTTAAAGTACATACGATTGATAAAGTAACAGTTGTGGCTGCTAAATGGCCTAAAAATAGTAGATATGAAGTAATTCAGGCATTCCAAAATGTAGGAGAACATTTGGATAATAAGTATACGATTCAGGTTTCTATGACTAAAGATGCTATTGAACTATATGGAGTAGGATTAAGAAGTACAGAAAAAGAAATGGAACAAGCTTTAAGTATATTATTAAAAGTTCCTAATAAAACGAATTATACAATAAAGAATATAGGTTACAAAGAATATATACAGAAACGATCGGATTTTGAGTCTACACCAAAAGGATTTAAGAATACAGGATTATTTTCTTATGAGCATCTAGGAAAAGCACCTTGTCAAATACTCTTTGACTATTTAGATAATTCACCATCTATACAGCCACCTGTACAAGTTGAATTCCTACTATTGGGTGGAAAGATTTCAGAAAATGAACAACTGCCTAGCGCATATCCTCATAGGAGTGCTAAAGTATTAATACAAATAGAGGCTGAATGGATTCTTGAGTATAGTATGTATGCCAATGAGACAATTATGTGGGTAAACAGTTTAAGAACATCCTTACTTCCATATGCGGGCTTTGGTTATCTTAACTATTGCGACATTTATATACCTAATTACTTATATAGTTATTTTGGTAATAATGTATCTTGGTTAAAAATTGTAAAAGAAAAATATGATCAATTTAACTTATTTTACTATCCTCAAGGAATAAATCTATAATTAGTGATATACTGAATTAATTTTGTGTGAAGACGTGCATAACTTGTTTAATATAATTAATTTGTACAAGAAAGGGATGCCTCAAATAATTTGAGACACCCCTTTATTTATTACAATAAAATAATGATTGGAGATTGATATATGAATGAATTTAGTTGATCATAGACTCGATACACACGAGTGCAGAATAAACAACCATTCTGATAGAATTGATTAATTTTTTAAGATGTGTAGTAAGGTTAAACTAGTCTTGATTTACTTAGTAATCTTTGCATTGATATATCCAAACACAGCAATATAGGAACAATATAATTTTGACTTAGTTGTTATAATTCAAATATTATGTTAAAAAATTGCATATCCTTACAAAAGATAATATAATGGGATTAAATAACAAATTTATACTAAATTAAAAAGATAAAGGAACTTTAAGAAAAGTTCAATTCGAATAATTTTTTTAATTAATATATAAACCGACTTAAAATCATAAAAAAATCAGAAATGGAGCTGTACATATGAGCGATATAAATCAAATAGTAGCAACCACTCTTTTAAATAATATAAGTAGAGTTAATGAAAATAATAGAAATTCAATGTATTCTAAGTCAAACTCAAATTCATTTAATAACATACTTGATGAAACATTAAATACTCTAGTTGGAAGTAATGATGGATGTTCTTGTAGCGGTATTGGTGAAATAAGTAAATTACTTATGTTGACTACACTTACTGGTTATTTAAATAGTGTAAAATTAGATGTAGCACATATTAATAACTTAAGTAACAATGATATTGCTAATAATACAAATATCTCGAGTGCTGCGTCTACAACATCAGAATCTACAGCATCAACTAAAATGAATGATGCTATAAAGCTATTAGAAGCGCAAATAGGGAAAAAATATGTATGGGGTGCTAACGGTCCAGACTCATTTGATTGCTCTGGATTAACTAGATACATTTATAAAAATGCTCTAGGAAAAGACATACCTAGGGTATCTTATGAACAAAGTAAAACTGGACAAGCTATTGATAAAGAAAATTTAAAACCTGGCGACTTAGTATTCTTTGATACTATGGGTAAAGGTAGAGTAAGCCATGTTGGTATTTATGTAGGCAATGATGAGTTTATTCATGCATCAAATGCCAGGGATGGAGTTAAAAAATCTAATTTATCATCATCTTATTACCAAAAAACTTATAGAGGTGCTAGAAGACCATAAATAGCTTTAAAGATGTAATATATTTTTTTAAAAGTTTAGAAAATCCAAGATAAATGATTCGTATAAATTACCAGGATATCCAGGGATAGATTTTTACATAAAGTATATCAAATTTAGCTATAAATTCCTTAAAAGAATTTTCTAAAATAATTTCCTTTTCTATTTACAAAAGAGTATAAAGAGATTGTAGTGTAAAATAGTATTAAACTCTGATACTATTTTACACTATATTTATCTCTATATTCAGAAGGTGTACAATTCATATGTCTCTTAAATACTTTTCCAAAATAACTTGTTCCATTAAAGCCTACATCAAAAGCAATGATAGAAATAGATTTTTTACTCTTCAATAGTAGTTCTGATGCTTTTAAAATTCTATATTCCATTAAATATTCGAAAGGAGTCACTCTTAAAATCCTCTTAAAACTGCGACAGCATTCACTTTTACTAATACTAGCTGCCATTGCGATATTTTCTAATTGAATATTATTTGCGTAATATCTGTGTATATATTAAATAGACAGCTTTACACGTTCTTCATCATATGGGACTGGGACTGTGGGCTCAGCGTCTTTAATTTCTTCTTTCACTTCTCTAACTAAATTTAGCCAAAGACTACATAGACAATTTCTCATTTCTAATTCGAACACATATTGTTCTTCATTCGACAAGGAAAAGATTTCATTTAAGGATTTCAATGATTAGATTTAAGTATTTTTTTCAATAAGTGACTGTTGAGTACCTCCAATTAAAGTTGGATTGAAGACAATGGAAAACATCATACAATTATTATTGTCAGATGGCTTAACTTGATGAAGTACATTGGAATTTACCATAATTCCTTCTCCAGCTTCTAAAGATATTTCCTGGTTTTCAATAAAAAAGATTACCTTATCATAAAGGCAATACGAAAATTGTAGTTCCTTATGCCAATGCCACAACAAAATATTGGCTAAGTATACATATTAGATCTGCATAGACTGCTTTATACTTTCATTAATTGAGCAAATTTCCCAATAGTCATATATTCAAGTTCCATAGAATCCCTCCTTAATAAGGTTAAGTATAAACCATAGATCTGACCTATGGTCAACATTTTTATTAGAAATTAATATAAACAGGTATCTTTGATTAGATTTATTTCTTATAATAATTTTTGGAGAGGAGACTATTGATAATGTCTTGTATAGGTAGTGGGTTGGCAAAGAGGGTGGGGAATAGTGGTTAGAGCCACATTATAACTTGATTTGAAGATTGAAAATAATTATATATAATAATACAAAGAATTAATTAAGGTAATGAAAAACAGCTTTGAAGTGTTAAATAATTACTTCAAAGCTGTTTTTATTAAAATTGATAATTCCTTCATCTCTCATTTTACCAAGTTCTCTTGAAAGTGAACTTCTGTCGACACATAGAAAATCTGCCATTTCATTTCTAGAAAATGGTATTTTGAATTTGTGGTTGTTATTTTGATCAACCTGTTTATAAAAGTACTCCATAAGTTTTTCTCTTGTACTTCTTTTAGATAGGATATCAATCTTATCGTGAAGTTGTATATTTTTAAAAGCGATTAACTTTAACATATTCTCAATTAGTCTAGAATTAAACTTGCATGTTGATGAACATGTATTTATAACTTTTTCGAATTCTACAAATAGAACTTCACAATTAGTCTGAGTTGTAACTGATATCGAACTTGGAGCTCCAGAGCAAGCAAATACCTCAGCGAATAAGTCACCTGCTTTCAGCTCGGAGATAATGTTTCTGTTGCCGTTAATATCTTCTTTTATTATATTTGCGCAACCAGATAAGACTATGCCTACTGATGAAATTCTATTACCAACAGAGATTACTATACTATCTTTTTCGTAGTTTTGTTTGTTAGCGCCTAGGCAATTTAGCATTTCAATTAGTTCACTATCATATAAACCTGTAAATAAAGATACAGTTTTTAGGATTTCTAAATATTTTTTTATAAAATCACATCCTTGTTGCATATGCAACCGAAATTTTGATTTTATTATACTATAATATATACATAAACACAAGTTAGATTAATAAAAAGTTAAAAATAATGTGAGAACTAAAAAAGGAGAATAAAATTATGATTAGAACAATTATAAAAATAGATAAAGATAAATGTAATGGATGTGGACTATGTATTGATGCATGTCATGAAAATGCAATGGCAATAATAGATGGAAAAGCAACGCTCTTAAGAGATGACTATTGTGATGGCTTAGGTCACTGTATGCCTGCATGTCCAATGGATGCGCTTTCATTTGAAGAAAGAGAAGCCCTTCCCTATGATGAAGAAGCAGTTTTAGCAAATGCTAAAGCTAAAGAAGAAGTTAAAAATCAAGAGACTATGGGATGCGGATGTCCTGGATCGATGGCTAAGAGTATAGATAGAACAACTGAAAAAGACTTACCTAATAGTGATAATACTTTAGATGATGTAATGGAATATAGAGAAGTTAAGTCTAGCTTAAATCAATGGCCAGTTCAAATAAAGTTAGTTCCAGTAAATGCGCCGTATTTTAATGGAGCTAATTTATTAGTAGCTGCAGATTGTACAGCTTATGCTTATGGAAGCTTCCACAACAAATTTATGAAAAATAAGGTTACTTTAATAGGTTGTCCTAAGCTAGATGAAGTAGATTATGCAAATAAACTTACAGAGATATTAAAATTAAATGATATAAAAAGCTTAGTAGTTACTCGTATGGAAGTCCCTTGTTGTAGTGGTATTACAAACGCAGTTAAAAAGGCATTACAAAACAGTGGAAAAGTTATTCCTTGGAAGGTGGTTACTATATCTACTGATGGTAAAATAATAGATGAATTATAAAATATAGAGTTAGTGGATTAGAAGTCAATAATAGATGTTAATTTTATAAAATATATAATTTCGGATAATAATTGATGTGGAATGGTTTTCTGAAAACTCCAAAAATGGTTGGAAATTAATTTCCAACCATTTTTGTGATTTAATATTTAGATAAATTTCTAATTATTTATATTTTAAAGATTTATTTATTTTAAAATTTCTCAAATATATAAGTTTTAGAATCTTTAACTGCGGCTTTGAATAAATTTTTGTATTTCTACGAAAATTAGTTGTACCATTGATAAAGCAATTGCAAGCATCCAATGTATATAACTAATTGGTACAAGTTGGAAGATATTTGCTAATGGTTTAAAAAGTACAATAAAAGCACTAAACAATATAGAGAATATTGTAGCATAAAATAGTGGTTTATTAGATAAAAATCCAATTTTGAAAATAGACTCATTACTCCTTACGTTAAAAATATTGAGAACTGATGACCATGATAGAATGATAAAAGCCATTGTCATTCCTACTTCATAACTTGGAAGTGTAGAATTACTAATTTTAACAAATTGACCGATGTAAAATCCAGTAAGAGTAATAATAACGAAAATTATCATTCTTTGTGCAATTGTTTTACCTAAACCAGCAGTAAAAATTCCTGAATTTTTCTTCAAAGGTTTTCTTGTCATTATGTCTTTATCTGGTTTCTCTACACTTAAAAAGAAACCGGGAATTCCATCTGATACAACATTTATAAGAAGAAGCTGAATTGCAATTACAGGAGGACCCCATCCAACAATAATCCCAATCAACATAATGAGAATTTCTGCAAAATTAACACTGAGCAAGAATGAAACGGTTTTACGGATATTATCATATGCAGTTCTACCTTCACTGACTGCATCTACAATTGTCGCAAAATTATCATCAGTTATAACCATATCAGCTGCATTTTTGGATACATCTGTACCGGTAATCCCCATTGCTGCTCCTACATCTGCAGCCTTTAACGCAGGTGCATCGTTTACGCCATCACCTGTCATGGTAATTACTTCACCATGGGATTGCCAAGCCTGAACGATCCTAATCTTATCTTCAGGACTAACTCGTGCATAAACAGAAATATCTTTAACTTGATTTTTTAGTTCACCTTCACTCATTTGTGAAAGTTCAGAACCTGTTAAAGAGCGATCTCCATCGTTCATAATACCAATTTCTTTCGCAATTGCTGATGCGGTAACTACATGATCTCCGGTAATCATTACCGTTTTAATTCCAGCTGCTTTCGCATCATATACCGCTTGTTTACTTTCAGGACGTGGAGGGTCAATCATACCTACCAATCCAAGAAATGTAAGGTCATGTTCTAAACTTTCTGCATTCAAATCGGCTGGCATAGTATTGTATTTTTTATATCCTATGGCGATTACTCTTAATGCTTGTTCTGCAAAAGAATCATGCACTTTTGTAGTTCTTTGCAATAAATCTTCGTTAAAATGCACTGGAATACGGTCAAAAGCACCTTTTGTAATTGCTAGGAAACCATCATCTACCTGATGAATTGTTGTCATTAATTTTCTATTTGAATCAAACGGTAATTCATAAACACGTGGATATTTCTGTTCCACCTCTGATTTTTTAATACCTATGTCTAGTAAGAGACGAATTATGGAAACTTCGGTAGGGTCACCAATTATTTTCTCTTCACCGTTATCTGTTTCAATCGTTGCATTAGTACAAGCAGCAAGCATTTCCAGCAATGAAGATTCTTCGTTTGTAAATGGTTGGCTTGCATAATTAGGTTCAGAGTTAACGTGCCATATTTGTCGAATAATCATTTTATTTTGAGTTAACGTGCCTGTTTTATCGGAGCAAATAACAGATGTATTACCAATGGTTTCTACTGCGGAAATCTGACGGATAATAGTATTTTTCTTAACCATATTCTGAACTCCGTAAGCCAGTATAATAGTTACAATTACAGGGAGAGTTTCAGGCACTGCCGCTACTGAAAGAGAAATGGCTATAAGCAACATATCGACTAAAGTTTCACCATGAATATATACACCAACCAAAAATATTAAGATTCCCGCAAGTAATGCGACAATGCTCAATCGTTTTGCCAGTTGTCTTAAGCGTATCTGCAACGGAGTAATGAGTTTTGAAGTGTTATTAAGCAAGTCGGCAATTTTACCCATTTCTGTATTCATCCCAGTTTCGACAACAACGGCTTTTGCACGTCCGTTTGCAATAAGGCAGCCAGAATATAACATATTTAGACGATCACCCAGAGGGGCATCTTTTGATATTTGTGAATTTGTATCTTTTTCAACTGGAATACTTTCACCAGTAAGTGCGGACTCCTCAACGAGTAAAGAATTGCTTTCAATTAGTCTTGCATCAGCGGGTATCATATCACCAGCGTTAAGTTCTATAATGTCTCCTACAACCAGTTTTGTGGAATAGATTTTACTTTTAAGGCCGTCTCTAATTACCGTAGTATAATTAGCATTCATGTTTTTTAGGGCGTCTAAAGACTTTTCAGCTTTGTTTTCTTGTGAAACACCAAGAATGATATTTAAAACAATAATAGATAAAATGACAAATACTTTCGGCCATCCATACCCTAGGGTAATTGCCATATAAGCAGAAATCCCTGCTGCAATCAATAGTATAATGGTGGTAATCTCTACTAAATGGTGGCCGATTTTTTGAAGAATTGTTTCATTTTTTTCTTCTCTAAATTGATTTTCTCCATAAAGTATAAGTCTATCTTCTGCTTCTGATTGGGTCAGTCCCTGTTGAATATTTGTGTTTATCTTTTTTATAATATTGACAATATCTTCAGTAAACCATATCATAAATTCTACCTCCTAAAAATTTTATTTTTGGTGTGAATAAGATAGCATAAAAAGTATATTTTAAAAATATTTTTGTCTAATAGTATTAAAAGTCATCTGCTCTTACAATATTTTTTTAACAATTATTTTAAAATGAGCAATCTCTAAATATTATCATCCTTATATTTATTTAATATACTGTCATATTTTATTTAAACTTTGGTTTTCAGATTTTTAAACATAGATAGACTTGATACAGCTCGAAATTTATTATCCACTAAGTATAATTAATACATACTTGAAAGGGTATAGGATATGCGATCTTATACCAAAAAACAATAGAAGCAAGAAGATTTTGGAAAACACGAATAGTTATCTATTAATAGTGCTGTTGTATATTTTTAGAATATAAAAAATATATATATTATGAGTTTAACTTTTACGTTGTATAGGAGGATTTTATGGAGACTTCAAATTTTAATATATTGACTTTTGATGGTGGAGGAATTAGGGGAGCTCTTAGCATTGATATTTTTGTAAAAATTCTGGATAGAAGAGATGATGTACTTAAAAATACAGATCTAATTGGGGGGACATCTACTGGAAGCTTAATTGCCCTAGGTCTAGCGTATGGAGTTAGTCCTATAGAAATTAAAGAACTGTATTCTATTGAAAATTCTAAATTTATATTTGGAGATAAGCACTCAGAGATGCTGAGACCAAAGTACGATAATGACAATTTGAAAGAAGTTTTACTTAGAATATTCCCTGAGGATTTGAAGCTTAGAGATTTAGAAAAGATGGTTTTAATACCATCTTTGTATATAGGTGATAGGAATGAGCCTTGGAGGCCTATTTTTTATAATAACTTACCAAATTCTTTGACATCTGAATTCAATGTAGTAGATGTCGCTCTTGCTAGCAGTGCAGCACCAGTTTTTTTTCCAGCGTATAATCGACATATCGACGGAGGAATAATTGCAGCTGATCCAAGTTTGGCATGTATTGTTTATGCCTTAGATTCTTGTATGGAAGTAAGGCTAGACGATATAAGATTGTTGTCTATTGGTACAGGATTTGAACACAATAGTATATCAGATGATACTACGACTTGGGGTGCTATTGATTGGATGGTAAATAAAGATCCTAGTTTACCTATTTTATCTATAACTTTAGCGGGAAATTCATTGGTAAGCCAGTATTTTTCTCAGAAGTTATTAAAGGATAACTACTATAGGTTAGATCCCAAATTAGGGAAAAATATTCCAATGGATGACTGTGCTTCACTACCTTATTTAAATTCTTTAGGTGAAAATTATAATATAGAGCATGTGTTAAGCTGGCTTGGTATGAAGTGGCAGTAAATTTAAGAAGTATAGTTATTTTTAAATATAGTTAATACATTATAAAGTGTTCAAATTGTGTATTTTCTCCTATTTAAATAGACTATACTTCTATTTTGCGTATAAAAAAAATCTATTATAGATAGGTAATATTGTGTGATATTATATGGTTGAATGTAGAAAAAAATAGAAAATTAAATTATTAATAGATAACTACTTACTTTAAATTCTAGAAATTTCTATATTCAAATAAAATATGAACTTATGTTTAAGTAGGAGGGTACTATGAGATTTAAAAAAAGGATTTTAACACTCGGTTTAGTAGGTGCAATGCTCGTTACATCAGGATGTTCTTCAAAAAATGAAGGACAAGGGGGCTCATCAAATGGAAAGGCTCCATCTTCTATAACCTTTGTGGCAGGCGGTGATGCTATGAACTTTAATCCGCTTTATGCTAATGATAGGGTGTCTATGACTGTTATGAATGCAATATTTAATCCTCTTTACGTTATAAATGATAGCGGTGCAAAGGATTTTTATTTGGCAGATAGTATAAAGACTTCTGATGATTTTCTTACATATACTGTTAAGTTGAAGGATGATTTAAAATGGCACGATGGGAAAGCGCTAACAGCGGATGATATAGTGTTTACGGTTGAAGCTATCTGTGATAAAAATCAAAATTCACTTTATACAGACTCATTTATGATTGATGGAAAATCAATTCAAGCTAAAAAGGTAGATGATTCTACTGTCGAGTTTGTATTGCCAGATGTATCTTCTTCTATTGAAAGTGTAATTGGAGATATTAGACCTATACCTAAACATATTTATGAAGGTGAAAAAGATATATCTAAAAGTGAGAAAAATATGAATCCTGTTGGAAATGGATCATATAAGTTTAAGGAGTATAAATCAGGTGAACTTATAACTCTAGAAAGATTTGATGATTTTTATGGAAAAAAAGCTAATTTAGATACTGTAAACTATAGGATAATAGCTGATTCTAATTCAGCAAATGTAGCTCTGCAAAATGGAGAGGTAAATGCTAAATACGTAGATCCTGATCAAGTTGAGGAAGTAAAATCTAAGGGAAATGTAAATATAGTTACATATGATGAGGGAATGGTCGATAACTTAATATTTATGCAACAGTCAAATGATGCACTTAA
This sequence comes from Metaclostridioides mangenotii, assembly GCF_017873185.1. Taxonomy (GTDB): domain Bacteria; phylum Bacillota; class Clostridia; order Peptostreptococcales; family Peptostreptococcaceae; genus Metaclostridioides; species Metaclostridioides mangenotii. Next base: position 220,096 of record NZ_JAGGJX010000001.1, read on the forward strand.
GAAAAAGGAAGTGAGACAAGCAATTGCATATGGATTAAATAAAGAAGAGCTAATAAAAGCTACGTATAAGTCGGAAGAATATGCAGATAAAGCATACTCTCTATTTGCTTCAAATGCTATGGGTTACAGTGACGATGTAGAAAAATACAATCAAGATAAGGAAAAGGCTAAGGGATTACTTAAAAATGCAGGGGTAAAAAATCTAAAGTTAAGACTTGCATTTAGTACACATAAAAGTTCTCAAGAAGCTACTGCTTTAGTAATTCAAAGTAATTTAAAAGAAATAGGCATAGATGTAGAGTTAAAACCTATGGAAAAGAGTTCGTATTACTCAAAAATATACGAGCCTTCTACAGCGGATTTTGATTTAGCTATAAATGGATATGTAATGGGAAAAGAACCAGCAGATTATTCATCACTATTTATTAAGGATGGAGAAAATAATCCTGCAGGATATGATAATCCGAATATCGATGAGAAGTTTGCAAATGCTTTAAAAGAGATGGATGAAGTAAAGAGAAATGAAATTTATAAAGAGATTCAACAAATTGTTGTAGATGATATGGTTCTCTATCCAATTGCATATACAAAATCGATAGTTGCTTTAGATAAAAAATACGATGGAGCTAAGGAAGCAAATCCTGCTCCAATATATATGTTTAGAGATCTAAATGAATTAAAATTAAAATAAAGTAAAAATTTTTTAAAATAAACTAAATTATCGATTTATGATTTTAAATAAATTTTAAAAAGTTTTATAGAACAAGTCTTATAAAGTATGTTTTGTACCAAAAGATAATTTGGTTAAAATAGAGCAGTTTCAAGACTCTTAACTTATAATTATTTATTTTGCAAGAAATAATTATTGACTTTTACTATCAAAATGATAATATAGATAAAGAACATCGATTATCATTTTGATAGTCAACGCAATATTATATAAAAATAAATTATTTTATTAAACCGAAGATGTTTAATAAGTTAGGGGTATTTTATGAAATTTACAAAACGAATTTTAGCAGTGGGTATTGTTGGAGCAATGTTGGTTACCGCAGGATGCTCATCAAAAGGAGAAGTAAATGAATCAAAAGGCGAAAACTCGGCTCAAACTCAATCTATAGTATTTGCAGCTGGGGGAGATGCTATAAACTTTAACCCGCTGTATGCTAATGATAGAGTATCGATAACAGTAATGAATTCAATGTTTAATCCATTGTATTTTATAGATGATAATGGTGAAAAAGTATTTTATTTAGCTGATAGTATTGAGGCTTCAGATGACTTCTTAACATACACTGTTAAACTTAAAAAGGATTTAAAGTGGCATGATGGAAAACCTCTGACAGCTGACGATATTATATTTACAATGGACAGTATACTAGATAAAAATCAAAATTCACTTAATACAGATTCTTTTATAATCGACGGGAAACCAGTAGTAATTAAGAAAAAAGACGATACTACTATAGAATTTATTTTACCTGAAGTATCTTCAGCTATGGAAAGTGCTATTGGGAAGATAAGACCTATAGCAAAACATATTTATGAAGGTGAAAAAGATCTTTCAAAGAGCGAGAAAAATGCTAATCCAATAGGAAATGGTGCTTATAAATTTAAAGAATACAAATCAGGAGAGCTTATAACTCTAGAAAAATTTGATGAGTACTACGGAAAAAAGGCAAACATAGATACGGTAAACTATAGAATTATAGCAGATTCAAACTCTGCAAATGTAGCGCTTCAAAATGGAGAGGTAAATGCTAAATATGTAACTCCAGATGAAGTTGAAAATGTTAAGTCGAAGGACAATGTAGATATAATAACTTACGATGAAGGAATGGTAGACAATATAATATTTTTCCAACAAAAAAATGATAATTTAAAGAAAAAGGAAGTTAGACAGGCGATTGCATATGCTTTAAATAAAGAAGAGCTTATAAAAGCATCATACAAGTCTGATGAATTTGCAGACAAAGCACATTCTCTTTTTGCACCGAATGTAATGGGTTATAGTGATGATGTAGAAAAATATGAACAAAATAAAGATAAGGCAAAAGAGTTACTAAAAAATGCAGGTATTAAGGATTTAAAACTTACAATAGCATTTGGAACTCATAAGAGCCAGTTGGAAACAACGGCTTTAGTCGTACAAAGTAATCTTAAAGAAATAGGAATAGATGTTGAATTAAAACCTATGGAAAAGAGCGCATATTTTGCAAAACTAAACAATCCATCTTCTATAGATTTTGATCTTGGATTAAATGGATATGTAATGGGAAATGAGCCTAATGATTACGCTCCATTATTTATATCGGGAAATATGAGCAATTATGGTGGATATGAAAATAAAAGTCTGGATGATAAATTTACAGCTGCTTTAAAAGAAACAGATAAAACAAAAAGGGATGAAATTTATAAGGGAATTCAACAAACTTTAGCTGATGATATGGTACTTTATCCAATAGCTTATTCAAAATCTATAGTTGCACTTGATAAAAAGTATGATGGGGCAAAAGAAGCTACACCAGCTCCAATATACATGTTTAGAGATGTAAATGAACTTAAATTAAAATAGAAACAGTCTAAAAAATGGGCGATTGATTGTTTGTAGTGATGTATTAAATTTGTATGTAATGTTTACATGCAGTTAATACCATTATAAAATCGATCGCTCAATCACTTTTGTCAGATGTCATTTTATAAGAGATTTTAGACATCAACAGAAATAGCCAAAATATCAATGATACAAAAATATCAAAATAGGAGGATAGTATGAAGGATAAAATTATTAAAAGAGCTATAAGTATTATACCGATGCTTTTTTTTATATCGATACTGACTTTTACACTTATGCATTTAGCTCCAGGAGATCCACTTCAAGCATATATAACTCCTCAAATGAGTGCGGTAGATATAGAAAAAGTAAGACATAATATGGGACTTGATCAACCGATATTAGTTCAGTATTTCAAATGGTTAGTTAACACCTTAAAGGGAGATTTAGGTTACTCTATGGTTACACATAGACCAGTAGTTAGTATGATAGCCGAGAGAATTCCAAACACATTGCTTATAACAGTTGGAGCTTTAATTATTTCTATAGTTATTGCAATTCCTCTAGGGTTAATTTCAGGGTACAAAAAGAACTCACTTGTAGACAATGTTCTAAACGTAATTTCATATGTAGGAATTTCTATACCAAGCTTTTGGTTTGCAATGATACTTATTTATACTTTTTCGGTAAAATTTAATTGGCTTCCGAGTATAGGAATGAGAACAGCAGGAGTAAATACTATTTCGGATTTGATAAAACACATGATAATGCCAACAATAGTTTTAGCGTATTACAATTTATGTGTATTTACTAGATATATAAGATCAAGCACTATAAGTCAGCTTAGAGAAGACTATGTACTTACTCAAAGGGCGTATGGATCATCGACTGTGGAAGTTCTTTTTAATCATGTACTTAAAAATACATTGCTTCCAGTAATTACTATTATGGCAATGGCTTTACCACAACTTGTAACAGGCGCGTTTATAACTGAGACGATTTTTGGGTGGCCTGGTATGGGACAGTTAGGAGTTAGCTCTATATTTGGATACGATTATCCTGTAGTAATGGGCATAACAATTATTTCATCCCTGATGCTTATAGTGGGAAATCTGATTGCAGATATACTTTATCAACTTGTAGATCCAAGAATTAAGCAGTAGGGGGTAGAAAAATGTTAGAGAGATTAAAAGATAATTTAAAAGGAAACAAATTGGCGATGATAGCCTTTATAGTAATTTTTGTATTTTGTTTAGCTTCAATCCTTGCATTTCTAAGCCCGTTTGATCCAAATAAAATAAATATTACGGAGAGACTATTATCCCCAAATAAGACTAATATTTTTGGTACAGATAATATGGGTAGAGATTACTTTACTAGAACACTGTACGGTGGAAGAGTATCGCTTACTGTTGGATTCTTATCTATGCTTATTTCTACGTCAGTTGGAACCCTTGTAGGAGCTGTAAGTGGATATTTCGGTGGAAGAGTAGATGCAATTATTACAAGATGCTTAGATGTACTAATGAGTATACCAACATTTTTCTTGATACTTGTTATAAATTCATTTTTTGGATCGAGTATAAAAAATATAATACTAGTAATTGGTCTTTTAGGATGGATGAGCGTTGCAAGAGTAGTTAGATCTGAAACATTATCTATCAAGGAGAGGGAGTATGTTCTTTACGCTAAAAGTTTAGGGCAAAGACCTATGAAGATAATAACTAAACACATAATCCCGAGTATCCTTCCTACTGTAATTGTTGCAGCTAGTATAAATATAGCCAACTCTGTACTTATGGAATCTTCTTTGAGTTTCTTAGGTTTAGGAGTACAACAGCCTAATTCATCTTGGGGAAGTATGTTAAAAGACGCTCAGGGATTTTTAGCGGATGCTCCACACATGGCATTGTTTCCAGGGCTATTCATACTATTAACAGTTCTTAGCTTTAACCTGATAGGCGACACATTGAGATCTGTTTTTGAAGCTAAGGCTAATGAGAGATAGGTGATTAAATTGAATAATAAAAAAGATAAAATATTAGATATAAAAAACTTAAAAACCTCTTTTAGCACTAAAAGAGGAGAAGTAGAAGCGGTTAGAGATGTAAGTTTTGATGTATATAAAAATGAAATTGTAGGATTAGTTGGAGAAAGTGGAAGCGGAAAGAGCATAACTTCAAAATCTATTATGAGACTTATTGAAAATCCAGGATATATTAAATCTGGAGAAATTTTATTTAATAATGTAGACCTTATGCGTTTAAGTGAGAAACAGATGAGAAATATTAGAGGAAACGAGATATCAATGGTATTTCAGGATTCTATGACAGCATTAAATCCACTTATAAAAGTAGGTATACAAATGACTGAGATAATAATTAGACATCAAAAAGTAGGTAAGATAGAAGCTAAAAATATGGCTATGGATATTTTAGGTATGGTAGGAATACCTGATCCTAAGGTAAGATATGATAATTATCCTCATGAATTTAGCGGAGGTATGAGGCAAAGAGTATGTATCGCGATGGCAATTAGTTCATCTCCAAAGTTACTTATTGCAGATGAACCAACAACGGCTTTAGATGTGACTATACAAGCTCAGATTCTGAAGCTTATTAAAGATCTGAACAATAAAAATGAAAACTCTACACTTTTAATTACTCACGACTTGGGTGTGGTTTACAATACCTGTGATAGAGTGATAGTAATGTATGGCGGAATGATAATGGAGAAGGGAACAGTAGAAGAAATATTTAAGGAAACCAAACATCCTTATACAATAGGTCTTCTAAAGTCAATTCCCAAGGGACGAGATTCTAAAAAAGAAAGGTTGTCTTCTATAGAGGGAACTCCTCCAAGTCTACTTAATCCTAGTAGCGGATGTCCTTTTTATGATAGATGCGATAGGAAAAAAGAAATATGTAAGAATAAACTGCCAGATATAAAAAACTTGAGTGGTACTCACAGTGTAATGTGCTGGCAATTAGATGGAGTTGAGTAATATGGATTTAGATAATATAAATTTATTTGAAGTTAGAAACCTGAGAAAATACTTTACTCAGACAAGTGGGATAATAAAAAAAGAGACTAAAAGCGTTAAAGCAGTCGACGATGTAAGCTTTAATATTAAAAAGGGAGAAACTCTAGGATTGGTTGGAGAAAGCGGATGTGGTAAGTCTACATTGGGAAGAACTTTAATAAGACTTTACGATGTCACAGATGGTGAAATTATTTTTGATGGAGATAATATTGCAGGTAAAAGTGAAAAAGGGCTTAGAGATGCTAGGAAAAAAGTTCAAACAATATTTCAGGATCCATATGCGTCTTTGAATCCAAATATGACTGTCAAAGAAATAGTAGAGGAACCGCTAGATCTTTATTTTGATATGAGTAAAGAAGAAAAGGATAGTGTTGTGAGTGAGATGCTTGTTAAAGTCGGATTAAGTAAAGAACATGAAAACAGATATCCTCATGAATTTAGTGGAGGTCAGAGACAGCGTATTGGAATTGCTAGAGCATTAGCTGTTAAGCCTGAATTTATATTCTGTGATGAACCGATCTCGGCTTTAGATGTATCTATTCAAGCTCAAATAATAAACCTACTTGAAGATTTGCAAGAAGAGTTTGGGATTACTTATCTATTTATAGCACATGATCTGTCTATGGTAAGACATATTAGCGATAGAGTTTGTGTGATGTATTTAGGAAAGATTGTTGAAATAGGCACCAGTAAAGATATATACGAAAATCCAAAACATCCGTATACACAGGCACTTCTTAGCAGTATACAGACTATTGATAAAGATTTGGAAGAAGAAATATTAGAAGGAGATTTGCCAAGTCCCTTAAATCCACCAAGCGGTTGTAGATTTAGAACCAGATGTAAGTATGCAACTGAGAAATGTAAAAATGTAGAGCCAGATGAAAGTTCCTTTGGAGAAGAGCATTTAGTTTATTGTCATAGATATTAGATTAGATTTTAGTTTATAACAACATTTTATAAAAAGTTTTGTTCTACACAAATTTCAATCCTGTAGAACAAAACTTTTTCTCGTGGTAAGTTAAAATTTACAAGGGGGGAGTAGTTTGGTAAGATAAAGCTACTAAATAAAACTAAAAGATTAGATTAAGAGATTGTAGGGAATATATATATAATAAACAGATGGATTGGAGTGGTGAACTATGAAAAAACTTGCGACTTTTGCTGGAGGATGTTTTTGGTGCATGGTAAAGCCGTTTGATAAATACGATGGAGTATATAAAGTTGTTTCAGGATATACAGGAGGGTTAGTAGAAAATCCTACATATGATGAGGTTTGTGGAGGAAATACAGGTCATTTTGAAGCAGTTCAAATAACTTATGACGACGAGATTATGGATTATAGAGATATTTTAAATATATTCTGGAAACAGATTGATCCGACAGATGATGGAGGTCAATTCTTTGACAGAGGTTCTCAGTACAGAACAGCTATATTCTACCAAGATGGAGATCAACAAGAGATGGCTTTAAAATCTAGAGAGGAAATAGCAACTAGTGGTGTATTTGATAAAGAGATAGTTACCCAAATACTACCCCTTGGAGAGTTCTATAAAGCTGAGGAGAATCATCAAGAATACTATAAAAAACAACCAGAACACTATAAAATGCAATTTAAGAATTCGGGTAGATATAATTTTATTAAGAGTTACTGGGATGGAAATAATGTAAATAGAGAAGAGCTTAGAGAATCTCTTACGTTATTGCAATTCGAAGTAACTCAAAACGATATGACTGAAGCTCCTTTTGAGAATGAGTACTACAATAACGAAAGAGAAGGTATCTATGTAGATATAGTAAGCGGAGAAGTGCTATTTTCATCAAAAGATAAATTTGATGCAGGATGTGGCTGGCCTAGTTTTTCCAGACCTGTAGAGGATAGTAGCGTAATGGAGAAGGCTGATTTTTCACAAGGAATGTGCAGAACTGAGGTTAGAAGCACAAAGGCGAATTCTCACCTTGGACACGTATTTGAAGATGGACCAAAAGAACTTGGAGGTCTGAGATATTGTATAAACTCTGCTTCTCTTAGATTTATTGCCAAGGAAGATATGGATAAAGAAGGCTATGGAGAATATCTAAAATTATTAGATTAATAAAATTTACATTGAGATAGATATTAAATAGTATACAATTTTTTTGCTATTTGGTAGAATATATTAAAACTGTATTTAAGTATTAATTCTCAGTGTTATAATTGGTTTGTAAATTTAATAAATCAGTATATAAAAGAGAAGCATTGCTTCTCTTTTTAATTGTATATTGTATAGAGAACGGAGTGGTGTTTTGGTTACACAAAAATTGTACTACGAAGATCAGTATCAAAAAAACTTTACCGCGGAAATTTTAGAAATTAAAGAAGTAGACGGAAAATTTCATGTACTATTAGATAAAACTGCATTTTTCCCAGGTGGTGGGGGTCAGTTTGGAGATACTGGAAACATAGAAAAACACATAGTATTAGATGTATACGATGTTGAAGGGAAAGTCTATCATGTTGTTGAGGAAAAACCGATAAAGCTTCACAAAGTTAAGTGCAGTATAGATTGGGACAAAAGAGAAGATGGAATGCAGCAACATTTTGGACAACATATTTTGTCAGGATCATTTTATAAGCTTTTAAATGCAAATACAGTGAGTTTTCATTTAGGAAGTAATATAAGCATAGTAGATATAGAAGGATATTTAAATGAAGAAGATATTAGAAAGGTTGAATTTTTTGCGAATGAAAAGATAAGAGAAAATCTAAAAGTAAATTTTTTAACTCCTTCTAGAAAAGAACTTAAAAAAATGTGGCTTAGAAGAGATCTTCCAAATACTGAAGAGGAAATACGTGTGGTCGAGATTGAAGATTTAGATATAAATGCGTGTTGTGGTGTTCACCCAAGTAGCACAGGAGACCTTAGGGTTATTAAGATAAAAAGATTTGAAAAACATAAAAAAGCTACTCGAGTTGAATTTTTAGCAGGTAAAAGAGCAGTAGATTATATGTTACATAGAGATAGTTATCTTACTAGGATATGTAATTATTTAAGTTGCAGTGAAGAAGATGCGCTAAATGGAATAGCAAACTTAAATAAAAAATTAGATGAGACAGTTTCTAAAAATAAAAAACTGGAGGATGTTGTGTCTGATTATGAATTAAGGGATATGATTGATTCGTCTAAAAGAATAGGAAGTATTTCAGTAGTCACGAAATCGTATAAAGACGGGGATATAAAGTATATAAGCAAGATAGCCAATAAGGTTGCAGAGCATAAAAATAGTATAGCCCTATTCGCAGTTGAATTTGATGATAAGGCAAATTTAGTATTTTCATGTTCAGAAGATATTAAAGATAGAGTTCATATAGGAAATGTACTAAAAGACGCCATAACCCTTATAGATGGAAATGGGGGAGGCAGTAACACATTTGCTCAAGGTGGGGGAAGAAATAATGGAAATGTGGGGTCAGCGTTAGATTATGCCTATATGAAGATAGAAAAACTTTTTTAAAAGCTCTTACTAACTAGTACGAAAATAAAAACAGCTATTATTCAAAATTATTTATAATATAGTTTGATATAGTTTTAGGAGAGATTTATATGGAATTAGTGAGTAGGTATATTTTATACTTTTTCTTGTACTCATTCTTAGGATGGTTGTGTGAAAGTATATACTGTTCTGCTGGAAACAAGAAAGTAATAAACAGGGGATTTTTAAATGGACCAATATGTCCAATATATGGATTCGGAGCAATGCTTGTAATTTTTTTAATAGAAGGGTTTAGAGATAATGTATTCTTTCTGTTTTTATTTGGGATGTTTATAACATCAATACTTGAATACATCTCAGGATATTTACTAGAGACTCTATTTAATACAAAATGGTGGGACTATTCAAAAAGAAAGTTCAATATCAAAGGAAGAGTGTGTTTAAAAAACGCTATTTATTTTGGTATTATGTCAGTAGCTTTAATGAAAATTTTACATCCATTTATTACAGATATAGTGAATGATTTTTCACCACGAGTCACTATCGTAATATCTGTATTAGCAATACTTATAACTTCTTTAGATATGCTAGTTACTTTGAGAACTATGAACAAGTTAAGTATAAAGTTACAATGGCTTGATGAAGTTATTGAAGATTTAAGCAAGATAAATATCAAACTTGAGAGATTTGACGAAGAGGAAATTAGAAAAGCATTCTCGGAAATTAAGAATAAGGAAGGCCATATTCAGGTTAAGTTTAGAGAAGTATACAGAAAGATAGAAGATGTTAGAAATCAATCTATGCTTCAGAGAAGACTTATGAGAGCATTTCCAAATATGCAGAGCATGAGAAGAAGAGAGCAGTTAAACTACTATAGACAGCTTGCCGTTGCAAAGAAGAAAAAAATAGACGAAAATATAAAAAATAGATTAAATAAATTTGAATAAATTAATTCCTATGTATAGAGAAGTATAGTACTTTGGAGTTGATTAGATAATTTAATTTAAATACAAATAGGTAGAGGCTTATCTCCATTATTCAAGAGAAGCCTCTATTTTGTTTTATAAAAACATTTTAGTTTTCAGCTATTGGTATCCACAGTTCCATATAAGAGAAGAATAACACCTTGTCTCCCATACCTAAAATTATTCCGATCGCGTTTTCTTCAGGGACATAGTTTTCAAAATTACATTTCGTAGAATGAAGTTTATCCAGATATCTACAAGAGGATTAACAATTGGAACCTGGAGGAGTTATATTCAATACAATCAGTCACTTTTTCTATACATTAATATGATTCCATAAACTATTACCTCCATAAGTTAGTTTAATGATATCATTTAAAAAAATAGTTCTTGATGACAAGTGTTTTGTAAGTTATTATAATTTTAGAATAATCAATAAAATAAGGCTAACGATTTTGATATATCGATAGCCAAAATAAACTTAAAAATTAATATTTTGTATTAAATTACGGTCTAATATGTCATCAGACTGAAATATCTATTGGAACATATTTAAAGTCATTTATAACGCTAGAAAAAATGGTGCTTTCGGCGTATGAGTTAGTATCTTGAACAATTTCAAAGACAACAAGAGCAACAAGTAGTACAAGAAGTACTAAATAAAAAATTTTAGCATATATCTTATTGTAAGGTCTACTAGCTCTATTTCTATTGAAATTATTTTTAAATTCATTTATTGAAGAAAAGTTTATATAGATGTCTTTGTTATTCTTCTTATTCTTTTTAGCCTTTTTCTTTTTTTTGAGATCATCTCTTTTTCCGTTTTTAGGAAAAGGTATAACCTTAGGAGAATCACCTATTTCAATTTTTTTATCAGAAACACTATTATTAGTTGAATCATCATCTTTTTTTCTAAAAGCGATCGTATTATTGGCATTATTATTTTTCAAGATAATTTTACCTCCCCTGAATACTCCTTTTTAATAATATTACTACGAAGAAGAAAAATATACAATAAAATATGATCAAATTTATCAACAATAACAATATAACTGAGAAGCGATACCAATATGTGGAGTAATATAGATAAAAATAATATGTGAATTCTAAATATTTACTTAATATTTCGAAAATTTAAAAAATAATATTGACAATATTTAACATAAATAATAATATTATAATAATCAAATGAGAATATTTTAAAAAATTCTCAATCAATTGGATGTAATTCTCTATAGATTTATTTAAAAAATTTTAAAAGTGCAATACCATAAGGAGGGATATATTTGAGTAAAACAACTAGTAAATCAATTGATAAAAAAGAAAAACAGTACATAGCAAAGACGCAAAAGATTCCTTACTATCCAGTAGCATTTAAATCAGGTAGAGGAGCGATGTTATACGATTTTGAAGGAAATGAATATGTTGACTTTTTAGCCAGTGCTGGATCGGCAAATATAGGACACGGAAATAAAGAGTTGTCGGAAGCAGTAAAAGATCAGATGGATGACTTAACTCAGTATACATTGGCGTATTTTAACAGTGAACCTCCAATTAGGTTAGCAGAAAAGTTAGTTGAAATAGCACCTGGAGATAATAATAAGAAAGTTTTATACAGTGCAACCGGATCCGCGTGTATAGACGCAGCAATTAAGCTTTCTAGAGCATTTACAGGAAGAACAAAAATTATATCTTTATTCGAGTCATATCATGGTAGCACTTATGGCGCGATGTCTATTTCAGCTTTAAGTACAAATATGAGAAGAAAAATGGGTCCGCTATTATCAGATATATATCATTTTAATTATCCTACATGTGGTAAATGTCCATATTTTAAAGAAGAAGAGAGTTGTTCATTAGAATGTGTTAATGAAATAGAGTTTGCATTTGATCACTATTTGCCTTCAGAAGAAGTTGCTGCAATATTTATCGAACCGATAGCAGGTGATGCAGGAATAATTGTGCCTCCAAAAAAATGGGTCAAAGCTATAAGAGAGCTTTGTGATAAGTATGGGATAGTGCTTGTATGTGATGAGATACAGCAGGGAATGGGAAGAACAGGGAAATGGTTTGGAATTGAAAACTTTGATGTTGAAGCAGATCTGTTAGTTTTGGGTAAATCAGTAGGTGGGGGCCTTCCATTAGGGGCAGTTGTAGGTAAGACTGAAATATTAGAGAGTTTAGATGCACCAGCGCATGTATTCACACTATCTGGAAATACAACAGTATGTGTAGCTGCTTTGAAATCAATTGAGATATTAGAAAGAGAAAATGCTCTTCAAAATAGCATAGAAATGGGAGATTACATAAAGGCTGGATTTGAAAAATTAAAGGAAAAATACGATATTATTGGAGATATAAGAGGGATAGGTCTATCTATTGGCGTAGATATAGTAAAAGGAAAAGGATCAAAAGAAAAAAATCCTGATGCTACTACTAAAATATGCTATAGATGTATCCAAACAGGGTTGGTTATGATATTCTTAGGTCAATCTACTCTTAGAGTCCAACCGCCTCTTGTAATAACTGGAGAGCAAGTCGACAAGGCTATGAGGATTATAGACTCGGCTATAGATGATTATTTAAACGATAGAATCGGTGATGAAGTTTATGAGGTGACTCAAGGCTGGTAAGTGCCTGTTAAAATGGCTGTTGCCGGTTGTAGAATATACAAAATATGAGGTATGCTGGACGTCGAGTCGTATCCAGACAATACCTCATATTTTGTATTATTCTACAACTGATAACTGCCATTTTAACTTCCTTTTGATTAAGGCGAATGACATTTTAGTTAAGACCGTTTCAGTTAGTAAAATGATATGTATATCTATAACCGATAATAACCATAGTGTGACTAATTAAAAGTGGCTGTATCCAAATTTCGATATAGCCACCTTTGTAATTTATAAGTATAAATCTCTTTTTCCTTTTTTTAGCTCGACTAAATTATTTGAGACAATGTTTTTTATGTCTTCTCTTGCTATATTTTCTATCTGGGTTTGGATAAATTTTTCTCCTATGTTTTTTAACTCTTCGTCTCCGTAATCTATTAGATATTCCATAAGCGTTGTAAGGGCATTTGGTGTACAGACATTGTGTATTTGGTGACTTTTTGCTAAGCTCATAAATCTGTCTCCAGTTCTACCTTTTCTGTAGCATGCGGTACAATAACTTGGTATATATCCACTAGAAATTAAACCTTTTAGCATTTCGTTTGCGTCTCTGTGATCTCCGACTTCAAATTGGTCGATTACTTCACCGTCTTCGTAAGCTTTGTATCCTCCTACACCTGTTAGAGAACCAACACTTAGTTGTGATACTCCGTATTTTAATAGTTCGTCTCTCATGCTAGAATCTTCTCTTGTAGACATGATTATTCCTGTGTAAGGAACCGCTAAACGGGTAATAGCTACTATTTTTTTGAATAATTCGTCGTCTACTATGTTAGGGAAGTCTTCTAAGTTCATACCTTCAGCTTTTTTCAACCTTGGGAAAGATATTGTGTGGAATCCTACACCGTACTTTTCTTCAAGATGCTCATTGTGCATCATAAGTCCAAGTACTTCAAATTTGGGATCTGCTAGTCCAAATAAAACACCTGCACCGACATCGTCGACTCCGGCTTCCATAGCTCTGTCAAAAGCAGTTAAGTGGTATTCATAGTCATTTTTTATTGATTTTCCATGCATCTTTTTAAATGTAGGGCTGTGGTAAGTTTCTTGGAACAATATGTAGGTTCCGATTCCTTTTTCTTTTAAAAGTTTGTAATTTTCGACTGTAGTAGCTGCTATGTTAACGTTCACTCTTCTTATATTTCCGTTTTCGTTGTAAGTAGAGTATATTGCATCAAGTGCATCCAAAATATAGTCTATGTCGCAATTTACAGGGTCCTCTCCAGCCTCTAAAGCTAATCTTTTATGACCCATTTTTTCGAGGATTTTTACTTCTTCTCTGATTTCATCCATAGTTAATTTTTTTCTAGAAAATTTATTTGATCTGCTAAATCCACAATATGCGCAATCATTCACACAATAGTTAGAGATGTACAGAGGAGCGAAGAGTACAACTCTGTTTCCGTAGATTTCATCTTTTATTTGACCAGCTATATTGTATAGCTTGTCTGTTTGTTCTTTGTTTTCTATTTCTAATAAAATAGCTATATCTTTGTAAGTTAGTTTTTCTCTATTTTGTGCTTTTTGTAGTACACTTTCAATATCGTCTGTAGTTGAAGATTTTGCTTCTTTTAGAAATGTTTCTATTAATTCATGGTTTATAAACACTATAAACGCCTCCATTCAATATTATCTCCACGAGAATAATCTACTTTTAATCCTAAATGTTCAAGACTTATTTCTAGTTCTTTATGGTACTCAAATGCTTCTTTTCCTGTAGAAAGTTTGTTGTTGTAAAGAGAATACTGTTTCCTAAACTCTTTTGGTGATAGGTTAGGCATGATTACATTACATCCTGATTTTAGTCCATGTTTTCTCCCGTTTGGATCTATAGATGCAAGTGCTGTTGTTGCTGGCAGTAAGCATTTTGGAAGAAGTAGCCTAGTTATTGCAAGCATTAGAATTGTCTTTCTTAAATCTCCATGTTTATAATCTTTAAATTTTGTATCAATATGCGGGATAAATGGACCAATACCTACCATGTGAGGATTGAATTCTTTTAGAAAAACTAAATCACTTACTAGTTCATTGTCCGTTTGATATGGCGATCCAACCATAAAGCCTGCACCTACCTGAAATCCAATTTCCTTTAAATCATTAATACATTTCATTCTGTTTTCGAGTTTCATCACATCAGGGTGAAGCTTACTATAGTGATCAGTAGTTGAAGTCTCATGCCTTAGTAGATATCTATCTGCACCAGACTCGTAGTATTTTTTATATGAATCAATACTTTTTTCACCGATCGATAGGGTAATTGCACAGTCTGGATATTCTGTTTTGATACTGCTTATAATGTCTGACATTATTTCATCTGTAAAATATTGATCTTCGCCACCTTGAAGTACAAAAGTTCTATACCCTATTTCGTATCCTATTTCACAACATTCAAGTATACTATTTTTGTCCAGCCTATACCTTTCTACGTTGTTGTTTGACGCTCTAATGCCACAGTAGTAACAGTCATTTTTACATATATTTGAGATTTCAATTAATCCTCTTAAATATACGCTACTGCCATAATTTTGATGTCTTAAATCATCGGCTTTCTTACAGAGATAATCAAATAAATTTTCTTTTTTATTGTAATCAGGTTTATCAATATTTTCTACAAGAAAAAGTAGTTGATCTCGGTCTAAATTGTTATTAGTGTGGAGTTTATCAATCAGTAGCTTTACTTTATTGTTAGTCATGTATATTAACTCCTTCAAAAATTTCAATCGATCTTTTTAAAATTCCCTTCACATGGGCAATAAGTATTCCATAGTTGACGATTGGTACGTTGTGTGTTTTTGAATTTTCGATTCTAGATAACATTTCTTTTCTATTCATCATACATGCTCCACAGTGTACAACTAAGCTGTATTTAGCGATATCTTCAGTAAATGATACTCCCGAGCTAAATTCAAAAGTTAGGTCTTTACCTGACTTTTTCTTCAACATATTTGGTATTTTTACTCTTCCTATATCGTCGTCTTGCGCATGGTGTGTACATCCTTCTGCCATAAGTATTATATCTCCATCTTTTAAACTATCTATAGCTTTAGCTCCATCTATTAAATCCTGTAGTTCTCCTTTTTGACGGGCAAATAAGATGGAGAAAGAGGTAAGTGGTATATCCTTTGGCGTTTCTTTATCTACTTCTGAGAAAGCTTGTGAATCCGTTATTACTAACTTAGGTTTCTTTGAGAGATTGTTTAGAGTTTCTTTTAGGGTATTTTCCTTAGTGACTATTGGTATTGCATTGTTATCGAGACAATCTCTTATAACTTGTTGCTGTGGAAGGATAAGTCTGCCTTTTGGTGCAGATTTATCAATAGGCGTTACAAGTACCACGAAGTCATTCTCATCTACTAAGTCTGATACAAGAATTGTTTCATTTTTATCCTTTGGAATTATTTTGATAATTTCCTCTTTTATTTTATCTATTCCAATACCATTTGAGGCAGAAGACAAAATTATATTAGAAAAGGTCTTTTCTTTTATTTCTTCGAGCTGCTCATTTGATATACTTGCTGTGTCTGATTTATTTAAAACAACAAGATAAGGAATATTCTTAGCTTTAAATTTTTCTATTAAATGTATATCTTCTGTAAGTATTCCTGAATTGACATCTGCAACTAGTAATGCTATATCTGTTTTGTCTAGAATATTTAAAGATTTTTTTATTCGAAGCTCACCTAATTCGCCATGGTCATCAATGCCAGCTGTATCAATGAGTACACAAGGTCCAATAGGCAGTATTTCTATAGGTCTAAATACTGGATCAGTAGTAGTTCCTTTTACATCAGATACAATAGCGATATCTTGATTTGATAGTGCATTTATCAAGCTTGATTTGCCAGAGTTTCTTTTTCCAAATATACCGATGTGTGTTCTTACCGATTTTGGGGTTGAGTTTAACGACATTATTATCCCTCCTATAATTCTTTTTTTGATATGCTTGTTTTTACTAAAACATTAGGGATATTTCCAAGTTTACCAGTCAGATTGTTAATATCATCTAGATTTCCAACTACAACAATACAAATAACAGATACGCCTTCAGTTTCACATGGAATTCCCATACGGCCCTTTATAATCCCCTTAAAAGAGGAGATAGTCTCGTTAAATTTATGTTGTGATTTTTCTGGTTCCTCCAAAATAGCACTAATAACTGCGATTTTTTTCATATAATTCTCCTTAAAATAAAAAACTTCTCTTTAATCCAGAAAAAATCCGCGATAAAGAAAAGTTAGTAATTCCATGTATAAATCAACATATTTACTAAATTTCCCGGCAGATCAGAATATTCTTTTCTGGTAGGTAATCTATTTATTAAAGAGACAATTAACTGAAGAAAAAAATTAAATTTTTAACTAAAGAAAATTGATACTACATATATAATAATTCTATTTTATAGATTAGTCTACACTAAAATAAAATATAAAAAATTAAATTTACTATTGTATCGAACAAATGTATGGTGTATAATTAAGGAACAGATGTTTGGTAAAGAAATTTTCTTATATTCAATCGATTATTTTAGAATAATATGAATATAAGTGATAAATAATAAATATAATTAACTATAAATATTTTGAAAAGGAGAACTAATACATATGATGATTAAACCTAGAAAAATAAAAGATATTACACTTATGAATTTAGAAAACGGTGATGTTACGTTGAGCGAACTGGACGAGATATATAAAAAAATGGGATTTTTATTTGTGGTAAGTGAAGGAAGGTTTACTAGAATAAAAAAAGAGGTTCAGCATTAATATAAAATATCTACGATTTTGGATAACCTAACTTAGTATAACGAGAGATACTTTAGTTAGGTTTTTTATTTAATTATTCATCTATGTGAGAGGAGATATATATGAAGATAGTTACTTATAATATCCATAAGGGAATGAATGCAAAGAATAAACCAACACTTTTTAAAATAGGAAAGTACTTAAAGAAACAACGTTGTGATGCGATTTGTCTACAAGAGGTATTGTACCCCCAATTTTTGATACTTAAAAAACAGATAAATATGAATGGCGTGTTTGCAGCTAATGTTAAAAAGCCAGGGATGCTTTATGGAATATGTATATTTACACAAAGTAAAGATTTTAGCAGTCATCATTTCTTGCTTACAAGCAAAAAAGAGCAAAGAGGGGCACTTTGTCTAAGTTATGAAACAAATAAAGGCTATATTAATATAATAAATACACACTTGGGACTTGATAAAGAAGAGAGAAATATACAGCTAAATGAAATTATGGACTACACGAAATGTTTAGTTGGTAATAAAATTATATGTGGGGACTTTAATGAAAAAAATATAAATATTGGGAGTTTTAACGACACAGCAATTGAATCCGAAGAGCAGGAACAGGCTACTTTTTGGCCATCATGTTCAAGGATTGACTACATTTTTGTAGATGGTCAATTAAGTATAAACAACTATAAAGTAGATGAAATAAAATTGTCAGATCATTTTCCACTTTTTTGTGAAATTAGCAAATAAATGTAACAATTTAGTTACATTTAGCCAAAGGTGTTGTTAATGAAATTTTATTAAAATATAATCTAATTAGTCCTATAAAATTAGAATAGTTTTTTTGCATGATTAAAGAGGTGATTAAATGAGTGAAAGTTCAACAGAAGTAGAAAAACTCAGCAAGTTTAAAGAAAAGAAATTAGGAATAGTGCTATTAGGCATAGCGGTCTTATTAATAGTAATAATATTGTCCTTTAATAAATTTTTCCTATACAACGGTAAAATTGCAAAGAATGTATTTATTCAAGGGGTTGAAGTATCGAATATGACACAAGATCAAGCCCTTAAGACAGTAACAGATAAGTATGAGCCGAGAAACTTAAACTTAGAGTACGATAAGAAAAACTATAAAATACATGCAAAAGATATAAACTTAAAGTACGACATAGATGGAGCTGTTAAAGAAGCTTACAATATGACAAAGAAAGATTCTTATTTTGGGAATGTAAAAAAATATTTTGGTGTGCTATTTAATAAAGAAGATATAAACATCAAAACTAGTTTTGACGAAGCAAAGCTTAGCACTAAAGTTTCAGAAATAGCTAATGACATAAATATAAAAATGGAAAATGCAGCAGTGGTTATAGATGGTGGAATCAACTATAAAGATGCAATTACAGGTAAGGAATTTGATGTAGCAGTTAATAAAGAAGCTATTTATGAAAAGATAAACAAAAAGGATACAAAATTATTACATATCAAAGTAAATTTAAAAAAACCAGAGATAACATTAGACCAAGTTAAAAAGGTGGATACAGTTTTAGCTCAATATTCAACTAACTACGGTACTAGCTCTTACGGTAGAGCATATAACGTCGGATTGTCTGCTAGAAAGACAAGTGACGTATTACTTATGCCTGGCGAAGAGTTCTCTTATAATGGGATGACAGGCCCAAGTAATAGAGCTAATGGGTACAAAAATGCACCTGTTATAGTTTATGGTAAGCTGAAACAAGCTCCTGGTGGAGGTGTCTGTCAGACATCTTCAACAATATACAACACAGCTCTGTTTGCGGGAATGCAGATAACAGAGGTTACAAATCACTCAGCGGCATCTTCTTATGTTCCTAGAGGTAGAGATGCTACAGTAAGTGATGGAGGTCTAAACTTAAGATTTAAAAACCCATATAAGCACCCGGTATATGTAAAAAATACTGCAAACGGAAGTGTAATAACTTCTACTATATACGGAAACTCATCAGACAAACAAAATATAGGGATTGACGTTAAGTATAGTTCTGGAAAGTATTCAACTTATAGATACTTTAAAGACGAATCAGGTAATGTTATAAAGAGTGAACATATTTCTGATAGCAAGTATAGAGCATTAAATAAAAATTAATAAGTTTACGATAAAATAGTCAATTAAAAGAGTTCATTGCGGGTTGGAATCGCCAACTGTAATGAACTCTTTTATTATGCAAATACCTGATTTTTTTATATAAATTTTTAATTATCGATAGTTTTATAGAAAATAACTTCATATATTGCTATAATCTTAATATACATTTATTAGAAATTATTTTGGGGAGGGGAAGCTTTTGTACTTAATAGATAAAAAGTATCAACTATTAGAATCAAATGATTTTATTGAAGATAATAAGTTGTGTAAAGCTAAAGATATAAGAAATGACAGAGATGTTCTTATAAAGCTTATAGAGAAAAGCGATAGTATCTGTGACGAATTTTTAATAAATTTAATAGATGAAGTTACAGTTTTATCAGATTTAAACTCTCCATATATATTGAAAACACTTGATGTAGGAGTTGATAAGCTAGAAGGATCATTATATTTTTATATAGTATGTGAAGACTCTAAAGGCATTGAGTTGAATAAATTACTAGATAGTAAAATTCTTCAGTTAGACTATGTAATAAAGATAGTTATACAGGTTTTAAAAGCCCTTGAATCGGCGCACTCAATACAGGCATATCATGGAAGTTTAAAGCCAAGCAGTATAATTGTAGATAAAGACTACAATGTTAAAGTATGTGACTTTGGTATTACTAGAGCAAACAAGGGGGTTCATACTAGAAGTTCGGATAGTTTAGATTACATGTGTCCTCACCAGCTCTGTGTTGATTACACAGATAAGGACAGTGATTTTTTTAGTCTAGGAGAAATATTTTATGAAGCCCATTTTGGAGAAAAGGTATTTGGATGTGTATCATCTGAAAAAGAGCTTCTCAAAAATATAGATAAGGGAATAAATTGGAATGATAGTAGATATAAGAATGAGAACAAAGATCTTATATATGTAATGAGTAAATTATTAGATAGAGATAAAAGCTATAGTAATTCTCAGGAAGTAATAATAGATCTTAGTAGTATAATGTACGAAAAAGCCTCAGAGGAGGATGAACTGAGAGACGAATTTTATGATGTTATAAAGGAAAAAGAAAAAAGAGAAAAAAATAAGATTTTTAAAAACATAATACTAGCCGTCCTTATAATTTTAATGGTTGTTACAATTGTAATTGTGTATTTTTAAGGTTGACTGTATATGTTAGAATTGTATATAGTAAGTTAAATATTAGTGAGGAGAAGTGTTTTATGAAAAAAAATACTAACTATTTTGAGACCGCAGTTAGACTTCTTGATAAATAAGGAGTCAAGTATCGTACCCTTATTTATTAAGTCGTCAATCCATTATTAGACTTATAAATAAAGGAGAACAAAATGAATAGTTCAACAATAGAAAAATTACTACTAAATGAAGTAAAAGAACAAGTAAAAATGCACTGTGTAAGTTATCTAGGTAGAAATCTAATAGATAATCTTATGCCAAGTGGAGATATAAATATAGTATCGAGAAGATTAAATGAAAACAAAGAAGCTAGAAATGTAGTAGAAAATAGTACACACATACCTTTAGAAGGACTCTTCAATATTATGCCAGTAATCGATAAGGTTGAAAAAGGCATGATACTTGAGCCAATTGAGCTCGTAGATATACAAGACTTTTTAAGAGGTTGCAGAAAGATCAAAAAATTTATGGAAGAAAAGGAGTTTTACTCACCTAGGCTGAGTTCTTATTCTTTAAATATAACTGAATTAAAAAATATCGAAGAGGAAATAAATTACTGTGTAAAAGGAAACAAAGTAGATTCCAATGCAAGCAATGAGCTTAAAAAGATAAGAAGAAATATTGATACAGCAGAAAGTAAGGTAAAAGAGAGATTGAACAAATTTATAACTTCCAGCGTCAATAAAAAATATATACAGGAATTTATAATCAGCAAAAGAAATGATAGATATGTGGTTCCAATAAAGGCTTCACATAAAAATGAAGTAAGAGGAACTGTACTAGATACTTCATCTAAAGGAAATACAGTTTTCATTGAACCAGAGAGTATATCTAAGACTAGTTCAGATTTAATATTGCTACTAGCAGATGAATCTGTAGAAGAGTACAAAGTTTTGTCTTATCTAACAGAGCTGATATTTGAAAACATAAGACAAATCAACTTAAATATTGAAGTAATTTCAGAGTACGACATGGTATTTGCAAAAGCAAAGTACAGTCAGAAGATAAAAGGGGTTACTCCAATTATCAATAATTGTGGAAATATAAATATAAAAAATGGAAAGCACCCTTTATTAGCTGACGGAGCAGTACCATTAAATTTTGTAATAGGCAAGGATTACAGAAGTCTTATAATAACAGGTCCAAATGCTGGAGGTAAGACAGTTACACTTAAAACAGTAGGTATTCTTACAGCTATGGCTGAGTGTGGATTTGATTTACCAGTAGATGAAGGCACAGAAATAAGTATATTTGAAAATATATTTGTCGATATAGGCGACAATCAAAGTATTGAAAATTCACTTAGTACTTTTTCATCACATATAAAAAATATTTCATATATAGTAAGAAAATCTAACAATACAACACTTGTGTTATTAGACGAAATAGGAAGTGGAACAGATCCAAATGAAGGAGCTGGGCTTGCAATTTCTATTCTTGAAGAATTGTATTTAAAGGGATGTATAACAGTAGCATCAACTCACTATGGAGAAATTAAAAAATTTGCAACTTCACATCCTGATTTTGAAAATGCAGGAATGCTATTTGACCCAAATACCCTTGAGCCAATGTATAAGTTGACAATAGGTAAATCTGAGGACAGCAATGCACTTTTTATATCCAAGAAGATGGGAATATCTGATAAGATAATAGAAAGAGCTAAAGGTTATATAAATAGTCGAGAATACAGTACTAAAGTAATAGAAAGAAGTAAAATACTTAAAGAAAAAGAAACTTCAGATTCAGACGACCTAGTAGCTAATACTTTTTTGGATTATGAAAGAGGAGATAGAGTAAAGCTTTTAGACAAAGATGATTTTGGAATAATTTATAACTCAGTAGATAAATTCAACAATGTAGAAGTATTTTACAAAGACCAATTTATAGCAGTAAATATAAAGAGACTAGTGTTGAAATCTAAAGCCGCTGATTTATATCCAGTTGGATATGATTTAGACAGCTTATTTGTAGAATTCAAAGATAGGAAACTGGAGAGAGATATGGAAAGAGGTTCAAAGAAAGCCTTAAAGAAAATACAAAAACAGATAAAGAACAGATAAAATACAAATGATTATAAAATATAATTATAGATAGAAATTTAAAAGAATTTAAATATTAGGTTACTATAGGACTTAGTTCTTTAGTAACCTTTTCAAAATGTTATTCAAATTAACTTCAAATTACCCTTTACATATAAAATCAACATAAAGGTTGTGGTTACAAATATTAAACAAGGTGAAAGCCACTTTTGGGCTAACACCTTGTTTGTTATCCATATACTTTTTCTGTTGAGCATTCTTTCATCACGAAAGGTGATGTAGTAGCGGATAATACTGCACTATAAGAGCATCTAAAACTGATTAAGTCTCCTAATTTGTACTCTGTCATAGGGTTTAAACGACATATCATATGATCGCTACTTCCACCTAAAATTTTGATGTTCGAATCAATTGGATCTAATGCCTCGATTACAACATCTTGACGCCCAATTGCTAGTATTGCGCGATCTATATTTCCATAATCTATATACTCATTTATTCTTCCAAAGGCATCTTTACCCATCTGTCCAATTGGATAGGACGGTTTATGTTTTAATTCAATAATTTCTGCTTTTAAAATAAAAGCATCATCAATAAGCCCAGGAATTTTTTTGTCATTTGTACTATCTTCACCGAATAGAATGGCTTCTCCAATTCTCAAGAAATTAATATCTGCCGCTAATTTACCTTTAAATACTAAATTGCTTGTACACGTTGACCCACCACTTATAATACTAATATCATATTGACATTCTTTTTTTATTTTATTTTTTAATTTTACTAATATGTCTGTATTTTCTTTACTTGGCATAATACTACCGTAACAACCGACATTAGTTCCAATACCAATAAGGTTAACTCCATCTAATTTTATAATCTCTTCAACAGTTTCAATTACATCTTCTATTAAGACTCCTTCTCTTAAATCACCTACATCTACCATTAAAATAATATTGTGAACTTTTCCCTTTAAAATAGCAATTTTAGAGGTCCTTTTTATCATCGATAATTCAGATTGCAGGCTAGTTGAACAATAATCTATCATTGATTCAAGTTCACTTATTTTTGGAATCCTAATAAGAGTGTAATCTAGATAAGGTTTATCCTTTTTAACTTTAATGATATTACTCATTCTACTGTCGCCAAAATACTTGATTCCAACAGTTTCCACTGCACTAATTATGTCTGTATTAGCACAAAATCCTTTTGTTATAAACATGATATTAATATTCTTTTCATCAAATATAGATTTTAATTTAGTTGCGTTAGATTTTATTTTGTCTAGATCAATCTCTAAAATTGGTGTCTCCATAGTATCACCCCTTATATTTATACTTATAGCCATGTGCAAATAAAGATCACTCTATCTTATACTTGTAAAGTAAATACTACCTTGATTTTATGGATCTGTTTTTTCATATTTAAAGCTATAGGATTTGTACCTATAGCTTTAAATATGAAAAAACATTAAGGAAGAAAAGTTTATAAATATTTAATTCAATGTCTATGTTATAACTCCTTCAAAATATATAAAGATAACAATCAGACATCCTACCTGCCTCAATAATAATTTCTTAAAAAACTATATTAAATTTTATAATATTACACATAATAGCTATACAAAACATTTAGGAGGACAGCAATGAAGTGTGCATGGGAATCAAAAGCATATAAAAACAAAAAATGTAATCACCATGCCGCGAATGGTGATTATTGCTTATTTCATAAATCTAATAAAAGCGTTGAAGAAAACAGACTAATGAGATCGAAAATTATAAATGAAAAAATATCAGATTTTAGTGGTTTTGTATTTGAAGAAGATTTTGATGCTAAGTCAGTAATTAATTATGATTATAAATTTCTAGATTTTAGCGAAAGTATATTTAAGAGAAAAGCTAATTTTAGCAATCTTGTATTTAAAAAAAGTATAAAATTTAACTACACAATATTTAAAAATCAAGTTCAATTTAAAAATTCGATTTTTATTGAGAACTGTACACTAAATAAAACTTCTTTTAATAAAAAATTTCTAGATAATAAAGTATTTAAGGGTGCTAAATTTCAAGGTCAGGATTTAGTAATCAAAAATGCAGAAAACTTTCCTAGAATGGATGGAATAGTATTTAATGACTATTCAAAGATCATATTTGATAACATAGACTACGAAAAAAAAGATTATAGGCATGGAAAGTTGAATTACAGAATAGCCAGAAATCAGGCTCTTAAAATAGGTGACTACGAAAGAATAGGACACTATTATTATAATGAAAGATATTATAGCAGTAAATTAATGAAATCAACTGACTATGCAAAGTACAGTGAGTATCTGGGCGAAAAATTTTTTGATACAATAGCAAAATACACTACAGGTTACGGTGAAAAGCCTTGGAACATACTTATAGTGATAGTATTTATAATAAGTCTATTTGCATTTTTTTATTTATTTTTAGGAGTTGAGAACTTAGATCACAAGTTAATAAGTTTAAATTTAAATAAATTAAATACGTACTCTTTAAAAGACATATTTAATAAATATATAGATCTATGGTATTTCAGCATGGTTACATTTTCCACATTAGGGTACGGCGACCTTATAGTAATCACTGGTTTAGGAAAATTTGTAGCGAGTGTAGAAGTTTTACTAGGAATTAGCTGCGGAGCAATCTGGACTTCTCTAATAATAAAAAGAATGCTCAGATAACAAGAAAAAACATATCTATAAAAAATGTATATTGCAGTAACTTATAACATAAAATACTAAAGATTATATTGAGGAGACAAGTATTAATTCCTACCTCAGTTTAGCATTAATTTTTAAGAAGGTGAAAATATTGAAAAAAAGCATTAAGAAAATACTCTCAGTTATAATCTTGATGGCAATTATAACTCCAAATGCAGTATACGCCGATCAAAAAAATATAGACATGTTCTCAAAAGCTTCTATTATAATAGATCAAGACTCGGGAAGGGTACTATACGAAAAAAATGCGGATGAAAAGTTGCCACTTGCAAGTCTTACTAAGATGATGACTTTTTTACTTGCTATTGAAGCAATTGAAAAGGGTGAAGTTAAGAAAGGTGATGTTATAACTATTGATAAGGATGCAGCATCAATTAAAGGGTCGTCTTATAAGCTAAAAGCAGGCGAGAAGATTCCGCTGATTGAGCTTATGAGAGGTCTTATGATAGTTTCGGGTAATGATGCTGCAGCAGCAATAGCAAAACATATATCGAAAACTCAAGGTAACTTTGTAGATAGGATGAATAAAAAAGCAAAGGAACTAGGGATGACTAATACACACTTTTTAAATGTAAATGGTCTTCCGATTTACGATTTGAAAAATCCAAAAGCTCCAGCGAAGGAAAATAAATCTTCTGCTAGAGATATAGCAATACTAGGTAAGTATATGTTTGATAAATATGAAAAACAAGTAACTGCAATAACAGATATGGAAACGTACACATATAAGGAAAGAAATTTTGAAAAGAGCAATACTAATGCACTTCTTAGAATGATTCCTGAGGTTGACGGTATAAAGACTGGTTATACTGGAAATGCTGGATACTGTTTGTCATTTTCAATGCTTGTAAATAAGGATCAAAATAATGATAAAAATCGTAGGGTTATAGGTGTTACTCTTGGAGCTAATCATAAAAATAAGAGAATCTCAGCAGCTACAGCTATGTTGAAGTACGGGAAAGAAAATGTAAAAGTAAAAAAGGTTATTGATAAAAATATTATTGTAGGTAAGAAGTATATTAAAGGTATAAAAGATCTTGAAGTAGTTATGAAGACTAAAAGTGAATTTTACGCAGTGACTAAAGATGATGAGACGTTAAAATCAAGTGTGGAAGTTAAAGAACTAGAATACCCTGTTAAAAAGGGAGACAAGCTAGGGATTGTAAAATATACTAATAGTTCGGGAGAGTTAATCGGAAGTGTGGATATAATAAGTGATAATGATGTAAAAAATATATCATTTATTGATAGAATAAAGATAAAAATGGCGGAATGAAAGTAAATGTATAGAACTAAGAAATATTGGATATAAAAAGAGTAAATATTATTGTATTATAGTCACCTTTATGATATACTACGAGAGGTGAAAAAATAAATTATCACACACAGCATTGGGATCCTTAAAAGGTGCCTATATGGTTTTTTAGGGAGAAGATCAAGCTGGAGGTATAAAACCAGGAGGTAAAAGTATGAGTGTTATTTCAATGAAACAATTATTAGAAGCAGGGGTTCATTTTGGACATCAAACAAGAAGATGGAATCCGAAAATGGCTAAATTTATATTCACAGAGAGAAACGGAATATATATAATAGACCTACAAAAAACAGTTAAGAAAGTAGAAGAAGCGTACAGATTCGTTAAAGACGTTGCTGAAACTGGAAAACCAATCTTATTCGTTGGAACTAAGAAACAAGCTCAAGAAGCTATAAAAGAAGAAGCTGAAAGATGCGGAATGTACTTCGTTAACGAAAGATGGCTAGGTGGAATGCTTACAAACCACAAAACTATAAAAACAAGAATCAATAAATTAAGAGACTTAGAAAAAATGGAAGAAAACGGAACATTTGACGTACTTCCTAAAAAAGAAGTTATAAAATTAAGAGCTGAAAAAGATAAACTAGAAAAATTCTTAGGCGGAATTAAAGATATGCCAGAATTACCAGGTGCTATATTTGTTGTAGACCCAAGAAAAGAAAGTATAGCTATACAAGAAGCTCACAGACTAGGCATACCAGTTGTTGGTATAGTTGATACAAACTGTGATCCTGAGCAATTAGACTACCCAGTTCCAGGTAATGACGATGCTATAAGAGCAGTTAAATTAATAACTGGTGCTATGGCAACAGCTGTTATCGAAGGAAGACAAGTTTCTGAAGAAGAAGTTGCTGAAGAGGAAGCTGCTGAGCAAGAATAATAATTAAAACTAAATGGTAAGGGTCACCCTTACCATTTATAATGTATATTTAAAATAAATAATTCGGATTTACAAAAAGTAGGAGGGAATTTACAAATGGCAAATATTACTGCTCAAATGGTAAAAGAGTTGAGAGAAACTACAGGCGCTGGAATGATGGACTGTAAGAAAGCTTTACAAGAAGCTGATGCTAACATTGAAAAAGCGATAGATATATTAAGAGAAAAAGGATTATCAAAAGCCGCTAAGAAAGCTGATAGAGTAGCTGCTGAAGGTCTTGTGACAATAGAGATAAACGCTGATAATTCAGTTGCTTCTATAGTAGAAGTAAACTCAGAAACTGACTTCGTTGCTAAAAATGAAGATTTCAAAAAATTAGTTAAAGATGCTGCTGAGATGGCATTAGTTACATCTAATACTGAAATAGAAGCATTCTTAAATGAAACTCACGCAGAAGGTATAACTTTAAAGGAAGTTTTAAACAATAGAATAGCAACTATAGGAGAAAAACTAGACATAAGAAGATTTGCAAAAGTAACTACAGATGGTCAAGTTGCTGGATATATCCACGGTGCTGGTAAAATAGGTGTTATAGTTGAATTAGCTACTGATTCTAAGGATGCTAAAGTATTAACATTAGGTAAAGATGTTGCTATGCAAGTTGCTGCTATGAATCCTAAATATGTATCGAGAGAAGAAGTTGATGCTGATTACATAGCTCATGAAACTGAAATATTAACTCAACAAGCTTTAAATGAAGGAAAGCCTGCTAACATAGTTGAGAAGATGGTTAAAGGTAGACTAGAGAAAGAATTAAAAGAAGTTTGTTTATTAGAGCAAACTTTCGTTAAAAATCCAGATTTAACAGTTAAACAATTAGTTGCTGATGTAGCTAAACAAGTTGGATCTGACATAAATGTTGTTAAAGTTGTGAGATTCGAAGTTGGTGAAGGTATAGAAAAGAAAGAAGAAAACTTTGCAGAAGAGGTTGCTAAGCAACTTAAGAATTAACCAAAAAGAGAACACATACGTGTTCTCTTTTTTAAAAAGTGTTATAATTTTAGTAGAATGGTAAGTAGTAAAACAGGAGGTTTTTAATGGATAAACCAGTATATAAAAGAGTACTTTTGAAGCTAAGTGGAGAAGCGCTAGCAGGAGATAAAGGTTTTGGTATAAATAATGATGTAGTAAATGATATAGCTGTTGCTATAAAAAATATCCAAGAAATTGGAGTAGAGGTAGCAGTAGTTGTAGGTGGTGGTAACTTCTGGAGAGGAAGAACTAGCGAAGGAATGGACAGAACAACTGCCGACTATATAGGAATGATGGCTACAGTTATGAACGCTATGGCTTTACAGGATGCTTTAGAAAACATAGAAGTTCCTACAAGAGTACAAACAGCAATAGATATGAGACAGATTGCAGAACCTTACATTAGAAGAAGAGCTGTAAGACATCTAGAAAAAGAAAGAGTTGTAATATTTGGCGCAGGTACAGGAAATCCGTACTTTACTACTGATACTACGGCAGCACTTCGTGCAGCAGAAATGGAAGCTGAAGTGATATTATTGGCTAAAAATGTGGACGCAGTATACGACAAAGATCCTAAAATACATGATGATGCTATTAAATTTACTGAATTAACATATATGGAAGTTATACAAAAAGAGTTAAAAGTTATGGACTCAACTGCTACATCTCTATGTATGGATAACAAAATACCAATAAAGGTATTTAAACTTACAACAGAGAATATTATAAGAGCAGTTAGCGATGAAAATATAGGAACTATTGTAAAATAATATATAGGGAGGATGAATTTTATGAAACTAGAACTACATAAGCAATTAGAGACTAGAATGGAAAACACTATTGAAGCTCTAAAAGTAGAATTTACAACTATAAGAGCTGGAAGAGCAAATGCTCAAATGTTGGATAAAGTGAGAGTAGACTATTACGGAACTCTTACTCCTGTAAATCAGATAGGAGCTATCTCTGTACCTGAGCCAAGAACTTTACTTATAAGCCCTTGGGATAAAACTGCATTGGCAGATATAGAAAAAGCTATAAGAACAGCAGATCTAGGACTTAACCCTACAAACGATGGTGAAGTGATAAGAATATCTGTACCTATGCTTACAGAAGAGAGAAGAAAAGAACTTGCAAAGAGAGCTTCAAAAGTATCTGAAGAGTTTAAAGTAAGAGTAAGAAATGATAGAAGAGACTCAAATGATAAACTTAAAAAGATGGAAAAAGACGGCGAAATAACAGAAGATGAACTAAAAAAATCACAAGATGAAGTACAAAAAATAACTGATAAATATATAAAAAATATAGAAACATTATTAGCAAACAAAGAAAAGGATATAATGGAGGTATAATATTGAATAAATATTATAACCTTCTTGGACTTCATTTAGATGATGTTAAGATGTACTTCGAAGATAGAGATATCAATTACAGAGTAATACCTATAGAAGGCAAGAAGGATAAGGATAAGCTTATTGTTCCTAGAGTAGTAAAGATATCTGAAATTCATGATAGTGTAGAGTTAATAATCACATATTTTTCTGACTCCTTGGTATAGATTAAGGAGCCAGAAATCTATTGGAGGCAGAAATATGAACGAGGATTTTAGCAAAAAAATAGATAAAAACAACATACCAACTCATATAGCTATTATTATGGACGGAAACGGGAGATGGGCAAAATCTAAATTCCTTCCAAGAACTGTAGGACACAAGGCAGGGGTAGAAATAATAAGAGAGGTTGTAAAAGAGTGTTCAAATTTAGGAGTAAAGTATTTGACTTTATACGCATTTTCAACTGAAAATTGGAAGAGACCTAAGTTAGAAGTAGATACTCTTATGGGACTTTTAGTTAAATACTTAAAAAATGAAGCAAAAGAGCTTCATCAAAACAATGTTAAAGTAACTGCAATTGGCTTTACTGATGCTTTACCAGAGCTGTGTAGGGTTGAGCTTGAGAATATTAAAGAGTTGACAGCAAATAATACAGGTGTAAATTTAAATTTAGCGTTAAACTACGGAAGTAGATCTGATATAAAAAATGCGCTTATAGATATTGTAAATGATTCTAAGAGTGGTAAACTAGATATAAGTGACATCGATGATAACACTTTGAAAAATTATTTGAGCACAAAGTCTATTCCAGATCCTGATTTATTAATAAGAACTAGTGGTGAACAGAGATTAAGTAACTTTTTATTGTGGGAAGTGGCTTACTCAGAGTTTTACTTTGCAGATATTCACTGGCCTGATTTCAATAAATTTGAACTTCAAAAGGCGATCTACACTTATCAAAATAGAGATAGGAGATTTGGAGGGCTTAAGTAAGGAGAAGATTTATGCTTAAAAGAACTATTGCTTCATTAATTCTATTACCATTGTTCATTTTTGTATTATATGGAGGAACTCCTCTATATATTTTAGAAATGGTAGTAGTGGCAATTGCATTACATGAATTTTACAAAGCTTTTAGAGCAAAGAATATGAATCCTATATTTATATTAGGTTATATATTTTCTGTTTATTTAGCTGCAAAAAATATTTTTGGCTTGCCGATTTGGTATACTTATGCGATTATTTTTATACTTTTCTTAATAGGAATAGTGCATATTTTAAGCGGAAAATACGATGTTATGGATTTTTCTGTGACATTTTTAGGAATATTTTATATTGGACTGTTATTTGATTTTATAATTATTACAATGGATAATTTTGCAAAAGGTAGTATTTACGTCTGGATTATATTTGTAATAGCTTTTGCGACAGATACTTTTGCTTATTTTATAGGAAGTATGATTGGAAAACACAAGTTGATTCCATCTATAAGCCCTAAAAAGACTATTGAGGGTTGTGTAGGAGGAATACTAGGAAGTGCATTTTCTTGTGTTGTATTCGGCTATATTTTTGGACTTAATATGACTTTGATGTTCTTTTTAGGATGTGTTGGTAGTGTTATAGCTCAGTTGGGTGATCTATTTGCATCATCGATAAAAAGATTTGCTGGAATAAAAGATTATGGAAAAATAATACCTGGACACGGCGGTATTTTAGATAGATTCGATAGTGTGCTTTTGGTTGCGCCATTCGTATACAATGCAATAAAGTTTTTCACAAATTAGCTCCAGTTTACGCTGGGGCATTTATTTTATCTAACTGTTTGGTTTAAAAGTTTAAATGAATATTAAGAATTAGTAAATATAAGTGAAGTTTTCGTGAATAATGTTAAAAATAGGGGTATAAATGGTATAATAATTATTAATTGAAATTTAATGTAGAAAGGATTACTTTTATGAAGAAAATATCAATCTTGGGTTCAACAGGTTCTATCGGAAAACAAACCTTAGATGTGGTTAGAGAAAACAGTGATAAGTTTGAGGTAGTTGCTATTTCTGCAAATAGTAGCGTAGATTTATTGTTAGAGCAAATAGTAGAGTTCAAACCTAAATACGTTGCAGTCTATCAAGAAGAAAGTTATAAAAAATTAAAATACAGCATTCCGTCTGGGATAGAAATAGAAGTTTTGTGTGGAATGGAAGGCCTTAAAGCAATATCTACTTTGGATGAAATAGACATACTTTTAACTGCTGTAGTAGGCATAATTGGCCTTGTGCCGACAGTTGCAGCAATAGAAAAGGGAATAGATATAGCCCTTGCAAATAAAGAGACACTAGTAACTGCTGGAAAATTAGTTATGGATTTAGCTCAAAAAAATGGAGTGAAAATACTCCCTGTAGATAGTGAGCACAGTGCTATATTCCAATCCCTTCAAGGAGAGAATTCGAAAAATATAGACAAGGTAATTTTGACTGCTTCTGGAGGTCCTTTTAGAGGAAAGAAGAGAGAAGATTTAATAAATATAACTAAAAATGAGGCTTTAAAACATCCAAACTGGAGTATGGGTAGAAAGATAAGTGTAGATTCATCTACGCTAATGAATAAAGGGTTGGAAGTTATTGAAGCTAAATGGCTATTTGATGTAGATTACAATAAAATAGATGTAGTTGTTCATCCACAGAGCATTATACATTCTATGGTACAATTTGATGACAGCTCGGTGATTGCACAGCTCGGCTGTCCAGATATGAAGTTGCCTATACAATATGCTCTAGGATATCCAGATAGAATTTCAAATAGCTACGAAAGAGTTGATTTTGCGAAAATAGCGACATTGACATTTGAAAATCCTGATCTGGATACTTTTCCATGCTTAAATCTAGCGTATAAATGTCTTGAGCTTGGAGGAACTTATTCAGCGGCTTTAAATTCAGCTAATGAAATTTTAGTAAATGAATTTTTAGAGGATAAAATAGGCTTCTACGACATACCATATTTTATAGAGAAAGTTTTGGAATCTCACAAAAGCATAGAAAATGCAACTCTAGAAGATATACTTGAGATTGATAGATGGAGTAGAGATTTCGTAAAAAAAAGAATTAGAGGATAGGAGAGAAATTTATGACTATAATAGTTGCGCTTATACTGTTTAGTATAATTATTTTTATTCATGAGCTAGGTCACTTTTTGTTTGCAAAACTGAGTGGAGTAAAGGTTCATGAATTTGCTATCGGTATGGGACCTAAAGTTTTTAGTATAAAAAGAGGAACAGAGTATTCGATAAGACTACTGCCACTTGGCGGTTTTGTAAGTATGGAAGGTGAAGATGAGAGTTCCAATGATCCAGACTCTTTCGGAAATAAAAGTCTTCCTGCTAGACTTAGTACGATATTAGCTGGTCCAATATTTAACTTGATACTTGCAGTAATTGTACTGATTCCCGTATTTATGTCTTTAGGTGTTCCATCTAAAGAGGCTATAGTTGGAGAACTTACAAAATCTGGACCTGCACAAATGGTAGGTATAGAAACTGGAGATAAGATACTTAAAATTAATGGAAAAAACGTAACTTCTTGGGAGCAAACTGTAAAGACAGTACATGGTTCTGGAGGTAAAGATTTAAATGTAGAATTAGAGAGAAATGGGAAGACAAAAGAAGTAACAGTCACTCCTGAAAAGAAACAAGGAACTTACTTAATAGGTATGTCTCCTAAAATGGAAAAGAGTATATTTGGATCGATAACTTATTCTTTTGAAACAACTGTAAGCATGACTAAACAAATGTTTGCTTTCTTAGGTCAAATGATTACGGGAACAGTTCCTGGAGGATTTTCGAATTCAGTAGCTGGACCGGTTGGAGTAATAGGGATGGTATCTGATGCAGCTAAGACAGGTGTGATTAATTTACTATACTTAGGATCTGTAATCAGTTTAAACCTTGGAATACTAAACTTACTTCCAATTCCAGCACTTGATG
Organism: Metaclostridioides mangenotii; assembly: GCF_017873185.1. Classification (GTDB taxonomy): domain Bacteria; phylum Bacillota; class Clostridia; order Peptostreptococcales; family Peptostreptococcaceae; genus Metaclostridioides; species Metaclostridioides mangenotii. The sequence goes on from NZ_JAGGJX010000001.1 coordinate 254,178, forward strand.
GATGGAGAATACTTATGCTTATAATAGAAGGTATTAGAGGCGGTAAAAAATTTGATCCAAATAAAGAAGGATTTGTAAATCTTGTAGGTTTTGGAGCGCTTATGCTGTTTATGATTTTTATTACTTACAAAGATGTTTTAAGATTATTTCAATAAAAATAAGTATTAATAAAAAACTTATCGATTGTCTGTTCACATCAGTTTTAATTTGCAAAATAAAGATTGTGGCAGAACTCTAATCGATAAGTTTTGTTGGTTAAATGCAAATACATATGTATAAATATAAAATTAATACAAAAATAGATAAAAAAGCAAAAACTACATGCTTAAAATTAAAGGTGGTAAATATGAGTTATAGTAGAAAAAAAACTAGAGAAGTAAGTGTTGGAAATGTAAAAATAGGTGGAGATAATCCTATTTCGGTACAATCTATGACTAATACAGATACTAGAGATGCAAAAGCTACTATTGAGCAAATTAAAAGACTTGAAGAAGCTGGTTGCGATCTAGTAAGAGTTGCAGTTCCGGATATGGTAGCAGCAAAAGCTATTGGGGAAATAAAGAGCAAAGTCTCAATTCCAGTAATAGCAGATATTCATTTTGACTATAAATTAGCACTTGAGGCAATAGATCAAGGCGTAGATGGCGTAAGAATCAATCCTGGAAATATAGGTGATGTTTCTAGAGTTAAAATGGTAGTTGATAAATGCAAGGAAAAGAATATTAAGATAAGAATAGGTGTAAATGGAGGATCTTTAGAAAAAGAACTTCTTGAAAAATATGGATCTGCAACTTCTGAAGCTTTAGTTGAGAGCGCAATGAGTCATATTAAGATTTTAGAGGACTTAGATTTCTATAATACTGTAATATCACTAAAATCTTCAGATATATTTAAAACTATAGATGCGTACAGGTTGATATCAGAAAAAGTAGATTATCCTCTTCATGTAGGTATAACAGAATCTGGAAGCATAAAAAAAGGGACTATAAAGTCATCGATAGGCGTTGGGGCATTACTTGTCGAAGGAATAGGCGATACAATAAGAATTTCGCTTACAGGAGATCCTGTTGAAGAAGTTAATGTTGGAAAAGAAATACTTAGAAGCCTAGGACTTTTAAATGACAAGATTAAAGTTGTATCTTGCCCAACTTGCGGTAGATGCAATATAGATCTAATAAGCGTTGTAAATGATGTAGAGAAGAAGATTGCTGATTTGGATAAGGATATTACAGTAGCTATTATGGGATGTGCTGTAAATGGACCTGGTGAAGCCAGAGAAGCTGATGTTGGCATAGCTGGTGGAAAAGGTGAAGGACTTTTATTTAAAAAGGGTGAGATTGTTAGAAAGATAAAAGACAGTGATTTGGTAGAAGAACTTCTAGATGAAATAGATAGGTTGTAGAATTAGCAAGAGTTATAGATGTTGTGGTAGGAAAATAAACATGATAAATAATGCAAAATAAATAAGACATACAGCACCACAGATTGGGAAAAAGTCTGTAATTGTGCTGTATGTCTTATTTATTTTTACTTTGCATCGTTTATCAAGTTTATTCAAATGGGATATGATCTAATGATTAAAATCATTGCTATTTATTAAAATCTACTGAATTAAAATATAATAATAATAAATCCACCATTTGCCCGTAATTTTGTACTCCGCTCTTTATTCCGTTAGATTTTAAGTAGGTGTTGTTAAATTCATTAGAAATTTCGTCTATTTTTCCTTCGTATTTTGACCAAAACTCGCTGTTGTAGTTTAAGTCTCTTTTTACATCTTCGGATAGTTTTGATGATATCCTGATGTATTCCTCGTAATCGACTTTTCTAAGGGCTGATCCTGTGTACATTAATGCTAATGTGTATCCTGAGTATTTAAAATCATTGTCAGGATGATTTACTGATGTCAAATAAGCTATGAAGTTGGCTTCGTCTTCGCTGGCAAATCCCCTTTGATGAGCCATTTCGTGTGATACTGTAGCGGGTAGTGAGAAATCTGGCACTGCTATGTTTACATTTGCTTCTGCTGTAAATGGAAAATATATTCCAGTTATTCCTGTGTAACACATAAGTTTTGAGGAGATTACTGGTTTTGCTTTTGCGTAGTTTCCTTCAAATCCAGGTATTATGCCTACTATATTTTGGTATCCTAAATTTGCTCTATTTATAACGCCTCTGTAGCCGGAGTTGTTTTTCATAATGCTTTTATTATCTTGCTTTGTTAGTTTTCTTGTTTCGTTAGATTTTTCTACTAAGAAGTTGTATAAACTTATAAGATCTTTGTTGTTTTTATTATCTTTTGTGTCTTTGCCATTTTTGAATTGTAAATTTTGTAGCAAGCTCGTCTCTAATGGAACTCTGTTGTAGTTTATACCCCAAAGGACTATAAAGAAAAAATATACTGTAGATGCAATACAAAGAATGTTTATTATAGAGTGCTTTATAAAGTGAGAAAATATTTGTTTACCTTTGGTAAGTTTATATATAAATGTGATTATCCAAGCGATTATTGATATTGCAATAATGTACATAGTTAGTTCGTAAAGTGAAAATGGAATTATTCCTGTTATGGAGCTCAAAAGTTTTACTATGTATTTGTCTAAACATAATGAATAGTATTTTTCTACAAATTCAGGGTTTTTGGATGCAATAAAATTTATAATTAAAGCAATGGGTAAAAGAATTATAAGTATTATTTTTAAGTGAGTTTTTTTAATATTTTTCATAATCCACCTCCGTTTTAAATATAATGTTATTTTATTATATCAATTATTTATTAAATTTAAAAATATTTTTAACTACTTCACATTTACGATGTATTTGTAAATAGATATCTATATTTATAAAATTACAGAAATAAGATATATAAGATTTGTACAGGAGGTTTTGATATGGATGTAGAAATGTTGTATGATAATAGAGAGCTTATTAAAGACTCTTCTGAAAAAGTTTCAGAGTAAAGTTTTAAAGCTATAGAGAGTGGAGCTTTAGATAAAAAAGTTAAAAAATATGAAAAATATTATAGTTTTTTAGATTTTGTAGTATTATATTTAGTAATATTACATATTATTATAGTTGCAAGTTTAATAAATTGGGGGGAGTATTATGGGTATTAATAAGAAAGGAAAGCGACATCTTAAGTTTAATGGTGTTCAATTTTTATGGTTTGTAAGTCCGGATGATGAGTCTGGTTATAGTTGGCTTAATATTGTCTCGGATGAAAAAGATATTTATTTAAAGTATCGTATTAACCAGATTGATGATAACAATAACTTTATACATCCAACAGTTTTTATTGAGAAAAGCGATAAGCTAAAAATAGGGACGTACAGTTTCTTTCCACTTCTTTCTGATGAAATTGTTTCTTCATATGTAGTAAGCCAAATTTTGAAATGGTATTATAATCAGGATTCTAGTATAAAGCCTATTTAATTATCAATATATATGACATAATTTAATGGTTTGTGTGTTTGTATTGTAATAGTAGAGATGCTAGTATATAAAAAGAATATATTTGATGGAGGATTAGATGGAAAATTTAATAATTAAACTTGAAAGAAGTAAATTCAATTTTAAATTCAAGCAGTATGAAGGTCTTTACTTTCATGCAGATATAGATGAGGACTCTGATATCATAAAGTACAAAATTACAGAGGATGCAGAAGGTTCGGGCTTAAAGGAATTTGGAAACACTCATATTAAGGACAATCTTTTGTATATACCTCAAGTTGAAGCATATATAGATTTAAATAGTGTAAAATAAATATCACAACGCAATTTTTAATAGGGATAAAATCCCGACTAAAAGTTGCGTTGTGATTTTAGTTTTAAACAATACTATATTTACATAAACATTACTATATCTACATAAACATTCTAATTACGAATAAAATTATCACGAATATTAACGCTACTTTAAACGCAACACCTGCAACTGCTCTGATAATTTTATATGAAATTCCTACTGCAACTATTGTTAACGCTATTTTAAAAAGCAAGTCTAAATCCATGTTCGCTCCTCCTATTTTATGTACACAATAATATTATTGTAAATATGTATTAAAAAAATACAAACTGCATAGAATTCTAAAAACTAATATTATTGTACAATTTATTTGAATAAACTATTGTACAACACATTAAAGAATAAATCAACCTAACAAGAACATGTTTATTATTGGGATAGTAAGCACTGAGAATAATGTGCTTAAAAATACACTTTGTGAAGCTAATGTAGTGTTTGATCCGTATTGGTTGGCCATTAATAGCGGCGTTTGCTGCTGCAGGCATTGATGTCATTACGACGGGTATAGCAGCTATCATGCTATCTCCAACTCGATTATTTAGTAACAAATATACCACTAATGGAATCAAGACAAGTCTAAGAAATGTTACAAAGTATAATTTCTTGTTGTAAAAACATTCTTTAGCGGAAGAGTTTGCAAGCATACTTCCAATTACTAACATTGAAATAGGGGTAGTAACCCCACCCAATAAACTTATAGAGTTATTTAAGAATGCTGGAAGTCTAATACCTGTTACAAAGAGTATAAGTCCGAATACAATAGCTATAGTAGCTGGGCTTATTATAGATTTTGCAGAAAATTTGTAGTCGCTGTTGCCTTTAGAAAGTAGATATATTCCTATAGTAAAGGTAAATAAATTAAATGGAAGGTTATATATTGCTGTATAAAAAATTGCTTCCTTACCTAAAACAGCTTCTACGACAGGGTATCCCATAAAAGCTACATTTGAAAAAATTAATACATATTGATATATTCCTAAATCGCTGTCATTTTTAAATATAAATTTAAGTAAAAATGCCATTGCAAAAGAAATTCCATATGCCACCATCGATACTAATATTAATAGTAATATTTTATTTACCATAGAACTATCAAAATCGATTTGCATTGAGCTTATAATCATTGATGGTAAAAATACCGTCATAGCGAGATTAGAAATTTTAGATGTTGTATCCTCATCAAGTAAGTTTAACTTTCTAATCAAATAACCAACCAAGATTAATATAAATAATACCGCAACCTGAGTAAAAATATTGCCAAAGCTCATAGTTTCACCTCCTAGATTAATATTTAATGTCAAATTATATTATATATTAAATAAAAATTTAAATCCAGTAGACATAAAGTGATAAATTGATGTTAAAATAGAGTTATTAATTAAAAAATAATTCAATAAATAACAATACTATACTAAATATTGTTGTATAATAATATCTAGTAGAAAATATCGTAAAATAGGTAGGTAATTATAGATGAAAAATACAAAATTTTCGATAAAAAAAATAAAAGATTTGCCAAGTGATCCTAAAGTAATTCACACAAAAGGTGCACTTCTTGAAAAAATGGGAAAATTAGACAGCGCTATTGATACATATAAAGTTGCTGCTTCAGATAATTATGTTAAATCGCAATTTAGATTAGGTATGTTAGCTATTGACAAAAATAACTACAAGGAAGCAGAAGAGTGGCTTTCATTAGCTTGGAAAAATGGAAGTGAACAGGCTGCATTTGAGCTAGGGAACATGTACTACAAGCTTGATGGTTATGAATACTGCCTGTATTGGTATGAAAAAATAGCGAGTCAAGGAAATATTCAGGCTCAAAATAATCTAGGAGTAACTCATTTTAAAATGTCTGATTATGAAAGAGCTGAGAAGTGGCTTAATATGGCTTCTGAGAATAATTCAGGAAAGGCTTGTTACAACTTAGGTATTCTTTATAGCTTCATAGAAAGAGAAGATAAAGCCTATGAGGCCTATAAAAAAGGCTCTGTTTTATTGGACGATGATTCTAAGTATAATCTTTCAGTACTTATGTGTGAGAAAAAAGACAGCAAGGGAGCCGTTGGGCTATATAAGCAACTTCATAGATCTGGATATGTAAAAGGAAGTTTTAATTTAGGGATGATCATGGAAATTAATGATAACCTAGAAGACGCAGAGAAATATTACAAAAAAAGTGCAGATAAGGGAGATGTTAAATCTCAGTACAGACTTGCATATATATACGACAGAAAAGATAATATAGTGGATGCTATCGAGTACTATGAAAAGGCCATTGAAGAAAACCATGTATTGTCTAAATATAGATTGGCCAATTTATACAACAGAGAAAATAATATTGAAAAAGCAAAAGAATACTATAAGATGGCAGCTGATGAAAATATAACTGAGGCTAAAAACAATTTGGCAGGAATCTATTTTGAAGAAAAAGACTTTGAAAGTGCAATAGAGTACTATGAAGATGCAATATCAGTTGGATGTAAGAGTTCACTTGAGAATCTTGGGGATTTATATTACCAAAATGGAGACTATGAACTAGCTATTTCATATTACTTAAGACTTCCAGGTTCAGTGTCATGTCAAATAAAGCTTGGAAATATATATGAAGATATAGACAATATTGAGGAAGCAACTAGCTGGTATAAAAAGGCTTCAGAAAATGGAGATATTCAGTCTAGTTACAGGCTTGCATGTATATATGAAAATTTAGGAAATCCTAAGGGCGCTAAAAAATACTTTGAAATAGCAGCCAATAAAAATCATATAAATGCTAGAATACATTTAGGAAGAATTTATTTTGCAGAAGAAAATTATGAAGAAGCTAAGATAATGTTTGACACTCCAGCTAATGAAGACAATGTCTATTCTCAACATATGGTTGGGAGAATCAACGATATCTACTACAAGGACTATGCAAATGCGAAATATTGGTATGAGAAAGCTAGAGCTAATGACTGTATTGATTCAATATACAATTTAGGTCAGCTAAGTGTAAAACTAAACGAGTATTCAGAAGCTGAGAAGTACTTTAAAGAGGGAGCAGAACTTTTCAGTAAGAAATGTGAATACATGTTAGCTAGTTTATACTACAAAAAAAGCTTAGACATATATAAGAAATTGGCAGAGGAAAACTATGAAAACTGCAGTGAAATACTTGGAAGTATGCCAAAACTAGATATAGATATCGATGATGTTCTGACGCCAGAATTCTCTTTACAAGCAGAAGTAATCGATGATGAAGAATACGTTCCTATCTATATTCTAGATATAAAAGAAAGTTTGGACTTTATGCTTGAAGGATTACAAACTGAGATGATAATTGAAGAAGAAGTAACAGAATAATATATAGAAATAATAGTTATAAAAATATATAGACAAAGCCTTTAGAATAGTTTAAATTTCTAAAGGCTTTGTCTATAATAGCTTATTTCTAAACATAAATATTGCGACAACTGTACATATTATAGTTGTAACAAATACAACCATCCAGAATCCTAACGGGCCGGTATCAAATGGTATACCGTTTACGTTCATGCCGAAAAATCCAGATATAATTGTTGGAATTGAAAAGATCAATGTAACAACTGTTAAAAATTGCATTACGTTGTTCTGATTGTTGTTTACTATGGCGCTAAAAGCATCCATGATTCTACTAAGTATGTCTCCGTATATTTTAGCCATTTCAACGGCCTGTCTGTTTTCAACTATTACGTCTTCAAGTAGGTCTTCATCATCTGGGTATTTTTTTAGGCTAGTAAAACGAACCATTTTATTTAATACCATTTCATTAGCCTTAAGTGAAGTAGAAAAGTATACTAGAGATTTTTCAAGTTCTAGTAATTGTACTAGCTCTTTGTTTTTCATAGATTTATGTATCTCTTTCTCTATAGCAATAGTCATCTTATTTATTCTTCTAAGATAGTTTAAGTAGTAACTTGCATTTTTTCTAAGGATCTGAAGAACAAATCGCGTTTTTTTAAAAGTATAGAAATCTTTAATATGTCCTACAATAAAGTCGTTAAGAATTTTAGTCTGTGAGTTACATACTGTTATAATTGCATTATCCATAAGTATAATACCAAGCGGTATAGTAGAGTAGTGTGATGAATTTGAGCTACTCTCATCAATAGGAATATCTATAAGTATCAATGTATGGTTATCTTCAGCTTCTATTCTTGAACGTTCCTCTTCATCCAGTGCAGCTTCAAGGCTCTCAGTATCTAAATCTAGCATATTAGACACAGAGTTGATCTCTGTCTGAGTAGGTTCAATTAAGTTTATCCAACAGTCTTGTTCAAAGCTATTCAATTTTTCTAGTTTTGTTTCAATAGTTTTATAATATCTTATCATTGCAACACGTCCTTTTATCTAGTGATGTTCTAGACACTATACTATTATACAATATCTTTGTACAATTTCCTATAAAAAGAAATTTTAGAACAGTTTTTAACAATTACTTACATTCATTATATAATAATATGAATCAATTAAGTAGTCAAAGATCGAACTTTTATAAAAAGATAATTTTCCTAAAATAATGAAATTCGAATTAGATAAGGTATAATTTATAATTTATCTGGAGGATAAAAATTTAACAAGAGGGAACTTATATTATGAATTTTAGCAAGAAAGCATTATCATTAGGTTTAGCAATTTCTATTGGTGTTATGTATATACTTATATTAAATGCTTTGGGATCAATTGGAAAAATTCAAGGCGTTGATATATACAAAGCTGCAGCATTATGGTAGATAAACAAAATTATTCTACTGCTATATTAGTAAACTCAGATAAAATTTTGGCGGATGGATTAAATGCAAGTTGATTAGCTGGGGCTGTTGATGCCTATTTTACTTACAAAGCAGCAAGAATTTTTTGTAATACAAACGAATAGAATATAGGTGTAGTACATTATTATCTATCATTATGATATAATTGCTTTATAAACGCAATCTAAAGTACATAGATAAAATGTATAAACTATTCATTTATTAAGGAGGTAACGGTATGAGTACTTTTAAAAAAATAAGTCCTAATGAAATACCTAGAAATCCAATAGATATGATAAGCAATGAGTGGATGTTGGTTTCATCGGAAAAAGAGGGAAGAGTTAATTCTATGACCGCTTCATGGGGTGGAGTAGGATTTTTATGGGGTAAAAATATAGCATTTATATTTATAAGACCTCAACGTCATACAAAAAAATTTATAGACAACTCAGATACATTTTCTTTAACTTTCTTTGATAAAAAATATAGAGAAGATCTCACATATTTTGGAAGTGTTTCTGGAAGTGAAGAAGATAAAGTAGGAAAAATAGGTTATAAAGTTCTACATGAAGATGGAGTACCTTATTTTGAGGAAGCTAATCTATCTATTATATGCAAGAATGTATATAAGCAGAAATTGGATCCAAATGGATTTTTCGATGAGAGCTTGATTAAAAAATGGTATCCAAATAGTGATTTCCACGAAATTTATGTGGCTGAAATCACGGATGTACTGGTAAAAGAAGATTAGTTTTATAAGAATTGTGCTTTTAATAGCAAGGCATAGAAAATTTAAAGGCTAATAATATAGTAGATTTAAAATTAATTTTTATATACAAAAAAACCCCTATAGATTAGACTTTCTTATTATTTGTCAATCATATAAGGGGTTTTTCGTTTATTTGACAGTATACGTATAACAGTATACAGACCTTTTGCATTATTAAAGCTTTGATGTAAGATCAGATATAACTTCTTCAACAGTGGAAATCTTATCTATTTTATAAGCTTCACTTCCACTAAATATTAGAGCATTGTCTAGATCTCCCTTGACACCATTTATTAGTGCTTGAGAAATACAATAAGGCGTTTCTTTTGGATTACAGGGAATAAGACAGTTGTAGCATCTTTTCACTTCTTGTCGGCTAGTTTCTACAGTTTCAATAAATTTATTTCTTATAGCTCTTCCAGGTAGTCCAACTGGACTTTTTACTATTTGAATATCTTCTTTTTTAGCATTGACTATAGCCATTTTAAAATTATCGTCGGCATCGCATTCCTCAGTGGCAATAAATCTTGTGCCTATTTGAACACCTGATGCTCCAAGGTCAATGAATTTTTTTACATCATCCGAAGAGAATATTCCCCCAGCAGCTATAACAGGTATATCTTTATTGAACTTTTCTCCATAATCTTTAGCTATTTTAAGAATTTCTGCAAACTCGTTATCATAGTCAATTCCTTTGATATCCTCAAGATCTTTGTTGTTAAATCCAAGGTGACCACCTGCATTTGGACCTTCAACTATCAACATATCTGCTGTAGTTTGATCTTTTCTATCCCACATTTTAAGTATAACTTTAGCAGCCTTTGCACTCGATACTATAGGAGCTATTTTTGTGTTAGTACCTTTAGTTAAAGATGGCAATTTAGTAGGAAGCCCAGCTCCTGAAATTATTAGATCTATACCAGATTTAATTGCTTCTTTAACATAAGTTTCATATTCTTTCATAGCCACCATAAAGTTGATTCCAACAATACCGTTGTTAGAAATTTCCTTAGCTCTGTTGATATGCTTTTTTAAAGCTCTTAAATTTGCATTTATAGTATTAGTTTCAAAATCTTCCTCATCATATCCAATTTGGACTCCAGATAGCACTCCTATGCCACCTAGCTTTGAGACTGCACCTGCCAAAGATGATCTAGAGATGCCAACGCCCATTCCTCCTTGAATTATAGGAATCTTTGCAACTAAATCTCCGATTATTAACTCTTTTATAATAATCCCTCCTGATTTTCAAAATAAAAGTACTAGATTATAACACTTAATATTATTACCTAGTACTAATTATTATACTATAAAATTTGAAATTAGACTATATTTATATATTATAGTTAAATTATATTTTTAAATATAGTTAACTACTGCACCGTTTAAATCACAGCTTAAGTCCTTTATATCCCATTTAGAATCAGACTTAGATAAATAAGAATTCATATTGTTTTTAAAGTTTTCATCCTCGAGGATAAGAGACATAATTGTAGACCCTGATCCGCTTATAAATACTCCTAAAGCACCTATATCATTTGCATGATCTATAATGTTATCATATCCCTTTATTAGAGTACCTCTGTATTCTTGATGAAGCTTATCTTGGCATGCAATCTTTAACAGTTCAAAATTTTTGTTTAACAATGCTGATATAAGCATCGAAACCCTGCCAACATTGAATACTGCATCCACATGAGAAACCTCTGTTGGAAGTACATTTCTTGCTTGTTCAGTAGAGAGTTTAAACTCTGGTATAAATGCACAAAATTTTAATTCTTCTGGAACTCTTACTACATCATAATGAAGATTATCACCATCTGATATACATACCATCATATTTCCAAATATAGCAGGAGCTACATTGTCTGGGTGACCTTCAATTTCACATGCTATTTTTAGAAGCTCATCTTTACTCAAATTTGATTCAGATAGTGCATCTGCAGCCATTACACCTGCAACTATACAAGTAGCACTGCTACCAAGACCTCTGCAAATAGGGATGTTGTCCTCTATTATAATTTTTACGCCGCTTGGAACTTTAGCAGGTTTTACTTTATCAAAGAAGTACTTCATCGATGAATAAACTAGATTGTTTTCATTTTTATACTTATTTTCACAGCCTTCTATGATAAGTCCTTTATTTATTTCTTCAAAATAAAATTTATTATATAAATTAAGTGCGATACCTAGGCAGTCAAATCCTGGGCCCACATTTGCAGTTGTTGCTGGAACGATTATTTCTATCATAATTTTCACCTATACCTTTAAGAATTTTTTGATTTCTGATTTTAATTTATCTTTATCAGAAATACTATTGTGAAGTATTTCTGCATCTTTTAACTTTAATATTGAGTCAGGAATCTCTACATTAGATACATCTCTTAACTTACCTACTATTTCAAAGTCGTCTAAATTAGAATCTTTGTATCCTAGAGAATCTAAAACGTCTTCAGAGAACTTATATGGGTTTGCTGTACTTACAATTACAGTCTTTGTATCGTCTGAAGTTTTTTGTACATATTTTTCATAGCAGTTGTAAGCAACAGCAGTGTGAGTATCTATAAGGTAATCGAAATTATCAAATACCTTTTTTATAGTTTTTCTAACGGATTCTTCATCAGAGTATTCCGCTGAGAATGAATCTAAATTATTTTTCATATCTTCATCAATTTCGTAAACTCCTTTTGAGCTTAGCTTATTCATTAGATTTTTTACTGTAGATTGATCTCTATCGCAAACTTCAAATAATAGTCTTTCAAGATTGCTAGATATTAAAATATCCATTGAAGGGGAAGAGGTCAGTTTTAAACTCCTATTTTTGTCATATTTTCCTGTTGCAAAAAAGTCGTACAACACATTGTTGTCATTAGAGGCACAAATAAGTTTATTTATAGGTAGCCCCATTTGTTTAGCATAGTATCCTGCAAGTATATTACCGAAATTTCCTGTTGGTACTACAAAATTGATTTTATCATTTAGGCTTATTTCACCAGTAGACACCAAGTTCATATATGAATAAAAATAGTAAACTACTTGAGGTAATAATCTACCTATATTTATTGAATTAGCAGAAGAAAGTACATATCCACTATTTGAAAGCTCTCCCTCAAATTCTTTATCTGAAAATATATTTTTAACTCCAGACTGTGCATCATCAAAGTTTCCTCTTATGCCGACTACATGTGTATTTTTACCTTTTTGAGTTTTCATTTGAAGTTTTTGTACTGCACTGACTCCATCTTCTGGAAAAAATACAACAATTTTGGTGTTTTCTACATCCATAAAACCTTCAAGTGCTGCTTTTCCAGTATCTCCTGAAGTTGCAGTTAGAATTACAACTTCTTTATTTAATCCTCTTTTTTGTATAGCAGTCTTCAGAAGATATGGCATTATAGTCAGCGCCATATCTTTAAAAGCGAGTGTAGGTCCATGGTAAAGTTCTAAAAAGTAAGAACCATTAACTTTGTTTAGATTCACTGCATTTTCATATTTAAATTTATTGCCATAAGCATTGTTTATACATTCTTTAATTTCATCATCTTTAAAATCTGTTAAAAATTCTTTTAAAATATCAAATGCAATTTGAGAGTATGTTTTGCCTACATAATTTTTAAGTTTATCGGTTATATTTGGAAAATGGGTTGGAACATAAAGCCCGCCATCATTTGAGATTCCTTTTATTATTGCTTGCGAAGATGCTGAAATATCTGTATTTCCTCGAGTACTTATAAAGTCCATATTTTCTCCTCCATATTCTCCATTTTTACTTAAATCAATATAAATATATATTTTTTATTAATTTTAAATATCTGTTTTTTATTAGCTAAAAGCTATTATTACTTGAAAATTTTCAATAAAAAAAGATTCCCGTCCCTAAAAAGGGACGAGAATCTTATTCCCGCGGTTCCACCCAAATTGATTTATATAAAATCCACTTGTACTTTAACGTAAGTTAGACGTCTATTCTTACTAAGATCTATTGATAACTTCAGATAGAAGCTCATAGGTAGTTTTCAATCCCTCTAGTTAAGGAAACTTTTCAGTCGGTGGGTTTCCATCTCTGTTAACTGATTTAGATTTACTCTTCCTAATCATTGCCTTTTATTATTTATAATATTATTATTCATTCTATGAAAAAAAATCAACGCTGTCAAGCGAAATTTTGAAAAAAAGAAATAATTTCATTTTTAGAAATATTTAAATAATCATTGGTTAGATATCGTTTTATATAAAAAGTCAACTATTTAGACAGCAAAAAACAATAACTACTTAAATAAATACAATTATATTTAGGTGTATTAAATTAATTTTTTATAGAAAAATAATATTTTTTTTGAATTATCATATGAAAAATTATATCATTAATAAAAAATAAATTTAAAAATAGATTCTGAATGGTACAGCGCTATTTACCCATTGCTTAATTAAATGCCTAGAAGATAATTATGATAAAAAAATGACAAAAATTACCTTGTAAATATCAACTAAAAAATAAAACTATATAGATAATTAAAAAGCTTTAATTGTCTAAATTACTGATAATTAAAGCTTTTTAATTTGTTAAATTATAATTGTTTTGGGTATAATAAATAATACAATAAATTAGTTACAAAATATTAACCTATTTTTTATTAAAAAATTAACTATAATATAAATGGGGCATAAAGCAGATCATTAAGAAATTATACAAAATAAAATTTAATAAATAAGGAATCTTTTCAAGTAAAGTTCATATTCAATTCATATGACAAGCTTACAATACTATAAAAGGAGGCGATGTAATGGCAATACTACTAATATCAGCTGGATTGATATTATTCATGTATGGACTATCAGTATTATCATATATATCAGATTCAAACGCTTTGGATAATTTATCAAACGAAAACTAATAAAAAACATCGACATTGATAATAAATATAAGTATTAGTATATAAGCTGTAAATATAGAAGTTTTGTATTTACAGTTTTATTATGTATAAAAATTTATTTTACTTAGCGTAAAAGTTTCTATATACTTAAATTATAAAAAGTAAAAATTTAAAAAAATATATATAAAGGAAAGTGGGAAGAATATGAAAGATTTAATTGTAATAGGTGCTGGCCCAGCAGGATTAACTTCAGCTCTTTATGCGGTTAGAGCAGGATTAACTGTAGCTGTTTTTGAAAAGAGTGTTTATGGAGGACAGGTTACTGGTACTGCTGAAGTTGAAAACTATCCTTCAATTCAAAAAATCTCTGGATTTGAATTTGCTAACAATATATATAATCAATCTATAGCTCAAGGAGTTGAAATCAACTTTGAAGGGGTAGAAAAAATAGAAGACAAAGGAAACTATAAAGTAGTTAAGACAGCTTCAGGAGAGCATGAAACAAAAACTGTAATAATAGCAAATGGAGTTGAAAGACGTAAATTAGGATGTAAAGGTGAAAAAGAATTCACTGGAAGAGGTGTAACATACTGTGCAACTTGTGATGGAGCTTTCTTTAAAAAACAAGATGTAGCAATTGTAGGTGGAGGAAATACAGCGCTTGAAGATGCACTATTCCTAGCCAATAACTGTTCAAAAGTCTACTTAATACATAGAAGGGACTCATTTAGAGGTGATAAGATACTTATAGATGCAGTGCTGAAAAGAGAAAATATTGAGATAATCTACGAAAGTGGGGTAGAGGAAATAGCAGGAGATACAAATGTTAAAGAAGTAAAAATCAAAAACCTTAAAGACGAATCAATAAGCACAATAACTGTAAGCGGAATATTTGTTGCAATAGGGCTTGAACCAAAGAACCAAATGTTTAGCAATATTTTAGAATTAGACAAAGCTGGTTATATAGTAGCTGATGAGACTTGCACTACTAAAATAGAAGGTGTATATGTAGCAGGAGACAACAGAACAAAGTTTTTACGTCAAATAATAACAGCAGCAGCAGACGGAGCAATAGCAGCCGTACAAGCAGCAAACTACGTAAATACAGGAAAATAAATTCAAAACAAAGAAAATAAATGAAGTGGTAATTAAATATTTATAAATAAAATGGATATTGTTAATGAAATAGAAGTTATTAAAGAAATTACTACTATCTATTAAGCAGACATTAGAGATGAAGTAGCTATTATTAACGAAGTAGCTGTCCTTAATAAAATGGTTTTTATCGGTTATAGAATAAAATAAAGAATGAGACATTGTCTGGATATGATTTGACGTCCAGCATGCCTCATTCTTTATTTTGTTTTATAACCGATGACAGTTATTTTAACACCTTTAATCCCATTTTTACTACCAGCTACCTCTACCGCCACCACCAAATCCTCCACCAGAGAAGCCTCCTCCAGAAGATCCGCCATTGCCAAATCCACCGTGCGAACTACCCTGTTTAACGATTGGTACTGTTGTAGTGCGTAGAGAACCCATAGAACGATTGAAAGAACTTATCCATAAAACACTAGAGAAAGTGTCGTAATTAGATCCATGATACCATGTTGGTTTAGGAATTGATAATTGTTCAAATTTCTTTGCCCATACATTAGATACCCCCAACACATATGCGTATGGCAGTACGTGATAGAAGTAGGTTGGATCTTCTTGAACTAGTAACTCTAGGCGATCTTTCTCAGCATATTTTATAAAATCTTTAAATCCTAGAATTTCTTCTAACCACACGTGACCCTTTGCACTACGTTTTGTTGGTGAAACTAATATGATAATACATATAAGAATAACAAACAAAGAAATCGCAGTACTGGTAGATGATAATTCAACAAATCTTAAGCAATATACTATCAATATAAAGAGATTTATTAATCCAAGTGAAATATATAATAATGCTATTTTGCCTTTTTTCATTTTATATCTGTATTTCCCGATAAATAGCCAAGGAATAAATACAATAGTGAAAAATATTGAAATTAAACCAGCCATAAATAGAGCGGATGATACTATTAGATAGGTCTGATAGTTGTTTAAGAAAGAAGTGATAGCTATTACACTCAGAGACAGTATAAATGCTAGAAACTTTAATAATCCTGAAGTTCCTGCAAAGATACGATTATCTTGTAGTGCGAATTTACCTGCAATTTTAGCAGCAGTTGCCTGAAATTCTTCTCCAATATTTTTTTTCTTTAGATCTTCAAAGCTTACACGATCTTTATAGAGAATTTTATTAAATAACATCTGTTCGTATTGCTCTAATTGATTATCTGCATCCTTAATTTTTTCTAGTTCAAATGAATTTTTTCCTTTTTCGTGAATATTTAGATATCCTTTTGTAGCCCACTCTATTACAAGAGATGTGGTATCCTCATTATTTGCAGTTCCGTCTATTACATATCCGATTTCGGCACTGTTTAAACCTTTAGGAGGCTCAAATGATACAATCGGAATTACTTTATTGATTTTCCCCTTTTTAATATAGTAGAGTAGAAGTAGAGCTCCTAAAGCACCTAATATTATCATAGCAACGGTAGTGCTGCCACTAGATTCTGGGTAATTGAAGTATCCATCTTCTAGATTTACTTTTATTGTAATTCCTTCATAAGGACTTAAAAATTTATTATAAGCACCGTAGATAGTATTGCCTTCTACATGGTATGTTACATTATTATTACCAGTGTTTTCATTTCCATATTTGCCACTGGTAAAATTGATTTTACTAGTATCAAATTTCTTTGGCATATTAATTGCAAATGAAACATTGTATATATGAGCATCTATATTTGTTGGGATTATATTCATATACAACATTTGTAATCCGTCTAAATCTAAATCCCTTGTGTAGATGTCATAAGTTAATACGTAGGATTCCTTACCAGTAAATTCGTAATCTGGATTTCCTGCTTTTATTACAACACTTTCCTGACCATACTCAACACTGTATTTATGGTCTTCTACATTTATATTCTTGACAGGGAATACATAGTTTTTTTCACCATTCCCAAAATCCATTTTATATTGGATAGGTATTTCACTATATAAACCGTGGCTAGGCACGAAGAAACTCATATTGATACTCTCTTTAACATGAATGACTCCATCTTCTTCTATATCCATTACAACATCATAAGAATTCATTTGAAAGCTCTCATATGCAAATACATTACTAGTTGTAGTGAAAAATATTAAAAATAGAAATAATAAACTCAATATATGATTTTTAAACCTTTTCATATACCCTCCTTAAAAAAGATATAGGTAATCCTATATCTTTTAAAATGAAATCTTAATATTGTCGCGATGTGATTCTTCAATTTCAAATAACGGTTGCTTCTTAAATTTAAATATTGAAGCTATGATATTTGAAGGGAATGATTCACATTTTGTATTAAATTCTCTTACAATTGCATTGTAGTATTTACGAGCGTTTGCGATCTCGCCTTCCATTGATTTTAAATCATTCTGCATAGTTATAAAATTTGTATTTGCTTTCAAATCAGGATATGATTCGCTTAATGCAAATAGGTGAGATAGTGTAGACTGCAATGATTTTTCATTTGAAATCTTATCATCGATTGATGTAGCATTCATTGCAAAATTTCTCGCTTGTATTACTTTTTCTAATGTTTCAGATTCGTGTTTGGTATATCCTTTTACCGTTTCTACCAAGTTAGGAATTAAATCATAACGTTTCTTTAAATACACATCCATAGTGGAAAAGGCTTCTTCTAATCGATTTTTTAGTTTTATAAATCCATTGTAAGAAGCAATAAGCCAAAAAACAATAACAGCAATTAATACAATAATTATTATTAACATAACATCCTCCTTTCTTTCCTTTTGATAGTATAACATAATTATATATAACTTATATCGTTTTTATACTCTTGTAGTACTAAATAATAAAAAAGCCAACTAAAAAATTGATTAGTTGGCTTTAATGCGATAACTATATATATTATTAAGACTAACTACTTAGCTTGTCTTGATCTATTGTATCTAAGTCTATCGTGCTCATTTAAAAGTTTTTTTCTAAGTCTTATAGAGTCTGGAGTAATTTCGACAAGTTCATCAGATTCTATAAATTCAAGAGCTTCCTCTAAAGTAAATATCTTAGGAGGAGATAATTTTATCGCATCATCCGAACCAGAAGCACGGACGTTACTCATCTTTTTATTTTTACATGGGTTTACTACCATGTCGTCTTTTCTTGAGTTCATAGCTATTATCATACCTTCGTATACTTCAACACCTGGATCAACAAACATTGTAGCTCTGTCGCTTAAAGCACTTAGAGAGTATCCCATTGTTACGCCAGGTCCTTGTGCTATTAGAACACCATTGTTTCTTGATGGTATTTCACCTTTAAACTCTTCAAATTGTTCAAATGATCTAACTAGAGTACCTTCACCATGAGTAGAGTTTATAAATTGGCTTCTATATCCTAAAAGTCCACGAGTAGGTGCTAAGAATTCTACTTTTACATAGTCTCCTTCAGATGCCATAGACACCATCATGCCTTTTCTAAGACTTATCTCATTTATGACAGTTCCAGAGTAAGTGTCAGGACAGTTAACTATAACTCTTTCAATTGGCTCTAAAAGTTTTCCATTTTCATCTTTGTGCATTAAAACCTCTGGTTTAGATACTCCAACTTCATATCCTTCACGTCTCATGTTTTCTAGAAGTATTGATAAGTGAAGCTCTCCACGTCCAGAAACCTTAAATCCGTCAGTCGTATCTAGAGGATCTACTCTAAGTCCTACGTTTACTTCTAATTCTTTCTCAAGTCTATCTCTTAATTGTCTAGTAGTAACTAGTTTACCGCTTTTACCAACAAAAGGAGAATCGTTAACTAAGAAGTTCATAGACAGAGTAGGCTCTTCAATTTTAATCATTTCCATTGGAAGAGGATTGTTTAAATCGCAAATAGTTTCTCCAATTGATATATCAGGAATACCAGCTATAACAGCAATTTCTCCACTGCAAGCTTCATCTACTTCTACTTGATTTAAACCTTCATAAACTGATAATTTAGAGATTTTTCCTTTTGATACGACATCATTGTCTTTACATATAGAAACAGTTGATCCGTTTTTAAGAGTTCCTTTAGTTATTCTACCTATACCAAGTCTTCCGATGTAGTCATCATATGCTAGTGCAGATACTTGGAATTGTAGAGGTTCTTCATTGTAGTCTGGGTAAGCAGCAACATGACTAGTAATTGTTTCAAATAGAGGAGAAAGGTCAGTACTTTCATCTTCCATCTCTTTTTTTGCAATACCTTGTTTAGCTATTCCATATATTATAGGGAATTCACATTGTTCATCAGTTGCGTTTAATTCAACAAATAAGTCGAAAACTTCATCCACAACTTCTTCTGCTCTCTGATCTTTTTTATCTATTTTATTTATAAATAGAATTGGCTTTAATCCGCATTCTAATGATTTTTGAAGTACGAATCTAGT
Source organism: Metaclostridioides mangenotii (assembly GCF_017873185.1). Classification (GTDB taxonomy): domain Bacteria; phylum Bacillota; class Clostridia; order Peptostreptococcales; family Peptostreptococcaceae; genus Metaclostridioides; species Metaclostridioides mangenotii. Next base: position 273,929 of record NZ_JAGGJX010000001.1, read on the forward strand.
TTGAGGCATAGGCCCTTCACTAGCATCTACTAGAAGTAAAACTGTATCAACAGTTTTCATAACACGTTCAACTTCAGAAGAGAAGTCACTGTGACCAGGAGTATCTACTATGTTTATTTTATAATCGTTGTAATTTATTGCGCAGTTTTTTGAATAAATAGTAATTCCTCTTTCTTGTTCGATATCATTACTATCCATTACACGGTCTCTAACAGTTTCATTATCCCTAAAAACTCCACCTTGAGATAAAAACGCATCCACTAGAGTAGATTTACCTGCGTCAACGTGGGCAATTACCGCGATATTTATGATTTTATGCTTTAATAACATTTATGTTGCTCCCTTCAAATTAAATAACTTATTAATTATAGCACAGTAAGTTCCCGTGTACAAGAAAACATATTGTATATAGTATAAAAATGTTTTTAAATGTTGAAAAAAATTGTATATATTGGAATTGCTGTTTATATCTGATAATTTCTTTAAAGAAATATACATAAAGGGCAATATAGTAGAACAATTAGAAAAACATTTAAGAACCCCTAAGTGGAATAGAGAAAAAAATTAGGGGGGATAAAAGATAAGTATCGCTAAAAGGTAGCTACTTTTCTTTGTGACTCTTCCGTAGTATGCGTATAAGTATTTAATGTTATGCTAATATTTGAATGTCCTAATCTTTTCAGAACATCTCTAGGTGTAACTCCATTTTGTATTAACATGCTAGCGTGAGTAATCAATTACTTTATGAAAATGGAATATTGAAAAAAGATAAAAAGTATCTTATTCTAAAAGCAGGGTTAAATAATCTGGGGGATGTAGATAATGAATAAATCTTTGTTAAGCAGTAAAAAGCAAGACTGGGAGAAGCCAGATTGGCTGTTTAGAGAGTTGGATAATCTGTTTAATTTTGATATAGATGTTTGCGCAAATCGTTATATTGTAAAAATCAATAGACACGTGAATTGAATATGCTTAAAGAGAAAATTAAGTGTGATTATTCTGCTAAAGCGATCTTTTTAATAGATATTTTTATGACAAAATAATCCGAATTACAAAAATTTTCTGACATACTATGAAATGTGTCAAATCATGTAAATAATAATCAAGGAGATTTTAGAAAATGAGAAAAATATTAATGACATATTTTTTATTGTTAACAGTTTTTATAATAACAGGTTGTAGTTATAACAAAGAAGAAATAAACATATTGGCCACTTCTGATTTACATGGAGAGATACCCTACGAGTTATCTTCATATGTAAAGAATGAGTTTAAAAAAGATAAAAATTTAACATTGGTTGATGCTGGTGACTTTTTCGATGCTGGAAGCAATTGCGACATGGCCAAATATTTTAACAAAAGGCGTAAAAGTCCTGATATATACATAGAAGTACCTATAGCAAAAGATATGAAAAAAGTTGGGTATGGTACAGTAGTACTTGGAAATCATGAGTTTGTGTCTAATAATAAGTTTTACTTAGATAATATGATTTCTGACTTTGAAAATAAGGGTGTAAAAGTATTATCAGCAAATACTTATAAAAAAGATGATGAGAGCTATACGGATCCATACATTATAAAAGATATCCAAACATCAAACGGTATTGTAAAGTTGGGTATTTTAGGCCTTACAATAAAAGAAGTTGGTGAAAGTAAAGATTGGGTGGATGATGGAACTCAGTATGGAAAATTTGTTGAAGCAAAATCTAGAGAATTAAAAGATCAGCCAGAGTATGAAGGAAAATTATATATGAATGATTTAGTAGAAGATGCAAACAAATGGGTAGGTAAAATGAAAGAGGATAAGGCAGATATTATAGTAGCGGTTGTTCATTCAGGTGAAAAACCTAAAAAACCAAAAAATCCAGGTAATAGAATTCAAGATTTAGCACATGAGGTAGAAGGAATAGATGCTATAGTTGGAGGCCATACACATAAGCAAATTACACAACATAATTATAAAAATAAGTCTGGCGAAAATGTAATAGTAACACAACCTGGTAAACATGGTGAGTGTATATCTAAAATAAACTTTCAATTAAAAAAGAAAAATAATGAATGGAATATAGTTAAAAAAACCAGCGATTTAACTAAATTCGACTTGAGTGACTTACACAAAGAAGATGAGAATTTAGGATTGTTGTATCAGGCGGTAGATGAAATTGATGATAAAGTTAAAGAAGCTAGTTTAACAGAAATAACACCATTTAAATGGGATAAGGCATTTGTATTTGCGCCAGGGACACCAAGAGAAATCATATACAATAAAGTTGGTTATGAGTGGAGAGATATCACTGAAACTGAAGGTACAGACATGACACTGGTATTTATAAAAGATAATAAACCTGTATGTTATATATATGAATATATAAATGAATTAGGGATAGATATAAATCTTAATAAGTCTGAGTATAATGATAATGTTGCTACAATTTTTTCAGGAAAAAATGATAAATTTAGCATTGAGAAATAAAAAAAGTAAGAATTATTAACGGTTTTAATTAAAGGCTCTAACTTTAAAGAGACGTATAGATTGGTTGTTGAATGGTTGGTAAAGAGAAAATTGATGTAATAGAAAATGAGGGTAGCTTAATTGCTACCCTTGTTTGGTGATTATATGGATATATTCGATGAAAAAGGAATCTAATCAATGTAGTTTACATAGAATGTAATTAAGTTTATAAGAAATAATTCTATAGAAATATATAAATAATTATTGTTTTGTGATTAAGAGGTAAATAAGAGTGTGTATATAAGAGGGTAGGTGATCACTCTATATTTTTATTAAATGTATTTACAAAAACTAATTAGCATGCTAGAAACTTGTAAGTTAAAATTCTATTATATGGTAAGGAGTATTAAATGAAAAAATTTGGTAAATTAGGTATAAGTCTTTTAGTATCCGTTATCCTATTCTCTGGAGGAACAGTTTTGGCATTTCAATCTTCGATAGATTGGAATTTGATTATAGCTAATACTGAAAACAGAGTAAATAATCTAGCTGGTCGTTTAAAGCGAAGTAAAGCTGATAATATTACGCTAGAAAATAAAGCAAATGAATTACAAAAAAATAAAGAGCAATTGATATCAGAAAAGACAACACTAGAATCTCAAAAACAACAATTAGAAAATGAATTGAACTCATTAAAACAAGGGAATCAGTCATCAGAACAAGAGATTAAAAGTTTAAAGCAGCAATTGTCTGATAAACAAAATGAGATACAACAGAAAATTAATGAGATAAATGAGAAGGTAAAAGAGATTAATGAAAAGGCTAATGAAGTAAGCAAAGCAAATGCCGAGAGGGATCAGTACAAATCAGAATCAGAAAAAGCTAAATCTGAATTAAATAGCATTAAGGCTAGATTACAGCAAATGGAAGAGAATACTAAAAATGTTTATGAGGATGCTATTAAATAGTGTTTTTTTACTCATTTTAATATAAAGAAATGGTACAGCGGATTAATACATATTAAATTCATCTAGTAAAATATAGATTATTGCTTATATATTACTGTTTCAATAGAAAAATAAAATATAATGATATGCTTAGATGATTTTAATTATGTTTTAGTTAGATGAAGTGAAAAAAAGAGCCATGTAAATTAATACTTGGCTCTTTTTCATTTATAAATTGTTATATCTATGGGGTAGAAAGTATAATCTAATTAGTACAGTAACACTTCATAGTGTTTACGAGCTAAGTAATATAATTAGATTCAATTGTGAAGTGGTGGAGCATCTTATATGTTACTGTATGGATGCGATATACAAATTTAAATATTAAATGAATATTTTAGCAATTGCGGATATGAAGAAGTTGACTTAATTAACTTAAAAGAATACCTTGCTTTATGTTTAATAAATAATGAAGATAAAATTTATTTTAGTTTTATAGCGAAACTATCTGCATAATTGTAGGTAGTTTTTTGGTAAGAAGTAGTGAATTTTAAGTGAATTTAAAAGTAAAAATAAGGGGAGACTAAAAAAGAATTTCCCACAATACGCTTGTATAAAATAATGCCAGATATCCAATTGGCATTTTTTAATATGTATTTAAAATTTAAAAATTATATAAATAAAGACATTAGATCATCTACACAAGCTATTTAAAAAGTTGTTTATAGAAATTTTATAAATAGCTTGATTAATCATACCCATAGGGGGTATAATTATAATTAGATAAAGGTTATCAATAAGAAAGGAGTGGATGTTATGAGTGCAAATAATATAACAGAAACATATAAAATAACAGGTATGACATGTGCAGCATGTGCAAAGGCTGTAGAGAGAACTGTACGCAAGCTCGATGGGGTATCCGATCAAAGTGTAAATATAGCTACAGAGAAATTAAAGATCGAATACAATAAAGAAGAAGTTGGGTTTGATGATATAAAAAAAGCTATAGAAAAAGCTGGTTATGGAGTTATAGAGGAAGAAACTAACAAGAAAATCGATATGAAAATAGGTGGAATGACTTGTGCAGCTTGTTCTAAGGCTGTTGAAAGAGTAGTCAAAAAGCTAGATGGAGTAGACAGCGTAAATGTAAACATAGCTACTGAAAAAGCAAGTATAAACTACGACCCATCAAAAGTTAGACTTTCTCAAATCAAAGCCGCTATTACTAAAGCTGGATACGAGCCAATTGATGAAGTTAAAAATGACATAGCCCAAGATGAGGATAAGATAAGAAAAGAAAAAGAAATGAAATCATTATTCAATAAGTTTATAGTAGCAATCGTATTTGCTATTCCTCTGTTTTATATAGCTATGGGACCTATGGTTATGAAGCCTATAGGGCCTTGGCCAGTTCCAGAGATAATAAATCCAATGACAAATACATTAAATTACGCGTTAGTTCAATTAGTACTAGTAATCCCTATAATGATTGCAGGATATAAGTTTTATATAAATGGATTTAAATCGCTTATAAATTTAAGCCCAAATATGGATACGCTAGTTGCGATAGGAACATCAGCAGCATTTTTATACAGTCTTTATACTACTTATCAGATAGCTAATAATCGTGTATTAGAAATGCACCATCATCAACTTTATTTCGAAAGTGCGGGTATAATTATCGCACTTATACTTCTTGGTAAGTACTTAGAATCTAGATCTAAAGGCAGAACATCAGAAGCAATTAAGAAACTTATGGGACTTCAACCAAAGACTGCAATAGTATTAATAGATGGTAAAGAAGTTGAGACTTTGATTGAAGAAGTTGAAGTTGGAGATATAATACTTGTAAAACCAGGTAGTAAAATACCTGTTGATGGTATAGTTTTAGATGGATATACATCTGTAGATGAGTCGATGCTTACAGGAGAGAGTTTACCTGTAGAGAAAAAAGTTGGAGATGCAGTAACTGGTGCAAGTATAAATAAAAATGGTACTATCCAATTTGAGGCTAAAAAGGTCGGAAGCGATACAGCTCTTGCTCAAATAATTCAATTAGTTGAGGATGCTCAAGGAGAAAAAGCGCCAATAGCTAAATTAGCTGACGTAGTATCTGGATATTTTGTACCGACTGTAATAGCTATAGCTTTAGTATCTTCGGTTCTTTGGTATTTTGTTGGAGGAAAAGATATAGTATTCGCCTTAACAATTTTTATATCGATTTTAGTAATAGCTTGCCCATGTGCACTTGGTCTTGCAACACCTACTGCAATAATGGTCGGTACAGGAAAAGGTGCAGAAAATGGAATTCTTATAAAAGGTGGGGAAGCTCTAGAGTCTACTCACAAGATACAAACTGTAGTATTTGATAAGACAGGAACTATAACAGAAGGAAAACCAAAAGTTACCGATGTTGTAGTAAACAATGTAGATGAAGAATATTTAATACAATTAGCATCAAGTGCAGAAAAAGGTTCTGAACATCCTCTTGGAGAAGCCATAGTTAAATACGGAGAAGATAAGGGATTAGAAGTTCTTAAAGTAGATGAATTCAAAGCTTTACCTGGATTTGGTATACAAGTAAAAATAGACAATAAAGTAGTTGTTCTTGGAAATAAAAAGCTTATGCTAAATGAAAATGTAGACTTTGAAGGTCTATCAGAAAGATCTGATGAACTTGCATCCCAAGGCAAGACACCTATGTATATATCTGTAGATGGAAAGCTTGCAGGAATTATAGCAGTTGCGGATGTTGTAAAAGAGAGTAGTAAAAAAGCTATAGAAAAACTTCACAGTATGGGAATACAAGTAGCAATGCTTACAGGAGATAATGTTAAAACAGCAAATGCTATAGCTAAACAAGTAGGTATAGATGTAGTTTTAGCAGAGGTATTGCCGGAAGATAAATCTAAAGAGGTTGAAAATCTACAATTACAAGGAAAATTTGTCGCGATGGTTGGAGATGGAATAAATGATGCACCAGCCCTTGCAAAAGCTGATATAGGTATTGCAATAGGAAGTGGTACTGATGTAGCTATTGAATCAGCAGATATAGTTCTTATGAAGAGCGACTTAATGGATGTACCAGCAGCTATCAAACTAAGTGATGAGACTATAAAAAATATTAAGCAAAACTTATTCTGGGCATTTGGTTACAATACTATCGGTATACCAGTAGCAGCTGGACTTCTTTATATGTTTGGAGGACCTCTTCTTAATCCAATGATAGCAGCAGCAGCTATGAGTTTGAGTTCAGTATCAGTTGTTACAAATGCACTTAGACTTAAAAATAGAGAAATATACTAAAAATAGTGAATAAAAAATAAACAAATAAATGTGGGCTGCACAAAAGTATAGAATAAGTACTTTTGTGACAGCCCTTGTATTTTGTAGATTTCTTTATTAAAAGATTGTTTTATTTTCATATAAAGTTCATAAAAATAGTGTACAATGGAAATGATTTATATTTTTTATAGAAAGGAATGATACTATGAATTCATCCATACTTGTAATAGAAGATGATTCCAGTATCCAAGAGCTGATAGTAGAGTTTCTGACAGCTGAAGGGTATGAAGTAGACTTTGCGAATGATGGTCTTGAAGGAATTCAGAAATTTAAAAAGGGAAATTACAATTTAATTATTTTAGATATAATGATGCCAAATTTAGATGGATATGGTGTTTGTAAAATGATAAGGCAGACATCAAGTGTACCTATAATATTTTTAACAGCTTTAACTCAGGAGACAGATCAATTAAAAGGGTTTGAATTAGAGTGTGACGACTACATCACCAAACCGTTCTCATTTAATCTCTTGGTTAAGAGAGTTGAAGCTGTTTTAAGAAGAAGCAGCAAAATAATGAATGAGAAATTTTTAGTATTTGAAAAATTAAAGCTAGATCTAAATACCTATGAGGCGGAAGTAGATGGAAATACTGTGGAACTTACTTTAAAAGAGTTTAATATTTTAAAAGATTTAATAGAAAAATACCCTCAAGTTATAACTAGAGAAGGTCTGCTCGATAGCATATGGGGTTACGACTATTATGGTGATACGAGAATAGTTGATGCTCATATTAAAAATATAAGAAAAAAAATATTATTGCCGTACATCAAAACAGTGAAAGGAATAGGATACACACTTGAGAAGGATATTTGATAAATGGGAGAAGATGAGCATTAAATACAAGTTATTTTCTATAACTACGAGTTTGCTTTTGGGACTAGCACTTGCAATATATTTAATACTTTATTTTATGTTACCATCGTATTATCACGAATATAAAATAGACTCATTAGAAGGGCAATTACAGTATTTAACTAAGACATCATCTAGTGACGACATAGGTGTTTTAGAAGAAAAGTTATACTATATGGCTAAAGATCAGAACTTGGCGATATTATTAAAAGACCATAATGGTAGAGTTGTATACGGAAAAAATGAAGTGGTACTACTTAAATACAGTAGATATATGTCTAGTAATATAAATGATGAATACAGGGTCACAATGCCGATTAGCACTTCAGATTCAGTAGATACTTATACACTTGAAATAATAATGCCTCTACAGCCGATCGATGAAGCAAGTGAAGTAATTAGAAAGCTTATGCCGTATATAATCGCAGTAGCTATAATAATTGCTGTTATAGGAGCCTTTATTTACTCAAATGTAATTACAAAGCCTCTAATAGATATTATTGAGATTGAAAGAAAGCAGGAAAATAAACGTAAAGATTTTGTTGCTACAATATCACATGAATTAAAAACTCCAATAACCATAATAAGTGGTCAGATAGAAGGTATGATTTACAATGTTGGAAAATACAGCGATAGGGATACCTATCTTAAAAAATCCTACGACTGTACACAAGAGCTTAAAGATCTAGTAGATGAAATGATAGAAATTTCAAAGATGGAAATTTTAGATCAAGATCTGAGCCTTGGAAATGAAAATAGGCAGTTTATAAATATGAGCGAACTACTTCAAGATTTAGTAAAAAGACAATTGTTCCTTATTGAAGAGAAAAATATAGAAACAGTTTTATCTATACAAGATGAAGTAATAGTTCTTGTCAATATTGAAAGAATTTCGAGAGCTATAAACAATATAATAAACAATGCTATAAAATATACTCCAGATAGAGAAAAAATATTTGTTAAATTGTATAAGAAAAATAATGCAAGAGCGATATTAGAAGTAGAAAATACAGGTGTAACTATAGAGAAAAAATACCTAGAAGAAATATTTACACCATTTTATAGAATAGAAAAATCTAGATCTAGAAAGACTGGTGGAAGTGGATTAGGACTTTATATTGTAAGTCAAATTCTTAAGGGTCACGGTTTTGACTACTGTATGAAGAACAAAGAAAACTCAGTGGTTTTTAGGATTGAATTTAAAATTTAAAAGGTTTCAATACATTTTCATATTAAAATCACAATAAATTCATATACTAGATGTATTATATACTCAAGTAAGAGAAATATTGCTAACTTAAAACCATAATAATAATACCCTAAGTATAGTGATAGTTATCCCTCACATCCTCAATAAATAACTATCACTATACAAAAGAATTAGCTGTATCACAATGATTTATAAATTATAAGTCGTCGTGATACAGCTAATTCTTTTTTTTGTAAAATTTAAATTTTTTTTGTAAATAAAGATAAAAATCTTGGACACCATATTATTAAGAAATAAATTTTTTTATAGGAGGTGTTATAAATGGACAAAATGAAAAAGAGCATGAAAAACATGCAAAAAGATTTAAAAAAAGGTATGAAAAAGACAACAAATGCAGTTAAGGGTACAGCAGAAGACTTAATGGACACAGCAGAAGATGCAATGAGAACTATGGAAATGAAAAAAGATAATATGATGTCTAACAAGAGAAAGTAAAAAATATAGTTTACTAATTAGGAGATGTTAAAAAATGGATAAAATGAATAAAAATGAAAATAAAATGAAAAGTTCCGATAAAAGAGAGCTAGAAGAAAAACAAGTACTAGAATCAAGGGATCCCGCAGAATTATTAATGACTAATATTGAAGATGCAAAGAAAATGATGAATGCAAAACAGGACGCTAAACTTACAAATTTAGACAAAAAACGTATAGTTAATGATACTATGGGAGAAATGAAGTAGTTTTAAAGGTAAATTAATTTAGTGGTAAAAAGTTAAAAAAGAGTTAAATTAAAGAATATGAAATAAGAAAACTGTTATCTAGAATACGAGATAACAGTTTTCTTGTTTTATAAAGATAGATTTATTTATGATGTATGTAAGAACTAATAACATTTGTATATTAAATTTTAAAATTATAGTGTGAATACATAATAAACTTGAATTAAGATGATATATGTTATATATTAAGTATAACAAGAGTAGTATTGGAGGAGTGATAGTATGTTAAGAATAAATAGAGTATCTAAATCATTTGAAAACAATAAAAAAGTTTTAAATGACATAACTTTTGATATAAATTCTGGAGAAATATTTGGATTTATTGGGCATAATGGAGCTGGAAAGACCACACTTATAAAATCTATAGTTGGTATTCATGATTTTGATGAAGGTGAAATACTAATAAATAAAAAATCTATAAAAAGTGACCCAATAGCTTGTAAGAAGATATTTGCTTATATACCAGATAATCCAGATTTATATGAATACCTTACAGGAATACAGTATTTAAATTTCATAGGAGATATATTTAAAGTGCCTCAAGACGTACGACAGGAGCGTATTAAATACTATGCTGATAGATTCGATTTAGAAAAAGATATTGGAAGCACAATCGCTTCTTATTCCCATGGTATGAAACAAAAGCTTGCAATAATTTCAGCTTTAATTCACAAACCAAAACTCCTGATTTTAGATGAGCCATTTGTGGGGCTCGATCCAAAAGCTGCTTTTACATTAAAAGAGATTATGAAAGAATTTTGTGAATTAGGGGGAAGTATATTTTTTTCAACACATGTATTAGAAGTTGCCGAAAAAATTTGCAATAGAATAGCCATAATTAAAGGTGGGAATATAATTGCGTACGGAACTACTGAAGAAGTAAAAGGAAATAGTTCTCTTGAAAATGTATTTATGGAATTAATAGATAAAAATTAATTTGAATACTGTATTTTGATTGATATGGATGCTATATCCGACTACCATAGCTTGAACTAAAGGCTGTAATTGTAGTCGGATATCTTATTTTATGCCAACTTCCGTTTCCTTTAATGAAACTATCTTAAATTTTCAAGTGGGGGAAAAGTCAAAAGCTTGTTTACTGCCGTGCTTTGGAGTTAAGATAACTAGATTGTAAGAAAAGGATAAATTTTATTTTTGGATGTTGGATACAACCCATATATAATTTATAATTTATTTTTGGTGTAATTAGAATGATATAATATCTTTATATACATATAATAATGTACAAACTGTAAATATAATATTTGTTCTTAAATAGTATTTAAATTATAAAAGTTTACTTCATGGAGGTTAATATGATTGAAAATATGCCAAAGATAGAACTACATTGCCATTTAGATGGAAGTTTGAGAGATGAAACTGTTTTGGAGATTGTTTCTGGTGAAAATCTTTTTAGTGAATTGAGTTTGTCAGATATTGAAAAGGTCAAAAAAGTTCTTATTGCTCCTAAGGATAGTGATTCACTTCTTGATTATTTGAAAAGCTTTGATTTGCCTGTTGGTATAATGCAGACCAGGGAAAGTTTGGAGAGGGTATCTTTTGAACTTATGGAGGATGCTTTTGAAGAAAATATTAAATATATTGAGGTTAGGTTCGCTCCACTTTTACATACTAAAAAGGGATTGGATGTGAAGGATGTAATTGAAAGTGTGCTTCTAGGTATTCATAAGGCTGAGGAAATATACGATATAAAAGGCAGTTTAATTCTTGGCTGTATGAGAAATATGAGCGAGGAAGATGCTGTACTTGTTATAGAAGAAGGTAAGAGATTTTTAGGAGCTGGTGTTGTTGCTGTTGATTTGTGCGGTCCAGAAGAAGAGGGATTTTGTATGAAGTATAAAAAAGCTTTTGCGTTAGCTAAAGAATACGGTTATAGAATTACTGTTCATGCTGGAGAGGCGGCTTCTGGTGTTAATGTTTTAGATGCAGTGACGGAATTGGGTGCGGAGAGAATCGGGCATGGTGTGAGAACTAATGATAGTAAAGAGATTTATGAACTTGTAAAAAGAAAAAATATAACTTTAGAGATGTGCCCTACGAGCAATGTTCAGACTAATGCTGTGAAATCCTTTGAAGAACATCCTTTTTACGATTTTTATAGGGATGGTTTGAGGGTTACGATTAATACTGACAATAGAACTGTTTCAGATGTGACTTTGTCGTCAGAGATAGATTTTGTGTTAAATTACTATAATATGACTGATGAAGATTATTACTGCATATATAAATATGCAGTGGAGGCAAGTTTTACGAATGAAGATACTAAAAGATGGCTTTTGAGTTTTCTATAAAATTATTGTCGAGTACTATAAATTTTGACTATAAATGAGATGCCTTATATAGATAAAAACAATCATATCACTTGCAAAAAACGTGGTAAAATCTAGAATAGAGGTAAAAAATATTATCTATTTGTAATATTTTAGAAAATAATATATAAATTAGTCAAAATAAATAATTAGGGGGAATTTCGATGTCAAATTTACCAGAGCAATTTGATAGTTTTAATGATGCTAGACAAAAAGGGTTTTTAAGTGCTAAAGAGTTAAAAGATAGTGGTAAAAAATTAGTGGGTACTTTCTGTACTTTTACTCCTGTTGAGATACCTATGGCAGCTGGAGCTGTTACGGTAGGTGTATGTGGTGTAAGTGAAGAATCTATACCAGCGGCAGAAAAAGTACTTCCAAGAAATCTATGTCCACTTATTAAATCAAGTTATGGACATGCAATAACTGATACTTGCCCTTATTTCTATTTCGCAGATCTATTAATAGGAGAAACTACTTGCGATGGTAAGAAAAAAATGTACGAAGAACTTGCCAAAGAAAAAAATATGCATGTAATGCACCTTCCAAATACAGTAAAAGGTGAACTTAGCTACAAACTTTGGAAAGATGAAATAATAAAATTAAAAGAAGAAACAGAGAAATCATTAGGAGTTACAATAACTGAAGATGATATTAGAGCTGCTATAATAGATAAAAACGAAGAGAGACGTCTTTTAAAAGAGTTCTATGAATTAGGAAAATCAGAGCCTTCTATGCTTACAGGAATGGAGCTACACAATGTTCTTTATCAATCTGGATTTAAATTTGATAGAGATGAACTAAAAAAATCTGTTAGAAAAGTAATCGATGATACTAAGGAAAGATATGAAAAAGGCGAAGGTCCTGTTAAAAAGGATAGTCCAAGGATATTAATAACGGGGTCTCCTATAGGAGGTATAAGCCAAAAAATAATACAAACTCTTGAAGATGCTGGAGCATCAGTTGTAGCTTTAGAGCTTTGTCAAGCTATAAGATCTACTGATAGATTGGTAGATGAAGATATGGATGATGTTTACGATGCCTTAACTCAAAAATATATTAAAATAGGATGTTCATGTATGATGGACAACGACAATAGATTTGAACTACTTGATAGACTTATAGACGAGTACAAAGTTGATGGCGTAATAGATGTTGTACTTCAAGCATGTCATACTTTTAATATAGAATCTTATAGAGTAAAAGAGTTTGTTACTAAAGAAAAACATAAAGCTTTTATGGGTATAGAAACAGACTACTCAAAATCTGATACTGAACAATTAAAAACAAGATTTGAAGCATTTGTAGAGATGTTATAAGAAATCTTATTAGGAGGATGTATGTATAGTATAGGTGTTGACTCAGGATCTGTCGCAACAAAGGGTGTCCTATTCGATGGTGAAAAAATAGTTAAGAAAGTAATACTTCCAACAGGATGGAGCCCTAAAACTACATCTGAACAAGTTTATAATTTATTATCAGAGGGAATTCCAAAAGATCAAATCTTAAAGACGGTCGGTACAGGATACGGAAGAGGCGTAATGGATTTCGCTGATAAAAAGGTTACGGAAATAACTTGTCATACTAGGGGAATATTTTTTCTAAATGAAAATACTAGAACAATTCTCGATGTAGGCGGTCAAGATAGCAAGGTTATAAATTTAGATAATGCAGGAAATGTATTCAATTTTATAATGAACGATAAATGTGCTGCTGGAACTGGTAGATTCTTGGAGATAACTTCTAATTTATTGGGAAGTGATATCGCAAATATAGATAAACTGGCAAGTGGAAATGAACCAGTTAATATCTCGAGTATGTGCACTGTATTTGCAGAATCAGAAATAGTAAGTTTGCTTGCTCAAGATGTCGGTAAAGAAAATATAGCTGCGGGAATACTTAAATCAATAGCAAATAAATCTGTTTCAATGTTGTCTAGAACTGAAATAGTAGATGAGATTGCATTTACCGGAGGACTTGCTAAAAGCAAAGTTTTAGTCAGTATGATTGAAGAAATACTCGGCAAGAAGATATTTGTTGCAGAGGATACACAGATAATAGGCGCACTTGGTGCTGCTGTAATAGGATATAAGTGATACATAAAAGTTAGAATACATATAGTAAACATAAAAAATAGAATAAGTTAATATGTTATAAAATATGTAATAAAACAGCAATAAGTAGCGGAGTGATACTCCGCTACTTATTGCTGTTTTATTACATATATGTTAAAGTAATTGTTTACATAAATTGTTTAACATGGGCGAGCTTTGATGAAAAAACTTTTGGATTCCCGACTTATCATTGTAGCCCTTCAAAATTTATGATGGATTTTATTTAAAAGTTTAACAAATTCTATACAATTTTAAAGTAAAATATTACAATTTTGATATTAAAAAATAAATAGCTGGTATTTTTATTAAAATCTTACAATATCTGCTATAATTATATTAGCGAATAGAGAAATATTGGGGTGAAAAGTATGAGAAAACGAAAAAATTTAATTAAAAGATTATTATCAGTTGGTATGGCGATATCATTTTTTATTGTATCAACAGCGCCAACCTTAGCATATACAAAGGATTCAATAACATCAATTAAAAAACCTGAATACACTGAACAATATAAACAGTATCTTGAGGATGTTGAAAATGGACTAGTAGACAAATACAATGGCCGTATTCCAACTCCATACAGAAACGAAGCGACAGAAGTAAAAGACAATGGGCTTGGAATATCTGTTCCGAATTATTTAAAGCGTAAGTCAAGTGCTAATTTGCCAATTAATTATGACCCTAGAAAACTTAATCTTGTTACACCAGTTAAAGATCAAGATGAGCTAGGAACATGTTGGACTTTTACAGCAATGTCATCACTGGAGAGTTTTTTAAAGTATAAAAATATGGGAGAATACGACTTCTCAGAAGAACATTTGAAGTGGTGGTCTACTAATGGTGACTACGGTTGGAACTTGACAGATATGACTGGAGCATCAAATTATACAGCTATTGGATATCTAACATCTTGGATGGGTCCAAAATTAGAGGAAGATATTCCGTATAACGGCAAAGTTCCTATGGCACTTGGTGCTACTAGACCGAGCAATATGGATACAGAAGATACTCAAGTAAATGTAACAGAAGTAGTACATATAAATGACAATAGAGAGTCAATGAAAAATTCAATACTTGAGTACGGCGCTATTATTTCAGGTTATGGCCATTATAATAGATATTTAAGCCAAAATAAGTCTGCCTATAACTGCAATGTATATCAATATACAAATCATACTATATCAATTATAGGATGGGATGACAATTATTCGAAAGATAATTTTAACCCTAAATACAAACCGCAAAGTAATGGTGCTTGGTTGGCTAAAAATAGCTGGGGACCGTACAATTCAGAGGGAGGATATCTTTGGATTTCTTATGAAGACAGAACTTTAATGTCTGATAACGATAATTTTGCCATAAGAAATGTAGAGATGCCAGATGACAGCAAAAAAATATATCAACATGAATATGCAGGGATAGCTCCACTTGTAAGCAAAAAAATTACTGCGGCAAATGTATTTGATTTTAGCAGTGAAAGTGAAGTTTTAGATTCTGTAACATTTATGAGTGATAGTATAGGTTCTAAGTACAATATCTATTACGCACCAGTTGTGGGAGATATTCCTCAAAAAGATAGAATGGTAAGAATCGGTGGAGGAAATATTGAGTTTTCAGGATATACTAACGCAAAAGTAGACACTTATAAAATTCCTAAAGGAAAAGGTGCAATAGTAGTTGAGATAGATGGAGAAGGTACAGGTAATGTATCGATATTCGGTGAAACAGAAGTAAAAGGATATAGTGGACTTATGGCTAAAGCTAATTTAGGCGAAAGTTATATTTTAGAGGGCGATAAGTTTAAAGATGTCAACTCAGATGATGAATTTTACCCAACAAACTTTACAATTAAGGCAGTAACTAAAAACACAACTTATCGAGATGTGAATAAGGAAAGTTTAGTTGGAGCGGATAGATACGAAACATCTGTTAAGATTAGTAAAAAGGGATGGACCAATTCTGAAAATGTAGTTCTAGTAAATGGGGAAGCTATACCGGATGCGTTATCAGCGACTCCTTATGCTGCATCGATTAATTCGCCAGTGCTATTAACTGAAAAAAATAATTTAACGCAAAAGACAGCAGAGGAAATAAAGAGACTTGGAGCAAAAAATATATATATAGTAGGTGGAGAAAATTCTGTAAGCAAATCTATTGAAGATAAACTTAATTCATCTGGTTTTAAAGTTGAGAGAATCTCTGGTGAAGATAGATACAAAACTAGTATGAATTTGGCTTACAAGTTAAATGATAAAAAGAGAGTATCAAAGATAGCAGTAGTAAACGGAGTTGGTGGATTGGCAGATGCTATAAGTATAGGAGCCCCTGCAGGGGAAAATAATATACCTATAATACTTGCAGATCCAAGTAGTCAAGTAAAAGACCTAGATGAGTTTGAAAAGACTGCTAATATAGAAAAATCTTATGTAGTTGGGGGTACTTCCTCATTATCTACGGATTTAGAAGGAAAACTTAAAAATTCTACTAGATTGTCAGGTGAAAATAGAAATGCCACAAATGCAGAGATAATAGAACATTTTTATAAAGACAGTAGCATTGGTTCTAAGTACAATAATTTATATGTAGTTAAAGATGGTACAAAGAGCAGTGGTGATCTAATAGACGGATTGTCAGTAGGAGCGTTGGGAAGTAAAAATAAATCGCCAATAGTGTTAGTAGGAAATAAGCTCGTAGATGAACAAAAGAGTGCCCTTAAACAAAAGACATTCACTTCGGCAACACAAGTTGGTGGAGGAGCAAATAGAAAGGCATTTGCAGAAGTGTTTAAATTGATAAGATTACCGTAATTACAGTTAGAATAGTTTAATAAATGTTTAGTACCGAATTCTACGAAATTAATTTGGTATGATAAAGAGTGAGCAGGAGGCATTAAGCTTCCTGTTTATTTTATATAGGCAACTAGTTACTTTAACTGTATTTATAAAAAATTCTGATGTTTTATTTAGAATTTATAGATTTAGTATGATTTATTGAATTAATTAGTTGACTAGAGGTTTCATTAGAAATAGAATGGAGTATAATAAGTAATATTTTGAATATTTTGGAGGTAGTTGTATGAAGTTCAAAGTTGATAAAGAGGTATTTGATAAGTTAGAAAATGTTTGTTTTGGGGTTGTTGTAGCAAAGGGTATCGATAATACAAAAACTGTAGATAGAATAAGCAACTTACTGGATATCAGTATTGAGAATACGGAAAATTACTTTGAGGGGAAGAAGGTAAAAGAATCGGATGAAATTCTTCCTTATAGAGATGCTTTTAGAGAGCTTGGTATAAATCCTAATAAATTTATGAGTTCTATTGAAGCGATGACTACAAGAGTTTCAAAAAATAAAAAGCTTCCTTACATAAACCCAGTTGTAGATTTAGGAAATTCGATTTCATTAAAATATTTACTTCCACTAGGAGCGCACGACATGGATCTTAGCAGTGATGATGTTAGTGTCAGATTTTCTAAGGAAGGGGATAAATTTATCCCGTTTGGTGAAAATGAGCCTGAACTTATAGAAGGTGGAGAGCTTATTTACTCTGTTGGTGAGAAGGTTAAGACTAGAAGATGGATATGGAGACAGGGCGAGGAAGGTAAGATAACTGAAAGCAGTAAGAATATATTCTTCCCTATTGATGGATTTAATGATAGAAATGTAGATAAGGTTATTAAGGCTAGAGATGAACTTGCTAAATTGATTCAGGAGATCTTTGAGTGTGAAGTTGAAGTTGGATTTGTAGATAAAGATAATATGGAATTTGAGATAAATTAGCAAGTTGTTATACAACATGAACAGAGGTTGTTCAGTACATGTCAGACAAAGAGTGTCTGAAAATGATCTGGACAACCTCTGTTCACATTGTACGTCAACTTGCTATTATTCTATTTGAAGTAAAGGCGAAGACCTAAGAGCAGGGCAGAGCAATAACGAAAGTAACAACAAGAGCAATAACAATAAAAAATATAACAATAATAAATCAATAATAAAAATATTAACAAGTATAAGAATTCTTGAAGGAATAGATATAATTATAAGATCTAAAGTGTGATTAGATGTGTTTTTTATGAGAAAATGTAAAAAATATAGAAATAGTGTGTGTTATATATGCAAAAAAATTGAATAGTGTGACATAAATAGCTATTAATATTAAAGTTGTTGATAAAATTATATTTAATATATAAAAATATTGAATATATAGGCTATATAGTGTACAATAATTATGTAAAAAGTACACGAAGGGAGAAATATATTGATGAAGATAAAAGTGGGTATGAATGGGTTTGGTAGAATCGGAAGACAGGTTTTAAGATTGGCTCAAGAGGAGTTCGGTAGTGATTTGGAGATAGTTGCTATTAATGCTAGAGCAAATTGTGAGACTTTGGCACACCTATTCACTTATGATTCTAGTTATGGAACATTTAGAGGAGATGTTGATGTTAAAGATGAAGATACTTTAGTTGTTAATTCTAAAGAAATTAAAATACTTAGACATAATGATCCTGAAGAAATTCCTTGGAAAGATCTAGGGGTTGATATAGTAATAGAGTCTACTGGTATATTTACTGATAAAGTTAAGGCGGAAAAACATATAAAAGCTGGAGCTAAGAAGGTTATAATTACTGCTCCTGGTAAAAACGAAGATGTTACTATTGTTATGGGAGTTAATGAAAAAGAGTACGATAATGATAAGCATAATGTAATCTCTAATGCTTCTTGTACTACAAACTGCCTAGCTCCATTTGCTAAAGTTCTTAATGAGAAATTTGGTATTAAGAGAGGCCTTATGACTACTGTTCACTCTTACACTAACGATCAAAGAATTCTTGATAAGAGCCATAAAGATTTAAGAAGAGCTAGATCGGCTGCAGAATCTATAATACCGACTACGACAGGTGCGGCTAAAGCTGTTTCTAAGGTTCTTCCAGAGTTAGAAGGTAAATTAAATGGTTTCTCTCTTAGAGTTCCAACTCCTACAGTTTCACTTGTAGATTTAGTTTGTGAGCTTGGCAAGAATGTTACTATAGATGAAGTTAATAATGCACTTAGAGAAGCGGCAGAAGGTGAATTAAAAGGAATTCTTGGATACTCTGATAAGCCGTTAGTATCTATTGACTACAAACAAGACAGTAGATCTTCTATAGTAGATGGTTTATCAACTATGGTTATGGAAGACAATATGGTTAAAGTGGTTTCTTGGTACGATAATGAGTGGGGTTATTCAGCAAGAACTGTTGATTTAGTAAAATATGTAGCAGATAGATTAAAATAGATAGAAGCGAATAAAAAAAAATAAAAAAAATAAAAAAATTTTATATTTATTAATAAAAGATTATGGAGAAAATTTATTTTAAATTTCTGCATAATCTTTTTATTTTACAACATAATCAATATACAACTTGATACCTGATATCAAGTCGTTAGTTGACGTTGACAATAATGTTAATAAATTTACAATTAATTCTTAAAAGAAAGTTTTGCAAATTCAACTTGCATAAGTCTGATAAAACTTTGTCGATAAATGTAGGCAATCAGTGTTTGCAAGGTGTTGTATAGGTGGTTTACTAGTTGCAAAGTTTTAAGATTACCTTTATAATCTAATTAAGAAAAACTTCAAACTAAAATTTTATAATCAAAAATGGAAGGAATGAAAAAAATGGAAGAAAAGGTAACAGAGAAATTGGATGACAGGAGGAAGGTAAAACCTGTCAGTACAGAAACCTTTGTATTTCTTGCCGTATTGCTAGTTGGTTTTGGGTACATAGGAAGCATAATGGGTGTGGGGACTATGTTTAAAGTCATTATGGCTACTGCACATGCATTACTTCTAGAAACTGTTTTCTTAATTATGGCATTAGCTGTTTTGGCAGGTGCACTGAGTGCTTTACTTTCTGAATTTGGGGTAATTTCACTTATCAACAAATTATTCAGAGGATTAATGAGACCTCTATATGGTTTACCTGGAGCGAGTATAGCTGGGGCTATAACAACATACTTATCTGATAACCCAGCCATAATATCGTTTGCAAAAGATAAATCATTCACACAGTTTTTTAAAAAATATCAAATTCCTGCACTTTGTAATCTAGGAACAGCATTTGGTATGGGACTTATAGTTACTACATTTATGATGTCTCAAGGAAAAGAGTTTATAGTGCCAGCATTAATTGGTAACGTAGGAGCTATCATAGGAAGTATAATAAGTGTTAGACTTATGTTACGTCAAACTAAAAAGTACTACAACTACAATCCAGAAGAAGATAAAAAGAGTACAGATGGTGTTACTAAAGGCGAAGAAATGAGAGAAATTAGGGATGGAAACGTATTCCAAAGATGTCTTGATTCGATACTTGAAGGTGGTAAACTTGGAGTTGAGATGGGACTAGCGATAATTCCGGGTGTACTAGTTGTATGTACACTAGTTATGATCCTTACATTTGGACCATCAACTGATCCTACAACAGGTCAAGCTGTATATAATGGTGTTGCTTATGAAGGAATTAAACTACTTCCTGTAATAGGTGATAAACTTGGATTTATACTAGAGCCGCTATTTGGTTTTACTTCTGCAGAAGCTATAGCATTCCCTGTTACATCACTTGGAGCTGTTGGGGCTGCAATATCATTAGTACCTAAATTCATAGCAGATGGTGTTGTTACTCCAAATGATATAGCCGTATTTACAGCAATGGGTATGTGTTGGAGTGGATACTTAAGTACACACATAGGTATGATGGATGCGCTTAATGCTAGAGATCTTGCTGGAAAAGCAATACTTTCACATACAATAGGTGGTTTATTTGCAGGTATATCTGCTCACTTTATATTTATGTTTGTTCAGATGATATTCTAATTTAAATAAATTATTATGTTTAGATAGATTCTTAGCATATATTAAAAAGCACTAAAATGTTGATATGAGATTTTTCATACAATGTTTTAGTGCTTTTTGCTGTCAAATAATCTATTAAAATGTTTAATAATGTAAAATTAGTGTAAAAATATATATAAATATAGAAATATGTTACAATATTTAGTAAACTAACAGTTAAGTTACTTATATAATGATTTGGTTATTTTACTTACAAACTACCTAGTAGAATAATTGGTTAGCGATTAATCATAAATTTTATAAACTAATCATAAGACTTATAGAGCAACTTACTAAAATTTAAATATAGAACTTACAATAAGATGGTTTATATTATGGAGGTTATATTATGGAAGAATTATTTCATATAGGTGTTGATGTAGGTTCTACAACAGTAAAAGTTGTGGTGCTAAACAATAACAACATAGTTTATAAAGAATACAAAAGACATTATTCTGATGTAATAAAATCTGTAAAAGAAGTACTTCATTCTGTGTATGAAAAGTTTGGAAATAAAAAAATAACTATTGTAATAACTGGTTCTGGAGGCATAGGTATCTCTAGAGTACTAGGTGTTAAATTTGCTCAAGAGGTTATATCTAGTACAAAAGCTATAGAATATTTTAATCCAGAGACTGATGTGGTTATTGAATTAGGTGGAGAAGATGCGAAGGTTACATTTTTAAGTGACGGTGTGGATCAGAGAATGAATGGAATATGCGCAGGTGGGACAGGTGCTTTTATAGATCAAATGGCATCATTATTAAAAACTGATGCAAAAGGATTAAATGATTTAGCTAAGGATTATGAAGTAATTTATCCTATAGCTTCAAGATGTGGTGTTTTTGCCAAGACGGATATACAACCTCTTATAAACGATGGAGCTAAACAAACAGATATTGCTATGAGTATTTTCAATGCTGTAGTAGTACAAACTGTCAGTGTATTATCTTGTGGTAGAAAGATTGAAGGAAAAGTGGCGTTTTTAGGTGGACCACTTTATTTCCTATCTGAGCTTAGAGAAGCCTTCAAGAGAGTTTTAAATCTAAGTGATGAAGATATAATATTCCCGGGAAATGCACAGCTTTATGTCGCTCTAGGAGCAAGTATACTCTCAATTGATGAAGAGAATATAAACTTATCTTCGTTAATTGACAAATTAAACGGCGTCAATTCTATAGATTCAGTAGATACAGACTACATAGATATACTATTTAACGACGAGGAAGAGTACAAAGAATTTACAGATAGACATGGTAAGGATAAGGTAAAAACTAAAGATTTAAAAGACTTGAAAGGCAACTGTTATCTCGGTATTGATGCTGGTTCTACTACGACTAAATTAGCTCTTGTAGATGAAGATGGCAACTTGCTCTATTCTCATTATGGAAGTAACCATGGTGCGCCTTTAGAAACTACAATAAAGGCTATTAATGATATATATAATGTACTTCCAACGGATAGTAGGATTGCGTATACAACTGTTACTGGATACGGGGAGGCTCTTATAAAAAAAGCCCTAAAAATAGATAATGGCGAAATAGAAACAATTGCTCACTATAAGGCAGCGAAATTCTTTAATGAAGATGTAGATTTTATATTAGATATAGGTGGACAGGATATGAAGTGCCTAAAAATAAAGAATGGTGTTATAGATAGCATTATTCTTAATGAGGCGTGTTCATCAGGATGTGGTTCGTTTTTAGAGACTTTTGCAGATTCGTTATCAATGGGAATTGAAGACTTTGCAAAGGCGGGGATATACTCTAAATACCCGGTAGACCTTGGTTCAAGATGTACAGTTTTTATGAATTCAAAAGTTAAGCAATCGCAAAAAGAGGGGGCATCAGTGGGAGATATCTCTGCTGGTCTATCTTATTCAGTTATAAAAAATGCGTTGTTTAAAGTTATTAAAATTAGAAACACTGATGAAATCGGAAAAAATATAGTTGTTCAAGGTGGTACATTCTACAATGACTTGGTACTTAGAAGTTTTGAAAAACTGATAAATCAAGAAGTTGTCAGACCAAATATTTCTGGAATAATGGGAGCCTTTGGGGCTGCACTTATATCCAAAGAGAAGTACACAGATGGCTATAAAACCGAGTTGATTGAACAAGATCAACTTACAAATGTAAATCTAGATGTAGATGTAACTAGATGTAAGGGATGCTCAAATAACTGTTTACTTACTATAAATAAGTTTTCAGATGAAGAAATATTTGTATCGGGAAATAGATGTGAAAAGGGCGAGATTCTACATGGAGGTAAAAAGCCAAATAAAGATGAAAAACCAATAAACCTTTACCAGTACAAATACGACAGAGTTTTTAAATACAAACCTCTGAAGAAGGAAGAAGCTCCATTAGGTGAAATAGGTATACCTAGAGCTTTAAATATGTACGAGAACTATCCATTCTGGTTTACATTCTTTACAAATCTTGGATTTAGAGTAATTATATCTGATAGATCTTCAAAAGCATTATACGAGAAAGGAATAACTAGTATAGCATCGGAAACAGTTTGTTATCCAGCAAAACTAGTTCATGGGCATATAGATAACCTTATAAATAAAGGTATAAAAAATATATTCTATCCTAGTGTTACAAATGAGAATAAAGAAGATCAAAATTCAGACAACTTCTACAACTGTCCAGTTGTAATTTCTTATTCTGAGGTTATAAAAAATAATGTAGAGGAATTGAGAACAGAAAATATAAATTATATGAATCCTTTTATCAGTTTAAATGATAAAGAAAAATTGAAAAAAAGATTATATAATGAATTAGGTAAAAGCTTCGGCAATTTATCTAAAAGAGATATCTACAGTGCGGTTGATGCTGCAACTAAGGAACAAGATTCATTTAAACTTGAAATGCAAACAGTCGGTGAAAAAGCTATAAAAGATATGGAAGAAAAAAATCTCAAAGGTATTGTATTATCTGGTAGACCTTACCACATAGATCCTGAGATAAACCACGGTATGCCAGAGCTAATAAACTCACTCGGTATGGCTGTTTTAACAGAAGATTCTATAAGTCATCTGGCAGATCTTGAGAGACCGCTTAGAGTTGTAGACCAGTGGGTATACCATTCTAGACTTTACAGAGCTGCAGCATTTACGAGAGAAAAAGATTATTTAGAACTTGTGCAATTAAACTCATTTGGGTGCGGGCTAGATGCCGTAACAACAGATCAAGTTGAGGAAATTCTTCATGAAAAGTCTAAGATATATACAGTTATTAAGATAGATGAAGGAAACAACTTAGGTGCTGCCAAGATAAGACTTAGATCTCTACAGGCAGCTATGTCAGAGAGAGAAGAAAACAATGTACATGTAAAAGATATAGAGAATAAGAAGAAATACGATAAAAACACTAAACTCGCTAAAGGACATACAATACTAGCGCCGCAAATGTCTCCTATTCACTTCGACTTACTTGAAAAAGCAGTTAATTTAAGTGGATTTAACATAGTTGTATTAAACGATACAGACAACAGCGTAATTGAAGAAGGTCTTAAATATGTAAACAACGACGCTTGTTATCCAGCCATTATAGTAGTTGGGCAGCTTATTAAAGCTCTTAAATCTGGAAAATACGATTTAAACAATACATCTGTTACCATAACTCAAACTGGTGGTGGATGTAGAGCCACAAACTATATTGGATTTTTAAGAAAAGCTATGTACGATGCTGGATTTAAAGATGTACCTGTTGTAGCACTTAGCGTAAATGGAATAGAAGAAAATGATTTGATGAAGAATGTATCTTTAAAACTTATAAATAGACTGTTTATGGCTGCTATTTACGGAGACTTACTGATGAGAGTTCTCTACAGGGTAAGACCTTATGAAAAAGTTGAAGGTAGCACAGATGCACTGTTTAAAAAATGGAATGATATATGTAAAGAATCTCTTGTGAAAGGAAAGCTATCTGAATTTAAGAAAAATGTAAATTCAATAGTTAATGATTTTGACAACTTAGAGATATTTGACATTCAAAAACCTAAAGTTGGATTAGTTGGAGAGATACTAGTTAAATTCCATCCAGTGGCAAACAACAATTTAGTTGATATACTTGAAGCTGAAGGGGCAGAGGCTGTTGTTCCAGACCTTACTAATTTCTTCTTGAGTTGTGCGTACAACACAATGTTTAAACACGATTACTTAGAAGGAACAGGAAAATCTAAAATGGCTGGAAAGGCGTTTATTGCGATTGTTGAAGCTTATCAAAAATCGTATAAAAAAGCTTTGAACAACAGCAAGAGATTTTCAGCACCAGAGAAAATTCAAAATGTAGCTAAAAGCACTAAACCTGTAGTTTCATTAGGTAACCAAACGGGAGAAGGATGGCTATTAACAGGTGAAATGGTCGAACTTCTAAGTGAAGGGGTAGATAATATTATTTGTATGCAGCCTTTTGGTTGTCTACCAAACCATATTATTGGTAAGGGATCAATAAAAGAGCTTAAGAGATTGTACAAAAATGCGAATATTATACCTATTGATTACGATCCATCAGCAAGTGAGGTAAATCAACTTAATAGAATAAAATTAATGCTTTCAACAGCATTTAGAAATCTGGAAAAAGTGAATATATAAAAATATTATACAGTTAGATAATCTAAAGTATAAATGAGATTTAATAAAAAAATAAGATTTTATGAAAATATCTAATCCAAGGGATGTAAGCTTTGGTTAGATATTTTTTTGTGTATTTCCATATGTAAATTTATTTATACTTTATCTGTGTATATTGTCCATGGATTTGATATAATAAGTTTAATATGAATTAAACGCATGAGGAGGAATCAATATGTGTGAAGAAACTAAAGCATCGGAATACAATAAAAAAGGTCTAAACTGCGCTGAGTCTGTAATAAAGGCGTACAATGAAGAATTTGGTGCTAATATACCCATAGCACTTGGAAGTGGCTTAGGTGGTGGAAATGCTGTTGGAAGTTTGTGTGGAGCAGTAAATGCAGTAAACATCATAATAAGTTATGAAAAGGGAAGAGTAAGCGAAACAGAGACTAGTAATGCAAAACTATACGTAAAAGATGCTATGAATTCAGTATCTGAAAAATATGGATCACATATATGTAAGGATCTAAAGAGGGATAAAGTTAGCTGTAAGGAGATAATAGATTTTTCTTATATAAACTTAAAGGAGACGTTAAAGAAAGATCTTTAAATATTTTAGATAAAAGTTTTAAAGAAAAGGTGGTAGGCGATGAAGTTATATGAAAACTTTATTTCATCAGAACTATTCAAATACGATGTAAGTGAAGACATTGTTATTTACAAGGGACGTTTTTGTGTTTACCTAGATAAAAAATATAAATGTAGTGGAAAAGTGTATTTAAAGACGATTCCACCTGTGTCAGTTAATTTCCATGCAGATATACTTTTTGTTGAGAATATAGATGATGTAGATATAGGAAATATGGAGTTAAATTATGACAACGCTGTTTTAGAAGTGCATGGGTACAAAATAACTTCAGTAAGTATAAATTCTCTAAGTAAGGCCTCAATTGACGGATACTTAAACGGGAGCTATATGAGATCGAAAAATTCATTTGTAGATTATGTAGACTTTGGCATATTAAATTCAAATAAATACTCAGGAAAACTTATAAAAAATGGTGAAATACTATATGCAGGCAGGATGGAGTTTGAATTTAACGATTTTGTTGTGGTATTAGACAAGAGAGAAGATTATAGAAAAGAGCTTTATGAAGAGTTAAAGTCTAAATCTGGAGCTATAATAACTCATGTCGGCAGAATCTACAGGAAAGACAATAAGAGCTTTAAAACAAGCAATATAATCGATATTTTAGATGATATATCAATAGCGCTTAGTTTCGCTTGTGGAAGATATGTTGGATTTTGTACTGCACTTGGTTATAAAGATGATTCTGTGGTGTATAAACTGTGGGGAGAAAGCAGAGTTTCTCCGTTTAAATTTGTTCCAAATTGGACAGACACCATATCAAATCACCACAATATCGAAAAATATTTAGGTTTAATATGTAAAAAATTAGATGACTTTTACTTTGGTAAAGCTATAAGAAATGTAGTTAATTGGTACATTGAATCATTAAGTAGCATAACTTTAGAGAATAATATAATCTCAGTGCAAGTTGCTCTTGAGACTCTTTCATATATAGTTTTAGTTGAGCAGGAAAAAATTATTACTGACGAAGAATTTGATAAAAATGTTACATCAAAAAATCTAAGATTACTTTTGGAATCTTGTAAGATTCCGTATGGAAAAGAAGAGTTGGTATTTTTTGATGATTGGATTAATGAGAAATTCGATGATGGGGTAGATCTTTTAATTTACTACAGAAATACTATAGTGCATCCGAGTAGGAAGACTAAAAGAGCTAGACTTGAGCTCGAAGATATGTGGAATATAATTACTATTGGAACAAGATATATAGAACTTGTACTTTTGTATATTATCGGATATAAAGGTGAGTATTCTAATAGACTAAAAGATAGATCTTATGGAGAAGTAGAAGTAGTTCCTTGGAGCCAATAATAATTAAATTTTTAGAAAATTATAAAATAAGAATACAAAAATTAAAAATATCTATTGACAGATTTTGCTTTATGATTTAAAATCAATAACAACAAGAGAAAAAAATTTTTTAAACACTTTTAAATGCTATGATAAGAAATAGTAGGAGTAGGCATCTTAATCAGAGAGTTTCCGGTTGGTGAGAGGAGCATTAGATTATACTTTGAACACATCTTTGAGCAGGACTTTGAAAGGACTTTTGTCCCAGTAGAAGATTTCGGTATCCTTGCACCCGTTACAGTGCTAGAGTATAGATAAGACTATTGTACTTGATGAGGTTAGTGTCGCGAGGCATTAATAAAAAGAGGTGGAACCACGAGAGTCAACTCCCGTCCTCTAGCTATAGCTAGAGACGGGAGTTTTTTAATACAATTTTTTATGCGCGCTAAAAATTTGTGTTACACAAAACACCAATGAGATTGATACAAAAATTAGAAAGTTAAAAAATTTATTAAAAATTGAGTGGAGGAATAATAATGAAAAATATATTTAAAAAATTATGTGTTTTAACTGCAACATTAGTGCTAGTAGGGAGTATGGTAGGTTGTTCTGGCAAAGGCGATAAAGCTGCAGATAAAAACGATAAAAAAGAAATAGTGGTTGGATTTGATAATACATTTGTACCGATGGGATTTTTAGATGAAAAAGGTGAAACAGTTGGATTTGATATAGATCTTGCAAAAGAAACTTTTGAGAGAATGGAAAAAGACGTTAAGTTTCAGCCTATAGATTGGTCGATGAAAGAAACAGAAGTTAATTCAGGAAATGTAGATGTGCTGTGGAATGGTTACTCTATAACTGATGAGAGAAAGAAGAAGATTTCTTATACAGATGCATACCTTCAAAATAAACAAATAATAGTTACGATGAGCGATTCTGATGTAAAGACTAAAGCTGATTTAAAAGATAAAGAAGTTGGCACTCAACAAGGGTCTACAGCATATGACGCAATCGAAAAAGATAAAGCATTTATGGAAACTTTAAAAGGTGGCACTCCAGTGCTTTACGACACATACGACAAAGCTCTTAGAGATTTAGAGATAGGCAGAACAAATGCAGTTGTTGGAGATGAAGTATTAGTTAGATATTATGTGAGCCAAAAGGGAGAAGATAAGTACAAAGTTCTAGATGAAGACTTTGGACTTGAAGACTATGTAGTTGCAACAGCAAAGGACAACAAAGAGCTTAGTGATAAGATAAATGAGAAAATCAAAGAAATGAAAGACGATGGGACTTTCGAAAAGATATACAAAAATTGGTTTAAATAAGTTTAGTAAATTTAGACAGATAATTTATGAGGGGGATATAATATGTTACAAGGTTTAGGAATAGTTTTAGCGATATTTTTAATAACACTTATTGTGTCGATACCGCTTGGCGTTTTAGTTACATTTTTAAGATTGTCTAAAAACAAGCTGGTAAGTGGGATTACACAGTGTTATATCCTTATAATGAGGGGCACACCGCTGCTTTTACAAATGATAGTAATATTCTACGGCTTGCCGCTTATAGGTATAACTTTTGATAGGTTTACAGCAGGTATTATAGCCTTTATATTAAATTATGCAGCGTATTTCGCCGAAATATTTAGAGGTGGAGTTCAGTCTATAGATAGAGGGCAGTACGAAGCCTCAAAAGTACTTGGATTCGATAAAGTTACTATGTACAAAAGAATAATATTTCCCCAAGTTTTAAAGAGAATACTTCCTCCTGTTTCAAATGAGGTTATTACTTTAGTTAAGGATACATCTCTAGTGTATATACTTGGGCTAAATGATATTTTAAGAATAGCTCAAATTGCCATGAACAGGGATGTAAGTTTGATTCCACTCTTACAAGCAGGTGCTATATACCTAGTATTTGTGGCAATACTTACTAAAGGATTTGAACTTTTAGAAAAAAAGTTTACGTACTATAAATAGGGGGTAAAATATGTTAAAGGTAGTGAATTTAAATAAGTCGTTTAAACAAAATAGGGTTCTTAAAGATATAACATTTGAACTTGAAAAAGGTGAAGTAGGAGTATTATTAGGAAAATCAGGTGCAGGTAAAACTACTATTTTAAGATGTATCAACGATCTTGAAAGATTTGATAGTGGCGAGATAATTATAGATAATAAAACGATAAAGTCAAGTAAAGATATGGCGGAGATAAGGGGAGAAATAGGTATGGTATTTCAAAATTTTAACCTATTTCCACACATGACTGTACTAGAGAATATAATAGAATCACCTGTTAATATTTTTAAAGTAGATAGATCTGAAGCAGAGAAATCTGCAAAAGAATTACTGAAATTAGTGGATTTAGAGGATAAATTAGACGCATATCCTTTTGAGCTATCTGGAGGGCAACAACAGAGAGTTGCAATAGCCAGATCGTGTGCACTTATGCCTAAAGTACTGTGCTTTGATGAACCTACATCAGCTCTAGATTCAGATACGATTCAGAGAGTTGTAGCGATTATAAAAAAACTAAAAGACAAAGGTATGACTGTTCTTATAATAACTCATGATGTAGCTTTTGCAGATGGTGTGGCTGATAAAATTATCAGTATTAAAGATGGAGTAGTTGGGGACATAAAACTTAAGGAGGAAATTTAAATGATTAAATTATACGGATATTCAAAATGTTCAACAGTTAGAAAAGCTAAAAATTGGCTTGATGAAAATAATATAGCTTACGAAGATATAGATATGGTTAAAATTCCACCTTCAAGAGAAGAGATGGAAAATATTTATAAAACTAGCGGTTTAGAAATAAAAAAATTCTTTAATACAAGTGGGATGAAGTATAGAGAATTAGGCCTAAAGGATGTAATAAAGACAGAGCCAGCAGATAAGCTTTTAGATATTCTTGTAAGTGATGGAATGCTTATTAAAAGACCGATGCTATTTGACGGAGAGAAAGTACTTCTAGGGTTTAAAGAAGGGGCATGGAAAGAAGCATTGTTGTCTCAAGACTAAATTAAGTAAATTACAACAATGAAGTATATGAACAATATTATAGGTAATAAAAATATTATAAAAAGTGATTGTATTCAAAAATAGCTTGAATACAATCACTTTTTTTATTGACTTTTTATACATACACTGTTATTATGTGTATATAAAGTATATATACAGTATGCACAGTTGAATTAGAGAGAGGTGAAAATTTGAATATTAATATAAGTAATTCATCATCAGTTCCGTTGTATGAGCAGATTCAAGGTCAGATAAAGTCTGAAATAATCTCTCTGAATTTAAAGCCTGGTGACGTATTACCATCTATAAGATCGCTAGCAAAAGAGTTGAAAGTAAGCATAATAACTACAAAAAGGGCTTATGAAGAACTTGAGAAAGAGGGGTTTATCCAAACCGTTGCCGGTAAGGGAACTTTTGTAGCTAACCAAAACTCAGAAAGACTAAAAGAAATAGCAAAATACGAGATAGAATGCAAACTTGAAGAAATTATTAGGCAGGCAAAAGCAGTAGGTGTGAGCTTTGAAGAATGGATAGAAATTTCAAAGAATTTATTTGAGGAGGTATAACATGGATGCAATAAAAATAAATAATTTGAGTAGAAAATTAGGAAAGTTTGAATTAGAAATCGATGATTTAAATATAATGAGTGGATTTATAACTGGTTTTATAGGTCCTAATGGATCTGGGAAAACAACTACAATAAAATTAATAATGAACATGATAAAAAAGGACAGCGGATCAGTTAAGATATTCGGAAAAGAGTTTTTAGAGGACGACATATCAATTAAATCGCAAATTGGATATATATCGGATAAACCAGGTTTTCTTGAGGAAGCTGTACTATCCGACCTTAAAAGAAATATATCGAGATTTTATAAAAATTGGGATGAGGGCTTATATAATTCCTATATAGACGAATTCGATATAGATGAAAGCAATAAATATCAATCTTTATCAAAGGGACAACAAAAGAAGTTTGAACTAGCTTTAGTTCTTTCACATCATCCAAAGCTTATAATTCTTGATGAGCCAACAGCAAATCTAGACCCACTATTTAGGAACAGATTTTTAGAGATACTTCAAGAGAGAATTGATGTTGACGATTCAACTGTATTTTTGTCTACACATATCACTTCTGATTTAGACAAAGTGGGAGATTACGTAGTATTTATATATGATGGCAAAATAATTTTATCAGGAGTAAAAGATGATATACTAGAAAAACACTGTAAAATTAAAGGCAAAAAAGAACTATTAGTATCAGAAACTAGAGATTTATTTATTTACATTGATGAAAATGAATTTGGATTTGAAGGTATAGTAGATGACAAAAATAGATCATACGACGTTTTTGGAAATGAAGTAGTTTACGATACTGTAAATTTAGAAGATATATTAAGATTCTATGTGGAGGCGAGAAGATATGAATAATGTTATGAATATTACAAAGTTAAGCTATTCCAATCTATGGTCTATGAAAAAAATGTTAGTATTATCAATTTTAATATTTATACCTATCGGTGCATTAAATAATTTAATTCTTAACATGATAATACCTTTAACTGTATATAATTTTACTTACCAAGTTATGGCTTATGAAGACAAAGACAGTATAGATACATTAATTTTATATTTACCAGTCACAAAACAAGAATACATTTTATCGAGATATATATTAGCGCTTACTAATTTGCTTATCGGTATAGTATTCTTCACACTGGGATATATGTTTATTTTAATGTTAAAAAAATACTCTTTTATCTTTGGAATTCAATTAGATATTATAAATTTTGGAATACAAACAACATACCTGCAACAAGGTGCACTAGGCGTTATATCAGCAACTTTTGCAATCAGTGTTTTGATACCATTTTTAATAAAATTTGGATCAATAAAAGGTAGATATATATCGACATTTGTTATGATGATATTTTTATTTGGAGCTTTGCTTGTACAGGTAGATATCAATAATGTCATTATGCAAACGCTAATGTCAATTAGTAATATCAACCTAATATTATTCACTATCCTCATTACGATTGTAGTTATAGCTATATCATATATTTTTTCAAAAACAATGTATAAAACTAAAGAAGTTTCCAGTTAAAATACATTTAAATTTAAAATGAAAAGTTAAATTTAAGATAGAGCAGAATAAAAAAAGGAAGTTGCGTAAATTAACATAGCCAACTACATTACAGCCTTTAGTCCAAGCTGTGGTAGTTGGCTATGTTAATTTACGACAAATTCCTTTTTTTATTCTGCTCTATCTTAAATTATCTATTTTATATATTTTTAGCAACTTCATAAGCATCCCACACAGCGTACATTATATTACTTACTTTATTAGCATCGCCAATTAAATGAATATCGTCTACATCGTATCTTATTTCGTTGTACAATTTATTTTGCGGAGTATATCCAATTGCAAGGACTATACTATCAGCATCTATTTCTTCTTCAATACCATTAGAATTTAGAATAAACCCTATATCAGTTTTTTTGCTAATATAGGAGCTGGATCTTACTTCGATTTTCTTGTATTCAATAAGTTCCAACAGCATGTCTAAATTGGCATGACATAGAGGGGCGTTGAGTTTAAGTATATCGCTCATTTTTTCAACTATAGTTACTTTCTTACCTTGATCGTGTAGCCAAAGGGCTGTCTCACATCCAACAAGTCCTCCACCTACGATTACAACAGAATCTCCTACATCTTTTTTAGAAAGAAGAGCTTCTTCGGCTGTATATATATTTTCAGCTTGATCGATATCGATAAGTTTTGGGTCTGAGCCTGTAGCTAAAACTACAGTATCTGCATTATAAGATTTTATATTGTCTTTATTTACTTCTGTGTTTAATTTAACATCAACTCCTAATTCATCGAGTTGATGTTTATACCAACTTACTAGGTTTCTATCGTCTTCTTTAAAATCAGGAACACCGCCAGGAATAATATTTCCTCCTAGTATATTAGATTTTTCGAGAAGTGTAACCCTGTGACCTCTAATAGCAGAAACCCTAGCAGCTTCCATACCAGCGATTCCTCCACCCACAACAAGAACAGTCTTTTTATCGAAGGCTTTTGAAATAGAGTATTCATTTTCTCTACCACATGCAGGGTTGACAGCACATGAGAGTCCAGAATAAGCGGCAACTCTTCCCATACAACCTTCTTGGCAAGATAGGCATGGACGGACGTGATCGAATTTACCAGCACTTATCTTGTTTGGCACCTGAGGATCTGCAAGAAGAGGTCTACCAAGACCTATCATATCAGTTTTACCAGATAATATAGCGTCGCTTGATAGATCTGGATTTTCCATTCTACCAGCTGTAATTATAGGTACATCTACAGCTTTTTTAAGTTTTTCATTAAACTCTAAGTACATTCCTTTTTTATGGTACATAGGTGGATGTGACCAATACCATGAGTCATAGCTTCCAGCATCTCCATTTAAAGCATCGTATCCAGCGTTGACTAAGATTTTAGCAGCTTCTATACCTTCTTCTATATCGCGTCCTTTTTCAACGAACTTTTCACCTGGAAGACCACCTTTTCTCCAGTCTTTGATAAAACTTTTTATACTGTAACGAAGTGATACAGGGAAGTCTTCACCGCATTCTGATTTAATTGCTTTAACTATTTCACATGCAAAGCGAAGTCTATTTTCTAAAGAACCACCGTACTGATCTTTTCTGTTGTTAAAAAAAGATATTGCAAATTGGTCTAGTAAATATCCTTCGTGAACAGCATGTATTTCTACGCCATCATAACCAGCGTTTTGAGCAACTTTAGCTGCCTCTGCAAATTTATTTATGTAAATTTGAATTTCATCAATTGTCAGTTCTCTACAAGTTACATTATCTAGCCATCTGTGAGGTATTGGAGATGGTGCAACAGCTATATCTCCAACTAAGCTAGGTATTGAAACTCGTCCAAATCCAGCTGTAAGTTGTAGGAAAACTTTAGCACCGTAGGCATGAATTCTCTCTGTCATAATCTTGCTCGTCTTAACAAAATTTAATGGATTTAGAGTAGCACAAGGCATAGACGGCATTACACATTTTTCAATGTCGTTTTCAACATATGTAACACCAGTCATTATAAGCCCAGTTCCACCTTTAGCTCTTTCTACATAGTACTCCACACCTTTTTCGTTATAAGTTCCATCTTCATTGCAAAGTCCAGCAGGTCCCATTGGAGCCATAACAAAGCGGTTTTTTATTTCTAGCGATCCAATTTTTATCGGTTCAAAAAGAATTTTGTGTGTTTCCTTCATAAACAATTCCTCCTAGAATATTATAGTAGTAAAGTTGAGTAAAATTAAAATTTTAACAGACTCACTTAAATTGTATAGAAAATGTAGGATAACTTCAATTAAATATAAAATCAAATAGTAGTTTATAATAAATAAACATAGTACGAAAAAATTATTATATTGACAATAATTATCTGAACTAGTATATTTATAGTATCAAACACAATGATGTGTTTACGAGAGCAGCGAAGCTCCATAGTATAACTATGGAGCTTTTTTGTATTTTTAAGGGAGGGACTCTAATGAAAAATTTTGAATTAAAAACAGAGATAAAATTTGGCCTTGGCTCATTAGAAGCGCTACAAGGAATTCAAGATAAAAGCGTATTGATAATAACAGATCCATTTATGGTGGAGTCGGGAAATATAAATAAGATAGTTGAGAATTTAAAAGGCGCTACATATGAAGTATTTAGCGAAATAGTACCAGATCCACCTATAGAGACTATAGTTAAGGGAGTTGAAGCTTTTAATAAAGTTGACCCGAATGTAATAGTTGCAGTGGGTGGAGGATCTGCTATAGATGCTGCTAAAGCTATAATGGATTTTTCTAAAAAAATATTAAATAAAACATATGTAGAATTTATAGCTATACCAACTACAAGTGGTACAGGGTCAGAGGTAACATCATTTGCAGTTATAACAGATAAGCAAAAAGGTGTGAAATATCCTTTAGTTTCTGATGATTTACTTCCAGATATAGCAATTTTAGATCCAGAACTTGTAAAGACAGTGCCTAATTTTATAACTGCAGATACTGGAATGGATGTGCTAACACATGCGATAGAGGCTTATGTCTCAACAGATGCAGATGATTTCTCAGATGCTTTTGCAGAAAAAGCTATAAAACTTGTATTTAAATATTTGAGAAGAGCTTATAATGACGGTGATGATATAGAAGCAAGAGAAAAAATGCACATAGCTTCTTGTTTGGCAGGACTTGCATTTAACCACGCCTCACTAGGAATAAACCATTCCATTGCACATGCTCTAGGCGGTAAGTTTAAAATACCACACGGAAGAACAAATGCGTTATTGCTTCCACATGTTGTAGAGTACAATTCGGATATTAAAAATAATGCTGGTGGAGAGTATTCTATTGCGGCACAGAAATATTACGAAATAGCAAAGCTTTTAGGCTTTAATTCTACTAATATAAGAGTAGGTGTAAAACGTCTAATAAATGAAATTAAATACTTACAAAATGATATGAATATGGTTACAACTTTGAGTGAGTGCGGTATAAAAGAGAAGGATCTATCAGCATTTAAAGATGAAATTGCGGTAGCAGCATTAAATGATACTTGCACTAAGACAAATCCTAAGAATCCTACACACAAAGAGATAGTGAGTATTATAAAGAATCTTAT
Source organism: Metaclostridioides mangenotii (assembly GCF_017873185.1). Taxonomy (GTDB): domain Bacteria; phylum Bacillota; class Clostridia; order Peptostreptococcales; family Peptostreptococcaceae; genus Metaclostridioides; species Metaclostridioides mangenotii. The sequence goes on from NZ_JAGGJX010000001.1 coordinate 310,077, forward strand.
CTAGCAAATAGTGCTAAGTATTGAAAATAATACAAAGGGAAAACCTTTTAATTTTATTCTAAAAATATTGACAATTATAAACATAATATTTATAATGATAGTAAGTTAAATAATATATCACAATGGAGTGATATTAGAGTAGAAAAGCAATGGGGCTTCTTGAAGACAATGATATTTTGTCTTTGTGGAGCCCCTATTTAATTTTAGAAAGCAGGGAAAATTTTGAGTGAAGATAATGTACAAAGGGTAATACAAGAATATGTTCCTGGTAAACAAGTTACACTTGCTCATATAATAGCAAATCCGAGTGAAGACATATATAAGAAGTTAGGCCTTGTCCTAGATAAAAAAGATGCTTTAGGTATTTTAACGATAACTCCAAGTGAGGCTTCTATAATAGCTGCAGATGTAGCAACCAAGGCTTCAGGTGTCGCTCTAGGTTTTATAGATAGATTTAGTGGATCATTAGTTATAAGCGGTGACGTAAGTTCTGTCGAATCGGCTCTAGACGAAGTTTTAATGGTTCTTGGAAATATGTTGAATTTTTCATCTACTAAGGTTACAAGGACATAAATATGAAAAATGTAATCTTTATGGGAAAAACAGGAAGTGGGAAGACTACACTATGCCAAAAGCTAGATGAATTAGAGCTTGAATACAAAAAGACACAATCAATAGAACTATACAATGATGCAATAGATACACCTGGTGAATATATGGAGAATAGGACACTATATAACGCACTTATGACTACCTCGGTAGATGCAAAAATAATAGCTTTAGTGTATGATTGTACTCAGGAAGAGAATTATATAGCACCAGGATTTGCAACAATGTTTAATAAAGAAGTAATAGGCATTATTACAAAAATCGCCATAGCTACAAAAGCAGAGATAGATTTAGCATTTGAGCAATTAACTATGGCAGGAGCTAGTAAAATCTTTAAAGTGGACACAATAGAAGATATAGGAATTAAAGAACTTCGTTCTTATTTAAAAAATAAAGAATAAAAAATAGTTTTTTAAATAAGCTAATGCTATGGAATCTAATGTATCTAAGTACATTCTTAATTGAGGTGGATAATATGAAAAGAAAAATATTATTAGTCGACGATGACCCGCTAATAAGGGCGGATATTAAAGATATGCTACTTGACAGAGGATATAATATAATTGGTGAAGCTAGCGACGGTTTTGAGGCAGTTGAAGAGTGCAAAAAACATAGTCCTGATCTAGTTATACTCGATATAGACATGCCAATATTAGATGGAATAAAAGCAGGCAAGATAATCAATAAGGAGAATCTTGCTGGTGGAATACTTTTGTTAACATCTTTTGATGGTGAAGAGTATATAGAGAAAGCTAAAAGCATAGGAGCTTTTGGATATATAGTAAAGCCACCCAATGAGAAGATAATTATACCTACTATAGAGATGTGTTTATCTAAAGTTGAAGAGTTTGAAAAAATGAAAAAAAATTTAGACGATATAAATTCTAAATTAACAGAAAGAAAGATAATTGAAAAGGCTAAGGGCATACTTATCAAAGAATACAGTATAACAGAAGAGGATGCGTATTCACGAATTAGAAAGCTCAGTATGGATAAGAGAACTACTATGGTCGAAATATCAAAAACGATTATCATAGGTTATGATGCTTAATATAGATCAGTCAATCAGAGAAATCTGCAAAAGAGAAACATCTTTAAATGAGATAGAGATTGATAAGATAATAGAAGTATCTAAATCCATACAATTTATGGCAGATTTTTACGAAAGTGATGTATTTGTAGATGTACACGGTAAAAAGATGTCTGAAGCATTTGTAGTAGCCCACAGTATGCCTGAAAATAAATCTTTATACAGTGAAAACATAGCAGGAAAACCAGCATTACAAGAGAACGAACCAGGGGTTATAGAAGTATTTCGAACTGGTAATTTAAAAAGAGATATTAAAGCTTTAACACAAGAGTACAAACTAGTAAAACAGACTATTCAGCCTATAAATTTAGAGGACAAGATAATAGGAGTCATAATAGTAGAAAAAGATATAAGTGAAGATTTAAAAGAAGATTTCAGTATAATGAAGTCGGTTAAAGATACCAGTTCTTACAACTTTATAAACTTGTTCAAAAATAACGACTTTTTTATAGATAATTTGAACTCTTCAATACTCGTATTCGATGAGAATGGCTACTTAAAGTTAAAAAATAAAAATGCTGAAGAGTTGTACAGAAATTTAGGGTTTACAGATGACATAATAGATAATCATTACGATTGGTTGACTCTTGAAAATGATGAATTTGAAGCATTTAAATACGAGGATTATGAAACAAAAGAAGTTTACATCGGTGATATGTATTTGTCTATTAAAAGTATACCAATAAAAGATGGTGTATTTAAGTTGGCAAAGGTGATTCAAAATGTAACTGAATTAAAAAAGAAAGAAGCAGAACTCGTTTTAAAATCGGTAGCTGTTAAAGAGGCTCACCATAGAGTGAAAAATAATCTATACACAGTAATTTCACTACTTAGAAAACAAAGTAGACTATCAAAAAATGAAGAAGTGAAAAGCTGTCTAGACAATACTGTTAATAGAGTATTTGCAATACTATCTACACATTATTTACTGTCAAAAGAAGTAGACAATAAGATATCTATAAAGGATGCTATCGATCTGCTTATTAGCAATATACAGGGTGGATATAGCGACAACAAAGATATAAATATATATATATCAGGAGATGATTTCGAAATAAGTGGCGATAAAGCAACTTCACTGTTACTGGTAATGAATGAAATCATTCAAAATTGTTTTGACCATGCTTTTGAAGGTCGAGACTGTGGAAATATACAGATACTTATAAATCAAGAAGAAAAATTTAAGAACATAGCGATAGCCGATGATGGAATTGGTCTAGATGAAAGTAAAGTAAACAACGATAGTTTAGGTACCTTCATAATAGAAAGCTATGTCCAACAAGTATTAAAAGGTGAAATTGTAAGACAATCAAATAAAAATGGTACAAAAGTACTTATTAAGATACCAAAACAGATAACTAATCTACAAAGTAGTAGTTTTAATTAAGCAAAGGGGCTTAAGGTTATTGATAAATGAGGTTGCTATCCTCTATTTATCATAACTTTGAGCCCCTTTGCTTGTTTACAACATACTTTGTACTCTTGGAGGTGAATATGTGAAAGAAGAATTACTTAGCGTCGGTATCGATATCGGTACCAGTACAACTCAACTTATATTTTCTAAACTTACAGTAGAAAATACAGCTTCAAACTTCTCAGTTCCTAGGATAAGTATAGTGGACAAAGAGATAGTTTATAGAAGTAAGGTATATTTTACACCTTTGATTTCAGCAACAGAAATAAATGGAGAAGAAATTAAAGAAATTGTAGAGTCTGAATATAAGAAAGCAAATATAGACAAGGATGACATACAGACTGGAGCTGTAATAATTACTGGTGAGACAGCAAGAAAAGAAAACGCCAACGATGTTTTACATGCACTCAGTGGATTTGCAGGAGACTTTGTCGTCGCAACTGCGGGACCAGATCTTGAAAGTATTATTTCGGGTAAAGGTGCAGGTGCACATATATATTCAAAAGAACATTCTACTACTGTTGTAAATATAGATGTAGGCGGTGGAACAAGTAACCTGTCGCTTTTCAAAAGAGGAGAAGTAGTAGATACAGGATGTTTAGATATTGGTGGAAGACTAATAAAGGTCGATGTTGTAAGTAAAGAAATCACTTATATCTCACCTAAAATTGAGACTATTATCAAAGATAAAAACCTAAATATCCGAGTAGGAATAAAAATAACAAAAGATAATATAAATCCAATCGTAGATATAATGAAAGATATAATAGTGGAAAGCATTGGACTAAAAGAAAAAAGTGAATTATTCGATTTTCTAGTTACTAATAAGTCTATTTCACTAGATGAAGATATAAAAAATGTATCATTCTCTGGAGGAGTTGCCGACTACGTTTATTACGATGGTTCTATAGATGATTATTTTAAATATGGAGACATAGGTATTTTATTGGGACAAGCAATAAAAAATTGTGAAGAGCTGAGAAATATCAATGTAATAAAGCCTCTAGAAACAATACGTGCAACTGTTGTTGGAGCAGGATCTCATACAACTGAGGTAAGTGGAAGTACTATTACTTACACTAACGATGCTTTTCCAATTAAAAACTTACCGATTTTAAAACTTTCAATGGATGAAGAAAGCGGTAACTCGAAAGAACTGAGCGAATCAATTAAGACAAAATTAAATTGGTTCAAGCTAGAAAATGATCTTCAAAAAATTGCAATAGCAATTAATGGACAAAAAAATCCGAGCTTTGAAAAGGTTACAGAATATGCAAAAGGCATTGTCGATGGCATGAGTGAAATAGTAGAGAAAAAACTGCCGTTTATCGTGATTGTAGAAAACGATATGGCTAAAGTACTAGGTCAATCCATATATGCGCTTCTAAATTACAAAACAGATATAGTTTGTATAGACAGTATCAAGGTTGAAAATGGAGACTACATTGATATAGGAAAACCGATTGCGGATGGAAAAGTTTTACCAGTGGTAATAAAAACATTAGTTTTTAATTAATAAATGGAGGTATACACATGATTTTAAAGACTAGATTATTTGGACACACATATCAGTTCAAAAATTTATATGATGTAATGGCGAAAGCAAATGAAGAAAAATCAGGTGATAAGTTGGCAGGACTAGCGGCTGAATCCGCAGAGCAAAGAGTAGCAGCAAAGGTAGTTTTATCTAATATTACTCTTGCTGATATAAGAAACAATCCAGCTGTTGACTACGAAAAAGATGAAGTAACAAGAATTATACAAGATGCTGTAAATGAAAAAATATATACAGATATCAGAAACTGGACTGTTTCAGATTTAAGAGAATGGTTATTAGACAGCGATACTACAGGAGCTGATATTAGAAGAATTTCTAGAGGATTAACTTCTGAAATGATATCTGCAGTAGCAAAACTAATGTCAAATATGGATTTAATCTATGCAGCTAAAAAGATTAAAGTAACGGCTCACTGTAACACTACTATAGGTGAAGAGGGAACTTTATCAGCTAGACTTCAACCAAACCATCCTACTGATGACCCAGATGGAATTATGGCTTCACTTTTAGAGGGGCTTACTTACGGGATAGGAGATGCAGTTTTAGGTCTTAATCCAGTAGATGACTCAGTTGAAAGTGTAACTAAAGTATTAAAGAGATTTGAAGAAGTGAAGCAAAAATACGAAATTCCTACTCAAAACTGTGTACTAGCACACGTTACTACACAAATGGAAGCTATAAAAAAAGGAGCTCCAGCTGACCTTATATTCCAATCAATAGCTGGATCTGAAAAAGGAAATGAAGCTTTTGGTTTTAATGGACAAACAATAGAAGAAGCTAGACAATTAGCTTTAAGAGAAGGAACAGCTACTGGGCCTAATGTTATGTACTTTGAAACAGGACAAGGTTCAGAACTTTCTTCAGAAGCGCATCACGGAATAGATCAGGTTACTATGGAGGCAAGATGTTATGGCTTTGCCAGAAAATACGAACCTTTCCTAGTAAATACTGTTGTAGGATTTATAGGACCAGAGTATTTATACGATGCAAAACAAGTAATGAGAGCAGGTTTAGAAGACCATTTCATGGGTAAACTTAGTGGACTTCCAATGGGAGTTGACGTTTGTTATACAAACCACATGAAAGCAGATCAAAATGATATGGAAAATCTAGCAGTTCTATTAACTACTGCAGGTTGCACATACTTCATGGGTATACCACACGGAGATGATGTAATGTTAAACTATCAAACTACAGGATACCATGAAACAGCATCACTTAGAGAGATGTTTGGACTTACAGCAATAAAAGAGTTTGATGCTTGGCTTGAAAAAATGGGATTCTCTAAAAATGGTAAGTTAACTAGTAGAGCTGGTGACGCATCTATATTATTAGGATAGGAGGTTTTGTGATGAATGAAAAAGAGTTAAGAGGTTTAGTTGAACAACTTGTTGAACAAATGGCTGGGAATATTGATGTAGATAAGATTCAAGATACTATAAAAAATGAGTATGTAAGTGAAGTAGATAACGATGGATGTATCGATGATATAACTGAAATAGATATTAAAAAACAATTACTTGTAAAAAATCCTAAAGATGCAGAAGCTTACTTAGATATGAAAGCAAAAACTCCTGCAAGAATAGGAATAGGTAGAGCTGGTGCGAGATACAAGACTGATACTGTTTTAAGATTTAGAGCAGACCATGCAGCAGCACAAGATGCAGTATTCTCGTATGTAGATGAGGATTTTGTAAAAGAAAACAATTTATTCGCAGTAGAGACACTGTGTAGAGATAAAGATGAATATCTTACTAGACCAGATTTAGGTAGAAGATTTTCTAAAGAAACAATAGATGCAATTAAAGCAAAATTAGGAACTAAACAAAAAGTATTACTTATGGTAGGAGATGGACTTAGTTCAGCTGCTATTGAGGCAAATTTTAAAGACTGCGTTGAGTCAATAAAGCAAGGTCTTAAAATGTATGGAATTGACACTGGAGAAATACTTTTTGTAAAACACTGTAGAGTTGGTGCTATGGATCAACTTGGCGAAGAATTAGATTGCGAAGTAGTATGTATGCTTGTAGGAGAAAGACCTGGCCTTGTAACTGCAGAATCTATGTCTGCTTATATAACATATAGACCTAAAATAGGAATTGCTGAGGCTAAAAGAACTGTTATATCAAACATACACAAAGGTGGAACAACTGCTGTTGAGGCAGGGGCACATATATCAGAACTTATAAAAACTATGTTAGATAAAAAAGCATCTGGAATTGACCTAAAATAATTAGTTAGGGGAGTATAGAATATGAAAAATGATGTAATTCGCCCAAATATATTGGGAACAAAGATAATACCAAATATATCTGTAGAAATGGCAGAAAAATTAAAATTAAAACCACATCAAAAAAGTTTAGGACTTATAACTTCTGACTGTGATGATGTGACTTATACAGCTTTAGATGAAGCAACTAAAGCATCAGAGGTAGATGTTGTATACGCTAAATCAATGTATGCTGGTGCAGGAAACGCATCGACTAAGATAGCAGGAGAAGTTATTGGAATTATAGCAGGACCTAGTCCAGCAGAAGTAAGAAGTGGTCTAAATGCAATAATTGACTTTATGGAGTACGGAGCGTCATTTATAAGTGCTAATGACGACGATTCTATAGTTTACTTTGCGCATTGTGTATCTAGAACTGGAACTTATCTTTCTGAATTAGCTGGAGTTAAAGAAGGGGAAGCATTAGCTTACCTAGTAGCACCACCATTAGAATCAATGTACGCTTTAGACGCCGCTCTAAAAGCTGCAGACGTAAAACTTTGTGAACTATTTGAACCTCCTACTGAGACAAACTTTGGAGGGGCATTACTTACAGGATCTCAATCAGCTTGCAAGGCAGCGTGTGACGCATTTGCAGAAGCTGTTAAGTCAGTAGCAGAGAATCCAACAGGATTTTAATTAAATGAAATCTTTAGGATTAATTGAAGTTATAGGTTTTGTTTCGGCTGTTGAGGCGACCGATGTTTGCCTAAAAGCTGCAAATGTTAACCTATCTAGAATTGATAGAGTCGGCGGCGGTATAGTCACTGTAAGTATAGTTGGAGATGTAGGAGCAGTAAAAGCTGCAGTAGATGCTGCTCAGTTAGCTGTAGAAAGAATAGGAACACTGAGATCAGCTCATGTAATACCGAGATTAAACTCAGATGTAGAAGAATATTTATTTAAACCTAATAATGATGAACCAAAACATAAAATTGATGAGGTTAGCTCAGACTCTAAAAAATCAGAAGATACTATAGAAGAAATAGAAACAATAGAATCTAAAGAAATTGCAGAGATTGAAAGAAACGAGTCCGAAGAAGTTACAGAGATACAAAAAGTTGTATTGGATGAAGCAGTTGAAATACAAGAAACAGCTGAATTGGAAATTGAAATAACTGAATCACAGGCAGTAAAAGAGTTAGACTCTATCAATTTAAAAGAAGAGGTTCAAGAAAAAGATACAAGTAAACTTGAAAAAGAAACTTCTGATTTTTCTAAAATAAGTGTTAAAGAGCTAAAAGCAAAAATAAAAACACTTGATCCTTCGATAAGTACAAATACTTTAAAAAGGATGAAGAAGGAGGAGCTTGTAGAGTTTATAGATAAGTTGAATAGAGAGGATAAATAGTTATGGAACTTGTAGATAGAGACTTAATTTCAATACAAGAGGTCAGAACTCTTGTTAAAAAAGCTAAGATTGCTCAAGAAAAATTAGCTAAGTTAGATCAAGATCAGATAAATAAAATAGTAAAAGCTATTGCCGATGCTGCGTGTGAAAACGCGTCTAGATTAGCAAAGATGGCTAATGAGGAAACAGGCTTTGGTAAATGGGAAGATAAGATAGTAAAAAATACTTTTGCTTCTCAAGGAGTTTATGAATATATAAAAAATGAAAAAACTGTAGGAATAATTGGAGAGAATCCAGAGGAAAAGACTATAGAGATAGCTACTCCACTAGGAGTTATAGCAGGGCTAATACCTTCTACTAATCCTACTTCTACAGTAATATATAAAACATTAATTTCAATAAAATCAGGAAACACTATTGTGTTTTCACCACATCCAAATGCTAAAAACTGTATTATTGAGACAATTAAAGTAATAAATGATGCAGCTAAAAGCGCAGGTTGCCCTGAAGATGCAGTACTTTGTATAACTACACCTACTATGCAGGCAACAAGTGAACTAATGAAACATAAAGATACAGCTATGATACTAGCTACTGGTGGAGAAGCAATGGTTAAGGCTGCATATTCATCAGGAACACCTGCAATAGGAGTAGGGCCTGGAAATGGACCAGCTTTTATTGATAAGAGTGCAGATGTGAAATTAGCTGTAAAAAGAATTATAGATTCTAAGACTTTTGACAACGGTGTAATTTGTGCATCCGAACAATCTATAGTAGTAGAAAAAGCTATGGAAGAAAAAGTTGTAAAAGAGTTAAAAGATCAAGGTGCACATTTACTTACAGATGATGAAAGTAAAAAGCTATCTAAATTTATATTAAGAGCTAATGGAACTATGAATCCAAAGATAGTTGGTAAAAGTGTAGCTCAGATATGTGAACTTGCTGATCTTAAGGATGTACCAAAAGGATCTAAGATATTAGTAGCTAGAGAAACTGGAGTTGGAGCTAATGTAGCATACTCTAGAGAAAAGCTTGCACCAATACTTGCATTCTATGTTGAAGAAAATGTAGACAGAGTAGTAGATAGATGTAGAGAAGTATTATTAAATGAAGGAGCAGGTCATACTTTTTCAATGCACGCAAATGATGATGAATTAGTAAGAAAATTCGCGTTACAAATGCCTGTATCAAGAATAATGGTAAATACTCCTTCAGCGCTTGGTGGAATTGGAGGATCAACAAATCTAGTTCCTGCACTTACACTAGGATGTGGTGCAATAGGTGGTAGTTCTACATCAAACAATATAGGACCACTTGATCTTATAAACATCAAGAGAGTTGCCTATGGAGTTAAAGAAATAGAAGAACTAAAAGGTAATAAAGCTAGTTCAGAAAATCAATTATTAGATTCAGTTGGAAAAGATGAACTAATAGACTTACTTGTAGAAAAAATAGTAAAAAAATTAGTTTAGTAAGTTAAGCAATTAAATAAGTTAATAAATATGTTAGTAATTTAAATTAAAATAAATAATATAAAAAATTTTGGAGGAAATAGATATGGCAAACGCAAACGCATTAGGGATGATAGAAACTAAAGGATTAGTAGGAGCTATAGAAGCTGCAGACGCAATGGTTAAAGCAGCAAATGTTCAATTAGTAGGTAAAGAGCAAGTTGGCGGTGGTTTAGTAACTGTTATGGTAAGAGGAGATGTTGGAGCAGTTAAAGCCGCTACAGATGCAGGAGCAGCTGCAGCTGAAAGAGTAGGAGATCTAGTATCTGTACACGTTATACCAAGACCACACTTTGAAGTTGATGCAATACTTCCAAAAGTAACTGAATAATATTGGATTAAATTTTAAAATCTAACAAAAATGTGCTACTTATTTCTAGTAGCACATTTTATCCATCTGATAGGAGATGAGATAGATGGGAGTTATAACAGAAGCGGAAATAAGAAAGCAAATTAATAAAAATAAAGAACTTAAAACTTTCTATATTGAAAGAGGTCAGATTGTGACTCCATCTGCAAAATCGTATTTATCCGAAAAAAATATCGAGATAAAGTATATGGATGACAAAGAAGATTTAAACAATAATATAGGCAAAGATAATAATAACGACAATAAAAATGGAAAATTTAAAGAAGAATCAGTAAAAAAGTACAAGTATACTACGGTATTTGGGGGGCATATGGCAGAAAAACCAGAACATATGACTCAACTTAATGGCAATTTACTCGTATTTAAAGACCATAAAAGGATTATTTTAAGGGGAAAACTTGATTCACTTGAAACAAAGATATTAGAATCTCAGATTATATGTATAAAAAATGGTATGGAAAGTTTAGCAAAAGATTTGGATGAAGTACTTTCATTTATAAGAACCATCTTAAGATGTGAAGTATTAGAGGAGCCATTAGAAGAATTTACATTACTTGGGCTTACTCCAAAAGAACTTAGAGAACAGTCTCATTATCCTAAAAAATACTTTGGAATAGACCATGAATATATAAGCTATAAAATGGGTGAAGTAGTAGTATCTATAAATAGTATTAGAACTTCAGTTAGAGAAGTTGAACTCTCGTTATATGAAGCATTTAAAGGTGAATATGGCCAAATAGAGAGGGAAGATTTAATGAAAGGTCTAAATAGACTGTCTTCTCTATGTTGGATATTAATATACAAAGTAAGAACTGGTGAATACAAGTAAGGAGATTTTATGGAAAATATATTAAATGAAATTGTTGAAGAAGTTTTAGCTAAAGTAAAAAAAGAAGCGTTTATTGAAGTAGAGGCATCTGGAAGACATGTACATTTAAGCAGAGGAGATATGGAGGCTTTATTTGGTTCAAACTATGAGCTTACAAAGTCAAAAGACTTATCTCAACCTGGGCAGTACGCATGTAAAGAAAGAGTGACAATCACTGGTCCAAAAGGAAGTATAAAAAACGTTATAGTTTTGGGTCCATGTAGATCAAATACACAAGTAGAAGTTTCGCTTACAGATTTAGCATCATTAGGTCTTAAAGCTCCTGTTAAACAAAGCGGAGATTTAGAAGGTAGTCCTGGACTAAAAATTTCTGCAGGAGATAATGAAATAAGTATAGACAGAGGTCTAATAGTAGCAAAGAGACATATACACATTACACCAGAGGATGCTACAAAGTTTGGCGTACATGATAATGAAGTGGTAAATATAAAAGTTTTCGGAGATAGACCTCTTATATTTGAAGATGTTGTAGTTAGAGTAAATGCAAATTATAGAACATATATGCATATTGATTACGACGAGGCAAATGCTTGTGGCTTTAAAAAATGTACTGTGGCAAAAATAGTAAAGTAACCTCTAGGAGGAGAAATATGTTGAATTACGATTATCTAGTAAATAGTATAGTAGATGAATTATATAAAAAAATAAACAACTTAGATATAAACATCAAACCAAAAGCAGTAGTACTTTGGCCAAACAATAAAGAAGAATTAGAGACTTTAAAAGATAGATTTGAAGTTGCTGAATTTAGCGATGAGACAAGGGACTGCGACATAGTTGTTATATCAAGACTTTGCATGCGTGGTCTATGTAACTTGGCATCAGGCAACAGTACTTCAGTTGAGGAAAGATTTATTCTAAAAATGCTTATGAAGGGCAAGAAAGTATTTGTCCTACAAAACAACTTGGAGTACAAGAGATATAAATCTACAGCACCAAAAGCTCTATACAATAAATATGTAGAGTATGAAGATGAAATATGTAAATACGGAATAAAATTAGTAGAAGATTTATCTTATATAACTATAGATAAAGATGTAAGATTAAATAAAAGCAACATTGAAAAATGTATTGTTGAAAGTCCAGTACAATACATTGATAGTGCCAAGGAGAACATCGCGATTAAATCTCTTGATCTAAGTGCAAAAAAATTAATTTCAGAAAGTGATCTAAGAAAATATAAATCAGATGACCTACAGGAATTAATAGTAAACAAAAAAAGTATAATAACTCCACTTGCAAGTGATTTTGTAAGAGTACATCACTTGAATTTGATAAGAGTTTAAGGAGTATATCATGGAGATAGGAAAAGTTGTAGGAAATGTATGGGCGACTAGAAAAGACGAAAAGTTAAGTGGACAGAAACTTTTGGTCGTAAAACTATTAAAAAGCAAAAGTGAATATAAAGATGGATTTTTAGTCGCAGCAGACAATGCAGGTGCAGGAAATGGTGATTTAGTTTTAATCACTAAAGGAAGTGCAGCCAGAGAATCTCTAGAAAAAAAATTAGTACCTGTAGATGCGACTATAGTAGGAATAATAGACGAGTTAGAGGTAGATGAAGAGTAAAAAATCTTAACTTAAACGGAGGAAAATTATGAGTATAAACGAAATCATAATTTACGTAATGGCAATATTTATGGCACTTGGGGCGATAGACAAGTGTATCGGAAACAAATTTGGTTTAGGTGAGCAGTTTGAAGAGGGAATCGTAGCTATGGGTTCTCTAGCCGTATCAATGGTTGGTATAATCTGTCTAGCACCAGTTCTAGCAACTGTACTAAGCCCAGTAGTAGTACCTTTATTTGACTTTTTAGGCGCTGACCCAGCGATGTTTGCAGGAAGTATACTAGCAAATGATATGGGTGGAGCATCACTTGCTATGGAGCTTGCAAAAGATCCAAACGCAGGATTATTTGGAGGACTTATAATTGGAGCTACAATGGGAGCTACAATAGTATTTATAATACCAGTTGCACTAGGAATTATAGAAAAAGAAGATCAAAAGTTTCTAGCAACAGGAGTATTAGCTGGAATAATAACTATACCAGTAGGAGCATTTGTAGGTGGTTTAGTAGCTGGATTCCCTGTGATGATGGTTATAAAAAACCTAGTTCCAATAATATTATTCGCAATTATTATTGCAATAGGATTAATGAAATTTGAAAATGCAATGATAAAAGGATTCACATATTTCGGTAAAGGCGTAGTCATAGTTGCAACATTAGGACTAGCAGCTGGAATAGTAGAAGCCTTAACAGGAGTAGTGATAATAAAAGGCATGAATCCTATACATGAAGGTATAGCTATAGTTGGAGATATAGCACTAGTATTAGCTGGAGCATTCCCACTAGTATTCGTAATAACTAAAGTATTCAACAAACCACTTATGGCACTTGGTAAAGTATTAGGAATTAACGAAAAATCAGCAGCAGGATTAGTTGCAAGTTTAGCTAACTGTATACCGATGTTAGGTATGATGAAGGATATGGATAACAAAGGTAAGATTATAAACGTTGCTTTTGCAGTATCAGCAGCATTTGTATTCGGAGATCACCTAGGATTTACAGCAGGATTTAGCCAAGATATGATAACTCCTATGATAGTATCAAAACTAGTTGGAGGTATATCAGCCGTACTTCTAGCTATGTTCATCGCTAAAAAGACTATTAAAAAGGAGAACGCATAATGGATATAAATAATATAGATAAAAGTGTACTTGAAAAATTAGTAAGAGAGATACTAGAGGAAAAGTTAAGTTCTTCAAAGGATGGAGTTGACTTTATCAGAAATATAGATAAAAGTGGAATAACATCAATAAAACTTCCTACTGTTAAAGTAGATGAAAGCAATAGACTAGATACAGGAAACTCTAATGATGTAGTTTACACAAAAGATTTATTTACACTAGAAGAAAGTCCAAGACTTGGATGTGGTGTAATGGAGATGAAAGAAACTACTTTCGATTGGACTCTTGATTACGATGAGATAGATTATATAATAGAAGGTACATTGGATATAATGATAGATGGAAGAAAAGTATCTGCCAGTGCAGGAGAGCTTATATTAATACCTAAAGGAAGTAAAATACAGTTTTCTGTAAAAGACTACGCAAGGTTTATATATGTAACATATCCAGCAGATTGGGCAAATAGTTAAACTAGTAATTGCATAAATAAATCCCAATTGATATTTTGTTTTTAGAAGAAATATATAGATTAAATAGAGGTGTATTGTCAGAAATAACTGTCGATTCACCTCTATTTTTATGTATCTATACATAGACGCACCTATATCTTTCATGTAAAATATTAGTTGGAATAGTGTAGACTGCTACTCTGGCAAAAGAATACGTTTTTACATATACCACATGTACTCTATTTCATACTAGTGCTATTAGCGTAGTAATAGATATAGGTGAGCTATTTAAGTTGATTCCATATGAAACACTAATAGGTTTAGCGATGGTTGGAATATTTATAGTAATACAGCTAGCTTAGAAAATTATATAATTTCAACAAAACTATTAAGATAAATAGGTATATGTTATAATTATAGATAGTAATAATTAAAAAAATAGATTAAACTTTTTAAGTTGTAAAAAAGAAGTTAATATCATTTTGCGGGAGGTTCTCTTTTGATAGAAAAAAGTAAAATAGATTCTCTAAAAGATTACTTAAAAAATCTTGGTAATGTTGCAGTAGCATACTCTGGTGGGGTTGACAGCAATTTACTCTTAAAAGTAGCTAAAGATACTTTAGGAGATAATGTTATAGCAGTTACGGTACATGCTCCAGTTCATTCTGATAGAGAGATAAAAGAAGCTATTGAGTATACTAAAAAATACGGTGTTAAACACATAGTACTTAAAATAGATGATCTTGAGTTAGAGGAATTAGTAGAAAATGGGCCACATAGATGTTACTACTGTAAAAAGTATATATTTACTCAAATTAAGCAAATAGCTAGTGAAAATAATATAAAAAACGTAGTTGATGGAACTAATTTGGATGATTTAGGCGATTACAGACCAGGACTTAAAGCTCTTGACGAACTTTCTATAATAAGCCCATTAAAGGAATGTGGATTTACTAAATCAGAAATCAGAGACTTTTCATATGATCTAAAGCTTGAAACTTACAATAAACCAGCTTTTGCATGTCTGGCCAGCAGGGTTCCATATGGAACTAAAATAACTGTAGAGCAATTAAGAACCATTGAAGAGAGTGAAAACTACCTTATAGAGCTTGGATTCAAACAATTTAGAGTTAGAATGCACGACGAAATTGCAAGGGTTGAGGTAGATAAAAAAGAGATTGAAAAATTTTTTATAGGTAATACTATGGAAAAAGTAGATAATAAATTAAAAGAATTAGGATTTAACTATGTTACATTAGACATGTCCGGTTATAAAATGGGAAGCATGAATGTAAACGTAGAGTAATTAGGAGGAAAAATGAAAAATTACACATTGGTAGCACCATGCTTTTTCGGTATGGAAAAAATGTTGGCTAGAGAAATAAAAGATTTAGGATTTGAGATTATAAAAACAGAAGATGGAAGAATTACTTACAAAACTGATGAAGCCGGTATTGCAAAATCAAATATATGGCTGAGATGTGCTGAGAGAATTCATCTAAAGGTTGCAGAGTTTGAAGCTAGAAGCTTTGATGAGCTTTATGAAAACACAAAGAGGGTAAACTGGGCTAGTTTTATACCTTTTGGAGCAGAGTTTCCAATTTCAAAAGCCTCTTCAATTAAATCTAAACTACACAGTACACCAGATATACAGTCTATTGTTAAAAAGGCCGTAGTTGATAGTCTAAAAAAGAGTTATCTAGAGTCTGGTCTATTAAAAGAAGACAAAGAAAAGTATCCTATATTTGTATTTATACATAAAGATAAAGTTGTAATTACAATAGATACTACTGGTGATGCTCTGCATAAGAGGGGTTATAGAGAAAAGGCAAATAAGGCGCCGATAAGGGAAACTTTAGCTGCTGGTCTTGTATACCTTACTCCGTGGAGACCAGGGAGAACGCTAGTAGATCCTATGTGTGGATCTGGAACTATATTAATTGAAGCTGCTATGATAGGTCTTAATATGGCTCCAGGACTTAATAGAGAGTTTATATCAGAAAAGTGGAGAACTTATGATAAACAATTTTGGTGGGATGTAAGAAGAGAGGCCTTTGATAAAATAGATTCAAGTGAGGACTTTAAAATTAAAGGCTATGATATAGATGAAGAGTCTATTGAAATAGCTAAAGAAAATGCAGAAATAGCTGGAGTAGAAGACTATATAGATTTTGAAGTCGGCGATGTTACTAAGTTTAAGAGCGATGAGGAATATGGATTTATAATAACAAACCCTCCTTATGGTGAAAGACTTGAAGACAAAGATAGCATAAAACAACTTTATAAAGAAATTGGTTACGCATTTAGAAAACTTAAAAACTGGTCTTATTATTTAATTACTTCTTACGAGGAGTTTGAATATGAATTTGGACGAGCAGCAGACAAAAAGAGAAAACTTTACAATGGTATGTTAAAGACATATTATTACCAGTATATGGGACCTAAGCCACCTAGGAAATAGGAGTCCGAGTAAGTTTGATAGGAGGAATATATGAAACCGTATAAGCTAATTATTTTGGCCACCTTGATTATGGTATTCAGTTCTGGGTGTGATATGAGAACAGAATCAGCTGAAAATTTAGTTGGAAGGCCAAAATTCGATATAGACAAAAAATCATTAGAAGATGGAATAAGTAAATTACTGCCACCAAATACCTCGTTTACACTTCCTTCAAACTCAAAAGATGTTGGAAAGATCAATAGCGTTGATCTAAATGGAAACGGTGCTGAAGAGGTAGTTGCATTTAAGAAAATAGAGACTCTCAACGAGGATTCATCAAATAAGGTTGGTTTTATGATACTAAGAAATACCAATGATAACTACTCATTTGATGATGAGGAACTTATTGAAGGGGATTCTATTGAGTATGCAAATTTTTACGATTTAAATAGTGATGGACAAAAAGAAATAATAATTTTAGCTAAAACAAAAGAAAAAACTACTATGTACATCTATGGTTATATTAACAATAAGATAAAGAAACTATCTACAGTTGACCCTAGTTGGATAGAAAATTCAGACAATCTTACTGATATGAAAATCAATATAGGCAAAATGGATAATGATGGTTTACTAGATATAGTTATGGTAAACTTGGATTCGAAAACTAATGAAGCATATGTCAGTGTATTAAACTTTGATAGTACGTTAATTCATAGAGATACGACTGTTCTTCGGAACGTCAAAAATATAAGTGACATGTATCTAAATATTGGGAAAGTATCAGCTAAAAGAAGAGGTGTAGTTGTAGATATACCAATCTTAAAGGGTGGGTACTACAGTACAAATATTCTTTATTTACAAAGTGGAAAAATAGAGAAAGCTTTTTCTGATTATGAAATTATCAAACCGTATTATATTCCAATAAGAGATATAGACAATGATAAAATATTAGAAATACCTACAAATGATGTGACATATAAATCTAAGGATGAAGCCAATGTAACTTGGTACAAATGGAGTGGAAAGAAAGGCTATAAATTATTTACATCCCAAATATACTACAACTATAAATACAACTACAAAGTGTTTATACCAAATAATTTGTCGGGTAAAGTTATAGTTGAAGAAGAGTTGACAAATGGAAAAAATCAGAAGAGTTCTGTTTTTAAATTCTACTATTATGATGTAGTAGATTCTGATCGTAAAAATTTATTCAATATAATCGTTGAAAGTAAAAGCAAAGATGAGAAAAAGAATTCAAATACTCACAATCCGATATCTCTAAAAGAGACTGAGGATTACAATTATATATTGAATATAAATAACGTTGAAGAAATTGCTAAATTGGATCTCACAGCAGAAGCAATTAAAGATTATTATTTTTCACTTATTTACGAATAAGATA
Source organism: Metaclostridioides mangenotii (assembly GCF_017873185.1). GTDB lineage: Bacteria > Bacillota > Clostridia > Peptostreptococcales > Peptostreptococcaceae > Metaclostridioides > Metaclostridioides mangenotii. The sequence goes on from NZ_JAGGJX010000001.1 coordinate 328,124, forward strand.
TTGTTTAGATGGAGGTTATATTGTGAAAGGGAAAATATTAGTTTTAGAGGACGAGATTGGTATAAGAAGTTTTGTAAGTATCAATTTAAAAAGAGAAGGTTACGAGATAATAGAAGCTGGGACAGGTCAAGAAGCTATAGAAAAAATGACTTCAGAAGGAGATATATCGCTAGCGCTTTTAGATGTTATGCTTCCTGACATGAGCGGTATAGAGGTTTGTAAATTTATTAGAGAAAATTTCGACCAAGTAGGTATAATAATGCTTACAGCAAAGGCTCAAGAAGATGATAAAATTGAAGGATTTATTTCAGGAGCTGACGATTATATAATAAAGCCTTTTAGTATAAAGGAGCTATTAGTTAGAGTTTCAGCGCTTCTTAGAAGGGTAAACAAAGAAGAAAATACCTCTAATGTCAGCGAGATAGTCTTTCCACCATTTGTACTGGATATAGATAAAAGAAAGCTGTTTAAAAACAATAAAGAAATCGAACTTACTCCTACAGAATTTTCTATTGTTAAGTATTTAATGTCTAATGCTAGACAGTCCTTAAGTAGAGATCAAATTCTAGATGAAGTATGGGGAGCAAACTATCTGTATGACTTTAAAATAGTGGATGTGAACATTAGAAGAATTAGAAATAAAATCGAAGATGATCCATCTAAACCTAAGTATATACAAACAATCTGGGGATATGGCTATTGTTTTAGAAAGGAAGAAGATGAGTAGTGCTACACTTTGAAGGATTAAGAAAAAAAGTAATAAAGAACCACTTTATAATAATTATTATAATGGTCATCCTCTTTGAAGGTATGTTCATGTTTTACATACAAAATAACTACTATGAATCTGTTAGACAGTTATTGAAATCACAGATAAACTATACAACAGATTGGACCTACAAAACAGATACAGTAGATACTACAAGTTTTGAGACTAAGATCAATAATATCTTTGAAAGACAGAGCTTAGACAAAAATTCTAAGTTTGGAGTATCTATTATAGACAAAAATAGACGAATAATATTAGACCAGTACGGATTTAAATGTAACGAAAAAGTAAATTATGATGATGTAGAAAGAGCATTAAGAGATTCAAAGGCATCTGTGCCGTATACTTATAAAATTTCTGAAACAGGTGAACATGTTATGAGTATATCTGCACCACTAAAGTCAAATAATACTATCGAAGGGGTTGTAAGATATACGACTTCACTTGATGCAATTGATAAAGCAATAGCCAAACAGGCATTATGGCTTGCTCTGGCGGGTGTATTAATACTGTTAATAGCAGTTGCAATAAGTCTTAAGTTTGCAGAAACTCTTATAAATCCTCTTAGTGAATTAAAAGATTTTGCAAATGAGCTTGCGAATGGTAATTATAAAGTTAAGTTGAAACATTCAACTATTGTAGATGATGAAATAGGAGAATTAGCTCAGACGTTTGAACATATGGCATATGAAATTGATAAGAGTGAGAAATTGAAAGAAGAATTTATATCGTCAATATCTCATGAACTTAGAACTCCACTTACATCTATAAAGGGATGGAGTGAGACACTTGGCCTTGAGAGTATAACTAGAGACGAGCTAGATCTAGGCCTTGGAATAATACAAGATGAAACGGCAAGACTTATAAAGTTAGTTGAAGAGCTGTTAGATTTTTCAAGATTATCTTCTGATAGGATAAAGATAAATATCGATGAAGTCGATGTGGAAGGATTGGTTGTCGGAGTCGTAAATCAGCTTAAAGTAAAAGCTTCAGAAAAGAATGTTGACCTTTTATTTGAATTTGAAGACGAAGAGATGACGACGATCCAAGGTGACAAAAACAGGTTAAGACAAGTGCTTATAAACTTGATACAAAATTCACTTAAATTTACTGAATCGGAAGGCTATGTAAAGCTGTATGTATCACAAGATACTGAAATGACGACTGTAAAAGTTGAGGATAATGGCGCAGGTATAGAAGAACAAAATCTAAACAAAGTTTTAGATAGATTCTTCCAAGAGGACTATAACAAAGCCGGAAGTGGATTAGGACTAGCAATAAGTAATGAAATAGTAAAACTACACGGTGGAATTATGAACATAGAAAGTAAGAAGAATGAAGGTACAACAATAACATTTACCTTAGCGAATAAGGTAGTGAAAGTCTAAAATAAAGGAAGTATAAAATGAGAAATATAAAACTAGTAATATCGTACGATGGTTCAAGATATAAAGGGTTCCAAAAGCTTGCAGACACGGATATGACAATTCAGGGAAAACTTGAGACTGTATTGAGCAAATTGACAGGTGAAAATATTGAGATAACAGCTTCGGGAAGAACAGATATGGGAGTTCATGCGATTAGCCAAGTAGCAAATTTCAAGACTAATTCATATGAATCTACAAACAAAATACAAAAATATCTATATATGTATTTGCCAGAAGATATTGTAATTAATTCTGTCGAGGAAGTTGACGAGAGATTTCATTCAAGATACAATGTTAAATCAAAGACTTATGTTTACAAAATCGACAATAATGAATATCCAAGTCCGTTTACAAGAAAATACAGAGCACATGTTCCTAAAAAATTAGATGTAAAAAAGATGAAAGATGCCAGCAAATATCTAATTGGAGAGCACGATTTCTCTAGCTTTGTTTCATCTAAATCAAAGAAAAAATCTAATATTAGATCTATCTATGCTGTTGAAATTGCTTCAAAAGATGGAAATATAGATATTTATGTTAGAGGTAATGGTTTCTTACACAATATGGTGAGAATAATCGTAGGTACGCTTATAGATGTTGGTCACGGAAAAATCGAACCAAATCAAATGCAAAACTTGATATTGGCAAAGAATAGAAGTATAGCTTCTGATACAGCACCAGCAAAAGGTTTAGTGCTTTACGATGTGAAATATTAGAATTTATTTTAAATTAACAATTGACATATACAAAAAAATAAATTATGATATTGTTAATACAAAGCAATAAATAAATTAAATCCTGTGAAAAAGAGAGTAACTTGAAGTAGTTTTATAGAGAGCCGAGGGCGGTGGAAGCTTGGCAAATAAATTTGAGTGAAGAGAACTTTGGAGGAGATCGCCAGAAAATTAGTATGGCGGTAGGAATTCTCGCCTTAAGAGATTAAGTGGATAAGTTAACTTATCAATTAGAGTGGTACCGCGGATATTCGCCTCTTAGTATTTTACTAAGAGGCTTTTTTAGTACAAAAAACTATTATATATAATAATATTAAATATTAGGCTTAAGTTATCTAGAGACGAGCTTAATATAATCGAATATAAATAACAATTAAATCGAAATAGATTTAAACGATTGGGAGGAAATAGATATGAAAGAAAAAGTTGTTTTAGCGTATTCTGGAGGGTTAGATACTTCAATTATAATACCTTGGTTAAAAGAGACTTATGACGATATAGAAGTAATTGCAGTATGTGGTAATGTTGGTCAAGAAGATAAGATGGAAGAAGTGTACAACAAAGCTCTAAAGAGCGGTGCATCAAAAGCTTATGTAGATGATATATGTGAGGAATTTGTTACTGAAACTATATTTAGAGCTATAAAAGCTGAAGCTAAATACGAAGGTAAGTACTTACTAGGGACTTCTTTAGCTAGACCGATAATAGCTAAAAGACTAGTTGAAGTTGCACATAAAGAAGGCGCTAAGTACATCTGCCATGGCTGTACAGGAAAAGGTAACGATCAAGTTAGATTTGAAGCAACAATAGCAGCTTTAGATCCAAGCATAAAAGTTATAGCTCCATGGAGGATGTGGGATATAAAATCTAGAGAAGACGCTATCGATTATGCCAATAAGCACAATATCGAAGTAACAGCTACAAAAGAAAAAATATACTCAGTTGACGCTAACCTTTGGCATGTATCAACTGAAGGCGGAGATATAGAAGATCTTAGAAATGAGCACAATCCAGATCTAGTATATAAAGAATGTGTTTCGCCAGAAGATGCTTGTGATACAGCTGAATATGTAGAAATATACTTCGACAAAGGGACACCTAAAAAGATAAATGGAGAAGAATTTGCTCCAGTAGAATTAATTAAAAAAGTTAATGAGCTAGGTAAAAAACACGGAATAGGCGTTATAGATATTCTTGAAAATAGATTAGTTGGAATGAAATCAAGAGGAATATACGAAACTCCTGGTGGAACTATACTATATGAAGCGCACAATGTTCTTGAAAGTGCAACTCTTGATAAAGATACACTTCACTACAAGCAAATAGTTTCTTATAAATATGGAGAGCTTGTTTACGATGGTTTATGGTATTCTAAATTGAGAGAAGCGATAGATGAATTTATGGAGTCTACTCAAGACAACGTAACAGGTACAGTTAAACTTAAACTGTACAAAGGAAATATAAAAACGGCTGGTATATTCTCAGATAACTCTCTGTATGATCAAGGAATATCATCATTTGGAGACAGTGAGCTTTATGATCATAAAGATGCTGAAGGATTTATAAACCTTTTTACATTACCTTTAAAAATAAAGGCAATGAAGGGTAGTAAATAAAAGCTTTAATGAAAATTATTGATTTTAATTAAATATAAAATTAATAAAAATATTAATATCTTACTAACAAATTTATATTAAACAATAAAAAAATGGATTTTATAAAAATCCATTTTTTTGTTATTTATTTAAATCAACCTAAATTGAAAGACTAATGATTGATTAAAATATATAATCTGGTCCATAGTTTACATTACCTTTAATATTGGATATATGACTTTTAACATTTTCTATTTGCTCATAAGAGTTCACTTTGTCTTTTTCAATTATAGCTTTATTTAAAATGTTTAAATATGTGTCAATCATATTAAATGATGCATGATCTAATATCTTATACCAATTACTTTTTTCTTTTTTCCAATTTTCAGCGACTTTATCGGTATTCTCCTTCGCATTGTCCCATTTATCTTCATCTATATAGTGTTCAATTTTAGTTAATTCATCTTGATATTTATCTGTTACATCAATTACACTATTAGAAATATAAACACCAAATATTAAGAATAATACTGTCCAAACTACTGCAAAAACTGTTGATTTAATAATGATCACCACCTATGCGTTTTTTGGCTGAATGAATATTTTGTCATATTCATCCAGTATACAAATTAAAACTTCTTCAACTTTCTCTAATTGATTAGATTTTAAAATACCCATCAACCATTCCTCATCTTTTTGTGCTGCTTCTAAACCCTTTTTTGATATTACACCATCTACAATAAGTGAAATTGGTAGGTGTAAAAATGTACGTGACGGAGTACTATTATAATTTGTTGTAGGAACAACACTTAGATTTCCATCCGTCTCAAGTATAGCGTATTGGACTTCTTTTAGATTGAAATAACCTTGTATTCTAAGCTGTTCTAACAATTCTTCTATATTTACTCTATCTTTTTTAAGTTCTTTATATTGAATTTCGCCTTTATCAATCAATATAGATGGCTTCCCCGACGTTATTGAGTGAAATATTTTACTTTTAAGACCTATAAACGATACTAAAGTCTGCATCAAAACAAGTCCAGTTATAGCTGCTATACCATTTATAATGGGGATATCATTATTTTCCATCGGAAATGCTGCTACATCTGCAATTAGAAGAGTGATGACCAAATCAAAGCAGTTCATTTCAGCTATTTCACCTTTTCCCATAACTCTTAAAGCAATTAAGACCGCAATATATAAGATAATACTTCTAATAAAAATAACAAGCATATTAATATAACTCCTTTAACAATTATTATAAAAATTAGTATATCCTATATTTACATTATTAATTCAGAATGATCGAACATAAAAAAATAAAAACAGACCTCTAAAATTTAGAAATCTGTTTTTTATTCTATATAGCAGTATATTAAAAATTATGTTGCTGAGTGTTTTGATTTTAGAATGGGAAGAATTCTTGCTCAAACCAAGAATTTTGAGTAGCATACTCTATTTCAGCAGCAAACGCAACTCTGTGTTCATTTTCCCAGTATGCTAAAGTTTCTAGGAGTTTTTTAGCATTTAAATCAGTTGCCTTTGCTGCAGCTTTTTCGTAAAAGTTTGCGAAGTCATTTTCTAGAGTATAAGCCATTCTAAGTATTGGTAAATCTGATAATTCATATGATAAGTTTACATTGTCTAAATCTTTTTCCCTATTGAAAATTACCTTTTCACCATCTTCTAATTTTAAGTTAACTTCATCGAATGGTTGATTGTTTTCGGCTCTTTCTAATTGATTTTTTAGTATATTGTAGTGCTCATCTTCCATAGCAGATAGACCTTCGAAAACATCTTTTATAGATTGGCTTTTAGCTTTGTCTTTGTAGAATCCGTAAAATTCCTCAGCTTTTTTCTCTAAGTTCATTGCGTATTTTATAATTTCTGCGTAGTTGTTCATTTTCTTACCTCCTAATTTTTTCTTATGTATATTAATTTATGATCGTATTTTAATAAGTTAATATATATTATACCCTAAGCAATTATATTCAAACTTATTACCTAAATGTAGACAAACAAAAACTGAATAAAGATCATATAATATATAACCACAGTATAAATTTATTTTAAATATAAAAATTGTACAAGTGGTAGTAATTGATATAAGAACTATATATATTCAAAGTAAGGAGACAAGTAGATATGAAAGGTATGGAAGGTATAGTAATACAATTTGCGAACCTAGGTATAGTCAGTTTGATTGCATATGTTTTAGTAAATAATGTTTTATATGAGAAAAAAGAAGATAGAACTTTATATAAGCAAAGTGTCGATACCTTCACAAAAAAAATAAATCATTTTGCAGATAATATCTATGGACTTTGTTTGAGGATAGAAAGCTTGGAAGAAAGCAATAAAAGAATAGAAAAAAAATTGGAAGAGTTTAGAGAGTTTGAAGAAATCAAAAGTAAAGAAGACATTAAAAATAAAGAAGAGAGTGAAAAACGATGAAAATTTGTATATCAGTCGGCCATAGTATTTTAAAAAATGGTCGAAATACAAGTGCCAATGGAGTAGTTAATGAATACGAATACAATAAAAAGTTGGCTCCTTTTGTTGTTAACGCTCTGAAAAAAGAAGGTCACAGTGTAGATTTATTAATTTGCCCTGAAATATTATTTATAACCAAAGATGAGGAGAAAACTTACAAATTAAAAAGAATAAATAGCAAAAAATACGATTTAATTGTTGAGCTGCACTTAAATAGCTACGACGGATTATCGAAGGGATCAGAAGTTTTATATAACTCAAATGAAGGAAAAACTTATGCTGATAGGATAGTTAAGAGATTGGGTGTAAATTTTACTAATAGAGGTTCAAAATCTAGACCAGGACTGCATATATTAAACTCTACAGATTGTACAGCGATTATTGTCGAGTCATTTTTCTGTGACAGTTATGAAGATTATAAAAAAGCTGAAAGCTTAGGAGCTATTGGTATGGCAAAGATAATTTCTGAAGGCATTCTCAATAAAGCTATACAGGGTCCTGGATCAAATCCTGGAAATGAAAATAATAAACCATATGAAACAGTAATAGTTTACAATGGAGAAAAAGATAAAGCAGCAGCATTACAAGAGTATATCAAACATTCATCTGTTGTAGATGTTTATGGTGAGGAAGTTAATTAATAAAGGGTAGCAAACATTGCTACCCTTTTTAAATCTACTACTTTAAACCTATAATATTATTGAATTAATAGAGATTTACGTCGTTAAAAAGCTCGACTTTGTCGTAGTTGCCTATTGAATTTGGTTCTTCAAACTTGAGCTTATCATCTTCTATGCCAATGCGGTAAACATCAGCATACCCACTGAAGTATATCTTAATGTAGAGTTGTTTATTTTTATCGTCTACTTTGACTATATCAAAATTATAGTCTGGATTTTCAACTGGATCTGGAGAGTTACCTATGTATATATGTTCTTCTTCAATTAAAATAGTTTTTCCAGAGCTACTTTTCCAACTACCCATATATCTTCCTATTATAGGTACAGGATCTAGGCAACCCTTAATAGTTTTATCTGATAATGAACCTATAGCTGTTATTTTGTTTGATCCTAAGAACATGCTTTTATCGCTTTGATCAGAAACTATTGCTATCGGAACATATTTTGCTATAGATGAGCCAACGAGCGCATTTACTAAATTATAACCGTCTGCAACAAAAAATTCATTAGTTTCGTAGTTTTCATCATAGCCATTTCCTTCTAGGTAAAATGCAGAAATTATTAAGTAGTTAGTTTCAAATCTATCTGCACCACCCAGTCTAGTTAAGTACTCTCCTTGTGATTCAAATGATTCACTCATTGATACTTTACCGCCGACCATGTAGTTAGTTTTATTTTTTATATTATACGAAGTCTTTTTACCATCAGTAAGTATAACTACACATTTTTCTCTAGCTGCAATTGCCGCTATACTAATTGAATCAGCCTCACCTTTAAATGCGTTTGTTAGAAAAACTATATCTGAATTGCTATATTTTTTAACTTCATTCGCAACATTTATACTTGTTTGTATTCTATCACTTCCGCTAATTCTAGTTATGCTTATACCTTTCGATTTTAAAGCGTTTTCAACTTTAGCACTTACAGAATTCACACCACCAATTATATATACTGTCTTAACTTTATTTAATCTAGACATAGTTACATCTGGTACAACGTCTTTTTTAGTAAGTAGAATTGGAGAAGTTGTCGCTCCAGATAAGCCACTTGCGCTAAGCCCATCTGCAATTGAGTTGTCGAGATTAACTAATATTGCAGTATTGTAACTCTGTCTATCGGCAATTAGAGCAGCAGTTTCGTAAGTAGTTACACCTTGAATTTTATCAAGACTTGGCGGCCTATATGCAGCTATATTAAGAGTTAAACCTAAAGTTATCGATGCTGACAAGGTTAAGCTTAATATTTTTTTTGTTATATTCATATAATGAGATCCCCCTAATTTATAATTTTCCTCAGTGATTATATTATAGCTTATAGTTATTAAAATTTCTCTACTTTTAAGAAAATATTGACTCTATTGGATATTTTACTCCCTTTTTCCGAATCCCACACCCTGATTAATTATTACATATGCAATGATATAAAACAATTTTTTTACAATTGCTATATCAAAATCTATTATTGTAGACAGTAGCTTTTTGAATATTTTTAAATTTATTTTTTTATATCAACTGTATTCAAAATCTAAATCTAATAGCATTTTTATACAAGCGAACTAACTATTTAGTACCCAAATTTTGCTTACTTAAATATTTATTATAATTAAGTAATTAAAAAAATATGTATAATTATCAAACGATTAGATATATCTTGAGGGGGTAATAATAGATTGATAATTAATAAACAAAATTATAAAATGATGGTTAAATTTTGCTTTTTCTCGATTTATAAATTAATATTATAAATTCACAATTAACAGAACTATGGTAAAAGTTGCTTAATCAATTGATCATATTTGCTCACTTTACTCTGAGTATACAAAATCCATAATGTTTCCATAAATTACCATTAAAATAATGATAATATATAAGGAATTATGTATGACCAATAATATTAGCATCAGTATATATTAAGTAGATACTAATAGGGAGGAATATTTATGATTAATAAATATGATTTTATTATTATGGAGGGAACTCTTCCAATAAAAGCTATTATACTTAGAATCGATGAAATTGATCTGCATTGGCATAATGAATTTGAGTTTATTTTTGTTCTAGAGGGAAGTATAGATGTTTATATAGAAAATGAAGTGTACTCTCTAAAAGAAAGTGATGTCATTTTAATAAATGCTTATGAAATTCACAGTATAAAACAAATGGAAGAAAAAAATATGATACTTGTCCTCAAAGTAGACCCTGATTTTTATAATGATTGTTTCCCCAGATTTAAAAATTTGAGATTTCATTGTAAATCTATTCCTTATGATAGTTTTGAAATAGAAAAATTTGAAATTATAAGAAACTATATCTCTAACATTGCGCTGAATATAATAAAAAAAAATAAAGGTTATGAACTAATGGTTGGTAGCTACTTATACCTGTTAGGAGATCACCTACTTAACAACTTTAGCCATGAGGTAGTCGATATAAAAAAACACGATAATAGAGATATTACTAGAATCAACAATATTATAAATTATATCAATAAGAATTTATCTAGAAATATTACATTAAAAGAGATTGCAGAAAAATATCACCTCAATTATCATTTTTTATCTCATTTTATTAAGGATAAGATAGGCATGTCATTTCAAGAATATCTAAATAAAATAAGGTTGGATAGGGCTGAAAATATGATAGTAAATAGCAATAGCAATATATCTGACATTGCAATATCTACAGGCTTTTCTAGTACTAGTTATTTCAATAAGCTTTTTAAAAAAAAGTATAAATGTTCACCATCTGAATATAGAGAATTATTAAACTCTGACTCTAAGGATTTTAAATCAAATAAATATAATAGCAAATCAAGAATCTACTTAGAAATAGAAGATGATCATGCATATGAAAAATTATATCCATATCTATCAATATCGCACAATAAAAAAAGTTCTATTGATAGCTGTCTTACAAATAAGGAGAGTGTTTTTGTTGATTTAAAATATGAAGGGAAAAAACTGATACACTACTGGAAAAAACTTTCTACTTTTGGTAGAGCATCAGTTGGATTGAAAAATGACTTTCAGAAGCAATTAAGAGAGTTTCAAAGAGAAATTGAGTTTAAATTCATAAGAGTAAGCGGATTATTTATGGAAGATATGATGATTTATAATTTATCAGGAGACGGTAAATTGACCTATAATTGGATAGAAGTAGATAAAATGTTAGATATGTTTAAGGAAGTTAATGTTAAACCATTTATAGAAATGGATTTTATTTATGAATCTAAAAATTTCAATAATGCATGTAAAGACTATTGGTGGAAAGTTAATATCTCTCCTTTAATTAATATAAGCTTGTGGCCTGACATAATTACAGAGTTTATGAAACACTGTATAAATAGATATGGTTTGAAGGAGGTTGAAACATGGTATTTTGAGGTCTGGAATTATCCCGATTATAATTATTTTAATAGTTATGGGCGGTCGGAGGAGTATTTAGACTATTATAAAAATACTATTAAAATAATAAAATCTATTTCTAAAGAATGTAAAGTTGGAGGGCCATCAATAAATCATGGAACTATGCTAGAAAATAAATGGTTGCACGATTCTGTAGATTTTTGCAAAAGAAATAATATATATTTAGATTTTTTAAGCGTTAATATACATACAGAGTATGTTGAATTGGAAGAGTTACAAGACAATATACTTCATAATACAAACTACAAAGATAAACAAAAATTAGTATCTCAAATCAAAAAAATATACTATGACAAAAATTGTACAATGAATACATTGCAAATAGTAAATCGAGAACTAAAGGAGACATTAAATAATGATTTTGAAATTCATGTAACTGAGTGGAACACATCATCACAAAAAGGGCATTTAAAGCATGATACAAGTTATGTTGCAACATTTATAATAAAAAACTATCTACATTGTGTTAGGACATCAAAATCTATAGATAATATAACTTTTACAGAATTGTATGAAGAGAGTAATTTGAAAATTTCGTCAATTAATGGAGGTTTTGGTCTTTTTAATAATCATGGATTTAAAAAGACTTGTTATTATGCGTACTATTTATTGGCTAAACTAGGAGATATCGTTATTGACCAAAATGAAGATTACATAGTGACTAAAAGAGGGGAAAGCGTACAGATTTTAGCATATAATTATGCGTATCATGATGACTTATTTTTGCAGAGTGATCTGCTGGCTTTAAATAATAATGAAAAGTATTCTATTTATGAGGAAAAAAGTTTAAGCGAGATAGAGTTTAGAATTGCAGGGCTTTATGGAAAATATAAAATAACAACTTATAAGCTAAATAGAGAACATGGATCTGTATTTGATAAATGGCTAGACTTAGGATCTCCAGAAAATATGACTCAAGAAGAGCTTAAGTATTTAAAGGGGAACGCTCAACCTAAGATAGAGATAGAAGAATCTGACTTAAAAGGAGAGTATCTAAAACAAATGAGTATCCCAGTTCATGGTGCAGAATTGTTGATAATAGATAAGATAAATTGATGGTGTATATAACAAAATTTACTATCTATCATGTAATAGATAAATAGCAAATTTTGTTATGTATTTAAGCAAATAATGGATATATAGGAAATCTCTTAGTCTATATAATTAATAATAGTCTACTTGCTCAAAGGTTTTAATAACTTTTAAGTATACTATTTTAGACTAGGGAGGGTTTTATTTATGAGGAGAAGAAATATTAAACAGAAAATATGTTCTTATATAACTATATTTACTATGATGTTTCAATTTTTTACATTTTTACCAATATTGCAGGTGAATGCTGAAGAAAATATAACAGAATTTACAAAGTTTATAACAGGCGTTTCAATAACAGATGGAGAAGGGGAGCCTATATCAGGACCAATAAAGAACAATGCAGATGTTAAACTACAGTATAACTTTGAATTGCCTAATGAGCATAATATAAAAAATGGTCAGAGTTATATCATGCATATACCTAAAGAATTCGAGATAATCAACCACATGAATTTTTTAATTGGAGATGATTCTGGTGAAGTAATAGCTAATGGAACAATTGATATTGACGGAAAAGTAACAATTGTTTTTACTGAGTTTGTTGAACAGCATTCCAATATTTCAGGATACTTTTTTATAGAGACTAAATTTGATGAAAAAGAAATTGGTGGAAACGATAGAGAGAATATTGAATTTGACTTGGGTGGTTCTGGAAATTCAGAAACAATTGTAGTAGAGTTTGAACAACCGGAAAAACCTGATGCTTCAATACATAAGAAAGGCAGTTATGATGCAACTACAAATGAAATAACTTGGGAGATTATAGTTAATCCAGAAAACGTAAAGGTCCAAGAAGTAAAAATTGTCGATGTTATCTCAGAAGGGCAAGAGTTCGTTGTGGGATCAGTTAAAATTAATGGGCAAGATGCAAATAATAAAGATTATGGTTATGATAGCAACGAAGGAGAGTTAACATATACTTTTCCAGATACTATTGAGACTAAACAATTAATTACTTTTAAAACTAAGTTAGCAAGCATGGGACTTGAGTCTCATGGAAAAACAATAGTAGAAAAAAATCAGGCAACTTTTATTCATGACGATACTACAGTGGTTTCCAATGAGGCAACTGTCTTAATAAAGCCAGATTTCATTCAGAAAATAGGTAAATATGATGAAGCCACAAAGACTATTAAGTGGACTATTAAAGTAAACAATAGCTCTCAAACTATTACAAACACGGTAGTTACAGATGATATACCAGATGGTTTGAAATTCATAGATGGTAGCGTTAAAGTAGATGGGAAGTCAACAGAAGAGAATTATTCAATAGACGGTCAGAAATTTATCTATACATTCCCTGATACTATTAATGGACCACATACAATTGAATTCTCAACAAACGTTGTGGATAAGGATATTTATCTTTCTAATGAAGGTAAAAACTTTAACAATACTGCAACTATAACAGAGAATGGAAATGGTTCTGCATCAGACGGCTCTGAAGTTGGAGTATATTCAAGTGTTATTTCAAAACACGGTACAGTTTACGATGCTTCGACAGGTGAAATAACTTGGGAAATTGTTGTTAATAGAAACAAAATAGATATAGAAGATGCGGTGGTTACCGATGATATAATGAAGGGTCAAGAATATGTAAAAGATTCATTTTCTATATATAATCATTCTACAAATGAAAGTAAACCTAATGGAAAATTTAGCTATAGACCATCAACTAGTGATGATTCAACAAAAACAGGAACATTAACTTATAAATTTGATGACAAGATTACTGATACATATGTCGTAAAATTTAAAACTAGAGTGACAGATCCAAAAATTTTCGCTAGTAATGCGGATGTAAAATACCATAATACAGCAAAATTAACTGGGAAAAATATTAAAGACTCTGAATCTACGGCTGAGCAAAAGGTAATAAGTCAAGTTATAAATAAATCTAGTATAGACTACGATTATGTAAAAAGAGAAATCACATGGAAGATAGTAGTGAATAAGAACAATATGCCTCTTTCAAACGCTTCTGTAATAGATGTTATAAAAGAGGGCCAAGAATTTGTACCAAATTCAGTTACTATAAATGGAGCTATAGATACTTCTAATTATAATTATGATGAAGGTAGCAAAACATTAAAATATACTTTTGATAAAGACATAAATAAAGAGCAAATAATCACTTTTAAAACTAAAGTTACCGATACTTCTATTTTTAATACTAATGGAGAGAAAGTAGTAGAAAATACTTCAAAATTAATAACTAATTTAGTACCTGGTGGTGTAGAAAGTACTGGTACAGGAAAAATAAAAAATACATTAGTAAAAAAAGAAGGAAAATATACTAAAGGAAATTCTTATATTGATTGGGATGTAACTATAAATTCAAACAAAATATCAATGAAAGATGTAGTTTTAGAAGATGCTCTACAAGAAGGACTTGAACTAGATACGACTTCTGTAAAACTATATAAGCAAAATCAAAACTCAGATGGATCACTTACTAAAGGTGAAGAGGTCGAACTAGGAGGCAATAATGTAAAATACGATATGAAGACAAGAAAGTTTTCCTTTATATTGCCTTCACCAACAGAGGATGCATATATACTTACTTTTAGAACAAATGTGGTAGATAAGACTAAATCGCCTTTTACTAATTCTATATCATTTAAAGGTGTGGGAATGACAGAATCATCGACATCTAATGGAATTGATGTTATATATCAAGGTGCCGGTGGTGGTGGAATCGGAGAAACCGGTAGCATTAAAGTAATTAAGGTAAATAATGATAATGTGAGCATTAAATTAGAAGGAGCCATTTTTGAGTTACTTGATAAATATAAAAATGTGATAAAAACTTCAGAACCAACTGGGAATAATGGTGATGCAGTATTTAAGAATTTGAAGTTTGGTATAGATTATTATATTAAAGAAAAGACCGCTCCAGAAGGGTATCTTTTAAGTAATGAAGTATATAAATTTCAAATAGCTAATTCTAAAGAAAGTAAAAATATTAATTATAATTATAAAAATATAAGTGTTAAGGGCGATATAATTTTTAATAAATTAAATGAAAATGAGAAACCCTTAAAGGGAGCAGAGTTTACCCTATATAAAGCCTCTGACATATCATTTGAAAGCCCTATAGATACATCAATAAGCGATAAAAATGGAAATGTAAAATTTAAAGATATAGACTATGGAGAATATGTTATAAAAGAAACCAAAGCTCCAAAAGGATACACATTAAATGAAAGAATTCTAAAGGCTACTATTAACGAAAATGGAAAAGTGGTAACAGCAAATCCAGATAGTATTTCAAATATAAAGATAAGAGGTAATATAGAGTTTGTAAAATATGGTGAGAACAAAGATCTATTAAAAGGGGCGGAATTTAAACTATACAAAGCTTCAGACAAAAACTATGAAAATGAGATAGCTAAAGCAGAAAGTGATGTAAATGGAAAAGTATCGTTCATGGACATAGAATATGGTGATTATGTAATAAAAGAAACAAAGGCACCGGAGGGGTATGAGTTAACAAATAAAATACTAAAAGCAAGTATTACATCTAATGGAAAAACAATAAAAGCAAACCCAGAAAGTATATCAAATACAAAGACAAAAGGAAGCATAGAATTTACAAAACTAGGGGAACACGAAGAGAAATTAAAAGGTGCGGAATTTACTTTATATAAAGATACAGATATAACATTTAAAAATCCAATATCTACAGCAGTGAGTGATAGAGAAGGATTAGTAAAATTTAAGAATGTAGAATACGGAGAATATGTAATAAAAGAGAGCAAAGCACCAGAGGGGTATGTACTATTATCTGATGATATGGTATTAAAAGCGACAGTAAGTGAAAATAGAAAATCAGTAAAAGCTGATCCAGAGTGTGTTTCTAATATAAAGATAAGAGGTAATATAGAGTTTATAAAATATGGTGAGAACAAAGATCTATTAAAAGGAGCGGAATTTAAACTATACAAAGCTTCAGACAAAAACTATGAAAAAGAGATAGATACAGCAGAGAGTAATGACTCAGGAAAAGTATTTTTTGGAAATATAGAATATGGAGACTATATAATAAAAGAAACAAAGGCACCAGATGGATATGAGCTGACAAATAAAATACTAAAAGCAAGTATTACATCTAATGGAAAAACTATAAAAGCAAACCCAGAAAGTATATCAAATACGAAGACAAAAGGAAGCATAGAATTTACAAAACTAGGCGAACACGAAGATAAACTAAAAGGGGCAGAATTCAAGCTTTATATGTCTTTAGATACTGATTTTAAAAATCCACTAGCGACAGCAGTAAGTAATATAGATGGATTAGTAAAATTTAAGAATGTAGAGTACGGAGAATATGTAATAAAAGAAAGTAAAGCACCAGAGGGGTATGTATCATTGCCAGAAGATAAGGTATTAAAGGCAACTGTGACAGAAGATAAAAAGATAGTAAAAGCAGAGCCAAATAGTATCTCAAATAAAAAGATAAGAGGAAGTATAGAGTTTACAAAATATGGAGATAACAAAGAGCAATTAAAAGGAGCGGAATTTAAACTATACAAAGCTTCAGACAAAAACTATGAAAAAGAGATAGATACAGCAGAGAGTAATGACTCAGGAAAAGTATTTTTTGGAAATATAGAATATGGAGACTATATAATAAAAGAAACAAAGGCACCAGATGGATATGAGCTGACAAATAAAATACTAAAAGCAAGCATTACAACTAATGGAAGAACAGTAGAAACAAACCCAAATAGTATATCAAATACAAAGACAAAAGGAAGCATAGAATTTACAAAACTAGGGGAACACGAGGAACCATTAAATGGTGCAGAATTCAAGCTTTACAAAGAGTCAGATACTAGATTCAAAAATCCAATATCTACAGCAGTGAGTAATAGAAATGGATTAGTTAAATTCAAGAATGTAGAATATGGAAAATACATGATAAAAGAAACAAAAGCACCAGTAGGATACATCCTTTCAGATGATATATTAGAAGCAACTGTAACGAAGTCTGATAAAGTTGTAAAAGCTAACCCTGAGAGTATATCTAACAATAAAATTAGAGCTAATATTAAAATTACAAAAATAGACGAAAAGACCGAGAAAACATTAGAAGGAGCTGAATTTACATTATATGATGCAGATGGGAAAGAGGTTAAGACTTCTATATCTGGAGAAACTGGTATAGTATACTTTAATTCTGTAGAGTACGGAAATTATAAAATTAAAGAAACCAAGGCTCCTGATGGATATATGATAAGTAAAGATATAATTGAATTTAAAGTCAAAACGATAGAAACTAAAGAATTTACAGTTACTAACAAAGAAAAGGAAGTTGTTGCAGTAACTAAAGATAATTCGCCAGATAAGAATGGTTCTTTAATATCGAAGGATAACATATTAGATAAGTTGGTCAGTTCTCTTCCTAAAACAGGTGGCTTATTTGATACTCTAGTTATAATTAGTATTGGTATCCTAACAATTCTAGCTGGATTAGGTTTCTTACTAAAAAGAAATAGGTAACTTAAATTAACTAAAAGTAAAAGAATATCGTAAAAAAGCTATGAAGAAAGGTGTTTTAGTCTAAACTTACTTCATAGTTTTTTTTATACAGATAATGAGGTGATTTTGTGAAGAAGAAATATATAGGCATACTGTTGATTGTATTTGGATGTGTAATAATCAGTTCTGCTATTTATATGAAGTACGAAGGTGGTATTAAACAGAAAAAAATGATAGCAGATTTTGAAAAAACTATAAGTAATAGTGATAAAGATGAAAATAAATTATCTGATATATCTGATAATATAAAAGGAGACTCTAAATCTAATTCAAATACAACTTCTAAATCGGGCACATCTTCTAATTCTAATGATTTCAAAAACACAATAGGGATATTAAAAATACCAAAAATAGATTTAAAAGTAGCAGTGGGTGAAGGTATTGATATGAAGACGTTAAAATATGCGGCAGGACATTTTCCAGATACACCATATCCAGGTGAGGAAGGAAACTGTTCTATAGCAGGTCATAGGAGTTATACATATAATCAATTCTTCAATAGATTAGATGAGGTAGATGAAGGAGACAGAATAATAATGCAAACAAAAAATGGGGAGTTTACATATGAAGTATATAAAAAATTTGTGGTTTTACCAGAAGATGTTTCTGTGTTGAACGATACTGAATACGTAGAGCTTACTTTAATCACTTGCACCCCTGTTAGAGCTGCGACTCATAGATTGATTATTAAAGCTGTATTAGTTGAATAAATGACGGATTTTATATTAATAATTGAGATGTGCTGTAATAACTGTAGAGTAACATTCCCAAAATCTGAAGAAATCAACTATAAAAATCATCAAGCATGGCAAGCGGTGTTGATTGTTTAATAGTTAATGGCAAAGTTGTCTTAAGAGATGGAGAGCTGACAAAAAATGATGTGGCAGAGTACTTAAAAAAATAGATTAAATTGCGTAAATAAATAGGCAATTTAATGGTTATAAAAAATTCACATTTTTAAATATAGATATTTGTGGTATCTTATATAATAGGAGGTGTATTATGTATAAATTAACTAAAGATGAAGATGGAATGTTAACCACAAATATAAATTGTCCTGTATGTGAAAATAAATTTATTTTTATAGAAGGTGATAATGGATCTATAAATATAGATGCTAGAAGCGTTGTTATATCAGCTAAATGCACTGAATGTGGACATAAGGAAGAGTATGAAAGTGAATTATAATTAAAATTAAGAGATATATATAATAACCCTAGTAATGTACTAGGGTTATTTTTATGTAAATTTGTAGATTACTGTACGTTACCAAACAGATATTTATATTCTACACACTTAGTTTCTAATGGTGCGTTTGTTAGCACTGCTGCAAGCCTAACTGCAATCTTTCTTGTTGATTTAACTACTAATTATCTCCGTTTGTTATAACATCTTATCCCTTTCTATAGTCAAATTGTAGTTAGAGTTAAAAATTTAGGTTTTACATAGTACAGGCAAAATAGATAGAGTGTTGTATTATGAATTATAATCACTTTTTATAATCAATTGAATAACTACAATTTATTATAAAGTAGTTCATAATTACATAAAAAATAAAGTATTTCAAGAAAAATTTTTCTATAAATATATTGCCTATTAAAATATAAAATACAATTGTTAAAAACGACTATAAATTTAGTTTTATTTATAAAATAACTTTTTAAATTAATTTTTTGATTAAATTATCGATAATATTTAATAAAAAATTATTTCAAAACGATAAAATAAAGGAGTTTTTGTGCTAATATATAAATATATATCATTAAATTTAATTAAAATATTCATGGAAAAATTAAATACAATTATCTATCAGAATGCCGATCACTGTTTTGTATTATTCATGATGTAATTTTACTTCATTGAAATAATATTAATTAAAGAACTTTTAATATGATGGGGGGATATATGTGATTATACTGAGGAGGAAGAGCTTACAAGAGAAGGTTGAAATAGTTCGATTTTGTATAATAAACAACTTTGATTATGCAAGAACTATAAAAAAATATAAAATAAGCTACCAAACTCTATATAAATTAATCAGTAAATACGAAAAAGGTGGAGAAGATGCACTTGCAAAATCTTTAAGTAAGAGAAATGAAGATACACTGCTAAAGGAAATAAATAATCTTAAAGAGATAAAAAAAGAGATTACTTTAGAAAATACCAGTTTAAAAAAAGAACTTGAATTACTAAAAACTTATATAAAATCAGATGAATAAATAATGGAATAAGTGATTTATTAATATTGAAAAAAGAATTGAGGTAAAATTTGTACAAAAAATACAATTAAATATGGTTTAAAGATTATCATGGACACCCCCTTTAAGTAGTGCTAGTTAAGGTCTAATATTATTTTGAGGGGGATTTTTTTAAAACTTGATTTACAAAAGAGAGGGTTAGAGGCTAATAGTATGGGGAGTTTTTGCTAACAATTTGGGATATGTTGTATAGTTAAGGAAACTAGATACTATTAGAAAACACAATACACTATATAATATATTAATATATTATATAGTGTATTGTAACAATAGATATAGACAATTTAAAATTTAATTAGTTAACTTGATAAAAAAATATAAAAGCTACTATTTTAGATAGCGTTTATAGACTAAATAATATCGAAAGGAGATATATATGTTTAAGTTTGGTATAACAACACTTGAAGAACGAATTGAAATTGTTAAGTTTTGCATACTGAACGATTTTGATTATCTTAAGACAATAGAGAAATATAAAATATCTTACACTAATTTGTGTGAATGGATGATGAGATACGAAAGAAGAGGTGCAGACGGATTAGTTTATAGATTTGGAGAAAGAAGTGAAAAATCTATCCGTTTAGAAATAAGACGACTCAGAATTGAACAATGGCATATTATTTGTGAAAATCATAGATTAAAAGAGGAGATATATCATTTAAAAGAAATTAAATATTCTAAAGTTATAAATAGGAAATAGATAACAAAATATTTTTATTGAATTTATTGAATTATATTTTAAGGAGTTGAAATCATGGAATTAAGTGATTTAAAAATCTTAATGGAAAGAGTATATGATCTTTGTACAAATCATGGTTACGATAAATTGGAGGCTTTAAACAAAGCTGAGGCAGATTTGAAAGAAGAGTTATACGGTTACTGTTTAAATAAAACTTTTAGTGAATGGACTTAATAGTTTAATAACAATATTAATATATATTAATTAAAAGACCCTATATATAGATGTATTTTTTTATGTTTTATATATAGGGTAACTTATCTTTAGATTACTTTTATTGTTCCCTATTCAACATAAACTCCCATCGCTGGAGAGGTATTGAATTGCTCGTTTTTACTAACAAATGTGATATTACATTTCTTTATTTCTTCATACATTATAGTGAAGTCGAGTAGATTTCTACTTATACGATCTATTTTCCAGACAAGCAAGTGAGTGATTTCACCAATACAAATACGATTCATCATATCCTGATATGCTGGTCTAGCAGTATCTTTACCACTGTATTCAGCATCTTCATATACTTCGTATTCGTCGATTCCTGTATAATAATGCAAAAAATAAATATTTAGATAAACAGAATATATTAGACAGAGCATCAGCTCTAGAACTTAATATACAAGAATGTATGTTTACTAACAATTTAAATGAAAGAGTAGGGTAATTTAATATCATCTTATCTTACATGAAAAAGGCTATATAAAATAGTCTTTTTTTTATTGTAAAATTTAGGTAGATAATTCTATCACTTATATAATTTAAAAAAACTTTGGAGGTATTTATGGAAGATTTCGATGCACAATTCGTTAATGTAGGTTCGATAGGAGCTATAGCGTATGTGCTATTTAAAAATACGTTAGATGAAAAGATGCAATATAGGGCAATATAAAAACAGCGTGTTGGGATATTTACAGAAACATCAAAACAATTTGCTGAAAGTAAACATGCTCTTAGTTTAAGAATTGAAAATGTAGAGGAAGAAAATAACCGTAACGAATTAAAGTTAGATACTTTTATTGGTATTAAGGAGGAAGATAATTAATGAAAATAGCAATTACGGTAGGTCATAGTATATTAAAAAATGGTTTGTGTACAAGTGCTGATGGGTTAATCAACGAATACCAATACTGTAAAACATTAGCGCCTATCTTAGCAGATATTTTAAGAAAAGAGGGGCATGAAGTAGGTGTAATAATCTGCCCAGAAAGACAATTTACTAGTAAGAATCATGAGAGAATATATAAACTACCTCGCATAAATGGCAAGAAGTACGATCTAGTAATAGAGTTACATCTTAACAATCATAATGGTAGCGCAAAAGGTACAGAAGTATTGTATTACTCAAATACAGGTAAGATGTATGCGCAAAGGGTTGTTAATAGATTAGGTATTGTATTCGCTAGTAGAGGTGTAAAAGATAGACCAGATTTATATATGCTTAACTCTACAGATTGCCCAGCTATAATGATAGAAACATTTTTCTGTGATAGTAAAAATGACTATGATATAGCCACAAAATTGGGTTATGGAGAAGTTGCTAAACTAATAGCAGAGGGTATTTTAAATAGATCAATAGAGAATGTAAGTAATAATGAAACAAAACCACAGGCATACGAGAATGCAATAATCTATAGTGGAGATAGAGACAAAGCAGTCGCTATTATAATGAAGGAATTTCTCCCAAACTCCACAATCGTAGATATTGCAGACTACAAAAGTTATATGTGCAGAAATGCTTACGCTATAGGTGACGGAGCAAGCAAAGGATTAGAGAAGTATCCAGACGGTGTGACTAGGTTTGTGGGTAATGATTTTAAGGAGACGTATAGAAAAGTAGTGGAGTGGTTGGAAAGTAGAAAATTTATGCAGTAGAAATATAAAAAAGAGCATGCCACCTTATATGTTTAATAAGATGGCATGTTAACCACACTATACCTTATACTCAAGAAAGATAGTCCTTTAATATTAATCCACAGAACTTATGCAACAGATAATTTAAATTATTTTTATTGTATAGGGATAGGGATAGGGATATTAAGATTTTGCTCATTTTGAATGCGTATTAATTTTGAATACACGTAATTAAGCAAAGTTCCATGATTTAATTCATCAGATATTATACTGAAAAGTGCATCTCTATAGTAATAATTTGGTAATCCAAACATTATCAGTCTTAATTGTTTTACATACTTAGTAGTTTTTACAATGGTATCGTATATACCTGTAAATAAATCTCTCGGTGGAACGAAATAAAAACCTTTTTCGATATTGGCATGAGTACCTGTCAGTTGATAATATATTTCTTTCAACAAATTGCTATTATTAATGTTATCGTTTTCTAGTGTTTCAACTATTTCTATAATATCGTATAACTCTTCAGCATTAGGTGAGGGTAATGTTTGAAATACTGAAATAGGCATTTTATCACTTAACCAATTATATAAAAGTAAATCTTGCTCCATAGAGTTTATTGTATCCTGTATCAAATTTATTGAATTTTGCAATTGAATAGGGTTTGGGTAAATATTTTGATACATTATATACCTCCTAAATGTTTTACTATAGATATATGTGTTAAATAATATTTTAGTTCTTAATGGTAAGGACAGATGAGATACTTCAAATAAGGTGTATAAAAGTAAATAGTATAAATATAAAAGAGAGTGAGTAAACAACTTACTCTCTTTTTTTAAAATAATAAATCAAAACATACATACGGAAAAGTTAAGATAAATAAATTAAAAAGATATAAATTATTTATATAATGGTTACAGTGACTTTATTTTTGCAGATAGGTAAATATATTTTTTATAAGTATAAACTTACTGATTTAAATAAAATTTAGAGTATAACAATGTTTGTTAAAAAAATATTTAATATTTGTTGAAAAATTGTCATATAAGTGCTACGATTGTAAGTATAAGGTATTTTTAATAATCAAATCACATTCAAAATTATTCATATTTGTCCTGCATAAATTAATTCAAGCATAATTTCATTTTAAATTCCCTAAAATTAATAAATTAAATTTTTTTATATGATTATATATTAACAATGTATCATCATATACTTATATAAATTGTTAATATATAAACGAATTTTAAGAAAGCTTCAAATTTCTCAACTTATATTCATTCAAATAATTTGTTTTTTAAAGCGTTGCGAGATTTTAATAATAAATATTAAATTAAGGAGGTAAAGAGGATCCTATGGATTTAAATTCGAAAAATCATAGGATAGAAATGTACTACTACAGGAGTTATATTATCAGTTCACACATCTCTTGGATCATGCCTATAAAAACAGGACAAAAATTTACATAACAAATGTAATATCTGCATATATATTATTTGGAGCCACTACTATTGGAAGAGATTTAGCTCTAGAGTAACTGCATGACTACATACTAAACTGAAGCTGCCATAATTGTTGGGAATGTTAGAGAAGTAATACAAGAGCTTATTAGTCAATTAAGTATATTAAAAGATTAAAATAAGTTTAAATAAATTTTTTATTGAGGAGGATATTATGGAAGAAAGTGATGTTAAAATTTATGAGAATCTTACTGTAGAAATTAACAGTAATATTTGCACTATAAAAATAAACAGACCTCAAGTTCTAAATGCAATTAATTTAAAAACTTTAGAAGAGATTTATGAAGTTTTTACAGATATAGATGAAGATGAAGATATTTATGTAGTAATTTTAACAGGAGAAGGTAAAGCATTTGTTGCAGGTGCAGATATCGAATATATGAGAGACCTAGATTCAATTTCTGCAAAGAATTTTAGTCAACTAGGCACTAAGGCCCTTAATGCTATAGAAAATAGTAAAAAAGTTGTGATTGCTGCAGTAAATGGATTTGCATTAGGCGGTGGTTGTGAAATTGCAATGGCTTGTGATATTAGAATTGCATCATCAAATGCTAAGATTGGTCAACCAGAAGTAACTCTAGGCATAACCCCTGGTTATGGTGGTACCCAAAGGCTTACAAGATTAGCTGGAATGGCGAAAGCAAAAGAATTGATTTTTACTGGACAAATTATAAAAGCTGATGAAGCCAAAAAAATAGGATTAGTTAATAAAGTTGTAAGCCCAGAGGATTTAACTAGAGAAGTTGAAATATTAGCTGAGAAAATAGCTAAAAATTCTCAGTTAGCAATTAGATATTCTAAAGAAGCTATAAAGTTAGGTTCACAAACTGACATTAATACTGGACTGGATATCGAATCTAGTTTGTTTGGATTATGCTTCTCCACTAAAGATCAAGAAGAGGGTATGTCAGCTTTTTTAGAAAAGAGAGTAGCAAAGTTTGGAAAATAAAAAAAGTATGAAACTAGCTGTTAACCATATTAAATAAATTATTTAATATGATAAATAAAATATAAATACTTAAAAATAGGGGGTAAAACTTATGAAATTAGCTGTAATAGGTAGTGGAACTATGGGTACTGGTATTTTGCAAACTTTTGCGAGTAGCGGTCATGATATATGTTTAAAAAGTAGAAGCCAAGAATCAATTTCTAATTGTACAACATTACTAGATAAAAATTTAGATAGACTGGTTTCAAAAGGCAAAATTAACGAATCTCAAAAAACTGAAATATTAGATCATATTACTTTAACTACTAACTATGAGGACTTAAGAGACATGGACATAATTATTGAAGCATCTGTTGAAGATATGGATACAAAAAAAGAAGTTTTTAAATTATTAGATGAGTTATGCAAACCTGACACTATTTTAGCTACTAACACTTCATCATTATCTATAACAGAAATAGCTTCTGCTACAAAAAGACCCGATAAAGTAATTGGATTACATTTCTTTAATCCAGTCCCTATGATGAAATTGGTTGAAGTTATAAGTGGTCAATTGACTTCAAAGGTAACTTTTGATACAGGGATTCAACTATCAAAGAGTATTAATAAAGTGCCAGTCGATGTATCTGAATCACCTGGATTTGTTGTAAATAGAATACTTATACCTATGATAAATGAAGCGGTTGGTATCTATGCAGACGGTGTTGCTAGTAAAGAAGAAATTGATGAAGCTATGAAATTAGGTGCAAATCATCCTATGGGACCTTTAGCATTAGGTGATTTAATAGGATTAGATGTTGTTTTAGCTATAATGAATGTTTTATACAATGAATTTGGGGACACTAAGTATAGACCTCATCCTCTTTTAGCAAAAATGGTTAGGGCAAATCAATTGGGCAGAAAAACTAAAATAGGTTTTTATGATTATAATAAATAAAATATAATTAATAAAGCTTTGATTTAAAAATTTATTATATAGGATTATTCCTCTTGAATCATAGCTCATGTAAATTAAAAATATATTCTTAATCCATACTATACTTAGCAAAATATATAGATATATTTAGATATTTATCATACTTTTTAACTGAATTGATAAACTTTATAAGTTTATAGAAAAATTTATTATAAAAGGAATATTAATGAAAATTAATCAAACTTTATTATTTAGCTAGTTAATATTCTGCGTTACTTAAAAAAGGATTTATAAAAATCTCAAATATAAATAAATTTAATGGGGGTAATGAATATGAGAGAAGTAGTCATTGTCAGTGCTGCAAGAACAGCAGTTGGAAGTTTTGGAGGAGCATTTAAGTCAGTTTCAGCAGTAGAATTAGGAATAATAGCTGCTAAAGAAGCTATTAAGAGAGCTAAAATAACTCCGGATATGATAGATGAATCACTTTTAGGTGGTGTACTTACAGCAGGGCTCGGTCAAAATATAGCAAGACAGATTGCGCTGGGATCAGGAATACCAGTTGAAAAACCAGCTATGACAATAAATATAGTATGTGGATCTGGATTAAGATCGGTTTCAATGGCGTCCCAACTCATCTCATTAGGTGATGCAGAAATAATATTAGTTGGTGGTGCAGAAAATATGAGCATGTCACCATACTTATCACCGAATACAAGATATGGTGCGAGAATGGGAGATACAACTTTTGTTGATTCTATGATTAAAGACGGACTATCAGATATATTCAATAATTACCATATGGGTATAACTGCAGAAAATATAGCAGAAAAATGGAATATAACTAGAGAAGAGCAAGATCAGTTAGCATTATCAAGTCAAAATAAAGCTGAAAAAGCACAAGCTGAAGGAAAATTTGATGAGGAAATAGTTCCAGTTGTTATAAAAGGACGAAAAGGTGACACAGTAGTTGATAAAGATGAATATATAAAGCCTGGTACAACAATAGACACATTATCCAAATTAAAACCTGCGTTTAAAAAAGATGGTACAGTTACGGCAGGTAATGCGTCCGGAATAAACGATGGAGCTGCTATGCTTATAGTAATGTCAAAAGAAAAGGCTGAAGAGTTAGGGCTAGAACCACTTGCCACTATAGTTTCCTATGGAACTTCTGGTGTTGATCCAGAGATAATGGGATATGGACCAGTACCAGCTACGATAGAAGCCTTAACAAAAGCAAGTATGACTATTGATGATATAGATTTAGTTGAAGCAAATGAAGCATTTGCTGCTCAATCATTAGCTGTAATAAAAGATTTAAAAATTGATACTACAAAAGTTAATGTTAATGGTGGTGCAATAGCTATAGGGCATCCAATAGGATGTTCAGGAGCTAGAATACTTACTACGCTTTTATATGAAATGAAAAGAAGAGATGCCAAAACTGGTTTAGCTACACTTTGTATCGGAGGAGGTATGGGTACTACATTAATAGTAAAAAGATAATTATCTTAATTGAAAATATTGCACTTAATATCCAATATAGTTAAATTGAAAATGTATACACCTTTTTCTGTGATAATAAGAATGAAAGTAATTTAGCTTATTTATATATTCGTGTAATAATAGTAAAGCTAGTAAAGCCACATAGAGTTGAAGGAACTAGATTAGTAAATTTTAGTCTAGTTCTTTTTATGCTTAAAATAACCTCTTATAAACCAGACTTTCTCAAGAGGTGATAATATGGATATATTTGAACAAAAAGGAATCATACCGATATTAATAGTAAGAGTTACGAGTCAACTATTTTAGGATTATCATGTTTGATCGTCAACTGAATGAAAAATAGAGAAGTACCCAGACAGTGTTACTAAGTTTGAAGCTAATGACTTTAAGGATACTTAAAGAAAAGTGTCTGAGTGGTTAGAAAGTAGAAAATATATGTAGATATACAAAATCGTACCACCGTTTAATAAAAGCATGGTGATATGATTTACATTACAATACCGTTACCCCAACTAAAAGGAATATTTTGACAGACAGTATCTATAGAGATATAATTATTATTTAATTATTCAGATATAAACGAAAGAGGTGTAAGTATGAAAAACATATCTATTGCATTAGGAGAAGCATTAGCGGAAGGAGCAGTTATCATTCCAAATGTGATTTTTGCTGGTTTGATTTATGGTCATTATGGAAACTATAATTTTTTACTCCCGTTTGTATTGTTTTATTCATTTGAAAAAGCTGGTGCCTTTGCAATACAGGGCTTTGGAAATATAAAAAATCCATACAGAATTTTGGAATGGGGTCTGCTGACAGCTATATTAGGAACTTTCCTGTGCATATTAGGAAATTTTTACTATTTACTTTGGGAAATAGGAGCAATTTTAATAGGAGTTGGATTATCTAATTATACAGCTCTATTCCGTACAATCAGAGATATTTTAAAAGAAAAGGGAGAATGGAATTATGGGAAATCGCTGACAAATGGATATTTGATTTTAGGAATTATCATGGCTTGTTCCATGCTATTCCGTCATACGCTGATAAGTATGGTATTCATTGTATTTTTCATAATGCTACTTATTGTCTATGTGCAAGTACATAAACTGAAATGCGATTCAGAAATCGGTTCAATGCCACTCTTTAAAAAAACTAAGCGCGCATGGATTAACTTTCTACCTGCTGTCGGTATGCTGATAATTACATTTTTTACAAGATTGTTAAAACAAACTTCTGATATTGATTATATCCTATTCATGGGACTTGCACTTTGTATTTTTGTTATTATGGGTGCTTCCCTGAAAAAGTTGTCTTTTCGCTTACATTCCATACACACCCTTTGGTTTGGAGCTATCAGAAATTTTCTGATTATATTCAGTCTAATATATTTTATAGCAGTTGATAAAAGTTATATGGTCGGACTTTCCTACTTTATGATTGTTTTAGGGATTATACTGTCTATGATTATGAAAAAAAAACTGAAATCACTTTTGCCTAATAGTAGCGTTGAAACCGTAAGTTTTATAGGAAGCATGATAAGCCTTATATTGCTCTTATCATCACATACTTACTTAGGCGGTATCATGCTTTGTTGTGCTTTTGTAGCTACCGGAAACAGTCTGGCTTTGCAAAAGTTTACTGAGGATACTTCTTTACCTGTTTTAGAAAGAAGAATTGTACGCTCAAAATTCTATGGGCTTGGAGCTGTAATTCAGCAAGTGATTTTATTATCCGTTTTGATTATAGTATCATGGATAAAAAATCAAGACAGCAGTATCGCTTTAAAAGCTTATTCTTTTTCAATTGGTATAGATACGCTTCAAAGCACATTCTTTTATACTAAGCTCATTTGTATAATACTCATTTGGATAAGCGGAGTATTTCTTATACGATATACTTTAAAAAGCTTTCAGAAAGAATGATATAAAAAAGTTAAAAGGGAAATGCAATGAAAATGCACACTTATAGCTGTTAGTAACAGTGTGGTAGCCGTTATTAGCTGTATTAAATCTTTAGTGTTACTCTGGTTCTTCTTCTTCTTTTTTTGTTTTGACACTTTATCTCCCCCCTTCCTTAATTACATTACATCACGCATAAGTGATAAAGGTAATATTTTATATGTAAATATTTTCCTTTTCTTAATATATTTTAATTTGAGTAATCTACTTTAATTTGATATAATAATCTAATGTAAAAATAGCAAAATTGATAAGGAGTAAATATAAAATGAGCAAAAGAAAACAAGCAAATCTTCCTATAGAAAAAATAGATGAACAAGATAATTATATAGAATTAATGCACAGAAAAAATGAAGATTACTTCAATAAAACTGGTAAACGTAAAATCGTGTACACTTGTACCTACGGATGTCAGATGAATGAACATGACTCAGAAAAGCTACTAGCAATGCTAGATGCAATGGGATATGACACAACAGAAGACTCTACAGAAGCAGACCTAGTAATATACAATACATGTGCAGTAAGAGAGAATGCAGAACTAAAGGTATACGGTAACCTAGGTCACTTAAAATCGCAAAAAGAAAAAAATCCAGATATGAAAATAGTAGTATGTGGATGTATGATGCAACAACCTCACATAGTAGAGGAAATAAAAAAGAAATACAGACACGTGGACTTGATATTTGGAACACATAACCTTTACAAATTCCCAGAACTTCTAATAGAAACTATGGGCAGAGATAAAACTCTAGTGGATGTATGGGATGTAGATGGAGAAGTAGTAGAAGGATTAAAGAGTAGCAGAAAGTTTGAGTTAAAAGCATATGTTAATATAATGTACGGATGTAACAACTTCTGTACTTACTGTATAGTACCATATACAAGAGGTAGAGAGAGAAGTAGAACTCCAGAAGATATAATGGATGAAATCAAAACTCTAGTAGCAAATGGAACAAAAGAAATAACACTACTTGGACAAAACGTTGATTCTTATGGAAAGACTTTAGATACAAAGATTACATTTGCAGAACTTCTTAGAATGGTAAATGATATAGAAGGTATTGAAAGAGTTAGATTTATGACATCTCACCCAAAAGATATATCAGATGAAGTAATTTATGCGATTAGAGACTGTGATAAGGTTTGTGAGTTTTTGCACCTACCGATCCAAATTGGAAGCACTAGATTACTTAAAAAAATGAATAGACATTACACTAAAGATTACTACCTTGATATAATTGAGAAAGCAAGAAAAGAAGTGCCTGATATTGCATTTTCAACTGACTTGATGATAGGATTCCCTGGTGAAACCGATGAAGATATTGAAGATACTTTAGATGTACTTGAAAAAGTAAGATACGATTCTGCATTTACTTTTATATACTCGAAGCGTAAAGGAACTCCAGCTGCTGAGATGGATGATCAAATACCAGAAGAAGTAACTCATAAGAGATTCCAAAAGGTGCTCGATTTAGTTAATAAGATCTCTGGTGAAATTAACCATTCATACAAAGACAAAGTTGTAGAGGTATTGGTTGAAGGAAGAAGTAAGAATCAGGAAGATAAATTATCAGGAAGAACTAGACAAAATAAATTAGTGAATTTTGAAGGTGGAAATGAAGATTTAGTTGGTAAACTGGTAAATGTAAGAGTTACTGAGGCTAGAACATTTTCATTAAATGGAGTAATGGTAGATTAAAAACATATTAAAGAACCCCTACATTAATTTATACTTATAAATTAATGTAGGGATTCTTTAGTTTTGTTATTTTAAATATCACCTAGATTTAAGTTAGCTACCACATAGCCCTGTTATAAAATCTAATAGTGAAACAGTTCGAGGAAAAGGTTTGGGAAAAAATCTGTATAGAGGTTCAAAACCTCCTTTTGGCAGTCATAGGTAAAATATACAGTTAAGATTGTTTTATTATGGAAGTTTATGTTTATATCGTAGAGAGTCTTTTCCTTTTATCGATTGACAATTAGATAGAATTGATTTAGAATTATTTTGACTCAATTATTAAAAATTTAGACTATTTAGACTAAAAGGAGATGTTAAAATGTACAGTTTCAAAAATGATTATAGTGAAACAGCACATCCAAAAGTATTACAGAGAATAATAGATACAAATATGGTTCAAGCTGAAGGATATGGTCTTGATGAATTTAGTTTTGAGGCAATTGATACTATCAAAGCTAAACTTAAAGACAATAGTGTTGACGTTCACTTTATAAGTGGGGGAACACAAACAAATCTTCTTGCTACAGCTGCTTTTTTAAGAGCCCATGAAGCTGTTATTTCAGCGGAAAGTGGACATATTGTAGGTAGTGAAACTGGTGCAATAGAAGCTACTGGACATAAAATATATACAGTTCCAACTACAGATGGTAAATTGACTTCTGATATGGTTAAAAGTGTGTTTAATACACATAGTCACACTAATTTTTCACCATATCCTCGTCTAGTTTTCATATCTAATCCAACTGAAGTAGGAACAGTTTATGATAAAAATGAACTAAAAACTCTTCATGATTGTTGTAAAGAGCTTGGAATATATCTGTATGTCGATGGTGCGAGATTAGGTTGTGCGATAGCTTTAGATAGTGTTGATTTAAGTTTTGAAGATATGCCAAAGGTTTGTGATGCATTTTACATAGGTGGTACAAAAAATGGTGCAATGTTTGGAGAGGCCTTAGTTATCAATAATGATAATCTTAAAGGTCATTTTAGATGGCATCTAAAACAAAGAGGTGGGCTTTTAGCAAAGACTAGAGCTATGTCAACACAGTTTACAGAACTTATGAGTAATAATCTTTATGAAGATCTTGCAAGTCATGCAAATGAAATGTCTAACATATTAAGAGAAGGTATTATAAAAGCAGGATATTCATTTGGAGTAGATTCTCCTACAAATCAAACATTCGCTGAGATACCTAATGATGTACTTAAGGAGCTAGAGAAGAAATACATATATACACCTTGGGATGTAGTTGATGAAAATACAATGCTAGTTCGTTTTATAACTTCTTGGGCTACTTCTAAAGAAAAGGTTGAAGAGTTTGTTAAAGACATATTAGCTATAAAAGTTAACAAATAATTAAAATTAATAATAACTTTAAATATAAAGCTTTTTATAGGATAATCAAATGTATTATTTGTTATTATCTTATAAAGGGCTTTTTTTATTTCGATTTTGTCATTAAAGACAATATCTAGATATCTCAAATAGGCTGGAATTCCCGCTTATATGTATGCCAAAAAATGATTATAACTTCGATATGGAGATGCGATAAGTCAGGCTTACAAACTTTTTTAAATAAAAAACATAAATAAAGAAACTTTTGATTACTCTATGATATCAAAATTATCACAGATGAAAGAAGGAAATCAGAATTTCGAGTCAGCATTAGCAGTTTTATATGAAAGATTATAGCATTAGCATGTACAGGAATATCTATTATTGGTATTGATAAAAACTTAAATGAAATTACAGATATTCCTGTAATAGATCAAGTTTATGCTGAAGCAATTGCTATTAATTCTGTTATGTGAATTTAATGATAGAATTAAAAAATAGATATAATTTAAATTTAAAGGGATTAACTATGATAAAACATTGGCTATTCCCTTTAAACTTAAAAATCCATATATTAATTTTTTAAAAAGTTTAGGAAATTTTGAAGTATTTTTGCAGTCATTCCCCAAATTATATAATTATCGTACTTATAAAAGAGTATCGATGATTTACCTTTTTGGAATTTGTAATCTTTTTTATATGGTAAATCGCTGTAAGGCATATTGCCAGAAGGTATGATTTCCACATCGCTTGTGTATTCTTTTGGCGGATTTTCTAAAAGGTATTTAATCGGAACTAAAAAAGTGTGATCAACTTCATCTTTATTTATATTGAAATTATCTATATCGTTTAGATATCCTAAAAAAGGATGGATAATATAGTTGAAAGACGTGATAAGTAAATCCATTTCAGAAATTATCTCAATGTTATCTTTAGCTGTTCCAAGTTCTTCATATGTTTCTCTAATTACGGCCTCATAAGGTGTTTCGCCAGGATCGATTTTACCTCCTGGAAAAGAAATCTCACCAGGTTGGTGATTCAAGTTTCCTGATCTGAGTTCAAATAATATATGGTGTTCACCATCTTTTCTTACAATAGGTATTAAAACTGAAGCACGTTTCATTTCATCAGCACCGTTTATATACGGTTTGTAATCTTTAAACATGCTTTTTAAATCGTCTATCATGTCATCCTCCATTTGTTATTAACTAAGTCTACTATAAATAGTATACATTATGAGAGAGTTAATTATAAGTTAATTAATAGAATATTAGATAATTCTTTAAATCTCAAGTATTATTGCTAACTACCTTTATAAATATAATTATGGTAATAAGGGAAAAGAAACAAGAGAAAATATTGATAAGAATTTAAATAAAATGCTTAATAAACTTAATGATTTGGAAAAGGATCATAGGAATTATAGTTAATGGAACTGTAGTTAAAATAGTAAAGATAGAAAAAAATGATTAAAATTGTAATATAAATATAATTGTAGTATAATAAAATTGTAAAATAAAATATTGTTGGGGAGCTTGTTTGCTGAGAGGAGATTACATCTCGACCCTATGAACCTGTATGGATAATGCCAACGTAGGGAGTGCTAAAGAGTTTAGAGGTCTTATCGTATTGGTAAGGCCTTTTTTGTTTATCTTTAGAAGCTTTATTAAACAAAATTATTACCTAGTAGAGTTACATAATTAAAAATAAAATCAAAGCTAGGTAAAATTATTAATTATACTATAAGGAGTGAGTTATATGGTAATAGCAGACATAGCAGTAATGCCATTAAGACCTTTCGAAGGTGAAGAGGAAATGTACAAAGTAGTTGACGCTTGTATCGAACTTATTGAGAACAGTGGACTAAAATGTGAGGTAGGAGCAATGAGCACTACAATAGAAGGTGACTTCGATGAGGTATTTGAGATTATAAAAAAAGCTCATAAAATACCATTTGAATTAGGATGTGAAAGAGTTATAACAATAGCAAGAGTAGATGAGAAAGCTGGAGGCCTAACAATAGATGACAAACTTAGAAACCATAGAAAAGGTGAAGAATAGTCTTTATCCTATATTGACGTTTTTATTTATAATTATCTTCTGGCAATTAACAGTTGAATTTTTAGAAATTCCCCAATATATTTTACCAACACCAATAGATATAGTAAAAGTATTTTTTATAGATTATCAAAATTTATATATGCACGCTACAGTGACTATTTTTGAGGCGGTAATCGGATTTATTGTATCGATAACTCTATCTCTGATTATAGGTGTATTGATGGATTTTGTGGGCATAGTAAAAAAATGCCTGTATCCTCTTACACTTGTAACTCAGATGATACCTACAATAACAATCGCACCTCTTCTTATGATTTGGTTTGGATTTGGAACAATGCCTAAAGTATTAATGGTAACACTTACTTGTTTCTTTCCAATTCTAATCAGTTTTGTAGATGGAATAGAAAATATAGATAGAGATTATTTGAATCTTTTCAAGACGATGAAAGCTGGAAAGTTGAGCACTTTTATACATCTTAAATTTCCAATGTCTTTGGACAAACTTTTTTCAGGACTTAAGATTTCTTCTACTTACGCCGTTATGGCTGCAACAGTAGCTGAATGGCTTGGAGGAACTAAGGGCCTTGGAGTGTATATGGTTAGATCGAAAAGTGCATATGCTTTAGATAAGGTGTTTGCATCGACGATATTAGTAGTTATTTTTAGTTTAATATTCGTAGGAATTATTCAGATGATAAGAAAAATTGTATTTAAGCATAGATTATCAAATTAAGTTGAAATACTGATATTTTGAAGAGAAAATTAGTACTATAAAATATTTAAAAAGTTATATCTATTTTAGTAAATTATTATGGAGGGTACTATGAAACTAAAAAAATTAGGGATACTGGGTTTAGTAGGTTTATTTACATTAGGTACAGTTACAGGATGTTCTTCAAATGGAAACAAAGATAAAGAGGCTTCAAAAGGAGATAAATTACAGAAAGTTACTGTAGTTTTAGACTGGACTCCTAATACTAATCACACAGGACTTTATGCAGCTTTAGACAAAGGTTATTATAAAGAGCAGGGATTAGATGTAACAATTGAGCAGCCTCCAGAAAGTGGTGCAGATACTTTGGTTGCAACTGGAAAAGCCGATTTTGCTGTAAGCTATCAAGAGCAAGTTACTTATGCTAAGACTAGTGAAGATCCACTTCCAATAAAAGCAGTAGCTACTATTATACAGCACAATACATCAGGATTTAGTTCTCCAAAAGAGAAGAATATAACTACTGCAAAAGACTTTGAAGGAAAAAGCTACGGAGGATGGGGATCACCATCTGAAGAAGCAGTATTCAAAGCTGTTATGAAGAAAGATAACGCAGATTTTAATAAATTAAAAATAGTTAATACTGGTCAAGATGATTTCTTTGCTGCAATGAAGACAGTAGACTTTGCATGGATATTTGAGGGATGGGATGTAGCTAAAGCTCAGATTATGAACTACGACCTAAACTTTATACCTGTTAGAGATCTTGATGAGAGACTTGATTACTATACGCCAATATTAATAACTAACGAAAACTTGATAGAGAAAGATCCTGAATTAGTTAAGAAGTTCTTAAAAGCTACAACTCAAGGATATGAGTATTGTGTAGAAGATCCAAAAGGCGCAGCCAATATATTAGTAAAACATGCTCCAGAAACTGATAAGGAACTAGCCGTTAAGAGCCAAGAGTATTTAACTGACAAATATATCGATGATGCACCTAGATGGGGAGAAATGAAGGACAGTGTATGGAATAACTACACATCTTTCTTAAAAGAATACAAACTAATTGATAAGGATATGAAGGCAAGTGATGCTTACACAAATGAATTCTTACCAACAAAATAAAAAACTTAAAATATCAGTAGAAAATGTGTCTAAAGATTACGATGGAAGTGAAATTTTACACGATATAAATTTAAAGGTATATGAAGGTGAATTTATATCTATACTAGGTCCAAGTGGTTGTGGTAAAAGTACTATATTTAATATGATAACCAATCTAACAAGCTGCGATGCTGGGAATATTGATGTAGATGGTGAATACAGTTATATGTATCAGAAGGATTTACTTTTACCTTACAAAAATATTATCGACAATGTGTCACTTCCTTTAATTCTAAAAAAAGAAAAGAAGAGCATTGCGAGGGATAAAGTAAAATCTTACTTTGATACTTTTGGAATAGCTGGTTATGAATACAAATATCCTAGTGAACTTTCCGGTGGTATGAAGCAAAGAGCTAATTTCTTAAGAACTTATATAAATTCTGAAGATATTATGTTGTTAGACGAACCCTTTGGATCACTAGATTCTATAACGAGAAATTCTATGCAGAAGTGGCTTTTAAATTTAAAGGACAAGGTTAACTCAACAATTGTCCTTATAACGCACGATATCGATGAAGCTATAATGCTTTCAAACAGAATTTACGTAATATCAGATAAACCATCTACTGTAAAGAAAGAGTTTTTTATAGATAAAGAAATTTATAATGAAAAAAATCTAGAAAATATAGCAGATTTAAGAGAAGAAATTTTAAACTTGTTGTAAATATATATTAAATAATGGATATTAAGGAGGTAAAACTTTAATATCCATTATTTTTATTTAGAAGATTATAAAGGGGATAAAGTTTATGAATCCGCATCCGCATATTCTGTTTATGAAGGGAACTTATGTTATTAATATCTGTATAAATATACAAATTTAATAAAATGTTATTATAACATTTTTGGCCCCTTTAAACATAATAAAATATTTATGTTATAATTATTTTAGGTTTCAAAATTAAATTTAGTTAAATTGTTGAATTTATGAAAGGGGGTAGATCATGAAAATTGATAGAAATCGTCTTACACCTATGATGAGACAGTATTTTGACGTAAAAGAGAGATATGCAGACTGCATATTGTTTTTTAGATTGGGAGACTTTTATGAAATGTTCTTCGAAGATGCGATTATAGCTTCCAAAGTCTTAGAGATTGCTTTGACGGGAAAATCATGCGGACTAGATGAAAGAGCTCCGATGTGTGGAATTCCATATCATGCAGTTGATGCTTATATAACAAAACTTATAGAGAATGGATACAAGGTGGCTATAGGAGAACAGTTAGAAGACCCAGCAACTACTAAGGGAATTGTTAAGAGAGATGTTATAAGGGTAATTACTCCAGGAACAGTGCTTGAAGGGAGTTTACTAGATAATAAAAAAAACAACTACCTCTTATCTATATATAAAGACGGAGAAGATGTAGGTTTAACTTATGTCGATATAAGTACAGGGGAAACGAATGCAACGTATCTACCAAGTAGCAAGGTTGTTGAAGAAATAGCCAAAATTGGACCTACAGAGATCATTGTAAATGATTTAGATTTTATAGATGAACTGAGAAATATAGCTACGATAAACAATATATACATAAATGAAAATTTCAACAAAGATTATCTGGATGAAAGCATTATAGGTAAGTATTTTAGCAAAGACTATATCAAAAAAATTGTATTTGATAAAAAAGGGCTTATTAAATTTAGCCTTTCTATAATACTTAATTATATATACAACACTCAGAAACAGATAACTTCAAATATAAACAGCGTTAATGTATATAATTCTCAGGAATACATGGTACTGGATGTTTTCACAAGAACTAATCTAGAGCTTACTCAGACTATTAGAGGTAGCAAAAAGAAAGGTTCATTGCTTCATGTACTTGATAAGACATCTACTGCTATGGGAGGGAGACTACTTAGGAAATACGTAGAAGAACCACTGATCAGAAAAGATAAAATAGAAAATAGACTAGATGTTATTGAAGAAATAAAAAATGATTTCTCTTTAAGAGAAGACCTAAACTATATTCTTAAAAATATATACGATATAGAGAGAATTTGCGGTAAAATTGCCTTTGAAAAAGTAACTCCTAAAGAGATGATAAACCTCAAAAACTCTGTGGAAAAACTACCGGAGTTAATAAGTACAGTTAATTCTTCAGAGGCGTTGAAATTAAAAAAATACTCTGGAAATATGGACAAGCTGGATGACTTATACAACTTAATCGAAGAATCCATATTAGAGGAACCATCATTAACAATAAAGGACGGAAATATTATAAAGTCGGAGTTTAATGATGAGTTGGATGAGCTTAGAAATATCTCTAAAAACGGCGCATTTATGATTAAAGAAGTTGAAAATAGAGAGAGAGAAAAAACAGGAGTTAGGTCTTTAAAAATCGGATTTAATAAGGTGTTTGGTTACTATATAGAGATAACTAAGGCTAACTTTGAAAATGCTAAGATAGATGACACTTATATAAGAAAACAGACTTTAAGCAATGCTGAGAGATATATTACACCAGAACTAAAGGAAATTGAAGAAAAGATATTAAATGCAGAAGATAAGATAAAAAATCTAGAGTACGAAATCTTTATTAATATTAGAAACGCTATTTATAAAAATATAGATAGAATTCAAAAGGTTGCAAATACAATAGCAAATATAGATGTTTTTGTATCTATGGCAACTGTAGCGCACCATAACAATTATGTAAAGCCTAATATTAATACTGAGGACAGATTAGACATAAAAAACGGAAGACATCCAGTTATTGAAAATATAGTTGGAGAGGAAAATTTCGTTCCAAATGATACTTACCTAAACTCTGGTGAAAATATAATAAATATAATAACCGGTCCTAATATGTCGGGTAAATCTACTTATATGAGACA
The DNA here is from genome assembly GCF_017873185.1 of Metaclostridioides mangenotii. Lineage (GTDB taxonomy): Bacteria > Bacillota > Clostridia > Peptostreptococcales > Peptostreptococcaceae > Metaclostridioides > Metaclostridioides mangenotii. Next base: position 367,450 of record NZ_JAGGJX010000001.1, read on the forward strand.
AAGTGCAATTATATCGTTGATGGCACATATAGGTTCGTTTGTACCCGCAGATTACGCTGATATACCTATTATGGATAGAATTTTTACTCGTGTAGGGGCTAGTGACGACTTATCTCAAGGACAGTCTACATTTATGGTTGAGATGACAGAGGTTTCATTGATACTACAAAATGCTACTGAAAAAAGTTTGGTTATACTAGACGAAATCGGTAGGGGTACAAGTACTTATGATGGAATAAGTTTAGCTTGGTCAATAGTTGAATATATACAAAATAATATAAAGTGCAAAACTTTATTTGCAACGCATTATCACGAACTAACTGATTTAGAAAATGAATTTGAAGATGTTAAAAACTACTCTATAGCTGTAAAAGAAGATGGCGATACTATAATATTTCTAAGAAAAATAATACCTCAAGGTGCTGACAAGAGTTATGGAATATACGTAGCTGAGCTTGCAAAACTTCCGTCTAAAGTAATAAATAGAGCAAAAGATATACTAAAGGACTTAGAGCAAAATCATATATACAATGCAAGTGCTCTTAATAGTATAGCAATTACGTCTGATAATAGTTCTGAAGTAGAGAATAAGAACGAACCATTAAAAACTGACAATAAACCTGATGCAGATACATTTGATCAAATGGAAAGAGAGCTTGAGAAGATAAATAACAATAATGTTAAGATTCAGTACGATTCATTAAAGAAAGAGTACGACATGCTTCTTAAAGAAACTAAACAACTTAAGAAAAACTCATCAAAAGAACAGAGTCAGGCGCAGATATCATTTGATAATATTGATAAAGATGATGAGTTAGCTAAAGAAATTTCAGCTCTTGATATACTAAATATGACTCCGCTAGATGCAATGTCAGCTCTTTATAATCTTCAAAAGAAAGCAAAGGAAATCAGTTCATAGGAGGGATTATATAATGAATAGAATCAATATCCTAGATGATATAACTATAAATAAAATAGCAGCAGGTGAAGTTGTCGAAAGACCTTCATCTGTTTTAAAAGAGCTCGTTGAAAACTCTATAGATGCAAATTCAACAAAGATCGCAATAGAGATAATAGATGGAGGCAAAGAATCTATAAAGATAGTTGACAATGGAGATGGAATTGCTTCAAGTGAGGTAGAAAAATGTTTTTTAAGACATGCTACTAGTAAAATAAAGAATATAGAAGATCTTTATGAAATATATTCACTTGGATTTAGAGGTGAAGCGATGTCATCTATATCATCAGTTTCTAAACTTGAAATGATAACTAAATCCAAGGATGAGCCTGTAGGAACAAAAATAGTAGTCGAAGGTGGGAAGATCGTATCTAAAGAGCCAATAGGCACTCCAAATGGAACTACAATTATTATTAAGGATTTATTTTTTAATACTCCAGCTAGAAAGAAGTTCTTAAAGTCTACTCATACTGAAACGATAAATATAAGCGATTGGATAAATAAGCTTGCTATTGGAAATCCAAATATACAGTTTAAGTATGTAAATAACGGCAGAAGCATGTTAAATACTCCAGGAGATGGAAATTTAATAAGTGCTATAAGAAGTATTTATGGTAAAGAAGTATCAGACAATTTAATAGAAATGGATTTTGAATCGAGATACTTTAAAGTAAATGGATATATAAGCAACAATAATTTATACAGATCCAATAAAAACTTACAACATATATACATTAACAATAGATTTGTAAAGAGCAAAGTCGTGATAAATGCTCTTGCAGAAGGATATAAGTCTATAATACCAATAGGTAAACATGCTGTATGTTTTTTAAATGTATATGTAGATCCTGCAAAAGTAGATGTTAATATACATCCAAACAAATTAGAAGTTAAATTTGAAAGAGAACACGAAATATATATCGAACTTAGAGACTATATTCAACAGAGATTGTTAAGTTCTAACTTAATAGGAAAATACACAACTTACAGCAGCAAAAAATCACTGCGTGTAGCTGATGCCAATCCTTCTAACTTAAAACCTTATAGTGAGAAAGCAAGTGTTGTAAATGAAACTAGACAAAATAGCTTTAACAATAGTGAGAATAATATAAATCAAAATACAATGTCTCACAGGAGCTTTGGCTATAGTAAAGATGTAAATATTGATAAAAATCAAGATAACAATATATTTAGTGAAATTAGAGAATCTGAGGAAGCTTTTAGAGTAAATGTCGATAAAAAGAACGAAAATATCGAACCTATTACTATAAATGAATCACATATAAGCGAATTTCAGTCTGTAAGTGAGATTCTTAATTCTGCTAATGTAGAAGATTTACTTGAAAAAAATCAGGAAGAAAAACCTGAAAATATTCAAGGAGAATTTACTAATCAGAGCAGTATAAAATTTATAGATGAAGATGATAATGAAGTTAAACATCAAGATGGAGAATTCAGTTTAAATCTAAATGATTATACTGTTATTGGTGTACTTTTTAGAACATATATAATCTTAGAAAAAGGTGAATCTATGTTTTTATTAGACCAACATGCTGCTCATGAAAGAATTCTATTTGAAAGATACATGGAGAAGTTCTACAGACAAGATATAAATATGCAAATTCTATTAGATCCAATAGTTATGGAGGTTTCTAGTGTGGATATGCTTCACATAGAAGAAAACCTAGATCTATTTATGAAATTTGGATTTGAAGTTGAGATATTTGGAAACAATCATGTTATGGTAAGAAGTGTGCCTACAATATTTGGATCTCCAGAGACAGAGAAATTTATACTTCAAATTATAGATAATCTTGAGGATATAAAAAACAATTACGACTTAAAAGTCGAGAGATTTGCTACAATGGCATGTAGATCGGCAATAAAAGCGCATGACAAGATATATGATATAGAAATAAAAAGCTTGTTCGATCAACTTGAAAAATGCAACAATCCATTTACTTGCCCTCATGGACGTCCGGTAATTGTTGAGATTTCAAATTATGAGATAGAAAAAATGTTTAAGAGGGTAATGTAAGAAAAGTCAATAAATTCGAGAACATTAAGAGACTCAGTAAAAAATGAAAATCTATAAAAAAAGAAAAAAAGATATAATCGAAATAAATTAGTATTTTATTAGAGAGGAAAATTATGAATAAGATACCTATAATAATACTTACAGGTCCTACTGCTGTTGGAAAAACAGATCTTTCAATTGAACTTGCAAAAGCTTTAGATGCAGAGATTATCTCAGCTGATTCAATGCAGTTATATGAATATATGGATATTGGAAGCGCGAAGGTTAGCAAAGAGGAAATGGACGGTGTAAAGCACTACATGATAGATGAAGTCAAGCCTGACTATCCATTTTCAGTATCAGAGTTTCAACAGAGGTCGAAAAAGTATATTGAAGATATACACAAAAGAGGAAAAAAAGTCATAGTAACTGGTGGTACAGGCCTTTATTTAAATTCTTTAATCTATGAAATGGATTTTGGAAAATCGAAGGCAAATACAGAACTTAGGGATAAACTTCAACTTGAGTTAGATGAAAAAGGCTCTGATTATATGCACGATAAGCTTAGAGATCTAAATGAAGATGCTGCAAATAGAATCCATAAGAATAACACAAAAAGAGTGATGAGAGCATTAGAAGTAGAGCTAAATGGTGAAAAAATGAACGATTTTTCCAAAGATCTTAAGTTCAATGAAAATTACTACCCAATAATTGTTATATTAAATAGGGATAGGGGAAATTTATATAATAGAATTAACCTAAGAGTAGATATTATGCTTCAAAATGGATTGATAGATGAAGTGAAAGGCATTTTAGATATGGGCTACAATAAAGATCTTATATCTATGCAGGGTATAGGCTACAAAGAGATACTTAAATACCTTGATGGCGAATACACATATGAAGAAGCTGTTGAGATAATAAAAAGAGACTCCAGAAAGTATGCAAAACGTCAAATTACTTGGTTTAAGAGATATAAAGATGCTCCGTGGTTTGATGTTGAAAAACTCAATAGCGAAGAGTTAAAAAAAGAAATATTGCAATATATTGAAAAAATGCTTTATATTATGTAGAATGATAGAGATGAGATATTTATAGTTTTTAATTATTTTATAGGGGGTAAATATGATGAGAAATACAGTTCTTAATTTGCAAGACCTATTTTTAAACACATCTAGAAAAGAAAAAATAGCGGTTACAGTTTACATGCTTGATGGATCAAGTCTAGATGGGGTTGTTAAAGGATTTGATAGTTATATTGTTTTATTAGAAAAAAGTGATAAATCTCAGCAGATGATATACAAACATGCAATAGCTAGTATCAAGCCAAGTAAATATATTGGACTAGGAAACAATAATCAAAATAAATAATGAGTAATAATAAAAGCAGATAAAAGCTATTTAAACTAGAAGCTTTTATCTGCTTTAGTTATTATTAAACTAATAGACAAAAGGTGAGAAAATGTTAAACGAGACAAGAGAATTTTTAAAACAGATGTACAATATAGATGATGAAACATTTAAGTTATCTGAAGAAGTTTTATCAGATGTAAAAGATAAATTTGAAGAATTGAAAGAAATTAGGGAGTACAATCAGTATAAGGTGTTAAATGCTATGCAGGATGCTAAACTTAGTGATCAACATTTCAACTGGACAACGGGTTACGGGTACAACGATATAGGTCGTGAAAAAGTAGAAGAAATATATTCGAAAGTCTTCCATACAGAAGATGCACTAGTTAGACCAATAATTGTAAATGGTACACACGCACTTTCATTATGTGTACAGGGATTAGTAAGACCTGGAGACGAGATTCTTTCAATAACTGGTAAACCATATGACACTCTTGAAGGAGTGATTGGAATTAGAGAAGAAAAGGGATCTTTAAAAGAATACGGAGTAACATACGAACAAGTTGATTTCTTAGAAAATGGAAATGTAGATTTAGAAGGAATAAAACAAAAAATAAATGAGAAAACTAAACTAGTTATGATTCAGAGATCTAAGGGATACTCTTGGAGAAAATCGCTATCAATAGCTGATATTAAAGAGGCTATTGAAGTTGTAAAATCAGTAAATCCTGATCTGACAGTTATGGTTGACAACTGTTACGGAGAATTTCTAGATATACAAGAGCCCACTGATGTTGGAGCAGACGTTATGGCAGGATCACTTATCAAGAATCCAGGTGGAGGTTTGGCACTTACTGGTGGGTATATAGTAGGAAAGAGCGACCTTATTGAACAAATTTCCTACAGAATGACTTCTCCTGGTGTTGGAAAAGAATGTGGGCTTACTTTTGGAACTACAAGAAGTGTACTCCAAGGTTTCTTTATCGCGCCATATATTGTATCACAAGCTGTTATGGGTGCAATTTTCTGCGCAAGGCTTTTTGAAAAATTAGGATACGATGTACTTCCTAAACACGACGAAAACAGAAGTGATATTATCCAGTGTATTAGACTGAACAATGCTGATGAAGTAATAAAGTTCTGCGAAGGAATTCAAGCAGCAGCTCCAGTTGATTCTTATGTTACACCAGTTCCTTGGGAAATGCCAGGGTATGAGAGTGAAGTTATAATGGCAGCAGGAGCATTTATTCAAGGATCTTCTATAGAATTAAGTGCAGATGCTCCAATAAGACCTCCGTATAATGTTTACTTCCAAGGTGGACTTACTTTTGACCACTCTAAGATGGGAGCTCTTAAGGCAGTTGAATATATAAATAAACTAAAAAAATAAGAATATTTTATGTATTAAAGGACCAAAATGTTTAATATAGATAATGCAAAATACGAAATAAGTAATTTAAAATAAGTGATAAGAAATAAGTAAAAATAATAAGTTAGCGAGATCATAAATCAGTGATAACTTGTAATAAATAAATATTTAAGATCTCTTTAATTAGAAGATTTTATAATTACGATACTGGAGGTGATGCTGTGAAGCAAGATATACTAAATAAAGTAGAAAGCCTACAAGGTGAGATGATCAGTTCAATACAAGGAGCTATTAAAATTCCAAGTGTAATTTCTGAAAAAGAAGGTAATTATCCATTTGGTGAAAACATAGATAAAGCTCTTAGATATATGTTGGATTTATGCGAGTCGCTTGGATTTAAAACAGTTTACAAAGATGGATACTATGGATATGCAGAAATCGGTGAAGGCGAGGAAATTATCGGAATTCTAGGGCATGTAGATGTGGTTTCTGAAGGAAGCCATAAAAGTTGGAAGTTTCCTCCGTTTGAAGGTGTTATAGACGATGGTAAAATCTATGGAAGAGGAACGCAAGATGATAAAGGACCTACTATTTCAGCAATATACGCAGCTAAATCTCTAGTGGATTTGGGATTAAAGTTAAATAAGCGTATTAGATTTATATTTGGAACGGATGAAGAAAATCTTTGGAGATGTATAAACAAATACAAAGAAAACAATGAAGAAATACCAACTTATGGATTTACGCCAGATGCTAAATTTCCGATAATCAATGCTGAAAAAGGACTTTTACAAGTAAATTTAAGCTGCAAGAGCAACAATGATATAAATTTAAGTGTAGGCGAATCATTAAATGCTGTGCCAGGTAAAGCAATATACATCGGCAAACACATAAATATATTAAAAAAAGAGTTAGATAGACTAAAATATGAATACATAGTCGATGGAAACAAGATTTCTATAAATGGTAAGAGCGTTCACTCTGCTGTGAGTGAGACTGGAATAAATGCGCTTACAAGACTTTGTATCGCACTAAATAACATAGGAGTTGAATCAAATACTGTAAAGTTTTTGGCCGAAGTTATTGGAGAAGATGCAAATGGACAAAATATAGTTAAAAACTGTGAAGATGATATATCTGGCAAACTGACTGTAAATGCTGGTAAATTGCTAATTAAAGATGATGAAGAAATAGCAGGTCTAGATATAAGAGTTCCTGTGACATACAAAGTAGAAGAGGTAGTTTCTAATTTGAAAAAATTAGCAGAAAAATTCCAATTGAAATATGAAGAATACGACTTTTTAGATTCTATATATATTCCTAAAGACAGCCTACTTGTCGAGACTCTGAGAAAAGTCTATGAAGAAGAAACAGGCCTTGATGGTTCTCCAGTTTCGTCTGGAGGAGCTACATATGCAAGAGCTTTAGATAATTGTGTAGCATTTGGATCTGTTTTTCCTGGAAGTCCTAAAACAGAGCATCAAGCAAATGAATTTGCTATAATTAGCGATATAGTTAAAGCTTCTAAAATATACGCATTGGCGATTTACGAGCTTCTTAAAATTTAAATTGGAATAAAGTGCAACTAAAAATTTTAAAAAACAAATCGACAAAAGATTAAATTTTAACTTTTAAGTTTTGATGAGGTGTCTCAAATCAGAAATATCTATTTTGATATATCTATTTAAGGCACTTCATTTATTATAACGATATTTTAAAAGGAGTAGTGACATGAAATTAGCAGTATTTTTGGGTGCTGGAGCATCTGCTTCAGATAATTTTCCTATACAAAATGAACTATTTAGCGCTTATTTTAGAAATCTTAAGGAAAAAGATTTTGAAAGTGAGATGAATATCGAGTTGTTCAGGTTTTTTAAGCAGATATTTGATATTGACGTTATGAATGACGATATGAATGATATTAACTTTCCAACATTTGAAGAAGTACTAGGTCTTTTAGATTTAGCAGAGCAGAGAGGAGAGTCGTTTAGAAATTTTGGACTTGAAGATATAAATAAAAAGAGCGATAGCATTAGATATATGAGACAGTATTTGATATTTTTAATGGCGGAAGTATTAAATGCAAAATTAGATATAGAAAGCACTAATCACAATACTTTAATAAGGAATTTAATTGATAAAGAGCTTTTACTCGATACTACATTTATAAGTACAAATTACGATATATGTATAGATAATACTATTGTTACTATGAGTGATAAGATAAACAACTATGTAATGTTAGATTACGGAATAGATTTTACTAATTTTAATCTAGAAAACAGTTGGAGAAGGCCGACTGAGCCTTCTATAAAGCTCTACAAGATCCATGGTTCACTAAACTGGCTTTACTGTCCAGTTTGTAATGGAGTTACTATAACACCTTATGAAGGAGGCGTTATGAAACAACTTCAAAGAGCTAGAGAAACAAGATGTCTCGATTGTGGTGACTATACTGTGCCTATTGTAATACCACCTACTTATTTTAAAAATATATCAAATATCCATATATCAAAAGTATGGAATGCAGCTCAAAATTCACTAAGAGATGCAGATGTCGTTGTATTTTGTGGCTATTCGTTCCCCGAGGCTGACATTCACATAAAGTATCTATTGAAAAGAGTACAAGGAAGTAGAAGAAAACCACCTTTGAAATTTGTTGTGTACAATAACCATGAGGATAAGCAAGAAGTAACTCTAAAAAAAGAAGAAAAAAGATATAGAAGATTTCTAGGAGAAAACACAGTTTTTACTAGAAAATCATTTCAAGATTTTGCAGAAAATCCAACTGAATTTTTATAAATAGGATAATATGTTTTATTTATATATAAGTATTATACAATAAGTAAAATTTATGTAGAAATAACTAGAATAATATGTAATAAAGAGATATAATTGATTTTAGTAACTTCAATTTTCATAATAGAATATCAATTTAGTCTATTATGAAATATCGTTTAATTATACAATATATAGCGATTTAAAAATCAACACGTACTGGAAGGAGGAAAAATTATGGAAAATAATCAATTATCATCTGAAGAACTTATAGAAAACGAAAATAAAGTATACAGGACTTTAGATGGCTTAGGCGTAGATTACGATGTGATTGAACACGAACCGCTCTATACAGCTGAAGAACTTGTAGCAATAAAAGACATAGCAAAAGGAACACACTGTAAAAATTTATTTTTAAGAAATTCAAAAGGTAGTGAATACTATCTAATTGTAGTTAGGGAAGATAAACAAGTCGATCTAAAATTATTGAAAGATAAAATAGGATCTACAAGGCTTTCTTTTGCATCACCAGGGAGGCTTTTAAATGTTTTAAAGCTAACACCTGGAAGTGTCAATCCTTTTTCTCTTATTAATGATGAAGAACATAAGGTTAAATTGTTTGTAGATAAGGATATACTAAATGGAGAGAATCTAAATTTCCATCCAAATATAAATACTAAAATGGTTAACTTACCTTTAGATGGATTTGAAAAGTTTTTAGAAAGCTTAGAAAATTATAGAGAAAATATAGAAGTATAGACAGATTAGATCAATTACTAGTAAAGGAATATATGACATGTTGGGGACAATCGTAAACAGTTTGGCAATAGCAGTAGGATGCATAGTGGGATTATTTATTAAAAAAGGAATCCCAGATAGAGTAAGCAAAACAATAATGAGTGGTTTAGGACTCTGTGTACTTTACATAGGAATAGAAGGCAGTTTAAAAGGTGAAAATACTTTAATAACAGTGATCTGTATTGCAGTTGGCGGATTAATAGGCGAACTAATAGATATAGATAAGAAAATAAACAAACTCGGAGATTTTTTACAAGAGAAGTTTTCAAAAGGAGACGACCAAGAAACTTCTATAGCTAAGGGTTTTGTTACAACTAGTTTAATTTACTGTGTTGGGGCGATGGCAATAGTTGGTGCTCTGGAAAGTGGACTTACTGGAAATCATCAGACTCTTTTTACAAAAGCATTATTAGATGGAATTTCTGCAATTATATTTACAACTACTCTAGGTATAGGAGTTATATTTTCATCAGTGGCAGTATTTATATATCAAGGTTTAATAACTATTGGAGCTGCATTTTTATCAACACTTTTAAGCGATGCAGTTGTTACGGCTTTAACTGCTGTTGGAAGTTTGCTTATAATAGGAATTGCTCTAAATCTTTTAGAGATTACAAAGATAAAAGTTGCAAACTTACTTCCAGCAGTATTTTTACCAATTTTATTTGGTCTAATAAATCTACTATAATCGTATACAGTATCGAGAAAAGTTTAGACAAATATTTTATTTAGAAGGATAATCACATTTGTAATCAAATTAATTATACATAAGAAATTTTTGGAGGTATAATTTATATGATTACATTTGATATAAATGATGCAAATATTAAATTTGATGTACAGATGGAAAATTACAATGCTATTAGGAAGTTATTTAAATTTAGAGCAATCGAAGAAAGTAAAAAGTTTAAAGATGATTGTATGAAGAATTTTCACTCTTTAAAACAGATTTCAGAGAGAGGTCTAAAGTTAGGAGATAAATATCTTACAGAAGCTTTTAAGTTAGGTGTAGAGACTATTGTAGGTTATGAGATTATAACCATAGATGTAGATACGTTTAAAGATATTTACTGCGATAAATACCTAGATTTTTATAGACTATTCAACAACTACAATAAGTCATACTTAATTCCAAATAAAAATAAGAAAAATAATATTGTAAATATCCAAGAAATTGAAGCTGCAGTAGATAAGTTACATTCTTTTATACAAGAAGACTTCTTTAACATACATTTTGCTGTTGTGGATGTGCTATTGGAAAATAAAATAACTAAAGTTCGTCCTTATATCGATGAAGAGTCTATAAATCAATCAAATGCGCTTTTTAATAACTATAAAGATGGATTTATCAGCAAACCAGACGAATGTAAGGTTGTAAAACAGATAATAGAGTTAAATCCGTACAGGGAAGACCTATACAAGTTTCTTATTAAAGAAGATGGAGATTTGTTTAATGAAATTGACAATTTGACAAAATTTTTAGGATATTCTATGGATGAATACAAAGAAGGTCTAATGAATAGTTATATTGATTCTTTAATAGAAAACAGAGATAGTTTCTACGATAGTTATGATAAAATGAAAGAAAAAATTGAAAAATACGCTAAATATATTGGATGTAAAGGTGAGAGTTTTTTCGTTACAAAGTTAGATGCAATATATACTTTTGCAAATGCCTAAGGACTGTAATCACAGTCCTTTTTTATTTTTTATAGTTATTTTTTTATTTTTAATCTATAATTAAAGACATATTTGTAATGAAAATGATAGATTAAAAAGATATAAAGTCGTATATAGTATCGATTGAAAGGAGTTTATATATGATCCATAAAATTTTAGTTGTAGATGATGATAAAGATTTATGTGAAGTTTTAAAAAAATACCTTGAAATAGAAAATTATTTAGTTGAGTTTAGACATGATGGTGTTAGCGGTTTACAGGAAGTACTAGAAAATTCTTATCAACTTGTAATATTAGATATAATGCTACCTCAGAAGAGTGGTTTTGAAATTTTAACTGAGGTTAGGAAATCAAGTTCTGTGCCAATACTTATGTTGACAGCCAAAGACAGTGAGATAGATAAGGTGTCAGGTCTTAGATTAGGAGCAGATGACTATTTAACGAAACCATTTAGCATGAATGAATTCATTGCTAGAGTTCAATCTCTTATACGAAGGTCTACATATTTTAATGAATCTATAAGCAAAAAAGAGCTATGTTTTGATGGTTTAGTAATAAATCCAGATACCAGAGAAGTAACAGTAGATAATAAAAAAATTGATCTAACAGCTAAAGAATTTGATTTATTGTATTTCTTAGCACAAAGCAGAGGAAAAGTATTTACTAAAAAACAGATCTATAGAAATGTTTGGGAAGAAGACTACGCATTTGATGATAATAATATAATGGTCCATATTCGAAGACTAAGAAAAAAGATTGAGCATAAACCCGATGCCCCTAAATTTATTAAAACAGTATGGGGCGTTGGCTATAAATTTGGAGGTGAATGATATTATTAAGGATGTATTAATTATAATTCTTTCTATTATTTGCATTTTAATGTTTTTGTATATTATAATGTTTCGAGCAAAACTCAAAGAACTACTGTATATTATAAAAACAGCTAAAAATTACGATAAGATAAATATATTTGTATCAGAATCAGGATCGGGAGTATTTTCTGAAGTGGGATTAGCTACAAATGAGTTAATTAGATCCTATCAAGCGAAACTAATACAACAGAAAAAGACAGAACAAGCAAACAAGGAGCTGATGACTAGCCTATCACATGATGTAAGGACTCCACTTACATCATTGCTAGGATACTTAGACGCTTTAGAGAGCGATATATTGGATAATGATGAAAAAATAAAGTACATTAGAACTTCTAGAAAAAAAGCATATGATCTGAAAGAGTTAGTAGATAACTTATTTGAATTGTTTAAAATTGGATCGAGAGAGATACTATTCTCTCCTGAAGTTAAAGATATAAATGAATTGTTAAGGGAGAACATAATTGAATGGGGACCAGTTTTTGAACAAAATAAAATCTCTTTAAAAGTTGATATACCAGAAGATGAATACAATGTAAATATAGATGAAAATGCTTTTAATAGAATAATCTCTAATTTATTACAAAATGCAGTACAATACGCTGGAGACTGCATAGAATTTAAGACTCTAAAATCTGATTCATATGTAGAAATATATATAAAGGATAATGGAAATGGTATTGATGAAGATAGTATTAGATTTGTATTTGATAGACTTTATAAATGTGATAAGTCTAGGAGCAAAAGAGGAAGTGGACTAGGACTTAGTATTGTAAAAGAGTTTATGGATATGCATAGTGGAAAAATAGATGTTAAAAGTAAAATTGGATATGGGACTGAGTTTATATTGCAATTTCCAATTTTATAGAACTATTAAAACGTACTTATGTGCGTTTTTTGTATTTAAAACTAAAATTAAGGGAATTGTAAGATTTGATTAAGGCTGGCGTAAGTGGCTTCTTGTTATAATAATAAAAGGACAGGAGGAATTAACATGGATTATATAATTAAGACAACATCTCTTACTAAAAAATTTGGCGAGAAAAAAAGTGTAGACTCTGCAAATATAAATGTAAAAAGAGGTGAGATTTATGGGCTTCTTGGGAGAAATGGGGCAGGGAAGACAACTATCATGAGAATGCTTATGAATTTAACAAAACCTACTTCTGGAGAAATAGAGCTACTTGGAAACAAAGAATATAAAAATTCAAAAAAGGTGTACAATCGAATTGGTTCGATAATAGAGTACCCAGGATTTTATGAAAATTTAACGGGAGAAGAAAATCTACAGATATTCGCTAAGCTTCGAGGCATACAAAGAAAAGATTCTGTGAAGAGAGCTTTAGAAATAGTTGATTTAGATAAGGAATTGAAGAAACCTTTTGTAGATTATTCAATGGGAATGAAGCAAAGATTAGGTATAGCATCGGCTATTATGCACGATCCAGAGCTTTTGATTTTAGATGAGCCTATAAATGGTCTAGATCCAGTAGGTATTCAAGAGATAAGAAGCTATTTAAAAAGGTTGTGTGAAGAGAATGGAACTACAATATTCTTATCAAGCCATATACTCAATGAAATTGAGCAATTAGCAGATACAATCGGAGTAATACATGATGGAAAAATGATGGAAGAAGTGTCGATGGCTACACTTCATAAAAGAAATAGAAGATATTTGGAATTTAAAACATCAAATGAAAATAAATCATGTTTATTACTTGAAGAAAAATACAATATTAAAGATTATAGTGTCCACGGTGATGGCAGTATACGTATTTATACAGATTTTAATTTAAGATCTGAACTTAATAAATTATTTGTGAAAAATGATATTGATGTTTTTAGAATCAATATTAGTGAAGAAAGTTTAGAAGATTATTTTTCAAATCTGATTGGTGGTGGTAAAATTGGTTAATTTGGTATACTGTGAGATATTAAAACTAAAGAGATGCAAAATATTTACATTGAGTTTATTAAGTGCTTTAGTTGCCCCACTGATGATTTCTGGCGAAATTATTAAATCAAAGCTCGACAATCCCGAGAAAATAGTTACATTCGCCCAATTATTTGAAAGTACAAACCTATATATAATGATGTTATTTGGTCTAGTGCTTTACGGTGTAATCGCGGCTTATTTAATTAGTAGAGAATACTCTGAAAATACTTTAAAATCAATTATTACAGTACCTATCCCAAAGATATCCTTTATATTTTCAAAGTTTATAACATTATTTATATGGATTATTCTTTTGACTATTATCTCTTGGATTGCAACAATAGTTTTCGGATTTATTTGTGGTGCAGAATCATTAAGGTCACAAGATATTTTTACATCTATAAAAGCTTACTTATTAGGAGGTGTCTTTTTATTTTTAACCTCTACACCAATATTTTTCATTACTATGTATTCAAAAAATATTATAGCACCAATTATATTTATGATTTCAGTTGTAATGGCCAATATTATGTTGTCAAATTCTGATCTAGGTGTCTATTTTCCATGGACTACATCGTATTTACTAGTTTCAGGTGTTATAGATAAATATAATACATCACATTTAACTTCATATTTAATAATCGCTGTAACTTTTATTTTTGGTACTATTGCCAGTTTAATATATTTCGAAAAAGATGATATAAAGTAATTTAGATATTAAAAATTTTACTTAAACTAATATTAAGTAAGAAATTGGAGGTAAGAAATTGGAAGCATTCAATTTTATAGAAATTTTAAAATCTGTGCTATTGGGAGTTATACAGGGAATTACAGAGTGGCTACCAGTAAGTAGCACGGGACACATGATTTTAGTGAATGAGTTTTTAAAATTAAACTTCTCTGATACATTTATAAATACGTTTTTAGTTGTTATACAACTGGGTTCGATACTAGCAGTAGTATTGTTGTTCTTTAAAAAATTAAATCCATTTGACGGCGATAAAAATTCAGAACAAAAACGCGATACGATTGATTTATGGATAAAGGTTATAATATCAATAATACCAATAGGAATAGTTGGGGTATTATTTGAAGACAAAATAAATGAACTATTCTATAATTCAACTGTAGTAGCTATTGCATTAATAGCTTATGGTGTAATTTTGATACTTTTAGAAAATAGAAATAAAACACCGAAGTATAACAATTTTAAGGATGTAACGTATAAAACTGCATTAGCAATAGGAGTATTTCAGTGTCTAGCCCTAATTCCAGGTACATCACGATCTGGTTCGACTATAATAGGAGCTGTACTTTTAGGGACTTCTAGATATGTGGCAGCTGAGTTTTCATTTTTTATGGCGATACCTACAATGTTTGGAGCTAGTGCGATAAAGTTACTTAAGGCTGGTTTTGCATTTACTAGTTTTGAATGGCTTATATTAATAGTTGGATCCGTAGTAGCATTTTTAGTTTCGATTGTTGTAATAAAATTATTTATGGACTATATTAAAAAACATGACTTTAAAGTATTTGGTTATTACAGAATAGTGTTAGGAATTTTGGTATTGGCGTATTTCTTTATGTTTTAGATAAACAATACTAAAGTATAAAACTAAAAATGATAATTTTTTCCGTAATTTAAAATAGCTGAAATACATCAAGATAATATTGTATGAAATCATAAGATAAAGAAAAAGGTTGCTTGTAATCTAAAAGACTACAAACAACCTTTATTTATGATTTACTTATTTAATACTTTTTATAGCCGTATTAGCAAAATCAGTATTTACTATATCTTCATAAGAAACATCTTTATCAAGTTCTTTTGCTTCTTTCATTACAGCGATAAGTCTATCTAGACTCTCCTTTTTAAGAAGAGGATCTTGTGACCACGCATCGATTGATTTGTATCTATTTACCACAGTAGTTAAATCTTCAATAGATATATCTTTAAAAAAAGGTTTCATTGTTTCAGCAATTTCTTTATCAGAAGCTTCTTGGACCCATAATTGTCCTTTATAAACAGCATTAGTAAATCTCTGAACTAGGTCAGAATTATCTTTTAAATAAGATTTAGTAGCTGAATACGCAGTAAAAGGTATTTCGCCTAGATAGAGCCTATTGAAAATACTACTCTTCAGATATTTTTAATTCTATATGTAATTCAAAATCATCAAGCCTTTGATCTTTACTCTTATAGTATGTAGCATATTTTACAACTGATTTTAATAATTTGTTTTTTTCTACTATTGATTCAGTGACAGGGTATAATTCTAAAATTTCCCTAATTCCTATTGCAATTTCATTGTTGTCTTTATCTATATTTTTTAATCTTGATTTTACGATTTCTATATTTTTATCAGTTTGGATAATTTCATTTTTTATGTATTGTGACCTTTCTAAAAAAGTATCTTCATCGTAGATACCTCTTTCAAAAAACTTAAATAATTTATTTTTCTGTTTAGATAATTCTTTAATTTCATTTTCGAGGTCGAGCAGTGCCTTTTTATTTAACTCCCTTTCAAAGTTAACGTTGTAACTGCTAATATCTTCTTTTTCAGTTTTTATTTTGTACAGATTTAATGATGATCGTAGAGAATCGAAGAAGGATTCTTCAATATATTCAAACTTTGAACCCTTATTTCCACATTTGTTTGAACATATCAGTTGCGTTGCTCTATCCTTATTAGGACGGTAAGAAAGATATTTACTGCATAATTTACACTTGATAATACCTGAGAATGGGTTTTTAAGTTCGTTCTTATGACCTACATGACCTTTAGTTTTTATTATTTTTTGAGCCTGGTTCCAGGTTTCTTCTGATATTATAGGCTCATGTTTACCTTTTACAAGTATCCTATCTCTATTTTCGTTGTTTTTAACTATTCGCTTGCCTGTTGAGTCCTTTTTTTTACTATAAGTTTTCTTTTTTCTCTCAATATAGCCACAGTAAATCTTGTTATTTATAATGTTTCTTACAGCAGATCCATACCATTCACAACCTGTATATGTTTTTATACCTCTGTTATTAAGGTAATCAGATATTTTCGTACTTCCTATATTTTCATTTATATACAAATCAAATACCAGTTTAACTATATCGGCTTGATCATTTGGAACTAATATACGTTCTCTTTTATCCGTATAAAAAATATCGTAACCATATGGTGGAAGCCTGTAAAGGTAGTTTCCATCTTCAATGCTTTTAATTAATCCTCGTTGCATACGTCTTGTTATCAACTTTAATTCCTTACGCGCCATAAAAGCTTCAAACTCAGAATATTCTTCGTCAAACTCATCCATTAAATCATACGTCTTTCTTGGAGTTATAATCTTTGTATCGCTTTCTTTGAAGGTTTCAAGTATGATCGCTTGGTCTTTCATATCTCCACGTCCCAAGCGATCGACATCCATTACAAGTACAGCATCGTATTTATTGGATTCAACTTCTTTTAAAAGTTCAATCATTTTTGGCCTATGTATTATCGATTCACCAGATACTAGTTCTTCTTTTATTTCTACTACATTTAATTTCATTTCTCTTGATAAGTCTAGTAGAGTAGATTTGTGTTTATTCAGTGTTTCAAATTCACCTGTTTTTTCGGCTTCTAAGTCGGCCCGAGACTTACGCAAATATATTGCTACATTCATCAGTATCACTCCTAAATGTTCTCTATATTAATTATACTGATATGTATTTGTTATTATTACTAGAGGTAATTTAGAATATAATAACTAAACGGCAGCTTTAAAATCAAAGCTACCGTTTAGTTTTGTTTTAGGAATAGCAAGTGAGATTGCATTCATAGCATAAAATTATCTATAAACACTAACTCATTTAACAATTTATTCAACTACTATTGCATTTACAGGACAACTATTCTCAGCTTCTTTAGCTGTATCAACTAAATCCTTACCGATTTCCTTATCACTTGCCACTGCTTTATCTGAGGAATCATCCATAGAAAAAATTTCAGGACAAATAGACGGACATAAACCACATCCAATACATAAATCTTTATCGACTTTAGCTTTCATATTAAATCCTCCTTTATATTTATTAAAATTATTTTATTACCTATTTACCGGTTTATTTAAAATCTCCGATCCTTTTATTCTTGACATTTAAATTAAAAAAATACTTAATAACTTAATGTTTTATATTAAGGATATGTAGATAGTATCAAAATTTATGAAATTAACGTAGTTAAATTATTTTAAAGTAATAGGACAAATTTCAATAAACATAAACCATAGTAGGGGGTGATTTACATGGCAGCAGAACTAATCGGACGCAATGTAGAAGCACAGGATGGTACAAGTTGGGATAGACTGTACAAAGTTGGAAATAGTAAAATTTATATAAACTATGCAAGAAACTCTAAAGAAGAAAATGATAAAGTACTTGAGGAAATTAAACAGGTGCATATAGATATATTAAGGGGAATTGCAGCTAGAGAAAATGAAGATTAGACTTGTTATAAACTAGTCTAATCTTCATTTTTAGGATTGATCTTTTCCATTATAAATATTTTCTATCCAGCTATTGCCAAGAGATACAAAAACGGTATCTGGATAATTTATCAAGAGATACATTAATTTAAAATGTAAATTTCAATAGGTAGAGATTTGTTTCTCTACCTATTATTTTTGTTTAACAATTAAAAGTATGGGAAAAATTTTATTAAAGAATTAAGTTTAATAAAAATTATGATAATATAATTCATATAGTGAAATTGTGTAATTTAGTATTTGACTATGCTTTAGATTGTATATCTTCGAGTGTAAAAAGAATACAAAATAAATATAAAAAAGATAGTTTAAGTGTAAAAGGATTAGAAAATGATCACTAGGTTTTATTAGAGGCTTAACTAAACAATTTGATGAACAAAAAGAGAACAACCAAGAATGGGGATTAGTTTTGGTTAAAGATAAAGAAGTAGTTAATGCTTTTGAAAATATAAAATTTGATGGAAAAGTAAAGGCAGGCTGAACTTAAATTCTCTGGTCATGCAGAAGTAGCTTTGATGGGTGAAGAAGAAGGAAAAAAGTTTAGTATTTCAGACAGGATCTCAAGAGCTGATGAAGAAGTATTAAAAGTAAATTAATATAAAGTAAAAATATCATAAAGTAATAAATTCTATGCAGAAACAGAAGATAAGTCTAGAATGTAATGTGGCTTATCTCAAGTATAAATGCTTATCAATTAAAGAACTTCATATATTCTCAGCTAAAGAATATTTTTGTGCAAAATGCTATAATTACATATAAATAGGCTTCTTGATTTAAGATTATAGAGAATTTTTTATTAAAAACTATGCCAGGAATTCTATAATTAAAAGCAGAATATCTAGTACAAAATAACTTAAATATTAAGTAGCCAAAAACTGTTCCTATTGTGTTCATCATTAGATCATCTATATCTGATACCCTCCAATTAAACAATTGGCTAAACTCTATTGAAAATGATAAAAATAGGCCAAATAAACTAGTTTTCCATATGGACTCATTTTTTTCCCAGGTAAAAGGCAATAAAAATCCAAGAGGCATAAAAAGTATAATATTTTCAATATATGTCAAAAATCCACTTCCTATCCAACGCAATGGAATAATATTAATTTGATTTTGTTGGAAATTTAGGCCATTTGAAGTTAAAACTCCGTATTTCAATACAACTTAAATCTGGGTATTAAATAATAGTTATATTTCTATATTCAATATAAAGTATCATTTCGGTGTTTCATACTAAGCGAAGTACTAAAAGGTATTTCTCCGGAATCTTTACCTATAGATGCAACTATATATCCATTACCTTCTTTTTCCATAGTTGTTGCAATTGGTTCAAATGCTGTAGTATAGTCAGCTTCACCACCTGCAAATGCACCAGCCATTACGCCAAATTGATTATCAGTTTGTTTGTAACATTAAAGATAAGATTTATATATTAAAATAAACTTTTTAATTTCATAAAAAATATCCCTAATCTCTAGATGACTATCATTTTTTCCAAGTTGTAGATAATGAAGGTGCAGGTATTCAAATATTGGCACTATAAATAAACTCGACTTTTATGCATTTATATTAAATGTTACGGAACAACTTACACTATTGAAGAAAGGCTTGAACCTAATTTTTAGTTTGAAATATATAATTTTAACATAAAATATTATAGATGATTTTTAAAAGAATAGGGCAAATAGAACTCTTTTTTATTAGCTTAGTGGTACTCAGGTTTTCAAATATAAAAAATAACCTCCTATAGTTAAATATAAATAACTATAGGAGGTCATTTTTAAATTTCAAACTTTATTTGAGTTTTTTATTTTACTTTGCTTAGTTTAGTTTAATATATTCAGATTAAAAAATTTTATAAAAAATGATATTGACAATTATTATCAAAAAGAGTATTCTAAAGTTAAATCCGAGTGTTTTAGTAGGAATTAAAAAAGGAGGAGTATATATATGAATCGTAGATTATTAAATATAGATAATGTTTATGCCAGTATAGAGGGAAAGAGTATCTTAAATGGTTTAAATATTCAAGTTAACAAAGGTGAAATACACGTAATAATGGGTCCTAATGGTGCTGGAAAATCAACTCTAGCTAATGTATTAATGGGACATCCTAAATACAAGCTAGAGAGTGGAAGTATACTGTTTGATGGAGAATTAATTGATGAATTAAAGGTAGATGAAAGAGCTAAAAAAGGTATATTCCTATCATTTCAGAATCCAGAAGAAGTAAATGGTGTAACAGTAGAGAATTTTCTCCGTACAGCGGTAACATCTCAAAATGGTAAGGCACCAAAAATTTTAGCATTTAATAAAGATCTCAAAAAGCAAATGGAAGAATTAAAGATGAATCAAGAATTATCTAAACGATACTTAAATGTTGGGTTTTCAGGCGGAGAGAAAAAGAAAAATGAAATTCTTCAGCTTTTAACTATACAACCTAAACTGGCAATTCTAGATGAGACGGATTCTGGGCTTGATGTAGATGCTATGAAAGTTGTATCAAACGGAGTGAACTTATATGCTAACTCAGATAATGGCGTCATTATTATAACACATAACAAGAGAATACTAGAAAATATTAATGTCGACTATGTTCATGTATTGAAAGCAGGTAAAATAATTGCTACAGGACCTAAATCTTTAGCAGATGAGATTGAAACTAATGGATATGAAAAGTTTTTAGAATCATCTGATGAAAGTAAAGAAGGAGGAGAAGATCATGGCCGAAGATAAAACATATGTCGAAGATATTGATCGCGGTATCTACGATATTAAAAACGAAGATACATACTCTTTTAAAGCTGATAAAGGTCTAGATGTAAAAATCATTGTGGAAATTTCAGAAGGTAAGAACGAAGCGGACTGGATGAGGGAGTTTAGACTTAAATCATTAAAAACTTATGAAGAATTAGACTTACCTCCATGGGGTCCAGATCTAAGTGAATTAGATATGAGTCAAATTGTTACATACGTAAGACCAAAGGTAGATATGAAAGAAGATTGGAATGAAGTTCCTGAAGATATTAAACAGACATTTGATTTGCTAGGAATTCCGGAAGCAGAGAAAGCTTCTCTTTCTGGAGTCGGTGCACAGTACGATTCAGAAGTCGTATATCACTCTATTAAGAGGGAATTAGTTGAACAAGGCGTTATCTATACAGATATGGAAACAGCTGTAAGAGAACATGAGGATATAGTAAAGAAATACTTTATGAAAGCAGTACCGCCAAATGATCACAAGTTTGCTGCATTACATGGAGCAGTGTGGTCAGGAGGATCATTCGTCTATGTTCCAGAAGGTGTTCATGTTGATATTCCATTACAATCGTATTTCAGATTGAATTCACCAGGAGCTGGACAGTTTGAGCATACTCTTATCATCGTAGAAAAAGGTGCATCTCTACATTTTATAGAAGGATGTTCTGCACCAAAATACAATGTAACCAACCTTCATGCAGGATGTGTAGAGCTTTTTGTAAAAGAAGGGGCCAGCCTTAGATATTCAACTATAGAAAACTGGTCAAGAAATATGCTCAATTTAAATACTAAAAGAGCGATTGTTGAGAAAGACGGAAAAATAGAGTGGGTGTCTGGATCTTTTGGATCTAAGGTATCTATGCTCTATCCGATGAGTGTTTTAAAAGGAGATAATTCTACATCAGAATTTACAGGTATTACTTTTGCGGGAAATGGACAGGTACTTGATACAGGGGCAAAAGTAGTACATATAGGAAAAAACACTTCTTCTAATGTCAACTCAAAATCTATCTGTAAAGATGGAGGGGTTGCCAATTACAGAGGCGTGGTTAAAATTGGACCAAAGGCTGAAAATGCTAAAGCAAATGTATCTTGTGAATCCTTAATGTTAGATGATGAATCTAGATCAGATACTATCCCAGTAATAGACATAATGAATGATAAAGTAGATATTGGTCATGAGGCTAAGATAGGAAAAATAAGTGACGAATCTATTTTCTACTTGATGACTAGAGGACTTAGTGAAGACGAAGCTAGAGCATTGATAGTAAGAGGATTTGCAGAACCTGTTGCAAAAGAACTACCTTTGGAATATGCAGTAGAAATGAATCAATTAATCCAGCTAGAGCTAAAAGGTGCTATCGGATAGGAGGATAAGAAATGGCGAATACATTAAAAAAAATAAATGAATCCCCAGTATCCACTTACAGATGGCTGGGAGTAAACGAATGTAATATTGAAAATAGAGACTTCTATGAAAAGAAGAGTCAAATACATAGAAGTATAAAAGATAAAGGCAATGTTGTATTTTCAGAGGAACTTCTAGGAGTTGAAACTCAAATTCTACCTTCTCAGATTCCAATGGGCGAATCTTTTAGAAGTTATATCAATGATAATACTAATAAAGTACAAGTTATTAATATAAAAGAAGATACTAAAGAGCCAATGGTATTTGAATACAACTTAGATAAGGAAACTTATATTGAACGAGAGAAATTTATTTTAGAAGAAGGGGTTAATGGAACCTTCTTATTTGTTCAAAAAGGTGTAGGAACTCACTTAGGAATTAGAGAGATTCATGCAAAACCAGGATCTATAGGTAAGATAATTAAGGTCAATTTCTTGGAAAAAGATTCTTTAGATGTATTTGAAACAATTGTAAAAGCAGAGAAAGGCTCTAAAATAGAGATTATTCATATTAATTTGGGATCAGACGTTACAGTTGATAATCTGAATATACATTTAGAGGAAGAAGCTGAAGGTAGCATAACAGGCATGTATTTAGCTGGAAATAAGGACCAATTAGACATGAATTATTATCTAGAGCATGTAGGTAAAAATAGCAGCGGCGATATAGATGTCAAAGGAGTTTTAGACGGAGAAGCTCAAAAAATATTTAGAGGAACAATCGACTTTAAAAAAGGTGCTAAAAAAGCCAATGGTCGAGAGCATGAAGAAGTAATGCTTTTATCTGATAAAGTTAGAAATAGGGCTATTCCTTTGATTTTATGTACAGAAGATGATGTATATGGAGAGCATTCGGCCTCATGTGGAAGAATCGACGAAGATAAACTGTTTTACTTAATGAGTAGAGGACTTTCTTTAGAAGAAAGTAAGAAAATGATGATAGAGGGTAATTTCAACCCTATTTTAGATAAAATAGCACATCAATCAATAGTAGATGAAATAAAATCTGTTATACAAAGGAGAGTGTTGTAAATGAGAAATTATAAAAAAGATTTTCCTATCCTAATGGAATCAGAAAATCAGAAGAAACTCGTATATTTAGACAATGCCGCAACTACACAAAAGCCAACATATGTAACTGATGCTATCTTAGACTATTACAATGGCTATAATGCAAATCCACATAGAGGTTCGTACAGTATATCTGTTAAGGCTACAGAAGCCATGGAAAATGTGAGAAGTAAGGTTAAATCTTTTCTGAAAATAGAAGATAAAACGGGAGAAGTTATTTTTACTAAAAATGCAACAGAGGCTTTAAATTTAGTTTCTCAAAGCTATGGAAGAAGTTTTGTAGAAAAAGGCGATGAAGTTCTTATTACTATACAAGAGCATCACTCTAATTTAGTTACATGGCAACAAGTTGCAAAAGAAAAAGGTGCAACATTAAAATATATTTATCTAAATGAAGACGGCACTATAGATATGAAGGATTTTCTCAACAAGATATCAGAAAAAACAAAGGTAGTTGCTATTACACAAGTATCTAATGTTTTAGGATTTATAAATCCTATAGAAGAAGTCCTAAAAATAAGCAAAGAATACGGTGCAATTACTGTTGTAGATGGAACACAGGCAGTTCCGCATATGAGTGTTGACTTAAGCAAACTAGACCCAGATTTCTACGTATTTTCTGGACATAAACTATTAGCTCCAATGGGTGTAGGAGTCTTATATGGAAGAAGAGAATATTTAAACAAAATGCCACCATTTCTTTATGGCGGAGATATGATTGAATATGTAGAAGAGCAGAGCACTGAGTTTGCAGCTATACCATCTAAATTCGAAGCAGGGACCCAAAATGTAGAAGCAATCATTGGACTTGGAGCTGCAATTGACTATTTAGAAAAAATTGGAATGGATGAGGTACAAACACACGAGCAAAAACTAACAACTTATGCTATTGAACAGTTGAAGAAGCTACCTTATATTAAAATTGTCGGCAGTGAAAATGAGAAGCGAATTGGAGTAATACCTTTTGAAGTTTTAGATGTACATCCTCATGATGTGGCATCGATTCTTGATCAGGACGGTATTTGTATCAGAGCTGGAAGTCACTGTGCGCAGCCACTTTTAAATCATATGGGGTATAGAGCTGTATGCAGAGCATCCTTTTATATATACAATACGATAGAAGAAATTGATTATTTTGTTGAAAAACTACAAGGAGTAAGAAGGTGTTTAGGATATGAATCTTAATGAAATATACACAGAACTTATTATGGAGCACAATGCCAATAAAGAAAATAAAAGAAGTTTACAGCATGCTGATGTGTGCAAAAGAGGGCACAATCCAAGTTGTGGTGACGATATTACCTTAGAGATTGCTTTCGATGGGGATACAATTAAGGATGTTTCATACACAGGAAGCGGATGCGCAATTTCACAAGCTTCTACATCCATGATGATAGATTTAATAAAAGGAAAATCAAAACAAGAAGCATTAAATTTAGTAGATACTTTTCTAAAAATGATAAAAAGAGAAATAACAGATGAAGATCAATTAGAAGAACTAGAAGACGCTATGGCACTTAAAAACATTTCAAATATGCCTGCAAGAGTTAAATGTGCAGTACTGGCATGGCATACATTAAAAGATGCAGTAGAAGAGAATTAGTTAAAAGCTTTGTAGATAAGACGTATTATCGCATTAATTATTTTACGACCTGAAGAAATTGATCTGGCAGTGGTTTTGAAGCATTCAATACCACTGCTTTTTTATGTGTACTTTTATTTGTACTAATGTTTGGATATTTTAATTTTACTGATAGGATAGTTTTGGATAAAGTACTATGTCAAAGTCATACTCATCACGTTTTTTATGGTTTTTGGTATAAGTAACTTTATCTAAGACAGATTTTAATAATTTATTTTTTTCTTCAATAGTAGACGTGGCGTAATTTTCTAGGAGGTATTCAAGTGAAGGTAAAAATTCAACTTTTGCTTGATTTTTTTCTGTTTCTTTGTTAATTTCATTCTTTATATGCTTAATAGAATCATTTATAGTATCAATTCTATCACTTATATTTTTTAACCTATTTAAATAAGTATCAATATCGTAGATACGTCTTTCTAGAAAATCATGTAAACCATCTTTTTGTTTAGCGAGTTCATCGAGTTCTTTTTCTAGATTGGATAACATCTTTTTATAATCTTTTATGATTGTAGAATTGCTCTTTTTTATATCATTCTCAGAAATATCAATTTTATATCCAACAAGCCATCGTTCTAAAGACTCAATAATAGTTTTTTCCAGAATATCTAATTTAGTACTTCTATTTAAACAATTTGAGCAGACCATATATTTTGTATATATATTGGTTCCATCTTTATGCTTAGATGTGGAACTCTTTGCGACCAATGTATAACCACATAAACTGCACTTAACAATGCCAGCTAAAGGGTTAGTAAGAACATTATTCGGAGTAGATGAAATACTCCTTTTAGACCTTATACTATTGCATTTATCCCAAAGATTTTCAGATACAATAGGTTCATGAATTCCTTTTGCTATAATCCAGCTATCCTTTTCAGTTTTAGAACTCTTGGAACCTTTCCTTTTAGTAGTATTCCAAGTAATATAGCCACAGTAGACTTTATTTTTAATAATATCTCTTATTAATTTATCATAAAAAGTTCTTCCAGTTGTAGTTTTATAGCCTAGTGAATTAAGATAACTAGCGATTTTATTAGCACCATTACCATCGCTATACAATTTGTATATAATTTTTACAATTTCAGATTTTTCATCATCTACAACAAGATACCTATCTTTGTTTTGATATTCAATTTTATATCCATAGGGTGGGTTAGTAGCTACATACTTACCTTCTTCAATAGACTTTATTCTACCTCTTTGCATCCTTCTAGTAATCAATTTTAATTCTTTACGAGCCATAAATGCCTCAAACTCAGAATATTCTTCATCAAACTCATTATTAAGGTCATAGATTTTTCTAGGAGTTATTATTTTAGTATTACTTTCTTTAAATGTATCTAATATAAGTCCTTGGTCCTGCATATTTCCACGCCCTAAGCGATCTATATCCATAACTAGAACAGCATCAAATAAGCCATTCTTAACATCATTTAACAATTCCATCATTTTAGGTCTGTTAACGAGACTTTCGCCACTCACAAGTTCTTCTTTAATTTCAACTATATTTAAATTTTTCTCTCTAGCAATATTTAAAAGAGTAGATTTATGTCTGTCTAGAGTTTCAAATTCACCATTCTTTTCAGCCTCTAAGTCTGCACGTGACTTTCGCAAGTATATTGCCACATTCATTTGTATACCCCCTTAAAACCTGTCTATAGTAATTATATGTTTAAGAGATAATTATTATCACTATAGAGAAAACATGGAACAAAAGTCCGTATGTATAAAAGAAGAGTACTATCTTTTATGCTAAAAAGATGAAACTTTCAATTGATAAAACAGTATTATTTGAAACAAAGTAATAGGACAATTTTATATAGTCATAAAATCAAGTAGGGGGTGGGTGAGAATGGAATATGATGTAACATATAAGTACAACTCTGGAAAGACAATAGTTCATATTGTTTCACCAGAGCGCATATTAAAAAGAAAAATGACTCAGATGGAGATACAAAATATACTTGATGATGTGAAGAAATTGAAAATTGAGCGCTTAAAACGTATATCTTTACAATCTTGTGAACTAGATTAAAATAAAGTAATAGTTGGTAGCGAAATTCGAATTTATAGACGTATTGGTATTTTATAAATTGATAGTTTAATAATAACAGTATATTAAAGAAGATAGTAAAAGAGTAACTTAAATGAAGTGAAACCTAAAAATTTAACATTTGGGTCTCAGCACATAAACGCTACTCTTTTACTTTAGTAATTTATATGTTCGTTCATTTTATAGTTTAATCTCTACATTTATTATTACAACGGCAACATGATGAACAGCAATTACATCTGCTACATATATGAGATCTTGAAAATCTTCTTCTACATCTACTACAACGCACACATCTTTTACTTAAAATAAAAAATAATCTATCCATTTATACACATCCCTTAGAGATTATTAGAATATTAAATATTCTTATAGTATTGTATTAAAATTATATATTTTTGTTACACGATTTTTGTAAATTCTACATAATTTAGGGTATAATTTAGCAGAAATTTATGTTTTTTTATATTAAAAGAGTATTTCGCTTGTTACTCTTATATTTTTATGTATAATTTACATAGCATTATAGTTTTTTTAGTTCAGTTTATATTATTTCATTAGAAGACGTATTATTCTACAAAAAATTCACTAAAAAGAATTTAGAATCGACAAAATTTTCATAGATATTGATTTTTCTTATTGTTATATTATGGATGGAGGAATGAAATGAAAAAGAGATTAATAGTTATTTTTTGTTTGAATTGTTTAAAATATGAAAATAAAGCGATATAACTTTTGAAAATTTAATATGCGGTGTTAATATGTAAAGATAACTATTTGAAATTATTAAATATGATATAGTTATCAATAGTTAACTTAAAATAGTAATTTGTGATGATATATTTTTAATATTAATGGGAGGGTTAAATATGTATACTTGCGCTATGTGTAGTGAAAATTATTGTAAAAAAGGGGAACTAGGTTTATGTGTAGGGCATGATACTTTATTTATAAGAGTTTTAGGTCATAATCCATTAGCTGTAATTTATCAAGCTGAATCGTACTATAAAAATAAATTATTTCCACAAAAATAATAGTCGTATTCACCTCAAAACTTGATACTCAAACAGATGAATATAATAAAAGCTTCGGAATATTCTCATTTGCGATAACAATCGAAAAATGAACAATTTATAAAGACACCGCATTATTTCTGTGGTGTTTTTGTGTTGTACTTCAAAAAAGAAGTTCATCGTCTATAAAATCCATCCCTAAGAGAAGAATCATAAGCAGTTGGTAGTCAAGGAGACTCGAATTGATTGAATTAGAATTTTATACTTATGATAGAGCTAGATTCAATTCCTCACTTTTTTTCTTTGATCTATCTAAATATGTATCTATATCGTATACGCCTCTTTCAAGCAGGTCATGTAAGTTTTTTTGTATATCAACATCTGAGAGTTCTAGAAATTGATAGAGATAAGCTATTCCAACGCTTATAAGTATTTATCTTTCCTATAATAAAATTGATTAAACTTAATAAAAACATACTTTTTTCTGATATAATAGATTTAGTTTTCGTAAAATTTGCGAAAAAATTACATAAAAATATTTTAAAATGGAGAAAAAAGGAGAAAAATGAAAAAAATATCTTATTTATTATTATTATCTTGTATTATGACATTTTTTGCTGTAGGATGTTCAAAACCAACCAATGAATCAAATTCTAAGAATGATGAAAAAAAGGAAATTGTAATAGGAGTAAGTTCAGTTTCTAAGGATTTAGGTTATTCAGGAAAAGAAGAATTAGAAAAAATGGGTTACAAAGTTGATATTAAAGTTTTTGATGATTATGTGTTACCAAATGATGCATTAGTGGAAGGTTCAATAGATGCTAATTTCTATCAGCATGAATCATACATGATTAATTATAATAAATCAAAAAAATCAGATATAGTCATGTTAGAACCAAAATTATATAATTATTATTCTGGATTGTATTCTGTAAAGGCAAGTAAAATTGAAGACTTACCTGAAGGAGGGTATATTGGGATAGCTGAAGATGCTTCAAATATGAGTGAACAATTAAAACAATTTGAAGAGGCGGGATTAATAAAATTAAATGATAAACCTTCTATTGGCGAGTTTTTCACTCCAGCTGACGTTATTGAAAACAAAAAAAATTATAAGTTCGGGCAAGGTGATGGCAATAAATACAAAAATATGGAAGACTATACGTGTTTAATAGGAACATCTAATACTATGGCAGAAGCTGGTATAGATCCAACTAAAAATTTACTTAAAAAATTTGTTGATCCAGAATTAGCTTTAGGAATATCTGTTATTAAAGAAAATAAAGACAAACAGTGGGCAAAAGATATCATGAAAGCATATTCTTCAGAAGTGGCAAAATCAAAAGTTCCAAAAGAAAGTGGCTTTGAAGCTGCAGAGTAATTTAAAAAATATTTGGAGTATAAAATATGATAGAAATAAAAAATTTAGAAAAATACTATGATAACAATAAAGTTTTAAACGGTATAGATTTACAAGTTAAAAAAGGGGAAGTTTATGGTTTGATTGGAATAAGTGGTTCTGGTAAATCGACTCTTTTAAGATGTATTAATGGACTTGAAAATTATACAGTAGGTAGCTTAAAGGTTAATGGACTTGAAATTAATTCATTAAATAAAAAAGATTTACGAGATTATAGAAAAAATGTATCTATGATTTTTCAAGATTTTCCACTATTATCTAGAAAAAATATTTATGAAAATATAGCCCTTCCTATGAAGTGTTGGAATTACAGTGACGAGGAGATCAATAAAAGAGTGAAAGAACTGTCAGAATTAGTTGGTATCACAGACAAATTGAAAGTTAGGCCTCACACTCTTTCAGGAGGACAAAAACAAAGGGTTATAATAGCGAGAGCTTTAACCATGAATCCGAGTCTTTTATTATGTGATGAAGCAACTTCTGCGTTAGATCCAATAACTACAAAATCTATATTAAAACTATTGCGTAAAATCAATAAAGAATTAGGGCTTACTATACTAATTGTAACTCATCAGATGGAAGTTATAAAACAAGTTTGCGAAAACGTTTCACTAATTGAAAATGGTGTAATAGCTGCCACGGGTTCTGTAGAAGATATCTTTATAAATCAAGATCCAGAATTTAACCAATTTTTAAGCGAAGATAATAATTTATTTGATGATAAGGAAACTTATATCCAAATAATGATTAGAGAATCAGATAACTCGGTATTAATCTTAGATGATCTAATTAATAAACTAAATATAAAAATTAAAGTCTATGGTGGTCAATTAGGGAACTTTAGAGACAAAAAAATAGGTTCTATAATAATAAAAGTTAATAAAAATGATTTAATAGAAGTGGAAAATTTTTTAGACTGTAAAAATATTATTTGGCACATTATAAATAAATAAATTTGAAGGTGATAACAGTGAATTCTTTATATAATGATAACTCATTAAACTTTTGGAAAATGATAATGATACCTGCTTTTAAATCTACCTTTCAAATGGTAATAGCAACTACTATTTTAGGTACAATTCTAGGTTCAATTATCGCTATAGTTTTATTAATAACAAATAAAGAAGGTATACATCCTAATAAATACATATATCGTATAGTCTCGTTTGTTGTAAATATAGTAAGATCTTTTCCCTTTGTAATACTAATGGTTTTTTTATTACCATTAACAAAAACTTTAGTCGGAACTTCTATAGGCGTTCAAGCAGCCATTGTTCCAATGACTATATCCGCATCTGCATTTATAGCAAAACTAATTGAAAATTCTATGCAAGAAGTCGATAAATCATTAATAGAAGCAATGAAGTCTTTTGGAATAAAAGACTATCATCTTATTACAAAGGTTATATTGTCTGAGGCTACACCCTCAATTATATCAGGAATTATATTAGCGACAATATCAATTTTAGGATTTACTGCAATTGCAGGAACAATGGGAGCTGGAGGAATTGGATCTGCAGCCATTACTTACGGATATCAAAGTTTTAATTATCAAGTCATGTATTTTATAGCTTTTATACTTGTCGTTTTTGTTGAAGGAATACAGACATTTGGAAATTATATATATCGAAAAATGAAATAACATAATATTTGTTGAGACACTGTAGTGAACCCACAAAATTAGATTTTTATGTCTAACTTTTGGGGTTCATTTTTTCATTCTCAGCTCATTTTTATCTTTAACATCTTAGTATTTTACAAATATGACATAATCGTTTCCCTTAATGTGTAATGACACGAGAATCAATAATTCTTTATGGGGTGAAAATATTATGAAAAACTATTCTTATACAATGATATACATTATATTGAATTTATTGTATGTAATAATAAAGTAGTTTGAATTCATCATTATGTAAATAACTCGAAAAATTCCAATAGTTATAATGGTAATGCAGATAATATTATAGCAATATATGAAATTAAGCTTGGTGATAACATTAATGAAATAGTAAATAAAGGAGGGGATGAGTATAGAGGTATATGATGTAACATATAAACTTAACGGTGGAAAGACATCGGGCCATGTAGTCCCAACAGAGCGAGTTCTAGAAAGAAAGATGACTAAAGAAGATGAAGATCAGATGTAGATCTAACTTTTAGTAGAATATTGTAAAGATTTCAGTTAAAATGTAAATAGAACTAAAATTATAATTTACGTATATATAAATAGGCAGGAGGTACAACTTGAATTTTTTTAAAGAATTAATGTTAGATAAAAATAGACCAATATTGGTTTTTTTATTTATATGTTTGAGTTTATTTTTGATTAGCGATATGATTAGTGTTGTTTTATTGACATTTGTTCTTACTTATATTACAAATAGATTGGTTGTAACTATTAATAATATAATAAAAATATCTAAGACAAGTATTACAATATTTATTTATCTAATGATTATTTTGTTTTTATACATGATAATCAAGTACTATGTACCAACACTAGTTAATCAGTCAATGCTAATGATTGACTCGCTGTTTAAATTTTATCCCGATATATTAGAATCTTCTTTAATTGGCGATATTCTATCTAAAATAAGTTTTAAAGAAATAAAAGATCAGATGTTAGATGGAATAAAAATACTAGTTGCATCAGTGACAAATATAACTTCATTTGGGATGACACTCGGAATGTCATTTTTATTAAGTTTCTTTTTTAATATAGAAGAAAATTGGGTTAAAAATTTTAGTAGAATGTTTTTAAATAGCAAATTCGGAGTTTTTTTTAAAGATCTCCAATTTATAGGGAATAAGTTCGTACAAACATTTGGAGTAGTATTAGAAGCACAATTTTTAATATCTTTAATAAATACAGCATTAACTATTGTATGCCTTTATATAATCGGATTTCCAAATTTAGTGAGTCTAACTTTTGTAATTTTCATTTTAGGGTTAATTCCGGTAGCAGGGGTAATTATATCTTTTATACCATTAACTCTTATTGGATATTCAACAGGAGGGATAAAAACTGTAGTTTATGTTTTTATTATAATTTGTATAATACATATGCTGGAATCATATATTTTAAATCCAAAGTTAATGAGTAAGAAAACTGAACTTCCAATATTCTTTACTTTTATAATATTAATTTTTTCAGAACATTTCTTTGGAGTTTGGGGTTTGATATTAGGAATTCCGACATTTGTTTTTCTATTAGATCTAATCGATGTCAAATCAATTAATAAGGTTAAAGATTAAATGGAGGGGAGAAATCCCCTCCATTTTTATGCTATTGTTTTAAAGTTAATAGTTAAAATTTCATTTGACTAACTCATCAAAATTTAGAATTAAAAAACGTGTTATAAACGAACTGATTATTGTATATCAGTTCTTACATTTACGTTGCCAGCATTAGTATTTTCACCAAGAGTAAGTCCTTTTTGTTTTAATACATATTCAAAAGTCATAAGTGGCATTCCACCTTTTCTACCACCTAATACCTCTTTACCTTTGAGATCTTCGTACTTAAAATCAAGCATTTTTTCTCTAGCGATTAAGAAACTTCCATCCCTTTTTGTAAGTTGCGCAAAGTTAACTGCATAGTCATCTTTATCTTTACTATGCACATATATAGAAGCTTCTGGACCCATAAGCCCTATGTCAGCTTCACCGGAAATAAGAGCAGCCATTGTTTTATCCGCGCCTTGTGTATTTATAGTATCAATTTCAATTCCTTCTTCTTCAAAGAATCCTTTAGTAATAGCTGCATACTGTGGTGCATAAAAAACAGAATGCGTGACTTCTGCAATTGTAATCTTATCAAGTTTTTTTGAATCGTCATTTCCTGTACTACATCCAGTTAAAAGTGTAGCACTTATAGCAAGTGAACTTGCCGCTGTAACAACTTTTTTAAGCATTATGATAACCTCCAATTATAAAATATACAGACATTATATTGTATTGGTATATATTACTATTTGTTACTTTCGTTTAATATTATCGAAATTTTGGCACTATAAAATCGTAAATGAAAGTATTGAATGAATACATTTATAGTAACAGACATTTATGGCTATTTTATCAGTTCGTAATAATGAAAAATATAAATCATATGAAAATTTTGAATAAGATAATAACAATCTTATTAATGATCCGCAAGAGTATATTGATATATATCATGGGACTATTATAGGAATACTTGAAAGAGATTATAATTAATTAATTATAAAAAGAAGGATCAGAACTTTTAAAGCTCTAATCCTTCTTTATTGATTAAATCGATTTTGTGAGAAATACGATTTAAGGTTAATTATATTGACATTTTCAGTTTTTCTATTTCAGCAAGAGTATTAACAACTTGCTGTGATAAAGTTATTGCACTTTCGTAATCCTTATTTGAGACAGCATTATTTAGGTTAATCACTTGCGTAATTAATTGTGTCATTTTATTGTATTTAGCGCTATCTGAGTTGATCATCAAATGTTCTTCATAAAGATTTTGAAGTACTGGTTTTGATGCGTTTGCATATGCAACTGCTTTAGCTTCATCTTTAATAACTTCAATAGCCATGCTATTGTTATAATCCATTATCGACTGTAGTTCGCTATTGAATACTTCTTTATTGTATAAGTCTTGAGGGTTCGTTGCATTTATACATCTTTGTGTAGTAACTTTATCAAGACTTCCTAGAGAAGTAAGCTTAGTTGCTCCATTAAGGATAGTTTTATCAGACATTCTATTAACTAGCACTATTGGAGTTTCTTTTGCAATTGTTGAACCAGTCAACGCGTCAACTAAAACATCTGATTTTGTTATGTAAAATTCACCTGTAGATTTGTAGAACTGATTGATTATCTTTTTGTTTGTATCAAATCTATCAGTACCACCTATTCTAGTGGATTTGGTGCTACTAACTAAGCTTTCACTCATAGAGTTTGAACCACCGATTACATAACTCTCTAGGTCTTTAGCATTAAATGTAGTAGTATTACCATCTGTAAGTATTATTGGAGCGCCGTCTCTTGCTGCTATTGGAGATATACTCATAGCATCTGGCTCTCCTTTGTAGGCATTAGTAAAGACTACTTTATCGATATCCTTAATTGTTTTTATTTCTGAAGCAACATTGTAGCTAGTTTTTATTCTGTCAGAACCGCTTATTCTTTTTACCTTAGTTCCATTTGTAGTTAAACTAGACTCAACTTTAGAACTTACTGAGTTAGTACCACCTATGATGTATACTTTTTCTGCCTTTTTAAGTCTTTCTTGTGTGATATTAGGTATCTTATCTTTTTGCGTCAACAGTATAGGGGAATCTGTAACCCCAGCTAAACCACTAGCACTAAGACCATCAGCTAAGCTATTATCAGAGTTTACTAATATAGCAGTAGTGTACTCTTGTTTATCAGCTATAAGTGCAGCAGTTTCATATCTATCTATGCCTTGAATTGTATCTACACTTGATAGAGCATTCGCAATAGGCATAGCAGCTATTACTATTGAAAAAGATAATCCTAAAGCCAATAACTTTTGTTTTACCTTCATATTTAACCTCCTATTAAAATTCACTTTTTACCTAAATTGTAAGAAAGTTACAATTTAGTTACAATTTATTATACAACAAATAGATTATTAATACAAACATTTTTGATTAATTAACATTAGAGTAAATATAAGGGATTATACCCGTATATTGGAAATATTAGGTTATATATATATATTTACCATATGTTTTCTATTGCAACAAAATTTTGTATTCCATATTTTGGAATATATTTAATATATATTTATTCTAAAAAGTTAATATTTAGTAACTATTTAGAAAATGTACAAAAAATAGTTGCAAAGGAAACTAGATATTGTTATATTAAAAATAGTTGCATACGAAACTAAATGGGAGGTTACTTATGGAGTCAATAGGAAAATTAAATGCAGCAATATATAGAAATATGGATAGTATTGTCAACTCTAAATTAAAAGATTTGCCGATAAGAAGTGGGCAGCAAGATTTTTTCTATGTTGTATCTATAAATGAAGGGATAACTCAAAAAGAGCTTAGTGAACACCTATATATTGGTAAATCAACAACTGCTAAAGCAATAAAAAATTTGGTTGATAGTGGATATATTAGAAAAGAAAAAGATGAAAAAGACAAACGGTCAGATAGACTTTATCTAACTGAAAAGGGAAGAGAAATTTCGCCAAGAATTCAACAAGGCTTTATCGAAGTTGTAAATGTAGCAATGAAAGATTTATCTGATGAAGAGATAGAAACAAGTATTAAGCTTCTAAATAAGATTTTAAATAATGTACATAAAAAAAAAATAAAAATCAATTCTAACATTGATGAGTTATAAAGAATTTTATATTTACAAAAGAACGGAAGTGAATAAGTGGAAGAAAATAAAGTAAAAACTACAATCTGGAGCAAAGAGTTTATATTAATAATGCTAATTAACTTATTGATATTTTGTAGTTTCCAGATGCTATTACCAGTTTTACCTGTTTATGTAAAAAGCCTTGGTGCAGCAGACTCAATAATTGGTTGGATAGCGGGTTTATCGACTATTGCTTCGATATTGATACGTCCGTTTGCTGGAGTAGCCTTAGATAAATATGGTAGAAAAGGTGTATTTTTTATAGGGCTATGTATTGTAATTTTAGCAACTATATCTTACGGATGGGTATCAGTAGTAGCAATGATTCTTTTTATTCGATTTATACATGGATTTGGATGGGGAATCTCAAGTACTTCTAGTAGTACTATAGCTTCAGATATTATTCCTAAAAATAGATTTGGAGAGGGAATGGGATATTTTAGTTTATCTAGTAGTTTAGCTATGGCATTAGCGCCTACTTTTGGTTTAAAGATAATTGCTGATTATAATTTTAGAATTGTTTCTGTAGCCTCATCTACACTTACAATTGTAGCATTGTTGTTGGCATTTACAATAAAGTATAAAAAAGTAGGTAAAGAAAACCTAAAAACGGACAATTCATTAGTAAAATCTTTAAAAGAGTCTTCACAAAATTCTTCTAAAGGATCTTTCAATGAATCTATTGAGAAACCTTTAAAATCTAAAATTAACTTATTTGAGAAAAGTGCGGTTGCTCCAGCTTCAGTTATATTTCTTATAACTATTACCTATGGATCTATAGTAGGATTTATATCCATATATGCGAATGACTTAGGTATAAAAAATGTAGGAATATATTTCACAATATATGCAATTTCCTTGTTGATTTCTAGACCTTTTTTCGGTAAGTTAGTCGATAGATATGGATTTGATATAGCTGTATTCCCAGGGCTTATATGTTTATTTCTGGGAATATTGGTATTAGTTTATGCAAATGGATTACTGATGTTTTCTATAAGCGGAGTTTTATATGGTGTAGGTTTTGGTGCAACACAGTCGAGCCTTCAGACGATGTCTGTGATAAATGCTCCAAAGGAAAATATAGGCGCAGCAAATGCCACATTTTTTAATGGGTTTGATGGGGGTATTGGAGTCGGATCAGTAGTAGCAGGTATAATTGCTTCAAATATTGGTTACAGTAAAATGTATATGTATTTATCAATATCAATAGTATTAGCTTTTTTGATATATTTCGTTTTTATTAGAGGAAAATCGAGTAATAAAATAGAAAATAAATAATAGCAGAATTAATATCACAAAAAATAAATTAATAACACAAATATAATAACGGGGGAATAAATTATGAATTTATGTTGGGTTACAATAAAGGTAAATAATCTAGAGGAATCATTAAAATTCTATAATGAAGTGATTGGACTTAATATATCAGAGCGTTTTAATACACCAGACGGCACAGAATTTGCATTGCTAGGGAAGAAAAATGAAGCAAAAATAGAGCTTATATACAGCCCGAATCATACTAATGTAAAGACAAGCGAAGATATAACAATAGGTTTCTTTGTAGATTCTCAAGAAATAGCGCTTAATATTATGGAAAAGAATAATATAGAGGTGACTAGAGGACCAATTTCTCCTAATCAAGATGTAAGTTTCTTCTTTGTAAAAGATCCTAATGGATATGATATACAACTTGTAGATAAAAAATAAGCTTTTAAGTCTATGATTTTAAATATATTAACATTAATCAGAATATAAAGTGTTTAAAAATTAATAAATATGGTTATATTATCCTTGAAAACCTTGAAAACAAGGGTTTAATGATATATAATTATAAGAACCAGCAAAGATAAAAGTTACGATTTAAAATTTCTTCAGAGAGCCGATGTTTGGTGAGAATCGGTGTAATAATAAATCTTTCCACTTTTGGAGCTGTCAGTGAGAGCTGAAGGTCGGTATCCTTTATAATACTATTTCGAGAGGCAAGTCTATTAGGCTTGCAATTTGGGTGGCAACGCGGAACCTTCCGTCCCATGTTTATACATGTGATGGAGGGTTCTTTTTGATATTATAAAATTAATTTTCTAAGGAGGAAAACTATGTTAGATTTAAGATTTGTAAGAGAAAATCCAGATATTGTTAAAGAAAACATCAAGAAAAAATTCCAAAATAACAAGCTTAGCTTAGTAGATGAGGTAATAGCTTTAGATTTAGAGCTTAGAGGAATTAAGCCTCAGGCAGACGACTTAAGAGCAGATAGAAATAAGATTTCTAAAGAAATCGGATCTCTTATGTCACAAGGGAAAAAAGATGAAGCAGAAGAGATGAAGAAAAAAGTTACTGAAGCTTCAGGAAAACTATCTGATTTAGAAACTAAAGAAAATGAACTACAAGAAAAAATTAAAACTTTAATGATGACAATACCAAATATCATTGACGACAGTGTGCCTATTGGTAAAGATGATAGTGAAAATGTCGAGGTTGAACGTTTTGGAGAGCCTATAGTACCAGAATTCGAGGTCCCATACCATACTGATATAATGGAAATGTTTAATGGAATAGACTTAGACAGTGCTAGAAAAGTTGCTGGAAGCGGATTTTACTATTTAATGGGAGATATAGCTAGACTTCATTCTGCTGTAACTTCTTATGCAAGAGATTTTATGATCGATCGTGGATTTACTTATTGTATACCACCATTTATGATAAGAAGTGAAGTTGTAACAGGAGTTATGAGTTTTGCAGAGATGGATGCGATGATGTACAAAATAGAAGGGGAAGACCTTTACTTAATAGGAACTAGTGAACATTCAATGATTGGTAAATTTATTGACACAATACTTCCTGAGGAAACGCTACCACATACACTTACTAGTTACTCTCCTTGCTTTAGAAAAGAAAAAGGTGCTCATGGAATAGAAGAGAGAGGAGTTTACAGAATACATCAATTTGAAAAACAAGAAATGATAGTAGTTTGTGAACCTGAAGAGAGTCCTATGTGGTACGATAAACTATGGCAAAATACAGTGGATTTCTTTAGAACTTTAGATATTCCAGTTAGAACTCTTGAGTGCTGTTCAGGAGATCTTGCAGATCTTAAAGTGAAGTCTGTTGATGTTGAAGCCTGGTCACCTAGACAAGAAAAATACTTTGAGGTAGGGAGTTGTTCAAACTTAGGAGATGCGCAAGCTCGCCGCTTAAAAATACGTGTAAACGGTGAAAATGGCAAATACTTTGCACATACTTTAAATAACACTGTTGTTGCTCCTCCTAGAATGCTTATTGCATTTTTAGAAAATAATTTAACTGCTGAGGGTACTGTTAAAATACCTAAGGCCCTACAGTCTTATATGGGTGGAATGACAGAGATTAAACAGAAATAATTTGTATGTATTGAAATATAAGGATTTATTATGATTTATTTATTTTCGTTATGTATAAAATAACCCAATAATAACCCAACTATAGGAATACTAACACAAATACTATAAAAAAATAAGACCTTCAGCTAACTAGTAGTTGAGGGTCTTATTTATAGTTTAAATATGTTATTTAATGTATTTACCGCTTCATATTTCTTTTCTTCCATAACTTCGGTATATATGTTCATAGTAATTGATATGTCACTATGACCCATAAGAGCCTGTACAGTTTTAGGAGGAACGTCATTTTCAAATAACCTTGTAGCATAAGTCTTCCTTAGACCATGAAATTTAATGGGTTCAATATCAAGCTTTTTTAACACCGCTCTTAAATTATCTTTGGGTCTTTGATGATTAATTGGCTGGCCAATATCATCAGAAAATACATAATCATTCTTTTGATATAATTCGCTCATTTTTAATATCTTAGTATTTTGTTCTTTTTTATATTCCCTTAATCTTATTAGAATATCATTAGGTAGCGGGATAGTTCTAATTGAATTATCTGTCTTGGGTTCATGTTCCACTATAGTATAAGTCTTATTTCCATTTGTCTCATATATGGGAACTTTCTGTAATGTTCTATGGACTGTTAAAGAGCAATTATCAAAGTCTATATCAGACCATTTTAAGCCTAAGAGTTCACCTCGCCTTAATCCTGTACTTATAGCAACTAAGAATAACATTTCTAGCTTATGACCTTTTATAGCTTCAATAAATTTTTGTTGTTGTTCAAGTGTCAATACTTCGGTTTTACGCTGTTCTTTGCTTATTTCCTTTGGTAGCGTAACCATAGAACAATAATTACGATCTATATATCCTTGTTTATATGCTTCATTTAAACAAGTTTTAAGTCTTTTATTGATATGCTTTATAGTGCTTACATTTAAACCATTATCAAATAGGTTATTATAATATTTCTGTAGGTGAGTATTTCTAAACTTCTTTAGTTCTATATTCCCTATAGTGTTATTATCTATATAGTTTTTATAAACATTGTGATAGCTATCAAAAGTGTTAGGTTTAATTTCTCTTTTCTTAAATTCCCATATCCATATATAAAACCATTGAGCAAGAGTCAACTTATCATTATCTAAGTTATAATCTAATGAATTTTGCTTTTTATATAACTCTAATTTTTCTTTTACTTCCTTTTGAGTTTTACCATAAAAAGATTTTCTGATTACTTTTCCATCTTCGTTATAACCAACCATTATACGTGATCGCCAACCATTTTTATATTTATCTATAGTGCCTTCGCCATTAGCACGTTTGGCCATAGTTATCACCTCACTTTTATATCCAATACTCCTTATACGCTTCTTTAAAATCATCCAAGTTATTTATATATGCAATTAGGGGAGAGTAGTCACCTATTTTAGATGAAGCTAAAGAACTTCTATATAAATCCTCATTATCCCAAGATACTATTTTAAGTGGAAGATTATTCTCTAGCATTTGTTTAAGCATTAAAAATCTTCCTATACGTCCATTACCATCCTGAAATGGGTGTATACGTTCAAATCTATAATGAAACTCCGCTATTGATTCTAATGTCACTTTATCAAGGTTGTAGTACCATTCAAATAATTCATCCAATAATGGTTCGACTTCAAATGGTTGAGCTAATTTAATATCTGTTCCAAGGATCATATTAGGAATAGTCTTATATATCCCAGAAAGCCCTCTTGAGTGTAGTGTCGTATTGAAAAACAGGCTTGAATGTAGGTTTTTTAAGAAACTATGACTAATATTCTGATCAAGAGTATCAATAACGGTATCAAATACGTAACTTGAGTTTACGGTCTCTTGTACATCATCTAAGGTATGTTTTCCTTCTACAATGTTTTTATCAAGCAATAAAGCCAAAGCTTCAGTTGTAAATGTACTTCCTTCAATTTTATTTGAATGATATAGGAAGTTATGTTTTAAAATGCCATATAGTGATTTTTTCAAATCTCTTGTTTCTATTAATCTATCTATAAATTTATTATTCATTTAATCACCTCGTTTCTATTTGTAACGACAAAATTCGTCGCTTGTTTAACTTACCAACTATGATTAGGTTAGTTTATAAAATAAATACTTTATATTTCATATGTAGGTACTATATAAATATAATAAGTAACTACTATATAATTGGTATGTGTGATTGTATACTCTCAAAATTCAGAGAGTATAATTAGATTATTCTATGTAGTTACAAAGTAAATATTATAAGTAACTACATGGGTATTATCCTGAGTAATCTGAGTCCTAAAAAGGTCATTTTACTTTCTATCATGATATTTATGTTTTACAAACTCTATATACTCTTTTATTTCATCTATTGCGTTTTGCGGAAGTCCATTAACATTTATTGTTATGGTATTGATATTGTCGGTATCTTTTTTCATTGATACTCCTTCATTATTTATTGCTACGCCATAATAATCTAATATTTTTGAGCTAGAAATGAAGTTTATAATATTGGCTATATTTTTATCATTTAGTCCATTTTTGATTAAATCATCTATAGGCTGGGGATCAATAATTTCAGATGATAAAACAGTAACATATGTCAATTGTATATTTTTATTATTTAATGTATTTATATAGGCATTTTTTTCTATAATATCTGCTATCTCAAGAGTAACGAGAAAACTATAAAATTGCTCTTCAGTTAATCCAAATATTTCAACAAACTTATAATAAAACTCAGAAGTTGAGAATTCGGGTAAAAAATCTCCATAGAATAAAGCTACAGCGTTATCATAACTTAGATCAAATAATTCCATTAATCTATGAACATCATCATCCCCAATAAATTTAGGCAAAGATATTGTATGATTAAAACCAATCGAACTATTTCCTATTACAATATCTTCAGTTATATTTTTATCGTGATAGCTATCATATGGATATAAACTATTTAAAAAATCTGATATATCGGCGCAAGTAACGGCATCATCCAACCAATATGTTAAAACACTAGCCTTGACCTTTAGAACGTCAGCTATTTTCTCAATTGCGGTATAAGTTGGCTCTCTATAATCTTTTTCGTAATTTAAAAGCCCATTAACTGATATACCGCTTTTTTCAGCTAATTCTTTTTGACTTATTTTCTTTATTTTCCTAACTCTTATTATATTTTCTCCTATGCTCATAATCCTATAACCTCCTAATTCACATTATATATAATAATTGCACAAATGTAAAATATTTTTTAGGAAACATATTGACATTACACGTTTGTTTGATTTATTATAAGAATATAAAGAAAAAAATACAACAAACGTAGGATTGTAAAAAGAGAGGAGGGAATTCATATGAGCTTAAATTTAAAAATAGCTAGAATTAAAAAAGGATACAAGCAGAAAGAACTTGCAGAGAAAATAGGGGTATCACGTTACTATTTAAGCAACTTAGAAAATGGAAAGAAAGTAAACACAAATATAAAGATTATGCAAAAATTGTCAGAAATTTTGGAGGTATCAGTACAAGAATTATTTTTTAGTGAGGAGGAATAACCTATGGATAACAATGTATTAGAAATGATGAAAACTATGCAATCAGCATTAAATGCAATGGTAGAACAACAGAAAGCCCAAGAAGCTAAAGAGAAGGGATACAGAGAGGTTGAGAAGTGGAAAAGGAATAAAGCCGAGTTAATTACGTGTAAAGAAGCTTCTAAGCTTTACCCTATAGGGGAAGGTAAATTTAGAGAATTGTGTAAAGCTAAAAATAATGATTTTCCTTGTATAACTATTAATTCAAGGATTTATATTTTAAGAAATAAATTAGATGATTGGTTGTAT
The DNA here is from genome assembly GCF_017873185.1 of Metaclostridioides mangenotii. GTDB lineage: Bacteria > Bacillota > Clostridia > Peptostreptococcales > Peptostreptococcaceae > Metaclostridioides > Metaclostridioides mangenotii. The sequence goes on from NZ_JAGGJX010000001.1 coordinate 410,686, forward strand.
GAAAATTGCAATGGTTCAAAATTTTAATATAAGGAGTGATTTCATGAAAATGAAAGATTTTTACATATTTAAAGCTTTATGCGATATGGGTTCATACAGTTTAAGCTTTAGTGATTTACGTAAATTTAGAAGAGTATTGAAAGATGTTGAAAGTAGTCAAATTAAAAGTAGTAGTAGACATAGCTAAGTAGGTGGGGGAGTTGAGATATATGATTTCGCCATTAGATCTAGATTGGGATGAATTACTTGTTTATCACCAATTATATTTAAAGGCAGATTTTAAAACTGGAATTACAGAGTACACAGACAGGCAAATTGAACATAGTTTAAGGGAAGCTAAGATTGGAAGAACAAGGATAAAATCAATCATAAACAAGTTTAAACAACATGGGATATTCATTGAAATTTCAAAGGGAATAAGAGGTAAAAAATCAAAACCAGCGGTTGGAAAATTAGTTAAAATTTCAGAAATTGAGCAATCCTTAATCGAACCTAATGTGAACCTTAAACGAACCTTGGAAGGTGTTGATAATAGAGTAATTAATAACTCTTGTAAACCTAATACAACCCCTATTCAACCCTTATTCGATCCACTTATCAAAGAAAAAGGAATAAAGAATAATATAAATAGTGCTTCTAGCGAATCACTTTGGAAATTATATCCGAATAAAAAGGGTAAGGTTAGAGCTATGAAAAAAATCCCCAAGCTTTTAGAAGATTATGGTTTTGAGAAGTTAGAGAAATGTATTAGCAGATACAAAGCAGAGGTCGAGACAGAAAGAGTTAACGGCTTTAAAAATAAGAGTTATCAAAATGGTGATACATTCTTTAATGGTAGTTATGTTGATTATTTAGACGAAAATTATCTAGATAAATACACTCCTAATTATAAGCAAGAAAATATTGAAAAAGAAAATGTAAAGATTGAAAAGATAGGAGATTATGAATATGAATCTTTTTAAAAAGAGGACATGCATATGATTAAATATATCAAAAATATTGACCAAAACATATCTAATTTATATTTGAAATATAAATACAAGTATTTATTTAGTTAGATAAATATATATGCTTAAAATCGAAATAAGGAGGTTTAAATAAATTGATAAATAGCAACAGAGAAGAGCCACATAATTTAGAAGCAGAACAGAGTGTTCTAGGGGCAATGCTTTTGAACAAAGAGATTGTAAATATTGCTTCAAATAAATTAAAAATTCATTATTTTTTTTCAAAAAGCCATCAAATAATATTTGAAAGTATGGTTAATATCCACAATGACAATATGCCAATAGACATGGTAACAATTTCAGAAGATTTAAAGAATAGAGAGTTATTAGATCAAATAGGAGGTATTGGCTATTTAACAAGACTATCGACTGTAGTACCAACAATATCAAATGCAAATTATTACATCAATATAATTTTAGACAAATATATATCAAGGGAGGGAATCAGAGAATTAAATGAAATAATTGAAAAGCTATATCTTGGCAAATTAAAAGATGTGAGAAATGACTTTGATAGCTTTAAAAGTCTCATTTCAAATAATGGATCGGCAGAAAGCAGGTATATAAATGCTTCAAATGTGAAAAGGAGGAGGGACTCAAATCGATTTATATCTACTGGTTTTAAGGCTTTAGATTCACTGCTTAGTGGAGGTTTTAAATCTACATCATTGACTATTCTAACAGGAGACCCAGGAAGCGGTAAAAGCACTATTATAAATCAAATGATTGCTGAGTCAATATCCAACAATTTCAAGTGTTTATTATATAGCGGGGAGTTGCCCGCTAGTGATCTAATGCTATGGTTTAAAAGAACTGTGGCAAATGAATATCACCTAGTAGAGAGAGTTAGTATGTCAGGAAATAAATATAAAGATATAAATGACTATTGTTGGGATTTAATTAGTGATTGGATTAAAGACAAATTATTTATTTATGACGACGATATTATTGCGGATAAGAAAAATATATTAGAAACTATAGAAAATTTAGTGCTAAAAAAAGATGTTAAATTATTTGTTTTAGATAATCTTATGACTATGAATATAGGTGATGATCAAAAGCAATATAGAGAACAAAAACAATTGTGTTTATCGCTAAAGCAACTCGCAAAAAAATATGGTTTGGCCATAGTGTTAGTTGCACATCCTAAAAAGCCAATGGGAGATAACAAACCATCTATGTTTGATGTATCAGGAGCTAGTGAAATAGTAAACAGTGCTGATACTGTTCTAAGGATTGTAAGGCCTAAAGAAGATATTGAGGGTTCTAAGATTCTTTTACTAAAAAATAGATGGGGTGGTGTAACGAATAAAGCTATAAAAATCAGTTTTGATTTAGATAGAAAAAGATATTACACAGATGGTTCCGAGTTAATAAAAGACTATGGATACGATCTAAACAAGAAGTTTGTACAAGCAGAAATAAACTCACCATTTTAAAGATAATAGGAGGTTTTAATTTGGGATATTTGGAGCAAATAAGACAAGAATTAGATGTCATATCACAGAGGATTGATAAATCAGAAGAATACTTTAGTAATCTTAGTGATGAAGAAATAGAGAATGTAGAGGAATCAAAACAGTACAAAGTCTTACTAGATCTAATAGATAGAGGAAATAAATTATATTTGATATTAAATTCTGTAAGTCAAAGTTAAGATAATTGAGATAACAAATGAGGTGATCAATATACTAAACATCAATGAGATTATAACTAAAATAAACCGCTTAGAAGCAGTCAAGACAGTTGTAAATATAAGACTTGATAATTTATACCTTACAACCGCTGAAACCTTACAAAATGCTTATATAGGCGATAATTCTAATATAGAGTTAATAGGGGTTAATGGTTTAAGGTTAGATGTACATATTAAAGATATAAAAGAGATAAAAGAAATGGATAAATCAATAGTTATATATTTTGATAAAATACAGGTGATGTTTTCATGGAACTAAAAAGGTATTTGAATTATGAAAAAAACAAATACCAATTCTAGTTATGAATTATAAATTATAATCCAACATTCGCAAGTTGATTATAGTTTATAAACGAAAATTATTCAAGATTTACATATATAAATTGTTGGAAAATGTGTGTATGAAAAATAAATTATAATGGGGGATTTAAACATGTGTAAAAGAAAACAAGATGAATATGGATTTTCGGGAGATAGAAATACTCTTGATAAATATGTAGAGGCACGAAATATATTATCGGAAAAACTTGAAAAATTAGGTGTTAATGAAGATATTTTTCATGATCTAGCGATTGTATGCCAGTTAAGTATGAGGATCTATGCTTAATTCTATCTCGACAAATGCGACACCCTAAAAAGATTATTTGGATATTTCGGACACCCTAAAAAGGGATAATAAGAATATTTAAAGTGGTTACTGTAAAATGAAATTCTGTAACCACTTTATATTTAAACCGTAGTTACACTAAAAATAAATCTATCAACTACATATAAAGAAAGAAGGTTGGATTATGTACTGTGTAATTCAAGAAGTAGGGCTAAAGAAAGCAAGTAAAGGAAATAGTAAGCGTTTAGAAGTCTATACATGGGACTGGACAATAAATGATAAGTATATAAAAAAGTATACCTATAGGAAAAGTTCAGAGTGCTTTGATAGGCCAATAAAAAAGGCTTATAAAATATCGATACATGAAAGCTATAGGGAAAATGGAGAAGTTAAAAAGAAGCAATGGCATATCAGTACGGAAGAACACTATAGCTTAATAGAATATGGTTTCGAATTGTGGAAGGTTGAAAATAAGTTAAATGAAATGGGAATTACAGAAGCTGAACTATACGAGATTATCTACAAGAAGCTAGATACGCTTATTGAAAAGATAACGGAAGAATATCATAAGACAGATGAATATAAGGCAGAGGTAGATCAAACAGCGATACTCAATAAATATACAGATAACAAACAGACCTTTGAAGCAAAATACGGAGATAGGACATATGATATTTGCTACGACATATTTGGAATGCTTAGAAACAAAGATGAACTAGATAGGATTAAAAAAGAGTATGAGGAAACGCAGAAACAGAGGAAGAGCTATGAAAGAGCATATGAGAATTATAGAAAGAGCTATAGCTCAAGTGGTTACTCAGTAAATAATTCAAGTAACTACAATGAAAATGAAAAGAAATTATTAAAAGAAGCCTTTAAGCTATTATCACATAAACATCATCCTGACAAAGGTGGAAGCACTGAAACTATGTCTATTATTAATAATCTAAAGGACAAGTTATTGAAATTTTAGATAATTCAAGATTGAGTTTTCATAATGAAGAAGGTAATCATCATTTGGATGAGAACCTAAGAAAAGCTAATATAAAAACTATATATAATTTATTTAATTGAGTAGAGGTGAAATGAAAAACCTTATAAAACCTCACTTAAATTTAGATATATGATGCTATATATAATCAAAATAACCTCACAAAACCTTACCTATTTATTTAATAACGAGACAAAACTAGACATATTAATTTGTGCGTACGAATTTCGTACGAAGAAAGGAGAAATATATGAGAGAAGGATTTGGGAACTTTTATACAGATGTGATACTAATTGCAAAATGTAGAAAACTACAAGAATACATAGATTTAGGAAGCGAAGTATCAAAAGTAAAGTTAGAGAATTTACTAGAACCTTTATATATAGATTTATATAGAGCTGAAAGAAAGCTAAATTCTATTAGTGATAAGAGCGGGATTGAATATTTTACATACAAGAATAAGAGAGACAATATATTGAGAATATTTGAATTAGTATATGTAGATAGTAGAGTTAATTTGCTTACATGGCACTGCGTAAAGATAGTATGTGATTTGAAAGGTAATAACCTTAAGGCATTGATAGTATTGAAATTGATATGCAAATACTCATTTAATAGAGATTATGAATACATGAATAGATTAGTGACCGCATGCATGTTATATTCAAATATGGATGAAATGGGAGATGATTATAACAATATGAAAAGTTTTATTTGTAGCTATAGCTTATCTTCATTGATTGCAAATTTACTCACTGGATTAACTCCGACAGAGTTATTAAAAGTATTTCCTATACAAAAGTATTATGAGGGTTATAAGTGGGAATTGAAAGATTACTTTAGCAGTATAGAGTATGTAAATGAATATGGATTAGATACTGAATTTACTGGTGATAGTGGGATAGACTTTATATTTAATGTTCAGATGGATTCTTTTATGTCTGATATTGCAGTAAGTTTTATGACACTTGCTAGCGATTATAACGGTTGGACTCCTAATGATGTTATGAATCATATAGAAAGACTTAGTAAGCCTAAATTAGAAGTAGTTAAGTAGTATATCCCCCCTCCCTCAATTAAATGCGGTTTATTTTGGGGAAACAAGCAACGGGGAGGGGGCATTGCTAAACATATTATCTTTATTTTATCATGCGCGCGAGGGAGATGAAAGATAATATGGAATATTTAAATAAGGAATATGAGAAGTTTGCAATTGATATATTGAAGCACCACAGGGAATTAAAGTCATTTATTAAAAGTACCTCAGAAAAGAATGTCTTAAATATTAGTCATAAAAATATAGAGGATACTAAAATGCTAGTAAATAATATAGATAAGGCTATGAGTAGCCTAAGCCCTATCCATAGGGAATTGATTAAACTGAGATATTTAAACGGCTTAGATTGGCAATTAACGAGTGAAAGTTTAGGGTGTAGTATTAGAACCGCTTATAATAGGAATAAAGAAGTGATAAGCATAATTGTGCAAGCTTTATTTGGCGAAAATATGGAAAGAAATAGTGTAAATTAATGTTATGGCCAAAGTAGAGAACCTTGATAAAGATACAATAATGTTTTAAAGCTACGGATATAATTTACATGCTGATACTAAAATACGTGCTAATATAAGGGAATATCTAAGGGTTAATTATCCGTATGAATACTATATGTATGTTGATTTAGATATTAAAAAGTGGTCAGACGGTTTGTATATTGAAAAGTATGGCCAATAACTATGGAAACGGTTATATAGGGCGTATGAGAGAGATTAAGAGCAGAGCAAGTCGACAAAAGAACATAAAAAGATAATAAATGGATAACTATTAAAATGTTTCATTGGAGTGTTGCAAAACGAATACTCCATTAAAAATATGCAGTATTACAAAACAACCATTGCAATATAAATGAATGGAGTACTCCAAAACAACTATGGAGTACTCCAAAACAACTATGGAGTACTTTTTTATTGCGAGATTTATTTAAGGATTTGCTAGAACCTGAGAAAACCTGAAATTTATATTATATATTATTTTAGAAAATCCATTTACGATTTTGTTGTCGGATAAAAAAGGCGCATTATGATTATTAAAGAAGGATTTTAAACTATTAAGTAGAATTATATATAAATAATTTATATATAAGGAGACTTTGATGGACCTATTGAATGAAATAAATTTATACTGTAATCAAAAAAATAATACTGGCGCACTCTTAATTACTGGAAAATGGGGAAGTGGCAAATCTTATTTTATAGAAAATAATTTAATGAATAATGATTTAATAAAAAACAACTTTGATATTATTAAAATTTCTTTATTTGGAATAGATAGTTCTGATATGTTTAATAAAGAAGTTAAAGCTAAATATATAAATAAAAGATATAAAATACCCTCAAACAATAAACTAAAATCTATTAACTATAAAGCGCTTTTAGAGAAGTTGCCTTATATCGGAAGAGCTGTACCATTTATTGATTTGAATATGTTGGTGGACATCGAGCCCTATAATAAAACACACTTATTATTCATATTTGATGACCTAGAGCGCTGTAAAATAGACATTAATGACTTGATGGGACTAATAAACCAATATATTGAGATGGCAGAATGTAAAACAATTATTATAGCAAATGAAGAATCACTTTTAAGAGATCCTTCAAAAAAAGAAGACTATTCCATTATAAAAGAAAAAATTATTTCTAGAACTATTAAGTTTACAAATAAATCTAAAGAAACCATAAATAAAATAATAAAATCTTATGAAGAATATAATTCAGATTTAGGTTATAAAAGTTTTCTTGAAAAAAATACAGAATTCATTATCGATACATTTAGTGAAATAGGAAAAGAAAACTTACGAATTCTAAAATGTGCGCTACAAGACTATGAACTATTTTTTAAAAAGGTCAGTGACACCAATTTTGAAGAACAAGATAATGAATTAAAAATATTTTATAATTTTCTAGTAGTTTATTTTGAATATAGAGTAGGTGAGCTACAAGATGAAAAATATAAAGTATATGAAGGGATTTTTATTGATACTGATTTAAAAGATAAATATACAAAATATGATAAGAATTACTTTTTATTTTCATTGATAGATTGGTTAAGAGATGGATATTTCAATGAAAAATTATTAGAAAATGATCTTAAAAGAATTGATATTATTTCATCACCTAAATCAAAGAAGGATATTATTATTTCAACTGAAAATCTATTGCTTCTTGAAGAAATAGATTTAATTGAAGGATTTCAAGAGCTATTAGATTATGCGTATATTGGTAATATAGAATTATCAGACTATATATCAATTTTTAAACTATATCTACAAGCAGTTCAATACAAAATAGATCTCCACTGTAATATTAATTATAAAAGCCTAGAAGAAGGCATAAAAATAAAATTAAAGAACACATTTGATAATAATGAAAAAATTTATTTGAGGATTTATTTAACTGTTGAAGAAGAAAGGCTTCTTAGTAATGAAGGCCTAATGCTATACAACATGATATTTGACACTTATAGATCTCAAGATAATTGTTTTTTCGAGCACAAATTATTTGAAGCATTAAAAAAAGATAATGTATCTTTTGTAATAGAATGTTTAGGTGCTTATGAAGGCAGGATTACTGATGAATTTGTTAACTTATTCTTTGATTGTTATAAAAATAAAAAGAATTTTGATAGATTTTTATTAAAATCAGCTATAAAAGGTCTACTTAGTAAAGAAATATTTTTTACTGAAGTAAATAAAAAAGAGACTTTAAATTCTTTAAATCATCTAAAACAAAATGTAGCAAAACTAGATACAGGAGATAAAATAGGCAAAATAAATGATAGTCAACTGATTGAATTTTTAACTGATATCATAAAAAGTAGTGAATTTGAGATTACTAATTAAGTTAATGTCTTATACAGTATATAACGCAATAATTATACAACTAGATACTAATAACACAATAAATAATATTACAAATTTAACATAGTTATTTAAGAAGTGAGGTGTAATAATTGTGGATCGAGTAAAATTTTATTCTACTAATGACTTAAGTTATAGTTATTACTTAGAGTGTTCAGAGAAAGTAATTATAAATCACAGAAATGATAAGAAATTAGAATGTATTAACGATGTGATTGAACTTTATAATATTCAGAAATACTTTGATAACGAAATATATCTAACAAGATGGAAATCTAATGACATAAAAAAATATAAAGATATAGCAAAGACATTTATGCCGATAATAGCTAGATTTTTTGTGAATATAAATATTGATAAGTTTGATAAATATTATGAAAAAATAGATTTTGATTATAGACAGGATTTTTGGGAACTAATTGTAAAATTTAATTTATATCAAAAAATAGATCCTTTAGAATTTGAGATATTTTTGTACGAATCAAAAGTTAATTTACATGAAATTCTAATACATAGGGGAATTGCAAAATACTTTGGATGTCCTATAAGAGAGTATATGTTATTTAATAAATCTTCTGCCGAAGTACTTTTAGATGAATATGAAATAAAACATAACACTGAAACAAATCACCTATTTTTTCCGAATGAATTAACAAATGCAGATAAAGAAGTAATAATTTGTAATTATTTAGATAATGAACAAATAAATTTTAATTACTTAAAGATTATAGCTAATATACAAAGCAATAAGAATAAAGTAGAATTATCGCCAAAAACATTACTGAAAGCAAAAAAGAGACTTGAATTAGAGAAAAAAAAATTATTTCCTGAAGATTCTGGTATACTTTTGGAAACAACTCTAATTTTTTCTGATACTCAGGAAGAGGAAGTAAAGATAGAGATAGAAGGATACTCAATAAAAGCAATCTATAGTACTAAGTGGATTGAAGAAAATAGAGATAGTGCAACCTTGTTAAACAATTTTATTTATTTATTTGATTATGTTGATTTTCAAATGAGATTCAATCTTGTGAATAAATCACATTATATGGGAGTTTTAGAAAGATATATGTTTATTAAGTCAAAAAATGCTTATATAAAAGGGGGGACTTTCAACCGTCTAGATCAGCTATCTTTAATGCAAATGACTGGTTACTATAACAAACTACTTAGTATAGATATTAGGATCGAGGAATTAATTGAGTGGTTTTTTAAGGATTATCTATCCCATGAATTTGAAGCTAATAACTTTAAATTAAATATGCCTTCAACAAATTCAACATTTTTAGAAAAATGCACAAATATAATGCCTGCACTTGAGTCTGTATTAAAACAATTTTTACTGTTTGTTGAAGAAGGGCATATTGACTTTGAATTACTTGAATTTAGTTCTGATCATCTAATTTATAAAAATATTCCTTCATTGGTTCAAAGGAAATATGTGTACGGATATGGCGATGAATTCAGAAAATTAACAATATTTCTGTTTTCGGATCAAAGTAGTTTGGGCTTCATTAAAAAGTTAGATAAATCTTATAGAAATTTATTTGAATTAATATCTAATGAAGAGGTTGTAATCAGTTCTTACTCAAAACATAATATTCAAAAGATAAACTGGTTAATTGAACATGAGTATTTATTAATAAATAATAAAGGATTCCTTGAATTTAGCAATAATACTCTTATTACCATACTAAAAGATTTATATTATAATGAAGTGATAAGTTATTGGAAATATCCTAATCAAGGTCAAGAAGTAATTGATGAATTAGAAAAAAAGCATATTGTTAAAATTGAAAGCTCACTATTCACTAAACCTGAACAAGACTATATCAATTATTTTTTAAATAAATCACAATTTAATAATGGTTTAGACCTAAGAAATAAGTATGTTCATACACAACCTGATTTAGATAATGAATTCGATATACATAAACATAATTATATGGTTTTATTAAGGATATTTATTTTAACTATATTAAAAATAAATGATGATTTCTGCATTGCAGATTATATAAAAAACAGATAATAATTGCTTATTCAATCAAATGATACAGTTTATCTATTAATAATTTTTAAAGATAGCAAATATTGCTATTAAAATGATTTATTGGAGTGTTAAAACGAATACTCCAATGAATGCAGTATTACAAAACAACCATTGCAGTATAAATGAACGGAGTACTCCAAAACAACCGACGGAGTACTTTTTATTGCGATTTATATGTTTTAATATTCGATAAAACCTGAGAAAACTTGAAATTTTAATATTAATTATTTAGATTTTTAAAAGGAATTTTAACAATAGTGTAGAATATTGTTGTTTAATAATAATTTTTGGATTAAAGGAATTATTAAGAAAGAACTTAGAAAGGGGTAATTATGACATTAAACGAGAATTATTATTTTTTAATGGACGCTTTAGATAAATTTAATTCTAATTATTTTAAATTTATTATAATTTTATTACTACTCATGCTATTTATCTATAATTATATAATTATAGATAAGGCTAAGGATGAATTTAAAAAAATACTAAGAAGACAGTTATTTATGTTATTTGTAAATATTATAGTTATTTCGGGATTTATTCATATTATATATATATTATTCGATATAAAAATCTTTTACTATATTTATAGAAATAAACTTTGTTTTCTATTATTTACTTTTATCCTAATACGTAGACTTTTTATTTTATATAACACTTATCGTTCTGCAAATATTAGTTTGGCAATGGATCTCGCTGATGAGAATAGTAAAGGTGATATTAACAAGAATAAAAAACAATATTCGTGTTTATTAAGGTGGTTGGATACAGATTTGTATATGGCAAATATACAATTTGATATATTAAAATCATTGACACCTATTTCTTTGATACCAGTATTATTTGGTTTCATATTTAAAAATGAAAATAATAAGGATCCGATAAATATTAATTGGAGTATGTATACGGTTTTTATCTTTGCAATGTTTTTTATATATATTTTTTTCTATATAAAGGTTTATTATGATTTAAAAAGAATAAAGAGAGAAAAAGATAATGTAGTTGATAGATTTAGCATAGTTGTAGAAGATGATGATAGTATAACTAAAATAGATAGAATACTAAACAATAAATAATTTATAGAGTAGAAGAAAGAAATACCCCTTTTATTCCCACGCTAGAACAATTGATAATAAAAACAATATGCAAACAACCAATTGTCAATATTGGAATGATTGGAAATACAATATTAAAGTAAAGATTAAATATTGTGCAATGTTGAAAACAGAAATCCCCTCGTCTCCACCAATTTTAAATGAATATCGATAAACAAAGTGGAATTGCTTAATCATATTTTATAAACAATCCTATCCGTCAGATGGTTTAAGGTTAAGAAAAAGTTATGGATTCCTACTTATAACTATATTTGGTAAAATTTAGTTATAATAAATATGAGTTTTTAATTATTCTGAGTTAAATTTTAAATATCTATAATATGACTAATAGTTAAAAAGCTGTTTTAAAAAATATAGAGAGGACAGGAGAATAGCAAATGAAAAATAGATTAGGTTTGTCACAAGGGGATGTTTTACAGAATGATGATATAATGAAGGTTTTTGGATGCAGTGGACAGGGCGGTATGAGAAAATCAAATTCCACTAATACTCTTGTATTAATATCAGATGAGACGAAAGGGCTATATGAAGACAAGTGGTATAAAGATGAATTTCATTATACTGGTATGGGGAAAAATGGGGACCAAAGCCTAGACTTTATGCAAAACAAAACCTTAGCTTTAAGTAATGAAAATAAGGTGGAAATACACTTGTTTGAAGTGTTTGAAAAGAAACGATATACATATATAGGACAGGTTTACTTAATTGGAGAACCTTATCAGTCCATACAGCAGGGAGAAGATGGAATCGATAGAACTGTATGGATTTTCAAATTGGAGTTAGTTAGCGGTTATAGTTTACCTAATATAGATAAAGATGTATTTGGAAGAAATAGTGAAGTGAAAGAAAGGAAGATAAAAAAACTTAAAGCAGAAGAAATTATTGATAAAGCTAAAAAAGTAAAAGGTAAGGCAGGATCAGTAAATGTAATTTCACAGACTCACAGCAGAAATCAAATTATTATAGAGTATACAAAAATGAGAGCAAAAGGTTTTTGTGAACTTTGTAAAGAAAAGGCACCCTTTATGAATTTAAACAATGAACCTTATTTAGAAGTTCTCTAAGGGAGGGAATGACGATATTGATAATACAGTGGCATTATGTCCTAATTGTCATAAAAAAATGCATATTCTTAATTTAGATAAAGATGTTGAACACTTGTCAAATTTAAATAAACATATAATTCACACTTAAAAATATAAGTATTGGTATGAGAGATAAGTATGATTTAAGTTTAAATTATGCTGCAAATAATCCAACATTAACCCAATTAGAATGAAAGACATTAAAAATATAACCCATAATAAAAAATACTTTCTAAAAAATATTGAATTTTTAGAATTTTTATATTAAGAAAAATAAACTTAAATCTATATAATATCTAAGGCGGAATGTGTGTATAAACTTAAAAGATAAAAAGTTGTAAATTAAAAGAGTACTCCGAAACAACTATGGAGTACTTTTTTATTGCAATACATATACCATAGGATTTGCTAAAACCTAGAAAACCTGAAATTTAAATATGCATAATAAAATATATAAAAATATTAAAAGGTTTTTGAAAATGAATGTAGAATATTGTAACTTAATAAGTTATATTATATTAAAAACAGCTATTAAATTTCTTTAAAGAAAGGGTATTACAAAAATGGGAACAAAAAATCCAAAGTTTAATAAAAGTAAGTTATTTAGAATTATTGCTTATATTATACTTATATCACTGCTTGTAATTTGTTTAATTATAGAAAGTAATATTTTTAATTTACCAAGTTTTATTTTAATCAATAATCAATATAAAAGAGATATAATGTATTCTATTTTTACGGCTCAGGTATCTATATCAACACTTGGAATTGCCTTGATTGCAATTTTAAGCGGAGTGCTAAAAGATACGATTTATGGAGTTAATATAATTAGATATATTACAAATGATACTCCTGTATTATTTAAGCATAAAAATTGTATTATACTAGAGTTTATATTGATATTAATATCATATATTCTCTTAGCATTAGATTATTACAACTTGTTAATTTATGTTTTTTTTATAAGTATAATAATCATTATGTCTATGGCTATAGATATATTAAAATCCTTATATGTTAATGACCAATTAAAATATGAGATTTATAATTATATTAAAAATATTTTTTCAGAAAAATCAGCTAGAAAATATTACAAAGAACAATTTTTAAAGGGATTGAAAGATGAAACTTTAATAAATATTGAGAAAAATAATACTTATCTTATAAAAGAAAATATATCTTTTTTTGAAGAAATATTTGAAATTACAATAAAAAATGATGATATTTATATGATGGAAATTATAGAAGATAATTTATCAAATGTGTATAACAGCATATTTGAGAAGAAAGATAGTAGTAAAACAGTAATTGCACTCTATTCTATTCAAAAAATATATAAAATATGCAATGACAATAATAATGGTAGTGGAAACAAAAAGATATATTTAGATGTTTATGAAAAAGTATTCTATAATATATTTAGCGCAATAGCTACAATGATATTGGACGATAGAATTGATCAAAAAATAATTTTTAATATGCAGTATGATTTATTTAATAATATGAATTTTATTGAAAAAAATGGAGATTTAAGGCCTCAAAATAATTTTAGAGTAAAATTTTTTTCAGCAAGATTATACGATGAGATGAAAAGAAAAGGTTTTGGTAAATATAACCCGATATTATTAAGAAAAGTCAAAGAAGATTTATTTGATTATCACGATGGTTGTATAGGAATATATGCCTTTAATGAACAATTTAGATTAAATAAAAATATACAAGTGAATTTACAGTTGTGTGAATATACTAAAGTATTAATTGATAACTATGAGGATGAAGTTTTAAAAGAAACTTATTTTCGTAAGATGGTAAATAGTATGCACCCTTATAATAAAATTGAAAAAAAACTAGATAATGAGTACTTATTTATTATTATTATATATTTGTATTACTTAATAGAGTTTGAATATTTAGTTAAATCAGAAGAAAGAAGTAAATTAATAAAACTAATAGATTCTAATAATAATAAAGTAAAGAGTTTTTTAAAAACTAATTTTATTCCAAATGATAGATATTTATTAGAAGCGATATTAAAAACATGGGAAAGGACATTTAAAAGTGATCCAAAGGTTTTTATTATGGATAATGTTGTTGTCAAATTTATTGTTTTTTATATACTAAAATTAAAAGGAAATAATTTTGAAATATTAAAAGAAAATTTAAAAAAATTTATTACATATGAAAATTTGATTTTAATAATTAACGAAATTAATTATAGTTCTGATTTTTTAGAAGAATACAAAAAATTTAAAAAATTATTTTTTGCTGAAGATCTAATATCAGAAGATCTAGCCGCTGAAGAAAGTATCAATATGCTAAGAGAGAGTATAAATATGATGTATAAAGAAATTATGATAAATGGACATAGTGATATTGACAAAAATAATTTATCATATGAGGATACTAAAGAGTCAATTGAAAAAGATCTCCTTAAGAAATTTAATGAATTTCTAGGCTTATTTAAAAAAGATAAATCTAAATGTAAAGGAAAAAGAGATATAATTAGAAAAAAAATAGAGATTCCTAAAGCAGCTACAGATATTAATATTATTCAAATAAGTGTTAATTTATTATATGACGAATTAATTAAAAGGCTGATATATATAATAAAAAATAATATATATAATCCAAAGGTATCAAATAGAGATGAAGATAACATTATAAAATTTCTAGAATATATAGAAAAGAATAGTATAGAAACAGATGTTGTTATTGGTTATGATAATTGTAGCACTTATCTTGATGAAGATACTTCAAGTAAGCTCGAAAAATTTGGACAAGATAAACAAAAAATAGATGTAAACTACTTCAGTAATTTCATGTATGCGCTTAATAGTAAGCAAATTTACTTTGAAGTGATCAATATAAGTGTAGGTATAAATAAAGTGAGTGTTTATGATTTTTGTAATAGAAACAATATAGAAAAGAATAATAGTGGTAAGTACATATTGGTCAAAGAAAATATAGAATTTCTATTTAATGAAGATGAACTTAATGAATATTTAGAAAATAATATAAGAGATATAGTTGTAGAAATAGATTATGTATGTGAATTGACGGATGATTGTATAGGAGTAGGTATTATATTTAATAGATAATTGTAAACTTACATAACATTCATGGAGTGAAGGACTAAGATTATTTAAAGTAATATTATGAATATAGAATAAAGTATTATCATAATATAAATTTATTTATTATCTTAAAAATATAATCCCCCCTTTATCCCCCTTCTGCATTGCTATTTTGATATCTACTTAAATAGAATAACTATCTATGAAGTTATAAAGCGTTGAAATTTCAATGGAATAGTTTCATAATAAATTCTGCAAAACTATATTAATATTCATGGGTGGGATGCATGTATAAAATTAAATGAAAAATAGTTGTAAATTGTAAGAGTACTCCGAAAGATTATGGAGTACTTTTTTTATTGCTATTCATATATTATAGGATTTGCTAAAACCTAAGGAAACCTGAAATTTAAAATATATAGTAAACTAATAAGATCACATTTTGAAGAAGATATTAAAATAGATAACTGAAATACCGACAACTGAATTCAATCAAAGCAAGATTACTTTTATTTCGTGCTAAATTAGTATAAGGCTAAAAAGTATAAATACAACTAATAATAGCAAGAGATGATTAGGGTTGCTTCTTTAATAGAAAACAGACTTAAACTTTTCAAACAAATTAAATAAAACAATGTAAAATGTTACATTATTCTTATATAAATAATTAAAAGTAAACTTTTATATATAAGAAGTCAGCCTTGTAATAAAAGTAAGTTATATCCCATCTTAGTGGATTCAAACCAAAAGGATTAAGTAAAAACGTTTATTTATAATAGACTTCTAATGTATTTGTTAATTTGCTTTTCATTTGTTTTAAATTTACTAAAGACTCATCAAGGCTATTTGATTTATTGAGTAGCAAAATTAAAAAGCATAATAATAACTACACTTATATCATTGTCTATTCTTATCGTTGGTGTTTTAACAATATATAATAGTTCAAATTACTTTGCAAAAAAACAATCAGACTTATTAAATGAAGAATTAAATATTTATAATGTAGTAGCTGAACCAAATATAAGTGTAGATTATCAAACATTATACAATAACAATTCATTTGGAGGAGAAATTCATGTTAGTCGCTCAAAAAAATTGATGGGTATATTGTACCATGGAGTACACTCTTTAATAGCTATACAATAAGGCAATACAATGTTGATTCTAATAATTTAAACTCCTCTGGATATAACAATTACTCTTACGATAGGCAAACTAATCAAAAAATAGCTGAATTCTACAATCCTCATAAAAGTCACGAATTTATTCCATATGAATTAAGTAATATCCAATCTTTAGATAATTCTGTTGCAGAGGTTGCAATTTCATTTGATAAACCTTATAAGTTTGATGAATTATAAAAAATGATTCCGTCTTCATTAAGTGTGACTTGGATATATGTAATGACAGAAGAAGAAAATAATGAAACAATTGGTTTTTCTGTTGACGATGCGGAACTTAAAAATATCAATGAAAACACTTACAGCTACTTTATTAGTTCATTGGAAAAATATAAAGGAGAACAAAAAGACATAAAAGCTTTTATAAATAAAAATAAAAAACTAAAAGATTTAGAAGTCTGCGGCGTTATGTTGACTGGACAATCAAGTAACTTCATTTCACTGAAAGATAAACCATATGTTAAAGGAGCATCAATAGGGGTAACAGCTAAAATAGTTCCTTATATACAACCTCTTAAATAAAATTTAACGTCTATGTGTTAAAATCGATAATGACTACACTTTATTATTTAGAAGTTCAAGTTCATCACATTATTTGGCTATCTAAGGGAGGGAATGACGATATTGATAACACAGTGGCATTATGTCCTAATTGTCATAAAAAAATGCATATTCTTAATTTAGATAAAGATCTTGAACACTTGTCAAATTTAAATATACATATAATACACACTTAAAAATTTATGCATTTGTATAATTAACTTATCGCAATAATTAATAGAATATAATTATAAATTATGTGAGTACTCCTGAATGACATGGAGTATTTTTATTCTTAGTAAAAAATTTATTAGTACCTGTGAAAACCTGAAATTTAAATTTATATAAAGTACTATCTTTAATAATTACGGAGGACAATATGTCTAGAAAAGAATTAATTAATAAAATAAAAATGATAAAAAGTATATTGATGTCGTAAAAAAGATAAAAGAGGAATATGAAGAAGCTTTTAACCAAGTAAAGTTAATATCAGGTGAATAAAATATTTAAAGAGGTCAGTACGAGATCTGATGAATTAAATTCAAGTATTTCTATCAATATTAAAGAATCTATTAAGCCTATTATAAATTTTTTATCTGCTTTACCTAAGTTTGTTATAGATTTAGATAAGGCGAAAATTTTTTATTATAAAACTTTATATGCGGAAGAAAATGATATTGTAGAAATGTTATATGAAAATACAATTTTCCCACAAATAAATCTAGATGAAGAAAAATTTAAAAAATTAAAATATAGGGAGAATACTGTAGGATGGATTTTGAAAAACGATGTTAAATACTTCTACTTACAAAGAATGAATATCTGGAAAGATAAGTATAACGATGAAAATATAACTAAAATGATTGATGAAATAAAGTTTAGGGGAGCTATGCAAAGCCTAGCGTAAACCTTGGTACACAAAAAATATAAAAACCCATGAAAAAACCATAACCATAATATGACCATAGATTTTTTTATTAATTTTTCATATAATCCTCTTTCTTAAGTTTAAAATTCTCTATCTTATTGCCTTTATTCAAGATCTCTTTATTATAATTTTCTATTTCCTCATTATTTTTGTCTATTAAAAACTTTAAAGATTTGATTTCATTATTTGATATTTATAGTTTAGTTTCTATTTGATATTTTTTACTTTCTTCTTTATTGACTATAGTATTTTTTGTGTCATTGATATCTTGACTTACCTTTTATATTTTGTTATATAAACCCATCTTAATCCTTATAGTACTTTTATAGGGAGTACTAAGGAGTGCTTCCTTATTCATCTATCGATATTCTAACTCAAAATAAATGGAGAGAGTCTCTTATGATAATTTCTAAAAATACTGCTTATGTTTACCTCTATTTCTAATCATATATGTTCTCATATTGATATATGAACATAAATATTTTCTATGTTATAGTGCATTGAATTAATCCTTATTACACGTAACTTCTCTTATTGCTTATTATTATAGGGCCATAGTTTTAGTACTAAAATCTATGGGGTGAGGGTGATATTATATTATGAAATTAACACCTGTAGATGGTACGAAAAGGAATATAAAGGTGAAACATTTAAAGCGTGCTTTGTAAATATTGAAAAGAATTATAACGTAAGATTTAAGCATTGCCGACTTGCTTATGATCAAGAATTGGTGATGGTTATTTATTAGGATTCACTACAGAAAATTTAACTGAGGATGATATAGACACTATTCTGATGTATCCAGGAGGGGTACCTGAGTTGTTAGAAGTATATGGATTTGCTTTAAATAAGTTGTCAAATTTATTTCCATGTATAGATAAAAAAATTAGAAGCTGTATCATGTAAGCATATAATATTGTCGAATTAATATATTTTTTTCCACTTATGCAGTTTAAATGCCCAGTTTTGACATTTTATAGATAGATTGAGAATTATAAGATATACTAATAATGCTATAAATTATATTAATAATCAAATATTAGCATTATTAGTATAGCGTTTTTAAAACAGATAATATACTTATAATTCCCAGGAGGTATGAAATGTCAAAATATGATGATTTTAATTTAGATTTAAATAAAGTAGAAAGTAATGCAGTAGCAAAATCTGGAGCCACTGATGCAATTACATTTAGTGTTAATTACTGCGGTACTATTGTAAATGCTAGTAAAAAATTATGCTCTAAAACAGCAAAAAAAGGAAATGGTTGTCACGAAACATACACAAAAATTGGTCCTTGCAACAGAACATATGGAATAAAACAAGATTAATTAGTAGTTATACATAATAAGAGTATATTATCTGGTTTATGAAACGCTTTTTGAGATTAAAAAAATAATTATTTGACTTAAAATTAGATAAACTACATTGTTTATGAAAGTGTTGAAATTTAAAAATTTAGTAATATAAACCACTAAATCACTGTTATAAAACTTAAGGAAACTTTAATTGAAAATTAGGGCTAAAGGAAGTGAATTATTTTGACATATAAATTATATGACCATTTTGTAATGAGGGCACCAAGTTTGCCTATAAGTATATATTTTGATTTATTAAAATATGAAGGTAATCTCATAACATATATGAAAGATAAAGGTATATACAATCAAGTAAAAAATATGTTAATGGTATCAAGTGAAAATATGTTTAATATGTTATTAAATATTGAAAATGGAAAAGTTAAGTATAATGATACCTTTGAATCAAGTTTAATTAAATATTTAATAAGAGCTTCGACTAGGGCTACACCTTTCGGTTTATGTGCTGGTGTTGGAATAGGATCGTTTGGTAAAAAAACGAGCCTGTGTATGAATGATACTGAATCTCTAGTAGAGGTTAAAGTTGATAATAAGTGGATTTGTAATGTAACTTATCAATTAGAAAATAATAAGGATATACTTGATAAATTATCACTTAAATTTAATAACAATACGTATATGTCTGGTAATAGATTGAAAAATTCACAAATATCATTGCATGGGGCTGATAGTAAAAATAGATTTTCTGAGTATAGCATTAAAAATACGCATTTGATAAATATTATAAGAGAATATACAAGAAACTATCGATCTTATAAAGAAGTTATAAATTATATTAAAGAA
Source organism: Metaclostridioides mangenotii (assembly GCF_017873185.1). Classification (GTDB taxonomy): domain Bacteria; phylum Bacillota; class Clostridia; order Peptostreptococcales; family Peptostreptococcaceae; genus Metaclostridioides; species Metaclostridioides mangenotii. Next base: position 431,039 of record NZ_JAGGJX010000001.1, read on the forward strand.
GAATATCCAGGAGTTGATAATTTACTTGTAGAGAATACAGTAAAGGATCTTATAGACAATGAATTTTTAATCACAAATCTTAAACAAGCACCATATTGCAAAGATACTTTAAATCACATTATATTTACTCTTAATTCTTTAGGTTTGAATGAATATTCAAAAAAATATGAAGATATTAATAGATTAATTTATGAAATTAAAAAAACTCTATCAGCTAACAATATCAGTACTACCATAGAATTGGATTCTGTCTATTGTGAACTTATAAATAAAATGAGTTCTATATTTAAGGCAGATAATTACATATATATTAATAAAGGTATACGTTTAAGCAATAGTAATTTAGACGTTTCTATTAGAAATGATTTAAATAATTTCATAAATAAGTTTAGTAATATACTATATAATGAAAATTCATATCAAGAAGAATTTTGTGAAAAAGTTACTGAAAAGTATGGATATAATACTCTGATTCCTTTAACAGATATTATTGACACTAATAAACTAAATATATTGAATACAATAGAGAATATAAATAGTGATAATATAGATGAAAGAGAAAAAAAAATTAAAAATATAATAGAATTTAAAATTCTACAATCAATCAGCATGAGTAAGGATGAAGTCAAACTAACAGAAGACGATTTTAAAGAAGCAGTTGATAAAGATAAGTTTCAAACTATCGAGACTGTAGAATCTTTTGATTTAAATGTTATTATTAAAAAATTAAATAGCGATAATTATGAATACTTTATAACAAATAATCCAGGCTCTGATAGAGCTACATCGATTTATAATAGATTTTATGATGTTTTAAAGTATGAAGATAAATATATAAATATATTAAATAAATTAAAAAATAAAGATACCGATTATCAATCAGAAAATAACTGTTTTTACGCTGAAATTAGAGAATTACTGTCAGATTCAAGAACAATAAATGTTAGGAATGATATTAAGATAAATAACAAATGCTTATCATTTTCACTGGGTGGGGATGATAATGATTCGGAATTATTTATGGAAGATTTATATGTAATAATTAATGAAGATAACAAAGTTAATGTTGTTCATGCAATTTCCGGGAAAAAAATTATATTCATAAAAAATGATATGCTTAACGAAAATGGACATAGCAAGTTAGCTAATTTACTTTATTCTATAACCAATAGTAAATATAATACTTTAAACAGGTTATATTTTTTATTTAATAACAAATATATATTTACTCCGAGGATTAAATTTGAAAATGTTGTTATTAAGCCGAAACAGTGGAAAATATATAAAGAAATGTTTAGTGATATCAAAGATTATGATTTATTTTTGGAAGAATTCTGTAGTATTAAAAATATATTTAAAATTGATAAGTATGTGTATTTAACGGAGTCAGATAATCGATTACTTATTGATTTAGAAAATAAAATTTTTTACGAGTATTTATTTAAACAAATTAAAAGATCCTCCCATATTATATTAGAAGAATTTGAATTTAATTCTAACAAAGAATTACTACTTGAGGATAAAGTAAAAAATAGATACATGTCTGAATACTCTTTATCGTTTTTTAAAAAAGAAGAGGTTAAAAATACTGATAAATTTAATAATACGTATAAAGAAAGTATCGTTACCGATAGTAAATTTTTCATATTACCATTTGAAAAAAATTGGCTATATTACAAATTATACGGTGTTGATGGTAGAGAAAATGAGGTTATTTATAATATTGAAGAATTATTTAAATTAATTGAAAAATCATCTATAAAATTTTTTATAAGATACATTGACGAAGGCGGTAAAAATTTAAGGATACGATTAAAATTTGACAATAATGAGGACTTAATGAATGTACTTATGTTAATTAATGATTATATATATAAATTAAAAAATGAAGGGATGATATATACAGCAACAATTGAAACATATTTACCTGAAATTTCTAGATATGGTGGTATTAATTTAATGAATGAAATTGAACGTTTCTTTACAGCTGATAGCGAATTTGTTATGGAATTATTAAAAAAAGTGGATTTATATGATTCTAGTGATGTTGAATTTTATTATTTTTTAGGTATTATATCAATACTAAAAGTATTCTATACTTCAGATGATGAGATTGTTGTTGCTCTAGAGAAATACACGGATAATTCAAAATGGCGTAATGAATTTAAAACTAGCAGGCAAAGATATCTTGATTTTTCAGAAATATTATTTTACAATGACCCAATTAAAATAGAAAAAATTAATTATTTAATACCGTTATTAGAGAAAAGAAATACTATTTTAAAAGAAATCAAAAATAAACTTATTAGTGATAATAACATAACTTCAATAGATAGTATTATTTTTTCAATAACTCATATGTTCTGTAATAGATTTAAAGGTAATCCACTTGAAGAAGAAAAAATGACTCATTTAATTAGACATTCAATAAGAGAATTAAACAATAGGAAAAGACACTATAAATAATTGTTTCAGGTGTTTTGGAAAGGTTTAAAATGTTATTAGATAAGAGAAATCTTTTAATAGACAAAAAATATAAGGAAAAAATAAGTGAAATTATAATGTGGTATTTAGAAAAAATACATAATGAGGTTGAAGCTAACTTAATTAAGCAAGATGACTATGAGGATTTTTTAATCACTATTTCTAATTTGTTGCCGATTATACCTGAATTGAAAAAAGATAAATATATTTGTGTAGGATATGAGTTAGCAAAAAAAATAAAGATTAAAATAGAAAGTGATAATTTCCGGAATTTTTATTCAATGTTTACTGAGGGTTTAGGTTATTGTGCATATTCTATCTATTCTTTCAATAGAAGCACAGGATTACTTTCCAAGTTTTTAAACGATATAAACAAGCTATTCTTGGATGAAAGCTACAAACAAGCTGTAAAGTTAATAGATAATTATAAAAATAATACTAATACATTTGATTATGATATTATATATGGCTTATCAGGAACCTTAAATTATTTATTTGAATTTGAATGGGAAGAAACAGAAGTTGATAAATTAAAAACCATATGTAAGTATCTTGTTATGCTTGCAGAGAAATCTAGTCAAGATGAATTTATTGCACCTAAAATCTATATTCCATACCATAATTCAACAGATGATGAAAAAAAATGTTTTTTATATGGTCACATAAACCTTAGTGTATCTCATGGTATAGCTGGTCCACTAAAAGCCCTTGCGATGGCCAAAAACAAGGGATTTAATGTAGAAGGATTAGACAATTCTATTTCAATATTCCTAAATATATATGATAAATATGAAATTGAAATTGATAATGCTATTACTTGGCCGCCAATTATTGATTTAGAAGAGTATTGTAATAATAGATTAAAAAATTTAGACTATTATTTAGATTTTTATAAATGGTGTTATGGGTCATTTAGCTTATCCAAGATTTTACTAGAAACATGTAGCTATTTAGATGATGAAGAGAAATCATTAAAGTATAATAATAATTGTAAAAAAATTGCTAAACAACACTTTAATGATTTTTATTTATTTACGACAAATATTTGCCATGGATATGCCAGCATACTTGCTATGCAATTGTTAGCATATAAAAAAGATAATGATATAACTTTAATAACAAATTTAGAGTATTCAATTAATAATATCTTGAACTGTTTTGATAAAAAAAACGATTTCGGATTTAGGATTAACTTAGATGAAAATTTTATAAATGAGATAAAAGAATATGAAATTAAATCATACAATTTTTTAGAAGGTACTACTGGTATAGTTTTAGCTTTATCTCTAGTTTTTAATGATGATATAGATTTTAATAAATTATTATTTTTTGACTAGAAATAAAGAGAGTGCAAATTTTCCTATATATAAGGAGATGATATTATTAAAAGTTTTAAGTTGGCTTTGAAAGTTACTTTTGAAGTAGATAAAAAATACCTTTTTTTATCTATATTTTCGACTATTATATCAACTGCAATCCCGATTATAAGTATGTTGGTTATGCAAAGTATTATTAATAAGATTCAGTTGGGGCTAAGTACATTTGATATTATAATAAAAAATATTGTCTTTTATATTATTCTAGATGTGATACTAATACTTCAAACAAATATTTTTGACATATATCAAAGTAAATTTACAAGGAATTTTCATTTGAAGCTAGAGACCTATTTGTTAGAAAAATGTAGTTTACTTGATTTACATAATTTTGAAGATAGTAAGGTATATGATATGATTCAAAGATCTGAAGACGAGGGAATTAGCAATACTGTTAATTTTATTGATAATTTTATTCAATTGTTGAGAATTTCAATAAATCTAATATCTTATTTATTTATCCTTCTAACTTTCAGAGTATGGCTTATTATTCCTGTGCTAATAATACCATGTGTTAAATATTATGTTACTAGGAAGTATAATATTGAAGAATTTAATATTATAAAAAATAGGACCAATGAGAGTAGAAAAGCTTGGTACTTAAGTTACCTTTTAACAAGAGAAGATTTCTTTAAAGAAATTAAATTAAATAAACTAGGGAATTTTTTCATAGAAAAGTATAAGACTCTTTACAAAAAGTTTATTTCACAAGATATGGGGCTTATGAAAAAATATTATCTGTTCTTAACTATTATTTCGATAATCGAACAAATAATAGATGGTATTATATTTGTTTATATAATATATTGTGGATATATTAAAATCATTCTTATTGGTAATGTAATGACTTATACAAATTCTCTTATGAAAGTAAAAGAAAATTTACAAGGAATGCTCAGTATTGTAGCGAAAATAAAGAAGGAAACCTTATATATTGATTTGCTATATGATTTTTTAAATTATCCTACTAATCAAAGAACTGGTTCAGTAAAAATAGATTCTATTGAGACTATAGAAATAAAAGATTTATATTTTAAATATAAAAATAGTGATAATTATACGTTGAATAACATAAATTTAATGTTTGAATCTAATAAAATGTATACGATTTTAGGAACTAACGGTTCAGGGAAAACAACGCTTATTAAGTTACTCATGGGTTTTTATCCTAATTATGAAGGAGAAATAATTGTAAATGGAATAGAACTAAAGGAAATAGATAAGGATTGTTATATGTCCCTTATTGGAACCCTTTTCCAAGATTTTTCAAAGTATGAAGCTTCTTATTATGATAACATTGCCTATGGAAATATTGAAAAAATTGAAGATCGAAAGTATGTAGAAGATATATCAGAAAAATTCTCAATAGATTCAATACTAAATAAAAATTCGGACAAGCTAGATTCTCAAATAGGTTTTTGGTTTGATGAGGGTAGACAAATTTCTATGGGTCAGTGGCAAAAAATTGCTACAGCTCGAGCTTTTGCAAAAAAAGCGGATTTATATATATTAGATGAACCAAATGCGTCTTTAGATGTGATTACAGAAAGAGAAATAGAAGATATGTATATAAAAATTTTCAAAGATAAAATAGGTCTTATAATTGCACATAGGTTCAATAATATAATTAAAAAATCATCTAATATTATATTAATTAATAATGGAGAAGTTTTATCACAAGGAAATCATGAAGACTTGCTGCTTAATTGCGAACTTTATAAACAACTGTTTTTTAACAACCTAGAGATTTAAAATATTAAAGAAATAGTATAATTGCTTAATATCTAATACAATTTGTTATTAGCTTTAAAGGGGGATCTGTATGGATTATTCAGGTTTTAAAAAGTATTTTTTAAATTTTTGCGGAGCAATATTAATATTTTTATTCATTAACATTCTTTTTTTATTTACACAGCAAGTTATTTCAATTGATCAATTATTTTCAAATCAAATCATAGGAAACTTACTAAGTACACTCTGTTTTTCTATAATTATTTTTATACTTGTTAAAGTATATAATGATGGGATCATAAATAGTATGTATAAAAAAGTTTCTATAAATAGTTTATTACATTTTAATAAAAAAAATATGTTACTATTATTGATTTTGCTATTTATTGCTTTTGCATATGTTTGGTTATTACTATCAAATGTATTTAAAGAAATTCTTATAAATAATGGTTCAAGAGAATATAATTTAGAGTATAACTTCTTGTTTAAAATGATATTAGTTGCACCTATTTTAGAAGAACTATATTTTAGAGGTATATTTAATAATATAGCAATTAATTCGCTTAAAGTAGAAAAATTGTCAGATGAGTATTTTATAGCTATAATTAACGCAATATTATTTTCTTTGTTGCATTATAATACATTTGCTACACTAAATATAAGTGTTTTTTTATCATTACTTATGGCATTTCTAACGATTATTGTATACTCAATATCATTTTGGTTTATTTATATAAAGACAAAAGATATCAAATATAATATTATTTTACATATTTTAGTTAATTTAACACTTAATTTAGTAGCTATTATTTTTTAACCTTAACCTATCATGAAGTTAAGGTTAAAAACCAACGTGAGTTTGATTTTGTAATAGTCGGGGTGTTATAGATTTAGAAATGATGAAGCAAGAACAATTTATATTGGGTCTGCTAAGAGTATAGATAAAAGTAAAAAATAAAAAGAAATTTTATATAGACCTAAGAATATCTTAGGTCTATGAATGTACTATAAAAGATATAATTATACAGTAAATAATTATGTTAATCGAGGGGTTGATCCCTAGATTTTTTATTATCAAACATAATTATAATTATATAATCATAAGAAGCTTAAAGGGATAGTTGCAAAAGATAAGCACAGCAAGTATTGGTTTGATAAAAAGAGTAGAGACTAGATAAAAAATAAATACATGAAGGACGAGAACTTCGTAATTTGCGGTTATATACTAAAAGAAAACAACATGACTAGTTTAATAATTGCACAATACAATGAAGATAATGAGTTAGTATATAAAGGACACGTTACTTTAGGTGTTAGTCTTAGAAAGCTTAATCAGTATAAATATAAAAAAGTTAGTGAACCACCAATTAAGTACGTACCTACTGGATCTAATAACGAAGATGCGGTTTGGCTAGAGCCAACTTTAGTATGTACAGTAGAGCATATGCCAAATGATAAAGGTTCATTAAGGCAACCAGTATTAAAGGGAATAAGAGAAGATAAATTACCAAATGAATGTAGAGAATAAATACGAGTAGCGTAATAAGCTACTCTTATTTTAAATAGTATTTTACATATTAATGTGGTATATTTTTCTTAGAATATTAAAACTGGAGGGAAATATGAACACAGAAGTTATATCAGCGTTAATTGGGGCGATTATAGGTGGTATTTTTACAATTATTGGAGCGAATTTTTCTTTTAAAAAAGAATTAAGATCTAAGTCAAATATTGATAGACTTATTAATACATATGAGCCACTTTATAATGAAGTTTCTAAGAATCATAACAGCTTAATTGATTTTTCGATGCCAAATATAAGTTTTAGCTCTATAGATACTTCTATTAATTCTATAAACTATAAAGATTTATTTGAAATATTAAATGATTCAAGATCATTCTCAATACCTAAAAATATATATATAAAACTAAAAAATTTTCATACATCAATAGAAGAATATAATTTAAATTTAGATAATGCTCTTAATTCTATTAATAAAGTTATCTACAATCCATATAATTTGCATAATTATGATACACTTAGTCTTAGTGGTAGAGTGGTTTTATCAAATTTATTATTAAGTAGTCATTATAATAGATTTGAATTTGACGATCAGGAATCATTTGATTCATATAAATTAATATTACCCGAAATATTAAAATTAAGTGAAATAGATTTAATTGAAAATTCATATAAAAACCTTTTAGATAATGAGAAAGAATTAATAAATGAAGTTGAGGAAGAAATTAAAACTATAAATTATAATTATAAATATAGAAAATAAGAAGAAATTAATAAGAGGTAAATATCGTGAAATTAAGTTAAGGGAGAATATATATGGGAATATATAAATTGAAACTACAAAAAAAAGATTGTAACATAGACTCATTAAAGGACTGGCGTAATCTTGCACCGCCTAAAAAAGTAGATACTCATTGGAAAGATGGAAGAAGTGCAAAAGAAGTAGCAAAGTACATATTGGCGGGGAATGGATATATACCAAAAGAAATTGAAGAAATATTGTCAGAAATAGGTTGTAATAAAGAAAAAATATTTTATGGGGAGCCAGAAGCAGTTACTAAGTTTGTTGGAAGAGGTGAAGGTTGTAATCATGATATACTATTTATACAAGATTCTCAGGCTGTCATAAGCATTGAGGCCAAAACAGATGAAGAGTTAGGTAAACTTGTATCAAAAGAACTGGAAAATATATCTGAAAACAAACTTATAAGAATTAAAAGTTAATACAGTTAAAGCAATTTTAATCATACTCACACTTAAAAAAGAAGGATGTTATAATATTAAAAAAATCATAGGGATATAATATATTTTATTAAAAGTTTAGAAAAATTCAAGATAAATGATTCATATAAATTACCAGGATATCCAGGGATAGATTTTTACATAAAGTATATCGAGATAGAAGTATAATTAATCTTAAATAGATGAGACTATTGATAATCTAAGATATAGACTCGGACATTATTCTGTACAGCGAGGAATCACCCAACTGCATACAGATTATATATATGTAAATTTTTTCCATATATTTGTTATAATATAGGTTGATGAATTTAAAAAAACGATTTTAGGGGATCTATAAATTTAGCAAATATTATAAAATAATTTATATTGATTTAGCAGAGCAGTTAATATTAATTTACAATTTTGATATTTACTCTTACTTGTAAATTAATTAATAAAAAATTGAATACATCTCCTCATTTACATCGTTATATTACGCAAAAGAATTATTCACAAAATTTATCGATACATTTTTGTGTTTAAATAACAATTAGGAGAAAATTTATGGAAATAAAAAAATATTTTACACTAGATTATTTAATAAAATATGGTTACTTTGATTTTAAAAAAGCTAAAAATAAAACTGATATATGCGAGATGGATTTAAAGTACACTTCAACAAGTATACATAAAGACATATTCAATTGCAATGACCTGTACAACAGCATAAGTAAAATAATAGATAAAGTAGAGCTAAAAAATAATAATAAAGAAACTGAACCTATTATCTTTTCTGTATATAAAAATGATGAAGAAAGAAGGATATTTAAATATCCTAACATATATTCCTATATTTGTTTATGTAAACATATCAATGAATATCAAGAAAAATACATAGATATTTTGAAGAGTAGCACTAAGTCATTATCTAATGAATTTTATAATAAAGGTTATTTACATGGCAAGATATTAAGATACAAAAATAGATTAGGCAACAGACGTATATTTAGGACAGATATAGAAAATTTTTATCCTAGCATATATACACATTCAATTCCATGGGTACTAGAAGGAAAAGAAAAAGCTAAAAGGGAGAAAAACGAAAAAGACAAATACTACAATCAGATGGATTCGTTAATTCAGAAATGTCAATATGGGGAAACTCATGGTATACCAACTGGACCATTCACATCAAGATTAATTTCTGAAATATATATGTGTAAAGTTGATGAAAAATTATCTAAATTTAGATATGTTAGGTATGTTGATGATTTTGAACTTGCATATAGTAGAGAATGGGAACAAATTGAATTTTATAATACACTCAATAAAGAACTAAATCAATTAAATTTAAAAATAAAAAAAGATAAAAATTTAATAGATATATTTCCTTTTGATATTGATGAAAATGTAGATGATTATTTTACATATATAAAGCTATCTAAGCAAAATTATGATGTATTAACTATATCTAAAGAAAGAAGAATAATTTATGATTTTATAGACTATTCATTAATCAAAGAAAAAAAAGGAAAAAAAGGATCCTTAAAGCTATTATTTAAAGCTCTTATACAAGCATATGAAAATAATCACTTAAGTAAAGATGCGTGGAAAGGTGATATATGGAAATATTTATTTAATCTTGTTTTGATGAGGCCTCAATTATATATTTATTTCTTGGATTTTATAAAGGTTATAAATGAGCAAGATATATTAAGCTATATAGGTAAAAGTATAATGAATATGAAAGAACAAGTTCATGAGAATGTAAAACAATATATTGAACTAGAATATAATGAAGAGCTATTAGCTATATTGAGTATAGTTTATAAATTAGAGATTGGTTACATTTTAGATAAACCAATTTTATTAAAAATTATTAAAACACAGGATGATTTCAATTCGATAATAAGCATAGAAATATATCTAAAAAATAAGAATATAGACTGGAATAAACTATTTGAAACAATTGAATCTAAACTGTCAAATTCATATACATGGAATAATGAATTTTGGTTGTTTAAATACCAATTATTTTATAAGTTAAAGAAAGAAAAAAAATTAGAGTTTGAAGAGCAATACAAGAATTATCTATATGATAAATACTCAAGAGATAAATCAAGATCAGAATTTTTCAATCTAGAATATTTAAAAAAAGTTAAATCTCCTATGATAATTCATGTGCAGAGTAAAAATGTTGGGAATAATCTTATATTAAGTAATTTTTATGAACAACTATTAAAAGACGATATATCGTTTTTTAGGTATAAATAATAGTAGGATTAATCTTTAGCTAACATGAAGAGTAGCAAAAAAGACAAAAATGCAGCAACTGTTAAAGAAAACCAAAATATAAACTCGTTAGATCAACATAATAGAATTGTTAGATATGGGAGCAATAACAGAGGACGATTTTAACACTAAGAAAAAAGAGTTGTTAGGTGTGTAAAATTAGAAAACACACCTATGACACACCTAAACAGCACTATAATATAAATAAATATGAATATATAAAATACTTATGTGTAATGCTTGGAAATACATAGATGGAGGAGTTAGAGGAGTTAAATAAAAAATTAAGTTACTTCTCCCTTCGTCTCCACCAATATAAAATTAATAATGATGAATAAAGTGGAATTGCTTAATCATATTTGATGAGCAATCCTATTTTATTATAAAAAACCACAATCATATCGTAATCAGATAGTTTAAGGTTAAGAAAATGAAAATTGATAGCTTTGTACTTATAACAATATATGGTAAAATTTAGTTATAATAAATATGAATTATTATTCTGAGATTAATTTTAAATAACTGTAATATGACTAGTAGTTAAGATGCTACTTTAAAAAATATAAAGTAACAGGAGAATAGCCCATGAAAAATAGATTTGGCTTGTCACAAGGAGATGTTTTACAGAATGATGATATAATGAAGGCTTTTGCATGCAGTGGACAGGGTTGTATGAGAAAATCAAATTCCACTAATACTCTTGTTTTAATCTCAGATGAGACGAAAGGGCTATATGAAGATAAGTGGTATAAAAATGAATTTCATTATACTGGTATGGGGAAAAATGGGGACCAAAGCCTTGACTTTATGCAAAATAAAACCTTAGCTTTAAGTAATGAAAATACGGTAGAAATACATTTGTTTGAAGTGTTTGAAAAGAAACGTTATACATATATAGGGCAGGTTTACTTAATTGGGGAACCTTATCAGTCCATTCAGCAGGGGGAAGATGGAATCGATAGAACTGTATGGATTTTCAAATTAAAGTTAATTAGTGATTATGGTTTACCTAATATAGAAAAGGGTGTATTTGAAAGAAATAGTGATATGAAAGTAAGGAAGATAAAAAAACTTAAAGCAGAAGAAATTATTGATAAAGCTAAAAAAGTAAAAGGTAAAGCAGGTGCAGTAAATGTTATTTCACAGACCCACAGCAGAAATCAAATTATTATAGGGTATACAAAAATGAGAGCAAAAGGTTTTTGTGAACTTTGTAAAGAAAAAGCACCTTTTATAAATTTAAACAATGAACCTTATTTAGAAGTACATCATATTATTTGGCTATCTAAGGGAGGAAATGACGATATTGATAATACAGTGGCATTATGTCCTAACTGTCATAAAAAAATGCATATTCTTAATATAGATAAAGATGTTGAACACTTGTCAAATTTAAATAAATATATAATTCACACTTAAAAATATAAGTATTGGTATAGGAGATAAGTATGATTCAAGTTTAAATATTTGATACTGCAAATAACCCAACAGTAACCCAATTAGAAATGAAAAACACCAAAAATATTGCCTATAATTAAAAAATACTTTCTAAGAAATATTGAAATTTTACCATTTTAATATTATGTATAATAAACTTAACTCTGTATAATATTCATGGGTGGAATGACTGAAATAACTAAGAAGTAATTTGTATATATTGAAATAACAACATTCGTAGTAGTTGTATATTTCTGAATATATCTAAATTAACACAACCATAACACAACTAGCGGAAAGCTAGTTAAAATAATATAAAAAAAGACCTTCAACTAATCTGCAGTTTTGGGTCTTTTTTATAGTTTAAATATATTATTTAATGTATTTACCGCTTCATATTTCTTTTCTTCCATGACTTCAGTATATATGTTCATAGTAATTGATATGTCACTATGCCCCATAAGAGCTTGCACGGTTTTAGGAGGTACATCATTTTCAAATAATCTTGTAGCATAAGTTTTTCTTAGTCCATGAAATTTAATAGGTTCTATATCAAGTTTTTTTAATACCGCTCTTAAATTATCTTTAGGCCTTTGATGATTAATTGGTTGGCCAAGTTCATCAGCAAATACATAATCATTTTTTATATATAAGGCACCCATTTTTAATATCATTGTATTTTGCTCTTTCTTATACTCCCTTAATCTTATTAGTATATCATTAGGAAGGGGGGGTAGTTCTAATTGAATTATCAGTTTTAGGCTCATGTTCTACTATCGTATATGTCTTATTTCCGTTTGTCTCATACATAGGTACTTATCCTTTACAAACATATAAACAGATAATATCATTGAAATTATGGCAATTATCCCCGGCGAAAAAGTTGCTAATTTTGTTAAAGAAGGAAGAGAGTCTAACCATTTTTCTAATAAAGTTACATATACTATATCTGGTTCTGCTAGTATATATATCAATTTACTTAATAAAAAAGTAATTGATTGAATTAAAAGTGATATTATACTCAATATTAAAAAAAATAACGATAAAACCCTACTTTCCTTTTCATTTAAATTTACTTTTTTCATGTTTTTACCTCTTAGATTCTATAAATTTTTACTACTAAAATCTCAATTGTCAAATACTTTAACAGTTGCTGTTGCAGTTTTACCAGTGAAAGTACCTTTAGCATAGTATCTTTGTACAACTTGATAAGTTTTGTATCTAGGTCTAAAAATTATCATTTTTCTTTTGCCTTTAGGAGCTGAAATAGAATACGTTGCAGCGTATGATTTAGATTTTCCGACTGTCACCCCTAAACTATTTGCAACATTACCCGATCCAATTGGATAAGAGCCTGATATAGTATTAGTAAAAGATAAGTTTGCTATATATTTAATAAAAGAGTAGTATATTAAATGTAATAAATCAATAAGTTTGACATAACTGGTCATTTAAAGGGAATAACTGGGAATGATTATCGATATAATTGAATGTTTATAAAATATTAAATTGCATTTTTATTGCCTATTTTACCATTGAAAATATGAGATAATTGTATTGTGGAAAAATATTCCACTACATACAATTTCATAACTGGCTAGATTAAGTTAAAAGGACTTGTCTAGTCAGTGCATGCGAGTTATAGTATTTAATTCAGGTGCAATTCCTGAAGCTTGCCTTCTTTTGATTAAATAGTAGTATAAAAGATACCTATTATTTTTCTTAAATCATAATTCAATTTTTTATTTTAATGGTATAACTGAGAAATATTAAAATATATTAAACCTTTATTGCCTTTTTATAAAATGAGACAATTGTATCAAAGAAGAATGATATAATGGAATAAATAAAACTAACTATAATAATTTATATGGAGGAATACTTGCATGAAGGCGCAAATTAATCTAATTACAATCTGGACAAATAATATAGATAAAATGAAGACATTTTATAAAGAAGTACTTGGCTTCGAGATTATAGAAGATCTTGGAGGTTATGTTGAATTTAATAACAAAGGAGTAAGATTTGCAATCAGTAAACGAAGCGTTATGGATATTTATAGCAAAGATTTTAAGGAAAAAATATCTGGTCAAGCTTTCGAGTTAGCTTTTCCATGTGAAGATCAAGATGATGTAGATGATTCGTTTGCCCGTTTAATTACTCTTGGAGCAAGACCTATTAATGAACCACAAAATATGCCCTGGAATCAAAGAACAGCTTTATTTGCAGATCCAGATGGTAATATACACGAAATTTTTGCTGACATAAAATAGTACAAAAAACGTTCGCTTAAATAATAAAATTAAAAGAACTCTAGGAATCGGGTTCTTTTTTTATGCAATAAATGGAGAAGGTAATGAGTAATGAAAAAATTTTTATGACTATAGATTTACCTAACATGGAACTAAGAGAGATAAGTAAGGGCATGGGGAAGATACCTAAGAGTTCTAAGGTAGAAAGGAAGTACAATAAAAATAAGTATGACATATAAAGGAGGTACTAAGTATAGAATGATTAAAACAAATCGAGTAAATATATTAAAAGGTAAGACAAGTAAGGAAATTGCGCCATTATAATACAAGGATGTTTTAAAAACTTTACTGAAGATACATTTTCATATTATTACTTTTGCAACTACGTAGCTGAAGCAGTAACGCTATATTACAAAGGTAACCAGCTAACTAAAGAACAGGCTGATGAAATAAATGTACATATATCTAATATGATTCAGGAATTAATTAGAAAGAATCATAAAGATTTCTAATGAAAGGTAGGTGATCCAATGAACTTAATGACACCTGAATTACTAATAAAGATTAAGTCTTTACTTAGTATTCAAAAGAACTATAGACCTTATAGGTTAAATGAATGGAATATACTTCGTAGGGCTGCACTCAAGAGAGATAACAATGAGTGCCAAGACTCAGTAGTAAGAAATTAATAATAAAAAAGCAGTTAGCATAAATAATCTAACCACTTTTTTATTTTTAGCTATTTTTTTTTAAATTTTTGTGTATCTTTTGGCATTTTTGGTTGGTGTGATAAAAATCCTGATGTTGAATTAGCTGATAACTTAACTGTACTTAGTGCTAATGATCCTACTTTTTGCAATACTACTGAACTTTTACTTCTTTTCATAAATTAGTCACTCCTTTCTTTAATATACCTAATATTAACATTATAAAAATACATACAATTACAGAAAATGCATACATAGCGTATTCATATGTAACTGCGTATCTAATGCCGAAAAAAGATATTACTAAAAGAAAACTACTTAAATATGTAACAATTTTTATATATTTTTTTCTTTCTTTATTACTTAAAGGGTTGTTTCTATGCTCTTGAGGAGATAAAAATACTATCCCAACATAACTTATTATTGATATAATTGTAATAAATATATCTGTATTAAGATTCATAAGTTTATCTAAAATATATGTATTAGATAAATACAACGTAATAAAAACTAATAGACACCTTCGATAGTTTTCTGCGTGAAATCCACCAGAAAATTGCCTTATAGGACAATAAAAGCATAAAAATAAAAGTGTTTCATTAAATTTATTTAACATATATCCTATAATTAATATTACTGCTATATTAACTACAAAAGCTATCAATGTTTCGAAACCATATGAATAAATTTCAAATTCTTCATCTTCAATTGTTTCTCTTTCAATTAGATATGAAGTTACCTTGTCTGCACACGATTTAATCATTTATAACGCCCCCAAATTATGTAGATACCTTTTAACTAATATTGAATTTGCAAATCAGCTAAAGGTAAAAGAATAGACATACTTAAATTTTCTCCAAGTTTTTCTATTACTAATTCACCATTATATTTGTCAACTGCTTTTTTAATGCTGTTAATACCTATGTCGAGGACTTATTAAATGTTGGTCGAGCTACTAAAAAGAAATTTTTAAAATACAATATAAACACTATAGGAGATTTATCAAATACAAAGCCAGAGTTTTTAAAGAATACATTAGGTAAAAGAGGTGTAGAACTTTGGAGTTTTGCTAATGGATAAGATAATTCCCCAGTAAGCTTATTCAAATTAACGTTAATTAGCACTTATGGTTTACCTAATATAGAAAAGGATGTATTTGAAAAAAATAGTGAAATGAAAGTAAGGAAGATAAAAAAGCTTAAATCAGAAGAAATTATTGATAATGCTAAAAAAGTAAAAGGTAAAGCAGGATCAGTAAATGTAATTTCACAGACCCATAGCAGAAATCAAATAATTATAGAGTATACAAAAATGAGAGCAAAAGGTTTTTGTGAACTTTGTAAAGAAAAGGCGCCCTTTATGAATTTAAGCAATGAACCGTATTTAGAAGTTCATCATATTATTTGGTTATCTAAGGGAGGGGATGACGATATTGATAATACAGTGGCATTATGTCCTAATTGTCATATGAAAATGCATATTCTTAATTTAGATAAAGATATTGAACACTTGTCAAATTTAAATAAACAAATAATTCATACTTAAAAATATATGTATTGGTATAGGAGATATATGCAAAGAATGAACTAAAAAGAGCATTAAAAGATATAAAGTGTTTTATTTTAGTGTGTCATGAGCGTGATTTTTATAAAGACATTGTAAGTGATGTATTAAATTATGAAAACTTAAAAATATAAAAAGTACCCTAGTTAATAACTTATACTATGGGTTATAATTATATTATAACAAATAAGAAAACATAAAAGGATGTGCATTATGAATAAAAGGCTAATTGTCATAGACTTTGAAGTTCTATCAAATGCTAACTTCTGGATGTGCTGTATGAAAGATGTAAAAAGTGGATTAGAACATACTATAGTTAATGATAGAAATGAATTTTTAAGAGTGTTTAATAAAAATAGAAATAGTATATGGCTAGGATACAATATAAGAGGATACGACCAATGGATTATGAAGGCTTTACTTACAAATCTAAACCCTTGTATGGTATCAGATAAAATTATAAAAGAAAAACTTTCGGGATGGCAAATAGATAGATCTTTAAATAGCCAGGAGTTATTCTTCTTTGAATTAGGAGATGGATTTAAAAGTCTTAAAGAGCTAGAGTTATTTATGGGAGAAAGTATAGTAGAAAGTAGTGTATCTTTTGACCTTGAAACTTATCCAGATAAAGAAGAAATAGAAGAGTTAACAAGTTATTGCCTACACGATGTTAAGATGACATTAAAGGTTTTTAATGAATTAAAACATGAATATGAAGCTCAAGAAGCGTTGATAAACTACTTTAACTTAGAAGAAAGATTTTTTAATAAATCAAAAGCTCAATTAAGTAGTTCAATATTGGGAGCTAAAAGACCAAATTTCGAAAGAAATGATGAATTTGATTTTAATATAATAAATACACTAAAGCTAAGTAAATATGACTATGTAAAAAAGTGGTATGAAGACTTTAATAACAGAGATTATAAAAAAGGTCTAAAAACAAATGTATATAATCTAGAAACAGACTTCGGATGGGGAGGGCTTCATTCTGCAAGAAAACAATATATTAAAGAAGGTTTTATTATAAATAGTGATGTAAGCTCATTTTATCCATCAATAATAATTAACTACAATTTACTAAGTAGGAATGTATCAGAACCTAAAAAATATAAACAAATAAGAGATACTAGAATTGAACTTAAAAAAAATAAAGATCCTAAAGAATATCCATTAAAAATATTATTAAACTCAGTTTTTGGAGCATCAAAGGATAGAAAAAATTATTTATACGATCCTCAAGTTGGAAATGCAATATGTGTAAACGGTCAATTATTATTACTTGATTTTATTGAAAAAGTCGAACTTGAGTTTGAAGATAAAGCAGAGCTTATACAGTGTAATACAGATGGTGTTATGTTTAGATTCAATAGTAAAGAAGATGTTGATAAATATCTAAAGATTTGTGAAGATTGGTGTGAGAGAACAAAAATGGACTTAGACCATGATATGATAGAAAAAGTTATTCAAAAAGATGTTAATAATTATATAATTATACAAGCTGATAAAAAAGTAAAAAGTAAAGGAGCTTATGTTAAAACGTTAAGTTTATTGGATAATGATTTGCCTATAGTTAATAAAGCATTAAAAGAATATCTAATTAATAACGTAAGCATAGAAGATACTATTTTAAATTGTAATAATCTAATAGATTTTCAAAAGTGCGTTAAAATAACTGGTGCTTATAAATATGCTTTATATGGACAAGAGAAGATAAACTTAAAAGTAATAAGGGTGTTTGCAAGTAAATTAGCAAGTGATCCTTGTATAATGAAGGTTAAAGATGACTTTAAAAGTCCTGAGAAAATAGGTAATACACCAGATAGGGTATTTATAGTAAATGATAATATAGTATATATGAAAATACCTTCTAAACTAGATAAGTATTGGTATATTAATTTAGCTAAGAAAAGATTAGAAGACTTTGCACCTGAGCCAGAAATAACTTTATTTGATTTATAATATTAAAAAATATAAACTACTTGTAAAATAAACTTATTAAAAAAGCTTTTCTTGATTCACTCTTTATTGACTTTTTCCACGTACAATAGTACAATGATAAAAAATTCGAAATTTGAGGTGAAAAAATGATTAATTTTTCTTGCTAATTTTTAAAGTACATTTAATACAAAGATAAACAGATGTGTTCTGTTTGTTTTGCTGTACTTATGCAAGAAAGTTATTCTTTTTTCTCTTAATATATACACATGTGTTATGCTATAATGATTAGCTTAACTACGTATATCTATGAGCTGTAAGAATAACTAATTCTTGCGGCTCTTACTTTTTTATAAATAATTCGATAAGGAGGATAAATAATATTATGATAAATAGAGACACTTTGCTAACACATGACAATCTCCATATAGAGTCGGATACTGCAGGCGACACTTATATGGAGTAATAACAAGATCGCCTATTGTTCCGACTTTGTTATTTATACTATTAAATACAGAGGAGGACAAAAATATGTCTTTAATAAATGTTACAAATCTAACCTTTGCTTATGAAGGTAGCTATGATAATATTTTTGAAAATGTAAGTTTTCAAATTGATACCGATTGGAAATTAGGCTTTACTGGAAGAAATGGAAGAGGAAAGACTACTTTTCTAAATCTTTTGCTTGGGAAATACGAACATAATGGAAACATTTCAGCTGATGTGACTTTTGAATATTTTCCTTATGAGGTGCAGGAGCAAAGCAATTTCACCATAGATGTTATAAGGGGGATTAGTCCAAATTCAATGGATTGGGAAATAGTAAAGGAATTATCTTTGTTAGATATGGGCTACGATGCTTTATATAGACAGTTTTATACACTATCTAAAGGAGAGCAGACCAAAGCATTGTTGGGTGCTATGTTTTTGAAAGAGAACTCCTTCTTACTTATTGATGAGCCTACCAATCATTTGGATGCTGAAGCTAGACAAAAACTATGTAATTACCTGAAAAAAAAGAAAGGATTTATTCTGATTTCACATGATAGGTCTTTCTTGGATAATTGCGTTGACCATATTTTGTCTATTAATAAAACTAATATTGAAATACAAAAAGGAAATTTTTCTTCATGGTGGAGAAACAAAGAATTACAAGATGGTTTTGAGTTAGCAGAAAACGAAAAATTGAAAAAGGATATTAACAGACTTTCCAGCTCGGCAAAACGTACATCTACATGGTCAAATAGTGTTGAAAGCAGCAAGTATAGAACTACTAATTCTGGGAGTAAATTAGATAAAGGATATGTTGGACATAAAGCAGCAAAAATGATGAAGCGTGCAAAAAATATAGAAGCTAGACAACAAAACATGATTGAGGAAAAATCAAAGCTTCTTAAAAATATTGAATCTAATGAAAGTTTAAAAATAGTACCGCTTACTTTCCATGATGAAAAGCTTGTAGAACTTACAGATGTTGCAATTGAATATGATGATAGAATTGTCTGTGAAGGAGTAAACTTTACTATAGAACAAGGTGAAAGAATTGCTATTCAAGGAAAGAATGGAAGCGGAAAATCAAGTATATTGAAATTAATTTATGGAGAAGACATCCCCCATAGTGGGATTGTAAGAAAGAATGATAAGTTAATCATTTCGTATGTTTCACAAGATACTTCAGATTTATATGGTAACTTATCTAAGTATGCAGATCAACACTGTATTGACGAGAGTTTATTTAAATCAATGCTTAGAAAACTTGATTTTTCAAGAGAACAGTTTGAAAAGAATATCGAGGATTTTAGTGAAGGACAGAAGAAAAAGCTATTGCTTGCCGAAAGTTTGTGTAAACGGGCACATTTGTATATTTGGGATGAACCATTGAATTTTATTGATGTCATATCTCGTTTGCAGATTGAGAAATTGTTAATTGAACATAAACCTACTATTTTGTTTGTTGAGCATGATAGTGCATTTTGTGAAGATGTTGCAACAAAAATAATAAAATTGTAAAGGTAGAAATGGAGATTAATATGTTTAATGGAAATATAAAAGTAACACACAATTGGCTCCATGCAAAGCCAGATGTTTTGGGCGACGCTTGCATGGAGTAGTATAAGTCGCTAATTATACTGGCTTTGCTCACTAACTATTAATAGTGAGGAGGAAGCCTACATGAAACAGGCAAAAACGAAATATGGAAAAATGAAACAAATAGTATCAAATTTAAAATTACCTGATTATAGATACGAGCAGCTTACAAAAGCTATTTTTCATCAAAGAATAGATCATTTTGATGATATGCATATACTACCAAAAGCGTTAAGGATAGCTTTAGTAAATGAGTTTGGAAATAATGTATCTAGTGTAAAACCTCTTTTTTCACAAGATTCTAAACAAGCTCAAAAATTGTTATTCGAATTGACCGATGGAGAAAGAATAGAAGCTGTTGGACTAAAGTATAAACAGGGGTGGGAATCATTTTGCATTTCTTCCCAATGTGGCTGTGGTTTTGGATGTCGTTTTTGCGCAACAGGAGGTGGTGGATTCAAACGCAATCTTACTGCTGATGAGATAACTGACCAATTACTTTATTTCTATTTTAATGACCATAGATTAAATAGTATTTCATTTATGGGAATGGGTGAGGCTTTTGCAAATCCGGAGTTATTTGATGCAGTAAAAATTTTAACTGATCAAAATTTATTTGGATTAAGTCAACGAAGAATTACTATTTCAACAATTGGCATTATACCGGGAATTCAAAGATTGACCAATGAATTTCCACAAGTGAATCTGGCTTTTTCACTTCATTCACCATTTGAAAGTCAAAGAAGCGATTTAATGCCTATAAATAAAAGATTTCCATTGAATGAAGTAATGAAGACATTAGATGAACATATCATTCATACGGGTCGACGAGTGTTTATTGCTTATATTATGCTTGAAGGAATCAATGATTCGAAAGAACATGCAGAGGCATTTATAGGATTATTGAAAAATCGTGGTTCATGGGAGCATTTATATCACATTGATTTGATACCTTATAATTCTACGGATAAAACAACGTTTAAATTTCAATCTTCAAGTGCTATCAAGCAATTCTGCAGTACACTAAAGAAAGCTGGTGTTAGTGTAACTGTTAGAACACAATTTGGTTCTGAAATTAGTGCGGCTTGCGGGCAGTTGTGTTATGAAAATGAATTATGATGTTATTTCAAAAATATCCATTTGAGTAAAGAAATTGAATATTCGAGACACATGCCGTTTGTTGAAAATATGATAAATATTTAGAAGTTCTAACTAAATGGTTAGATGAGAGTGATTAAAATTAAATAAATTTATATAAAGATAGAGATTAAGCATATATGTTTAATCTCTTTTTTCTTACAAGGAGATTAGCAATTAATCTACATTTTAACTTATATTCTTTATAATTTACTTATTTTCTTTATAAAGATATTAGGATCATACCAATTATCAAAACGTAGGAACTTAAATGGTTGATGTACATTAATTACTTGTTCTGGACAATTGTATATACACCTCATGCACAAACCGCAATTCCAGTGAAATTTTACCCTACGTTTAATAATATTTATATTATGATTAGGACAATTATTAACACACTTACCGCAACGTGTACAACTATTTTTGGCATAAAAAAACTTACCCAAAATATGAGCGCCATACCACTCTAATCTACCAATAAAAGCTACAATTTTTACTAAAGCACTACTACTTGGAAGATAAGGAATTCTATCTATTAAATTTTGTACCGTTATAGGTATTTTTTTATCTGCTTCATCAACAAGTTCTTTTATTTTTTTGTCATCATATTTAACTACAAAATTTGATGGCATAGCAAATAACTTATTATAAAATACTTTAAAACCTTTTTTATTCAATTTTTTGATGAGTAAATTAGATGAAGCATAATTTATCAAGTGGTCCTCTCCGGCTGTATTTATTATAAATGTATCCATAAAGTCTGTTTCTGGTAAGTGCTTTACAAAATTTAACACAATTTGAGGTGCATTAAAAGAATGTACAGGATAAGCTATTCCTACAGCATCATATGATATTAAATGAATATCAGGTACCCCCTCGATATTTTCAATTTTAATGCAATCTACACAAACTTGTTGGTTTTTAAGCTCTTGCTTTATTTTATTAACAATGTATTTTGTCATACCAGTTCCAGAAAAGTAAAATATACATACTTTATTCAAAATAAGCCCTCCATTATTAAAATAATCACTTGTTACAGTTATTTTAACATAGCACTAAGAAATTTAATAGAAAATAATACTGTTTGAATACTAGAGCAAATTAATTCTATAGATATCTAATTAAATTAATATTATATATTCGGGTTGAATTAATTTAAAAATTTAACAAATAATCAAAAAATAAAAAATATATTGACGAATTAAATAATATAATGATATTCTTAATATAAGACTAGTCTAATATATTATACAAAAAGATTTGTATATTGTACAAACAACTTTAAATTATGAAAGTAGAATCAAAAAACTATATTGATAAGGTGGAAAGTATATTATGAATAAACATTTGAAAGAGATTAATGAATTTATTGATAGTAGAAGAGAGGAAATCCTTGATTTATGGCGTGAAATAGTAAATCTAGAAAGCTATACTGGGGACAAGCAGAGTGTAAATGTAGTAGCTAATAGGCTTAAACTAGAACTAGAAAAAGATGGTTTTGATGTAGAATTAATTGATGTCGGTAAAAAAAATGGAGATACTTTAGTAGCAACTCTAGGAAGCGATAGAGGCAATGAACCAGTAATATTTTCTGGACATATGGATACAGTTTTTGAAAACGGAACATTTGGAGAAAATCCATTTAGGATTGAAGATGGAAAGGCTTATGGTCCAGGGGTACTAGATATGAAGGGTGGTATTGTTATTGCACTATATGTAATTAAAGCTTTGAACCATATTGGTTACAAGGAAAGACCATTAAAAGTTATAATCTCTGGTGACGAAGAACAAATACATGAGGGGTCTACTGGAGCAGAAGTATTGTCAGATGCGGCAAAAGGTGGATACTGCTCTTTTAATATGGAGACAGGATTAGTAGACAACTGTTTATGTATTGGAAGAAAAGGTAGAATTGGGTGTGAAGTAACGGTAGAAGGTGTAGAGACTCATGCGGGAAATGATTTTACAGGAGGTAGAAATGCTATTGAAGAAATGGCACATAAGATACTTGAATTACAAAAACTAACAAACCTTGAAGAAGGAAGAACGGTTAGTGTCAGTGTGATAAAAGGTGGAAGAATACCTAATGCAATACCAAAGGATTGTAAAATAGAGATAGATATAAGATTTGCAAAAGTTGGAGATATGGAATCTATAAAACAAAAAATTAATGATATAAGTGCTAAAATTTATGTAGAGGGAACTACGACAAAAGTTAATTATATAGCTGAAATGATGGCATTTGAGACGAATGAAAACGTTATAAAATTCTATGATTTTGTTAGTCAAGTTTGTGAGGAAAATAACTTTGGTAAATTTGGATCGAGACCATTGGGTGGAAGTTCCGATGCTAGCTATTTAACAATAGCTAAAGTTCCAACATTGTGTTCGTTTGGAGTTAGAGGAGAATGGAATCATACAGAGAGAGAATATGCGATAGTAGAATCTGTATTTGAAAGAGCTAAAGTTTTATCAACAATTGTACTTAATTTAGATAAGTTTAAATATTAGTAGCAAAAAAGTAAGTCAGACAAAAATAAATACTAAATTCAGTAGGGAGATTAAACATGGATAAAGCAAATGAGGCAAACAAGGTAACTTGGAAAGGCTACCTGTCATTATTTGTACTTATAGTATTATTCTCTGGAGTTTTCAAAGATGCGGATAACTTTTTAAAAGCATTTGACTTTGCAAATTTAACAGGAAGCTTTGGTCAAATAGTAGATGGAGTTGACTTTACAGGTAAAGGCGGAACAGGAGCTAAAGATGGTTTCTTATTCGCGTTGACACTAGTTCCTACTGTAGCGCTTGCAGTTGGAATTATCGATGTAGTTGAATCAATGGGTGCTATGAAAGCAGCAGCGAAGATATTTAACCCAATACTTAGACCATTACTTGGTATCCCAGGGACTGCTGGTGTAGCATTTGTATCATCGTTTACAAGCTCAGACGTTGCTTCAATAATGACTAAAGAGCTTGTTGAAAGTGGAGATATGACGGATGATGAGCGTACAATATTCGTTGCATATCAATACGCAGGTTCGGCAGTAATACTAAATACTATAAATACTCAGGCTCCACTTCTTCCAATAGCGCTTATGGCAGTTGGGCCAATTATATTGATAGAGATATTCTGTAAGTTATTAGGTGCAAATATGATAAGATTGTATATAAACATGAAGAATAAAAAGCAAAGGAGTGTTGCATAATGTCTCAACCAGCAGGTAATACAGTAGAGAACAATAAGCCAAAGAAGTCTACCGTTGAGATATTTATGAACGGGGCTAAAAAAGGATTTTATATAGGTGTTGAACAAATACTACCTGCCATGATAATGGGATATATGATTGTAACATTCCTACAATTAACAGGGCTAGTTGATCTATTTGGAAAAGTATTTGGACCAGTTATGGGGTTATTTGGACTTCCGGGAGAGTCAGTAGTTGTATTAATTTCTGCATTCTTCGCAAAGGCAGCTGGTGCGGCTACAGCAGCGAATTTATTTGCTCAAGGTATGATAACAGCGTCACAAGCTACAATTCTAATAATTCCATGTATGCTAATGGGAACATTAGTTGGACACTATGCAAGAATAGTATTAGTTGCAAATACTAGTGCAAAATATAGAGGGATAATGCTTTTAGTTCCTATATTTGACTCAATAGTTGGTATGTTATTAATGAGATTATTCTTGACGGTTACAGGAAATGTATAGGATGATTTTAAAAAAAATAATGTCCACAAGTTTTAACAAATAGCGTTGTTTATATATAATTATAGAGATTAGTTAAAAGGGTAGCTTTGTTGCTACCCTTAATTTTAGAATTAAAGAGTATTGAATGTGATGTTGGTAATGCCTTTTTACTTAAGGTTAAATTAAGGATACTGTATTATAATCTAAACCATTGAACAAAAACAAATAAAAAAGGAGTAATATTAATTATGAGAAAAGATAACAAAAAAAGAAAAAATCCAGTGGTTCTAGCGTTATACACAATATCAATACTTTTAGGTATTTACACAATATTTACAATATATTGCTCATATACATATATTTCAAGTCTAGGATCTCAAGGTCTTGTAATAAAGGATGAATTACAAAGTGTAATAAACTATTTCGGAACGGCTTCTGTACCATTCCTATTCTACTCAATAGCTACATTTGCAATAGGATATATTATCGATAAACTAAACTACATAACAAATGATTTTAAAAAATTTAATAGAGAAGATATAAAAGAAGAAACTATAATTACAGATAATAATGAAGACATAAGCGAAGATATAAAAGAAGAAGCTATAATTATAGATAATAATGAAGATATAAGCGAAGATATAAAAGAAGAAATATAAGTAATTTATAAATAAAAGGTGTAGCAGAACAGCTAAACCTTTTTTGTAGGTAACTACGGGAATGCTTGGTACGATTTACCTTTAGCATTTAATATAGCATGGTATGAGCAAAAAGCTGTTATAGTATTATTATCATTATTGTACCTAGGGGTTAAGAATATCCACTTAGGCCCTACATTACCAGCATTTTTATCACCAAATGTAGCTAAAATTTTAGTTGAAAACTTTGGAATAGCTGGATATTAGCTGTGATAAAGGAAGCCTAGCCGAACCTTATCATATAAAAAATTTGAGTCTAAAATATTGACGTAGACACCAATTATAGTTATACTCATTTAAATTAGACCAAAACCAATGAGTTGGTAAGTATGTTTATGAAGCTACTTTATAAATGTAATAATTATTAAAATACTAAAGAATTTTAAAAATATTTACAATCCCGATATATTATGCTACAATTACTTACAACAAATAAAATTTAATAGGAATTACCTCATCTAATGAAAAGATTGAGGTAGAGGTCGCATTTACTAAGATTAATATTGAACAGGTCGGAAGCCAGTGAAGCAATATAAAAGGAGTAAGTGCCGAAGTGCTAGTGTCCAAAGCTAGTGCTGGGGCTGTATTTAATAAGTACAGTACTGTCATCAAAATTATCCTGAATTTTGATGGAGAGCTATCTTAAATAAGATAAAGGGAAGATGTAGGTATGTTGTTTTAGCACATTCAGCTCAACATGTATTCATGTTGAGCTTTTTTACATCTATACAAACTTAGATAGACAAAGGGAAAGCAATTAAATATTTTGACTTAAAAATGGGGGAATTATAAAAATGAGTAATTTAAGAAAGAAAAAGTTTACTATGCCGCAGACACTTACTATAATATTTTTACTAATAATATTAATGGCAGTTCTTACTTGGATAGTACCAAGTGGAAGTTTTGAAAGAGTAGATATAGAAGGAAGAGCGGTTGTTGTAGCTGGAACTTATGAAAAAGTATCATCAAATCCACAAGGAGTTACTGAAGTATTTACAGCACCTATAAATGGATTTATAGATGCAGCTGAAGTAGTTGGATTTGTTTTAATCGTTGGAGGAGCTTTTGGAATTGTTAATAAAACAGGAGCCATAGAAGCCATTATAGCTCATACTGTAAATAAAATGAAGAAATTTCAATTTTTAATAATACCTATCTCAATGATTTTATTTGGACTAGGTGGAACGACATTTGGAATGAGTGAAGAAACACTACCTTTTTATATGATATTTATTCCACTTATGACTAGCATGGGTTATGATTCATTAACAGCAGTGGCAACAGTATTTATAGGAGCAACAGCCGGATTTGGAGCAGCTACTACTAATCCTTTCTCTGTAGGAATAGCACAAGCACTTTCACAAATAGCACCAGGCTCTGGAATAGAGTATAGAGTTATTATGTTTTTAATTTATATGGCTATAAGTATAGGATTTGTTATGATGTATGCTAATAAAGTTAAAAAAGATCCTACAAAGTCTTTAGTTCAGGATATATCACTGAATCAAGAAGCTATAGCCAATAGTGATACAAACATAAAAGAGTTTACAAAAAGAGAAGCTATGGTAATAGCTATTTTCACATTAGGCATGGGAATTATGGTATATGGAGTTTTAAAACAAGGATGGTATATAAGTGAAATTGCAATGATATTTACAGCTATTGGTATAATATCAGGAATAGCATCAGGGCTTAAACAAGATGAAATAGTTAATTCATTTATAAGTGGAGCAAGTGATTTAATTTCAGCAGGATTATGTATAGCATTTGCACGTGGAATAGTAATAATAGCAGAAAATGGATATATAATAGATACAATCTTAAATTCTGCAGCAAATGTATTAAATGGATTACCAAAAGCTATATTTATAAATTTAACTTTCTTAATAGAGGGTTTAATAGCATTTTTAATACCGTCAGCATCAGGACTTGCATCACTTACAATACCTGTTCTTGCACCACTGGGGGATTTAGTAGATGTATCTAGACAAATGATAGTTACAGCTTATCAATTTGGAATAGGTGTAACAAACTTAATAACACCTACATCAGGAGTTTTAATGGGAGCACTAGCACTAGCAAATATTCCTTGGTCAAAGTGGGTTAGATTCGTAATGCCTTTAATTATAGTATTAGTAATTACTACAATGGTATTTTTAACAACAGGCTTATATATAGGTTTCTAATATAGGAGGAAAATAATGATAGAAAGTATTAAGAAAAGATCTTATGAGATAGAAGAAGAACTTGGAAAAGAAATTGAAGAAGTATGTGATTTTATATTTAATAATCCAGAACTAGGAGAAGAAGAATATATATCATCTAAATACTTAGTCGATAAAATGAAGGAATATGGATTTGATACAACTTATCCATACTGCAATATAGATACTGCTTTTAGAGCAGAGCTAGGAGATAATGATGGTCCTACTATAGCATTTTTAGCAGAGTATGATGCATTACCTGGATATGGAGAAAATAAAGAACCAGCTCATGCTTGTGGGCATAACTGGATTGCGGCATCGACATTAGGGGCTTGTATAGTATTAAGTAAATTAAAAGAAAATTTTAAAGGAAAAATTTTATTAATAGGAACACCAGCTGAAGAAACGACAGGAGGAAAATGTGATTTAGTTAAAGCAGGGGCTTTTGAAGATATCGATGTATGTTATCAGATGCATATAGAAGCTTTTAATAATATAAACTGCAAGGCTTTGGCAATAGATTCAATAGAGTTTAGTTTTGAAGGAGTAGCAGCACATGCAGCTAGTCATCCTCATATGGGAGTTAATGCATTAGATGCAGTACAACTTACCTTTGCAGGAATAAATGCACTAAGACAACATGTAAAATCAGATGTTAGAATACATGGGATAGTTTCAGATGGAGGAGAAGCTCCAAATATAGTTCCAGAAAAAGCATCTTGTAAGTTTTTCATAAGAGCAAGTGAAAGAGGTTATTTAGATGAAGTAACTAAAAAGGTTATAAATTGTGCAAAAGGTGCAGAGTTAATGACAGGTGCTAAGCTTTCTTACAGTTATTTTGAAAATTCTTTTGACAATATAATTAGCAACAAGGTGCTTCAAGATATAACAAAGAATAATTTAATTGAGGTAGGTATAACGAATATATTAGAAGGAAAAGATGGCCCAGTAGGCTCTACAGATATAGGCAATGTAAGTCAAGTTTGTCCTACTATGTATACAGAAATAGCTCTAGATATAAATCCAATGGTATATGTTCACGAAAAAGAGTTTTTAAATTATGCAAATTCCAAGGAAGCTTACGATAAACTTCACAAATCAGTAAAGGCAATGGTGGGATGTGCATTAGAGATTTATTTAAAAGATGGATTACTTGATGAGATTAAGAAAAATCACTTAAATAAAGCTGATTTTTAAAATAGAACAAAAGAGGTATTACCAAAAAATTGGTAATACCTTTTTGTTAAGCTTATTTTAGAACCTTTAAGTAAACACTATATAGATAGATGCAAACAGCTGTGGATAATACAGATATAATTGAAGCTACTAGAATAGATAGCTTCGCAATATCTACCAAAACTAAATCATGTATAAAAGCGATCTCCGTTACAAATATAGACATAGTAAAGCCAATACCTGCCAATAGAGATACTAAAAACAAAGACACCCAACTAGTATTCTTAGGCTTTTCAGTAATTTGAAGCAAACTTCCTATATATGTAAATAGGATTATTCCAAGAGGCTTTCCCACGCACAATCCTATAATAATACCTAAAATTAACGGATAAGAACTAGAGATATCTATGTTATATACTAATACTATTCCAGTATTGGCAAACGCGAATAACGGAACTATGAACAAATTATTAATAGGAGTTAAAATTTTCTGGAGTCTGTCTAATGTACATATTTTGCTATGTCCAGATGACGGTATAGATATTGCTAATAAAACACCACTAATGGTAGAGTGTATACCACTTAGATGGATAAAGTACCAAAGGCATAACCCTGCAATAAGATAGTATAAAATACTTTGTATATTGAATATTTTATTTGCTATTATAAGTAAAAAAAATATAATAATAGCAATTATTAAAAAAGGTAATTTTATATTCAGAGAATAAATTACTCCAATGCATATTATTGATATTAAATCATCGACAACCGCCAATGATAGCAAAAATACACTAAGTTTAGGATCTAGTTTATTTTTGAATATATAAAATACGCCTACTGCAAAAGCTATATCAGTTGATATAGGTATGCATATTCCACTTAAATAAGAAGTATTTTTATTGAATATAAAATAAATTATTGCAGGTAAAGCCACACCGCCTATTGCAGCAATTATAGGAAAAGATGCCTTTTTAAGAGTAGATAGATTCCCGTGAAGTACTTCGTGTTTAATCTCAAGACCTGCAACTAAAAAAAATATTGACATTAAAAAATCATTTATAAACATATGTAATGAGAAATCGTTTACTATGTATACATCGTTAAATATATTATGATATATTTTACTAAACGGGCTATTGCAAATGATAATAGCAGATATTGTAGCAAAAATAAGCATAATACTTGTTATTAATTCTATTCTAAAATTCTTCTTTTTATATATTTTAATAAATCCCAATCAATCACCAACTAACTTTAATTCTATTTATGATAAAAATAAAATATTACCTATAAATAATTCTATGATTGGACTAATAGGTTTAATCACCAAAATAAAAAAGATTATATAGAGTGTTTGAGGTTATATACTTAAATAATATCTTGTTAATTTAAATAATAAATAGTGGTCTTGATTTCGTCGATTCATCTCAGCTATTAAATCCACGAAAACACATTTATAATTTTTTCAATGTGTTTTTTAGTATCTAAGATATATTTTATAAAATAATCATTTAAATTGTATCAGCTAGTTTTGAGTATAAAGTGCTAAATACAGAAATAGTCTCATAGGATATAATAAAATTAAATTTAGAGGTGAAGTATGAAAAAATATAGAAGACAACAACAAAATTCATATAAGTATACCTTAGCTAATACTAATCTAAGAGAAGAAAAATCTACTTCTTCAAATGTAATCACTGTAATACCGGTAGGGTCTAAGGTTCAAGTTATAGAAGCTGAAGAAGATTGGTATGAAGTATCATATAATGGACAAAGAGGGTATGTATATAGCGATTATTTATCCAAAACAAAATTTACATGGACAGATGTTACTTTAAGGTCTTATCCATCTGCTGAGTCTAATCCAGTAACTATAATTCCTCCAAAATCTATAGTACAAGTGTTATCTGTAAATGGAGACTGGAGTCATGCTATGTATGATAATCAAGAAGGATATATATTTAGCTATTTCCTTTCTGATGATGGAAATCCACCTGAAGAATATGATTTTAAGTACTTTTACACGGATATGACAAAGTTTGTAAATGATAATGAAATTAAAAGCCCCACTATAAATTTAATTACAACAGATTTAGAAAATAAGCTTACTTATATATTTGAAAAAAATCAAGATGGTTCATGGAATTTACTGTATAAGTGGCTATGTACAATTGGTAAACCAAGT
This sequence comes from Metaclostridioides mangenotii, assembly GCF_017873185.1. Classification (GTDB taxonomy): domain Bacteria; phylum Bacillota; class Clostridia; order Peptostreptococcales; family Peptostreptococcaceae; genus Metaclostridioides; species Metaclostridioides mangenotii. The sequence goes on from NZ_JAGGJX010000001.1 coordinate 462,747, forward strand.
ACACCAACTATTAAGGGAACTTTTTATGTTAGCGGTAGAAAGCCTTACTTTGGCTCTGATACTTATAGAGTAAAGTACGCTACTAGAATTCGAGGTAGCTACTACTATCATTCAATTTTATTTAATGCAGAAGGAACTGAAATAATTGATGATAGACTTGGGATGGCCTTGAGCCATGGATGTATTAGATTAGCTGTAGAAAATGCTCATTGGATTTATAATAATGTATTAGATAAAACTACTATAATTATAAATTAATTTAACATATAGGCTAGGAGGGGTTTTTATTTAATCAAAAAAAATACTAATTAAATTAAATCGATATACATTAAATTAATATATATAAGCTAAAAAAGCCTTCAGCTAATAAGTAGTTGAGGGTCTTTTTAGATTAAATATATTTTCAATACGAAAGACAGTATCTTTTTCAAATTCAAAAATAGTGTTTTAAGACACTAAAAAATCTATTTTCTTCGCTAAGCAATTATTTTCAATTATCTGATTTAGTATTATTTATATGAGCAGTTCCCCAATGATTCATTGCATCTAAGACTGGTTTTAGTGTCTGACCAAGTTCAGTAAGTGAATAATCAACTCTTGGTGGAACCTCAGGGTAAACTTTTCTGCTAACAAGCCCATCGGCTTCCATTTGTCGAAGTTGCTGTGTAAGCATCTTTTGACTTATATCTTTAATTCCCCTGTTAAGTTCATTGAATCTTTGTGTACCATTGTCCATTAGATTTCTAAGAATGAGCACTTTCCATTTGTGACCAATCAAGTTTACTGTATGCTCAATAGGGCATGATTTATTACATGGCATTTTATTATCTCCTTAAGTTATTATACAATACTTACTTTTTGGTAAGTATATCACAAAAAGGTGCCTACTTGCAATAAGTAAGTATGGAATTTATAATTTGATTATGAATTAATTTAATTCAATGAAATGTCGTAGAATTAAGTTGTGATGAACTAGCGCGCTGATTATCAACTACAATTTTACACATAATATTTTAAAGGGAGGAATATTTTTATGAATAAAATTAATATAGGAGATTTACTTGATTTTGAAGCCGAAAAGAGTGCACGTAAGGCTATTTTTAAAGAGGGGCAGCTTGATGTGGGACTTCTACTTTACGAACCTGGGCAAACGACAACGGAACATAAACATTCTAATATAGACGAGGTTTTTTATGTCATTTCTGGTGAAGGAACTATAACGATAAATAACGAAGAACTTGTATTAAGTGAGAAAGATATTATTTTATCTCCCAAAGGAGAGACTCATGGCTTTTGTAACACTAGTTCATCAAATTGGGTTGTATTGCAAATTAAGATAAAAAGTTAAGTCGCTATTAACTGGCAAATTTAAAAACTTAGGTAGTAATTATTATAGAATGGATGTGTTTAAATGTTTAAACGAATAGACCATGTTGCATTTGCGGTAAAGGATAGACAAAGATCAATTGATTTTTATGAGAAACATTTTGGATTTAGGAAATATTTTGAACACGATGTTCCAGGTATGCCTGAAATTGAAAAAGTAGTTTATCTTAAATTAGGAGATACCGTTTTAGAATTTGAGCATTGGACTGAAGAGAAGGAAAAAAGTGGATATCATTTCTGCCTTATAAGCGATGATTTTGATGCCGATTACCAAAGACTAAAAAACGCAGGTGTTCCAACTGTGATCGAACCACATATTCCTAGTCCAAGGGTACCAGAAGAAATCGGATGGAAAAGAGTTATCTTCAAAGGACTTGATGGTGAATTGATTGAAATTAGAGGCTAGTTATTGCAAAAAATATTAAGCATTAGACTTATCATAAAAAATTATATATGTAGTAATTTATGCAGTATGTGGTGGTCCAAGCAAAGGATTAGATAAGTCCACAGGTAAAACTATGTTTGAGGCAAGGATCTCTAGGAAACTTATAATTTGGGAGATAAATGATTTAAGAATAGAAAACTAATGTAGAAAAAAGGAGAGCTTAATTTGCTCCCCTTTTTTTATTTGAAAATATGCTGTATTTTAATTATAAAAGTTAAATAATCCTCAGAATTTTAATATTTACTTGTATTAGAAACTAATCATCTTGTCATAAAAAGAAGGATATTAAGTAAAATTGAAGAACTATATTAATAAGATTCAGACGTAATTTGCACAATTATATTTTTTATATATATAAACATAACTTATAACATAAAAATATAAAAAAAAGGAGTTAGTTTATATGAACCTACAAGCAAAGTGGATAAATTTATTAAATCCAATATATATTGAAGACGAAGCTAAGCGAAAAAAAATGCAGATTATAATATTTTTCACGATAACATTTGGCCTTACCTATTTGTTAGGACTAATATTATGTTTCAGGGAGTATATCGACCCTGAGAGTTTCGCCGGATTTATAATGATATTGCCATTGAGTTCAGTTTCCATTGCTAAATTTTATACAGAAGGAAGAAATAATGAAAAACATAAGTTTTATTCTGGAATGATATTCTTTTTTATCCTTTCTATATTGTTATTTACGCTTTCATCGTTAAAAGTGATAAATGCAGAGCAATTCGAATGTATAAATTATTTATTAGTATTGATAAGTAGTATAGCTATTATTATTTATTCAACTAATTTAAGTGATTTTTACATTTTTAAAAATATAAAAATTGGAGCTTAGTAATAGGTAAGGGAGGTCATGGAGCCGAGCCTTTTAATTGTATAGATCCAATTGCTATAGGTTCGGAAATCTATTCAGCGATACAAAAATTAGCTTATAAGATAAACAATCCTAAAGAGCCATCTATTATATCAGTTTGCTCATTTCATTCAGGTAATTCTAGAAATATAATTCCAGATATTTGTGAAATTGAAGGAACTGTAAGGTCTATAAGCACTGAAAATGTCAATTATATAATGAATAGAATTGAAGAGATTGCTAGTAATTATACAAAAGCATATAAAGCAAAATACCAGTTCCATAGAAGTGGTATTTGCTTTCCTGTAATAAACGATAAAAATTTAGTAAATAAAATGGTCGATTCTGCAACTAAATTTCTTGAAAGCAAATACATAGATGTAATTGATTACCCAGCAATGACATCTGATGATTTTTCTGAATATACATCAAAGATACCAGGACTTTATGTATATATTGGATCTTCCTCAGAGGAGGATAAAAAGCTATCCGAAAAATTACACAGCAGCATATTTGATTTAGATGAAAGATTATTAAAAAATGCAATAAATATATTTTCTGGATTTATAATTGATTATTTAAATGAATAAAGAACGATTAATCTATATATGAATTAAAGAATAAAGAAATAAGGTGCAGTATTTGCACCTTATTTTAACAAATCATCTTCTACTAAGATAAATTTTTTCAATTAGACTTACTACGGCGTACATTGCCCAAGCACAAACTGCTAAAACAATAACTCCCATCATAACGAGATCTAGTTTGAAAACCTGACTTCCGTATACAATTAAATATCCAATACCATATCTAGAAACTAAAAATTCCCCTACAATTACTCCAACCCATGCCATACCTATATTTATCTTAGTTAAATTGATTAAATTGGCAGTATTTGCGGGTAGAATAAGTTTAAAAAGAATTTGAAGTTTAGTTGCTCCAAAACTTCTAAGCATTTTCACTTTTTCTTCTTCTACATTTATAAAGTAGTTGTAAGCTGAAAGAATTGTTACAACTATTGATATAGCAACGGCAGTTACTATAATTCCCTCAACTCCTGCGCCAACCCATACGATTATTATTGGGGCAAGGGCTGTTTTTGGAAGTGCATTTAGTACAACTAAAAAAGGATCTAGTATTTTAGATATTTTTTCAGACCACCATAAAATAATGGCGATAATAATACCAAAAAAAGTACCTATTGCTAATCCTACTATTGTTTCGTATACAGATACTCCTATATGTTTGAATAACTCTCCATTAGAAGCATATTGCAAAAATAAATTATAGATATTACTAGGCTTACTAAATAGAAAAGTATCTATTATTTTCATATTGGCTAATAATTCCCATAATAATGTAAACACAACTAATATTAGTATCTGATAAAAGAGTATTTTTCTCTTTTCTAATTTCTCCTTTTTTAAATAACTAAGATATCCATCTGACTCTTTACTAAATCTCATAAGTGTCCAGCTCCTTCCATAAAAGATCAAAGTATGTTTGGAATTCTGGGACCTTACGTGTTTTAATTGGTATTTTTTCACCTTCAACTTTTATATCTATATCGTAAATGTTTTTAATTGTGGCCGGTCTCCTAGATAAAACAGCAACCTTATCAGATATACTTATGGCTTCCCCTATATCATGTGTAACCAAAATAGTCGATTTATTTTCATTTTTAATAATCCTATAGACATCGTCACAAACTAGGAGTCTAGTCTGGTAATCTAGAGCAGAGAAAGGCTCATCTAAAAGCAGTATATCAGGATCTACTGATAAGGTTCTTATTAAAGCGACTCTTTGTTTCATACCGCCTGAGAGTTCCTTTGGATACATATTTCTAAAATCCCATAAGTCGTATGTCTTTAGTAGCTTTTCAATTCTTTCAAGTGATTCTTTATCCTTTTTCTTCCCCTGAACTTCCAAGCCAATAGTTATATTATCCATAATATTTCGCCACTCAAGTAAATTGTCTCTTTGGAACATGTATCCGATGTTTCCATTTATATTTATATCACCTCTAGTTGGCTTTAATAATTTTGTTAATATATTTAATAAAGTTGATTTACCGCTTCCAGATGGTCCAACTAGTGTCAAAACTTCACCTTCTTTAAGGCTAAAGTTGATATTATCGAGGACTTTGAGTTCTCCCTCTTTATTGTAGAAGCTTTTGCATAGGTTCTTTACTTCTACTATGTTGTTATTCATTGTGACACCTCCTGTAGCTTTTAGCTCGTATACTAGTATGGTATTAAAATTTGGATAAATTTGTACCTATTTTTATGAATATATGAAAATATAATATGAAAATTACAGATATTTACACCGAAATTTACATAACTAGACAATAAATTGGTTTTAAATTGGCTATTATTGTTATATAATAAAGTAACTAATTTAAATAGAGGAGGAGAGCATATGGAAAAAAAGCAATTTGAGTGTCCTAAATGTGGATCAAATTCATATGAACATGATCAATTCCAAGCAACTGGGGGGAATTTTGCAAAAATTTTTGATGTACAAAATAAGAAATTTATTACAATAAGTTGCAAAAAGTGTGGATATACGGAACTTTATAAGGCAGATACATCATCTGGATGGAATATATTAGATTTCTTAATGGGCTAGAATTACATATTATAAGCAAATTCAATTAGATATTGTTACATAAAAAAGACTTGTTTTAATAAGTCTTTTTTAATTTATATAAGTTTTATTTTACACATCCAATACAGGAGATTCAAGTATTGTAAAAGTACGTTCTAAACTATTTATTTCTGCTTCTATACCATATGTAATAATGCAGTTTGGCGACGTATGACTACAATTTACATTATAAATTATAGGTAGATCAGATCTATTGGATTCAACTCCAACTACACTTCTGTAAACTTCTTTGTATTCATCATAGCACTTTTCATCTATTGGTTTTCCAACTACAATACCATTTATTACATTTAAAATACCTTGTGCAAGAAGATTCCTTCACTACCGATTAACATCTGAATTACATTTGTACAACCACCTAGAAGTCTCCCTCTTACCGTTCCGCTCCCTTGGATAAGTTCATATCCTTTTGTATCATTTTTAAGTTTACGTGATATAGTGGCATTTTTAGAGTCAGTCCATTCTAATACATCAGAAGTCCAGTGTGGGCTAGGCTTGATTTCTATGAAATTGTTTGTTGAAAATTTAGGTTTTATCATATTAATTTTACCTCCTTATCAGTTTTGTATAATACATCTATTTTATATAAGCATTTGATTCCTTTTATTATAAAGTGTCTTACAGCCAAAATGCAATGAACAAAACACTGCAAGGCAAGTAACTGTACACTGTGCGATAATTATTGCAATTTGATAGAGTATAGCTGTTGTGGTATAGTTCCAGATAGTATCTGTCCTGTCATCATTCCAGGTAAAGATATAATTCTCATACCAATCATTGAATTCAAAGTGGAAAAGAAAATGTTCTTTCTGATGTAAATTTTAACATATCAAAGGGAGATTTTATATCAATAATTGGTTCTAATGGTGCGTGAAAGAGTACGGTGCATAATAATAGCTATAATTCGTTAATAAAGAATTAAAATATATACTGAATTTTTTATGAGAAATATTTAATCTTATCTTAATTAAAAATTTTAGTTGTTGCTGTATAATATTTATATAAATAGTAAAGTAGAGGGGCTCAAGATGAAAAAAATACTTATTATAGAAGATGAAATAAATATATCTTCATTTGTAAAAATGGAGCTAGAATTTGAAGGTTATTCGACTCAAGTTGTAGAGGATGGCAATGAAGGTTTAGAGATCGCATTAAATAATAATTTTGATCTGATATTATTAGATCTTATGCTTCCAAGTCTCAATGGTATAGAAGTATGTAGAAGACTAAAAAAAGTAAAAGATACTCCTATAATAATGTTAAGTGCACGAGATAGTGTAATGGATAAAGTATCTGGATTACAGATGGGGGCAGATGATTATATAGCAAAACCATTTGCAATAGAGGAGTTATTAGCTCGAATTCAAGTTGTTTTTAGAAGAGAAGCTCCTTCTAAATCTAGGGTAATAAACTTTAAAGATTTATCTATAAATATAGAATCTAGGATAGTTAAAAAAGGTAGTGAAGAATTAAACCTAACTAATAAAGAATATGAGCTATTAATATACCTAATGGAAAATAAAGATAAGGTTATATCTAGATTTAGTTTGATAGAAAGTATTTGGGGATACGATTATGAAGCTGAGACTAATGTGGTCGATGTATATGTAAGACATTTAAGAAATAAATTAAATACAGAAGATAAAGATGAATATATCCAAACAGTAAGATCTGTTGGGTATGTTATGAGGACTTAATTATGTTAAAAAAACTTATAAGAAATATTTCTGTAAAACAAGAATTCACGTTAGTATCAATAGGAATAATAACTACTATTTTAATAATTTATAGTATAGCACAGGTATTAAGCTTTGGAATCTTTAGTATAAATAATCAAAAAATTCAAATTGAAAATACTTATAAAGATTTAAATGGTAGTATAGAGGAGATAAAGCAAAGTAGTAAAATAATAAATTTGATAACTAAAACTTCAGGTGAGAATATAAGAATTTATACAGGTAATAGTGTTTTATATAAAAGCGATACAGATAAATGGAAAAATATAAATTTAAATAATAATGAGGAGGTAAAGCTAAAGCTTATAAGATTTAGGCCATATGTATTATTAGATAAACCTATAGATTCTGGAAGATATAACTTGCAAATACTACAAAAGGTAGATGTGCTTACAGAATTTATGGAAAGATATGTAATTATATCTATAGGAATATTCATAATAAGTGTGTCCTTTAGTATTATTGGATCAATTTATTTATCAAATAAATTTTTAAGACGAATAAAGACACTTACAGATACAATGGAAGGAATAAAGAAAAACAATCTGAATAATAGGGTGGCAATTGAAGGCAGATATGATGAATTTGACCGAATGAATATATTATTTAATTCAATGATGGATGAAATACAAGAATCATTTGAGAGGCAGAGTCAATTTTCATCAGATGCATCTCATGAATTGAAAACACCACTTACTGTACTACAGGGCCATTTGAGGATGCTAAAGCGATGGGGCAAAAAAGATGAGGAAGTATTAAATAACTCTATAAATGTATGTTTAGATGAAAGTGATAGAATGATAAATTTAATTAATGAATTACTGGCTTTATCTAAAGTAGATAATTATGTAGTAAATCTCGATAAGATCAATCTTATAAATCCTATTGATATAATATTAGGAACTATAGAAAATTATAATATGCTGCATCCTAATATAGTTTTTAAGCTTGGCATAGTTGATGAGAATGCGAAAATTAAAATAAAAAAAGAGCATTTAAAACAATTGCTTATGATTATAATAGATAATTCTATAAAATATAATGATAAAGATGTATTAAAGATTGATATATATTTAGAAAGACGAGATACTAATGTAATTTTATCGATAAAGGACAATGGGATGGGAATTTCAAAGCCCCATATCATAAAGGTCACAAATAGATTCTTTAAAAGTGATGAATCAAGACAAAGAAACAATTCATATGGATTAGGGCTATCTATAGCTCAAAAAATAGTTTCATTATATAATGGAAAAATACAAATAGAAAGTGTTGAGAAAGAATATACAGAAGTAAAATTAATATTTTAAATCAATAAAAAATAAGATGTGTAAGATAGCTTTATTTACTTACACATCTTATTTTTTATTGATTATTTTTCATCAAATTTTAATTTTTAGTTAATTTATTTTTCACTTTATATAATTATAATTATAAGCATAATAGTAAAAATTAATATAAATTTAATTAGAAAAGGAGATAATTATGCATATAGATGCTATGATAAATAGTTTTATAGTTAGCTACGGAATAATAAGCATTTTTTTATTAATATTCTTAGAATATGCAGGTGTTCCACTTCCTAGCGAAGCTACTTTACCTCTTATGGCTATATTTATTACAAGTGGGAAAATAAGTTTTCTAGCAGCAATAGTAGCATCAACGTTGGTTGGTCTTTTAGGAAGCATCGTTAGTTATCTATCTGGAAAATTTTTTAAGGATAGGTTGTATAAATATATAAATATGAAAAATGGAAAACTGAAAAAATCATTGAGTTTATCTTTAAAATATATGAAAAAATACGGAAAATTTTCAATGAGTATAGCTAGAGTAATGCCTGTTGTGAGAACATTTATTTCTATCCCGGCAGGAATTAGTGGGATGAACATTTATGAGTTTATAATTTATTCAACATTTGGTATATTTGCATGGAATTCGATTTTAATATATCTAGGATATATATTAGGTAGCAATATAGAACAGATATCTTATATTATGAGTAAATATTCCGTGATTATTTGTATTACAGCAATATTAGGTATAGTTATATTTTATTTTATGAAGAAAAAAAATATAACCAAGCATAGAAGGAGAATGTAGTTATGTCAAAAGTAGCAAAGTCAGCATTAGGTTTAATGATAGCAACCTTAATAGCCAAAGTGTTAGGATTTGGTAGGGAACTAACATTGGCGTCAGTGTATGGAGCATCTGGGACAAGCGATGCATTTTTAATAGCTATGAATATACCCGCAGTAATATTTCTAGCTATAGGAACATCACTTGATACTGCATTTATACCTTTATATCAAGATATAAGAGAGAATAATGGTAAAGAAGAATCAAATAAATTTACAAACAATGTATTAAATGCAATAATGCTAATTTGTTTAGGATTTTCAGCTCTAGGTATAATTTTTTCACCATTGATTGTTAAGCTATTTGCAGTTGGTTTTAAAGGAGAAGTATTTAATCAAGCAGTTTATTTTACTAGAGTTATGCTTATAGGATTGGCATTTTTAGGAATTAGTTATATCATGACAGCGTATTTACAGGTCAACGATAATTTTGTAATACCTGGCCTAATAAGTGTCCCAAACAATATTATAGTAATAATAGCAATAGTATTGAGTGCAAAAATAAATATACATATACTCCCATGGGGAGCACTATTAGGACTTTTTTTTCAGTTTTTATTTCAATTTCCAAATGCAAGGAAAAAAGGATTTAAATATAAGTTATTTGTGGACTTTGATGATAAACATTTAAGAAGGATGCTCTGGCTGGTATTACCTGTATTAATAGGTGTAGCAGTAAACCAAGCAAGTACTATTGTAGACAGAACAATCGCATCCACACTTGTTGAAGGAAGTATTTCAGCATTAAATTATGCCAATAAGTTGAATCAATTTGTGATGGGAATGTTTATAGTATCGATTTCATCAGTTATTTATCCTGTATTATCTAAATTATCAACGCAGAATAATAAAGAAGAATTCAAGAGGTCTATAAAAACATCAGTAAATATGGTTACACTTATAGTTATACCTATATCAGCAGGCGCTATGATACTTGCACACCCAATAGTTAAAATACTTTTTGAAAGAGGGGAATTTGATGCAAGGGCAACACAGATGACTGCTATGGCTCTTGTATTTTATTCAATAGGTATGATAGGATTTGGGCTTAGGGATATACTTGGAAAAGCTTTTTATTCTTTACAGGATACAAAAACACCAATGAAAAATGCTATTTTAACAGTTGTACTAAATATCATATTAAATTTATTGTTTGTTAGATTCACCAATATGGGAATAGCTGGGCTAGCATTTGCAACTAGCATATCAGCAATTGTTACAATAGTACTATTTTTTATAAGTTTAAGAAAGAAGATAGGAGCATTTGGAGGGAAATCAATAATATTAGTAATGATAAAATCAATTTTATCAGCAGCGATAATGTCAGCTGTTACATTATTAATATACAATGTACTAAGTATAATGCTATCAACTGGAACTATTCAAGAGATTTTATCATTATCTTTATCAATAGGATTCGGAGCATTATCTTACGGGTTATGCATAATACTTTTAAAGGTAGAAGAAAGTAAAGTAATATTAGAAGTAATAAAAAGTAAAATTAAAAGGTAATTTTAAACTATGTCTATATAATCATATATATACATATGAGCAACGATAAGAGATAATTTGACTATAAAAAATACTTCTAAATTCATGTTAAGACGAGAAACTATTTTAAAAAATAAAAAACTAAGGCTTTACAGGATCCTGTAAAGCCTTAGTTTTTAGTATTTAGTTGTCATTACTTATTCAAATAATCCCAAATAAAGTTAAGATTTATTTTGAGTCTATATATATGTCTATTACAGTGCATTATACTTTATCTAATATTGAATAGTTTATAGAGTATTTAACCTAGAGAAGTATAGAGAAGTAATTTATCCAGCTATACAAAAGTTAGCATACAAAATAAATAATCCTAAAGAGCCATCTATTATATCTATTTGCTCATTTCATTCAGGTAATTCTAGAAATATAACCAGATATTTGTGAAATTGAAGAAACTATTACAATAAGTTGCAAAAAATGTGGTTATACAGAGCTTTATAAGGCAGATACATCAACAGGATGGAATATATTATATTTCTTAATAAACTAGAACTTAAATGTTAAGGCAATCAAATATTAACACAGTAAAAAAGACTTGTTTATATAAGTTTTATTTTTACACATCCAATACAAGAAATTCAAGTAGACAAAACTAGGTACTATTTAATAAGTGCTTTTATATAAGCATTTGATTTCTTTTATTATAAAGTGTCTTACAGCCAAAATGCAATGAACAAAATACTGCAAGACAAGTAACTGTACACTGTGCGATAATTATTGCAATTTGGTAGAGTATAGCTGTTGTCGGTATAGTTCCAGATAGTATCTGGCCTGTCATCATTCCAGGTAAAGATATAATACCCATACCGATCATGGAATTTAAAGTCGGAAGTATTGCAGTCTCTAACGCTTGATTAGCAAAAGGTGAGAGTATTCTGTCTGGTGTTACCCCTATATTGACAAGCGTATCAATTTTGTTTCTCTGAGTTTTTATACTTTCATCGAAAGTTTTTAAACCTAGACTTACTCCAGTCATAGCATTTCCAAATATCATTCCGCTTATCGGTATTATGTACTGTTGATTAAATATGCTTACCCCTATAACTACTGTAATAAAGAAAAATATAATACATAGGCCAACAATAGATAACGAGAAGGCAACTATAAGTTTAAATTTTTTATTTACACCTTTGTTTCTAGATAGGACCGTATATATTGAAAACAGAGTCATTGTAGTCAGATATAATATCGTAAATACAGGGTGAGGGTTTTTAAAAATATATGTAAGTATAAATCCGGCTAAAGCGAGCTGAACACTCATCCTCATACTAGCTATCAACAACATCTTTGTTTTAGATATTTTGCATCTTTTCATTATAAAAAGTACTATAAGCAACAAGGAGTATATAAGAGAAAACTGTAGTATGTTAAGTTCTATAATAGCGTTCATTAATTGTCCTCCCTAGATAAGTAAATCAAATTTTCTGCATATCTATCTGCTAATGCTTTATTGTGGGAAATTACAACTACAGACATATTCATAGTTTTACAAAACTCAATAATGTTATTTAGCAGTCTATCAGACGTACATTCATCAAGAGCGCTTGTGGGCTCATCAAACATTATAGTTTTTGGAAGCATCGAAAGGCATATTGCAATATAGACTCTTTGGCGTTCACCACCTGACATAGTGGTACATACTGTGTCGAGACTAAAATCGATGCAGGAAATTTTTAAATATTTTCTTATATCTTCATCACTTGGTTTATCTATACATCGAAAATCATAGTACTCATAAAAGTTTTCTCTTATAGTCTTATCGAATAGATAAACTGTTTGTCCTACTAGCATTGCTTCTTTTCTTAGATCTATAGAATCATAACTTTCTATTAAGTTGTTTAAATAAGTTATTTTTCCACTTTCAGCGGTAATTACACCATTTAGCAGTTTAAGCAGAGTGCTTTTTCCTGTACCGCTTTCTCCGCAAATAAATGAGATCTGTTTATCTTCAATTTCTATTTTTGGGTATTTAATATTTTTGTACTTTACATCTTCTAATAAAAATAACGACATATGTCCTCCTACTAATTTGTTTGTACTTTTATTTATCTATATTTATTATATAGAGCTTTGACTATAATATCAATGTTAATGATTTTTATGATTAATTGTTAATAATTTTCAAATATTTATCTAGTAATTAGAAAAAAGATTGTTAAATAAGACATATATATGTCAAGTTATATTTTATATAATATAATAAGAGATTATAAAATTATTAAGGAGAGTTCTAATGGAATTTATACCAGCTAAAACAATAGTTAATAAAACTAAAACTTCATGTTGGTTTGGCATAAACTACATCATGAATATATATAAAGGATGCTGTCACGGCTGTATTTACTGTGATAGCAGAAGTAGGTGCTATCAGATTGATAACTTTGACACGGTCAGAGCAAAATTAGACTCAACTGATATGATTGATAGAGAGCTAAAAAGCAAAATTAAAAAAGGTGTTATTGGAACAGGAGCAATGTCAGATCCATACAATCCGTTTGAAAAAAAGTACAAATTAACAAGGGAAGCTCTAAAGCTGATAGATAAATACAGATTCGGAGTAGCTATAGATACGAAAAGTAGCCTTATCACAAGAGATATAGATATACTAAAAGATATAAAAGATCATTCACCGACTATCGCAAAAATTACTATTACCACTTGGGATGATAAAATAAGCAAAATTGTTGAACCCTATGTATCAAGTTCTTCTGAAAGGTTCGAAAGTATAAGAAAGCTATCTGAAGCGGGAATATACACAGGGATTTTAATGGGCCCGATGCTTCCATTTATTGAAGATACAAAAGATAATGTTATGGGAATAGTAAATTTAGCGTATGAAAATGGAGCAAACTTTATCAGTACACATCCAGGATTAACATTGAGAGATAATCAAAGAGAGTGGTATTATAACAAGTTAGATGAAACCTTTCCAAATCTTAAACATAAATACATTAAAACTTACGAAGATAGGTACGATTGCCTTTCGCCAAAGTATAAAGAGCTAATGTATATTTTCAAAGAAGAGTGCGCCAAAAAAAATATATTGTACAAAATGGAGGATATAATAGATGCCTATAAAAAAAGTTATGAAACTACACAGATATCATTATTCGATTAATAGACAATATTTTATAATAATCCATTAATTTTCTTATTTCTATCATTTTTTAGATCTCTACTACGTATAGATTAAATATAAATAATTTATAAGGTGGGGATAGATTTGAGTAATATACTTGTCAATTTCGTAAGCTCGATTCTTACAAATCCAATTACAGTAGCATTTTTGATATTTATAACAACATTTGCTGTTGTCAAAATTTTGGACAACAGTAAGCTGTATGCTTTCATAGATTCGAAGCTTGTAGAAGTAAACACAAACCAGGATACGAGTTCATTTTATAATGAAATAAAAATTAAGTACGATGAATACAGCAAAGAACATAAGTACTCAGATGTAAATATAACTTCATTTATAGAAGAGATTATATCTGAACTCAAATATAATAACAGATCTCTTCTAGATAAAATCAACAGTATTAAAAATGCTTCTTCAATATGTATACTATTTGGAGTATTAGGGACGTTTGTTGGGCTTTCTACAATGCTGTTGTCTGTTAATACTAGTGATATTGTAAACTCTTTACCAGCTACAATAAGCAGTATGCAGACAGCTTTTTTAACTAGTATCTTTGGTATAGTTTTTTCTATAATCATTACATCTATTACTAGGACTAAAGACTGTGAGCACATTTTAGTTAGACTAATGCTAAAAACTGAGAATATACTTACTTCTCAAGTAACTCATAAAAAATCAGAACATATGGATGTAAAGATAGAAGAAGTAAAAAATACGATTAAACATATAAGTAAGTCCATAGAGTCTATAGAGAAGTTCGATAAAATTTCTCAAGACCTAACTGAATTTAATGAAGAGTTTATAAACGGGATAAAAAATCTTAAGTCTCTTCTTGAAGGATCAGAAAGCTCTATAAAGACATTTGATCAGAGCATCAGAAAACTAGATAAACAATTCAGCATTTTAAATGTGAAGTTTAATAAATTATTTGAAAAATACGATAGACAAGACGATATAAGTAGAGAAATGCTATTTGATTTAAAAGAATCAACAAAGAGTATTACAAATGCTACTGAGAGCCAATATAAAATTAAAGATTACATAAAAAATATAAATGCTGGATTTGCAATTTATGAGAGAAGCGCTCAAGATATGCTATCTAAACTTATCTCACACGAAAATGAAATGACAGTAGCACAGAGAAATTTACTAGAAGAAAAAGTAACTCTAGATTATACAGTAAACTCTCTGGCAGATGTAGTAGCCGATTTTTCACTTGATATACAAGATAAACTGGATAAAGTATTTGATAAGTCACTAGATATACAGGATAAGCTAAATATGACCTTTGACACTTCTATTATGGAAGAATACGATTTGATTGATTATAAAGATTTTATAGATAGATTGGTCGAAAAAATAGATATTGATAATGAAATCTTAAATGATAGAGACAACATTAAGCTTGTGGATCAAAACGATTATTCAAACGATAATTTATATGACGATTTACATACAGAGATTGAAGAGAATATCTCAATTGATGATGATAGTCTAAAACATGAATTGGAAGATAGAATAGGTGAGGATGAGGTATATGATAAATAAATATAGAAGAACCGTGAATAAAGAATTTGAAAAGAGTAGTTTTTGGCCTACTTTTACTGATTTACTTTCAACTGTTCTTATGGTTGTAATCCTAACTCTATTTAGCACTCAGAGCATATCTGGATCTGTTAAACAAGATTTGGCACAAAATATCAATAATTCAGTAGAAGAAACTTTAAAGAATGATAATATTCCGGTTAAGGTCGATAAAAGAAGCGGTCAAGTAACTTTTGGTGAAAGTACAATGTTTGATGTAGATAGTGATGAGCTAAAGCCAGAGGCAAAAGAAATGTTAAAAAAATTCATTCCTAAGTATGTAGAAACAGTTTATAAAGATTATGGCAGCAATATATCTAAAATTGTAGTAGAAGGTCACACGGATGATATAGGGAGTTATTTATACAATCTGGATTTGTCTCAAAGAAGAGCTTACAGTGTAACTAAATATATGGTAAGTGATGAGATAGGAGATTACAAATATAAAACTAAATTTACTAAGCATATAATAGCTGTAGGCAGATCTAAAGCTGATCTTATAAAAAACAAGGATGGATCTGTAAACAGAGATTCATCTAGAAGAGTTGAATTAAAATACGAGATTGATATAGATTAATAAATATAGAAAAGTAAATATAGAGTATTAAGTTTAATTTATTCTTATAAAATAACAAATTTCACTAAAAAATGATAAAATGGTATAATAAGGGTTATTGTTATTATTATGGAGGATTTAACATGAAGCACAGTTACAAAACAAGTATTAGGAAAAATACAATTAAGATTAAATCATTGATGATACTTATAGTATTTATGGTATCAATATTTTTAACAGCATGTGATCAGTTGGATATTGTAAACGAAGTAATTAGTGATAGTAGTAGTGAGCAGAGTACAGAAACTATTAAAACGAGTGGAGAGAATGTAAAAATACATTTTATAGACACTGGAAATAGCGATGCGATTCTTATAGAAGATAACGGAGTTTTTACACTAATTGATGGAGGAGACAATGATGATGAAGATCTAATGGTTGACTACCTAAATAAATCTGGTGTAAAATCAATTAAATACTTAATATCTACTCATGCACATGCTGATCATTTGGGCGGTTTAGATGCTGTAGTCAAAAATTTCGAAATAGAGAACGTATTAGTATCTAATGGTTCAGCAAGCACAAAGAGTTACAGAGATTTTATAAATGCAATGGCAGACAAAGGATTATCTCCTGGAGTTCCACTTGAAAACAATAAGTTTTACTTAAATAATTCTTATTTTGAAGTACTTAATACCAACGGTGGAGGCACGACTAACGAACAATCTTTAGTTTTGGTTTACACAAATGGAAACGATAAAGCTATATTTACAGGTGATATCGAAAAGGGTACTGAAAAAGAAATTTTAGGAAAGTTAGATAAAGTAGACTTATTAAAAGTTGCTCACCATGGATCTAGAAGTAGTTCTACTCAAGAATTTTTGGATAAAGTAAACCCAGAGTATGCTGCTATATTGGCTGAAAAAGACAATTCATACGGTCATCCTCATAAAGAGACGATGAATAGATTTAAAAAGATGGGTATAAAAATACATAGAAGCGATGAATGTGGTGATATAATTTTCGAATCTACAGGTGATGGACTTATCTCCGAATGCAAGGTAGAAGGAAGTTACATTGACGGTAGAAGCAAAGCTAATTAGATATTTAGTGTTAATACTTACATAAGAGGTGTTACTATGGTAAGACATGTTGTATTTTGGAATTATGATGAAAAAATTTCAAATAATGAACGAATAGGGAGTTCTAAAAAAATAAAATCAGATCTTGAAGCTCTTGGAAGTGTAGTAGATGGAGTAGTAAGTATCGAAGTTAGCATAGATGCCCTAGATTCAAGTAATGTAGATATTATGCTCGACAGCTTATTTGAAAGTAAAGAAGCTCTTATAAACTATCAAAATCACCCTGAGCACAAGAAAGTTGGAGAATTTGTAAAAGTTCTTATGTGCAGCAGAAAATGCTTTGATAGTGTAGAATAAAAGATTAAAATAAAATAACAATAAAAAACAAAAGGTTGACTCAAATATAATGAGCCAACCTTTTTCTTTGAAAATTTACTTCATAACCCTAAAGACTCCAGTTACGATACCTATTATCTCAACTTCGTAGTCATTGAGTATAATCGCTTCCATAAATTCATTTTCAGGTTGTAGTCTTATAAAGTTTTCTTCTTTAAAAAATCTCTTAACCGTAGCAGCTTCTCCGTTTACAAGCGCTACAACAATTTCTGAGTTTTCCGCAGAACTATTTTTATCTACTACTACATAATCGCCATCTAATATACCAGCGTTTATCATACTTTCACCTTTTACTTTAAGGACAAAGTTGTCTTTTCCCTTAATTAGGTTAGTAGGAAGTGGTATGTATTCTTGAATATTCTGATGAGCAAGTATTGGTTCACCAGCAGTGATTTCACCAACTAGCGGTAAGTTGATGATTTCTTGGTTAAATCCAGTAACATTATCGTCCTTGTTTCTGTCCAATACCTCAATAGCTCTAGGTTTAGTTGGATCTTTTCTTATGTATCCAAGCTTTTCAAGTTTGTTTAAATGCGAATGTACTGTAGAAGTAGATCTAAGTCCAACTGCATTACATATCTCCCTAACTGCAGGTGGATATCCCTTAGCAACAAGCTCTGATTTTATAAACTCTAAGATTAGCGCTTGTTTTTCTGTTAAATCTAAATACATAATCATCTCACTCATTTCTGGGTTTATATTTTAAATTGTTCTATACTATATATTGTATCATAATAGTATTGCTAACTCAAACATTTGTTCCTGTTGTTTCGATTAATTTTCATCATCAATCCATTCGAAGTTGTTTACTATATCACGTTTTACGTTTTTCTTGTGTGCAGCATATAGCTGAGTTGTAGTTACGTTATCGTGATCTAATAGATTTTGAACATCGTATATGGAAAAACCGTTTTGAATAAGTGAAGTAGCAGCTGTGGCTCTAAGTTTGTGAGGGCTATATCCTTTATCTCTGCTAGTATCCATAGAAATTGATGTATATTTTTTTACTAAGGACCTTATTGCCTTTGCTGTAATTCTTTTATTTTGTAGAGATAAAAACAAAGCGTCTTTAAACTCTTCTGATAAAAGCTCACTATTAGGTCTTTCATTTTCTATGTAATCTTTTACAACTGTTTCGCATGTATGGTTTATAGGCATTAGAACTTCTTTGCCTCTTTTTCTGTAAATCATAAATTCGCCTCTAGAAAAATTAAATGAAGAAATATTTAATTCCCTAAGTTCGTTGAGTCTAAGACCATAAGTAACAAACAGAGCCAAAATTGCTTTATCTCTCAACCTTGTTTTTTCCCAGTAAACCATCTCTTTATCTGTTAGCCCTTTGCCTGTATCAACTGCATCAAGCATCTTTGCCACTTCATCTATCTCTAAACGCTTTATAGCGTCTGGCTGCGGCTTCGGTAGCTTAATAGGATTAAGCCCATCAGTGATATTGCTATCAATTTGTTCATTTCTATATAAAAACTTAAATAGTGTAGATATTGAAGATTTTTTTCTAGCTAGAGCTCTATTATTATTTTCATACAAGATTGTATTTTTACCATTTTCTTTATAGTATCTACCACAATAATCACCTAGAAATAGGTTAAGGTCTCTTGCTTTAATTTCGTTGAATTCTTCAACAGTAATATTTTCTACTTCCTTTGCAACAGTAAGTTCGTTATTTTCCACTAAGTATTCGCAAAAAAAATGTATATCATCTAAATATGCAAGCCTAGTAGTTACAGCCACCGATCCCTTCAAATAAATAAAATAATCCTTCATAAAGCCAGGTAGCTTTTTCTGTACACTTATACATCTATCTATAATATCATTATCCCTAATAACGATATTATCAGGCTTATTTGATTTATTATTGATTCTAACTGATTTAGTTTCAGACATATTTTCAACCTCCTAATACGATGAAACATTTTAATATAATAACATTAATAAGTTAAATTATATATTAAAAATGATTATGATTCAAATTTAGTGAAAAATTCTTAAGAATACTTAATGTGGAAAAATTATTTGTAAATAACGAAAGAGAGTACAATATAGTTAAAGATTCATTATCCAAATTGAATAATTGTTAATGGTATAAATACTCAAGAAATTAAATAAAAGTTCTTAGAAGGTCATTTAAGAGGTCTATTTTTGAGGATAGAATAAAAGTAGATCAAAATGTCGTAGCAATGTATAATTTGAATGATATATAAATTTGTGATCAATATAAATTGTTATGAGTAAAACTACGTTAACTAACTGAATATTAAATTTATAACTTGTTATCAAATTGCTAAAATAGATTTATAATTATTGAATCATAAAATATATAAATAGTAAGTCCATTAACAAGAAGATAAAGGTAGAGTGAAAAGTAAAAGATAAGTTTTTTTAGCAATATATTTTGCAAGTATACAAATAGCTGATTTTAGGTAAATTAGCATAAAAGCACTCTTCCTATAATTTATATACACAACTATTCCCTAAATATACATTTAAAGATTAGTTATATGTAAGCTCTATTTTTGAGAGTTATTAACAAATATACATAATTTATATTAAAACAAATAAAATTTATAAACTAACTACAAATATTTCAAAATAAATTTTATAGTTTAATTCTTTACATCAATTTCAATTAACCAACCCAATATAACGTGAAGATCAAGATTTGAAGTATTAAAATTCACGCTTATATTACTCATATAATATTACATTTTTCTATAGATATAACAGATATAACCGAATTTCTATTTTTATATAGCAGACAAAATCCCTTTATGGCAATAACTAATCAATATCATTGCACTTTGCATTAGTATCTACCAGAAAGGGATTAATTAATAAGATTTCCTTTTATTTTATCATTTTTTATATTCTATTTAAATAAATTACCAATAAACTCAATCTTCGTCTGGAGTTTTTAAATTGCATATATTTAGCATTTTGTCTGTTTATTTCTAACTATTTTTTCTATACAATCAGCAATTGATAAGTCTAGCTAACTTCTACCTTTTATAATTGTGCTTAGAATATAAGATATAATCAATGTTACAAAGGAAAAAAACAAACCGAGCATCATTAGTAAAATAACGATTATATTGTACTCTATAATCATATCAACTATACTACTCTCACCTGCACCTAGTAAATACGATACGATTGATCCTATAAAAACTATCGCTATAAGCACACCTAATCCAGACAAACTATTCTTAAAGTCAGAATAACTTAAAGACATATGGCTCGATATCGAATACATCAAGAATATAAAAATTATAAACTTTATCGAGATTAGATTATTTCCTTGGAACACAAAAGTGAAAGAAATGTAAATATCCTTTAATAAAGAATTAATAAAACCAATAAAATTAAAGCTTTCTATATTAGCAATATAAGTCTCTAAACTAAGAATATTTATAATCGCACTAAAACTTTCAGGCAAAAATAACCTAAATATAAGAACTATTGATAGAGTCCCTCCGATTAATGGTGCAATACCTATAAAAAAATTGCCTAGTTTCTGATATAAACTATTTTTCTTGTATGTATGACTTACATATCCTAATACTCCATCGTATTCACTCTCAATTGGTCTAAACAGCTTTACCTCTTTTATATGATGTTTAAAAATAAGGCACATAATTAAATGACTTAATTCATGAATAATGGTGCCTATAGCTCCAGTTACAATAAGTCCACTTCTACCAAATGCTGAGTATATAAATTTATTGTTTTTCCTTTCAATCATGCTGAATACAAATCCAAACGCTAAAAATGTAATAATTAAAAGGATTACGTTTACTATGCTAGATTTTAATATATAAATTAGATCCATAAATATAAACTCCTTTCGGCTTTCCATCTAATAACTTTAGCTTCACTTCGATTTCTCCTTGATAATATTTATTGTGAATTACTTTTTTATTTTAAATACAATAATTTTACCATTTAATTTAAAAAGAGTAAACAAAATATAAAACATATCAAATACAAATATAAAAACTTTTTTAAAAGAATCCTAATAAATTTATAATCAAAAAAAGTGCAAAGATATCTCTTTACACCAAGAAAATATTAATATAGCAAATCACACAAATATCAAAATATACGAAAAACATATAACGCTATCTGGATTCAATAGTAAGTTTTATAGCTGTCTTTTTATTCCCGTCAATCTCAATCTCTGTAAATGCCGGTATACACACAAGATCTACGCCACTTGGAGCTAGAAATCCTCTCGCTATTGCAACCGCCTTTATCGATTGATTAAGAGCCCCTGCACCGACTGCTTGAACCTCCGCTACACCATCCCTTCTAATTACACTTGCTAAAGCCCCTGCAAGTGAATTAGGATGCGATTTTGTTGAAACTTTTAATATTTCCATTTTAACAGCCCCTTTTGTTAAGAAAATTTTTAGTTTCTTTTATTGTTGTTTAATATATATATTCTATTTACAAAATCCAAATACCTTGAAGAGCATTTCTATTTCTCTAGACATTTTATGATATTGTTTAAACGAAAATTCTGATATTTACAATATAATATTTGTAACTACTTAAACACATAATCAAAGTAACAATTTAAAACTTATTATGACAGTATAAGTTTAATTTCATATATAATATAAATATTTATAACAACTATTCTATTTTTTAGTATAAATTAAGATTCAAAAAAAGAGCTATCTAAAGTCTTACTTTTAGGCGCCCTTTTAATTCAACTATATTTTTACATTAGGTAACATCTCAAAGATTAAGTATCAATTTATTTTGAGGTAAACACTATTGTTATATACATTTACCTATATTTCTAAATTTGTTATATCTCATAGATACGATGTCCTCTTTAGAAATATCTTTATAGTAGTCAAGTCTATCTAATACATACTTTTTGATCTCCTTAGAAACGGCCTCAACATCTTTTTGAGCTCCACCAAGCGGCTCTTTAATAATTTTATCGATTATATTTAAGTCATAAAGATCTTTACTAGTAAGCTTCATAACATCACAAGCTTCTTTTGCTCTTGATGAATCTTTAAATAATATACTGGATAGACCCTCTGGTGATATTACAGAGTAAACAGAGTGTTCAAGCATACAAATGTCGTTTCCAACTCCTATGCCAAGAGCTCCTCCACTTCCACCTTCACCTATTACAAAAGTAATAACAGGTACAGATAACTTGCTCATCTCAAGTAGATTTCTAGCGATAGCTTCTCCTTGGCCTCTCTCTTCCGCTTCTAGACCACAAAATGCTCCAGATGTGTCTACAAAAGTAACTATAGGTCTATTAAATTTTTCAGCTTGTTTCATAAGTCTTAGAGCTTTTCTGTATCCTTCAGGATGAGGCATACCAAAGTTTCTTCTTATTTTTTCTTTAGTATCATGGCCCTTTTGGTGTCCGATTATAGTTACATTATAATTGCCTATCTTGCCTATTCCACCTACTATAGATGGATCGTCTTTGTATAATCTATCGCCGTGAAATTCCAAAAAATTTGCACAGATATTATCTATATAATCTTGAGTAGTCGGTCTATCTTTATCTCTACTCAGAACTACCTTATCATGCGGTGTCAATGAAGTAAAAGCTTCATATTTTAATCTTTTCAATTTATCTTTTAGTGCATTTATTTTATCATTTAAATCAATACTACTTGATTTAGATATGGTCTCTAACTGCTTTATATCTTTTTCAATAGTTTTCATTCTTTCTTTAATACTATCACTCAAAATATAACCTCCTTTATGCAGCTGATATTTAATAATTTTAGTTAGATTTTAAAAATAAATAAATATAATTAATATTTTAAATTCCATTATCTATGCATATTAAGAATTTCGTACAATACCTCTTTCATTTTTCTTCTATCTACTATCATGTCTATAAATCCATGTTCAAGTAAAAACTCAGAAGTCTGGAATCCTTCAGGAAGTTTTTGGTTTATCGTCTGTTCAATAACTCTCGGACCAGCAAATCCAATTAAAGTATTAGGCTCAGAAATTATTATATCTCCAAGCATCGCAAAACTTGCTGTAACTCCTCCTGTTGTTGGATCAGTTAAAATTGAAATATAAGGTAGACCCTTTTCTTCTAATTTAGCAAGAGCTTGAGAAGTCTTTGCCATCTGCATCAAAGATATCATACCTTCTTGCATTCTCGCTCCTCCAGAAGCTGAACATATGATTATCGGAAGATTATTTTCAGCAGCATACTCTATTGCGTAAGTTATTTTTTCTCCTACAACAGAACCCATACTTCCCATCATAAATTCAGGATTCATAACACAAAGTACCGTTTTTATACCGTTAAGCCTACCGTGCCCAGTTATTACCCCTTCTGATTCTCCTGTTTTATCTCTGTATGAGTTGAATTTATCATTATAACTTGGGAACTTTAGAGGATCTTGAAATTCAACCTCTTCGTTTAGCTCGACAAATGTTCCTCTATCTATAATCAGTTTTATCCTATTTCTAGCTTTTAAACTGTAGTGTCTACCACAGTTTGGGCATACGTATAAATTTTCCTCAATATCTTTTCTGAATACTCGCTCATCACACCCTTTGCAGTATAGCCAGAATTTTTCATTTATACTATTTTCTTTAAAGTTTTCATCCAGAGAGATCGTTACATACTTAGATCCCTTTGATGGTAAGAATTTTTTTATCATTGTTTATTGCTCCCTTATATTGAAGTACACTCTTTCATAAATTCATTCTCTATGAATTTAGTATGATGTGTGTCATCTCTAAAAGCATCACACGTTATTAGTGATTTTTGGAAATCTATATTAGTAAAGATTCCGTCTATTATAATTTCATCTAGAGCTCTGTACATTCTTTCAATACACTCTTCTCTTGTATCAGCCCAACATATAAGTTTACCTATCATCGAATCGTAAAGAGGCGGTATTGTATATCCTGGATACACAAATGTATCAAATCTAACTCCAAACCCCCCTGGCAAATTAAGTGAATCTATTTTACCTGGTGATGGTGCAAAGCTCATTTGTGAATTTTCAGCATTTATTCTACATTCAATTGCATGACCTCTAAATATAATATCTTCTTGCTTGTATGGAATCTCTTTTCCAGCAGCTATAAGTATCTGAAGTCTTATAAGATCTATATTTGTAATCATCTCAGTGACAGGATGTTCAACTTGTATCCTTGTATTCATTTCAATAAAGTAGAATTTTTTATCTTTGTCAAATATAAATTCTATAGTTCCCGCTCCTAAATATCCAATACCATTTATAATATCTGTCGCTGTTTTAAATAACTCTTCCCTTTCAGCATCAGTTATATATGGACTAAGAGACTCTTCTATAACTTTTTGATTTCTTCTTTGCATAGAGCAGTCTCTGTCTCCGAAGTGAATAGCATTGGAATATTTATCTCCAAATACTTGTACCTCTATATGTCTTGGATTCTCTATAAATTTTTCCATATAGAGATCATTGCTACCAAACGATGCTAAAGATTCAGAGCTGGCAATATCAAATAGTGAAGGAAGTTCTTCTTTATTAAATACTATTCTCATACCCTTGCCACCGCCACCATTAGATGCTTTAATCATAACAGGATATCCAATTTCAGAAGCCACTTTAAGGGCATCTTCTTTAGATTTAAGTACTGTCTTTGATCCTGGTACAACTGGTACACCTAAACTCATCATAGTCTCTCTTGCACGTGACTTGTCACCCATAAGTTCCATTTGTTCTTTTGTAGGACCTATAAAAATAATTCCATTATCTTCACATTTGCTTACAAACTCTGGGTTTTCAGATAAAAATCCAAATCCAGGATGTATAGCGTCACATTTTAACTTTTTTGCTAAATATATTATATTGTCTATGTTATTATAACTTTTACTTACGTTATTTGGTCCTATACATATCGATTCATCAGACAAATATCTGTGCAGACAATCTTTATCTGCTTCTGAGTATATTGCTACAGTTTTTATACCTAACTCTTTACATGTTCTTATTATTCTAACCGCAATATCTCCTCTATTTGCAACTAGTATTTTATTTATTGACATCAGTTACCTCCTATTTACATTGGTTTAATCTTAAATAAAGGTTGATTGTACTCTACTAGTTCTTCATTTTTAACCAATATTTCAACTATTTCACCATTAACTTCACTGTTTATTTCATTCATAAGTTTCATAGCTTCAAGAATGCAAAGCGTCTGTCCTTCTTCTATTACATCTCCGATTTTAACAAAATTTTCTGAGTCAGGATTCGGAGATCCATAGAAAGTTCCCATAAGTGGTGCTGAAATTATATATAAATTATTATCATTTTCCGTATTATTTTCATTATTATCTCTGATTTCTTCTTTTTCAACTGTAATTTCTTTACAAGCAGTTTCTTTTTTATCTTCTCTAACTACAGTATTTTGAGTTTTTTCAACTGTATTATTGTTTCTAGAGACTTCTAGTTTTAAAGAAGCATTTTCAAGCTTTACATAGTCTAAACTTGTTGAATCAATCAGCTTTATTAATTCTTTTACTTCGTTAATATTCATTTCTTACCCCCTTGTATTATTACCTGGTGCTAATATTATATCATAAAAGGTAAAATAGTAAAAGAAAAAGTGTCAACGCTAAATCGACACTTTAATTGATATATTTTAGTTATTAAATTGTTTTGCACATTCTACTAAAACTTTTATGTTATCAAGTTTACTTTTTACGCCTATTCCACAAGCTGGAGATAATATATCCACTCCACTTTTCAAACATGAATTGGAGATATTTTTTAAACTTTCCTTAGTTCCATTTTCAATAGCGAAAGTGCTAACATTCCCCATAATAACTTTTCCTGGAACATTTTCAACCACTTGTCTAGCATTAGTTATAGAATCAAAACTAACTGCATCACTATGCAAATCATTTAATTCTTTATAAATAGTTTTTAATTTTCCGCATATATGTATAATAGTTCCTCCAGGAGCGTATTCTTTCAATTGATCTATTATATTATTTAAATATGGAGTTGCAAATTCACTAAAAGTTTTAGCGCCGAGAATTTCACCGGTACCACTTGGATCTGATATAGTTAAAACATCTGCCCCAGCCTCTAATTGAGCTTTCCCAAAAATTATAAGGTTTTCTGTGACGAATTCCATAAACTCATGAGCTTCTTCTTTCTTTTTCCTAATTTCTTTATAGTAAGTAATTGGCTCTACAAGTGAGGATGCTAAGCTAACAGGCCCTATTAAGTTTGCTACTATAGGAACATCGTTATTTTTTTCTTTTAATATTTTAATAGCATCTATAACAACTTTTGCTCTTCCTTTAGTTACATCTACCTTGTCCAAATTACTCCACTGAGCAACCGATTCAATTGGATATTTTATAACTCTAGGTTCTGTGGTTTTTGTTCCCATATATACTTCTGCTCCCATGCTTTCAGCTTCTACTGTCATGCAATATGGTACTCCAAAGTTTTCAAAACCATTGTTTTTATACATACCTAATGTTAAATCTGCCATCATATTAGAATTGCTATGTGCCATTGGCCAAAAGACACCTTCAATATCCATAATATCTTCCACTATCATATTCATCATCCCACCAGGACAAATACAAGGTTTTCTATCTACAACTTCTCCTTTTAACGCTTTATATAGTCTTTCTTTAGGTGTCATTATACCACCTCTTTATATTTTTTCTTGCTTATTAGCTCTTTTGCGAGTTTAGCTGCTTTTGATGCTTCATGTGCATATCCATCTGCGCCGATTTCATTTGCAAACCCTTGTGATATAGGCCCTCCGCCTACCATAACAACAAATTTTTCACGAATATCTTCTTTATTTAATAAATCAATAACTAATTGCATATTTTCCATAGTAGTAGTCATAAGAGTAGATAATCCTATTAAATCTGCATTGATTTCTTTTGCTTTATTAATAAAATCAATACAAGGGACATCTCTTCCTAAATCGTATACTTCAAATCCTGAAGTTTCTAACATAATTTTAAATAAGTTTTTCCCAATATCATGTGTATCTCCCTCGACAACTCCTATTACTGCTTTAAAACTTTCTTTAGCTGAATTTTTTTTAATGTGAGGTTTTAATATATCAATGCCTTTATACATAGCGTCTGAACACAATAAAAGATCAGGTATAAAATACTCCTCTTCTTCATAAAGCTTACCTGCATCCTCCATTCCAAGAGCCAGTCCTTTAGATATGCCTTCATAAGGTTCAAATTCATTTTCTATATACTCATTAGCTACATCTATTACAGTTTCATCTTCCATCTCTACAACACAATCTGCTAACTTTTTTAATAAATCTTCTTTTAAATTTATCATGCTAATCTCCTTTTTATAATTCATTAATATTTATTTTGCTAGATCCGAATATCCTTGCAGCATCCATTAATGCTATTATTTTTTTAGGGTCCGTTCCTATAGGAACATCGCAACCTGTACTTAATATAAATCCTTTCATACTATCATGGCCTTTAATTATACATTCTTTTGCTTCCATATATATATCTTCTATAGTACCTCTCATAATTGTTTCAACAGGGTCTACATTTCCGATTAAGCATACTTTATCACCATATGCTTCTTTTAATTCTCCTATATCTTCTATATTATCTAAACTCAGGTTAGCTATCCCTATATCAACCATATGACCCCATACTTTTTTTGTTTTGCCACAGATATGAAGTGTCGATCCTCCTCCGGTTCTCTCTATAATTCTATCCATACACTTTTTTAAGTATGGTTTTGCAAATTCTTCAAAGTTTTTACTGCTTATCATTGTACAAGATGCAATTGGTTCAGCTAGACCAGGAGTTAAGCCTATATCACAAGCTGCATCAATATAATTTATAACACTCTGAGTTGAAATTTCTAAAAGTTCATGTGCCTTTTCTTTATTTTTCGTTAAATCTCTTAAGAAATTATCAGTACCTCTTAAAAAAGATGCTAAAGTAAAAGGACCGCCTACAGAAGTCCCTACCCCTACTTCACAACTTAATTTTTCATTAGTTATTTTAAGTGCTTCTAAAAAGTAATGTATTCTTCCATCTTTATAAGGATCTATAGGGCTTAATTTTCCTATTTCACTATAATCACATATAGCTGGTTTATTTATAAAAGGCGTATTGTTTAATGGGAATACAACCTCACTACCCATCGCCTCTGGTATTCCTTGAAGGCCCGGTCCAAATCCGATACTATCTGGACGAAACTTTTCAAAACTTTTAACTGCTACATCTACGAGCACATCTACAGAATGATTATAATCATATATTGAATATCCAAAAGATGGTGCAACGCTTTCTCCTAAAAATGGTGAACATGGTATTCTATCTATTTCTTTACCCGCTCCAAAAGCCTGCATTCTTTCTTTTGGGGTCATTTGATCTTTATTAATTGTATAATCCATAATTTGTTCTCCTTTTCGAGTTATAAATTTATCAATCAAAAATACTTTACATCATTAAACATAAATAAACAAATTGTTAAAAACTATTACAGTATATGTTGTCATAAGCATTTTCTATTAACTAGAATTTTCAATTTATATAACAAAATTTGATTAATTTGATCCTGCTAAACTTAAATAGTATTATTTATTAATACCATTATCAAGGCTTTATTTAGATCTGCTACTAACAAAAATAATAAAATGAATTGTTTTTTCTATCATCTATATGATTTATTTTATAATAATACTCTTTTTACTCTTTTGAATTATTACAAAGGTTTGATAATAATTTAAAAGAGTAAAATAAAAAGTGTCGATTCTAAATCGACACTTTAATTTAAGTAAATTCTTTGCTACTTTCATGTGAGTCTATTATGTTTTTTTCTAATTCTGAATTTACATACACATCTATGTTTTCAGATAAGTTCTCAGTTATAACTGTAAATTTTTCTTCTGTTTTATTAATATTAGAATCAAGTTCTTCATTATTTTCAACCTTTTTAATAAATTTATAACTGTGCTGATTAAACAATATTAGTATAGCTGGTATTATAAAAAAGTGTCTGCTCCCAATAATACCTAGTAATACTGTAAGTATAGATATCTTATTGTTTAGATATAAAAATGAAAAACCAAACAATTTCTTCTCTTCTATCTCAATTGTATAAGATCTAATAAGTGCAAGTATAAAGGTTAAAATACAAAACGGTAATAAAGTATAACTTGATATCACTCCAAGTATCCCTATATTTTCTATATATTTGCTTGGATCATTTAATAAAACAAACATAAAACCATTGAGGTATCCAAAAATACAGGATAACATACCAAAGGTAGCCCCAATAGCTTGTGTATACCAGTTTAAATATTTAAATTGCATACTATCATCCTCCTATAAGCTGCCATACTTAATAATATGATTTGAATCGAAGAAATATTTCTAAGTAGCAGACTATATGGACAATAAAAAAACTAGCTTTGGAGAATTAGCTAGTTTTTATTCAATACTTAAAATATACATTTTATTTAACCTTAACGTTTATCACTACAATTTGAGATGAATTTTCATTATTGTTTATCACAACTTTTATTTTTGATTTTCCAATTTTCTTTCCTGTTATCATCATATTATCAATGCTAACAAGATCATTATCTGCAGTAACAATTAAATTTAAATCTTTCGGAAGCTCATCTGTAGTCTCCCAGTGTTTATAATAGTCGTCTATATTCTTAGATAAGACATTTCTTAGATCAAATTTTTCATCTACAGTTATATTTATAGAGTTATGCTTTGTATCCAATTTATATTGGTTCTCTTCTAAGTTTATAAAGTTCAAATCGCTGTTTACTTTCACGCCTCTTTCTTTAAGTTCATTTATTACATTAGGCTCTGTTATATAGTTATTTGCCAAATTTAAAGAATCTATATCTTTTAATTCTGTGATCTCTTTAGGCAACTCTTTTATATTGTTGTTCCAAAAAACAAAGTCATCGATATTTTCTAGATAAGATATTCCTTCTAAGTTCGTTATTTTCTCTCCAGAAGCATAAAACTCTCCATCTAAAGATTTTATCTTACTTATAGTAAGCTCATCAGGGTGTATGTATCTTTTTATTACAGTTCTCAAGTTCGCATCAGGAAAAATATCTTTAAGCTGAGATTCTGTCAAAGCTTTATCTGTACTATTCACAGGTGATAAGGCTGAGACTGAAATCAACAAAGGTAAAAAAGCATTTAAAATCATAATAACCTCCCATAAAAAATTATATTTACATATGTATACATAATTATTTCTATGAGAGGTCTTTGTTTCCTTGCAGTTTAGGTGTAATTTCGTTCACTTTATTCTTTTAAATAAATATAAAATTCTACGATTACTCCTATTATATTGTATATAGTTATACCAAACTTATTTTGGTTTTCAAATTATGACACTAAATTAATTGCCACACCCAGAGCACCCAGAGCAACCGCCCATGTCTTCCATGTTCTCAGGAACAACTCTAAAACCGTATCCACTATCTTCTATGACAATATCACCATATTCTTGGTAATCTGCCATGTTCATGATAAAGTTTAGTCCACCGGTTTCGTAAGCGAAATCGTCTTTTTTTTGTTCATCAAGAGCTAGTCCAAAAGATGGTCCACTGCATCCAACGCCTTCAAAATAAACTCTTATGCTATTTGGTTTATCTTTATTATCATCTAAAATATTTTTTAGTGTTTCTGCTGCTGTTTCTGGTAATGTTACCTTCATATAATCAATTCCTTTCAGATTTATTTATCGATTTTTGCATCGCTTTCAAATCTTATTATACCATATTTATCATAATAAGATGTAAAATGATATTACAAATCAAAATTATTTTTATTATGATTTTTATTGTTGAAATAGCTTTAAAAAAAGTGCTTTTACTGTTATAATATCTTATTGGAGCCAATGAGGAGGTGATACTATGGAAAAGCGTAAATTGCCTATTTTAGTAGAGATGACAGGTTTAGTTATGGGATGTATTTCAATGAGTGTCGGTATAAATGCATTTTTGAAACCCCACACAATTGCTCCTGGTGGTCTTAGTGGTCTTTCTTTATTGTTAAACAAAATCACAGGTCTTCCTGTTTCTGTTGTAATGATGCTTATAGGAGTTCCACTAGTAATACTTGCGTTTAGAATAATGGGCTTAAAAAATTCATTAAAGACATTATTTGGTACAGTTTTATTTTCTGCAATAGTACAATTGACAGATCCATTATCTAGAATGCATTTTACTGAGGATTTAATTCTTTCTTCTATTTCTGGTGGGTTGCTAGTAGGTATAGGTCTTGGAATTATGTTTAAATCCGATGCTTCTACTGGAGGTACTGACCTAATAGCTTTAATACTAAGCAAGAAGTTCCCAGGAATCAAGGTTACTAAATTCATGAGTTGCTTAGATGGTATGATCGTTATATCATCTGGTTTTGTAAATCGCAGTCTTGAAACGGCATTATATTCTGGTATGGCACTAATTGTTATAGTAAAAGTTGCTGATATCATAGTAGAAGGTGTTAACTCTTCTAGAGCGTTTTATATTATATCGGAAGAACCTGAAAAAGTTAGAAGCGCCATTACTAAAGAGTTAAATAGAGGTCTTACAATCTTAGATGGTAAAGGTGGTTATACTAAAACAAGCAAAGAAGTGTTATTTGTAGTAGTTACAAAAAAACAAGAGTTGTTCTTAAATAGACTAGTCAAAGATGTAGATCCAGAGGCATTTGTAATTGTCTCAGATGTCAAAGAAGTCTATGGAAAAGGATTTAAAGTCTTAGGATCATAAATATAAATAAGAATAGGTCTTATAATAAATTTAGAAAGCTTATTGATATTCTTTCTTTATATATTAAGACCTATTTTTTATATTAATAGATATTTGATTAAGTTTAATTAATACAAATAATTTGTCGATAACATCAGCATCTATTATATCTTTGTTTTAACAGCTCATATCTATAACACAATGTTTCACTTTTTATAGATTCTAAATGTGTATTACCCATAGATTCTTTAGAGAAGTTGTTGCTAACAGTTTCAAAATATCTAAAGCCTAAGTTCTTAAGGGGTTTAGTAGAGTTAACATTTTCTTTGTATGTTTCTGCTATTATCCTTTTTAGGTTTAATTCATCAAATCCATACCTTATTATAGGATCGGCTAATTCTGTTGCATAACCATGGCCCCAATAAGCCGGATTAATACAAATTCCTATATCAGCTTCTTCAGCATTAACCTTTATATTGTTAAAGCCAATATTTCCTATAACTTTGGCGTCTTTTTTAGATATAATTGCATAATGACCTACTCTACCCATGTTGTAGTTATCGATAAAAAATGCTTTAATAAATTTTCTAGTCTTACTTATACTTGTATGTCTATTAATAGGTAGATATTTTACAACTATATCTAATTTATAGTACTCATACATATCTTTTGCATCACCCAGCCTAACTTCTCTTAGGATGCAGTTCTTACTTTCTAAGGGCTTCATTTGAGAATACTGATGATTCATTATATCCTCTCCTTAATTAAATAATAGTCTCATTATTAGAATACAAAATTAAGGTATAAAAGGTTCTTAAATTTATACCTTAATTAATTATATTCTAAAGTATATAATTAATTAGCCTACTTTCAGTATAAATAATAGGCGTTTATAAGTTTTATATAATCGTAGACATTACATAAAACATAAAAGTAATTATTTTATGTTTTATGTAAAAATCGTTGTATTTTCAATAACATATGTATATATATTATTTTATGTCAGTAATGTTTCAGTTATAATTTTGTTTTTTTATATACTGATGATATAATATATCTAGCTATACTAGGAGGTTGTAAATTATGGGAAGTGTATTTATTAGAAAAAGGAGTAAAAACTATATAGTCTATTTGGAATACAAAGATTCAGATACAAGCAAAAGAAAACAAAAAAATATGGGATCTTTTGAAAAGAAAAAAGAAGCAACGAAAAGAATGATCGAGTTAAAAAATAGCCTTTTAAATGATGAACTTGTTGTTAATGATATGAGTATAAACGAACTAATGTTGAAGTATCTATCTGAAAGACAGGAGAACCTCTCCCCTTCTTCATACAACTACTACATCAGAATTTTTGAAAAATACATAGAACCATTGATAGGTAATTTTAAAATTCATGAATTAAAAACGCAAGATATAATCGACTATATAGATAAACTTAGAAGCTCGTTAAGTGTTAAAACTTTAAACATCCACCTAAATATACTGAGGCTATCATTAGATTTCGCAGTAGATTGTGGATTACTCAATCGAAATGTAGCAAAATTTATAAAAATAGATAACACAGAATCTAATTACAAACCAAAAAGGGTATTCAATAAAAAAGATATAAAGGATATACTTGAGCATTCAAAGGATACAATTCTTGAAATTCCATTGTATCTGGCTAGTGGTGTAGGTCTCAAATTATCAGAAATTTTAGGACTAACTTGGAATAATATCGATTTTAATAATAGTACACTTAGAGTCGACAAAGTATCGGTCAGGGAAAATGGCTCTGTAATATTAAAAGAACCAAGATCTAAAAGTATTGTAAGAACTGTAAGTATCCCGAAAGAAATTATGAAAAAACTTAAATTATTAAAAGAAGTATCTTCCAAAAAAAATATAAAGAACTCTTTAGGAATTAAACAGAACCTTCTATTTTACGATGATAAGGCAAATCCGATTGCTGAGGATGTTATAAGCAGAAAATTAAAGCAGTTTATTAAAGAAAATAATCTCCCTGAGACAACATTTCAAGAATTAAGGCATTTTCATGTATATATATTAATAGAAGCTGGAGTATCTGGAAGTGTAATTTCTTCGAGA
This sequence comes from Metaclostridioides mangenotii, assembly GCF_017873185.1. Classification (GTDB taxonomy): domain Bacteria; phylum Bacillota; class Clostridia; order Peptostreptococcales; family Peptostreptococcaceae; genus Metaclostridioides; species Metaclostridioides mangenotii. The sequence continues at coordinate 497,155 of NZ_JAGGJX010000001.1, forward strand.
ATTGGGCATTCTAGTGTATCTACTACATTAAATATGTACTCAGATATTTTCGAAAAGTACGAAGATAACGTTGTCCTAAAAATTTCTCGAAGTATATTTGATATGTAATTACATAAAAAATAAACTAGCCGATATTGGCTAGTTTATTTTAATTATCTGTAGTTTTTCAGCCATCTATAGTCACAATAAGATCGCTTTTACTTAGCGGACTATTATTTTATCAATTATCTCTGCTTCTGCATAATCTAGTAGTAATTTTTCAGCTATATCCATATTTAAATTTAGTTCCTTGTCACCATTAAAGGATATTATATTCATAAGTATATGTACTGAATCATCATTTATCATTGCTCTTGTAGAATCTGAAGTAGTGCTTCCAAATTTTCCTTCTTCATCTTCAAATACAGGAAGATTTTCAATATTTACAGAACCTTTCCCAATTCCTTTGTAGCTTTCCCCTTCTCCACCTACTGTGAAGTTGATTTGTCCAACGATTTTATCTAGATCATAAGTTCCAACAGAATAGGCACTTTTTAAAGATATTAAATTATTAATATCGACTATATTGTTTATGATGTACAAACCATCACCTTTACTTACTCTTCTAAATAATGCTTCTGAGGAAAGTCTATACCTAGTTGGATCTTTTCCAATGCTTCTATAGGCTAATCTAGAGTCATTTATATTTTTTATAGATGATACGTCTTTTGTTTCATATGTATTTTCAATTCTTTTGCATTCAGAATCTATCAATTGTAACAGTTCACTGCTAGAATCAGAAACTTTTACATTCGCTTCTATACTTCCAATACATATATCTTGGCATTTGTCTTTTAATTTTGAATCTACTTTTAATCTCATATCAATTAAGCTCCTCAAGTTATATTTTATTTATAAGTTGAAATATAGTGTTTTCAATATTTTACCTAATTTGTTCTAAAATAATTTCACCATAACGCAATTATGTAAACTAATTGTCTTATTCTTATACATTATTTTTTTTATCCTGTAAAGATTTGCTTATATCCATAATTGATTCAAAAAACATTAACGCTTCATTTAAATAATCATCGTTTTCAATATTTTCCTCAACTTTTTTAAGGACTAGCTTCTCTCTTCCCTCTTGATAGATAGTAAGATTGTTTTCTTTTTTATGCTCTGCTACTTTTAAGACTACATCGAGTCTTTTCTCAAATAACTCTATTAGAACTTTATCAATTTTATCAATTTCGTCTCTGTAATCGTTTAATTTATCCATTTATATGCTACCTTTCAATAAATCGTATATTCCGATAGCTGCTACTGCCTCTATTACCGGCAATGCCCTTAGAACTATACATGGATCATGTCTTCCTTCAATAGCTATCTTTTCTTCTTTACCATCTTTAAAATTTACTGTGTTTTGAGTTTTAGCTATCGATGGTGTAGGTTTTATCGCTACTTTAAAAATAACAGGCATTCCATTTGTGATTCCACCTAAAATACCACCATTATTGTTAGTCTTAGTCTTTATAACCTTTTTATCAATGTAAAATTCGTCATTGCATTCAGATCCATACATATCTGCAACTCCAAATCCTGCACCAAATTCTACACCTTTAACTGCCGGTATAGAAAACATGAGGTGAGATAATACAGACTCTACAGAATCAAAGAATGGATCGCCTACTCCTGGTTTTATACCGACAACAGCACACTCCACTACTCCGCCTACAGAGTCGGTTGACATTCTTGCATCGTTTATAAGTTTTTCCATATCAGCAGCTTTGGATTTATCAATTACTGGAATCGATAGTTTTTTTAATTCTTCAAGCTCTTTTTTAGAAATATTAGCATAGTCAAAACTTGTATCTTCTATACAATTTATTTTTTTAATATGAGAACCTATAAAGATACCTTTTCTTTTTAAAATCTGTTTGCAAATAGCCCCGCAAAATACCAACGGTGCAGTAAGTCTACCTGAAAAGTGTCCTCCTCCTCTGTAGTCATTAAAAGAGTTGTACTTTACATAACCTGTGTAATCTGCATGTCCAGGTCTAGCTAAATCTTTTATTTTACTGTAGTCATTTGATTTTTTATCCTCGTTTTTTATTACAGCACACAGTGGCGTTCCTGTCGTTTTACCATCAAAATATCCACTGAGTATGTCGGGCATATCTGATTCTTTTCTCTTACTGGATAAAAGACTTTTCCCTGGAGATCTTCTAGACATCTCAGCATAAACCTCGCTTAAATCCAGTTCTATACCAGGCTCAAGTCCATCTACGTTAATTCCTATTGAATTTCCATGTGACTCCCCGAATAGAGATATCTTTATATTATTTCCCCAAATCCCACTCATCTATTTTTCCTCCTAATTCAATGAAGTCTTTGTAAAAATTTGGATACGATTTTGATATACATTCACTATCACAAAGAACAATTTCTTCCTCACAAAAACAAGAAGCTATAGAAAGCATCATTGCAATCCTATGATCGTTGTGACTCCACACCGTAATCCCTCCACGAAGTTTATCAACACCATTTATAATCAAGCTGTCTTCTTTAGCTACTATATCCCCCCCTAATTTAAGGAGTTCTAATCTTGTAGCTTCTAGTCTATCACACTCTTTAAGTTTAAGCCTATGAGCATTTACTATTTTTGTTTCACCTTTGCTTAATGTTGCAACTAATGAAAGCACTGGAATAATGTCTGGGCATTGTGATGCGTCTATAGTCGTACCAGTAAGTTCTCTTGATATATTATAAAGTTTATAATTTACAAATTTTGATGAAGTTCCCATACTATCTAAAATACAAATTATTCTCTTGTCTCCCTGAAGGCTTTCCTCTTTTAACCCAGATATAGATATATCAGAACCGAGAGCATTAGCACATAGAAAATATGCTCCTTGTGAGTAATCTCCCTCTACTCTGTAATTACAATTTTTGTACTTTTGATTTCCTTTTATAGTAAATTCTCTATAATCCATATTTACTATATCTACACCAAATGTCTTTAAAATTGATATGGTTAAATCTAAGTATGGTTTTGACTCAAATTCTGTAGTTATATATATCTTAGAGTCGCCAGAAAGTAAAGGAAGCGCAAATAATAGTCCCGATATAAATTGTGAGCTAACATTTCCGTCAATATAAAATTCACCTGATTTTAAATTATCCAAAACTGTTAAATCTAGTTCATTTCTTTTAAACTTATATCTAATATTTTGTTCATCGAAAATTTTATAGTAAATATTTAATGGTCTTTTTCCTAAGTTACCTCTACCAATATACCTTACAGGTTTTGAAAGTGCTGAAAATATAGGAACAATAAATCTTAATGTAGATCCAGACTCACTGCAGTCTATTGTTGGTATATTTTTTTCGCAGTTTACATTGTCATTATTTAAATCATTATTACATATTTGAAATTGTTCCTTATATTGAAATTGTTTTTTGTCTTCAAATTCACTTACTATTTCTTTCGACTTTATTCCTTGTATATATAAACTTTTACCTTCAACTGTAATTTCAGCTCCAAGTATTTTCATTGCTTTTATTGTAGAATTAATATCATCAGAAAAATCTATATTTTCGATTATACTAGTTCCAGAAGCCAATGAAGCGCAGATTATGGCTCTGTGTGACATACTTTTAGATGGAGGAACTATTATTTCACCATTTAATTTTGAAGGGTATAACTTTATGTCCGCCATTATATTTCCTCCTCAAAGAAGTCAAGAGTAGTATCGTATATAAAGCTTTCACCGATTTCTTTAAGTAATACTACTTTAAGTGTTGATCCAATATTTTTTTTATCATTTTTTATGAACTCCATTAAGGACTTTAAACTTACATCAAGTTTATATGCTAGGCCTTGCTCTATCAAGATGTCTTTTATTTCATCAGAAGTTCCATCTTTAGTGAGACCTTTTCTTTCTCCAAGTAGTGCTATATTGTACATCCCAATGGCAACAGCTTCTCCATGAGTATACTTTTCAAAATTGTAGTATTTTTCTATAGCATGTCCGAGTGTATGTCCAAAGTTTAGGATCATTCTTTCATTTAGATCCCTTTCATCACTTTCTACCATTTTTTTCTTAATCGAACAACAACGGTAAATTATATCATCGATATTATCTGTAATATCATTTCTATTTTTCAATGACTTCAATTTATAAAAGAAGTTTTTATCTTTTATACAACCATATTTTATAACTTCTGCCATTCCATCTTTATAGTACTTATCAGGTAAAGTATTTAGAACAAGTGGGTCTATAAAAACGGCTTTAGGATGATAAAAGCTGCCAACTAAATTTTTTCCTCTTTCTAAATTAATGCCCACTTTCCCTCCAACCGAACTATCAACTTGCGCAAGTAGTGATGTTGGTATTTGGATAAATGGAATCCCTCTTAAAAATGAAGATGCCACAAATCCACATATATCTCCCACAACTCCACCACCTAAGGCTATAAGTAAATCATTTCTGGTAACTTCAAAGTCTATAAGCCTATTATATATTTTGGGCAAACTATCTAATGACTTTGACATTTCTCCTGGTTCTATAACTATAGTATCTACATCGAAATCATTTTTAAAAAGAGAGCTTTCAAGTCTACCTGTATAATAATTATTTACATTTTCATCCGTAATAATTATCGCTTTTTTACATTGATAAACTTTCTTTATTTTTTTGCCTATAGAATCCAAGCTGTTATTTTCTATTCTAATGCAGTATGTACTTTTTTCTAAATTTACATATACTTTTCTTTTCATATATATCATTCCTTATATTAATTCAATTATTATTAATTCCTGTCATAATCGTATCATATTTTTTTAATAACTACAATTTCAGAAAATTAATAAATAGATAAAAATAAAGATTTATATATTAGATAGCAGATATTTTTGTAATAAAAAAGGAGAATTCGTTTGAATTCTCCCTTTAATTAACTTTTATTATTTAACTTTTGTTATCCATCCTTCTGGAGCTTCTACATCACCAGTTTGGATTCCAGATAAAGTATCGTATAATTTTTTAACCATTGGTCCAACTTCTGTTTCACTGTGGAATACATGTAGTTTACCATTGTGTTCGATTCCACCAATAGGAGTTATAACTGCTGCAGTACCACAAGCTCCTGCTTCAGCATACTCATCAAGTTTGTCAATATAAACAGACTCTTGAGCTGTTTCTAATCCTAAGTATTCTTTTGCAACATGTAGTAAAGATAATTTAGTTATACTTGGTAATATTGATGATGAATCTGGAGTAACAAATCTGTTATCTTTTGTGATAGCAAAGAAGTTAGCAGCTCCAACCTCATCTATTTTAGTATGAGTACCTGGATCTAGGTATATACAGTCAGCGAATCCTTTATCTACTGCTTCTTGGTGAGCTAATAAACTAGCTGCATAGTTTCCACCAACTTTGTCTTTACCAGTACCATGAGCTGCTGCTCTATCATAGTTAGTAGTTATGTAGTTTACTGGAGACATACCACCTTTATAGTATGGTCCTACTGGCATACAGAATATTCCAAATATGTACTCTTTAGCAGGTCTAACACCTATATTTTCTCCAACACCAATAACAAATGGTCTTAAGTATAAAGTTGCTCCAGTTCCATATGGTGGAACATAAGCTTCGTTAGCTTTAACAAGTTCTATACAAGCGTTTACAAATTTTTCTACAGGAACTTCAGGCATTAAAAGTCTTTTACAACTTCTTTGCATTCTCAAAGCGTTTTCCTCAGGTCTAAATAATTGGATTCCACCATCTTTATTAGTGTAAGCCTTTAAACCTTCGAAACATTGTTGTCCATAATGTAAAGCAGTAGAACCTTGATTTATTGTTACTGTATCTTCTTCTACTAGCGCACCATTATCCCAGCTGCCATCTTTCCAGTAAGATATGTAACTTCTGTCTGTTTTCAAGTAGTCGAATCCTAGTTCTGACCATTTAATATCTTTTTTTTGCATGTTGTTTCCTCCTTGTAGTTTATATAATTACATGTCTAATTATATAACATTGATTTATTTTTTTCAACAAAATAAAATTATTGGTCGAATAATGTTCTCTTTTAGGCTATAAATAGATAATTTATAAACAAAGAAAATAATTTATACTATAATAATTTTTTTATTTTAAAAATAATAAAACCGATAACAACGATAGAAAGCATCACTAGTAAAATGAACGGATATCCATAGACCCACCCTAGCTCAGGCATGTGTCTAAAATTCATACCGTATATACCGGTAATGATCGTAAGTGGCGCAGAAATAGCTGTCACAAGTGTTAATTTTGTTATCAAATTATTTGTTTTTTCACCTACTTTTGATGAATAGATATCTAGCAATTTATCAGAGAGCTCTCTTGTGGATATAGCAAAATTGTATAATCTATCTACACCTAAGTCAGTTCTCTGCATATTTTCAATACAGTATTTTTTTACTTTTGTATATTTTAAATATCTGACATTTTCTTTAACTGCTCTATCTCCTATATATAAAAGAGGTCTAATCGTTTTTACAATGTCTCTTGCAAGACCTCTAACATAACTTATTCTATCGGAATAACTGTTATTAACTTTATCTGAGAGATCATCCTCTATTTCTAATATTAAGTCTTCAACTGCCTCTAAAGATTCAAAACCACTTACAATTATCTCTTTAAAGATAGAGTAGTTTATTTGGAAAATTGCAACTTGAGGATCTTCTTCTAGAGCAGGACTTTGAAACATTATATTTTTTATAAGTTCGAATATAAAATGTTCCTCTGTAACGACTACTAAAATAAAGTTATCCGCTAAGTATATATTCACTTCTTCAATAACTGTTTGTTTCCCTTTTATCTCAAATGTATTTAAGCTCAGATAATCGTACTCATCGAATAAATGCAGTTTGGTTACATCGTCGTATCTAAGAGAATCTCTGTAAGAAGTTTCATCTATATTTAAAATGTCCTTAAAAAATAATAAATTCTCTGGGTTGCAAAGAATCACATATGAATTTTCTTTATTATAAAAATTTTCATCTATATTTTCAATAACTTTCTTTGTGTTTAAATTTAATACGTACATATTTTTTTCTCCTCAAATTATTGTCCTATATCTATTATATATTATTATCAGTAAATTATTTTAGTTTTAAACTATTTGCATTTATATATTTTTTAATAATTTTAATCACATCATTTTAATTAGATAATAAAACCCTATCTTGAAGTATAAAAATAATAAATCTTGCTCTAAAAACAAATAGATTGAAGTAAAAGCTATAATAAGACAACTTCTACTTCAATCTATAAAACACTTATATATTTATTTTTTATTTTAACTTTCTTTATTTAAATCTATATCTTCTTTTGTGTTATCTTTATTTTCAAGAATCTCCATAAATTCATCGCCAGTTATAGTTTCTTTTTCAAGAAGATATGCAGCTAATTCATGTAGTTTATCTATATTGTCTTTTAGAATTTGAATAGCGTCTTGATGACATGCTTTTATTAGAGTTAAAACCTCTTCATCAATTTTAGCTGATGTATCTGGCGAACATGCAAGTGAAGCATCCCCTCCAAGGTACTGATTATTTACTGTTTCAAGAGCCATCATATCAAATACTTCACTCATACCTAGTCTAGCTATCATAGATCTAGCTATCTTAGTAGCTTGCTCAATATCGTTTGAAGCACCAGATGTGCTTGTGTTAAATATAACTTCTTCTGCTGCTCTACCACCTGTTAGAGTTCTAATCTTTTCGATTGCCTCTTCTTTACTCATTAAAACATTCTCTTGTTCAGCAACTTGCATCGTGTATCCAAGTGCACCTGATGTACGAGGTATTATAGTTATTTTGTGTACAGGAGCTGAGTTTTTACCCACAGCGGCTACTAATGCATGACCTATCTCATGGTAAGCAATTATACGTTTTTCCTTAGCTGATATAACTGCTCCTTTACGTTGATAGCCTGCTATTACAGTTTCTACAGACTCTTCTAAGTCTTCCTGCATAACTACATCTCTATTACATTTTATAGCTCTAAGCGCCGATTCATTTACTATATTTGCTAGATCAGCACCAGATGCTCCTGATGTAGCCCTTGCTATTGTATTAAAATCTATATCTTCAGATATTTTTATTTTTTTAGAGTGAACTTTTAGTATTGACTCTCTACCTCCTAAGTCAGGAAGTTCAACTGGAATACGTCTATCGAATCTACCTGGTCTAAGTAGAGCTTTATCAAGACTCTCTGGTCTATTCGTAGCAGCTAGTATAACAACTCCCGAACCTCCGTCAAATCCATCCATCTCACTTAAAAGTTGGTTTAGAGTCTGCTCACGCTCATCATTTCCACCAAATCCTGAGCCATTATCCCTTTTCTTACCTATTGTATCTATCTCATCTATAAATACGATACAAGGCGCTTTTTCTTTAGCTTGTTTGAATAAGTCTCTTACCCTTGAAGCACCCATACCTACAAACATCTCTACAAATTCTGATCCTGAAATAGAAAAGAACGGTACTCCTGCTTCACCAGCTACTGCTTGTGCAAGAAGTGTCTTACCTGTTCCTGGAGGTCCAACTAAAAGAGCTCCTTTAGGCATCTCAGCACCTATTTTTTTGTATTTAGCAGGATTGTTCAGGAAGTCAACTATTTCTGTAAGAGCTTCTTTTGCTTCGTCTTGACCAGCGACATCGGCAAATGTCTTCCCGCTTTTGGCAGATACATATACTTTAGCATTGCTCTTTCCAAACTGCATAGAGTTTCCACCCATTTTTTTCTGCATTGACTTCATAATCATATTTCCAACAAACATAAATATAGCTATTGGAATTATCCAACCTATTAAAAAGTTTACTAGAGGAGAGTTTTCACGAGGTATATCAGTAGAAAATTTCACATCTGCTTTTTCTAATCTTTTTACTAAATCTGGATCATTATCCATTTTACCAGTGATATATTTTTTCTCATTTAGTTCATTATCTGTATTTTTGTCTTTAAAAGGATTGATATTTTCTTTGTTTTCATTTTTGCTATTTTCATTTTTAGTATCTTCTTTTTTATTATCTGAATTTTGAGTTATCAGTATTTTATTTGGCTGAATTTCAACTTCTTTTACTTTGCCTTCATCTAACATAGCAATAAATCGTCCATAATCTATTTCTTCTATTTTTCTTTCGCCTACCATCGGGCGCGCAATATTAAATACCATAACTAATATTATAATTAAAGCATAGGTGTAAAAAGTAGGTATTTTGGGATTTTTATTTTCATCCATATTGTCATCTCCTCAATTAAGATTTAATTTAATTTCACTTAGGTGTAGTTATTTACACTCTATACAAGAAAGCAATTTATCCAGTTTTTCTAAACCGCTTACTATATCTTTCATTTCCTGAATTTTATCTTCAGTTAGATTTTCAAAATAGTTATCAAATACGCTAGATTCTAATTTAGTTTGTATATCCATAAATTTATCTGCAAGAACTACCTTCACGATCCTTTGATCCTCACTATCTCTTACACGGTTGATAAATCCGTTTTTTTCAAGTCTTTTACATATAACAGAGACATTGCTGTTTGTCATGCTTAGATTTTTACTTAAATCGCTTATCTTCTCTTCGCCATTTTCGTAAAGATCGAGCAAAATAACAGCTTGAACTGATGTAATACCAAAAGGTTTATAGTGTTCATTTAGCATATTTGTAAACTTATTATGTATATTTCTATTGTATTCCATAATCTTGTGTTTGAAAATAACCTCATCCATAAAAAACATCTCCTTATCTTATCAACATTAAAATAGTTCAATACATTAAATATTCAATAGTTAAATATTTCCAATCATAATATTCAACGTCATAATGTTTAATACATTAAATATTATCTTAATATAAATATTAAGTCAATAGAAAAGTTACTATTTAAATAAGAGTTATTTATCTACTTATAGAAAAACATATAAATATGTACTTTATATGAACATATGAACTAAATAAGTTTATTGAAATTTAATAACATCTTAATACCCTATGTATGTATCTTAGAAACAAATGTACACAATAAAAAAGAGAGTGGTTACCCCTAACACTCTCTTTTCTAGTTATATTTTAACAACTCTATTAATAAAGGAGGCTATTAACTAAGTGGTTAAATCAAATAATTATTTATCCAATTTTTAAATAAAAGCTCTGAGTGTTCCTTCCACTTTACTTCCGGTTCTCTGAAAGGATCATCTTCAGGATAGTAGTTTATTGGTATTTCTATTTCAACTTCCTTTTCTATATCTCTTTTGTACTCTTTATCCAATGTTTCTTTTGCATACTCGCTGTGCCCCATTACATATATATCTCTAGTATTAGCAATAATATAAGCTCCAGCTTTATCAGAGTAGCTAACTAGATTTAGTTCGGAGTTATTTTTTATATCATTAATATCTATAGTCGTATGTCTCGAGTGAGGAGCGAAAAATAACTCATCAAAATTTTCTACTATTTTACTATCTTTATTTACCTTATGTTCAAATACACCAAAGCATTTTTTCTCAAGTGGATGTTTTTTAATATTGTAATCTTTATAAAGTCCTGCTTGCGCCGCCCAACAGATATATAAAGTAGATTTTGAATTTGTTTTGCTGAAATCTATAATATCCTTTAATTCATCCCAATAATCAACTTCTTCAAACTCCATTTGTTCGACCGGAGCCCCTGTTATTATTACCCCATCATAATTAGTATCTTTTATATCTTCTAGTGTTTTATAGAAATCTGAAGTATACTCATTGCAAACTCTGCTGCTTTTTCTAGTCGAAATATTTATAAAATCTATCAGTAAATCTCCCCCAGATTTATCTAATCTTCTAAGTAAATCCAACTCTGTATCAATTTTTATAGGCATAAGATTCAGTATAGCAATCTTTTTGTATTTATTTTTATTTAGTATGTAATCCTGCTCAAAGATTACATCAATCCCCTCATCAACCAATATTTCTATAGCTGGTAATCCTCTTGTAAGTATTAATGACATAACGCATCTTCCTTTACTTCAACAAATTTATTCTATATTCAGAACTCCAAATAATTCCCTACTTTAATACCTATAGCTTATATTAAACTATATAATTTAAAACTCCAATGCCTGATCTAAATCAGCCATAAGATCATCTACATTTTCTATTCCCACCGATAATCTTATAAGTGATGGATGTATTCCTATATCAATAAGTTCACTTTCTGATAACTGTCTATGAGTAGTAGATGCTGGATGAATAACTGAAGTTCTAACATCAGCAACATGAGTAACTAGTGCCGCAACATTTAATTTTCCTACAAATTTTTTGGCGTTTTCTATGCCGCCTTTAACGTTGAATGATAAAACTCCACTTGATCCTTTAGGAAGGTATTTTTTAGCATTTTCGTAGTACTTATTACCTTCTAAACCTGGATAGTTTACTGAATCAATATTCTTATGATTTTGTAAAAACTTTGCTATAGCAATTGTATTAGAACTATGTCTTTCCATTCTAAGGTGTAGTGTTTCAATATTTTGATTAGTTAAGAAAGCATTAAATGGATTTTGGCAGTTTCCGTGATCTCTCAGAAGTTGAACTCTCGCTTTTGTTATAAAAGCAGCTTGCCCGAATGTTTCAGTATAACTTAATCCATGGTATGAAGGATCAGGATCAACTAATCCTTTAAATTTGCCATTATCCCAATTGAAGTTACCTCCATCTACAACTATTCCTCCTAAAGCGGCAGCATGGCCATCTAAGTATTTTGTAGTTGAATGAGTTACTATATTAACACCGTATTCAATTGGATTGCAAAGGTATGGTGAAGCTAGTGTGTTGTCTATGATTACTGGCACATCTAGAGCTTTCGCTACAGATACAATCTTTTCTAAATCTAGTACTTCAAGTGTAGGATTTGCTAATGTCTCACCAAAAACAGCCTTTGTTTTATCGTCTGCTAAAGCTATTATTTTATCAGCGTCATCATCTAAATTGAATTTTATTAAGTCTATACCTAATTTCTTAAATGTGTGTCCAAATAAGTTTATACTACCTCCATAAACCTTTGAAGAGCATAAGAAGTTGTCTCCTGCTTGACATATATTAAGTATTGCAAGTAAGTTCGCCGCTTGACCAGATGATGCTGCAAGTGCACCAACTCCACCTTCTAATAGATTGATCTTTTCTTCTAGAGCCTGAACTGTTGGGTTGCTAAGTCTTGAATAAAAGTGTCCTGCAGCTTTTAAATCAAATAAATCAGCCAATTGATCTAATTCATCGTATTTGAAAGTGGTACTTTGATGTATTGGCACTACTCTCGCTTCTCCACTTTCTGGTTTATAATTTCCTTGTACACATATCGTTTCTTTTTTTGACATTTAATTGTCCCCCTTTGATTTAATTTTAAATTAAATAAATCGCGATGAGCTCTTAAATAAAAAATAAGAGCCTGAGTATACTCAGGCTCTTTAATAAGCTTAGTTATACTCATCTTTCAGCTATCACGCTGCAGGATTTAGCACCAATGTATAATAAATATATACTGGTTGCCGGGTTTCATAGGGCCAGTCCCTCCACCACTCTGGATAAGATTTAATTTAATTTTGTATTGTTCTCATGATATATTCTTCCAATAATTTTGTCAACTCTTTTTTTATAATCTTTCTTAAAACAATTTTATTTTATATGTTTTTATTCATTTCGTCCTTAAAGTCGCTTATCCATAAATACAGCGTTTTAAAGATATTTGATTGTTGTTTAACAATAGATTTATTTATAAAATTTAATTTGTGAATTTTTTCTTTTATTTCTGTATCTTCTAAGTTTTTGTTTTCTATCTCATTATTATTTTTTAAAGTTTTATCTAATTCCATCATGCTAGTTTCTATATTAGTTCTAATAGAATTTGTAAGTTCATTTGCATCCTCACTGGATAAGTTGTTTATGTTTGTAATAACTGCATTAAATTCAAGCATTATATCGATATGATTGCTAGCGGCTTTTTTCATAAGTTCCATATAATACACTTTTCCAAATTTGGTAATAGAGTAAATTGTCTTTTCAGGCATTCTACCCTCTCTTATACTTTCACTCGACAAATACCCTTTTTTCTCTAATTGGATTGTTTTTTTATATATTGAAGGTGTACTTATTTTAACCCATTTAGATATTCCAGTTGTTTCTATACTTTTTTGAATCTCATAAGCGCTTTTAGGTTCTTTATATAGATCCCCTAGTATCGCTAAGTCTACAGAAGACATTTAATCACCTTCCTATTATTATTATAAATCAAGATATACAGAGAACTACTTTAAAAATTATACCTTTATATATATTTATGTCCTTAGATCACAAAGTTTTACATAACTGTACAAAATAGTACTATATACTATTCGTCAATATACCTACTATTTATAGATGATGCCGCATAATATAACATTTTATAAATTTATTAATTATTTTAAATCATAGTATTATATATTTTTAATTAGGTTCAAATCTCCACTACAAAGTATATCTAAATTCTCAAATATTTTCTCAGGTGACCAATTCCACCACTTAATACATAGTAAATATTCAATAAGGTCATCACTAAATCTTTTTCTAATATTTTTGCAAGGATTACCACCTGCAATACAGTAAGCTGGTATGTTTTTGGTTACAACCGAATTAGCAGCAATTATAGCTCCATCTCCAATTTGCACTCCAGGCATCACAGTTACATTCTGCCCTATCCAAACATCATTACCAACTACCGTATCGCCCTTAAACGGCAATTCTTCAGTTGTAGGAGTGAATTTTTCCCACCCAGAGCCCATAATATTAAACGGATATGTAGTTATAGAATTCATTTTATGATTTGCACCATTCATCACGAATTCTATACCTTTAGCAATAGCGCAAAATCTTCCTACAATAAGTTTATCCCCTAAAAATTCATAGTGATGTGTAACATGTTCTTCAAACTTCTCAGCTCCATTTATATCATCGTAGTAAGTGTAATCACCAATAATAATATTAGGGCGAGTCACTACATTTTTTATGTAACAAATAGACTTTATATCTTTATTTGGATATATTGAATTTGGATCAGGTCCATACATAATTTAAATCCTCCCATATATATTTTTTATATCAATAATATTTGTGCTTATTTTTTATTTTATCATTCTTTTTCACTAAAGTCATAATATACTTTTTAGACTAAATGTATTTATAACCATAATTGTTAAATGCAATGGGATCTTGTGTTGATTAAATTACGGATTTATAATAAAAAAAACTGTACAGCAGATACGTTTACATTGCATCTTGCAGTACAGCTTTTTATATCATCTAATTTATTTTATCAAGCTATTTACACTATATAAATATACTTACAATTAATAATTCTACAAAACCTACAGCCCATACTATAGTACTAGCTATAGAATAACCTCTGATTTGCTCTTTAGCTTCAGTTACGCCAAGAGTTCTATTAACAACCCAGAAGTATGAATCATTGAAGTGTGAGAACACTAGAGAACCTATACAAGCAGATAAAACTGCAAGTTCAGGACTAAGTCCAAGCGTTGCCATCATTGGTGCAGTAACTGATGCTGCAGTTGTCATCGCAACAGTACCACTTCCTTGTATAAGTCTTATTATAGAAGATATAGCAAATGGTATTACCACTGCTGGAAGCGCAGTTTGAGCTATCAATCCAGCTATATAATCACCAGCTCCACTATCTCTTATTATCATACCTAAGGCACCACCAGCTCCAGTTACAAGCATTATAACACCTGCTGATTTTATTCCTTTTTCCATTGCTCCTATTATTTCATTTTTTTCGTATTTAGCACCTAATCCATAAATTGCTACTATAAGACCGATACCAACTGCTATTATAGGAGATCCGAAGAAGTCTATAGCTCCAGCCATAGGACCAGAATATTTAAATAATGCAGCAACTGTATTTATAAGTATTAATATTATTGGTACAATTATAGGCATAAATGACATTAGAGTTGAAGGTAAAATTTCAGAAGAATCACCTAATACATCTGCATTTGAAGGAGCAACATATTCTGTTAAATAAGTTTCTCCATCTTCAGAAGGCACTCTATACATTTTTTTACCTATATATTTCGCGTACATAAGACCCGCAATTGTCATAGGTATAGCACATATTATACCAAGAAGTAGTACAGTTCCTACATTAGCTCCATATATACCTGCAACTCCGACTGGTCCAGGAGTAGGAGGCACTAATGAGTGAGTTATAACAAGACCTATTGCTAGTGATAAACCAAGTGAAATAACTGATTTTCCAGTATTTCTAGAAATTGATTTAGCAAGTGGTGAAAGTATAACGAATCCTGAATCACAGAATATCGGAATAGATACAAGGAAACCAGTGATAGCTAATGCCAACTCTTCTCTTCCTTTACCAAGTTTCTTTACAAATACCTGAGCCATCTTTTTGGCAGCTCCAGACACTTCGAAGATTTCTCCCATCATAACACCAAAGCCGATTATAATACCAATACTTCCAAGCGTGTTACCAAAACCTTTTGTAATACTACCTACTACGTCTGCTGCTCCCATTCCGCCAACTAGTCCAGTGACAGATGCAGCGATAATCATAGCTAAAAACGGATGCAACTTTGTCTTTAGCATCATGAAAATTAACAGAGTAATACCTAACCCAAGCCCTAATAAAAGTTGTGGGCCTGATGATACCAATGTTGTTGTTTCCATATCATTATTCTCCCTTAAAATTAATATAATTATATCTATAGATTTATATAAACTAATAAATTAGTTTTTATCAAATTTAGTGTCGCTATTTAATTTGTATAGCTGAGCGCAATTCTATTTGCCAAATTTAGGTGCATACTCTGCTGCAAGTCTTATTGCTTCTACTAAACTTATTTCGTCGGCTATATTTTTTCCTGCTATATCAAATGCTGTTCCATGATCAACAGAAGTTCTTAAAAATGGCATATTGTTTGTTATAGATATAGTCTTGTGGAAATCTACCGTCTTAGTAGCTATATGACCTTGATCGTGGTATAAAGATAAAACTGCATCGTATTTCCCTTGAAGCCCAAAGAAGAATACTGAATCTGCTCCTATAGGACCTATTACATCTATTCCATCAGTCTTAGCTCTCTCTATTGCTTTTTCTATATATCTTTCTTCATTGCCAAATAATCCATGTTCACCACAGTGAGGGTTTAATCCAGCTACAGCTAATTTACCATTTTTAATTCCTAGTTCATCAAGTGACTGCTTTGATCTAACTATAAAGTCGTACATATTTTCCTCTGTAACTAAGTCGCAAGCTTTTCTTAAAGAAACATGTCTACTTAAAAAGAATACTCTTAAGTCGCGAACTTGGAACATTGTAAGAGGATTATGAGTATTTGTTAAAGCCTCTAAAACCTCTGTATGACCTATATACGGTACATTACCAGCTTTAAATGCCTCTTTGTTTATAGATGTTGTGGCAACTGCATCTATCTTTTTGTCTAAAGCGAATTCAACTGATTTTTCTACATATTCATATGATGCTTTTCCACACATACCACTTACTTTACCAAATTCAAACTTGTCCATATCTATATTGTCCAAATCTATTAAGTTAAGTGTTTTATTATTGTAAACACCATCTTTCACATCTTCTATTACTTTTATTTCAAGATCTAAATCACATATTTTTATAGCATTTTCTAATACTTTTTTATCTCCGAAAATTACTGTATTCGCATAACTGTTTGTATCTTCTCCCGCTATTGATTTTACTACTATTTCAGGCCCGATTCCCGCTGGGTCACCTATTGGTACACCTATAAATGGTTTTTTCATAAAATTACCTCCTCAATTTAGTCTAAACTTTTTATGTCTAATTTATTTAACGTAGTATTGTGTTGAAATCTTAGTTAATAGATAATCTACACAAACTAGAAGTGTTTTTTCGTCTCCGATAAGTCCACCTTTTGTAATAGCTGGCATATTGTTGTACTTCCCACCGATAAATCTACCGTAAACTGCTAGTGGTATTACTTCATCTTTAATGTCTATACCTTCTACTTCTAATATCTTCATGACCTCCATAGTCACATCTCCACCACTTGTATAAAGTGCGCCTATTGCTGAATGTGATATATCTAATGCCATTTCAGTAATTTTTGCCAGACCTTTGTTGATTTTTACAGATATAGCTTCTTCATCTATCTTTAATTCTTCGGATAAAGCTGTTAAGTCTAGAACTTCTTCTTCCCTAGTTGTAGTAGATACGCCTAAGATATTAGATTTATTTTCTTCTAGTTTCACGCGTATAATAGATATTACTCTATCTATTTCTTTATCTACTTGATTGTCATCTATTAGTTTTAAAGGATCTACCTTTACAAAGTCAGGATTTCTACTTACTAATAAATGTTCAATTTGACCTATTGTAGTTTTAGAAACACTTCCTATAGATAGAAATACTTTCTTTCCTTGTTCAACTGTTGAAGATCCATATTTTTCATTTAAATAACTTCTTGTAAACGGCCCTGGATCAACTGTAACTACGTTTAAATTACTCATTTTAGCCGCTTTAGCTATTATATCAATGTCGTCATTAGTAACGGCATCGATAACTATTATTCTGTTATTAGAATTAGCAAGATCTTTTATTTTATCGCATAAATTAATATGTCCTTTTAGAACTTCATTTACTCCAATATCTCCTACACTGTGTTTAGTTTGAAGTTTAATAATTTCGCTTATCTTAGAGTTTGTAACTGGGGATTTTGGATCTTTTGCTACTAGAGTCTTCTCAAGTGGAATCGAATTTACAAGTAAAAACCCTCCAATTGATATTCTAGATGAATCTGGATACGAAGCCACTACTATAGCCACGCTATCTTTTACATTGTCTAGTACTGCGTCTATCTCAGAACCAATATTCCCTCTAAGTGTACTATCTATTCTCTTTGCATAAGTTGGGTTTACATGTTTAACTCGATTTACTTCTTTTGCTACTTTGTCATAAGCTTCATTAGCTTTTATTCCTCTACTATCTGTACTTACTGCTACTACATCGTAGTTTTCCATATTGCTGTCATTTAATAGATTGGAATCAATAAAACTCGAACATTTAAATCCCTCTTTTGCCAACAACACACTTGTTGCATTTGCACCTGTAAGATCATCTGCTATTATATATAGCTTCATAATTTTATACCTCCTATTTACACAAGCTGTAAACTTACTCCATTTTCTATAAGTGTTTCTTTTAAACTTTCCTTTATATCACCATTTGTTATTACTAAATTAAAATCAGTCAGCTCACAAATTTTTGCAAAACTACTCTTTTCAAACTTAGTATCATCGACTACTAGTATTCTATACTCTGAAGATTTAAGCATCGTCTGTTTTACAAGTACTTTATCCATTGTAAAAGTAGATACATCTAGAGAATTATTTATAGCACTAGCTCCTAAGAAGCATATGTCCGCATTAATCTTGCTGATAAAATCTACAGTGGTGTTGTCTATACAACAACCTATGTCTGTTTGAACTCTACCACCAGTACAGTAGACCTCAATATTTTCAAATTTCATAAGGTAAGCAGCTATAAGAATATCTGTAGTTATTACCTTTAAATTTGACCTATCTACAAGATTTCTAGCTATTTCCATACATGTAGTTCCAGAATCAAGTAGTATTATTGAATTATCAGATACTAACTTTGAAGCTTCAGATGCGATCGAAATCTTCTCATTGATCGAAATTTTTTCTTTTTCTTCATACGCAATTTCTTTAACTATATTAGAGCCAATGACTGCACCTCCGAAAACTCGTGTAAGTAGTCCATCGCTTTCCATCTTGTCGAGATCTCTTCTTATCGTCATAGGCGCTACATCACATATTTCCGCTAGCTCATTGACAGTTGCATTATTCTTGTCTAGTAAGTAGTTATAGATTTTTTTGTGTCTATTTATTTGAAACATGCTTTGCACCGTCCTTATTTATAGTTTTGTTACTATGTGTGTATGTATGTTTGAATTTGTTTGTTTATAGATATATATTTACATATTTATAGTAATGATGTCAATATATTAGTCGAAATATGTTTGTTTATTTTATAACTATTATTTAACAAATATAATCAAATTATTATATAAACATACTAAGTCAAAAAAATACACCGATTAAATATCGATGTATTTTTAAAATATTAAATTATGCTTTATTAATCGAGCCTATAGATTTAGCATAGGCATTTCTTTAACTAAATTTCATCGACTAAATAATTCTAGACAATTTTCTATTGTCATTTCAATATCTTTATCATCTTTTTTAACACAGGAAATTACTTTTACTCCTGTTAAAAGCTCTATTTTTTCTTTATTATCATCGTGTAAATAATTTTCTTTTTCATAATTGTTCAATATAATTCCTGCTATGCCTATATTGCAACTTCTTGCATATTCCACTGTTAGCACTGTAGAATTTATAGTACCAAGATCAGATGAAGCGACTATTACAATATCTAATCCCATCATTTTTATAATATCAGTCAGGAGAATCTGTTCTGTATCAATTCTAAGTGGGCAAAAAATCCCTCCGCAACCTTCTACTACTGTATAATCAAACTTATTCTTCAATCTATTATAATGATCTATTATAATTTCTTTCTCAATTTTTATATTCTCTAGTTTCGAGGCCATATGTGGTGAAACTGGTGTTTTAAATACATAAGTTACTAAATCTTCATACTTATTTTTAAGTCCCGACTCCCTGCTTACGAAATCTACATCTCCTGGTATCAAAGTTCCATTTTCTACTATAGCTCCACTTAGAACTGGCTTGTAGTATCCGGCATTTATTTTATTTTTAATTAACGCTTTTACTAATAAAGAAGAAATATAAGTCTTTCCAATATCTGTACCAGTTGCAGTTACAAATATTCCTTTACTCATATTCTCTTCACCTCAAATCCAAGATTTTTTACTATTTGCATATCCTCTTTTATACTTATACCAGATGTAGTCAACATATCACCTGATATTGCAGCATTTGCACCCGACATAAAAGCCTTCTCTCCTTTATCTGAAAGTAGCCCCCTACCTCCTGCAAGACGCAGTGCAGCATTCGGCAGTATAAATCTAAATATAGCTACAAGTCTTAGAACTTCATCGTAATCAAGTACCTCTAAATCTCCATATGGAGTTCCCTTTATTGGATTAAGGACATTAATAGGAACTGAATTGATATGTAGATCTTTAAGTTCAAATGCCATATCTATTCTATCTTCCATAGTTTCTCCAAGACCTATAATTCCACCGCTACACACTTCTAATCCAGACTTTTGTGCATTTAAAATCGCTTCTACCTTGTCTTCGTAAGTATGTGTTGTACAAATATTTTTAAAATATTTACGCGAAGATTCAAGATTGTTGTGATATCTCATTACACCACAACTCTTAAGTTTTACAAATTGGTCATATGTTAAAAGTCCATGTGAAGCACAAAGAGAGATTTCACAACTTCGTTTGATTTCTTTATAACTAATACATATTTCACTTAATTCTATGTCCGATAGATTTCTGCCTGATGTTACTACTGAATACCTAAGTATCCCATTTTCATCATTATAAATGGCTTCACGCTTGAGTTCTTTAGTATTTAAAAGAGGATACTCTTCTATATTTGCTGAGTAATAAGAAGACTGAGCACAGTATTTACAGTCTTCCGAACATTTTCCACTTTTTCCGTTAACTATAGTACATATATCAAATGAATTATCGCAAAAATGAAGTCTGATGTCGTTTGCAGCATCACAGAGTTCATCTAAATCAACATCAATCAATTTTAATGCTTCTTGTTTTGTGATTTTATAACCATATAATATTTGTTTCTTTAAATTAGTTATCATAGTGTATACTCCTTTTTTAGTGCATGGCGTAATTGATTTGCAATACTCGAGCCGACGATACATAAAATTACATCTCCTGGAATATCAAGTGGAAATGCAGACAACACTATCACACCTATAGGAGTAATTTCATTCATATATAAATTAAGGATTAAATATTTGTAAATAAAACCGATTGAATATGTAAAAAACATTCCTATAAATGAAATAATAAGGTATTGTTTGAAGTTTGGTATTTTTATTTTTTCACAGATATATCCAATGACAAATGCGCAGACGCCAAATCCTATTAGGTAGCCAAAGCTCGGCTTTAGTATGTATTGGATACCACCGCCTGCCGCAAACACAGGAAAGCCCATTAACCCTATAACTATGTATATTGTAACTGAAATAGTTCCCAATCTAGGGCCTAGAATCATTCCAGCCAATATTACGAAAAGGAACTGTAATGTGAAATAATCCATAAAAGGTATAGGAATCTTGATAAAAGCTCCAATTGCAATCATAGCTGTGAAAAGTGAACACAATACTAATTCCTTTGTATTTATAGCTCTATTATTTTGCATAAAAACTCCTTCTAAATATTAAATTATTATCTAGATAATTTTTTGAAGATCACTCCATTTTCCAACTCGTTCATTATACTATTTAGATAAGATAGTGTAAACTTTGCTCATCGTTTTAATGCCTAATTTTCATTATTTTAACTATGATAAATACTTATAGATCAAGTTTACAATAACATTACTTAAAGAAAATCCAAAAACAATCATTAGTTAGTAAGTTTTTTTAATATTATTACTAAAAATACAATGAAATTTTATTTTTTAATGTTTTAATGTGTTTTTTAAGCTGAAAACTTTATATTTTAAATCACAATGATTCTAAATCATAGAGAATTAATGTACTATACTTCAAATGTATAATGCTATAAGGTGTATTTGATAGAATATACTCATCAAAAATGAGCGATTGCCTGTTTCTAGTTACATTGAATTTCGTAGGTGAAATCTTTATGTCATTAGAAACTATCAATCGCTCATTTTTTAATACATATTTATTTATTTTAATACAAAACTATCCAAATACCATATATACAATGCCCCCAACAAATACGGCGGGAATGGTAGTTATTATCATTGACCACATTGCTGCTTTCTTATCCATAGCCAAAATTGGAAATAGCGCATCGCCATCTTGTGAGATTGCATTTGCTACCAATGCTCCTAGTGGAATATTCCCCTTTAGATAAAACGACATCAATACTATCTGTATACCACAGCCTGGAATTAATCCTAGAGCAGCACCTATAAATACACTTATTACTCCTGTCGACAATACTAGATTTACTAAGAATTGATCTCCTCCAAATAAAAGTATAATTATATCATATACAAAATATGCTACAAAAATCCAAGTTATAACAAATGAAATTTCACCTACTGAGTGAATTAACATCTCTCTAAGAGATAACTTTTTATTTTCAGCTTCATGCGTATTTTCGTTCTTAAATACCTTTTTAAAGCACCACATATACACTATTGATAAAAGTATACCTAAAACAGATATAAGCTCCTCTAATGTATGTATAGCTTCTTTAAATGGCAAGTTTAATCCAGAATGAGAAACTACCATAAGCAGAAATCCTATTATAAGCATAGAGATGTATACTTTATATCCTATACCATGGGTTATAACAAAAGCAAAATTGTTTACTGTTCCGTGCTCAGCTGACATTTTATCCATAGTTGATCCTTCATGACTTTTGCCATCATTATTTACATGGCTGTGTCCATGACTGTGCGAGTGACTATGTCCATTATTTAACTTAATGTCTTTTTCTTCAGTTCTTTTTTTATTGTAAATTCCAAGACCAAGTTTTTCACCGAGTTTAAAACCGTCAACTATGTAGCCGGTTATTATACCAGTTATAGTTGTAAGTATTGTAATAAATATAAATAATTTAAAGTTTGCCGAAATTAAAACAAATGCGGCATCTCCTAAGCTTGCTATTAAACTTGCTATTATGGTACCAAAGCTTAGATTTCCACTTATATAAAGCGGTACTATTGCTAAAGTACCTCCACAACCAGGTATTGCACCTATCAAGGCACCAAAAACTGGCTGATATTTCTTGTTGCTTGAAATGGCGCTAGTGAATTTACCACTTGTTTTGTGGTTTATATATTCAAAAAGCAATATGAAAAACCCAATCATTGATCCTACATGTAGAAAAGATTCTTCAGATGCAGATATTATAAGCTCCATAATATCATCTCCTATTTTTAAAATTAACTAATAAAATTCTAACCACATAGATCAATTAGTAAACATTTTATTAAATTATAGAGATTTCAAGTACTCCAGTACGTCTTCTATTATCCAGTCTGGAGTCGATGCCCCAGCCGTAATTCCAACCTCACTGTATTTAAAAATCTCGTCTTTATCAATTTCATTCTTCGTTTCTATTGCAAAAGTAGGGACGTATTCTTCACAAACTTTTACTAATTTTTGTGTGTTAGAACTGTGTTTCCCTCCAATAACTATCATACAATCCACTTCCTTGGATAAATCTCTAGCAGCTTGTTGTCTAGATTTGGTAGCAGAACAAATTGTATCGTTGAACACAACTTCTTTTAAACTCTCTTTTAAAGAATCTGTAATTTCATTGTACAAAACTGAATTTATTGTAGTTTGAGCTACAACACAGTATTTAAGTGTATTATCAAAATCTATGTCATTTAGTTCTTCTAGAGTTTTGATAACTATTGCTGAGTCATCACACCAACCGTTTATTCCTATTACCTCTGGATGTTTAGCATCACCTATAACAATTATTTTGTACCCTTTATTGTAGTGCTCATTAGCTATATTATGTATCTTCTTAACAAAAGGGCACGTTGTATCTACAATATTTATATCTTTTTCTAAGGCTTCATTGTAAATCTTTTCAGCAACCCCATGCGATCTTATTATCATATTCATGTTTGGAGGCACATCGCTAACTTCATCTACAGTTTTAAGACCTTTTTCTTCATACTTATCGACAGCTTGTTTGTTGTGGATAAGGGGTCCAAGTGCATATATGCCGTCATCTCCACTCTCAACCTCATCCCATGCCATCTTCATAGCTCTTTTAACGCCAAAACAAAATCCAGCGTTTTTTGATATTTTTATATTCATATCTATGCTCCCTATTTAGAATATTTAAAGTAATTATCTTTGATTACATCCAAAATTTCTTGTGAAATTTTTTCATACTCTTCATTACTCAATTTTTTGCCATAATACTGTTCTAATGATATAGGTTCTCCCATGTAAACTACAGCTTTGCTAAATATTTTATAATTTGAAATTATACTTATTGGAACTACATCAGCTTTGCTTTTTATCGCAAATAAAGCAAGACCAGCTTTAGCGTCTCCAAATTCATTTCCTTTAATCCTTTTACCTTCTGGGAATATACCAAGTACATACCCGTTTTTAATAGCTTTTAAAATATTTTTTACAGTAGATACATCTGGCTTATCTCTGTTTATCGGTATAACATTTAATTTTTTAAGTATAAATCCTAATATTTTTATATCGAATAACTCTTTTTTTGCTACTGCTGCAATTTCTCTATTTAAAATTGATGCTGCCAAAAACACTGGATCAAAATTTGATTTATGATTTGATGCTATTACCAAATTTCCCTCTTTTGGTATATTTTCAGCACCTATTATTTCATACCTGAAAAATATCTTACAAAACCCTCTAAACAGATATATAGCAAATTTATAAAAATTCAATTTTATCTCTCCTAACTAAAACAATTATTTTAGGCTTTAATTTTCGATACAACTTCTGCAACAACTTTGTCAATCGATTTACCTGTAGTGTCTATTTCTAACGCATCATCTGCTTTAACCAGAGGTGCAAATTTTCTATTCATATCCATTTTATCTCTATCAACTATATCTTTTATTATTTCGTCAAGGTTTACGTCATAACCTTTTTCTTTCATCTCTTTAAATCTTCTAGAGCCTCTTTCTTCAGGAGTAGCTACAATGTAAAATTTGTAATCGGCATTTGGAAATACTACTGATCCAATGTCTCTACCATCCAGTATCACTGAACTTTTTGATCCGATATTTCGTTGAACATTTACTAACAAATTTCTTACTTCTTTAATTTTTGATACTTTAGAGACATTGTTGCTCACATCTACTGTTCTGATTTCATCATTTATTATTTTGTCGTCCAAGTAGATATTGTTATCTTTAAAATCTATATCTGTATTTTTTGCTAACTTTACTACTTCATCTGTATTTTCAACATCTATATTGTTTTTTAAGCATTTGTAAGTTATAGCTCTATACATTGCTCCAGTATCTATATAGTTTATACCAAGCTTATCTGCAATAATTTTAGCTATAGTGCTTTTGCCTGCTCCAGCAGGTCCATCTACAGCAATTACTAAATTATTCATACTAATACACCTCAATTTTTATTATTAAACGCTTAAACCTGCTAAATATCCAGTAGAAAAAGCTATTTGTAAATTGTAACCACCAGTTTCTGCATCAATATCAATTAATTCTCCTGTAATATACAAGTCGTCTATTTTTTTAGATTTCATAGTAGATGAATCTATATCTTTTACAGAAACCCCTCCAGAAGTTACCATTGCAGTATTCAGACCAGTAGTACCGTCGCATACTAATTTCATATTCTTTATTTCTTCAATAATCATCTGCTCTTCAGATTTTGTCATATCAGATGCTTTTTTATCTGATAGGTTTAATTTTATAATTATTTCCTTAGAGAAGTTTTGTGGTAAAATTTCTTTTAAATTATTTACTATATTCCTACTCGGTTGTTTTTTGATTACATTTATTATTTCTTCACCTGAAATCTCGGGAAGGAAATCAATAGTTAGCTCTACTTCATTTTCTTCTAATATCTTATTTATATATGAAGATACTTTTAGTATACATGGTCCTGTGATTCCAAAATGAGTAAATAACATATCTCCTACTTTGTGGAATTTTTTCTTTTTCACCTTCCACATTACATCTACATTTTTCATGGATACTCCCTGTAGGTTTTTAATCCACTGATCTTTTATTTTAAGTGGCACTAAAGCTGGATATATTTTTTTGATATCGTGTCCGTACTTCGCTAATACACTGTACATAGAACCATCTGATCCTGTGTAAGTATAGCTCATACCACCTGTAGAGACAATCACTTTGTCTGAGTAGATTTTTTCTCCTGAATCAAGTAAAACTCCTGTAACTTTAGAATTTTCTTCATTATTTTCTACTATAAAATCCTCTACTTTTTTGTTGTACATGATTTTAACTTTGTTATTTATAAGTATCTTATTTAAAGTATCTATCAATTCAACTGATTTATCATTTTTTGTATACACTTTAAAATCATTTTCTTCTTCAACCTTGTACTCAAGACTATTTTCTTCAAAAAACGAGATCAAATCCCTGTTTGTGAAAGTATAAAAACTACTGTACAAGAACTTTTTATTGGTAACTATTTTATCAAAAAAATCTTCTATTTCTCTGTAGTTTGTAAAATTACATCTTCCTCCACCTGTGGCCTTAAGTTTTCTACCGAGTTCTCCATTTCTCTCAAGTAAAACAACTTCATGACCATTTTTTGCAGCAGTTATGGCAGACATGATTCCAGACGGCCCACCACCTACAACTAATATTTTAGACATAAAATTCTCCTCAAAATCTATTATTATAAAACTAAGTCTCTATTCTAAAGCTGAGTTGCTTATATTTGTATGATTTCTTAAATGACTTGTATCATTCATCTTTTCAACAACTGGTCCATAATCTTTAAATTCTACAATATTAAGAGCCGTATTGTCCTGCTTAATTCTGTATACATTCTCCATCCCTGAGTTGAGGAAAGATAAAAGCATTACACGAAGCGTTATTGAATGCGTTATTAGTACGATGCGCTTATTATCGTATTTTTCATTTATTCCTTCAATAAATTTATCTACTCTTTCCTTGATTATATGTAGGGTCTCACCACCAGGTATATTCACTAAATGTGGCTCATTTCTCCATGTATTATAAATCTCTGCATAGTCTTTTTGAATTTCCTTTATAAGTAGACCTTCCCAAACTCCAAATCCCATCTCTCTAAGACCATTAGTTTTCTCTACTTTCAATCCAAGTCTATTTCCCACTATTTCTGCTGTCTGAACTGCTCGTCCTAAATCACTTGTAAAAACATAATCTATATTGTGATCAACTAAACTCTCAGCTAGTTGTTTTGCTTGGCTTTCTCCACTTTCTGTTAAGTCAGAGTTACCATGACCTTGAGTTTTTCCTTGTATATTCCAGTTTGTCTGTCCATGCCTTACTATATAAAATATATTTCCCATTATTTCCTCCCACTATTTAAATCAATTTAAATAAAAATGTATTATTATTTAACACTTTATTATATCATAAAAGCAAGTTATAAAAAAACTAAGTCCTCGATGTTCTACAATTAATTGTTCGATGCTTTAATTATCAAGAAATTTGGATTTAACATCAATCTATTGTAGTTATTAGGATCTTTTTCTTTAAAACTCACCTCTGGCCTCGGTTCTATACCAACCACCAGCACATCCAGCATCTAATATAGATTTTCCCGTTAATGATTCATCTAATAATTTCATCATAGCAGGTCTTTCATAATCGTAATTAAAAGGACTATCTTTTTCAAAATCTTTTTTATAAGAAAGATACAACTTATCATATGCTTTATTCATATTAAAACTCAATAGCTCACCTCTTCTATTAATAATCTTTTTTTAGTTAGTAGAATTGTATTTACCAATACTTTTAAATAACATTAAAGGCATAATATAACTACCCTCAAAGCTTTATTATAACAGATATAGATAATTTTTTTGCAGTAGTTATATTATGTATCTAAAATATTTATTTAAGTTTATCATAAAGAACGATATTGAAACTAAGCACATATAGACAATCTGTTATATATATTATATAATATATATACATAAATTTTAAATCGGAGGTGATAAAATGATTTTAGAATTAGATTTTAATAGCGATACCTCCATATACTTACAAATTAAGAATAAAATTATTAAAGGTATTGCTTCTGGTAATCTAAAAGTTAATGAATCTCTGCCTTCTGTAAGGGTAATGGCAGAAAACATTGGGGTTAACCTTCATACTGTTAATAAATCGTATAATGAACTTAAAAGTGAGGGATATTTAAATATAGATCGAAGAAAAGGAGCTATCGTCGCGGATCTACCATTAAAGAAAGACAATCCTACTATGAATAATAACAAACAAGATTTAGAGCTCTTGATAGCCAAATCTTATCTCTCTGGTATAAGTAAAGAGGAATTTTTGTCTTTATCTGACAAATTTTATAATAACTGCGGGGTGAAAAGATATGAATAATGGATTAAATATAGGAATTCTATTATTTACTCTTACTTTAATGTACTTGATGTTTTTATTTATGACAAAACTTACATCAAAAAAACATTTCTATGGAATTATGATAGATCAAAAGTACAAAGATTTAAATGAATTAAAAGCTTTAGACCAAAATTTTAAAAAGCTGCTTACTCTAAGTTACTTCTTTACAATAGCTCTTTCCTATGTTCTTATTTTAAGAATTAGTAGTGATAGTATAGTTCTATCTGTTCCAATCCTTTTATTTTTAGTTTTTGAAACAGTTATATATATAAAAACTCATACTTCTGCTAAGAACCTAAAAAATAAATTAAAAGATAATTTAGAACCATCTAAAATAGTTGCAATGGTTGATACAAGCGTACTTTCTGAAAGAAATAAAATAATAAATAAATTTAAGATATACTTTGCTGTTAACTTTATTTTAATTGTAATCTTTACTATTTACTCAATTGCAAACTACAACAGTACGCTCGAATTAATCCCTATACATTGGAATTTCAACGGTGTAGCAGATGGATTTGTAGAAAATACTTTTAGAAACTTTTTATTGCAAATCGGGCTATTATTATTTATTGTACTAATTTTAACCTTAATGTCTATTTCAACTATGAAGTCAAGAATTAAAATAGACACTGAAGATATAGTTTCAAGCAAAAAAGTAACTTTAAAGTTTTTAAATTACCTTGGCTATTCATTCTTGGGACTTATAATCTCTTTAAGTATAATATATATAAATTCAGTATATTCAATCATAAATGGCACTGATATAAATTTCTATATTTATATTATTAGTACTGTTCTAATGATTTTATCTGCCATATTACTGATAGTACAATTTGTTAAATCATCAAACCTTAAATCTAGTTCATCTTTTACGCCTGATGACAAAGAAGAAAATTGGATATTTGGTCTTGTATACTATAATAAAAATGATCCTTCATTAATGATTCCAAAAAGATTCGGAGTTGGTTGGACTATCAACGCAGCTAATCCTATAGGTAAGATTATATATATAGGGATAGCATTATTGCTGATATACGCTGTCTTCGATATTGTCAAAAGTATCAAATCTTAACCGTATATCTAATACTTTTATTATTTAACAATTAAATGGTTTAAATAAAAATCAGGTTAATAGCTAAAAGCTACAACCTGATTTTTTAAATTATTTAATTAAGTTCGATTATTTCACTTTGTTTATAAGCATCTCGCCTTCTTCAAAAATATACTCTACTCTATTGTTTTCATATAAATAGGTAATATACGATCTTATAGTGCTTCCAAGCAACACATATTGATTTGCATCAAGCTTTATAGAATACAGCTTACAGACTCTTGCAAGTACTCCATCAATTGTAAGTGGATCAACACATATATCTTCTATGTTATTTAATATTTCATTCATTTTTTCTCTATTTACGTTTATTAGATCTTTTATATCTTCCATATGTACATAATGACTTGGAACATAATATGAAGCTTCTAGATCCTCAAGTTTATCTAGCGTCTTAAACTGAGATTCTATATCCAATAAATAAAATAAGTGGTATTTTTCGATTATATTTTGCGGCATCAAACTATCGCCAATAAATACTACATCGTCTGGAGTTCTTATCCCTATCATTTCAAAGTAGTGACCAGGCAGTGATATAGCTTCAAAATCTGTGTCTAGTATTTTCCCATCCGCCTCTATAATATGATCTACTTTACTCTCTTTAGCAAGTAGAAACTTATTTCTTAGCGCCTTGCTTGGATTCCCTCCGTATAAAAACGATGATTCAAGTATAGGATCTTCTGTAAAATAAGATTCTAATTTAGTCGTTGCAACTTCACAATTTGTTTGATTTTTAAAATAAGAATTTCCACCTATGTGATCGGCATTAGAATGAGTGTTTATAATTAATTTTACTTTAAGATTATTCTCTTCCAAAAGCCTAAGTATTTTTCTAGAAGTGTCTTTATTGTTCCCACTGTCTACTAAAATAGCATCGCCATTATCTACATACACTCCTACAATCGTAGGAAGTGGAATATAATATGTATTTCCCTTTATATGTTCTAAAGTCAAACTAGCCATATTCATCACCTCTGATATTGTATATTTAATACTGAATCATTCTATTATAACTTATTTAATATGCAAATTCCACTAATTATCAGAAAATTTGTGTAAAAGTAAATTATTTAAATACATACTCTTCCAACTCTTCATCATTTAGTGTTTCTGCTATTTCTTCTATCATATTTATAATTTCAGTTTTTAGTTCTTCAGTTTCATTTGTTGTATTCATTTATTCCTCCGATGTTTTTGTTTTCATTATATCGTATATATTGTTTAACGTCGGATTAATGGATTAGCATCCAGATCTTTTTACGTTATCTGAATGCAGTAGAATATATTACATGATCATCGATAGGATTAATATGTGATAACTCAGTATCTACTAGAGCAATGCCTCTTTGAACTGCATAATGTCCGAATCTATATTTAAGTTTATCTATAAATGTCATTTGATAAGCGTTTTATTGACATGTAAAGGTATGAGAAAATAGATGAGATACATAATTAGAATTAGATAAATTACAAGCACGTACCCCAAGTTTTCTAACTGGCACAAAAAGGGTAATGATGTGCCTCAATTTCTTGTCCTACGATTAGCATAATTTACTTAAAATCGGGTAGTTTCAAATGTTCGGAAATTAAAAATAAATTACAATAACTTCAAATTTATAATACTTTTATATTTATTGAATATAATGTTATAACGAAAAGTTTATAGAGGAATACATAAATATAAATTTAGGAGGATTATTATGAAACTAGTCGTATTAGGTGGAGCAGGTTCTCAAGCACTTTATGGCATTAAGGATTTAATTAATCATAGTAGTATTTTTGACGAGGTAATAATTTCATCTCGTAATCTTGAAAAAAATAAGAAAATTGTAGAAAATCTTAACTCACCAATAGTGAAAGCAGCAGAAGTTGATGTTTCTGACGAAGATGCATTATACGAACTTATAAAGGATTGTGATGTAGTTGCTAACTGTACAGGTCCTTATCATATTTTTGCATATAAGATTATTGAAACTACAATTAAAGCTGGCAAACACTATATTGATTTCTGCGATGACATCGAAGCATTTAATAAAATATTTGAATCAGACTTGCCAAAGAAAGCCGAAGAAAAAGGTCTTAGTATGATAATGGGTCTGGGTGCTAGCCCAGGATTTCTATCAGTACTAGCATGTAGTGCAGAACAACGTTATTTTGACTCAGTAAACGAAGCTATATTTTACTTTGCATGTGATGAGAAAGAACCAGGTGGTCCTGCAGTACTTGGACATATGTTAGAATGTGTACATAATGCTCCATACATTAAAAATGGAGTGAAATTGAATGAACCTTCATTCCGTGAAGAATGGGATTTCGACTTTGGAAAACCTTATGGTATTCGTAAAGTTACTAGAATAGGTCATCCTGAAGTATTTACATTCCCTAGATACTCATCAGGAATTCAAAACGTATCAGTAAGATTCAGCCTTGAACCAGCCTCAGCATACGAAGGTTTTAAAGAACTAAGCTTAGCAGGTCTTACATCAAATTATCCACTCAACATCAATGGTAATCCTGTATCACCTCGTGATTTTGCACTAGCTGTATTATTAAAACAAAAATCTAATCAACCAGTAATGACAGAAGAGGAACTTAAGGAATTTTTAAAGGGAGTTACCGCTTGTGCAGCCACAGAGCTACACGGTAAAAAAGATGGTAAAAACATCTCTTATATAGGAAGAGTAGCAGGAAATATGGCTCCACTTACAGCAATACCACTAATCATCGGCGCTGAAATGTTAGGTAAAGGTGAAATAACTAAAAAAGGTATTATGGTTGCTGAAGAGGCAATAGAAAATGCAGATAAATTTGTGAAAGAAACAGTAAATAGAATCCGCAAAGATGGGTTTGGATTTAATGTTACCGAAGAACTTACTGTTAAAGAAATGTATTAATAAAACTTAAAAATTTATACTTTCTTCATAATGTTCAAGATGTTGCACTTATTGCAGAGACTAAATTTAATAATGTTAATTGATGTAAATAATAGAAGGGTAGCAATTTTAGCTACCCTTTTTACTATTCTCTACACTCTGTTGGTAATTTATCATCTCTTATATCTCCTAAAACTGGCTGTCTTAAACTCCCTTTGTCATTCGGCATATACTCAAAAGTACAAACAAGTTTCGATTTTAACCATACAGCATCCTAATTATTACCACTAGGTACGTAATTAATCGGTGGCGCCAATCCCTTCTTTTTATATTTATACTGATTAAGTTTTCTAAGGCTCACACTTAAAGCATATCTGTAAAATAACAGAATCCAATCCAAATTACTATGAGAATTATTACAATAAAGAAAATGTAAATAAAACATGTTAAAGCACATAATGCCCAAGTTATTATTTTTGAAAAAATACTGCAATGATAAGTCTCTAATAAATATTTTAATACTTTTTTTATACAAAAATTTATAAACATATAAATAACCATAAATATAAAAAAATAAATCACACCAGTAATAAGTGTCTTTTTAAAATTTAAAATATCTTCAATTATAGATATAATAATAGAAGCTGGTATAAAAGTTAATGCAAATTCTATTGAATCATTTTTATTACAGAAAAAAGAATATATTGTTTTTCTTTTTTTTGAAAAAGTTAACTTATTTCTCATTAAATAATCGGTACTCAGTTTTTAAATAATTTAAATAAAGCACCTTGCCCCCTAACTGACTGTCTGTCTGGTAAAATCATAATTCAACTAAGATGATATCGATTGAGTTAATAACTATTTTATTATAACAATGTATTAAAAAAATAACTTAAAAAATGTGTCGAAAAGAGTTTTTATTTTCAAAATTAAAAATAGAATAGCAACTAAGCAACTATTAAATTCGCAACCTCTTGCATCTCCGCTATTAACATTGGCTTAATTCCATTTTCATCGAATATGTCCATACTATCAACCTCCTATGGATCATAATATCCATATAATCACCCCCTTTTATCTAATTAATCCTGCTTGCACCATATATATAAAGAACCCTATAAGTGTTGTAATTATACACCTACTAACCATTTAAGCACTCCTGTTAATCCCTTTAAATCGCTACATAATGTTTCTATTTGTATAGCAAAAGCAGCTTGTTGCTGTTCTAGTTTGTCTAATCTTTCTGAGTGGTTATCGATTCTACATTTATGTGTCTCAATCTGATGTTTTATCAGTTCCTCATTCATCTCCGAATCTTATAATTTATATAAGGGATAGACTAATCTACCCCAAAATTTGCAATAAAAAAACACCACATAAAGCGGTGCTTTTTCATGATATATAATACATAATGCAAAATGTAAGGAGAAACACGATTAAGTGAACCCATAATCCTGTGTACATATTATATACAATATAATACCAAAAAACACCTTAAAAATATAAGGTGTTTTTTTGATAGGAAAATACTATAAAATAACACTGAAAGATTATAAATATATATCTTATTTCGGTGTCCATACAATATATTAAATTTATCTTCATATTATGCAATAAGAAAGCAACTACAATTGTAGAAGCAAACGAAAAAACACCTTTAGTATAGGGAAACCAAGGTAGTATAATGCGTACATTAATTATTTTTATTCATAAAAAAGAACTCAACTTTTTATTCATACGAAAAAACAATGACAAAGTTACTGATCAATAATGGTATTAA
Organism: Metaclostridioides mangenotii; assembly: GCF_017873185.1. Lineage (GTDB taxonomy): Bacteria > Bacillota > Clostridia > Peptostreptococcales > Peptostreptococcaceae > Metaclostridioides > Metaclostridioides mangenotii. The sequence continues at coordinate 531,308 of NZ_JAGGJX010000001.1, forward strand.
TTATGTTCAGTATAATATTATTATATTCACTTTAATCTCTTTTATTTATAAAAAAGGACTCTACTTTGTATAGTCCTCGCTCGTTATTTGCTTATATTGTTGTGCTGTTAACTAAAAAAACATCTCCTTCATTAAGCAAACTATTTTTTTAAATATATTCTTTATCTATATTATTTATCTTGCTTTTTTTATCCCATATTTGTATTTTCATTTTATTTTTCCCCTTTCATTTAAGGTATATAAGTATATGCTATGTTAGTGCCATAACCCCAATCATTCGTACCGCCAGCTAAAAAATTAATTCCATCTTTATAAAAAGCTCTGGGACGATTAATCAGTTAAATGTCAGTCAGGTGCAACGACTTTTAAAATTAAAAACGTCGAAATTGCAACCGTTAAAGTATTATGCTGTTTTATAAATTACTACATTCTCATATCTTAGTATTATGTTATTTATTTGTTATTTTATGTATTTTGTATTCAAGGATTATAAATAAGTTAAATAATGTAAAGTATACTATATATAAACAAAGGAGTGATGTAATGAAAAAAGATAGAATAACTATTTCAGAAGTTTTAATATTAGTAGTCGGGTGTTTTTTGATGGCTGCATCACTTAATTTATTTTTTAATCCTCATTCAATAGCACCAGGTGGGCTTACTGGTCTAGCTGTAGTAATAAACACTATTTCGCCAATTCCTCTATGGGTAGTAAACCTAGTATTAAACATACCGTTATTTGTACTCGCTTTTAAAATTCTAAGCAGAAAAGACTGTATAAAAACTGTGCTCGGCATTTTGCTTCTAACACTTGCCCTAAAAGTTACCGATAACCTAGCTATGATAGATGTAACAAATGATATAATACTCGCTATTATATCTGGTTCTATTCTTATGGGATTTGGACATGGCCTTATCTTTAGAATAAACGGTACTACTGGTGGAACAGACCTTATAGGTTTACTTCTAAATAAATATATCCCAAGCCTTAGTGTGCCAGTATTGATGGGGATTGTAGACTCTGTAGTTGTCGCTTTATCTGGTATTGTTACAGGAAGGATAGAAATAGCTCTTTACTCAACCCTTGCTCTTTATATTATCGTTAAAATGAGCGACCTTATGATCGAAGGATTTGATTATTCAAAATCATTTATGATAATATCTGATAAGTACAAAGAGATAAATCAGATTATTATAGAAGACCTTGAAAGAGGAGCTACTATTTTAAATGGCGAAGGTGCGTACACAGGTTCAGATAAGAAAGTTATACTGGTTGTAGTGGCAAAAAAAGAAGTAGTAAAACTGAAAAAACTGGTCAAGGAAACAGACCCAAATTCATTTATTATAATTACTGATATTCATGAAGCCGTAGGTAATGGATTTAAAATGTATGACAAATAACATATAAATTAACGAAAAATGGTCTCAGTTAAATGATTCATATTGAATTAACGAATCTTAAATCCTCTCAATATGATTATTTATCTGAAACCATTTATTTTATTCGAATATTTCTAGCTTTATTCAAATACTCTTTTATTTCAAGCTTTATTTTAAGTTTTACTTTATATCAATATATGCATTTATACTACTCTTTTAAATTTACAGTAATACTATTATCTATACTGTCTACAAGTATTGTACAACCATTATATAATTCGCCTGCTATTAGCTTTTTAGCTATAGTAGTCTCTAATACATTTCCTATATATCTTTTTAATGGTCTCGCACCGTACACTGGATCGTAACCTTCTTCTACCATAATATCTTTTGCAGATTCTGTAACTTCTACATTTATATTCTTTTCGGTAAGTCTGTTTTTTAAGTCTTTCATAAATATATCTATAATTTTTTTGATATTTTTTCTATCAAGTGGTTTAAACATAATTATGTCATCGACCCTATTTAAAAACTCTGGTTTAAATCTCATTTTCATCTCTCTCATAACCATGCTATTTACTTCTTCGGTGATATTTCCACCAGCTTCCAATAGATAGTTACTTCCTATATTTGAAGTCATAATTATTAGAGTATTTTTGAAATCTACTGTTTTACCTTTGTTATCTGTAAGTCTACCGTCATCAAGTATTTGTAAGAACATATTAAATACATCCTCATGTGCTTTTTCAATTTCGTCAAATAGAATTACTGAGTATGGAGCTCTTCTTACTGCTTCAGTAAGTTGTCCACCTTCTTCATATCCGACATATCCTGGAGGAGGTCCTACAAGTCTAGAAACCGCTTGTTTTTCCATATACTCAGACATATCAATTCTAATTATACTGTCTTCATCATCAAATAGGTTTCTAGCCAAAGTTTTAGCTAGCTCTGTCTTACCAACGCCAGTTGGCCCTAAGAATATAAATGATCCAATAGGTTTTTTCTCATCTTTAAGACCAGCACGCGCTCGAATTACTGCATTTGATACTGCTGTTACAGCTTCGTCCTGACCTATAACTCTTTTATGAAGTTCATCTTCAAGTTTTAATAATTTCTGTCTTTCGCTTTCTACTAGTCTAGTAACAGGTATACCAGTCCATTTAGATACTATATCTGATATCTCTTCCTCTGTAACTTCCTCTTTAAGAAGAGCATTTTCAGAGCTTTCCTCCATTTTTTCTTCATAGTCTTTTATCTTTTGCTCTAGGGTAGGTATTTCACCGTACTTAACCTCTGCTGCTCTGTTGAAATCGTACTCTCTTTCGTATCTTTCAACTTTTCCTTTAGCGTCGTCTAGTTGTGATTTTAAATTTTTAATCTCTAGTATATTACCTTTTTCTTTTTCATATTTTGCAGTCATTTCATCGTTTTTAGATTTAAGTTCTGCTATTTCTTTTTGTATATTCTCTAATCTTTGTATACTGTCTTCATCTTTTTCTTTAATAAGAGCTTCTCTCTCTGTCTCTAGAGTAAATAACTTTCTTCTAACTACATCTAGCTCTGTAGGAAGAGAATCTATTTCACTACGTATCATTGCTCCAGCTTCATCTATCAAGTCTATAGCTTTATCTGGTAAAAATCTATCTTGGATATATCTGTCTGATAATTTTGCCGCTGCTACTATTGCACTGTCGTGAATTCTTACACCGTGGTGAATCTCAAATCTTTCTTTAAGCCCTCTTAGTATTGAAATTGTATCTTCTACAGTTGGTTCAGAAACTACAACAGGTTGGAAACGTCTTTCTAGAGCTTTATCTTTCTCAATATATTTTCTGTACTCATCAAAAGTTGTTGCACCTATACAATTCAGTTCACCTCTAGCAAGCATTGGTTTTATTAAGTTACCTGCGTCCATAGAACCTTCCGTTTTTCCAGCGCCTACAATTGTATGAATCTCATCAATAAAGAGAATTATTCTGCCTTCGGAACTCTGAACTTCTTTTAGTACCGCTTTTAATCTCTCTTCAAATTCACCTCTATACTTAGCACCAGCTATAAGTGAACCCATATCAAGTGAAAATACAATTTTATCCTTTAATCCTTCTGGAATATCCCCTCTTACTATTCTCTCGGCTAACCCTTCTACTATAGCTGTCTTACCGACACCTGGCTCACCGATTAATACTGGGTTGTTTTTAGTCTTTCTTGAAAGTATTCTTACTACCCTTCTTATCTCTTCGTCTCTGCCTATAACTGGATCTAATTTATGTTTTTTTGCTAAGTCAACTAGATTGATACCGTATCTTGCAAGTGCATCGTAAGTTCCCTCAGGATCTGACGAATCAACTCTCTGGTTCCCTCTAACTTGATGAAGAACTTTTAAAAATTCACTTTTAGTTATATTGTACTCTTTCAATATTTTACCAACTGTATTTTTTGATTCTAGATCAATAATTGCCAGCATTACATGTTCAACACTTATATACTGATCTTTAAATTCTTTTGATATACTCTCGGCTTTTATAAGAACTTCATTAATACGTCTTGTAGCAGTTACTCCTTGAGAATCTGCACCATCTCCGTATACTTTTGGAAGCTTATCAATCTCAGAGTAGATTGAGTTTTTAAGTGCATCAATGGATACATTCATTTTTTCGATTATATTTGGAATAAGCCCATCTTCTTGATTTACAAGCGCTGAAAAAAGATGGATTACATCTACTTGTTGATTGTGATTTTTAACTGCTTCATTAAATGCCTCATTTAAACTTTTCTGAACTCTCACTGTCATTTTTTCTACGTCCATTTAAATCACTCCTTTTTCTTTTTAATTATTATATTTAGATAATAGTTCATATTTTTTCTATATTATTTAGTCTTGATTATTTTAAATTGATTTAATTTTTTTCATTTATTATTATTGATTTTCTAAGATCCAAGAGACTATCTAGCAAATTTTCATTATTGTCTGGGTTAAATTGAAGCGTTAGTATAAAACTTTTATCTCCATTAAAGAAGTCTATACTGTCTTTTTTGTCGGCATTTATATATAAATCATTGGTTAAAAATCTACTTTCTCCAACCAATAAATTCTCGCATTTTTCTAAAAATTTCTGACTGTAATCTATTACGTATATATTTTCAATGTAGTCGTACTCGTAATTAGATACATTCTTAAACACTCTAAGTATATTTGTATTAATAAAGTTGTAAATTTGGCTATTGTTATATATTGAGATTTGTTCATATATATACTCTCTAAACAGAGGGTGAACATTTTGTCTTAGTTTGATTATATAATCATTTGAAAGTTCAAAATAGAGTTTCCAGTAGTTAGAATTGCTTTTTTTAAGAGTAAATGCTACGTTGTTTTTATTATAAACATTATTTTGGCTAAGATTACTAAGGAAATTATGTTGTCTAAGTGTAGTAGATCCTTCTTCAAAAAAACGATCAAACCACTGTAATATATTTCTATCAACTTTTAAACTCATCTTATTACCTTCTTCCCTTATAAGCTTTTTTGTTACTTGAATCATTTCCTTTTTTAACCTTTAAGCCGTTGTATTCATCTAACAGCCTATCTCTATCCATTTTACTTCCTCTATACGAAATGGATGGATTTATCATATATTCCCCATTTTTTACTCTCTGCAAAAAATCTCTTTTTTTTAGTTCAGTGAAATTTGTTGAAAGAGTTGTCTTTGGATAATCAAATTCTTTTGAAAGTTCATCTAGTGTCATATAAATCTTGTTGTTTTTATCCATAAGACTCAAAAGCATAAGGGGAATCAAGTCCTTCTTTGTATAGGATTTTTCTACAACTTTTAAATAGTTTTTAATAGATATGTTTGAGTATTTATTTTTTTCAAAAAGCACATTCCTACTCTCTGTATAATGATCTTCTAAATCTTTTTTACCCGTTTTATTCGAATTAAAAATTATCCTCACCTTCTTTCACTTTTATCTAAAGTAAATATATTACAAAAAAATAAGCTTGTCAAAACTAAAAACGACAAAAGTTAAGCAATGAGGTAAACTTTTATTAGTCTTATCACTTAACTTTTGTCATTATAAGTTTTGACTAATTTCAATTATTTTAGTCCTAATTTATAATATTTTATGTAATCTTTTAAAAAAAATTATTTTTATTCCTACTAGGTATTAATAAATTGATTATTTTTTATATCGTATCACTTTTACTAATTAATAATGACCACTCTACAATTTATTCATTTATAATATTTTAAAATTTATTATCCATATTTGCACCAGCGATAGTAGAAACCATAATAGCCTTGATCGTGTGCATTCTATTCTCCGCTTCTTCAAAAACTTTTGAGTGTTTTGAATTGAATACTTCATCTGTTACTTCAAGCTCTTTAAGCCCAAACTTATCGTATATTTCCTTCCCTACTTCTGTTTCTAAGTCGTGAAATGCTGGTAAACAGTGTAAGAAAATCACATTATTATTCTCTGTCTTCTTTATCATATCCATATTTACTTGATAATCTGTCAAAAGATTTATTCTCGACTCGTACATATTTTCTTCACCCATCGAAACCCAAACATCTGTATATATTACATCTGCACCTTTTACATCATTTATATCTTCAGTCAATGTTATCTTACCATGTGACTTTCTAGATACCTCTTTCATTTCTTCAATCAATTCTTTAACTGGCCAAAGTTCTTTTGGAGCTAAAGCTACAAAGTGAATTCCCACCTTTGCACATCCTATCAAGAGAGAATTACCCATATTATTTCTTGCATCTCCAACATAGACAAGTTTTATTTTATCGAGGTCTTTATCTACATTTTCAGTTATTGTAAGGAAGTCTGCTAGTATTTGCGTCGGATGGTATTGATCGGTTAGACCGTTCCATACAGGTACCCCTGAGTGCTCAGATAAAGTCTCTACTGTCTCTTGCTTAAAGCCTCTAAATTGTATTCCATCGTAGTATTTCCCCAATACTTTCGCTGTATCTTTAACAGATTCTTTTTTGCCCATATGGCAATCAGCAGGCGAAAGATATGTAGTTAAGGCCCCTTCATCGTGAGCTGCGACTTCAAATGAACATCTAGTTCTAGTAGATGTCTTCTCAAATAGCAGAGCTATATTTTTTCCCTCAAGCAAATCTCCTTTTATACCGACCTTTTTCTTTGTTTTTAAATAACTCGCTAGAGTCAACAGATACTTAATTTCCTCCCTAGTATAATCTTTCAGTGTTAAAAAATTTCTACCTTTTAAACTTATATTGTTCATACTTTTCATAATTATTTCACTCACCTAACCTCTTTTTAAATTTTGTATTAAAAAAGCCCCTCAGCAATTAATGCTAAGAGGCGACTTTGCGCGGTACCACTCTTCTTAGTAAAACATTCTAACAATAGCGCGCTAACCCAATTATATATTAATTTGCATCGTAAATTTAAATACATAAATATTGATACAACTAAAAAAACCCTCAGTCAAAGACCAAGAGACGAATATAACCCGCGTTACCACACTTATTGATAAAAATATCTTACCCACTCGATCTCTTAAGGCGAGAACACCTATTGCAATACTAATTTCCTGCAATATCCTCCAAAGCTCTATTCACATAAACATCACTGCCAAGCTTCCACCTATCTCGGCTCTCTATAAATTAGCTTACTGCTACTTCTCTTCTTCCCAGGATTTATTTTTCTATTATTTCTATCTATATTAATTTATTTTAAATACATTGTCAACTAAAAAACTAGCCAAATACTAAATTCAGCTAGCTTTAATTTCTTGTTTTAATTTTAATATTAAAATTAAATATTTTATCCAATTTTATTTATAGATATATTTTATATTTAAAAAATTGATTTTTTAGTAATTTTATTCGTATACAGAGTATTTCTTCCATATCTGCTCTAAATCATCAAAGTGCTGTTTTATATCTTCTTTCTTTTTCATACCAACTGAAATAGCAAGGGCATTCGCAACACTTAAAGGCGGAACTAGAGAGTCCACAAAAGACGCCATATTGCTTTTAACTAGAAGTGTATTATCTGATAGTGATGCAACTGGTGCGAATAAACTGTCTGTAATAGATATTACGTGTGCACCTTTTTCTTTCGCATAACTAACTATTTGGTAAGATTTTTTAGAGTATCTCGGGAAACTAATAGTTATAACTACATCTTCTTCAGACATTCTTACAACTTGCTCAAAAGCATCCCCCATATCCATTCTAATAACATGAACATTGTCCAGTATAACATCAAGATAGAATCCTAAGTACTGAGCTATTACAAAAGAACTTCGAGCACCTAAGATGTATATTTTTCTAGCTTTAAGAAGCTTATTTGAAGCCTCTTCAAAAGCTTTCTCATCTATTTCTTCAAGAGTAACTCTTATATTATCTATATCGCTTTTTAAGACTTTATTTAATATTGCAAAATCACTTGAGTATTCATTTGCCATGTCAACCCTTTGAACTGTTGTAAGCTTATTTTTTATTAACTCTTGTAAAGCTGCCTGTAGTTTTGGATAACCATTGTATCCAAGAGCATTTGCAAATCTAACTACTGTAGATTCACTAACTCCAACTGTCTCTCCCAATTTACATGCAGTCATAAACGCCACTTTATCGTAATTATTCAAAATGTACTGAGCTATAAGTTTCTGGCCTTTACTTAGCCTTGTATACTGCGACTGAATAGTTGATATTAAGTGCTTCCCATCTTTCATATCTTTTATATCATCCATTTTTATCTTCCTTTCGTATATAAAATCTCTTTTTAATACTTTATTTAAAGTCTTTTAAGAGATTAAGTTGTTTCTAAATTAAATTTCTGAAATTAATTCCCTATCAATTTTAAGAATCAATTCCCTGAATTTTCTGTAACTTTACTTCGACCTATCGGCGTACTTTAATTCTATGAAAATTAAAATCTATTAATTGTACACCCTTCAATATATATGATATCTATTAATTTTTTAATGTCAAGTTTTTCTTGATCTCTCAGTTACATTTTCTTCTCGATCATTAAAAGTTGTGGAGGATCATTTACCTGATTTAAAAATGCACATTCTAATACATTAAACTCATCTTGTGAAAGATTTTTTGCAAATTCATATACTGCATTTCTCTCATTTAATCCACCCTCATGTCCAGTGTAAATTGCTATGCTAACTACACCATTTGGTTTTAACAATTTTAGACTGCCCTCTATCGCTTTTATCGTAGTCTCTGGCTTAGTTATTATATCATGATTTGCCCTAGGTAAGTACCCTAAATTAAATAAAACACAAGATACTTCTTCAAAAACATAGTTTAAAATATTTTCATGACCATCGTGGATCAATTTAACATTGCTGTCTAAATTTGATTTTTCTAGTAATTTTCTAGTGGATTCCAATGCACTTTCCTGAATATCAAATGAATACACAAAACCATTTTTACCTACAACTCCTGCTAAGTGCTTAGTGTCGTAGCCATTTCCCATTGTTGCATCAACTACGATATCTCCACTTTTTACAATCTTCTCTAAGTAAATTTTGTTTATATCCGTTATTTTAGTTAAATATTTAGCTCTTTTCATTTATTACTCCTCAATTTATAGCAGTCCTAATTTAATTCTACTTCTAAATTAAATATCATTATAAAATGTAATTATTCAGCGTTATTTACACTATCTTATATTCTTTAAATAACTTACTTCTTCCGAATTTAAATGCCTATACTCGCCTACTTTAAGATTTTTTAGTCCTATTTTTCCCATATTGACTCTTTTAAGATTAAGTACAGGGTGGTTTATGGCTCTACACATTTTTCTAACTTGTCTGTTCCTGCCCTCATGTATTCTTATCTCACATTCAGAGTAGCCTTTGTCTCTAAATGTCTTTAGTATTTTTATTTTAGCTGGCGCGGTCTTGTAGTCTTCTATCTCAAGCCCTGTTTCAAATCTCTTTATTTCAATGTCGTTTGGTATTCCTTTCAACTTTGCATTATACACTTTATCTACATTGTGCTTTGGGTGAGTCAACTTATAAGTGAGATCACCATCGTTTGTGAGTATCAAAAGTCCGCTAGTTTCATAGTCCAACCTTCCAACTGGGTAAAGTCGCTCATCTATATCTTTAACCAAATCTAAGACACTAGGTCTGTCAAATTGATCTTTAACTGTAGTTATGTAACCTTCTGGTTTGTAAAGTACAATATATACATTATTGTTGCTAAGAGATATTGTATTTCCATCGACATCTACTTTATCATTCTCTTCGTCAACTTTATACGACAATTCATAAATTACTTCTCCATTAATCTTTACTCTTCCTGCAGTTATAAGTTCTTCTGCTTTTCTTCTAGATGCAATTCCGCAACTTGCAATATATTTATTAATTCTCATATTTCCACCTTCTATTTCTAATTGAATTTATATTATTCAATCGATATTAATTATATTTTACTATATCCCAACATAAAAATAAATTTAATATCTATTAAATTTTAATTATATGTAATTTATTCAAGATTTATAGCAATACTATATATATCATTGCTACAAATTTAAATAAATTATGGGAGGTAACATGTTTACAAAAGAAAATATTAAAAACTATGTAATAGTTATCTCAATATCTATTTTGATATTCAAAATCATCGACAACCCAAGGATTTTTATATCTGGGATTGGAAGTATAGCTAGATTTTTCAGTCCATTTTTAATAGGTATACTGCTTGCTTTGCTTATAGATCCACTTGTAATGTTTTTTGAGAATAGATTTAAAACACATAGGTTAGTCAATATATTATTCTCATATATAATTATAACAATACTAATTTTTATAATTTTTAAATTACTTATCCCAGCTACTATAAACACTTTAAATAGTATTATGAAGGAAATCCCTAACTACATTGAGTTTTTAAATACCGCCTTGGAGAAAAGAATATCCAAACAAGAATTTTTTGAGGCAACTCTACCTCACCTTCAACAAAACTTAAATGAATTACTGAGTAAAGGTGTAAATACACTTACAAATATATCTACAAATTTAATAGTTTATATTTTTAGTATAACATCTATTATATTTAATATAATTATGGGAGTTATTTTGTCGATATATATGTTATTTGATAAAGAGAAAATTGCCAGAGGATTTAAAAGACTTTTGTACGCCTCTCTGAAAAAAGGTCGTACAGATAAGACTATTGAGTTCTTTAAAATGTCACATGAAATTTTCTACCACTATTTAGTTGGAACGATTATAGAATCACTAATCGTTGGGGCAATAGTCTTTTTAGGATTTCAATTTGTATTTAAAATAGAAAATGCTTTTTTCTTTAGTTTTATTATATTTATAACCAATATGATACCATACTTCGGACCCTTTATTGGAGCGTTTTTACCGATAAGTATGACTCTAATTTACAGTCCTGTAAAGGCATTTTGGATTGCCGTATTTATATTAGTAGTTCAACAATTAGACGGAAATTTTATCGGCCCAAAGGTTGTAGGTGACAAGGTAGGTTTAAATCCTCTTTGGATTATAAGTGCAGTTCTTATTGGAGGAGAGTTATTTGGTCTGGTTGGACTATTTATATCTATTCCGATTGCTGCCATAATTAATCTACAGATAAGTGACTACATTAAAAAGAGATTGCAATAATAGTTTAAACAGCCGATTTTAATTCAGTTGTTCAATCTTAATTCATGTTATAAAAAACCTGCTTGGTCTACCTAAGACCAAGCAGGTTTTAATTTATTATTTAAATTTAATTCTATTGAGCTGTTTGAGGTGCGGCCCCATTTGACCCTCCTTCAGTATTAGTAGAGCCTGATCCTGATGTTCCTCCCGATTCATTTGACCCTCCTGAGCTCCCTGATTCAGGATTTCCACCCGATCCTGATGTTCCTCCTGAGTTTTCATTTGATTCTCCGGAATCTCCAGAGCTATGATTGCTGTTTGAATTATTGTAACTATTTTTATATTTATCTTTTTTTACTTTTCTACCGTATTGCGAATTTGTCGCATCTTGCTCAACCCTGCTTAAGTCGCCCTTAGCACTGTTTTTAGCACTCTCTTTTCTACTTTCTTTATTTTTATTTTCTTCTTCTAACTCATCCTTAAACTGCTTCTTAAGCTTAATAGCTTTACTTTTTACTGTAGAAGAACCATTTTTTATTTTAGATATAAATTCAAGTTGTTCTATCGCACTTCGATAATCATCTTCTTCTTTAAAATTAAGAGCTTTAGACATCCTCATAGCTTGCAGATACATCGCTTTAGCATTTTGATTTGTATCGTCTTCATCAAGAACAGTCGAGAAACTCTTCATAGCTTCTTTATATTTGCTGTCTTCTAATTCTTGTGTGCCTTTTTCATAGTAGTCTACATCTTTATTGTTAAATGAGCATCCCACAAAAAGCAGAGATACTAATGTAATCATCAATATAATCTTTGTCCTCATCTAAACCCCCCTCACTATATAGTATAAATTCTATCACAATTGGATTTATTTTGAAATAGTGAAAAGTAAGTTAAATTATCAAATCATGTAATACAATTACATTTTTTGTTATTAAATGTCTCTTATACTTAATAAAACATAGAATATTGTAAAATATATTTTAAATGTTATCTAACTTCTAAAGACAGTAATTCTTCATAACTTTCTCTTTTACATATCAATCTATCATTTCCTTCTAATACTGTAACTACTGCTGATCTAGGTATTTTATTGTAATTTGACGCCATAGAATAACCATAAGCACCAGTCGAAGTAGTTATTAATATATCTCCACTCTCTATATCCATTATGTCAGTATCCGCTATCAATATGTCTCCACTCTCACAACATTTTCCCGCTATAGTAACTTTATTTACAGTTTCGTTATTTACTTTGTTTACAATGCTACATTCATACCCTGCATGGTATAAAGAAGGTCTAACATTATCAGTCATTCCTCCATCTACACTTACATACACTCTAACGTCCTTTATATCTTTTATTGATCCCACAGTATAAAGTGTGCTTCCTGCATTTGCTACAATAGATCTCCCTGGCTCAACTACCAACACTGGAACATCTATACTCAAGTTTTTACATGTTTCTTCGGCTCTATTTACTATAGCTTTACAGAAGTCTTTTATTTCTATAGGAGAATCTTCCTTTGTATAGTAAACTCCCATTCCTCCGCCTAGATCTACTTCTGTAAGAGATAGAGAGTACTTTTCCTTTACTTCTTTTACTAAATTCATCATTATATCTACCGTATCTAGATAAGGCTCTATTTCAAATATTTGTGAACCTATATGAGCGTGAAGTCCAACTAATTTTATTTTTCCGTAGTTTTGAAGTCTTTCTATAGCTCTACCTAGATCACCATTTGTAAGAGCGAATCCGAATTTTGAATCTATTTGCCCAGTTTTTATATACTCATGAGTATGAGCTTCTATCCCTGGAGTGATTCTAAAATATATCTCTTGTTCTCTGTTTTTCTCTTCACAAATCTGTTCAATCAAGTCTAGTTCATAGAAGTTATCTACAACAAATCTTCCAACGCCAAATTCTATCCCCATGCTTATTTCTTCTTTTGTCTTGTTGTTTCCGTGAAAGAACACCTTGTCCATAGGAAAACCTGCCTTGTAAGCAGTATAAAGTTCTCCTCCTGATACAACATCAAGGTTCATTCCCTCTTCATCTATGATCTTACACATATTTGTAGGTAAGAATGCCTTTCCTGCATAAGCTACTTTATTTTTACCTTCTTTAACATTTAAATTATCTATATATTCTCTACAGTTTTGTCTTATAAGTTTTTCATCTATTACATATAGTGGAGTTGAATATTTTTTTGCAAGCTCTGTACAAGGTACCCCTCCTATACTAAGTTCATTTTCTATTATCTGCATGCTCCCATGTAGTCTCATAACTACCTCCTAATTATAAATTAAATTCGCCCGCGACTTTGTTTATTGCCACCATTTTTTTCTTAGAATCAATGGCACATGTAATACGTATATCAGATGTAGTTATAAGTTTTGCTACAATATTATTTTCTTTAAAAATCTTGAATACTTTAGACGCAACTCCAGAAGTATCCTTCATTCCAAGACCTACTAATGAAAATTTAGTTATATTATTATCTACAAGCATATTATCTCCGTCTGAATAAGCCTGTACCATTTCTTTACATAAATTAACTTCTTCTTTCGGAATTGTAAATGATACATTTATACGCCCTTCTATTGGTGCTGTTTGACTTATCATATCTACACTTATACCTTTATTTGCTATATCTTCAAACAAGCCTGCAACATCCTCTAATTTAAAATCTTTTATTGTAATAGCGCTATCATCATCGCTTGCTGCAATCCCTGTAATTACTTTGCTTTCTAAATTCATTTGACCTTTCCCCCTTATGTATGTACCTTTTTCTTTACCACATGTACGTCCAACATAAATTTCAACGTCGTATTTTTGAGCTAATTCAATGCTTCTAGAGTGCATGACTTGAGCTCCAAGACTGGCTAATTCCAACATTTCTTCATATTCTATCTCATTGAGTTTTTTAGCTTTATCGTATTTTCTAGGATCTACTGAAAATATTCCATCAACATCTGTATATATTTCACACTTTCCATTTAATTTTACAGCTAAAGCAACTGCTGATGTATCAGATCCACCTCTTCCTAAAGTTGTAACATCACCTTCACTATTTATACCTTGGAATCCCGTAACAATAACTACATTATTATCTTGAAGTTTACTTTCAATTTTTTCTACATTTATATCATTTATAAGTGATTTACCGTGTAATCCACTTGTCTGAATATCCAGTTGGTAAGCATTATAGCTAACTGCCTTATGCCCTAGCTCATTTAAACTCATCGCTAAGAGGGATGCAGATATCATCTCTCCTGTTGACATTAAAACATCAAGCTCTCTCTTATCTGGCTTATTGCTAAGCTCTTTTGCAAGCTTTATATATTCATCAGTAGTTTTTCCCATTGCAGATACAACGACTACTATTTTAGTATCTTCATCTTTTCTAGTTATTATATTCTCAGCAATAGATCTTATTTTTTCAGTACTAGCAACTGAGCTTCCTCCGTATTTTTGAACAATTATCCCCATAATAAAGCCTCTCCTTCAAATGATAAATATATAATAAAAAACGCCCAAAGGTATACTTTGGACGTAATAATTTACATAAACCAAGTAACCTTGTAGCTCACCACTATGGAAAGTGACAGCCTCATACATATTATGTATAAGTCCAGAAGACATGTTTGCCAACAGATCAACTTCGGCTGTAGTTCCTTTCCTCAATCATCAACATCTGCCGACTACGAATGAGTACTTATAAATACAGCGCCTCTACCTCAGGTACATTTTTATTAATTTGATATATTTAATTTAATCACATAAGTTAAAATATTGCAACAAGTATTTTTTTCATCTACCAAAAATTATACGTTTTTTTTACTTAAATTTTTATAAATATTTAAACAATTTATTTAGATTTAAATCTACAAAATCTATATTCAAAAAATCTCTATATAAGTACTTTTCTGATAAATCGCATATTTTATTAGATGATATTATCAAAACTTTTGGAATTTCAAAAAACGGGATTGTAGATCTCTCAATTTGATTGTTTATATTTCTATATTTGTAAAGGTCTATATCTTCACACTCTACGTCGTCAATATATATATCGCATATAAGCTGCTTTAATTCTCCTGATCTGTCTGTATAAAGCACATAAATATCATACGTCTTATTGTCAACGCTTACATTTCTGTAAAATCTATTTATATTATAACCAGCGCCTTTGAGTTTGATCAAAAGTTCTGTCCCCAAAAGCGCTTTGAACAAATCTTCTCCTTCATATATATTACCGCCATTTAAATAATAAACATAGGTATCACTGAATATAGAATTATCTATATTGCAATAATATTTCTTAAGAGTATATTCATTACACATTCTCCTTAAAGTTTTTTTAAAATTTTTTCTAGGATATGTTTTTTTATTGCCATAGATCTTTTTTATCTGAGTTTCAGTTACACAACGAACCCTGCTAATTAAAAGTAATATGTCTTTTTCTAAATTTGTCATTGCTTTTAATCTCCTTGAAGTCTATAAAATTTCAAAGTTGTACTACTATTATATTAAATAGGGTCGATTTAATTTACTAATTTTGAGATAAGAAATATTGACATAATGCGATAAAATAATAAGGGTCTGACTCTCAAGCAAATTATAACGCTTTTGAGGCAGACCCTTATATAGATATTGCACTTTATATCAATCCTATATTTTTTATTCTTTTGGTTTAGCTACATCCCCTATACTCAAGTTGTCAAACTTAGTCATTTCGGTGATTCCATCCTCGGCCTTTTCGTAATTTATACTTACTTTATCGCCTACTTGAGTAAGTGGTAATTTATTTGATATCTTAGAAGTCTCTTTAAATATAACATCAACTTTTGAATCTATAGTTATATAGTAAGATGTATTTCCACCCTTAACATCTGGGCTTATTCTAGTAACTATCCCTTCAATTGTATTGTCCTTTATACCATCGGCATTGTTGTCTATTACAAGATCATTGCCCTTAGACTCTAAAGCTTCTTTGTAATTTCTAAGAGCTTCATTTTTATTTTCTCCAATTCCAAGTACATTGTAGTCTTCAACTGATATAAATGCTACCCTTTTTACAAGGCCAGCTTTATCTTTTAGTGAGGATACATACGTTGGATTACCCAAAATATTATACATAATAGGGTAAGTCGCTTCGTAATTTTTTTCTTGAACATTACCTTCAGCTGATTTCATAGCTGCAAGTTCTGTTGCTCCTGGTTGTTTGTACAGTTTTGCTTCTTTAGTCCTTGAATCGATTAGCATAAATCCAATAGTAGATTCATCTCCACCAGATGATGTTATACCCGTATACCAGTAAGATTTATTGTCATCTCCATAAACTAAAGATATACCTTCAGTTGGAACCAAAACTCCCTTTTCAGAAAACATTGAGTTTATAAAACCATTTACGTAAAGGCCCCAATCTGCTATCTGATTTGTTACAAATTCACTCGGTTGAATCCTGTCTACCCATTTTGGTGTATCCTCAACAGAATATCTTTTTATTTCTCCCGTTTCAGCATCAACTATAGCAGTTCCTACTGCGTTTGATCCACCGAAACCAATTTTATTCTTATACAAACTTACTACCCAATACGGCATGCCATCATCGTCTATCTCTAATGTGAAGTCAGACATACCTACATTCATTATTCCATGTATATATAAATGTCTTTGAAGATCTTGGTGCAGATAAGCTTCTGGCTGGTAAACTATTTTTATATCTCTATTCCCAACTTTTTGTACAAGTTGTACATCTTGTGGATTGCTAGCTGAAACTTTTACATATCCACTTGATCCGCTAAGCGAAGTAGCCCACTTTATAATATCTCTATGTACAAGTGGCGCTACCCAGTAAAGCTCCCCATCTACATTTTGAACGTGAAACTTACCTAATTTCGAAACACTTCCTATAGCTGGTACCTCACCAAGTTTTTTATCACCTAGTTTTCTAGCCATCTCCTCGTCAACAAGGCGGATGTCGTTTACACTTACTGGGCTAATATCGTTTGTGAATTCGCTTTCCTTCACTTCGCCAATTAAGTTTCTGTATGCCTTAGCATGAAGTATTGGCGTTGTAGTAATAAAAGGAATTACAAACATAATTACTGCCAATCCAATAGCTATAGTAAAGTTGTACTTAGCTGTCTTTGATGTAGTCTCACCTTTATCCAACATCATGTCGAGGAAACCAGCAATTACAAAGAATATTACTCCTACAGATATTGTAGATGTAAAGTTAAAGCTGATAACAGGCAGCTTTACAAAAGCATATAACGCAACAACTAAAAATGCAACTCCATATGTTTTTAGATATCTTTTCATTCAATACCCCTTTCCTGTTTATTGTATTGATTAATACTTATTATATCCATATTCTTACAAAAAACAAATAATAATTTGCAACTATAGCTACAAATTATTATTAATGATTAAAATTTAATTTTTGATTAGTAATTAAGCATTTCTGGTATAGTGGATTTAACTCTTCTATTGTAATGAGAAATTAAACCTTCGTATTCTAGATTAAGCCCCTCAAGATCGTAGTAATCATTTGGCTTAACATTATAAGATGGTTTATCTAAGATGTCTATACCACTTCTATCTAACATAGTTGCAACAAAATTTGAGCATACGTACTTAAACGGACGTTGTCTGTTTACGTTTAAAGGTATACATAAAAGTGCTCTTCTATCGTAATCAAATTTATCTCTATTTTTCTTTATTCTCTTTATATTTCTCCCTAGCTCTTCATACTGAAAGTCAGTTACCTCCAATGAATAAACTCTACATACAGTTCCTTTTTTTATAGCGTACAGCCCTTCATCTATATTCTCTTCAACAAATCCTGCAAAAATCGGGTTTGTTGGAATTAGCCTACCAAATGAGTACATTGGATTCAAATCTTCACTAATAGCAAGTGATACATGTGAATACTGCTTGCCACTAAAATTTCTTATAATATATGATAATACCGTACCAGTATATGTCGTAACAATATAAATTTTCTTCATATCTTCCCCCCTTACATCTGTTATACATTCTTGTCTAAAATTTAATATAACAAATATATAAGCAACATCGATAAATTCTCTTATTTTAATATAATTAAAAAAATGTATAATAACCTTTTAATTTTACCATAAAAAATGAATTCTTACAATTACCTATATTTATAAAAAAATGAGCTATTCATCATTAATTGTATTAAAATGAATAGCTCATTATACTTCTTATCTTCCGTTATTTAAAAAATCTAGTACACTTCCAATTTCCATCTCTAAATCCAAATTTAACTTATTATCTTTTACCGTGACTTTATTTAATTTAGCTGGGTAAACATAACTCTTATCTATTATAATTTTATTGTCTTTTATCCTGAAATCTTTATTTGCTTGAATATAATCTAGAGATTTTTCAAATAAACTATTGCTGATAGGTAGTTTACCTACATGTATATCCTTTATTTCAAATATTAGGTCCTCACCTTGAATTTCTGGAATTAATTCAAAATCTACTTGTGTTTGTATAAATCCCATTACCTTATACGGAACTTTTACCGCGATAGAATCGTCTACTATTTCAACTTCATTGTACATTAACTCATCAACTCCAGATTTAAGTAGAACAGTATAGACTATATCTTTTAAATCTTTGTTGCCGATATTTACTTCTCCTTTTAACCTTGTAGGATTTTTAAGTATCTCCATTGATCCAATATTTGATTTTTTAACTATGTCTTCAATTGTCATAGTTTTACTTTCACTGTAATCAATTTCTGCTTTTTTTGAAGGAGATAATAAATACAACATTATACCCCCAAGAAGCAGAAGAGCAACTATTATATAAGATATTCCTTTAATAAACTTTCTCATAAGATTCTCCTTAACTAATAAAATACATAAACCATACAATTTTTAAATTTGTAATCTATATTTTTAACATTATATACATAATACTACATATTTTCAATACACACTACCACGAATGAATAGAGCTTGAAGTGAAATCATGTGCTATAATTTATTAATTGAAATATAAAATAGCTTTTAATTAAATTTAAATACCTTTGAAGCAATCAGTGAGTATTTTAGTATAAAAAAGCATTTTTAGCTGAATACTTTAATTATATCTTTATTTTTTTCCAATATTGAATTAGAATTAGTATTATGGAATGAAATGTAATATATTGTTATATTTCAATATAAATAAATTTTTAAGGAGGTTATTATAATATGTCAAATGAAACAACTTCGTCTAACTTTATAAAAAATATAATTCTAGACGACTTAGAGACTGGAAAGCACAAAAGTATTATAACTCGTTTTCCTCCAGAGCCAAATGGATATTTACATATTGGACACGCAAAAAGTATTTGTCTAAATTTTGGTCTAGCTGAGGAATTTAAAGGAAAAGTAAATTTAAGATTTGATGATACTAATCCTGTTAAAGAGGATGTAGAGTATATTAACTCAATACAAGAAGATATCGAATGGTTAGGATTTGAATGGGATGAACTTTTATTCGCATCAAACTACTTCGACGAAATGTACAAAAGAGCTTTAGTTTTAATAAAAAAAGGCAAGGCATATGTAGATGATTTGACTGCCGATGAGATAAGAGAACACCGTGGTACTCTTACAGAACCTGGTAAAAACAGCCCTTACAGAGATAGATCTATTGATGAGAACTTAGATCTCTTTACAAAAATGAGAGATGGTGAATTTGGAAATGGTCAAAAAGTTTTAAGAGTCAAAATCGATATGTCATCTCCTAATATAAACTTTAGAGATCCAGTAATATATAGAATTTCTCATGCTGATCATCACAATACTGGAGATAAATGGTGTATATACCCTATGTACTCATTTGCACATCCAATAGAAGATGCTATTGAAGGAATAACACATTCTCTATGTTCACTAGAGTTTGAAGACCAAAGACCGCTTTACGATTGGTTCGTAAAAGAATGTGAAATGGAAAAAGTTCCAAGACAGATAGAGTTTGCAAGACTTAATATGAATAATACTGTTATGAGTAAAAGAAAACTGAAATTATTAGTTGATAACAATGTTGTAGATGGATGGGATGATCCTAGAATACCAACAATATCAGGGCTTAGAAGAAGAGGTTATACTCCAGAATCTATACGTAATTTCTGTGAAGAGATCGGTGTGTCTAAGGTTAACTCTCAAGTTGACAGCCAACTGCTCGATTTCTTCCTAAGAGAAGATCTACAAAGCAAAGCTCCTCTTGCTATGGGTATTTTGAAGCCACTTAAATTAGTTATTACTAATTACCCTGAAGGCAAAGTTGAAATGTTAGAAATAGAAAACAATGCTAAAGATGAAACTCAAGGAAAGAGACTTGTTCCTTTCTCTAGAGAATTGTATATAGAGCAAGATGACTTTATGGAAGAACCGATTAAAAAATACTTTAGGTTGTTCCCAGAAAACGAAGTTCGCCTAAAGGGCGCTTACTTTGTAAAGTGTAATGATTTTATAAAAGATGAAAATGGAAATGTAGTAGAAGTTCATTGTACTTACGATCCTGAGACTAAGAGTGGTTCTGGATTTACTGGTCGTAAGGTAAAGTCTACTATTCATTGGGTTGATGCTAATGATTCTAAACCTTGTGAGTTTAGATTATTTGAACCATTAATCTTGGATGACGCTCCAGAAAATGAAGGTAAGCACTTTTTAGACCAAATAAATCCTAATTCTATTGATATACTTCAAGGTTTTGTTGAGTCTGTTCAAATAAAAGATGCTAAACCTTTCGATAAATTCCAACTTGTTAGAAATGGATTTTTCAGTATAGATAATAAATATACTACTGAGGACAAACTTGTATTTAATAGAGTCGTTCCACTTAAAAGCTCATTTAAAATTAAGTAAAATTTATGCAAAATTTATCGATTATCATATTTAAAGGCTGGTAGGTAGAATATTTAACATGATTTAACTGTTGCAAGATCTAGCAATTAAAATAAGGCTATCTCACTGATGAGATAGCCTTATTTCTATTTATTTAATACATTTTTTAAAGCATTTATAAACTTTTTATTTTGCTCCATAGTTCCTATAGTTACACGAACGTGTGTCTTGCTTGGTCGTATTACAAATCCTTTCTTCTTTAAATCTTCAAACAATTTATCTATGTCTGTCTTCATATCTACATATAAAAAGTTTGCCTGAGAATCGACTACATCAAATCCCATTTTTATGAATTCTCTTTTTAGGTATCCCTTGCCTTCTTTATTTACATTGTAAGTCTCGATTAAGAATTCTTCATCATCTAAAGCAGCTACTGCACCACTTATAGCGATTCTGTTTGCAGCAAACGTCTCTCTAACCATAAATAAACTTTTGATTATATCTGAGTTTGCAATTGCATAACCTACTCTCAATCCTGCCAATCCATATATTTTAGAGAATGTTCTTACTACAACAACGTTTTCATTATCTTTTACATAGTCTGCTGAATCTTTGTAATTTTTATCTTCTATAAATTCTATATACGCTTCATCTATAACTGTTATCACATTTTCCGGAACTTTTTTGATAAAATTATCCAACTCTTTATCGTCTAATAGAGTTCCAGTTGGATTGTTTGGATTACATATAAATATTGCTTTTGTCTTAGAATTAAGTTTTTCTAAAATTCCATCTAAATTGTATTTGTAGTCGGGAGTAAGCGGAACTTCTACAGGTATTCCTTCATTTTTTATTATTGCAGTTCTATAAGATGGAAAAGATGGACTACAGTAGATTACTTCATCATCTTTATTTACAAATCCCTCACCTAAAAGTGTTATTATATTATCTGCCCCATTTGCTATTATAAAGTTATCTTGTTTAAGACCTAAACTAAATGCTAGCTTTCTTCTAAGATCATTTGCCTCTGGATCGGGATATAGATGCGATATATCTAACATGTCTTTCATTGCCTTAATAGCTTTTGGTGATGCCCCTAATGGATTTTCATTTGAAGCTAGTTTTATTATCTCATCCACTCCATACTTCTCTTTAACTTTCTCTATAGGCTCTCCAGGAATATACTGGTTCAAATCCTTAACTGTATTTCTAAGCAATTTTTCAATCATACTAATCCTCCAATTTATTTTCTAAGTTTTTAAATCTAATTTACTATCTAAAGTTTATTAACTTGTAGAAAAATTTATGTGACTAGTACAATGTATAATCTAACTGCGATTTTTATGCTAAAAAAATTAATTTCTATGTTAAACAAATATTTATTTTAATATGACATATATTGTCATCTTTATATGATATTATGATAATAAATATATTATTAGGGGGATTAAATATGAATATAAAAATTTGTCAATCTTGTGCAATGCCTATGAATGATGCAGATCTTTGTGGAAAAAATAAGGATGCTTCTCTAAACGATGATTATTGTAAATACTGTTATGATAATGGTGAATTTACATCAGATGTGACTATGGAACAAATGATTGAGATTTGCATTCCACATATGATGTCAGGAAATTCTGAAATGACAGAAGAAGAAGCTAGAAAAATGATGAATGGTTTTTCGCCAACTTTAAAGCGTTGGAATTCTAATTAAGGAGAGAATATTTTGCCTATAATAGACGTAACTTTAGAGAATTTAGAAAATGAACACATATGTTGTGCTATATCAGAAAAAAAAGGAGAAACATGTGTATCTTCTAAAAAATCATGGATGTCACAAAGATTTAATGACGGACTAGTTTTCAAAAAATTAGATGAGCGTGGAAAAGTTTTAATTGAGTATATTCCAGCTGAAAAAGCTTGGTGTCCTATAGATGCTAATAATTTTATACATATTAACTGTTTTTGGGTTTCAGGAAAATTTAAGGGACAAGGTTATGCTAATGAGCTTCTTAATGAATGTATTTTAGATGCAAAGTCTAAGGGGAAAGATGGCCTTACTGTAATCTCATCAAAGAAAAAAATGCCTTTTTTATCTGATCCTAAGTACCTAAAGTATAAAGGCTTTATTACTGCAGACTACGCTGATCCATACTTCGAGCTTCTTTACCTTCCCTTCAAGGAAGATGTAGATGTACCAAAATTTAAAAAATGGGTTAGTAAATACATAGATAATAAAAATGGATTTGTTTTATACTACGCTAATCAATGTCCACATTCGCATAAATACGCGCCTATTATCAAAGAAATCGCCGATAATAGAAATATAAAATTTGAATTAGTAAAGTTTGAAACTACTGATGAAGCTCAAAGTGCTCCATCACCATTTACAAGTTACAGCTTATTTTACAATGGAGAATTTGTTACAAATGAAATACTTAGCGAAAAGAAATTTAATAAACTTTTAAACGATATTGGTATTTAATATTAGTTAATATTTATTAATATCGCTATTTAATAAAAGGCGATCTTTAAGTAGTAAAGGTCGTCTATTAAAATTTCCAATCGCTTAATCGTTCAATTCTCTATCTTAACCAAATAATTATCTAAAAAAGATGATATCTGTTTTTTTATCAATTCTCTTATCCTTTTTTCATCGTATGGTCTATAATCGAATTTATAAAATAATAGAAAAAGTGGTGCGTAAAACTGTAAAGCCATTATATGCGGATCTGCATCTTTAAGCACACCCTTTTCTTTTAATCCCTTAAACAATTCTACCTCGGTATTCAAAGGACCATCTATAAAAATTCCATTATATATTTTCGATATATGTAAATCTGAATACTGCTGTATCGTAAGCATTTTTCTAAACTTAGATACAACCTCATCGTTTAAATACATATCAAAAATTTCAAAACATAAATCTTCTAATCTCTGAAATGACATATTTGCATACTCTTCTATAGCATAGCTGCCAATAGGAACAGACATTTTTTTGTAAACCGCGTCAACTCTAAGTGTAACTTCTTTTATTATTGCTTTAAATATATCTTTTTTTGTGCTAAAAAATTTATAGACATAATCTTTATTTATACCCATCTCTTCTGCAATGTCACTTATTGCCACACCGTCATATCCACGCACTGAAAATAGTTTTAGTGATTCATCAAGAACAATATCTCGAGTAATTATCTTTTCCATGATGACCTCCTTATTTACATTAAAAATTTTAATTATAACTAAAGCACTAACCTTTCATTTGCTATCATTTGATTTTAAATGACGGCTTTCATAAAAAAATCTCTTACTTTTCAAAAAAAGCTGTATAGCATAATCACTATACAGCTTAAAAAATGAGATATTTACACGACAAGTTTTTTACTTAAAACTGTATTAAACAGTGGAAAACGAGATAGTTCCCCTAAATAATAATTAGATAAATAAAATACTTAATTTATTAATATCCATAACTTTCATTTAGGAAAATTACATGTATTCTTCCTTTTGCTCTCTGCATTTTTATTGTAGTGTACTCGCAACAAATTCTACCTTCACTTGAACAATCTATACATTTACCTGTAACTTCACAAGGAGTTTTAATTCCAAGTCGTTTCGTATTTGCTGGTGCAGCAATATTCTTTACTCTTTCAACCGCTTCTGCTTCGTTTTTAACGATTTTATTTACACCAGCTATAATTATAACCTTGTCTGGTCCGTAAAGCATGGCAGCCACCCTATTTCCATTTCCATCTACATTGTAGAGACCACCGTCTTCAGTTATAGCATTTGTGCTTGTAAAATATGCATCTGACAAAAGAGACTGTCTAAATATATTTTTCATATCATCGCCATTAAGACCGTCAGCATATCTATCTAGTAATTTGTATCTGTCTGTTCTTAAATAGTCTATTATGCCTGTTTCAAAGAGTGTCATAGATCCACCTATACCTACAGTAGCCCCTTGATCCACTAGTTCTTCAATTTTTTGTATAAGTTCTTCTTTTCCTTTGACTAGGTAACCATTCATATTATTTTTTTCTAGTGATTTAATAGTTCTCTCTATTTTTTTTTCGTTTACAAAATTAAGATTTTTGTCCACTTCTATCTCCCCCATATTTTACTATTTATTTTATTCTTTACTATTATACTGGACATTTGTTGCTGGAATTCAGCTTCAGTAAAATTTCTCTATACTATTATATTAACATAATTTATATTTTAAATATGTTAATGCAGAAATTTTTTTGTATACATAAAAAGTATCTATATGATTTAAAACACTAGATATAGTCAATATTTATTTTTTAATTTATCAATCATCTCTTTTATCCTGTTATCAAAATAATCAATTCCTTATCTAGGTTAAATTACAGTTGTTAGAAGTTAAAGGTTTTAGTCATTTTCTTCTATAAAAACTCTAAATCCTTTTCTATTTGTTCCCATTATTTTTCATCAATTTTAAGATACGCACATATAATTATTTACTAAATTAATAGCTTAAATTTGAACTCCAACTTTTAAAGCAGTTAAAACTACTCGTTTTTTACCGCCTTTAACACATGTTACAATAGTAATCTTATCTTCTGGTGTGTTATCTAACACTTCAACTTGAGTTGCTTCAACCTCTTTCTTTCCATCAACTTTATATTCAAATTTTCCATTTAAAGTTTGTATCTCTATTAAATCCCCTGTTTCAATTTCATCAACTCTATTAAAAAACTCTCCGTATGTATACTGTCTATGACCTGCAATTGCAAAATTCCCATTTTCCCAAGGCATTGGTGTCCCTTCAAAATGACCGACTGCACGTCTAAGAGTCTTCATATCAGTCCCTTCTTTTATAATTACTTTCAGATCTATTTTAGAAATGCTTATTATACCTATTCCATCATTGAGATCGACTTTGTCATTGGTTTTTCCTTTTTTCTTTTCCAATAAAACCTCTTCAAATTTATCTATAGATTTATTATTTTCATTATCTGTATCCCATCTTGCATAGAAAGAAAATCCTATTAATCCTATTCCCATTGCTATTATAATAATTCCTATTAGTCTTTTTATATTCATATATAAATTGTTACTGAAAGTATTAAAAATTCTGTTTCAAGCTTTTAATATATCTCCCTTGTAACTTCCTTTCTTTATTTAATAATAATTTATTTCCAAATTATATTATCTAATAACAGTTTCCTAAAACCTTATTTTCCAACGCATCATCGTAAAGGTGTTCGTTAGAGAAATACTTTCCTTTTTTCTGCGTTCGGATTACATATTTATTAATTTTATTTCCTCCATAGATTTTTACAAATTAAGTATACCACATAACCCATATTTCTCAAATCTGTTATATTTTCATATAATTCTATACTGAATTTAATTTTCACAATCTTTTTTCTATTCGTTTATTGCATATAGAAAAACAAGCTGTTATACTTTAACTATAACAAATATGATTTTAAGGGGGTATTATTATATGAAAAAGATAAGTATTTTTGTAATAATAACTTTTATTCTTACTTGGTCAATTGCATTCGGTTTAATGGCTAATGGCGGATATCAAAATCCAAATTCTACTATAATTGTAATGACATGTATGTTTATGCCAGCTATCGGTGTTATAATCACTACACTTATAACAAAGGAAAATTTCAAGGATCTATGGTTAAAGCCTAATTTTAAAAATAATAAAAAATACTATTTTATTGCTTGGATTTTACCAGCAGTACTTATAGCCTTAGGTGCTGTTATTTACTTCCTAGTATTTCCTAATCAATTAGATTTAAATATGACTACTATGATAGAGGCAACTAAATCTCAAATGGCATCTGCTAACCGCCCTATACCAAATGACCAACAGATTAAAATGTCATTAATTAGCCAATTGGTACTGGCAGTATTTATTGCACCCGTTGTAAACTTTATTCCATGTCTAGGTGAAGAATTAGGATGGAGGGGTTTTTTACTTCCCAATCTTTTAGAGAAGTTCTCTGCGCTTAAAGCTACTCTAATCAGTGGTGTAATATGGGGAGTTTGGCATGCGCCTCTTATAGCAATGGGACATAACTATGGACTTGGATATCCGTCTTATCCTTTTGGTGGGATTTTCTCTATGACAGTATTCTGTGTATTTCTGGGCTCTATATTTTCATATGTAACTATAAAGGCTAAAAGCTGTATTCCTGCGGTTATATGTCATGCCATGTTCAATGGTTTTGCTGCATCTGGATTGCTATTTTCATCTATAACTAATCCCAATCCATTTATAGGGCCTTCTCCTGTTGGAATTATCGGTGGAATAGGAATTATAATTGCTGGAATTGTTTGTTTTAGACTGATCAGTAAAAGTGAAGATTCAATATCAACTATGTAATTTATTTCAGTACTAATTAAAATAACCTTATGTTAAAACATAATAGTTTTAACATAAGGTTATTTTTTTATAATAGCGATGTAAATTTTATATTTATTTAATGTTATAAAAAGATTCTATCTGATTTGAAATAGATAACTTTAAATATCTTTAATACTATATCTATTTATAACTAAGCTTTTTTAACTCTAAATAGATATACTCCTAAACCTACCATAGATAATCCGGCAAACAAGATGCCTACGCTTCCTAGAACTCCTCCTGTTTGAGGTAAAGTCGCTGGTTTATTTGTGTTTAGTCCAGTAAGCTTACCAGTGTTATTCGTATTTCCAGAATTGTTATTGTTTCCTCCTGTCTCTGTACCAGGTGGATAAACACCATTTTTATAATTTACTGATTTTACAACAACTAATTCTCCATTTTTAATTTGGAATTCAATCTTTTTACTGTCCAATCTATATCCCTCAGAAGCCTTTGTCTGTACAAATATATATTTTCCTGGTTTTAAATTCTTTATTGTTATCTTTCCATTCCTATCTGTAACTAATCCTTCTTCTAACATATTTTCTTTATAATCTAGCAATTTAAACTCAACACCTGGTATATTGTAATCACTTTTGTAATCTACAGCAACAAGCATAACGCTTCCTGTATTAGGTTTTATCATATCTTCTTTATCATTCTCTTTTATTAAATTTATAGATGCATGCTGACCGCTTTTTATCTCAAAGGAAATTTTCATTGAATCCAACACATAACCATCAGAGGCTTTTGTTTGTACAAAGTTGTATTTGCCAGGTTTTAAATCTTTTATAATTATTATGCCATCACCATTTGTAGTCAATCCTTCTCTAATCATATTTCCAGCTTCATCTAATAGATCAAATATAGCACCATATAATTTATTTTTATCTATAGAATCTACAGTAGTTAGTACAACATCTGCATTTCCAGTTGACTTATCCGATGTTTTGTCACCATTTTTTTCATCAATGTATGAATATGTTTCCTTATTAACAATTTTTATATTATAAGTATCAGGACCTATACCAAAATCAATTTTATAATCTCCTGGTTTGTCTACTACTTTAGGATTAAATATAGTATTAAACGTAAATACACCCTTAATATCATTATTCTTCTCGATATAATTGCTTTGATCAGTAAAATGCACTGTCACTTTTCCATCAGTAGTTACATTAAGTGTACCCAAATCAATACCTTCTGAAGTAAGTATGTTGGAATTAAACTCATTCTCTATCTTTAGCTCATCTGGAATACTAAACGTCTCTTTGAAATCCTTTTCTTTGCTCTTTATAGACCATTTGTACTCTAGTGTCACTGCTTCAGATAATCCCCATACATGATTTTCTATTGAATCACTATGAATTAATTTTGCTGAGTCCAGTATGCTTTTTTTCTCGTCTGCCTTTACAGGATTTATAAATGCTATAATATTGCTAAGTATTAAGCAAATTGTTAGTGAAATAGCTAATAATTTCTTCATTTCATCCCCCTTAAATTTCCAAAATAGTTATATATAGTAAGTATAACATAAATATTCCAAGCTTAAAAAGCTATTCTTTTATATTGAAAACTTTATAATACAAATCTTTAATTCTATTATAGTTTCGCATATAATTCATATAATTCTCTAAATTTTGTATCGAATTTTATTTAAACATTGATAAACTTCTACATATTATGTAAATTTTTTTATTATCTGGCGCTAGTAAATTTAAAAATAAAATAATAAAATTTTTTTGTTAAATAATGATTATCTTCTATATTATATGGTTTTATGTTGTCTTAGCTTATATTTTATTTTCTAATTTTATCTCACTTTATTTCGACTTTGCATCATTCATAACTCTATCAATTAATACTAAGTTTTGATATATTATAATAATATATCAAAACTAAAAAGAGGGTATTTCAAAACTAATTGAAAAATTAATTCTGAAACACTCGCTTTTCCGTGGATTCTATCAATAGTATAGACGAGGTAGATTTTAACTAGTATTGTTTTAGAAATTCTCTTCCCTTTTCAGTAATTATAGTTCCTCCACGACCCGATAAGATTTTCACAAGTTGAAAGTCCTGAAGTTCAATAAGAATACTCCTAATTTGCTGTTCAGTTAAAAATACCTTTTCCTCTATTGCATATTCATATATTTTTCTTCGTCCTATCCTATGTTTAAGATTATAAGCTCGATATATTTTATCCAAAACAAAAATATAATCAGTTAAATCTCTCTTAAATTTAAACTTATCTAGATCTTTTTCATTTAGTAATTTTAAACATTTATTTTTAACTCCTAAAGATTCAAATATATAGTCAGGTAAGTCAGATACTTCAATTAAACTCTTATCTAAATAAGAGCAATATTCAGATATGTTTCTTAATTCTCTTATATTTCCTTCCCAATTATATCTTTTAAATATATCTACAACTTCATCAGAAAGGTTAAAGTGAGCATCTAAGTTTTTCTTAAACGAATCGAATATTAAAAATAGATCTCCGATGCGATCTCTTAAGGGACTTATTTTTAAAGGAAGAACATTTAATCTATAAAATAGATCTTTTCTAAATTTATTTTCACATACTAATTTATTTATATCTCTATTTGTAGCGGCTATGATTCTAATGTCTACATCAATAACTTTATCTGAACCAATCCTTCTAATTTGTTTTTCTTGAATAACTCTAAGTAGACTTGCCTGTAAATTTAAGTCCACCTCTCCAATTTCATCTAAAAATATAGTCCCTTTGTTGGCAAGCTCAAATAGACCTATCTTCCCACCTTTTTTAGCCCCTGTAAAGGCTCCATCATCATATCCGAATAGCTCACTTTGTAAAAGTTCTTCTTGAAAAGTACTACAGTTTACCGCAACAAATGGCCCTTGTTTTCTAGATGATACATTATGTATTGATTGAGCAAAAAGCTCTTTACCTGTTCCACTTTCACCTATTATTAATATAGATGAATTTGATTGTGCCATTTTATAGGCAATTTTTTTACTATTTATTATATCCTCACTATAACCAATTATATCATCAAAACTATATCTACTTACATTACCAGAACTTAAAAGCTGGGTCCTAAGCTTTGCTTGCTTTTTTTCAACCTCATAAAACTTAGCTAGTTTTATTATAAACCCACTAAATCCATTTATATCTGCATATCTAATTTCTAAATTTATATCTATATTATTAACCTTAACAAGTTTTTGTTGGTTTTTTGTCTCCTTTTTTATTTGACTAAAATCAAAAGATTTTATATAGTTACCAATGTATTTTCCAATCATGTCATTATCATTTACACCTAATATTTCTCTAGCTTCATGGGTATAAAACTGAACAATCTTATCTTCACTTATACAAACTAATCCTTCATCGATAGAAGATAGTAAAAATTCAAACTTATTTTCTAATCTAGTTTGACCTACTAAAAGTTTTTCTGTAATATAACTAGTCGGGACGATTTTATCTATAAATTTATTCAGTAAATCTTCTTTAATTAAATGCTCTAGGTCTAACTTAATTGCTATATCAGCTATACAACCTAAGTCTATTATTCTATAGCCAAGATCTATTATTTCACTGTTATAAGATTCGATTAAAATTTCTTCTCCTGGAGTCAAAACTACAGAATTAGGCAAAATATTATCAGATCCAGGATAACTAGGTAAAAGGTTAGGTTTATTAATCCCTAATCTACGTATTATGGTTATAGTTTCAAGTGCCATACTTTTAGATAAATTATATACAAATACAGTCTTATTCTTATCTATATTTGAGATCTTTTTAAAACTAGATTTTTCAAAAGTTAGGCTTGGTATTATGATTTGTGTATCATTTGAACATATCGATGTAATATCATCATACTTTAACTTTACAGAAATAAGTATAACCTTTTCATTAAAAAATTTAACATTCCCCTCTTCAAAGGAGTATAAGTTTATTTTTGTATTGTCACCTAAAAAATACTTTATTTGATTTGCATAAATTTCCCCTGCATCTTTTTTTAATGTTATTATAGCCAGTTCTCTAGTTTCCATAGCAACTCCTTATACTGCAATAATATATAACTTACAATCGATTATAACAATAATTTATTTATAAATCAAAAATTCTCATTTCTAATTCTTTACCTATTTTTAATTTATACCTAATTAAAGATGCTTTTATTCATTCTGACCAAGGCTCTCATTATACAAGTCCAATATTTCAAAAACTACTTAAGAAAAACAACTTAGGCCAGTCTATGTCTAGAAGGGGTAATTGTTGGGATAATGCTCCGCAGGAGTCATTCTTTGGACATATGAAGGATGAAATTGATTGTAAAAACTGTACAACATTAGAAGAACTTAAAATTTTAATTGATGATTATATGGATTATTATAATAATGACCGTTGTCAGTGGAATTTAAGAAAGCTGACTCCTGTACAATACAGGAATCAACTTCTTGGAGTCTCATAGCACCCTTTTTTTTATAGTATACTTGACAAAGGGTCCATTTTATTGAGACATCCCCTTTTTTATTGATTGTATTTATCGAAACATCCATATTTGATTATTTTGCTAAAATTTCATGCAAGTCGAATGTTTTACTTCCATCTTCTTGTATAAAGCATGGGATTCCTATTCCACCTTCAGCCTTTATACTGTTATAGATTTCTAGGCCATCACGAAGAGTTAGGTACTCTTTTAAATCTGGTAAGCTTGATGATAAATCTTTGAAATCAACCTCTATATTCTTGTCTCTTAATTGACATAATGCATATAATGTGTCTGGGCATAAATGGCTTCCTACTACTGTTACTTTCATAATAATATCCTCCTAAAATTTAAAATTTATTCTCTGGTAAGTTCAGAGTTATTAATTATATATAGCAACAGGTATGCCAAATAAATCAAAATAAATGTTTTTATTCATTTTTTTGTTTTTATGAGTAATTCTAGGTTTGTTTTGTTTTATTATGTTTTGAATTATACCACTTAATATTATTTGAATATTTTCTATGGGTTAAACAGTTTTAACATATATCTTTTTTAACCCATTTTACTTTCAGTTAATGTTTGAATATTTTTTTGAAATATTTCAACGATTACATATTCAATCTTAGACTGTAAACTCTCTCATACTTCATCATAAGTTTTATTAATTTCTTAGATATTGGTACAACTCTAGGTTTACTATTTCATTACTATATCTTCCTCAATCAAATAGGAATATAAAGCCCTAATTGAAGAAATATATATATTTTGTGACTTCTGTTTCAACCCTCTTTCTTTATTAAATATAGTAAAAGCTTTTACATCAATAGATTTTACTTCTTCAATTTCAACATCACCCAAATACTCATTAAAGATTTTCAAACTATTTTTATGACTCCTTATAGTTTCTTTACTGGAATTCCGTATTTCTAGCTCCATTAAAAATTCCTCAATCAATTCGTTTAATTGCATAAAAAAATACCTCTTTAAATAAATTAAAAATCAAAAATGTTAGCACACATTTTTTCATCTTAGATTAAATAAAAAGATATTTTTTGTTATACAATATAATTTAGATAGCACTCATCTATCATTTTTTCTTAAATCAATCTACTTCTTAGCATCTCCATACATCTCTTTTAACTGTTTCTGAATATCATCACTATCTAGATACTCATCGAAATCCATAGTTCTGTCCATAAGACCACTTGGGGTAATCTCAATAATTCTAGAAGCTAGAGTAGAAATAAATTGATGGTCATGAGAAGTAAATAGAAGTACTCCAGGAAACTTCTCAAGCCCCTTATTCACTGAAGTTATACTCTCAAGATCCAAGTGGTTAGTTGGATCGTCTAATACTAACACGTTCGCATTAGATAGCATTAACTTAGAAAGCATACATCTTACTTTTTCTCCTCCAGATAATACTTGAGCTTCTTTTAGAGCTTCTTCTCCAGAGAAAAGCATTCTACCTAAGAAACCTCTTATGAAGCTTTCACTCTTCTCCTCAGAGAACTGTCTTAACCAATCTACTAGTGAGTAACTTACACCATCGAAGAATTTATTGTGGTTCTTTGGTAGATAATCTTGAGTAGTTGTAACTCCCCATTTGAAGCTTCCACTATCTGGTTCCAGCTCACCCATAAGTATATTAAGTAAAGCAGTAGTTGATAATTCATCACCTAGGAATACGACTTTATCGTCACTTGCTAATCTAAATGATACATCATCTAATACTTTAACTCCGTCTATTGTCTTTGTTAAATTGTGAACTTCAAGTACTTCGTTACCGATATCTCTGGCTGGAGTAAATCCAACGTATGGATATCTTCTTCTAGAAGGTTGTATATCATCAAGTTCTAATTTATCTAATTGTTTCTTTCTAGATGTAGCTTGCTTTGCTTTAGAAGCATTTGAGCTAAATCTTGCTATGAACTCTTTTAATTGAGCTATCTTTTCTTCAGTCTTTTTGTTTTGATCTTTTGATAGTTGTAATGCTAATTGACTTGATTCGTACCAGAAGTCGTAGTTACCTACGTACATTTGGATTTTACCAAAGTCTACGTCTACTATGTTTGTACATATCTTGTTTAAGAAATGCCTATCATGCGAAACTATGATTACAATTGAATCTTCAAGATCCATTATGAAGTCATTTAACCAGTTGATTGATTTGAAATCCAAGTGGTTAGTCGGCTCATCCATTAGTAGTATTTCTGGTTTACCAAATAGAGATTGAGCTAATAATACCTTAACTTTCTCTCCCCCAGTTAATTCCTTCATTAGTTTATAGTGCATGTCTTTGTTTATCCCAAGACCCATTAGTATTTTTTCTGCATTAGTCTCTGCATCCCATCCATCTAGTTCAGCAAATTCTCCTTCTAATTCCGCAGCTTTTATACCATCTTCTTCACTGAAATCTTCTTTCATGTATAGAGCATCTTTCTCGCTCATTATATTCCAAAGTCTTTCATGACCTCTAATTACCACATTTATAACTGTTTCTTCTTCGTATTCGAAATGATTCTGCTTAAGTACTGACATTCTCTCTTTATCTGTAATAGATACATTACCATTATTTGGTTCTATTTCACCAGATAATATTTTTAAGAACGTAGATTTACCTGCACCATTAGCTCCGATTATCCCGTAACAGTTACCTTTTGTAAATTTTAAATTAACTTCTTTAAATAATTCTTTATCACCAAATCTTAGACCTACATCCGTAACTTGTAACATTAATGATATTTCCTTTCTTCTTTTTATATTTACGCAACATTGTTATCATATAATAAATATAGGATTAAGTCAAGGCGCAAGCCTTAATATCACTATATTTTCGCGAAGTTACATGCAGGGTAAGTACATACCTCACAATTCATACATAACCCACCATGACCGTAAGCTGCTATATCTCTTTTTGTAAGCTTTTCATCTATTAATAGTCTAGGTAAAACAACATCAAATACTGTTATTTTACTGTACATTCCACATCCCGGTATTCCTACTATTGGAACTTCTCCATAGTATGCAAGTAAGAACATCGCACCTGGCAGTATTGGAGAACCATAAGTTACAAGATCGGCCCCAGTATCTTTTATAGCTGTAGGAGTTACGTCATCTGGATCTACACTCATACCACCAGTACAACATACAAGCTCAGCACCTTGATCTATAAAGTCTTTTATTGCTTTTGTTATGACTTCTTTATCATCTGGACAGATTGTTTGTCCGATAACTTCACATCCGAAATCTTTAACTTTTTTATCTATAACTGGACCGAATTTGTCTTTTATTCTCTCGTAAAATACTTCATTCCCTGTAGTAACTATACCAACTTTTTTAGGCTTAAACGGTACCACATTTACTATTTTTCTATCTCCAACAACTTCTTTTACTTCTTTAAGTTTATCTTCGTGTATAAGAAGAGGTATAACTCTAGTTCCAGCAACTTTTAACCCTTTTTTAACCACAAAATTATCGTGAAGAGTAGCCATCATAATCTCATCTACATAGTTTAAATCAAATAAAGCTTCTTTATCTATTTTAAGCAATCCATCACAAGCCGCAAAGAAATCTATCTTTCCTTCTTTTAGCTCAGAAAAATCTAGATTTTCACCAGCTGCTAGTTCCCTTAAAAATACTGCTCCATCGTTTTCGTGAACCATACCCTCTTCTTTTTCCCACACATAAAGGTGATCTTTACCTAGTGATAAAAGTACAGGAATATCCTCTTCACTTACAACATGTCCTTTTTTAAACTTTCTTCCCTTAAATTCTCCAGGAATTATCTGAGTTATATCGTGTAGCAAAACTTGCCCAACTGCATCAACTGTATTAATTAATTTCATCTTTATTTCCTCCCAACCTTTTGTAGTCTTCTATTGTGTCAATATCAAGTAACATCTTTTCAGGTACTTCTACGTATTTTATTTTGGATGATTGAACTATCACTTTTTTACCTTTTTCATCATTTTGTAAATTCATTAGCTCTCCCTTTTTATTACACGGAAAGATGACTGGATTTCCAGTTTTTCCATTGCTTCTCGGTATCACAATATATTCAGGATCATTTTTGAATTCTTCAACTAGCTCTTTTAAATAAAATATATCAAAAAAAGGCTGATCCGCTACAAAAAACATATATCCCTTAGAATTCACAACATTATTTAATCCCAATTTTATGGACTCGCTCTGACCTACTTCAGCATTTTTATTGTATATAATCTTAAAATTATATTTATCACTTAGTTTAAAAATTTCTTCATACTGGCTAACTACGACTACATCGTCAAAATTCATCTCTTTAACTACTCTAAATACATTCTCAGCCAAAATAGAATTGCCGTACCTTAACAGCAATTTATTCTCACCCATCCTTCTAGATAATCCAGAAGCCATAATAATCGCACTTATCATATAATATCATCCTCATAATTCTACATAATTATATTAAAATACATTATAGTATTTATTTCAACTATATTTCCACATTTAAATATAGTTTATTTGTATAGTGTACATGTATTTTGCTTAATACTCCCAAAATACAACTTTATATTTTCATCTTTTTCTATAATTGATTTCATAATTTCTCTAGCTATAGCTTCTCTTCCATTATTTTCAACTTTGTTTATAAATAGTACTCTTTCCCCTTTTGAGTTTTTAAATAGAGCTTTTTTATTTAATACAATCTTTACTAGATCAGATACATCTACACCTTTGTTTAATTTTTTATATAGATTGTTTTTATATCCTATTTGATCTATAAACTTATCTAATCTGTGTATATTCTCTTCATTTATCTTCATATTGTAAGAAGTGATATCTAATATAGCGATAGTTTTTGTGGTATTTTCATATACTATAGGTTCGTTGTCATTCCATCCCTTTAGTTTCTTTTTCTTTGATCCATCACCCTCAATTAAGATCAAATCAAATTTATCCTCAAGCTTTTTTAGATCTTTAAAATCGATTCCTACAATTTTATTGTCTTCATTAATACATTTTCCGCATACTGTAATACCTTTTACAAAATTTAAATTTGAAAGTTCCTCTTCAGAAATATCATCCAGTAAGATCATATTTTCATAGGAAGCTTCACACGGAACAAAAATTTTTGTAGTAGTAGTTAAAAGCACTCTAGATTTTTTTCTATATATTTGTGCTATCGAATCTATAAATGATGTCTTTCCCCCCGCCCCTACTACGGTTATTATTTCTTTTTTATCCATACTGTTTTTTATATCAATTAAACTATCTAAACTCATAAGCATCCCTCTGCTTTCCTCAATTAATTACAACATGTATTTATTAATTCATATTCACTTTTATATTATTATTATAATATTAAATTGACACCTCATCTCAATATTATAAATATTGTTCCATGCTTGAAGCAAATTGATTTGTAAATAAAAATTATACATATTCTGTTTATATATTAAAATACCCTAAAGGCATTAATTAAAATACTTTTAGGATATTTTTTAACTTTATAGTATTAATTTAACCATATAATTCGGATATAAAACTTAATAATCTATTCGCATAAGTCGGAGAATTAGTCTCATCCTCTATAACCCTATTTAGTAGAGTCATATTGTCAGTTATAATTCCATCTACATTTAGGAATATCATATTATTTATAACCTCTTCATCATTTACCGTCCACACAAAAACTTTTTTACCTAACTTGTGAGCTTTATCTACAAACCTACCTCCTATAGTAGTATATTCTACAGTAAAGAAATCTGCCCTAATGCTCGGCATACCCGCTAAATTATATGGAAGTATGTAACCTACATTTAGCTCAGGTGATTTCTCTTTTAATTCTGTTACAACTTTATAGTCTAATGACTGTACTATATGCTCATTTTCTAATATGTTAGCTTTATATCTTTTTATAAATAAATCTACAATATCATCACTAGTATATTTAGTTGTTTTAATTTCTATCAAAAGTTTTTGATTTTTTAGTTTTGCTTCTTTCAAGTAATCATCAAAGCTTGGTATCTTAGCTTCAAATCCATTCTCACGTATAGTTATTTCTTCAAGCTCTTTTAAAGTAAGCTTGGAGGTATTCGCTTTTAATCCAGCTAGTTTCTTTAGAGAATTGTCGTGCATAACTACGAATTTATGATCCTTAGTTTCTTGAATATCCATCTCTACATAGTCTGGACTGTGATCAACTATAGTATTTAATGAATCTAAAGTATTCTGAACACCATTTCTCAAGCTAACTCCCCTATGAGATATCGTCATAGGTTTTGATGTCAAAAGCCCCTGCATATAAGCAAAATTGAAATATAAAACACCAGCTATAGTTATAAGCACACTTATTCTAATCAATATATCGTTAATTTTTATTTTATTGTATTTATCTTTATGGTACTTAAGACTATTATTTGGTTGGCATTTAATCGCTTTACTTTTAAATAGAATTTCAAGTAACAGTTCAAAAAAGTAGACTGTTATATATGCTGTTAAAACGATTGCTATAAGCTGAATTAAAAGTAGAGACACTACTGCACTGTAAAGTGCTAAATCAGGTAAGTTATTGTCAAAAAATACTTGCATTTGGTAAAGTAAAAAAAATACTAAAATCACTGCAAATACAAAAACTACTACTACCGACATAAACCTAAAAATGATTTTAAGAATTTTACCTTTTGTGATATTCCAACT
The DNA here is from genome assembly GCF_017873185.1 of Metaclostridioides mangenotii. GTDB lineage: Bacteria > Bacillota > Clostridia > Peptostreptococcales > Peptostreptococcaceae > Metaclostridioides > Metaclostridioides mangenotii. The sequence continues at coordinate 569,763 of NZ_JAGGJX010000001.1, forward strand.
TTCAACTACTGCTGATTTTATAGTATTCTTTTTTAAAATCAAAAGTGGTAAAACTAATACCAATCTAATTGCAAGGTAGAACATAACGAAATAGAAAATAGCAAGTAGTGCTATATATACAAACTTTCCCTCAAATATGTAATCGATAATAAAATTTGGTATAGCGGCTTTTGATAACAATGCTGTTGAATACCCTAATCCGCTAAATGGAAGTATCAGTAAAAAATAAAATATAAAGAATACAAAAGATCCCGGCGAAACTTTACTAATTTGATCAACAGTTAATGCTACTATCCTCCCAATTTTTATATCTTTATCCATCCTTATGTAGTAAACACTTAAAAGTAAAAAAGTAAATTCTAGAAATACCGTTATTATCACTATAGAAAATACTGTTAATAACCCCAATAATGTTATAGGATGATTTAATAGTATATCTTTTATATTCGTATACGATATAAAAGATATCCCACTTATATCTAGTATAAATGTTGTAACACTTGAAAGTATCGGAATCAAAATTAGAAGTATTATTAAACTGGGTATAGATACTACTTCTAAATATCTGATTAAATTTTTAAAAAATAATTTTATATTTAACATTTTTAATACCTATCCCTCTTCATCCGAAATCTAGTACAGCCATTTCCCAGTGTTGAATTATACTGTCCAATCACTTCTATTGCATTTTGTATTCTTTTACTGTTTACCTTCAATTTATCACTCTCCCTACATTTCATAAAAAATAAAAAAGCCCACTCGATAAATATCGAGAAGTTGTATTTGTTCAATCCATAGTTTCTTTAAATATCTATTTGAAATAAAAAATCTCTTTAAGTTATACTACTACAAAATATAATAAAAATAAATAGAGGAGCTGTCTCAAAAATTTTTTTGATACAGCTCCTTTAATTCATCAGCTCTAGTCGATCGATATTTTATTAAACAATAACTTTTAACGTATCTAACTTTCTTCCTAGTGCCTTTGGCTTACATACTGATAAACATAGTCCGCAGTATCTACATTCTTTCTCATCTAACTCCATCTTGTCATTTAGCTTTCTAGCTTGATACGCACATACTTTTTCGCACATTCTACATCTCACACATTTATCTTCTACAAAAGTAAACTCAAAACTCTCTCTCTCGTTTACAGTTCCCATGTGTTTGTGGACTACCCCACGTGCGTTTTCAATACTTCCATAACCTAATCTATCTAAGTTTGCATTTAGATCTTTGTGGATTTTAGTTATTACTTCAGGTCCTTTTAATATAACTACCGAGCAGATTCCAACAAAGTCGGCACCAGCCATAATCATCTCTACAGCATCATCTCCGCTTACACATCCTCCAAGACCTATTATAGGTATACTTACCTTTTGTCGTATTTCATATATTTTATGAAGCGTTATTGGTTTTATAACATCTCCACTTAACCATCCAAATCCATCTCCACCTAAAAGAGGTCTTCCTGTCTCTATATCAATCCTAAAAGCAGGTCCCACAGAGTCACAAGCTGTTATAGCATCAGCTCCTGCTTCTTCTAATGATTTACATAGATTTGATATATCATCAGCCATTGGCGGCAGTTTAACTATTATGGGTATTTTTACTTTGCTTTTTGCATCTTTAAGCATCGGGATAAGATCGTTATAATCGTAAGAAACCAATTCTATAAAATTAGCTCCTGCTACTTCCACTTTTTTTACAAGCTCGCTACTTTCCTCAAGAGTGTGACCAATTGATGCTATACAAACAGTCCCATTTTCCTTCATCTTTGGAATCTCGTAATCTATCCATTGATCTGGCTCAAAGTCAGTCCATTTTTCATTATTTATTAGTGCATTATTTGTGTTTCTAACCATATGTGGAGCTGGATTTATAGCTCTTAATCTCCTTATAGTTTTAGTGACCACAGCACCAGCACCTGAATCGCTAAGTATCTTACATCCTTCAGCACTATATGTTAAAGGCCCTGATCCTATTATTAATGGTGATTTTAATTCTTTTCCTAAAAAATTATACATACTATGCCTCTTTTCCCATCTTATCGATATTTATTTATATAACTTAATTAAAACTTCCAGAAATCTTCCGCTACTTTTTTCATATCTTCTTCAACAGATTTTTTGTCTACACCAGATAATTCGTAATCCTTTAAAACCCTCTTTCCATTTATAAATACATTTGATACAAACTCTTTTCTTCCATGCACAACTATTTGATCATATATATTATCAAGGTTTATAGGTGTTTTGAATTTATTTTCTAAGACAATTACATCTGCTTTATTTCCAACTTTTATCTTTCCGGAGTCTTTTAAGTTTAAAACGTATGCTCCATGTTCAGTAGCCATTTGAAGTACGGTCTTTGCAGACATGACTGTCGTATCTTCTGCAACCGACTTATGTATTAAAAAAGCCCCTCTCATTACTTCAAAGAAATCATTAATATATCCATCGGTTCCAAGCGCGACTTTTATACCCTCATCTAGCATTTTCTGTACTGGCGAAAAACCTCCTCCTATTTCACAGTTACTCAGTGGCATATGAACTACCTTCGTTCCTCTTTCCTTTAATATCTCTATTTCTTCATCGTCAACTTTAACACATTGCGATACAAGTATATTTTCATCTAGAATATTTAAATCATTGTAGTACTTTACAGGTTTTGTTCCAAAGTATTTAGCTGTGTAATTTGGTTCGTAAGTACTTTCGGATAAGTGAAACTGCATTGGAGCGTCTAATACTAGAGCCATTTGTTTGGTTTTTTTTATAAAATCTGCTGAACATGTGAAGCTAGTGTGAGTACACATCATCCCTGAAATCAATTTACTATTTTCTTTGCTCCATCTTATAAGATCAGCATTTTCTTTTAAACACTTAAGTCCATTTTCACAATCTATCCTCTCACAGCTTTCAATGGATATTACTGCTTTCATTCCTAAGTTTTCTATAATTTTACCTTGTTCTATGAGAGTTCCTTCTTCTGTATTCGGAGCTTCTAGAGTGTCACATAAACCTATGACACCTGATTCAATTAGCTCAATTGCTGAAGTGACAGTAGTTGCCTTAACTTCCCTTAAACCTATTCTATTTTCTATAAATGGCCACCAATAGTCATTTAAAAAACCTTCAAAATCATTAAATTCAACATTGGCTGGAATTCCTCTAGATAGAACTCCATACTGGTGCATATGAGCATTTATAAATCCTGGCATTACCACTGCTTCTGATTTGTCAATAATCTCTACACCAGGATATTTACTTCTTAACTCCACATTTGGAATTATATCTTTTATAATCTCGTCTTCTATAACTACAGCGTGATCAGCGTATATATCATCTACAGAGGACATTAAGAACTTACTTTTTATTGCAATCATAAATGCTTACCCCCTATTTTTTATTCTTCATAGACATATATACTTTTTCAGCAGTTATTGGCAATTCCCTAATATTTACTCCTGCAGCATTGTATACTGCATTTGCTAGCGCTGGTGCTGGAGTGTGTATTACTATTTCTCCAAGCGATTTTGCTCCATAAGGGCCCGATGGCTCGTAATTATCTATAAACTCTACTTGTATATTTTTAACTTCTTTTTTAGTTGGGACTTTGTACTGAAGGAAACTAGTTGTTTGAAGATTCCCATCCTCATCATGTCTTGGCTCTTCATAGACCGCTAAACCGATCCCTTGAGTAACGCCACCTTCTACTTGTATCCTCGCAAGTGTCGGGTTCATAACCGCTCCACAGTCTACTGTACAAACGTAGTCTATTATTTCAAACTCACCTGTAGTTTTGTCTAGCTCTATCTCAACAAATCCCGCCAAGAAAGGTTTGGCACTCTCTTTTATTCCAAAACTTTCGGATGAATAAAGTACTTCTTGGTCTCCACCTCCAACTGATTCCCTTCCTAACTCTTCAAGAAGTACAAATTTATCAATTTCATTTATACTGCAAACTCTGTCTTCAAATAACATCAAGTCCTCTGTTGGAATTTCGAGTTTTTTGCTTGCTACTTTTAATATCTTTGCTTTTAAACTCTCCGCTGATTTTATTGTTGCACTTCCTGTTACATAAGTCGTACAAGATGCAAATGCACCTGTATCGTATGGACACATATCGGTATCCCCTGTATGAACAGATATTCTATCTAAAGTAGTATTTAATGCCTTAGCTGCTATTTGAGCTAATATAGTATCTGAACCAGTTCCGAGGTCTGACGATCCGGACATAAGTTTATACGTTCCATCTTCGTCCATTCTCATATTTACAATAGCCATATCAATCCCTGAGATACCAGATCCATGGGTTGCTATAGACATTCCTACCGCTCTAACTTTGTTATTTCCAATTTCTCTAATAGGATATTTTTCATCCCATCCTATCAATTCTTTACCTCTTTTGATACACTCATCCAGTTTACAGGTTCTAATCGGAAAGTTCATTATTCCTCCATCCGATTTATCCTTTATTATGTTCTTAAGTTTAAGATCTATTGGGTCCATTCCCAGTTCCTGAGCCAACTCATTTATAGCACTATCTAGAGCAAATGTACCTTGAGTAGCTCCATATCCTCTAAGTGCTCCACCTGGAACCAAATTTGTATATACAGTTCTTCCATCGAACTTTATTGCTGGCACATCGTTATAAGCAGGTAGAGTATTATGACCTGACTCTGAGCAAACAGAAGGGCCATTATCTCCATATGCTCCAGTATTATTTAACGCCCTAAGCTCTATACCTTTTATATTTCCTTCTTTATCTGAACCTAATTTTATATCAAAGAACATTTGATGTCTTGTATTTGTCATAGCAAAAGTTTCTTTTCTAGTGTATATAAGCTTTGCAGGCCTTTTAGTCATCCAAGTTACAAAAGAAGCATATATCTCAGTTACTGCTATATTTTTACCTCCGAATCCACCTCCGATTCTAGGTTTTATAACTCTTATTTGTGAGTGCTTTAAACCTATAGCTCTGGCTATTTGTCTCCTCATATGATAAGCTGACTGGTTGGCAGATATAACTACTAATCTAGCGTTTGCATCGATGTATGTATACGCCCTATGCGTCTCCATCATGCAGTGAGCTTGAGGCTGAGTTATATACGATCTCTCTATAACCACATCGCTGTTTTCAAACTCTTTATCTACATCACCCTTTGAAAATTTTTCTCTTGAAACTATATTCCTACTTGCGTCAAGTCCAAAGTCGAACGGAGAAAATAGATCGTCCTCAGTGTGAATTAATATCGGGTTATTTTCTGATTTAGTAGCATCCAATATCGGCTCTAACTTTTCGTATTCAACTTTAATAAGTTTCATTGCTTTTAAAGCCGATTCTTCATCTTCAGCTGCGATTATGGCTACTTCATCTCCTACATATCTGACTACATCTTCAAGAATTAGCTGATCATGGGGAGAAGCTTCTGGATAAGACTCCCCCACCATTGAATATCTATAATTGGGTACATCCTTGTACGTATATATATCTACTATACCTTCAACTTTAAGAGCTTTACTTACATCTATATTTTTAATTTTCGCAAATGCGTGAGGACTTCTCATTAATTTAACTGTAAGTACATCTTTATGCATTATAAGATCTTCAGTATATATAGGTTTACCAGTAACTATTGCCTCGCTATCAATTTTTCTTATCCCTTTATTTATCATCCTTATCACATCCAATACTCATATACATTCTTGTCACCAGTGCCTTAGCCATATCAGATCTATACTCTCTACTACCTCTTAAATTGCTGCCATACGACAACTCTTCTTTAACTAAATCCGATGCCTTTTCTATATCCTTTTCAATAGTTAGTACTTCACTGGCTTTCTTAGCTATTACTGCTTTTTGAGGTCTAGCACCTATTACAATTGTGTACTTTTCATCCTCACAGACTATAGCTCCATTTAATACTGGGAAATCACCTGTACATTTTCTTATACAATCGAATATTCCTTTAGCCTTTTTTTTCTTTAATATAACCTCTACAAGTATATCTTTCTCGTAGTCGCTTTCTAAAAACTCTTCTAAATCTAAAGTACCTCTTTTGTAAAGTTTAACCTTAGCTCCAACTGCCAGTAATGGGGGAATTAAATCAGAAAATCCATATTTTGAAAAAACACTACCACCAATCCTAGCTCCATTTCTGAACTGCACTCCCACTATATTAGATACTGCACATGAGATTATACCTCCACAGTAAGTCTTTATTAAGTTATCTTGTTCTAATTTTCTAAGGCTTACATCTGCACCTATAAGTATATTTTCATCGTCTTCATCTATATAGTCTAAATCTATATCTTTAAGATCAATTGCTGTCCCTATATTTTTACTGCCCAATTTTAGAAAACTACTTCCGCCTAGTACTACGTTGTTTCTTTTAGATGTTAATAATTCATAAGCTTCGTCTAAACTCGTTGGGACCACATACTCCTTTATGGTTACCATAATATCCCCCTCTTGTATGAATTTTTTATTTCTAATATCTTATTACTTATTATAGTTTAAGTAATTGTTATTTCACTGAATTTAGGTACCTGTGTATAGCTCTAAGTTGACCCTTATATCCAGTGCATCTACATAAATTTCCATTTAGATAATCTATAACTTCTTCTTCAGTAGGATTTTTTAACTCTATCTTCATAGCTAAAACCATCATTATAAATCCCGGAGCGCAGAATCCGCATTGATCTGCTCCCTCTTCTGCAAGAAAATCTCCGAATTCTTTTGCCTCTTTCTGCACCCCTTCTAGAGTTGTGATATTCTGACCATCTGCTCTAGCTGAAAGGAAATTGCATGATAGCTCTGCTTTATCATTTATCATTATTGTGCATAGGCCACATGATCCAGTGTCGCAACCTTTTTTAACACTCACATACCCGTTTTCTCTAAGTGTATCTGCTAAAAAGTCATCTGGATTAATATTTAATTCACTCTTTTTCCCATTTATAGTACATTTAATAATCAAATATATCACTCCAAATTCAGTATAGTAAATATAATTAACTCAAAATTTATTAGTAAAGGCTATTCCACTTGTGGCCTTCCATTCTATTTTTTATTGATCCTCTCTCACATAGTCTTTCAGCTGTATTTTGTGCGTCTCTAAGCACTCTCTCTTCATCTGTAGTAAGAATTTTTGAATCTTCCATTATTACATTTCCGTCTACTACTACTCCTTCGATATTCTTTAAGCTCGATGAGTAAACTAATGTAGAAACTGGATTGTGCATAGGTATAGCTTTAGGCGATAACATCGGATTGAATATAAGTAAATCTGCCTTCTTCCCAACTTCTAAAGATCCAATTTCATCGTCCATACCTATAGCCCTCGCACCGTCTATTGTCGCAAGTTCAAGAACTTTTTCTGCGGAAATAGCTAGAGGATTACATTTGTTAACCTTATGCTGAAGCGCTGTAAGCTTCATAAGTTCTAACATATCCTGTGAATTGTTGCTAGCAGCACCATCTACTCCCAAACTAACAGTGATACCTTTTTTAAGCATCTCTGGAACTGGAGCTACCCCTGAAGAAAGATACATATTACTTGCAGTGTTGTGAGATACTTTCATATCGTGTTTTTTAGTAAGTTCCATATCATCTTCAGTTAGGTATACACAATGAACCATAAGCACATTTGGCCCAAGTATTCCTAATTTTTCTAAAACATTTATATCATACTCTCCGTGAAGCTCTTTTGCCGCCTCTCTATCAAAAGGTGTTTCTGAAATGTGTACTGTAAATAGCGCATTATCGTACTCCTTAGTTATTCTCCATAGCATCTCTAACATATCTTGTGAGTTAGACCATATTGCCGCTGGTGCAACTCCAATTTTTATTCTTCCATTTTCTGAATTGTGGTGTTTCTCAAAAAGTCTTCTTACATCTCTTTCAACTGTCTCTACATCTTGCATTATTCCTGGATGAACTCCAAACTGTGCTCCAGTATTCATACATCCTCTTCCAAGTATCCCCCTTATTCCTAGTTCTTTATAGGCGTCTATTATCCCATCACATAAATTTTGCTTACTATGAGGATACATGTAATCAACCATAGTTGTTATTCCACTTCTAAGTCCTTCAACACATCCCAACATAGCTGCGTCGTAAGTATCTTTTGGCTCTAAATAGTTAGCTGCTGGGAATGTCATAGTTTCAAGCCAATCTTTTAAAACCATATCATCTCCCAATCCTTTTAACAGGGTCTGAAATAAGTGGTTGTGTGTATTTATAAATCCTGGGAATATAACCTTACCTTTTGCATCGATAACTTTTTTAGCATCGCAATATTTATCAACTATTTCCTCTGAACTTCCGATATCAAGTATTTTATTTCCTTCTATTGCTATTGCCCCATCAAATAGTACTTCTCTTTCTTTGTTTACAGTAACTACTATTGCATTTTTTATAAGAATATCGATCATCTTTTCACCTCATAAATTTATTTTATTTTGCTTTTGATGTAACATCAACATCAGACCTTTATTTATGAATTTTTTTATATTGTCGATAAGTGATCTCTGAGTGGAGATTTTTCATCTTGTGCTAAGTTTAACTCTTGTTTCTGCTTATTCCAGATTTCTAATCCGCACTTTGAAACCATTACAGCTTCAGCTACACCTTTTGAAAGTCTTACAACCGAATCCATTCCTACTTCATCTTCTTTTGCTCCTTTAGCTTTTTCGTCTTTACTCCATATTGTACCGCCTATATAACATCCACCAAGTCCACCAGTTACTAGCATTTCGTGCATTAGAAAAAAGTTTATTATTGGCAGTTTAGCGAGTTCTTCTCCGCCATATCTAGTTCCACCAGTTGTTATAGCAGCTCCTACTTTGTTTTGTAACTCTCCTGAGTGAACTAAGTACATCGGTCTTAATCTATTAAATACCGCTGTAAGTTGAGCTGTAATGCTCATATCATAAACTGGTGAAGCAACTATTATCCCATCAGCTTCAAGTATTTTCTTTTCTAGCTCTACTATATCGTCTTTTATGATACACATAGTTTTATTTCTAATACAGGCATCACAGTGAACACAAGGTCCAATTTTTTTACCTCTAACTGACCAATATTCTGTCTCTATTCCCGGTATCTTTTCAACCTCTTTTAAAGCTTCCATAAGTGCGTATTCCGTTGCACCTTTTCTTGGACTTCCACAAATTCCTAATATTTTAGCCATAATGTCTCCCCTTTTCATCTCTATATTATAATTTTTAAATTAATGATTTAGATTACTCAACATTTCTATAAGCCTTTAAGATTAATTATTATAGTTTTATTGGCAATGAATGAACTTCTATTCCAGTAGCATCTAGCACGGCATTAGCAACTGCTGGTGCTGATGGCACTACTGCACATTCACCTATACTCTTACCTCCATACGGTCCATCTTTTTCAAATCCATCTACAAAATGAATCCTTATGTCGGGCATTTCATTTGCTCTAAGCATTTTGTAAGATGTGAACTCATCATTTAAAGGAACTCCTTTTTCATCGAAATTTACTTCTTCACTAAGAGCGTATCCTAGACCCATATGAATTCCGCCCTCTAGCTGTCCTTGTAGATTCATAGGATTAATTACTGTTCCAACATCGTGGACTGCCACGAAATTTTCAACCTTTACTTTCTTAGTTTCTTTGTCTACTAGTACTTCTGCAAAGTGCACTCCATAGGATGTTATCCCCGCTGGAGATGAGAAGCTCTCTACAACAGATAGTTCTTTCAATGATTTACTTTGAGTAAATACCGCTACATCTGATAGAGTCTTGCTTTGATTTTTGTCTTCTTTATTTACAACTAAACCATCCTCAAGTATTAAATTCTCTTTTGGAACTTCCATTAATTTTTCTGCTTCTACTAATATCATCTCTCTTAATTTTTCAGCAGTCTTTTTAGCTCCTGCACCTTCTACAAACACGCCTCTACTCGCATAGTCCCCTAAGTTAAATGTACACGCATCTGTATCTGCTTCATAAGTCTCAACATCTTCTGGTCTTATACCTAAAACTTCTGAAACCATCATAGTCTGCATTGTAGCAACTCCATTACCCATATCGTGAACACCAGTGATAAGTGTTGCAGTTCCATCTTCGTTTAGCTTAAGAGTCAGAGTTATTACATCTCTATGAGCTCCAAAAACTCCGTTTCCGTGAGCACCTATGGCCATTCCGACTCCCCTGTAGTACTTTTCTTCTTCTTTAGGTAGTCTCTTTTTCTCATCCCATCCAAATAACTCTTTTCCTTTTTCAATACAGTCTAGTATTCTTGGATTTCCAAGAGGTGCGTTAAATCTTACATCTACACTATCAGGTTCAGCTGAATTCTTCTCTTGAACATAAGTTAAATCCAATCCTAAAGTCTTTGCTATTTTACCGATCTGTGCTTGCTGAGCCATAAATACTTGTGGAGATCCATAACCTCTCATAGCACCGGCTATAGGCGTATTTGTATAAACAGGAATCCCTTTAAATCTCATGTTAGGAATTTTGTATACTTTGTATACCTTGTGGCTTAGTGCACCCATAACATTAAGCGCACTCGATGCGTATGCACCTGTATTTGTGTATATTTCAATATTTTGCGCTAATATCTCTCCATCATTTTTAACACCAGTTTTTATTTTTACATAAGCACCATGACGAGTTCTTGTAGCTATAATAGATTCTTTTCTATTTAATACAAGCTTTACAGGTCTTTTTGTCATTATAGATAGTACTGCTGCCACTGGCTCTATCGTCATCTCAAGTTTTCCACCAAATGATCCGCCTATTGCCGGTCTTACAACTCTAATCTTGTGAAGTGGCATCTCAAATATCTGAGAAAGTATTATTCTAAATGCAAATGTATTTTGGCAAGGAGTATAAACTGTTAAATTGTGGTTGTAGTCATAGTGAGCAATTACTGAATGTGTTTCTATTGCACCATGGTGTATTGCAGGTACATTGTATTCATCTTCAAATACATTATCACATTCTTCAAAAGCTTCATCTACATTCCCCGCATCTATCTCCATTTCTGCGATTTTATTTGTTTTACCGTGAATTAAATCCGCACCTTCTTTTATTGCATCTTGTATAGTAAGCACTGCTGGCAACTCTTCGTACTCAACTTTTATTAGGTTCACAGCTTTTTCTGCCGCTTCAATTGTCTCGGCTGCAACAGCTGCAATCCTATCCCCTACATATCTAACAGTTTTATTAAACACTGCTTCATCTTTTGGTATATCGTGTTCAAAGAATCTAAGTGCTCCGTTGTATCTTATATTGGAAGAATTTAAATGTGTTGCCACTGCTCTTACACCTTCAACCTTTAAAGCTTCATCCACATCTATACTCTTTATCTTTGCATGTGCAACAGGACTTAGGAGCAATTTAGCGTGTAATACGTTTTGAGGTTTAAGGTCTGAAACGTATTTCAGTTGTCCTGTTACTTTTAGAGCTGCATCTTTCACAGGATAAGATTTACCTATAACTCTTTCCATATTACTTACCTCCTAACTTTCTAGCAGATAGCTTAACTGCTTCTATAATTTTTACATATCCAGTACAACGACAGAGATTTCCTTTGAAAGCTTCTCTAATTTCATCTTCATTAGGTGATTGATTTCTATTTAGAAGTCCCTGTGTTGTTATAATCATTCCCGGAGTACAGTAGCCACATTGAACTGCCCCCACTTCAATAAATGATTTCTGTATTGGATGAAGCTTATCTCCATCTGCAAATCCTTCAATTGTAACAATCTTTTTACCTTCAAAGTCTTTAGCAAGCGCTTTACAAGTTTTCCTATCAACACCGTCTATTAAAGCTTTACATGCTCCGCAACTACCGCTATTGCATCCTATTTTTGCCCCCGTTAAATTTAACTTTTCACGAAGTACATATAAAAGAGTTTCATTTTCTTCTATATATACATCGTAAATGTAATTATTTACATCTAATTTTATCTGTTTCATATTTAACCTCCTAAGAATAAATAAGCGCTTTTATGTAATTTACAAGTTGAAATATTAATTTAAATCTGTCTTAGAACAAGCTATTCCATGTATGGCCTTCCATCCTATTACTTATATCAGCTCTTTTACATAATTCTTCTGCTGCCTTTTGTGTATTTTTATATACTTTTTCTTCACTTTCAATTGTTTTAATGTCTCCATCTTCCATTATCATGTTTCCATCTACTATTACAGTTTCTATATTGTCCATAGTAGATGAGTAAACTAATGTAGATACTGGGTTGTGAAGTGGTATCGATTTTGGAGAAAGCATCGAATTAAACACTACTAAGTCTGCTTTTTTACCAATTTCAAGCGATCCTATTTCATCTTCCATTCTAAGAGTTCTAGCCCCTTCAATAGTTGCCATCTCTAAAACTTTTTCAGCTGATATGGCTAGTGGATCACATTTGTCTACTTTATGTTGAAGTGCTGTAAGTTTCATAAGCTCTACCATGTCCTGTGAGTTGTTACTAGCGGCGCCATCCAATCCTAAACTTACATTTATTTCAGCCTTTAACATTTCGGGAACCGGAGCCACACCTGATGCTAAATACATATTACTTGCAACATTATGTGAAACCTTGATGTTGTATTTTTTAAGAATTTCTATATCTTCATTATCAACGCATACACAGTGCACCGCTACAACTTCAGGACCTAATATATCCCACTTTTCAAGTAGTTTAATATCTATTTCTCCATGTATCTCTTTTGTTTTGTTTCTTGCAAAATCAGTTTCTGATAAGTGAACTGTAAAATATGAATCGTATTCTTTAACTATCTTCCACAACATTCTGCCCATTTCTTCTGATATAGCCCACATTGAAGAAGGTGCTACACATAGTTTGATTCTGCCATTATAAGAGTTATGATATTTATCGAATAATCTTCTAAGATCTTTTTCTACTGTTACTACATCTTCAATTAGTTCTTTGTGAATACCTAGATCTATACATCCTCTTCCTATTACACCTCTTATACCTAAATCTTGATAAGCTTTTATAATTCCATCTGTTAGACCAGCTCTATTGTGAGTGTGCATGTAGTCAACCATTGTAGTTATTCCACTCTTCAGTCCTTCTACACATCCGTGCATAGCTGCATCATAGGTGTCTTGTTCAGTTAAAAACTTAGCTGACGGGAACATCATGCTGTTTAACCACCCGTCTAATGCCATATCATCTCCAAGCCCCTTAAGAAGCACTTGGAAAAGATGGTTATGAGTGTTTATAAATCCTGGGAAGATTACTTTTCCATTTCCTCCTACTACCTTTTTAACTTCTGTATATTTTAATTCTAAATCTTTAGAATTTCCTATATCTAGTATTCTGTCGTCTTTTATTGCTATAGCTCCATCAAATAAAACCTCTCTATTTTTATTTACCGTAACAATTATTGCATTTTTTATAAGTATATCGATCACTTAAGTCCCCTCCATTTGAAATAAAATTTATTATTATAATACATTTCTTCAAATACTATCCGATTTTCTCCTTTGAAGCAGCTATTTCATCTTTACTAAATAACTTTAGTTTAAATACTGTTTGAAGAAGAATTGCTATAACAGCTCCTGATACTATATAAGAATTTCCTACTATTGTCTGTACAATATCTGGGAACTGATTTAATACCTGCGGGAATGTAGATACACCTATACTTACTGCTATAGAAACTCCAGCTATAAGGTTATTTTCTTCTGTAAATCCGTCTGAACCTATAATTGAGAATCCTGACATTGCTATAGATGAGAATACTACTATTGTAGCTCCACCTATCACACAGTTAGGAATTGTAGTCATAATAGCCCCTAAATATGGTGATACACCTGCTAGTAATAAAACTGCCGCACCTAAAGCTATTACATATCTACTTATCACTTTGTTCATTGAAACTATTACTGTGTTCTGGCTAAATACTCCAGTCGGTAATGCTGAGAAAACTGAAGATATTATTGATGATATTGAATTACCTAAAACTATTGAGGATAGTTCTTCATCTGTAACCGCTCTGTCCATTGCTCCCATTGTAACTATTGTAGTTGCGCCCATCATATCTACGATTCCTATTATATAAATTATAGTGAACATAACTATTAGTTCAGGTTTAAATTCTAATCCAAATGCTACTGGTGTCGGTAGAGATATAAAAGCTGCCCCTTGTACTGCAGAGAAATCAATTATTCCAGCTGCAAGAGAAACCGCATATCCTACTACAATTCCTATAAGTATTGATGAATTTTTTACTAATCCTTTTCCGAATTTATTGATCATAATTATTATAATCGCTACGAATCCACCAATTAAAAAGTTAATTGGGTTACCAAAGAGCTCAGTACCTTCACCGCCAGCCAAGTTTTTTATAGCTGTTGAGAAAAGTCCAATTCCCATACATGCAATGATAGTTCCCGAGATAACAGCCGTAAATATATGTCTAATCTTCTTGATAATAAATCCTATAAAGAAAACTATTACTCCTGCTGCAATTTGTGCTCCAAATAGTGCTGCAAGACCATGCTCTGCTGCTACTGAAATACATGCTCCTAAAAATACATAGCTCATACCCATCATCAGTGGAAGCCTTACTCCAATTTTATATCCTTTAAATAAAGGAATAGGATATAATTGTAAAAATGTTGCTAATCCCGCCGCCAACATAGATCCTTGTATAAGCATAGTTGACTGCGTTTGATTAAGTCCGACAACGTTTGCAATAAGAATTGCAGGAACCATATTTCCCACTATCATCGCTAGTAAATGTTGTAAAGCTAGTGGTACCGCTTCTTTTAAAGGTGGAATCCCATCTAAATCATACTTTGATGTGTTGTTTACTTTCATAAAATAAATCCTCCCATACATAAATATTTTTTAAATATTTTTATGCTTATGAACTTATTACACTTCCTTCTTCAATTCTTTAATTTTCGACTTCTTTGCTGATACCATTTCTGCCCTTTCCTTGGATTCTTGAGCTAAACTCTTCTCAGGTATTATTAAGTTTAGAGTAAATGCAACTATCGCAGCTATTACTATTGGCGATTCTCCAAATACCATCTGTACAAACTCAGGGAATAATACTTGTGCTTCTGGTACCGAAGTTATTCCCATTGCTAGGGCTATTGCCAGACCAACTATAGTTGTATTTCTTGATGATAACTCCTGAGTAAATATAAGTCTCATACCTGTCATCATAATCATACTGAAGATCGACATTGTAGCCCCACCTAAAACAGCATATGGAATAGTAGTCATAAGTGAACCAAATTTCGGTATAAATCCAGCTAATAGCATGAATATTCCAGCAATAGCGAATACATATTTACTTATAACCTTATTCATAGCTACAATCCCAACATTTTGACTGTATGCTGATGGTGGAAGTCCTCCAAATATTGATCCGAATATAGTTGCAATGCCAGAGCCTATAACTCCTCTTGATAGCTCTTTTCCTGTTATATCCCTATCCATTCCACTTATAGTTGTAGCTGATAGGTCTCCTATACTTTGAATTGCGTTTACAATACTTACTATTGCTACAGATAACACAACTGGTAGATCAAATTGTATCCCAAACGATAATGGTTTTGGCAGAGCCACCCATCCCGCTTCTTTGATAGGAGATAAATCAACCATTTCAAATACAAATGCAACAACATAACCAATCATAATTCCTAAAAATAGCGATGCTAACTTAGCGTATCCTTTTGCAAATTGATTTAATCCAATTACTACAAATAGTGTAAATGTAGCCAAAGCCCAGTTTGCTAATGATCCATAGTTGGCGTTACCAGTACCACCTGCAATATAATTTACACCTACTGGGAATAATGATAGGCCAATTGTAAGAACTACCGTGCCAGTAACAATGTTTGGAAATAATTTTCTTATTCTCTTAATACAGATACCAATTATTATTGTTACAATACCTGCTACAATCTGTGCACCAAATATACTAGCTATACCATATCCTTTTGCCACTGCCACTAATGTTGGTACATAGGTAAAACCAATACCGTAGATTATTGGTAAACCAGATCCAAATCCAAATGGCGGATATAGCTGAATTAGGGTAGCCACACCTGCTGTTATCAGTGCATATTGTACTAATAGCGTTATCTGATCTCCTGGTACACCCACTGCGCTCCCAACTACTATTGGAACGGTTACTGTACCAACTATCATAGCGAGTATATGTTGTAACGATAGCGGCAGACATTTTAACAAAGGCGGTTTTCCTTCAAGATCAAATACAGATTCATTTGTAACCTTGTTCTTTTCCAACTAAAATCACTCCTAACAATTTTATAAGGTCAATTTAAGTTTAGATATATGTTTTATGTCAATTGCCTTTGACTTAATTTAAAGCATAAATGATGCCAAATTTTTATTTTTTATATAAAATTAGTTTTATTTTTTCAAATAATCATCACGAAGTCTTATAAGTCTAATTCTAGACTTTGTTAATTATTTGTTAAAATTATTCAATTCTTTCCGAAAAACTCCTTTAAATAGTAAAAAAGTACTTTGAAATCGATTTCAAAGTACTTTTTCTAATATTTTTATAACAGTTTTTAAAATTGAGAAAAGAAAAATCTTATCCTTCAATTTTTCTATATAGCGTTGCTAAAGATATTCCTAGTTTTTTTGCAGCTAATTTTTTTGATTTAGTATCATTTCCGAAATGTTCAACTACCTTTTTTATGTACAATTTTTCAAATTCGTTAAGCGTTAGTATCTCTTGGCTGTTTGATATATCGCATATACCATCTACTAAAAACTTATTTTGTTTTTTATTCATTTTAAAGTATTCAATTATATTTCTATTAATTAGACCTTTGTGAATAACGCCATCGCTCTCAAGCAAATTAATAGCCAACTCAATAGCATTTTCAAGTTCTCGAATATTACCAGGCCACGGGTAGTGACTAAAAATATACTCTACTTCAGGGTCTATAGAAGTGACATTTTTCTTCAACTTTCTAGAGTATTTATCTATAAAATTATCAATCAGTATCTGTATATCTTCTCCCCTTTCTCTCAATGGGGGAACTTCTACTGGTATTACATTTAATCTATAGTATAAATCTTCTCTAAACTTTTTTTCTTCAACTAGTTTATATAAATCCTGATTAGTTGCAGATACAATTCTAACATCAATATCCAAAAGTTCATTTGAGCCTATTCTTGTAAATTTCTTTTCCTGAAGTACTCTTAAAAGTTTTGATTGAAGCTGAAGTGGCATATCACCTATTTCATCTAGAAAAACTACTCCGCCATTGGCTAGTTCAAATTTTCCTACTTTACCCTTAGCATCTGCACCACTAAATGCACCCTTTACATATCCAAACAGTTCACTCTCAAGGAGTGGCTCTGGTATAGCTGCACAGTTTAGAGCAACAAACATTTGATTTCCTCTATTGCCTGCTAGGTGTATTGCTCTAGCAATAAGCTCTTTTCCTGTACCGCTCTCTCCCATTATTGCAACTGTAGAATCGCTATTGCCTATTTTCTTTATTCGATTCTTTAGTGCAATCATTACATCAGATTCGCCAATTATAGAGTCAACTGTAGTAGTTCCCCAGACATTGTGTACTTTTATTCCTTCATAAATTGTTGAATCATCCTGTCTTAACAATTATACCAACTCCAAATTATTAAAATATATATCAATATATTATATCATATAAAAGCTAAGTTCTTATTAAGCTGTAAATTAATTATGAATTAATCCAATTTTCACTTTATTATCATCATTTCCTTTTAGATTTAGAGAAAAAATTATATCGTACTTCTCTTCTTTTACATCATTAATACAATCAGTAAGTTTATTTACATCCTCTAGACTTATTTTTCCTTCAATAAACATAAGGCTTTTCTTGTTTAAAAATTCATTACCTATAGATTTCATACTGCCGATTATATTTTTTGCTACATCATAGTAATCATCATTTGGTTTAAATTCCACATAAGAGTAACCTATACCCTTTTCGTTTGCTATCACTTCTTTTAAATCTGTTCTATCTAAGTACAGTAGAGTTAAATCAGAAATCGATTCTACAATCAAATTCATCATGTTAGTAAACTCACTAAGTTCTTCAGCATGTAATCTAAACTCTCTATTTACACCCATCTCTTCTTTTTTATCATTAGATGAAGTGTTTATTCCTATCGATAAAACTCTTCTCTCTGTAGACATATAAGATATTGCTTTTACAATATCACTAGTCCTTTTATCTTCTGATGAGTAGATTAAAAACAGCATTTCAATACCATCGAAAATACTTCTAATATAATCTTTGTCTACATCTTGATTTATTTCAATCTTATCAATATCCATATTTCCTATAATATCTTCTTCTATATGTTTTAAGTTATTTATTCCTTCATCACCTATAGCTATAATCTTAGCGCTCTTTACTATTTCTTCCATTTAAATGCTCCTAACTGTTGTATATTTTTTACATTTATAATCCTCTATAATTAAATTTTACAATATATTTTCTAATTTTTAAAATTTATATTTAAATTATATATATTTTTTACAAACAAGGATATATGAAATATTATCTCATATATCCTTCAAAAATACATATTTTATTTACTTTTATTAATTAAAAGCGTTTTTTACTAAAACACCATATTTACCTTCAACCGCTTTAAAAAGTGGTATACCTGCTATAGTAATAACAACAAACTCTCCAATTCCAACTTGCGCCATTGATAAGATTAAAGGCAATCCCACAAACTTGTTCAACATCCAACCTATTATAAGAGCGTTGACTAATGCTGGCAACAGAGATGCTATTATAAGTGACATCGTACTTTTTCCCATTTGTTTGCCTGTCTGATATACTAAACATGCACTTATAAATGTTGCAAGTGTACCAAATATCGTATCTGGTATACCGTAAACTCCTAATATATTTGCCAAAAAACATCCCAAAGTAAGTCCTGGTATGTAGTCTTTGTCTACAAACGCCAAAAGTATCATAATTTCAGCAACTCTGAACTGGATATTTGAGTAACTCATAAATCCAAGAGAGATTGTAAGAACTGCGTATACTGCTGCTATTAAAGCTGTAACAGCAATTTTTTTTGTATTTCCTTTCATTTTTTTCCTCCTAATATTTTTTAAATATTAAGCCTAGAGTACGTAAATATAATTGTAATCAAAATAAAACCGCAGAGAAATTCTACGGTTTTTTGACACAAAATAATACATCTATATAATAAATGTATATCATTCACCGTAGTTTTATTTAGAGACAGGAGGCTCACGAACTGTCTTATTAATTTCAATATACATTATATACTATTTTTCAATAAATTACACCTATTAATTTTTACAAGTTATATTCTAACTGCAGTCCTAACCCTTGTTCCCCTAAATTAGAAAAAGATAACTCTATCAGGTACTAAGGAAAACATATCAAATATAAAAAAGCATCAAAACTTAACTATAGTTAAGTTTTGATGCGGTTATTAATTAATATTTATTATACTTTTTAGCTCTTTTAAGCTTAAAACGCTATAAGGCTCTTCAATATCTTCTCTACATTTATCAATTCTTTTTTTGTAAATCTCTACCATTGGAGTCTTTGAATCCATTTTAAATCCTTCTTCTCTGATTATATCTTTATATAGCTCTAAATCCTCAATGATAAATTTAGCATAAGTGTAGTAATTTATTTCTTCAAGTATGTCAAACCCTCTAAATACAATATCGTATTTATTTATTCTAGTTTTGTCTATTCGACTTAAATCATTATAAGACCTGATAAGCATTCTATACATTTCAAATACATCAAATATAAACTTTGATACATCTTCTTCAGTGCCTTTACTGTTGATATTTTCTATTAAATCGATATAATTGTATTTAAAACCTTTTCTTATGATTTCCTGATACTCCAAGTAAGTTTTAACATTATCTTTATCTAAATGTTTAAGTATCTCGTATTGATTAAATAAAAATAATCTTTCCTTTGAACTAAGTTCCATAGTATCCCCTCCTAATCGATAATATTAGAAGTACATACAAGCTTTTAATGATTAAAGAAAACGCATAAATTTAATTTAAACTATGTTTGTCTTCTTACTATTATTATACTCTAAAAAATCACCTTTTGACTACAATTTAACAAATAAATATTATTTTCTAATACCTTCAAATACCATCTTTATATGTATATCAAATAATATATCTGCTTCTTCTACAGATATATTATCAGCCTGCTTATATTTAAGTTGAATCCTAAAAATGAACTCCATATTGTAAATGTTTCTATCAATATCTTCAATGTTTAATTCTCCTGTATTTTTTTGCTTAATTTTCTCATAGATAATGCCTCAAAGTCTTTAGAAAGAGCTAATTCTAATGCGACATCTATTATATCTTTTTTAACCTTTTCACTTCTTTGCTTTTGATTTTCTTTAGGTATAGACTTACCTCTATTTCATTATTCTCACCTTAATGAATATAATTATGTTAGTCTAATTTTGCATAAAAACAAGACCCCTCTATGCTTTAACATCATAAAAGAGCCTTATCTTTTTCTTATTTATATATTTAATTATTTGCTTGATTATTTATTTAATTTCATAAATACTTTTTCTGGAGTTATAGGTAGGTTATTAATTCTTACACCTACAGCATTGAATACTGAATCTTGTATTGCAGCAAGAGGAGTGTTTATTACTACTTCACCTATTGATTTAGCCCCAAATGGACCTGTTGGTTCATAAGTCTCAACGAATTCAACTTTTATATTGCCAACGTCTTCTCTTGAAGGTATCTTGTACTGCATAAACGTGTTTGTATCCATATATCCATTATCAGTGTGTCTAACTTCCTCAAACATCGCCATACCTATACCTTGTACAATACCACCCTCAACTTGAATCTTTGCAAGGTTTTCATTGATAACTGTACCACAATCAGCTATTGCAACATAATTGATTAAATCAACTTTTCCAGTCTCTTTATCGACTTCTGTCTCTGCAAATCCAGCTATAAACGGAGGAGGAGAAACACTACTTCCATATGAAGCAAATCCTATAAGTTGTTCCCATCTATTTCCTATTGTAGTGTTTACAGATATATCAAACACTGATATTTCTTTACTGTGTTCTACTGAGAACACCTTATTTCCATCAAATTCTAAATTTTCTATGTCTATTTCTAATTGATTTGAAGCAGACTCTATAATTTTATCTCTAAGATCTTCAGCTGCTTTAACAACTGCCATTCCTGTAACATAAGTAGTACTTGATGCGTAAGAACCTGGATCATATGGTACCATATCTGTATCAGATGCTATAACAGTTATTCTATCCATATCTGTTAAAAGAACCTCAGCTACCATCTGTGCAAGAACAGTATCACTACCGGTTCCCATATCTGTCGATCCTACCATAAGTACGTAGCTTCCATAATCATCAAGTCTTACTTCAACAGATGATTTATCTAAATTAGGTATACCTGATCCCTGCATAGTAAGGGACATACCTACTGATCTAACTTTTCCATTTCCAAGATCCATAGATGGATATTTATCATCCCAACCGATTAATTCTTTACCTCTATTTATACATCTCTCTAAATCAGCACTTTGTACATGTTTTCCATATGCAAATGTAGTCTCACCTTCAGCTACAACATTTTTCATTCTAAGTTCTGTAGGATCTATATTTAATCTGTCTGCAAGCATGTTTACTGTAGACTCGACAGCAAAGTTACCTTGAGTAGCTCCATACCCTCTCAGAGCTCCACCTGGCATTTTATTAGTATAAACAACATCACCAGCAAATCTAGCCGCTTCTAGTTTATTGTAAAGAGGTAATGTCTTTTCACCTATTAAACCGAAAGTAGTCGAAGCGTGTTCACCATAAGCTCCTGTATCTGAAAGTCCCTCTATATCTATTGCTCTTATTATTCCATCTTTATTTGAACCAATCTTAACTTTAATTCTTGTTGCATGTCTGCTAGTAGTTGAATTAAAAGTCTCTGTTCTATCGTAAATTATCTTAGCAGGCTTTCCAGTTTTTAATGTAACTATTGCAGAAAATATCTCAGTACATGCAGTCTGCTTTCCACCAAAACCTCCACCTATTCTAGGCTTTATTACCCTGATTTTGCTCGCAGGTATATTTAAAGCTCTCGATAAATGTCTTCTTACATGGAAAGGTATTTGAGTAGAACTTATCACTACTAATCTTCCCGCATGATCTAAATAGTTGTACGATCTGTATGTCTCCATCATAGCGTGAGCTTGAGCTTGAGTGTAGTAAGTTTCTTCTACGACTATATCGCAATCGTCTAAAACTTTTACTACATCTCCTTTAGCGTACTCCTGCTTAGAAGCTATATTTTTCTTTGAATCAAATCCTATATCAAAGTTACACTTTACTTCTTCTTCGTGAACTGTTACGTTGCTTTCTATAGCTTTTTCGAAATCTATAATTGCCTCTAACACTTCATAATCAACTTTTATCATATTCATTGCTTTAATCGCAGTTTTTTCATCTACAGCCGCAACTATCGCTACTTCATCGCCTACATATCTAACAACATCTTCAAGTATAAGTCTGTCGTATGGAGACGGTTCTGGATAAGTTTGACCAGCAAGAGTAAATCTTGTATCTGGTACATCTTTGTGCGTAAGTATACACTCCACACCTTCTAGCTTTTCAGCTCTACTTGTGTCAATATTTTTTATTTTGGCGTAAGCATGAGGACTTCTAAGAATTTTAACTACAAGTGCATCTTTAGAAGCTAAGTCGTCTGTATATACAGCTTTCCCTGTAGTTATTGACATTGCATCAATTTTTCTGATTCCTTTTCCGACTATTCTCATATTACTCACCCCCTAGATAAGTTTTTATTGCTCTAAGCTGACCCATATATCCTGTACATCTACATAGGTTGCCTGTTAAATAATGTTTTATTTCTTCATCAGTTGGATTTTGAAGTTCATTCTTCATTGCTATAACCGTAAGTATAAACCCTGGAGAACAGAATCCACACTGCTCGGCACCTTGACTTGCAAGTATATCCGCAAATTTAGCCACTTCTTCTTCCATACCTTCTATAGTAACTATCTCACTACCAACAGCTCTAACTGTAAGCATTGCACAAGATAGGACTGGTTTTTTATTAATTAAAACTGAACATAGTCCACAGTTTCCTGTATTACAACCTCTTTTTACGCTTAAATTTCCAAGGTTTCTAAGTGTATCAACTAAGCATTCATCTGGTTTTATATCTATCTTTTTTATTTTTCCATTTATCTTTAATTCTACAAACATTAAATAACCTCCGTAATAGCTCTTTTTACAAGAACCTTGCTAATAGCTTCTCTATACTCTTTAGTTCCTCTCATATTAGTTCCGAAACTAACATCTTCAGTTATCAAATCAAGAGCTTTATCTATATTTGCATCATTTAGCTCATTTCTTGATAAATAGTCACTAGCTAGTCTTGCAACAACGGCTCTCTGAGGTCTAGCTCCTATACATATCTTAAATCCACCTTTATCATTAGATACAGACACATTTAATATTGGATAGTCGCTTTTAGCATTTCTAAGAGATTTATATGCAGCTTTCTTATCTGCCTTTTTTATGTATATCTTTGTAAGTAAATCTTTTTCACATTCTTTAACTAAAAAATCATCTAATTTCATTCTTCCTGCATTAAATAGTTCTACCTCAGTGTCAAGAGATAGCAGCGCAACTATTAAATCAGAAAATCCATATTTTGAGAAGACTGTGCCTCCTACTGTTACAACATTTCTAAATTGTACACCAATAATATCCCTTAGTGAATCACTTATTATCTCTCCAAATGACTCTTTTAATATAGTACTAGTTTCTAATGTTCTTAAAGTCGTCATAGCCCCTATTTCCACGTAGTTATCAACTTCTTTAATATAGTCTAAATTTAATTTAGATAGTTCTACTCCTGTCCCTATTCTCTTTTTTCCCATTCTCAAGAAAGCACTTCCACCTATAACTTGATTGTTCTTTCTCTTTGTCAGTATAGAATAGGCTTCTTGTTCAGTGGTAGGCTGCTCTATATCCATAACAGTAAACACACCATCATCCTCCTAAAGTCTCTAAGTTTAATATAAAAAGTATTACAAAACAAAGTTTTTTCCAAATTATCGCCATAAAATATAAAAAACCCTTATACCACATGTCATATAAAACTTTAATGTTCGTATATGATATTTACAAGGGAATCTTACAAATAGTGTTGATATTCAATTTTTGATGATTTTATTTGTTTCTACAAAATTCTTTCTACTTATACATTATAACAAATTTATAGTATTTATCAAACATAAAATCTATTATATATCATTAAGATGGTAAATTTCTTTTCTTGTTCTTTACTCTATCTCCCAATATATCTCCAATCTTTTTGACATCAGTTAATTCTTTAGAAATTTCAAATTTATCTTTATCAATTTTTTTCGATTTTTTTATTTCTTTAATAGTTCTATTTTCTATATTCATATACACTTCTCCAGTAAATTATTTTTGTATTTACTTTTATTATTGTATATATTCCTATAAATATTCATATCTCATATTTATATTAAAGTTCGTGTATTGATGATTCTAAGTTTTTTAAAAATCAGTATAGATAACATAAATATAAGTTATCTTTAATCTATTTTAAGCAATAAAATAATTAAAATATAACCGGTTTTTATTGCTTTTGAAAGATGAACTCATTAATAAGACTTCCTTCTCTATTACAATGATCTAAAAATTTCCGATCCTTTAACTTTAAGCCATTTCCAAATAACTAAATCTATAAAAACTGTTATCAAAACAGCCAATAGTATGAATAAGTCTACATTATTAAAATTAGTAAGTGTACCTACAATGAAAAATACGCCTAAGTATATAGCAATTGCTATCCAAGTAAAAAACATACTAGCACTTCTCTTAACTACTGCGACTTCATTTTTCCAATTTAGATTTGGGAACATAAGATTTGCTACCAATCCAATTATAGCTACTAAAAATGCAAAAGCTATAATGCCTATAATTGAAATAATGCTAAAAACTAAATCAAATTTAAAATAAGCTGATAAGAGTATAAAGCTAAATACAGTGATAGGTGTATTCAGTATTGTATTCATATATATTTTACTCTTAAATATATCTTTTTCTTCTATAGGGCTAGATTTTAGTATCCAGAGATTTTTTCCTTCTAAAGATATCGAACAGTATGTTGTACATGTTAATAACAAAATAAGAAGTATAAAAATTAGTATTTGCAGTTGTATTATATTCATAATAATTTCAACATCTAAAAAATCTCCAACTTTATCAACTCCAAATAAAATCAATGCTGCTGAAGCTACAACTAGCATGACAAGACTAAAAGATGTATTTACTATATAACTGTAAATACCAAAATATCTTCTAAACTCTCTATTTACCAAAGCTCTTATCAATGAATATGATTTGATTTTTCCTACACTGTAAGTTGAAGCGCTACCAATTCCCTTCATTCTAGAATTGATTTTTCTAAATCCTTTTGAAAAAATCAATATAAAAATAGCAAAAGGAACTAAAGAGTACAAAGAAAATATTATAAGCGATATAATGTTACAATTTTTCAGTGCATCAACAAAATAGAAATTCGGCGGGTACACCGTTTCAATTGTTCTGATAATAGATGACCCATTTTCAATAAAATATGTTGATGAAGACTGAATTTTCATCATAAGAATCATATAACCTATAAGTAAAACCATACTTCCAAATATTAAAATAAGGTTTTTATACTTGATCTTTGATGATATACCTCCAAGTATATAAGATATAATAGCAGATATTGTAATTGGCAATAGCGGAGTAGTTAAAAAAAGTAAAAAAAGAACTAATCCAAATAAAGGATAGCTGCCTAGCTGTACATGGTAAGCTATAGAAGGAATAACCATTATAAAAAACGAAAAAAAGTAATTTGTATACAACATCCCAACTATCTTACTTACAAGTATCGTAGAATCTTTTATAGGTAAGCTAGTAAGTATATCAAAATCTCTTAAATGAAATAAATACGATGGAGCTTTATAAATCGAAGTAAAAAACGTAATTAGAATTGATAGAAAAAATCCTCCTAACAACACAATCTCCGGTCCAAAGTTCTGATTATTATATTCAATCAATAATGTTATAATCCCTGAAGATATATTATAAAAAAAATAACCTATAAATCCTAAAATTATTGTACAAATAATAGCAAATGCTATCATTTTTTTGTTATCTTTGCTCTTATTTGACTTTAGATTATTTATTTTCAATAAATTTATTAAGTCTATCTTTAATAGCAAACCCAGATTCCCCAAATTAAACCACTCCATTTCATACGCGAATATACAAACAGAGAAAATTACTTCAATCTATTTGTTATATATAATATATAACAAAGCCCATTTAAATTCAACTATTTTAATTGATTTTTTAATAATATAGATAATAAAATTCTAAATATTTTGCATCTGATTCATCCCTTATAAGTTTTTTAGATAAATTAGACTATACTCTATTACGATGCATCAATGCCAAATATATTTAATTGATTTTTATCAAATTTGTTAAATGGTTATATTACACAATAAAACAATCATAGATTTAATAAGAATATTATTTTTTAAATATTAACTAATGTAAAAATGTATTACTTTATTAACGATACGGGGGTAATTAAATTGATTTTAAAGTTAGATACCGCTCAAACACTAATGGTTGCTATAATTTTTTTTGTGATTGGGAATTTTTTAAGAAACAAAATAAAATTTTTAAATAACCTCTGTATTCCTTCTCCAATTATAGGGGGAATTTTATTTTCACTTCTGAATTTAATACTTCAACAGCTGGGATTAATTAAAATTATTATTAGCGCACATTATACTACTATGTTTATATATCTATTTTTCACCACTATAGGTCTAGGCATAAGTACTAAACTCATTAAAAACGGAGGTAATCTTCTATTCAGATACTGGGTCTTATGTGCTTTTCTGGCATTCTCTCAAAACATACTGGTTTTAGCTCTCTCCAAATTCCTGAATATAGATCCGCTTCTAAGTCTGATGTGTGGGAGTATTTCAATGGAAGGGGGACACGGATACGCAGCTGCCTTTGGTCAGACAATAGAAAGCTTTGGAGTTGAAAATGCGATAAGTTTTGGAGTTACTGCCGCCACTTTAGGATTGATATTTGGAGGTATTTTAGGTGGACCAGTTGGCAAGTTGTTAATAGAAAGACATAATTTAAAACCTAATGTTGATTTAAATACAAATAGACGTTCATCAAATAAAAATAAATCAACTGTAAAAAAAGATATTTCCTTCAATTTAAACCCTTTAGTTTTTATGGAACATCTTATGATAATACTTCTGTGTATAAATACAGGCGATCTAATAAGCAAATTAGCATTTAAACTAAATGGATTTGTTTTACCTATAGTTGTTACATGTATGTTTATTGCTGTAATTTTTAGAAATGTAAATGATAGAGTTAAATATTTTAAAATCGACTTTAATATTATAACTTTTATTGGAGATATTTCACTAGGGCTTTTTTTGACTATCTCTTTAATGAATATAGACCTGTATAAGCTTTCTTCACTGCTTCCACTTATACTGTTTATGGTCATCTGTCAGGTAATTTTTATAATCGTATATGGGGTCTTTATATGTTTTAAGGTTCTTGGAAAAACATTTGATGCTGCAGTAATAATAAGTGGGCTTATAGGCCATGGAATCGGTGCTACTCCAAATGCTATGTCTAATATGGTTACACTCACAGATAAATACGGTCCGTCTCCAAAGGCTTTGCTAGTTGTTCCCATGGTAAGTTCTTTTCTTTTAGACATTGTGAGCGTACCATGTATATTGTTCTTTATAAACATTTTTAGCTAGGACTTAATTTTACATAATAAATTTTAAATTTTATATAAAATGACCTTTACTGATAAGTGTTTATAGCAGTAAAGGTCTATTTTTTACTTTCATAATATATTAATCAGTATCGTATTTTAAAAATCGAAATTATTATTCTAAGACTTACTATTAATTCGATTCTTTATTCTCTGTACGATGTATGTGTATATAGACAAGATAGGCAATTCAATTAATGGTCCAATAACTAATGCCAAGGATATAACCGGACGATCTGGAAAAGTGACGGTAGCAATGGCAAGAGATATCGGCGAATTTCTTGCAGAAGTAGTAAATAACAATGAAATCCTATCACTATAAGGCATTTTTAAGCATTTCCCTATAAAAAGTGCTAATACAAAACTTATAACGAAAAATAAAATAAGCGGTATTAACATCATTAAAAATAACGGAGGATTATCTACCAATAATTCACCTTGTGATGCAAACATAGCCACCACTGCTAAGCATAATACAGTAATTTGTACATTATCCTCATTTTCTTTAAACATGCCGTAAATGCTCGCACCTTTAGTGGATTTGCTAAGTATCCGCTTCATTATTGTCGCAACAGTTAAAGGAATTACCAAAACGATAATAATGCTATATATTATTTGCATAATGTCAAAAGATATTGTACTACAATTAAAAAATATAAGTACACAGGAAGTAATAAAATTTGTAGAACCAAGTTTAAAGGGAGAATAGATGATGCTAAAGGTATATTCCCCTTTGATATTCCTGTAAAAATAAGATACCAATCAGTACATGGTGTTACAAGTAGCATTAATAAACCTATTTGTAAATCAACTTCATTTGAAAGAAAAACTTTGCCCAATATCAAAGCTATAATAGGCGTCCACATAAAGTTAATGATCAAGCTAGATATCGAAAATTTTATATTGCTAAATGAATTAGTTATATCTTTTATATCTATCCCTAAAAATATAAAAAATAACAAAAACATCAAGAGTAACTCAATAAAGTGTGCTGATACTGATGCAATAAAATGATTTTGTCCCAGAATGATACCTGTTATTCCAGCTATGATAATAAATACTGGTTGTAATTTGGATATTAAAT
The DNA here is from genome assembly GCF_017873185.1 of Metaclostridioides mangenotii. Classification (GTDB taxonomy): domain Bacteria; phylum Bacillota; class Clostridia; order Peptostreptococcales; family Peptostreptococcaceae; genus Metaclostridioides; species Metaclostridioides mangenotii. The sequence goes on from NZ_JAGGJX010000001.1 coordinate 598,819, forward strand.
TCATATATGTCCTTTCTAATAAACAGTGTATAAAATAAAATATACTGTTATTTATAAATGTAAAATATATTAAGGGTGCAGAACTTTATCTGCACCCTTATAAATTGAATTAATGACACCCATTAGCTTTGTCGCAGCCAGAACAACCGCAACTGCAACCAGGGCCTTTTTTTGATGATTTAAATGTATTGTATCCTGCAAATGCAATACAGATAAATACAATTGAAGCAATAACTATAGTAGCCATTTTTTCTCACCACTTTTCTATAATAAAACCTAATTTAACGACTTGCATGTGATGCAGCAGTTTTTACTTTTTCCTCTGGTATATAAGATTTTTTAAACAGAAGATAAATAAATGCTATTATTATTAAAATTGCCACTGCAGTTCCAAATCCAAACCCGTTACCAGTAAAGAACATACCTAATTGATATATAGTAAGTGAAACTATATATGCAAATCCTGTTTGGTAAGCAATTGCAAACCAAGTCCATTTTGCTGACATCATTTCTCTTCTAACTGCACCTATCGCAGCAAAACAAGGAGCGCACAGTAAGTTGAATACTAGGAAACTGTATGCTGCAAGTTGAGTATACTCTGCTCTTAATGTTGCCCAATACTCTAAACCGTCTTCAGCAACTTCGGCATATCCATAAAGTACTCCAAATGTTCCAACAACATTTTCTTTAGCAATTAATCCTGTTATTGAAGCAACTGCGGCCTTCCAATTCCCCCATCCTAATGGTGCAAATAGTGGAGCAATTAATTTTCCTAATGTAGCAAGCATCGATTCATTTGTTTCAACCATCTGCATAGACCAGTTGAATGTGCTTAAGAACCATATTAATACACTTGCAAGTAATATAATTGTTCCTGCTTTTTTAACGAATGCTTTCCCACGATCCCACATATGGATTAAAACACCTTTAGGAGCAGGCATATGGTATGGTGGAAGCTCTAAAACGAACGGTGCTGGGTTTCCAGCAAATAACTTTGTTTTCTTTAATATAATACCTGAAGTAATAATAGCTGCAATTCCAATAAAGTATGCAGAAGGGGCAACCCAAGCTGAACCAGGGAATAAAGCTCCTGCAATCAGTGCTATAATTGGAAGTTTAGCTCCACATGGTATAAATGTAGTGGTAATAATTGTCATTCGGCGATCACTTTCATTCTCAATGGTTCTAGATGCCATTATCCCAGGAACTCCACAACCAGTACCTATAAGTATAGGTATAAAAGATTTACCAGATAAACCGAATTTCTTGAAAACTCTATCCATAATAAATGCTATTCTAGCCATATAACCACAATCTTCTAAGATTGATAAACATAAGAATAAAGTAAGCATTTGTGGTAAGAATCCAAGAACAGCTCCAACCCCAGCAACAATACCATCAAGTATTAGTGAGTTTAACCACTCAGCTGTACCAACACTATCTAAGAAACTTCCTATAGCTGCTGGTATCATACTATCTCCAAATAAACTGTCATTTACCCAGTCTGTCATCCACGTACCAACTGTAGATATAGAAATATAATAAACAAGGAACATTATAGCTGCAAATATTGGCAGTGCAAGTATTCTATTCGTAACAACCTTATCGATCTTATCCGATACTGACTCTTTATTTCTATTTTTATGTTTAACGCATTTTTTAGTTATATCAGTTATATAAGTATAACGTGAATCTGTGATTATACTTTCGCTGTCATCATCTAAATCAGTTTCACACTGGTCGATTATACTTTCTATTTCACTTTTAGTGGACTCATCAAGTTTAATTTGTTTCATTATTTCACTATCGCGCTCAAATAATTTTATTGAGTACCAACGTATATTTTCGCCATCTAGGTTACTTTTGATTAAGTCTCCTATTTTTTCTAATGCTGTTTCAATTTGATCTGAAAAAATACCCTTTTGTCCAAAACTAGAGTTTCTTTTTGAAACCGATATAGCTCTTTCTACCACTTCTTTTGAACCAATGCCTTTGAGTGCCGAAGTTTCAATAACTTCACATCCAAGATGTTCACTTAATTTCTTTGTATCAATTGTATCTCCATTTTTTTTCAATATATCTATCATATTTAAGGCTATAACAACAGGTAAGCCTATTTCAATCAATTGTGTAGTTAAAAATAAGTTTCTTTCAATGTTAGTACTATCAACAATATTTATAATAGCATCTGGCTTATCATGAATTAAATAATTTCTTGATACAACTTCTTCTAGTGTATACGGTGATAATGAATAAATTCCCGGTAAATCTTGTATAATAATATCTTTCTGCCCTTTTAATTTTCCCTCTTTTTTCTCTACAGTTACACCTGGCCAGTTACCCACATATTGCGAGCTTCCAGTCAAGTCATTAAACATTGTCGTTTTTCCACAGTTGGGATTTCCAGCTAGTGCAATCTTCAATGACATCTAATCTCCTCCTTTAGTATGTTTTACTCAACTTCGATGATTTCTGCATCATCTTTACGCAGACTCAGTTCATAACCTCGTACATTTATTTCAATTGGATCCCCTAGAGGAGCAACTTTACGTACTAGTACCTCAGTACCCTTTGTTAAACCCATATTCATAATACGGCGCTTGATATCACTTTGTCCATGTATCTTAATTACACGTACAGTTTCGCCATTTGCAACATTCCTAAGTGTCTTCATAAACCCTCACCCCTTGTATTTATATCATAATTCGTTTTGCCATAGATTTATTTATTGCTATACGTGAACCTTTAACATTTAAGATTATTCCTCCAGCATTTTCTGCAACAACAGTAACTTCTGTTCCTACCGTAAATCCTAGATTTTCTAAATGATGTTTTATTTCATCTTTTCCTGTTATTTTCTTAACGGAAAAGGTCTCACCTGAACGTAACATTGTAAGCGGCATCATAAACTTTCACCATCCTTAGTGTTTAAATAATAACTATATGCTCACCAATTAAGGTACTAGCAATATTTAACTATTGTCATTATAACATCAATACTTAAAAAAAACAATAACGAAATTCATTCTCATGTATTAATATTTCTAATCTCTTTGGAACTCATTTTTTAATAAAAAATATAAATACTTCTTTGATAATAAATAGCTCCAGAAAATATATTTTGAAATATTCAATGTAAATAGTTTTAAATAAAAAAAGCCAAGAAATCCCCTTATTTTTAGAGGTTTTCTCGACATTCAAATTGATTATTCTATGTAGTATTATATATGTTAATTATTGATTTCATCAGTGTATTCTTCAATAGCATCTTCTGATTTATCGAGTGCTTTTCTAATACCAATATATCTTCTCAAAATGTTGCAAAGAGAAATGGGATGGAAGTTGTGGGTAAATTCACTAAGCACTACTACGGAATAGATATGCTACATTTGGATTTCCGAGCTACTAATCCCAATCTCTAAAAAATGATAGCAATAATTATAAAATAAAGGAGAAACTCTCAAAAGATAATATATTTTATCTTTTGAGAGTTTCTCCAAACTTTATTTTGTATTGATACTGATTACTGGTTGATCTACATAACTTTGAAGCGGAACATCTAAAGATAAATCGACGCTATTTAAATCTTCTACGTTAGTATTCTTAAGTATAAAGAAAAACGATCCTTCTTTTTTGTCTTTAGCTACATAATCTTCATCTAACTCTTCATCGATTAAATTTGCAAAATCTGCTTTATCTGTTTCACCGCCATCTGTCTTTGCAACTAAAGTAGATGAACTTGGATAGTAAGTCACTATTCTATCTGTTTTATTTTCAAATACTGCAAATAAAGTAACTACAGTAAATTCCTTATCCTTTTCAACCTCTAATTCTTTTGCTCTAACTTCGTCTGATACCTTTCCTTTAGAAACTTGTATATCTGTTATTTTATACTTTATACTGTCTACTTGACCAGATTGATTTAATTTCTCTTTATTGTATGTAGGTTTTATTTCTATACCGTATAAATCCTCAGTTTCTGATCTATTTTGATCATTGTCTTCTTTAGTAGTTTCACTTTTAGTATTTGCTTTTGCAATATTGTTTTTTTCACCAGTGGCTTCGTCATTTGAAGAGCACCCGACAAGGCCCAGTAGTGATACAGCAACAAATATTGCTATATATTTTCTCAATTTCATAATAATACCTCCTATAGCTTTTATTTAAAATAATATATTTTGACTAACTATATATAATATTAATTAAATATTATTATCAAATATCCTGTTAAACATAATCTTTTGACCCCACTCTAATGTACATTTAATTAATACTGTGAAACCACAAAGTCTTTACACTTCATACTGATATTCCATTCACATTTACTGCATATTTGATCAAAAAAATCACTATTTATATTCTTATATACCTTCTCTTCTAACTCTTTATATAAGTATACGCCCTCTTTTAAATCGAATATCTCTATTGTATTTTTATCTATGCTATTTATGTTTTCTTGGCTTCTACATTCTTCGCCTAAATTATTTGGACAGGTACAGCAAAGTGAATCTAATCCAAAAATAAGTTCGACTTGGGTATCTTTAGAAATATCGGGATTTTTGTTATAGATCATATTGTATAAATCGACATCTTTAATTACCTTTTTCATATTAATATTGAACTCTTCACTATATCCGTTGCCTTGATATGCTCTCATACACAAAATATGATGCGGTCTTATTTTTATCATATATTCTCCTTAATTATTTATTATGTAATTTGTCTAGTTAATATAATAAATTTCTCTAAGTTATTTATTTAAAAGTTAGTTGCTATTAATATTATACTTTAATTTTACAAAAAATAAAAAGCCCTAACATATTAAGGCTTTTGCATATTACTTACAGTACTTATTTTTAAAATTTTTTATTCTAATGCTCGTATACTTATTTTCCTTCAATCTCAGCCCTTACTTTTTTAGTAAGTTTAGAAAATACTAATTCATAAGATTCTTGAAGTAAATCCAATACTACGTTATTCTCTGGTGCATCATCATTCGCTAGCAAGATAGAGTTCCAATGTACTTTATTTGAATAATATCCAGGTATTATACCCTTATAAAAAGTTCTAAGCTCTTCATTTGCTTCAGGAAGCCCTTTTATATTTAAAATATCTCGACCTTCATTATCATGCCCTATAAAAGCGTACATTTTATCAGCTATTTTAAAAACATGTGCATCCCATTCTTCTTTAAATGTTATATTTGACCCTTTTAAAGAATTAGCTTTTTCAGTTATCCAATTGTATTTTTCTATCATATTTTAAATCCTTTCAAACATCTTTTTATTAATTCCAAATGTTTTTTATTATATCATTCAAGACATCTTTTGTACTATTATACCTCTCTAAATTATATCTGTATTGTAAAAATAAGATATAATTATGTTAATATAACTCTAAAATATCTATATTTTGTTTTAAAGTATCATCGATAACTGATTTCATTCTTTCTAAATGTGAAAACCAGTCTTCCCCATCTTCATCTTCACTCCATATTTCGTATATCTCATGTTGTTCATCTATTATTTCTAAACTCTTCAATATCATCAACAAACTGTCGTTATCAAGTATCAATATACTCGATTTATCTCTAAAAGTTATTCCAAACCCATCTTCTAGCTCTTTTTTGTAAATGGATACAATCTCAGCCAAAAGTATCGCTGCAATATCCCCTCTTTCTTCGTATTCAAAAGCATTGTCCCTTTCCAAGTTTTCAATCATATCTTTTAGCCTGAAATTTGAAAAATCCATATTCTCTAAAAGTTGTCCCAACATATCTAATCCATCATCGCTAGAAATAGCGTATATATTTAATGATTCCATAATATCTTTATCTCCTCTGTTCATTGTTAATTATTATTTAGTATATTAAAATTCTTCAGTTACATCATTCCACGACTTTAAATCCGGAACTTTTTTATCTAAATAGCTGCAAAAAATTGTATATATCTCATTAAATTCATTCTCAGAAAATCCAAAACTCTTTCTGTAGTGTTTAAATTCATCATCTGAATTTGAGAAGTAGATTCTAGTCTCTACTTCTAGTTCTTCATTTTTTCTCGATGGTGCCATTTGTAAGTAACGGCTTTCCCCTATTGGCTCACTTGGCTGTAAAACTAAAAAATTTTCATCAAATGGTTTAAAATCGTATATATACATCTTTATTAGCTCTCTGTCTATTTTATTCTCTCTTCCATCACAATTCTCATACAGTGTTCTTAACATAAAGTAAAAATCTTCTTTTTCCATTTTTCTCTCCTCAAAATTTAAAGAATAATTTAAATAAAATTCTTAAAATTCACCTGTTGTATTTTATAAAAAGATGCTACAAAATAATAGAGATCCCATAATTAGAATCTCCATTAATTCATCTTTATATCATTTTAATTTAAACCTTACTTAAATACAATCTTTTAGATAAAGTTGTCCCTATTACAGAAACAAATACTACTTTTACTAAATCCAGTGGAATAAATGGAACTACACATGCAAGTAAAGCTTGAACAAAGGTCATATTTGTTATAAAAATAAACATTACAGTTCCAAGTGTGTAATCCACCAGTAGTCCTAAAATCATACCAAATATAATTGCAATCTTTGAATCAAATTTATCTTTAAAATAACCAACTATAAGTGCCATAATCGGAAACCCTAGTATATAACCTCCTGTAGGACCCAATACAATTCCCATTCCTCCTGTCATCTGAGCAAATACTGGCAATCCTACTGCTCCAACTAAAACGTAGATAAGCTGGGATATAAATCCTCTTTTAGCACCGAGTACTACTCCAGTTAGTCCTACTGCAAAAGTCTGCATTGTAAGAGGAACAGTAGTGAAAGGAAGCGGTATAGATATCTGAGAGAGAATAGCCGTAATACTTGCAAATATACCACATAAAATTAAATCTTTAGTTGATAGTTTCATATTTCAACCCCTTATCAGAAATTTATAATTAAAATGAAGTTAATTATCTTAATTAATTAATTACATCTATTATTTTAATTATTAAGTTCTAACTTGTCAAATCACATGTATAAACTTAATTTTATAAAGTGATTTATTATCCAAAAAAATATATATAAATTAAATAAGATTTGGCAGCACACTTTATACTTTGGCGCCAAATCTAATTTCCTCCCTACAAAACTTATAAAATTAAAAAAATCATTTTATTTTCTATATGGAAATATTTAAAAACCTTTCTATAATGTAGTAATGACCTCTAACCCCTACATATTGTGTACAAAATTTAATACCAGTTTGAGTGTAAATAGGTGGTTTTTGTAAGTACTTTAACATATTTTTCCCCCATAATTATAATTTAAATAGAATTAAAAAGAGCCGTAGGTTTTACGCTACGGCTTACAATCCAAAGGATAGATTTTGATATTTTATATCAGATGTAAAGAAATAGCAGAAACTATAACTCCAGCGATAGCATTACCTACAAACACTCCAAATAGCACATCCCTTATCCTCATCTTTAGTATAGAGGCAATAGCAGAAGCCGTCCATGTTCCAGTAGTCGGAAGTGGTATTCCGACAAATATTATAAGACCGATCATTGTTGCGCTCTTTAATTTTTTGATTCCAGTATCTATTTTTCGGTCTATCTTTTCTACTATTTTAGTGAACAGTTTTTTTCTTTTTAAATAGTGCATCATTTGCCTAAAAGTCAGCACAAGTGGTATTGAAACTAAAGTCGATCCAATCACACTCACTATATATACTGCAATCGGGTTTAAACCCATAGCTATGCCTATTGGTATCGCTCCCCTGAGTTCAGTAATTGGTATCATTGATAGAATCATTATTTGTATGTATTTCAAAGCAACCTCCTAAAATTAATCTCTACCTCTTATTATACTTCAAATGGAAGGATTTGTGAAATATTAAATCTTTTTTAAATTAAACCTAATTCTAAACTTTTTGTTAAATATTATAACAAATTTAACAAATTTAATAAATTTTCATAACCTTTATTTAACATTTTCTTAACTTTTACTTAACAGTATGTTAATATTATCTTTGAGCAAATTTGTTATTCTATATCTGTGAGACTTTTTTATGCCAAAAATAAAAATTAAATAATCATTTAGGAGGATACAAGTGAATATAGCAATTAGCCTTATGGGCGGACTTGGTCTATTTCTTTACGGAATGAACCTTATGGGTGAAGGACTTCAGAAATCTGCCGGAAATAAGTTAAAGAAAATAATCGAAATGCTAACAAGCAATGTCGTTATGGGAGTTCTCGTTGGAGCAGTCGTAACAGGTATTATCCAAAGTTCTAGTGCAACTACGGTAATGGTCGTAGGATTTGTAAATGCAGGTATTATGAACTTGAGTCAGGCAATAGGTATTATAATGGGGGCTAATATCGGTACTACTGTTACTGCACAATTGGTATCTTTCGATCTTAACGCATTGGCTCCATTAGCACTTGGTATAGGTATTATATTTTATTTATTTGCTACAAATGATAAAGTAAAACATACTGCTGAAATTCTTATAGGTTTTGGTATACTTTTTACTGGTATGGAATTTATGAAAAATGCAGTGGAACCTCTAGCTCAGTATAAGTCTTTTACTGATGCCCTTTTATACTTTGGTAAGAACCCTATTCTAGGAGTTGTAGCCGGTTTTATGATTACAGGTATTATTCAGAGTTCCAGCGCCTCTATGGGTATGCTAATAGCTTTAGCATCTCAGGGAATTCTTCCACTATCTGCTGCACTGCCTATACTTTATGGAGATAACATCGGTACTTGTGTTACTTCTCTTATATCAAGCGTTGGTGCAAGTAGAAACGCTAGAAGAGCAGCTATAATGCATCTATCTTTTAATGTAATCGGAACAATTATATTTATGCTTATATTAAACAAACCTATCTCAGCAATTGTAACATACCTAGATCCGGGAAATACGGCTAGACAACTTGCAAATGCACATACACTGTTTAATTTAACAAACGTGATTATCTTGCTTCCATTCTCTAAATACATAGTAAAACTTTCTACTAAGATTATGCCTATTAAAGAGAATGAAGATGAAATTTCAAGCAATACAAAATACCTTGATGATAGAATGTTCGAAACACCTTCAATAGCTCTTGCAAACTCAGTACAAGAAGTCGTTAGAATGGGGAATAAATCTACAAATACTCTAAAGTATTCGATGAGCGCCTTAATCGATAAAGATAATATTGTACTCAAAAAAGCATTTGAATCTGAAAAGACGGTCAATAAGCTTCAGAAAGACCTACTCAGTTATCTATTAAAGCTTTCAAAAGAGCCACTAAGAGATGATGAGAGATTTATGATAGATTCACTTTACCATACTGTAAATGATATCGAGAGAGTATCAGATCACGCAGAAAATATAGCAGAATTAGCAGGAGAAATGATCAAGAGCGATTTAGTATTCTCTGAAACTGCTATCAAAGAAATAAATGAAATCTACGGTAAAACATTGAAAAATCTAGAGTACTCTTTGACAGCTCTTAACGATATGGATTTCAACTTAGCTAATGAAGTATTAAAAACTGAAGAAGAAGTAAACTATTTAGAAAAAACATATAGAAAAGCTCATATAACTAGACTTAACGAAGGCGATTGTACTATAGATGCCGGAGTAATATTCTTAGATTTACTTACAAATATAGAGAGAATCTCGGACCACTGTAAAAATATCGCTAGAATGGTTCTAGATTTCCAATAAACATTTAACTTAAAAATATATTAATATTTAAATACAAAATAAAATCACTTTCAATATTTATAGATTTAAATACACAACATTTTAAATCTACAATACTGGAAGTGATTTTTAGTTTTACAGATTATCTTATCTAAACTTCTATCCGATAAATACCTTTATTATATCCTTATTCTTCCTTTCAAAGGTAACTATCTCACCTGTCAGATCGTAGTCGAAAGCGCTTATTAACATATCTGTTATCTTCTTGCCGTCTATTACTCCATCATTTTCTTCAAAAAAATCCAAAGCGTTGTCTTGAATCATCTGCTTAGAAAATTCTATCGGCAACTTTATATTAACCTTGTCACCAGTGTGTGATAGAACTCTTATCCTTAAAAACTTCTCATCTGAATTTCTAGGTAAACCTTTTGACGCCATAAAATCACCACCTAAATACATTATCTAAATATTAGATTCTATTCGCACAATCGCTTCTTTATGACTTTTTTTAAAAATAGCACATAAAAAAACGGCACCGTACTTAACGAATACCGTTTAATCTTTAAAGTATTTCCCAAATTTAGTAGAATATAAACTAAAGGATTGTTATTTCATCTCCTACATTTAAAGCCCCGCCTACTATGACTTTAACAAATATACCTTCTCTAGGCATTATACAGTCACCTGTAATCTGTTTTATTTCACATCCGCTGTGACATTTTTTACCTATCTGAGTTACTTCTACTTCGCACTCGCCCATCTTAAGTCTTGTCCCAATCGGAAGAGTGAATACTTCTATACCAGTTGTAGTTATGTTTTCAGCAAAGTCACCTGATTTTAAATCAGACTTTGCATGTCTCATCTTGTCAATGCTCTCATCACCAAGTAAGCTTATTTGTCTGTGCCAATTGCCAGCATGAGCATCTCCTACTATTCCATGATCTACTTTTAGTTCAGCACTCTTTACAGGGACTTTTATTACTCCCTTTTTTTCACTAATGTTAATTGATACTACCTTAGCCATAATCTCCTACCTCACCCTAAAATTTAAAGTCACCTGATTTTCCACCAGTTTTCTCTATTAGATGGATATTGCTTATTACCATCTTCTTATCTACTGCTTTACACATATCGTATATTGTAAGAGCCGCTATGGAACATGAATTTAATGCTTCCATCTCAACTCCTGTTTTACCCATTGATTTACATGTCGAATATATCTTTATACAAGAGTTTTCATCGTCTATCTCAAAGTCTAGATCGCATCCTACTAGGTTTATTTGATGGCACATAGGTATATTATTGGATGTATTCTTTGCGCCCATAATACCTGCAACCTGTGCCACTGACAAAACATCACCTTTTTTAATTTGACCATTTTTTACCTTTTCTAATGCTTCCTTGCTCAGAGTTATTGTAGCTGTTGCTATGGCTACTCTCTGTGTATCATCTTTATCGCTTATATCCACCATTTTGGCATAACCTTTTTCATTTATATGAGTTAACATTCTAACCTCCAATTTCGTACATACATCTATCAGTATCTGTAGTTTTATTTTCTATTAAATGATGTCTCTCAGGTTTAGATTTTACAATGTCTTTCATTTCAGCCTTAAACAGTAGTGGCTTATTTATAAAAGGTTTTATGTCTATTTCTTCTTTAGAATGTAGACATGTTTTGATAAATCCTCTAGATGTAAGTCTAAGTCTACTGCAAGTATCACAAAAAGAACAGCTTAAAGGTGTAATTACACCTATTTTTCCCTTTGAATTCTTAAATCTATAGTAATCAGCTGTACTATTTTCAGTATCTTCAACTTTTTCTAGGCCATCAACTGAGTTTATCATATCCTTAATATTTAAATATCCTTTTTTGTATATTTTCCTAGCTTCTCCAAGCGGCATCAATTCTATAAATCTAACATCTACATATTTTCTTATAGTCATATTCATAAGATCTAGTATCTCATCATCATTAAATCCTTTGATTGCAACACAGTTTATCTTAACTTTTATTCCGAGTTCAATACATTTATCTATAGCCGATAGTACATCTTTCAACTCTCCACCCTGAGTTATAGACTTGTATCTATACTCTTTTAAAGAATCTAGACTAATATTTACTTTTCTAAGCCCATTTTGTTTCAACGTTTGAAGTCTTTCAGTCAACCCTATCGCATTAGTAGTCATACACACATCATCTATACCAGAATCTTTAGCATGCTTTATAAGTTCCTCTAATTTAGGATATAAAAGAGGTTCTCCACCTGTAAATCTAACTTTATTGATTCCCATTTCAGCCATAGAGCTTATAATAAATTTATAATCATCAAAACTCAAAAAATCATTTATATACTCATCATCAAACTCTACACCATTTGGCATACAATATAGACATCTTAAATTGCATTTATCAGTCAGCGATATTCGAAGATAGTTTATTTCTCTTCCATAATTATCTACCATATTGAATCTACCTCTTTGCTAATTATTTTTTGTCATTAGTGGCACATTCTGTAGCTTCTCCCTTTAATATCTTAATACCATGAGGCAACACATCTATAATAAACTCTAAATTTTCAATGGCTCCTTTAGGACTTCCCGGCAAGTTTACTATTATTGTATTCTTTATTATACCACTAACACCTCTACTTAAAATAGCTTGCTTTGTTATTTCTGTCGATCTCATTCTCATGTACTCACTAAGTCCCGGTATTTCTCTCTCTATAACAGCCTTAGTTGCCTCTGGAGTATTATCCCTCTGCGAAAACCCTGTACCGCCATTGGTAAGAATCAAATCCACTTCATTGCTATCACATAATTTTATTAAATTCTCTTTTAATTCATCGCAATCGTCACTTTGCAATAAATACTTTACAACTCTATATATTTTTTTACCTTCAACAAATTCTATAAGTCTCTTAGCAGTAATATCTTCTCTTTCTCCGCGAGATCCTTTATCACTAAGAGTTATAATTGCTACATTAAACATATATCCTCCTCAAAACAAATTATTCATTTGTTTTAATTTATATATTAATTATTATTTTAATACATACTAATAAAAAATTAAAGTCTACATATACATTATATAATATAAATCCCTATATTCATACTTAATCTACATAAAAAAAGAAATCATCTGTAAAGTTTAATGATTTCTTTCAATTTATTTTAAATTATAATATACTTTTATATTGATAAAGCTATTTATTAACTCTACAAAACTATTTATTTCACAAAAAAACTATCGATCTTATAGATCGTTAAGTTCTCTGCAAAGATCTGATTCATGCTCTATATTTAATTTAAGCTCTTTAGCCTTCTTTAAAATTGCTGCATTAAAGCTTCCCTCTTCAAACCACAGATTTCTTATGTCTAAAAGTTCCATTTCATCAAAAATAGATTCTATCATAGTGTATTTTTCAACGATTGTGACAACATCGATATTGTTTGGTACATCTTTAAGGCTTTCGTACACCTCTACTCCATCTATTGGATTTAAATTTTCATCTATAGCGACTACTTTAAAATCCTTATCCTGTAATTCTTTAATTATTGAAAAAGCTTTGCTCTCTTTACTGCACTCAGCAGTTACAACAGCCCATGAATTGTATCTATTAAGATTCATATATATCTCCTTCCATACTTAAGCATATCTTATAAATTTACCATACTATTTTATATTCTATCTATATTCTCAAATTCTTCTATAGTATTGATGTTTTTGAAATAATTTTCGCTTAGGTTAAAGTATACATGTTTTTTATCTATTCTGTCTACTAGATTTTTAAGCTTCAAATTATTCTTGCTTATGCATAATTTTACTTCTTTTAATATTTCTTTTTTATAACCAGAACACAATGGCTGTATTTTTTCATCGTATACAGAAACTATACTTATATCATACATCTGCTTTGCAATCTTTTCAACTACAAAGCTATTTACAAAAGGCATATCACAGGCAACAACAACAATATCGTATTTTGAAACGTTTAAAGCTGTGTATATACCACCTATAGGTCCCAACTCTTTTATTTCATCTTCATATACTTTGACGTTATAATTTGAAAATAAGTTTTTTTCATTCGATATGACTATTACTTCATCAAAATTTTTAAAGGCTTCAATGGCAATGTCAATAAAGTTGCTATTTTTAAATTTTAAAAATGCTTTATTTTTACCCATTCTTTTACTTTTACCCCCAGCTAAAATAACTCCAGTCTTCTGTATAGGTTGAATTTTGACTCCTCTCCTTTTGCAAATTAATATATGAGTGTTGTTAAAAATTTATTCAAATATTTGAGTTATCTTTTCCTTAAATGATGTCAGCAGATCTTCTTTGCTATTTGTATACTCTTCATAAGTATCAAATTCCCTACATATCAATCCTACTACTTCACCGCAGTTGAAAGCTATCTTTTCTAAGTTATAATTATATAATATCTCTACGCTGTCTATTTTAGTTATGCTTTCAGCAACGCATTTATATATTTCATCTACAATCTTATCGGAATCTTCTTTAAAGTAACTTTGAAGTTGTTCCTTGATTTCCACACTTATAATATTTTCTTTTATATATAGTACAAAATTTTCAAAATCTTGTTTGTTATCACATTGCTCTATCTCAAATAAAATCCTAAAGAACAAATTCCAAGGGAACTCTGTATTCAATCTACTTCTAAAATGTTCTCCAACTGTTTTACAAAAATCATCCTCAAAATCTGGTTCGTTTACAAATACTAACTCTTCATTAAAGTCGATTTCTTTATTTACAATCTCACCTAACCTCAAGAATTCTTCCAACATGAATTCACCTAAATCGTCTTCTTCAATTTCCTTTTTGCTAAATGAGTAGTTTAGTATAGTCTCACATGGCTTTTTAAAGTCCACTACAAAACCTATACTGCTGTCCATCTTATCGTAGAATACATCGTACACAAGCTTTGCAAACAGCTTTTCCATCTCCATCTTACTAGTATTCATATTGAACTTTTGATTTGAATTAAAGTTTTTATAAAGACTCAGCAGCTGTCCATCGATCATTGTTAAATTGCTTCTAATCGAAGACATCATATCTTTTATAAATTTATCCGCAAGTAAATACGTATTATTTTTGTATATTATTTTATGTTCAATTTCACTCCAGAACACATTTACCAGTGATTTTATCTGAAGTTCAAAATTTACTTCTTTATTTAAATAGTCATAAACACCGTCGATCTTGTATATTTCAAAACCATTTTTCTGCTTATTAGGTTGTTTTTCTGATAACTTTAGTTTGATACTTTTATTATCTTTATTGTAGTAGTATATCTTGTCATCTGTTTTATTGAAGTGTCTACGAAACAATCTATATATTTTAGCTTCATCTTCTATAAACCTGCACTCTATTCTAATACCGATTATATCTGACATATTGTCAATCAAATCTCCAGCTTCACTGTACTTCTTGATATATCTATTTCTTATAATCTTCTCTCTCAAGCTCGGTTCAGATTTAATCCTAGAAGTAAGGTTTATATACTCCTGATTTTTTTCTTTTAAAATTTCTTCAAAGTGATCCTTTATTTCATCTGATATACTCTCTAGAGCAGGACTCATCGTTCTCAACATCTCTATAGATTCTTCAATAAAGTCAAATTCTTTTAATCCCATAATTAATTCTCCTGTAATTCTCGTAGTCGATCTGTATTTTTTGTTACATATTTATTCTAACATTTTTTTAAAGCTATTTGAGTATTACAAACTAAAATTCACATATAATTCAAACGAAACTCTAAATATGCTATATACTATATTAATAGTATGAAAACTATTTACAAGTTTCACATTTCTTAATATCGTCTTTCATATATATTCCCATTTCCCAGGCAATATTTACACCCTCTATGCGTTTCGGCATTATTCTTTGATACTTTTGTTGTCCATAACAATAATTGTTCTTAAAATAGTTTTTAGTGCATTATTTCGCATATTTAATCTATTTCATATCAAAACTTGCTTATTTATGAAAAAAACTTACGGCATAAATCACAATTTTACATTTTTTTGTTCATATCTTCGAGCAATTTATCCAACAAGACAGCTCGTATAGTTTCGTATTTTATATTGTCCGGCAGTTTTCTCTTTAAAATATTTAAGTTTTTGTCACCGTGCTTACTACACATATCTAATATCATTTCTTTTTCTTGCACATCGTAGTATCCATTTATGTCTAAATCAAATGTCAGGTTATTTCCCTCTTCCAAATAAGCGTGTACATAACCTAAGACTGTAGACTGTGAAGTTTCCAAAAATTCTCCTACTTCTTCTACGTTTTGACCTTGGTTTAATAAATCTAAAGCTATTTCATTTTTCTTTCTGCTCTCTCCATCAAGTATCAATGTCTTTCTCTTTTTAACAGTCCATAAAGTATCTATTGAGTTTTTATCAATATACTCATTAACAATATTAATTATACTTTTTCCATACTTTTTAACTTTAGTAGGCCCTATCCCACCTATATCTGATAGCTGTTCCTGATTTATTGGATATCTGCCACTTATTTCCTTAATAGTATCTTTAGATAAAACCATTGATGGTAAACTTCTTTCTTTTTCAGCACACTTTTTTCTAAATATGTCTAACACATCATACAATACTTTATTGGACTCAACTCTAAAAAACTCGTCCTCTATTTCAACTTCTTCATATTTTCTTTTAGAGCTTAATTTTTCTTTTACGGCCTCTTCATCGTTTTCCTCAAGAGATTTTTTATCTACTTTTCTTTCAATTCCGTTTTTATCCATATATTCTTTAATTACATTTTCAAATTGCTCTCCATACTTTTCGTATTTAACTTGACCAACTCCAGATATATTTAACATCTCTTTTTGTGTAGTTGGCATTTTCATAGACATGCTTTTAAGTGTCCCATCACCAAATACCATATAAGGAGCAATCTTTTGTAATACAGATATTTTCTTTCTAAGTTCTCTAAGGCTTTCATAAAGCTCATCTTTAACCTCAATAACCTCTGTTATTACATCTTCTTTAAATTCAACCTGAATTTTACCTTTAAGTATATCCATTGATATATCATTTAACTTGATTGTCGGAAAACTTCCCCTTCCTCCAGATCCAAGGCTCTCTACCATATCCAAATAACCATGTGAAACCAATGTATTTATAAAAGTCTTTAAATCATCACTAGAATAATCTTTCATTATATTATATGTAGATAGTTTGTCAAAACCAAATTGTAGCACTTTTTTATTTTTAGAACCTCTTAGTACATCGACAATAGTAGTTATTCCGTAAGATCTTTTCATCCTGTAAATACATGAAATAACTTTCTGAGCATCTACAGTCTTATCCACCATCTCACCAGAATTTAAACAGTTACTACAATTACCACAGTCCTCTTCGAAGTTTTCTCCGAAATAAGTCAGTATATTTTTTCTGTAGCAAGAATTAGTATATACAAGGTCTATCATCTGTTGAAGTTTTTTATGTTGATGTAGTTTACGATCTGGATTATCTATACCTAAATCAATTAAGTACTTTTGAACTTGAATATCTCCAGGAGTAAACATCAATATACATTCACTTTTTTCTCCATCTCTACCAGCTCTACCTATCTCTTGGTAGTAATTTTCTATACTTTGAGGCATATTGTAATGTATTACCCATCTTATATTGGGCTTGTCTATACCCATACCAAAAGCATTTGTCGCTACCATGATATTTATATCGTCTTTTATAAATTCAACTTGATTACTCGTTCTCTCTTTGTTACCCAATCCAGCATGGTACCTAGCTACTGAAAATCCTTTTGATTCCAAAATTTCATGGATTTTTTCTACTTCTTTTCTAGTAGCTGCGTAAACTATACCTGATTCCGATTTATGGTTCTGTATGTAATCTAACATATATTTTCTTTTATTGGAATTTCTAACTATATTGATAGTAAGATTTTCTCTATTAAATCCAGTTATAAAACATTCTGGATCTTCTAATAGTAGCAGTCTCTCTATATCTTCTCTGACTTCATTTGAAGCAGTCGCTGTAAAAGCAGTAACAACTGGTTTACTTTTTAATATTTTTATAAATTTAGGTATCTCTCTATAACTAAGTCTGAAATCATGTCCCCACTGTGAAACACAGTGAGCTTCATCTATTGCAACTTGACTAATATTTTTATCCCAAACTAAGTTTATAAATTCATCACTATCTAACCTCTCTGGCGCAATGTAAATAAGCTTCAGCTCATCATTTTTTATTTCATCTAAAACTTTACCAAATTGTTTTGCTGTAAGTGAACTATTTATAAATCCTGCTTTTACTCCTATTTCATTAAGTGCATCTACTTGATCCTTCATTAGCGATATCAAAGGAGAAACCACTATAGTAAGCCCATCAAATACCAAAGCAGGTATCTGATAACATATAGACTTACCCCCTCCAGTAGGCATTATAGCTACTACATCTTTTTTATCTATTATAGAATTTATTATTTCCGCTTGGCCTCTTCTAAAGTTTTTATATCCGTAAAATTTGGATAGTATGTCCAAAGGTCTCGTGTTCATATATCCACTCTCCTATTATTTAAATTATACAATTTATTATATCACAATAAAATAAAGACATATTAAAAGCACAAGTATTGTTACTTTTATATGTCTTTATCATTTACCTAAATAAGGTGAAATTAATTATATAATTATATGTTTTATTTTTTATCCCCATGCCACTCAGAAACATTTTGAAGCTCTGGAATATCATCTACTGTAAATACAGGATTTTTTATTCCAGCCTTTTTCTGCTTTGTGTAGTCATTAAGTGCCATAAATGCGTATTTACCTAAGAATAATATAGCAATAATATTTATGATAGCCATAAGAGCCATAAACAAGTCCGCTAAGTTCCAAACTACTTCTACTTGTGTTATTGATCCAAAACAAACCATAGCAACTACAAAAACTCTAAATATATTTAGCTTAACTTTACTTCCGCTCATAAACTCAATATTTGACTCTCCATAGTAGTAGTTCCCAACTATTGAACTAAACGCGAATAAGAATATACAAACTGCAACGAATATTGCTCCAAGTGCACCGACATGAGATGTTAGAGCCTCCTGAGCTAGCTCTATTCCAGTAGCTTTACTAGTAGAGTATCCTGAGTAAAGAAGAACCATAAAAGCTGTACAACTACATATTATTATTGTATCAGTAAATACACCTAGTGACTGTATAAGCCCTTGAACTACAGGGTGTTTTACGTCTGCTGTAGCTGCTGCATTAGGCGCACTACCCATACCCGCCTCATTAGAGAAAAGGCCTCTTTTTACTCCCGTCATAAGAGTTCCAATAAATCCTCCAGTAGCCATACTCTTAAAATCAAATGCACTGCTGACAATTAATTTAATCACTGCTGGAACCTCAGTAATATTTATAAGTACTATAACTAAAGCTACAAGTATATAAAGACTCGCAAATACTGGAACTATAACTTCAGAAACTTTTGCAACCCTGTGCACGCCTCCAAAAATTACTAAAGCAGTAAGAACTCCAAGAGCAATAGCCATCGTAACCTTGCTTATCCCAAATGCGTTGTTAAAAGCTAATGAAACAGTATTAGCTTGAACAGCATTGAAAACAAAACCGTAACAAATCGATATCAGTATTGAAAACGCAATACCCATCCACTTTTTATTCAAACCTTGCTCCATATAATAGGCTGGTCCACCTCTAAATGATTTTCCATCTTTTATTTTATATATTTGAGCAAGTGTACTCTCGACAAAACTAGATGCTGAACCGATTAATGCAATGACCCACATCCAAAATACAGATCCTGGCCCCCCAATAGCAACTGCTATCGCTATACCAGCAATATTTCCAGTACCTACTCTAGATGATGTACTAATACAAAACGCCTGAAAAGATGATATACTTCCAGACTTCTTTACATCTTTGTCTGAAAATCCGTCCCCCAATAATCTAAACATCTCAAAGAAATATTTAAATTGTACAAATTTAGTCTTAAAAGTAAAATAAATTCCTGTAGCTACCAACATAATGATAAGAATATAAGACCATAAGTAGTCATTTACTAATACAACTTTATTATTAATAAATGATATTATATAATTCGAAATTTCCATAACTCAATTCCCTTCTTTTTATAATAATTGACAAATTCAAAATAAATAATAATATTTACAAAATGAATTATTTATTTAAAAAATTTCATTAATACAATTATAATATTATGAAAAATAATTATCAAGCGAAATATTGCATAATTTTTTTTTAATTATTCATTTTTTAATCTTTGATGATAATTTCATACTTACTTAAATGGTGAAAATATTGATTTTAGATCAAATCCCAACATTATTATGTTATAATTTTATCAACAGGATTGTTATAAACAGCGATTTCCTGTTAATAAGAGTTTAAATTTGTTAATATTGTGTTAAAAAAACTACTTTTCAACTTCCATTGAATTATATTGCAAAAAGGGCTAATATAAATATTGCTAACTAGAAATAACTAGTAATAATTTAAAATGGAGGTATTATTTATGACAGTACAACAAATTATAGCACTTAGTATTTTTTTAATAGTAATGGCTGCCATTATAACAGAAAAAATAAATCGCTCTGTTGCATCTCTTGGTGGAGCACTACTTATGATCTTATTCAACATATTGACCTTTGACAAAGGATTAAGTCATATAGATTTCAACACTATCGGGGTTTTAGTAGGAATGATGTTGTATGTAGGAGTAGTTAAAAACTCGGGTCTTTTCGAGTATATTGCAATTTGGACAGCAAAAAAGACAAAAGGTGATCCCTGGAAAATCATGGTGTACTTTATAATTATAACTGCAGTTTTATCTGCTCTACTAGATAATGTAACAACAGTTTTACTTATAGGTCCTATGACTATCACAATCACACAAATTTTAGGACTAAATCCAGTACCATTTTTACTATCACAAATACTTGCATCTAATATCGGTGGTACGGCGACACTTATAGGTGATCCACCAAATATAATGATAGGTAGCGCTGCAAACCTAAGCTTTATGGACTTTGTGGTAAATCTTTCACCAGTAATAATTGTAATACTTATAGCTATGATCATATGCTGTAAATTCTTATACGCTAAAAAACTTGTGGTAGACGATGAAGCTAGAAACAAAATTTTAAAACTTGATGAAACAAAATCTATAAAAGATAAAACACTTATGATAAAAAGTCTTGTTGTAATGTTCTTTATTTTATTTGGATTTGCATTCCATAGTTCTCTAAAAATAGAATCTTGTGTAGTAGCACTAACTGGAGCAGTAGTAATGCTTCTTATAGGTAAGCAAGATGTAGATGAAATATTATTGGATGTAGAGTGGTCTACTATCTTCTTCTTTATGGGTCTTTTTATAGTAGTTGGAGGCCTTGTAGAAGTGGGTCTGATAAATAGTTTAGCCGAATTAATAATCGGGGCGACTGAAGGTCATATGATTCTTACAATGCTTATAATCCTATGGTTATCTGCGATTGTATCTTCATTCTTAGATAATATTCCATTTGTAGCTACAATAATACCGCTTATTCTCACTATGCAGGCTCAAGGCATAGATGTTACGCCACTATGGTGGGCAACTTCTCTCGGAGCTTGTCTAGGCGGTAATGGGACTCTAATAGGTGCATCAGCCAATGTAGTTTTAGCAGGAGTGAGTCAGAGACACGGTTATCCCATAACATTTAAGGAATTCTTTAAAGTTGGATTCCCTATAATGCTTCTGTCAGTAGCTATTTCAACAGTATATTTGGTAATTAAATTTATTTAAAATATAATAAAGGGGATGTTTTAATGAACGAAAACACGGCAATAGGAGACTCGATAGAAGTTCTACTCAGACAACTTGGAGCTACTAAAATAAGTAAAGTAAGAAGCTATTTATACTTTATCGAATTTAAATTAAGTGAAGAGTGGAAAGTAACTTACTCGTACAATATCAATACAAAGGATCAGTTTTTCCTTCAAAGGATAAAGCCATATCCGATCCCACAAGGTGTATTTACCGATGAATACGAGGTTGTATCTTTTATCACCAAAGATTTAAATAAATTTGAAAATGCTAAAAATAGCAGTAACTTCTCTACTTTTGTAGAAGTTACTAACAAGGTAAATTCAATAAATGAAGAAATGGAAAGACTATTCTTAAATTACAATGTGGATAGTGAAGATTTAAAAGATTTAAACGAAAATCTAGATAAAATTCTAAGAAATATATCTAAATCAGAAAAAAACTCAAAGAAACTATAAATATTTTAATCTATAAATAAAAAAGATCCTCTCAAAAATAATTACATTACTTTTGAGAGGATCTTTTTATTTATATAGTTCATATAGTTTTGTATATATCTACTTATTTTTTAGTTTAAGTTTGTCTAAATAAGATACTGCACTTAGAGCCGCTATCTGACCTTGTCCGGCAGCTTTTATGTATGAGTAGGGTCTACCCACACAATCTCCAGCGGCGAAGCATCCAGCTATGCTTGTATTCATCATAGCATCAATTTTTATATGTCTGTCTTCAATATCTATCCCAGGAACAAGCGATGCAGGAGATGTACTATCTTTTATAACAAATACTCCGTCTATTGCAAGTTCTTCTATATTTCTAAACTGTATATTGTTTACAAGATTATCACCATTAATTTCAACTGGTCTATCATTTATTACTTCAATTGTATCCTCTAATATCTTTGATCCTCTCATAAGAAATTCGCTCTTATACATAGGAATAAAGTAAGTTTTTGATGTAAGTTCATTTAAAAAATTAGCCTCTTCTTGTGATTCATCATTGTATCCTATAACAGCGACATTCTTGTCTCTGTAAAGAGGTGCATCGCAAGTAGCACAATAGCTAACTCCTCTTCCTAAAAACTCTTCTTCACCTTTGATAGGCTTAGTATACTCCACTCCAGTGGCAAGTATCACTGTTGTCGCTTCAAACATCTCGCTTCCACACAGTAAAGTAAAGTACTCTCCCATCGCGTAGATGTTGTTTATTCTTTTATTAGTTATAGATATCTCCATCTTTTCAAGATGTTCTACAAATTTCTCTTTTAAGTCTTCTCCCGTTATTTCATGAAATCCTAAATAGTTGTCTATCGACGCAGCTTTTGTAAGCTTAGTACTTAGGTTGTCGTTTCCAAACAAGATAAAGCTCTTATTTCTTATCTTAGCATTTATTGCAGCTGATAAGCCAGCAGGACCACTGCCTATTATTGCTATATCATAACGCATATTTTTTCACCTATTCTATAAATGAGATTTTACTTTTAATTCTATCTTATCCTTTGGCATAAATCCAACCATAGTGTCAACTGCTTTACCATCTTTGAAAACCATCATTGTTGGTACAGTTGAAACATTGAATTGTTGTGCTATTTCTAAACTTTGATCTATATCTAATTTTAAGAATTTAGCTTCTTCTTTCATTTCTTCACCTAATTCTTCAAATACTGGACCTAACATATTACAAGGTCCACACCATGTAGCGAAGAAATCTACCACTACTACTCCTCTTCCATCTTCAACCTGATTTCTAAATTCTGCTGTATTAATAATTTTTGCCATATTAAATTACCTCCCACTAAATTGTTATATATTTATATATTATAATATGTTTAGTATTAAAAAATTTGACTAATAAAATCTTTTAATATTTTTATATGATAATATTATACCCATTGTTTATTGTAAAAAACAATTTTTTAAATTTTATAGATTTTTATAAGGAACTAATAATTCAAATTCCGTTCCCTCACCTAGCTTTGATTTAACATTTATTTTTATTGATAAATTTTTGCTGATTAATTTTGCAATTGATAAACCTATCCCTGATCCATCGATATCTTTATCTCTAACGTTTTCACTTCTGAAGAACCTGTCAAATATATAGGGTATTTCGCTATCCTTAATTCCACACCCAGTGTCTTTTATACAGATACTTAGTCCACCCACTGACAGATTTTCCTTCAAAATTATAGAAATGCTGTCTCCAGATTTAGTATATTTAAATGCGTTGTCAATAAATACAAGTATACAATTTCTAAGTTTGTTTTGATCAGTATCTATAACCAACTCCTCAAAATCAGATTCGAACTCAAAATTCTTTTTTTGAATTTCTGCTATATCTATATAATCATCTGCTATTTCTTTTATCAAAGATACTAAATCCACTTTTTTTAGATTGATATTTACAACTGTATCTTCTTTACTTAGGCTCAACAGATCATTTACCATCTTTTTAATTTTTCTTGTCTCCTTCATAGCAACTGCTATTTTTTCGACTTCATCATTGATAGTATTGTCTGGATGCTTTAGCACACTTTCCAACTTAGAGGAAGCTATGGTTATTGGGGTTCTAAGCTCATGAGAAGCGTCTTGAATAAACTTAGCTTGATTCTTCCATACGTTTTCAATTGGGACTAATGCCTTTCTAGTAAGATACACTGCCACAAAATATGTTATTACTATCGATGCCAATACGGCAATCAATAGTGCAGATGTAATCTGTCTTCTAGAATTTAGTTCCGAATCAATATTTCTTATAATCTGTATTTTATATTTTCCCTCTATTACACTTAAAGCTCTAAATGTATGTCCATTCTTTGTATATTTATAAAAGTTATTAATTTTCTCACTTTCTATATTTGGTAGTATTTCATCAAAATACTCGTTTCGCGTGTAGTATCTTATTCTATCATTTTCATAGACATACACCATATCCTTTGGGTCCTCAAGCCTGATAGGCTCAAAAAAAGATGTACTCTTTAGTTGCATCATTATATAATTGTATTCACTTTTAATCTCATTATCTACACTACCATAAGTCATAGCAGTGAAATATAAGAAAATAAAAAACGAAAAAATTATCATAAAGCTGCCAACTACCAATATGTACATCTTAATTAAATTATTTTTAGTTTCAGAAAATATATTTTTATTTATCATCAAACATATAACCTACCTTGCGTTTAGTTTTTATATATTTGTCGTAATTAAATTTGCTAAGTTTTTTTCTGAGATTACTCACGTAAACTTCTACAATCTCGATTGTAGCATCAGAATCTATACCCCATATTCTGTCATATATCTGCTCTTTAAGCAAAATAGAACCTTTATTTAGCATAAAATACTCTAAAAGATTAAATTGCTTATTTTGAAGCTTTATTTCTTCATCATTGATAAACACTTTCTTTTTGCTTAAATCCATATACATCTCTTTAAATTTTAGAGAGTTTTCATCTTTTATTTTTCCATTTGTCCTTAATATTGCATACACTCGTGCGACAAGTTCTTCCATATAAAATGGTTTTGTAAGATAGTCGTTCGCGCCTATTTTAAATGCCTCAACTTTGTCATCTAACTCTTCTCTTGCAGTGAGAATCAAAACTGGAACTTCAATATTATTGTCCCTCATCGATTTAAGAATTTCCATACCTCCTAGATTTGGAAGCATTAAGTCTAGAATAATTAAATCGTATATCTTTTGATTTATCAAGTATAATGCTTCTTCACCATCTCTACTGACTTCTGTTTCAAAGTAATAGTTAAGTTCACTTGAAATGGTCTCTAAAAGTTCTTTATTATCTTCGACAATTAAAATTTTCATTGTTTCCTCCAATAATAATAAATGCTACCTAGTCTATTATAGCCTTATGCGATTTAAAATCTATGTCTACATTTAAGTTTTGGTCGGCATCATTGTATATATAACCAACTACTTCTAATTTTGTTGTCTCTTTTGAGCTTATAACATCTATCTCTGCTTCCTCAGAAGCCTTTAATACACTATTGTAGGCTATATGCTCCAAATTGATATAATCACCATTTTCATTAATTTCAGCTACCTTTAATATCAAGTTTCCAAGATCTTTAGAAGACGAGTTTTTCATTTTCAAACTATAAGTATTTCCCTCATCTGCATCGTTAAGTTTTTTGAAGTCAGATAGTACTAAAGTTTCGTACGATTTACTATTTTCTGTAACTATCTTTGACTTTTTAATGTCAATCTTACTGTCTCTCATATTGACACTAACTCTTTTTCCTTCAGCAATATAACTATAAGATGTAATTTCGATAATATTTGCAAATTCTTTATGCTCTAAATCAACATACGCAGTCTCCCCTGGACGCAAAGTAATACCAAGAAAAGCATTTGAATCTGTTGAAATTAAATTACCATTTCTATCGTACTCACTATACACAAGCTTTATGTTTGATAGATTAAAAATAGAATTATTTTCTACCTTTGTTCTTGTCAATCTTTTGTTAGTGGTGTCTTTATCTACGTCATCAAATTTAATCTTTTCTATATTAATGGCTTCTGCATTATTTTTATCGATATCAATATTATCTTCTTCATCTTGTTTTATTTCTATTTTTTTACTTGTATCACTACTTTGCTTGCAAGCACTTACTGAAAAAGTGATTACAACCAAAGATAATACTATATAAACAATTTTTGATGTTTTCATTGTCTTAGCACCTCTTGTGGATATTATTTTTATAGCAGATCCTTATTTTTTTTCATAAAATCCTTTAATGCCTGTGTTAATATCACCGACTTGCTATATTTTGAATTACTACATAGTCTATCAAATTCATTCCATGTATTTATATCTACCCTAATAGATGTAGATTTAAATTCTACTATCTTTTCATCTTCTACAAATATATCTTTTTCATCAGATTTTTTAATTTTATTTATATCATTGGCGTAATCTTTAACCTGCAAATACCAATCATACACCTCACATAACTTATCTAAGTCTTCTTGAGTCACATTTATTTTTCTATCAACTCTTGTTTTTGTTTTCTTTACAGTATCTTTTTTTGCAGAGTTTTCTTTTGTACTATCTTTTTTTACAGACTCTTTTTTAGTTGTTTGTTTAGAAGCAGACTGCTTAGTTGTTGTATTTTTTCTAGTTGATGTTTTATTTTCTTCTTGTTTAGTCTTTGTATGATTGCTAGTTGTCTTGTTGTTTACTGTCTTATCAGTTGTCTGCTTTGTCGTTTCTTTTTTTGATACTTGTTTTTTAGTATTTGACTGTGCTTTTTTATCATCTTTTTTTGCCATTTCTTCTATTTTTAATTTAGCTTTAGTATTGCTGCTGTTTTCTTTAACATCATCTATTCCCGTTACATTAGCGAAATCAAGTTGTTCTACGTTTTTTTCTATATTGTTATCTTTTTTGTCATTTAACTTATCTTCAACTTTGTCATTAAAATCATTTTTTAATATATATTTGCCTTTTATGGACTTATATCCTTTTTTATTTAGAAAGGTTCTTAAAGTGCTTTGACTTATTCCAAGTTCTTTCGATATATCAACAAACTTTAAATTTTTTTCTTGAAGTTTTAAAAAGTTATCGATTCTTTCGTTTACGTCCATCTAAAGACCTCCATAATTTTTTAATTTCTAGTTTTTCTCTTCATACTTCTTATTATCTTCTTTTTTTCATTATCTACACGGTATGACTCTACAATTTTTTGTAGAGCTTTATTATAAGTAAAATTATCTAAGTTGTTATTGTTTAGATAATTTAGAGTTTCTCCCTCAAATTTCACATAACACATAGATATTAACCAAGCTATTGCCATTTGAACATAATATTCCTCTGAATTAATATCATCGCAAAAACAAAATATATCCTTTAAGTAAGCTTCATCTATATAATATTCCAAAAGCATTACAATAGCAAATCTGACCTGCCAAAAATTTTCTGAATAGATATTTTCTTTGACAAGTTTGTACATCCTTTCTTTATTTAATTTAGCTACTTTCAATCCCGAACAGAATGTATCGCATATTGACCAATTTCTAATCTTAGGTACAAACTTTACTATATATTTTTCTACTTCATTATATTCACTCTTAATACTTGATATAATTATCGCTTGCAGTAGTAGTTCCTCATGGTATGTATCTTCGCAAACGCTTAAATATTCTCTCCAATTCCCTTCGATAATTTCTTTAGACATCTTTCTTAAAACTGGAATTCTAATTCCTAGTATATGATCTTCTCCAGGAATAAGTTTTTTATTGAAATCCCTGTACTCGGCTTCCTGTAAATCTTCAATGTAACTTAGAAGATCTGTATAAGATTTTTTGTTCCAATTTGCTCTATTTAGTATCAATTTTTTACACTCCTAAATTTCTCTTTCTACCCATTGTATCATAAAATGTACTGCTAAAAAAAGTATAACAAACAAGATCTTTCAAATTTTTCAATTCTACTACTTAATTCTACAAAATTGAGTCCTTGATTTCTTAAATTTATGTTATAATACCCATATATACGAATTTAATCGAATTAATTTGTTTTAATGTACACTTTTTTAAAATATAATTAATAAATATAAGGAGTCTAGCATGGTTAATATACTAAAAGGAAATATAGTTTTCACTGAAACTCCAAAAGAGTTTAAAGTATTTGAAAACAACTATATAGTTATAGAAGACGGTAAAACTAAAGGAATATTTGATGAACTTCCAAGCGAGTACTCAAATATCAATGTAATAGATTATACTGACAAAATAATAATACCTGGGATGAATGATCTACATTGTCATGCACCGCAGTTTAGAAACTTAGGTATGGCTATGGACAAAGAACTTCTTCCATGGTTAAACAGTTATACATTCCCAGAAGAATCAAAATACGAAAGCATAGATTATGCTAAAAATATGTACCCAAAATTTGTAAAAGAGATGTGGAGAGCAGGAACGACTAGAGCATCTGTCTTTGCTACAGTTCACAAAGATTCTACTAGGGAGCTTATGAATTTATTTGAAAAGGCAGGACTTGGTGCGTACGTTGGTAAAGTTAACATGAATATGAACTGTCCAGATCCTTTGCTTGAAGACACATTTAAATCTCTAGGAGATACTGAAGAAATACTAAAAGAATACAGTAAAAAAGATTCTATTGTAAAACCTATAATTACACCTAGATTTGTACCAAGCTGTACAAGCGATCTCCTAAAAAGGTCTTGGAGATTTATGTATAAAATACAATGTCCCTAGCCAGTCTCATCTATCAGAAAACTTAGGTGAAATTGAATGGGTAAAAGAGCTAGAGCCAAAGTCAAAGTTTTACGGTGATGCTTACAATCAATACAACCTATTCGGTCAAACTCCTACGCTTATGGCTCACTGTGTGTACTCATCTGACGAAGAGATAGAACTGATGAAGGAAAACAGTGTAACAGTAGTTCACTGCCCAGCATCAAACTTCAATGTTGGAAGTGGAATTTCGCCAGTTAGAAAATTAATGAATAACGGTGTAAAAGTATCGTTGGGATCAGATATTAGCGGAGGACATTCGCTATCTATATTTGATGCAATAGTTTCAGCAATTCAAGTATCAAAACTATGGTGGGTTAAATCTGATAAAGAGTACGACTTCTTAACACTATCAGAAGCGTTTTACATGGCTACAAAAAGCGGTGGAAGTTTCTTTGGTATGGTTGGTAGCTTTGAAGAAGGTTTTGAATTCGACGCATTAGTAATCGATGATTGCAACCTAAACCATGATAATTACTCTATAATAGAAAGACTTGAAAGATTTATATACATTGGAGACGATAGAAATATAGTAGATAGATATGTACAAGGTAACCTAATAAAAGAGCCAATATTTTGTTAGACCGATTTTTTAATTAAGTAAATGAAGTAAAAGAAGTACAAAACTATTAGGGATACAATTAAGCAGATTTCATCTGCTTTATTGTATCCCTATAATTTTTACTTCTTCCTTAAAGCTTAAAACAACAAACTTATCGATTTTTCGAGTGTAGCGACATTAAGCTTCGATTTGCTTCCAAGTTAGTATTGGTTTTTTAACCGCTCTTGCCTCATCAATTCTACCCACAATGGTATTATGAGGTGCATTCTTTAATATCTCAGGGTTTTCTTCAGCTTCTTTAGCTATTTGCTTCATTGCAACTATAAATTCATCTATAGTCTCTAAACTCTCTGTCTCTGTAGGCTCAATCATAAGTGCTTCTTTTATGATAAGCGGGAAGTAAATTGTTGGTGGATGGTATCCGTAGTCAAGAAGTCTCTTTGCAATATCTAAAGTCTTAATATTTGCTTCTCCCCTAGGAAGTCCTCCAAGTACAAACTCATGTTTACAAACTCTATCGATTGGCAATATATAGTCTTCTCTTAAACTTTCTTTGATGTAGTTGGCATTGAGAACTGCCATTGTGCTGGCTTCTTTAAGTCCATCGCCACCCATTGTCAGAATATATGTATATGCCCTTACCAATACCCCAAAGTTTCCATAGAAGTTTTTGATCTTACCTATAGTTTTCTCTCTATTGTAGTTTAATTCATATCTTCCATCTACCTTTTCGATTGTGGGTACCGGTAAGAATGGAATCAGCTCTTTTTTAACTCCAACTGGACCACTTCCAGGACCCCCTCCACCGTGTGGTGTTGAGAAAGTCTTGTGTATATTTAAGTGAACAACATCAAATCCCATATCTCCTGGCCTAGTTATTCCCATAATAGCATTCATATTTGCCCCATCGTAGTAAAGCAGACCGCCAGCTTTATGCACAAGTTCTGCTACTTCCTTTATGTTTTCCTCAAATAATCCAAGAGTACTAGGATTTGTAAGCATTAAAGCTGCAATCTCATCATTTAATATAGATTTTAGCTCTTCCATATTTACTGATCCATCTTTATTTGAATTTATTTGTACAACATCGAAGTCTGCCATAGCAGCACTAGCAGGATTTGTACCATGAGCTGCATCAGGTATTATAACCTTTGTTCTTTTAGTATCTCCTCTATTCAGATGGTACTCTTTAATAAGCATAAGTCCTGTAAGCTCTCCGTGAGAACCAGCAGATGGTTGAAGTGTTACATCGTCCATACCTGTAATCTCACACAACATCTGAGATAAATTGTACATAAGTTCTAGTGAACCTTGAACTGTATCTACTGGTTGGTAAGGATGTAATTCTGTAAAGCTAGGCATTCTAGCCATATCTTCATTTATTTTAGGATTGTACTTCATCGTACAAGATCCAAGAGGATAAAATCCTGTATCTACTCCAAAGTTTTTATTAGACAATTGAGTGTAGTGTCTTATTAGATCAACCTCACTTATCTCTGGCAATCCAAGTTCAGTTTCTTTTATCAAATGAGCATCTACCATATCTGTCAGGTCTATATCGTCGATATCCAATTGCGGAAGTGAATAGGCTTTTCTACCTTTTTTAGAAATATCTATAAGTAAACTATTATAATTCTTCATTATATCCCCTCCATTATTTCAACTAATTTATGTATTTCATCTTTGCTTCTCTTTTCAGTAACACAAATTAAAGAAGAGTTTTTAAGATCTTTAAAATCCTTTTCTATATCATATCCGCCGAGTATATTTCCTTCTAAAAGCTTTTGATTTATATCTACTACACTATTTTCACTTTTAACTACAAACTCTTTAAAGAATCGTCCTTTAAAAGCTAGCTTATACTTTCCAGTTTCCACTAGTTTATTTAAAGTATAGTGTGCTTTTTTCATAGACTGAAGTCCAACTTCCCTAAGTCCTTCTTTACCCATAGTAGCCATGTATACAGAGGCAGCAAGAGCATTGAGTGCTTGATTCGAACAGATATTAGAAGTTGCTTTTTCACGTCTTATATGTTGCTCTCTAGTTTGAAGAGTTAAAACGTATGCAGGTTTTCCATGACTATCTAAACTCTGACCGACTATTCTACCAGGCATTTTTCTTGTATATTTTGATTTACTTGCCATAAATCCTACATATGGTCCACCAAAGTTCATAGAGTTTCCTAGTGATTGAGCTTCCCCAACTACTATATCTGCCCCCAATTCTCCAGGGCTTTTTAGTACTCCAAGAGATATAGGATCAACTCCAACTACTAACATTGCCTTATTATCATGAGTTATCCTCTCTATTTCTTTAAGATCTTCTATAATTCCAAAGAAGTTTGGAGTTTGAACAAACACACATGCAGTTTTATCGTCAACTACATTTCTAAGTTTATCTAAATCAGTAGATCCGTATTCATCAGAGAAATCTACTTCTACTATTTCACAGTCTTTAAATCTTAAGTAAGTGTGTAGAATTTCAAGAGTTTCCGGATGAGCGCTCTTAGCAACTACTATCTTATTTTTTTTAGTTTGAGCCATAGCCATAATACATCCCTCTACAGATGCTGTAGCACCATCATACATCGATGCATTTGCGATTTCCATACCTGTTATTTCAGCTATCATTGATTGGAATTCAAATATAACTTGTAGGGTTCCTTGGCTTATTTCTGCTTGGTAAGGTGTATATGATGTATAAAACTCTGATCTACCTGTCACATGTTTAACTACAGACGGAATGTAATGATCGTATGACCCAGCCCCTAAGAAACAAACTAAGTCTTCAAGGTTTACATTTTCATCTGCAAGCCCTTTTACAATTTTAGCGACTTCTAGCTCTGATTTTGCTGTATCTAGATTTAGCTCTCTTCCAAGCCTTACTTCTTTTGGTATGTCTGAAAATAAGTCCTTGGTAGACTTTAATCCAATTACACTTAGCATTTTTTCTTTATCTTCAAATGTCGCTGGTATGTATTTAAATTTATTTATATTTGCTGACACATTATTATCCTTCTTTTCTTCGACTATTTTTACATCATCTTTTTTGTACTTTTTTTTATAGAAAGGTTTCTCAACTATTACAGCTGGTACGACCCTTTTTCTTATAGCTATATTTATTTCTGTTCCAATTTCAAGATACTTTGCATCTATTAATCCCAATCCTAAAATTTTGCCCGTTGTAGGAGATGCACATCCAGTAGTGACAAAACCAACAGTCTCATCGCCAATCTTTATATCAAAACCGCCTCTTGGCATTCCTTTTCCCTTCATTTCAAATCCAACGATTTTTCTCTTACTTCCCTCTTTCTTTTCTTGCTCAAGTATTTGTTTACCTATGTAATTTGGTTTATCAAATTTAACAAAGAATCCAATACCACCTTCCACAGGAGATATATGCTCACTTATCTCATGGCCGTACAGAGGGAGTCCTGCTTCAAACCTAAGAGTGTCTCTAGCTCCTAGTCCAGCAGGTGATATTTCCTTCCCTCCGATCTCTAGTAAACAATCCCAAACTGCCTTTAAATCTTCATTCTCACAATATACTTCAAACCCATCTTCTCCTGTGTATCCAGTTCTAGAAACTAAGCAAGACCTTCCACACACTTTAACATTCTGAGCAAACTTATAGAATTTAATCGATTCTAAATCTATCTCAACAACTTTCTGGAGTATTTCTTGTGCCTTTGGGCCCTGGATAGCTACTAGAGATGTTTCTCCAGAGCAATCATTTATATCAACATTAAAGTTTGTACTGTGTTTTTTTATCCATTCTAAGTCTTTATCTATATTTGAAGCGTTTATCACCAGCATATAGTGCTTATCAGCCAACTTGTAAACTAGTAAATCATCTACAACGCCTCCGTTTTCATAGCACATTGGTGTGTATGAAATAGAGTTCTCTTTTAACTTACTAAAGTCATTTGTCAGTAAGTACTGTAGAAACTCTTCAGAATTCTCACCTTTTACCTCTACTTCACCCATATGTGATACATCGAATAATCCAGCACTGCTTCTAACCATTTCATGTTCTTTATTGATTCCCTCATATTCCAACGGCATTTCCCAACCAGCGAAGTCCACTAGTTTCGCGCCTAGTTCCTTATGAGTATCATAAAGCGAAGTTCTTTTTAGTTCTTCCATTATAGTACCCCCCTCAATATTTTTAGTTATAACATACAATAAATATTGACTTATATATTTCAATGTTTATAAAATAATTTACATACCTATACAAAAAAAGATATATGAAGTAGCAATTATATATTCATATACCGTTAATTTAACCTTTAGATGTAAAATCTCTAATTTTTTATTGTGAAATTATTTTATGCTCAATAAATTGATTAAATCAAAATTTATCACATACTTTGTATATAAATTGTATGAATTTTTAGCCCAAATGTCAACTCAGTTATTTTTATATCAATAGCCAAAATCCCTTTATTTTATTCCATTTAGTAGTATAGATTTTATTTTAAACTTAATTTTATTAATATGTATAGTTTTACATTATTTATATAAATATTAGTATAGATTATATCTATATTCATTATATTGACAATTATATCCTCCTAATATATACTCAATTTTGACATGTGCGAGATTTGTATAGGAGGTTATTTTATGGATGAAAAAGAAGTTTTAGATCAGTTTTCCAAAGGTTTTGATTGTGCTCAAATAGTACTCAGCTGCGCATCTGAGATACTAGATATAGATAATGAAACTGCAAATAAAGTAGCTGCATGCTTTGGAGCTGGTATGTTCGAGGGGGAAACTTGTGGTGCTGTAACAGGTGCACTTATGGCAATAGGGTTAAAGTACGGACACTACTTACCGGATGATGGTGAGGCAAAAGGTTTAAATATTAAAAAACTTATGGAGTTTAGATATAAATTTTTAGAAAAATACGACTCTGTTGTCTGTAAAAATTTATTGGGATTCGATATAAGTGATCCTAAAGATGCAGAAAAAATTCACGAAAAAAATTTACTAAATACTTTCTGCCCTAAGGTTGTTACTGAAACTACAAAGATATTAGAGGAAATATTATAGAATCATTTACATAATTAATTAAAAGAACCCATTAAAGTTAATCTAAAAGTTATTTTAACTTAAATGGGTTCTTTTATGTTATTATAAATCATTTCGTTTAAAACAAAACCTCTTAGTTTGTTTAAGCTGTTGTACCTCCACAGCTAGAGCCACTTCCTGCTGTACAAGCGTAACAATGGTTTCCAACACTTATTTTTCTTCTCTCTAGCTTTTTACCTTTTAGATCGACAATATTGTTTATACCTTCAGTAGTCAGTTCTAATGTTTGATTGAAATCACAATCATACAATTTACCATCATAACCTATAGAAATCTGATCTCTACACATCATACTTTCAACGGTTCCTGAATTAAAACTATCTGAAAGTCTCTGCATATATCCTTGAAGATTTTTAGTTCTTTCTAAGAAAATTCCAAAACGACCTATTGGGTTATTTGTTATCGCAAATAGGCTATTGAATTTAATTCCCCAATCTTTATCGAGTTTAACTTTATACTCTCTTTCTATAGCTTCTTGCGGTGGCGGTAAAAATGCTCCTCCTGGGTTATATACAAGATTTAGTACAAGATCATCTTTAATTCCATATCCGAGTTCATTTAATTTTTTTAGTATATTTATAGAATCTTCGTAAACTCCCTCTCCCCTTTGGCGATCTGTATCGCTTTTAGTGTAATAAGGAAGCGAACAGACAATTTCAACTTTATGACTTGCAAAAAACTCCATTAAATCAGCGTATTTAGGATCGTCTAGTACCACTAAATTTGAACGAACCATTATTTTACTTCCAAGTTTTCTTGCACTTTCAATTAAGTACTTCAGATTTGGGTTCATTTCTGGAGCGCCACCCGTTATATCTAAAACAGAAAAATTATTTTCTTCAAAAACGTCCATACAATCCTTCATTGTCTCCAATGTCATAAGCTCAGTTCTGTTTGGACCTGCTTCGACATGGCAGTGCTTACAAGCTAAGTTGCAAAGCTTACCAATATTTAACTGCATTGTTGACAAGTTGCCCTTTGTATACAGCAATTCCTTATTTTCAACTCTATCAGTAAATTTTTGTATATACTCCAAATTATCAACTAAATTGTTTCTACTCATTCTCAGTCCTCACTTTAATTATACTCGTATTATTTTCACTCTTAATTATCCCTGTTTTATAACATTAAAGTTCTAACCCTTTAGCTACATTTTTCATTTGAACTCCATGCACTAAAGTCGCTCCACCTTTTATAGCAGCAGACACATGTATTGCTTCAACCATTTGCTCTTGGTTTACTCCATGCTCTAAGCATGACTGAGTATATGAATCAATGCAGTATGGGCACTGAACTGCTGTAGCAACAGCAAGTCCAATGAGAGCTTTTTCTCTAGCTGTGAGCTCACCTTCTTCAAAAACCTCTCCATAGTACGCCATAAACTTTTCCCATAATTCTGGAGCGTTTTCTCCCATAGTTCCAAATTTCCCTAAATCTTCTTTATTATAATAAGTTTCCATATCAAATCTCCTAACTCTATATTCAATCTTATATAGATTTAATAAAATAGCATTTTTTTATTTATTAATTATTTTCCTTATCTTACATCTCTGTACATAGAAGCAATTTTCTCAATATCCTCACCATTTCTAAACATCCACTGAAGTCGCTGCATCTTCCACATAGTTCTAATAACACCTTTTTTTATAAACCTCCTGCTAGATGTTATTATCTTAGATTTAGTCTGCCCAATAGAGTAGTGTTTTTTAGCCTCAAGGGAAAATTGATAATCCTCCATAATAGGAAGGTCCATAAAACCTCCAATCTTATAAAAATCATCTCTATAAATAAACATACCTTGATCTCCAAAAACTATCTGCCTATACCTAACTCTCATATTTGACATAAAACCACAGCACTTCATAAGCAGCCTATTACTGTCAAATTTCACTTTAAAACAACCAACTCTGTATCCGCTTTTAAGTACTTTATCAATATCTTTTAAAGCGCTTTCTGGAAGTATACTGTCACTGTGAAGAAACAATAAAACCTCTCCTTTACTTTCGCAGACACCTTGATTCATCTGTTTTGCTCTCCCTCTTTCAGATGAAATCACCTTATATTTATCTCCTATAATAGAAACTGTATTGTCATTGCTTCCACCATCTACAAATACAATCTCATAATCTCCTTTAACTTTTAATATATTATCAATTATAGACCCTATATTTTTTTCTTCATTTAACACAGGAATAATTATCGAAAACCTCAATACCTTAACACCTCAAAATCAC
Organism: Metaclostridioides mangenotii; assembly: GCF_017873185.1. GTDB lineage: Bacteria > Bacillota > Clostridia > Peptostreptococcales > Peptostreptococcaceae > Metaclostridioides > Metaclostridioides mangenotii. Next base: position 635,548 of record NZ_JAGGJX010000001.1, read on the forward strand.
AAACTATTTTTTATTGGTAAAATTATTTGGAGTAACCTTTTTTGCCAAATAAAGTGATCCTACTGTCAACATCACTAAGAGCGCTATTGAAACTATAAATGCTGGATCTTTTGCATCGATAGCCTTGTCCCCGATATTTAAAAATACCAATGTTCCTGGAAGTATCCCTATTAGGGTCGCTACAATATAATTTTTAAAACTAATAGATGTAAGCCCAGCTCCATAGTTTATCACATTATATGGAGCCAACGGTATTAGCCTTAAAACAAATACCACTAAAAATCCACTCTTTGAATCCGCTTCCTCAAATAAATCCCACCATTTTTCTGCCAACTTACCTTTAAGAAATTCTACTACTAAATCTTTTGCCATAAACTTAGCCATATAATACATTATTGCACTGTTTAGCCCAGCCCCTATAATTGTATAAAGTGTCCCATTCCAAAGCCCAAAAGCCAAACCAGCCGCGAGCGCTAGTATTGGCACTGGAAAAAAAGCTATTGGCAAAAATGTAAAAATAACAATGTATATAATAGGAGCACAATATCCATAAGAATTCACGTAATTTCGTATGTCTTCAGCTCCTATATCTCTAAAGCAGGTAAAATATACTGCAACAAATACTGCAATTAAAGATACAGTAACAATAAGCTTTTTATTTTTCTTTGACATAAAATCATCCCTTCAAATCACGTCTACTATTGAGCACCGTTGTCCATTTTTTTCTTATCATTAATAATTTTCTTAATCATAAAAACAAGTACTGAAACTGCAAATAATATAAGAAGTCCCATTACTAGTTTTTTAATACCTCCTGTAAGCATTCCACCTACATAAGAATATATAATAGTTGCTGGTAATTGACCAATACCTGTAGCAACAAAGAAAGAAATAAACGACATAGAAGTAAGGCCTGCAGCATAACTTACAATATCAAAAGACATAAACGGAAGCAATCTACATATCAATATAGTATGTTTCCCATACTTTTCAAAAAAACCGTCTACACTTTCTAATGCCGTTTTGCTTGTCAATTTTTCAGCAGCATCTCTACCAAGAATATTTGCTATGTAAAAACACAGTGCAGCTCCAGCCATAGCACTCGTCCACGATAAAATTGCACCTTGCCACCAACCAAATATGGCTGCATTGGCAAATGTTATTAAAAATGCAGGTATTGGAGCGGCAATTGACTGAAATATCATAAGTAAAAACGATATTACTACAGCCCACGCACCAAATGATCTTATATACTCTATAACTCCATCTACATTCATACTAGATAAAATATAGACAACTTCATTAATTTGACCTTTGACTGAAGGTACAAACATATAAATCAATAAAAAAAGCAGAATAATACCAACTGTTATTAATTTAATTTTACTTTTTCTCTTCATAAAAACCTCTTTCTTACAGTATTTTGATGTATTACAAATTTAAACTCTTTATAATTTATTAAAGTACTCATCCTCAATATTTAACAAAAAGCTTTCCTTTAAATAATTCTCTATCTTATTGTATGTAAACTCATTTCTAATAAGTTTATCTGGGGCTTGATATTCTACCCACGCCATTGAACACCAAGTAATCCCTCTTAAGCAAGTAATTATAATGTATTTTTCTAATTTGTCCCATAAATTATTAGTTTCAAACCTACCATTAACTTTTTCTATGTACATTCTCACAAACTCTTCCATCTCCGCTCTTGTAAGTATAACATCTGTCTTCCAGAATGTTGTCGTAGGAGCAAGAAAATGTCCCAGATCTTGTTCAACTTCACCTAATATAGGTTTCTCCCAATCAATAATATAATTATTTTTACCCTTTCCATTTATCAGAAAATTACCTGAATTAAGTTCTGTGTTTATAATATGGTATTTATTTAAATTTTCATTGATATTTAAAACACTTCTTTCACTTTTTTCAATCAATCTCTTTATTATAATTTTTATATTTTTATCACCAATATCTGAATTCAAATATTTTGATGACATCTCTACGCACTCTTCAAGCACTGCTTTTAATGGGTTCTTTGGAGTAATAAGGTGATTGTTTTTGTTAAAGTCAACACAGTGAATATCGGCCAAACAACTTGCAGCTATCTCTAAATCGGTTTTATAGTCTAATGAAACTCCTGGAAGAAATTCCATTACTAATAAACCATAAGGTAGTTTATCCATACTTGAGTCAACAAATATCGGCTTTGGTGTTCTTCCACTCAACTCAAGCATTTTTAATACATTAAACTCATAAGAGATTTGATCGTCTAAATTCATTTGACTTGCAGTATTTAATCTCAGTACTAACTTCTTATTATTATCAGGATTTATAAATAGAAAATTAACATTATACTCTCCTTGTCCCAACAATGATACTTCAATCTCTTTATTAGATTGTATATTTAATGACTTTCTAACTTCATTATTATTGATATACTCTTTTATTTGATCTATTTTCATTTTATCATCCTCACCTGAACAAGCTCGAGATTGTCTCAAGGTATTTTTGTGTATGTCCGCAGTAGTATTCTTTATTATTTTTATTGTTCCAAAGTTCTATCAGATCTTCTTTTTCATCAATATCTAAACATGGGTTACATAAATAATAAATAAGTCCCAACTTATCTAAGTTATGCTTTGTATTTTCAATAACTTCACTGTGTCCATAAGATTGGTGTATAAACACATCCATATTGCTTTTTTTCATTCCAATTAAACAGTATCCACCATCATAAGTGGGTATCAAGGATACATCACTATCATCAAGTTTATCTAGTGCACTAATTATATCTTTAGATTTTATAGTCGGGATATCAGTTCCAATCAACACACACCGATCATATCCAAGTGTTAGAATTGTATCTATTGCATTTCCCATCCTAACTCCAATATCACTTCCTGTTTGAGGATAATACCTCAATTCATCAATAAATATCTTTTTAAGTATTTCAAGTCCTTCATCAGGTGTATAGAATATAAAAATATCCTTACCCGTATCTTTGCACGAAACATATACATCCTTTATAAAGTTTTTATGAAGTTGTGCACACTCTATTGGTGTTAAATAATTTTGTAATCTTGTTTTTGTTTTCCCCGGAATTGGGGTTCTAGTAAATATTATGATTGCTGCTTTCAATAACCCAAATCCTCTCATATTTCTATCTAATTATTCAATAAAATATACAAATGTACAATAAAACTATAAGCAATAATTTCTTTAAAGTCAAATAATTAGAAGGTAATTGATTCACTATACAAATTATCTATATATATTTTTTTATTATTTAAATTATCTATTGTTTAGTGATTAAAAATAATAAGCAAGAAATATGAAAAGTTGATATGCTTAACATGATATTATGCTTGTGGGAGGTGGAGTGAGTTATTACTATTGAATCTCTAAATCCATGATAAAATTATTTAACCAACTGATTGATTTATAATCTATGATCTCTTAAATGTTTACACTAAAATGGATCGACAAAAAACGACAGTTTATTAAAAACTGTCGTTAAATAATTCTACTTGTACTCTAGAATAGCTTCTATCTCTACTATTTCCACTTAGAACTATCGACCTCGATCAAGATTAAATCAAATTTATTTCTAGTAATTTTAAATCTTAAATCGAGGCCCACTATTTTTTTATCTTAATTTAAGTCAATATTTAATAAATCATATCTATCAGTATTATCTAGCATTATGTTAGTTATATATCTTGCTTTTTTAGCAAGTATGGTTTAAAAAACTTATTTAAGCACTTTTCTAGAAAACAACCCACCTAGAGTCGCCACAAATAAAATTACTCCTAAACCTATAAAAAACATTTTATTAATTTTCATATTTTTCCCCTCCAATTTTTGACATTGTACGTATCATTTTTACATATATTTTATAATATCAAAATTTTTCAGAAAATTCTATGAAAATAACGAAATAAATATAAAAATACATAATTTTGCTTCTAAATCTTCTTTTATACTATTGTATTCAATTATTTTCTACGATCTCCAATCTGTATAGGAAGATTTTTTCATTTACCCACGCATACCAAACGCCATTATAATATCCCGCTCATCCCACATTTTTTCAATTTCATTAAAACTTTTCAATGTATTGTTTATTTCTAAGTGGTCATACATACTTGTGTTGACTTAATTATTCAAATTTTATATGATTAATCTAGAAAATAGAAAGTAGGTTTAAACTTCATGAAAAAAATTATCAATCACCTCTTAGCCTTTTTACAGTTTTCATTAATAGTGTACTGTATAGCTGTTCAGTACTTTACAGAAACAAGAATGGGAATGGTTAGGCATGTTATGTCTAAAAATATAGAATGGGCTACAAACTATCCATTAGATAGTTTATTAAAGATTTTCAGCATAGTATTAGTTATATCGATTATATTCTCGATTTTATTAGTAGTAAAAAAACGAGCTAAAATCAGCTCATTAACATTAATAGTATTTTCATCATTATCCCTGTACTTTTTATATGCCTTTAGCGTTGAGAGCTACACAAGTTATTATTTTACTATTTTAGGATTGATTGCTATTATTCTAGTTCAAGTACTGATGGTTTTAATTAATATAAGTAAAAAAAATAAATAGAAATATCATAGCGTAGATATTAAGACATCATCTAATATTCACGCTATAATATTTTTAAAGGCTTTTTTCTAATTTCAATTAATGACAAAACATCCTCTAGCTCATATTGACTACTATATGTCATATTCAAAAATAAATAAAAAGGCTTTCCAAAAATAACTATAATTTATTTTAGAAAGCCATAGCTCAAATATTAAAATTTAGAAAAGAAGTTATCAAATAAGCTGTCTTGCTCTGACTTATGTACTACAAATCCGATAGCTACCTCGTTGTTTGTAAGGTCAATTATCTTTTGTGCTTCACCTTCACCAAATGCTCCACAAAGTTCTATTGCACCTACTCCATCTTTTTGTAACTCTACTGCTTTTAAGTAAGCTTCTTTAAAATTTCTAACTGTACAGATATAAGTGACCTGATTTTTCGTTTCAAAACAGGCAAAGTGCTCATCAGGATTATAATGAGGTCCCATTAGCAAAAAAGCATATTTATTTTTCATAAAATCACTCCCATATTTTTTATTATTCACATACTATTTATTCTAGCATTTCAAAATATAAAAGTCATCTAATAAATAAAAAGCCCAAAGTTTAGATATAATCTAAGCTCTGGGCTTTAGTAGTGCGGATGAAGGGAGTCGAACCCCCACGCCAAAGGCGCTAGATCCTAAGTCTAGTGCGTCTGCCAATTCCGCCACATCCGCTTATGTGATTTTTACCACTTTTATAGTGTACTATCTTTTGAACAATATTGCAAGTTTTTTTTATATTTTTTTAATGAAAGAAAGAAATATTAAAATTTATATTTTAAATCTTTATGCTCTCAGTTGTATCTTCAACACCGTCATTTACATCTACCTTTTTACCTAAAATTTGAATTCCAGCGAATACAGCTACAATTGCAACTGGTAAAACTATATATACAGGTAGTCCAAGTCCTACTGGGATATATCCAAATACAACTGATATTACTGCTGTAAAAAGTGCATAAGGCATCTGTGTCTTAACGTGGTCTATGTGATTACATCCCGCTCCCATCGATGAAAGAATAGTTGTGTCAGATATAGGTGAACAGTGGTCACCAAATATTGCTCCTGTTAGTACGGCACTTGTACTAGCTAGTATATAAGTCATTTCAGGATTCATTGAGTATGAAAGAGGTATCGCCAGCGGCATAAGAATACCCATTGTTCCATAAGCAGTTCCTGTTGCGAATGATATAATTGCTCCAAGTATAAATATTAACGATGGTAATAAGAAATTTGGAAGCGATCCCGACAATAATTTAATAAGGAATTTAGCTGTTCCAAGCTCTTTTATAATTGAACTTAAAGACCAAGCAAGTATTAATATTACTCCTGTTATAACTAATGTCTTCATACCGTCAACCCATACATCGATTGCTTCTGATACATTAAAGATCCTTTTAGATACAGCCATAACTATAGCAACAATACTCGCTATAAATGCTGATTGGAATAATGCTAAAGAGGCATTTGAGGCACTAAAAGTCTCTTTTATAGCCGAAAATGAATACGGTGAATTATTAAGTATGTTGATAAGTACTGTGTCATCTGAAGCCATTATCTCTGTGTATCCACTGTAGTAAAATGATATTAAAGCAACTACTACTAATGTACCTATAGGAATTATTGCATTCCAAATGCTTAGTTTAACACCTTCTTTAGGAGCTAAATCATCCTCTTCTTTACTAGTGGCTAACTCAACATCTGATTTCTCTAGTCTTCTAGCTCTTATCTCTGCATCTCTCATGGGACCAAATTCTTTAAGAAGAACAGCTGAAATAACTATAAATACAAGTACTAATATATTATAAAATCTAAAAGGGATAGTCTGTATAAATACACCAAATGCGTCTACTTGAATTCCAATACTGTTGAAAGCATCGTTTATAAGCCCTACTTCAAGTCCAATCCATGTAGAAATAATGGCAAGACCTGCTACTGGTGCTGCCGTTGAATCTATTATAAATGCTAATTTTTCTCTTGAAATCTTCATTTTATCGGATACTGGTCTCATTATTGGTCCAACTATCAATGAATTTGCATAGTCATCAAAGAATACTAAAAGACCTAAAAACCATGTAATAAGTTGTGTTCCTCTAGCTGTCTTAGCTTTATTTGCAAGTAACTCAGCAATAGCTCTTGCTCCACCCATCTTTGCAACTAGATTAATTACTCCCCCTATTGCAAGTACCTGTAGAATTATTCCCGCATTCCATGGGTCCGATAGAGATTCTACTGATCTGTTTACAAGATCTAAAAATGACTTGATAAATGCTATAAGAACATTGTTTCCACTAATTTGAAGTATAAAACTTCCAGACATTATTCCTATCATTAATGAAATTACTACGTTTTTAGTCATAAATGCCAATACTATCGCGACTAATGGCGGTATAAGTGTCAACACCCCATATTTTTGCGAATTAATAAGTGCTACATCGACTTCCTCTGCGAAACCTATAATAGTAAACATTGTAAATATAATTATCGTAGTCAAAATCGTATAAAGTTTTTTGTTTCTCATATTTACTCCTCCTTTTATATTTTATGAATACAGATATTGCGACCTGAGAACAAAAAAAACCTTAGGCTAAAGCACCTAAGGTTTTGATATACATAAATCGACTACTTGAATAAAAGTATAATTCCTCAAATGATAGCTCATCACAAATATATGTGACAGTTATGTATATATTCTATACATCCCCAGACTAATGACCTTAAAGCATTGGTCATTGACTTCGGCAATATCTCCTTTTATGGCAAATCAACGTGCTTAACTCCTCACCATTACTAATAGATACTGCGCCTCTACCTAGTATTCATTTATAATTCTTTAATATTGTTAACGTAATTAACATATATTTAACATCATGTTTCAGTATATATCATAATAATCCTTTTTTCAAGTTAATTTAATATTTTTATATTATACTTTGTACAATAAAATTTCTTAAAAATAAAAATAGCTTGGAGATTCAAGCTATTTTTATAATTCTAATGTTATCTATTTTATTGTTTTTTTATTAAACTAATAATTTCAATTAAATATCTTTGGCTATTCAGCAATAGTTTTTTCAATCTCTACATCATCATCTTCTACACTCTTACCAAATATTTGTATACCTATGAATATAGCTGCTAAGGCTAATGGTAATGCAATATATATTGGAAGCCCAAGTCCAACTGGTATATAACCGAATACAATAGTAATAACCCCTGTAAATAGAGCGTAAGGCATTTGAGTTCTGACATGATCTAAGTGATTACAACCTGCTCCCATTGACGATAGTATAGTTGTGTCCGATATTGGTGAACAGTGATCTCCAAATATCGCTCCTGTAAGAACAGCACTCGTACTTGCGATTATATAACCCATATCTGGATTCATTGAGTATGCAAGAGGTATCGCCAAAGGCATAAGTATTCCCATAGTTCCATAAGAAGTACCAGTTGCAAATGATATTATAGATCCAAGTACAAATATAAGCGATGGCAATAAGAAGTTTGGTAAAGATCCAGATAACATTTGAATCATATATGCAGCTGTTCCAAGTTCATTTATAATTGAACTCAATGACCAGGCTAATATAAGTATTACACCTGTTATAACTAGAGTCTTCATCCCGTCGATCCAAACATCTATGGCTTCAGAAACAGTAAATATCTTTTTACCTGCTGCCATAGCTATACCTACAATACTCGCTACAAATGCAGATTGGAATAGAGCTAACGATGCGTTAGAAGCACTAAAAGCTTCTTTAATAGCTATAAAAGAATATGGTGCATCTTTAAATAAAGCAGTAAGAGTCGCATCACCAGATTCCTCAATTGCTGTATAACCACTGTAATAGAAAGATATAAGAGCTACTACTATCAATGTTCCTATTGGTATTATTGCATTCCAAACGCTTAGCTTAACACCTTCTTTAGGAGCTAAGTCATCTTCTACTTTACCTGATGAATCATAACCTGCAGATTTTCCACCTCTTCTCGCCTTGATTTCAGCATCTCTCATTGGTCCAAAATCCTTAAGAAGTATTGCAGAAATAACTATAAATGCTAGTATCAGTATATTGTAAAATCTGAATGGTATAGTCTGTAAAAACACTCCGAAAGCATCTACCTCTATCCCTATGCTGTTAAATGCGTCATTTATTAGACCGACTTCAAGTCCAATCCAAGTAGAAATTATTGCAAGCCCAGCAACAGGAGCTGCTGTGGAGTCTATTATAAATGAAAGTTTTTCTCTTGAAATCTTCATTTTATCAGATACTGGCCTCATTATTGGACCGACTATTAAAGAGTTTGCATAGTCATCAAAGAAAACTAACAGTCCTAAAAACCATGTAATAAGTTGTGTTCCCTTTGCTGTCTTAGCTTTTCTAGCTAGTACCTCTGCTATAGCTTGGGCACCACCCATTTTAGCAACCAGGTTAATTACTCCACCGATTGCAAGTACTTGCAAGATTATTCCTGCATTCCACGGATCAGATAACGACTCTATCGATCTATTTACTAAATCCAAAATTGACAATATCAATGCAACAAATACATTGTTTCCAGTTACTTGAAGCACAAAGCTTCCTGCAACAACTCCAAGCATTAATGAAATAACAACATTCTTTGTCACAAATGCTAATATTATTGCTACTAGTGGAGGTATTAATGTCAACACTCCAAATTTCTGTGCATTTATTGCTGCTACATCACTTCCTTCTGCAAACCCTATAACGGTAAACATCGAAAATATAATTATTGTAGTCAGAATTGTATATAATTTTTTATTCCACATATAACTTAAACCCTCTCCTTCTATGCTGTGAATAAATTTGGTCGAGATTTTTATAGGGAAACTAAAAAAGCCTCAGGCTTAAACACCCAAGGCATAATCGACATATGCAAAATCAATATGTATTATTTATAATTCCTCAAATGATAGCTCACCACAAAATTTAATGTGACAGTTATGTATATATTCTATACATACCCAGACAAATGACCTAAAAGCTTCAGCCACTAACTTCGGCAACATCCCCTTTTATAGCAAATCAACGCGCTTTAACTCCTCGCTATTACTTATGGATACTGCTCCTCTACCTCAATTTTCACTTATTCAATTTTCACTTGCTTTAGTATAGCTTATAAATTGTTATCTTTCAAGCGTATATATCTGAACATAAGGTTAAATTTCACTTAACAATCATAGTCGACAATCCACTCTTTTTTTATCTGCCAAACTGATGCTTGAACAGACTTAACACAAGAATAATCCCCAGATTTAATCTCTTCATTATGCAAAAATAATTTAGACCAACTATCTGTAACCTGTTTCTTTAGCTGGGGGTAAAAACTTGTAAGCATTATATCACTGTCATGCTTAATGCCGTATTGTTTTAACATATCTCTAAATTCTTTATCATCATTTTTATCTTGAGCTATGTATTCTAAACTAAGAATTTTGTTCCAGTCGTACATATCAAAAAATAAGACTTCACCAATAGGAACTTCTAATTCTAAAATACTTGTATTCGGAAATCTCTCTAGGTTATACAAGTCTATAAAAACCCAGTATGGATACTCCGCTCTATCAGGTTTTTCTACAATTTTACTAGCTTCTTCAGCAAACCAGCTGTAGGCTGTAATAAATATCTTAGAACTCTCTTGATACTTTCTTTTAATAAATTCCTTTTTTGAAAAACATATTCCTTCTCTTTCAATGATATCTAAAACTGAATTGTTTAGTGAAGCAAATAACCTTACTGTATTACACTTGCTATCCATTCACTTCTAACCTCCCATATGGTTCCGTATTTTTCTTTATTTTTATCAATAACAACAGAATCATCAAACAATAGATCCCAACTCTTTACGATTTCTTTTTTTATGCCAGGATAGAATTGAGACATATATGCCTGAGCATCATTAGTCCCATAAATCTTTAAAATTTCTTTATGCCTCTTCGAATCTTTTTCATCTTTTGGAATGTAAGAATAATTTAGTATAGTTCCCCACTTGTTTATATTTACGGGCATAATGATTTTTGGATCAAGTTCTAATTCTAATATTACAGTGTCTTTGCTAGGCAACATAGTCGCTTCTTTAGATAGCGACACCCAAATTGGATACTCAGCATCTTTTGGCCTTTTTATACTTTTTGAGGCTTTGTCTACATACCAATCATACACTTCAAGTACCAAGTTAGCATGTTCTTTAAGGTCCTTTTTTATGTACTCTTTTTTTGCAATGTATCTACCAGTTTCTTGAAGTTCATTTAGCACATTTACATGCTGCTTTGACCACACAATAATCTTATCCATTTTAAACTTCATCCTTTTTATTAGATTTTAAAAACCAACATACAGTTTCTTTATATTAGATAAAACAGAATACTGTATAAAGATATGTCATTTGTTAGTATATTAGAGATGTTATACCTTTATTATACAATAATTTCAGCAAAATTATAATTTATAATCTATAGAAATTCACAAGAATTCTACGACTTTACTAATGTCTTTATATATTACGAACTAAGAATACATGTTATAATATTCTATACATATAAGGTAGTAAAAAATTAATCTTTAGTGCTTGTAATTTACTGTACATAACAGATTAATTTAAATAGTACTTATCAATAATTACAAGACGGTTAAATATTAGATTTCAGATGTATAGTATAGAGACTGACAAACGAAATCTCAAATACGCAAAATTTAAAGAGGGAGAAATATTATGTTACTAATTTATAATGATAAGACAAGACCGTATTTTAACTTAGCTATGGAAGAATACTTGCTAAAAAATTTCGACAGTGATTTGTTTATACTTTGGAGAAATGAACCTTCAATAATTGTAGGAAAAAATCAAAATATACTATCAGAGATTAATTTAGATTATATCGAAGAACATTCGATTCCAGTTGTAAGAAGACAATCTGGTGGAGGAGCTGTTTTCCATGATTTAGGAAATATAAACTTCACTTTTATATCAAATGACAACAGTTTCAGTGATTTTAGAAGATTTACTCAACCTATAATAGATCTACTTAAAACTATGGATGTAAACGCCGAATTTTCTGGCAGAAATGATCTACTTATAGAAGGCAAAAAGTTCTCTGGAAATGCACAGTACAACTATAAAAATAAAACTATGCACCACGGAACGTTAATGTTTTCTTCTCAGATAAACGATCTTTCTAGTGCATTAAAGGTTAAACCTATAAAACTAGAAGGCAAGGGAATTAAATCTGTTAAGGCGCGTGTTACAAATATAAGTGATCACTTAAAAATCGAAATGGATATTTTAGAATTTAAAGATACTATTATGGATTATCTATCTAAAACAAATCCAGATAACGAGCCTTATACTTTAAGTGAGAGCGATATAGAAAACATACAAAAATTAGTTGATGAAAAATACGGAACTTGGGAATGGAACTTTGGGAAATCTCCAAAGTATAACTTTACTAATGAACTTAAATATCCAGGTGGAAATGTAGAATTCAACTTAAATGTAGATAAGGGCGTTATAACTGAGATTAAATTATATGGGGACTTTTTCGGCAGAAGAGATGTTTCTTTTGTTGAAGATGCTTTAACTGGAGTAAACCATGAAGAAGGCGCTATAAGATCAGTTTTAGATAAAATAGATATCGATGAATACTTCCTTGGAGGTAATACTGAGGTGCTAGTCGCAGGTTTGTTTGGAAAAAAAATACTTTAACAGCAAAATCCACACTATATTCGATAGTACTATACATCACAATATAAGTGTATGTGTATAATGTTTCCAATTTTTAATATAATCTAAGCATTATAATATCTCCAATACTCTGCAAAAATAACTGAGCAAACTCTGAATATAATTTAGTCTATATTGGTCGCATTATATATAAATTTGTCATTTTTAAATCTATATTCATATATTAGTTATATAATTGAAAAGAGTCTATCTTAACCTAAAAATTAAGATAGACTCTTCTTCATTAAAGTAATATAAAGTTATTTATTTGATACTGCAATAAATTCTATTATTAAGGTTTAATTTATACTTTTTGTATTTAACTTCGACTTTAATAGAATAACCCAGCCAATAATAGATATCAGAGTGCTCCATAGTAAAATATTTCCGAGACCAAAGATGTAATTTGTCCAAGGCAGAGCGCCTACACTAGTTTTCCACTCCATCCTTATAATAAATATTTTTATTTACTTTTCCTAAAGACTTTCCAACAATTATTGAAGTAACTATAGATCCATTTACGTTTATCATAGTTCTACCCATATCTAATATAGGATCTATCGCTAGTATTCCTGCTGCCAACGGAAAATATGGACCAAGCCCAACTCCAGATAATACAACTGATACTGCCATTGTAGCTGTGCCTGGGAGCCCTGCTATACCTATAGAGCCTATTGTTATAACTATAAATAACATTGCATAGAACGTAGCATTCATTTCTATTCCAGCCATATTTGCTATTGTCACAGCCATAAGAGCAGGATATATACCAGCACAACCATTCATACCCATATTAGCTCCTAAACTTGCAGCAAAACTTGATACGCTTTCTTCTACACCTTGTTTTTCAACTAAGTTATTTATTGTTACAGGAAGTGTTCCTAAACTTGAACGAGATGTAAAAGCTAATACTAATGGCTCTATTGCATTTTTAGCATATTTTATAGGATTCAAACCATTAAGTGCTATTATTATTAAGTGAACTATAAACAGTATAATTGTAGAAACATAAAGTGCAAGAACAAACTCTAATACTGATAACATTGACCCTATCCCACCTGATGTTATAGTATTTGCAAGCATCGCTACAACCGCATATGGCATCAATGTTATAACTGTCATAGCGACACTTACTATGATCTTATAAAGTGCCTCTACTAGGTCCACAAATGGTTTTATTATATCTTCATATTTTTTATTTAATTCCTTAACTGCAAGACCTAAGAATGCAGCAAATATAATTATAGCAACTATATTTGCATCTGCCATAGCTTGAACTGGATTTGTTGGTAATAATCCAATTAATGTATCAACTACCGAAGTTATCTCTTTCATTTGTGCAGTATTGTCTACAATACCTTTAAATCCTTCTCCTAAGTGCATAAATTTTCCTACAACAATTCCTATAGTTGCTGCTATCGCTGTAGTTCCTAATAACATTCCTATAGTTCTAAATGTCATAGATTTTAAATTTTCTCCATCCTCCATGTTGATTATTACTCTAAGTATTGATATAAATACAATTGGAACGACTAGCATTTTTAATAGAGCCATAAATCCACTTCCAAATAGACCATACCATTTAGTTACCTCCTGCAACCATACAACTTTAGTCGGGTCATCTGGCATACCAGCAACCAATTGTATTATTATACCTAATGCGAGCCCCATAATTGTTGCAATAATGGTCCTCATGGAGAAGTTAACTTTCTTCTTCCCTAATTTATTAACAAAAATAAACATTCCTAATAATACAGCTATGAAAAATATTGTCTTTAAATCTGTAATCATTAGAAATTTTGAAAAAAACGAACTTTTTGCCATTGTAAATCTCCTTTTTATTATAATTTATTAATTACTTATATCGGCATATTGACCCTACCGAAATATACTAACATTGATAATGATTAATCAACTATCAAATTGATAATTTCATTGTATATTATACAACTATCATTTTGATAATGCAAGTTTTTTAAAGAATTAACTCAATAAAATAAATTTCGTTTTTAATTTATGTTTAATCGGTTATTTAGCTGTTCTTAATGGAGCAATGTTATTATGTAGGTCGGTAAATAAAAAAAGCCGGATAAAACAGTTTAAATTTCAACCATCTTATCCAGCATATAATTTAAGTATATATACCCTCCAATGTCATAATAATCATTAATTATAGCATTAGCATTACATTTTTTAAGTCAATTATTGCAAATCTCAAATTACATCAATATATTTCCTATAAAAAGTCCAAAGTAATTTCCAACTATATACCCAAGAGTCCCGACAATAAGTATAGGCCCCACTAGTTTAGTCCACCCTTTAGAAATAGCCATTGCTGCAGCTGTTGTCGGCCCACCTATATTTGCATTTGATGCAAGTATAGCTTCCTCAAGAGTAAATTTAAATATTTTAGCGCCTGCAAAAGTGATTATCATATTTATAACTACCATTACTACACAGTATAAAAGCAACAGCGGAGATTTTTGAATAATTAATCCTATAGAAGCTGGTACACCTATAACTACAAAGAAGAGATAAATTAAAAATGTTCCAATCTCTTGTGCTCCCTTTATTCCTGCAAAGAACTTAGGCAAAAATGTAGCAAGCAACATCGTTATAGTTGTTATAATTAGATACTGGTTTCCAAATAGAGTATTTAGCATCGAAAATAAAGGATTTGAAGTAGGTATAATCGATGCGAGTAAAGCTGCCAACTGTACAGAAGCTGCCACAATTATAAATGCACTCGCAATTGCAAAAGCTATATCTTTAAGTGCAATTTCCTTACCGCTCCAATAGCTCGATGCCGCTGTCTCTCCTGACTTAACCTCCATACTCTCAAATTCAACTACATGAGGATGTTCAAAGTGCTTTCTGAAGAATGCTATAGATGGTATAGATATCAATACAAAGAAATATAATGCCATTAATAGATTATCAGCTACTACAGCAGCAGACACCAAATCACCTGGAACCTCAAATGCACCTGACATCGCTGCAAAGTTGACTCCACCACCTATATAAGATGCAGACATCATTGCTGCAACCATATACAAATTTGGAATTAGTTTTTGAAGTGCTAAGAATCCTACAACTGCACCAGTCATAGTTCCTACAGAACTTATTAAAAATATAATAAGCAGCCTTCCACTTTCTTTCCAAATTTTTTTAATATTACATTGATATAAAAGTAAAGCAATTGCTAATGGTACTACATAACCCCAAACTTGATCGTAAACTGGCGATTCAGTTGGAATGACTTTTAAATTAGATAGTACCATTGCTCCAACTAAAGCTATTATTGCACCAGAGACTTTAGAAGCCCAATCGTACTTTTGCTCTAAGTATATACTAAAAGCAGCCCAACCGGTTATTATAGCCCACAAGACCCATATATTATCGGAACTTATCAAACTCTTCATCTTATACCTCCCCAATATTTTTTAAATATTCTTACAATATCTCTACTTTATTATATTATATGATTAAATAGTTATACAACTACAATATCCAAAAATAACTATAGGTCTACTTTGTTTACTACTATCAATCTTTATTAAAACATAAATACATTGATAACAGATCCAAAGAAGACCTATAATTATTAAAATATTGTATCAAATTAATCAAATAAACCTTTGCACAATTCTCCTCTTTGTGCTCCTCTTCCATACTTTTTAGCAGCATATGCAAATGCGTGTAAATTTTCCCTAGGAGTACCCAAAGGAACTTGACATCCTGCAAATAGCATATATCCCATAGGATTGTCGCTTCCCTTTCTTAAACATACCTTTACCGCTTCTATAACATCATCTATTGTTCCATCTCTCATAACTTCAACAGGAGGTACATTTCCAGCTAGAGCTAATTTATCTCCAACTAAAAGTTTAGCCTCTTCTAAATCCTCACAGTTATCAATACTTAAAGATTTAATTCCTATTTCTACTAGGTGTGTCCATATTCCTTTAGTCTTTCCACAGATGTGTATCGATGGTGTAAATCCAGTTATATTTTTAATTCCATCAATTAAATCCTTCAAATGCGGCTTTGAAAATTCTTCAAATTGCTTGACATTAATAAGGCTAAGTGATCCAACAGGATCTCCTATATTTACAGGTACTGGCCCAAGTTCTTTGCACACTGCTTCAACCCATACAAGTGAACATTTCACACTGAAGTCAAGCAGTCTATGTAAATTCTCTTTATCTTTGATAACATCTCTAAGAACGTTTTCTGGTTTTCTAATAGATGCAGCGGTTGTAAATGGACCTGCTACATCTGTGGCTATTATCATCTCTGGATAGTGCTTTTTAAGAAATCTTATTTTATCGATTAAATCCGGCAATCTTCCGTCTTTGTACGGATCTATTATATTCATAGTATCTAATATGCTGTAATCTTTTAAAACAAAATCAGATACATAATCCATCCCATTTTCTGGATATACTACTGTTGATCCTAATGCTTCTCCAATAGACTTAAGACCTAAGCCTACTTCTGATCCACTTAAATCAAACTCTATCTTCATCTTTTCCATAATATCACATTGCACATCCATAGACTTTCTGTACTCTCCAATTGTATAACCGTATAATGGAGCTGCTGTGTCATGGTCTATTAGCGTATACGGTATTCTATCTACCTCTTCACCTTTAAAATAAGCTAGCCCTCTCTCCATATCAGTCATAGTATCTTTGTACTTTTCCATCTCTATTAATAACTCTTCATAGTTCATATATATCCCTCTTTACCACAAATTTTCCAATCTTAGATTTTAAATAACATAAAGTGCAGTATAGTATGACCTATTGCTTACACTAAGCTTTCACAGTATTTAATTCTTCGCCTATCTTTACCTTTATAATTATACTTTTTAAAATCTCTTCAGTGCCCTTCATTCCCACAGATTCGCTTGACTCAAAGCCTCTAACTAAAGCAATATTAGATAGCTCTCCATGCTTTAAAGTATATGGATTATCAGATAGTGACAACATACCATCATCCATCAATGAATCCCCTATCGAATAAAACGTCTCTATTCCAACCTCTTTAGCCAAATATTCAACAGCATTTTCTTTAGTCAATCCACTTGGAAGAAAGTATATCTTTCTGCCACTCACAAATACCTTCCAACCTATCGTATCAAGTGTATCTGTAAATTCCTGTAACATATTTATTTTGAAAACCTCTAAATCCACAACCAAATAGAAAAACAATTCTTCAGCCTTTCTAAATTTCAAAATACCCGGACAATCTTTGTATTTTTCAAAACTCTCTACTACTTCGTCAATCGATTTCGACTTTGACAGAACTTCTTTCAATTTAACTTTCCAACTTTCTAATACCTCACCATTTCTTAGGATAACTCCACCGTTGGAAGTAATAACCCACGGAAAATTTATACCAAACTTTGAAAATTCTATCCTGTTGAACTGATTTAGCGTCCTAGTAGTAGCTGGAATAAACAAACCCCTTTTTTGTATCTGCTTAATCATATCTATAGTAAGCTTTGAAACATATGATATTTCTCTACCTTCAAATACTTCTATATTTGAATAATCAACGTCTGTATTTAAAAATTTATTTGAATATATTATGCTTCTATCTAGATCAGAAAAAACTAACATGCACTGCTCCTTTATATTTTTAGTAAGAATATCTTTGAATTTCATTATATTATAATCTCGCTTTCACTGAGATTAATTAATTTATAATTATTTCAATATTTTTATTCCTACTAAAAATTAATTTTAATATAGTATTAATCTAAATATCCTTCATATTCTTTATTATCCCACAACATCTGTAGGCTTTTAAATCTGCCTCTACAACCTCTACATTTTTTTCTTTAGCTAGAATAAAAATATGGTCCAGAGTTTCATCATTTAGATCTTTTACAAGTATTTTATACGGAATCCTTCTAAGTAAAACTCTAGTAGTCTCTCCAACCCCAGGTTTTATAAAGTTAACATCCTCTATTTTATACTCGCTCTTTATCATTGCAACATCTTTATCGCCGTCTTTAGTAAGTTTATCTTCCGTCCATTTACTCATGCCTTCATCTATAGTTTTGTATTGATCTTCAAAACAATTTTCAATAGTCTCAACATAATTTATAGATACGTCTTTATCTACTAAATGGTCGTAAAACTTAGCCCCATGAAAGTCGTTTTCTCCAATCAAGTCGCTTCTAAGAACAGTTCTGCTAACTAAGCCAGATACAGTAGAGTTAAGACATGCACTAGGAATTAAAAAATCCTCTCTTATTCCATATAGACTTGAGTATCCAGCAGGGTCAGCTAAAACTGCAAGTGTAGGATCAAATTTCTTCCCAAATTTAGCTTCTAAAACCTTGCACGCCTTTTCTAATTCACGCGAAATAGTTCCCTTACCTGTCCAACCATCTATAAACTGAATTTCTGAATCTTTATGATTCTCTATTATATAAGACATAGCATTCAAATCTATTCCTCTGTCTCGAATTATCGATATAGTGTAATGGCTGAGATTTAAATTGTATCTATCCCTTAAATATCTCTTAGCAAGTATTCCTATAGGGGTACCCGCTCTCGCCAACGAAACAAGTACGACATCTTTTCCATTTTTAGTTATTATTTTTTCACACATCATGCCTATCGCATAGGACAATTTATCTTTTGTCTCTTCTAGTTTTTCACGGTACAATTTTAAATACTCTTCACTTACTTCATATTCTATAGGTATCATCTCTGAATAATGAGTTCCACTCTGTATCTTTAATTCACGTTCTTTGTTTCCCTGTTCTTCAATATTATCTGAAATATCTTTTAATAAAAACACTACATCATCTTGTGAATACGTTCCAAACTTCTTCAATTTATCATCTCCTCTGCAAGTAAAATTCGTCTAAAGTCTTATATGTCAAAAACAGCGCGTTTAATGCAGCTTATTAAAACTCACCACAGTTAACTTTTCTATACTTGTGTTTTTTAATAACTCAATAAAATCATAGAATTCTTCTTTTTCTTTTGCCAATTCTACAAATAAAAAGCACTCCTCAAAGCCATCCTTGTCTATGTTGTAAATATAATTATCTATATTTGAATTGTAGAAACTATTTATAAGATTTTTAGTTTTAATCGGATAGTTTTGATCATCTACTGCTATTATCGGGCTTCTCGTAGTTGAATGGTAGTACAAGTCAATATTTTTTTCATTCTCCTTTGCAAACAACATTGGTATGTACATAAGCTCTTCCGTTCCTAAAAACAGAACTTTTTTACCCTCGTATTTATTAATATCAAAAATAAGTTTTTTATTTTCTCTTTTAACTATTTCCTTTAACCTAGATTGATCTTTTTTATCTATACCAAATCTGCCAGTGTACTTTATATACTCTTTTTGATCTATATAGTCATCCATACCCAAACTTACATAGTCAAGAGTTAATTTATCGCTAGGTATTTTAGTATCTACATCTGAAATACAGCTATTTTCATCAGTCACAGTAGATGCTATCTCAAGTTCTGTTATATCTTCTAATCTATATACTTCTTCATCATCCATATCGAATTTGAACTTGCCTTTAAATAAATACACAAACTCAATTTTACATTCTAACTCTTTTTCTAATTTCTTTACTTTTTCAATATTTTCTCCTTCTACCCAATTTAAGATTGAACATATCGTATATCTCTTTTTCGGGTATATGGATTGTATTTTTTTAATAATATTTAAACAAGTATTTGCTGTAGTAATTTCATCATCTACCAATATAATTTCATCGCCAGATTTAAACTGTACTAAATTATCATAGTATAAATTTTGATCCGTAGCATGTGAGTGCTCTTCTAAGAACTCTAACTTCCTCAAACTCTTTACTTCTTCTCTTGTAGTATGTACAAACTCGTAATCACCCTTTATATGATCAAAAAAGCTATGCCCAAGGCCTGTTCCAGTCTCTGCAAATGCAATTACTGTACCACAACTAGGTTCTACAGTTTTATTGTACATATCTACAATCATCTTCCCTAACTCATCCATTTTACTCGGTTTACAGGCTAGATGTTTTCCTAAATTTTTAGACACAAATAAAAATCTTCTCTTTTTATTATTTCTGATTGCAATATCTAAAAAGTCATTTATGTCTAGATCCATAGGATTTTCAGTTATATCCATTGTACAGTTAAAATTTAAGTAATTCCTCATATGTTACTCCTTCATTTAATACTCCATAGATTTTTGATAACATTATTGTCCTTTTTGCCCAAATTAAATGAGGATTAGTTTCATTCATCCTCTTTCCAGATGCACTTTTACTTACGCCATATTTTCCGCCAAAGCTTTCAATAATGTTAACCGCATCAAAATAATCTTCAAAGCTAACTGAACACAGAGCTTGTACAATTCGTATTTGCTTAGGATGTATAACAGTTTTTCCTACTAAGCCATGAAACTTGTCTAGCTCTATTTCCTTTATATATTTTTCTTTAATCTCTGCATCATTCATGTTAAAAAATTCTGACACTCCACCAGATATCGGTATATCTATTTCTGGTCTGTTAAGATAAGTAACCATATCACTGATAAATGCCGAACATATATTGTTTTCATATATAGAGAATTTTTCGCTTCTTCTAACTCCAAACAGTCCGAGTATATCGGTAAGTCCAATTCTAAGACTAAGTATTCTCTCCCTGTGTTTTAGAACTGTATCGTACAGCTCTAAAAAGCTTTTGTCTTTTAATTCCCTGTATATAAATTCACTTGTCTCGATAATAGGCATAATATATATATCTTTTATGTTATTTGAATCCATAAGCTCAATAAAAGACTCTATAATCTTTGAGTTTGCCTTTGGAATAAGCAATCCTGTAATTATAGATTGATTTGTATAAACTATATCTTTGATCTTCTGGAATTGATCCAGATTCTTTATTCTTAGAAAGATTATCGGCAGTTTAAAATTATTTTTAAGGCTACTTTGCCTTACTTCATTTAATATTGACTCCACATTTTCTATAGCCTCTTTTTCTCCACTGGCACCAACTGCATCTTCTAAGCATATAGCTAGGGGCCTTGCACCTTTTAACTCACTTGAAATGTTCTTCTGTATCATATCATACTGAGTAGCTGGCATATATAAAAATGCACCAAGAGCGTATTTTAAAATATTTCTATCAGTTTTTTTATCAAATTCAATGGGCTTTTTATAAAATACTCTGTTCAGAGTATCTTCACTTAGATAATCAAAATATCTCAAAATATCCACCTCTAATACTTTTAAGGGCTGACTTTATACAAATCAGCCCTTAACTATTATTTATTGTAAATAATACTAGTATTTAGTTCTTCTAATCTCTTCGTATTATCTTTTATTGAAACTCTGCTGTTTTCTTCTATTCTCATAGTCTCTTCAATTCCTGATTTTATAGTATTGTGCATTTTTTCAAGAGTTTCTATCTGAATAGAGCTTGAACCTGCCATTCTAGCAATTTGAGCACTTTGTTGACTTACATTTTGTGCATTTTTTAGTAAAAGCTCATTAGTTTTATCATCTAATGCTTTAAGTGATTGTGCTTGAAGCTCTTGCTTTTTAAGAAGTATCGCTTGTGATAAGCATTGCTTGAATACTGGCAGTGTAACTACAAAGGCGCTATTTATTTTTCTAATTAAATTGTAGTTATTGTGTTGCATCCCCTTTAACATAGGAATAGTTTGAATAGATATATTTTCAGCTATTCTCAAGTCGTACACTCTTTGGTTTAACATATCGTATATCTTAAGTAGATCTTGATAGTTAACTAAATCCATTTGATCCCCACTAGTCTCTGATAACTGCTTATAATGCGGAAGGATCTCATTGTCCATCTCTTCTACTGCCATTTCACCAGCTACTATATATTTTTGAAGCTCGTTGTAGAAATCAAAGTTTTCATTTAACATAGCTCCCAACTGCTTGTTTGACATTCCTATTTCTCTTTCATACTTTTCAAGCTCTATTTGTATTTTCTCTACTTCTCCACCTAGAGTTTCATACTTTTGGAACATCATCTCTAAAGCATTGTTTGCCTTTTTAAAGATTTTTTGTATAAAATTGGGTTCTTTAGTATCTTGAAAATCATCTATATCAAACTTGTCCATTATTTTTGCTAAGTGTTGTAACATTTTAGAGTTTTCTTCGTTTTTATTAACTCTAATAGTATTTAATAGATTGTCTGAAACCTTAGCAACTCCTTGTGAAGCGTCACGACCAAACTTAAGTATTGAATCTGGGTTTTCTACTTCTATAAGGGATGTAAGTGCTTCAACTTCTCTGGATTTTCTAAGTTCATTCTTTTTTGTGTTAGTGTACTCCACAATATCAAAGTTATCTTCTACTACTAATGCATTTCCTTCAACCACTTCTGGTTGATTGTTGTTATCTTTTGATAGACTGTTCATGTTAATAGCCATTAATATTTTCTCCTTTTCCCAAATAACTTTTTAAATAAAGGAACATCCTCATTTAGATCATTTAATCTCATATCGTATTCCATTCTGTCTAATCTATGTCGATCTATTAAACTGCTGTTTATAATATTCTCTACAGTATTTTCTCCTCCAGGGGACAAAATAATTATATCAAATCCTATCTTACTTAGTAAAATCATTAAGAAACAAATTTCTTTACTCAGTAAAAAGCTCTTACCAATATATAAAACCAACTTAGGATTTATACCTGAATAATCGAAGTTGTTTATCATCCTAACAAACTGCTTATCCATATGGAGCACTGTGTATAGTCCTCTTATCTTATCCTCGATGTTTAGCCCTTCTATAAACATATTACCTTCAAATAACTCTTCTACTTTTTCTAAAATCATTATTTGCTGCTGTATGCTAAGAGTTGATATAGTGTAATCTTGGTTATTTATAATAGGCTTTTTATCTAGTTTTACATCCGTAGACAGTAAAAATGAAAGGCTAAAAGCATTTTTTATAAATTCTCTAGCAAACACATTTGTATAACCATTGTACTCTATAAAATACGTATAAGTAGAATTTCTAAGCTTGTCTATAAACTCTACATACTCCATCTTATCACTGTAAATTCCATCAATCTTAGAAAAAAATACTGGCATATCTACAAAATACGAATCAAATTTAAAACCAGGTCTAAGCTTAGACGGCTCATTCCAGTAAATAGATATTTCGTCTACAGTAGTACTTAAAAGTAGATTTTTAATCATCCTATCTTGTAGCTGCCACGGCTTTATAAAACCTGACTCATTTAAAAGCTCTTCGCTTATCCTCTTAGAAGCTTCTGCTCCAATAGTATAGGCCTTTTTAATTGATCCTTTATCTACTTTTTCGCCCATTTCATTTCTATCTTCAAATGAAATTACTTCGTCAACGATATTTCCTTCTTCAATTTCTATATTGTGTTTATCTTGTTTCAAAAAACTTGTATCAGCTTTAGAGTTTGGATTTAGGTAAAGTATATCAAACCCTGAAAGATGTAGAGTTAACATAAAAAGAAGTTCGTGCTTCTTTGCATCCCCATAAAAAACAACTTTTGGGGGATCGTTTTTATCTATGTTTAGTTCACCTATATACTCATTTATCCAAGACATTAATTTTATAATAAAGTTTTGTTTTACTCTATCATTAGCAAATTCACTTTTTTCTTCATCTAATACTAAGTCCATTGCCCTTTTTATCTTTAGATTTATTTCTTCGTTTTTTATAATCTCTAAATCTAATTCTTCCAAACTATTTCTGTAATTTTTTAGTCCGTCTTTAAAATAGTTTATAAGATCAAAATCGCTGGGATTTGGAATTGTTTCTGTAAATAGAGCTATATCTTTTCTATTTTCTATATTGTAGTTAGTTTTGTATATCTCTAAGTTGTACAGATTTTCCTCACCAACTCCAAAGTATAAAATAAAGTAACTTAAGTAAGCTTTTGAAGGAGTGTAATTACCTCTGTCCGATTGACTGGAAAATATTTTTCCAAACACCGATGAATCTTTCAATTTTTACCCTCCTATCCCTCAAAAATTATGAAAAATGCCCCAAAGATTACTTAGTTTAACTTTTAAAAGCTCTCTTTGAGGCAATCTGTAATATAATATTACTATTAAATTTACATTTTAGCTATAATATATTATCATTTATTTAATTATTTTTTAGCTAATTTAAATTTTCTATAATTTCCAATTTATTTCTTATTTTTTTTTATTATTCTTATTTATTTGATATTCAAAATTAAGCTTCTTCTTTTACATTTACTATCCTTACACAGAATTTAACTAATTCGTTAACAACAATTACTAGTGATGATATTCCTATAACTTTTAGCCAAGTTACTACGTCCATTGCAACTGAGTTAAAGAAGTCTTGGAACACTTGTGTAAAGATTACTTGTGCTATCCCTGTGATTAGAATTATCTGTACAGCTAATTTGTTCTTAGTAAAGTTTGGTATTATACTGTCAGATCCAAATTCTCTACAGTTAAACGCATTAAATAGTGCACAGAATGCAAATAGTGCAAACATTACAGTTCCTTTATGAGCTTCATCAACACCTAAGAAGTTAAATGTAGATTGAGCTACTATAAGTACTGTTATAAGTAAAGCATTTGATAAAATAGAATACATCATCTTTTTAGAAATTATATTTGCATTTCTATTAACTGGCTTTCTGTTAAGTACATAATCTCTAACTGGCTCTAGGCCAAGTGCAAGCGCTGGTGGTCCATCCATGATTATATTAACCCAAAGTAATTGTATTGTTGTAAATGGCATTTCTTGTCCCATTACTTGAGATACTATCGCCACTAAGAATGCAATTATATTAACTGTAAGCTGGAACTGTACAAATCTCTGGAAGTTATCGTAAATTCCTCTACCCCATTTAATACCTTGAACAATAGTACTAAAACTATCATCTGTAAGTATAATGTCTGCAGCATTTTTAGAAACCTCAGTACCACTTATACCCATCGCTATACCAACATCTGCCTTAGAAAGTGCAGGTGCATCATTTATTCCGTCACCAGTTACCGCTACTACTTCACCTGATTTTTGAAGAGCTGTTACTATTCTCATCTTACTCTCTGGTTTACTTCTTGCAACTATAGCGATATCTTTAATTTCTTCTCTTAATTCTTCGTCTGATAAAGTATCTATATAAGAAGCTTCAACTGCTCTCATATTATCTTTTAAAAGACCTAATTCTTCACCTATAGCTTTAGCTGTTATTATATTGTCTCCTGTAAGCATTTTTACAGATACACCAGCATGCCCTGCTAAATTAACAGATTCAACTACATCATTTCTTAATGGATCTCTTATACCGACAAATCCACCAAATACTAAGTTTTCTTCTAAAGTTTCTACATTAACGAATTTATCTTCTGTTGTAATCGCAGCTTCTTCATCTGCTAATGATACCTCTCTATATGCAAAACCTAAACTTCTCATTGATTTTACTTGGAGCTTTTTGATTTCTTCTAGTACTTCATTTTTTATTGTATCTGTAATAGGTACTATATATTCTCCTTTTTGAACATGTGAACATAGATCAAGTACTATTTCAGGAGCACCCTTCGATAGCAATACATAATTACCATTATCTTTATATAGAGATGTCATTCTCTTTGTTTCAGAAGAGAATGGACTTTGTGCAGCCACTTCTGAATAACTTCTGATACCTATATAATCTTTATCATCATTGTAAAGTAAAAGAGCACACTCAGTTGCACTTCCTAGATATTTAACTTCACCTTCTACTTTTTCTATATCTGCTGTTGAATTTATTATACAGTTTTCTATAAAGTAACTGTTTGATTTTGTAATACTGCCATCAATATACTCACCATCAACATTTACAACTTCAACAGTCATTCTATTTTCAGTAAGTGTACCAGTTTTGTCAGAACAGATTACTGATACTGAACCTATTGTCTCACAAGCCTCTTTTTTAGTTATAAGGGCATTGATCTTGGCCATCTTCTGCATTGTTATTGCAAGTGTCATATTTATCATAGTTGGAAGGCCCTCTGGAACAGCTGCAACTATTAATGCAACACACACTGTAAACGCAGTTTTAGCAGGCCCTATAGATTCTAGGAATGGCATAAATCCTGATGTATCAACATTAAGTATACCTTTGCTAGCTGATTGGAAAATCATATATATAAACAATAAAGATGCTACAGCACTAGATATCTTAGCGATCATTCCACCTAAGTTACCAAGTTTTATTTGTAGCGGTGTTTCTTCATCTGGATCTGAAAGATGTTGAGCTATTTTACCCATTTCACTTTCGTCACCTATATCAGTTACTACCATTATACCTCTACCGTATGCTATAAGAGTTCCACCAAATACCATGTTAATCTGTTTTGCAGGAATAGGGTCTTGAATTATAATATTTCCTTTAGATTCTATTTCCTCCATTTCAACTACAACTTCACATCTCTTAGAAACATCGTCTGATTCACCTGTAAGCATATCTTCTCTTGCTTTGATATTAACACACTCGATAAGTCTTCCATCTGCTGGAATCATATCACCAGTTTCGACATAAACTATATCACCAGGTACTAATTCACTCTTAGAAACTTGATGTATCTTTCCATTTCTCATAGCCTTAACTTCAATATTTTCTGTCATTTTTGAAAGGGCATCTGCAGCTTTTTTTGAACGACCTTCCGTTATCATACCTATTGCTATACCTATAGATATTGCTCCTATTATACCAATAGCATCGTGAGTCTCACCGATTAATGCACTTACTATTGCAGCCACTATAAGTATTAAGATCATAGGTTCAGTTAAGGCATCTTTTAAATTATCCCAAAAACTCTCTTCCGCTTTTGGTGTAAATTCATTTAAGCCATATTTTTCTCTCCTAATCTTAACTTCTTCATCTGATAGACCTTTTTCCCAATCAACTGATAGTTCTTCCAGAACTTCAAGACCGGTGTGATTAAAATACTTCATTTTTTCTTTATTATTTTCCATACTCTTAGATTCCATAACCTCTCTCAATCTTGTCTAAATTTTTTAAAACTTCTGTAAGACTTGAATCTTTAGTTCCCTCACCTATCGCTGCAAATTGCCAACTACCATCTTTTCTAAATATACATCCAACTATTAATGTAGTCTTATCAGCGTAATTATCAGATAAATTGTATTTAATTATTTCTTTACGAGTAGTTTGATCTACTACTCTTATAAAAGCATTTTTTATCATACCAAAGTGCTGATTTCTACGAGTAGAATCGTATATATTTACCACAAATAGCAGTTTATGTATTCTACTTGGTATATTGTCAAGTTCGACTAATATCTGCTCGTCATCTCCATCTCCATCGCCAGTTAAATTATCTCCAGTGTGGATAACAGATCTGCATTTACTCTTTAAGTTTCCAAAATAAATTAAATCCTTTACATTGTCTAGCTTTCCGTTATTATCTAACATAAAAACAGAAGCATCACAATCGATATTAGCTTTACTAGAACCCAATAGAGCTTTTAAAAAACCTCCTCCGCCTTCAGAAACGGGGTCCCATCCAAGACCAACAGTAATCTTGCTCAAACCTGGATTAGATTTTTTTAAATCTATTTTATCACCTTTATTTAAATTAATTGACATACTAAACCTCCATTTTTTGCTTTATAATATTCTAAACACTTAATCCGTAGTTTCTACAAAGTGCCTCAAGCCCGCCTTCAAAACCTGCGCCAACAGCACTAAATTTCCACTCGCCATTGTATCTATATATTTCACAAACAGTTATAGCAGTCTCTATACTAAACTCTTCTCCAAGGTCATATCTAAGTATCTCTTCATCATCTTCATTGTTTATTACTCTTACATATGAATTTGAAACTTGTCCAAAGTTCTGTCTTCTCTGCTCAGCGTCGTATATTGTTACAGTTACTGCAACCTTATCAATATGTTCTGGTATTTTAGGTAAATCCATTACGATTTCCTCGTCATCTCCATCACCTTCACCAGTTCTATTGTCTCCTAAATGCTCAACCGAACCAGAGCTGTGCTTTAAATTGTTATAGAATATAAAGTCTTCATCTCTCTCTACTCTATTAGATTTCCCAACCATAAATACACTAACATCTAAGTCATAGTCATGTCCGCTGTCAAATGAATTAGTATCCCATCCAAGTCCAAGTTTTATTTTTTTAAGACCTGGATTTCCTTTAGTAAGGTCTATTTTTTGTCCTTTTTTAAGTACGATTGCCATAAAATCCCCCCGTCAAAATTCAAATTTAAAACTCTTTTTATATATGCTAAACAGCTATATGTTTATACCAAAGTTTCCACAAAGTGCTGCAAGTCCACCTTCGAATCCAGCTCCTAAAGCATTAAATTTCCATTCGCCATTGTGTCTGTAAAGTTCTGCTACAACTACTGCAGTCTCTATACTAAAATCTTCTCCAAGTTCGTATTTGATAAGTTCTTCATTTGAATCTTTATCTACTATTCTTATATATGAATTACTTACTTGTCCAAAATTTTGCCTTCTTTCTAAAGCATCGTGAATAGTTACAGTAAATGATATTTTATCTATATTATTTGGTACCTTTGATAAATCAACTAAAACCTCTTCATCATCTCCATCACCTTCACCAGTTCTATTGTCACCCAAATGCTCAACTGAACCAGAACTGTGCTTCAAGTTATTGTAGAATACGAAATCACCATCATTCGTAACACTACCATTAGATCCAGTCAAAAAAACGGCTGAATCCAAATCAAAATCAGAGCCACCATCGTATTTATTAGTATCCCAACCCAATCCAACTAAAATGTCTTTAAGACCTGGATTAGTTTTTGTCAAATCTACTTTTTGTCCTTTTGCCAATGTTATACCCATAGTTTTAATCTCCTTACTTATCTTATTTATTAAAGTTTCCTTCATTATTAATAGTATTATATCATTTTTACTACTGATTTGTCCTCAAAATCGCAGCTATTCTAATAAGATTCTAATGATTTAACCTAAAATAAAAAAATCAAAAAAGAATTTTATTGAATAAATTCCATTAAATGTCCTAATAGTTTTATATAACATAGATATACTATTAATGAGGTGATTTTATGAAGAAAAAATTTTTAGTTACACTTGTTTTATCATTTATTTTTACAATTTCATCGTTAACTAACTCAATTGCATTAGCACCTAATCAAAATGCTTTTAAAGTTAAACCTTTGCCATACGCTTACGACGCATTAGAGCCGTATATTGACAAAGAAACTATGATTTTGCACCACAATAAGCACTATCAAGCATATGTCGATAATCTAAACAAAGCTTTAGAAAAATATCCAGAGTTATACAAATACTCTCTAGTTGAGCTTCTGCAAAACATCGACACACTACCTAAAGATATTCAAAAAACTGTTTTAAATAACGCAGGTGGAGCATATAATCACGGTTTTTTCTTTGACATAATGTCACCTGAAAAAACCGAACCTTCAGAAGAACTGAGGGCTTCTATAGAAAGAGATTTTGGATCTTTTGAAAATTTTAAAGAACAATTTAAACATGCCTCTTCTAGCGTATTTGGATCTGGCTGGGCTTGGTTAGTGAAGGATTCTAGTGGAAAGCTATCAATAGTCACTACACCGAATCAAAACAGCCCTGTGTCAGATAATTTAACCCCTGTGATTGGGTTAGATGTTTGGGAACATGCTTACTATTTGAAATACAAGAATGTTAGAGCTGATTATATTGATAATTGGTTTAATGTAGTTAATTGGAAACAAGCTCTTGTGAATTTTAATGGTGGAAATAGCAGAAAATAATGGATCGATTAATATAAAGTGAAAACAAATAAGACATATTGCACAGTTACAGACTTTTCCCAATCTGTGGTGCAGTATGTCTCATTTGATTTTTTTAATTTATCTTAATCAATACATTTATTTTCCCATTTATATAATATGTTCTTTGGCAACTTCATTCGTATTAGCGCCCTGCCCCATAAGTCTCATTACCTTAACAGTTGAGCTCATATCATTTATTAATATAGCTCCAACTAACTTATCATCTTTCATAAATAACTTTTTGTAAATCTTGTTCTTAGGATCTTTCAAGCTTAATTCTCCATCATAATTTTGTATATTTCCTAGAGTAAAAACTTTTGCCTCCATAGCATCTAGTGATACTGGGTAGCTTTCATTTTCAAACTCAATTTCGTCACCGCACGCATTAGCTCCTGCAATTCTACCCATTTCTATTGCTGTTGGCCAGATTGCTAGTACTGCGTTTTCTATTTGCGCTACGTCTCCACATGCGAATATGTTGTCTACTGAAGTCTTCATGTTTCTGTTTACTACTATTCCTCTTTCTACATCTAATGATGTGTCTTTCGCTATTCCTATGTTTGATCTTACTCCTATTGAGAACACTACCATATCACAGTCAATTTTGTTTCCATCTTTAAATACGACATTTGTAGTTCCGTTAGCTTTTTCTATTGATTCGACTGCAACGCCAGTCATAACTGTTACTTTAGCATCTTCTTCTATGCAACTTCTAAGTATTGCACTTCCTTCAGTGTCAAGTTGTCTGCACAGAATATTGTCCATAGCTTCAGCTACTACTACTTCTAATCCTTTTAGTTTGAACTCCCAAGCTGCTTCTAGTCCAAGAAGTCCTCCACCTATTACTACAACTTTTTTAGCTTTATCTGTTGCAACTTTTATAGTTTCTAGGTGTTTTTTATTTCTAAGTGTATATACATTGTCAAAGTCATGACCAGCTATTGGAGGTATAAAGTTGCTACTTCCTGTGGCTATTATAAGTTTATCGTATTTTAATGTTTCATTTCCTATTGATAAAGTAGAATCTTTATCGTTTACCTTGTCTACTCTTGTTTCTAATCTAACTTTTATATTGTTCTCTTCATACCATTTTTTATCTGCTATGAAGAAATCTTTTCCTAGTACTTCGTTTAAACCATCAGAAAGTGCTGGTCTGTAGTATGTTAATTCGCTCTCATCACTTATCATAGTTATATCACAAGTGTTGTTTCTCTTTCTTATTGCATCTGCTGCATAGAATCCAGCTCCACCATTTCCAACAACTACATAGTGTTCATTAGTATCTTTATGGTAAAGGATTTCCTCTTCGTAAACTTCTATAAATTGATCTTCTTTAGCTCCACACGCTGGGCAAACTTGCGGTGGCTCATCACCGTCAAATATTTCATTACATATAACACATTTAAATCTCTTCTTACCTTTTTTCTTAGAGAATGTATGCTTTAATTTTTCTACAAATTTGTCAGCGTATTGATTTATATACCCAATCTCTTCGTGTGATGGCTTGAAGTTAACAGCTAGTGGCTCTATAGTAACCATTCGCAACTGTTTTAATCTCTCCATAAGGTTTTCAGTACCTTCACCACTCCAACCATATGATCCAAATACAGATGCAACTTTTCCACCGTGAATTACTGGGTTAAGAGACATTAATATGTTCCATATAGGTGGTAACGCATCTCCTAATATTGTAGGTGTACCAAGTATAATTCCTTGAGAATTTATGACTTTAGGCATAACTTCCTCTAACTTGCTATCTACTAAATCAAAAGTATTTACTTTATAATCTGTATTTTTTTCTATATAATCTTTTACAGTATCTGCTACAGTTTTCGTATATCCATAAGCTGAAACATAGCATATTGTAACTTCTTTTTCTAAAACTAATTGCTCTTCAGAACTCCACTTGTAGTATAAATCTACTATTCTTCTTGGGTTTTCAGTAAGAACTGGTCCGTGACCTGGACAGATCACATCGATATCCAAATCTCTTATTTTATCGACTGCAGTTACAACAAATGGTTTAAATGGACCCATTATATTGTCGTAGTAGTATCTTAAAGCGTCAAGGTAGTTCTTTTCTTCTTCTTCATTTAAAGTGTTTACTATTTTTTCATTGCTGTAGTGGCTACCAAATGAATCACAAGTAACTAATGTCTTGTCTTCTTTGATATATGTGTAAATAGTATCTGGCCAGTGTAACATCGGTACTGAATAGAACTCTAGAGTTTTATCTCCCAATGAAAGAGTATCTCCATCTTCAACAGTTGTGTATTCAAAATCTCTGTTAACGATTTCCTTAAGGAAAGTAACAGCTCTTTCAGATGCAACTATCTTAGCATTTGGCGCTAAGTCTAGCATTTTTTCAACACTACCCGCATGGTCAGGTTCTGTGTGACTTATTACTATGTAGTCAACTGTGTTCAAGTCAATTTCTAAATCTTTTAGTCTTTCAATGTATTGGTCAAATGTCTTGTCTTTAACAGTTTCAAATAATACTGTCTTTTCACTGCCTTTTAGAACATAAGAATTATATGTAGTTCCGTATGGAGTATACATTATAATATCAAACACTCTAAGACCTGGATCTAGTGCTCCAACCCAATGTAAGTTCTTTTTAATTTCTAACGATTTTAGTGACATAATTATCCCCTCCCAGTTATATTGTTATATTTATACCATGTAAGTTAATTCTTAAACAAGAAATTTAAAATAAGTTCAAAAATATTCGAAAAATTTGTTTTTTGCGAAATAATAAACTCAAATAGATCTAAATTAAATGCTCAATTATAAATAGTGAAATAAAGTAAAAAAATAAGGCTATATCAAAAGCACAGTAAATTACTTATGAATATAGCCTTTAAATTTTTATATATTATTAATCTTTTTTTACTTCTAATACTTCGGAACTTTTAGCGTCAACTTTTACCTTATGCTCTGTTTTGTTTTCTATTATTTTTACTTCATAGTAAGTTATACCATTTTTATTTTTTAAAGACCACTCTTTTACTACCCCACTTTGTTTTTTAGTAGCGATATCCATAGCCTTACTTGGTATTATTGCTTCGTCAAAATTGATTTTTTGCTCTCTTGCAACTCCGTTTTTCTCATGTTCATCAAGCATCTCAGTTTCATCTTTTATGATTTTAGAGGTTTGTGCGTCTATACTGAACTCATACTTGTTTTCATCATCAACGGCTTCTACATCATAAAGATAGTAATTGTGATTTTTATCAAGCTCTAGTTCTACAATGTCAGTATTTTTGTGTTTTTCTCTGAACTTTTCTATAGCCTCCGTATAAGATAATTTTAATTTTTTATCTTTTAAATTATCTTCTTTTGATACTTTATCTGCTTCTTGATTATTTTCATATACTTCATCTTTAACATTACTCGTTATACTTTGTTTATCAGATTTTGCCCTTTCTTTATTTGTATTCATACCACAAGCTGATAAAGAAGATACAAATACCAGCATTATTAATAATGTACTAATTTTTTTCATAATAATAACCTCCTTATTTTAATTCTATTATTTACTAATAAGCAGAATATTATTACACTATTTTTCACTCACTGATTATTACTTTTTTCTTTGACTTAATAAACTTAATACTCTGAAATATTACAAAGTACACTGCAAATATCGCTAAGTACCTGTATAAATCAAAATCTAACAAATCATTTTGCATAGTTATAAATCCTAAATGTGGATTGGCTTTTAGAAAATGTATTCCTATTACAGATATAGAGTTATTGATAAAATGTAAAAGCATTGGCACAAATATAGAACCAGATTTATGCAGTGTATAAGCAAAAATTATCCCCAGTATTGTAGTAGGTATTATTCTTATAAAGTTCATATGCATTATACCAAACAGCAATGAACTTACTAATATAGCAAAAATAATTGCTTTCTTGCTATCTTTTTTATTAGTTTGAATATTTTTTAGAGAAGAGAATATAAATCCTCTAAATAACAGCTCTTCACAAATCGCTGGAGTTCCTGCAATAATCAATATATTTAAAGGCAGATTTCCCTTTATATAAAGTGCATCATTTAAAGCTTCAACAACCTTCATATTTTCTGGGAGCAATTTAAGAAGCGTATTTGTAATCATTATTATCATAATATAGCCTATTATATAGAGAATTAAAGAACCGACTACATGTAATATTTTAGGCGCTCTCAAGCTTAAAACTTCTATAGGATTTGACTTTATATAAAAAATAAATGAAAATACAATGATTATAAATATAGCCTGTGTCATTACAATACCATACATGCCGTATTTCATTTGTACATAACTTCCTACAAATATAAGTAAAACAAGAGCAAGTATATACGCGGCAAATCCATCACTAGGTTTAGGTAAGGTACCTTTTTTGATATTTGATCTCTTCTCTAAGAAAGAAAATCCACTTCCATTACCAAATAGAATTTCCTCTGAATTAAATAGTTTTGATAGTACTAATAAAGCTATTATAACAAAGATTATATTTGATAGAAGTACTACACCTATAAGAGCAAAACTGCTGTTAAATGAAAGTACACTCTTTATAAGCAATGATATATTTACAACTGGTATCATCGCATTAATTCCATTTAACTCCATATTTGGCACCATAGATACATATGAAGGCATCATCACCAAAAGCATTAATGGAGTAATATAATTTTGTGCTTCTTTGAAGCTTTTAGCTAGAGAACACACACACATACTAGCTGCAGATATTACCATTGCAAATATACATATACAAACTAATGTAATTATTATAGGTAATGTTAAACTGCTAAAATTAGAAAAAGCAAATCCCATTTCTCCTAAATCACCGGAGCTGTTAATTATTAAAGCTATCGACATGACCATCGATAGTATATTGAATACAGCCGAAAGTATAGCTATTAATGACACCGACAGATATTTACCTATAACTAGCTCTAAATTAGATATAGGCAAAGTAAATAATGTCTCAAGAGTACCTCTCTCTTTTTCTCCTGCCATTACATCAATTGCTGGATATATTGCCCCCATAAGTATCCCTATAACCAGTATAAATGGAAGAATTCTACCTAAAAGATTACCAGCTACTTCTTCGCTCTTCGCTACATCTACTTCTTTATAAGTTATCGGATTAAGTACTTTATCTGGGCTCATACCACTTTCTTTTATATTTTTATCTACTAACTCACCTTTATACTCATTAAAAGCATCTTCAATCCTATTAGATACAACTGAAGCTTTATTTGCAGATGAATCTATGTATACATTGTAGTCCATTTTGTCTTCACTTTTTTGGATATCTACATACGCATCTATCTTTCCATCAGATATTGCCTTTTTATAATCTTTTACTTTAATTACATTAACTTTTGATGGCTTTTCATCCTTGATATTTCTCTGTTCAGACTTTGGATCTTTTATAGTATTTACCAATTCTTTGTCTGGCTCTGAACTAAAGGCAATATTTATCTCTTGTTTATTTATATCGTTCATAGACATCATCATTATTTGTGATGTCCCCACCATCATAAGAGGATATAAAATTATAGGAAGTACTATCATCATAAATAACGTCTTTTTATCTCTTAATATATCTATCATTTCTTTTTTAAAAACTTGTTTTACTATATTAAATCTCATCGTATTCACCTCTTTCCTTGACAAGCTCTATAAATACATCTCTTAAATTACTCTTATCTGTCTTTTGCTTTAACTCTTCAGATGTACCTTGAGCAATTACTCTTCCTTGGTGAATCATTATGATTTTATCACAGAGTGTCTCTGCCTCTTCCATATAATGTGTCGAGTATAAAACTGTTTTTCCATTTGCTTTTTCATACTTCATAAATTCTATAATCGACGAACTACTCAGTACATCTAAACCAAGAGTAGGTTCATCAAATATATACACTTCAGGCGAGTGAATAAGACAACGAGCTATTGATGTTCGCTGTGTTTGGCCAGTGGACAAATTTTCTATTCTATTATCAATAAATCCTTCCAAATCCATAACTCTTATTATAGATTCTATTTTTCTTTCTATATCACTTTTATCCATCTCATATAGGTTCCCGAATATATTCATAAGCTCTCTTGGAGAAAGTCTACCATATAGTTTTGTATTTCCTGATAGATATCCTATTTCTTTTTTAGCCAAATTTTTATCAACTAAATAATCATGTCCACCTACTATTATCTCTCCAGAAGTAGGTGTAAGTATTCCTCCAAGCATTCTTAATAGTGTCGTCTTGCCTGCACCATTTGGGCCCAGTATCCCTACTATTTCACCCCTATTGGCTTTAAAGCTTACATTATTTACAGCTAAAAAGTCTTCTTTTTTAGTTTTAAATCTCTTCTTTTTATTCTTCTTATCTTTTACTTCTTTTGTAAAAATCTTACTAAGAGAATTTACCTCAATCATTTTTATCACTTCCCTCTTTCTCAATATTGACTACTATATTAATTTTCCCCATTAACTATAATATCAATTATTTCAATATTTTTCCAATTAATAAAGTAATTAAAAAAAGTGACATAAGTCACTTTTTCAATTTAATTAATTTTTGCTATCCATTTTTTTGTTTGATTGTAAATATCATCTGCCTTAAGTATTGAAGATATTACTGAATACCCATCGGCATTTAACGGTATTAGATGATCTACATTTTCTAAACTTATTCCCCCTATTAAAACAAATGGAATATCTACATTTGCCCTTATCTCTTTGACAGTCTCAAATGAAGAATATTCTGCATCGCCCTTTGTATTAGTCGTAAACATAGCTCCTATGCCTATATAGTCTGCTCCATCAGCTAAAGCTTTCTCAGCTTCATTTACAGTTTTAGCTGATACTCCTAAAATTTTATCATCACCAATTAACTTTCTTACATTTATTGCATCTATATCGCTTTGTCCAACATGAACTCCATCTGCATCACATAGAAGTGCGATATCTACTCTGTCATTTATGATCAGCTTTACACCATATTTTCTAGTGAGCTCTCTAAGTTTTAACGCTCTACCTAGAAACTCTCTACCTGATACATTTTTTTCCCTGTGTTGTAATATAGTGACTCCACCTTTAAGTGCTTCTTCAATACAACTGTAGAAATCTCTTTCTTTTACCATCTCGTAATTTGTTATCAGATAAAGCTTAAGCTCTTTTTTTAATTTCTCTCTATCTACCACTAAATTCCGCCTCCATAAAAACTTTCGATTTATATTTTTTCAATTTTTGCAAATGCCTCTAATTTTTCTACGCTTAAACTACTCAAATTATCCATTAAATTAACCCTAAAAGTACCTATACCGGGATCGTTAATTCCAGCTAACTCTCCGCTGAGTGACATTGACAATATCCCCATAGTAGCAGCATTTAGTGTATTTTCAGTCGCACCTAAAAATGATCCCACTAAACTTGTACACATACACCCTGTACCTGTAACTCTTTGTAAATTTTCATCTCCATTAAAAATTTTATATGTAATTTTGCCATCACTTATTGCATCTATTTTACCTGTTGCCGCTGCAATACACTTGTATCTCTTAGCTAAAAGCATTGCTACTTCTGTAGGATCATCTTCATCAAAACAATCTACACCTCTACCATTGAACTCATATCCAGCTAAAAACTTCATTTCTGATATATTTCCTTTTATTACAGTGAAATCAACTTCCTTTAATAGAACTTCGATTAGCTCTCTTCTTTTTTGTGATGCAAATGCTGCAACTGGATCTAAAACTACTGGAATATTAAACTTATTGGCAGCCTTACCAGCTTTAATAAATAACTCCCCAGACTCCATATCCCCTATGTTAATTACTAATGAATTCGCTGAGCTCACCAAATCATCTACTTCATCGATCGATGCACTCATAATAGGGCTAGCTCCTATAGCTAAGGTCACATTTGCACATTCATTAATAGTTACCTTATTTGTGTACTGAACTACAAGAGGCTTAGCTTGTCTAACCCTATCCGTTAAAATAAATAAATCTTTCATATAAATTCCTCCTTTTCTATTTAAATTTTGCTCTATAATTTATTTAAAATCTATTCAAACTTATAGAAATGATGTACAGGCCCTACACCTTTACCAATATCGAAACTGTGCTCAATAGCTTCAGAAATGTATATTTTGCTCAGTCTTATGGCTTCTTTGATATCGTATCCTAAAGCTAAGTATGAAGCTATTGATGATGACAGAGTACACCCTGTTCCATGAGTATTTTTTCTGTCGTACCTCTTCCCTTCATAAACTTCCAGCAAGTCTTTACCCATAAGCACATCCGTAGCATCACCTTCTAAATGTCCACCTTTTATAAGAACATTTTTTGCTCCCATTTCAAGTATTTTTTCACCAGCTTTTTTCATATCTTCAATGTTTTCTATTTTTATTCCAGTTATCTCTTCAGCTTCAGGTACATTTGGAGTCAGTATATAAGAAAGAGGTATTAGATTCTTTATTAAATTTTCCATTGCATCTTGCTTTAAAAGAGGGCAGTTGCTTTTAGAAATCATAACTGGGTCCAACACGACATACTCTGGTTTATATTTCTTTAACCCTTCAGCAACTTGTAAAATTATATCAGAGCTGTACACCATTCCAATCTTCACTGCCTTTGGAAATATATCTGTAAAAACAGCATCCATTTGCTTTTCTATTATATCTGTACTAAGTGCCTCAATACCGTATACTCCTTCTGTATTTTGCGCCGTTATAGCTACTATTACACTCATTCCGTAAGTTCCTAATGCACTAAATGCTTTTAAATCCGCTTGTATTCCAGCTCCTCCTGATGAATCTGAAGTAGCTATTGTAAGTGTTGGTACTCTGTACTTTTGCATAACTATTCCTCCTAAATTTTATTAATATTGTGCACTAAAAAAAGCTATGCCCGATATGGCATAGCTTTTAAATTATAAATATTTATATATCAAAATCTAAGTGTAGCTTGCCTACGCTGGAATTACCCAGATCAGGTCTAAAGGGTCGGAACATCCTCTCAGCAAATTGCACCCCTAGCTTTTTCTATTTAATTATATCTATATATAATTATAGTACACTGTTTTTTTATGTCAAGTTATGAAATACAATTGTATATTGCGTTTATATATTACTTATATCACAAATTGTATATTCTAAAGCTCCTTCTAAATATTTTTTGAGTAACTCTGGATCTTCAATTAGCATTAGCTTCTTCTTTCTATCCAATTGCTTTATTGAATATTCAAGCTTCATTGCTTTGCTTTTGCTAGAACTTAGAAACAAAACTTTTAGCTCAGAAAACCCTTTCGCTCTAGTGTATTTAGAATTTACACCTTTCTTATGTTCCTCTACTCTTCTCTTTATATCAGTCGTGTAACCTGTATAGAGGCTTCCATCTCTACAACTAACGATATAAGTATAAAACAAATGATCACCACCTAATAATGCTTCTATAAATATCATTTTATATCATTATCCAAAATTTTTCTATACAATACGGATTCAATTATTAGGTATACTATCTAAAATTCAGTATTATTTTGCATCCTGACTATTAGTTTTTGGTTTCTTTAATTTGTAACAAATAATCAATCCAATAAACCATACTGGAGTTACAAATAAAGCAAATCTTGTGTCATCAGCCAGACCTAACACTACTAATACAAATGCTAAAAATGCTAGTATTATATAGTTAGACACTGGATATAGAGGCATTTTAAATTTATTTTTAGCTGCTAACTCAGGTCTAGTTTTTCTATATTTAAGGTGACAAATTACAGTTATTCCCCAAATATATATGAAACAAACTGTTGAAACACTAGTTATAAGTGTAAATACTGTTGCAGCACTTGGTATAGCATAATTAAGTATAACTGAAACCGTAACTACTCCTGCTGAAAAATATAGAGCGTTTGCTGGAACTTTGTTTTTTGTTAATTTACTAAAAGGTTTTGGTGCATCTCCTTCTTTTGCTAATGAGAATATCATACGGCTTGTACTGAATACCCCACTATTACAAGCTGAAGCTGCTGAAGTTAACACGACGAAGTTTACTACACTCGCTGCTCCTGTTATACCTATAACTGCGAATACCTTAACAAATGGGCTGGCAGTTGGATCAACTTGATTCCATGGATAGATACTCATGATTACAGCTAGAGCTCCTATATAGAATATAAGTATACGTATAGGAATATTGTTTATAGCGCTTGGTATTACGTTTTCTGGGTCTGCTGTTTCACCAGCTGTAAGACCAACGAGCTCTATTCCAACGAATGCAAACACAACCATTTGGAACGATAGTACAAATCCATTTATACCATTTGCAAAGAAACCGTGATTCCACAAGTTCGAGAAGCTAGCCTTGGTTCCACCTGCCTCAACACCTTTAAATATTAAGACTATTCCGACAACTATCAATGCTAAGATAGCAATAATCTTGATTAGAGCAAACCAGAATTCCATCTCTCCAAAAAGTTTGACTGTGGCTAAGTTCATTGCTACAAGTATAACTAAACAAATTAAACCTGGCACCCACTGCGGTACGGTTGGAAACCAAAACTGAATATACATACCTACAGCAGTTAAGTCTGCCATTGCTATACATACCCAACAGAACCAATACGTCCATCCAGTAACAAATGCAAAAGCGTCTCCTAGATAATCACCAACAAAATCCACAAACGAGTGATAATTTAAGTTAGAAAGCAATAGCTCTCCTAAAGCTCTCATTATTAAGAAACAAATTACACCAGTTATCAGATATGCCAAAAGTATTGATGGCCCTGCCAAGTGTATTGACTTACCTGATCCTAAGAATAGACCTGTTCCTATGGCACCTCCAATTGCAATTAACTGCACGTGACGGTTCTTTAAACCTCTTTCCAGTTGCTGTTCAGACTCCATAGTAAATTCCCCTCCCAATTTAAATCATTTCAAGTCCAAAATAAAGTTTTCTATAGTTAAGAAAAAGCTATGGAAACGTTTTAATTTTTTTATAATTGCAAAGCTCTACTATACTATAGAAACGTTTTCTTTATTTTCTAATATAATAATCTTCTTTGAGAACATGGTCAAGTAAAGTATATGTAAAGAAATGTTAAGCAAATTTAACATATAATAAGAGCTATTGCAAATACTAGTTTCAATTTTCACAATAGCTCGAATATTTTTTTAAGTAATTATTAAATTATTTTATTTTTTCCTATATTTTGCCTATTCACCACAGTGGCAGGTATACCTACAACTGTAGCACCATCTGGAACATCTCGAAGCACAACTGCATTAGCACCTACCTTAGCATTAGATCCTATATTTATAGGCCCTAATACCTTCGCTCCTGCTCCTATAAGCACATTATCTCCAACAGTTGGATGTCTCTTTCCTTTGTCTTTTCCTGTGCCTCCTAATGTGCTTCCATGGAATATTGTAACTCTATTGCCTACTATAGCTGTTTCACCTATTACAACTCCCATTCCATGATCTATAAATATAGCCTCTCCAATTACAGCTCCAGGATGTATCTCAATCCCAGTAAAAAATCTAGATAATTGAGACATAAGCCTCGCTAAAAAAAATCTCTTTTTCTTATATAAAAAATGAGCTCCCCTATGCATAATCATGGCGTGAACAGAAGGATAAAGTAAAAATACTTCAATTTTTGACTTAGACGCGGGATCATTTTCCATAATATATTCCAAATCTTTGTTTATTCTCCTAAACAAATAACCCAACTCCCTTTTTAATATAAATTATATATATTAATCAAATATACCCATGGACATATACTTATCTACACCATCCGGAGCTATAGTAACAATCTTTTTACCCGGATACTTTTTAGAAATCTCGATAGCACCAAATACATTTGCTCCAGATGAAACTCCAACTAAAAGACCTTCTTTTTCAGCTAATACTCTTACGGTCTCAAAAGCATCATCGTCATGAACAGTTAATACCTCATCTACTAAAGTTTCATCATAATTTATAGGTACAAAGTTTGCTCCTATACCCTGTATCTTGTGAGGACCTGATTTACCCTCTGATATTGCAGGTGATTTAGTTGGTTCTATTGCTATAACCTTAACATCAGGTTTTTTCTCTTTTAAATATTTTGCTACTCCAGTAAGTGTTCCTGATGTCCCAACTCCACAAATAAATATATCTATATCCTCTAGATCATTGTATATTTCTACCGCTGTTGTTCTATAATGTATATTTGGATTGTCTTCGTTTTCAAATTGCTTCAATGACTTGTAATTCGAATTACTATCTAAAAGCTCTTGAGCTTTATTTAAAGCCCCTGCCATTCCCTCTTTACCATCTGTAAGTATAAGCTTTGCTCCATACGCCTTCATAAGGTTTCTTCTTTCTACACTCATTGTCTCAGGCATCACTATTACAACTTCATATCCTTTTACTCTGCCGACCATAGAAAGAGCTATCCCTGTATTTCCACTAGTAGCTTCTACAAGTACATCTCCTTTTTTAAGTTCTCCTCTTTTCTCAAGACCTTCAATCATACCAAATACTGCTCTATCTTTAACACTACCCGCTGGATTTGATTTTTCTAATTTTAAATATATATCAGTGTTTTTATCTTTTATCTCCAAATTGTTAATTTTAAACAATGGTGTATTTCCAATTAAATCTAAAATATTTTCATATATCATAATACTTCCTCCTAAAAATTAATCTTACTATCAAATTGATAATAATAAATACATTATAGTATTATCAATTTGATAATACAACCCTTTTTTAAAATATTTAATTTTTTTGAAAAATTAGTCACATTTTTAAAATAAACTAAGTATATTAACGATATCGCTAAATACTTAGTATATGTAAACAAATAAAAAATTAATATAAACTCAACGGTTAATTATACTAAACCTTAAATTAATTATTAAAAACTTTTGGCGTCTATTTATTCTTAAAAGCATTGCAAATACTAACTTATAATTCAAATCTAAATTTTTATAATTTTTTCAATAAAAACTATTGATTTTTTTTATAAAAAACTGTATAATATTTAGTTTTTAAAATCTGCATATACAAACCTATTTTTATCGCATATAATAGATATAAGTTAAAAGAAGGGAAGGTTTTTTATGATTAGCCGGACGAACATGGAGAGAATACTATTAATTTTTATAGGTTCTTCCATACTTGCATTTGGAGTTTACAATTTTTATTATTTAAACAATATTACAGAAGGTGGAGTGTTAGGACTTTTACTACTGCTGAAAAATTTATTTAATATAGAGCCATCAATTGCCAATGTGGTTATAGATATTGCACTGTTATTGGTCGGATATAAATTCTTTGGTAAAAAATTCTTTATTTACTCAATTATCGCATCGGTAAGTTTCTCAGTTCTTTACTACTGCTTTGAAATTATCGGTCCAATAGTGCCCAGATTTGATAGTATGTTATTATCTACAATCTTTGCTGGTACCACAGTAGGTATCGGGGTCGGGCTTATAGTTAAAGCAGGCTGTGCAGCTGGAGGAGATGATGCCATTGCATTAGTGATTTCTAAGACTACATCTTTAGGGCTCGGAAAAATTTATCTTATTGCAGATATTTCGATACTATTATTATCGCTTTTATACTTATCTGCCTTTAATGTATTCTACTCAATAATTGCCGTTACTATAAGCAGTAAAATAATAGATCTTATCTACTATCACGGAAAAAATTTAGAAATAGAATTAAAAGCAAGCTAGTAAATTTAAATAAAAAAATGTTAAGCCAGGATACTTACATATCCTGGCTTAACGCTCTAAAATAAAATAGATGTT
Source organism: Metaclostridioides mangenotii (assembly GCF_017873185.1). Taxonomy (GTDB): domain Bacteria; phylum Bacillota; class Clostridia; order Peptostreptococcales; family Peptostreptococcaceae; genus Metaclostridioides; species Metaclostridioides mangenotii. Next base: position 679,551 of record NZ_JAGGJX010000001.1, read on the forward strand.
TAAATTCTTAGTCAAAATAACTATAATTTTGAGTTGCAAAATTTGCTATTATTTTAGTGATTTTATCGGATTTAGTCGAAAATCTATATTAAACTTCTAATATAAAAGCCCTTCTCTGATATTTATCAAATAAGAGCTTTAAATCATATATTAATTTATGTATTACTATATAGGAAGCGATATTATAAATTCAGTTCCAACATCGACCTCGCTTTTAAGGCTTATTTTTCCATTATGCATATTTACCATGGATTTTACTAATGCAAGTCCTATCCCACTACCCCTAGGTCTACTTATTCCGACTCTGTTAACTTTTTCGAATCTATCAAAAATCTTATCTATTTTATCTTTAGGTATTCCTATCCCATTATCAATTAGTTTGATATTGAAATAATCTTCCTTAATAGATAAATTTATCTTAATTATACCATTTTCGTTATTGTATTTAATTGAATTGCTCAATAAATTAAGTAGTATTCTCTCTATCTTGTCCTTGTCGAAACTTAAAAACAACTCATCTGTCTCCGACTCAAAAATAAGTTGAATATGCTTTTCGGATGCGAATTCCACTATAGAAAGACATGTTGATTCAATAAAGCTTACAATATTAGCAGTTTCCGGATTGAAGTCGTTGTACCCTGATTCAAGCTTGGTAAAATCAATTATATTCTCTACAAGATTTAGCACTCTTGTAGTATTCAACTTCATGATATTTATGTTTCTTCTTATCGCTTGATTGCTTTCCAGTAAATCGTATCCGTTTTTTTCAATAACTTGTAAGGATGAATATATCAAGTTTATAGGAGTTATAAGCTCATGTACTATATTTGTAAAATCTCCCATTTTATTTAAATAAACATCTTCTTCTATATCTTCTCTTAAAATCTCATTTTCATCTATAAAAGTTAAAAATAGATCCATCGTTTCATTATACCTAACTGAACCCTTTTCCATCTTCCTGATACATTGTAAAAAGTTATCTATATTGTCTGAAATAAAATTATAATAATCTTCTCTATATATAAATCCATTGTTTAAATTATTGTAATTTAAAATAATCTCTTTAAAATAAAATACAACTTCACTATCACTCAGTACCTGTGACTCTACACAAAACCATGTTTTTAACTTAGGTATATATTTATAAGTTCTATCGCATTTACATTGCATGTCTTTATTTATATTATTTTGTTCAGTTAAATTAAATAACTTAGTAAAATCAATGCTTCCTATGCCAATTTTACTATCTGTAATATTTAGCATACTATCATTTACGTATTTTACTTCAAATACTTCTTTATTTTCAATCACATACTTATTACAAAGTATGGCTGGAATAGGCATATTTTTTAAATAATCTAAGAATCCTACAAAAGTTCCCATTTTAAATCGATTCTCCTTATTATAGAATAAAGTGTTAATTTATGTATATTACGACATATTTATTTAATTATAACATACTTATAACATATTTTTACAATTTATCTACTCTTTATCATTGTTCATAGCTATTTTTGCATCTTATATAATCATATTTTTGTATATAGTATACATCATTATATGAATGGTTAAAAATCAATATAATACTATCTGTATTTATATTACTTTTTAATATAGTCTTCAGTTTTGTAAATTTTCTCTAATTTTCTTTGTTAATATAGTATTTCTTCTGTAGTAAAGTCTTATATTCAATTCATAACCTATAGTTATTACCCAGCTACTAAAATAAATCCATGTAATAAGAACTATAATCTCGGCTATGCTTCCGTATATAGCTTCGTAATTTGCCCAGTGATTTGTATAATAAGAATATACGTATGATACCAAAAACCACGAAAATGTCGCAAATACTGATCCAGGAACTACTTCTCTAAAATTTATTTTTTTATTTGGAGTATACTTGTAAAGTATTGTGAACACAACTATTATCATTATTATTGTTATACTGTATCTAAGTATATTCCACAAGGTTAAAAATACATTATCAAGACCCACAAATGTAAATAAGAAAAGACCTATTTTTTCTCCATAAATTAAAAATATTATAGACATAAAGATTAACAAAAGAAGAATAAATGTAAAGAAAAAAGATATAAACATTATTTTAAAGAACGACCTTGTTTCCTTTACACGATAAGACTTGTTCATCCCTTTAATTAATGCTTTTACGGCTCTCGAAGTAGTCCACATTGTCAAAATTAAACTCATGCAAAGAAACTTTAAATTCCTATTGTCAATTGCAGAAACTATAATCGATGATAATACATCAAATACACTTGTAGGCATAATACTTGCAAACATCCCTGAGTATTTATTTAAATGAAATTCAGGAATATAAGCAACTCCACTTATAAAACAAAGTAAAAATGGAAATATAGAAAGTAAAATAAAAAACGATAGCTCTGCAGTTCTTGAACTGAGTTCACTGTAATTTAATCTATTTACTATTTCCCTAAATTTATTATATATAGATAACATAAATCTCTCCTTTTAAAATATCTTTATAAAAAATTACACTTATATTTGATTATATGGTGTTTTTTTCATTTTTATTTAATTTTAACATATAACATTACTTTTATTTTAATTCTTTGTATATATTATATCCTATTGATAATTAAACTTACGATAAAAAAATACAGAGGTCAGTTCCTCTGTATTTTTAGTTAAGTTATATACATCACTAACTTTATTTATTTAATTCTCAATATGAATTATTATCTATATTACCGAAATTTTCTCTCTTTATTTTAACCAAAATAATATTTGACATGCTATCAATAGTATTTTTATTGATCAAATTATCTAACTTACTCGGTATAATCATATTTTTATAGTCCGTTTTTAATTTTTCTAAGGCCTCGAATTTATCCATTTAGCAACGCCTACTCTTTAATTTTATATTTTAATTTTTTAAGTGCTGTATAAAGTCTGGTTTTTACTGTATTTACATTCTCATCCAGTATCTCTGCAACTTCTTCAATTTTTAAATCTTCAAAAAATCTCAGTAACAATATAGATTTATACTCTATTGGAAGCTCTTCTAAAGCTTTTCTTAAGTCAATATCTGTATATTTATCGTATACACCATCTTGATCTAAAGGTAGTTCAGTAGAAACTAAATTTTTATATCGAGCATTTTTTCTAATATTGTCAATGCTTGTTCTGATAAGTATTTTATAAAACCATGTCTTTATATAATTTATATCCTGAAGATTATCAACGGAGTAAAGAGCTTTATATATCGACTCCTGTACTACATCAAGTGCATCGTCTTCATTTTTTGTATAACTATATGCGACTCTATAAAACGAGTTTTTGTTTTCAATAATATACTCCTCAGCTTTTATTCTGTTATCACTCTTAAACATCCTGTAAATCTCCTCTCGATTACAGGCTAGGACGATTTTCTAAGATTTAAACTTATACTATTTTTTTATATCAGCATTTTTTTCCAATGAATCTAAATGTTTTAAAAACTTTCCATTAATAATTTTTTCTCTAATCATACTTCTGCTATCTTCAAAACTTAAATTTTTATTTTTCTTGTCATTAATCCTTACAATATGGTATCCATAACTAGTTTCAAATACATTTGAAGTTTTACCTTTTTCTAAACTAAAAACATGTTTTGTAAACTCGGCATTTTTACTATCTTTAGTAAAATATCCAAGCCCACCACCGTTTTTTCCAGTAGATTTATCATCTGAATACTTTTTAGCCAATGCTTCAAAATTTGCACCATTTTCAAGCTCAGTAAAAACTTTGTCTGCTTTTTCTTTAAGTTTCTGTTTTTCAGTATCATTAACAGTTTTTTTCTCTTTATCCAAAGTCGAAATCAATATATGTGATGCGTCGACTTCAGGTACTTTAAATTCATCTTTATTGTTTCTATAGTAATTTTGAATTTCTTCTTCACTGATATTCAACTTATCTATAAAATCTTTTCTGTATTTTTCAATTGTCAAATCTCTAGATATCTCTTTTAGTAAGTACTCTTTATCAACACCTGCTTTATCCAACTCTTTCTTATAGCTTGCGTTTGATTCTATATCTCTGCTTAATTCTTCGTATTTAGAATTAATATCTGCCTTGCTTGGAGAAAATCCTTTATCCTTAGCCTCTTGATATAAAAGTTCATTATCTATCATAAATGATATTAACATATTTTCCAAATCTTTTTTTCCTTTTTTATCTAATGACTTGTTCATATCATCAAAAGTTTCCCCGTTTAAGTAGTCATTTGTCAAAGACAGTATTGATTTAGTCTTTTCAAAACCTTCTTTTGTTATCTCAACATCATTTACAGTCGCTATGCTCTTCCCACTACATGCTGTAAGCGAAATAGAAATCAGTCCTATAATTCCTATGTAGATTATTTTTTTCAATATAATGCACCTCGTCAATTCTTATTTATAATTCAAAATATAATTATTACTTCTATTTTAAGTTATTAAGCCAATAATTATGTGGAGTTTGGTTTTGCTCTATTGGTAAAAATTCATAACCTTGAGAAGCTAGATACGTAAGCATTGGATCCAATGCGTCCAAACTCTGTTGCTTTTCGTGTATAAGAACAATTACTCTGTCTGCTGAAGGATCGTGATTTTTTACACTGTCCACAATCTGAGTAGAGTTAGCTTTCCAGTCTATAGTGTCTAAATCCCAGTCCCAAATTTTATACCCAGCTGCGATCATGGCATCATAAGAAGCTTGTGGTGTATAAGGCTTACTCCCATAAGGTATTCTGATTACTTTTGAATTTGTTCCTGTTATTTCATGTAGTGTTCTATCATTTTGATCAAATTCTTCTTTAGCAGAAGTCGGAGTTTTATATAGCTTTTTTATATCGTGTGTTACACTGTGAAATCCAGGTGTATTTCCACTATTAACTATATTTTTTACCTGCTCTGGATATGCTTTCATGTTACCATCAATCATAAAGAATGTAGCCTTAGCATTATGCTTTTCTAGAACTTTAATCAATTGATCGGTAAACTGTGACGGTCCATCATCTATAGTTATATATGCTACCTTTCCTGCGCTCTTGCTTGGCCCTTTATTGATTTCTCCAGAGGCGTTGCTAACAATACTCATTACAGTACTATTCGCAAGCTCAGAGTCTCTTACAGCCTTTTCTTCTACATTAGCATTGTTTTTAAAAGTTATTATACCGAACGCGGCAGCTGCAACTACAACAATTCCTCCCAATACTATCGATACTTTCTTTCCATTAATTCTTTTTTTCTTGTTTCTACTGTTTCTACTGTATATATTCTTTTTCCTCATTGCAATTCCTCCAAATTTTGCTATTTACGCTTATATACCCCGCATATAAAAAACGACCTAATATATAGACGTTTTGTTTCTACAAAAAGTTTTAAATTTTTTAAAATAATTATCAAATTTAATATTAATTTGTATAATTATATTATAGCAAAATAAAAGCCCTAGTTAAACTAGGACTTTTTTATATAAAATATTTTAATTCTTAAATATATTTTTTTAATCTAATTTTTCTTATTCATTAAGTATATTGGTAAACCTAATGCAGTAATACCTAAACTTCCGAAAGCTACCAATCTAGGTCCCCAACCAGAGAATAATAATAGATTTATTAATACAAAAGATCCACTTATTATAGCAATTAACGGTATAATTGGATATAGCGGAACTTTATAACTTCTAGGAGTATCTGGTTGTGTTTTTCTTAGTTTGATAACTCCTATAAATGTAAGTACATAGAATAACCAACTTGCAAATACTGCTAAGTCTGTAAGTAAGTTAAATTGGTTAGTTAAAGCGTATATACCAGCTATTGTAGCCATAAATATAATAGCGTTTGCCGGAACTTTAGCACCGTTTAACTTTGCTAATTTATCAGAGAACGGTAGAGTTTTATCCTCAGCTAATGTATATACAACTCTTGGTCCTGTTAATAGGTATCCATTTAATGTACCAAATACTGATATTAGTATACCAACAGATATTATAGTACCGCCCACATCGCCAAATATTTTTGTAGCAACAGCTGAAGCTGGTGATGTTTCTAGTGCTAATTGACTAGCAGGTAAAACCCATAAGTAAGCTAAGTTGATAACAAAGTATACTGCAGTTGTTATTGTAAGACCACCTATTATAGCTCTTGGTAAATCTTTTCCTGGATTCTTCATCTCTCCAGCTATAGCCCCAACATTCATCCAACCCTCATAAGCGAATAGTATAGCTATAAGAACTTGCCCAATTACACTTCCTAAACTAACACCTGAACCTACAAGCGGTCTAAACACGTCAGCTTCTCCACTACCTTTTATGAAACCAAATACCATTATAACTACTAGAGGAATTAACTTACATACAGTTGATACTGTTTGTATTCCACCTGCAGTTTTAGATCCCATCGTGTTTAAGAAAGCAACTATAATTATTAAACCAATTGCTACTGGCAATTGAAATTGTGTAGCTCCAATCATTTCAGTAAATTGCTGTGCAAATATAACAGCAAGAGCCGCAGCCATACCAGGGAAAAATAACACTATTTGCATCCATCCTGCTAAAAATCCTAATTTGTCTCCATAAATTTCTTTAATATATACCATCATTCCACCAGTTTTAGGTATCATTGCTGCAACTTCTGCCGCTGTTAAACCAGCTGCAATTGTCATAAGTCCTGCAAATAGCCATGCTAACATTCCAAGGCCAGGCTCACCGCCAGTCAGTGCGTAAACTGCTTGAGGCTTAAAGAACACACCAGATCCAATTACTGAACCAATAACTGTCGACATTGCTGCTGACAGTCCAAGCGTCTTTTTAAGTTCATTACTCATATAATTCCCTCCTAATTTTCAATTTTTAATACAAACTTTTATAATACAAATATTTTATATACTTTAATAAGTATAATATAAATTTCTAAAAATTCAAATATATTTTAAAAATTTTACATACATTTAAAACTATTCTTTAAAATCGATTATTTTAACCAATAAACTTTTTTTCTAAACTAAAAATAATTTATAGTATAATAATATTAAGAAGCAGTTAAAATAATCTAAAGTTAATATTAAATATATTTTTAATTTCATATTACTTTATAAAATTTTATATTTCTAGAAATTTAGTTAAAATTAAATCGTTTTCACATCATTAAATAGATTCTTTTGCAATAATATAAAGGAAGTTTGTATAAAAAACTAATTAATTGTAAAAGCTTTAATTAAAGTTAAATAAAATTTCCTTAAATATAGTATAATATATTTAATTAAATGTAAAGGGATGATTTTATGTATAGATATGATGACTATGTAAATTTAACAGATGATCCTGAATTACCACCTGAAATAAGAAACAAATGTTTAAGAATTGTAAGTATTTCAGATAATTTAGAAGATATAATGGTAGTACATGAATTAAAGTTATACGCAATACAAGAAAAACATATAGCGGGATCTTGCGCATGTAGATAGTATTTATTTCGTGGATTTTTATTTATATACTTTACCTATATTGAAACTGTTTTAATCAATATAGGTTTTTATTGTGTGGATAAATTTCATGTATATTTACTGTAATATAAAATTTAATAAGTTTAATTGCACTTATTCTATATTTGTTGACTATATAGAATTTATAATGATATTATCTATATAAGAACTAAAATATTTAATAATATATTTATGCTAAATATAGTATTAGGAGGTTTAATATAATGGATTACAAAGCACTTATATCTAATCGTAAATCAATAAGAGAATTTAAAGACACTCCGATAAAGCAAGAGCAACTTGTTGAATTAGAAAAGTTTTCAGATTCTTGTAAAAAGCTTGTTCCAAACATCGAAGTAGAAATCAAGCTACTTGACAACTCTAGGGACAAAGTATCCGAAAAGCTACAAAATATAGCTGGTTATAAGGGAAATATGATAGAAGCTCCAAACTACATATTTATTCTATCAGAAGTTGTTGATAACCACATTGAAAATGCTGGTTATATTGGAGAAAACATAGTATTAAAAGCAACAGAAATTGAAATTGACTCTTGTTGGATAACTTTTGAAGACAGCGAGAAAATATTAGACAAACTTGAGATCAGTTCTAACAAAAATATTTCAGCAATAATAGCACTTGGCTACGAAGCTACTTCTTATAAGAAAAAAATAGTTAACCCGACTAAAACTGGTGAAAGCTACTCACTATCAAATATGGAGATAGTTGACAACGATACATCTACAAGACTTGGTGTAGAAGAAATAGTTTATATTGATGAATGGGGTAAAAATATTGATGCTGAAACATTAGCTGAAAGAGCTTTACTAGATGCCTTTAACTATGCAAGAATGGCCCCTTCGACTTTAAATAGACAACCATGGAGATTTATAGTTGATGGAGGAAAAGTTATACTAGCTGTAAGAAATGATGAGTATACAAACACTTATGAATCAAAAATAGATGCTGGTATAGTAATGCTATTTTTCGAATCAATTGTAAGAACTACATTATTTGATACAAGTTGGACATTAGAAAAGACTGACAAAACATATAATATCCCTAGTGACTATAAGTATATTGGATATTGTAATATATAGATTTAAATGCCACAATAAAAGAAAACCTGCTTCTATATGGATAATTCTTCATACAAAGCAGGTTTTTAAATTTCAAACGCTTTAAATTTCCTATTAGTTTAAATAAAATGCTAAAACTTCAAACTATCTATAACCTCATCTATCTTGTCATAGGCATTTTTCAAAGAACTTTGCCTCTCTTCTTCTGTAGTTCCTGTCCCATCAACTAATAATTCCTCAAATTTTTTTATGCCTATAAACTTCATTATACTTTCAATATAATTTAAGCCTTTATTTAATATCGGTTTCATAATCCACGGTATTTTGGCTCCAGACGATTGTACATACACTACACTTCTGTCAAAATCATTTAATAATCCATCTGGTTTTTCATCGTCATCAAATGTAATAGTTTTTCCATCTTGAACTATACAATCAATGTAAGCTTTTAATTGTGATGGAAATGATAAACTCCACATTGGAGAAGATATTACATATACTCTGGCTTCCACAAACTGATCACAAAGTTCGTTTATTATATTTATTTCTCTTTTGTCTTGTTCTCCTAAATTTGTAAGTTTATCTTCTTTTACAAGTGAATTTCTTTTTTCATAATATTGATATTCTAATTTTGGGATATGATTTTTATACAGATCTATTTCTTCTAAAATAAAATCTGGATTTCTCTCTAAAAATCTATTTATAAATTTTCTTGCAACAGTTTTACTTGAAGATAAATCTTCGGGTTTTGAATTCACACTTATATAAAGTAGTTTTTTTTTCAAAATAGTTACCTCCTTATTTCTTTCTATTAGTATCTCTATTGAAAAACCTTTTATACAAGTAGACAAACAAATAGTCATTAAAGTTAAATTATTGAAATCAAAAAGACACACAAAAAGTTTTAAATTAACTTTAGGTGTGCCTTAATAGTTTTATAAATTAATATTTCATAGATTTATACAATTTTACTGCTTGTACTAATATTTTTTTCTCCACTTAGCATTTCTACCTCTAGCAATAACTTCAATCTTATCTTCTCTTCTAAGATTATTAAATACTCTATTAATAGTAGGATCAGGTATATCTGGGCACAAATCCTTTATATCTTGCTTGGTAAAGTATCCAAGAGTAGAATTGATATAAGTTTCTATTCTAAGAGTTTTTGTTACTTTATCTTTATCTGTTATGTTCAAGCTATCATTTAGCTTTTGATAAGCTATAAGTATGCTTTCTAAAAAATACTCAAGCCAAGTGTTTATATCGTACTCACCTCTACCAAGATGCGAGCTCAAGATTTTTATCCTCTCAAAGTACTCTAAAGAACTTTCATCAAATACTTTACCTAAGCTAATATATCTTCCGACCTCGTAACCATTTTGATTTAAAGTAAGTAGCATTAGTACCCTGGCCATTTTTACATTTCCTTTATTAAAAGGATGAAGTAATATAAACTCTAGTACAATCGTAGCTATTAATATAAGTACATCAACCTCGTCTTCTTCCAAAAGTTTGTGATATGAATCGCAGAGATTTTCAACTTCAGAACTTAGATCTACTCTAAAAAATCCGCCCCTTTGATTTGAGTACTTGTACAAGTAACCGTGTAGTTCCGCAATTAACTTTGCATCTAAATTCATAGTATAGTACGCACTATTGATAGTCTTAACTAGATCTCTATATTCAACTACACTCCACTCATCCTCTGTAGATGGTATCCTTTCACCATTCACAAGTTTTTCTATATCCATTTCTCTTCTTCTTGAATTTTGACCTATATGAGTAGATAACGCGCAATCGACTAAAGAAGTTTCACACAAATTATCTAAAATTTCTTTATTTTGTTTTTTATATACGATCTGTCTACCTTTAAATTCATTTATTTTAGAAAGAGTTTTTACTACTTTCATACTAACCCTTGCATTTGACAATATATCTTTATCCAAAAAATTCATTTAATCACTCCATAACATCTAATTTCTTTAACCTAAAGTGATTTAATTTTAGCATAAATACTTAATCTTTACAATTTTTAGAAAAAAATAATTTATTTAAACAAAGACAATTTATTTTTATATAGCTTTATTTTGATCTATCATCAACTGCTTTTGACGCTTTAATTCCTTGTTAACTACATATCCAGTAAGAATTACCGCAATTAAATCTGATAACGGTTGAGCCATCCAAACTCCTTTTAACCCCATAAATCTCGGAAGTATAATTATAAATGGTATCAATAGTATAACCTGTCTAAGTAAGCTAAGTATCATTGACATCTTAGCCTTACCTATTGACTGAATAAATACTCCACCGATAATTGATATCCCTATTATAGGCAACATGAATAGGTATACTCTAAGCCCATTTACAGATATCGCCATAAGCTCAGGGTCTTTGTTAAATATACCTACGATTGCATGTGGGAATAACTGTACAGCTAAAAATCCAAATGTAAGCAAAATAGTTGCAGCGGCTAGTGATCCCATATAGGCTTTCCTAACTCTATCGTATTGTTTAGCACCATAGTTAAATCCAACTATCGGCTGCGCTCCTTGGTTCATTCCAAAAACAGGCATTAAAAAGAACATAGCTATTGATGAAACTGTAGCCATAGCCCCTATAGCTAAATCTCCTCCATAACTTTTAAGGGCGTGATTTGATACAACTTGTACCAAACTAGCTGCAAGCTGCATAGCAAATGAAGACATACCTATTGCAAAAACTGCTTTTACTAGATGGGATTCTAATTTTAAGCTTTTCTTCTCAAACTTTAAGTTAGATTTACCGCTTACATAGTAAGCTATAGTTAAAACTGCCGTTAAAGCTTGTGATGTAACAGTTGCTATAGCAGCTCCTTTAATACCCATTCCAAAAATAAATATTAAGACATAGTCTAAAATTATATTTGTTAAACACCCAACTATCATGATACCAGCAGAAATTGCAGGTGCCCCATCTCCCCTTATAGAGTGATTTAAAGAAAATGCAAGTAGATTCACTACTGTACCCATTAAAATAATATTTATATATTCCTTTGCATAGAAAATTGTATTTTCACTTGCTCCAAATAAAATTAATATTTGATCTTGAAAAACAAGTCCTATTATAGTTAAAATAATTCCTACTACCACTGAAAGTGTCATAGCATTTCCAATTAATTTACGTGCATCTTCTACCTTTCCTTCACCTAGTTTTAGGGAAATCGTAGTTGTTGTTCCTATTCCTATTAACATACCAAAAGCTAATATTATAGTCATTATAGGCATTGTAACACCAAGACCTGTTATAGCCAAAGAGCCTACGCCTTCTATATTTCCTATGAATATTCTATCTACAACATTGTATAAACTATTTACCAACATACCTATTATCGCTGGTATTGAATATTTTATCAGAAGTTTGCTAATGCGCTCTGTACCAAGTATTTGTTGACTAACCATCCATTGTCCTCCTTGAATAAAATTTTTGAACATGATTCAAGGGAAGCGAAATGCTCCCCTCTTATCTAAAAAACGTAATTTTATATAACCTCAATTAATTATTATATACTATCTAATTTAAAAAACCAATGGTTAATCCTACTAGATTTTCATTTTCAATTGTAAATCAAAACCCTAGCACTACCTCTTTACAAGAGGCTATGCTAGGGTAAAAATTTTCTTTATTATTTATATATTTATATTTTTTTATGTTTCTATTAGTTTTTATTTAAAACATTTTCTTTTAAATATTCATCTATAGATGCAGCAGCTTTTCTACCAGCTCCCATTGCTGATATAACTGTAGCAGCTCCTGTTACTATATCTCCACCTGCGTAAACACCATCTATTGTCGTATGACCAGACTCATCTGCAACAATACACTTTCTCTTATTTACTTCAAGTCCTTTAGTAGTTGATGAAATAAGTGGATTTGGGCTAGTACCAAGAGACATTATTACTGTATCCGCCTCTATTTCAAATTCAGATCCTTTTATCTCTATAGGTCTTCTTCTTCCAGAATCATCTGGCTCTCCTAGCTCCATCTTAACTAATACCATTCCTCTAACATTTCCAGTTTCATCTACTAGAATTTCTTTAGGGTTAGTAAGAGTATGGAAAACTACTCCTTCTTCTTTTGCGTGGTGAACTTCTTCAATTCTCGCTGGAAGCTCTTTTTCACTTCTTCTGTAAACTATATAAGATTCAGATCCAAGTCTAAGTGCTGTTCTTGCGGAATCCATTGCAACATTCCCTCCACCTACAGTCACTACTCTTTTACCCGATCTAATCGGTGTATCATAATCTGCTTTGTAAGCCTTCATTAAGTTTACTCTTGTTAAGTATTCATTTGCTGAAAATACTCCGTTAGCATTTTCACCTGGAATACCCATAAATGAAGGTAATCCTGCGCCTGATCCTATAAATATAGCATTGTATCCTTCATCTTGTAACTGCTCAATAGTGATTGTTCTACCAACGATTACGTTTGTCTCTAATTCAACGCCAAGTTTTTTAATGTTTTCTATTTCAGGTTGTACAACTCCGCTCTTTGGAAGTCTAAACTCAGGTATCCCGTAAGTTAAAACTCCTCCTGGTTCGTGCATTGCTTCAAATATCTTTACAGTATATCCTTTTTTAGCTAAGTCGCCTGCACATGCAAGCCCCGCTGGTCCACTTCCAATAACAGCAACTTTAGCATCCTTTTTGGGCTCTGTTTCAGAAAGGTTTACATTGTTTTCTCTAGACCAATCTGCAACAAATCTTTCTAGTTTTCCTATTGATACTGGCTCATTTTTTATTCCAACTATACAAACACCTTCGCATTGTGTTTCCTGTGGGCAAACTCTACCACAGACTGCAGGTAATGAACTATTTTTTGCAATGGCTTTTGCAGCACCCTCTATATCTTTTTCTTTAACCTTTTGTATAAATCCTGGTATATCAACGCTAACTGGACAGCCTTCAACACATCTAGGCTTTTTACATCCAAGACATCTTTGCGCTTCTTCAACCGCTTCTTCTATATTATATCCTAGACAAACCTCATCAAAGTTTGTAGCTCTAACCTTAGGATCTTGTTCTCTAACTGGCACTCTAACTTTTGCACTCATTACTTGTCACCCCCACACTCACAATTAGCATGGTGACTGTTACCACCATCTTCAGACTCTAAAGCTGCTTTTCCTTCTTGAGTCTTATACATTCCTTGTCTTCTCATCGCTTCATCAAAGTCAACTAAATGTCCATCAAACTCTGGTCCGTCTACACATGCAAATTTAATTTCGTCACCAATTCTTACTCTACATGCTCCACACATACCAGTTCCGTCTACCATTATTGTATTTAAACTAACTGTTGTAGGTATATTTAACTCTTTAGTCAATAGACATACAAACTTCATCATGATCATAGGCCCAATTGCTATTATATGATCGTATTTTTTACCTTGATTTTCGACTAAATCTCTAATTAAATCAGGAATTCTACCATTAAATCCATATGTTCCATCATCAGTTGCAACATAAACGTTTTTGGCAACTGTTTTCATTTGATCTTCTAAAATTACTAAATCTTTAGTTCTAGAGCCTATTATAACATCTACATCTAGTCCATTTTCTTTAAACCACTTTACTTGTGGGTATACTGGAGCAGAACCAACACCACCTGCTACAAACAGAATGTTTTGTTTCTTTAACTCATCTATATCTTCATGAATATACTCACTTGGCTGCCCCAATGGACCTACAAAGTCCATAACATATTCATTTTCTTCATATTGAGCTAATTTTTTAGTTGATGATCCAACGCTTTGGAAAACTATAGTTACTGTTCCTTTTTCACTATCGTAATCAGCTATGGTAAGGGGAACTCTTTCACCTTTCTCATCAGTCTTGATTATGATAAATTGACCTGGCTTAGCAGATTTCGCAACTCTAGGAGCTTCAATATCCATTAAGTAAATGTTATCTGTAAGTTCTCTTTTGCTAACTATCTTGTAACTCATCTCTCAACTCTCCATTCTAAAAAATATATTTTTTAACTCACATCATAATAAAAAACTTAAACAAAAAATATAAATTCAGACATAAAGCTGCAAAGACTAATTTAAATTAACTAATGTGTCTGCATTAAAATGATAAAATAAGTTAATTCTAGTTTTATGTCATGATCTTGTTTAATTAGAAATTTAACTATATACTCAACTATGATTATACTATATTTTTTTGTTTTTGTAATATAAAAATATATATTTACTTGAGACAATTTTTATAATAACATAATGAATAAGAAGGGTTTTAAAAATTCTACTATTAAATGGAGGCGGTTAATTTGAACAACACAATATCAGCAAAAAGACTAATTGACATTTTAGATAAAGAAGACAATTTAGTTGTTATAGACTGTAGATTTGATTTAATAAATAGAACTTACGGAATAGACTCTTATAAAAAAGGCCATATCCCAGGTAGTTTTATACTAGACCTTGATAAAGATTTGTCTAAACCAGCCGAAAAGCACGGTGGCAAAAATCCAATCCAGGATCCGTATATTTTGAAAGAAAAGCTAGAAAAATTAGGTATCGATAATGACACTACTGTAATTGCTTATGATGATGGAGATTTAAACGGTGCCTCAAGACTGTTCTTTCAGTTAAAATATATGGGACTAAAAAATATATATGTACTAGATGGCGGACTTACATCGTATATAAAAAACGGTGGCAAAATTGAAACAAAGATTAATGAACCACAAGTGGTTGGAAAAACTCTAGATGTGAATGTAGATGACAGCTTGGTAGTACCTATGGAATATGTGAAATCTAAACTTTACAGTGATGAAACAGTGATTGTGGATTGCCGTTCAAACGAAAGATACCAAGGTATCACAGAACCAGCATACGAAAAAGCCGGGCACATACCTAGTGCGAAAAATTATTTCTGCAAGGATCTTTTAAATAATAACTATGACGAAGGATCGCTTAAAGATATTGAATTCTTAAAAAACCATTTTGAGGAGTTAAATAAATACAGCGAGATAATACTATCATGCGGTTCTGGAATTTCTGCATGTGTGGACAGTCTTGCACTTAGAGAATTAGATATCCCACATAAAATATATATTGGGAGCTTCAGCGATTGGATAAGTTACGAGGGAAACTCAATAATGGTAGGCGAAGAGTAAATGTTGGGTCAAGCCCTGTGATCGTACATAATATAAATTTTCTAAGTCATAGACATAGTCTATGACTTATTTTTTTAGGAACTTTGATCTATCCTTTTTTTAGAAGCTTTAATTAATCCTTTTACTATTACTTCGAAATTCTAATAAACCGCCACACATCCATCGCAACGCGATTCTGTTCCACAAGCATAGCTACCATGCTCGTTTTTTATTATTATCTGTCCTCTTCCCATGTTTAGATTATCATATATCACTTTGACATCATGACCTTTTTTTGCTAAGTCGTAAATTAAATTTATAGGCATCTCGTGCTCCACTTCTATTTCTTTATCTTTGATCCACTGCCATCTTGGTGCATCTAGAGCATCTTGTGGATTTAATCCAAAGTCTATCATATTGCTTAAAACTTGAATGTGACCTTGTGGTTGCATAAATTTCCCCATAACTCCAAATGCTCCTACAGCTTCTGAATCCTTACTTAGAAATCCTGGGATTATAGTGTGGTAAGGTTTTTTCAATGGCGCTACTACATTGTGATGCTCCGGATCTAAGCTAAAGTTATTTCCTCTATTGTGTAGAGCTATTCCTGTTTCCGGAATTACTATTCCAGATCCAAAATCCATGTAGTTGCTTTGTATATAAGAGACCATATTTCCGTCTTTGTCTGCACTACATAAATACACGGTTCCACCACAGTATGGATCTCCGGATTCCGGTTGAATTGCTTTATCTTTTATTAATTCTCTTCTTTTATCTGCGTAGCTTTGATTTAGTAAAGCCTCTAGTTCTAATTTCATGTGTTTTATATCTGTTACATAAGTCTTTGTGTCTGCAAATGCTAGTTTTAAACTTTCAATAATTTTATGTAAATTATCGCTATCTTCTCTCGATCCATTTAAATCGAATCCTTTTAATATATTAAGTGCCATAAGCACTGTTAATCCATGTCCGTTTGGGGGTATTTCTGATACCGTGTATCCCCTGTAATCTGTAGTAATCGGTTCAACCCACTCTGGATAAAATTGCTCTAAGTCCGACTTTCGTATAAATCCATCGTATTTTTTAGAAAAAGCATCTATCTTCTCAGCTATACTTCCTCTATAAAAACTCTCTGCATTAGTTTTAGCAATTTCCTCAAGAGTCCTAGCCTGATCTTCACATTTGAAAATTTCACCAGCTACAGGTGCTCTACCATTTTTAGAGAATGTGTCGAACCAAGGTTCAAATTCCTCACCTTTAAACTCTTTTTTGTAAAGCTTGTAGTCTTTTTCCCATATTTTTGCAACGGTTGGCGACACTACAAATCCTTCTCTTGCATAATTAATTGCCGGCTTTAAACAGTCCATCAATGAAAGATTCCCAAATTTCTTATTTAGCTCAGCCCAAGCTGCAGGTATTCCAGGTACTGTTACAGGTTTTAAACCGTACTTTGGCATTTCATCTAATCCTTTAAAGTTATCAAGCGTCATCTTTTCTGGAGCAAAGCCACTTGAGTTAAGGCCGTAAAGCTTTTTTTCTTCTTCTATCCAAACGAGCGCATATGCGTCTCCTCCTATGCCGTTGTTTACTGGTTCGACTACTGCAGAAGCCGCGGCAGTTGCTACAGCTGCATCAACTGCATTTCCTCCCATTTTCAGTATTTCTAATCCTACTTGTGATGATAATGGTACTGAAGTAGCCACAGCTCCACTTTTTCCAAAGACAACATTTCTCTTTGAATTGTATACATGATTCTCAACGTCAAACTTCATCCAACTACCTCCCAATTAAATTATATTCTATAGTACTTATAGATTTATTATATACTAAAAAAGAAGGGTTGTCTCCGTCAGTTACATACTACGGAAACAACCCTTCTTTTAAGGTTCTTCACTATTTTAATTGATTGTTTATTTCTTATTCTATAATAAGTTTTTTTGCGTATTTTAAAGTTGCTATATAATACAGGAAGTAACCTATATAATAAACTAAAAGAGTTATTGTTATAGGTACTACTATTGAATTTGATAAAAGTCTTTGTGTTATAGTCATTGCAAATATATTGTGAATAGTTCCTACAAACAGTGGAAGTAAAAATACTAGTCTAAGCTGTTTAGATAGAATTTTTTCTATATCTTTGTTGCTTGCTCCAATTTTTTTAAGCATTATATATCTATCTTTATCGTCGTATATATCTGATAATTGTTTTAAAAATATAATACTTCCTGTACAAAGCATAAATACTACAGCTAAAAACATTCCTATAAACAATACTAATCCAATTGAATTATACATACCATTGTAGTTTTCCACATATGATGAAAAATTAAAAGGATATTCTGAAGTATAACTACTATCCATAAGTTTTCTTAGATCTGTAGATAATTCTTCTGAGTTGGTTTTATTATTTACATCTACAAGTCTTATTTCTCTTTCTTCACCATCTTTTAAAAGTTTATTGAAAACACTATCTTTAACTACAGTTAATGAATATGTAGTATTAGTATTGATCTTTGTATTTTGAATTTCATCAAGTATTTTGAATTTGTAAACTTTATCGCTTTTATTTTCAAAAGGAATTAATTTTAAATCATTTCCATTTGCTTTTTCAAAATTTTTAGCAACCATACTATTCGATATAATTATAGCTTCATCGTCTGACCCTATTCCTGTAAAGCTCTCTTTTTGGTAGTCCATCAAATCCTTAAAGTCACTCTCTCTAATTATATCTGTATCGCTCCCTGATGAGATAGGTTTTCCAGTACCCTTTCTCACAGAGTTATACTTATCGTTATAAGATAATAGTTTTACTTTTTTATCAAATATTACTTTATTTTTATCATCATATTTTTTTAATATTTTATCAACTTGTGTATTTACACTGTCATTAGATACATTCACAACAAAACTGTACTTATAATCTTCTTTTAAGATACTGCTTATATTGTAGTAAAATGATGTTGTAAGCCCAAATACTGTTGCACTAACTGCAATAAGTATAGCAATAGTAGCAAGTATCTTGCTGTTTTTTTGTATCTTATATCTAAGTTCTGAAAATGCTACTAGGTTTCTTCCCTTGTAATAATATTTTTTATTTTTGTTAATTATATTTATTATCAAACTTACAGCTGATGAAAAGAACAAAAATGTTCCAGGTATTACAGGTATTAATATTAAAAATACAGAATCTATATGATTTTCTATAAACTTCCCAGTTGCCATATAGTAAGCTATCAAAATTAAAACTGTACCCAGTATACCTTTAATCGTAGTCGATTTACCACTTGACACTTTTTCTGGAGCTTTTTTAAATAGATCGATAAGTTTTTTATTTCTTATAACTAAAAAGTTTCTAACTCCAATAACTATAAAAATTATCAAAAATATCAAGACAGTTTGAATCAACGCCATAAAACTAAACGACATTTTTACTACTACCATTTGGTTCATTAATTTCATAAGCATCATTGTTATAAGCTTTGAAAATAAAAATCCAAAGACGACTCCTATTACAGTTGCCACAAATCCCATAATTATTGTTTCTAGTAAAAATATTTGTCCTATTTTATTCTTTCTCATACCAAGCAGACTATAGGTACCTACTTCTTGAGTTCTTCTGTTTATAAAAAATGAATTTGAATAGTATATAAATAGAAAAACAAATCCTGCTATTATTATAGATCCTACATTTACAGCTGCAGAAACTTTAACTCCTGCAGAGTTTAATGCCTCATTATACTGAATAGATTTAAAACTAAAAAATATAAATACACAAAACACTATCGATGCAAAGTACATTGTGTAATTTGAAACGCTATTTTTTAAGTTCTTTATAGAAATATTATAAAGTTTCATTTTTATCTACCCCCACAAGCATTGCTGATGTATCCATAATTTTGTGGTAAAATTCATTTGTACTATCGCCTTTAACTAATTCTGTAAATATAATACCGTCTTTTATAAAAAGTATTCTGTCACAGTAACTGGCACTTACAGCATCATGAGTTACCATTAATATAGTGGTTTTGTTCTCTTTGTTTAAATTAGAAAAAGATTGAAGCAACTCTTTGGCAGACTTTGAGTCCAAAGCTCCTGTCGGCTCATCTGCAAGTACTAGCGATGGCTTTCCTACAATAGCTCTACACACTGCACCTCTTTGCTTCTGCCCTCCTGATACTTCATTTGGATATTTGTTTAAAGTATTTTCTATACTTAACGCTTTTGCGACTTCATTAACTCTTGTTTCTATAACATCTACTTTTTCATTTTGAAGTGCTAAAGGTAACATAATATTCTCTTTTATTGTAAGTGTCTCTAGTAAATTTGAATCTTGAAAAACAAATCCTAGATGGTCCCTCCTAAAATCTGCTATCCCATTATCATTCATCGAATTTATATCAACTCCATCTATAAATACATTTCCAGAAGTTGGTGCATCTATAGTTGATATTATATTTAAAAGAGTAGACTTTCCTGCTCCAGATGCACCCATTATACCTATAAACTCTCCCTCTTTCACATTAAAACTTACTCCTTTTAAGGCCTCATACTTAGCTCCTCTTTTTCCAAATCCTTTTTTTATATCTTCTACAACTAAAATATCTCTCATAAATTTACCTCCTAAGTTAATTATAATAATATTATATCTACCTACATAAAAATAAACCATTCATCTTCATTAAAGTAATGTTACAATTATGTAAGGTAGATTAATAAATTCGGAGGTAAACTATGTTTAAAATAATGATAATTGAAGACGACTCTACACTCAAAAAAAAGGTAGCTGAGTCTCTAACTAAGTGGGGTTACGAAGTGTATCCTATCAACGACCTAGAAAATGTTATAGAAGAATTTAAATTATACGATCCTCACCTTGTACTGCTTGACATAAATCTTCCGTTTTACGATGGTTTTCATTGGTGTAATGAAATAAGAAAATTTTCAAAAACTCCAATAATATTTATATCTTCAAGAGATTCAAATATGGACGTGATTATGGGTGTTAATTTAGGTGCGGATGATTATATACAAAAACCATTTTCTATAGATATACTAATTGCGAAAGTAAATGCTCTACTTAGAAGAACCTATAATTTTGCAGAATCAAACTCTAATAAAATAGTACACAATGGAGTTATATTAGATTTATCGACTGCTTCAATAGAATTCAGTAATAATTCTATTGAACTTACAAAAAATGAGGTTAAAATTTTACATGAACTTATGAAGTCAAACGGGAAAATTGTTAGTAGAGACAAGCTCATGAAAAAGTTGTGGGACAGCGATTGGTTTGTAGATGATAATACGCTTACTGTAAATGTAAATAGAATAAGGTCTAAGTTAAAAGACATAGGGTTAGAAAACTTTATAGAAACCAAGAGAGGTCTAGGCTACATAATAATGTAGTTGGGTATGGTGAATAAATGACTATAAAAAAATTTTTAAAAGATAACTACAGTTTTTTTATATACAATCTAACACTTTTGCTTTTGATAACACTTACTCTAGTTTTCTCTCCAATTGATTATGTCTTTATGGATACTATTATGTACATCTCTTTAATAGATGTAGTACTTACAACTACCTATTTGAGTCTAAAATACCTAAATAAAAAAGTTTTTATAAATAAATTAAAAGAAGGTATAGATAATAATAATTTTAATGAGCTTACTATATTCAATTCAAATGAAGAAGAAAAATTTTACTTAAATTTGTTGAGAGAATATCAAGATAGCTCTAATAAGATATTAAACGATAACAAAAAAGAGCTTGAAGAAAATAAAGACATGATAAATTTATGGGTTCACGATGTAAAGATTCCTATATCCATAGTAAAATTAATTATCGAAGATAACGAAGATGAGGAATTTGATGAAGTACTCACAGGCATAAACACTGAAATTTTCAGAATCGAAAATGCACTTGAGAGAGTCTTGTATTTTTCTAGACTTGACAGCTTTCACAAAGATTTCTTTATACAAGATGTAAATTTAGAGCGAATTGTAAAAGATGTTGTAAAAAAATATTCAACATATTTTATAAATAAAAAAATTTCTTTAAAACTTGAAAACCTTGACTACACAGTGCTTTCGGATAAAAAATGGCTGACATTTATCTTGGAACAAATTGTTGGAAATTCACTAAAGTATATTTCTTCAAACAATGATATATCTATTACTTGCAAAAAAACAAAAAATTATTTACAATTAAAGGTGGAAGACCATGGTTGTGGCATAAAAAAAGAGGACCTAAGTAGAATCTTTGATAAAGGTTTCACTGGAAACAATGGTAGGTACAATGCTAAGTCTACAGGTCTTGGATTATATTTGGTGAAAGAACTTTCTGATAAATTAAAACACGATATTAAAGTTGAATCTGAGTACGGAAAATATACTCTATTTACTATCGAATTTAACGTTAACATGTAATATCTTAAAGTGTGTCTGTAAATATTAAGGAGGAAAAAATGTCGTTTTTAAAAAGGTTTAAAAATAGAAGATTACAAATTTACATAGGGATTGCAATTATTATATGTATTTGTCTAGGGATACTATCTTTTATTGATAAGAAAAAAAATGTTGAAGATGTGCAAAATAACTTAACTGAAACATACACTATCCCTGAAAGTGAAAAAATCTTTATAAATGGTTCTGTGGTGCCAAAACAATCAAAAGATTTCGATGTACCAGCAGGTTCAGAGCTAAGCAGCGTTAGTGTTCAAGATGGACAGGAGGTTAGCAAAGGAGCACTACTTTTTACAAGCAAAAATGAAGCTATAGTCTCTCAAATAGACAGCTTAAAAACACAGGTAGAACAGTATAAAAAACAAAAGAAAGATCTACCTAATACTCCTGAAAATAGCATCACTATAAAAACTTTAGACAGTGATATAAGTAGATTAAATAAAGAAATATCTACTCTTAACAACAAGGCTTATACAAAAACTACTGCTCCGTTTGATGGTAAGGTATATGTAAATGACTCAGAGTCTCAAGCACAAAACTTAGAACAACCTGTGTCGTCTTCGCTTATATCTTTAGAAAGTACTGAATTGTACATGAAGGGACAAGCTAGCGAACAAGATTTTCCTAAGTTAGCTATTGATCAAACAGTTGAAATTCTAGTATTTTCAACTGATGAAACATTAGCTGGTCGTATAAGTTCTATTTCTGATAGACCTTCTAATTCTGTTGCAAATATGAATGGACAGCAGGGTTCTACAATGTCTTATTACGATATAAGCGTACAATTTGACAGCCAAGAAAATTTAGTAAACGGATTCCATATACAAGCATCAGTAAAAGTTGAAAACTCTAGCTTTAAAATACCAGCTTCAGCTATCCAAGAGGATAAAAAAGGAAATACTTATGTCTTTAAAGATATGGACGGAGTTATCAAAAAACAATTAGTCGATGTATCAACTCATACTGAAAATTCGGCAGTAGTAAGAAGTGGACTTGAAGAAAATGATGTTATAATTAAATTCCCTACAGAAGATATGAAAGAAGGCGATCCTGTTCCAGGATCAACGGGATCTCCTGGAAATACTGATAAAGATGGCGGTATAGACAACCCATTTGAAAACCAACCAGACCCTGAACCTGAAGAAGATTTTCCAACTGTAGGTTAGTATATGCTGATTTCATTAGAGAATATACAGAAGTATTACAAAGTAGGGAAAGAAGAAATTCATGTATTAAAATCATTAAATCTACAGATTAATTCAGGTGAATTTGTAGTAATAATGGGAAAATCGGGTAGTGGTAAAACTACCCTTCTAAATATTTTAGGGTTCTTAGATAGATTTAACGAAGGACATTATTTTTTTAATGGCAAAGATGTAACAAATTTAAGTGAAAATCAACGTTCCGATTTTAGAAACAGCAATATTGGATTTATATTCCAACAGTTTAACTTGATAGAAACACTAAGTATCTATCAAAATGTTGAATTACCACTTACATACAACTCTTCTCTAAAGAGAGATGAACGAGAATCAATTGTAGAAGATAAACTTAGAGCTGTTGGTCTTTTAGATAAGATTAAAATGAAACCCCTGCAATTATCAGGTGGACAACAACAACGTATCGCTATAGCGCGTTCTCTTGTAAATGATCCTCAAATTATATTTGCAGATGAGCCTACTGGTGCTCTAGATAGTGAAACAAGTTCTGATATTATGGAATTACTAAAAGATCTAAATAGAAAAGGTAAAACTATAATTATGGTTACACACGATCAAGATATGGTTAGGTATGCTACAAAAGTTATACGACTTAAAGATGGTGTATTCGTTTCGGAATCGGAGGTGTAGTCATGAATTTAATAAAAAACTCACTGGCAAACTTAAAAGGTCATAAACTGCGTGTAGCTGTAGCTCTTTTATTTATCATAATAGGTGTTACATCTGTGATTGTAGTAAGCTCTGTTGGTAATGGTTTTGAAAAACAAATAACCGAATCTGTAAGTCTTGCAAATTCAAAGCAAACTGTAATTTATTTTGAACCTAATGATCAAAGTATGGATGATTTAACTGCTTTTTTAAAGCCCATTACTACTCAAGATTTAGAAGAGCTCTCTTTTGTTGAAGGCATTGAAAAACTTTCTCCTAGTAAAGGAGTATTCGATACTGGCGCCTACTACAATGAAGCAACTTTTGATAAAAAATCTACTTCTATTGAAGTCAGCCCTATGAAAAAAGATACAAAAATAGATTTAGTTGCTGGTAGAGGAATTACTCTAGATGATGAAAAAAGAAAAGTTGTTCTTATAACTCTTCAAAATGCAACTGACTTATTTGGAGACCCAGAGAAAGCAATCGGTTCTGGAATTACTATAAGTGGTTCTATTTTTGAAGTTATCGGAGTCGTAGATGATAGCTCTGATCCAAATGCCCAAAACAATCAAGTTGCTATGGGACCTATGGGTGGACAATATCCAACTGCCATTACTCCTAAAAAAGCTTTTAACGATTTGATGAATGATCAAAGCAATTACAATACAGATATACAAATGGTAGATTTGAGAGTTTCAGATGGTTATGATGTATTTGAAGTAGCGAATACTATTATCGAAAAATTGTATGAGTTACATCCAGATATAAATGGTTCCTACACAACTCCAGATCCTACAGAACAAATGCAGGCACTAGAAACTATAACATCTAGTACTAATAAAGTGGTTTCATTTATAACGGTTGCTGCAATGTCTGTCGGAGGTATTGGAGTAATGAACATAATGTATGTTTCTGTAATGGAAAGACAACGTGAAATTGGTATCAGAAGAGCTATAGGTGCTAAACCTATATCGATCTTACTTCAATTTTTAACTGAGGCTATATTCATTACAGTTGTAGGAGGGATACTTGGAATATTTGTTGGGCTTGCGGCTACAAACTATGTATCACCTCGAATTGGTTTCGAGGTTATTCCAAGCTTTAACAGTGTTCTTTACGCAACACTTGCGACTATCATTACCGGAATCGTATTCGGTATGATTCCTGCATATAAAGCATCAAAACTCGATCCTATCAAAGCAATATACAAATAGAAATTAATAAAAAGGCAGTACATAGTATACTTTATATACTATAGTACTGCCTTTTATAATTGATATTATGCTTTGCTCTTTTCTAAGAACCGCTCTTTATTAATTTTCATATTTTTTTCTAATCGTGTTTATACACTACTTCTCCATTGCAAATTGTGTACTCTACTCTTCCTTTTAAAATCCAACCAAGAAATGGCGTATTACATGCTTTTGATGCAAACTCTTCTACTTTCCATTCTTTTTCTATATCAAATATAACTATATCTGCTTTTTTTCCTTCTTCTATTGATCCAACATCAAGTCCGTAAATTTTTGCTGGATTTATGGTCATCTTTTCTAGTAATTCCATAAGTGTAAGATGCCCTTCATCTACTAAACTCATTATACCCAACCCAAGTGATGTCTCAAGCCCTATTATTCCACTAGGCGAATCTATAAAATCTCCGCCTTTTTCTTCTTTAGTATGAGGTGCATGATCAGTCGCAATTACTTCTATTGTTCCATCCTTTAAACCTTCTATTATACTTAATCTATCTTCTTCGGTCCTAAGTGGCGGATTCATCTTTGCATTTGTACCGTATTTTAGAACGCTATCCTCTGTTAAAGTAAAGTGATGTGGTGTAGCCTCAGCAACTACATCTGCGCCCAATTTTTTTGCCATTCTAACCGATTCTACAGCTACTACTGAACTTATATGCTGTATGTTTACCTTAGCGCCTGTATGAAGCGCTAACATACAATCTCTAGCTACCATTACATCTTCCGCTACTCTTGGAGCTCCAATTATTCCTAATTTCTCTCCTGCTTTGCCTCTATTGATTCCTGTATTTTCTATAAGCGATGGATCCTCTTCGTGAAAGCTAAGTGGTACATTTAAATTTTTAGCCTTGAACATAGCGTCCATTACAACCTTGCTGTCCATAATAGGAAGTCCATCATCTGTAAAACCAACAGCCCCTAAATCTTTTAATTTCTCCATATCAACAATATGTCTTCCAGAAAACGACTTTGTTATTGAAGCTGATTGTAAAACATTTATTGGGAGTTCTTTAGATTTCTCTAATATATATTTAAGAGTTTCTTCATTATCTACTATTGGCTTAGTATTTGCCATGCAAACTACAGTAGTGAACCCTCCTCTAGCAGCAGAATTTGCTCCTGTTTCTAGATCTTCTTTATATGTATATCCCGGATCTCTAAAGTGAACATGTACATCTATAAGCCCTGGGGCAACTACACATCCTTTTGCATCTATAACTTCACTATAATCGCCTTCATCAAAAGATCCTATTTTATATATTTTGCCATCTTTAATAACTATATCTAAATTGGCATCTACCCTCGTCTTAGGATCTATAAGTCTTCCATTTTTTATTAAAATCACAGTAAATCCCCCTTATCATAAGTTCATCTAATTCAATTATACCATTTTTAGGTCGACGCGATAAATTATTCTTAATGTCTATACTTAAAATCTTCACGAAATATATCCATACTATCAACCTCCTATGTGTAGTATGTCATCTTTAACTATATCTTTTGGTTGTATCGGTTATTTATTGTTCAATAATTCGATTTATTTATCTGGAGGGGTAATTTTATCTAGTCTATTATATTCACTTATCCAATAAAATATAAGGAGGGTAGCATTTAAGCTATCCTATTAATGTTTATATGTTTGACTTAATCCTTATTATCTACTAAAGAAAAT
This sequence comes from Metaclostridioides mangenotii, assembly GCF_017873185.1. GTDB lineage: Bacteria > Bacillota > Clostridia > Peptostreptococcales > Peptostreptococcaceae > Metaclostridioides > Metaclostridioides mangenotii. The sequence continues at coordinate 706,516 of NZ_JAGGJX010000001.1, forward strand.
AAAAAGCACCCGTTGCCAAATCGGATGCTTTAAACATTGAATATTATCATTAACTTTATTGATTACATGTAACCCATAAAGACTTTTTTCTTATCAACTTTTAAAAATTTTTTATAGCTGCTACTTTCTTATAACCACTTACGAAAAATAACTATTATTAATATATCAATCTAGGAAAGTACTTAATTAATTTATAAACTTATTTCATAAGATACATTTATTTTCTAATTAATGTACAAAGAATATATTATTAAGTGGTATTATAAACATTCTATTATTATTTTCTACCCATACAACATCATTACATAATAGCACTGTAGTTACATTTGCTATTGGTGAACTATTATTATCTACTACAGCCAGAGTATATGCGTTAGCACCTTTAGCTGCAATTATATCGTGTACACCATCATCACATTCACATTGAGGTGCATTTGGATCACAAGCTGGTGTTACAATAACATCAAGCCCACCTTGTTGTTCCAGAAAGTCTATTAAAGTAATGTTACAAATTGATATTAAAAAAGTTCCTTGGTTATTATTTACTGTCACTATATCAGCCGAAACATTTTCTATTGTTCCTGTTATATTTTGATTAAGAGTGGATATTATTACATTTGGTTTCGTTGTTGTACCTTCTAGTACTGCTTGTTGTAAAGCTGTCAATGCTGCTGATATTCCTGATTTACCACATGGTGGTGTAGGTGGACCTGTTACTCCTGTTGCTCCTGTCCCTCCTGTTGCTCCTGTTGCTCCTGTTCCTCCTGTTGCTCCTGTTGCTCCTGTCCCTCCTGTTGCTCCTGTTGCTCCTGTCCCTCCTGTTGCTCCTGTTCCTCCTGTTGCTCCTGTTCCTCCTGTTGCTCCTGTTCTTCCTGTTGCTCCTGTTCCTCCTGTTGCTCCTGTTCTTCCTGTTGCTCCTGTCCCTCCTGTTGCTCCTGTTCTTCCTGTTGCTCCTGTTCCTCCTGTTGCTCCTGTTCCTCCTGTTGCTCCTGTTCTTCCTGTTGCTCCTGTTGCTCCTGTTCTTCCTGTTGCTCCTGTTGCTCCTGTTGCTCCTGTTGCTCCTTTACAACAACAAATACATTCATGTGAGCATTCACAACAATTACATTCATGTGAGCATTCGCAACAATTACACTCATGTGAGCATTCGCAACAATCACAATCATCTTGCCAATAATTGTTTATATTTCCTTTTTTCTTATAATAATTTACATTATTATAATTATATTTTTCAAATCTATTCATATTATCTTCCTCCTGCAATATTAGTAAACTATAGTAAATTTTAATAATCCACTATAATAAATATATATGATATTATATTATTGTTGTTACATGTATGTTTATGTATTTATTTGTAGAAAAATTTTATTTTTAAAAAATGTTAATAAACAAATACCTCTTTGTTGATATACTATCACTGTAGTCAATTTACCAATTCACAAAAAAGAGATAGTAAGAGGGTAGCGATTAAGCTACCCTCTTACTATCTACAACAATTTTCTCTTTTTCAACCACCCAACCACTTTACTATATATCTCCTTGAACATTACCTACAAAATTAGTTACATTGTCTGGGAACTTCTCTAATCCTCTCATGTCCCTTCACCTATAGCGTAAGCATTTCTACACATATAAGACTTCAAACCGTACTATTATAATAGGCGATACTTTAATGAGTATTTTAAATGATCATAAAAAGTATCAACTGGAAATTAAGTTGAGATACGGACAGTACTATAAATATATTGATAAAGACATACGCATGCAACAATGTTAATGAACAGTGGCGTGAACCTAAAAGAGATACAGAAAAGATTAGGGCATGCCAATATTAGAATTACTATATATATGCGCACTATTATGAAGATTCTCAAAGAAATACAATTGATATGTATGAAAGGTATATAAAATAAATTTGCCACCAACTTATACCTTTCGGTGGTAAATCGGTGGCAAATACATTTTTTTCGTTATATTTTTTATTAAAAGCATTGATAATGCTTATCTATTCTTAGTTTTCGAAGTATCTGTTTAATAATCCTAAGAATGCTTTACCATGTCTAGCTTCATCTTTACACATTTCATGAACTGTATCATGTATAGCATCTAGTCCTAATTCTTTAGCTCTCTTAGCTAATTTTAATTTTCCATCAGTTGCACCGTACTCAGCGTCAACTCTAACTCTTAAGTTTTCTTTAGTGTCAGCTACAACAACTTCTCCTAATAACTCAGCAAATTTTGCAGCATGCTCAGCTTCTTCAAAAGCTATTCTCTTGTAAGCTTCAGCTACTTCTGGATGTCCTTCTCTATCCGCTTGTCTACTCATAGCTAAGTACATACCAACTTCTGTACATTCTCCTGTAAAGTTAGCTCTCAATCCTTCTACTATTTCTTCGTCAACACCTTGAGCTACACCTATTCTGTGCTCGTCAGCCCAAACCATTTCACCTTTCATTTCTTCGAACTTATCAGCTCCTACTTTACATACTGGACATTGCTCTGGAGCAGTTTCCCCTTCGTGTATATATCCACATACTGTACAAACCCATTTTTTCATGTTTCATTTCCTCCTAAAATTAATTTTTCATTTAAATTTTTATTTTAATAAATATTGCTACATCATTATTAATACCCTAGATGAATTATATTAAACATAAAAATTTAAATTTTTTAATTATTACCTTAAGATTAATTTTAGTATAAAATGGATTATTTGGCAACTTCAATTGGTCTTTCTTCTTCCAATTCTTCAGTATCTCTTCTATCTTTTCTTTTTAGGAATGATAACTTAGTCTCAGCTGTAATTATAGCTACAAATATTAGTATACTTCCTGCTATTAATTTAGCCGTAAGTAACTCGTGTAGTACTATAACCGAAAAAATAGTTCCAAATACTGCTTCAGTTGATAAAATAATAGCTGCTTTTGTTCCATCCACTACCTTTTGGCAAACTGTCTGTAAAAAGAAACAAATACTAGTACTAAATACTGCTAGGAAAAATATTCCCAAGTATCCTTTTGGCTCTGCAACAAATCCCCACTGTCCTGAACCTACCTGAACAATTGCAGAAAGCACAAATGCAACTGTAAATTGAATAGCAGTTAAAACTATAGGGCTACTGTTTTTTACAAATTCACTAGTAAAGAAGATGTGAAAAGCAAACCCAAATGCACATAATAATGTAAGCATATCTCCGTAATTAATACTAAAGTCAGACTCTAATGATAGTATTCCTATTCCTATTAATGCTATAAAACTACTTATTACACCAAATTTATCAAGTTTTCTTCTGTATATTAAAAGTCCTATAAATGGCACAATTACGACATTCGCCGATGTAATAAACGCATTTTTAGATGGTGTAGTATGCATAAGACCTATAGTTTGTAGCGTAAATGCCACAAATAAAAATGTACCTAACATGATTCCAGATTTTAAAGCTCTCTTATCTATATTAGCTTTAATATGTTTAAAGAATATTACATTGATAAATACTGCTGCTAAAAAGAATCTCATAGTTATAATCTGAAGTGGTGTAAGTCCTCCATCTAGTGCAAACTGAGTAGCTACATACCCGCCTCCCCATACAATAGATACTATTATTAATCCTAATTCTCCATAATATTTTTTCATATAGACTACCTCCTTTATCGTTTTTTTGCAAAATTAAAACCCCCTAAAAATGCAGAGAGTTTTTCTATAAGCATCGTGGCACAACAAAAATGTGTTATGACGAATTTTTTATGAATATTTGTCTATAATAATACATTAATATATTAATTGATTTTTGTAAACACCTTTAGAAAATATTTTTTTACTTTAATAAAAAAATTAGGCTACCAGCGCTGTTTGACGATCGTCGATCCCACAACACTCAAAATCTTGTCTGATTTTCACAATGTAGTAATACCGACAATCGATAATTTGCATAGCAGCTATTAATTAAGAACTAATTTTATAAATTTTTTCTTACCTATTTGTATAACTAGTTCAGCTTCATCAGGTATATTGTTAAGATCAGTCGCTTTTTCTCCATTTATCTTAACTCCGCCTTGGCTTACAAGTCTTCTAACTTCACTCTTACTTTGAACCAAACCATTTTCAACTACAACAGCAGCTATATCAAGGCTTTCTTTTGCAACTTCTACTGTTAGTATATCTGAAGGTATTTGTCCTTTTTGGAATACGCTCTTAAATCTATCTTCAGCTTGATTAGCGGCTTCTTCACCATGGTATAAAGTAACTATTTCTTTCGCTAGTCTCATCTTTATATCCCTTGGATTTACTTCATCGTTATCCAACTGTGACTTAATCTTTTCTACTTCATCAGGATGAACATCAGTAACTAAATTGTAGTATTTTATTATAAGTTCATCAGGTATCTCCATTGATTTTTGGTACATTAGACCAGCTTCTTCATCTATTCCAATGTAGTTTCCTAAACTCTTACTCATCTTTTCTACACCGTCTAAACCTTCTAGTAGAGGCATCATTATAACGATTTGAGACTCCATATCGAATTCTTTTTGTAATGATCTTCCCATAAGCAGGTTGAATCTTTGGTCTGTTCCACCTAACTCTATATCAGCTTTTATAGCTATTGAATCATATGCTTGCATTAAAGGGTAGAAAAATTCGTGCACTGAAATAGGCATTTGTCCTTCGTATCTCTTTTTAAAGTCTTCTCTTTCTAACATTCTAGCTACTGTTATTGTAGCTGCAAGATTTATTACATCTTCAAAGTTTAATTTCGCTAGCCACTCACTGTTAAATCTAACTATTGTTCTTTCTTTATCTAAAACTTTAAATATTTGTTCTTCGTAAGTCTTCGCATTTGCAAGTACTTGCTCTGTTGATAAAGCTTTTCTAGCTTTAGACTTTCCTGTAGGGTCACCTATTTTTCCTGTGAAGTCACCTATTATTATTACTATCTGGTGACCTAAATCCTGAAGTTGTCTCATCTTTCTTAAAACTACCGTATGACCTAAGTGTATATCTGGTGCACTTGGATCTAGTCCCAACTTAACTACAAGGGGTTTCCCTTCCTTTTCAGATTTAATTAGCTTTTCCTTAAGGTCTTTTTCATCTATTAAATCGTCTACACCCTTCATGATTATTTTCATTTTGTCATCTAAATTATTCATATGAATCCTCCTTTAATCTTGTATAATTTCGTTTTAAATATAAAAAAACTCCCATCCTATAAAAGGACGAGAGTATTACTCACGTGTTACCACCTAATTTCACCAATGCTTTTCAGCACTAGCCTTAATAAGTATTCAAAAAGACATACTCAAGTACTGTAACGCGTACTAAACGATATACTCCTACTGTAATGTTCAGAGATACTGCTCTAGGATGTATTCAAATTAAATCAATCTATCCCATTTCACCAAACTGGGACTCTCTGCAAAACCAATTTTAATTCTACTTCTTCCTATCATAGCTTTATTCTTTTATATATTAATTATAATATATTAGGATTTCTTTAAATTGTCAACCTTTTTCTATATTATAAACAAATATTCAAATTATATTCTCACCTTTCACGCATTTTCACTTTATTTTTTATACTTTACTCTGCTTAAATATTTAAGATAATCTAGTTGAATTTAAAAAGTATTTATTATTTTCTTTTATCAAAAGCCGTAACGAAATGACACAGATATACATAGTTTAAAATAGAACGATCAACTCAATCTAAATCTAAATATTTTAAGGAGGTGTCACTATGCAAAAACTCAGCGATATTAAAGAAAGCAACACAGTAAAAGTTGAGACCCTTCTATCAAGCGGTAATTTAAGAGAGAGAATGCTCGCTTTAGGATTAACTAGGGGAGCTTCTATAGATGTTATTAGAAAAGGACCAAAGAACAATTTAACTGTTTATAAAGTAAGAGGAACAAAAATTGCTCTAAGAAAAGAAGAAAGTAATCTTATTTTGGTCTCTAATAAATAAATACATCAACAGGAGGATTAATTAAATGGGTTTGACACATAGCTCAACAAAGATCAATTCTTTAAAAGATATGTTTAATATCGAAAAAAAAGATAGTGAGACTATGGTTGCTTTGGCGGGTAATCCCAATACTGGAAAAAGTACTGTATTCAATTACTTAACTGGTCTAAAACAGCATACTGGCAACTGGCCTGGAAAAACTGTAGCAACGGCTAGAGGAAGTTTCAAATACAATGACAATGACTTTATTTTAGTTGATTTGCCAGGAACTTACTCGCTTTTTGCACTTTCCCAAGAGGAAATTGTTGCAAGAGATTTTATATGTTTTGGTAACCCAGATGCTGTCGTAGTCGTCTGCGATGCAACATGTCTTGAAAGAAATTTAAATTTACTGTTTCAAGTAATGGAACTGACAGATAAAGTGATTTTATGTATAAATCTTGTAGATGAAGCCAGAAAAAAAGGAATTGTTATAGACAAAGATTTATTAGAAGAAGAACTTGGGATTCCAGTTGTTTTGACTGCAGCTAGAAATGGGGAATGTATGAACGAATTGCTTTTAAGTATAGATACAATATCCTCAAGTACCTCTTCTAAAAAAGTAAAAACTATATATTATAATGAAAAAATAGAAGAAATAGTAAATTTAATTGAACCAGAGATAAAGCAAATTATTCCAGATATTAATTCTAGATGGCTAAGTCTTAGATTAATCGACCAAGACGAAAGTATATTTGAATCTATGAACAATTATCTTACTAAAGATACTATCGATAGTATCAATAAGATAAAAGAAATGATCCCAGATGATCTAGACAAACAATTTATCAGGGATGAATTTACCAGAATCAACTATGATTACGCACAAAAACTAAGTCAGCAAGTTAGTTCAAACAGTAAAGGTGATCTTCTTGATAAAGAAGAAAAAGTCGACAGAATTCTTACATCAAAATTGTTCGGGCTTCCAATAATGTTATTGCTTCTCGGAGCCATACTTTGGGTTACTATACAAGGATCGAACTATCCGTCTAAGCTTCTTGCAAATGTACTGTTTAGTGGAGAACCTAATTTATCTGCTCTACTGTCTAGTTTAAATGCACCAGAGTGGTTAAATAATATGCTTGTACAAGGCCTTTATAGAACTTTAGCATGGGTTGTATCTGTAATGCTTCCTCCAATGGCTATATTCTTCCCTATATTTACATTGCTAGAGGATTTAGGATACCTACCTAGAGTTGCATTCAATTTAGACCATCTATTTAAAAAAGCTTGTGCACACGGAAAACAGTGCCTAACTATGTGCATGGGTTTTGGATGTAATGCAGCAGGGGTTATTGGATGTAGAATTATTGACTCCCCGAGAGAAAGGCTTATTGCAATCCTTACAAATAACTTTGTACCTTGTAATGGAAGGTTCCCAACTTTGATAGCTATTTCAACAATATTCTTCAGCTCAGTCGTAACCAACTCATTTACTTCAAGTGTTATTACGGCGCTTTCAGTAACTGGTATTATGATATTAGGGGTAATAACGACACTTTTAGTCTCTTATACTTTATCAAAAACTTTATTAAAAGGTGTACCATCTACATTTACATTGGAGCTCCCTCCTTACAGGGTTCCCAAAGTTGGTAGAATTATTTATACGTCTATAATCGATAGAACCATATTTGTTCTCGGAAGAGCTGTAATAGTTGCAATTCCAGCTGGTGTAATAACTTGGATTCTGGCTAATTTATATGTAGGTGACATAAGTGTACTATCACATATCGGTTCATTTTTAGATCCAATTGCCAAACTTATCGGATTGGATGGTTTTATTCTACTTGCTTTTATACTTGGTTTTCCTGCAAATGAAATAGTAATACCTATACTTATGATGTGCTATTTAGCTACCGGATCTATGATAGAATTAGATTCTTTTGATGCACTCGGAAAGGTTTTATTGGATAATGGTTGGACTTACTTAACAGCTTTAAATGTAATGTTGTTTAGTTTGTTGCACTGGCCATGTGCTACTACTTTACTTACTATAAGAAAGGAAACTAAAAGCAATAAATGGACGCTTGTAGGCTTTTTACTTCCTACTGCAATCGCCTTTGCAGTTTGTTTCTTAACTACACAAATTTACAACTTAATCATATAAATTATAAAGCACAAAAATATTTCGATAATAAATAATAAAAGTATTTTGATTGTAATATATAAATAATTATATATAAATGATATCAATAAATAATACCTATTAATAATCTCAATATATAAATGTGCTAGCTAATAAAAATCCGAATACTCCAACTTGGCAGTGTTCAGTTATTTACAAGCTAGCACATAAAGTGTTTGCATTAAATATTTAATCATTTAATACAGAGCTACAACCAATTCTCGAAGCTCCAGCTTTAATTAGTTCTTCGGCAAATTCTTTCGTCCTTATCCCGCCAGATGCTTTAATTTTGATACTATCTGATATGTTGTCTGATAAAAGCTTTATATCTTCCAAAGTTGCCCCAGATGTTCCAAAACCAGTTGAAGTTTTTACAAAATCAGCTTTAGCAGAATTTATTATTTCACACATCTTTATCTTTTCAGAATCATCTAGATAACAAGTCTCTATTATAACTTTTAAAATATTGTCTCCTACTACTTGTTTTATTCTTCTTATTTCATCTTCTATTTTACTGTAGTCTCTATTTTTAAGATCTGTTAAATTTACAACCATATCGATCTCATCTGCGCCTTCTTTTAACGCGATCTCTGTTTCGTAAACTTTAAGCTCAGTCGTTTGATATCCAAGTGGGAATCCAATAACAGTACAAACTGCTATATCGCCATTTAAATAATCCGATACCCTCTTTACATAAATCGGTGGAGCACAAACCGAAAATGCCTTTGTACCCTTAGCTTCATCACATAAATTTCTTATGTCCTCCCACTTAGCTGTAGCTTTCAGAAGTGTCAAATCTACCTTACTCATTATATCTATCATTAATAGTTCTCCTTAGTAAAAATTCTCAAGTTGCTTTAGCTTACTTGGATGTCTAAGTTTTCTCAAAGCTTTAGCCTCGATCTGTCTTATTCTTTCCCTTGTTACTCCAAATATTTTTCCAATTTCTTCAAGTGTCTTTGGTTCGCTTTCGCCTAGCCCAAACCTACTTCTTAATACCTCTTCTTCTTGATCTGTTAAAAACGAAAGGACCTCGTCTATTTTCTCTTGTAAATTGTGTTTTTCAACTTCATCTATAACAATATCATTTAAAGTATCATCCGATGGAATAAATTCTACTAGACTTCCGTCCTCGTCATCTTTAATAGGGCTATCTAAAGATATTATATTTTTATTGTTATTCAGCACTTCTGTTACCTTGTCGACATCCAAGTCACAATAATCAGCCAACTCTTCTACATTTGGATCTCTTAGGTATATATTTACAAATTCTTGTTTTTTTCTTTTTAACATGCTTATTTTTTGCTGTAGATGAACAGGTAATCTAATTATATACTCACAGTCATCTATATACCTAGTAATGCTTTGCCTTATCCACCAAGTAGCATAAGTACTAAACTTAAATCCTTTTTTATAGTCGTACTTGTCTACAGCTTTTATAAGTCCAATATTGCCAGCTTGAATTAAATCGAGCATATCCATACTTTCTCTCTTGTATTTTTTTGCAATACTTACAACGAGACGGTAATTAGAATTTATAAACTCTTCCTTAGCAGTACTCGAAGAATTAACTATCTGTTTTGCAAGTTCTACTTCTTCTTTTGCAGTAAGCATTTCATACCCTTCAATATCATTAAGATACATCCTCATCGCATTTGAAACGCTGTCGTAGGAATTATTTCGCTTTAAATTTCCTTCTAATACATTCATAAGTCCACCCCTTTATCAAACTAACATTTTATTTTACTCACTATAAACTATACTTATATTTCAAATTTGTTATGTGTATTTTGAAATGTTATAATGATAAAAAACTATATAAATATATTCTGCTTTAATTTTCATTTTCCTCCCTATATTATATAAATTTCTACATTTTAAATAAATAAGTTTCATTATGTGTCAAATTTAAGGATTATTTAACCTCTGAATATATTAATTTTAAAGCTATTCTACAATAATTTAAGCCAGAAAACATATTAAAGTCTTCTGGCTTAATCATACTAAAAATGTAAGCAAGACTAAACTTCTAACTTACAATCGATTTTTATTTGTGGTCGTGATCGTGGTCACAGCAATCGCAATTTTCATGATCGTGATTGTGCTCTTGTTCAAAAGCTAGAGCCATTTTTTCTGACTCTTTAAATTCCTTAACCATAGTCTCATAGTTTGGTAGAGCAGATTCAGTATCGTATTCTTCACCTTTCCAATCTGCATACATCATTTCATCTCCATTTGTTAGAACAAGTCTACCAGATGTAGTTATATTGTCAATCTCTTCCAAGAAATCTATTTGTTTTTCAAGTATATCGCCTTCTAACGGTATATCTTCATCTAAACACTGACAAATCATTACAGGTACATAGTAATCATCCTCGTCAACTGCATTTACAACAATATCAATTACTCCTTCTGCACCTTCTTCAAACTCTGACAATTCTACATTTGTATCTATCATATCTTGTGGTACTAATAAATCCTCAATGAAGTATTTTATCACTCTATCTTTCACTAATTCTTTAGACATTTTTTCTCCTTTCAAACTAAAAGTTACAAATTTTACTCCATCTCTTATAGTATAATAAATGTATTAATTTTTCAATTGGTTGAGCAAAATAGTGTAAATTCATATTTATTAAAATTTACATAATACATAAATTATATTTGACATATCTCCAATCTTTTATTACAATCTTGTAATCGCATTAGTTTTTATTTTAGTTTATATTAGGTATAACTTTGATATACACTTAAATGCGAATATCTAAATTAGTTTTTGCAAAAAAACAATTACTATGTAAATATAGTTTACTAGGAGGTCTATTATGAAATTAAAAAAGATGGCGAGTTCAATAATCGTATCTGCAATGGTAGTTTTAGGAAGCTTCAACCTAGCTTATGCAGATGGATCTAACGTCGTTACTCTCGGTGTAAACTTAACACCTTCTCAAAAACAACAAATGTTAGATTATTTCGGTGTTAATAAAGATGAGGTATTGACTTTAGATGTTACAAACGCTGAGGAGAGAAAGTACCTACAAGGAGTGGCAAGTGAAGCTCAATTAGGTAAAGCTACTATCTCATGTTCATATGTTGAACCTACTTCAAAAGGTGGAATAAATGTTAAAACTGCTAATTTAACATGGGTAACAAGTTCAATGATAGCATCAACTTTATCAACTGCAGGACTAGACAATGCCAACGTAATAGCAGCTGCTCCATACAAAGTAAGTGGAACTGGTGCATTAACTGGTATAATGAAAGCATTTGAAGATGCCTCAGGAGAAAAACTAGACGAAACTAAAAAGGAAATAGCTTCAGAAGAATTAGTAGTCACTGGAAACTTAGGAGATGAAGTTGGACAAGAAAAAGCTACTGGAGTTATGAATGATATAAAATCAGAGATAATAAAAAATGGTACTTCAGATGTTATCCAAATAGCCGATACAATAAATAACATAACTAACAACTACAATATTACACTTACACCTGAACAGAAAAAACAAATAGAAGATATAATGTCTAAAATATCTAAACAAGATTACGACTATAGCAGTATGAAAAATACTCTTGAAAATGTAAAGGATAATGTAAACGAAGAGTTAAACAATATAGGCGAAGGAAACACTGAAGGATTCTTCACAAAAGTAAAAGATTGGTTTGCAGGGTTATTCTCTGGAGGAAGTGGCAATGTAGGTATCCTAAATAATACAAATGACGATGCACTAGGATCTAACGCAGTAATAGATTCAACAGATAAAGATGTGTTAAATACATCAAACAATTCTTCAGATAATGCAAATAGCAATTCTAATAATAGTTCAGATAATAATACAGACAACAGTACGAGTAACAGTGATGCTGATCAAAATGCAGGAGATAAAGATAACGAATTAGAAAACAACTCAAATGATCAAAATAAAGAAAACCAAGAAGATGGTTTTTTCACTAAACTCGTAAACTGGGTAAAAGGTTTATTCTAATATTAACTAAAGTATAGAATATAGTAAGATACAAAAGTATAATGGATCACTAAAAAACCGCCTCAAAAAATGAGGCGGTTTTAAATTTCCCGTTTAATATTTCTTCTATATTTAATCTTTTATATCTGTTATTCTATATTTGATCTTCTCTAAATGGGTTCGGAATACTTACCACTAATATCTTAACCATTTTATTAGTGTAATTTGCCCAATTGTGCTTGTTTTTCTCGCTATCGTAGTGTATAGAATCTCCAGGATACATATCTATCTGCTCATCACCTAAAAATACGGTCAAAACACCTTCTAATACGTATACAAACTCCTCTCCCTCATGAATATAACTGCAAATCTCCTCGTCGGTTTTATTTGGAAGAATTTCTATAAGTCTCGGAAGAAGTTGTTTATCTTTTAAACTTGCAGATAAATGATAATGGATAAACATTGAGTTTGATATATCGAAAACTTCTTTTTCGTAACTTCTAAGTACCCTTCTCTTTCTTTCTTTTGGTCTCATAAAAAAGTATGTAAGCTCAACTTCTAGTACATCTGCTATTTTAGCTAGGGAATCAGTAGCTACACTAGTTAATCCTCTTTCTAGTTGAGATAGAAATCCTATAGATAAATTTGTCTGCTCACTCATATATTTTAAAGTCATCTGTTTCTGCGTTCTAAGTTGTTTTATTTTAGCACCTATATCTTTATTCAAAATTGCCACCTCTAATATTATCTTCCATATTTTTATAGTTATAGTAAATTTATATGTAACTGTATTTTCTCAACATTGCTAATTTAAATATAATTTATTAGCTAGGATTTGTCTATATCTTAACTACAATTTTATATATAAAATTATTATGCCGAAAGAATTTCTATCCTTCTTTATAAATATCGAAAAATTCTATTTCAAATTTTTCAATATTGTTGTCGTATTCTCTTATATCTGATATTTCCTCTACAACTTCTTTTATTGGGAATATAACTGTAACTTCAGTACCTTCCCCTAATTTACTGGAAATATCTATATTTCCATTTTGAATCTCAACAAGAGATTTTGTTAAACAAAGTCCAATACCACTACCAAATTCATTAGAAATTCCACTGTTTTCTATTTGTTTAAACCTCTTGAATATGTCTTTGAGCTTTTCAGCTTCTATACCTACACCACTGTCTCTTACAACTATTTGAACTTCTTCTCCGCGCTTGTAAATTCCAACTAATATTTCACCGCCGCTATGAGTAAATTTGATTGCATTTGATATTAAATTTAGGATTATCCTTTCTATTGATTCAGGATCTAGTCCAACCATAATTTCTTCTTCATTTGTATCAAATACAACATCGATCTCTTTAGATCTAGAATAACTGCTAATTGATGTGACTATGCCTTCCGTAATCTCTATAATATCGAAGTTTACAGCTCTTACTTTATATATTTCAGATTTTACTTGAGAAATATTTATAATATTATCTATAAGTCTCATCAGTCTAAACATATTTTGTTTCGTTATTTTTAAATGTTCTTCTAATATATTTTGAGTTTCTTTTATCTTTCCTTTATCAAATAGTTTTTCTATAAGTTGTGAAGAACTGTAGATATTATTTAGAGGAGTCTTCAGTTCATGCGAAATATTAGCATAAAACTCCATCTTCATTTGATCGTACTTTCTCTGCTTAAGCAGTGCATTTTTAAGTCTTTCTGATTCCCTTTGCACACTTAAATCCCTTATTTTTCTTACTCTACTCTCTTTTTGTCCAAAGTAAAGCTTCCTTGATATCATCTCGACTTCTTTTATTTGGTTTTTTTCGTTTACAAGATGTATACTCTTTCTCTTATCCCCGTTTTTAAGATTGTTTATGTATTTTTTTACTAAAATATTTCTATACTTTTGTGTATTTACCCCTAAAACATCATCTTCAATACCAAATAATTTATTAAATGCCACATTTGTATAAATTACACGTGAAGTTGACATATTTTCTAAAAATAATGCTTCTGGTATCGCATCGAGTAATTTTTCATACACGATCTTTTGGTCGTTAGTATCTTTTAGTATATTAATCTCTTTAGTAATGTTTCTAAAAGTAAGCAATTTATAGAGTCTATTGTCTGAATAGTAATCTCCAACTCTAACTTCCTCAACCCGCTCCTCACCGAAATTATCTTTCATTGCGAAGTTTACAATGCAGTTGGCCGCGGATCCATAGTTAATTATATCTTCTCTCTCGTCTATATTTAAACCAAGTCGTTTGAAGTTCCTATTATCAAATAAATCTATATTAAACCCAGAAATATAGTTCTCTATTGTCATATGTCTAAATTGTTTTGCTGTAACTCCGAAACTATTCTCAAAGCTTTTATTTATACTCACAATTGTATTATCGCCATTGGGTGCTTCTGTAGTCCTAACCATTATAGGGCATGGTATATTTAAGATTATTTTCTCATAGTCTTCATTTATATCTCTAATTCTTTTATCCATTATAGATTCTTGCGTAATATCAGTTAAACTCACTAGATATTCATCTTCTTCAATATTATAGTTGATACTAAGTAGATAGATTCTCTCAATTAAAACTAACCTTCTATCATTAAAATTAAATGTCTCACTATTGCTGTCAAAAATTTCTTTTTCCTGTTTTATAGTCTCTAAAAGTTTCTTTAAATAGATTTTATCTCTCATAAACTCTTTGTTAAATTTAAAGTTGCTGTAAACTATACTAAGGTCATAGTTCATTATAGCCCACGCATCTGGCATATTATTTAGAGCTTGTATCAATAGCTCTTTCCTGTGAATTATGTGATTTTTTAGAGTCTGTTGAATATGTATGTCTTTTTCTATAGCCGAATTAAGCTTATCTAGTCGGTTTTTATTTATATTTAATTTTTCATTGCTTACATGAAGTTCAGAATAAGGAACTACTACTTTTTGTCTTACACTGAATGTATAAGATATATATACACTTATACAAAGTAAAAATTGAGATAAACACGAGAATTTTAATTTATCTATAAGAGCCACACTTTTTATTGCAAATATACATGCAGTTGTGGAAAGTACTGCTACTGCAGATAGACGCTTCAATATATTTTCGTAATCGATATTTTTATTTGTATTGCTATATAAGACTAACATTAAATTGATTAAACATAATATTAAATTTATAATCGCTATCTGATTATTTACATTTATATCGTAAAAAAAGTTTCTTGCTACAAACTCTAAAATAATAATTGATAAATACGTAAATAGCAGTTTGTATCTTCCAAAATCAAGTCTTTTAATCAAAACTTTATAAGCAAATATAGAGAAATTATTTACGGTAAGTGTCAGCAACAGAAACCTAATATACTCCTCTATGTCGACACTAACGCCTAATATACCTACTATAATTAAAACTGTACAGCTAATCTTGAGGTTGTTCATAAACATATCTTGCTTTAGCCCTCTAGAATAAACAATAGAATATCCAAATATACATAATAAAGTTATTTTAAATACATTTATGAAGAACATATACATATTTATACTATAAAATGCCATAACATTAAGTAATATAGTGAAAACAATAAACATCTTATTTTCCTGTAAAGCTGTTTTAAATCTCATAACATGCCTCTCTTTATATATTTTTTGTCTCATACATGAATATACTATCATGATTTAAGAGAAAATTTTGTCAGTTTCTGAATAATAAAAAAAGTAAGTAAAAAATTTTACTTACTTTTTCTAAATTTATCAAATTTTAATTATCCAAAATTACTTTTTATTATTCAAATGAAGGTATTATACTACCTTGATATTTTTCTTCTATAAATGCTTTAACTTCTTTACTATTTAATACATCTGATAGGGCTTTTATTTTTTCACTGTCTTTATTATCTTCTCTACATGCTAATATATTTGAGTAAGGAGAATCTTTAGATTCTATAGCAAGAGCATCTTTTAAAGGATTTAAATCAGCGTTTAATGCGTAGTTAGTATTTATTACTGCGCCGTCAACATCTTTAAGTACTGTAGGTAATTGCTCTGCATTCATCTCTTTTATCTTTATATTTTTAGGATTTTCTGTTATATCATTTTTAGTTATTAACTCAGCGTCTTTTACTTTTATAACACCATTGTCAGCAAGTAATTTAAGTGCTCTAGCTCCATTAGTAGGATCATTTGGTACTGCGATAGTAGATCCATCAGCTATATCTTTTATATCTTTAAGCTTTTCTGAATAGAATCCCATTGGCTCTAAATGAACTTTAGATGTATATGTAAGCTTATATCCTTTCTCTTTAACTGTTTCCTCTAAGTAAGGAATATGCTGAAAGAAGTTGGCATCTAAAGATCCTTCATCTAATGCTGTATTTGGAAGCACATAATCGTTAAATACTTTTATATTTAAATCATATCCTTTTTCTTTAAGAAGTGGTTTAGCTTCCTCTAGTATTTCAGCATGTGGATTTGCAGTTGCTCCTACTGTTATTACTTTATCCTCTTTTGATGCTGCCTTTGTATCCTCTTTGTCATCGCCTTTAGCTGGTGAACATCCTATCATTGAAGCCGTAAGCAGTAGTGACAGTGTTAGTGTTAAAACCTTTTTAATTTTCATAGTAATACCCCCTGTTTTAATTTTATATTTATAGAATATATAATTTATATTTATATATTTAATAATTCTACATAATTCCTTTTTAGACAAAATAGTACTGTTTTATCTAAGTTTCTTGTAGAGTATATTTCCTATACCCTGTATTATTTGGACTAAAATTATAAGTGCAATTACTGTATAGACTATTACTGGTGTATCAAACTGTTGGTGTCCATACACTAATGCTACATTACCAAGTCCACCTGCACCTACCACTCCTGCCATTGCAGTGTATCCAAGTATAGATATTACCGATAAAGTTATACCTGAAATTATAGATGGCAGCGCCTCTTTTATCATGACTTTAGATATTATTTGTCTTTTAGTCGCCCCGAAAGATTTTGCCGCTTCTATAAGCCCTTTATCCACTTCATTTAAAGCGCTTTCTATTACCCTAGCAATAAATGGAGCAGCCCCTATAGTTATTGGAACTATTGCAGCAGTTTCTCCAATCGCTGAGCCAACAATCACTCTAGTAACTGGTATAAGTGCAACTATAAGTATCATAAACGGAAAACTTCTAAATACATTTACTATAAATCCAAGTACATTGTACACTGAATTATTTGGCTTCAGTCCATTTGGAGCTGTTACTACTAGTATAATTGCAAGTATAAATCCCAGAATAGTCGCTGCTATTGTAGGTACTATTATCATGTACAATGTCTGTAAAAGTGCTTCTATAAAAATATTGCTTAAAAAATCACTCAGTGCCATTAGTCAAATCCTCCCATCTAATATTCTTGTCTCTTAAGAATTCTCTTACTTTTTCTCCATTTTCAGATGGTATGTTAATAATCAAAGATCCAAGTATATCGTCTTTAAACTGCTCAAGTTTGCCAAATATAATCGATACATCTATATCTAATTCTCTAGCCATCGTAGTTATAATAGATTCATTTGATATATCTTTTGCAAACAGTATTTTTATGTTAGTTCCTTTAGGTAGAATTATGCTCTCTTCTCCAATAAGCTTTCTTAAGCTTTTATTGTTTTGTAAGAAAATTTCTTCTGTATCTCCAATTTCGAGTACTTTGCCATCTTCCATAATTGCAAGCCTAGAACATATTTGTTTTATAACCTCCATTTGGTGAGTTACCATTATTATAGTTATACCTAGAGTTTTATTTATATCTTCTAGCAAAGAAAGTATTGATTTTGTAGTATTTGGATCTAGCGCTGATGTTGCTTCATCACATAGAAGAACTTTTGGATTTAGCGCAAGTGCCCTCGCTATTGCCACTCTCTGTTTTTGTCCACCACTTAAGTTCCTTGGTTTTTCATTCTTCTTCTCAGAGATACCTACTAAATCTAATAATTCTAGCACTCTTTCTTTAATTTCTTGCTTTGTATATCCAAAACATTCCAAAGGTAATGCTACATTGTCAAAAACCGTCTTTCTCTCAAGCAAAGAAAAGTGTTGAAATATCATTCCAAGATCTTTTCTTAAGTTTCTAGTTTCTTTTTCGTCAAGCGAGTTTACTTCTTTGTCATCTACTTTGACACTTCCTCCTTGGTATTCCTCTAGACCGTTTATACATCTCAGAAGTGTTGATTTCCCTGCCCCACTGTGACCTATAATTCCAAATATTTCACCAGATTCTATATCTATGCTTACATCGTTAAGAACCTGTGTATCCCCATAAAACTTATTGACTTTATTTATGGTAATCATTATAATGCCCCCTTCCAATTGCTAAAACTACTCCAATCATCACCTATATAAGTAAATTTATATATCATTTTACCTGCTTAAATCATAGATTCTAGATTCTTTAAATTTATATTTAAACTAGGAAATATAATTTAAAAATTAAATAAGGCCTGAGTATAAACTCAGGCCTTAAAGACTCTATTTATACTCATCTATCAACTATATTAGTTGCAGGATTTAGCACCAATGTATATAAATATATACTGGTTGCCGGGTTTCACAGGGCCAGTCCCTCCACCTCTCTTGATAAGACGTACACTTATTAATTTTTCTTTTTTAGTTTTTTTGTTGTTTCGTTTTGTTGTTAAATACATATTATATTGATTAATTATAATTGTCAACAACTTTTTTAGTTTTTTATATCGATATTTTAAAACACTTTATTTAAAAAACTTATTTTTTATTTATATTTATCCCAAGTCTTTTATTCATGTCATTAACCATGTTGCCAAATCCTGTTTGTATATCGTTTCCTGTATGAGTAATTCCGTGGACTAATGTTATAAATCCATTTTGATCTCTTTTCATATCTTCATCAGAAATCTCATTTAGTCTATTAATTCTAACATCCATTTCCTTTACAGTTTTTTCACCTTCAGCTATAAGTTTATCGTGCATTCCTTTAAGCTCTTTGTCTTCAGTCTTTCCATCTTTTTTAAGTGAATTTACAAAATTTTGAGTTTTATCTCTAGAATCTTTGTAAGCATCTTTCACTTCTTTTAGATATTTTTCATTCCCTGGATATTCTTTTGTTTCATAAACTTTGTTTACACTCTCTACAGTGTTATACATAGAGTATTTATCCATACCCATAGAATAATCGTTGTAAGCTGTTGTATAGTAATTTGTATAGTCATCAACTTTTGCTTCCACATTGTTTTTAGCTCTGTTAGCATCATCGCCAACTCTTTCTTGATTTTTTTTGGTACAAGCTACTACACTAAGTGATAATAGCAACGATAAACCTAATAAAGACAATTTCTTTAGTTTCATATCTACTTTCCTCCTAAAATTTTATTATTAGCTATAATTTACGCTGTATTAGATAGTATTTCTAAATTTACGTATTTTATTTACTAATCACTAAAAATTAGAAGAAGATTCTCTATTTTTTATATTGGTCTATTATTCTTTCTTTACTTCCCACTACATCATCTTTGTTTATTAAGTTTATGCCTTCAAATCCAATTTTATTATCAAAAATTCTAGAACTCTGAACTCTGATTAAAACATCTACAAAAGCCTCAGCTATTCTACTGTTTTTCAGACCTATTAAATCGCTAAAATACAAATCTTCAATGGTCTTTTCAAGGAAACATTCTATATCTTTTTCTAACATTAACCCGCTTTCATTTATTAGATTATGTGTCAAATTATATAACTCATGAGGTCCTCTATTTCCAAACTTAAGAAGTATAGGAAATATATAATTCTGTGATTTATATTCTGTTAAATTTTTATCGTATTTTTCAGATTCATCGATAAAGGCAACTATTATTTTTTTGCTGTTTTCCTCAACAAATTTATAAACATATTGCAGTATTTCTTTGTGTCTATTATCTTCAAAAAACTTATTTACTCTGTCTATTATCAGTATTTTTCCTAGATGTTTATTTAGTAAATCGTATACGCTCTCTTTATTTTCGTATGCGCTTATTATCTCTGCGCTATCTAAAATTACAGGTTTTTTGTAATCAATAAACCCTAAAGAATAGTACATTTTAGAAATCAATTTAATTGCAGGTTTTTTACCTGTCCCCTGTTCTCCAACCAAAATCATATTTTGATAATTTCTAGAATCTCTATAAAGCCCATATTTTTTTCTTTTATTTTGTATTTTTATGAATTTATACTGTTCTCTAAAGAATTTCTTAATATCTTCGTTAAAAGTTAATCTATTTAAATTGTCCTCTAAATTAAATTCACTGTCTGTATTTATTATATTGCTTTTATCTATATCTGTAGAAATAATTAAGTTCATATCATAAATATTCGACTCTTTTTCAGCAACTCTTATACTTTGATTTCTTATTATATCTTCAACATAATTTTTAACCAAACGGCCATTTCTAGACTGTTCTTCTATGCTATCGCTTACAAATATAAAGCTATTTTTCAGTGCTTTAAATCCAGAGTTTGATATTCTAAATCCTTTTGATTCTATAAGTCTAGTTGCCATGTCAAAAAGTTCATTAGGCTCGTAGTCTTCAAAAACTGTCCAAAGAGGGAATTTAGATTGCAATCCACTATTTGATTCAAAAAACTCCTTCATCTTATCTTCATGGCCAGATAAAATTACTATTACATCATCCGAATATGTGTTTATTAAATTTAGCAAGTTCTCAAATGCAAGCTTTCCTATGTGATCACTGCAAAGTGTATAAGCTTCATCAATATAAAGTATCCCACCTATTGCTTCTTTGAACTTATCTTCAGTTTTTTTAGGAGTGTCTACAAGAGTTTCCGCCACAAAACTAGATCTATTTGTCTCTATAAGCTGTCCTAACTTAAGTACTCCCATACTGTTTAACATTTCGGCTACAATCCTTGCAACACTAGTTTTACCAGTACCTGAATTTCCTACAAATACCATATTTAAATTCTGCTCTACTTTTGTATTTATACCTGCAGCTCTTCGTTTCTCCTGAGCTATTATAAGTTTGTACTGACTTCTAAGTAAATCTTTAACTTGTGGTAGTCCTATAAGTTCTTTTAATTTATTTTCAAGATCAAACTTAGTGTTTACTTTAAAGTTGAAGTTATCCTTTTCTAGTAAATCTATTTCTTTCTCTCTATTTGTTAAGTATTTTTTAGAAGCATCCATTATCGCGTTTTCAACTACATTTCTTACAAATCTAGCATTTCCCAGATCATTTTTACCTGCAAACTGATTTCTCTCAAACAGATCAATAAGTCCTATCTTTACATCATTAGCTATTCTATATCCTTTAGAATCTGCTATATTTACAGCTATTTCGTACATTTCTCTTGGATTGTAGTCCTCAAAATGAATCCAGTTTGGGAATCTAGATTTAAGTCCTTGATTAAAGCTTAAAAATTTCTCCATATCTTCTTCATAACCAGCTAGTATCACTACTAAATCATCTCTATTGTCTTCTATTCCCTTTAAAAGTGCATCTACAATTTCTTTTCCAACCTTATCTTCATCGCTTTCACAAAGTGAATATGCCTCATCTACAAATAAAACTCCACCAATAGCCGAAGTTATTATATCATTTGTTCTCTTAGCTACATCAGCAGTATTTTCTGTTATAAAGTCTGCCTTACTTACTTCTTTAAATACTCCTTTTGACAACACTCCTAGTGCATTTAAATACTCAAAAGTAATCCTTGCAACATTTGTTTTTCCAGTTCCTGCATTTCCAGCAAATATCATATTAAGAGATATATTTGAAGTTTGAAGCCCAAGTCTCTCCCTTATCTTTTGTACTTTGTAATTTGTCTTTATGTTGTCTATAAAATTCTTCAAATCTTTGATTCCTATTATTGAATTTAATTTGTATTTGGCTTCCTCTAAAGTCGGCGTCGAATAGTCTCTTAGATTGTAGCTTTCACCGTGAAATTTACAGAATATATCTTCATTTTCCACGTATATCGCAGCAGTTTTAATTCCTTCATCTGACTTTCTATACATTAAGTTAGTTATAGGTTTTGTAAAAATATACGATACATATTCTGAAACACCAAAGTTACTATCTCTTCTGTAATTCTTTTGAATAAATTTATACAGTTTTGTGTATTCATCAGTATCTCCTCTTTGAGCCACTATATCTACCTTAAACTGACTTTCAATTGTTTTTATTGCATTTATTACTTCTCTTTCAAGAAGCTCACTCTTTTCTTCTTTGTTTAATTGTTTAGTGTAAAGAAGTGCATCTACTTTTTTGATAAACTCGCTTCCCATAGTTTTTTCTAAATCAAAGAAAAGATCATTTGCTGTAAATACTAAAAATTTATCTTTACAATCCATACTCTTTATAGAATTTTTATCGCCATCAGATGCTTTAACCATAAATTTATTTTTTACTACATACTCATCGTCAAGCTCGATATGGCTATTTGGGTGTATTTTCGAAAGTATCCTGATCGTATCTGCATCAGCTTTATCTGCGTGCTTAAATAGTATACATTCTGTATCACTATTCAACGCCTCATATAAATCAGTCAAGAATGCGTAGTAACCAAAGTTAAAACTGTATGATGATAGATCAAGCTCAACTATCTTTGTATTATTTGAGCTGTTTGAGTTTTGGGGCTTTGAGTAATCAATTGATTCAAAGATTGTCCTAACGCTAGTTTTCTTTCCAGTCTCTTCATCGCCTATTAAAAATAACATCCCACATTCATTATTTTTAAACTTCTCGTAGAAGAAGCTACATAAATCTGAAATAAATTTATCTTGTCCAATAAGTCTATCGGTTAATTCTTTTTCAACTGTTGTTAATTTTTCTTTTATACTATTGTTTTTAAATTCCATTTTAATATCACCTCTATGTAAAAGTATTATAGGCGCACCCTTTCGAATGCACCTATATTTTATATACTATTATACATATTGTATCTAAATCTGTATACTTTTTTGCAGAGAGTTTATATCCATACTATCACCGTCCTATAAGTAGTATAGTCAATGTATGGTGTATTTAAGCATAAAAAAAGAACTAGTATGTTAATCTAGTCCTAGTCCTTAAAAATGTTTATTTATATTTATTACCTTCATTAGTAAATATTTTTTTCTCACGCAATTCGATAAAGTTATTAAATATAATTTTTAGCATTGCTGCAATTGGAATAGATAAAAACATACCTATAACTCCGAAATAAGCTCCTCCAATAGTGATAGAAAGAATAATCAAAATTGGATTCATATTCAGAGCGCCTCCCATTAATCTTGGTCCAATGATATTTCCATCAATTTGCTGTAAAATTAATAAAGAAATTCCAGTTATAATCGCAAGGGTTGCTCCACCTGTTAAAAAGGTAATAATTACCGTTACAATAGATGCAAACATAGAGCCAAAATAAGGTATCATATTACATATACCTAATAAAATACCTAATGTTACGGCATATTTGACACCTATTGATGCTAATATAATTGTAGCCAGTACTCCTAAAATACACGCATCCAAAAATTGTGTAGAAATGAATTTGTAAAAAATCTCATTTGTTTGATAGAGATACGATTTAATAATTTCAAGTGAGCGCTTTTTTATAAATAATTTTGCAATTCTATCTATTGTCGCTATTAAAAGATCCTTATATAATAATGTATATATAGAAATAATAATACTTAAAAAAAGATTAACAACCCTTGAAGTCATCCCCAACGCATATCCACTAATAGAACCAATTCCTGTAGTAATATGAATAAGTATGTCTTGCACTGAGTATGTACTAAGGAAAGATTCCAAAGCAGCTTTTAAATCAAAAAAACCTATAAAACTACTTACATCTAAATTTCCAACCCACTGAATAATGTCATAGTGGTAAAAAGGAATATCTCTAGCAATTTCTAAAATATTTTTTATTATAATTGGAAAAACATAACTGATAATAAGCATAATTATAAGAATTGCACCCAAATATATTGCTAGCACACTAATAATCCGAGCTCGTTTTACTATAAATTGGTATTTTACTTTAGAAATTTGCTTTTCCACCAAATTACAAGGAACATTCAAAAAATAAGCGATAATGATTCCAATAATAAATGGAGAAATAACACCTAAAAAGCTCCGAATATTTTCTATAATCGGTTGTAAATTAGCAACAACTTTATAAATAAAAATAACGGTAATGACAAAAAGAAGTCCTTCCGTCCATAAATTCCAATTCATTTTAAGTTTTTTCATATTTTAAAGGTTAGGAAAACCAGCATTTCATTTAAGAATGTGGAAGAATTAACCCATCACCTACTTTCATTTAAAAATTTAGTGATTCTATACCAATAAGTCTTTCCTATATATAATTCCTATATATAATAAACGATGTTACCGTATTATAAATAATCTGCTTTTTTATTATAATATAGTAATAAGAACCTTGCAATTGTTAAGTTTGTATGAAACCCACATTATCTCCCCTTTTTTATCAAATGTATCCATACAATCACCTTCCTATGAGTAGTATAGACAATGGTTGGTTAATTTAAGCTTCATTTTTATAAAAGTATACATAACATTAATTTGAAATTCTTACACTCACTCTTATGATACATCTTCACGTATAGTTGCAAATATATTAGACTCAATGGTAAAATAGCCTAAATTCTTTTTTCTACCGAGCTGCTGGTTACGGTGGCAAATACATTTTTTTTAGATATTTTAATTTGATTAATTTTTCAGAAATATTAGTATTTCAATGATACGTAAAATACCACTTTACTAATTGCAAAAAAAGGAATATAATCTACTATTGATTATAAAAATTTATTTTCAGAATATACGCTAAGGAGGTGAGATTTTTGAAGAATATTCTTGAAATTTTTAAAGGTGATTTAAAAGATATCAAGGGAAACTACACTGTCCTTGTTATTGTAACAGGTCTAGCACTACTTCCATCACTGTACGCATGGTTTAATATAGAAGCATCATGGGATCCATATGGAAATACAAAAAATATGCTAGTTGCTATCACTAATAAAGATAAGGGGACAGAAATATCAAACCAAAAGATTAATGTCGGTGATCAGTTAATAGTAAAACTTCATGACAACGACAGCTTAGGTTGGCAATTTGTAAATGAAAAGACAGCGATTGAAGGCGTTAAAAGTGGTAAATACTACGCCTCAGTAATTATTCCAGAAGATTTTTCAAAAGATTTAACTTCTTTAATAACATCGGATGTGAAAAAAGGTACTATCATCTATACTGTAAATGAAAAAATAAACGCAATTGCACCAAAAATTACTGAAAAAGGAGCATCAACTATCCAACTTCAGGTAAATCAAACAGTAATTAAAACTGTAAGTGAAATCATTCTAGGATTTTCAAATGAAATCGGGGTAGGATTAGAAAAAGAACTGCCAAAATTATCTAAAGTAGAGAATTCACTTAAAGATTTACAGGGAAAATTCTCAAACATAGATAAAACAATGGGAACTGCTTCTAAAGCTACATCAAAATTAAATGATACAATAAACGATGTAAAAAGCGATCTACCTACAATAAAGAATACTATTAATGATACCAAGAATCTATCAAATGATATAAAAGAATTCTTACAAGATACAAATAATAATGCAAATAGAATAGCTCCACTAATTAAATCGGATCTAAACTTGATTGTAGATATATCTTCTTCTGCTTCGACACTTACATCAGATCTAGTAAATGCAGTTAATAACGGAAGTGAAGACGCTGCTAAGATACTCGATAATATATACAACAAACTATCGAGCATTAAGTCTCTAAACCAAACTCTGTTGGATTTTGTTAGAAAGCTAGATGAATTATCGAGCCTACATTCATTTACAAATGTAATTAATAAATTAGAAAATATAAACTCAAATACAGACAGTGCTATAAGCACAGTAAATGATATTAAAACACAGATTGCAAATGGACAAAAACCTTCAATTGATTCTTTAAATAATCTTAAAAAGATTTGTGATGATATAGGTTCACTTGGATCAAATTTACTAAATAATTTTGACAGAGATATTATGAAACCTATAAACAGCATATTTGAAGGTGGAGTTAAGGTTGCCAATGATATTATAAAAGTACTAGACAAAGCTGAGAACAAACTTCCAAAAGTTGAAGAAATACTTACACTTTGTTTAGATCTATCAAAAGATGCTGATGATACAATTAAACTTGTCCAAGAAAAACTTCCTGTTGCTAAAGGAATGGTCGACGAAATTGTAGATGTTTTAGATAAGATAAATAATAGCGAAGATATGCAAAAGTTAGTTGAACTTCTAGAAAGCGACATTTTATCTAAATCAGAATTTTTAAGGGAACCTGTCAAAGTAGAAACCAACAAGCTTTTCCCTATAGAAAATTATGGGGCTGCTATGACTCCATTTTACAGTGTATTATCAACTTGGGTAGGAATTTTACTATTATCTGCTCTTTTAACTACAACTGTTAAAGGAAATTATAAACCTTATGAAGCTTATTTTGGAAGAGCGCTTACATTTTTAAGTATAGCTCTGATTCAAGGTTTTATAATTGGAGTCGGGGATATACTTTTACTCGGAGTAAAGATGGTTCATCCAATACTATTTGTATTGCTTTTAATGTTTACTAGTATGGTATTTAACTTTATAGTTTACTCACTGGTTTCAGTATTTGGTAATATTGGAAAGGCTATGGCGATTGTACTATTAGTACTTCAAATTGCCGCTGCTGGGGGAACATTCCCTATACAAGTTACGCCAAAGTTCTTCCAATTAATAAATCCCATACTACCATTTACTTATGCTATATCAGCGTCTAGGGAAGCTCTCGGTGGCATTTATATGCCAAACTTGATCAAAGACATTATTGCAATGCTTATATTTATGTTAGTTGCAATTGGAGTCAATGTATTCTTGAAGGGACCTATCAATAAATTCGGTACTCCTCTTAAAGAAAAATTTGGTCAAAGTAGACTCACTGGCCACTAAAGGATATAAAAAAAGATCTATAAATTTATAATTTATAGATCTTTTTTATATTGTGATTTATTTAATATCACTCTAATTTTTTATTAATAGCAAAGTTGTTTTATTTAATTGCATTGTTATTTTTCTTGCTTTCTTCTTTATTATCCACTTTGCTTTCAAATTTTACTGGGTCACTTTTCTCTACTTCTTCTTTTGCTTTTATATGAAAATTGTGTCCACTATGATTTTCATGATGGTGTTGATGATTATGATCTCCACTACTTACTTTATGAGAATTGTTGAATTCATTTACTTTTTCTTTTAATTCATTATAATCATTTTTGTGTTGTCTATGACAATTATCGTAGTGTGGACTGTAGTCAAAGTCAAAATCGTTGTATCCATAATCATCGTCAAATGCCATGTTCATTTGATTTTGTTCATTGCGGTTTTTTATAGCTTTGTATGACGCATATGCTCCTACTCCAGCTAGTGTGGCTCCTGTTATCATCATTGAAGTCTTCATCATTGATCTTTTTTTCGGCATTACTGCTTCTGCCATCATTGATTTTTTTGACATATTAAACATTTATATTTTCTCCTCTCTAGTTTTATGTTTCTGTAATTAGTATTTGTATAATTTAAATAAAAATTATGGTTTAAGTCAAATACATTATTTACAACTAGATACAAAATATATAAATTTTTTAATTATGACATTTTTTGAATATTTTAACAAATTTGTAAAATTATTATTTTATGCAGAAACAGCTCTACTCAATGTCATTTTAACCACTTTAAATAGGAATAATCCAGCTACTAGATTTAAAACTGTTGCAGGAAGCACTGCTACCACAAATAAAGCTGAAAACGGTCCTGGTAGACCGACTATAAGCTTTGCTGCAAGTAAAAATGATGTTCCGCTTACTAGAGTTCCTATTGGAAGAAGTAAGCTTGTTACTATCGTATCTTTTTTCTTTTCGCTTAATTTTTTTAAAAAAGGTAATCTGTAAACAATATACATAAAAGCGAACATTACATTTACAGTTATTGTCTTATCAAGGATATTTGGTATTTGACCTGCTGGAAACTTTGTAGTCAGTGCTGTAAATACTCCTGTTATTATTCCTGCTACCAGGCAAGTTTTATAATCGTCTTTATTTAAAACCATTATTACAAACATCATTGCAAGTGCCATATCAGGCTGTATTGGAAATCCTAAGGCTGGTGTAAGTTGATGTAACAGTAAACCTATTGCCAGTAGTATTGAGTTTAAAACTAATTTTCTTGTATTTGTTTTCATATTCTTTCCTCCATAAATTTAAATTATTTGTATTTGTTTTAAAATTGTACTTATTCTTGTATTCATTCACTGTTCACAACATCTCTTCACCTCCTGTAAGATTAATATTCTTTAATGATAAATTTTAACTTTCCATATTATATTTTGAAAATAAAAAAACTCCGTCCTAAATCAATAGGACGGAGATTATCCGCGTTGCCACCTAAATTATACAGTGATTCTAATATATTAAAATCTCTATACATCTCATTTTCAGGTACTATCATACCCTATCCGCTATAACGTGCGTCATCCCGATTAAACCTAGTATTGTTTGCACAATTTCAGTCAATTCCTCAGAGGCCCATTCACCAAATTTTTTCTTGTTGAGATTCCACCACCCTCAACTCTCTATTTTGAACCTAAATTTGATTACTCTCCCTCATCAAAGGGTTATTATTTATTTTTGTATTGATATAATAATATTCAATTTTCATAAAATTGTCAATATCTTTTTTAAAAAAACTGTATATATTATTTTAGTTGAAATGGACTTTTAAATCTATATTGAAATTATTTTAAAATTATATTGTTTTAATTGGATTTAAATCTACTTCGCTTTGAATTACTTCCAAATCGACTTTTTCGACTAAAAATGCCTTCATAATATCTTTAAATATATACTCACTTTCGAAATGGCCACAATCAATTATAGTCATTCCAATATCTAATGCGTCCTGAGCCTCATGGTATTTAAGGTCGCCTGTAATTAAAACTTGAGCGCCTTTATTTTTAGCGTCTTTAACATAGCTACTTCCTGACCCCGTTACCACTGCAACCCTCGTTATATCTGTATTTAAGTCTCCTACAACTCTTATATGCTTCATTTTTAATTTTTCTTTAATTAAATTTGCCAGCTCTTCTAATGTTATTTTTTCATTTAAGTTCGCAACTCTTCCAAGGCCAAAAGATTTACCTTTATTTTCTATTTTATATAAATCATATGCAACTTCTTCATATGGATGTGATTTTAACATTTCGCCTAAAACATTATTTAAAATCTTTTGAGGTACAACTGTCTCGACCTTAATTTCTTCTACTCTCTCTAAACCGTTTATAGCCCCTATAAAAGGTTTAGTGCCCTCTTGTGGCATAAATGTACCATTACCATCTATATTAAAGGTACAGTGGCTATAATTGCCTATATATCCAGCTCCAGCATCACATATCGTATCTCTAACATTCTCCACGTGATCTTTTGGAACATATACAGCTAGTTTGTAAAGCTGCTCTGAATACGTCACATCTAGTATTGCACTTTCCTCGATTCCCAATAACGTCATAAAATAATCATTTAATCCGTCAAATGCGATATCAAAATTGGTATGTGTACTATAGATTGCTATATCGTTTTTTATTAGTTTATGTATCAGCTTACCCTTATAGTCAGAAGTAGTAACCCTATTTATTTTGCTAAATATAAATGGGTGATGTGTAACTATTAAATCCACATCTTTCTCTATTGCCTCTTCAACAAGTTTATCATTGGCTTCAATGCTAACTAGTACTTTTTTTATTTCGATGTCCAAATCTCCAACTAGCAAACCTACATTATCCCAACCGTAGGCCAAATTAACTGGATATTTCTCCTCAATTACTTTTACTAATTTTTGTAATTTCATTTGATCACTCCTCAATAGTTTTTATAATTTCCTCAAGTTTAACTATTTTAGCTTTAGTCTCAATTTTCTTTTTTTCTATTGATTCACTGTCTATATCTTTTAAATGCTCAAGTATATCTGTATAAGACTTTATCTTCTTTTCTACAAAATCCTTTAATAGAGGATCTCTATTTTGAACAAGTTGCTCTCCAACTTCAAAATATATATCATCCTTGACAACAGTATTTTTTCCTGTATATTTAGCTACAATTACCTCGTATATTCTAAAATCCTCTCTTACAAGTACTTCATCTATAATTTTATATCCATTCTCAAGAAGATACTGTCTTAAACTTGACTGTGCCTGCATTGGTTGTAGAATTAACTTCTGTAAATGATGTGATACACTCTTCTTATTTTCTAATATATCTGCAATGAGCATTCCACCCATTCCAGCAATTATAACTTCGTCTACCTCATCTTTTTCTAGTACATCTATCCCCGAACCAAGTTTGAAATCGACTTTTTCTATTAAATTGTTCTTCATTACCAATTTCTTACCATTGTCAAGGGGCCCTTTATTTACATCCGATAGTACTGCAAATGGAATAATTTCTTTTTTTAGTAAGTATACAGGTATATATCCGTGATCAGTACCTACATCAGCAATTTTTTTTCCTTCTGTAACTAGCGATGCTATCTTTTCTAATCTACTCGTCAATTTCAAGTTAAAACTTCCTCCTCTGTATCTTATATAAGTTTAAACTATAAAAGAGCTGTTAATTATCAGCTCTTCTATATTAATCTAAGTAATCTCTAAGTTTTTTCGATCTGCTTGGATGTCTCAATTTTCTTAAAGCTTTGGCTTCTATTTGTCTAATTCTTTCCCTTGTTACATCGAATTCTTTTCCGACTTCTTCAAGAGTTCTCGCTCTTCCATCTTTAAGCCCAAATCTTAATTTTAATACTTTTTGCTCTCTTTCGTTTAGAGAATCTAGTACATCCTCTATCTGCTCTTTAAGTAGAGAATATGCTGCTGCTTCAGCTGGTGCTGGTGCATCATCATCAGGAATAAAATCACCTAAGTGACTATCCTCTTCCTCACCTATTGGAGTTTCTAAAGATACTGGATCTTGAGCTATCTTCATTATCTCTCTAACTTTTTCTTCAGTCATTTCCATTTCTTTAGCTATTTCTTCTGGCTTAGGATCTCTTCCTAACTCTTGAAGCAATTGTCTTGATACTCTTATAAGTTTATTGATCGTTTCAACCATGTGAACCGGTATTCTTATAGTTCTAGCTTGGTCTGCTATTGCACGAGTTATTGCTTGTCTTATCCACCATGTTGCATAAGTACTGAATTTATAGCCTTTTGTATAGTCGAATTTTTCAACTGCTTTTATAAGTCCTAAGTTTCCTTCTTGAATCAAATCAAGGAACAACATCCCTCTTCCGACGTATCTTTTAGCTATACTTACAACAAGTCTAAGGTTGGCTTCAACCAATCTCTGCTTTGCTATCTCGTCTCCGTCGTTCATCCTCTTTGCATACTCAACTTCTTCATGTGGTTTAAGTAGAGGTATTTTTCCTATTTCTTTTAGGTACATTCTAACTGGATCATCAATGCTTATACCTTTAGGTAAAGATAAATCAACTTTTTCTATTTCAGGAGATGCTACTTCATCTTCTGCATCCTCATCTACTTTAGGAACATCAATAGCTCCTACATCTAGTTCATCATCCTTAGATGAGAAATCTGCACTAGCTTTTCCATCTTTTGTATCAATAACTTCTATTCCAAAGTTACCAAATGTTTCATAAAGACTTTCTATTTTATCTTTATCTAACTCAGTCTCTGAAAGTGCTTCTACAATTTCTTGTAGTGTAAGAGATCCTTGTTTTTTCCCTTTTTCAATTAAATTCTTAGCGGCAATTTTACTTGTTTCTTTAATAGATTTATTCTCCACACTTAAACCTCCTTTCACTACAAACTCTTTAACATTTTATTTATCTCAACAATTTTCAAAGCTATTTCCATAATTTTACCATCTACCTCTTTCGCATCATGATTATTCTCTAGTTCTTTTTGCTCTTTTAATAAGTTCCCTATTTGTGTTTCAAGTGTATTTCTTTTTACTGTATTTATTATTTCATCTATTTCCTTTGTATTCTCGAAATCAATATTATTTAAGGATATAGAATTAATATCTTCAATATATTCTTCGTCTATACAAAAACTTTCATTTTTGTCAATAGTTATTTTATCCATTTCTCGATTTTTAATAATAAAATTTGCAAATTCTATATTTTTTTCAAAGAAAAAGTCCTCGCTATTGATCTTTAATAGTATTATTTCCCTTATTTTTTTGTTTTCTAACATTATTCTCAACAATAACTTTTCAGAAACCATTTTACCATCAGTTCTAACTTCAACTTTTTCAATAGGTTTTTCCTTTATTTTATTATTAAATTTACTGTTATATGATTTATTATAGTTATTTCCATAAACTTCTCTTTTTATAGAGTCAATACTTATGCCCATAGTTTGACTTAAGTAACTTATATAATAATCTGAATCTATAGGACTCTTTAATGCCTTTATTATCTTGCAAGCTTCTTTTATATACTTTACTTTATACTCATCTCTATTTAGGTTATAGCTTCCTTTAAGATTATCGATTTTGTACTTTATATAGTGACTTGCACTCTCTATTTCTTTCTTATATTCATCAACTCCGTATTTTCTGATAAATTCATCAGGATCCTTGCTATCTCTTAGATTTAATACTTTGGCGTTTATACCTGATCTTACAAGTATATCAATTGCCCTCAGTGTAGCTTGTACACCTGCTGAATCTGAATCGTACGAAATGACTACATTGTCTACATATCTTTTTATCAAACTGCTTTGCTGATCTGTAAGTGCTGTACCAAGCGTTGCGGATACATTCTCTACTCCATATTGAACTAAAGAAATTAAATCCATGTACCCTTCAACCAGTATAATAGTTCTATTGTCAATTTTCTTTCTAGCAAAATTTAGTCCATATAAATTTTCTCTTTTATTGAATATCAATGTTTCAGGTGAATTTAGATATTTGGGAATTGAATTGTCTAAAGTTCGACCACCAAAAGCTATTATATTTCCCCTATAATCAAAAATAGGAAACATAACTCGGTTTCTAAATCTGTCGTAGGTATTACTTCCGTCCTTATTTTTTAAAATCAAACCACATTCGAGCAATTCCTCTTCATTGTATCCTTTTGAAAGTAAAAACTCTTTTAGATTACTCCATGAATCTTTAGAAAACCCAAGGCCAAACTTTTTTATGATTTTGTCACTTAAACCTCTATTTCTCAAATAATCGTAACCATTATTTCTTCCTTCAGTTAAGTTCGAAAAATAAAATCTTGCGGCTTCAGTGTATACATCTTGAAACTTTTTGGATTTCTCTATTTTTAATCTAGCATCATCACTTATATTGGTATTTATTTCTAATCCACATTTACTAGCTAATAGCTTTACCGAATCCATAAAGTCTAAGTTTTCCATCTTCATTACAAAGTTTATTACATCTCCACCTTCGCCACAACCAAAACATTTATAAATTTGCTTAGATGTGTTTATATGAAATGAAGGTGTCTTTTCACCATGAAAAGGACATAATCCCTTATAATTTGAGCCAGACTGCTTAATTGCCATATACTCTGAAATTATACTTGATATCTCACATCTAGATTTAACCTCATCTATAATGTCTTTCATATCATTCATATTATCACCTTCTGGTGTGATTATTTTTTATGTTAACATTTCCATTTTACACGATATTGTAAATTTGTCAATCACTCTTGTACATAATTCGACTTTTTATGTTGATATCCTTCTTAAAAAATAAATTTTTTTATTTATTTTGAAATATTTTAATTAAATTTGACTTTTTATGTGTTTTTCTATTAATCTTTAATAAAAAAGTGGATTAGAGTCTCCTTTATTAAAGATTAATGTCCCTAATAAAGGTGTATTTACAAATCTATAGACTTAACAAGATCTTCGAATTCTTTAAAATTCAACGATTGTGCTCCATCCGACAGTGCATTATCTGGATCTGGATGAACTTCTATCATCAAACCATCTGCACCGCAAGCTAATGCAGCCTTTGACATAGGTTCTATTAAAAATCTAATTCCTGTCGAATGACTTGGATCTACAATAACTGGAAAACCGGTCTCCTTGTGTATAATTGGCACTGCTGCCAAATCCAATGTATTTCTTGTGTAATCATTGTAAGTCCTTATGCCTCTTTCACACATTATTACTTTATTATTTCCTTCGTTGGCAATGTACTCAGATGCACCTATCCATTCTCTAATTGTCGAAGACATCCCTCTTTTGAGCATTACCGGTTTGTCCTGCTTCCCAACTTCACTAAGCAGAGTAAAGTTTTGCATATTTCTAGAACCTATTTGAATTATATCTGCAACATCGTATAAAGATTCTAAGTCTCTTACATCCATAAGTTCAGTAATAACTGGTATCTTTATCTCGTTTTTCACAGAATTAAGTATTTCTAAGCCTTCTTTACCTAAACCTTGAAAAGATTCTGGATAAGTTCTAGGTTTATATGCCCCGCCTCTTAGTACATTGCATCCTGTTTTTTTGACAAATTTCGCAGTTTCTACAAGCTGGTCGTAACTTTCGATAGCACATGGACCAGCTATTAGCAATTTATCTTTATTTAAATCAATGACATTATCAAATGATCTAATAATTATTTTCTGTTTGTCATTTATTATATTTTCCTTCATCTACTATAACTCCTTTACTCCTTCTATATCCCCACGAGGTAGAAGTTTTAAATAATGTCTAAGATTTTCCCCCTCCAAAATTATATCTTCATCTAATTCCAACAAAGGTATTAAAACAAAAGCCCTCTGTTTTATTCTTGGATGCGGTAATATAAGTTCCTCATCATCCGATACAAAATCGTTGTAAAATAATATATCCACATCTATCGTTCTAGGTCCCCATCTAATAATTCTTTTTCTGTGTAGCTTCTGTTCTACTTCTTGACAAATTTTAAGCAAGTCGTATTTATCTATTTCTGTTTCAATCTCTACACACATATTTAAAAAATCATCTTGTTCAGTATATCCCCAAGCTTTGGTTTCGTAAACGTTAGACTGCTTTATTATATTTATACCCTCGTATTCATCTAAGAACTCAACAGCATTTCTTAAGTTTAAATGTCTATCACCCATATTTGTCCCTAGGCCCAAATAAACTTTATTCATCTCTGCATCTCCTTATCTCAACACCGAAGTAATCGTATATACCGTTAACTGGTGCTTCAGGTTTTTTAACTCTCACCATTACTTCTTTGATCAATTCAAATTTAGATAAGATTTCTGAGGAAATATTTTCTGCCAACGCTTCAATAAGATTGTATCTTCTCTCCTCAACTATGTGTTTTACTACACTGTACACATCTGCATAGCTAACAGACTTATCCATATCATCATATATACCTGCTTCATGAATATCTAAATACAACTCTATATCTAAAAAAAATTTTTGTCCCAAAGTATTTTCCTCAGATAATACCCCATGATATCCATAAAAGCCTAAATTATTAAGTAAAATTTTATCCATAGTTCTCCACCTTATCTTATAATTGCATCAGCCATCTTAGCAGCTCTAGAGTTTTCAAGAACATCATGTACTCTAACTATATCTACCCCGTCTTTTATACCCAAAACTGTAGTAGCTACGGTACCTTCCATTCTATCTTTAGGATCTGTATTTAGTACATTTGCAATGACTCTTTTCCTAGAGGTTCCTAAAAGTATTGGATATCCAAGATCCTTTAACTCAACCATTCTCTTTAAAACTTCTATATTTTGCTCAAATGTTTTTCCAAACCCTATTCCCGGGTCTAGTACTATCTTTTCTTTTTTTACTCCAGCATTTAATGCAATTTCTATACTTTTATTTAAAAAAGACTTAATAGATGCCATTATATCACCTTTGTACTCAGTGCCGTCTTGGTTGTGCATAATGCAAACTTCCGCGTCGTACTTAGCAATTACTTCAGCCATAAGATCATCTTTTTGTAATCCCCAAATATCATTGATCATTTCTACGCCTAATTTTAAAGCAGCTTCTGCCACAACAGACTTGTATGTATCTACAGAAACACATATAGAGGTTTCAGTCTTTAGTCTTTTAATTACAGGAGTAATTCTCTCTATTTCTTCTTGTGAGCTTATAACTGTGTGACCTGGTCTAGTAGATTCGCCGCCTAAGTCTATAATATCTGCACCTTGTTCTACCATTTCTTTAGCGTGTTTTAAAGCTCTATCTACATTATCAAAATCTCCACCATCCGAAAAACTGTCTGGTGTTACATTTAAAATTCCCATTATATAAGTTTTTTTACCGTATTCTAACAAAAAATCCACCCCTAACTAGCTTTTCATTGTCAGTAAACTCATAGCCTCAGATCTTACTGCTAAATCCTTTTCAAACACACCTCTTACTGCAGATGTAATCGTTTTTGATCCTGGTTTTCTAACGCCCCTCATAGTCATACACATATGTTCAGCCTCTATTACAACTAAAACTCCATAAGGTTTTAATTCAGTCATTATTAAATCAGCAACTTCTTTAGTTATTCTCTCCTGTAATTGAGGTCTTTTTGCAAGAGTCTCAACTACTCTAGCTATTTTAGATAAACCAGTAAGTCTACCAGCTTTCGGTATATATCCGATATGAGCTTTACCAAAGAACGGTACTAAATGATGCTCACAATATGAATAAAAAGGAATGTCTTTAACTATAACAAGCTCTTCATGATCTTCATCGTGAAATACAACTTTTAAATGTTCACTAGCATCCTCATTTAACCCCGAAAAAATCTCTTCATACATTCTAACAACTCTATCAGGTGTATCGACTAATCCTTCTCTAGTCGGATCTTCTCCAATAGCTTCTAATATATCTCTTACAGCATTTCTTATTTTATCCTTATTTTCTTGGTTCATAATATCACCTCATTAATTAGTAAATTAACTTAATATATTTTTTAATATCTACATCTCTAAATACATATATATAAATTTTATTCAGATCTATATAATCCTTCGTTCTGTACGCATTTTCAAACAATATATAAAGCTCTCTATTTTCTTTATGTAAAGCTTTAAGCAATTTTTTTTCTTTCGGCAACCATATGTCGTTTATACTAAAGTACCCAATTATTATATCTTTTAAAAATAAATTCGTCAAAAAATGATATTCTATCTCATTATATTTTTGTTTATCTGCAAGTTTCAAAAGATTAGTGTATAATTCCTGCTTTATATAGTCCTTTTCGCTTGCTATCAACTTTTTAGGACCTTTAGCAAATGAATCTTTACATGATTTTATTAAATCTTTTGAGATATTCATACTATCATACGCAACTTTTGCATCAACCATCTCATTAATAAAAAAAATCTCTCTTTTTTCTATCATCTCATCGCAATATTTTTTAGAAAAATAATTTATATCAAAACTTAACCCATCAATATCTTTTATTACTCTAACCTGTTTTTCTTCACTATCGCAAATAACAAATATGTCTATGTCATTCACACTTTGTCCAACTTTTTTCAAATCTATAGCTTTACTTGATCCAACTAAAAAAATAGCGTAAACTCCGCTATTTTGTTTAATTTTATTTACTTCATCTATATATTTAGAATATATATTATCCCTCATAACATCACCCCAAAACAAAAAACTCTAAATTTTTCAAGTCTACTTTATAAGTTCCGAAACTGTAGTAAATCTATACCCATCTTTTTTCATCTTAGGTATTAATATTTTCAATGCCTCTACAGTATTTTTTGTTCCATAATCATGGAGTAATATTATATCTCCATTTTTTACATTTTTGTATATATTATCGGCTATGTCTCCTGCTGATGGATTTTTCCAGTCTTTAGCGTCAAATCCAGTCCAGAGTACGATTTTATATCCATTTTTTTCTGCTATTTCCACTAGATTGTTTTTTCTATAGCTTCCAAAAGGAGGTCTAAATAATTTAGTCTTCTTTCCAGTTACAGATTTTATTGCTTCTTCACACTTTAAAATCTCTTCTTCTAATTGTTCACTACTAAGAGTACTAATATCGTAATGATTAAAAGTGTGATTCCCTATTTCATGACCTTCTTTGCTAGCTCGTATAAGAGGCTTCTTATACCACTCAGCATGTTTCCCAGCGATGAAAAAAGTTCCTTTTATATCGTATTCTTTTAACACATCAAGCACTTGATCTGTCTCTTTTGGATGAGGTCCATCATCAAAAGTTAGGGCCACTACCTTTTTCTCCCTCGAACCATGATCAACAACGATATTATCTGCTTCTTTCATTTTTACGGTTTCTTTAGCTCCATCCTTATCACACGCGTAAAGGCCCATTGAAAGTAAAATACCCAAAACTACAATAACACTTGACTTGAATGTAACTTTTATTGGCTTCATTGAAATATTTAATTTTTTCATTATAACTAAAGTCCCTTCAAAATATTTTGCTATTTATAGAAGTTTTGGCCATAGTACATATTATAACTTCCACCAAATTCTACTCCAACTCCTATATATTTATATTCCCCCAAAATATTTTTTCTATGTCCTTCAGAATTCATCCACGCTTCATGTGCGTAAATTGAATTAAATTGACCTGCTGCAATATTTTCTCCTGCTAAAGTAAATATAATACCTTCAGCTTTCATCCTATCGCCTGGTCCCTTGCCTTTTTTATTAATATGATCAAAAAATTTATTGACCTTCATATCCTTACAGTGTTTTCTAGAACTTATCGTAGCTTTTTGACTGTAATCAAGGCTCTTTAAGTTTCTCTGTTGCCTGACGCTATTTACCATATCAATTATCTCAAGTTCATAAGATTTTCTAAGCTCTCCACTCTCTTTTGGAAAAAGTGCTATTTTATCTTCAACCTGTTTAGTAACGACTTCATATGAAGTTATTCTATTTCCCTCATATATGTCGTAAAAAACTGTAACATACTTATCTCCAATTTCAACAATATCATACTGTTCCTTAGAATTAATAACATAATTAGTATTTCCCTTTTTAATTCGTTTTAGAGGTGTGTAAACTTCTCTGATTAGGTTTTTATTTCCGTTTATTTTTATATTTTTTATCTCTTTTGAGTCTATACTATTACTGTACAGTGCGACGATTTTTTCATTTTCTACGCCGACCATGCAAAATTTAGCTTCGAACTGATTGTATACATACCAATTGAAATCGTATTCGCTTTTATCAACTCTTGCAGGATCGCCAATTGCATTGATTAAAGTTTTTTCACTATCTCCAATTTGCAAGTTATAAAAATTATCGATACTTGTATCTGTCTGCTGATTAACATGTTCATCTTGAACTACACTTTGCTCTTGTTTTGTTTTATCGACAGTATCTAAATTTATTAATTGATTTACTATATCTTGGTCATAAAATATAAATATAGCAATCACCAAGATTACAGTTATTAATTTTTTCAATATAACACTCCCCCATTAAATACTGCTGTACTAGTCTACAATCTAAAAGAAAAAATTTCATCTAAACTTTTATCAAATATAGATGGTTTATCAAATTTCCATGTCCCATCGTAAACAAGCTCATCATTTAAATAGAAAATTCCCTTTCCATGTTTTTTACCTTGGAAAAACTCTCCTTCATATCTTTTCCCATTTCCCCAATTATACACTCCTACACCGTCAATTAGGCTATTCTTCCATTCTCCACTGTAAATTATCTCATCAAATTCATCGTAACAAACGCCATAACCATCCATTTTTCCGTCCTTAAAGTCTCCCGCGTAAATGTAGTTATCACTCCAAATGTATATCCCGAATCCATTTTTTTTGCCATCTTTCCAATTTCCAATATATACATCGTTGCTCTTGTACATAATTTGACCAATACCATTCATAGTATCTTCTTCAAATGATCCTGTATACACATTTCCATTTTCAAATTTAAATTCTCCACACCCGTACTTTTCACCTTCTTTAAATTCTCCAGAATAGGTAATAAAGTTTTCTTCACCATCTACATGGAAAAATTCATAAAAACCCTTTCCATTCATATTTCTGCCTTCAACTTCGCCTATATAGACGTCGCCATTTGAAAACTTATAAATTTTGTGTTTCACTTTCTTAGACAAATTTTCCTCTTCCAGCTCCTTTTTACCTTCAAGCTCATATATCTCTTCACTAGTAGCGTAAAGTTCCTTTTTATACGAATGCT
The DNA here is from genome assembly GCF_017873185.1 of Metaclostridioides mangenotii. GTDB lineage: Bacteria > Bacillota > Clostridia > Peptostreptococcales > Peptostreptococcaceae > Metaclostridioides > Metaclostridioides mangenotii. The sequence continues at coordinate 746,858 of NZ_JAGGJX010000001.1, forward strand.
TCTTCATATTCTCAACGCTTTTAACCAATTTATTTACATCATTTATATACTTAAGATACTGTCTATAAGCATCCATATGTTCACTAGATAATTTCATAAACTACTCCCCCAATGTCACTTAAACTAAATCATAGTTTTATTATATATCAACGCTAAGGAATTTCCTATATATATTGCATAACTTATATATTCTGCAGTTTTTTGTATTAAGCAAAATCATTATAATTTCGGGTTAAAATAAAGTCTATCTTATAAGATCCAGTTAAAAATCTAAATTTCAAAAAATAAAATAAAAAAGAAATTGTACTAAAATAATTTTTAATTATCTTAGTACAATTCCTTGTAAAAATATAAAATATTTTTATTTGCTTATCCAACTTATGCAAACCTCGATTTAGCAACAGTATCGACGGTTTTCGCTTATATCCTAAAGATCTTTTGCCTTAAATCCTCTACCTTTAACTTCAGTTACATCATTTACAGATATAAAAGCTTTTTTATCGTATTTAAGTGCGATTCTCTTAATCTTTGGAATCTCACAAGAAGAAACTACTGTATAAATTATTTTTTTATTTTCATGAGTGTAAGCACCTTCTGCTTTTAAGAAAGTAACGCCTCTTACTAAACTCCTCATTATTTCGTCAGCTATAATATCATTTTCATTAGATATAACCATAACTGATTTTTGATAATTAAGTGCATCTTTTATAAATGACATTGTGTACGCATTTAAGAATAAACCTATTAATGTGTACAGTGCTAAATCTAAACCAAATAAAAAGCTTCCTACAAGTACAATAACTGCATTTATTGCAAAACCTGTATCTTTCATCTCAATATTTCTTTTTATCTTCAATATTGCCGCGATAATATCTGTACCACCTTGAGATGATCTTGTTCGAAGAACCATTCCAACACCTAGACCAGATAGCACTCCTCCATACACACTTTGAAGTAAAATATCATGTATAGGTATATACTGACTTATATCTTGAGTTAAACCTAGAAGCACAGAAAATATCACCATATTTATCATGCTTATTATGCAAAACTCTTTTTCAAGATATATAAAACCTAAAATAAAAATTGGTATATTGATTAAAAATGTTAACAATCCTACATTTATATTTGTAATGTAGTTTATTGACGTAGAAATCCCTGTAGCTCCTCCACTCAGTAAGTGCGCTGGTCTTAAAAAACCATTTATACCTAATGCCGAAACCACCATCCCCAAAATCATAAAACTAAATCTTAACCATTGACGCTCATGTAGGACGTCTCTCACTTCACTCATTGTATTCTCCCTTCAGGATTTACATCCTCAAACACTTATTATTTCTAATAGTAAATTAAGAATTAATAAAATACTCAAACCTCTATATTACATGTATATTATATTCTCTTTATTTTATATGTCTAGACTCTATTTTTCGCTATTTGACAAATAACTTATACTATTGAACAGGAGATCTTACTTCTGCCAAAATCTGACCATTTTTTTATATAACTTGCAAAAGTAAACATTTATTTATATTTATAGGTTTTGCCTATAAACTTTTAATATACATGCAATTTAGATGCCAACTTATATATTTTTTTAGGTTTTTAATCCTTATAAATGCAATTTTTATTTTATTATTGTTCATAAAATGATTTCTACATATAGATGCTTTCATTTTACTTCTTAAATTTTTTTTAAATTTTTTATTATATTTTCCAAACTAACAGCTATTTTATCATTTTTACGGAGGAATTCTAATTTTCTTTAAGTATTTCTTTTATTTTTGAATTATTGTACATACTATCTGGTACTTCGCTTTTTAGACTGTAAAATGTCTTTTTAGCATTCTTTAAATCCCCATTTTTATAGTACATCATACCAAGTTCATAATATGAATCATCATAGTATGTATCATTCTTTGAATAAGTATTTATATATTTTTTGTAGTACTTTATAGCTTCATCATCGTTCTTTATCTTGGAATTAAGCACTGCAAGTTGGTACATAGACTCTGAGATATACTTTTTTCTATTTCCATTATCTACAATCTTCTGGAAGTAATTTATAGCTCCTTCGTAGTCTTCTACTTTTCTAAGCTTAAAAGCATTCTCAAATAAATCATCTTCATCCTTATTTGATAGCTTTTTACTTATCTCTTTATCTGCTTCTTTATCTGTAACCTTTTTAGCTTCTTTATCTCCGTTACCTTTATTTACTTTATCCTCTAGCATGCTTAGTTTAGCTTCTTTCTTTTCTAATTTATTGTTGAGATCATCTATTTTACTGTTATTGTTGTATACAAAAACTATTGCTAGCAAGGCTACAATTGAAATTCCGATAGCTAACTTCGGAGAGTTCCATGTTTTGTTATCACTCTTTTTATCACTTTTGTACTTCGACACTGCATTTATTTTTTGATCTTCTTCCCTTTCTATATCTAAACTTCTTTTTTGAACTACTTCATTATCTATATCTATAAATCTAAGTTTGTCCAACACTAAATTGCTTTTTTCATACTTATCTACCTTATTAAACATAAGCGAAAGCATTACATAAGGATTTAAAAACTCTGGTTCCTCCTCGATTAGGTTCTCTAGTATCTCTATAGCTTCATAGTTAAGCCCTTCATTTATAAATCTAGCCGCATGATTGTACCTCTCTAGAAACACCTCAAATTCATCTGATGTAAATATATCTATATATTTTTTAGAAATACTTACATCTTTATAGGCTGAACTTATGTAAAAACTATTAAATGACTGTGAAAAATCGCATTTTAATAATTTTATAATACCTCTTAAATTTAATATATCTACATCTCTGTTGTAAATTTTATACGCCTTGTCAATAAGTCTTTCTGCTCCAGTTATGTAATTTGCAGATGCCAGACTTAAAGCATTATTGTATAGTTCATATGATTTTAATATTTTTTCATCACTTATTTCTCTAATATCATCACTTGCTGTAAATTCTAAAGAATCTAAAGTTTCTTTTTTTATATTTTCTGTTATCAAACTTTCTAGTAAAATCCTAGAAAGTTTATCTTCCTCTTCATTTTTTACCTTAAAAAATGTTAGATCTTCATTCACTTCAATTAAACTTATATCTAATTCTTTGGGCTGCATTTTTTTTATATCTGCAATAATATCTATACCTAAAATTTCAATCACTTCCTTTCAAATTTTCAAAAATAAATCTTCGACTTTTAAACTAACAAACCTTTTGTTAAAATCCATATCTTATACCGACACTTTATAGGGTATTAAACACTTTTTTAATAAGCGAGTAAGCTTTTTCAGTGTAAGGTGGGTACTTGTACTTTATATCCATCTTTGAGTTTGATTTCATTATACTCTTCTTATGTGAAAATGAATCGAAGCTCTTTTTACCATGGTATGATCCTATACCACTTCTTCCGATTCCTCCAAACGGCAAATTGTAGTTAGTAATATGCATTATAGTGTCGTTTACACATCCACCCCCGAAAGAAATAGTTTCTATAACTTTATTTACAAACTCTTTATCTTTTGAAAACACATATAATGCCAAAGGGTTTTTATTTGCCGACACAATTTTTTCTATGTTATTAAAATTACCATATTCTATGATAGGTATCAATGGTCCAAATATTTCTTCTTGCATAATTTCATCATTTAATACTACATTTTCTAGAATTGTCGGTTCTATTTTAAGTGCATCTTTTTTGTAATTTCCACCATAAACAACCTTAGTTTTATCAATTAATCCTATTAGTCTACTGAAATGTTTTTCGTTGATGATACTTACGTAATCATCACAACTCAATGTATTTTTGGTATAGAACTTTTCTATATAAAAGATCATCTCTTCAATTAGTTTTTGCTTTATTTCGCTATTCACCAATATGTAGTCAGGAGCTATACAAGTTTGTCCCGCATTAATAAGCTTTCCCCAAACTATCTTCTTAGCACTTAATTTTATATCCGCAGATTTATCTACTATACATGGGCTCTTACCTCCAAGTTCTAATGTAAAAGGCGTTAGACTTTCGGATGCTTGCCTAGCTACTATCTTCCCTATACTAGGGCTTCCTGTAAAAAATATATAGTCGAATTTGCTGTTTAGTAGATACTCATTTACCTCAATTCCACCCTCAACTACATCAATATATCCTCTTTCAAATGATTTTTCTAGTATAGCTTTTAGAACTTTAGAAGTGTTTTGAGACATCTCTGAAGGCTTTACTACACTGCAATTTCCCGCAGCTATACTTCCAATGAGAGGCGATAATGTCAGTTGAAAAGGATAGTTCCATGGAGATATTATTAGACAATTTCCATAAGGTTGATTATAAATATAACCCCTTGATCCAAAATTAATTATAGGTGTTTTTACTTTTACGGGTCTTCTCCATCTTTTAACGTTTTTAATTGCATAATTTATTTCTGAAATAATAATTCCTATCTCAGTTTCATAAGCTTCAAAATTGCTCTTGTTTAGGTCTTTTTTAAGTGCTTCTAATATTATATCCTCATTCTCAATAATTGTCATTTTAAGTGCGTTTAATTGCGTTAAAACGAACTCTTCTTTTCTAGTTTTACCAGAACTATAGAACTTTCTTTGAATATCAAGTATATCATCTATGTAATCGATTCTCTCCATTTTACACCTCTTTATCTAAACTAAATTAACTAAATTATAAATTGCTTATACTAATAGTATAATCAACTTTGAATCTCTTTAAAGCATATTTCAATAAATTTTTATAATTTGCTCATAAAAAAAGAGATTATCCAAACTTAGATGGATAACCTCTTCAAAATAATAAATACTAATTATTCAAATTGTATTTTTTAACTTTTCTATAAAGCGTAGCGATACCAATATTTAAAACATCTGCTATCTGTTTCATTGCCTCAGTATTGCTTCCGTATTTCTTAATGGCTTTTTCTATAACTTCTTTTTCCACATCAGACATGGTTTTTATTTCTTGATCGTACATCTCATCTAATTTAAACGAAATCAGATCGGACATACTCATAATAAACTCTGTAAGATATTTGTCCTTTGATAGTATATTGTGCTTTTGCTCTTCGCTAAAAGCAGCAACGCCCAAAATTCCAAGTATTTGATCTTCTAGTTTAACAGGTGTACAGATATCTGCAAGCTCTTTGCAACTCTCTCTGTTTGAACAATTATTACATTTTTCATCCAGCTCTTTGACGATAACATATGACTCACCAGTCTGCAAAACCATAGAGTAGGCAGACTTTTCAGTGATAGTCTCACCTATCTTATCTTTGAATATTCCTGTTCCTGCTATTCTTGTTAAATCATTAGTAACCAGAGTTACATCTACGTCGAGTACATTAGAAATATTCTCACAAATACTCTGAATATAATTTGTTATGTTATTCAAATTCAAAGTAATCCCTCCTAATGTGTCAAAATTTATATCTATTGTCCTTCTGCTGGTGGCTCTGGTGTACCTCCGCCAGATCCTCCAGATTCAGAACCTGATCCATCTGATACACCTGATCCTGACCCAGATCCGGCTGAACTTCCACCTGATCCTGATCCACCTGAACTTGATCCTCCGCCAGATGGTGGATTTGGCGTATTAGATTCACCTTCATTTGTATTGTTGTCAGCATTTTCAGGAGCTTTCGCTGTCCCTACTAAGATAACTCCTTCTTTTTTAGGATAGTATGAAGATGCTACTTTTTCTTTCTTTATAACTTTTCCATCTTTATCCTTAAATATTCTATACGTAGAAACAGAGTAGGCATTTCTTCCATTTTTATCTATTTTCTCTTTACCAGCAGGCATGCTTGGATCGTTAACTCTCTTGTATCCAGTAGGTGAAACTCCATCTACACTCGTTGTTATTTCAACATCTTTCATATCTGCTTTATTTCCGTATATTTCAGTGTAAAGAGTATTCCCATCAACATGACTCTTTATAAAAACTGGATGATCAAAACTATTTTTGAATAGTAAATCTATTCCACTATCTGCAACGGTTGCATCTCTTCCCTTAATAACATAACTTGATGGAATAGTATGATTTTTTACATGTACTATATCAAGTCCTGATAAAAGCACCGAGTTATAAAGTGTCGAAGATACCTGACAAACTCCGCCGCCGTAATCGAGTTGCATTTCTCCGTTTTCTATAACAGGAGCACTTTTATATCCATTTGATTTAATTCTTTTTCCTGTCGTCTTATTGAACGAAAATTCTTCACCTGGCTTTAGCACTATATTATTTAAACTCTTAGATGCTATAGCTATATTGTAACTTCTATTTACTTGGCCAGTAGAAAAAGTCGTAGAGTAAGAAGATAAAGTTGTGTTAATGTCTTTTAAATCTTCTTTTTTAACCTTAGCCTGCTCTTCATTTACTGCTAACTTATCTTCGAACTTTCCTTTTCCTACTTGAGCTTTAAGAGTTTTTATACTCTTATCAATGTCTAGTTTTCTACCATTTTTTTCTGGAACTACTGTTACTTGTTCATTCACATTTATAGTTGCATTTTCTACTTCTCTATTTATATCTTTAGAAATAGCATTCATCTCGTTTTTAAGTTTAGTTTCATCATAACTTATTACTGCTAATACAGTATTCTTACTTCCAAAACAATATGATATAGTATTTTTTAAATTAGTGAAATAGCCGTCTTTTCTATTCGAATTAAAAGCATTTTCAACTGTTTTATTTAAATCGAAATCTATGTCTATTTGACTTGGTGCAATGTACCACTCTTTTCCATCGTATTCTAATTTAATATCTTGGAACTTATAGTTTTTTTGAATTTCTTGTTTAGCTTGTTCTTTAGTTAATCCACCTATCTCTACATTACCTATATAAGTGTTTTTAACAACCTTATCGTTACTTATATTTAGCGACATAATGACTAAAAATACAATTAATATAACCCCTATGACAGCTGTAGTTATAGCTGCTATTTTTTTCTTACCTTCCATTACATAATATCTCCTTACCCCAATTTATTTTCCAAATCTATATTTAAAGCACATATTATCTAACAATCCCAAATTGCTGCCTTAATACTTACTAAGCTTTCCATTAGTAACAGAGTATACCTGCTTTGTATAAATATTAATTGCATAAATCTCTTTCTTTTTAAAGAATCCCTGGTTAGCTACAGCAAGATAGTATATGTTTTCTTTATCTCCCAAAATACCTTCAATCTTTTTATCACTGTCAATATATCTATTAGCTTTATTTTGGTCTACAATTTCAACTTTTTTGTATTCATTTTTATTTTCATTTAAACTATTTTTTAACAGTATAATTGCATCGTCCTCTTTAATGCTGAACTTAAAGTTTCCATTCTCCTCAATCATAAAATATCCTTTTCCATAAGGAATATTGTAGTCCTTTTTACCGTATTTATATGAATAAAGATTTTTAGTTTGGGCGCTAATTAATGCTTCATTGATAAGTTCATCCCCCTCATATACTTCCACATAGTAATATTTATTATCGTTAATCATTTGAGGAAGAGAAGTTATAGATAACTTGTTCTTCTCAATTTTACTCTCTTTTGAAACGATATTTAAAATATCTTCATTAGTTAACGTATACAAGGATAAATTCTTTTGGTATTCTTTCTCTAAAGTTTGAACATCGGTATCATCTGGGTAATATGTTTTTAGATATTCAATATATTCAAGAGCCCCTTCATAGTCTCCAGAAATATTTGTTTCTTTTGATTTTTTAATGTAGTAATCGTACATCTCATCTATACATTCTTTCTTCGCTTTTTGAGCTAAGTCATAAGTTTTCTTATCTTCCTTTAAGACCTTCTCGTACTCTTCAATGGCTTCAACATAGTTGTATGTCTTTTGATTTTCTACTCCATTTTTGTACACTTCTCTAGACTCATGGAAAGTCTCTATATTTTTTTTGTATTTATCAATTTCTTTACCCACATTTTTTAAGATCGAAACAGAATTGATATACGATATCGCCATATCATAATCGATTTTTTCTTTTTCGTATACGTCGCTAACTCTGCTTGCCTGGTCTATTATATCATCCAGTTTTATTTCAACCTTATCTAATGAGTTTATTGTATTTACTAAGTTTATAAACTGTTCTTTGGATATCTGCCCCTGTATATATTTATCTCCGCTAGTTATAAGCAATTTGTTTATCTTCTTGGAAACAACCTTATTAAATCTATTCATCTTAGATTTAGAGAACTTTTTCTCTAAATTGTTATAATAATCTAGTGCAATCGAATACTGCCTATTTTCAATATTATTGACTAAAGTAGTCGCTTCATTTCTCACACCTGAATTATTATTAAGTAGTAACACGATGAGTAAAGCTATCAATCCCAATATAGATACTGAAATTCTTACTATCGATTTACTGTGGGTCTCAATAAAATCCATAGCTTTTTCAAATAACTCTTTCAAGTTCATTATTTAACCTCTCCGCTTACAAATATTTATTTTTAACTCAAATTCATCCCTATTTTTTATTATAGCATAATATTGGAAAAAAAAATAAAAACACATTTACTTTTGTGTTTTTACTTTATACTTATAATGTCACACCACACTAAAGTGTATACATAGATTATGATATTTTTCTTCTTGCCACTCCCGCTGTACTTCTTTGAGGTGACGCCACTGGTCTACTTCTTCTAACAACCTTCTTGTGTTTTGCAAATATTCTTCTAGAGTTACATAGCACTGTACCTATAGTTAAAAACATTGTAAATACGCAAGCAGCCATGAAATAGTAATCTAGGCCTACATGTACCCCCATTATTGAGTTAATTAATATAAGAGCGAAAGTCACGGAAAAACATATTAATGCTGACTTAACAAATATTTTTGATATTTTTTTCAACCTAATCCCCCCATGCTTTTCATAATTCTGACATTTATCGTTATACATAACTATACCAAAAATGTTGTAAAATAGCAATTCTTATTGCAAATTATCTAAAAAAAAGTCAATATTTTTTAATATATTAATTTTTAGCCGTAACATTAATAAAATTTCTTTAATAGTATAGGGTAGACGATATATATAAGGGGGGATTTACATGCCAAATCTGCCAAACCTAGGATCCAAAGCTCCTGACTTCACGGCTAATTCTACTAATGGTCCTATTAGGCTATCAGACTTTCAAGGAAAGTGGGTTGTACTATTTTCTCATCCAAGCGATTTTTCACCAGTTTGTACAACAGAATTTTTAGAATTTACAAAGTACCACAAGGAATTTGCAGATAGAAATACAGAACTTCTTGCTATTAATAATGACAGTAACAATTCTCATTTAGCGTGGATGTACAATATTTTTATGATTACTGGTGTAGAAATTCCTTTCTCTATTATAGAAGATAGAGATCTTAGAATATCTAGAACCTATGGAATGATTTCTAAACCTACAGAAACTTACTGCTTAAGATCTGTGTTTATAATCGACTGCAACCAAATTTTAAGAACAATTTTATACTACCCTGTTTCTACGGGAAGAAATATACCAGAAATACTTAGAATAGTAGATGCTCTTCAGACATCAGATGATAAAGACGTATTCACTCCAGCAAATTGGTTTCCAGGTACGACATGGGTACATCACTTCACATATCATCTAAACGCAGTTGGATATACACATGATTATCTTTAGGATTTATATGAGACAGCTCTTAGTAAACAAGACCTATTCCTCTCATCGTCAAGAAATATTACAAATTAAAAACTTACAATATTGTTAGTATTATGTTAGTTATATCGATAGATATATTATTAATCATAATTTATAATAATGTCGAGGTGGTGATAAATTATGAAACGTTTTTTAAGTATAATAGCTATAATAATTACAATTGTGATTTTTGGAGGTTGGTACGCGTTGTTTTCAAATAATGGGATTTATTCAACAATAGATTATTATGTAAAAATTGTATCTGAACCAAAATTTACTGAAGGTTACTACGAATATGAGGCTACAGTATATAACAAGGATGCTAAACCTAGAAAACTAATTCTCTCTACTAAAAGTAAATTAGAACAAAATCAGTATTATTTAATCCAATGGGAAGAGAAACGCCAAATTGTCTCTAGTAATAAAAAAATAGAAAAAAGTGAAATTGATAACTCAATTATAAAAAAATTAGATAATCAACAATGAACGTATTAAATATTCTGGTTTATTAATGTGAAAGTGTGCGGCTTACGCTACCCACTTTCACATTTTTCTATTTTATAACCACTAACTCTAACAACCCGCTTTTAGCATTGGTTTAATTCCTTTTTATCGAATATATCATATTATCTCCATCCTGTGATTAGTATAGACAAAGGTTGGTAATTATAAGCTTCATTTTTATTAAAGTATACATAACGTTAATTAGCCATATATTTATATAAAAATACTTAGGTGGTTTATTATGTATGAATACATTTAACCGAATCCTATTCCATAGCAGTATTCAATAAATATGATAGGCGTATTATTTTCAGTATAATATCTGATGAATTAAATAATGCAAACTTATATAATTATATACTTATAAAAATTTCAAATATAAAATAAATCACAAAAATAGGGTAGCTTAATTGCTACCCTATTAATAACTACCAGCAGTGACATCTGCAGTGGTCTCTATCGCAGCGATCTCTATCTCTATCGAAACAATCTCTGTCTCTATCTCTATCTCTATCTCTATCTCTACCACTACATTTAATACACCAATGCCAATTATTACATCTGTTTGAACAATGACATCTATTCCAACTATTCCAATTGTTATGACATCTTCTTCTGTCTCTATCTCTATCTCTATCGAAACAATCTCTGTCTCTGTCTCTATCTCTGTCTCTATCTCTATCGAAACAATCTCTGTCTCTGTCTCTGTCTCTGTCTCTATCTCTATCTCTATCGCAATGGTCTCTTCTATGACAGCCCATAATATATCTATCTCCTTTAAATTTGTTTGTGAGATATTTAAAGCTCCTCACAATATTATATTATGAATCTTATACCTAATTGTTACGAAATATGACATTTAACAATATAAAAACTTATTTATAGTATAGTACATTATATTAATATCTCTATAAGTTTGCTTAAAGTTATAATTTACAACTCAGCCACATGGAAATGACGAAGTTTATAAGTAATTTAAAAAAATATCGCCAACTTAAAAAATTAACTCAACAAGAATTAGCTGATAAAGTAAATGTTAGAAGAGAAACTGTCGCACGTTTAGAGAATGCTAAATATAATCCTTCACTTGAATTAGCCGTTAGAATATCAAAAGTTTTAGATACTCCGATTAAAGAATTATTTAACTTTGAATTTTAACGAGTTATTCAATTTATAATGTATCTTACTTACATAAAAAATAAGGGTAGCAATTAAGCTACCCTTATACATATTTATATTTATTTCTTATCTTTTAACCATTTTAAAACTAAATTATATGTTTCTTTAAGTCATTACCTACAAACTCAGTTACCTGATCTGGTCTGACTCTTTTTCTTTACTTATAGCTTTTCCTTACCTGTTTTTAATATTGATAAATTTGCATTTGTAAGTTCTATTTTATCTGCTTGATCTTTAAGAGAGATTTTTCTTTTTGCCATCATTACATCTAAATTAACTATAATCGGCATATTATCGATCCTATTCTATATAGTCAAGTCATTATCTTCTTTTATTTTTACTGCTTTTTCAAATACATCTGCTATTAAAAAGAATGTTATAGAAAAAATTGCCAATGTTACTAGCTCTATAGTTATATTAAGTCCAAGTATTTGAGCTAAACCTTCATTAGGAGTAAATATTGAACTATAAATTGCTTGAACTACTGCTTCAATGAAAAAAATAAGTCCCATACTATTAAACCTTTTTATATTAGCTCTAATAAAAGGACTACTTTCTTTAAGCTTTTTACTTATAAGTAACAAAGTAAATTTTTAATTCATTCCTATAAATGTTTTAGGAAAATAATAGTAAGGTAACATGCCCTCTTATTTACGTTTATTAATATGGTATGTTATTTTATTATGATCTATGGAGTTTTTTAGATTATTCTATTCACTTATTAAATATATACATTCCATTAATTATAAAATTAACAATTATAGCTCCACTTTTAAATGTTCTACATCATCTAATACAACTAATCCTTCAGACATTAACCAATTTTTCATAACGTCCATAACCACCTCTTTATTTACAAGAGATCCATTTAAACGAAAAGGATACTTAAATATAATATAACCATTCACATCTCTATGAAATATTTCTGAATCATTAATAGGATGATAAGGTTCAAAAGTTATGTATACTCTATTTTCTCCTCTTTTTATAGCTTTTATTGCACTTTCAATGAAAAATTCCTTCATCTTACTGTATCCCCATAAGTCGTATTTAATACTTTTAAATCTTTTACTTAAGTTCGCCAATTTTTTCATAACATTCCACCACCATTATTAGAATAATTTTTGATAATATTCTACATTAAAGATGAGATTCCTTTTTGTTAATGAAATTTAATGCAAAAAAGTGTCGATATCATATAGCTTACTTTCTTAAAAACCTATCTAAATAAATTGAACATATCTATAATATCTAATCCTCCATAACCATACAAGTTCTAAACACCCATGTGCCATTACCTATTAAGTGATTAAGCATACCACGCTACTATTAATACTATAAATATTGCACTCTCCTTCGCTAAACCAATAAACCCATTTTTTTAACCTCTTATGGACTTTACCTTTTATTAGCCCTAACGCATAATCTAGTACTATAAACATTAAAAGTACTGTTATAGCTATATCCCATGTGCCTAACATCCACGTTAGAGCTGTGCATATTAAAGTTACAATAGTGCTTACTTTCTCTGAATATATATTCAAATACCTCCGAACTTTATAATTTATATAAGGGAAGATTATCTACCCCATAATTTGCAATAAAAAAACACCACATAAAACGGTGCTTTTTCATGAATATATAATACATAATGCAAAATGTAAGGATAAATACGATGTGAATCAATAATCCTGTGTTACATATTATATACAATTATTAAATTTAATACTAAAAAACACCTCATATATTAAAGATGCTTTTTAGTGTTAACAGAATAATTTTTATAGTTTATATTTTTTAGATTTATCTAATGATGTTATTACAATATATTAAATCGAACTTGATATTATGCAATAAAAAAAGAATACTTAGTATAGTCCTCATTAGTTATTTCCTTATATTCTGTTTAAGGGAGGAAAAACTATTTCGCAAACTTCAGAAGTTGCACCTAGTACTAAAGTCTACATGCGAGGCAGTACACCTTAACCATATTGTCTATATCCTTTTTAGTTTGTCTTTCAGAGCTCGGTTTCTTAGGTATTTTTAAATAAATGACTATACTTACTTTAATTAATCCCTCGAAATAGTGTCTCTTTCCATATAAATACTTAATTGACTGTTCAAAATATCTCGTTTTATCTGTCGTTCGAGCATGTCCATTATGAAATCTTGGCCTATCTTGGCTGACACACTCCCCTGATATTGAAAATTAACTATCAATTATATCTACTTTATTATTTTAGATTAGAAGGTGCTTAGTGAAAGTAAAAGCACCTTCTATAAACTATTTAATTATTATATTTTTTTCATTCGTGATTATTTCATACGAATAACAACAAAAATTGCAGATATACAAATCATAGTATTTAATAATCTGCTCGTTTTTTCTATACGCTATCTGTATATTGCGAGTTCTTGTGAATTTGTGTTCGCAAGGAGTTTGTCTATGCATTTTACAATCCTTCCTAAGACAGATTGATTAAACTTATTCAATCTTATTTTTATTTTTGTTTGTAAAGCTATAAACTTTGAGTGAAAATTATTCAAAGTCAAAAGAAGCTTACAATATTTATTTTATTAATTTTCTACTAAATTGATCCAATATTTTATTCCTCCACCTTCTCATAACATTTTTCAAATAAATATTTGCACAATACAACAAGACTGTATCGTCTAAGTGCCATTTTTCATTATATAATTCTCGTACTTAAGTTCTCTAAGATGGATATCAATTAAGCATAAGTGATAACAAAATGTTCATATTAATATAATTACTATAGATAGGTTTTAAGGGGGAATACATATGAATGTAGCAATATACTTGCGTAAGTCTCGTGCAGACTTAGAAGCCGAAAAAAGCGGCGAATTCGAGACGTTGAATAGACATAAATCTACACTTTTAAAATTAGCTAGAGAAACCAATTTAAATGTAGTTGAAATAAAAGAAGAAATTGTATCGGGTGAATCTATTCTGCATAGACCAAAGATGCTTGATCTTTTAAAAGAAGTAGAAGCAAAAAAATATGATGCTGTTTTAGTTATGGATATAGATCGTCTTGGCCGTGGTGATATGAAAGATCAAGGAGTTATTCTAGAAACTTTTAAGGATAGCGGAACAAAAATTATAACTCCAAGAAAGACCTATGATTTAATGGATGAGTTTGACGAAGAATATTCTGAGTTTGAAGCTTTTATGGCACGTAAGGAGCTTAAACTTATAAATAGACGTATGCAGAGAGGTCGTATAAAAAGTATCGAGGAGGGAAACTACATTTATACCGATGCTCCATTCGGTTATAATATCGTAAATATAAGTAAAAAGGAAAGGACATTAGAACCTAATGAACAGGCTGAAACCGTAAAACTGATCTTCGATTTATATATTAACGGAGATATGGGGTACACAAAAATAGCTAGATATTTAAATAATAGACATTTACCTGCTTACAAAAGTGATAATTGGTCTGTTTCTTCGATACGAAATATAGTACAAAATAGAATTTATACAGGAGTTTTGGAATGGCAAAAAAATATAACTACAAAACAAATGAACGAGAATGGAAATTCTGTCCGAATTAAAAATGATGATAAAAATGTAATAGTTTCAAAAGGCAAACATCCTGCAATAATTACAGAAGAAATCTGGGAAAAAGCTAGAAAAATAAGGGAGTCGCATACTCATACAAATCACACTAATAAACTAAGTAATCCGCTTGCTGGAGTTCTGAAGTGTAAAATTTGTGGAAAAGTAATGTTTTCTCACCTCGGTCGAGGAATAAGACACATGACATGTAGAGGTAGATGTGGAAACAAAGGCGCTAGATTTGAATATGTTGAGAAAGCTCTCCTTGACTCACTTGTAGAATATTTAAATAACTATGAAATTAAAATAGCTAATTCCGATATCGCAAGTATAAAAACATATTCTGAGAAAGATATAAATGAAAAGGCACTTAATGAACTTAAAAAAGAACTTGAAGAACTAGGAAGGCAAAAAAATAAACTCTTCGACTTACTTGAAAGAGGCATTTATGGCGATGACACTTTTTTAGAAAGAACTCAAATTATACAGTCCAGAACTGAGACTCTAAATAAAAGCATTGATGAAATAAACGCTAGAATGAAAACAGTTATGAAAGATGATAAGCAGATTGTGGCCGGAATAAGAAAAGTTTTAGAATTATATCCTATTACTGATTCAGCTAAAGAAAAAAATAATTTATTAAAATCCGTTATCAAAGAAGCAATATATTATAAAAGACCTGATCAAAGAAACGATAATTTTGACCTATACGTTGAATTAAAAGTCATTGAAAATTAATACCTATTTGTACTCACGTCATACCTCGGAATTGGTTTCCAGGGCAGCCAGTTATTCTTCCCCATCCGAAAAAATATAAGGATTTAAAAAACAGTCTAAAAAATTGTAGCAAAAAATATTCATCTATGGATTGGTATTTATGCTTTGTTCCTCATGATAGCGCCAACGCTTCAGCATACAAAGAGAATTTCTTTGACAATAAAATTTCAAAAGATAAAGATGATAAGGTTAAAGATAATAAAGTTAAAGATAACAAAGATAATAAAGATCAAAAAAACAAAATACAAGATAATAAAGATATGGATTCATGCCATGATTTAGATAAGGATTTAAAAATAGAAGAGGATGTTTCAAATTTTTACGACGATAACTACAAAAACCATGACTACGATGAAAATAAAAATATAAAGAGCATAGCTAAAGAAACGCTAAGCAGTTACAGTAAGAAGAAAAATGTCAACAGACCTCAAATATCTGATTTGTACAATGTTATAAATGAAGAACTTGATTGTCCTGATTTAGACAGAATTGTAGCACAGTATGTATTTGGAAATCCTACAAATCTAGATGCACAGTTACTGGATGTGGCTATCTATGCTTTTGTTGAAATAAGACCTGATGGTACCCTTCTTGTACCTACACCAAACTTTTTAAGACAAATGATCAATTTAAAAGCCGAAAAACCTAGTTTAAAAATAATTGCAGCAATTGGCGGATGGGGTGTTGATGGCTTTAGAAAACCATCTACTAAGCACCCCAAACCTCAAAGCATTGCAAGTACTGCCTTTCAATTATTGTGTAATATTTAAAAAAGAATATGGTAAATTCTCTAATATTTTTCATTTAGAAGTCTAATATAACTGATATTTTAATATTTCACATATCTTACTTAAATTAAGATATATTAAGCAGCAAATATATTAAGCTAATTTTTCTCAATTATGCCATCAATACATACATCCTCCATAGCAGGATTATTTAATAGATTTCCCTTATAGTTAAATCTTGAACCATGACATGGACAATCCCAAGTTAATTCATTCGGGTTCCATTCTAATTGACATCCCAAATGTGTACATTTTGTAGATACTAAGTGAATCTTATCATTGTCATCTCGATATGCACCTATTTTTTTGCCATTGTACAGGATTCTTTTTGCTTGTCCTTTTTGTATATCCTCTACCTCTTTTAAAGGTATTGATAAACCTTCTTTAGAGATTCCTTTCACTGCTTCTATGGTATTTTTCATTAAATTGCTAGATACTGCAGACATATCAAATCTTTGTGGAGAAAAGGTATCTGAAAATTCATTTTCTCTACCAATTATTTTATCTTTTAATATATTTGCAGCGACCATAGAGGTCGACATACCCCATTTTTCGAATCCTGTAGCAACTAAAACATTTTCTAAAGAAGAAGAATAACAACCTATATATGGTATAGAATCGAGAGTCATACAATCTTGGGCTGACCAATGGTATTTTTCTAGACTTTTAGGATAAAACTCTTTAGCTGCTTTTCTTATTATTTGATAACTATTGCTTGATAAAGGATCACCCGCTCTATGATTTCCTCCAGCCATTATTAAATGTCCATTATAATTTCTAAAAGAATAATCACTTATACTATCGCCAATATACATACCACTTACATCCGGTGCTTTATCATATGCTACCACATATGAGCGCTCTTGATACATTCTTGTAAAGTAAAGTCCAGGGAATTTTATAAACGGAAAATGAGTTGCCACAACGCACCAATCAGAATAAATAGTCCCATCTTCTGTAAAAATCTTTAATTTATTATTATTATTATCGCCTATATTCTCTTCTACAGAAATAACTCTTGTATCCTCATATATTGTTAATGACTCACTTATAGAATTTAAAAACTTCAAAGGATGAAATTGAGCTTGATGACGAAATCTTATAGCACCTTTTATTGAAAATGGTAACTTCGTGTCCTTAACAAAATCAGCTGGAATCTTTAAAGCATCGATCGCATTTAGTTCATTCTCAATATTTTCTATATTATTTCTACTATATACATAACTATCTTTCTCCTCAAAATCACAAATTATATTATTTTCTTCAATTATAGATCTATACTGTTGAATTGCTTTTGAATTAGCCTGATAATATTTATTTGCATTTTCCTCTCCCATTTTATTTAGGAGTTTATTATATTTTAGACCATGTAATGCAGTTATCTTTGCAGTAGTATTTTCTGTTTGCCCTGAACCAACTTTATTTGCTTCAATTACGATAACGTTCACGCCACTCTGTTGAAGAAGATATGCAGTTAAAATCCCAGCCATACCGCCACCAATAACCACAACATCTGCTTTGGTATGATTTTTTATCTTCTTTTTTGTTATCACCAACTTATCCCTGGGAACTTCACTTCTCCATATAGAACTCACACATATCACCTCTCCTAGGATTATTCATAAAAATGTAAATCTCTTATTCTAAATAATTAAATTTGATTACTAACTGTATTACGAATGTAAAAACAATAAGATATCCATTTCTTCTCTATTCTTATTTTTAATATTGTCATTGATAATGTTTTTATACATTGATTTTAGAAATAGAAACTAAAATTTTTATATTTATTTAATTGTTGTTTATAAAAAATGTGTAATAATTGGAATAAGATTGATAATATTCTACAGAAAATGTATGGAATAACTCTATATTATAAGAATATAATATTTGAATAAATATAAAGAACTAAAAATAGGAGCAATTTAAATATACACTGCTCTATCTTTAGCTCTCTATTAATAATGTTACCCAGTTACTATTGTACCTCCATTAGGATGAAGTACTTGACCAGTCATATAGCTAGAATCATCAGATGCCAAAAATACATAACTAGTCGCAACCTCAAATGGCTGACCAGCTCTACCCATAGGAGAAGCTGATCCAAATATCACTATCTCATCTAGCGGTTGTGATGAGGGTTGAAGAGGAGTCCAAATAGGTCCAGGGGCAACTCCATTAACTCGTATACCTTTATCTACTAATGATAGAGCTAGAGATCTAGTAAATGATGTTCTAGCACCATTTGTAGCACTATAGTCAATCATGTTAGCATTTCCCTCATAACTAGTTATAGATGTTGTATTAACTATAGTAGCACCTTTTTTTAGATGAGGAAGAACTGCTTGAGTAAGATAGAAATATCCAAAAACATTTGTCTCAAAAGTTTTTGTTAATTGTTCTATACTTATATCTAGTATACTTTCCTGATATACTTGCATTCCTTGGTTATTTATTAGTATATCTATTTTACCAAAGGTGTTTAGTGTCTTCTCGACTACTTCTTTAGAGGTAGAAGGATATCTTAAATCACCGGGTATTAATATACATTTACCACCAGAGTTTTCTATAGCTGCCTTTGTTTCGTTAGCATCAATATGCTCATCTAAATACGATATGGCAACGTGTGCACCTTCTTTAACGAATGCATAAGCTACTGCTCTACCTATACCGCTATCACCACCAGTTATTATTGCTACCTTATCCTTGAGTTTGCCGCTTCCAATGTAGTCAGTATTATCGGATATAGGTCTAGGGCACATTTTATACTCAAATCCTGGTAACTCTTGTTGTTGAGGAGGGAAACCTATATTTACCTCTTTACATTCTTCTTTTGTACCAATTGGCTCATAAATTGGATACATAAAATCACCTCTTTAGATTATTTTAATTTTGGATGCTTATCTAAGTTACAGTAGCTACTAAATTTGGTTCTTTCCAAACAGCAAACTATTTACTGAACGCTCATTTGTTATATTGTGCAATAACTAATGCAGTCATACTTTTTTCTTTAAAATATAATCTTACTGAATTTAAAGAGACTCATCATTACCTTATTTATATTTCATAGAAATCTGAAAATCTATTATCAAGTACAATTAACAAGGGAGTAATAAAATGAATAAATGGCATGCTCTAGTTAGCGTATTAGAATCTTTGTACCTTTTATATCTTCATGAATGGGATTTACTCATACTATTTAGAAGAAGTCCTTAATTTATTTCGGAATTAGGCGTATAATTTTATCATCTTTTATATCAGGATTACCTCTTCCATCTCTATTACTTGTTGTTATATAAATTGATCCATCCTTACTCTGTATAACCTCACGTAAACGACCAAACTCATTCTTTAGCCAAAATTCTACATTCTTCACTGCTGTTCCTTTATCATTTAGCGAGATAACTAGTAGTTGCTGTCCTCTCAAATTAGCAACTAGTAATTTTCCCTGCCATGGTCCTTGATTTACGAAGGCAATTCCAGAAGGTGCCCATGTATCTTCTCCACTGTGTATCAAAGGCTTTTGAACCGTAACTTCCGTGGATTCTTCATCCCCTTGAACTAGAGGCCAACCATAATTAGCACCTGGATGTATTATGTTTATCTCATCATGTGCTGACTGGCCATGCTCTGATTCATATAATACATTTTTTGAATTCCATGCTAAGCCTTGGGGATTTCTATGACCTAAGCTATAAATAGGTGAATTAATAATCGGATTATCTTCAGGGATGCTTCCGTTTAATTGTATTCGTAGTATTTTTCCGGCTTTACTTGTGGGATCTTGTGCTAATGCAGAAATACCTGAATCTCCTGTTGTTATATATAAATTCTGATCGGGCCCTATCTTTATTCTTCCGCCATTATGAAATTGTCCTCCAGGGATTTTATCCAGAAGAACTCGGTCTATATATGCCATGTTTTCTTTTTCTACTAATCTGACAACTCTGTTAAAAATCTGATTGCCTTCTGCATATGAATGCATAACATATATATATTTATTTTGCGAAAAATTTGGGTCTAGAGCAATACCCATCAAACCTCCTTCACCTTGATTTACAAAGGGCGCACTAAGTGTTATGAGTGGTTGTGGATTAAGTTTACCATCTTTAATAACTCTAATTGTACCAGAACGCTCAGTAAAATATAGATTGCCTTCATCGCTTATATCTATAGCCCAGGGTACATATAAATTTTCAGCAATGACTTCGATTTTGAAAGGAAATTGACTCGATTTGTTTTCTGATATCTTGGTATAAATATCGTTAATAAATTTTTTCATAATATTATCCTCCAAATTTAAATAAACGCATACTTAAAAAGTGATACGTATAAAACTTATCACTTTTACTATATATAATTATTACTATTCATTTGAAAGGCTAATGGTACTAATTTTTTATAATTCTGTCATATTCCTCTCTGAACTAAATAATGTCCTAATCTATCTATATCTAACCATATCAATAAGTTTCATAATCTTCTCATTTCTTTAGTTTCAACTAATGAAAAATCTCCGAAATAATATATCTTTATATATACTAAATCGGAGATTCACAAAAATTAAGATTTATTCAATTAAGCCCTACTTTAGGATCTCACTTCAAATTGTTAATTATTTTTACATTGATCTACTTGTCTGATGCGTATTCTTCCACTTCTTTTTTCTTTAACTTTACATCTGGCTCTCTAGGTAAACCAAACTTAGGAATAAATCTATCTAATCCAGTTAATGTTAGTATAAGTATCGATCCTACTGTAACAAATGCCATTACATTGTATTGTATTATATCAAAAGGTTTAAATTGATAAAGCGGATATACTGCTGTAAGTATACCAATATAAAAACCTATATAAACATGCCATGGTATCAATTGAGAGCCAAATACCCCAAGAGAACTAGCAAATGTGGAATTTCTTAATCGTAATGTGTATATATCTTCCTTACTACCTTCTACATTTTTCTCAACTAATTCTTTAGTTATAGGTCCTACTGTGACAATTTGTGCCATTTCATCTGCAAGAGCTGCATTCCCTGCTAAACATAATAGACCATTCATAAACATTAATTGCCTAACATTTCTAACAATTTTTAATATTAAGATTGATAAAGGTTCAAAAGCTTTCATCTTAGACATTACTCCCCCGAATGCTCCAACCCACATCATCATGACTATAACCCAAGAACCTGCTCCCTCAAACCCTGTCATTATTAAAGCTAAAAAGCTATTTAATGATTCAACTGTCCCAGCAAAAATACCAAGTATATATGATGAAATTATACCCACAGATAGACATAATAACGTAGGTAATCCTTTAAACGCTACGATTAAAACAAGTACTAATGGTATCGCCATATAATATGGTACTCCAGTTTTTACTTGATTTAATAGATCTACCGCTGATGGCCTTTGTGCCTTTAAATCGACCATTACTTGTGTAGGAATCTTTTCTATCGCTAATGAAGCATCTGCAGCCTCTGTTGGTAATCCCATATGTATGCCTATTATATATATAAGAATTGCTGCAATTACTAGACATACTACAGACCAAGGTCCTTGTGACTTTACTCTATCTACTACTTCAACATTATGTATCCCAGAACTTACAACTGTTGTATCTGATATAAGACCTATATTATCGCCAAAACAAGCACCACCTGCTATTGATGCAGTTGTCAGTAATATATTGCCATCAACCATATGGTTTAACCATAAGAATATTGGTGCACATGCAGCAAAAGTTCCCCATGAAGTTCCAGTAGCTACAGAAAGTGTGCATGTAACTGCAAATGCAACAATTGCCACTGATCTACCTGTAACGCCTAAAGAAAGTGCAATGTTAACTATAGCCGCACCAACTCCAGTTGCCATGAATATCTCTGCCATAGCGTAAGCGAGCATCAATATAAAGAAAACTAAATTTAAATGTTTTACATTGTCAACTGCGCAATCAACTAATTCATCAAATTTCAATTTATCTGTTATTGTTGCTACAATAAACGCATATACCGTAGCAATTGGAGCTGCAATTAAACAATTCATACCTGAAATCATTAAACCTGCCAGTACAAATACTGGTGAAAACTTAAAAAATCCAATCAAAACTCTCATGGAATGAGGCCTCCTGATATAATATATTTTTATATACTCAATTTTACTAAGTTTAACTATTTTAGCTAGATGTTGCAGTATGATGATCTTTCAATTAGGCTATGAACTTTATTCTGTATATGCCAAATTTCTATTAACTAATTCAGTTACAAAGAAGCTTCCAACATCCTGTGCAAATTTACCTGCTCCGAACCCTGCATCATAACCTAGTTCTTTTGCAAGTTCATGACTTATTCTTGGGCCACCACAAAGAAGTATAACTTTATCACGCAAACCCTCGGCTTCTAGCAATTCTACTAGATTTGTTAGGTTTTCTATATGAATGTTTTTTTGAGTTACAGTTTGAGAAACTAACAACACGTCAGCTTCAAGTTCAACTGCTTTTTTTATAAATTCTTCGTTAGTAACTTGACTACCCAGGTTGTACGCTTCTATTCCTTCATATCTTTCTAAACCATAATTACCTGCATATCCTTTCATATTCATTATTGCATCTATTCCAACTGTATGCGCATCAGTTCCAGTACTTGCTCCTACTATCACTACATCCCTTTTTATATTTTCTTTTATGTAATTTTCTATTTCTTTCTTGTCCATAGTATCTTCTTGCGCTACTTCTACATGAATATCCTCGTAATTAACACCCTTTTCTAAGCTTCCATATACAACATAGAAAGTAAATTCCTTGTCAAGTGCTTTATGATGAGCTACATTTATATCACCTAGTCCCATATTCATAACAGTAAGTTTTGCAGCTTCTATACCTTTTTCATCGTCTTTTATTGGTAATGTAAAGCTAACTTGTACTTTAGCATCATTTAATGTATCACCATAAGGTTTAACATTTTTTAAATCAAGATTTTTGTCGTATTCCTTATTTTCCAAAGAATATGATCCACTCATTAGCATTTACCTCCTAACATTAAATCTATAAATGGGTTGAAGTATACACTATCTTTCATAACAACTCCATCAAGTCCTTTTCCACCATCTATCGGTCTTTTTATACCTGCAAACTTACCTTTTTCTATAGTTTTAAATAATCCATCTTTTTCTATTTCAGATATTAAATCATATGCATTATTCAAAACTTCATCAGCTCTGTTACACATTAATCCATCTTTTTTAAATTCTATTTCTTCTCCAATATCTTTCATAGTATTGAATATATATTGAGCGTTATCTATTGAAATTGCTCTATCTGATATAAATGGTGTATGTATAGCTTCTGTAAGCATCCCTAGTAAGTGTAGCTTTTGGTTTGTCATTATAGTTACCATATTAAATAAAGCATCTTGTACTTGACCTTTAAATATATCACCAGTCATAAACTTAGTAGGAGGCATATATTTTAGAGGTGCCTTAGGGAATATTTCTCTAGCCATCTGAGCCTGGGCTAATTCATATAAGAAACCATTTTCAACGTCTGGACTTATTTCAAAAGCATGTCCAAGCCCCATCTGTTCTTCTGGAAGTCCTGCAACAAGTGCGAATTGTTCATTTATAAATTGAGATACAAGAACGGTATGCGCTTCTTCTACTGCATCTGCTGTTGTTAAGTAGTTATCTTCACCTGTATTTATTATAACCCCTGCAAATCCATTTATTATTCTTGAAAAAAATTGGTCTATCATAGTTCTCTTCATGTTTATATCTCTAAATAATATTCCATATAAAGCGTCATTTAACATAACATCAAGTCTATTTTGTGCGCCAAGAGCTGCTATTTCTGGCATACATAAACCAGAACAGTAGTTACAAAGTCTAATATATCTTCCTAGCTCAACTCCAACTTCATCTAGTGCTTCTCTCATAAGTCTGAAATTTTCACCTGTTGCATAAGTCCCACCAAAACCTTCAGTGGTAGCACCATATGGTACAAAATCAAGTAAGCTTTGACCCGTTGTTCTTATAACAGCTATAATATCTGCACCTTGTTTAGCTGCCGCAACTGCTTGTGTTATATCTTCATATATGTTTCCAGTTGCAACTATTAAATATAGATACGGGCCTTTCTTATCACCAAATTCATTTAAATATTCTTCTCTTTTATTTCTGTTAACTTTTATTTGTTCTACACTTTTTTTAGCTATATCATTTATCTTAAGCTTAACATCAAAAACATCATGTTCTTTAATGTTGCATAAATCTAAATCTCCATTTAATACCTTCTCTGCTATTTCTTGTGGAGTAAGACCTGTGTTTATCATTGCATTACCTATGTAATAGGCAACACCCATTCCTAAAGATCCATCATTTGAGTTTTTAATGCTATCAACTACAATATTTGGTAGAGGCACTCCAAATTCATCTACACCATCTACACCAAGTAATCTTAGTATTGTTCTTTCAACTGATACTGTGGTGTTTTTATTTATAAACTCTTGTGTATCTAATACTATATTGCGTGCTGATTTACGAACTTTTTCTACTATTTTGTAATCTAAATTTAGTTTACTCATATTAATCCTCCTCAAGCTTTATTATCCAGTTTGCAGCTATTTCTATAATCTCATTATCTAGTCCTAATAACTTACATACATTTAAAGCATCCTTTGGAACTTTAGTTTCTTTACTAACTTTTTCTAGTCTATAATCCATATATTCTTGAAGTAATTTTATTCCATTTGAGTTCTCATTTAGACCCATCCCAACCTTCAAATCTATTTGACGTTTTAGTCCATTAAAGTCTACATTCTTAAGACCTATCACTTGATAATACGTAGCATCATCTATATTTATATCATCTAAATGTGTAGATATTAAACTGATAGAATTATAATTTTTAAAATATTCACATATGGCTTTTAAAAGCATTCTTCCTTCTACTGGGTTTGTACCCCTGGCGAACTCATCTAGAGCTACAAATCCGTCTCTTACCTTCATAAGTTTTATTATTTCTTTTAATTTTATAATTTCAGCTCCAAATGTGCTTAGTCCTTTATTTATATCTTGCATGTCATCACTTATTAAATATATAAAGTCTAATACACATAAATTAGCCTCCTCAGCAAATACATAAAAACCACATTGGAATAAATATAGATTAAGGGCTATTGTTTTCATACTTACACTCTTACCGCCCATATTAGCACCACTTATTATAGTAATTTTATTATCTATATCTATACTAATTGGAATGTATTCTTTATTCTGCGAATTTAAAATTTCTTTAAGATTT
This sequence comes from Metaclostridioides mangenotii, assembly GCF_017873185.1. Classification (GTDB taxonomy): domain Bacteria; phylum Bacillota; class Clostridia; order Peptostreptococcales; family Peptostreptococcaceae; genus Metaclostridioides; species Metaclostridioides mangenotii. The sequence continues at coordinate 772,658 of NZ_JAGGJX010000001.1, forward strand.
GGATCTACAAGATTTTCAAAGCAAATCCTATTTTCATTATTTATAGTAGGCTTTACTGCATTGTACTTAATTGCTAAGTTTGCCTTGGCAATAAGCAAATCCAATTTACCTATAGATTTCATATTTTCATCAATATTATTTATATAGTTAAATAGTTTTTCACTTAAATATTTTCTAATTTTTAATTCTTCTTTTTCTTCATTTAAAACAATATTTAATCTTTCTTTTTTAAATGTTTCTATTCTATCTGGATTTGTTTCAATAAAAATCTTTTTTTCTATATTTAGCTTATTTTTCCTAATGGAAGATAATTTTTTACTATAGGAATTATATATTTGGAATGTGGCTAAATTAAGTTCGTCTGGATCTAATAACTTAACAACTTCTTCTAGATCTTTAAAATTTATATAATCTATAGTTATGTTTAATTTTTGGTAGTTACTAATTATCTCGTTAGTATTTATAGCAAAATTTTTTATTTCAAATAATTCTAGTTCATCTAATACACTATTATTTTTTAATCTCTCTATAGTATTTTTTATATTTTTAGTTTTACAAAATGCATACTCTATATCGTTATAAACAGCTTTATTTTCATTTAATCCATTAATTATTTTTTCTATATAATTAAGCTCCTTTGTAAGCTTCTTACTATTTTCTTTTTTATATATTTTTATATTAGCTTTTTCTTTCCCACCATATGGTGTTATCGTATTTACTTCATTCATTATAAATGATTTGATATATAATCACCTTCTTGCTTATAAAAACTTATTTTTATATATTAGCAACATTAAACACTTTTATGTCTGTTTTGTTCTGTATACTCTCTGTAAAATACTTATTATCAAAGCTATACCCTTCTATTGATGTTGGATTTATACTTAATCCTATTAAATTTATCTTGTTTATTACTTTTATATCCCCTTTAAGCTTTATAAACTTATCAAATATTTCTTTATCTAAGAATATCTTTGTGCTATCACTAACCAATATAGTAATATTTTTATATTCATTGCCACTTTTTATAAAGTTGTTTATAAATTCATTGCTTACTATACCATTTACAACTACATATTTAGTATTTTTGTCTACTCTCTTTATAATTTCTTTTGAAGAATTTAAAGTAGTCTTTATATCTATAAATTTAAATGAATAGTCTTTATCTACTAAACTTACCTTATATGTTTTTAAATTTTCATAGATTTTATAAAATCTTTCGTCATTAATTTTAGCGAGATTTAAAATATTAGCTTCGTATACTATTTTTTCAACTGCTTTATTTATGTCTTTATCAATTACAGCTCCACTACAAAATATTGTAGAATCTGTAATAGATGGCGAACCTAATGTTTTTCTTGATAAAGCTCCATCAACCATACTCAGGTCTGCTCCATAATATTTTAACCTTTCACATATGTACTTTATTTGAGTATTTATAGATGGTCCTGCAAGCTCAACATATCCATCACTTAAAGACCTAAATATAACTATATTTCCCATGGGTGTCGTTATGCCTGTTAACTCTAAAATCTCTTTAGTTATATCACTGCTTAAAGCTAAGTTTGTAGCTGTAGCTATTATAGTTTCTTTGTTTACATATATACTAGGCTTTTGAGTTTTAGTAACAACATCTAAACTTTCTCCATCTACACCTATCGATGTAAGTCCTAACACTATATTTTTATTTAAGCATTCTTTTAAAATATAGTTTAAAGTAGTAGTTTTGCCCACATTTTTGTAGTTACCTATAATAGATAGACTATTATATCTTAGTATTTCATCTAATATGTTCATAATCATATCCTTAAAACTAAAATTGATTTTTATAATCGGCGTACATTTATTGTTCAAAGATATTATAAACTCATGCGAGTTTATAATATCTTTGTTAAATCTTTGAACTGCAATTTTAAGAAATAAACATCAATATGCGACCCAAAATTATAATTTTTATAATAAATCTCAGGTACTTTAAAAATTATTTTATCCTAATTGAGCACTAAGTTCTCTTTTCTTTCTTTCTAATCCAACTGGCTCAAGTACACTTCTTTGATTATTTATAAGTCCTGCTACCCCTACCTTTTCGACTACTTTTTCACCTTTACAGACTTCACACTCACATGTATGACTGTAATTACTTGGCTCTGTATAAGTAGTAATCACTCCCTCGAAATTTCTAAGGATAACTTTATCATAACTTTGAGATATTACATAATTAGGCATAACTGGAGTCTTACCACCACCACCTGGTGCATCTACTACGAATGTTGGGATGCAATATCCTGATGTATGGCCTCTTAGGCCTTCCATAATTTCTATGCCTTTGGCTACTGGTGTTCTAAAGTGCTCTATTCCATTAGATAAGTCACATTGATATATATAGTATGGTCTAACTCTTATATTTGCCAAGTCATTTACTAACTTCATCATTACATGCATACAGTCATTTACTCCTCTTAGTAGAACACTTTGGTTACCCAGAGGTATACCTGCATTTACCATTTTAGTACAAGCCTCTATAGCCTCAGGTGTTATTTCCTTGGGATGATTAAAATGTGTATTTAACCATACAGGGTGATATTTTTTCAACATATTTACTAAATTGTCAGTTATTCTTTGTGGCATAACAACAGGAACTCGACTTCCAATTCTCACAATTTCAACATGTGGTATTTCTCTTAACTTCCTTATAATGTATTCAAGTCTATCATCACTCATTAAAAGTGCATCCCCACCTGATAATAATACATCCCTTATAGCAGGTGTATTTCTTATATATTCTATAGCCTTGTCTATTCTATCAACTGGTTGTGCTCCATCATTTTGTCCTGCGAATCTTCTTCTAGTACAATGTCTACAGTACATCGCACATTGATCTGTTATTAAAAGCAAAGCTCTATCTGGATATCTATGTGTAAGGCCTGGAACAGGTGAGTCTCCATCTTCATGAAGCGGATCATCTAAGTCAGCATCTGATACTTTCAACTCATCTGATGTTGGTATTGCTTGTTTTCTAACAGGATCATTAGGGTTTGTTGGATCAATTAATGATAAGTAGTACGGTGTTATACTCATTCTCAAAGTTTTAAGACATTCCTTAACACCTTGCTCTTCATGCTCTGTAAGTGGAATATATTTTTTTAATTCTTCAACTGTAGTTATTCTATTTTTTACTTGCCAATTCCAATCATTCCATAATTCATTGCTAACATTTGTAAATATTTTTCTTTCCATAACTTATATCCTCCCTAGTTATATATATAAATTCTTAAATATTTTTCTTAATGTCGCACTTTCTCTCAAAGCAGTTAACGTGACATCTGCATGCCCCTTAGTGTACCCGTTTCCTATTATCATATCTACATCTTTCCCTACACCCTCAGCTCCTAGAGCTGCTTTTGTGAATACTGTTGCCATAGAGAAAAAGTATACTACTCCACCATTTCTAACTGGCAATATTGTACTCATTTCTGTATTTTGAACATTTACACAGTTTATCGCTAAATCAACCTCTTTACCGTCATTTACCTCTAATACTTTTTTAAGAACTTCTGTAGGATTTTTAGCATCTACAGCTATTACTGAATCTACAAGATTATTTTCCTTTAAGAATGTCGCTTGTTCGTCATCTATAACAAGAGCAATTACTCTTCCACTTTCACCTGCTTTTTTTCTAGCTTCATAACAGCAAAGCATTCCAGATTTTCCAGCAGCTCCAAGTATTAAAACACTATCTCCTTCTTTAACTAATTTTTGTGTCTGCGCAGGTGCTCCAGCAACATCAAGTGCCGCTAATGCTAAGTTTTCTTCCATATCTGTTGGTAACTTAGCATAAATTCCACTCTCAAATAAAATTGCTTTTCCCTTAATTTCAACTCTGTCTATATCGGCTTTTATATCTATTATTTCTTCTATTTTTAACGGTGTTAATGATAGTGATACTAATGTTGCTATCTTGTCTCCTACTTTTAAATCTATTTTATCTACTAAGTCAGGACCTATTTTCTCTATAGTTCCTATTAACATACCTCCAGAGCCCGTTATCGGATTCTGCATTTTTCCCTTTTCTTCTACTATCTCTAATATTCTTGACTTTATCTTTTCTATATCATGATCGCATTCTTCTTCTATTTGGTTGAAACTTGCTGAGTCTATATTCAATGCGTGTACATCTATTAAGATTTCATTATCATATATATTCATATCGTTGTTTATTTTTTTTGCTGGTTGTGGAAGTGAATTTTCACCAATAACTCTATGTGTTCCATATTTGCATCCTTTCATTTCTAACCCCCTCTTTTTATACTAATTGTGCTTTCGTATACACTAAATTATCAGATATTATTAAATCTGCATCTGTCATTTCTTTTAATTCTTCTATCGTTATATCTTCACTTATTTCAGTTAAGATTAATCCTTCTTCTGTAACATTCATAACTGCAAATTCAGTTATTATCATATCAACTACACCTTTTGCAGTTAATGGAAGAGTACAGTTTTTTAGGATTTTAGATTTACCTTTTGCGGTATGTAACATGGCAACTATAACTTTTTTAGCACCAATTACTAAATCCATAGCCCCACCCATACCTGGCACTATTTTTCCAGGTACTATCCAATTAGCTAAGTTTCCATGTTGATCTACTTCTAGTGCTCCTAGTACTGTTACATCTACGTGTCCTCCTCTTATGATTCCAAAAGACACTGATGTATCGAAGAAAGCGCCATTATCGTTTATAGTTACATATTGACCACCTGCATTAGTTATATATGGAATAATTTCATCTTCATTCGCAACTTTACCCATTCCAACCATTCCATTTTCTGATTGGAAAGTTAAATTTACACCTTCTTCTATATAATTTGTGGTTAATGTGGGAAGCCCTATTCCTAAATTTACTAGTTGATTGTTTTTTAATTCTTTAGCTACTCTTCTAGCTATAACCTCTTTAGGATTCATTATTTTTCCTCCTTTATAATGTAATCTACTACTACACCTGGAGTCATTATCAATTCTTTATCTATATTTCCTACACTTACTAATTCTTCAGCTTGGACTACTACTATATCACTTGCCATAGCTATCATTGGATTGAAATTTTTAGTTGTACCTTTATATACTGTATTTCCAAACTCGTCTACCAAACTCCCATTTACAAGAGCAACATCGGCTCTTAATGGAAGTTCTAATAAATATTCTTTTCCATCTATAGTTATTATTTGTTTATTTTCTTCTACAATAGTGCCTACTCCTGTAGGAGTTAATATTCCACCTAAACCATATCCACCTGCTCTTATCCTCTCTATAAGCGTTCCTTGTGGAGATAGCTCAACATCTAGTTTTCCTTCATTCATCAGTCTTCCGGTTTCTGAATTTGTACCTATGTGAGAAGCTATAACCTTTTTAACTTGATTATTAACAATAAGTCTTCCTATCCCTTCATCTACATAGGAAGTGTCATTCCCTATTATAGTTAAATTTTTCACATCTGATTCTATAAGTGAATCGATAAGGACTTCTCCTGTTCCACATCCTAAGAATCCGCCTATCATAATAGTCATATCATCTTTAAAAAGTCCCTTTAGTGTTTCCAAAGATATAACTTTATTCATTTTAGACACCCCCTCAATGTATTCTAAGCTTCTTGTGTTCTTAATATCTTAGCTTCTAGACCAAGTATTTGACGAGCTTCTTCCGGCGTTGCAACTTCTCTTCCAAGTTCCCTTACAATATTTGCTGCTTTTCGAACAAATTCACCATTAGATGAAGCTGGTACTCCCTTTTTCATATAAACATTATCTTCAAAACCAACTCTTACATGTCCACCCATTAATACACCTAAGGCTATCATGTCAAATTGATATCTCCCTATACCACTTACTGTAAACGTGGAATTTTGAGGTATACTTTCTCTCATAAACATTAAATCTCTATAAGTTGCACCTATCCCCCCGTTAACGCCCATAACAAAGTTAAAATGCATATTATCATTAATAAACCCTTTTTTATTAAGCCTAATAGCCATGTCTACCATACCCTTGTCAAATACTTCTATCTCTGGCTTAATATTTAACTCTATCATTCTTTTTCCAAACTCTTTTATAGTATTTTCGGTATTTACAAATATTTCATCTCCACCAAAGTTACATGTTCCGCAATCTAATGTTGCCATTTCAGGATAAAGATCTACAGGTTGTATTCTTTCTTCATTGCTCATTCCAACTGCACCTCCAGTTGAAGGTTGAATAATGGCATCTGGACATGCAATTTTTATAGCATCTATACACTCTTTAAATCTGTTTTTATCTTGTGTAGGAGCACCATTATCCTCTCTTACATGAAGATGTATTATACTTGCTCCGGCATCATAAGCTGACTTTGCTTCTCTCGCTATTTCTTCTACAGTGTACGGTACATTTGGATTATGCTCCTTTGTTACCTCAGCACCACATATAGCCGCAGTTATTATAACCTTTTGCATATTAAATCCTCCCCTTAAATAAACTATAATCTTTGCTTATCTTTTGGTACTACGCAAGTTCCACTAGCTTTACAAACTACTATTGGATCCTTTAAAACCTCTGCTGCTGAATCATTTATGTCATTTCTCGGTATTATAACTTTTCTAGCTTCAAACACCATTTTTCTAGAACTATTTCCGACATTAACAATTTCACCTACAGCTTCTATATAATCTCCTGCGTATACTGGGGCCATAAATTCTACACTATCATAAGCTTTAAATAAGCCTTCATCTCCATCATTTTGTATTAATAGTTCAGTCGCAACATCCCCAAACAATTGAAGCATCTTTGCACCATCTACTAAATTTCCACCGTAATGAACATCATGGCTGCTCATTCTCATTCTAATCATTGATTTCATATGTACATTCTCCTTTAATCAGATTATTTGTATTTTGAAATATGTGTTGTATATACTATGCTAATTCTTGTATTAAATTTTTCACAACTTTGTTGACTTCGCCTACTATAGAAAGGTCAGCGTTTTCAAATATAGGAGCATCAGGATTTGTATTAATAGCTATTATATACTCAGATCCTTCCATACCAGCTATGTGTTGTATTGCTCCTGATATACCGCATGCGATATATAAGTCAGGTCTTACAGTTTTTCCAGTTTGACCTACTTGACGATTTTTATCAACCCATCCAGCATCAACTACAGCACGCGATGCACTAACTTCAGCTCCTAATATATCTGCTAATTCATATAAGGCATCCAGGTTTTCTTTAGATCCTAGACCTCTGCCAGCTGATATAAGTATTTTGGCATCTTCAATTTTAACTTGCTTTATATTTTCTTTTATAAAATCCATAACTTGTATACTTTTTCCCTCATTAGATAAATCAACTGAGAAATCTTCTATCGTTCCAGTTCTAGATGAGTCTTTTTCTAATTTTTTCATAACACCTGCTCTTACAGTGCTCATTTGAGGTCTATGATCAGGACATATTATAGTAGCCATTATATTTCCGCCAAATGCTGGTCTTGTCATAAGTAATCCATTATTTTCATCATCTATATCAAGTGATGTACAGTCAGCTGTAAGTCCTGTCTCAACACTTGAACTAACTCTCGGCGCTAAATCTCTTCCTATTGTAGTTGCGCCTACTAAAACTATATCTGGATCCTTCTTTTTTATAACTTCACAAAATGCTTTTGTGTAAGTGCTTGTTACATATATATCTAAGTTTTCATCATCGACGCAAACAACTTCATCTGCACCATATTGTATAAGTTCTTCACATAATCGCTTAACATTGTATCCTAATAATACAGCACATACTTTATCATCTAATCTATCTGCTAACTCTTTGCCTTTCCCTAATAATTCCAAAGAGACATTTTGTACTTCACCGCTTCTTTGTTCTACAAAAACCATTACACTCATAAATCTACCTCCATAATCACTACTTTTTAAGAGAAAATTCATCAAATTATATATTACTAACCTTTACTTCTGTTATTATATGTTTTTCTTTAAGAGCATTTATTATTATTGATGCTCCTTCTCTCTCGTCTACAACGTGGACAGTTCCTTTAGCTTTTACTCCCTTTGTAAATGATTTTTTAACCTTTGTAGGAGAACCCTTTAAACCTATCTCTTCTAAGCCAACATCAATATCCTTTAATGTCCAAGTTTCAATCATATTATTATTCATACAATCGTATATTCTAGAAACTTTCATATATCTTGGAGAATTCATCTCTTGCAAAGTAGTTATAAGAATTGGCATCTTTGCCTTAATAACTTGATATCCATCTTCAAAAGCCCTATTTACAACTACATAATCTCCCTCTACATCCAACTTATCAACATAAGTTATAGATGGTATATCAAGGTGATTTGCTATTTGAGGACCAACTTGTGCAGTATCTCCATCTATCGCTTGTCTACCTGCTATTATTAAATCATAGTCTAATTTTTTAATTGCTCCTGCTATAGTTTTTGAAGTAGCTAATGTGTCTGCCCCTGCAAATGCTCTATCTGTAAGAAGTATTGCTCTATCTGCACCCATAGCTATTGCTTCTTTTAATGCATTTTTAGCTTGAGGAGGTCCCATTGATAATACAGTAACTGTAGCCCCTATTTTTTCTTTTAACCTTACGGCCTCCTCTATTCCAGCTTTATCATCTGGGTTTATTATACTCGGTACACCATCTCTTATTAATGTCCCAGTTTTTGGGTCTAATCTTACTTCTGTTGTATCTGGTACTTGTTTCACACAAACCAAAATATTCATACGATTCCTCCTGAAAAACTATTTTAATAGATCTGCACTTATAACCATTTTTTGTACTTCGCTTGTTCCTTCATATATCTCGGTTATTTTTGCATCTCTCATCATTCTTTCTACATCGTATTCACGAGTATATCCATATCCTCCGTGAAGTTGAACAGCTTTAGTTGTAACTTCCACTGCAACTTCCGCTGCATAAAGTTTAGCCATTGCAGCTTCTACGCTATATGAATTGCCTTCATCTTTCTTCTTTGCAGCTTCATAGACTAAGTGTCTTGCAGCTTCAATTTTAGTTTTCATATTAGCTAGTTCAAATTGGGTATTTTGGAAAGAAGATATGCTTCTTCCAAATTGCTTTCTCCCCTTAACATAATCTACTGTAGTATCTAATGCACCTTGTGCGATACCTAGTGCTTGAGCTGCTATACCTATACGACCACCATCTAGAGTTTTCATAGCTATTTTAAAACCTTGACCTTCTTTTCCTAACAAGTTTTCTTTAGGTATCCTACAATTTTCAAATATAAGTTCACAAGTTGCTGAACCCCTTATGCCTAGTTTCTTCTCTTTCTTGCCTATACTAAATCCTTCTGTACCTTTTTCAACTATAAAGGCTGATATTCCGCGAGTTCCTTTAGATTTATCAGTCATTGCCATAACTACATAAATTTCTGCTGGACCTGCATTAGTTATAAAAATTTTTGTTCCATTTAATATGTAATTATCACCATCTAATACTGCCGTTGTTTGTTGACCTGCTGCATCTGTTCCTGCATTTGGCTCTGTTAAACCAAATGCACCTAATCTCTCACCTTTAGCCAAAGGTGTTAAGAATTTTTGCTTTTGTTCTTCTGATCCAAATTGAAATATTGGAGCCGCTCCTAATGAGGTATGAGCAGATACTATTACACCTGTAGTTCCACAAGCTTTTGATAGTTCTTCAACTGCCATTGCATAACCTAAATAGTCACCGCCTTCACCACCATACTCTTTTGGAAAAGGTATTCCTAACATCCCGCATTTAGTCATTTTTTCAACAGTTTCATACGGAAATCTTTCTTCTTCATCAATTTCATGCGCGATAGGAGCCACTTCGTTTATAGTAAACTCTCTATACATTTGTTTTAATAATTCATATTTTTGCATAAATATCTCCCTTATTTTAAGTAATTATATTTATTAGCATTTTTTTATTATTAAGCTAGTGCCTTGACCTCCACCTATACAAAGTGTAGCAAGTCCTAGATGTGCTGTATCTCTTTTTTGCATTTCATGAACTAAAGAAACTAATATTCTACATCCACTAGCTCCTATTGGATGGCCAAGTGCTATTGCCCCTCCATTTACATTTACTTTTTCCATGTTAAATTTCAACCCTTTTTCAACTGATAAAGCTTGAGCTGCAAATGCTTCATTAGCTTCTATTAAATCTATATCATCTAATTTTAGATTTGCTTTTCTCAGAGCTTTTTCTGTGGCTGGAACTGGACCATATCCCATTATAGATGGCTCAACCCCTGCTGAGGCATAAGAAACAATACTTGCTAATGGCTTTAGCCCTAATTCATCGCATTTATCCCTGCTCATTAGAATAACCATAGCACTCCCATCATTTATTCCAGATGCATTACCTGCACTTACAGTCCCATCTTTTTTAAATGCAGTTCTTAACTTGGCTAACTTCTCTATTGTAGTATTATGTTTTGGATGTTCATCAGTGTCTACTACTATAGGATCGCCTTTTTTCTGTGGCACTTTAACCTCTACTATTTCATCTTTAAATCTGTTGTTTAATTGAGCATTTTTTGCTTTTTCTTGACTTAAAAGTGCAAATCTATCCTGCTCTTCTTTACTTATTCCAAATTTTTCTGCTAAGTTCTCGGCAGTTATTCCCATATGGTAATCATTAAATGCATCAGTTAATCCATCATTTACTAACGAATCTACTAATTTATTATCACCTAAGCCATATCCATATCTACCTTTATTTAATAAATACGGAGCATTACTCATACTTTCACATCCACCAGCCAAAACTACATCGCAATCTCCAAGTGCAATAAACTGTGCTGCCATACTAACTGCTCTAAGTCCAGAACCGCAAACTTTATTTATAGCAAGAGCTGGAACCTCAACAGGAATATCAGATTTTATAGCAACTTGCCTAGCTACATTTTGCCCAAGGCCAGCACTCAATACGTTACCTATTAGTACTTCATCTATCATATGTGATTTTATGTTTGCTCTTTTGATAGCTTCCTTAGCTGCTATACTTCCTAAATCCACAGCACTTACATCTTTAAGAGCACCACCCAAAGACCCTATAGGCGTCCTGACTGCCGATAGTATAACTATTTCTCTCATAAATAACCCCTCCTTGTAATATCAATATTGTTTCATACACATACTGAACTCTTCAAATACAGTTATTTAGTTAACTAGGATTTCATTTAATTGTTTATATAATTTGGATATTTGTGTCATAAGTATATTTAACGTTAGATCTAGTAATAAATTCTTTTAATTACTTAACTTATGCTAGAATTGAATGTTAGATTTTGAATAAACAATTTGTAAATAATCATATAATTAATTACTTTTTCTAAAATGATAATTGTTTTTTCATAATGGTTATTACCTGAAATTAAAATTTAGTTCAGCTTGTTATTGCAATTGAGGTAACAAATTGATGTGTAAGCATTTCGATTTTCTTATGATATTTTCTATATCAAATTTTAATGCTCTAAGTATATATTAATGTAAAAACAACGTTATTGTCTAAGTCGTATTTGTTATATGATATATAAGTAAAAACTATATATGAAAAATAAATAGCTTGAATTTAAAATAAGTGCAAATGTCTCACAACTTAAATGCCGTTTTTAATGCAAAAAAAGTATTTAGTTGAACACTCAGAGATTATTCCGTATACTCTGAGTGTTCAACTAATTCTTGAGATTCTATCTGAAAAACAATTTAAGTATTTTTATTCTTAAAGAAATCAATTATAAAATTGAATACGTGTTGATTTACATGACTATATCGATCCTTCTTGGGTCTACATAATAATACTTTCCATGTTATGGGATCATTAAATGATCTTTCTACAATCTGATCATTTTTAAAGAAGTCGTGCACAGGTGATGGTAAAATAGTTATGAATTCAGAATTTGTAGTTGTTTGCAGCAGAAAATCCCACGAACCTGACATGATATACCTTTTTAGTTTCACATTTTCATCAGTAAATTTCTGCATTAATTTATGATGTATCATAAATGTTGGATCAAATATTGCAAGCAATTCTTCGTTTAAGTCTTTCCAATCTATTTTATTATTTCGAGCAAGTGGATGATTGACATTTAAAAATGCAGTAAGCTTGTCTTCTTGAAGTATATGTTCTGTAATTACACTTTTATCAATTCCGGTTGGTTGTAGGAGCACCACATAGTCTAATTCCCGTAAAATAAGCATACTATTTAACTCATGTGCCCCCTTCTCTACAATATCGAACTCTATATCTGGATTATTTGCAACAAGTTGTGCAACTACATCTGAAAACACTATTCCAAGTATTAAAGGTGGTATCCCTATTCTTACTTTACCTTTGAATTTAACAGAATCCTCTCTCAAATCCTCCATCATATTTTCATACTCATTTAAGATATTTTCTGCGTTAACATAAAATCTCTCTCCTGCTGGTGTTAGGTCGTTTAATCTTCCCTTATACCTGTCAAATAGATACACATCTTCATTTTCTTCAAAATTTTTTATTATCTGACTTAGATATGGTTGTGATATGTGTAATTCATTTGATGCTAACGAAAGATTTAAATCACATTTTACTATCTCAACAAAATATTTTAGATGCTTTATATCCACATAGATCTCCTCTCTTGTAAGTATTCCTTATTCCTCTTATCTATTTCTATTTATTATAATCATAGAATCCTATTTTAGTTTTTCTTCCTAGTTGATTTGCTCTAACCATTTTAGCCAAGAGTGGATGTGGTCTGTATTTAGTATCTCCAAATTCAGTATATAAAACGTTCATTATCGCCAAAACAACATCTAATCCTATTAAATCACCTAATGCTAGAGGTCCCATAGGATGGTTTGCACCTAGCTTCATTGCTTCGTCTATTTCCTCTTTATTTGCAACACCATCTGCATATATACCGATAGCTTCGTTTATCATTGGTATAAGTATTCTATTTACTACAAATCCAGGAGATTCAGATACATTTACTGGAACTTTATTGATACTCTTAGATAATTCAAAGACTGTATCAAAAGTTACTTTTGATGTTAATTGACCACTTATAATTTCAACCAAATCCATCATAGGGACTGGATTAAAAAAATGCATCCCTATAACCTTGTTTGGTCTTTTAGTTGCAGAGGCTATTTCTGTTATAGATAGTGACGAAGTATTTGTCGCTAAAATAGTTTCCGAATGGCATAATTCATCCAATAATTTAAAAATATCTTTTTTAGTATTCATATTCTCTACAGATGCTTCTATTATTAGGTCCATATCTTTTAAATCTTCATAGTCAATAGTTGAGCTAACATGACTTAATATTTCTTCTTTTTTAGCATCATCTATTTTTTCTTTAGAAACTAATCTTGATAAATTTTTATTTAATAAAGTTAAACATTCGTCTATAGATTCTTTACTTCTACTCTTTAAACATATATCCTGGCCACAACTTGCTATAGTTTGTATAATACCACTACCCATAGTTCCACTTCCTATTACTGCTAATTTCATAGATATACCTCCTGTTATAGTATTTATAACTGTTAAATTAAACAGTTTATTTAATCTAGTTAATATATTTAATTTAATAGTTTAATTATCCTTTTATAAACTTAGCGTCTCTCTTTTCAATAAAAGCCGACATACCTTCTTCTTGGTCTTTAGTTGAAAAACAGAGCCCAAATAAATTAGTCTCTATATCTATTCCAGTATTTATATCAGTTTGAGAACCAAGTTTTATAGCTTCCTTAGAATATCTGACAGCAAGTTGAGCATTTTTTGCTATTGCTTTTGCTAGTTTTTCAACTTCTTCAATTAAAACTTCTGGCTCAACAACTTTATTTACTAAACCTAACTTTTCAGCTTCGTCTGCTTTAATAATTCGCCCAGTAAAGATTAACTCTTTTGCTTTTGCCATTCCAACCAATCTTGTAAGCCTTTGAGTTCCACCGAACCCTGGTATTACGCCAAGAGATACTTCTGGTTGACCAAATACAGCTTTAGTAGAAGCAATTCTTATATCACATGCCATCGCTATCTCACATCCCCCGCCTAAAGCAAATCCATTTACAGCGGCTATTACGATTTTCTTACTATCTTCAATTTCTTTAAAAGCCTTGCTTGCAAGTCTACTAAAATCTTTAGCAGTCAAAGAATTTAAGTCTTTCATATCTGCAATATCAGCTCCAGCAACAAATGCTTTTCCTTCACCAGTTAACACTACTACATCAATATCTTCATCATTATTGATGTCTTCAAATATTTCATAAAGTTCTTTTAAAGTTTTTGCATTTATCGCATTAAGTACTTGAGGTCTATTCACTTTCACTGTACATATACGATCATTTAATTCAACAGCTAAATTTTCATAAACTTTAACATCATTTATTATCATAATATCCTCCCTTATTAAAATGATTTTTTACTGCATACCTATACCTGGTTTCATAAACTTTTTTTAACTCTAGTCACAAACTTTAGATAATACTCGAATACCATTATGTATCCTACAGGTCTCCATCTTTTGAGTAATTATATGTTATATGTGTTTGATTAATTTTATATTTATACTTATATTTATGATGATAGCACTCAAATTATAAATTGCAACAATCTATCGTTATTTTTTTCACCTATTTTTTTCTACAATTTTTAAAATCTAATATAATTTAAGATTAGATCATAGGCCCATTTTTTAAAATTAGTAGTAAGAATTATAAGTTTTATAGCATATCAGCATTTGATATCTATTCTAATATTTTATCTAATTGTATTTTATACTTACCATCTTATATATGTTGAATATGATAATCAGTAAGTTAAATTAAAAGTCCCCATCTATATAACTTTTAAGTAATATAATGGGGACTCTTTTATAATTATATAAATTTGTATTTTTTACAAATCACTCATTTTTTTCTTTTTATTTAATAATTTTATTAATAAACCTATTAATAATATTATTACAAAAACAAGTACTCCAACTAGAATATAAATCCAATTAAAGCTGTCGTCTATACTGACATCACTAGAATTTAATTTATTAGCTACATCACCTTTTATAACAAACTCTTCATTGAACTCCCATTTGTTCTTTTCAGAAGTCGCCACCAAATTTAAAATATAAACACCTGGTTTTAACTTTTTACCCTCAAGTCTAGTTAAATAATTGAAGTTTGAATTGGGTGCCATCTGCATATCTTCACTATCAGAAGAATACATTACATTTTTATTTTTATCATCTTTCTTATATACCTTTGTATGCACTGACATATTTTTTACAAAAGTCGGTGTTATATTTTGAAGATTGGATGATATAACATTTCTAGCATTATCCTGTGTAGGCATTACTTTATGTAACTTAAGATCAGGATCTATAACTTGATCTATGTTTTCAAATAGTAAAATACCTACTACATAATTGTATTTGTTTGTTATCATAGATTTTTTATCTTTATTAGCCTCTGTTTCTTTCTCCTGTAACTGAATACCTCCTGCTAAAACACCATCGAAGACCTCAATAGGAGTCTTAACATTCATCTCTAATGTATATTCTCCATGTTTAGGAACAGTTATTTCTGATGGTACGGAAACTATTTCAGACATGTCATATTTTAAAGTAGGGTCGTTTTTTATATTATTTTCTCCATAATCAATTACCCCATTTGTATTTGTCGTAGCCGAATTGATAGAAACATTAATAACTCTATCTTTATCTGTAGTATTTTTAAGAACCATTTTTAACACTTGTTCATTGTTAGGTTTCACTAAAAGATTATAGTATGTTTTACTCTTGTCTATTTGGTTTTCTGGTATTACAGTATAAACAGAGAAATTTAACTCAGCTGAATAAGATGTATTTGTAAACATCATAAAAACAACAAGAAATGATGATATAATCGATGTCAATTTTTTTTTCATATAATTTAATCTCCCTGTATTTTAAAATTTATAAAATCGATTAATTCATAATTGAATTAACTATTTTGTCTGATATAATTTTTTACTTAAATCATCATTTAGTCTATATTTGTGGAGTATCAGTTAATGTCCAAGTTAATGTAGTTTTATAGTCTTTACCAGCATATTTAGTAGTAGCTTTTGGTACAAATAACTCTATACTTGAATCTTTAGTGCTAGTATTTCCAAAAACAGTAAGAAATGTTCCTGCACCTTTTCCATCTTCAGCTTTCATAACAGATACTTTACTTCCATCCGTATTTAATGCAAATTTAGTAGCGCCTGCTATAGATGAACTTGTGTCAGCCTCTCCCCCTATTATAGGTTTTCCTGATTCTGCATTTGTAACTATATTAGCATTTCTAAATCTTAACTCAGCTCCAGTTAATGCTTTATCGTCGCTTGTTTTAAGTTGTCCATTCTGGCTAACAGTTAATTCCCATCCTGTTTCAAGCCCTCTACTATCTGTAACTTGAACAAAGTTTGGTTTTTCTGGCCCAGCTGGCTCTTCATTAACTTTATTTTGTCCAGCTGCCCATGTTTTTTGTGGTAAAGCATAATACGTTTCATCTTGACTTGATACTTTTTGTTCTCCAAAGTCAAGATCCGAAACGAAATCTATTGATAAAGGCCCATTAGTTCCACCGCCCTCTGGAAATGGATCTATTGTTTCGTCTGGATTCTCTGGATCTACAGGCGGTGTTGGAACATCTGATTTTACAAATCTAACTCCTACATTTGAGTCTTTAACTCCTCCATCTACTGCAAATATTGAACTTGTTCCAAATGCCATTACTAACCCCGATACAACTACTAACTTTGATAATTTTTTAAATTTCATAATAATTATTCCCTCCAATTAATATAAATCAAATATTTTTTATTTTAAATAGTTTTACTTTCTAAGTCTTTGAGATATTTTTACTGCTGTCTCGTATCTATCTTTTCCTGAAATCCTCTCACTTTTTAAAGTTGACAGTTGATTTTGAATTTCTTTTGAAACTGAATCATATCCTCCACCAATTATTACTTTTTCAATTTTCCAATCCTTAATCTTAGATTTGGTTATATCTGTAAGTTTTTTCGGATTTGTAAGTAATATAGGGACCCCAATATCAACTGCCAAAGGGTTTATCGTTATCCCATCTGGGAAATTAGTCCCATCTACTAAAGCTAAATCTTTTTTATTTCCAGTTAACTTCCTTATCTCTTCGCCTATTACTGTGGCAGTCTCGTATCTATCAGATCCGGCAAGTCTTATTCTTTTAAAATCTTCTAGATCCTTTTCAATAGATGCAGAAACTGAATTATATCCTCCACCTATTGTCACATCGTTTATTCCCCATCTATACAGAGCTTCATATGTAGTTGGGTTTATTTTTTTTGGTTCTGTTAGAAGTATAGGTATCCTTTTTTGTGATGCATATGAAGATATTGTTATTATATCTGAAAAATTAGTTCCATCAACTAATACTGAATCGTCTAACTTCTTTGTTATTTTTCTTACTTCATTGCCAACTTTAACCGCTGTATCGTATCTATCAGATCCAGCTAATCTTGTTATTTTATAGCTTGAATTTGTCTTTTCCCCATAATTATTAATAAGTACTTCCACATTTTTAGACACCGATTCTTCTCCACCAACAATTATTATATCTTTAACTTTAAGTCTCTCGATTTCTTCCAAAGTTGATAGCCCTATGTTATTTTTTTGAGTTAAGAGGATTGAAGCATCTTTTTCGTTGGCAAGTACTGTAGACGTTAAAATATCTGTATATTTCTCACCACTTGCCAGCACCACTGATGATGTCTTTGGCTCCGGTTTCACTCCACCGCCACCTGAATTGCCACTATCTTCAAATCTAATTCCAACATCAGAATTTGATTTTCTTTTTACAAAATCATCATTAGCAAAAGCTGTACCTACAGGCAAAAGAGTCATCACACAAATACAAATTCCTATCTTTGACAATAATTTAAATTTCATTTTTACTCCCTTCAATAATTAATTTTTATTTTAGAGATTTTTTTGCAAACTAAGGTATTATAGGAACATCTTCTAAATTCCATTCTATTGTTGCGCTGTACTCGCCAGATATAATTCTGGTTGCAGGCACATCAATATATAAGCCTTGACCATTTTTCCTATCGTTTTCTAGTAGAACAAATGGAGCATTGTCCTCATTTTTATGACTTTTTATCAGAATCAAATTGTCTGTTAAAGCTTGTCTACTGTCATTATTAAAAACATAATATATAGCATTGTCATAAGTTTTTGTTCCATCTGTATTAGTCAATTGTTTAGACATCCTTGCTTTTAAAGTCCATTCTTTTTTTACTGTTCTAGTATCAGTTACATCAAGAGTTTGGTCTGCTATATTACCCCACCCCTTTGCACCATTTTGGACAGTATAATATATGTCTCCAAATGTAATACTTGAAGGCACCTGAAACGTTAGACTTCCGTCTACAATTGTTATTATTGTACCTTTTTCAAAAGTTCTATCCCTATAGGTTACTTGATTGATTGGCGTTGTATTTCCAACTGAATCAGTAGAAAAAAATTGAAGAATATCTCCTATTTCAAATACTTGCCCGCTAGCACCTGTTTCTTCTGGCGTATTGACTTCCCATTTTCTATTTTCATCAACTATAGCCGTTATTTGAGCACCATTCTCATTAGCATCAGTTCCATTAATCTTATATGTTATAGTAGCACCAGGCTCACCTGTACCTACAATCTTTTTTGTAAGCATATCAACATTTGTGATTAAAGTTACTGGATCTGGTGGTGTTGCATCTCTAACCTCAATTTCAGACACTTGCCCTTTATTATCTTGCGAATTATCTAATTTTTTAGTAGCATATGCTTTAATTATAGTTCCAGCTGGGTAGTAATCTGACAATGTATATTTATATAAGCCCTCTGAATCTGCTGTCATTGTATGCTCTTCATTATCTATGCTGCTATATAAAGTTATATCAGCATAACTACTTTCAGTATATACAGGTATTAAGTTTACATTACCAAACTCATCTATTCCATTATCATCTGGTACCCATCCTTTAATCACTCTTGCCTCAACTTTTTTATCGGCATCAGTAACAGAGAATATTCTATTAGAATCATTAGGGCTTGGTACCCAATTAGTTGAAGTAGAAGCCTCTTCTCTCGTGACAAATTCCACTTCTGGCTTTGTGTTGATACCTGATATTCTCGAATATTTTTGAAACTTAGCTAATCTATTTTCTGTTTCATTAAACTTATTCGCTAGATTTTCACTACTAGATGTCGCTGCTGTTGTTCCTCCAGGTCCATCAAATGATTCAATATCGCCAAAGTCATAAGTTGCTGGCCCCATATAATCTTTACCCTTATCCCAAAAGGATATATCTACGTTATTTAGATACACATGGGAAGTATTGTAATAATTATTTATCGCTTGTCCTTTCCCCATATGTCTTATATCATACTTTGCTGCACTATCTATCTTAAAGACAGAATTTCCACCTGTGATATTTATAATATAATAATTCGGTTTAGCTATAGCATAAAATTCTGCATCTTTACGTATATGGAATTCTGAATTAGCCGCATCTAAATTTATTACATTACTTGTACCTGTAGTTGTAATATTTACTTTTGAATTTGCATTTGCTATAAATTTTTGACCTACTTTATAGGTATCATACGGATAACCTTTCATAGTTATAGAAAAATCAGCTCCAGAACCATTTTCTTCACCTATTTCAACAGTATTATATTGTTCATAGATAGCTGGATATGTAGTACCATTTGATCCTTGAAGATTTACTTTTGCACCATCTAATGCTGTAAAGTTTCTACTACTTCCAGTTCCTCCTGTAGAGCTATAGTACCAAAAGCACGACACATTTTTTGCCACAACTTTCCCCATAAACTCAGTATTTCTCTCAAAAACAACACTACCTGGATATGCTATTTCAGCTGTAGTTCTAAGATTTACAGCGCCATAAAATGTTATTTCTGCGCTAATCGCCATTAATAATCTTCCAATAGCTGCTCCTTCAATATCTGCGGTATTATCAGTAGATATATTTCCAAATCTAAATTTCCAATTTCTACTATCAGCAAGAGCGCTTTGTGTTATAAAGGCTTTCTTTGTTGTAGGACCATTACCTGCAGTAATACTGCCTATTCCTTTTTGCGATATTATTAAATCATGCATATCAAAAATCTGAACCTCAGTTGCAGCCTTAAATGGAAGAGTTGAATTGGTATTATTAAAAGATAAGGCTAGTTTATAATAATAGTTACCATTCTCATCTGGATGTACACGACGCCCATCAATTTCAATGCTAGTGCTTCTTGCTTTTAATGCTGCAGTTGTAGTTTTTTCTATATCACTTGTAAGTTTTATTTTTTCGACACTAGCATCATTATATGCACTCTCAAATTCACTCCAATTAGATACCTCTACCTCACCCGCATCCGCAAAAGATTCTATTAAAGTATTTTCTTTTGTTTGTGAGTTATTAATTTCTATGCCATTAGAGTTTTCTTTTAAACTTTTGTTACTAGAGACTTCATCATTTTCATCGAGATTCTTTGATAAAATTTCTCTATTATAAAAATCATTGTTACTTGAAATTGCATAAATATTAGATACCGGATTAATTAAAAGAATAATGCTTAGGAATATAGAAATTACTAACTTGAAATTTTTAAACACACTTAATTCACCCCCTTTTTGTTAATTTAAAAGACCTATTATAAAGTTTAAAATTATGCTTCTTTGGACTTTGGTAAATTATAGCATAATCAATAAAAATTTTGATCCTTTATGTTGTAAGATGTTGTTTTTTTGATGTGAATAAAATAAATTCAATATATTTAATGTAAAAATGAATATTCTTTTACATGTTTCAAACCTTCAATATCGTCTTGATTACATAATGTTATAGTATTGAACAGATTTAATTGCTTAGCAATTACATCAGACCCTTCATAAATTGCTTTAAAATTTTCTTGCATTGTTTCTTCAAGTTCATCAAGTAATCCATAGCGTATAAAATTCTTAGCTTGTCCATTTTAAGATAAAGAGGCCATTGAATCACCTCTTTTTTATAGATATACTCCTTCATCAGCTCTATTCATTACTATTTCAGCACATATCTTTCTTACTTTTTCATTTGCTTTGATTCTATCTTCATCACATGTATATTTCGGAAGTATAATGTATCCTGTACTACCCCCTCGCTTTAGTAATTTATCAACTACCTTTTCACCCTGTATTACATTTTCATCAATTGGGACAACTTTATCATTATTTTTCATAAGAGTCCACCTCCCTAAATAGGTATATGTCTAATAAAATTTGTCCTATTCATTTTAGATCAACAAACTTATCTTTATTGGAAATATGCCATTTTCAAACCATATCGTTAACGTTTTTATTGCTAAATAAATGAAAAGAAGATTTCAATCAGTTATCATTTTTTTAAGTCAAATACATAATAAAATATCCTTAAAACGAATATAGATACTGTATAAGGAGGTATTAGTATGAATGTAGCAATATACCTACGTAAATCACGAGCTGATTTAGAAGCTGAGAAAAATGGCGAATTCGAGACATTAAAAAGGCATAAATCCTCACTTCTGAAATTAGCCAAGAAAGAAAAATATAATATTGTTGAAATCAAAGAAGAGCTAGTAAGTGGCGAATCCATAATACATAGACCAAGAATGATTGAATTATTACAAGAGGTAGAAAATGAAAAGTATGATGCTGTATTAGTAATGGATATTGACCGTTTAGGTCGTGGTGGTATGAAAGACCAAGGTGTTATATTAGAAACCTTTAAAAATAGTAATACAAAGATTATAACTCCACAAAAAATATACGATTTAGAAAATGATTTAGATGAACAATATACTGAGTTAGAATCATTTATCGCTAGACAAGAATTAAAAATGATAAAGAAAAGATTAGAACGAGGTCGTAAAAAAAGTATTGAAGAAGGAAAATTTATATTCGGTACTGCACCTATTGGATATGACATTGCAAAAAACGATAAGAAAGAAAAGATACTTATAAAAAATGATAAAGCTTACATAATTAAATTAATCTATGATTTATATGTTAATGAGGACATGGGAATTTATAAAATAGCAAATCATTTAAACAATAAAGGTTTAAGCCCCATAAAAATAGATAAATGGACACCTTCTACGATAAACAGAATTATACAGAACAAGGCTTATTGTGGATATATTATGTATAGTAAAATAGTAAACACTAAAAAATATAATGAAAATGGCAATGAAATTAGAGTTAAAAACTCCGCTGAAAATGTACTCTGCTATGAGGGGAAACATGAACCAATAATTGATATTGAAACTTGGGAAAAAGCACAAGAAATCAGAGAAAACCGTATAAAAAGCTTACATTTTGGAGGACATCATGCGCTACAAAATCCATTTGCCGGTATATTAAAATGTAAAACATGCAATCATGCAATGCAAAGAAAAGTTAAAGATGAAGAAAGAACATATCTATGGTGTAAACACAGTTGTGGTAATCTTTCAATTAGGATCAGTTATTTAGAAAAATTATTATTAGAGTTTTTAGAAGATACTTTAAACAACTATCAAGTTATGGTCAGAAAAGAAGATATTAAAAATAAAACTGTTGATGAGAAAAAGATACTAGATGAAAAATTAATTAAAAAATTAAATTCTGAATTAGATGAATTAGAAAAACAAAAAATTAACTTATTCAATTTTCTTGAAAGAGGAATTTACGATGAAGATACTTTTTTAGATCGTTCAGAATATATAAAAGATAAAATTGAAAACATAAATAAAAATCTAAGAAATCTAAACTCTAACTTAAAAAATTATCAGGAAAATGACTACAGTAAAGTTGTTTTAAAATTAAGAAATGTATTAGAATATTATGATTTAGCTAAAACTCCTAAAGAGAAAAATAAATTGTTAAAAAGTATAATTGATGAAGTTTATTATTACAAAGATGAAGCTCATAAGACAGATGAGTGTAATTTAGAGATAAAATTAAAAGTATACTAGTGTTTTTTTGGGGCACTCCAAAGATGGTTTTAGCGACGCTGCTCTTACACCTACATCAAGGTATAATTTTGCAAGAGAAGTAAACGCTTTAATAAATGAATACAATCTAGATGGAATAGATATAGACTGGGAATATCCTGGTACTAGCGCTGCCGGTATAAAATCTAGACCGCAAGACAGAGAAAATTTCACGCTATTACTTACGGCAATAAGAGACGTTATAGGTCCAAACAAGTGGCTAAGCGTTGCGGGTACTGGAGATAATGCATATATAAACAACAGTGCTGAAATAGAAAAAATAGCCCCTATAATTGACTACTTCAACTTAATGAGCTACGATTTCACAGCTGGTGAAACTGGCGCTAACGCTAGGAAACACCACGCTAACCTATATCCATCAGATCTATCTTTAGCTGGATACAGTGTGGATTCGATGGTAGATAACCTAATAAATGCAGGGATGCCTCCTGAAAAGATACTCTTAGGAGTTCCTTTCTACGGTAGATTAGGATCTTATTTAACTAGATCCTACGATCAACTTAGAAGAGATTATATAAATAAAAACGGTTACCAATATAGATTCGATCAAGAAGCACTTGTTCCGTATTTAACTAAAGAGGGAGAATTTGCAATGTCGTTTGAAGATTCTTTATCTCTATTCTTGAAAACACAATACGTCCTTACTAGATGTCTTGGAGGAATTTTCTCGTGGACTTCTACTTACGATCAGGCAAATATATTAGGTAATACAATGTATCAAGGAATAAATGATCCGGAGATTCTAAGAGAAGAACTGGAAGGTGTCTACGGTATATTCACTTAGAATATTAACTTTAATAAAAGGTAAGATGAATTAATATTTAAATAGGTAAATCCTAAAGCTTTGTGTAAACTTTAAAAAACCTCCCAATTAGTATATTTTTATCCTATACCAATCGGGAGGTTACACAAAGTATGATCATTAACTTTACAATAATATATTTATGAATATAAGTTTATCTTAATTTCATAAATTTTTTTCAACATCTTTTTTAAATTTTCATTTATATCATTATTTTTTTGTCCTTTATTTTTTTCATAACCCAATTCTTTATTAACATTAAAATAAGAATCTACTGGATCTACATTTGCATCTATTGTTGCAGACATAATTTTCCAGGAATCATCTAGTTTTGAGAGATAAATCACATAATCATTACCAGCTCCAGCATCATTTACTATCTCTCCCTTTGAATCATAAGAAAAATTTTCTGATACATATACATTAACTTTAACAGTATCTTTATATTTAGTTATACTCTTAAAATCAAACTCAAACTTTCCTTCAAATGGCTTATAGCCATTGATATCATTATTTGTTTTCTTTAAATCATTTCTAGCTTTTAAATATTGCTTAAATTCATCAGAAGCTACTGTTGAAAAAGTATTCTTCCCTCCATTAAAGTTATAATCCTCTTTAACAAAAACCTCTACTACATCTTTAATAGAATTTTTATCATTTGCACTTAGATATTTTTTACTTATATCGTTTACAATATATACAAGTCCAATAATAAATACTATAAGAGAAAAAATTAAAATTATTCTTTTTAACATATTAGACATATTCTTTGCTCCCTTAATATAATATAAGTAGTATTAATTACTATCCTTCATAAACACTTTTATTTTTACATTTTATTTATCAATTGATAGTTTAGCAAGTCTATCCGCCTCATCATTGTACTTATTGCCACTGTGCGCTTTAACTTTTACAAATTTAACATTTAAATTATCTTTAATGCTGTCGTAGTATTTTTTGTAATTGATAGTTCCTACTTTATTTGTCTTCCAAGCTCCTATACACCACTTCTCTATTCCCTCGTAGTCAAAGTACAGTATCAAGTTTTTTATACCGTTTTCTATACAGTAATTCATAGCTATTTTTGATGCCTCTATTTCTCCTGCTACATTTCTCATATCTACTAAATCTTTATCGTTACCTTTTACACTAAAAGATGTTATTTCTTCATCACCTTTTAGTATAACTACACCTGATCCGTACAATTTAATAGAATGTTCATAACTTCCATCTACATAAGCTTCAACTGTATTTTCATCTATTTCAAATTTTTTTAAATCGCTTCCATATACATAATTTTTAGCCTCTTCTAATGTCTTAAAGCTCTTATATTCTGCACCTTTAAAACCATTTACCTGTTCCTTACACTCATCCCAAGTATTAAATACCCCTGTTTTTTTACCATTTCTAACGGCATAAACTTTTTTATTTGACAAGAATACGACCTCCAAATATTTTATTATAGTTACTTATCTCCTAAAAAAATTATAGTTTATGTTGTGTTAAAAGTAAAATTAAATTTTTAAAGTTATCTATGAATAATTTTAACCTCAATAATCAAAACTATAACTAATAAATATGTACATTTGATAAGAGGTGATTTTGTGAAGGATATAAATTATAAGAAATATATTTTCCTTGGACTATTTGGATTAATTATTTGCGGAATGGTTTTTTTTGATTCTAGTTTTTTAAGCAAAACTAAAACGCAGATATCTGATTTAAGTACTACGGAGTACAATTGGTATTTTAACCCAAGAGAAGATGGTAAACAGCCAACACCGATTAAAGAAGCTGAATTTTTTAAGAAATACGACTCACATTACGTAGGTAAAAATAATGAAAAAGTTCTTTATCTATCCTTTGATGCCGGATATGAAAGCGGAAACACAGAAAAAATACTTGATACGCTAAAGAAACACAATGCCAAAGCTCAATTTTTCGTAGTTGAGAGTTACATTGAAAAAAATCCTGAAATAATTAAAAGAATGGTCAAAGAAGGTCATCTAGTTTGCAATCACTCTAAAACGCACCCTTCTATGGCTGGGATAACAGATTTCGAAAAATTTAAAGAAGAGATTACCAGCGTTGAGAAAGCTTATAAAAAAGTTACTGGTAAGGATATGCCTAAGTACTTTAGACCTCCGATGGGTAAATTTAGTGAACGTTCACTTAAATACACTCAAGATCTCGGATATAAATCTATTTTTTGGAGCTTTGCATATGTAGATTGGTATGAAGATAATCAACCTACACATGAATTTGCAAAAGAAAAGATTTATTCAAGGACTCATCCAGGTGCAATAGTTTTACTTCATCCTAATTCTAAAACTAATACAGAGATTCTTGATGAAGTCATCACTCATTGGGAAAAAGAAGGTTACAAATTAAAAACTTTAGATAGTTTACCTAAAAACTAGTAAATAAAGGAGGCTTAATAGCCTCTTTATTTATTTTTAAGACATTCCAAGAGATGTTTAATTTATAATATATTTATTTTAGACATTTTCTGTGATAGATTTAAAATAAAACATATTTAACTTAGAAATATACCTTTTTAATAAATTAAATTATTATTATTCTTATCAAGTACCAATTAACCAATTTTTTATAAAAGCTTTTGAACTGGTACTTGAATCTCTGTTATAAATTCTCTTTCTTCTCCCGTTTCATGAATATCAATCTTGTATATTTCAATTGCACTTCCTGTTATTTTGAAATCATTTTCTTTCACAAATTTGTAAATTTTTTCTATACATTCTTTATTATTTGTGTAGCTTCCAGTGTAGTTAAGTGATGCGTAATAACCTTCTTCAAACACAATATCGTAGGCATCTTCTCTTTCTTCTAAAAAACATATCGCCGATTTGAATTCGTTGTAGAGATTATTTGCTATTGAGTCGTCAGAAAATACTGCTCCTAAATTATTGTTTCCAATTATATCGAATTTTCCCTCATGCTCTTTTCGTAGTTTTTGAATTAGGATATCAAAGTCTTCATCTTTTTTTATGTCTGCATTTAGTATAAATGCCTTTCTGCTTTTAATATGCTTTACTCCTACATTTTCTGTTACTACATTTTCAAGCGCATTTTCAATTGATATTAATCTCTTTTTTATATTTTTTTTATGCTTT
This sequence comes from Metaclostridioides mangenotii, assembly GCF_017873185.1. Lineage (GTDB taxonomy): Bacteria > Bacillota > Clostridia > Peptostreptococcales > Peptostreptococcaceae > Metaclostridioides > Metaclostridioides mangenotii. Next base: position 799,693 of record NZ_JAGGJX010000001.1, read on the forward strand.
ATTAGTTCATCTAATTTTTGGTCTATCAATCCTAATTCTTCATTTAAAATCTGTTTTGTAGAATCTATCGTTCTGTCATCTATGTACTCTTTTACTCTTTTCATAGGAAAATCTAACAGCCTAAACTCCTTTATCATATTAAGTTTCCATATATCAGACAGGCTGTACATTCTATAACCATTCGTATCTCTTAGAGGATTTAGTATCCCGATATCTTCGTAGTACATTAATGAGTCTCTTCCTATATTGTATATCTTTGAAATTTCTCCAATCTTATAGTATTCTTTCATATTTTCTCCTAATCATATTTTATAAAGTATTATATTTACAATTATGCTCAAAATAATTTTGAAATTTATTTGAAAATTATAAAATTCCATTGACCTTGGTATTATACCATAGTTTATTATCTATTATAGCTATAAGATGTATTATCTCAATTTTACGTTAAATTAATTAGCACAAGGAGTGGTAATATGGACTCGAATATTTTGTCAAATGAAAATATTAGTCTTAAGAAAAAATTTATAAGGTATCTCGGACCATCTGTGGTATCAATGTGGGTGTTTTCACTCTACACTATGGTCGATGGTATCTTCGTAAGCAAAGGAGTTGGAGAACTAGCGTTGGCATCTGTAAATATCTCTATGCCTTTTATAAACTTTATTTTTGCAGTATCCCTTCTCTTCTCTACAGGAGCATCTACTGTTATTGCAGTTTTACTTGGTAAAAAAGATATAAAGTCAGCTAATGAAGTGTTTACTTTTAATATAGTCTTTATAACTGTTCTATCGGCAATTATTCTTATATTAGCATATTTTAATCTCGACAGTCTTGCTATGTTTTTAGGTGCCACAGACTCTACTGTAGACATGGTCAAAGACTACCTTGGAATAGTAATGTTTTTCAATGGTTTTTTTATAGTGTCTTATTCTTTAGAGGTTATTATTAAAACAGATGGTTTTCCAATACTAGCAACTGTTGGAGTTGTTATTTCGGCTATTACAAATATAATCTTAGATTATTTTTTCGTACTGGAATTTGGATGGGGTGTTAAAGGAGCTGCATACGCTACTGGTATTTCACAAGTCATGGCTACTGCTTTCTTTTTAGTTCACTTTTTTAGAAAAAGTTCTACTCTAAATTTTACTAGATTTAAAGTCGATTTCAAAGCTATCGGTAAAATAGCTGCTATAGGATTTCCTGATTCTTTAACTGAGCTAAGTGCTGGAGTGGTAATTCTTTTATTTAATTTAAATATCCAAAGGTATATCGGCGAGTCTGGCTTAATATACTACAGCGTCATAAACTACATAAATATACTTGTACTTATGACGATGATTGGTATCGCTCAAGGTATGCAACCTCTTTCAAGCTACTATTTTGGAGCCAATAATTTCAAAAATGTAAAAACACTGTTTAAGATGGGATCAAAGTCTATAATCACAGCGTCCGTAGTCGTATTTTTAGCCTGCATAGTCTTTAGTGAACCTATAGTATCACTATTTATACATCGAAGTGAAACTGCTCTATTTAATGAAGCTGTTAGAGTATTTAGGATATACTCGGTATCATTCTTATTTTTAGGAGTGAATGTCATAGTATCCGCTTTCTTCGTTTCTGTTGAAAGCCCACTTATATCGACTATAATTTCTCTTGGTAGAGGATTGATAATAGTAACTGTATCTCTATTTACGATGATATTCTTATTCGGCGGAGAGGGAATCTGGTATTCAACAATAGTTTCTGAATTTATCTGTATGATAATATCATTAATTCTTTTAAAGAGAAACTATAAACTTATAAGCGTACCTGTATCCGAATCTAAGTAGTACTTTATAAGTAAAACTGATAAAAAGTTTGAACAACAGTAAAATAACTGTTGTTCAAACTTTTTTTATACTACTTATATACGATTTTTTTAATATAAGTCAATTCATTTCTATTCTATTACAAGATTTCCGTATCCATGATCTACTGAAATTTCTTTTTTATTTAGTTCTATCCTTGTATTAAAAATAGGTCCATCCACAACCACTGTATGGTATTCCCCATTTTCTCCGCAGCAGTCAGATCCTGTATCCTTGATTTTTGATAAGACTTCTTTAGTCAATTCTTCTCCTAAAAAACTTTCATCCATATATTCTAAATTTACTTTTTTAATAATAGCAGTGAAACCAGAATCTATAAAATCATTTACAATAGATTCTCTATCCTCATTCCAAAGCGGAAACACTGGTTTTAGATCGACTGATTTACATCTATCTTCATCCCATTTTCTATGATCTGCTATATCTATATCACCGAATACGCACATAGTAGCTCCTAAGTGCTTTGCCTTATTTAAAGCTTCTTCAAAACTCACTTCGTAGTCTTCTACACTACACTCGGCATACAAAATCTGAATATCTAGGCTTTTACTAATTCTATGTAATATATTATCTTCTAAACTATGTGTCCAAGAATTTCCCTCAGCTTTATTAACAGTTGTAAGAAGTGCTACAGGCTTATTACCATTTTTAATCATTCTATAAAGCGAGAGTATACTGTCTTTTCCTCCGCTAAAAGATAAAACAAACTTATTATTATCCAATTTGAATCCTCCTATAAATTGTATAAAATAAGTATACCAAATCATACACTATCCTGTCCTAAAAACTTATTGTATTTTAGTTTAATATAAAAAATGCTCCAATAGCCATTAGTGCTATTCCTATATATTTATAAATGTGCATAGTCACTTCACCTAGCAAAATAGAATCAATAAAAAATCCAAGCAGAATCTGAGAGACTAGGATTATTACCAAGGTATTAGACACTCCCAATGATGGAATTGCCATAATTGTAAAGTAAATTATAAGCCCGCCAAATATACCTCCAAGTAGAAATTTTGGATTTACGTCTCTAATAAATACCAATTCCTTAACATCCCCAGCTAGTACAATACTTATCAAAAAAAATACAGCTCCAACTAGCAAACTAAAAAAAGTAGCTACAAGAGCTGTTGTGTTTTTTCCTAATTCTCCATTGATAAAAGCCTCTAACGCAGTTGAACCTCCTGCTAGCAAAGCAAATATTATAGAAGCAAATTTGTACACGGAATTACCTCCTAAAGTTTGTATAATATTAATTATATGGTTAATAAAATTGGATAAGTACTATATACTCCTTTAAATTTTACTTTTAACTTATAAGAATTACTATACTCCGTTTGTACCACGAGCTGATTTGTGATAACATATCTTTGTTGGAATTTAACTATTATTTATAAATTGAAAAGGTGAATGATTTGAAAAAATTTGAATATGCATTTGATAATAAAAGATACCATACTTGGAATTATTATCTAAAAAAGACTTTTGGAGAAAAAGTCTTTAAGGTATCTATAAACGCTGGGTTTACATGCCCAAACATAGATGGAACAATCAGCCATGGGGGTTGTACGTATTGTAGTAAGGAAGGTTCTGGAGACTTTGCTGGTAATCCAAAAGATGATCTAATAGATCAATTTTATAAAATAAAAGAAATGATGCACAAAAAATGGCATAATGCTAAGTACATAGGCTATTTTCAAGCTTTTACTAACACATATGCTAACGTAGATGTTTTAAAAGAAAAGTATGAAACAATACTTGAACTGGATGATGTAATTGGTTTATCAATATCAACTAGACCTGACTGTTTACCTGATGATGTAGTAGAATACCTTGGAGAACTAAACAAAAGGACAAACCTTTGGGTGGAATTAGGACTTCAAACTATACACGACGGGACATCTAAAATAATAAACAGAGGCCACGACTACAAAGAATTCCTCGAAGGTGTAGAAAAATTAAAATCTAAGAATATAAAAACCGTAGTCCACATAATAAATGGACTTCCTGGCGAAGACTACAACATGATGATGGAAACTGCAAAAGCAGTAGGAGAAATGGGCGTAGATGGCATCAAAATACACCTACTCCACGTAATATACGATACTCCTATGGAGAAAATGTTAAAAAATGGATCACTAAAACTTATGGAAAAAGATGAATATATAAATTTAGTGTGCGATCAATTGGAAATTTTACCTAAAGAGATGATCATACACAGACTGACAGGTGACGGAAAAAGGGATGAATTAGCTGGACCACTCTGGAGCCTAAAAAAATGGGAAGTACTAAACCAAATAGATGATACTTTGAAGTCTAGGGATTCGTATCAAGGAAAGAAATTGGAACATACACAGTAGATATAAATCGTTTGGAAATACTCCTAATAATCCATTGTTTTATCAAAAAATTTAACAAAAGATATCGATCAAAAATATTAATAGAAGTTTATTATTTTATCAAAAATTTTACTAATAATTACACTATTTTCATATTGTAAAAATCCATATTAACTGCTATTATTGAAAGAGTTGAGAGTTTTATGGTTAAACTTTTACAAACGGAGCCATACTATATAATGTATGTATTAAAAATCTTATGAATCTAAGGGGTGTAACTATGTTAATGAATACCCATTTTACTATAGCAAGATCAATACTAGAAAATATGGATGATAATAAAAGCTTTTTTTTGAGTGATAAAAATTTTATTTATGGAAATATTAAACCGGATGCTTTTTCTAAGTATAAACTAAAAAAACACTACATGGAAGAATCTCTAGATATGGTTGTTGAAAAGATTAAACACCTTAGTTCACTGACTTTAGACTATATGACTAAGTATTTTTCTATAAGTAGACTCAGCCAAGAGCTAGGGGTTATATGTCACTTCCTGTGCGATTTTTTCTGTATAGCTCACAATGAACGTTGGGAGTTTAAACACAGTATGAATAGACATGTTGTATACGAAAGAGAACTTTCATCTTTTGCTAAGGAAATAGACTTCTCAATTTTTAAACCTATGGAAATAAAAAACAGTTTTGAAACATTCTTCAATAACTTATATAAAGAATACGAAGCAAATAAAAATCATTATAATGATTTAAGGTTTTCTACTTATATGTGTAAAAGTGTAGTAAATTACATATTAGATAATATACTATCTAATACTGTAGCTTCATACAACATCGCAAATTGTGGTTAAGGATTATAAATATACTAAAAAAAATACTGGAGATTTAAATTTGATGTAGTAAAGCTCAAATTTAAATCTCCTTTTTATATCTTCATTTTATTATTTTTTCAATTGTATATATCTAATTCTTTTTAATAATCTAGTTTACAACTTCTTAGAAAATTACAGACTAGCCATAGATTTCTAACACAACTTGATTTTAATACTCTTTAATTATTATATCTATCGCCTCGGCAACGCTATCAGCAGTGTATTTTGCACAGCTTTTAACATCCTCTCTCGATGATGACATCGCTACACTATTTTTAAATCCATCTAACATACAAATATCGTTTGGAGAATCTCCAATAGTCATAACTTCATCCATATCAGTATTTGACAATCTACATACATATTCTATCGCAGCTCTTTTAGAAACCTTCTTAGGTACAATATTTAGCGTTATATCACTTGATAGATAGATATCCAGTACTTCACCAAACTCACTAGTTAGGTAAAGCTCTAGTCTAGCTAGCTCTTCAGGGTTTTTAGATGCTATACCAATGTTCCCTACCATATTTTCATAACTATTTCTATTTATAAAGTCTGGATCTACAATAAAATTTGTTGAAAAAAATTTAAAATCTGAATCCTCATCTAAAACAATAGCTTTTCCTTTATATTTAAAGTACATATCTGCCTCTTTTGATTCAAACCTATTTATAACTTTTTTTACAAGCATATCATCTATAGTTCCCTTAAATACTAGCTCTTCTTTGTTATTGTATACAAATGCTCCATTTTCGCATATGAAATATCCATCTATTTCTAGATCTTCTTTTACTATCTTTTTTGCTTGGCTAAACATTCTTCCAGTCGCTACATTAAAAATAACACCTTTTTCTTCTATTTTTTTGATAGCTTCTATGTCTTCTGTGCTTATCTTATCATCATTGTATAGAGTGCCATCTAAATCACAAAAAATCTGTTTTATCATAACCATGCCCCCTAGCTCAACTTTAAAAGTTCTATTCTTAAATTATTTAATATATCTCTAGTAGCTCTTGCCCTTATTTTTTGTCTATCACCATTATAAATATTTTTAAAAACTTTTGTTTCTCCTTTTATGTGTACCGCTGTATACACAAGCCCTACTGGTTTATCAGTTGATCCACCATCAGGCCCAGCAATTCCTGTTGTAGAGATTCCTATATCTGTATTAAATCCTCTAGAAACTCCTTCTGCCATTTCTATTGCAGTTTCTTCGCTTACTGCACCAAATTTATTTAATGTTTCTTCTTTTACCCCCAGTCTTTTGATCTTTGCTTCGTTTGAATAGGTTACACAACCCTCGACAAACACCGATGAAATTCCCGGGTAATCTATTAACGCAGAAGATACCATACCTCCTGTACACGACTCTGCTACAGCTATTTTCAAGTTTTTATCGACAAGAAGTTTTGCAGCTACTTCTTCAAGTACATTTTTGCTTTCTCCACTGTAGTTATCATCATTAGTATAAACAAACTTTTCTACTCTATCCTTTATCTTGTCCTCTACTGGTTTAATTAATCGTTCAGCTTCTTCTTCATCTTTTGCCTTTGCAGTAATTCTTATAGTTACTTCCATCTCTTTTGCATAAAGCGCAACTGTTGGATTATTTTGTCCATTTATTATATCGATTATCTCTAATTCAAGATCCGACTCTCCTATTCCGTAAAGTCTTAGAGTTTTTGATATCAACTTATCATCTGTAAATTGTTTTAAATACGGCATAACACTTTCATTAAACATAGCAACCATCTCTCTTGGTGGCCCAGGAAGCACTATTATTGCCTTATCGTCTTTTCTCAAAACAGCGCCTGGTGCAGTTCCGTTGTTATTTTTAAGAACTAATGCACTTTCTGGGAAATACGCCTGCTTTTTATTGTTTGGGGCAGCTTTTCTTCCTCTTCTCTCTATAAGAGATTTAATATATTCCCAAGAAGGTTCGTGAAGCTCAAGCTCTTGTCCAAAATATTTTGCAGCTACTTCTTTTGTTAAATCATCAGTTGTAGGCCCAAGCCCTCCAGTTGTGATGACAACATCGCTTCTCTCTATACTCTCTTTAAAACACTCGAATAGCCTTTCTACGTTGTCTCCTACTGTACTTTGGTGGTAGACCTCTATTCCAATAGATGCTAATTCTTTAGCAATATACTGAGAATTTGTATTTACTATATCCCCTAGCAAAAGCTCTGTTCCAACGCTTATTATTTCTGCTTTCACATTCAACACTCCTTTTAGTCCAACACTTAAATGCTGCATATTTTGTATAACTTTGATTTTAGCAAATTTGCACTTACATATCAATTGAGTAAATAATCAGTTAACATATTTTCAACTTTTTCACATTATTAATATACCTAAAAATTAAATATTAAACCACTACTCACTAAAACTTACATCTTAGTGGTACTTTCAAATAAATCTATAAAAACATATACTTTATTAAGACGATCAAATAAAAAAACTTTAAAATTAAAATAGTTGGAGGTAAATTATGAAAATAGCAGTTATAATGGGTGGTATTTCTTCTGAAAGAGAAGTTTCTTTAAATTCAGGAAATGAAGTTTACAATAATTTAAATAGAGATAAATACGATGTTGTAAAAATAATAATAGACGATAAAAAAGATGTATTCACTAAAATTACAGATGATATAGATTTTGCACTTTTAGCACTTCACGGTAAATTCGGTGAAGATGGGTGTGTTCAGCACCTTTTAGAAACTATGGATATACCTTACTCAGGATGTGGATCACTTTGCAGTGGTATGTGCATGGATAAAAACGTAAGTAAAAAAATGCTTAGAGATTCAAACTTACCTACTGCTCCATGGACAGTTGTAAAATCAGTTGACGAGATTGACTACGATTTTATAGAAAACATGGGTTATCCTGTATTTATAAAACCAAACTCTGGTGGATCAAGTGTAGCTACATTCTTTGTAAAACACAAAGATGATGTTGAAAACGCAGTAAAAGAAGGACTTGAGGTCGATGAATTTGTAATGATAGAAAAATATATACCAGGTGGAGAATTTACTTCATTTGTATTAAATGGAGAGGTCTTCCCTACAATATCTATAAAATCTGATTCTGAGTTTTTCGACTATGAATCAAAGTACTCTCTTGATAACGGAGCTACTGAAGAAGTTGTATACCTAGACGAGGATCTTCAAAAGAAATTAAACAAAATATCTGAAGAGTGTTGGAAAATATTTAACTGCAAGGCTTATGTAAGAATAGATGTAATCATCGATGGAGATAATATATATGTGCTAGAGCTTAATACTCTTCCAGGAATGACTAAAACTAGCTTGATACCAAGAAGTGCAGCAGCTAGAGGAATTGGCTATTCTCAACTTTTAGATAAAATTATAGAATACTCTTTACAGTAATTTATTAACTCTATCAGAAAGATTTGAAAATTATCTGTATTAATAGTAATATTAATTCATTACAGTAAATTAATTAGAGGTGATAACTTGTTATTTTCAAATCTAAAACTAAACGATGATGAACCTGTTTATATACAGATTAAAACATATATAAGGGATATGATCTCGAAAGGTCTTATTCCAAACAACAGTAAGCTCCCTTCAACGAGGGAGCTAAGCTTGTTTCTAAATGTAAGTAGAAATTCAATTATAGCTACATACGACGAACTTAAAGCTGAAGGTTTAATTTACTCAGTGTCTGGAAAAGGGACTTTTGTTAACTCTGAAAACTTTATATCCACTACTCCATGGTCAATAAATTGGAGCAACCTAGAAAACGACTATTCAAAATCTGCAAATGAGTTGGATATAGTAAAAAATGAAATTCCATGGAGCTCTGATTTAATATCATTTAAAAGTATCTCACCAGATGGAGAACTATTCGATATAGAAGAACTAAAAAAATCCTTTTTAAACAGAATCTCACTTGAGAGCCACAAACTTTTAAACTATGGTTATGCCAAAGGATATAAACCTCTTATTGACTATTTATTGAATTATATGAAAGAAAAAGGCGTCGATACAACAAATAAAGATATCCTTATTACAAATGGATTTACAGAAGGGTTTGATATGATTCTCTCTTCCTTTACCGTCCCAGGTGACACAATTATCTGTGAAAACCCTACTCACAACACATCAATTAAGCTTATGAAAACACATGGTTTAAAGATGCAAGGTGTAGATATAGACGAAAATGGACTAAATTTTAACATGTTAGAATCGAAAATCTCTGCTAACAGAGAAAAAATTAAATTTGCATATATAACACCATCATACCATAATCCTACCGGAACTGTTATGATGCCTGAAGACAGATACAATTTCTACAAAATAATGAGAAAACACAACATAGCTATAATAGAAGATGGATTTAATGAAGAGCTTCTCTACAACAGCTCTCATATATTCCCTATCTGCTCTCTAGACAATAAAAACAACGGTGTAATATACATCGGAAGTTTCTCAAAAATACTTTTCCCAGGGCTTAGAATTGGTTGGATATTTGCGGATAAACATGTCATTGATAAGCTTGAGAGCGTTAAAAGATGTAGAAGCATACACACGTCATTTTTAGATCAAGCTATACTATTTGACTATCTTAAAAACGATGCTTTCGAAAAGTATATTAAAAAGATAAGAAAAGTTTACGGCGATAAATTCAATCTTGCATATGAATGTGCTAAAGAACATATATTACATGAGTACATCTTAGGAGATGGTGGACTTCATCTTTTTATAAAACTTAAAAATATAGATTCCAGAAAACTATTGAATAGGTGTTACAAGAAAAAAGTTATCTTTATGCCGGGTGATCTATTCTCAGTTGACGGAAAAGGACACGATACACTTAGACTTGGATTTTCAAGGCTGACACATGAAGAAATAGAAAAAGGAATAAAAATTATAGGAGAAACAGTCAGAGAAATGGACTAAACTAACTAAAACTGTTAGCCTAGTTCGTTTTTTTGAGTTATAATATATATAGTTTATATGTAAACAGGAGAGTTAAAAATGGCTAAAAAATATAAAAAACAAAAAAAGATTAATAAAGCAAAATTAATGCTTACTCTGTTAGTATTAATCGGAATAATATCAGGTTTGGCATTTGGAGGATTTAAGATCTACACAATGTTAAAATCCAAAGAGGATCCTAAGACAACCTCTAAAGTAATTGCGTCACAAAGTGCTAAACCAGAAACCAAAGGGGAGCAACCTAATCAAGAAAAACCTACAGAAGAAGCTAAAAAAGATGAAGAAGCTTCTGATTCTAATAAAGTTAAAGAAGAAGAAACTAAAGAAGAGGAAAAAGTAGAAGTTATCTTCACTCATTCTGAAATACCTTATGAAGTTAGGCTCAGAATGGTAGGTAAATCTATGCCTAAGGAAGATAGTTTAATAAAATTTAGCGATCTTTCTTATTTAAAATTAACTTACTACGGATTTGACAACAAGATACATAACGGTGAAATGGTTGTAAGCAAAGAAGTCGCAGCAGAAGCTGTAAGTATATTTAAAGAACTTTATGAAAAAAAATATCCTATAGAAAAAATGAAGTTAATCGATGACTACGACGGAGATGATGAGGCTTCTATGGAAGATAACAATACCTCTGCATTTTGTTACAGAGTAATTGCTGGAACAGATACTCTTTCAAATCATGCTAAAGGACTTGCAATAGACATCAATCCCAAACAAAATCCTCATGTAACAGAAACTGCTGTGCTACCACAGGGTTCTGAGTCATATGCAAATAGAGATGATATTAAAATAGGAATGATAAAAAAATACGACCTGTGTTATAAAGCTTTCACTAACAGGGGTTGGGGCTGGGGAGGTCACTGGAAAAATCCAGACTATCAGCATTTCGAAAAATAAATAATCGATTTAGTAAGTTTATAAGATATTATATTAAAATCTAAAAATAAATTTATTATATTGTATATTGAATGAAAATAAAACTTAAAGGTGAAATTTATGAATTTAATAACTTTAGAAAATATAAGCAAGAATTATTCAGAAAAACCGCTACTTAACAACATCTCACTTGGAATAAATTCAGGTGAGAAAATTGGTATGATCGGAGTTAACGGTACTGGTAAATCTACTCTACTAAAAATAATAGTAGGAGCAGAAATTAGCGATTCTGGTTCAATAATCAAAACTAACGGACTTCGAATCAAGTACCTACCTCAGAATCCAAACTACGATGAAAATTCAAATGTACTAGAGCAAGTATTTAACAGTTCTTCAAAAGAACTTAAAATAATAGGTGAATACAATGACTTACTTGAAAAATCTAGTAAAAATCAGAGCGATGAACTCAACAAAAAAATATTAAAAGTACAGGAAATTATCGAAGATTTAAACCTATGGGATTTAGAAAGTGAAGCGAAATCAATACTTACAAAACTTGGAATAAATGATTTTTCTCAAAAGATACAAGAATTATCAGGAGGTCAGAAAAAGAGAATTTCACTAGCGTCTGCATTAATTACTCCGTGTGACTTATTGGTATTAGATGAGCCTACTAACCATCTAGATAACGACACTATAGATTGGCTCGAAGAGTATCTTAACTCTAGAAAAGGTTCTTTGCTAATGATAACTCACGATAGATATTTCCTAGATGCAGTAACAAATAGGATAATAGAATTAGATAAAGGTAGACTATTTAGCTACGATGGCAACTACTCTACTTATTTAGAGCGTAAATCAGAGAGACTTGCTATGGAAGCCAGTATAGAGGATAAAAGACAAAACCTAATAAGAACAGAGTTAAAATGGGTAAGAAGAGGCGCTCTAGCACGTAGTACAAAGCAAAAGGCTAGACTTCAGAGATTCGACGATCTCGTTAATAAAGAAACTTCAAAGCAAGATGAAAACATAGATATTTCAGTATCTTCAAGTAGATTAGGTAAAAAGATAATTGAAATAAACAATATTTCAAAATCATTTGGAGATAAAAAGGTAATAGATAATTTAGACTACACAATTGCCCGTAACGACAGAATTGGAATAATAGGAAAAAATGGTTTAGGTAAATCTACTCTTATTAACTTAATAAACAGAACTATCGAACCAGACAGCGGAACAATAGAGATAGGTGAAACCGTAAGAATAGGATTCTTCTCACAAGATGACAGTCATATGGACCCAGATCAGAGGGCAATAGACTATGTAAAAGAGGCAAGTGACTATATAGAAACAGCAGATGGAACTAGAATCACAGCATCTCAAATGTGTGAAAAATTCTTATTTAGCTCTTCAATGCAGTACACCCAAATAAACAGACTATCTGGTGGTGAAAGAAGAAGACTTCACCTACTCAGAGTCCTTATGATGGCTCCTAATGTTCTTCTACTAGATGAGCCTACCAATGACTTAGACATAACTACTTTAAATATCTTAGAGGACTATTTAGACAGTTTTGACGGTGTTATAATAACTGTTTCACACGATAGATACTTCTTAAACAGAGTTTGTAGTAAAATATTCGCTTACGAAGGAAATGGTAAAATCTATATATACACAGGGAACTACTCTGACTACATTATTTACAGGGAAATACAAAATATCGAATTTGAAGAAGATATTAAATTAAGCTCAACCCCAGAAAAAAGTACTGTAAAACAAAGCTCAGAAAAACCAAAAGAAAAGAAAAAAGTAAAACTTTCGTACAATGAACAGCGAGAGTACGACAACATTGATCAAGATATCGAGACTCTTGAGAAAAAAATAGAAGCTCTTGAAAACAGCACATCAGAATTTGCTACAGATTTTACAAAGCTACAGGAAATACTAGATGAGAAAGCTGAATTGGAAGGCGAGCTAGAACATAAGTATGAAAGATGGGAATATCTGAATAATCTTGTAGAAGAGATAAATGAAGGAAAATAATAATTAAATAGCTCAAAATATAAAGGATGGAGATGTCCAGCACCACAGATTGGGAAAAAGTCTGTAACTGTGCTGGTCATCTCCACCCTTTATATTTTGCATTATTTAATTATTATTTTCCTCCCATTTTGGTGGAAAAAAGTCCAAACCTAAGATCTGAAAACATTGCTTTAAGGGTGATTTAGCCATTCCGCTCTTAACGCACCTATTATAAGGAAGGCTATTTAAATCCGGGCAATGTAAGTAAAGAGGATATCTTGCACAATTACAGACTTTTTCCCAATCTGTGGTGCAATATATCCACTTTGATTGCATTGCCCGGATTTAAATAGCCAACCATACTACATAGGAAGTGCCCTTTTATTGACCTTACCGATAGGAGTAACTGGAATTTTATCAATCCTAACAATTATCTTTGGAATCATATAACTCGGTAATTGCCTTTCCAAATAATACCTTATAGACCTTGAATTCACATCGTCGTAATCGTGATCGTCAACTACATAGAAAGCTATTAAATACATTTCGCCTTCTTCATCTTCTCTAGATACACATACTGAACTCTTTATTTCTTTAATTCTGTTTATTGTATTTTCTATTTCATACAAGTCTATTATGAACTCTCCTATTTTAACCTGGTTGTCAAGTCTTCCAATGTAATCTAGGCTCCCGTCTTCAAGCCACCTAACAAGATCTCCTGTTCTGTACATCTTTTCTGTATACTCGTCTTTTCTAAATGGATTTGGTACAAAACTTTTCTTTGTAAGTTCTTCGTCTCTTAGGTATCCCCTAGAAATTTGAACTCCAGATAAACATAGTTCTCCTGGTACACCTATTGGACAGACTTTCTCTGTTTTATCTAATACATATGCGTAAGTGTTGTATATTGGCTTTCCAATTGGAACTCTATCGTATTCTCTATCTACTAGAAATGAAGTCGATATTACTGTGAATTCTGCTGGTCCATATTCGTTATAGAGTTTATAGTCCCTGTGTTTGTACCCCTTTAGGCGCTCTCCTCCTGTTTGAAGAACTCTTATAGAGAAATTGTTACAGTTCTTTATAAAAAGCTTTGCGATAGCTGTAGGTAGAGCCAAGACCGTTATATCTTCTTCCTCACAGTATTCATTTACTGTGTATTCGTTGAATTTTGATTCTTCTGGCATTATATCTACTGATGCACCTACTAATAAGTAAGGAAATATCTGTTTCATAACTGCATCAAAACTAAAGCTCAAATATACGCCGCATATGTCTTCTTCTGTTATTTCAATAGACTCTATACTGTGGAAACACATATTTATTAGGCTTTTGTGTTCGATTGTCATAGTCTTTGGTCTTCCTGTAGATCCTGAAGTAGATATTGTGTACACTCCATTATCTGGAGTTATTGTTTCTGTAAGTTTGTAAACCCTATCTAAGTAACAGTTACTATCTATATCTACTATCGTTGTATCTATGGATTTAACCTTGTATTTAAGCTCATCAGAGGTTATTACAACCTTTGCATTGCTATCCTCAAGTAGATATTCTATTCTCTCTTTTGGGTTGTTTATATCTATAGGAAAAAATATTCCTCCAGCCTTCATTATTGAAATTGCTGCAACCACTATATTTAAATTTCTAGGCAACATAACAGCAACTATATCTTCAGCATGAATTCCTATATGATTTAAGTATCCTCCAAGTTTATCAGTTAATTTATCTAATTCTCTATAATTAATACATTTATATTCATCTCTTACTGCTATATTTTCGGGGTACTTGTCTACACACTCTCTAAAGAGAGATATGTAGTCTTTGTTTATAGGGATATCTCTTTGATTGTTGTTAAAGTTGTTTAGAACAACATCTTTTTCAGACTTCGATATAAATTCTATATCATCAACTAATATGTTTTCATCTTTTAGAATTTGTTCAATTATATCTCTAAATTCCCCAAGTACTCTATTTACTGTCTCTGATTTGTATACTGCATTATTATATCCTATCTGGATTTCCAGACAATCTCTTGCTGACAATACCACAAAAAATTCGTATAATTTATCAAACCTCTCGATACAATCTTGCATATCCATCTCCTTATAAAAAAGGACTGTATTAATAAGTTTATCTTTTAAAAGACTTTCATTTTCTATATATATAAATGGATTATTTGCGTATTCAAGTGATCTAATCCACTGATGCTGCACCTTCTTTAACAGTTTCATAAAACTGCAATTATTTTTATAGTATATTCTTAAAGGGACAAAATCTAGTGTCTTTCCAAAGACGACATCTTCTACGTAAGTATATTTTTGAAGTATCAAACCGTATATAGTTTCAATTATAATCTCTATTGAAATTCCATTTCTGCTTGAAAAATCAATAAGCTTTTTGTATATACTTTCTTCTAATATAAGCGATTTAAACAATAGCTTTTCATCGGACTCTTTATTAAAATAATCGTAAGGTATTTTTGCTACATTTGTATAACTGTCTAATAAGTCGCTCCAATACTTCGTCTCTAAATTTAAATTAAATTCACTCACTTTCGTCCCCTCCTCTCTTCAAAATCAAATTTACGCTTTTATGTATTAGCTGCTTAATCTCTATGTATATTCACTATACTTCATATTGTTTACATATATTTTATTTATACACACAAAGTTATTCTGAGATAACGCTTTCTTTTTTTAGTAAAAGATATGTATAATTCGATATATTTTTCAAATAAATTTCCAATATATTTATATAAGACGATAGCTGATAAAAAATCAAACTACCGTCTTGTATAATCTACTTTTATAATATTTTAGTAATCGTATTTATTCGTTGTCTCACACATAACTACTCTTATTTTTTTATCAAACATCTTTTTATATGCCAATAAAAACTCGTTTAACTCAGAATCCATAAGATTTATTTTTTTATCACTGCACAACATAATTTTTTCTTGATCTATTATAACTTCTATGTCGTTTGTGTCATTCTTAATAGTAGTAAATATACAACTCTTAGGTTCAATTTTGCTCCCGTATATTTCGTAAAACCCAATGCTATTATTTAAAGCATCTATATTTTCTTCTGTAAAATTATTACCATCATTACTCAGACCTAAGTTTGCTGGATCTATTCCAAAACCCTTAAGTTGACTCTCTATTTCATTGGTGTCCATGCCATATCTTTCCATAAACTGCTTTTGGATATTCATAAACTTCTTCTCAGAAATATTGTTGTCTTTCATATAATCTACAATCTTATTCGAAAACTCCGACATAGTAATATTTCCATCCATTACTGAGAAATAAAGGTTATATATATATTGTTCAAATTTATCTACATCGCTATCTTTAACTTTATTCTTTAATTCATTAAAATCTATAATTCTGTCATCAGACATATTTATTCCTCCTTGCTATAAAAATCTACTTTGTAAAGATTATAACATATTTTATCGTCATAATTTGAAAAACATTGACTTTTTAGGATATATATTATCATAAAATAAATTTTTAATTATTTAAATTTTTCTTGAAATCTTGATATTCTTTTCGTTTGCATCTAAAACACATCTCTCACCCAGCGGAATTGTAAGCATGGGCATACAGTGCCCAGATTTCAAATTAAATATTGATGGCTTCTTACAATCTTTTAATGTCTCTTTTAAAAGATTGTATATATCTTTTTCATCAGCACAATCTTTAAAGTCTCCGAAAATGATTCCATTACATTCATCTAATTTTTTACACATTTTAAGTTGGGTCATCATTCTATCCAGTTTATAAAGTGGTTCACCAATGTCCTCAATAAAAAGTATTTTGCCCTTTGTATCTATTTCATATTCTGTTCCAAGCGTAGATACAATAAGTGCCAGATTTCCTCCTACAATTTCACCCTCAGCAATTCCACCAAAAATTTTATGTATTTTTTGATGTTTAGGATTTTTTAAAACCAGCTCATTTTTGAAATTAATAGCATCTACTAATGACTTATAAGAAAACTTATCCCATCTTGGAGAACTTGCTCCCATTATTCCATGAAAAGTTTTAAGACCACATTTTTTATAAAATGCTAAGTGCAGAGCTGTAATATCTGAAAATCCTATAAATATCTTAGGATTAGATCTAATTATATCGTAGTTGATCATGTCGAGAATCCTCATTGCACCATATCCACCTCTGAGGCACATAACAACATCCACTTCATCATCCAGAAACATCGCTTCTAGATCTCTACATCTAGCGAAGTCATCGCCCGCTAAATATCCTTTGTGATTTAGATAACAGCTTCTGCTAAATTTCACTTTTTGTCCATAGCTTTCTATACATTTCTTTATATCTTCTAAGTCTCCATCCCTTAAAGGTCCTGATGGAGCAACTATTCCTATCATATTATCACCTCATATTTATTCATATGTGTATCTCTCAGTTACAAGATATGATACTTAGAGCATTTTTATAATATATTTAACCAATACTCGTGTATGTCTGTTCAATATTTTATCTTCATATAATATAGTTTAGTATAGGTAGATAAAAAAATATACTCATAGAGAGGAAATGTTATGTTAAATATCAAAGATATATGTACTGAAATTGAAAAATGGATTATAGATGCTAGAAGAGATATACATATAACTCCAGAGCTTGGCTTAGAAGAATTTGTTACAAAAGAAAAAATAATAAAGTATCTAGATGAGATAGGTATCGATTACAAAATTTACGATGATCATACTGGTGTAACTGCATATATAGACTCAGGTAAGGAAAAAACTGTAGCTATAAGGGCAGATATAGATGCGCTTCCAATAACCGAGGATCTAAATCTTTCATATAGTTCTACAAATTCAGGAAAAATGCACGCTTGTGGACATGATGCTCACACTGCAATCCTACTGGGAACATGTAAGATTTTATACAACTTAAGACATGAGTTAAATGTAAATGTAAAATTCTTTTTTCAACCCGCAGAGGAGACGGTAGGTGGAGCTCAACTTATGATAAAAGATGGATGTATGGATAACCCAAAAGTCGACTGTATTTTTGGTCTACATGTAGATCCAAGGCTTGATACAGGATTTCTCGAGCTAAAGTATAACACACTAAATGCTTCTACAGATACAATTGATATAACAGTTACAGGTGAAAAATGCCATGCAGCCTACCCTCATTTAGGAACTGACGCTATAGTGATTGCAGCAAATGTAATCACATCTTTGCAAACTATATCCAGTAGAAATGTGGACCCACTAGATTCAGTTGCCCTTTCTATGGGTATAATTAATGGAGGTATAAAGGAAAATATCTTATGTGATAAAGTAAATATTAGAGGAACTCTTAGAACTTTAAACGAAGATGTTAGATGTTTAACAAAAAAAAGAATCATTGAGATAGCACAACTATCTTCAAAGAGTTTAGGTGGAAATGCCTGTATAAATATAGAAAAAGGCTACCCTGTCCTAAAAAACACAAATAAAATTATTGATTATGTTAAAAAAAACGCTACAGAACTGTTTGAACATGATAGAATAATAATTAGAGAAAGTGGTTGTCTTGGAGCAGAAGATTTTTCTTATTATCTAGAAATATGCGATGGTGCATTTTATCATATTGGTTGCAAAAATACCGATAAAAATATAGGGTCTCCTCTACACTCTTCTACTTTCAATATAGACGAAGATTGTTTGAAATACGGAGTTATGACACATGTTAAAAATGTTTTATCTTACACTAATAAATAGGGGGGCTATTATATGAAAATATACTTAAGTGCTGATATTGAAGGCACATGCGGTATTGTCGACTGGTCAGAAACAATTTTAGAAAACGAATCCTCAACTCAATGCAGAAATCAAATGAGTAAAGAAGTATCAGCAGCTTGTACTGGTGCCAATGAGGCTGGTGCTAAAGAAGTTCTAGTAAAAGATGCACATGATAGCGCAAGAAATATAAATCCTGCTACGCTTCCTGAATGTTCAAAAATATTTAGAGGCTGGTCAAAGGATCCACAAGTTATGGTGTCTGGGCTTGATTGTAGTTTTGATGCCTGCCTATTTACTGGATATCACTCTGCTGCATTTACCGATGGAAATCCTTTGGCGCATACAATGGATTTAGATTTCAGCCACATAAAAATAAACGATAAAACCGCTTCAGAATTTACTTTTAATGCTTATGCTTGCGCTTACCACAAAGTACCTATAGCCTTTTTAAGTGGCGATGAAGAACTTTGCAAAACTGCAAAAGAATTAAATCCTAATATAGTTACAGTACCTGTACTAAAGGGATACGGAAATGGATCGATATCAATTCATCCTAACTTAGCTGTAGAACAAATTAAAAACGGAGTCAAAGAATCTCTTCAAGGAGATTTATCAAGACATTTAATAGAACTACCTAAACACTTTAAAGTTGAACTTAGATATAAAGAACACTACAAAGCATTTAAAGCATCATTTTATCCAAATATGAAAAAAATAGATGCTCATACAGTACTATTTGAAACAGATGATTACTATGAGGTACTTAGAATGCTATTGTTTATATAAGTAAATACAAATCTTATTGTAAAGGGGTGATTAAAATAGGCAACAAGAGAAAAATTCCTTTTTCAGAGTTTCTTTACTTAATTATGGTATTTGCCTTTTTCTTCGGACTGTCCTTTATTGTATTCACATTTGTAGGTATAGGATTTTTATCATTCCTTGGTTTTGAGTATGAATCAATTTTTTCTGTAATTATTTTCTTTTTAATATACTTTTGTATCACAGGACCTATAGATTTTGCATGTACTACATTCTTAGATGTATTTAGATATTCAAATAGACTTCCTTACTGGCTTTATAAACTTAGCGATTTCGTATTGGATTTCACACTTACATTTTTAACTATGAATATATTGGATGAAATAATGACTTCAATAAGTATTCCATTTAGAACTGAAGTATTATTCGCTATACTATCTCATCTATTATCAGAGTGTGGTCAATACTTCAATAAAGATGGCAAGAAAAAAAAACATAAGAAAGATAGTTTTCAATAAATATAAGAGACTGAGTTCCATCTTGGTCTTTTTATATTTCAACATAATTTTACATTTTTCATTAAAACACATTACTTTATTTCAAAAACATCTATACTTTCTTTAAATTATAAAAAGATTTGTCTATATTTTTATAAAATTACAATCATAAACTAGACATATAAAATATTACATTATACAATGGAAATAAGGACATTTAAATTAAGCCATATTTAAGTGTTATATTATTATGCAAGGAGGATGTTATGGACAACAATTATACCATGCCAATATACCAAAAAATAGCTTTGGATGTTGCAAACAAGATTTATACTGGTGAGATTAAAGAAGATACGATTTTATACGGTCGTTCTATTCTTGCCGGAAAATACAACGTCTCTCCTGAAACTATCAGAAGGGCAGTAAAAATATTAGAAGATATTGATGTCGTTAAAAGTGTGAAAGGTAAGGGTGTTATAGTTTTATCTTCTGAAAAGGCTTACTCATTTATAAAGAAATACCAAGATATAACTAATATTTCTTCGTACAAGTCTACTCTTAGAGATTTAATTGATAGTAAAGCTGATATAGATGTTAAAATTATTGATACTATTGGAAAAATTATTGATTATTCTAATAGACTCGAAATAATTAACCCTTTAGTTCCTATTCAATTTGAAATTAAGAGTGATTGTAAATATATAGGCGACACTGCGGCAAACACAAATTTCTGGCAGAATACAGGCGCTACTATTGTAGCAATTAAAAGAGGTGAAGAGCTTATAATTTCACCAGGACCTTACATAGAGTTCTTGGAGGGTGACATAGTTCTTGCCGTTGGAGACCAACACATATACAATTCAGTTCCTATGTTTTTATATGACAAAAAATAGTCATACGCTGGAGGGTGTACGAGTTTATTGATAATTAGACATAAGTCTATATATCATTCAATCTGTTCGTATGCTCTCCAGCTTTTTATATTTAAAGTAGTCTTACCCCAACGATCTCGAGATAGCCTTCTTCCATCCAGCATACTTATCATCTCTTACACATTCATTCATCTGAGGGTTAAATTCTCTCTTAATCTTCCAATTTGAGCTTATCTCATCTTTATCATTGTAAAAACCTACAGCAAGACCAGCAAGATACGCTGCCCCCAAAGCTGTCGTCTCTACAATCTCAGGCCTAAATATTTTTACATCCAAGATATCTGATTGAAACTGCATTAAAAAATTATTATTACTAGCTCCACCATCTACTTTTAAAGCTTTAAGATCTATACCCGAGTCATCCTGCATAGCTTGAAGTACATCCTTAGTTTGATAAGCTATAGATTCTAAAGTTGCCCTTATAATATGCTCTTTCTTAGCCCCTCTAGTCAATCCACATATAGTTCCTCTAGCGTACATATCCCAATATGGTGCACCAAGCCCAGTAAAAGCTGGCACCACATACACTCCATTTGTATCCTCTACTCTACTTGCATACTCTTCGCTCTCTTCAGCAGTATTAATAATGTTTAATTCATCTCTAAGCCACTGAATTGATGCCCCGGCGACAAAAATACTTCCCTCAAGTGCGTAGTTAATCTTTCCGTTAATTCCCCATGATATTGTAGTGAGAAGTCCATTTTTAGATCTAACTGGTTTTTCACCAGTGTTCATAAGTAAGAAACATCCTGTGCCATAGGTATTTTTAGCTGTTCCTTCTTCATAACAAGTCTGCCCAAATAGAGCTGCTTGTTGATCTCCAGCGCATCCCGATATAGGTATTTCTGCACCTGCAAGCATATGATCATCAGTATATCCATATAGATAACTCGATGGCTTTACTTCAGGTAGCATACACTTAGGTATGTCTAACTCGTCTAAAATTTCTTCATCCCACTCTAAAGTATTTATATTAAACATCATAGTTCTAGATGCGTTTGAAAAATCAGTTACATGCACCTTTCCACGCGTCAAATTCCAAATAAGCCAAGTGTCTATAGTTCCAAATAACAAATCACCCTTTTTTGCTCTTTCTCTAGCTCCATCTACTTTATCTAATATCCACTTTAATTTAGTAGCAGAAAAATAAGCATCTATTAAAAGCCCTGTTTTTTCTTTTATTTTATCTTCTAAACCTCTATTTTTTAAATCATCACATATCTCAGAAGTTCTTCTACACTGCCATACAATAGCGTTGTACACAGGTTTTCCAGAGTGCTTATCCCACACTACAGTAGTCTCCCTTTGATTTGTAATTCCAATAGAAGCTATTTCATCAGGTCTAATACCTGCAGTCTCTATTACCTCTCTTAGAACACCACTCTGTGATCCCCAGATCTCCATTGCATCGTGCTCGACCCAACTTGGCTTGGGAAATATTTGAGAGAATTCTTTCTGCGCCACTCTTACTATTTCGCCTTCTCTATTGAAAATTATAGCTCTAGAGCTCGTAGTTCCTTGGTCAAGAGCCATGATATAGTTTTTTTCCATAACAACTCTCCTTTGATTTTATTTTAAGAATAAAGTTTATCTATGTTTATTTTACACTAATTTATTATAAAAACAAAAAATTATCTTAAGAGAGTAAATTTCTACTTAAGATAATTTTTCATTCATTTATTTATTATTATTCGTTATTTAGTAAATATTATTTGCTATTTTTTCATTCATTTTATTTGTTTTCTCGCGTTTTCTCATATTTAAATTCTATTACACCTTACTCTGCAGTAGCCTTAGAGCTGTTTGCAAGTGCTAAGATTAGCCCAAGCGCAATTGAAGCAAATGCAGAGGCAATTACCCTGTACTCTGTTGGGAATAAAAATACTATTGTATGACATGGAATCCAGAAAAACGGAATAGTTTTGAACAAACTAAAGTTTACATAAGTAAACCAATCTATCCTATCAACAATCTCCCTCAAAGTGATTTTATGGACTTCAGTTGTATATTTAGTATCTATATATGTATCTGTAAATTTGTGGAACATAAATATTACTGGTGATAGTATTATATTCATCACCATACTTGTAAACAGAGCCTTAAAGAATATACTTCCCTCTAGAGGCAACATCCCCTTACCTTGTGCAAATGCAACACCCGCTGGAAATATTGAAAGAGCCAAAGTTGTCACTACCCCTATAAATCCCCAGACTACTGCTCTTTGTAGAAATCCAACTGGCTTTTTGTAATAACCTGATGAAACCCTAGCTCCCAATAAGTCTCCCATTGTAGCTAGAACAGCAAACTTAAAAAATCCCCCAATATACGGATGTGCTTCTGTTACATTAATAAATCCTTCTCTACTGCTAGGAATTGCTAATATAGCTATAAATACAAGTAAAACGCCTATCCATATAAAATCCCCTTTTCTTAACAATACATCACTTCTCCTTCTGATTTACAAATTTAATAATTTATATAAAACTAACTATTCTATAGCTTTATACGAAGTAAATACATTATTTGAATATTGATATGCTAAGACTAAAGTTGTCATTTTGATATCTTTGTATCGTTTTATAAAAAAGCTGCTTACATATTAGTAACCAGCTTTTTTATAATGAACTATAAATATATTATATCTCAATTATTTTTACATAGATAGAACTATTTTTCTTAATATTGCGACAAATTTCCAGATCATTCTATTTCCATATAGGTATAAAGAACCATCCGTAATTTTCTTTAGCTCCATTTACTATATTGTATGTATTTATACTATAATTTTATTGTCTATTTATAGCAAATCAGGATCATCTAGTCCTATTTTTTTGTAAATTAAATGTCTGTACTTCTTACCAGATCTTCTGCCACTAAGTATGTCCGTCAAATAGTTTTCGCTCACTCCTATATCCTTTGCAAGTTCGCGCTGTGTCATCCTTAATTCGATAAGTCTCTTTTTCACGTTTATCCCAAACATAGGTATATCTTTTTTTCTAGCCGTCAATTACAAGACCTCCTTAATACAATTCATATAAAAACTAAGTGTGAATTTTTTATAGTATTTAAATAAAGCCCTTCTGCGCATAATTCTGCCAACTGTATATTTCTATATACTTTAGTAAATATTATAAAAAAACATCAAAATAAAACTTTCCCTATTTGATGTAAATATATGCTAAAATTATGATATGAATTCGTATCAATAACTACATTATAATGTCAAAACGACTTTAAGTCAATACTTTTTTAGTCATTTAGACTTTATTTTGTAAAAAATACTGTATTCAGAAATTATATCAAAGTCAAATTGACTTTTAAAAGAAAGGGGTCACTATGGATACATTAGGAAAAAGGATTGCTAAGCTGAGAAAAGATAATAACCTAACTCAGGACAAATTAATGAAGATTCTAGATTTTGACAATCTAAGTAAATATGAAAAGGATTTAAGAGAACCTAATTTCACAATTCTGAAATCTATTGCTAGGTATTTCGATGTAACTACTGACTACCTGTTGTGTTTAGATGAAGAACCAAAGAGAGTTAGCTTTGTGAAAGAGGATAATGAAAAATATCCATCTATAAAAATTACTCATGATGAGGAAAATCTTTTAAAACTATTTAGACAACTTCGCGAAAAGGATCAAATAAAAATTGAAGGTATGATTGAGCTAAAAATTTTTGAAAGCCAAGAATTAGAAAATACTATCACCGAGGATATATGTGATAATGAAAATACTTGTGAGAGTGATGAAATATAAAGTTTAAATCTTATTTTTCGCCTTGTATGACACGATCTCACCTCAAATATAAACTACATAAAATTATTATATCAGTTATTTTAAATATAAATTTAGCTGTAATATTTACTTAAATCATATTAAAATTGCTTATTTAGCTACTATAATAGTATTTATTTATAGAATAAATATTTTAAATCATATATTTGTTCTTCGATCATTTTCTTTTCTGCAAATATATGTTAAAATATCTATTATGTTTTGCTTTACATCGATATAATTTTAAGTGCATGTGTAAAAAATTGTACATGCGCTAGGAGAAAAAATATCGTCATTATAACTAAATTATTTTTTAATTGGATTAGGAGGATTAACATGGGCTTTAAGGACAAATTCGCACAGTCATTTGCTAGATCTAAGACTATGAGCGGCCCTGAGAAAAAGGCTAACGAAATTATCGGGAAACTACTTATGAAAAAGGCTATTATCCCTATTGTTTTAATGTTTATAGTGCTATTAGGAGGTAATTTCCTTAAGATTAATGGATGGATTTTACTTGGTGTAAATATCTTAGTAGCTGTTGGAGCATTCTTCTACATAAGAAGCTCTAGCAAGAAGTACCAAAACTTCAAACCTTACGCAGGCAATCTGATAAGTCTTGATAAAAAGGGCAAGAAAGATTTTGTTGCGATAATTAAACAAGGTAAACAACCTATTAAACTACAAATATCTTACGGCGGTGAGGATCTTCAAAATCTTAAGAAGAATCAAATTGTTCAGATTAGCTACAACCCAGAAGCTAAAATAGCTGTTTTAGTTAATAAAATGTAATTTAAGAGCTGTAATCAAGCGATAGTAATCGATTTTGATACAGCTCTTTTTATTTAATTTAAGCTTATTTTATTAAGCTCGTTTTCATTGTTTAAGTTAATACAATTCAAAGTTGTATTATAACTTTAAACTAACTACAGTAATTCGATTCTATACAGGGCCTTAAAGTTTTCTATTATCTTCTGTATTTGAACTTCTATGCTCTTCTAATCTCGCAAGAGCATATATTGTATCTGACAATCTGTTTATATACTTCACAACTTCCGGTCTTACATCTTCAGTCCTCTTTAATTTAACCACACATCTTTCAGCTCTTCTTACTATAGTTCTAGCTACGTGCAAAGCAGACGAAGATAAATTAACCCCTGGAATTACGAAATAAGTCTGAACTCCAACTATTTCAGTACATTCATCGACTATTTTTTCTAATGCTGTAACATCTTCTTCTGTTACTTTGTCGCTATCTTTTAGCATCTTAAATCCCCTATCATCGCTCGCAAGCTCTGCTCCAACACTAAAGATCTTTCTCTGAATTTTATCTATATATTCTTTAATTTTTTCATCTGTAATTTGTGAGTACGCAAGACCTAACATTGAATTTGCCTCATCTAAAGTTCCATAACTCTCAACCTTTAAGCTATCTTTTTTAACCCTATTTCCACCAAACAAACTTGTCTGACCTTTATCTCCTGTTTTTGTATATAAATTAGCCACTGCTATCACTCCTGTCATTTTTCTTTTATTTATCACTTAAATTATTTTATACCCACTCAGGTTAATTGTATAGATTTTTTTGATATAAATTTATTCCATAATTAAGTAAAGCTTAAAATTTCAATGTATTTTATTGTGGTTATTGCGAAAATGCATTAGTTGATAATTTTTATCATTTAATATTGACTTTCGATCATTTAAATAGTAAAATAGTTTCCAAGAAACAATATTTGGGGTGATTAGTATCAATACTGAAAAAGTTTTAGCCAGTCTATTTAAATTTCTTAGAAGAAGAGAGAAAACTAAGGAAGAAACAAAAAAAGTTATACAAGAAATTTCAAAGAAAATTGACTTGGAGAACAACTTAACTTTATCTGAAATTCAATCTGTTTACCATATAGGTGCAAATAATGGAATCAATCAAAGTGAATTATCAGATCTAATGCTTATAACTAGAGGTGCTACATCAAAGATTTGCAAAAAGCTACAATCAAAAGAACTGATTGCTCTAAACTGCAAACGAGACAATCTAAAAGAATTTGAATTAACATTAACTTGTAAAGGCGAAAACCTTTTCAAACTTGCCGCTAAAAGGCATGAAGATGAGGTTCGACATAAGACTCAACTCTTTGAAAAATATACAGAAGAAGAACGTGAGTTTATATACAAACTGTTTGAAGATTTAGCTGAAAAATATTAAACTTAATTAACGAGAGGAAGTAAATCAATGTCAAAATTATTATATGTAACTGTTAGTCCGCTAACAGGCGAAAAATCAAAATCAATGAATGTTGGAGATCATTTCTTAAATGATTGGAAAGCCAACCATCCTAACGATAATGTAGAAACATTAGATTTATTTAAAGGCGATATCCCATTTTTAAACCAAGATATATTTGATGCTTGGTCAGTATTGAAAAGTGGTGAATCAGTATATACTTTACCAAAAAAAGATCGAGAAAAAGTTAGAAGAAATGATGAATTATTAAACCAATTTATGGAGGCCGATAAGATAGTTTTTGTAAATCCTATGTGGAACCTATTCTTCCCTCCAGTTTTGAAAGCTTATATAGATATTTTATGTGTTGCTGGAAAGACATTTGCTTACACTGCAGAAGGTCCAGTTGGTCTTTTAAAGGACAAGAAAGTTCTTCACATACAATCAAGTGGTGGAGTTTACGACCGTTCTGAAGGTGCTCCTATTGTTGATTTTGGTGACGCTTATTTAAAGCATATGATGGGATTCTTCGGTATATTCGACTACGAAGCTATTCATATTGACGGGATTGATGCCGCACCTGATAAGAAAGATGAAATTATGGGTGCCGCTAAGGATAAGGCTTCTGAAATTGCTAAGAAGTTTTAGTTTATAAAATACCAGCTCAGATAATCTGAGCTGGTATTTTAATTTAATTATTTTTGCAATAAAAACCTGCTAAGTAAAATCAAGTTCTTATAGCAGGTTTTTTTATTAATTTTTTTGCCGTTTATTTGCATTAAAATTAAGACTAAGAAGATTTCACTTTTTAGCCTTCTAATCAATTATTATTTTTGTATATTAAGCAGAGTAAATCTCTTTAACTTTTGCATAATATATTCTTAGAAATTTATTTAATGCTGCTATTTTGGCAACTTTTGAAGGTTTCCCTTCCGATTCTTTTTTAATCATAAATAGATATACTGGATCTTCTTGAGGTTTACAACTTTTTATACACTTCATCGTTTCATAACCAGTCTTTCTTAATAGTGCAGACCCCCGTTTAGATATCCTTCGTTTTGTTCCTTTAAAGTTTCCAGATTCATAAGGCGGAGCATCTATACCAGCGTAAGCAATTAATGATTTACCATTTTTAAATCTCCTTACATCCCCAATTTCAGCAATTAACTTAGGAGCAAGTGTTTCTCCAACCCCTAGCATATTCCTAACAATTTCATACTCTTTTAATCCTTTTGCTAAATCCTTCATCTGTGTTAAAATTAGTGTGATAGTTTTCTCTATCTCTTTGAGAACTCTAACAGATTCTAGTACTAACATTTTGGTAGATGGTGTACTAGATGATATTATTGGGATTCCATCTAACGCTAACGCATAAATCTCTTTAGCCTTAGTTTCACTTTGACGGTATCCTTTTTTCTTTGCCCATTTAAGATAATGGATAGAGAATTGCTTTTCACTTTTCTTAGTTATATTATCAAAATGCCAATACTCTTCAACAAAGTCATTTAACTTATCCCTATCGGGTTTAGAAGAATTGCTTCTTAGTAAATTTTTAATGCCAGGCATTGTTTTATCAAGAATATTACTAAGCATTAATTTGCTTTCTACTCTCATTTTTATGTAATGAGAATATTGTCTTCCAAGTAACTTAAGCTCTAAATACACCTCATCGGTTACTTTGAACTTCTCTAAACGAAACTAATTATCTATTCCATAGTTTGCTATTTTCGCTGAATCTAACTTGTCAGTTTTACCTTTTCTTAGTGTCATTGATACATACTTTTTCATTACTAATGGATTTATTACAGATACAAAGATGCCCTTTTCTATTAAGTAACTAATCAGTGGCAAATGATATGAACTAGTCGCCTCCATTATAACCTTTGTTTCTTCATTAAAGTTAAAAATAGTGTTTGTCAAATTTAAAAGATCTGTTTCGGTATGATTAATTTCATATGGTGAATTAATCACTTCGCCATATGGCTTTAATATACATACAGTACTTTTTCCTTTTGATACGTCAATTCCTACACTTATCATGCGATCACCCCCAATAAATATATTGTAATTGTAGACACCTGCACTTATTACAATTCATTTTGGTTCGTTACACGAAAGCCCTAGGGTTTCAACCTGCTTAATCGAATCTTTATAATAAGGAGATGTTTAACAGTTTTTATTCCGGATGTGGTTAATCCAAAAAAACTATCGTCAAACAAATTACACCTATATTATAAATTAAAATAAGTGCAAATGTCTCATCGTTTCTGATGTAAACAATTACACTTTTATCGTACCAAAAAGACTACTTAGTATAGTCCTTGCTCGTTATTTCCTTATATTCTGTTTCTGTTATCTTATTTAAATCTACTGCTAGTTTGACTTGTGATATTGTCCATAACTTATTGTTATAGAAGTAATTTATATTAAAATACCAATTCATTAGTTAGTACCTCCTTGCAATTGCATGAAATATAGATCTGCTACTTGTTTTTCTAGCACTTTTATTTTATCTTTTAGTGATTCCTCTTCGTTCTTTGGAATGTCTTCATATTCAAAATAAAAAGAATTACTTTCTTTATCATATTTTAAAATTGTTTCTTTTCCTGGTATGTTTTCTCCTTCTGGAATAGTTTCTACTAAAAAACCAGTTTTTAATAATTCTTCTTCTGTTTTTCCATATCCTAATTCTATATCAAAAGGATAGAAGTGTTGCGTTGTTACTGTATTATTGTTATCAATTTTAATATATATCATTTTTTATATTCTCCTTTCTAATAATGCAATTGCATTTTTTTCGACTGTATAATTTTCTTTTATTTTCTCAAGTGTTGAAAAAGAACCACCAATAAATAAATTATTCTTATCCTTTTTATATATAGAATTTAGTTCCCTTCTTCTTTGTGGTCTTATATATTGTATATCTCCGTTAGGACTAAATACAAACATCATACCTGGTATCTCTTGTATTGCAGATGAAGAAGGTGAAGGATATGATCCAACATAAATAAAATCTTCTTCATCTATAAATATTGTTCTAAAATATGCATTATAACCATTTTCATATGACCAAATAATATTACCATTTGAATTTATTTTTCTTAATATATTATCTGTTCCAACAATATATATATCACCTCTACTATCTGCTTCAACATCTTCAATTCTTTTTGTTGTATTTTCAAATTCTTTAGTCCATATAAATTCATTATTACCATTTAATTTTGTAAGTCTATTTTTTTCATTTCCAAAATAAACATTATTATTTTTATCTGTTGTTATTGATTGAATGCTTAAACTATAAGGTGTTATTTTTGTGTTTTTTGTAAAATCCTTAGAAATTTTATAGATTTCTCCAGTACTAGAACCAATATAAAAATATCCATTACTATATACTAGACATTTCATAACTTTTTTATCTTCGACTATAGTAGTTTTAATTATTTTTCCAGTTTCATCTATTTGATCTATTCTACTTGAAGCAACTCCATATATAAAGCCATCTAAAGCTATATATTGATTATATGCAGACCCAATAAATTGACCTATATTATTTAAATCAAAATCATATTTTTGCAATCTATCTCCGACTTTAATTATTAACAGATTTTCTTTGAGTTCAACTATATTGTTGTATGAGCTTGTTCCATCGTTGACAATAATATCGGTATAAGTTGATCCTACTTTTTTTCTTCTATCTGAAAATAATTTTACATTATATTCGTTACCCCCAGAGTCCTCAGCAACCCCAACATCACCCTCCAAAATAGGCAACTTAGTCTTAATACTATCTATATTATCCGCCATCTTCTGGAACGTATCGCTACCATTTGTCGGTACATCCTTGCCAGTAACAGCGGTAGCGATTAACTCTTTCCCACTACTGACAGATTGCTTTAAATTGTCTATTTCTCCTGTGAAGTGATCGAATTGATTAGTTAAATCTGATTTTGTTGAATCAATTTTAGTATCTAAACTTTTATCCTTACCTGCTAATTCTTGTAATACGCCCTCTGTATTAGCGCTAGTAAAATTATTATTTACATCTTTTACACTTACTTTCTCAGCTGTAAGTTCAATACTATCTAGGTCACTTCTCACTTCATATATCTTGCTATTTAACTCTGTCTTAGCTGTATCAATTTTAGTGCTTACTTCTTTTCTTAAATCATTTAAATCCTTCATACTAGCAAGTATAACAGTCGGATCTATTTTTAAAGTAATAGCCGATGTGTTTACTACCATTAGAATTACTCGGACAAATAAATCCTTTACGCAACCATCATCTACAACAGGCTTGTATGTTTCTGGGTATTTACCTACAGCTAATAATTCACCTGCATTGTCAAAAAGTCCAACTTCTCTAACCGTAAATCCACCTGAATTTCCTGGTATTGCTGTTTCTACAACAATCCAGTTAGGGTTGTTTTCATCAACCTTTACATTGCTAATACTGCCTTCCCAAACTCTATTTTTTAACTCTGTCTGTTTTTCATGTGGCTCATACTGACTGCCACCACCATCTCCTAATTGCATCTTAGAAAATTGTACTTTTTCATTTAGCACTGTTGCATTTGCTATTTTACTCTTTCCTACTTCTGTAAGAATTGTGTAGTACTTTTGCTGTGCCATTAAATCACCTCTCTCGGATATATTGTTGTGTTGTCTATACTAATATCATTATTAACTCCAACTTTTATATCTGTTCTTAATTCTATATCACTTGGTAGCCAAGGATATATTGTTGTATGATCTCCACTATTGCAAATACTTGCAACGTAGCTATTGTCCTTGCTCTGCAATATCATGTTAAACCTATGCTCAAGATGACATGGTTTTATCTTTTCTACAAACTTATCTAGTTCTAAAAGAGTTTTGTAGTCTGTTTTGTTTACTATAAGGTCAAGTACAAATAAAAATTCATTTGGATACTGTCTAACTTTCGCTTCATTTTTTATGTAAGCCTCACAAATATTTTTTATTACTTCACTTGTAGTTGTTCCTCTACCTCTCATTTTAGCTTTGATATTGCTTCTTCTTACTTCATATCTAAGACTGTTATTGGTTTTTATCGATAGTATATCTTCCCAGAAGTCTAGTCCCCAAGTTGCTGTATCTACAAATAATTGATCAAAAGTCTCTGCTTTTATATTTGATAATATATCTAATTCTTTATCAAAAGAACCCTGTATCTCATAGCCTACAGGGTTGTGTTCAAAGGATGGTAGTTTATCTATTAATTTCATTAAACCACCTCTCTAATATCGATCTCTTTAACTGATGGTATCTTGTCTTCTGATACCAAAATATTTTCTGTACTTCCGTTTATTGTTAAATCTATAAAATCTTTTATACCATCGGTAAGACCTAGTATTGCACTTACTTTTGTATAAATAATTTCTTCCCTTACATTTCTAAGATAAGTGCTTATATTTTCTAAGAATAATATTTTGACTGACTCAAGTGTATATCCAGATTCAACCTCAATAGAAACAGTTATCACTACATCTAAATTAGTAGGTGTAACTACTGTCAGAGTTACTCCAATAGGCATCTCTTCTTCTATATGATCCTTTACTCTTTGAACAATTTCTTCGTCAACTGCTACATTGTCATTTCCAAGTACCATTACTTTTATATTGCCCGGGCCATCCCATCTAGGATATACTTTCACATTGTACACGCCTTCAACTTCTAAAGCCCATTGCTCGTAATGAGCTATATTTCCTGACGTGGCAGGGTCTCTTTGTAGCCTATAAAATCTATCTCTTAGTTCATCATCGTCTTCAATCTCAGTTCCACCAGTAAAGTCTTTTAAGTTTGTTATTCTTTCTATATCTCTTATTTCATCCATCAACTCAAACTCTGTGCCAGATGGGATATTATATTCGACTCCGATTTCAAGAGCTTGTACTGGACTTGTGTTTCCCTCTTCTGATCCAATTACTACATCTTTTATAACTATATACATAAGGTCATTGTACGAGATAATTGTTCCATTGCTTATTTCTCTACCTTCCTTGCCTATAAACTCAACTTCGCCTGTAGCTTCTGTTCCCATTTTTCGGTAAATACCGAACTCGTTTACTCTGGCATCAAGGAAGGTGTCATATGTCTCCTGTATAAAAGCCATTTTATGTATATTAGATAATTCTATGTACATTTTGGCCAGTTCTGTACTGGTTCCAGCTATCATATTATTTAAAAAAGAGCCCTCTCCTTTGTACAGATCTAAGTCTATATTGGATAAAGCTCTATTTTTGATTACTTCGTAGGTCTGCTTACTATACATTTACTTCCACCTCCCCGTATATAGTTGTGACTTTTACACTGGCACTTAAAACGTCTTTTTCAAAATTACTGTTAACTGTATCTACATTTGTTATATAAGGGCTAACTTCTAGCGCTTCTTTTATATATCTATTGGCTTCACTCTCTGTTAACCCTTTTGTATACCTCTGACCTATTAAATCCGATATCTCAGTTCCATAGTCCCAGCTGTATACTTCGTATTCGTATCTATTTGTCTTTATACATTTGTATATCCATACTTTTAGGGCTTCATTTCCTTCTATTATCTTAAATTTATTATTCTCAATAATAGGCTCATTTTTTTCAAAATCCCATGCAATTTCTTTAAATTTCTCTAACTTTCTACTGCTAGGTGGTCTGAAATCTTCTGGAACGGTTATAAAGGGAAATAATTCACTCATAGATTCACAACCTTATTCGTTATTATATACTTCTCACCTGATTTGATCATTATGACCTTATCGCCCTCTTCTATTCTGTCACTTATGTTATGTGTTATATTATCTTGACTAGATGATATTCTTACATCGTTTCTATCCAGCAACCATTTATCTATCATTAGGTTTTGCTTACTTAGTTCAATATTTCCTATCTTGACCATTATATCTGGATATCCTCTTGTTATAACTCCAATTAAAAAAGGATTTTCGTAGTTTACATTTCCCTCTTCTCTCATGATCCCTATTAGATCGTTGATTGCATCTGCCATAAATATCACCTCCTACACATATCTTCTTACGCTGTAGAAATCTCTTCTCGAACTAAGTTTGCTCACCTTTACTACATCGCCAGTTTGCGGTGCATGTAGATACTCTCCATTTCCAAGAAATATTCCTACATGGTGTACTGGATTTTTTCCTTTTTTAAAGAAAACTAAGTCTCCAGGCTTCATGCTGTTTTTACTTACAGACTTTCCACTAGCAGCTTGAGCTCTTGCAACTCTCGGAATATTAATTCCTATTTGTTTATGTGACCATTGAGTAAGTCCGGAGCAGTCAAATGTATTAGGCCCAGTTGCACCCCATACATATCTTTTTCCTCTCTTAGCCATAGCTACCCTTATTAAATCTGCAGCCTTTCCGGTTGCAGTATATCCTCCTATACTTCCAGGAGAGTAACCTGAACCATCGCCTAAAACAGCACTTCCATTTTTTCTACCCCAACGATTACATTCAGAACCAGAGCTCATGAGTAAGTCGAACTGATAAACTCCATTTCTGATTTTTATAGCTCCACCTCTATCGTTTACTTTATAAACTTCTCCATCCCTAGATGTACCAGTTCCCTGAACTTGAATTTTTGTTCCAAGAGCTATACTTTTAGGAGCAGCACAAGTTTTTTTAGATGGGTTAAGTCTTTTTCCCTGACAATCGTAGAATCCACCTTCCATTTTACTGTTGTGTGGATAGTATGCTGTGAATAAAGCTTTTACTTTAGTACCATTTAAGCTCATTCCACCTTCTAGTTCTTCACTTTCTATTTCGTCTTTTCCTGCTTCGTGTTCATCCATGAGATTTTGGAAGTTTAGCTTCAAATCTATAGAATACTCACCCTTTTTCCAACTGTGTTTATCGCTGTCTATATAAAAATGTCCAACTAAACCAGTGTATGAATCCTTTACCTCTACTCCATAGCCCGTAATACAATCTGTATTACCATAACCACTTAAACTACAGCTTTTTTCAACATCTTTGAATTTTTCCTCTGCCTGTTTCTTTGTATCTTCACCTTTTTTAACTTGGAGTATATCCTGAAAAGTTCCATAAAGAGGTATATTGTCTTTTTTGTATTCCGCAACTTTATTAGAACTTTCGTCTACCACTAGAACCTTATTCACTATGTCTTCAATACTCTCAGAATAGTCCGTAGACTTTATATTTACTCCCTCTTCAAAAGCAATTTTTAACTTTGTAATGCCTTTTTTTTCTAAATATAATTTATCTTGCTTAAAGAAACACATGTATTTTTTCTTGTTCTCTTTTGCTGCAATCGTATATGCCGACATTATAATTTCATATAGATTTACATCCATAAAAATTTTTGTTACCTTTATTTTTGTTTCAACTATATTTCCTACAAATAACTTATAGTCTTCAGCTATTTTATTTACTATTTTTTCTGCTGGAGTATCTGTAAAATTATATGCTCCCTTATTTTTAAGTAAATAAACGCCACGATCATAAGCTAGGTAATCGATACTGTTTTCAGAGGAATTTTTACTTCTAGTAAATACAGTACCCCTAAAAATTTCTTTTTGATTTTCATAAAATACAACTGCACTTCCAAGAGGTATATCAACACTTGCAACATTTATATCGCAACTGCTGGCCATCAACGAAAACTCAAGTTTTCTTGCACTCTGCTTGTAATCCCCACTCCAAGTTATTTTTTCCACTAATGGAGATATATCAAACTTATCTCCATTAGTTTTTATGATTATAACTTCAATCATGGTACTTCACCTTAAGGTATAATCAAAATATCACCGTCATAGATAACATTCGGATTTTTGATTTTATCATGGTTAGCTTCAAATATTTTCATATACAAACTTCCATCCCCATAATATTTTCTTGCAAGTGAGTACAAACAGTCATTTGAGGTTACTTTGTGGGTTCTCTGTTTATTTTCTGTCTTATTAGCAGTATCATTTTTATCTGGCCTAGTCGTCTCTTGTTTATTAGTTTCATTTGGTTTATCTTCAATTTTATTTATTTTAAATCTCTTGTACTCTTTTAATTGTAGAGTAAAGTAAACATCCCTAGTTCCGTCTTTTTCTCCATATTTAAAACTTTCGATAATTACTTCTAAGTTGATGTTCGTCTCAGTTATTGTAAACCTGAGTATAAAACCTTCCTTCATCCATCGTTCCAATTTATTTACACAATCGTACGGTTTAGGAAAGTCATTGTAATCACAGAAAGAATACTGTTTATTCGGAAACATGGTATTTATTTCAATAGATCTAAGTGATGTACCACCAAAAATATTCATTTCACCGAGCTTTACAATATTTGTATTATCGAGCACTGCCTTTCCATCTAGATTAAATGACGGAGGGAACACTGGAAATCTGAATTTATCATCTGCTTGGCTAAGCCACATTTCCATTAAAAAGCACCTCCATACGCAATTCTATTATCATTAAGTTTTTGCACTAATTTTGATGTTATTTTATCTATATCTGCTTCTTCACGAATTACAATTGTATCTGCGAGTTTTCCAATATTCATGTTTGAACCATTTTTACTTCTATATTTGTTGGCCTCTTGTTTAGTAAGCACCATCTCACCTTCGTGAAGACGAGTCATATAATCATTATATGGAACATAACTTAAACCAAACGCATTTCCAGTACCAGCTGCTCTTTTTGCTGTACCGCCAGCAGCCTTTCCTGCACTTGCACCAAAGAATTCTCCAATTTTACTAAATATAGTTGTTACTGTTCCCACTACAGGATTTTCTGCGAATTTCGCCTTCAATTTTTTCCAGTTATCACCTAAAGAAACTATATGACCAGCTACGCCGCCTACAAGATCCAGTATTTTTCCTAATATTGGAGAAATAAGATCCCAAGCTGTTTGTAAAATTGGACCAACAACTCCCCATACAGCCGCCCATATAGTTGCTAGAGCAGAAATTATATTATTTATTGATTGACTGTGCTCTGCAATAAAAGTTAATATACTTTGAATAATCGGTGCAACTGCTTCAATTACAGGTCCCATCATCTCAAATGCTGTAGTTATAACTGTTCCAAGTATGCTCATTAATCCAGATGCAACACCAGAATTATTGTTTATATCATCTAAAAACCAAGTTACAAGATCAAATACAGGTTGGAAAACTGCAAGAATCGCTTCAAAGTCAATACTTTCAGTAAGCATACTCATAACATTGGAAATTGCCTCTGGTATACTTCCAATTATAGTTGCTATTTGGTTTATCATAGGATTACCTTCAGTAAGTTCCCCACCACTCATAACGGTTGCTATTCTTTCAGAGAAATCTTTAAGTCCAGGACCAACTGTATTAATCATAGACATAACTTTATCCATCATTCCAACTATAACACCTTCAAATGGCGCTACTGCGTCTATCATACCAGTAAGCATACTGTGCTTCAACATTGAGAATTTTCCGGGTATCGTCTTTTCGTACTCGTCTAAAATCCCACCTTGTTTTTCTTGAATTCCCTTCATCGCATCCTCAAAGCTAGAATAGTCCTCACCTAACATATTATTTAAACTGCTTAAATCTCCGGATTTTGCACTACTAAAAGCCTCTGCAATTTCAAATGATGTCCTTGTGCTACCAGTAAATGCTTTTACACTAGCCATATTTCTAGTTGCGAGTTTTGCTTTTTCAGTATTTCCACCTGATATCATCAAACCTCTAGTTCCAAGCAATCCTGCATCACTTCTGTTTAACAAAGCAGATGCCCCTATTTTTTGTATATCTCTATCATATGCTTTGGCTTTTTCTTTAGATTGAACTTTTCCTGTTCCAGAATTTGTTATTACTCTACTCATAGTAACATTTCTAAGCTGGTCCTCTCCTAGACCTTGAACCCCTGCTTTTATACCTACAGTTACTCCCTTTGCTAGCTTCCCAAGTTTACCAGCTATTCCACCTATAATTTTAGTGACCATATCTGTTGCTCTAAGTGTTATGTTCCAAACCTTACCAGTTAACTTTTTAATGCCATTAAACGCTAATTTAGAGACTCCAGAAACCAAATCTACAGCCCTGATTGTAGTGTTCCAAGCTTTTCCTCCAATGTTTCTAAGTCCACCTAAAGCACGATTAGCAACTCCTGTAACCATATCTTTAGCAGAAATTACTGCGGACCATTTTCCAGACTTAAGATTTTGTAACTTGCCTATTAAACTCTGTACACCTTGAGCTGCCTTGCTACCTTTAATTGCTTTAACTTCTATATTAGCTTTAGCCATATTTTGTAATGAAATTAAGCCTATCATAATACTTCCAACTGTTTTTCTTACATTTTCTTTTGCATTTATATTTACCTTAAACTGATTAGCTTTATTAGTTATTGACCTAAGTAAAGACATACTAGCTTTTAATGCTGTCGCTTTAGCTGTAAGTCCATTTACAGATTTTGAAGTTGAAATCATGGATGAATTCATATTCGTTCCCATTGATCCCATACTAGCAGATACAAAACTTATGCTACTTGCAAGCCTTTTAAAGCTCGTACTAACCATATTTGCAACAATACTAGCTCCAACAATAATTCCAGAAAATGTACTTGCATTTGCAATTACATTACTAAAGCTACCTGCAACAGTATCAACGCTATTAGACAACCCAACTACATTTAAGCTAGCTGATTTTGCCGCAGATCCTATATTCGAAAAAGCTACCTGTGATACTTTAGAATTTGATTCCATTTTTTTGGACATATCTTTTGTATACGTTGCTACCTTTTCTGTGGTTCTTGTGAATCTCTCAGTTATTTGAATTATACTTTGCATTTTTGAAGTGTAATTATCAATAAGTTCAACTCTTGTTGTTATAACACTTTCATTTACTACTTCATCTATTATCACTATTCACCACCTCCTATAAATGGACAAAAGCCGTAGCCGCTTTTCATCTTTTCTATCTCTTCCTCTAACTCCATAGTAAAAAATGCTTCTATTAGCTTAAACTCGCCCTTATCCATCGTATAGAAAAAGGACGGCATAATACCCTTTTTCTTCCAATAATAGTACATTATTGAGGTTTTATTATCCGTCCTTATTAGTTTTTTACTTCTTCTACTACAGTGCCTTTACCATATCCCATAGCATCTTGTATAACTTTGTACAGATTACTTTGCTCTCCAGGTAAAAGCACTTTTCTTATAAGCTCTTTTGGAGTCGGTGATCCAAATTTATCCATAAGTTCTTTATTTTTAAATAGAGGTTTTCCTTCTAAATCGCAAACACCTTCAATAAGTGTAAGTACCTGCATTTCAGATATATCAATATCAGTCTTCATTCCTTCATCAAAGCTTATACACATATCTGATATCTCAGCGTCTTTTGCTGGAGAAAGTGCTATACACTTAACTTTAAATTCCGAACCAAAAATTTCTGATAATCTTTTTATCTCTACTATCTTACTTGGTCTTTCCAGTTCATTCAAATCTGCGTTTAAAAGTAAATCCACTATATTTTGTTTTTTTGATAATGTACTCATATATATTCTCCTTCTATGCCTATACTAAATCTATAAAATCGTAATCAGTAAATGTAAATGGAGCTTCTACCTCTCCTTTTACACCAACTTCCCAATCTGCAAGAGTTAAATCGTCAAAACTTATATTTTTTACTGCAATTCTCTCAGATCCAAAAGCATCTGGATCGTTTAATTTACTTATCGCTGTGAATCTTGGGTCTTCACCTACTTTAAGCTTTTCTCCAATAAGTTTAGCCATTCTTGAACTAACTTTGTAAAGCGTTATGGATCCTTTACCTTTGTATCCCATATACTTAGTATCAGTACCCATTTGACCTGCTATAACTACCTCTTCTTTTGTTAACTCTAGTTTTGCTTGGAATTTTTTAACCTCAGCTACTTTATCTCCATCTAACCAAAGTTCACCGCTTGTACCACTCATTACATTTCTAGCTTCTATTCTTCCTCTTGAACTCATTAATAAGCACCCCCTATATTTCTATCGCTAATTCTACGTCTTCCATTGCATCAAGTGATTTTACCTTGGCTTTTAGGAATACATTAGAACCAGTGTTAGCTTCTTTTATTTCTTGATCTGACATATTAGATATATCTATTTCTTTCGATTTTAAGTATGTTTTATGAACATCCATATCTATATCTACTACTGAAGAAGGCATTATAAGTTGCTCTTTTTCTAATTCTTCTAGATATTCTTTGATTGCTACTACAAGCAAACATTTATTGTCGTAATTGTTAGTGACTCTTCCTATATATTCATCTATAATTACCTTTTTAATATCATTATGTATTAAATCTAATGTATCTACTATCTTTATCTTTTGGAATATTTCTCCCTTATCAGGAGTAGAGGTTTTTCTTGAGTTAACTCCCCTTGCTATTCTTATAGCTCCGGCTTCTTTTATAAGTATTAATTCTCCTGAGTCTATTTTCGCCTCTGCTTCTTGTCTAGTCATCTTCGGTATATCGTCAACATCTTCAAGCTTTGCATAAGTAATTGATTGAGATAGAGGAGTTCCAGCTATAAGACCTGCTATCCTAGCAGTAAATTCTCCCGTAGTAAAACTTTCGCTTTCTTGCTTTATATCATCAGTCGTGAAGTTAATTACACCTTCATAGTCAGCATCTACATTTGCTAAAATCGCCTTTACTTTAACTCTATCTTCATCTCTAAGTTTCTGTACCCATGTTTTTATTATTGCTTTTTCTTCATCAGTTGCTGTAGGCATACAAATGTAATTAAATTCCTTTGTCTCTAAGAAATCTAACGCAGATCGAATCTCACTACTTTCATTTAATACCTCTCCCACTTCGCTTAATACATATATTATTACTTTATTTGGTGAGTTAATATTTCCTATAAGTGCTAAATCAACAAGTTTTTTATTATCTTCTGACAAACCTGATGGTATATCATCTAATTCATGTATTTCTTTAAACCCTAAAGCATCTTTATCTCTAAGTACTAATGACACTATCCCCCTAGCAGAACGTTCTTTAGCAGTTAAAGCCAACTCTTTAAAAGATATATTAATATTTGGTAAACCCATAATTTTACGTCACTCTCCTAACTTTAATTTTATATTTTGCATAACTTCATTATTCTCTTCATCTTGGTAGATATCACCATAGAAATCTATAAAGGTAGAATAATCTAGTACATATCCATCTTTTACTTCTTCTTGCTTCTTTATTTCTGTGCTTGACTTTGTAAACTCTAAAGTTCTATCTTCAACCTTTAGACTTCTATTAAATAGTCTTTCAAGTTTGTCCAATATCTCATATATATAAATTTTTTCTTTATTAAATTTCTGAAAATATTTAATTGATATGGAAATACTTTTGAGATTTGATCTGAATGTTGAAGCAGTAGTACTCGTTGTAGATATCTGTACTGAAAAATGATCTTCAGGCAAGCCTTGGTCTTGTTCATTGTCACCATTGATACAGACCTTATCGATAAAATTTTCTGATATTATTTCTACATACTTGTTTAAGATCATCTGGTTTGTAAGCAATCGATCACCTCTTAACTCTAAAAGGACATAAATATAACTCTTTAGCTGGATTTTTATATGAAAATATGTCCTCGCTTAAATTTATAAATTTGTATTTTTCTAGTTCTTGTTCAAGTTTAAATACTTGATCTTTTAAAACACGATTTTCAGCTTCTACTCTAGAATTCTTGTTAGCCTCTCTCTTTACTCTCTTTTTTATTATTTCATCTAACTCGCCTTGAGTAAAAACCTTTATATTCTTTTGTTTTTTCATGTATTCCTCCAAGTTTTTAGTCTCTGTAGACTTTTTCCATGAACATTTTTATGCCATAACAAGTTTGGGCAATTTTATAATACCTAATTGTTTACAATAAGTACTTTTTAGTAAATTTATATAAATTTCTATATTAACAGTATATCAAGTAGAAATAGTAAAATTTCTCTTATTTGTAGTAAAAGTGTTTCATAAATGCCTCACCGTAATACAATCTTTAAATCTCATAATCTGGGTATATCATCTTTGCGAATTTATCTACGACTTTATCTCTGACCCTATAGCATTGACTTCTGTCAATAAACATCCTTTGAGAAATAGATACAAAGCTAGGTTTCCTTTCTGGAAGATAAAAGTATTCAAAAAACTCATTTTCCTGTTTATCAAGTGTTTCTAAAGCATTTGATATCTTTTTACGTTCTATTTCTTTTTTTCTCATTGTGTATTCTAAATGCTCTATTTTTCTTTCTTTAGCTATAACTTCATTTTCGATGCTAGAAGATTTAGCTAAAGAATTATTAACTTTCTCTTCGTATACAATTGACTTACATCCTCTGTATTCGTTCTTTACATCTTCAATTTCCAACTCTAAAGCTTTAATTTCATTATCGATATTTTTATAACTGAACAGTTTACCTTCAATACTTTTAAATAATTCTTTTCTATCCATATAGAACCTCCTACTATTATAAACTAGAACATCTGTTCGTATTTTGTTATCTATAGTTTACATTACGAGCATAAATGAGTCAACTAAAAAATTGATTTGCTAGAATTTTTTCTAATAATTAGGTTATATTTTTAAATATCATACTAAATAAAATACTCCAGTAACAAATTTTAGTGAATTTAAGAGAATCTTGTAAACTTATTTTTTATCGATATCTTAAATACTTTGTTATAATGATATTAATTACATAAAATAAATTATTATTATAATACTGCATAGAAAGGGAATTACAATGAAAGATACAAAATATATCGATAACTATTTCAAAATATTATCCCTAGTGTTTTGGCCGATAATCTGGTACAAATGGATAGTTATCTCAAATGAGATTATTGAAATATCGTTAGTTACAATCTACTCTATTCTTTGTATTGTATATACAGTTTACTATGTATATTTAAAAACTAAGTGTAATTATGAAATTGATAAAATAGAAGTTTACTATAACTTTAGCACTATACTCGCATTTATAAGCACCTTATACAGTTTTTTAATATTTCCAAAAAACTTAACTTTTCTATACATAAAAATAGCTCTAATTGGTGCTTACTTCTATTTTTCAGTATTAAAAGCAATTAGATACAAAAGAGAAGAAGGAATTGTAGGGATAATGGCATCGCTACTTCTTGCTGTGATTACAGTATTTTATTAAAAATCAAATTAATTACTGGATTTTTATGTTAGACATAAGGAGACTTTTCTGATATCATTTTAATTAGTGGTTTGACACAATACAAGAATAAAAAGGAGTAAATAATTATGGAAATAAAAGTACTTGCAACAGTTGGAGAAAAAGAAATTACTAATTTAGATATCGACAGTGCGCTTAGAACAATGGATCAATACCAAGCGATGCATTTTGGGACTGATGAAGGTAAAAAACAATTACTAGATGACTTAATAAACCAAGAACTATTCTATTTAGAATCAGTAGAAGATGGATTAGATAAAGAAGAAGCTTTCTTAGTTGAACTTGAAAAAGTTAAAGCTAACTTATTAAAGCAAGTTGCAATAAGCAAAGTATTGTCAGGAGTAAGCTTAACTCAAGAAGAGAAATTAGCTTTCTTTGAAGAAAATAAAGCTTCTTTTGTAAAACCTGAAAACGCTTCAGCTAAACATATATTAGTAGAATCAGAAGATCAAGCTAAAGAAATACTTTCTCAAATAAAAGCTGGAGATGTATCTTTTGAAG
Source organism: Metaclostridioides mangenotii (assembly GCF_017873185.1). Taxonomy (GTDB): domain Bacteria; phylum Bacillota; class Clostridia; order Peptostreptococcales; family Peptostreptococcaceae; genus Metaclostridioides; species Metaclostridioides mangenotii. Next base: position 843,333 of record NZ_JAGGJX010000001.1, read on the forward strand.
ATGCTGCTAAACAACACTCTACTTGTCCTTCTAACGAAGCTGGTGGGGATTTAGGAACTTTCTCTAGAGGTCAAATGGTTCCAGAATTTGAAGAAGTTGTATTCAGCATGAATAAAGGTGAAGTAAGCGAACCTGTTAAAACTCAATTTGGATACCACTTAATAAAATTAGATGATGTTCAAGCTGGTGGAGAATCAACTTTTGAAGAAGTTGAAGGAGAAATAGAAAAGAACTTAATGTACCAAAAACAAAACCAAGTTTACGGTGAAAAAATAGCTTCTTTAAATGCTAAATACGGTAATCTTGTAAGCCACAAAGAATAATACGTTAATATAAAAAGAAAAAGGTGATAGCAATGTGTTATACTTCTTGCTATCTTATAACTAACTATAGAATATATTTTAAATAGATTCAACCTATTGAAAATATTATATTTAAAATTGCCAACTCTAACATATCGAACTATAGAATGCTATAATGTGTATTCTAAATTCTGTGTTTTTAGGTGGCAAAATGACGGCAAATATAAAAGAGATCCTAATAATAGGATCTCTTTTATATTGCTTTATAAAGTATCAGATATTATTTGTATGGTTCTTCTAAAGTCGACTAATCCATATCCTCGAGAATCGTTAGGATATTCGTATAATTCATTTCTTGTTGCTCCTATCATTAAATATGTTTTTAAAACATGGGTATATAATAATAATTTTGGATATCTACTTTGTTTACTTAAAAACTCCATAATTAGTGCTAACATGCCAGATGTAACAGAACTGCTAATACCAGTTCCTGTACCTGATCTATAGCTATCATTACCGTGAGTTGATATAATATTTACACCAGGAGCTACAAAATCAGGTTTCACAGAAACTCCTTTTGTTGGGCCCTTTGATGAACCAACATATATGCTATCATATTTATTGTCATAAGAACCAACAGTAATTATATTTTCGCCAGTTCCAAGAAAGGTTATAGTTGAAAAAGAACTGGTATCTATAAACCCATCATTAGCGCCTAAAAGATTTTTGTTTGGTAAATAAACATGATATTCTCCATTTAGGAATACATCAGATCTAACTCTAAGGGTCCACGCTCCAGGTTTCATATTTCTAAGGTTTATCTCCAGAAATTCAGATCCTGTAGATAACCGAGGATAAAAGTATCTAATCCTGTATGTTGTATTTTCTAAATTGAATTTTCCTATGTATTCATAGTAATCCGGAGCATAAATTGCTGTATAACTCTCTTCTCCTGACGGCGAAATTATAGTTGCATTTATTCTATCTAAGTCACTCCCTTCGAGATAAATATCTAAATTTTGACCATCCCCGAATTCAATAATAATATCATTTACATCCATCTGATTTCTAAATTTACCAGCATAATGTATATAAGTATTCCTTTGATTTCCTGCACCGCTTACCACAACAATCCCTGGATAATCTAATTCAGTAAATGTGTTTAAGGCTGTTATAAATCCCAATGAAGATCTCTGCCCAACAGTTAAATTTATTATAAGAGACTTTTCTTCCCTAAGTGCAACGTTTATAACATATGAAAACGCAGCCAAAAAATCAGATGTTGTATAATTACGCTTTTCAACATAATATCGTCCTGGATATGATCTTAATTTTACAACAATTAAATCAGATCCTTCTGAAATTCCTTTGTAGTTAGAGTTTACCCTTCCGCTACCTACTGTAATACCAGCAGCCATTGTACCCGTTCCTACATCATCTCTACTTAGACTACCGTCATTTCTTGCTATAGCAGCATTTAATTCTTCTCTTGAAAATTCGCTTCCAAACAAATATCCTTCCGGCGGAGGATTTATGCTGCCTTCTTGATCCCATAACCTTATTATTTTACTTGATCCATCATCTCTAGTTAAATCAGGATGTAAATAATTGACTCCTGAATCTATTATTGCAATAAGGACTCCTCTTCCTGTAATATCATTATAAATATTATTATAAAGATAATTCGCTCCGGAAACACTTCTTGCTCCATCTCCAACTTCAACATAGTCTGTTAAATCTATCAAAGAGCTCATTGGATCAGATTCATTGAACCAAGAGATTTCATATATACTTCTTAATATATTTGAATTGAAATCTAATGGCGTGTATAGGACAGCAAGCCTTTCATTTAATATAATAAAGTTATTTAAACCTCTCTCCCTAAGAGCGGATGCTAAGTCTAAACCTTCTTGGTACACTATATAAAATGATTTTTCCATATTTACCTCCTATCTAAAAAAATCAAACATTCTTCTTACGTTTAAAACTCCGTATCCATAACTATAATTCGGATAAACTATATTTAAAGAACGATCAGCACCCAATTTTATAAATGTCTTGAAATTAGATAGGTACCCTTGATTATAGTAATTTCCATCCACAAGTGTATACTGAAAAAACAATGCTGCCGCCCCTGAAACATGTGCTGCTGATGCTCCTGTCCCTGTTATAGTCCCATAAGTATTTCCAGGTAAAGGAGCGATAATATTTACTCCTGGAGCAATGATATCTGGCTTTGCCCAATTTTGGATAGTTGGACCTCTTGAAGAACTATTCCATAGACTTCTGTTTAATGAATTATATGCACCTACGGTTATAATTTCTTCTCTAATCGCAGGATAATTTATGGTATAAGATGGAACAGAATTTCTAAATCTTGTTCCACTATTTATAAATATTCTATTTGGCAAATATATATTATATCTTCCATTAATTATATTAATTCCAGTAAGTCTTATCGTCCAAATACCACGTACTACATTTCGTAAATATATTTGTATAAATTGTTGACCTGACACGGTTGTAGGGTATCTCGAGGTTATTGTATAATAAGTACCCTCTAAATCAAGTAGTCCTCTTACTTCAAGGTAATTATAATAAGCACTTACCCCCCTAGTAATTTCACCTGATGGTGAAACTACTTCTAGTTCTATTAAATCTGGCCTTTGCACCCACACGTCTATAGTTAGATCCTCTTCATCTTCATTAAGCTCAATCTCGACACTGGCTGTATCTCCATTAAATTGTAGTCTCCCAGTAGTATGTGTTTGTGTATCTCCCTCATCTCCAGCCCCAGCAACCTCACAATAACCTCTTTCATAGTATCTTGTTGTATTTATGTTTGTAAGCCCTATAAGATTATTACTTCCATAAGATATATTTATAACTATAGGCCTTCTTAATTGTCTAGACTTTCTATATGCATACTCTGTTGATGCAAACAACATCGCATTGTTATAGAATCCTTCTAACGTAGCAAGTTTTACAATAATCAAATCGGCTTCATATGCAACTCCTGCATATTCTGGATTTACGTTTCCCATACCAGCGCATATACCGCTAATCATCGTTCCTCTTCCTATTTCATCTTGAGATAAACTTGAATCATTATTCTGTATAGCTCTATTAATGTCTTCCCTTGTATACTCTGTTCCAAAATAAAATCCTTCTGGAGGTATACCATCTTTTGTCTGATCCCATAAATAGAGTATTTTTGACGTCCCATCTGGATATATAAAGTCCGGATGTAAATAATCTATACCACTATCTGCAACTGCTATTATTACTCCTCTACCAGTTATAGATATATTGGGGTTATTTTTAAAGTAATTAACTCCTATCTCTTCAGTTGCTACAATTCCATTTTCAACCCCTAGACTAACTTTGGATAGTGGTGCCATCCTTACAGTTCTCTCAATACTAATCACTGATCGCAATGCTAATATATTTTCTAACCCTTGTGAATAAGTTTCTTCACTTAAACGCAGCACTCCAAGATCATCAGTTAATCTCATGAAATCGTACTGGAAACCAGCTGATTCAAACTCATTAAAAAAATTAGGTGTAAATGTTACATTTATATCATAAATAACATTATTATTTCCATCTAATCTATAATCATTACTATTAGTCATTAATAACCACTCCTCATTTTATTGTAGTTATTTAATATCTAGTCTATTAAACCCCTTATTATTATATTTTCTGTTTATCTTATGTATTCTCAAATTGAATAAAAAGATAGATATATCAAGTCTCTTTAAAGTCATTACCAACAAACTTAGTTACATTGTCCGGAAATTCAGCAGGATAGCAATGTGCTATCACCTTTCTTTTTATATTTCGCTATGATTAATAATAGCGTTGATTAAAAAGCTTATAGCAAAAAAATAGGAACATCATTATAGTTCACATCTTTAATGATGTACTCATATAATAATATTCCTATTTTTTACTTTTTAATTCAATTTTATATTAACTATCTATCTAGTACAATTTCTTCTTCAAGGCTCATTCTCTCAAAACAGTAACCTATTATATCTCTTCTTTTGATAATCCCAATAAATATATTTTGATCATCGATTACAGGTACAAAATTCTGATTTAGAGATTTTATTACTAAATCCTCTATCTTAGCATTTATCGCTACTGGTGCATTATCTTTTTTTCTTTTAATTTCAGTAACAGGCATTTTTTCTAATTCTTTCAGATTTAGAGTATCTCTGTTTTTTAATGACCATAAGAAGTCTCCTTCTGTAATAGCTCCTATATACTCACCATCTCTATTAATTATCGGAATTGAAGAATATCTATAGTGCTCCATCGTCTCTATAGCTTGTTTTATAGTGTAGTCTTCATATATGTATGCAACCTCACTCTTTGGAGTAAGAAAAAACAATATATTCATTACACTATACACCCCCAAACTTATTAAAATACTTAAATTTATTATTTTAAATCTAAGTTTCTTACCACTCCACTTAATTTTAACACATTTAAAGGTTAATTAACGCTTTTATTGTTATTTTTATATGAATTATTTTTTGGTAATTGATTTATTGATTTTGATTGATTTGTTTATATTAAATTTATTTTTTTAAAAAATAGAAAAAACCGCTAAAAAGCGGTTAATCTCTCATATTACTAGAATACTAATATATATGAATTTTTAATTATAATCTAACAACATTAGCAGCTTGAGGTCCTTTAGCACCATCAACTACTTCGAATTCTACGCTTTGTCCTTCTTCTAATGACTTGTATCCGTCACCTTGTATTGCTGAGAAGTGTACGAATACATCGTCTTCACCTTCTACAGATATGAATCCAAAACCTTTTTCATTGTTAAACCATTTAACTACACCAGTTTTCATTAATAAATCCTCCTAAAAACAAACAAATTTAGCTACTTTATCTGTAACCTTAGTTCTACTTTATCACATTGACTTACCTTTGTCAATTAATATTAAACTATACATTGTTAAATTCTTTATTTTTTTAATAATTTAATAATTTACTTTAATAATATGAAATTTAATGTCTTTATCGCTCCATCCTAAGTCCCACGGAACTAAAAGTCTATCTGTATTGTGACAAGTCACCAAAGGATATCCCTTTGAGTCAAGACCAGTAACAGTCGATACATGTGTTATCCTACCACCTTTTTCATATCCCACGATATCGCCAGGTCTTAAAAAGTATGCTTCTTTGTAGACTTCTTCAAAAGTTCCCTTTGTTAAAAGCGATCCTCTTCCACTATAAAGCAAATAATTTTTGAACGCCTGTGCATTTACCCATGCTTTTGTGCCTGCACCTTCACTGTAATTCCAAGTCGCATTTTTTTCAAAACGTCCACTTTCAAACATTATCTGTGAGGCATAATTTGCACAGTCCCCACCTTCAGGGTTATAGTTTCTATAGTTTTCATTGAACTTAAGTCCATCTTCTTCATCAGCTGCTGATCCAGCATATTTGTGAGCATAAGAAACACCTTTTTTCTGCTCGGGAGTTAGGTTTAGTTCTACCTCTTTCTTAGAGTCTATAAAATTTCTAATGTCATCAGACTTTATATTCTCTAAATTTAAAGAATCCGCAAAAGGGTCCGTATACCACTCTTTAGTAATAATATATTTATTTTTTACTTTCTTTACATGTAGATAGTGTTCTGTCCCAATTCTAAACGTATTCACTTTATTTTTTTGATTTGTATATGTGTATTTATACTCTGTTGATACAGAGCAAATTACGCCGTAAAGATTCTTCTCTCTTTCCCTAACTTTTCTAACATTTACTTTAGTCTTTATATTCTTAAATTTAACACCTTGTTTACTAGACCAGTTTTCTAGATACTTCATTTTTTTGATTTCATGCTCATATGCCCAAAGTCCGAATTTTTTATCTGTATCAAATATACCTTTTAGTATATTTTCATTCTTATTCAAAATAGCCGTATTTCTAAAATCAAATAAATCTTCGAGTATAATTTTATATTCTTCTCTTTCTTCTCTAGCTTTTCTCTCTTCTTTAGTTTCCTTTTCTAGTTTGTTTTTATTATCTTCCTTTACCTCTTTTCCTTTATCATCCTTTGTATCGATAAGTTTACTTGATTCTAAACTTTCCTCTGATAAATCAGTATTTCTTAATGTATAAAATCCTGCTCCAAAGAAAACAACTAAAAGTACAAGTCCAACTACTCCTTTGATGTACTTATTTTTTAAATTAAGCTTTTTCAAAACTACACCTCCAAACAGTACATCTTTTCTTAATTTTGACGTTCATATATTCTATTATGTCCAGATTTAACAATAAATTGTATCAAAACACTATATTTTTTAGATAATTTTAATTAATAAACTACTTTTTTTATGCTATTAGTAGTAATATAGTTATATTAGTATTTGTGCATAAAATTTTAGGCACACTGATCAATTTATAGCAATGGAGGGAATATTATGCAAAAAAAGGTTGCTGCTATACACGATATTTCGGGTGTAGGGAAATGTTCATTGACAGTAGCTTTACCTGTTCTTTCAGCACTAAAGGTACAATGTTGTCCTTTTCCAACAGCAGTATTATCTAACCAAGTAGGTTATCCAGAGTACTCTTTTTTAGATTTAACTGATGAGATGCCAAAATATACAAAAGTTTGGGATAAATTAGGATTTGAGTTCAACTCTATATACACTGGATTTTTAGGTTCAAAACAGCAGGTCGATATTGTTTCAGATTTTATAGAAAATCATCCGGATTCTTTTGTAGTTGTAGATCCAGTTATGGGAGATAATGGAGAAATGTATTCTTGTTTTAATGAAGATATGAGAATTGAGCTAAGAAAATTAGTCTGTCATTCACATTTAACAACTCCAAATTTAACAGAAGCGTGTTATTTAGCTAGTGAGGATTATTCAAAACTAGATTATACAGATGAGGAAATTATGAAAATTGCCCACGAAGTATCAGATCTAGGTCCAGAAAAGGTAGTTATTACCGGAATTGTTAGAAATGGAAATGTTCTTAATTTTGCCTACGAGAGAAGCACTGATAAGACGTTTTTTACAACTTCTAAGTACAATAATAAGTCTTACAGTGGAACTGGCGATATATTTGCATCTATCTTATGCGGTATGTTAACTAATGATTTCGATTTTGAATTAGCAGTAAACACTGCAAATGAGTTTATATATAAAACTATTACATATACTTCTAAATTTGACACTGACAGAAATGAAGGGGTCATGTTTGAGAATTTCTTAGGTGATCTCGCATTTTTGTAGGTTCCTAAAAAACTAAATGGGATGTAATTAAAGCTGTATTCAATCACTTTAATTACATCCCATTTTTTACTTTTTTTATTTAATATTATTATTAATCTTCGTATTCACTCTTAATACTCTTAGAGCTAAACTTAATGCTTTCATCCATAGTGCATTTCTGCTCTGATGTTGTATCAATCCCCTTTTTATAAAGTATACAATTTTAGTTTTTATTTAGATAACCTACATTTGCTTTTACATTATATTGAGTCTCTAAATTTTCTAAAGCTTTGTCTACTATTCCGTTTATATCTATTTTTTCTTCTTTTATTTCATTTCCATCTTCATCATATTCAAGACCATCAAAGTTAATATCATTTCTTTGCTCTGAGTGGACATTGTAATTAAACTTATATTTATTAGTAGGAAGTGTTAAAGTTAATTGTGAATTTGGCGCTTCAATATTTAAATTTTTAGCTACTGGTACTTGTGAATCAATGCTAACTTCCCCTCTACCATCTTCACCAACATCTTGCTCTAATATAGTTATATTCTCTGGCAATTTAGATTCTACATCCTCTATTATCATTTCATCATCATTTGAGTAAATTCCAACTGAATTAGATGTAAGCGTTATGTCCTTTATTCCAATTATACTTTTTACAGGCATTGATATTTCGCTATAAGACTTTATATTTAAAGTTTTTAAATTCTGAATTTCTTTAGGTAGCGAATCTCCTATGAAGCTACTGTCAGAAGTTAATTTAAATTCATTTAAAAATATATCATCTTTTATATTTAAATCGCCACTACCTATAGCTAGATTTAAGTCTACTTTATTTGGCAAATAAATTATTATAGAGATATCCTCATAAACAAATATTTCATCTATGAAAGTTCTTACCATTGAGTCTATATCCGTTATTTCTTTACCGTAAATTCTATTCTTATCTTCTTCTACGATCAAAGTCTTATCTTTGTTTGAAATACTGTAATTTAAATTATTAGTAACACCTCTTTTAGTAACTAGTACGCTATCTTTATTGTGGTGTTTTATAGTTATATTTGTTGAGTATGAGTTAATTGCCAACTTATCTATATCCACTTTTTCCTCAAAAATATTATACTCTTGGCTCGCTTGATACTCTTTTTCAGCTTTAAAATCAGATATACTTGGAGTAGCATATAGAAAAGACCAAGCAGTTCCAATTATACCTACAACTAACATAACTATTGCCACTATCGATATTTTTTTATTCACGCTCTCCATCTCCTTTGCTTAAATCAACAGACTTGTATCTAATATCTTTTTTCTTTGAAGCTCTTATATATATTCCTCTTGTCTTAATCCAATGGACATATTTTCTAACTAGCCCTTTGCAAAATGTCACTACAAGTATCACGATTTGCCATGCCAATATTTGAAAACCTACAAAGGCTATATATCCAAATACAAATACCAGCCATGTATCTGGGATTATGCCGATAAACTTAAATACGAATGGAATCATAATAATAGATGTAATTGCAGATGCAACTAATCCAGCTAATGTTGAAAGTATAAATAATATTAAACTACCAAAAGGAAGTAACATAAACATGGTAAGTATTATTAAAGCACTAAAAACTAAAGCTCTGCTTATACCTCCAGAATTTCTTTTTCTTTCTTTTTCAATATTTAAAGTCAACAGTTCTGTGAACCATTTTTGTGATTTTTTAAAAAATTCACTTATCTTTATACCAATTTGTTTTATACCTCTACCAGTCTTATGCTTAGCATCGTTAATCTTGCTATTTAATACTCTTTTGTTTACTATCTGATCATTATCTTCTGAAATCTTATCTCCTTTAATCTGAGATACAAATTCCTCGGAAATGGTCTTTGGGGATCCAAGTTGAGATATTATCTCCATATCGCTTTTTCCTTCTATTATTCCGTCTACAAAATATTCTTCATAATCCCTTATTATATCGTTTACTTCATCATCAGAAAAATCTTTCTTTAAATAATCTCGTAAAATTTCTAGAAATTCTTGTTTACTCAAAGCCACTACCTCCTCCATCATTGCTAATAAGCACATCAACTGCTTTTATAAATGCTCTCCACTCGTGTAACATTTCTTTCAAATTATTTTTTCCAATCTCTGTGATCCTGTAGTACTTTCTGGCAGGACCTTCTGAAGATTCTAAAATGTATGTATCAAAGTATGAATCTTTTGTAAGCCTTCTAAGTATCGGGTATATTGTACCTTCGTTTACATCTATGACCTTAGAGATGTTTTGCACAATTTCATATCCATACATATCTCTGTTATCAATCAACGCCAGTACGCAAATCTCAAGCACTCCCTTTTTGAATTGTGTATTCATACATTTCCTCCTTGCTATATAATTTATCATACATAGTAGTATGCAATACACAGTAGTATATTAAAAATTTTTGCACATCTAATAAGTATGCCTATTGTTTATGTATTTATAATAACACAGTACTGTGTAACACACAATAGAGATTGATATATTTTTATATAAATGTTGAATAAAAACTCTCTGAAATGTATAATTACACTAACATCTTTAATTTACGGAGGTGCCTAAAATTGAAAGATAACAACAAGACCATACTAATTCTTACTGCCCAATTTGGTGCTGGACACACGAGTGCTGCTAATGCAATTAAAGATTATTTACTTGATAAAAATCCAGATTACAATATTATCATTAGAAATTTTATAACAATCAGCATACCTCAAATGAATAAACCTATGGTCACACTTTACGAAAACAATACCAAGTATACTCCTGCTTTATACAACTCATATTACTATTTTAGGAAATCAGTTGATACAAAACACGATATATCACACAGGCTGTATGCTCCAAAGGTTTCAGAGTACATATCAAAAATTGAACCTGATATTATAGTCTCTACATTTCCAGTTGCATGTGGCTGTGTTAATGAGTTTAAGCTCAAAAATCCAGACATAGATATTCCAAGTGTAACAGTTGTAACGGATGTTGTAGACAGCAATGAATGGATCTATGAAAAAACAGATATGTACTTTGTACCCACAAATGAAATAAAGAATAGATTTGTTCACAAAGGTATATCTCCTGAATCTATAAAGGTCACTGGAGTTCCTGTAGATAAGAGATTTAGCTCAGAGGAAAAAACCGAATCACAATATAAATATAGACTTCTACTTCTCGGAGGCGGAAGGGGCCTCTTTGAATTTGATGAAGACTTTATATACTGGCTGGACAGTTTTGTCTCTAGATACAAATACCTTATGAAGGTCACAATAGTAACTGGTAAAAACCATAAATTGTACAAGACTCTTACTGAGAAATATCCTCTAAAAAATATAGAGGTACTTGGATTTGTTGAAAATATGTATGAATTGATACTTAATCATGACCTTATGTTGACTAAACCTGGAGGTGCAACTTTATTTGAAGCCATCAATTCTAAAACACCTGTTATTTTAAAGTATCCAAAGGTCGGTCAGGAAATTGAAAACGCTAAATTTATAATTGATAAGGGAATAGGTTCTGTATATAAAACGGATAAAGATCTTCAAGTACTCCTAGAAAAACTTGTAAAGGGCGAATTAGATTCTTTTATAGACTATGCTAAAGAAAACCTAGATGAGTTTATGCAGTTAATACATCCAGATAAAATTCCCGATTACTTAGAAGAATTACTAAAATAAAAAGATCGATTGTTGGCTAGAATATTATATTTAATCTAATATTTCTATACAACAATCGATCTTAATTTTATTATTAACCTATACCTAGTTAATATGGTAAAGTTAAAATTTTCAGCATATTATTTCAAGTGTTTAATTTTCACTGTATTTTTACTACACTTAAAGGATATATACTCTGAAATACATTTTCTAGAATATATTTTTCTTATAAACTAGGTAAAGCTCTTGGATTTCATCTATCTTATCTTTAAGCTCTAACTGTAAATTAGAAGCTGCTTCGTAATCCTTTTCGTTTATTGCATCTTTAATTCTAGTAAAAAGAGATTTTTTTGTTAAAGTATCCTTCATTATATCGTATTTAAGATCTGATATAGCATTCCAGTTTACTTCATCAAGAGCATCCATATTGTCATTTGTATGTCTTTTTTCTATGCCTCTGATAATCTTTACGTCGTTTCTTATTATTCTAGAAGTAAGTTGCTTTTGCCATTTATCTAATGCTCCAACTTTGAAAGAGTTTATTATTATATCTGTAAAAACTCCACCTTGCTTTAAAGATTCTAGCTTATCTTTATGCTTATCTAAATTTTTCATATTTTCAAATACAGTTCTAGGCGGAACCCCAAATCTTTTTACTCTCTCTTCTTCTGTATAGTAATTAAATATATTATTCTCATCTCTATACGCTCTATCTTTTTCTAAGTAGAAACTCTCATCTCCTACATCTTTAGATATTTCTTTTTCGAGAACTTTAGTATCTAATCCACTCTTTGCAACTGCTTTAATACCTTCAAGCATCATTTGATAGCATCCAGCTGCTACAAGGTATGTATTTGAAAGAGGACTTGGAGATCTAAGTTCAAATCTCATATTTCTAGGGCTCTTTAAATCTCTAATTACGCCTATTAATACTGATCTATTTCTAGAAGGAATCTCATATGCGTGACCTAGTGTGGCAACAGTACAAACTGGAGCTTCAAACCCCGGAACTAATCTATTGAACTCATCGCTAGTAGATGTAACTATCGGGCTTAATACCTCATAGTTTTTAAGTATTCCCATAAGTGCCCCATATCCTATTTCACTAAGGTAATCATCTTCTAGTTTTTTAGGCGCAAGTAAGTTTATACCTCTACCGTCTTTTAGGTTCGCACTTACTCCTATATGTGTATGTCCTCCGCTGCCTGCAACCTTTTCAATTGGCTTTGCTTTGAATGTAACTTCTAATCCATGTGAAGAAAATACATCGTCTATTACATTTCTAACTAAAAGTTCGTTGTCACATGCTTGCAATGGACGAGCAAACTTCCAAGAAATTTCTAATTGCTCCATAGCGTGATTTATTTTACCATCTATACTTATTGAACTTGGAATTCCTCCAACTTCTTTATGTGCCAACTCCGGCTCGATTCCTAATTTTTGAAGCTCTGAAAGAGTCTTTTCAAGACAAGTTCTAATTACTCCATGTGTTCTCTTCCAATATTGCTCTTTTAAACTTTGCGAAACATAAAGCTTTTCTAAGTTTGCCTTGTCTTCTGGAGTATTTACCCAGAACTCTAATTCTGTTGCTGTAGTAAGCGATATGTCTACAATGTCGTCTACAGAGTCTATTCCCAAATTATTAATCATATGAGGATACTCTCTAAAGATTTTTAGAAGAGATTCCTTAAAATACTCATCGGCCTTCTCAATAATTCCTCTAGAGCAAACTTTTTTATTATCATGAATTAAATATGCTGGTATTATCAACGTTCCAACTGGAAGCCCAGTATTTTCATCGATATTCTCTTTGTTGTAATCAATATACCATCTTGCTTCTGAATCAGGCATTAGATCGACTTTTGCATTGTTTAAAGTAGCTATTTCATATAGCTCAACGCTTGATCCATCAGTCTGAATAGCAGAAGATAAAAACTTTTTAATATCTTTTAAAAATAAGTTTATCGGTATTTTTACATCTGTTGCATTGCCCCCAAGATCGACACCCATAAGTGATACAAACTTAATATTTGAATTCTCACTTAATACAGTTTTAAGCTCATCGTCAGTATAGTTTTCTTTTTCAATAAAATACAGTAATTCCTTCATTCATTCTCTCTCCCATTTTTATGAATTTATTCGCTAAGCTATATATACAATATTACCTATATTAACAAACATTGAACATTTTTTTCTTGACAATATTCGTGTTTTGTTTCTTTGTTATTAATTATTATATAATAGTTCAGCCAAATTCTCAATATTTTTATTATTAAAAGAACCCTGTAAAAAATTGCATTATTTAAGAACAAGTTCTACAGGACAATGGTCTGAACCTAATACCTCTGTATGAATGCTTGCACCTTCTAGTCTATCCTCTAATTTTTTAGATACGCAGAAATAGTCAATTCTCCATCCTGCATTGTTCTTTCTAGCATTGAATCTATAAGACCACCAAGAATACGCACCTTCAAGCTCTAGATTGAAGTATCTAAAACTATCTATAAATCCTCTATCTAGTAAATTTGTAAACTTTGCTCTTTCTTCATCAGTAAATCCAGGATTTTTTCTGTTGTTTTTTGGATTTTTTAAATCTATCTCTTGATGGGCTACATTTAAATCTCCACAAACTATTACTGGTTTTATATTGTCCAATCTAATAAGGTAGTCTGTAAAGTCATCTTCCCACTTCATTCTGTAATCAAGTCTTTTTAACTCATTTTGAGAGTTTGGAGTGTAAACTGTAACCATATGAAAATCTTCAAACTCTAAAGTTATAACTCTACCCTCTTTATCATGTTCTTCAATCCCCAGTCCGTAAGAAACATTTAGAGGCTCTTGTTTAGTGAATATTGCAGTCCCTGAATATCCCTTTTTTTCAGCGTAATTCCAGTACTGATGGTAACCCTCTAACTCTAAATCTATCTGCCCTTCTTGAAGTTTACTTTCTTGTATACAAAATATATCAGCGTCTACCTCATTAAAAAAGTCTACAAACCCTTTACCGACACACGCTCTTATACCATTTACATTCCACGATATTAATTTCATTTTATCCTCCTGATTGCTTTTGTTATAACAACATTAATTATAACCAACTAGTTTATTTAATTAAGATTTTATTTATATCTTATAATTCTCATCACACAATTGTTTATTGTTTGCTTTTTCTAAAATAGATTTTAGCAATAAATTTTATCACTAAATTCTTAAAGCAAGTGTTAGTTCTTCAGCGTCTATCGATGATACATGCACATCTGCGCCCAACTCAAAACCTCCGAAATTAAACCTTCTCGGTATTATATGAATGTGTGCATTGAAGTAATCTTCTGTATCTATATTTTTAGGATGAGTATGAAAGCATAAATTAAATGGCATATATCCATTCATCTCATATATATTTCCAAATAATTTTTTAAATGTATAAGAAAGCTCTTTTATATCTCCATCAGTCAAGTTTTCAAATTTAATATTATCTTTAAATATAACTCTAACCTCTCCACTGTATTTAGTAGCATATGGAACTATTACCAAGAATGAATTTCCATTATATACAACCCTATTTTTAAACTCTGATTCCTCTTTGATGATATCGCTATAAAGAGATCTTGCATTTTCTTCATAGTATTTAAGCGCTATATTTAATTCATTTTGCACTTCTGGCGGCACTAAAGACATCGACATTATCTGAGAATGTGGATGCATAAGTGATGCTCCAGCTTTTCTCAAGAAATTTTTAAATATATTTACATACTCTACTTTTTCTTCCTGTATTAATGATTTATACCTATTTTTAAACATGATAAACATATCTTCAAATTCTTCTTCTGTCATGTTGTAAAAGCTCCCGTTATGTCTATATGTATCGACCATAACCTCATGTTTTCCAAATATCTGAGATGATGATTCATCTATTATAGGAAACTTATTGTACACCGATTTTACATACCACTCCGAATCTTTTCTTAATTCGAAAGTAGGCTCACTAGTATACTTCTCATTTCCCCTACAAAATGGGCACCATTCATTGTAAATCCCCACTTCTTCTGATTCTTCTATTTGATTAGAACTTTTGTCATGCGGTCTTTTAATTCGATCGGCTGCAAAAATTATTAAATCATCAGTAATTTTATCTCTCCTTAATTCTTTCATAAATACACCTCGCCAATAAAATTGTTTTTACATATATCTCTATTATATGTTATTTAGGATATTGATTAAATAGATTTACTTTATTTTACAATAACGACAATTCCCAATATTCTGTTATTTTCGCAACAATTTGTATAAATAATCTGAAAAATTTAAAATTATATTTTAATTTATGCTGATTTTTAAATTATTCTATGATATTATAAAGTTGTATTTAAATATTTTTATGTTCGACGCATAGAAAGACTTTATTACATTTTAATATTTTTATTGGGAGGTATTTATTATGAAATATTCTAAAAGATTAACATCTATGCAATCTTCACCAATTAGAAGACTTGCACCTTATGCTACAGCTGCTAAGAAAAGAGGAACAAAAGTTTATCACCTTAATATAGGTCAACCTGATATCAAAACTCCTCAGGGATTTTTTGATGCAGTAAAAGAATTTAAAAGCGAAGTTCTAGAGTATGCTGGTTCAGAAGGTATTCCCGAATTAATAGAAGCACTACAAAATTACTACAAGACATATAATATTGATTTTGATAAAGATGAAATACTAGTAACAAACGGAGGTAGTGAAGCATTAATGTTCACTATGATGGCTGTTTGTGATCCAGGCGATAATATCCTAGTTCCAGAACCATTCTACACTAACTACAATGGATTTGGTCAGGCAGTTAACGTAGAAATGAACCCTGTTACTACAACTGCAGAAAACGGATTCCACTTACCACCTAAAGAAGAGATAGTTTCTAAATTAAACGACAAAACTAGAGCTATATTAATATCTAATCCAGGTAATCCTACTGGAGCTATATATACAACAGATGAACTTCATATGTTGGCTGATATAGCTAAAGAAAACAATCTTTGGTTAATAGCTGATGAAGTGTATAGAGAATTCGTTTACGATGGGCTTGAGTATACAAGTTGCGGAAACTTAAAAGATATTGAAGATAGAGTTATAATAATAGATAGTGTTTCTAAGAGATACAGTGCTTGTGGAGCTAGAATTGGTTCTGTAGCATCTAAAAACAAAGGACTTATTGCTGAAATACTTAAATTATGCCAAGGAAGACTTTGTGTTCCTACACTAGATCAAGTCGGTGCTGTTGCACTTTACAAAACTCCAGCTTCATACTTCAAAGAAGTTAACGAAGAGTACAGAAAAAGAAGAGATGTTTTATACAACGAATTAATCAAAGTTGACGGAGTAATCTGCGAAAAACCAACTGGTGCATTCTACATAGTTGCAAAACTTCCAGTTGACAATGCAGAAGATTTCGCTATCTGGATGTTAAATGACTTCTGTAAAAATGATTCTACAGTAATGTTTACTCCAGCTGAAGGATTCTATGCAACTCCAGGTTTGGGAAGAAACGAAATAAGACTTGCTTACATCCTTAACCAAACAGATCTTCAAAATGCAGCTACTCTACTTAAAGAAGGTTTAGAGCAATACGTTGCATTAAAAGCTAAAGCTTAATATATAAAGATAAATTAATTAAAATAAAAAAGAGCAGCTCTCAAAACTAAAATATGTTTTAATAGCTGCTCTTTTTATTTTCATATACGCAATTTATATATGCACTAATATTGATTATGCTAATTAACTTAACTTATAAAAATAACTGACCTTTCCCCATAATCACTGAGGTACCTGCAATTGAAATACTAATAATTTCGCAATTACACTTCCCTACATTGATAGTAATCCTACTAGGTCTACAAATATCTACCCCTTGTAAGCTTACTATTCTTTCTATATTGTTTGGTTCGCTGTCTTTATAATAATACCTACTTAAATACACTCCTAGAGGACCACTTGCAGCTCCTGTTGCAGGATCTTCATTAATTCCCATGGCAGGCGCAAACATTCGGCTGTAAACATCAACAGGCAAATCACCTGTATTCGTTGTGAATGTAAATATATGTTTAAAATCCTCTGTCACTTTAAAATATTTTTCCCATATATCCTGTCTAAATTGAATTTTTTCATAGCATCGACAGAATTTAAAGGTATATATATAAATGGAACGCCTGCAGACATACTAATTATAGGTAACCTATCATCAAGATCTGTTTCTTCCACTGATAATAGTTGAGCTATGATTTTTAAGTCTTTAAACTTCTCTCCAGTAGTTGGTAATGGTTGACTCATTTCAACATTGACGATTTTAGCATTTTCTTTAACTATTTTTACTGGGATAGTTCCAACATTTTCTTCTAAATTCCATATATATTCCCCAGAATCTTCAGATTGTAATATTCCTTTTTTGCATTTGATCTGGTAGTAATTGTTCATTTTTTTGTTGATTTGTAAATACAGCTAATTGATTTCCTCCAAATTTTTCAGTTGTAAAAACATCAAGTAAATAGTATTCCATAAAAACCCCTCCATTTTGTATATATTGTATAAAAAATGCTTTTTATTACTGTGTTTTTAATAATTTTTACTACTTCTCATATATCCATAGATTATACTATTTCATAGTAACTTATTTTAATCTATATTGGATTCTAATTTTTTAGCCAATATATTAATTATATTTATTCTATCTATTTTTTTCAATTACAATATTATTACAAAGGTTGGTTACTACATTTTGTATTGGCATTTTTTGCACTGTATTATTAAATATAGTTAATTAAAACTCTATTTAAAAATAAGAAGTAAATAAAAAAGGAATCCGTCTAATTTATATTAAAACAGATTCCTTTTTACTATATAGTTTTAATCTAAAAAACTTCGCCATTCAAAATCGTACCGATTATTTTGCAATGGAGCGAAACATTTAAGTCAGCTTTTTATAATACATTTTCTATACTCGCAAATCAACATCTACCTTATCAAGTTCATCTTCATAATCTTTTAGAGCCGGATCAATTACATCTTTAACAAAGTCATCTACTTGCTCACTAGATCTTCCTGTAAAGTTCTTTGGATCCATTATAGACAATATCTCTTCTTTGCTCATTTTAAATGAATCGTCTTCAACTATTAGAGAAATAAGGTTGTTATCTAAGCCTTCATGCTTAACTCTATATGCCGCTTTCATTGAGTACTCTCTTATAATTTCATGAAGTTCTTGTCTATCTCCACCTCTTTTTACAGCTTCCATAAGAATTGTTTCCGTAGCCATAAAAGGCAATTCTTCATTTACATGTTTATTTATCATATTTTCATAAACTACCATACCATCTGTTACATTGATACCTATATCTAGTATTGCATCTGCTGCCATAAAGGCTTGAGGTATAGCAAGTCTCTTATTTGCAGAATCATCTAGTGTTCTTTCCAGCCACTGAGTTGATTGAACCATAGCAGGGCTTAGCGATTCAGATATAATAAACTTGCTCAGCGAAGATATTCTTTCACTTCTCATTGGATTTCTCTTATATGCCATAGCTGATGATCCTATTTGATTTTTTTCAAATGGCTCTTCTAATTCTTTTAAATGTTGTAAAAGTCTTATATCATTAGTCATCTTGTGCATACTTTGAGCAATTCCTGAAAGTATACTTATAACTTGGTAGTCAAGTTTTCTAGTATAAGTTTGTCCACTTACAGCGTATGATGATTCAAATCCCATCTTAGCGCAAACTATTTTATCTAATTCTTTAACTTTATCGTGGTCACCATCGAATAAACTTAAAAAGCTTGCTTGAGTACCAGTAGTACCCTTAACCCCTCTAAGCTTCATATTATCAAGTCTATAGTTTAAATCCTCTAAATCAAGCAATAAATCTTGTGCCCAAAGACAAGCTCTCTTTCCAACAGTAGTCAACTGCGCCGCTTGGAAATGTGTAAATCCAAGAGTTGGAATATCTTTATACTTTAAAGAGAATTTCTTTAAGTTATTTATTAAATTAGCTAATTTAATTCTTAAAAGTTTAAGACCCTCTGTCATCTGGATAACATCAGTATTATCTCCAACATAAGCTGAAGTAGCACCAAGATGTATTATTCCCTTAGCTTTTGGGCACTGTAATCCAAAAGCTTTAACGTGAGACATAACATCGTGTCTTACTTCTTTCTCTATTTTTCTAGCTTCATCAAAATTTATATTATCTATATTTTCTCTAAGCTCATTAAGCTGATCTTCAGTTATATTTAAACCTAGATCATGTTCTCCTTCAGCTAGTGCAACCCATAATTTTCTCCATGTTGAGAATTTAAATTGCGGTGAAAATATATAACTCATATCTTTACTGCAATATCTATCTGTCAACGGGTTTGTATACGTAGTATATTTATTGTCTACCATTAATAAGTCCTCCTAATATATTTAAATAATTATATCAACATAATAATTATATGAAATTTCACGAACAATAACAAGTATTTTAAAGCTTTTATTCATATTTTATAACTTTTTCTTTTATTTTTACTATTAAAACTCTATAATATTATCGACCTTCCCATCAGACATAAAGTTTAAAACATACTTGTATCTCTGAGCATAGTGTTTATCACTCCATCCAAGTTTATTTTTTAGTTCCTCTTCATCAAGCCCAAACATCAAATTTATAGCAGCGTAGGAATGTCTAAAGTCTCTAGCTGAGTACTGTGGTAATTCAGCCATATCGAGAGCTTTTCTTACAATAATTCTAACATTTCTATCAGTTATAAAATCGCTCTTTTGAGTTGTAAAAATAAAACTATCACAGTTATCTATATTTTCTCCAAGACCCAAAGAAGCTCTATACTCTTCTAAAGTAAATAAAAGGTATGGATGAATTAACATCGATCTCTCTTTTCTTCCTTTTCCTAATTTAATATATACCTCTCCATTTGGATCTTTATGGATATCTTTCCATTTCAGATTTACAAGCTCATTTAGCAAGCATCCAGTTGTTATCAGGCAAACTATAATAGCTCTATCTCTTACTTTTAATTTTGGAACTATACTTAAAAGTTTATTTATTTCCTCTATATTTAATACATCATCTTTATTTTTAATCCTAGTAACAGTCGGTTTTTCAATACTTCTAAAAGGATTAATCTTAACATACTTCTCCCTATTTAGGTAGTTGAAATAGCTATGCAAATAACTGTATACTTTTTCTGAAGTAGATTTAGCATAAGTTTTCTTTACAAATTCCATAAACTTCTCACAATCGTATTTATCTACATCTACAAAATTTTTACCACCTATAAACTTCTTAAATTGTACAAGCTTTGAAAAATAATCGTACTTTGTATTGGGATTCATCTTTACAGAAAAATTATTAAAAACCTCATACTCAAAATCTTCTAACATTTTCACATTATTCATCTAATCACCCCTACCATTACTTTCATGTATAACATTACTATATCATATCTTAAATATACTTAAAATGAAAATTACTTACTATTGTCTACTTATCAATGCTATGATATTATAAATTAGTAAACTTAGCATATAATAACTATTGAAAAAAATTAGTATTGGGGGTAGTAAAATTTGGAAGGATTCAGTTTAATTGAGATACTTAAAGCTGTCGTTTTAGGTATTGTTCAGGGAATCACAGAGTGGTTACCAGTAAGTAGTACAGGGCATATGATATTAGTCGATGAGTTTATTAAACTAAACTTCTCTGCGAGTTTTATAAATACATTTTTAGTTGTAATACAATTCGGTTCAATTCTTGCAGTATTATTGATATTCTTTAAGAAGTTAAATCCATTTGACAAAGATAAAACTTCTATACAAAAAAATGAAACTATCGATTTATGGATAAAAGTAATAATAGCTATAATTCCATCAGGAGTAATAGGAGTATTATTCGAAGACAAAATAGATGAATTGTTCTTCAACTCTACCGTAGTTGCTATAGCTCTTATAGTATACGGTATAATAATGATAATGTTAGAAAACAGAAATAAAAAACCTAAGTTTAACAGCTTCAAAGACGTTACATATAAATTAGCTTTTGCGATAGGGTTATTTCAATGTTTAGCCCTTATACCAGGAACATCAAGATCTGGTTCTACAATAATAGGTGCCGTTTTACTTGGAACATCAAGATTTGTAGCTGCTGAGTTTTCATTCTTTATGGCGATCCCTACAATGTTAGGTGCCAGTGCATTAAAGCTTTTAAAAACAGGATTTGCATTTTCAAGCTTTGAATGGCTTGTACTACTTATCGGATCAGTAGTTGCATTCTTAGTTTCTGTAGTAGTTATAAAATTATTTATGGATTATATCAAAAAACATGACTTCAAACCATTCGGTTACTACCGTATAGTATTAGGTATAATTGTTTTGGCTTATTTCTTTGTTTTAAAATAATGAGGTAAAAGAATAATTAAATAATTCAAACTATAAAAGATGAAGATGTCCAGCACCACAGATTTGGAAAAAGTCTGTAACTGTGTTGGACACCTTCATCTTTTACATTTTGTGCCTTATTCAATTATTCTTCTCATTTGGTTTTATATAGTGCAAAACATTAGTTTAAAGGCATATAAAACTATTCTTTTGTGAGAATTGTTGTATGCTGTTAGCTTTTTATAGCTGGAAGGATATAATTCTTAATTAGTTGCCATATATCTCGAGGTTTGCTCAACAACAATGACTGGATTTCAGTTTACTACGAGTTCATCCAATAACTGAATAGCATTGCGGTATTATAGACTAAGGCCAGTAGTTGGCTCATCTAGTAAATAAAGAATATTACCTTTACGCCTTTTGCCAATCTCTTTGGCAAGTTTAATCCTTTGAGATTCACCATCACTTAGAGTCGGAGTCTACTGTTTCTGACCTTCTTCAAATACTATATCAAACATAAGACTAGACTTTAAATCATCCTCCGTATTATATTTTAGTTCAAGGAAGAGAAAAAGGATGTTGATGGTGATATATTAAATCTATCTCCATCAACATCCCTTTTCTCAACCTTCGCTTATTTAGAATCCACTATAAGTTTCACAAGGTCACTACCATCTTCATCAAAAGTCGTAACGATCTTAAGGCAGTTGGAAGCCCTGCTCAAAGAAAGATAAATCTTATTTAAATCTCCAACAAAATCATTAACTTGATAGTCCTGATCCGTATCAGCTATAGTTTGGTTGTACAACATCTCCAATTCACATACAATAACAGCCTTGTACTCTAAACTCTTTATTGTGTATATATTAGATAGCGTAACTCCCATCTTCTTGCTTAGATTGGTCAAGTTTTCGTCTGCATATATATATGGTATATTAGTTGATTCAAATGCTTTTTTCAACATGTACTGAAAGTATATTGTATTTCCATTTTTCAGTCTTTTCTTGTTATACGGATATATTACAGCTATTTCTTCATGCTTTATTCCTAGTTTACTTGTAAGATACTCTATTTCCCAAATAACAGAGCTTATTTGATCGTCTAGATCGCTTACCTTAATTATATCCACTGAGCTATCCAAACTCCTTATAGCATCCATTTTGTAGAAAATATCGTAATCCACATTGCTCTTTAGATTTCTTATAAATTTGTTTGAGTTCTCTGCAAATTTATTTACAAACCCCGCAAGTTCTTTAGTCTGTCTATAGTTGCAATTAAGAAATAAGTTTTCGTCAAACTCTATATACTCATATGGAGTCTTAAATATATTTAGATTGTTTGAGATATTTAAAGATCCACATGAGTAAATGTTGAAGATATATTTAGCCTTGTACAAAAACTCTTGTATAAATTTTATATCATCATCTGCGAAACACTCAGCTTCATCTATAAATATTCCTTTGAACATATTTTTATTTTTTATAATATTCTCTGCTTGTTTAACCAGATTTTTAAATGTCTTCTCATAATCATTTTTTAACATAGTGTAGTCAAGTATCAGGCTGTATTTTTTAGCTAATTTGAAAATAAATGACCCAAATGTATGCACTTCTAAATTATTATTGTCTTTATATAGTATCTCAAGCAGCTCTCTTAATTCATTGCATGACTGTTTGTTGTGGGTAAAGATCAGAAAATTATGATGTGGGTATACTTTTGATAATTTTATCGCTCTAGAAAGCATTATTGATGTCTTACCAGTACCCGAAGCCCCTTCGATTAGAGAGTTTCCATAATTTATAGATATAGCCTCTTTTATCTGAGATTCCTCCATCATTGTCGCTGTATACTCATAGTCATCATTGTAAAAAGAAATTTTTTTAAAGTTTTCATTTAGATGCAGAGAATCATTTATCAAATAATACTCCGAACAAACATCTAACAGATATAAATTTAGACTTACTCCATCGTTCTCATCTTGTAAATATTCATCTAAAGATATTTTTCCACCGATTATATCTGAAAGTTTATTTTTATCTATAACGTGATTTTTTATAAATTCATCAAAACCAAAATTATCATCGATCTCTACATAAGGCATGATGAAAATGTAGTTGTAACTTATATTTCTAAAGTTAAGGTTCATTTTATTTTTTAATAGACCAAACTCTTCATCCATAACTTCTATTAGCTCTTCTTCTAGTATTGAAAATAAATCTTCAGTAGTATCCACAAATTTTATAAATAACGGCTTATTGTCTTTTATATACAGCAAGTCTGTATTTATACCTTTAAAAGGAGTAACCTTTGGAATAATCTTAGTATTTTTGTCTAACTTTTCATAGAAAGTTCTTTCAATCTCTTTTATTTTTAGGGCATCTAGTTGGGATTTTATATCTACATATTGAATCACTTATAACTACCTCCTTATGTTATAAATAATTATAACATTTAAAACTAAGCTTTTATATAAAAAACCACAATAAATAGAATGATATCTATTAATTGTGGCCTTTACTTCTAATTATTTAGCATATTCTATTGCTCTAGTTTCCCTTATTATGCTTACTTTTATTTGTCCTGGATACTCAAGTTCATCTTCAATTTTCTTAGTCATATCTCTTGCTAGTAAGTGTAATTCCTCATCGTTAACATCTTCTGGTTTAACCATGATTCTTATTTCTCTACCAGCTTGTATTGCATATGACTTCTCTACACCATCGTATGAACTAGCTATTTCTTCGAGTTTTTCAAGTCTCTTGATATAAGCTTCTAGAGTCTCTCTTCTAGCTCCAGGTCTAGCTGCTGATATAGCATCTGCTGCTGTTACTAAAACAGCTTCAACTGACTGAGGCTCGTAATCACCGTGATGAGTACTCATAGCGTGAATTACATCCTTAGATTCTTTATATCTTCTAAGTAAATCCATACCTATTTCTACATGTGTACCCTCCATCTCGTGGTCAACAGCCTTACCTATATCGTGAACTAATCCTGCTCTCTTAGCTAATCTAACATCTGCACCTATTTCTGCAGCCATGATACCAGCTAAATGGGCAACTTCAATAGAGTGTTTAAGTACATTTTGTCCATAACTTGTTCTGTAGTTAAGTCTACCAAGAAGTCTGATAAGCTCTGGGTGAAGTCCGTGAACACCTGTCTCAAATGCAGCTTGTTCACCGTATTCTTTGATGATATTGTCGACTTCTTTTTTAGCTTTTTCTACCATTTCTTCTATTCTAGCAGGGTGTATTCTTCCATCTGCTATAAGTTTTTCAAGGGCAATTCTTGCAATTTCTCTTCTTATTGGATCAAATCCTGATAAAATTACTGCTTCTGGAGTATCATCTATTATAAGATCAATACCAGTTAGAGTTTCTAAGGTTCTTATATTTCTACCTTCTCTACCAATTATTCTACCTTTCATTTCATCATTAGGAAGATTTACTACTGTAACTGTAGTCTCTGCTACATGATCAGCAGCACATTTTTGAATTGCATATCCAATAATCTCTCTAGATTTTTTCTCTGCATCTTCTTTTGCTTGTGTTTCAACTTCTTTAATCATCATAGACATTTCACGTCTAACATCTCTTTCAGCATTGCTTAAGATTATCTCTTTTGCTCTGTCAGATGTTATACCTGAAATACCTTCTAATTTAGATAGTTGTTGTGCTTTGATATCTTCTATTTCTATTTCTTTTGCCTCTGCTAATTTAACCTTTTCTGCTAAATTAGATTCTTTGTTTTCTAATCCTTGTATTTTCTTATCTAAAACTTCTTCTTTTTGAATAACTCTTTTTTCATATCTTTGTACTTCGCTTCTTCTTTCTTTATTCTCTCTTTCAGCTTCAGATCTCCATTTGTGGATCTCTTCTTTTGCTTCTAATAATTTTTCCTTTTGTACCGTTTCGGAGTCTCGATGTGCTTTATCTATTATTTCTTTAGCTAAGTTTTCAGCTTGGCCAACTTTTGCTTCAGATACGTTTTTTCTAACAATATATCCTGCTAAAATACCAATAATTGCACATATAATACCTATTACAATCTCTATGACATCCACCTCCTTTTCATTAGTTATTAAACTAAAACGTCATTTAGTATACCAAAACGTCGTAAATATGATAAAAATATCCTCATTAATTATAGTCAAACTGTTCTATCTAATTAAATTTATATATTTTACCCTCTTTTAATTTTATAATCTTTTCTATATTGTGTCAAGCTAATCAGGAGTGTGGAATGCCTTTTATTACTTATTAATTATATATAATCTTCTTAAGTCTATTGTTCAATTTTAACTTGTTCTACATCTACCTTTTTCTTTTTGTCTTCGCCATCTACTTCATCAGTGGCATCTAGCTCATAATACGCTCTAACTTTTTTGTTTATTTCTTCAGTTAAATCTAGATTATCTTCTAAGAATTTTTTAACATTTTCTCTACCTTGTCCTAGTTTAGTATCTTCATAATTGTACCAAGAACCAGATTTTTTAACTATATCAACATTCGCAGCTATATCAAGTAGATCTCCAGACTTAGATATACCTTCTCCATACATTATGTCGAACTCTGATTGTTTAAATGGAGGTGCAACCTTATTTTTTACAACTTTTACCCTAGTTCTGTTGCCCACAATTTTGTCACCTTGTTTGATGCTGTCTATTCTTCTTACATCAAGTCTCACTGATGAATAGAACTTAAGAGCACGTCCACCTGTTGTAGTCTCAGGGTTACCAAACATGATTCCAACTTTTTCTCTAAGTTGATTTATGAATATTGCTACACAGTTAGATTTTTTGATAGATCCTGTTAATTTTCTAAGAGCTTGCGACATAAGTCTAGCTTGAAGACCTACGTGAGAATCTCCCATGTCTCCATCTATCTCCGCTTTTGGAACAAGAGCTGCAACTGAATCGACTACTATTATATCTATAGCTCCACTTCTTATAAGAGCTTCAGCTATCTCTAGTGCCTGCTCTCCAGTGTCAGGTTGTGAAATTATAAGGTTGTCTACATCAACGCCAAGCGCCTTTGCATAAATAGGGTCAAGCGCATGCTCTGCATCTATGAATGCTGCAATCCCACCCGTTCTTTGAGCCTCTGCTACACAGTGAAGTGCAACAGTTGTTTTACCTGATGATTCTGGTCCGTATATCTCAACTATTCTTCCCCTTGGAAGTCCACCTATACCTACAGCTATATCAAGCCCTAAAGCTCCTGTTGATATTACATCTATAGACATAGAAGTAGCTTCTCCAAGTTTCATTACAGATCCTTTTCCAAAGTCTTTTTCAATTTTCCCCAGTGCCTCGTTTAAGGCTTTTAATTTTTCTTGATCAACGCTCATCTCAATACCATCCCTTCATATATATAAAATCAAACATTTGTTCTTTGTTGTACATTAATTATATATCATAATATTAATAGAGTCAATTTAAAAAATACATTACTCCTGATTTTTTATTTTTTATTTTCCCTATCTTATTTATTAACATTTTTGCCCTTCATTAAACATAAAATTTCTTTCCAGAAAATAATCATATAATCTTTGTACAACACATTCAATATATAAATAGAAAATAGGCATGAAATTGAATGCGAATATCCCAAGCTTGGCTCTAGCTGCTGCTTAACCATACGCTTAATATATTATATCCAATTACATACCTATCAACTCTTAACTATTTGTATTTAAATATTATTTTTATCCTATTTCTAAATATACTATTTGCTCTCCATAAATACTTCTTTATTCTTGTATAGATACTCCCATCCAGAATAAAGAGTAAGAAGTGTAGCTATAAATATTAGACCTGTACCAAAATTAAGCAAGTAGACATTGTAAAAATGCGCTCCTAAAAATAATACCACTATAGAAACCATCTGAGTTATCGTCTTCAGCTTTCCACTTCCTCCAGCTGCTATAACTTTTCCATCAGCTGCAGCAATAGCTCTTAGTATACTTACTGTAAGCTCTCTAGCAACTATTATAATGACCATCCAGCTGCTTACAAGATCTACTTCAACCATACATATCAGAACCGAAATAACCAACAGCTTATCAGCAAGTGGATCCATAAATTTCCCAAAATCGGTTACTAAGTTATCTCTTCTGGCTATATACCCGTCTAGAGCATCTGTAATAGATGCAATTATAAATATAACACTAGATATAAGGAATCTATTTGGAACTTCTAATAGAATTAATAATACTAAAACTGGTATCAATAAGATTCTAAATAGAGTCAACTTATTGGGTAAGTTCATATAAACATCTCCTTAAATTTACAATAATATCTTAAATTCTAACTGTCTTTTACAATCAATCGATTGTAGTAATCTAATACTTTAACTAAAGCTTTAGATTCATCATCAAAATTTATAACTTCGTCGTATTCATACTTTTCTATAGAGTGTGTGTAAAGCGGGTCGTAGTATTCAAGTAAATACCTCTCTACTACTTCTTCATATTTTTTAGTCTCTAAAAGTTCAATGTACTCATCTACTACTTTATTGCTTAGTCTTTTTCTAAATTTGTTTATGCACTCTTTAAGATCATCTATATTATCCTCATTTTTAGAATAAATATAATCTCTACACAACCTATCTACCCTGTTTTTTAGGCTAACTTCAAGTATTATATGTTGACAATCGCCTATCATAGACTCATATATCTCGTTCGGTACAGAGTTATGACCTACACGCTTGCTTTCACTTTCAACAAAGATAAAATCTTTTTTTGAAAAATATAGTTTTTCAAATATTTCTGTCTCAAATAACTTTTGAGATGGAGATTTCTCTTCAAATGTTATAAACCCAAAAATAGATCCACTATTTTTAGCTATTCCTTCAAGGTCTAATACGTCTACATTTTTTTCTTCCAACATATGAAGTAAATCTGTTTTACCTACGCCTGTAAGTCCATGTACTGATACAAGTTTCTTTTTCTCCATAGCAGTCTTAAAATAATCTAAAACAAAGTTTCTGTACGACTTGTATCCACCTTCTAGTTGGTAGACATTTACGCCTAGAGATGATATGACATTGGTAATGCTTCCGCTTCTCATCCCACCTCTTGCACAGTAAACAACCATATTATCGTATTCATTTGCAAGCTTAGAAAGCTCTAAATACATATCTTTAAGTTTATATGATACGTAATCAAAGCCTTTCTGTATAGCTTCATGTTTTCCAAGCATCTTATATATAGTACCTACATCTTTGTGCTCATCGTTCATAAATAGAGGCATGTTTATAGCATTTAATATATGGTCTTCCTCATACTCGCTTTCCGTTCTTACATCTACAAAAATTACTTTTTCTAAGTTTAGAGCTTCTTCAATCTCTACTGTCATCTAATTTTCACCTTCTAAATCCTCTTTACTTATTAATACTTTTCTAGGTTTGCTTCCTTCACTTTGACCGACTATTCCTCTTTCTTCCATTGAGTCTATGAGTCTAGCAGCTCTGTTAAATCCTATTTTAAACCTTCTCTGTAACATAGATGCTGATGCTTGACCGCTATCTACTACGAGTTCTATAGCCTCATGTAGAAACTCATCTTCATCATCTGTTTTAGAAGTAGTGACCTTAGAAATTGTCTCAATTATGTCTTCTTCATACTGTACTTCGTCTTTAACTTGATCTTTAACGAAATCTATAACTCTCTCAGATTCGCCTTCAGATATAAATGCACCTTGAAGTCTTACTGGCTTTGCCGCACCTAGTGGGTAGAATAGCATATCTCCCTTTCCTAGAAGTTTTTCAGCTCCACCTGTATCTAGTATAGTTCTTGAATCTGTCTGTGATGAAACAGCAAAAGCTATTCTAGATGGTATATTTGCTTTGATTACACCTGTGATTACATCTACTGATGGTCTTTGAGTAGCTACAATCAAGTGCATTCCAGCGGCTCTTGCCATCTGAGCTAATCTACATATATAATCCTCAACATCATTTGCACTCGCCATCATTAAATCTGCAAGCTCATCTATTATTATTACTATCTTAGGTAGTTTATCATCTACTACCTTTTCATTGTATCCGCCAATATCTTTAACTTGGTTTTCTGCAAATAGTTTGTATCTTCTATTCATCTCTACTACCGCCCAGTTAAGAGCATTTGCAGCTTTCTTTGGATCAGTTACAACTGGTATAAGTAAATGTGGTATACCGTTGTAGTTTGCAAGTTCAACAACTTTTGGATCTATTAAAAGAAGTTTTACTTCATCAGGATTTGCCTTGTAAAGTATACTACTTATAAGCGTATTTACACACACACTCTTACCTGATCCTGTAGAACCAGCTATAAGAAGGTGAGGCATCTTTCCTATATCTCCAATTATTATATTTCCTGCAACATCTTTACCAAGACCCATTGCTAGTGGAGAATTGAAATTATTAAATTCATCACTCTCTAGAATCTCTCTAGCAGTTACCATTTGAGCCTCTTCATTTGGAACTTCTATTCCTATTGCGCTTTTTCCAGGTATAGGAGCTTCTATTCTTATACTCTTTGCAGCTAAGCTAAGAGCTATATCATCTGTCAGGTTAACTATCTTGCTAACTTTTACACCAGGACTTGGCTGTATTTCGTATCTAGTTATTGTAGGCCCAACAGTTACTTGATTGATTTTGGCTTCTACTCCGAAATCAGCAAGCGTCTTTTCAAGCAGGGCAGCATTTTTTAATACTTTTTTCTTGCCGTTTTCATCTGCTTTTTTAGGAGCCTTGTTTAAAAGATCTACGCTAGGCTTTTTGTAATTATCATAGTTTGTTTTTTCAACTCCCATAGGTTGAGTTGAATCAAAGATCTTAATATCATCAGTACTGTTACTATTTCTTGTTTTATTTAAATCAGCAACTGTTGCATTGCTCTTCTCTTCAACTTTATCAGGTTTATCCCCTGCTTTTTGTAATTCTTTAAGTACATCTAATTCCGGCATACTTGCTGTTCCCTCTAATATTTCAAGGTATTCATCTTCTGCCTTATTAAATCCAACAATCTTGATAGTTTTATCATCTACATTGTCGTCTAATACATCCTCATCTACTACATTACTATCATCTACATTTGTTGTTCCTTCATTATCTTGGTTTTTAGAAAACATCTTTTTGAAAAAACCTGTTTTTTGAGGAACAGTAGCTTCATCAACTTCATCTGTCATAATATTTACGGCTGACTTTTTCATACTAGCCATCTTTTCTTTAAAGCTCATCTTACTAGCTTCAGGATTGTTTGACATAAATTTTAGTCCATTTATCATATCTTTTATAGATATATTGAAGATAAATAAAACTGCTAATATAAGCATAAATAAACTTATAAGCCATGCGCCAAATATACCAAATACTTTAGTCATATAAAATGATATTGTACTGGAAATAAGTCCACAACCTGTGCCCTTTACCCCCATATCCATAACATCACTTATCATGCTAGCCTTAAGTGGACTATCCACTGGAAGACTTCGCACATTTAATAAACCATAAAATACGAATATAAACAATATTGCTACATAATATAGTTTGGTCTTTCTAAATCTGTATATGTATTCGTTGCCATCGAAAAATCCCAATATTCCTGTAAGGATAAATAATAAAGGAATTACTATAGAAAGTCCACCAAATAGACCTTTAAATAGACTCTGCATCACTGATGGCAGCCATCCATTCGTATTAGAATTTAAACTATATAAAAGAAAAATTCCTATAAATATTGTAATCAGATTATGGTATTCAGAATTAAAGCCTAACTTACTGCCTTTCTTTTTTTTCTTTTTCTTCTTAGTGGCCATAAAAAATCACTCCCCATTTTTACATGTTTAAGCCTTAAAAACAAAAAGTGCTAATGTCTAAACACTAACACCTCTGTTTTGCTTACATAATTATAGCATAAAGTATCTAAAATAAACAAACTTATTTGATTTCGTTACAAATTAGTAATCTTTAAACCTCTTCTTCATTTATTAATTCTCTCAGTTTATTTATTGCGTCTTTAAGCCCACCGACCTCATCTATTAATCCGTACTCTACTGCTTCTTTTCCAATTAGTACACTTCCTACATCGCTAACGAGTTCATCTCTAGAATGCATAAGTCCTTCTATATCCTCTTTTTTTATATTTGAAGTTCTAGTTATAAACTGTGTGATTCTCTCCTGCATCTTTTTAAAATACTCAAATGTCTCGTTTACACCTATTACTAGACCTGTTGTCCTAACTGGATGAATTACCATAGTAGCTGTTGGCGCAATAAAAGAGTAATCCCCAGCAGTAGCTAATGGGACACCTATACTGTGGCTTCCTCCTAGTACGAGTGATACAACTTTTTTTGATAAACTGTTTATTAACTCTGCAATCGCAAGTCCAGCTTCAATATCTCCACCCATGGTATTTAATATAACAAGAACCCCCTTGGTTTCATCACTCTCTTCAACTGCATATAAAAGTGGGATTAGATGTTCGTATTTTGTAGCCTTTTTTTGAGGGTTGTTCATATAATGACCCTCAATTTCTCCGATTATAGTAATACACTCTATATCTCTACTCGTATCTGGGATTCCATTTGGTCTACCAAGTTCCTTTATATTCTCCAAATCTTCATCTTCGAAAGTATCCTCGGATTCATCTTCATTAATATTATTCTTATAATTCTCCATAATAAATGCTCCTATCAATAAATATATTTAACTTAGTTTTACCAAAATCGCTAAATATATCTACTAAAAATATAACTATTGACATTATTAAATCAAAATGTTAAATTAAACATACCAACGGTTGGTATAAAGGGGGTATTATAAAGCTATGTCAAGAAATAAATATCCAGAGCAAACTGTAGAGCAGATATTGGCTATATCTACTACTCTATTTAATAAAAACGGCTATGAAAAAACTACTATACAAGATATTTTAAATGAATTAAAGATGTCAAAAGGCGCTATATATCACCACTTTAAATCAAAAGAAGATATACTAAACGCGATTATAGAGAGGCGTTCTAGTTACGCGAAAGATCTTTTAAATAGCTTGATCGTAAATACAAAAGCAGAAAATGCAAAAGAAAAGTTAAAAAAGATCATACTAGAAATTTCAAAAGATAAGGAAAACCATTCAATTGATACCATTTTATCATCTCAAATTAAAAATCCTCAATTTGTGGTTGCTGGTATTCAAGCTTCTGTTATTGATGACGCCCAGATTATTTCTAAGTTATTTATAGAAGGAAGAGAAGATGGCTCAATTAAAACTGAGTATCCTCTTGAATGCAGTGAAGTTTTTATGCTTCTTATCAATATATGGATAAATCCAGTTATATATAGTCGATCCATAGAAGAAACAAAACAGAGGTTAATTGTACTGCAAAACCTAATGAAACAACTTGGTGCTGATATAATAACTGATGAAATAATCGATATATTCGTTAATACCTATAAAAATATGAATGCTTTTAAAAATTAAATAAATTTCAATTATTCTTTTTGTAAAGCTACAATTTTATGAAAAGAATATATTTTACTTTTATACATACCAACGGTTGGTATAATAAATATATAATGGAGGCAAAATGAAAAATTATAACAAAAACTTAATAGATAAAACAAAAGATATATCTCAAAAATCATTAGAAAAATCTTTTAAAAAGGTTAATATTTTAACTTCTCCACCAGCTCATATCAATAGAATAGGCTGCAATGTGGGTAAAACCCTAGGTGTTATCATGATTGTAGTTGGGGCTATAGAAATAGTTAAGGGTAAGTCATTATTGGGCTCTGGTAGCTGTATTGCGGGTGTATCTACAATAGTTTCAAATTTTATAGCTCAGAAAAAATAAAGAGCTTATAGAAAATGGATTGAGTAATTGACTATATAATACATATATTAAATCTACAACTTTAATATATTATAAATAATCGAATACTCAATCCATTTTTATATTCTTTCTAAAAGTATTTTATTTTATATAAAACTCATTGTGAATTGCATGAACTGCTTTTTTCATATCTTCTCTGTTTACTAAGCATGAAATAGTCATATGAGAATCAGATGTCTGAAGTAGGGAAATTCCATCTTTAGATAAACCTCTCACTATTTTAGACATTATTCCAGGAACTGCAACTATCTTAGAACCTATAAGCGTTACCTTAGCACAATCTCTTATTATCTCATAATCAAGGTTAAAACTATCAAGCACAACCTTTAATTCCTCGATATTAACTTCATCAACTACAAAAGTCTTTTCCTTTATAAAGAAGTTTATCATATCTATGCTTATATTTTTATTTACTATCTCATCTAGAATCTCTGTAAACTTGTCTTCCTCAGTTTTAATTCTAACCTGTGCAATATTATCTTTATGAGCTACTGCTACTTTAAGTTCATTTTCTTCTTCGTATTCATCATCATTTAAAGTGTAGCTATTCATATATCCAATCTTAGTTCCTTTGTAAGTTGGATTCATGGCATTTTTAATGGCTAGTGTTATATTTCCGCTCTTAGCAAGTTGAACTGCTCTTGGATGTATAACTTTCGCTCCTTTATCTGCCATTTGAAATACTTCTTCATAATCTATAAAGTCTAATATCTTAGCTTCAGGCTCTATCCTCGGATCTGCAGTCATTATTCCATCTACATCTGTGTAGATTTCCACAGTATCACATTCAAGTGCTTTTCCTATAGCAACAGCCGAAGTGTCACTTCCACCTCTTCCAAGTGTTGTAATCTCACCTTCATCTGTAACTCCTTGGAACCCTGCAATAACTACAACCTTATCTTGCTTAAGAGCTTGTTTTATTCTACTAGGATTGATGTATTTTATTCTAGCATCCGAATAAGTATCTGTAGTTAAAATCCCAGCCTGCTGACCTGTTAAAAATTCAGCTTCTATTCCATTTGCAATAAGCATATTTACAAGAATTGTTCCAGATATCATCTCTCCACAAGACATTATAATATCCATCTCTCTCTTTGATGGATTTGAATTTATATCACCGCAGAGATTTATTAGTGTATCAGTTGCGTATGGAGCACCTTTTCTCCCCATAGCTGATACAACCAGTACCAAATCCAAACCTTTGTCTTTTTGAGTTTTTACTATTTGGCAAATTTTTGCCATTTTATCATATGATTCAACTGATGTACCACCAAATTTCTGCACCAAAATCTCCATAATGTCCTCCTATATATGACCATCGTATTCTATAATTATCATGTCGTTTCCGATTTTTTTAACATTTCTCCACGGCACTTCAAGAAATAAATCATTTCTTCTTCTACTAAAAAATCCTCTTTCTTGAGGTATTAAAAGAGCTAAAATACTCCCAGTTGTCTCGTCTAAAATCAGATCGCACTCTCCTATTATACCTAATCTCTCGCCAGTTACCAAGTTAACTATTTCTTTACCCGCTATTTCAGATAAATTCATAAATACCCCTCCACAGATTTACTTTAAATTTAATCTAAGCAGTCTATCTCTTCTACATCTCTTCCAACCAAACAAATTCCTTTATTGGTTACATCAAAAACTTTATCTATAACGTTTTTAACTGTAGTTAAGTCGACCTTATTTATACAATCTAGTATTTCATCTGTAGTTTTTACTCTTTTATTTAGAAGCATTGATCTCCCAATCATCATCATTCTGCTGCTTGTACTCTCTAAGTCCAAAATATAGCTTCCTTTTAATTGCTCTTTACTAAACTCAAGTTCCTCTTCAGTTATATAATTTTTCTTTAAATCTTCTATTTCCTCTAAAATCAATTTGTATACTTCTTTTACATTTTCGTTGCTCATACTCGAAAAAATACCTAACTCTCCACACTTTCTGTAAAGAGTCTGACTTGAATATATAGAATAAACTAAACCTTGTTCTTCTCTTATCTTTTGAAATAATCTAGAGCTGATACTCGCACCAAATATGTTGTTTATAACTGATATCGCATAACTCTCTTTGTCGTCTTCCATTGGAATTCCCTTCAAACACAATGAAAGATTTACTTGCTCAGTGTCTTTATTCTTTGTAACAAAACATGGCTTAAATTCAGCCTCTGTAAATTCTATACATACTTCTTTTTTCTTCCAATCTTTAAACTTATCACTTATATCTAAAACTATTTTATCAAAATCAAAATTGCCGGATATAGAAATAACAGTATTATTTGGTACATAGTATTCGTTGAAAAAATCGAATATTGAATCTCTAGTCATAGCTTCAAGTGATTCCTCAGTGCCTATTATATTCATGCCTAAACTATGACCTTTATATATATTCTCAACCAATAGGTCGTATGACAAATCATCAGGTGAATCCTCATACATTTTAAGCTCTTCAATTATTATAGATCTCTCTTTTTTTATCTCTTCTTCATCAAAATCAGAGTTTAATACCATATCGCTTAAAATATCTAGACCTACATCTATATGCTCATCTAATAGCTTTACATAAAAACATGTACATTCTTTACTCGTGAATGCGTTTATTTGCCCACCTATATTGTCAATTTCACTAACTAGCTCTTTAGCTGTTCTATTTTTGGTTCCCTTAAACAGTAGATGCTCTATAAAATGTGATGTCCCACTAGTTGAAGTATTTTCCATGCGAGACCCAACATTAACCCATACCCCCATACTAACCGATCTCAAATACGGTATCTCTTCTCCTATTATGGTCAACCCATTTTCTAATGTCTTTACTTTATACATTATATTCCTCCAAAAATTTATTTTCTAGCTGAAAAATACATAAAGTTTTATAATTAATGACTTCACTGTAAATTTGCTAAGTTTTTCATCGATTACACCTCAGTTTTAAAAACATCACCAAGTCTTCCAGGCTTAAGTCCTTTGTCTTTAACTATTTTAATTATATCATCAATGCACTGAGTAGTCGCTTTAGTTGGATGCATTAATATTATACTTCCATCTTTTAGATCCTTACCTTTTATTCTATCTACTATTATATCTGGTTGTTCCCTATACTTCCAGTCAATTGTGTCAGCATCCCACTTAAAAGGAATATAATTCAGTTTCTTTGCAGCTTTTACTGTCTCATCCCCAAATGAACCTGCAGGAGCTTGGAAAAATTTAGTCTCTTCACCTATTATACCCTCGATTATCTTTTTAGAAGTGCTTATCTGTTTCAAGTTATCCTCATAAGATAATGTTGAATAGTTCAAGTGTTCATATCCGTGATTTCCTATCTCATGACCAGCCTTCTTGATCTTCAGAAGCTCTTCTTTATTTTTTTCCGCCCACTTACCTGTAACATTAAAAGTAATCTTTACATCTTCTTTTTTAAGAACTTCTAGTATACCTTCTATGTACTCTGTCTCCCAACCTAAATCTATATTGCATGTAAGTGCAACATAACCGCTATCTTTCTTGTTCCCCCTTTCATATGGTGCGTTTAAATCTAAAAATCTAAAAACGGTTTTACTGTCTTTATTTAACAAAAATACACCGCCTGCAATGGCCAAAACTAAAGCTAAGATAATTGTAATAATTTTTTTCAGCTTTTTTTTAGTGAGAACCACCATCATCATAAATACTCCCCCAATCTATGGACAAATTTATTTCCTATTTAATACTATTAATAGACAAGTGTTTTTATGATATTATTTAGTGTATTTACTTTGTGTATATAAAGTTAAATCAAACTCTCTGACCAGGATGTAACTTCCTTTATTTTTATGAGCAGCGTAAAATAAAACCAGTTATAAAGTAGTACAATATAAATAAAAACTCCGAAATCATATCAAGTTAATTATGAAAATTTATTCTAATCATTGATTTGAATTTTGAGTTTTTTATTAAATAATTTTTTATATTTTTGATTTGGCTTTAATTCAAGCTAATTACTTACTACAAAAACACAATCTCTCTAATCCTAGTATATCAGCTGCACCAGCTATTGTAGTTCCATAGTAATATACTGGTTTATCTAAATACATAAAATCTAAAATAGAATTATTACATAGCGTACTTCCTGTACAAATTATAACATCTGCCCACTCTACTACATCTTCGTAATCTTTTATTCCATCTTCTATCTTGACATTGTACTGTACCGTTCCTACAAAGTCTGGATTTAAATCTAAAACTCTAGTATCGTAAAAATCCTTAATATTGTCTATAATTGCAGGTTGATATCCTACTATAGCTACCTTTGGAGTATTGAATTTACTTTTGATAAATCCCGGGAAATTCTTTGCACATTCCTCAGGCTCGTTGTTTTTACAATGAATAGTCCTGTCTGTTTGATTTAAATATCTCAATACTGCGTTTAACGATGCTATAAATAAACTCCTATTGTACGGATTGCCATTTAAATCAAGTGCTAGGATTTCTTTTAATGTCCCCTCAAACATAGATGGCGTTGATGTAAATGCCTGACCTTTTGCACCTTTAAAGTCTGCTTCAAGCATTATCTCTTTTCCTATTAATATTGGAAAATCTTTTCGAGTTGTATCTCCTATTGCCTCATCTGGTGTTAATGATTTCGATACTATACTAACCATATCTAAATCTAAGTCATTGTATTGCGCTTCTTTAATAAGATAATCTCTCAATGTATCAAATATATTCATAAAAAAAGGACTCCCCCTTCTGCTTTATTTCATCATCTATTTTAAAAATATGCTCTATTTTACCGTTGTTCATTATACCTATATTGTGAGCAAAGAACATTGCCTCTGATATATCGTGTGTGACATGAATAACTGTAGGCTTATACTCTGTATACACATCTTTAAGAATGCTGCTTACACGTTTTTTAGTAATATAGTCTAGTGAGCTCATGGGTTCATCTAATAAAAGTATAGATGGCTCCGCAACTAAAGCTCTTGCAAAAGCTACACGTTGTTTTTCCCCACCACTCAAATTCTTTGGATATCTCTTCTTTAGACCTTTAATTTGTAGCAAGTCGACTAATTTATCTACTTTTTCATTCTGTATATCAAGGTTGACTTTCATTAATTGTAGAGGAAATTTTATATTTTCTTCTACATTCATATTTGGAAATAGCTCAAAATTCTGATATACAAAACCTATATTTCTTTTCTCTGGCGGTAAATCAGAAATAACTAAATCATCGCATAAGATCTTTCCTTTTGCATCTTTATACCTTCCAGCTAAAGTTTCTAGAAATAGTGTTTTTCCCGATCCACTAGATCCCAACAATACAAAGTATTTACAACCATCAATACTCAAACTATTATCTCTAAGACTAAAGGAAGGGAGTTCGAGTGATAGATTTTCTATTTTTAACATTATTTTTCCCCGACCTCCCTATTAAATAATACTTCAAAAATTGTCATACATGTAATGGATATTATTATTAAAATCACAGCTATTCCAACTGCTATATCCACATCTCCAGTTGACATATTTAAATATATCGATGTTGGAATGATTTCAGTTTTCATTCGTGTCGAACCTGCAATCATAGCAACTGCACCAAATTCACCTAATGCTCTCGACCAAGTCATTACAGTAGCTGATATTATTCCCCTTTTTAAATTTGGAAGGGTTATATGCCTAAATGCCTGCCAACTATTACATCCAAGAGTTCTTGCGACAAATACCATCTTCTCATTGCTCTCACTCAAAGCAGTATTTAAAATCTTTATTGTAAGCGGTAAGTTAACAAATACTTGAGCGAGAACAATCCCTTGTTTTGTAAATACAAAATCAAGATTAATTATTTGCTGAAGATCATTTCCTATTCCTAATCTTCCAAATAAAAGAAGGAGTGCTATCCCCGAAACTAAATGAGGTAAAGACATCGGTAAATTTATAACCTGAACTACTAATTTTTTAAAGGGAATTTTTTTAGTATGTAAAAAATATGAAGTCGGTAATGCCAATATTAAACATATAACTGTTGAAATAAATGATGTTTTCATGCTTAATGCTATAGCAAATTGCACTTCTTCAGATCCTAGGCATACAGGTACATAGCTAATGCCTCTTATTATAAGCATTCCAAGTGGAGATACAATAAATAATAAAACTAATACAAAAAATACTGTCAATAATACATCAAAAATTTTATTTTTCAAACTTTACACCACTACTTAACTGGTTCAAAACCGTATTTTTTAAATATTTCTTTTCCTTCATTTGACGCAATAAAATCTATAAATTTTTGTGCCATATCTTTTTTCTCACTGTATTCAACTGTTCCACCGGATATAATTTGATCTATATTCTTGTCTGGATCTATCTCAACTACTTCAACATCATCATTTCCAAATACTGAATCTTTAGTAGCTATAGTAGCATCAGCATCGCCAGCTGTAAGCTGCATAACCATTTCATTTACAGTTGCTGCTGTAGAAACTACATTGTCGTTTACTGATTTTAAATCATTCTTCTCAAGTATTTTTTGAGTAGTTTTTCCTATAGCATTCGCTTCTTTATCTCCAAGTACAAGCTTAACTCCGTCTTTAGAAAGGTCATCTAAATTTTCTATTTTAGCAGGGTTTCCTTTTGGTACAACTATTGCTGGTGTATGATGAGCTACTACTTTATGATCGCCAACTAGTTCTTTTTCCTCTGCTTTTATGTAAAGAGGCTCAGACCCGACTACAAATGCGTCTCCTTTTTGGCTTGTCTCAAGTTGAGCTATAAGTTGAGCTGATCCAGCATAGCTGCACTCGATTTTCACATTATTTTCATCACCAAATTTTTGTGCTATTTCATCCATTGGCTTTTTAAGCCCTGCACCTGAGTAAACAAAAAGTGTCTCTTGTTTTTCCTTATCTTTTGCACTTGCTTCTTTATTAGTAGAAGTTTCTGTCTTAGCCTTATCGTTTGGATCTTCACCTTTTGAATTACATGCAGTAGCTCCTATTGATATAAATAGTGCTAAAGCAATTACTGCGATCTTTTTTATCATAATCTTTCTCCTTTATTTTTTAATTTAAATTTTCTATAGTACTCTTACTTTAAATTTAAATTCTTTTTTAGTATATCATAATGTGAAAACGATGTCTAAGTTTTTGTATTGTTTTGTTATGTTTTGTAATGTTTTATCTCATTTGTATGCTTATTGTAGATAATTAAACAAATCATTTCACTGATAGACATATCATTTTTATTGTCTATTTTTCAGATGGTTATTTTTTAATTTTTATAAATGGAAATAAAAAACCTACATAGCAGATAATCTTTAGTTAAAGCTACAATTATCTTATATATAGGTTCTCCATATTGTATTATTAATTTTTTAGTTAAAAGTTTCTATTCAGAAAATCTCACTCTATCTATTAAACTTTGCTTTTTAAAGCTTCTACTAATCGCATAAGTAAGTACAAATTGTATAATCACAATTGTTATAATTAGCAGTATTGTTGGAACGAGCGGATAGCTGTAAGTTTTTATATTAAGCATATGCTCAGCTTTAGCATTTAGAAACATCGCATATCCAGCTATATTACCTAATACAAGCGTAACTACTAGAGTTCCCACTGTATAGAATATCCCTTCTATTTGGAACATTTTTATAAGTTGTTTATTCGAAAGACCTATTGCCTGCATAATCCCAAGTTCACGTCTTCTTGTATAAACACTATTTATCATAGTGTTGATAAGATTCATAACACCAACAGCAGAAATTATAATCATAAAAGCATAACAGGCTTTTGATGTTATATCCATTAGATTTTCCCACTTTTCCAATTGTTCTTGATAACTAGAGTATTTTAATATCTCTTGATCTTTAGTCAACAACTTTAGTTCATTCTCTATTTTTTCGCCCTTCTCTTTATCAGCTATTATTTCGTAACTATAAGTAATGTTATTGTCAGTCAGTTTTTCTAACTCTGAGATTGGCATCACTATGTCTGCTGTATACGCGAACGATAACTCTACTATTGCTCCTACTTTAAATGTTTTCTTTACCTTTTTTCCATCTACACTTAGAGTTAAATTTAAATTATCCCCAGCCTTTATTTCTGGAAACCATCTTGTAATACGATTGGACAACATTATAGTATCGCTATTTTTTAAATCACTATATTTAACTTTTCCTTCTACTACTGACTTTTCAAATTCTTTTGCAAAGCTATCATCGTACCCATCTACAGACACTGGATACATTTTAGTGTCTTCTTTAAAATCATCTAGAGTCGCATCTAATGACTTTGTCTTCTTTATTTCTTTAACTCCATCTATATCCAAAACTCGTTTTTCAAACTCTGCATTTAGAGGATTATTTTTTGGGATATTGTCCCAACTCAGTTCTGGTTTCATTTTGTCGTGATTTGAAGATTCAATTTGAATACGATGATCATATAATATCTCTTGCCTAGCCATCTCTCTTGGATTTGCACAAGAAAGTACAGTCGCAATTACCATAAATAGTATACCTGTTGCCCCTAGTGTAAATATCGTTATCGTTGTTCTCTTTTTATTTCGTAATAAAT
The DNA here is from genome assembly GCF_017873185.1 of Metaclostridioides mangenotii. Taxonomy (GTDB): domain Bacteria; phylum Bacillota; class Clostridia; order Peptostreptococcales; family Peptostreptococcaceae; genus Metaclostridioides; species Metaclostridioides mangenotii. The sequence goes on from NZ_JAGGJX010000001.1 coordinate 885,418, forward strand.
TTGCTTTAGTCAAACCTCCAATAGTTATTTCTTTCGACCCTTGTCTTATTTTAGCCTTAATCTTGACATCTCCTCCGTATCTCATCGCTTCAACTGGAGATATCTTACCTGCTGTAATCATAGGCTTTAAAAGCGATATGAATACTGTAATAAAAGTTATCACTACAGTCAACAGAATTATATATATATTGAATAGAGAAACTGATCCATCTTTTATCAACTCTACCATAACTTTACTGAGAGCATTATCCGCATTTACTGAAGTAATGAAATACTTAAAGAATATATTGCTTATTATAAATCCAAGTATCAGCCCTACAGGTATCGCTATACATGCAACTAATAGACCTTCCTTCAATATAATATTTTTAATCTGTCTTTTTGTAGCTCCCAGAGCTTTAAGTTTTCCAAATTCCTGCACCTTCTGAATATTAGAAACATAGTAGATACTATACACTGTCAGAACTCCCGCAAAAGCAATAACTAAAACTATAATTGCTATTATCGAAAATATATCTGGATCCACATAATTTGCCCAAAGGTATTCGCTATTTTCAACTATATCAGCATCTTTAACTCCAAAATTTGCCGCTATCTCTTTAGTTAAAGCATTAATATCATCTGTAGTCATTTTATCTGCATTAGACAACCTATACATAACTCTATAAAGTCGTTCATCCTCTGGTAACTGATCTTTCATAAACTCACTTGATATGTAACCAGCAAACTGTTTTTGATCTGGCTTTTCACCATCTATTTTTATAATACCTGAAATTCTAAACTCGGCTTGTTTTTCATAACCTAGCCCATCTTTTTCTATAATCTGATATGGAAGCGACACTAGATCTCCCACCTTTAAATTTTTTCCAAATTTATTAAGTAGACCTTGCGTTAAAGCTATATCATTTTTACTAACTGGCATTTTTCCAGACTTTAACACTACTTTATTTAACTCAACAGATGTCTTGTCCAAATTGATAAGTCTTACATTACTGTCCTTTACAGTCGCTTCTGCTATATCTATTCTTTTACCCAAAGTTTCTACATCTGCATGTTGTTTTAATGCTTCTACTTTATGCTCAGGCATATCTCTGTACATTACGTGCCATGTTGGATAAACCTTATTAACTGCAGTTGCTTGTAGTTTAACCATACCAAATCCAAAAGTCATTGTAGCAAGCATAAGAATTGTAGTTAGAACTATTGCAATACCCGAAAGTATATTTCTGCCTTTATTTTGTTTTAAGTTCGCAAGCGCAGTTTTAGTTACAGTCTTCATGCGCGCTCACCACCTTGCCGTCCTCTATAACTACGATTCTATCTGCCATCTGAGCAATAGTCTCATCGTGCGTAATAAGGATTAAAGTCTGTCCGTATTTTGTTACACAAGATTTAAGAAGTGTTATAACTTCCATTTCAGTCTTAGAGTCAAGATTTCCCGTAGGTTCATCTGCAAGTATAATTGCCGGTTTAGAAGCTAGTGCTCGTGCAATTGCTACTCTTTGCTGTTGACCTCCTGAAAGAGTGTTCGGAAGTGATTTTAATTTTTCTTCCATACCTACACTTCTGATTATCTCCATAACGAAACTTTCGTCGACTTTATTTCCATCAAGACCTATTGGAAGCACAATATTTTCCCAAACATTAAGAGATGGGATAAGATTATAATTTTGAAAAATAAATCCTATCTTTCTTCTTCTAAAAACAGCTAGCTTTTCATCCTTTAATTTGAATATATCTTTTTCTGCAATAAATACCTTTCCTGAATCCGGTCTATCAAGACCACCAATCATATGTAAAAGTGTGCTTTTTCCAGATCCAGACCTCCCTACAATAGCTATAAATTCTCCTTCTTTTACTTCAAGATTTGTATCATCTATAGCTTTTACTAAGTTCTCTCCTGACCCGTAATGTTTCACTAAATTTCTTACCTCAAGTATCGCATTCATATCTCCATACCTCCTATTTGTTATCCCTCTGTCTATATTTAGTTTACTAAGACAATCTTACAGGAGGCTTTCAATATGTCTACAGTTTTGTAAGACTTCTTTTTAATATATAAATCAATTGATTTTATATCTTTTCTATTGGCAAAGTCAACTGAAATACACTTCCTCCAGAAAGTGATTTTTTTACTCTAATACTTCCGCCTTGCTCTTCTAAAATTCTTCTGACTAAGTATAACCCAACACCTGATCCTTCAGACTCCACAACTTTTTTAGCATTACCTCTATAAAACCTTTTAAATATCTTTGTATAGTCTGATTTATCAATTCCAATTCCTTCATCTTCTATTTCTACTATAATATAGTTGATCAATTTCTGAACTCTTAACTTTATACTTGTCCCACTTTCAGAATACTTAACTGCATTATCTAATACATTTACAAAAGCTTCTCTCGTCCATTTTGGATCGTGTAAAATATTGATATCTTCAAATTCTTCAGTAATAATTTCTATGTTTTTATCAAAAGCCTTCATAAATACAGTGCTCATTGATTCCTTTAAAGTCGTTTTTATACTATAAGAAGTGGGTTTTATTTCAATCATATTAGCTTCAAGCCTAGATACATTTATCAAAGCATCTAAAAGCCCTTCAAGTTTCTTTATTTCATCAAATCCTTTAGCTAAAAAACTACTTCTCTCTTCTTCTGAGAAAGTATTTATATCTGCTATCTCATAACTCATTTTTAGCGATGCTAGAGGCGTCTTTAATTGATGTGATATATCTGTAACCATCTCTTTAGTATCACGTTCTTCAGCTACCATATTATCTCTAAGTACATTTAATTTGCCACCGAGTTCATATAATTCGTTTTCAAGTTTTCTAAAGTATAAACTGTAACTAGATTTTTGGTCATGTTCTTCAAATTTATAACTGTATATATTATCTTTATAATGTCGTATACACTGAATAAAATCTTCAATCTCTTTAATATTACTTCTATCCTCTCTCTTTTGAATAGACCTATCTATTTGTAATACAAATACTCCAACAGGCAAGATGCTCATTACAATAAACTTTGTATATGTTTTTATAATCACCGTGCTCTTCCTATTTTTAATTGTGTATCCGTATTTATCTTCTAAAAACTTTCCAGAGTCTACATCAGAATTTGAGTAAGCCCTATCTCCTTCAAATACTTCAATCAGATCTTTCTCTAACTCAGGGTGTTTATTGATTAAAATTCCAAGTTTCCTATTATCTTCATACTGTATATGTTTATTAAAATTATATAAAATCACACAATTTGCAAACACGACTAGAAATAATAGAAATAAGATAATAATTACTCTTTGTTGCTTCCCTTTACCCATATATAGCCCATTCCTCTCACATTTTGAATATAATCAGCCCCCAACTTATTTCTAAGTCTACTGATATTTACAGAAACCGTATTGTCGTCCACAAACTGCCCTTCGCTATCCCATACATGGGTTAATATCTGCTCTTTAGAGACAATCTGCTTTGAATTTTCCATAAGGTAAATAAGAAGCTGAAGCTCAGTTTTGCTGAGTTGTATTTCATCATCGTTCCTGAAAACTTTCATATCTTTGTATGAAATTCTTATTTCCTCAGAAACAAGAGTTAGCCTATCTGGACTATCTATTCTCCTCATCAGTGCATTTACTTTGGACATAAGAACCATCAAGCTGAATGGCTTGGTTATATAGTCATCCCCTCCCATATCGTATCCATTTACAATATCAATCTCCTGATTTAAAGCTGTTAAAAATATTATATACACATCACTCTGTTTTCTTATTTCTCTACAAAAATCTATTCCACTCCCATCACCTAAGGATATGTCGCTTATTATCAAATCTATTGCATGCTTATTAAAACAATCTATAGCTTCACTTACTCCGTAATTAGAGTAAACTATGTATCCTTCTCTTTCTAATCTCAAGCTAATTCCCCTATTTAGATTTTCATCGTCTTCTAGTAGTAATATCGATTTCACTTTCATTTCCTCCTCAAATTAGACCCCATACGTATATTATAACTTAATTTGCATGTTCTTTAGATTAAAACTTTAATATATAATTCACAATATAAAAAAGAACTGCTGATATTAAATTCATAAACAGTCCCATTAAACAATCATTTAGATTATCAAATAAATATTCAACATCCTCACTTGGAAAATAAATTAAAAAAAGACATAAAAATAGCTGAATAGTGTTTTGTAACTGACTAAAATCAAATACATTCTAGTCAGTTGAAACAACTAATCAGCTTATTGTTCTTTTAATTAAACCACTCTTTTCAATACAAAAGTAATTATTTTTGAGGTTTTGGAAGTAAAACTTTTCTAGATAAGTTTACTCTACCTTTTTCATCTATCTCAGTTACTTTAACTTCTACTTCATCTCCGATGTTTAAAACGTCTTCAACTTTAGCAACTCTCTCATGAGCTATATGCGAAATATGAAGTAATCCTTCTTTACCTGGAAGTATCTCTACAAAGGCACCGAAATTCATTATTCTACTTACTTTACCTTTATAAACCTGTCCAACCTCTGGCTCTACAACTATATTGTTGATTAACTCTTGAGCTTTGGCTATCATTTCAGCCTCTATTCCAGATATGAATACTTCACCTGTTTGCTCTATGTCTATTTTAACTCCAGTTTCGTCTATTATCTTAGTTATAATTTTTCCACCTGGCCCTATTACATCTCTTATTTTGTCTGGATCTATCATCATCTTAACGATCTTAGGAGCGTATGGTGATAATTCTGATTTTGGAGCTGATATTGTCTTTCTCATTTCGTTTAGTATATGAATTCTACCTTCTTTAGCTTGAGCTAAAGCTCTTCTAAGAACTTCTTCATCTATACCAGCGATTTTTATATCCATTTGTATAGCTGTAACTCCATGCTCTGTACCTGCAACCTTGAAGTCCATATCTCCTAGGTGATCTTCCATACCTTGTATATCAGAAAGTACTGCTACTTTACCGTCTTGTTTGATAAGACCCATAGCTATACCTGCAACCATATCTTTTATAGGTACACCAGCATCAAGAAGTGATAGTGTAGATCCACAAACACTCGCTTGAGATGTAGATCCATTTGAACTAAGTACTTCTGATACTAATCTTATTGCATATGGAAAATCTTCTTTTGAAGGTATAACTGGAACTAACGCTCTCTCTGCTAAAGCACCGTGTCCGATCTCTCTTCTACCTGGACCTCTTGAAGGTCTTGCTTCACCAACACTGTAAGCCGGGAAGTTGTAGTGGTGCATGTATCTCTTGTTTTCTTCTTCATCTAGTCCATCAAGTTTTTGAACATCACCTAATGCACCTAGTGTTGCAATATTTAATACTTGAGTTTGACCTCTAGTAAATATAGCTGAACCATGAGTTCTTGGGACCATTCCAACTTCTGACCATATAGGTCTTATCTCTTCTGGTTTTCTGTTATCTGGTCTAAGATTATCATGTACTATAGACTTTCTAACTTCTTCCTTTATTATCCCTTGTAAAACTTCTTCTATATCGCTTTGGAAATCTTCGAAGTCATCTATTTTCTCAGCAAAATGACCTAGAGTTTCTTCTTTAACTAGATCCATCTTCTCTTGTCTTTCCATCTTTTCAACTGTTTTTACTGCTGCACTCATCTTGTCAGTTGCAAAGTCTCTAACAGCTTTATCTATGTCTTCATTTACACAGTGTAATTCTATATCTAATTTTTCTTTACCTACTTCTGCTACTATACCTTCTATAAACTCAACAACCTTCTTGATTTCAGTATGAGCAAATAGTATAGCTTGTAACATAACGTCGTCTGGAACTTCATCAGCGCCAGCTTCAACCATCATTATCGCATCTTTTGTACCAGATACAACTAGGTGCATACTGCTCTTTTCTCTTTGCTCTACGTTAGGATTTACAACAAAAGCTCCATCAACAAGCCCTACACAAACTGATCCTGTTGGCCCGTTGAAAGGTATCTCAGATATTGATAATGATATTGATGATCCTATCATAGCCATAATGTCAGGTGTACAATCTTGGTCCACAGATAAAACTGTAGCAACAACTTGAACATCATTTCTAAATCCATCTGGGAATAATGGTCTTATCGGTCTATCTATTAATCTAGAAGTAAGTACAGCTTTTTCAGAAGGTTTTCCTTCTCTCTTTAAAAATCCTCCAGGTATCTTACCTACAGAATATAACTTTTCTTCAAAATCCACACTTAGTGGGAAGAAATCTATCCCGGCTCTTGGCTTAGATGATTTACTTGCATTCACCATTACCATACTGTCACCGTATCTTACAATACAACTACCGCTTGATAGTTCACAAATCTTGCCTATTTCAACAGAAAGCTCTCTTCCTGCGAAATCCATTTTATAAATTTTATGTTCAAACATTAATGCTTGTCCTCCTCTTATATAAAAACACGTTCATAGTCCTAAGTAATATATTATCAAAAATAGTATAATTAGACAATATAAATATACTTGTATATCAATAAAGCACTTAATTTGAGCAACTTATAGCAAGTATATCCGGACCTGTATGTGAACAAATTGCAACTCCACCTCTAGTAAATAAAAGCCTTCTGCAATTTATTCTCTTCTTAACTTCTTCTTCTAATTTGTCTATATCCTCTATATTATCTCCACAACCTATAGTAAATATCATATTTTCTATATTTTTTCCTTTACAAAGCTCTAATATCATATCTACAAGTTTAGTAGCAACTTGCTTTGATCCTCTTACTTTATTGACAAGCTTAGCTTCTCCATCATCGAAGAAAAATATAGGTTTTATATTTAACATATTTCCTACTAAAGCTGTAGTAATTGGTACTCTGCCACTTTTCTTTAAGAAATTTAGAGTGTAAGGCATAAATATTAGTCTAACACTGCTATAAATTGACTCTAATTCTTCAACTATTTCATTTGCATCCATTCCGCTCTCAAGTAGTTCGCATGCTTTAATTACATACTGTCCACTTCCAAGAGATAAATTGCGTGTGTCAAATACATGTATCTTATCTTGATCTGTATCATTTTTAGCTAATGTAGCACTTTGAAATGTTCCAGAGGTATTCGCTGCACCTGTCAGGCAAATAATTTCATAACCCTCTGCGATATACTTATCAAAAACCTCTTTAAATTCCATATATGTGGCTTGAGACGTCTTTGGTATAACATTTATTTTTTTTACCAAGTCGTAAAACTCTTGTTTATTTATATCAACGCCTTCTCTAAATTCCTTATCATCAACCATTATAGTAAGCGGAACTATTTCAATGTATTCTTTCTCCATTATTTCTTTTGGTATATCACACAGACTATCACAAACTAATTTTATCTTCAAAATAATCTCCTCCTTCATATAATAAAATTTCTATATAAGTTATGTTTTTCCTCTATAAGTTCAATATGTACGAATTTCTATTAATAAATACTAAATAATTTAAATATTGTATACGACTTATACACTATACCTCTTAAAAAATCGGAAATTACTTAAAATATGTAGATATTTGGGATTTCGATAAAAATTACAAAAAAGCAGGTATCTTAAATACCTGCTTTAATATAGAAATAAATTACTTTCTTAATCCTAATTTTGCTATTAATGCTCTGTATCCTTCAAGATCTTTTTCTTTTAGGTAAGCTAATAGATTTCTTCTTCTACCAACCATTTTAAGAAGTCCTCTTCTTGAGTGGTGATCTTTTTTATGAATCTTTAAATGCTCGTTTAACTCATTGATTCTAGTAGTTAATAAAGCTATTTGTACTTCTGGAGAACCTGTGTCTCCTTCTTTTCTTGCATATTCATTTATGATTACTTCTTTGTTCATTTGTAAAACCTCCATTATATTTAATAATCGCCAAATACTAAGCATTGATTGGAGTATTCAAATGCCGAGTAATGGTTATTTTCCTAAACTATTTTAACATAAATTATTTTATTTTGCAAACATAGTTTCTCTTAACGTAATCTACGTCCTTAGCAAGTTGATTTTTAAGACCTTCTATACCGTCAAATTTTATTTCATCTCTTATCTTTTCCAAAAATTCAACTTCTATAATTTTTCCATATATGTCTTTATCAAAGTCTATTATATTGGTCTCTAGAGATAAGCTCTGGCCATTTACAGTAGGATTATATCCCACATTAGTCGCGCCAAAATACAACTCTTTATCTATATTTACTATTGATGCGTATATTCCAATGTCTGGCGTAAGCATACCTTTGTCCATGCTTATATTTGCAGTTGGGAATCCGATGGTTCTACCCAACTTTTTAGAATGGATTACTTCCCCACTGATTTTATAGTTTCTGCCAAGGTATTCTTTTATTTCTTCTACTCTGCCATTTGATACTAGCTCTCTGATATATGTACTACTTATCCTTTTGCCCCTTATCATAACTGGCTCTACAATTTCTACATCAAATTTATATTTATCCTGTACACTCTGTAAAAACTTAGAGTTTCCCATTTTTTCTTTTGCAAAACTAAAGTCATGACCTATAATAATAAACTTAGCATGCAGCTTGTCTACTAAAATATCCTCTACAAATGCAGTTGGATCTACAGTAGTCATATAATGATCAAACGGAACAATTACAGCTACATCTACGTCCATAGACTCAAAAATTTTGAGTTTATCCTCGTTGCTAATTATATTTTTTACAGTATCTAACTTAAAAAAGTTTACTGGGTGATTTTCAAAAGTAAAAACAACACTCTTTACGCCGTTTTCTTTGGCGGCTTTTACAGTCTTATTTATCAAAACTTGATGCCCTTTATGTACTCCATCAAAATTTCCTATGGTAACAGCACTGTGTGAAATATCTTTAATTTTATCTAATGATTTAATTATTTCCATATAAATATCCTCGTCAAAAATATAGTCTACACAAACATTTTAACACTTTTAACTGTAGTTATGTTATTACTTTTAGTCAATTTCCCAATTCCTATAAACTCATCTTTGCTATAAACCCTTACAAATTCATCGTTATCTCTGTAGTCTGATTTTAAAAATCTTCTCTCATCAATAGCGCCGCCATTTGTATAGTATTTTAAGGCATTGTCGTTTAACAAAATATATTTATACTCTCTAAGCACAAAGTCTACATCTCCATCTTTAAGATAATCCTCAAGTGATCCATCTTTAAATTTGGCATCTAATTCTTCAAGTGTAATTGAATCTTCTAACTTGAACATTCCTGAAGAAGTCCTTATAAGCAGAGACATATGTGCTCCACATCCTAGTTCTTCACCTATATCATGGCATATACTTCTAACGTATGTACCCTTTGAACACTCTACTTTAAACACAACTTTGTTGCTTTCAAATCTAAGAATTTCTATATTTTTTATATTTACTTTCCTAGATTTTAGTACGATTTCATCTTCCCTACCACTTCTGACTAAATCGCACATTCTCTTTCCATTTATCTTTAAAGCCGAATAAACTGGGGGAAATTGTTCAATTTCACCCCTCTGTTTATCAAAGGCTTTTTCTATATCTTCGATGTCAAAATCTATATTATCCGATCTATTTAAAATTGTTCCAGATGAATCATAAGTATCTGTACTTATTCCTAAAGTCATCTCACATAAGTACTCTTTGTCTTTACTAAGTATAAATTCACTTATCTTTGTGGCTTTCCCTACACATATTGGAAGTACTCCTGATGCGTCTGGGTCCAGTGTTCCTGTATGACCAACTTTTTTAGTGTTCAAAATTTTTCTGACTGCACTTACAACATCATGCGATGTCATACCAGTTGGTTTTAGAATATTAATAACTTTATTCATTGATCTCACCTTGTAATGTGTTTAAAACTGCATCTAGTACTTTCTTCTTAGCGACATCTACAGAGTCTGCAATAGTACATCCTGCAGCTCTTGTATGACCTCCGCCTCCAAATACTTGTGCAATTTTACTAACATCTGTATTGTTTTTAGATCTCAAACTTACTTTAACTTCATTTTCATTTCTCTGCTTGAATAAAATACCTATATTTATTCCTTTAATATCTCTAGTGTAAGTAGTTATACCGTCGACATCATTGTAACTGATATCGTTTCTATCCAGCATATCCTTAGTCAAGGTTATACATGCAACTTCTGAACCGTGCACTTCTAATGTATTTAGAGCTTCACCTAACAGCTTATAGTAGCTGAATGAATTGCTTTGAAATACATTGATTATTATGTCTTCTTTTTTTGCACCCATCATTAGAAGGTTTCTTGCTACTTCGAAGCTCTCTTCATCTGCATTTGTATAGGAGAAGTTACCTGTATCTGTAACTAAACCTGTGTAAAGTGCTGTAGCGATTTTCTCATCTATAAGATTGACTCCGTTTAGTTTTTTATATCTACTTAAAAGTCTATATACAAGCTCACATGTAGATGAAGCTTCAGTATCTATAAAGTTTATATCTCCGTAGCCATCGTTGCTTGCATGATGATCAATAGTTACAAGTACTTTTGCACCCTCAATTAAAGTTTTATCTATACATATTCTATTTTTGTCTCCACAGTCTAGTGTAATTACTACATAGTCATTTTGACTAAATTCCTGTGAACTAAGTTTTTCTACTCCATCAACTAGAAAATTCATGTTTAGAGGAATAGTATCATCAAGCACATAAAATACCTTTTTACCTAGTTTTTTTAATGCGTAGTAAGTAGCCAGTGTAGACCCCAGATTGTCTCCATCTGGGCTGACATGAGATGTTACAAGAAAAGTTTCATTTTCTTCTATACACTTTAGTATATTGTCTATACTATTTGTCATCGTCTTCTACCTCTACTTTATCTGAGCTTTTCTTATTTACACTATTTATAAGTTTTTCCATGTACATTCCTCTCTCTAAAGAGTCATCAACCTTAAATATTATTTCAGGAATGTATCTAAGTTTTATACTTTTACCTAATTCTCTTCTTAAATATCCGCCAGCGCTTTTAAGTCCCAAAAGAGTCGAATCTTGATCTCCACCAAGTATGCTAACGTAAACATAAGCGTATCTAAGGTCGTTTGTAACCTCTACATCTGTTACACTTACCATAGAATTTATACGTGGATCTTTTACTCCACTTATCAACATTGTGCTTACAACTTTTTTTATTTCCTCAGCTATTCTAGCTGTTCTATTGTATGATGCCATGCTATCAACCTTCTTTATACAAAATTTGGCCTATAACTATTAATACTGATTGTATAATTATTTAAAATTACTTATCTAACCTTAAATTATCTGTTGATATTTTAGGTATTTGATATTTTATAATTTTCTCTGTACTTCTTTAGTTATATACGCCTCTATAATATCGCCTTCTTTTAGATCGTTATAGTTAACGATACTAATACCACATTCATACCCAGTATTAACTTCTTTAACATCATCTTTAAATCTCTTAAGTGCAGCGATCTCACCTTCATGAATTATAATACTATCTCTTACTATTCTAACCTTACAATTTCTAAATACCTTACCAGAAGTTACATAACATCCGCAAACTGTACCGATTCCAGATATTTTGTATATTTCTCTGATTTCAACTTTACCAGTTTCTTCATCAACGTACTCTGGGTCTAACATACCAGTCATTGCTTGCTGTATATCCTCAATAGCTTTGTAGATTATAGTGTAAGTTCTTACATCTACTTTTTCTTTTTGTGCTAATGATTCAGCCCCTGGAACTGGTCTTACGTTAAATCCTATGATTATCGCATTAGATGCAGCTGCAAGTAGTACGTCTGACTCTGTTACAGCTCCTGCTCCACCGTGAATAACTTGAACTTGTACTTCTTCATTTGAAAGTTTTTCTAGTGATTGCTTAACAGCTTGTACAGAACCTTGTACGTCTGCTTTTATAACTATGTTAAGATCTTTTACATTTCCTTCGTTCATTTGTTCAAATAGTGCATCTAGAGACAATCTTTGAGAAGATTTCATTTGCTCATCTCTTTGCATTTGTTTTCTTCTATCAGCGACGCTTCTAGCTATTTTATCAGTTGGAACTTCAACGAATTGATCTCCACCTTGAGGAACTTCAGAAAGTCCTAATATTTCAACTGCTGTAGATGGTCCAGCTACTTTTACTCTTTTACCTTTTGAGTTTATCATAGCTCTTACTTTACCACTTGCAGCTCCTGCAACTATCGGATCTCCTACTTCTAGAGTACCTCCTTGAACAAGTACAGTTGCAACTGGTCCTCTACCTTTATCTAATTCTGCTTCTATTACTGTTCCAACAGCTCTCTTGTCAGGGTTTGCTCTTAATTCTTCAACTTCAGCAACTAATAGAACCATCTCAAGAAGAGTGTCTATTCCTTCTCTCTTTTTTGCTGATACTGGTACAGATATAACTTCTCCACCCCAGTCTTCAACTAGTAAACCTTGATCAGCAAGCTCTTGTTTTACTTTGTCAGGGTTTGCTTCTGGTTTATCTATTTTGTTTATTGCTACTATTAGCGGAACTCCAGCAGCCTTAGTATGGTTTATAGCTTCAATAGTTTGAGGCATTATACCATCATCTGCGGCAACTACTAGTATCGCTATATCCGTAACTTGAGCCCCTCTAGCTCTCATTGAAGTGAAGGCCTCATGTCCAGGTGTATCTAAGAATACTATCTTTTGACCATTTACCATTACTTCAGAGGCACCTATATGTTGAGTTATTCCACCTGCTTCTGCTGATATAAAATTCGATTCTCTTATAGCATCAAGTAGAGAAGTCTTACCGTGGTCAACGTGACCCATAACTGTTACTACTGGTGGTCTAGGTTTTAAATCTTCCTCTTTATCTTCTTCTATTTGCATTAATTCTTCTATTTCTTGAGCTTCTTTCTCATCGTTTTCTGACTGAATTAATTCAAATCCATACTCATTTACTATTAAAGAAGCCATCTCAAAACTAATCTCTTGGTTTATTGTTGCCATTGTTCCCATTTTCATGAGTTTCATTATTATTTCTGAAGCTGGTTTATTTAATTTCTCAGTTAAGTCCTTAACTGTTATTTCACCTTCTACTACTATTTTATTTCCATTATCTTCGTCTTCCGACCCAAATAATTCCATCGCAAGCTCTAGGTTTTCATCTTCTAGAACATCATCTTTTTCTACGTTTATATCTATTTCAGCGAGTTTTTTTATTAAATCCTCCGTAGATACATTTAAATTCTCTGCTACCTGGTATACTCTTGTTTTTGACACAAGATCACCCCCTATTATATTTTAAACTTCCATTAATCGCTTAATACTATCTGCAAAACCTTCATCCTTTATTCCAACTACGGCTCTAGGAGATTTTCCCATAGATAATCCCATATCGTTTTTAGTTAAACAGATTATATATGGTATATTTCTATATGATGACTTATCTTTGAATAGTTTTTGAGTGTTTTTTGAAGCATCTTCGGCTATTAAGACTAATTTAACTCTGCCCTTCTTTAATTCTAACAGAGTTGAATCATCTCCTGATACAACTTTTCCTGCTCTCATAGCAAGCCCTATAAATGAACAGACTTTTTTTGATTTATCTACATTATTTATCATCGCTGTCTAACTCCGATAATATACTGTCATAAACTTCGTCTGGAATCTCCATTTTGAAAGCCTTGTTTAAAGCTTTGCTTTTAATAGCTTTTTTTATACATTCTTCACTTTTACAAATATAAGCTCCTCTTCCATTTGCCTTCATAGTTTTGTCCACAAAGATTTCTCCATCTTTGTTTTTAACTATTCTCATAAGCTCTTTTTTAGAATCTCTATCTTGACATGAGATACATTTTCTTTGAGGCACTTTCTTTACCTTTTTCAAAAATAACCCCTCCTTATTATCTCTAATCGTCTAAATTATCATCATCTATTTCATTTTCTTGAACTTCATCTATCTCATCTGTATCTACTACTTCATTTATATCTTCAAAATCCATTGCTTCATCTAATTTGTCTACATCTTCAACATTTTCAGATAAAACTTCTTCTTTTTTATTTGCAGCTGCCAGCATCTCCTCTTCAGCTTGAGATTCACTCTTTATATCTATCTTCCAGTTAGTAAGTTTAGCTGCAAGTCTTGCATTTTGTCCCTCTTTACCTATGGCTAATGATAATTGATAGTCTGGAACAATTACTAGAGCTGATTTTTCTGCCTCGTTTACATCAACTTTAACTACTTTAGATGGACTAAGTGAAGCTGATATAAATGCAGCTGGATCTTCGTCGTACTTGATTATATCTATTTTCTCATCGCCAAGTTCGTCTACTATGTTTTTTACTCTAAGTCCTTTTGGGCCAACACATGCTCCAATTGGATCTATCTTTTCATCTATAGACCTAACAGCCATCTTAGTTCTAGATCCAGCTTCCCTAGCTACAGATTTTATTTGAACAATACCTTCGTAAATCTCAGGTACTTCTTCTTCAAATAATCTCTTAACAAGTCCTGGATGACTTCTAGACACAACAATTTGTGGCCCTTTATTAGTTTTCTTAACTTCTAGTATAAAGAACTTCATTTTTTGTCCCGCTTTATAGAACTCTTGAGGTATTTGCTCACTTTGAGTCATAACGCCTTCTATTCTTCCTAAGTTTACATGAACAACATTCTTGTTTGCTCTTGCAACTTCTCCTGTTACTATTTCATTTTCTTTTTCTATAAATTCATTGTATACTATTTCTCTTTCAGCTTCTCTTATTCTTTGAACTACTACTTGCTTAGCTGTCTGAGCTGCTATTCTTCCAAAGTCTTTAGGAGTAACTTCATTTTCAATTATATCCCCTAGTTCATAGTTAGGATTTATCTTTCTTGCATCTTCTATATCGATTTCTAAAAAAGCATCGTATAAGTCAGATTCATCCACTATAGTTCTCTGAGAGAAAACTCTTATTCCATTTTCTTTGTCAAACTCTACTCTAACATTTTGAGCTGATCCAAAGTTCTTTTTGTATGCAGTTAAAACTGCTTGCTCAATAGTGTCAATTAATATGTCTCTATCTACTCCTCTATCAACTACTAATTCATCCAATGCTTCCATAAACTCGTGATTCATTTTCCCATTTTCCTCCATAGTTTTATTATACCTTTAAAACTTAATCGCCAATCTTATTATAGCGACATCTTTTTTATCAAATTCAACTGTACTTCCGTTTATCTCTAATTTTATAATATTCTCTGGTGTCAATTCTAAAAGTGTCCCTTCAAATTGCTTACTGCCATTTAAAGGTTTATAAAGTTTAAGTTCAACATCTCTACCTTTGTATCTAATAAAATCTTTTTCTTTTTTAAGAGGTCTGTCTAGACCTGGAGAAGAAACCTCTAAGAAGTAGTTCTCTTGTATTGGGTCTTTTTCATCAAGTATAGGACTAAGTTCTCTGCTTATTGTTTCACATTCAGCAAGTGATATTCCCTCTGGTTTATCTATATATATTCTCAGGTAGTACTCCCCTGACTCCTTTACGTACTCTACGTCTACTAATTCAAATCCATGACTGTCTGTAACTTCTATTACTATGCTTTCTACTAAAGCTTCTAAATTCTTTTTCATTTTAAACCTCCTTATTCAATTGTAGTAAATCCAACATATCATAAAACAAAAGAGTGAGAACTGACGCCCCACTCTTATTTTTGACCAAGTATGATATTTTAATTACATAATATCACACATTTACTGGATTTGCAAATTTTTAAAATAAAGAAAGCTGATTTCTATCGCTCATTCGCTCTAGCGATCCGTGATTTGTAAGAACTTCTATAACTGGTTTTGAAACTTTTGCTCTCTTTCTAAGGTCTTCTTTCGAGATGAATTCTCCTTTTTTACGCTCATTTTGTATATTTATCGCAGCATTTTCACCAAGTCCCTGTAAAGAAGTCATTGGAGGAAGTAAAGTTTTTTCTCCCAGTACTTTGAACTCTTTAGCATCAGAATTATATATATCTACGGGTAAAATCTTTATACCTCTTGCGTACATCTCTAGTGCAACCTCTAAAACTGTGTACATTCCTTTTTCTTTAGTTGTAGCATCATTACCTATAGCTTCTATTTCATTCATCTTTCCTTTAATTGCGTCCATTCCCTTCACAACCAAATCGGCATCAAAATCCTCTACTTTGGTTGTAAAGTAAGTAGCATAAAAAGCCTCAGGATAATTTACCTTGCAATATGCAAGCCTAAAAGATGTCATAACATAAGCGACTGCATGGGCTTTGGGGAACATGTACTTAATCTTTTTACATGACTGAATATACCAATCAGGCACATTGTTTTTAACCATTTCTTCAACGTGTTCTGGCTTTAGACCTTTACCCTTTCTAACATTCTCCATTATAGTAAAGCTCATCTTTGGTGGAAGCCCTTGGAATATAAGGTAGTTCATTATATCATCACGTGTTGATATAACGTCTTTAAGCCCCACTATATCATCTCTAACCAAGTCTTGAGCGTTATTTACCCAAACATCGGTACCATGTGAAAGTCCAGAAATCCTAGCCAGCTCGGCAAATGTTGTAGGTTTGGTATCTAATAGCATCTGTCTAACAAACTTAGTCCCAAACTCTGGTATAGCTAAACAACCAATAGGACAACCTATCTCTTCTGGAGTTACCCCTAAAGCTTCTGTCGATGTAAACAAAGACATTGTCCTTTCATCGTCCAGTGGTATATCTAATATATTTATTCCAGTAATATCTTCTATCATTTTTATAAGTGTCGGACCGTCGTGTCCAAGTATATCTAGTTTAAGAATTCTACCACTTATAGAATGATAATCAAAGTGGGTAGTTATAACCCCTGATTCCCTATCGTTAGCTGGATACTGAATTGGTGTAAAGTCGTAAACATCCTTATAATCCGGTATAACCATAACGCCACCAGGATGCTGTCCAGATGTACGTTTAACTCCTGTACATCCACTTGAAAGCCTCAATACTTCTGCATTTGGTACAGTAATATTATTTTCTTCTATATACTTTCTTGCGTATCCAAAGGCCGTTTTATCCGCAACCGTACCTATAGTCCCCGCTCTATATACATACCCTTCACCGAAAAGCTCCTCAGTGTATTTATGTATAATGGGTTGATAGTTTCCTGAAAAGTTAAGATCTATATCTGGCTCCTTATCTCCCTCGAATCCCAGGAAAACTTCAAATGGTATATCCTGACCATTTTTAGCAAGGGGTCTTCCGCATTTAGGGCAGTCTTTCGCAGGCAAATCTATACCGGATCCCCACTCACCGACATCGTAAAAATACGAATACTTACAGTCTTCATTTTCACAAATATAGTGTGCAGGAAGTGGATTAACCTCTGTTATATCGCTCATTGTCGCCGCAAAAGAAGATCCAACAGATCCCCTAGATCCAACTAGATAACCGTCCTCCATAGATTTTGCAACTAGTTTTTGGGCAATTATATACATAACTGCATAACCGTTGCTTATTATAGAGTTCAACTCTCTATCCAATCTCTTTTTAACAATATCAGGGAGAGGATCACCATAAATCCTAATCGCATTTTTATAACACATCTCCCTAAGTTCAACATCTGATCCTTCAATAATTGGAGGATATGTAGAATCAGGTATAGGTTTTACATCTTCGACCATATCTGCAATTTTATTGGTATTTTTAACCACTACTTCGTATGCTAACTCTTCTCCCAAATAGCTAAACTCTTCAATCATCTCATCTGTTGTTCTAAAATGAAGGTAAGTTTCCTCTTCATCATTTTTAAACCCTTGTGAATATTTCAGCACTGTTCTAAGAATTGCTTCATGTTTATCTAAAAAGTGGACATCTCCAGTTGCAACTGGTATTTTGCCGAATTTTTTTGCTACTTTTACAAGTTTCCTGTTTATATCCCTTAACTCCTCTTTGCCTCTTACTTCACCTTTATCTATCATAAATTGATTGTTATCAGTCGGCATAATCTCAATGTAATCGTAGAGTTCAAGTATTTTTTCTAACTCTTCATCAGGTGTATTTTTCTTTACTGCTTGATACACTACACCGGCCTCACAAGCTGACCCGATAATTAAACCTTCTCTATATTCATTTAAGACGCTTCTTAATATTCTTGGAGCTCTGTAAAAGTGATTTATATGTGCATCAGAAACTATTTTATAAAGATTTTTAATTCCTGTTTGATTTTGAGCTATAAGCGTTATGTGGCTAGTGTTTAACTTAGTGTAGTCTATCTTTCCGAGTACATCATTAACCTCGCTTAAAGTATTTGCTCCCTTCTCTTTTAACATTTCTAAAAATTTAATAAATATGAGTGCAGTAGCATCAGCATCATCTACAGCCCTATGGTGATTTAAAAGTTGAATCCCCAAAGCTTTCGCTACAACATTTAGTCTATGCCTTTTTAATTCAGGAAGAAGCACTCTCGCAAGCATCAATGTATCTACGCTTTTGCTATTGTAATCTAAGCCCATCTGTCTGCACTTTTCTGATATAAATCCAGTATCAAATTCTGCATTATGTGCAACTAATACACTATCCTCTATAAAATCCATAAACCTAGGTAGCACTTCCTCAATAGTCGGTTTGTCCTTAACTAGATCATTGGTTATTCCAGTAAGTTCTTGTATTTTATAGGATATATCTTTTTCTGGATTTACTAGTTCACTAAATCTATCTACAACTTTAAAGTCCTGTATTTTAACTGCACCTATCTCAGTAATTTTATCATTCGTATTAGAAAAACCTGTTGTCTCAATATCAAATACTACAAATGACTGAGAAAGTTCTTTGTCATTTGCACCTTCTATTATCTTAAAATCATCTTCTACTAAATATCCCTCAACTCCATAAAGAACTTTTATATCATTTGCCTTAGCAGCAGACATCGCATCAGGAAATCCTTGAACTACACCATGATCGGTTATAGCAATAGCTTTATGACCCCAAGAAGCTGCTCTATTAACAAGCTCTTTAACTGAACATATAGCATCCATTGAAGACATTTGAGTATGTGCATGTAGTTCAACTCTTTTTTCCTCGGATTTATCAAATCTCTGAGGTCTCTCTTCTAATCTAATTCCGCTTATAGTCATACTTATCTCTCTTTGGTAAGTATCGAAAATTACATCCCCTTTAATTTTTAGATAAGTACCCTTTTTAACACGATCAAGTACACCATCCTTGTTAGTATCAGTTAAGAATAACTTACACGCTATAGAACTCGTATAGTCTGTTATAAGCGCTATCATTAATATCTTACCGTTTCTAAGTTCTTTTATCTCAACATCGAAAATGTCGCCTACTATACCGACTGTACCTGAAGACTCCTTTAAACTATCGATAGAATCTACCGGTGCATTTACATTGTCGCCAAAAATCATATTTTCATCAACTTCATCGTTTAAAACAGCACAACCTTCTTCAGTTTCTTGATCTATTTCAGACTCCTTAAGCTCGAGTGCCTTTATTCTTTCCTCTAGCTCACTGTCGCTGTTTTTAATAATGCTATCTATATCAATCTCTGCATCAACCGCTTTTTCAAGTGTTATATTTAAATCCATACCTAGCTCTTCTGTAAAAACATTATTTAATACATGTATAGCATTTTTACTCATAAGTCTATCGTAAAAAATAGTCTTTGGAAGTTTTATTTTTAAGTTATCGTCTAGACACATGTACTCAACCTGTTTTTGCCAACCTGCGAGGGCTGGACAGATGCTCTTTAATATATAGAGAATATTACTCCAATATTTCTTCACTATATCTTTATTCTTCGATCTTTCTAAACCTGTATATTTAATTTTTATCTTAATCTCTCGAAAATAGCCAAGCTTGCCAGATAGCTCTTTACTAAGCATGTCTAAAAAGTCGTGAAGGACTATATCCTTAGATGTAAGGTGAAAGTATACAATTTTATCTTCCTTAAAGTAGACTACACGCTGAATATACACTTCTTTCAACTGCCTATCGAGAATACTGTTGTTTATTTCAAGTTTGTCCAAATATTCTTTAACACTATCCATTTAATCATTCCTTTCCAAAGAGATATTGCATCATTTACTTATTTATTAAGCTTGACTCAAAGTAAATTATATCATATAAATTTGATTCAAAATAAATAAAGGCTATAGAAATTTATGTAATCTCTATAACCTTATACCCAATTTACATCTCGGTATCTAAATACTAATATCAATATATTAACTTTCATAGTCTATGTAAAAAATTTTCTATCTTAATTAATTTTATTTACAATACTGTGGTATTTCAAATTCTAAAACAGCGTTAGGGTCGTAAATATTTATTAACCCGTACATAACACCTGAGATTCCGTTAGCCCAGTT
This sequence comes from Metaclostridioides mangenotii, assembly GCF_017873185.1. Taxonomy (GTDB): domain Bacteria; phylum Bacillota; class Clostridia; order Peptostreptococcales; family Peptostreptococcaceae; genus Metaclostridioides; species Metaclostridioides mangenotii. The sequence goes on from NZ_JAGGJX010000001.1 coordinate 905,721, forward strand.
TACATCTGTAGCATATTGATGCCAAGTTATATCGTAATTCCATCTCATCTTATAAACACTATTTTGATTGTACTTAGCGCTATTTGAGTAACTATCAGATATCCACTTAGCTGATCCATCTATAGTTGCATCTATAGTAGTCCATCCATTTGAATATGCAGCTTCTGCTCCAGATAGATTGGCTGTACCATCTACTGCTCCTATACCAAAGAAATTGTAAACCATCACTGGCTTTTCTAATTTTTCTCCTTTGAACGTTGTTAAAAGCTGACCTTGTGCTAATGTAGATTTTCCGTATCCAGTCTCCCACATTGAATGAGCCACAAAATAAACTGGATCTATATTGTACTTCTTAGCTGCATCTTTAAAGGCTTGTCCTTTATTGTGAAATATATCTGTTGTCTTTGAATTTAAGTATGTATTTAATCTATCAACTGATACTTCTCTGTATGTGTTGGTCTTTAAAAACTGCATCATACCTTTTTCTGTATCTGTAAAGTTATAAGGATTTAGGTAATACTCTAAATCAGTCCTCTCTGCATTTACATATGATCTAGACAATTGTTTCATCAAATAAGTAGTCATCATTTCACTGCTTTTTGATGCATTTTTGTTTACCAAGTTTGTTCCTTGAGAAAGTTGTTTATCAACATGATTTGATAATGAATAATCAAGAGGACTGTGGTTTACCACTGCTCCATCCATATCTATTACCTTACCGTCATCTTCTCCTGTATTTTCATCTCCAGGATTTAAAATTCTATCTCCTATTTTTCCGGCCTCAACCATATTTGAATAAACAGAATCCCATTTGGATTTTGTTGTGCTTTGTGCTGTCTTATTAGCATTATTATCTAAAACCGTCTGATTACCTGTAGCATTGACACTAAGAGCTGCCATCTGTAAAACTATCAGCGTAGTTATAAAAGTCTTTTTATTCACTCAATCTCCCACCTTTTTCTTATTTTGTAATAAATTTGTAACTATTTCTTTTATATTATACGACAATTATTTTAAAAGGTAAATACAGAACACACGTTGCCCGTGTATATTAGCTTGAAAATTACGGTAATACCAATAACTTTACTAGTTTGATATAATGTAATAATAAGCTCGTTTTATACAATCTAATAATATGAATGAAGTATTTGTTTCAGAAGGGAGATCAATATGTGTATAGATAAATTAAAAGAACTTATAGATATATCGAATAATATAGTGTTTTTTGGAGGAGCTGGAGTATCTACAGAATCAGATATCCCTGATTTTAGAAGTGCCTCAGGGCTTTTTAATGAAAAGCTAAATAAAAACTTTTCTCCAGAAGAATTAGTATCACACTCTTTCTTTGTTATGTATCCTGATGTGTTCTACAAATTTTACAAAGACAAACTAATATACAAAGATGCAAAACCAAATAAAGCACACATAGCTCTTGCAAAACTAGAAGAATTAGGAAAATTAAAAGCTGTGATCACTCAAAATATAGATGGATTACATCAAATGGCCGGAAGTAAAACTGTGTACGAATTACACGGTTGTGTCCATAGAAACTACTGTTTGAACTGCAATAAATTTTTCGATTTAAACGAGATGTTAAATTTAGAAGGCAGTGTGCCTCACTGTGATGAATGTGGATCTATAGTAAAGCCAGATGTTGTTTTATATGGAGAAGCACTAGACAATACCATAATAAACAATGCTATAAGAGCTATAGAAGAAGCCGATCTATTGATCATAGGGGGAACCTCTCTAGTTGTATATCCCGCTGCAAGCTTTGTATCCTATTATAAGGGAAAAGATATAGTACTTATAAACAAAAGTAAAACTGGATACGATGGAAATGCTAGTGTCGTAATCAATGAACCAGTTGGAGAGATATTATATAAGGCAGTTCTAGAATCAGAATAGATTAATATTTGATATTATTATACATTTTTAGTATAATGTCTAAAGGATTTTTGATAGTATAAATTAATCCACTGAAAGGAGATAATTATGAAATTAAAGACAATTTCCCTACCAGAACTAAACAACCTCAGCCCAACTTTAGAATCTACATTTATAAAAATGGGTGAAGAACAAGGTGAATTAGCTGAATGTATAGGTAAATACAGGAATTTAAGCGGAGAAAATAATTCTCTAGATGAAATAGAAATAATAGAAAAAACAGCAAAAGAATTAATGGATGTAGCTCAAACTTGTATCACAATGATGTTTAAACTTGAAGAACAATACGGAATAAATATAGAAGAAATAAGAAAAGAGCATATAGCTAAACTTGAAAAAAGAGGCTACATAAAGAAAAAAGATTAGGTTTATAAATTTTCTACACAACCCAATCCTTTAAATAGACTTTAATAACAATTTATAGATTTTAATAAGTCATGAAACAGATGTTTCATGACTTATTTGTGTAATGTATTAACTAGTTCTTACAATAATTTTTCATAGCAATTAAAATGTTTTGGTTTCTTTCTTAAATTTACCTCACCTGTTTTTACAAATCCGCATTTAAGTAAAAAATTATTCATTTTAATATTCTCATCGTAAGTATCAGCTTTTATATAAAAGTACTTTTTTTCTTTAGCTAATTCTTCTGCAAATTCTATAAACTTCCTTCCAACTCCTTTTTTCTGTATATTAGGAGTAATACACATTCGATGTACGACTATTGCAGGCCCCTTTTTTGACCAGTTTACATTTATGTACTCTTTAGCCTCAACTTCATTTAAGCAAATTACGCCTAACATTTCTTCACCTTCACAAATTTTATATAGTTCCCCATTTTTTATATCCTCTTCAAAACTCTCCTTCATCGGATATGTATCATCCCACTGTGTATTGTGTTCATTTATCATTATTTTTTTATTTTCCATTACTATTTCCATTATTTTGTCTATATTTTCTGGAACTGCTTTTTTTATTTGCAACTAAATTACCTCCTTTATCTTATGTTGATATTTTTAATATATAATATTTTTTAATACATTTATTATATTATATATTAAATTACGTCTTAGTGAATATACATATACAATTAAGTGTTTAGAGGGAGGATCGTTAACATGTTCGATATCAGCCATTTTTCTGGCAATCATTTAGTAGTAATATTTTTATTTGCTCTATTTTTACTTTTTTGTCCTAAGTTAATAAAAAATATGCTACCATATAGCTATTTTATTGAAAAGATTCTTTCTGTTTTACTCATTTTTTCTGTAGTTTTGGACCAAATGGTTAAAACTTTCTCAAAAGAGTACAGTGTAGGTACTTCAATGCCTATAGGAACTAGCTTTATAGTAGTGTACTTGGCATTTGCTATATTCATATTAAAAAAATATCACCTATTCAATGTGTATTTCTCCTGGAGTATTGTATCCACTTTCGGTGAAATTTGGTTCTTTAGAGATCTAGATACTACTTTTTTTAGTATTGAATCTGGACTATTTTTATTTACTAAGTGTTTAATCATATATTGTTTAATATATATGACAGAGGTAAGAAAATTTAAAATAAATAGTTCCGCAGTTAAGGATAATTTAATTGCATGTACACTTTATTTTCCTCTTTTATTTATATTGAATACAATAACTAATTCGAATTATCCTTACGCATTTTTAAACTACAATGTGTTTAGTATACTTATTTTCTGTATAGTTACAAGCATCATTTATATCCCTGTTGCTATTAATGATGAATTAAACCTAAAAGGCAGATAAGATAATCTTCGATTTATTCTCAGATTGCCAACTTTTAGGATTAAAGATTTAATATTTAATTCTAAACCAAAATGAGCGATTGATTATAGTACGAGTAATCAATCGCTCATTTTATTTAGAAAGTCTTTTTCCTATAAGTTAATATTATCTTTTATTTTTATGATGTTTCTTTCCCTTTTTATCACACTCTTTTTTATTGTTTTTCGACATATTTTGAATTTTCTCTAATACCTTTGGAGTTATGTTCAATATATTGTCTACTAAATTTACACTGCTGTCCATACTCATAAGTCGTGTTTCGCCATTTTCAACTACCACAAAGGCAACTGGTTGAATTGAAATTGCACCTGCACTTGCACCTGCAAAATTTGTATCATTTCTTTCTTCACTGTTATTTAAATCGATTTCTACTTTTTTATTTTTATCATACCCTTTGGAGTACTCTCCACCACCGATTCCAAATCCTATTGTTACTTTAGAAATAGGGACTACTACAGTACTTTCAGTCTGAATTGGATCCCCTACAATAGTATTTGCATCTATAGAACCTTTAATGGTTTCAACAGTTGTCTCCATAAGATTCTTGATCGACCCTGTCGCTCTCATCTTTATCACCTTCCCTAAATTCGCCTTTATTTTTCTTATATATACTGTAAAGGGTTCTTCCTAAATAAATTAAATCCTTTATCCTTGGTTTTAAATGCAGCTTTACATTACCAACTAAGTAATCTTTTAAATAGTTTGGCTTTACGTTTAAATATATTTTTTTAGGCTTTATAAGATTTATAATATTACCGTATACTGTATTTATAAGTATAAATATAAATGATGTAAACTGTATATTTGTATTTCCAAACTCTATATCTGAGTAAAATTCCTCTAATTTTACCTTGCTTAATAAATAGTAAATACTTAAAATGTCGTCGGCCAGCAATAAATTTTTCTCCTTATACTTCGCTTTCCCCTTCTCTCTTTTTTCTTTTTCTTCGGCTGGGTAAATCTGTCTATTTATATTTATTAAATTAAATAGAAATTTTACATTTAAATTTATAACTACATCTTCATTCCTTATCTTAGAATATATAATTATATTTAAAGAAGAAATAGAAATTATAAATATAAGTGTAAAAACTAAAACTATTGCTAAAGTTGCTCCACTGACTCCATATAATTCAAAAAGTTTCATATCTATATTATCATCAAAAAAACTAATAACTATACTCTTTTCAATAAAATATAGCATAAAATCATTAACATTATATTGAAACTTAAAATCTAAAAATAAAAAAAGCCTCAAAAATAATATACATTATTTTCAAGACCTCTCTTATTATCTTTTAAGTTTCTATACGATTCGAGACATGTTGCATTATTCCTTTAATTTATACTGATCTAAAGGTGGAAGATCTTCTAGCTTTTCGATTCCCAATGTCTTTAAAAATTCTTCGGTTGTTTTATAAATAATTGGTCTTCCTATTTTTTCAAGCCTTCCAGCTTCTACAATCAAGTCATTTTCATATAGAGTACTTACAGCCTTATCACATTTAACACCTCTAATATTTTCTATTTCAAGTTTTGTGATAGGTTGCTTATATGCTATTATTGTAAGCGTCTCTAGCGTTGCCTGACTCAGACTTTTTTTCTTTTGAGGTTCTATAATTTTGCTTATGAAATTTGCATATTTAGTATTTGTACACATTTGATATTTATCTTCTAACTTGATTATTTGCAGGCCTCTATCTTTTTCTCTGTATTCATTTATTAAATCATTTAACATGATCTCTATCTCTTTAGGAGATAATTCATCATTGATTATGCTATTTAACTCTTTTATAGTTATTGGATCACCATATGCAAACATAACCGCTTCTATTATATATTTTATATCTTCACGTCTCATAATCTAATTCTCCAGCTTTTTCTTTATTAAAATATCGTTGAATAAAAGATCTTGCTCTACTACTACCTCTTTAACTTTTATTAACTCGAGCAAAGATAAAAATGTAGCTACTACTTCATTTATATCGTATCCATCAATAATTTTCGAGAACTTTGCTTCATCTGTTTTTTGCAAAAGCTCTCTTATGTATTTAGACTTTTCTTCTATAGGAACTATTTTGTTGTTAATAAGCTTATCTAGTTTTTCATCAATTTCATCTACAGTATCTTTGATTTTTCTAGAGCTTATAATATTAGGCAAAATTTTCATTATATCTTCTAAGGTTATATCTTCAAATGAAATAGACTCATCTGCCACTATTTCTTGTTGATTTCTATAGAATCTATCGTTTATATATCTTATATTTTTATTGAGTTCTTGCGATGCCTCTTTGAATTTTTTATATTCTTCTAACTGTTCCATAAGATCTATCCTAGGATCTTCTTCATCTTCTTTTTTATTGTACAATAAAAACTTTGACTTAATTTCAAGAAGCTTTGATGCCATTGCTATAAATTCACTAGTTACTTCCAAGTCCATCTTATCCATCATCTTTAAATAATCGATATATTGATTTGTAATATCCACAATAGATATATCTTTTATCTCTATTTTATGTTTGGTTATTAAATCGTATAAAAGATCCAGAGGACCTTCGTATACTTGTAATTGAAAATTATACTCCATTTTATTACCTCTTTATCTATATCCTGCAAAGAATGTCACTATTGAAAATATAACACTGTATATAGGATTTAGCACTACAGTGTATAATCCTGTTACAAGTGCTATTAAAAGCACAAAAAAACCTACTCTTTCAAATTGATACATGTACTCGCTAAATCTATCTGGTATAAACGATGCTAAAACTCCCCATCCATCTAGTGGAGGTATTGGAAGTAAATTAAATGCAGCCAATCCCATACAGTACATAATAATTAAATTTAAAATATCTACAACATAATATACTTTTATAAAATTCATCAAAATTAAACATAGTATAGCAGTTAATATATTAAACACAACACCGGCCATAGAAACTATAAAGTTACCAACTCTATAATTTTTGTAGTTATTCGGATTTACTGGAACGGGTTTTGCCCATCCAAAATGAAAAATAAACAACATCAGTATACCAATTGGATCAACGTGATTCATTGGATTTAAAGACATTCTACCTTCATCTTTTGCTGTATCATCTCCAAGTAAATGGGCTGCAAAAGCGTGACCAAATTCATGGACTGATATCGCTACGGCTATTGCAACAACTGAATTTATCAGTGTAGTTATATCGAAGTTTCCTAATCCCATATATCTCTCTCCTAATTTTTTATATTCCTCATTATATCAATTTATTGTAGTTTAATCAAAGTTGTTATTAAATTACATCTAAATTATGAAGTAAATTAAAAAAGAAGCCATCAGACTTCTTTTTTAATTTAACAATTATACTATTATATCATATTTTCTATGATTCTTTGAAGCATTTGAATATAACTTGCCTTCTTAATATCTTTAGTATTTATAAGATCGACTTCACCTATTACTTTATTATCCTTCATTATCTGAACTTTTCCTAAAACCGTTCCCTTTTTAATTGGAAGTTTTGGATTTTGCTCAAGTTTAATTACCTTTTTAAAATCTTTAGATTCACCTTTTTTAACTAAAGCAGTTAGGTCATCTTTTACAACTAAGTCAATTTTATTATCATCAGCCTTATCTAAATTGAGTTTTCCGACTCTGTCGTTTTTATTAGCTATCTTCACACTCTCGTAGTTTGCAAAACCGTAGTTAAGTAAACTAGATGCGTCGCTAAATCTTTCAGGAGAAGTCTCAGCTCCTAACGTTACCGCAACTAAATGGGTATTTCCCCTTTTTGCCGACGCTGAAAGACAATACTTAGCTTCTTTAGTAAATCCAGTCTTTACGCCAGTAGCTCCGTTAAAATGTTTAATCATTTTATTAGTATTAGCAAGACCGACTTCTACCTTTTTCTTTCCAACAACAACTTTATCCATCCAAGTCGTTAGATATTTACTAATCATATCGTGCTTTAATAATTCCCTTGACATAATAGCTATATCATTTGCCGAAGTGTAGTGATTATCTACAGGTAAACCGTTTGTATTAACGAAATTTGTATCCTTCATATTTAATTCTTTAGCCTTAGAGTTCATCTTCTTAACAAACTCCTCAACACTACCAGAAATATGTTCTGCCATTGCAACACAAGCGTCATTAGCTGATGCAACCGCAATACCTTTTAAAAGATCATCCACAGTCTGAGTTTCTCCAGGCTCTAAAAATATCTGGCTACCTCCCATACTAGAAGCATTTTCACTTATTTGAACACTGTCATTTAGCTTTATTTTTCCCTCATCAATAGCCTCAACCGTAAGCAGCATAGTCATAACCTTCGTCACACTAGCAGGTGGAAGCTTTTTATGGGGATCTTTTTCATAGAGAACCTTACCTGTTCCAACATCCATAAGAATAGCCGATTTAGAAGCAAGTTCAGTCTTTTGTTTCTCACTATCATTATTGTTAGCATACGAAAATCGAACAGGGGTAAGTGCAATCATCATCGCCAATAACATACTAGTTATTTTTTTCAATCTTTCTCACCTCTTTATATATATTTACAGTTATTTTCTCTATTTTAGGTTTTTTTATTCCCTAACCTTACCATTAGTTTTTTTATCACTATTTATCGACGGTAATTTTCCAAAATACCCCTCCAAAACTCCACCAGAAGCAGCATTTTCCAAAGCATCAAAAACAAATTCCCTATCCACACCATATTCATTTGCAACTTCCAACCTAAGCTGTTTCAAGGCCCGTATTGCATTATCATCTATATTTTTTTTCTCCAAAGATAACACCTCCAAAAAATTAAATTCACAAAAAATCAGTTACACAAATAGCTTTTGCAAATTCCTAAATATTACTATGGTATTTCCTTACATAAAAACTAAAATTTTGAAATCGCTATCTATTTTAAATCAACAAAGCAAATAAGCATAGGAAATATGCACTGAGCATTCTGGACGGCTACTTGTCTACATGATCAGTTCATATTTTCCTATGCTTATTTACGTAATCTCATTCTACATATCAATGCCACTCCGTGGCCTAAAGAAGTCTTAATTTTTTAAGCTCTTCTTTCTATCAGAGAATAGCTAAAAAGTCGGATATTAGATATGCTCCGCATTTTTAGACACTCTTTGTCTAACATGTAAAGAATATCTAATATCCAACTTTTTCACGGCCTCTCAAAAAAAAAGAGCTTTAAAAAATTAAAGCTCTTTCATACAACTATACTTCCATTATTATTGGCAGTATCATAGGATTTCTCTTTGTTTTTTGGTATAAGTAATCCTTTAGATTTTCTTTTATATTATTTTTAAGGTAAGCCCATTCTTTAATGTTCTTTTCTTCGCATTCTAAAAGTACATTTTTAATTACATCTTTAGCTCCACCTATAAGATCTTCTGATTCTCTAACATATACAAATCCTCTAGAGATTATATCTGGCCCTGCTAGGACTTTTCCTTCGTCTTTTGATATAGTAACCACTACTATCATTAAACCGTCTTCAGACAGGTGTTTTCTATCTCTAAGAACTATATTTCCAACATCTCCTACACCTAATCCATCAACTAATACATTTCCTGTTTGAATTCTTCCTTCAACTTTAGCTGAATTTTTATCTAATTCAAGTATATCTCCTGTTTGCATGATAAATATATTATCTTCATTCATACCAAGTTGTTTTGCTAAATTTGCGTGTGTTTTTAGCATTCTATACTCACCATGAGCTGGCATAAAGTATTTTGGCTTAACTAGTGTATGAATAAGTTTTAATTCTTCTTGGCAAGCATGTCCAGATACATGTATATCTGCTACATCGCTGTGAACAACAGATGCACCTTTTTCTAATAAAAGGTTTATTACTTTTGAAATCAACTTTTCATTTCCTGGTATTGGATGAGCAGACATTACAACAACGTCTCCATCTTTGATTTCAACCTTTTTATGCTCTGAATATGCCATTCTTGCAAGAGCTGACATAGGCTCCCCTTGTGAACCAGTAGTTATTATTACTAATTCTTTGTCTTCATACTTAGATATATCATTTAAATCAATCATCATGTCGTCAGATATCTCTAGATACCCCAGATCTTTAGCAACTGCAAATACATTTACCATTGATCTACCAGACATTGCGACTTTTCTACCAAATTTTTCAGCTGCATATATTATCTGTTGTAGTCTGTGAATATTTGAAGCAAATGTAGCTACAATTATCCTGCTGTCTTTAGATTTTGCAAATACATCGTCTAAACCAACACCTACTGATTTCTCCGACATAGTAAATCCTGGTTTTTCCACATTGGTACTATCCGCCAACATTAAAAGAACTCCTTCGTTGCTTAACTCACAGAGTCTGTCTAGGTCCATAACATCACCATCTATTGGAGTAAAGTCAACCTTAAAGTCTCCAGTATGGTATATTATCCCTTGATCTGTGTGTACAGCTATGGAGTAGGCATCTGGTATACTATGATTATTTTTAATAAACTCGACATCCATACATCCTGCTTTTATTATTTCTCTTGGAGCAACCGTTGTTATTTTGATATTATTCATTTTGTGTTCTTTAAGTTTAACTTGAATCAACCCTACACTTAATCTAGATCCATATACGGGTACGTTTATCTTCTTAAGTATATAAGGTAGTGCTCCTATATGATCCTCATGACCATGTGTAATAAATATCCCTTTAACTTTGTCCCTGTTCTTCACAAGGTAAGTGATATCTGGGATTACGATATCCACTCCTAACATTTCATCTTCCGGGAAGCTCAGTCCCGCATCGATTACAATTATTTCATCTTTATACTCAATCGCAGTCATATTTTTACCGATTTCATTGAGTCCGCCCAAGGCCATTACCTTGATCTTATTGGCATTTTTTTTGATCAATTGCATCATCTCCTTCTGTCTATTTAATTTTAAAATTACTATTAATATCAAATCACACGCTCTTTACCAGTTACTTACATTGTAACATAGTTTGTATTTAATTTTAAGCCATATTTATAATACATAAACTGTACTATTTTGACAAAATTATCTAATTCTGATATTCTCTAAATACTATAAAGTTACTAATTAGGAGGGTTTATGCGCGGCAAATCTCATGGTGCAATCGGGTTTTTAACAGCCATACAGACATCATTAATATTTAAAATTCCTATTTCGATAGTCGGTATTTTGGTCGCCACTATTTTTTCAATTTTACCTGATTTAGACCAACCTAATTCTTCTATATCACAACTAATATTTAAAAATGATATATCTAAATATATATATAAAATTTTTATTTATTTGGTGAATATACTTATTTTTTTTATCTCTATAAATATAAATGAAAACTTCTATATAAGCGCTATAATAACATTTGTCGCTATAATAATAATTGAGGCAAAAATCACTCATACACTTATCAGAAAAGTTTTTTTATCGCTTATATTTATATTGTTAGCTATTTCTTTATATTTTATAAACGTTCAAATATATTTTGTTATGTTTGCACTAATTTTTGCAGTTTTTCCATGGCTTAAACATAGAAGCTTTTCCCATAGTTTGTTCGCAGTAATTATGATCTACTTTATACTAAAGCAGATTGAATTGGTTTCTGGATTGGGCTATTTATCTATTTATGGAACTATTGGATACGGTAGCCATATATTTATGGGAGATTTATTCACGAAACAAGGTGTCCCACTATTTTATCCAATAAGTGACAAAAAAATATCTCTTGGATTTTTAAAAGTGGGAGGAAAATTCAGCAATTTTGCCGAGTACCTGTTTATACTCGTTCTATTTGCTATAGTTCTTCTATCAATATATAAATTATAATCCAAAAATAAATAATAAAATAAAAATAGAGGATATCATGTATTGGCTAGAATTCAAATAAAATCTGAGCAAATACAACATATCCTCTATTTTTTAAATTACTCTTTACAAGACTCACATAAACCATAAAATTTGACTTCATGATCTACAATTTTAAATTTATATAATTCCTGAATTTCTTTTTCAATATTATCCAGCAAATCTTCTTTTACTTCTATTATTTTCCCACAACTTTTACAAATAAGATGATGATGATTGTGAGAATCTTCATCATGTAAATTTATTTCGTATCTTATGCAACCATCGTCTAAATTAAGTTTTGATATCACACCAATATCATCTAGAAGCTGCATTGTTCTGTAAACAGTTGCAAGTCCTATTTCTGGACAATCTTTCCTAACTAAATCATAGATTTCTTCACTGCTCAGGTGTGAACAATCGTTTTTAATTAAAACTTCAACTATAGCTCTTCTTTGAGGAGTAATTTTAAATCCAGTTTCTTTCAACCTATCTTTTAATACATCGAATGTATTCAACATAATATCGCCTCGTTTTCAGTTGATAATCTTTATTACCTATCATTTTAGATTATTAAGCAATATTTGTCAATACCTCTACTGTTCGTCGTCGAAGTTTAAACCTTCTTCTTCCATTAGAGTATCGTATACTGCTACTACTGTTTCGTATTCTTCATCACTCTCAATTGGTAGTAATATATCCCCTTGATCGTCTTGATCTATTCTAAAGATAAGAGCTTCTTCCGCTTCTTCATCTTCTACAGGCATAAGAATTGCATATTCTTTCCCTTCTGCTTCAAGAGTCAATATTATTTCAAATTGGCTAGTCTCGCCATCTTCATCAATTAAACTTATTATGTTATCTTCCATGATCTCACCTCGTATAAATATTATTGTATCTATTATATATCATTAAGATACTATTTTACAATCATTTAACTAATTTCTTTTATAATCTAAATATTCTTGTAATATCCTCTACCAACATATTATTTACTAATATGTATTAATATACGCTATTATTATTACCCGAAGACGTTTAATATAAACATAAACTACCTGATATTGTTGTAATATATTCATTATTCCATACTCTTTATATCTTAAAATAAAATATTAAACAAGCATTATATAAAAACTCTTGCATAATTTAATATATAAAGTTAAAATAAACTTGCACTTTTATCAATTTTAGGGAGATGAATATTATGGATAATAATATGCAATTTGAAACACAGGATGATTTAAAACGAGTTCAGGGATGGAACTGGGGAGCATTTATGCACAATATAATTTGGGGATTTGGAAATAAGAGTTATTTACCTTTAATATGCTTAATACCATTTGTGAATTTTATATGGGTATTTGTTTGTGGCTTTAAAGGAAACGAATGGGCTTGGAATAAAACTGATAAAGATATAGAAACATTTTTAGCTATTCAAGAAACATGGAATAGAGCAGGTTTTGTTACATTCATAATTGCTGTAGTAGTATTTGTACTGTATGGTTTACTAGCTATTTCTGTTTTTGTATAAATATTTAAAGCTATCCTATTTCGGGATTGAAACGATTTAAATCACTAGAAAAGACTAAGGCGTAAAAACCTTAGTCTTTTTTATACAGTTAATATACTTATGCGTACTCTGTTAATGTCTTTTAAAATCTAAATACCCTTGTAAGATAATCACTGCTGCAAGCATATCAACTACTTTTTTTCTTTTTTTCCTACTTACATCGCCCTCTAACAGCGATCTTTCTGCCGCAACTGTAGATAAACGCTCATCCCAAAGGTCTACTTCTAAACCAGTTTCCTCTTTTAAAAGCTCACAGAATTTCATTACCTTTTCACCTTGTGGCCCTATATCCCCGTTCATATTCTTCGGAAGACCAGAAACTATCTTGTTAATTTGTCTTTCAGCAATAATCTTTTTTAGCTCTTCTATATCTTTCTTTTTTCCAACTCTATGAACTGTTTTTATTCCTTGTGCAGTTAATCCCATTAGATCACTTACAGCAACCCCTATGGTCTTATCTCCTATATCGAGCCCCATAATTCTTCCATCTAACATAATTTTATTTCTCCTAATAACTTATATCCTTATATTACCTGTGTTGACATTATAAGCTTTACCAATTTTAATTTTTTTTATTATTAAAATAAATTAGCCAGGGCATCAACCCCGACTAACTTAAATATTACATCTTGCTTATATTCTCTTTATTAAATATTATCATATTTATGCTTATTATCACAATAGGTATCAGTATATAAATCGATGCTGTAGCAGCTGCTACTATTCCTGAATCATTTACCAATAATGTAATTATACATCCTACCATTGATGATATAAATCCTTTAAATATTATCGGATAGTCTACCATAACTTTTTTAAAGTGTTTCGATGGTCTAAATATTAACACAGCTATTATAGCTATTCCTGCAAGCAGTATATTTACCCATACACTAGTCTGAGCTAGCTTAACATTCATTTGAATCTTTCTAACAAATGTCTGTATTATCTCACCAGGTCCATTGACCATAATCTGCTGAACAAATGCCCCTAAGTGAGAACCTGATCCTGTTTTAATATCTAAGAAAGCAAATACTGCTACCACTACTACTGCTGACAATCCCAAAAGGATTATTTTCTTAAAGTCGATTTTCACATCGTAAATCAGAAGTATAAATAACAGGTATGCTACACATTCAGAGATTGCTCCACCAACATTTGCACCCATAGATGGATAAGCACTTGTTATTAGTATTATCAAACTTATTACTATTACTGACCACTTTGGAATCTTCTTGTAATTCATGAGAACTGACAGTGCAAATATTGCACTAGCTATAGTTACACCTTCGTACTCGTTGCCGACCCCATAATATCTAGCTCCGACAATAGCATCGTAACTCATGATATTGTTCTTCATCATAAATGTTCCAAACATAGAATCTATTACAATAAGCGCTATTGTAACACCTGCAAAGAATCCCATATGCTTTAGGTCATCTTTAATAAATACTCTTCCTATAACATACAGTCCCAATGCTACGGCAAATATACCAAGCAGTATTCCCATAGGAGTTTTAAAATTCATTAGAGGTGCAATCATAAACGATAGCGGCATTATTATACCTAACTTTATTAACTCTTTTAACACATTGAATACTTTTTCTTTGTGTCTAAAGCGGTTTCTAAACAGTATAGCAACTGTTCCAATAATCCACGATACAGAAACTACACTTACAAATATGTTTATTATAGTACCTCTTATATTGGATATAGACACTATCTTTTCGTACTCTCCAAGTAGGTACTCTACATTTTCTTCTTTATCTACATTGCTAAATGATCTCCCTACCATAGAATCGCTTTTGATTCCAAATTCATCAAGTATATCAACACCTATATCTAAATTGGCAACTATTCCATTCTGTCTAGTTGTAGATGATGTTAGAAGACCTTTGCCTGTACCTTCAAATTTTACTACTGGAGAAAGTCTTCTCTTATTTTTGTAATCTAAATTGCTTGGAAATCCACTTACTACATAGACTACATCATTTTCTCCAACCATATTAAAAACTTCTTTTAAATAATTATCAATCTTTTCATCTACATTTTTTCTCATTGATTCATAAGTATCTTCGTTTAAGCTGCCTTTATAGGCGTCTAATCTATAAGCGTCACCAAGATCTACAAAAAGTGCATCACTTTTTGAGTAGTATTCTTTTGTTTCATTTGTAAGTTTTTCGTAATCAGTAGATATTCCATATGGCATACTTGTATCTTTTATATTTATATCGTCTACATTTCCCATATCGATTCTACCGTACTCGTCCATAGCAAGAAGACATAAATCTCTGTTTTTAACAGTTTCCCCATTTTCTAATGTGTCTGAGTTACCGATAACTGCTGTCTTAAGATTATTATCAGATAGAGTTTGTCCCATTTTGCCAAGGGTAGATCCAAATTCCCCATTTTCAAAGTTATCGTTAATTGATCTATTTACATTTAAGTAGTTTATGCCTTTTGCTTTTTTCCCTGTAGCAGCTTCAAATATTTTTGCATTTTCTTTACTTACATTACCAAAGTTAATTACATCTTCATCTTTGGTAACATTTGCTCTACCACCTGCACCCATGCTGGCATACGATCGTCTATCATTAGTCCCCTTGTCTCCCCTGATATTCATAAGCGCAATATATCCTCTGTTGTCTAATTCTTTTTTCAGAGTAGGTACCTTACGCATACTCACTAGGTTAGTTCTATTCATATTTATGAATACAACCTTCCCTTTCTCCTCAGCAAATCCATATTGAGTAGCCGTGACTAACAGTATCATAACTACAGCCATCAGAGATACAATCTTCTTTTTCATTGTTTTACCTACTTTCTGTTCAAAAAGTGCTCATTCTTAGAGTATACAACACATTCATTGTACTATCATCACTAAATTTCACTAGTATTACTCTCATTAAAAATAATCATATTTATACTTATTATCACAACAGGTATAAATATATAAATTGATGCTGTTGCCGCTGCTACTATCCCAGAATCATTTACTAATAAGGCAACTACACATCCTACTACTGATGAAACAAGTCCTTTAAATATAATCGGATACTCTATCATAACTCTTTTAAAGTGCTTCGATGGCTTAAATATTAATACTGCCATTATACCTATTCCAGCAAGCAAAATATTTACCCAAACACTCGTCTGTGCTATTTTTATATTCATTTCAATTTTTCTAGTGAATGTTTGAATTATCTGCCCTGGACCCTTAAGCATAATTTGTTGAACAAAACCACTTAAGTGTGATTCAGCACCAGAAACAATGTCTAAATATGCAAAAATTGCTACTACAGCTACTGCAGAAAATCCTAATATCAATATTCTCTTCAAATCAATTTTCATGTTGAATATTAGGAATATAAATAACAGATATGCAACACATTCAGAAATTGCTCCGCCAACACTTGCACCCATTGATGGGTATGCACATGTTATCAGTATCACCAAACTTGCCAATATAACGGTCCATTTTGGAATCTCCTTATAGTTCATAAGTACAGAAATAGCAAATATACTACTTCCTATAATTACTCCACCATACTCATTACCAATTCCATAGTATCTGGCACCTACTATAGCATCGTAGCTCATGATATTATTTTTCATCATATACGTACCCAAAATAGAATCTAATACTATTAACAGTATCGTTGCTCCAGAGAAAAATCCCATATGTTTTAAATCATCTTTAAATAAAACTCTTCCCAGTAAATATAAAATAGAAGCAACCATAAAAATTCCAACTAAAATTCCTATCTGTGATTTAAAGTTAAAAAGAGTAGCTATCATAAAAGATAAAGGCATCAATATTCCTAGTTTTATCAATTCCTTTAAAATATTAAATATTTTTTCTTTACTTGGTATACGATTTCTAATTAATATCGCAACTGTAGCTATAATCCACGAGATAGAAATTACACTTACAAATGTATTAATAATCGTCGCTCGTACATTTGTAATAGATACGATTTTTTCATATTCGCCTAATAAATACTCTACATTATTGTTTTTATCAATTAAGTTAAATGGCTTTCCAACCATTAATTTATTTTTAAGGCCAAATTCATTTAATATATCCACTCCAACGTCTAGATTCGCTGTAATACCATTTCTCCTAGTTGTTGCAGATGAGATTAAGCCTTTACCATCTCCTTTAAATTTAACAATCGGAGTTAATCTTCTCTTATTCTTAAAATCAATATCACTTGGAAATCCACTAGCTATATAAATAATGTCATTTTTCCCTGCCATTTTAAAAACTTGTGTTAAGTATTCATCTATCTTCTTTTCAATATTATTCCTCATTTCATTAAAGGAATTATCATTTAAACTATTTCTATAGAGGTCAAGTCTATAAGTATCTCCCAAATCTACATAAACAACATCACTTTGAGAATGGTATTTCTTTGTTTCATTGAGAAGTTTATCATAATCGGTTGAGATACCAAATGGCATACTTAAATCTTTTTTATTAATGTCATCAATATTTCCCATGTCTATTCTACCATATTGATCCATAGCCATTAAACACAGATCTCTATTTTCTAATAGTTTTCCATTATCAACTATATCTGAGTTACCAATTACAGCTGTCTTTAAATTATTATCTGACAAAGTTTGACCTAATACCCCTAAGCTAGATCCAAACTCTCCATTTTCATAATTTTCATTTATAGATCTATTAACATTTAAATAGTTTATTTCTTTAGCGTCTTTTCCTGTAACAGCCTTGAATTTTTTAGCATCCTCTTTATTCGTATTATTGAATATAATCGGATCCTCAATTTTACTTACATTAGCCCTTCCACCTGCGCCCATGCTAGCATAAGATCTTCTATCATTAGTACCCTTATCTCCCCTAATGTTCATATATGCTAAATAACCTCTTCTATCTATTTCATTCTCTAAAATAGGTATTTTTCGCATATTTATAAGATTAGTTCGATTCATATTTATAAATATAACTTTTCCTTTTTCCTCAGCATATCCAAACTGAGTAGCATTGAGTATTAATACCATAACTACTGCTATCAAAGACACAATTTTTTTCATAATCGACCTACTTTCTATTTAAATAGTACATTAAGACTTCTTCAAGTATTTCATCTCGCTCAAATTGTTTAATCACAGATCTGGCATTTTTATAGCTTGTTATATAACTTGAGTCTCCAGAAAGTAAATATCCTATAATTTGATTTATTGGATTGTACCCTTTTTCAACTAAAGCTTTGTGAACAAAGTCAATAGTCTCGCTAACACTTAACTTCTCTTCGTTAATTCCTTCAAACTTCATTGTAAAGTCTAAATCTTTTTCCAAAATAAAAACCTCCTTAAAGTGAATACTGTTATTTAATTTGCCCTCTAACAACTTCACTTGCGCTGTTTAAGGCTACGTCGACCTTAGTAACATCACTAGCACCAGCTTGTGCCATGTTTGGTCTACCTCCACCTTTACCGCCAGCTATTTTTGAAACTTCTCTAACTATATTACCTGAGTGAATTCCTCTGTCTATAACATCTTTAGTAGCTGTTACTACGAAGTTAACTTTATCATCTGCAATATTGGCTAAAACTACAACTCCTGAGCCTAATTTATCCCTTAAATTATCTGCTGTCTCTCTAAGTGTCTCCATATCTGTATTCTCTAATTTATAAGTTATCAAACTTACTCCTTCTATATCAACTTTTGAATCTAGAATTGCGTCAGCTGACTGTAAGCTTACTTTAGACTTAACATCGTGTAGCTCTTTAGCTAAGTTTTTATTTTCTTCTAAAATAGCTCCAACCCTTTGAGAAAGATTTTCTTCCTTAGTCTTTAGAACAGTACATATATCTTGTATATCATTTTCTTTGTCTAAGATGTATTTGTAAACAGCTCTACCTGTTATAGCTTCGATTCTTCTAACTCCTGCAGCTACACCACCTTCAGATAATATCTTAAATAGCCCTATTTGTGAAGTATTTTTTAAGTGAGTTCCACCGCATAACTCTGATGAATAATCCCCTATAGAAACTACTCTAACTTCATTATCATACTTTTCGCCAAATAATGCCATAGCTCCTTTTTCTTTCGCTGATTTAATATCCATAATATCACATTTTACATCCAATGACGATAAAATTGCATCATTTACTTCTTGCTCAATTTTTAAAAGTTCCTCTTTTGAAATAGGCTCGAAGTGTGTTATATCAAATCTAAGTCTATCTGGAGTAACTAGCGAACCAGCTTGATTAACATGGTCTCCAAGTGTATTTTTTAATGCTTTGTGAAGTAGGTGAGTAGCACTGTGATTTCTTGCAGATGCCATTCTAATTTCTTTATCAACGAAAGTCTTAACTTTACTTCCTACTTTTATTTCGCCTTCTAAAATCTTACCGAAGTGTTTTATACTGTTGTTTGCACCTTTTTTAGTTTCCTCAACTTCTACAACAACTCCGTCAGCTTTTATTAGCCCTTTATCTCCTACTTGTCCTCCACCTTCTGGGTAGAATGTAGTCTTATCAAGTACTACTATTAAACTATCTCCCTTAGATGCAAAGTCAACTAACTCGCCTTCTTTAACAAGAACTTCTACAGTTCCATCTAAGCTTAAATCGTCATATCCATCAAATTCGCTATCTATAGTTTCGTCTAATTTAGATATTGGATCCTCTTTCCATCCTTCGCCTTCCATATTCCCTCTAGCTGATCTAGCTCTCTTTTTCTGTTCTTCCATTTCTCTATTAAATTCGTCTTCATCTAGTGTTAAGTTTTCTTCTGCTAGTATCTCTTTAGTTAAATCAACTGGGAATCCGTAAGTATCGTATAGTTTAAACGCGTTCTCTCCACTTAATACACTCTTCCCTGATTTTTTAAGTTCATCAACGTAAGAAGCAAGTATCTCTGTACCTTGATCTATAGTTTCGCTGAATTTTTCTTCTTCTATTCTTATTACTTTTTTGATGTATCCTTCTTTTTCAACTAAGTTTGGATAAGCTTCTCCACTAACTTCTATTACAGCATCCACTAGTTTGAATAAGAATGAATCAGTTACGCCTAGAAGCTTTCCATGACGAGCAGCTCTTCTTAGAAGTCTTCTAAGAACATAACCTCTACCCTCGTTTGATGGAAGTACTCCATCGCTTATCATAAAGCTTACAGCTCTTATATGGTCTGTAATTATTCTTATAGACATAT
Source organism: Metaclostridioides mangenotii (assembly GCF_017873185.1). Taxonomy (GTDB): domain Bacteria; phylum Bacillota; class Clostridia; order Peptostreptococcales; family Peptostreptococcaceae; genus Metaclostridioides; species Metaclostridioides mangenotii. The sequence goes on from NZ_JAGGJX010000001.1 coordinate 926,075, forward strand.
TAGACTTTGGATTTTCTCCGTATTTAGTCTCTGTAAGTTTTTCAACTGTATTTAAAATATAACCTATTGTATCAACTTCGAATATAGTGTCAACGTCTTGCATAATACAAGCCATACGCTCAAGTCCCATACCAGTATCTATATTCTTATTATCAAGTAAATTGTAGTTTCCTTGTTCGTCTCTATCAAATTGAGTGAAAACATGGTTCCAGAACTCTAAATATCTATCACAGTCACATCCTGGTTTACAATCTGGATTATCGCAACCGTACTCTTCCCCTCTATCAAAATAAATCTCTGAACAAGGTCCACAAGGTCCTACTCCTATTTCCCAGAAGTTATCGTCTTTACCTAGTCTAACTATTCTTTCTTTTGGGAAGTTCATTTCCTTTTCCCATATTTCAAAAGCTTCATCATCTTCTTCATAAACAGTAACCCATATCTTATCTTGAGGTATGTTTAAGTGCTCAGTTACAAACTCCCAACCCCATTTTATAGACTCTCTTTTAAAGTAATCTCCAAATGAAAAGTTACCCATCATCTCAAAGAATGTAGCATGTCTTGCAGTAACTCCGACATTTTCAATATCACCAGTTCTTATACATTTTTGACATGTGCTCATTCTCTTACTAGGTGGTACTTCTACTCCAGAGAAATAATTCTTTAGAGGTGCCATCCCCGCATTTATTAGCAACAAACTCTTATCGTTGTTTGGTACTAAAGGATAACTCTCTACTACATAGTGATCTTTTGATTCAAAGAAATTTAAAAATCTTCTTCTTATTTCATTCAAACCTAATTTTTCCATAACATTTCCTCCTAAATAATTTTTGATTTTATAAATTATTATAATTTAAAATACTTTTTTGTTTAAAATCTTAATTCTTATTATTTTAATTGATTAAAATAAAATATCGCCCCTATAATTAAATAATTATAGGGGCGACTATATCGCGGTACCACCCTAATTACTACAAAAATTGTAGTATCTTCGGAAAACCTCAGTTATAACGTGACTACCGACAAATTCTACTGTTAGTTCAAACTTGTAGCTCAGAGACTGCTTCGATTGATACATTCTAAGGGTTTCCACCATACCCTCTCTCTGATAGAACTTAAATAATCTACTACTCCTCGTCAAAGCTAGTTTTTAAATTTTAATAAATATACTATTATACTAATATACTAAATTTTATGAAATTAATCAATACTGTTGCGATGTAAAACTTTATTTTTTTACTTAATAGTTCTACTCGTTAGTTATTATTCCACCGCCTACAACAATATCTCCATTGTACATAACTACTGATTGTCCATTGGTTATAGCTCTTTGTGGCTCGTCAAATACTATTTTTATACTTCCATCTCCATTATTGTAAACTGTCGCTGGGGATGGCTTTGCACTGTATCTTATCTTTGCCTCAACCCTCATTGGCTCCTCTATTTTATCTATTGATATTAGATTCACATCTCTAGCTATAAGTTCTGTTTTAAATAGATTTTCATTGTCTCCTAAGATTACCGTATTGTTCTTAGGATTTATATCTACTACAAACATTGGCTTACCAAATGCAATACCTAGGCCTTTTCTCTGACCTATTGTATAATGTATAATTCCTTGATGCTTTCCTAAGATATTTCCTTTAGTATCTACAAAATATCCTTCTTCAATACTCTTATTTGTATGATTTTTTACATAATTAACGTAATCATTATCTTTTACAAAGCATATTTCTTGACTATCTGGTTTATTGTACACTAGCATTCCCATTTCTTTAGCTATTTCCCTTACCCTATCCTTCTCATAGTCACCAATAGGCAGTAAAGTGTGTTCTAGTTGCTCAGATGTCAAATTATATAGAGCATATGTCTGATCTTTTTTGTCAGTAACTGATTTTCTTAGCAAATATTTGCCAGTTTCTTCGTCTTTTTCTATTTTTGCATAGTGTCCAGTAGCTACATAGTCACATCCTATTTGTCTTGCTTTTTTATAGAATTCGTCAAATTTTATATATTTATTACAAGCTATACATGGATTAGGAGTTTTTCCATCTAAGTACTCGTCCACAAAATAGTCTATAACTTTTTCTTTAAATACATCTTTAAAATTTAATACATAAAACGGTATACCTATATTATTTGCAACACGTCTGGCATCTTCTACAGCTGAAAGAGAACAACATCCTCCCTCAAGCTCTATCTCTTCATCGTCATCTTGCCATAATTTCATAGTTACGCCGACAACGTCGTATCCTTGTTCTTTTAGTAAATATGCAGCAACAGAACTATCTACTCCGCCACTCATACCTATCATTACCTTCTTCTTCATAAGTTCACCTCTTAATAGCAGTATAACAAAAACTTCTTTACAGATCAAAACCGCAAAAGCTGAAACATTATTTTAACTGAAATAACAAGAGTTCTTGTATTAATTAAAATCAGATGTTTCAGCCTTTACGGTTATATTAATATTCTTTTTTTAGTCTTCTTCTTCTGGCACTTCATGATCATGAGCATCGTCTATAACATATCCATCAAGCTCTGGTATATCTATATTATTATTCTTAGCATAATCTATCAAAGCCGCTTTTACCGCTTGCTCAGCAAGCACTGAACAGTGCATTTTAACTGGTGGTAATCCATCTAGAGCTTCTGCAACTGCTTTATTTGTCAATTCTAATGCTTCTTTAATTTTTTTACCTTTTATCATCTCAGTCGCCATTGATGAACTTGCTATAGCAGATCCACATCCAAATGTTTTGAACTTAACATCTTTTATTGTATCGCCATCTATATCAAGATATACCTTCATTATATCTCCACAGGTAGGGTTTCCAACTTCACCTACACCACTTGCTCCCTCTATTTCACCCATATTTCTTGGATTTAGGAAATGATCCATAACTTTATCGCTGTATTGTTGCATAATGAGTTCCTCCAATCAATTTATCTATATATAGTTTATACTGTTTGCTATTTAACTCTTCCTGCTCTTTTTGCATCATCGTATAGTGGAGACATACTTCTAAGTCTTTCTATAACTTTTGGAAGATTTTCTATGATGTAGTCTATATCATCATCAGTTGTAAAATCACCTACTGTAAGTCTAAGTGATCCATGAGCTATTTCATGTGGTAATCCTATAGCTAAAAGTACATGTGAAGGATCTAATGATCCTGATGTACAAGCAGATCCACTTGAACCAGCTATTCCTAACATATCTAATAATAGAAGTATTCCTTCTCCTTCAATAAATTCAAATGCGAAGTTAACATTTCCCGGCAATCTATCTTCTAAGCTACCGTTAACTCTTGTAAAAGGTATCGCTTCTAATACTCCATCTATAAGTTTCTTTCTAAGTCTAGTTAGTGTCTCGATATGATTTGGTAAATTTTGTTTAGCTAATTCAGAAGCTTTTCCGTATCCAACTACCGCTGGGATATTTTCAGTACCTGCTCTTTTACCTTTTTCTTGAGCTCCTCCGTGTACTAGATTGTGAAGTTTTACACCTCTTTTTATATATAGAGCTCCAACACCTTTGGGACCGTAGATCTTGTGAGAAGACATACTCATTAAATCTATATCAAGATCCTTAACATCTACTGGAATATTACCAGCAGCTTGAACTGCATCAGTGTGGAACAATATGTCGTGTTTTTTAGCTATTGCACATGCCTCTTTGATCGGCTCGATAGTACCGATTTCATTGTTGGCAAACATAATACTTATAAGTACTGTAGTATCTCTTATAGCATCTTCAAGTTCTTTTAAATCTATTTTACCTTCGCTGTCTACATCAAGGTATGTTATTTCGAATCCATGATGTTTAGCTAAGTATTCACAAGTATGAAGTATAGCATGATGTTCTATTTTAGTAGTGATTATATGATTACCCTTTTCTCTATTGGCGTAAGCTACACCTTCTAGAGCCCAGTTATCACTTTCACTACCACCCGCTGTGAAGAACACTTCACCTGGCTTAGCATTTATTAGATCAGCAACTTGTTCTCTAGCTTTGTCTAGAGCTTCTTTGGCCTCTCTACCAAATGTGTGGAAACTAGATGCGTTACCAAAGTACTCCGTAAAATAAGGTAGCATCGCATCCACAACCTCTTGTTTTACAGGAGTAGTAGCTGAGTAATCCATATATAATCTTCTTTTTTCCATCAAATTCATCTCCAAATCTTTTAATTATTCTATATTTTTTCTTGCATATTCTTTAAATTATCATCTATCATGTCTTGAAGTGTTATAGAGTATGTAACGTCTTCTATACCCTTCTTAATTTTTTCCCAGACTCCTTTAGTTACACATGTATTTGAGTTTTCACATATATCTTCGTCCAACATACACTCAGATATAGACACTGGACCCTCTAAGACATTTAAGACATCACCTACAGTTATGTCCTTTGCATTCTTAGCTAATAGATATCCACCTTGTGCTCCCCTAACACTCTTCACTAAATTAGCCTTCTTAAGTGCAGAAAATATTTGCTCTAAATACTGCATAGATATATTCTGCCTGTTTGCTATTAGTTTTAGAGGTATAGGCCCCTTGTCCTGCTCTAAGGCCAAGACAAACATAGCTTTTAGACCATATCTACCCTTTGTCGATAGCTTCATATTTCATCACCTCTGTATAATGAAAACTAATTCATACTAAAACAGTATGATTTGATTTCATCTTTATTCTATTATATCCTAGTAAATTTGTCAACATTAAAATTTTCATTTTTTATCTAAAAAATCAAGATGGTTTTTTATGCCCTTTTCAGTTTTGTTTTCCTGAGGAATATAGTATTTACTGTCCTTAATTTCGTTTGGTAAATACTGCTGCTTTATATAGTGATTTTCGTAATCATGGGAGTACTTGTACACTTCACAACCATCGTTTGAATACTTTCCAGATCCTTTTAAATAAGAAGGTATATCTCCTACATATTCATTGTCCAATTCTTCCAATGCTTTATCGATAGACAGGTACGCTGAATTTGATTTAGGGGATGTAGCAAGTAGCACTGTAGCTTGAGCTAAAGGTATTCTAGCTTCAGGAAATCCAAGCTGCATAGCCGCGTCTACGCAAGCTTTAACAACAACTATTGCATTTGGATAGGCAAGCCCTACATCCTCACATGCGATTACAAGAAGTCGTCTACATATGCTAATAAGGTCTCCGCCTTTAACGAGCCTAGCGAGATAGTGAACAGAAGCTTGAGGATCACTTCCTCTTATCGATTTTTGAAATGCACTTAGAATATCATAGTGGCTATCTCCATCTCTATCGAAGTTTAGAGTTTTATTTAAACTGGATTTTTTGACAGCCTCTGGATCAACTTTTACAATATTTTCTCGATTCGGCTTAGTCGAATAAACGGCAACTTCTAAAGTATTTAGTGCAACTCTCATATCTCCATCACATATATCTGCTATACTCTCCAAAGCTGCATCAGTGTATTCAATTTCCATAAAACTATCTTCTTTTAAAATGTCAATCGCCCTTTTAAGCCCTCTTTGTATTTCTGCTTTTTCTACTGGCTTAAATTCAAACACAGTAGATCTACTTATCAATGCCTTGTACACATAGTGGTATGGATTTTCTGTTGTACTGGCTATAAGAGTTATCTGACCGTTTTCCATAAATTCTAAGATAGATTGCTGTTGTTTTTTATTAAAACTCTGTATCTCATCTATGTAAAGGAGTATACCGTTTATATTGTCGATTTCATCTAACTTAGCTATTATCTTCTTTATATCTTCAAGCGAAGAGTTCGTCGCATTTATTTTGTAAAAACCTTTGTTGCTCTTTTTTGCGATAATTTCAGACACTGTAGTTTTACCAACACCAGGAGGTCCATAAAAAATCATATTAGGCAAAAAACCCGACTCCAAAATCTTTGTCAGTACTTTTCCCTTTCCAATTATATGTCTTTGTCCTACTACATCATCAAGTGTATTAGGTCTAATTTTATCGGCTAAAGGCATACGTCCCATCTCCTCTATTTCAAAAATTAATTTCCTTTTATCTATACAAATTATCTGTACAATACAATATTATCATACATTTTAAACTCTATTAAAAAAGGTATCTATTAGTATAGATACCTTATTAAGTGCATAACTTATTGCTTATTGATCATTTTTTAGCTTTTTAAGTTCTTCAATAAGTTTGTCGTTAAGAACTTTAATGTGAGTACCTTTCATTCCTAGAGATCTAGACTCTATCACTCCAGCACTCTCAAACTTTCTAAGCGCATTAACTATTACAGATCTAGTTATACCAACTCTATCTGCAATCTTACTCGCTACTAGTAATCCTTCTCTTCCATCTAATTCGTCGAATATATGCTCAACGGCTTCTAATTCTGAGTATGACAATGTTCCTATAGCCATTTGAACTACTGCTTTCTTTCTCATCTCTTCTTCTAGCTCTTCACCGATAGCTCTAAGAATCTCAAGCCCCACAACAGTCGCACTGTATTCTGACACAACTAAATCGTCATCGTTGTATAACTCTTCGTATCTCGAAAGAACTACTGTACCTAATCTTTGACCACTTCCTAGTATTGGAACTACAGTAGAGTATTTATGTACTCTATTATGTTCTAGCGGGAAAATCTTTAATAAAACGTCTCCAGTTATGTTTTCTTGAGTTTCTGTTACAGACAGCAAGTTTTCAGTATACTCATCTGGGAATTTCTTTTGCTTTGTCATTTCATCCTCAATAACTGAACTATCTTCCGCATCATTAAGATAAAGACCAAGCACTTTTCCCTTCGCACTTACTACATAAACATTAGAACTAAGTACTTCCCCTAATGCTCTTGAAAGTAAATCGAAAGATACATTGCTACCGCCACTTGTCTGTAAAATTTTATTAATCTTTCTCGTCTTTTGTAGAACCTCACTTGCCATCTAATCATCTCCTCATGAAATCTAGGCCATTTATTTACCTTTTTATTTTCATATTTTAAGCTTAAATTCATCATTTTATCTGTACACTTGAAAGAGTATCATATATTATAATTTTTTTCAAGCTAAATTTCTCATTTTTTAAAATTTTCAATCTTTTACATTATTTTATTCTTTTTCTTCTTCAGAAACTACCTTTACAGCCTTGCATTCTTTATTTGAACAAACTATCTTAGTTTCAGATTTTGTAACCTTTTCAACCATATATGACCCACAAATTTCACATATATCTCCTGTAGGTTTGTTCCATGAAACAAAGTCACAATCTGGATATCCTGTACATCCATAAAAAGCTTTCCCTTTTCTAGACTTTCTAAGAATTATATCCCCATCCTTACAGTTTGGACATTTAACGCCTATTTTATTTACAAGGGGTCTGGATGTTTTGCACTCTGGATAATTTTTACATGCAATAAATTTGCCAAATCTACCGTATTTTATTACCATATTAGATCCACAGTTCTCACATATCTCATCTATTTCTTCATCCATGTTTACTTTTTCAATATTTTCTATAGCAACTTCTATGGCTTCTTTAAGCGGCTCGTATGATTCAGAAACGACTTCTTTCCACTCGGTCTTTCCTTCCTCTACTTTATCCAGCTTTCTCTCCATATCGGCTGTATAATCTACATCAATAAATTTTTGGAAATTATTCTCCAATATATCAGTCACTATTATACCTAGTTCAGTAGGATGTAAACTAGTGCCTTGTTTCTCAACGTACTCTCTATTGAGGATCGTTGCAATTGTAGGTGCATAAGTACTAGGTCTACCAATACCTAGTTCTTCAAGAGTCTTAACTAAACTCGCCTCTGTATATCTAGCAGGCGGTTGTGTAAAGTGTTGCTCTGGAAGTACTTCATCAACTTTTAATTTTTCACCTTCACTGATACTTGGAAGAATTCTATCCTCCCTATCTGAGAAGTTGTATATTTTTGTGTAACCATCAAATTTCATTTTAGATCCTGTAGCCTTAAATATTATATTGTCTATATTACACTCAACATTTAGTATATCAAAAACAGAGTCCTCCATTTGACTTGCCACGAATCTTCTCCAGATTAAATTGTAAAGCTTGAATTGATCCTTAGTAAGAGAATCTTTTACACTGTCGGGAGATCTATCAACAGAAGTAGGTCTGATCGCCTCATGGGCATCCTGAACCTTCTTACCTTCTTTAGCTTCTTTTTTCTTTACTTCCTTTTTGTAATAGTTTTCACCTATATTATCAAGGATATAGTCCATTGCCTTTCCTTTAGCCTCATCAGAGATTCTCTTTGAGTCTGTTCTGATATAAGATATAAGACCGACAGTTCCTTCACCTTTTATATCTACACCTTCATAAAGCTCTTGAGCTATCATCATAGTCTTTTTAGTTGTAAAAGACAGTTTGTTTACACCTTCCTGTTGCAACATACTCGTTGTAAAAGGCTTAGGAGCTGATTTACGTCTAGACTTAGATTCTATACTAGCTACTTCAAGCTCTTTATTTTCGATTGCTTTAAGTATTTCATTTACTACTTCTTCGTTTTCGAGATCCAACTTCTTTCCATCTCTACCGTAGAACTTAAAGTTGATATCTTCACCCTTTTTAGTTTTTGCATTTAGATCTATTGTCCAGTATTCTTTCGGAATAAAGGCTTTAATATCTTTTTCTCTATCACAAATAAGTTTCGTTGTAACAGACTGCACTCTACCAGCACTAAGACCTTTTCTTACCTTTTGCCAAAGGATAGGACTTATTTGGTATCCAAGTAGTCTATCTAAAACTCTTCTAGCCTGTTGTGCATCTACAAGATCTAGGTCTATATTTCTAGGGTGTTTAATCGCTTTCTTTATTGCATCCTTTGTTATCTCATTAAACTCTATTCTACATTCATCATCTTCTTCTAAACTCAGTATATGTGCTAAATGCCAAGATATAGCTTCTCCCTCTCTGTCGGGGTCAGTTGCGAGATATACTTTTTTTGCTTTTTTTGCTTCTTTTTTTAGTTCCTTAATTACATCGCCTTTTCCCCTAATATTAATATAACCAGGTTCAAAGTTGTTTTCTATGTCTACTCCTAATTTACTTTTAGGTAAGTCTCTCACGTGTCCAACTGATGCTTTTACTGTATAATGGCTTTTTCCTAAAAATTTTTCTATAGTCTTAGCTTTTGCAGGTGACTCAACTATAACTAGTGATTTAGCCACAAACAAACACCCCCATCCATCTATTTAAATCATACATTCAAACTGTATGTATTATTATTCATTTCAATTATTATGTCTTCAAGCTGTAATTTGCTTAAAATTATGTTTACTGACTTTATATCTATACCAGTATAATCACAAATTTTATCTATATGCAAGTTTCCTTCTTTTTTTATTAAGGATACAATGTGTTTACTATCCGCATTTAAACTTGAATTATCTACATCAAATATTTTTTTTTGATTGCTAATTGCTTTTATATTGTACTCTTCTAAAATGTCCTCTATATCTTCTATTAATTTTGCACCTTCTTTAATAATTTTATTACAACCTTTACTTAGGTCAGAATTTATATTACCAGGTACCGAAAATATATTTTTGCCTTGTTCTAAAGCAAAATCTACAGTTATAAGCGATCCACTTTTTTTAGCTGCTTCTACCACAACAACTCCATCACTTATCCCACTTACAATTCGATTTCTACTGTAAAAATTGCACGACTTCACAGATGAATTTACATTGTACTCTGACAATAGTAATCCACCATCTTCAATTATTTTATTCGCTAAACCTATATTTTTCTTAGGTAGAGGGTTGTCGACCCCCGATCCCAAAACAGCAATAGTCTTCGATCTTCCTTCAATACATCCTAAATGTGAATACGAATCAATTCCCATAGCCAGACCACTTACTATATTTATCCCCACATCTGATAACTGCCTGCTCATCTTTCTAGCACAGTTAATTCCATAATATGTAGGTTTTCTGGATCCTATCATAGCTATATTCATATTATTATCTATATTCTCTATATTCCCTTTATAAAAAAGTACTTTTGGATTGTTGTAAGTGTTTCTTAATTTTTTAGGATATAGTTCGTCTTTAGAGCATATAAACTCAACTTGCTTTTTATATAAGTTTTCCTTTAGTTCATCTAAATATGCTTGACTTCTATATTTTACTATATTTTTTTTAATATTCAAGTTTAAATTTTCTAAATCGTATATTTCTTTATCTGATAAGTCGAATAAAATTTCCAAATCACCTAGTTTATCTTCGATCTTTTCAATAGCTATATTTCCCACACATGCAATAGATTTTAACATTAAGTACATATCTCTCTTTTCCATAGTACACACCTCAGAAAGTTTTTATTTAAAATAATTATAAAAGGCTTTTCTAAATGAAAAAGCCTCTAAAATATTCTCATAACCAATGTTTTCTTTGCCCTCTAAATCCGCTATAGTTCTAGACATCTTCAAAAGTTTCGTGTAGCTTCTATTACTTAAATTATATTTTTTAAAGATTTCTTTTAAAGCTTCTTCAGCATCTTTATTCATATTGCAATATTTATTTAAATGAGAAGAATTTATTTCGCTATTTACTTTAATATTGCTTCCCTTAAATCTAAATTCCTGTATTTCTCTTGCTTTACTTACTCTAGATTTTACTTCATCTGAGCTCTCATATTTTCTATTGTCGTTAAAATCCTCAAAAGAGACTTGATTTACTTCAACAAATATATCAAACCTATCCAAGAGCGGTCCGGAAACTCTACCGTGATATCTATCCACTTCATAATTTCTACATCTACACTCAGTGTTTGACATGTAGTAACCACAAGGACAAGGGTTCATTGCCGCTACTAAAAGCACATTGCATGGGTATCTTATATTGTTTTTAAGCCTCGATATATTTATGTATTTCTCCTCTATAGGTTGTCTTAGAGTTTCTAATATTTTCCTATCAAATTCTGCTAATTCATCTAAAAAAAGCACTCCTCTATGCGCTAGTGTTACTTCACCAGGTTTTGCATCACTTCCCCCACCTACAAGCGCTTGTTTGGTCGCTGTGTGGTGTGGAGATCTAAAAGGCCTTCTATCAACTATCCCTTTGTCTGGATCTATTAATCCAAGTACACTGTATATCTTGCTGACCTCTATCATCTCATCTTTAGTTATATCTGGAAGTATAGTTCTTATTCTTTTAGCTAGCATCGTCTTACCGGAACCAGGCGGTCCAATCATGAGCATATTGTGATTACCCGATGCACATATTTCTGCACCTCTTTTTATAAAGTAGTTACCTTTTATATCAGATAAGTCTTCTTCATATATATCCTCTCCTTTTTTAGAGTAATTTGGATAAATTTTAAAATCCAAATCTTTATATTTATGTTTTCGCTTTTTAATCTTATGTAAATTATTCAATATCTCTATACATTCACTCAGATTTTTTACTGGTATAATATCAATACCGTCAATAAAACTGCTCTCTTTGTGATTGCCCACAGGAATAAAAACTCGTTTAATACTGTATTTTTTTATTCCAAGTATCATAGGAAGTATTCCCCTTACCTTTTTTATACTTCCATCTAAAGATATTTCGCCTATAAACAAACTCTCTTCAATAAACTTATTTTCAGTATTAATTTCTCCTCTTAATATACCAACACATATGGATAAATCGAAAAATACTCCTTCTTTCTTTAAATCTGCTGGCGATAAATTTACAACTATTCTAGAGCTTGGAAATTTATAACCACTGTTTAAAATTGCAGACTTTACTCGTTCTCTGGATTCCTTTATTTCAGTACTTGGAAGTCCTACAATATGGAAACTTGGTATCCCATTTGTTATATCGACTTCTACCCTTACTAAAAAACTATCTATACCTATTAAATTACTTGAATTCACAATACTTAACATAAACACTCTCCTCACATTTATTAAAAGGCATTAATTATATGTCTAAGTTTTGTCTCTATTAAAAACACTTCTATTACGTCAAATCTCACAGGTACTTCGAATAAATTATTTTTTGAAATGTAGAATTGTGCTAGTTGTATGATCTTTCTCCTCTTTTTTAGGTCAACGGATTCTGAAGGATAACCAAATTTTAGACTAGTCCTAGATTTAACTTCCACAAAGATCAACTGCCCATCTAACTTCGCTATTATATCTATCTCTGCAAAGTTGCTAGAAAAATTTGTTTCAAGTATCTCTGCGCCATTTTTAGTCAAATACTCATTTGCCACAGCCTCTCCAAAAATTCCTTTCTCTTTGTTTGAAGCTTTACTTTTCAATCTACACCATCTCCAATTCAAAATATTTTAATTATTTTAATTATCGTCATCACTTGAAGTAAGTATTCAACTTTACAGTTAAGAGATTTTTTACATATAAGTTCATATTATTTAACAACTTAATAAACTTATAGACTATTTACGATTCTGTAAGATATAATTAACTAAATAATGTAGTTTTAAATATATCTAAGGGAGTGGTTCATTATATTGACCAAAAACAAGCTAATTATTTATATAAGGTACATATGCCTCATCATGATTATAGCCTTTTCACTATCAAAATTTAGCCAAGCTCCAGATATTGTAATAATATTATTATTTATTATAGTAATAAATAATCAAGTTAGATTCTTTAGCTTTCAGGACAGAGAAGTTCCTCTGTTTATATCATTGTTTTTAGAATTTATACTGTTAATTATATTGAGCTCTTATATCAAAAACTTTAATACTCTATTTTTGATACCTTTAATTGTAGATATTTCTTTCTTTATAGATAAAATTTATAAATACACACTATTTATTGCATCGTTAATCTTAGGAGCGTACCTAAGCTATAAGATTTCGCTTTTTAACGCTTTAGAGGCATTTTTCATCTACTCTATTGTTATAGCGCTGTGCCAATATATTAACAGTGAATATACTTCTAAAATAAAGTATTTAGAGATAAATGAAAATTTAAAGATATCCAAGGATTTATTGAAAAGAAATAACAAGGATTTAGAAGTATACGCGAGTTCTGTAGAACAACTAGCAATTTTGAAAGAGAGAAATAGGATATCAAGGGAAATCCACGACAGTGTTGGCCACTCTATGTCTACAACTATAATTCAGCTAGGCGCTATTGAAAAATTATTAGAAGGCAAACCTGAAGTGGCTGAACTAGTTTCTGGACTTAGAGAATTTGTAAAAGAGAACTTTCAAGAAGTTAGGAGCACTGTTACTGATTTAAAACCCGATGAGTACGAAAATTATCAGAATCTATTTAAGATAAAAGAATTAGTAGAAAATTTTAAAAAGCTTACAGACTGCGATGTAAAACTCACTATATCCAAAAATACTTGGTCACTATCTCAAAAGCAATCAATAACTTTATATAGAGTTATCCAGGAGTCGCTTTCCAATTCTTTGCGCCACGGTAAGGCTAGTGAAGTAAAAATATACATTATGTTCAATAAAAGCGATGTTATCACAACCATAAGTGACAATGGTATAGGTTGCATCAAAATTGACAAGGGCAATGGAATAAATAGTATAAATGAGAGAATTTACGAATTAAATGGTAAGGTAGAGTTTTTAAACTCTCAAAGTGGTTTTACAGTTAAAGCTACAGTACCTAGAATATTTGGAGGCGGATTAATTGAATAAGATTAAAGTACTCATAGTTGACGATGAAAAGCTTATTAGGCAAGGTCTTAAAATAATACTATCTTCATACGATGATTTAGATATAGTCGGCGATGTAGGTGATGGATATGAAGCTCTAGAATTTTGTAAAAAAAATGAAGTCGATTTAGTTCTAATGGATATAAGAATGAAAATATGCTCAGGAGTTTTAGGAACAAAACTTATCAAAGAGTTTGACAAGTCCATTAGCATACTTATTTTGACTACCTTTAGCGATGACGACTATATTAAAGATGCTATTAACTATGGAGCGTCTGGATATCTTCTTAAAGACAGCTCTGATGACATAATACATGAGGGTATTAGATCTGCTAATCTTGGAAATATTGTACTAGCTAAAGATATCGCAAAGAAAATTTTATCTACAGAGAAATCTGTATCAAGTGACGATGTACTCGATAAGTTTAACTTAAGCAATAAAGAAGTGAATATAATTAAGCTGATAGCAGAAGGTCTTAGCAATAAAGAGATAAGTGAAAATTTATTTTTATCAGAGGGAACGATTAAAAATAATATCAGCACTATCTTAGGGAAGTTAGAGCTAAGAGACAGAACACAACTTGCGATATTTGCATACAAAAATAAAATTGTGTTATAGATGAATTTAAATCCAAATAAAACTTTTAAAAAATGACTTAAGTCATTTTTTTTATGACTTTTCGTAATAGATAAAACCTAAGAATTAATTTAAACTATAAACATAAACAAAATTATAGGGAGTGAAGTTAATGAATATTTTAAAAATAGACAATGTCACTAAAAGATTTAACGATAAATTAGCACTAGATAATGTAAGTTTATCAGTGGAAGAAGGTGAAATTTTTGGTTTGATCGGTCCAAACGGAGCTGGAAAATCTACACTTATAAGTATAATTTCAGACCTTATGCTTCCTGATAGCGGAAAGGTAGAGATAAATGGTTTAGATTTAAGAACAAACTCAATAAAGTCCAAATCTATTATAGGTCTTGTTCCACAAGAATTAGCTATAATGGAACATCTAACTCCTTTTGACAATTTAGAGTATTTTGGCGCATTTTATGGTTTAAACAGAATAGATCTATACGAGAGAATTGATGAAGCCTTAAAGATCACCGGCCTTGAAGATGTAAAGAAAAAGAAAGTCAAAAAGCTATCTGGTGGTATGAAAAGAAGGCTTAATATAGCTATTGCACTACTAAATCATCCAAAAATATTAATACTTGATGAACCTACTGTTGGTGTAGATACTCAATCGAGAAATCAAATATTCAACTTTGTAAAAAAGATTTCTAAAGAACAAGGAACAACTGTAATATATACATCCCACTACATTGAAGAAGTAGAAAATCTATGTTCAAAGGTCTATATAATAGACGAAGGAAAAGAAGTTGCGTTTGGAGATAACGTCTATCTAAAATCTCTGGTATCATCAAATAGTGTTTTAGATTTAGAGTTAAAAAATATAACTAAAACTCTTATTGAAGAGCTTTTACAAACAAAAGGAATTGTTTCACTAAAAGAAAATACTGGATATAGTCTGTCTTTTATGATAGATAAAAATTTTGAACTAACAAGTGCTTTAAAAATTATAGCAAATAACGACTCAGGCATAATTAAAATCTCGTACAACGAACCGAGTCTTGAAGATGTCTTTTTAAATCTAACAGGTAAAAAGTTCAAAACTCAAGAACAGGAGTGATAATATGAAAATTTATATATCTATTAAAACTTTTTTTAAAGGAATAAAAAATAACTTTATTATGTATATAGTTACGCTCTTGCTCCTACCTCTATTTCTAGCAGGGTTTATGGGCGCTATAACTGATGGTATGTTTAAGAATCCAGCCGATATTGAGAAATTCAATGTAAATATTGTCGACAAAAACAACACAGCTTATTCCGAGAATCTGAAAAATTATATAAAAAACGATTTAAATGGATTAGTAAATATAGTTAAAAATGAAAACGATTCAAACATAGAAATTTTAATTCCCGGTGATTATTCAAGTAATGTAGAAAGTAAAACTCCAAGTAATATATACATTAAAGAAATTGATGATAAAAATAGAAATAAATCTACTATAATAAGCGGCGTTTTAGATAACTATCATGAAATGCTCTATCTAAACAAAGTGAAAGCTGCTGATAATAACAATTTTAAACAAATATTCACTAAAAAAGCTTTAGCTACTGAATATATAAAGCCAGACATAATGCCAAATTCATATGAATTTTACGCATTATCTCTATTGGGATTTTTAGTTATAATGATGATTATGTCAAATGCTGTAAGTGCTCACCTAGATCAGTATACAGGCCTATATAAGAGAACTTACTCACTGCCAGTATCAAGAGTAGAACTTCTATTTCACAATACACTATCAATATTTCTGTATTCATTTATATTCTTAACACTTTATATAATGTTTTATAGATTTTTAGGTATTACTTTTAAAGGTAATTTTGCTGTTATAATTTGGCTTTCTGCTGTAGCCTCTATTTTTGTAGCTGCATTATCAAATTTTATATCATCAGTTTTTCCAAAGAAGATTGGTACTGTTTTTACATACCTTCTATTAGTACTGGAGGTTGTATTTGGAGGAATGCTTAACGGTTTCTCTGATTCATTAATAGATAAGTTTTCTAATTTATCACCAACATATCTAATAAATGAAATGTTTAGTAATTTTAATTTATACAATAACTACGCAAATATAAGTACTACTGTAAATACATGTATTATTGTATCGCTTGTCTTAATAGTTCTAACAGTTGTAAAAGAAAAATTTAGTTGGAGGGAGATATAATGAGTACAATTAAACTTATTTTAGCAAATGTAAAAAGATATATAAAAAATCCTTCTATACTTGTTTCTATGGCTTTAATGCCATTTGTAGTAGTACTAGGTGTAAATTTTCTAAGTAACGATTTAAGCGACTCTAATATGTTTTCACAAATCGCTATTGTTGCAGATCAAAACGGAGAGTATGAATCAGGTCTGATTAGAAAATTAAATCTAGAGAAGAACATATTTAGTCTAGACCAAAAGTCAGAAGCGGTAAAGCTTCTTAAAGAAAATAAAGTTTCAGCAGTATTTGTTTTTGATAAAGATTTTTCTAAAAATATAAACAAACCGATTAAACCTAAAGTAGAATGTATAAAAACCTCTAAAGGAAGTGGAAGTCTATTTGCAGAAACCGAGATTGAATCGTATATAAATGATTCATTAAAAGAACTCGTAGCTCCTGGTGTTATAGACAACAAGATAGCTTCACATATAGTCGAAAAAAAATCAGTAATTCCCGACAGTTCATTTTTAATAGTATTTATGATCTGTTATATGATGTATATTTCTACAACCGCTTTATCAAGGGATCTTATGGAGTTAAAATATTCAAATGTTCTTTCTAGGCTTTTATCTACTAAAAATAAAAATCTCAAAATAATGTTCAGTTTGTTTTTTAGTATTTTCTCAGTACAAGCAATTGTCTACTCCATTTTACTAGTTCTATTGAATATAATTACAGGTGTAGAATTAAATCTAAATATGCTTGCTCTTGTACTAGCAAACTGTTTTACATCGACTGGACTTGTAATATTTATGGTTAGAATTTTTAAAACTGAATCAAATTTAGCTTCTATGAATATGTTTGCAATATTCTACTCTATAGTCAGTATCGCCCTTTGTATTAATAAAATAATACCATCGTATAATTCTGATTTTATAAATAACTTGGCTAAGTTTACTCCATTTTACTGGACTATAGATGCGTTGATGTCAACAAATAACATCTTAATAAATTTAATATCAATACTTCTTATAGGGCTTGTGTTTCTAACTGCTGGAAGCTTTAAACTCAGGGATTTCGTAAGAAGTTAAAATTTTTATAATAGATTTATAATCTCTATAATATACTAATAAATAACAAATAAGAGGAGCTGTATTAATCATAGATACAACCCCTCTTATTTTTTTACAAATCTTTATATTACTTAATTATTTATTTTTGAACCCAGTACTTCAGCTAGTTCTTTAGCTTGTATCAGTTGCTTTTCAATGACATCAGATAATTCTTGCTGCCATTCAACACATTTGTCTTTGTACTCTAGAGGCAATGATCTATCCATAATATATCTGTCAATACAGTCTTCTGCCTTTATTACCATTTCTTTTCTTTCGGTTACAAAAGTCTTTAATTCATCTAAGGCTTCTTTATAAGATTTCTCATTCATACAAATACCTCCTCAAAAATAACATCTAAAATTATATTTTGATAATACTATTATTAAATAATATTATTTTGATCTACTTGTATATTACCTTTGAATCTATATCTTCTACTGTCTGGCAACCTGTAAGCACCATTGCATTGTTTAACTCTGACTTTAGGTTGTTTACATAAGTTTTTACTCCTTCAGTCGCTCCACCTAATGATGCTGTAGCAAAAGGTCTTCCTATTAAAACTGCATCTGCCCCAAGACCTATCATCTTTAGAACATCAACCCCGGTTCTAACTCCACCGTCTACTAGTACTTTAACTTTTCCTTTTACTGCTTCAGCTATCTTAGGAAGCACTTCCGCAGTTCCAGGTGTACAGTCCAATACTCTTCCACCATGATTTGTAACTACTATTGCATCAACCCCAGCTTCTACTGCCATTAAAGCATCTTCTACAGTCATTATGCCTTTCAGTATAAAAGGTAGTTTTGTAGAATTTACTAGCTCTTTGATCTCGTCAACAGTCTTTGCCGTTACAGTTTTTCCGTATAAAGATAGTGTAACTAGCCCACAAGCATCTATATCTACTCCAACAGCAAATGCACCAGCTTCTTCAGCTAGTTTTATCTTACTTATTATATTCTCATTGTCCCAAGGCTTTATAAATACTATTCCATCGCCATTGTGTTTTTTCAGAGTATCAAGATTTTCTAATAAGAAAGCATCAACTGCTGTATCTCCTACCATAGCATATATTCCACTTTTTTTACAGCCTTCTACAACACCATTTATATACTCTTCTTCCGTAACTTTCCCACCCATATTTATAGTTGTACCAGTTACAGGTGCTGCAAATAAAGGCATATCCATCTTTTTACCAAAAAGTTCTATAGATGTATCTGGATTAGTAACATTGTGTATAACTCTCATATTTATTTTAACATTTTCTAGACTTTTACTATTTTCTATAAAAGAAGATCCACTTCCTTTACCTCCCATACCTGGCACTTCACCAGCACAGACAACGCCATTACAATCCTTACAGACTCTACAAGTTCCATCAAAATTTTCTCTTGCAGTCTTTAAAACATCTTTATAATCCATCTCATAACCCCCCAATAATTATAATTGTTAATTTAATATTATAACAAAATTCTAACTATTTAAAGTATTTTTTCAAAAAGCTCTTTCTATGTATAGGAATAATACCATTTTTATCTATGGCTTCATAATGCTCTTTAGTACCATACCCCTTATGTGATTTAAATCCATACTCTGGGTACATTCTATCGTACTGATACATTATGTTATCTCTTGTCACTTTTGCGATTATACTAGCGGCGGCTATCGAAATCGACTTCGAGTCCCCTTTTATAATGGAGTTTTGATCTATATCAATTCCTGGAATATGTGCAGCATCTACAAGCAGGTAGTCTGGAGTTTTTTCTAAGCTATTTATTGCCTTTTGCATAGCCAAATACGTCGCATTCAAAATATTGATTCTGTCTATTTCTTCGTTATTAACTATCCCAATCCCATAGTCTAGAGCCTTCTCTTTTATTATCTCAAACAACTCTTCTCTTTTTGATTCACTTAATTTCTTCGAATCATCAATTCCCTCTATTTTTGTATCTTTACCGAAAACTACTATAGAAGCCACGACAGGACCTGCAAGAGGACCTCTCCCGGCTTCATCTATACCACCTATATACAGGTAGCCTTTGTTGTAGCCTTCATTTTCATATATATTTATTTTTTCTAGCCTTTCGTCTTCGGCTCTGATTTTATCAAGTTTTTTTGCTAGCTTAAGAGCTAAATTTTGTACCGATTTTCTATCATCTGATCTAAGTAAATCTATGTACTCCATATATCTACTTAATTCTAAATTTTCTATTGCTTCTTTAATCTCTTTTACACTTTTCTTATCCATGACGTCTCCTTATATGAAGTTTGCCTGTCTAATAGTAGCTAGCAAATGTAAATTTAATATTAACTACAAGCACTGTAACCACATTTTAGACATATACTACATCCGCCTGTGTTAGCTATTCCTTCATTACCACATTCAGGGCAAACAAATTTTTCACTTTGACCTATTTCTTCATTTATAAGGTCTACATTTTCTTCTTCAACAGTTAAAGCTAACTCTTCTCTAGCATTATCAGATCCTTTTTTATCTTTAGAGTCTTTTTCTGGCTTTTCATTTATTAGTATACCACTTCTCTTGCATCCATCTCTAAATATTGTGATTCCTTTAAGCCCTGCTTCCCAAGCATCCATATATATATTGAATACATCTTCAATGGTAGTTTCAAATGGTATATTGATTGTTGACGATATAGAAGCATCAACATATTCCTGCCATACTTTTTGCATCTTTATTCTACCACTATAATCTATATTCATTGCAGTTACAAAGAAATCAGGTAAATCTTCTTCCTCTGTAATTCCTTTAATATCCATGTATTCTTTTACTATTGGAGTGTAAACTTTGTAGTACACATCTTCATCGTGTAAACTTTCTGTCTTTCTTATATACGAAAGGTTGAATATCGGCTCAATTCCTCCACTTATACCAATCATAGTTGATATAGACCCTGTTGGCGGTATTGTAAGCAGTTGAGAGTTTCTAAGACCGTACTTCTCAACCATTTCTTTAGCTTCATCATCTAAGTTGTTAATGTAGAATTTCGATTTAGATATTTTATCGTATTTATACTCGCTAAATGGACCGTATTCTTTTGCTATTAAAGCCGATTGTATAACTGATTCATTTAATATAGTTTTAGCTATATCTTCACATAATTTAAGCGAATCATCTGAACCGTATTTCATGCTCATCTTGATAAGCATATCAGCGATTCCCATAACTCCTAAACCTATTTGTCTATATTTTCCTACACTCTCTCTTTGTTCTTCAAGAGGATGTAGATTTAATCCCTCATCAAGTACATCATTTAACGCTATAACAGACTCTCTAACGCAAGATTTAAGTTTATTCATATCAAATGTAGCGTGATCACCAAAAGGCTGTATAACGAACTCAGAAAGGTTTATAGATCCAAGTAGACAACTTCCTCCACTTGGTAGTGGCTCTTCCGCACATGGATTAACACCTGCAAATGAGAATGTCTCATCCTCACTCATAAAGTTGTGCTTTTCTATTCTATCCCAGAAAAGAATTCCTGGCTCTGCATAATCCCAGTTATTTTTTACAAGCTTGTTGAATAAATTAAAGGCATCCATAGTTTTAACTACAGTCTCACCAGTAGTATCTACATAGAATGTGCAGTCAAATGGTTTTCTTTCTTTTACTGCTTTCATAAAATCATCTGTAATTTTTACTGATATATTCGCCTTAGTTACTTTTTCTAAATCTGTTTTTATATCTATAAACTCCTCAATTTCAGGATGGCTTACATCCATAGATATCATAAGAGCTCCTCTTCTACCTCTTTGACCTATAAGACCTGTTGTTAAACTATAAAGATCCATAAATGAAACAGCACCAGTAGTATGCTTAGCTGCATTATTTACCAGAGCGCCCTTTGGTCTAAGTTTTGAAATATCTATTCCAACACCTCCACCATAACTAAAAGTTCTAGCTAGTTTTTTAGCTGTATCAAATATTCCTTCTATACTATCTTGTGGCGGCTCTATAACATAACAGTTTGAATATGTAACCTTCTTACCAGTTTTATATAGACCTCTGTTAGCTAAAATTCTTCCTGCAAATAAAAACTTTCTCTGTCTTATAAGTTTTGAAATTCTAGGATTTTTATTTGATATTCTGTTGATCCATTGGTCAAAGTTTTCATTATTAAATCTGTATTTGTTTTTCCAAATAGAACTTTGAAGCTCGTCCAACTCCCAAGATTTCTTTCTTATTTCAGATCTTTTCTCTCTATATAATATATAGTGCTTTGCTATATCTTTTCTGTCTGTCTCCATTAGTAAGACTTCAACTAAATCCTGTATTTCTTCAACTGATGGATTTTGTCCACCTAGCGCGTATTTTTTATCTATTTTATCAGCGACTTCAATTGCAATTTCTCGATCAGCACCTTTTTCGCTGTTTATACTCGCTTTATATACTGCGTCCTCTATTTTGTCTTTACTAAATAATTCTGTCGTTCCGTCTCTTTTTATTATCTGATTCATAGGTCCCCTCCAAAATATTTCTACATCTAATTAATAACCCTTTTCGTTAATCTAAAACATTTTTTGTTGAAAGTTTTTAAATATTTTATTCTTCACTGTCACATTGTAGATTAAACTTATATTTATATTATACTATTTAATTTTTTATATTAAAGTCTAGTATTTTTGGAAAAAACATAAAAATCGCTGGCACTCAGCTGAGCACCAACGATTTTTGTAAATATATTATAATTTTTTGAAATTAAAATTTACTTGCTAACTGTAGAGCTTTTAGATGGTACCATGAATCCTATCGCTCCTGCAATAGCTACTGGAACCACCCAGTTAAATCCAAGTGGAGCTAGAGGGAAACTCATTATAAATGGAACATTGAATCCATAGTCTATAGCAACAGTAAGAACACTCATTAGCAATGCCATATATGTTGCAAATTTAAATACATTATCGTTTTTAATTTTATCAGTAAATAACGATAAAATTATCATTGTAACTGCTGCAGGGTAAACTATACTAAGTATAGGACCTGCGAAGTTTATAATTGTACTAACACCGAAGTTAGATACTACTGCAGAGAATACACATACAAATATAACTACGTATTCGTATTTTAATTTTCCTTTAGTAAGATCGTGGAAGTATTGCCCAACTGCTGAAGCAAGACCTATTGCAGTTGTTAGACATGCAAGAGCAACTATAACTCCTAGAAGCACTTTACCACCATTTCCTAATAAAGCGGCAGTTATATTAACAACTAATTCTGTTTGAGCTATATCTGCACCGTACTGTTTAGAAACTGTAGCACCTAGATAAGCAAGACCACCGTATACTAAGAACAGTCCTACAGCTGCGACAATTCCAGAACCTAACGTCATCTTAAACTTTTCTTTTTCTTCAGTATATCCTTTACCTATTACAGAAAGAATTATTACTGATGAGAATATAATTGCCGCTAGAGCATCCATGGTCTGATACCCTTGAGTAATTCCTTCTGCAAAAGCTGCATCGATAAGTGAATCTGGTCTAATATCTCCAAGCGGAGTCATTATTCCTTTAATTATTAGCACTGCAAGAGCTACTAATAATGCTGGAGTAAGGTATTGACCGACTATATCGACAACCTTTGAAGGTCTTATCGATAAAACAAGAGTAATTGCAAAGAATATTATTGAAAATAATATTGGATTAAACCCTGGACCTATCGTAGGTAATATACCTATTTCGTAAGTTGATGCCGCTGTTCTAGGAATTGCTACTAGAGGCCCTATACAGATTACTATTGCACAACCAATTATAATACCTAAATTTTTGCCACATCTTGATAACATTGCTTCTGCATTACCATTGTACTTTATTAATGCGATTACTGCTAGTAGTGCAAGACCTACATCTGCAAATACAAATCCTGAGAATGCAATCCACCAATCAACTCCGGTTAATACACCTAGGAATGGTGGAAATATCAGATTCCCTGCGCCAAAGAACATTGCAAATAACGCGAATCCAACTACCATCATATCTTTTATCTGTTTACCACCCATAAAATTTTCCTCCTTATTACCTTTTAAATTTATTATTAATACTACAATCCCCAACATTAAAGACTGAGTAGCATTAAATAGAGTTAGAAAAAACTTTTTCGTCAATATATTGCAAGAAATTATTCCTTTTTTCTATTTTTAACTAAATTCAATAAATTTAAAGTTTTATAAAAAAATACCACATGAGTAAAATCCTCATTCCCGGTAAATTCTACAAATATATTGACATTTATTGATAAAACATAACTATTTCGACATTTAAATCGTCTAATTTTCAACATTTAGTCGACTATCTCAATATCGGTATTCATTTCAATTATTTTATACTTCTTTTTTATCTTAGCAATATTATATCATTTTTTATTTGGAGAGTATTGTTATATTGCGTTAATTATCTGTTAAATAGGTTAAAATTTGGTTATATCAGTTTATCCATTTACTCTTAAAGTATAGAATTGAATTATAAAATAGATAAAAATCATTCATAAATCAGAAAATAAATAATAATTTTTATTAAAGCAATATACACAATTATCAATCTATACTGTTTTAAGCATTAAGACTATATACTATTGAGAAAAGGTATTATTTGTAAATAAAAAAATCGCCGATACTAATATTATTGGTATCGACGATCTAAATTATACATTTTTATACTATTTTATTTTTATTATTACTTTGTTATGACCTTACTATCTATCTTTGCACTTTTGTCTGGAACAAAGAAACCTATAATTCCAGCTATTACAACTGGAACAACCCAGTTAAATCCAAGAGGTGCAAATGGTAAGCTATTTACAAACGGAACATTAGCTAATGTAAGAACACTTATTAGTAATGCCATATATGTAGCGAATTTAAATACGTTGTCATTTTTGATACTCTCAGTAAATAATGAAAGTATAATCATTGTTACTGCAGCAGGGTAAACTATGCTAAGTATTGGGCTTGCAAAGTTTATTATTGTACTAACTCCAAAATTAGATACTACTGCTGAGAATACACATATGAATATTACTACATACTCGTATTTTAATTTTCCTTTAGTAAGGTCATCAAAATATTGTCCGGCTGCTGAAGCAAGTCCAATTGCGGTTGTTAGACATGCAAGGGCTACTATAAGTCCTAGAAGCACTTTACCACCGTTTCCTAATAATGCACCAGTTATTTTAACTACTAGATCAGTTTGAGCTATGTCTGCACCATATTGTTTAGAAACTGTAGCCCCAAGATATGCAAGACCACCGTATACTAAAAATAGTCCTATAGCTGCAACTATACCAGAACCTATTGTCATCTTGAATTTTTGTTTTTCTTCAGTATAACCTTTATCCACAACAGATAGAATTATTACTGAAGAGAAGATAATTGCCGCTAAAGCATCCATAGTCTGGTACCCCTGAGTAATACCTTCTGCAAACGTTGCATCAATTAGTGAATCTGGTCTGATATCTCCAAGTGGAGTTATTATACCTTTAATTATAAGTACAGCTAACGCTACTAATAGTGCTGGTGTTAAATATTGACCAACTATATCAACAACCTTTGAAGGTCTTATTGATAGAGCAAGAGTAATCGCAAAGAATATTATTGAGAATAATATCGGATTAAACCCTGGACCTATCGTAGGTAAGATACCTATTTCATATGTAGATGCAGCCGTTCTAGGAATTGCTACTAGAGGCCCTATACATATTACTATTACTGTTCCCATTAAGATACCTAATTTTTTACCACATCTTGATAACATCGCTTCTGCGTTACCATTGTACTTAATTAATGCAATTACTCCTAATAGTGCTAGACCAACGTCCGCAAATACAAACCCTGAAAACGATATCCACCACTGAGGACCAGTTAAAACACCTAGATATGGTGGGAATATAAGATTTCCTGCACCGAAGAACATAGCAAATAGTGCAAATCCTACTACCATCATGTCTTTTACTTGTTTACCACCCATACAAAATTTCCTCCCTATTACTTCTTTATTTTTTATAAATAATACTATACTCTCAAAATTTTCAGATATTTTAAGACTATAAGTAGTATTACAAGATTATGATAAACCGAAACCAAAGCTCTAACTTTAGCACTATTTATTATTATTAAGTTTTTATGAATGATTTCTTGCTTTTTCGTGGCAATAATATTATATCATGTAATTTTACGAGAGTATTGTCATATAGCGTTAACATTGTGTTAAAAAGTTAATTTTGCGTTAACTAATTTAAACATCTGTTATATATGTTCAAATTAGCTTGTAAAAAGTGTAATATGAAGCTATATAAGCTAAAAAAATCGCCAATACTTTTTAGTATCGACGATTATAATAAATTATCTTATTTTACTTTGTTTAATTGGTTTTAGCTAAAGAAGTTTTAGAAGGAATTAAGCTTCCAATTATTCCCGCAATTAGAACAGGTATTACCCAGTTAAATCCTAATTCATGTAATGGTAAACTATTTACAAGTGGAACATTGATTCCATACTCTGTAGCAACTGTTAGGACACTTACTAGTAACGCCATGTATGTTGAACACTTGAATACATTGTCGTTTTTAACTTTATCGCCAAATAAAGATAGTATTATTAGAGTAAGTGTAGCTGGGTATACTATGCTTAATATTGGAGCTGCAAATTTTATAATTGTACTTACTCCAAAGTTTGAAACTACAGCAGAAAACACACAGACAAATATTACAATATACTCATATTTTAACTTTCCTCT
This sequence comes from Metaclostridioides mangenotii, assembly GCF_017873185.1. Taxonomy (GTDB): domain Bacteria; phylum Bacillota; class Clostridia; order Peptostreptococcales; family Peptostreptococcaceae; genus Metaclostridioides; species Metaclostridioides mangenotii. Next base: position 952,363 of record NZ_JAGGJX010000001.1, read on the forward strand.
AGTTATATCTGAGAAATATTGACCGGCTGCAGATGATAGCCCTATAGCTGTTGTAAGACATGCTAGTCCAACTATTAACGCCAATAGTATTTTACCAGTATCTCCAAGTAGAGAAGCTGTTATGCTAACTATTAGCTCAGTCTGAGCTATGTCTTGTCCATATACTTTAGAAACTGTTGCTCCAAGGTATGCAAGACCACCATATACAAGAGCAAGACCAATGGCTGCTACTACCCCAGATCCTACAGTCATCTTTAATTTGTCCTTCTCTTCAGTATAACCTTTGCCAACTACCGAAAGTATAATAACAGTAGAAAATACTATCGCTGCAAGCGTATCCATAGTTTGGTAACCTTGTGCAATACCTTCTGCAAATACTCCGTTAATCAAAGTACTGTCCCTGATTTCTCCAAGTGGTGCAAAGATACCTTTTATAATAAGTATTGCTAAAGCTACAAGTAACGCTGGTGTAAGATATTGTCCAACTATATCGACAACCTTTGAAGGTCTTATCGCTAAGAAAAGAGTTATAGCGAAGAATATAATCGAGAATAAAATTGGACTAAATCCACTTCCAAAGATTGGCACAATACCCATCTCATATGTTGTTGCCGCTGTTCTAGGGATAGCTAAAAGTGGACCTATACATATCACTATTGCACAACCTAGCAATATCCCCAAACCTTTTCCTGCTCTCTTGAACATCTCTTCCGTATTTCCATTGAATTTCGTCGCAGCTAATACTGCAAGTAACGCTAGTCCTACATCTGCAAAAACGAATCCTAAAAATGCGATCCACCACTGCGTACCAGATAGAACTCCGAGATATGGAGGGAATATAAGATTACCTGCACCAAAGAACATGGCGAACAGAGCAAATCCTACTACCATCATATCTTTCATTCGTTTACCACCCATAAAATTCCTCCTCATTACTTAATTTGGTTTTATAAATAATACCACGATCCCTAAGCCAAACTTAAGGATCATGTGTAATATTATAATGTTTTAGAGAAGTATTTGTCAATAAATTTATGCAGCTTATGTTTCTTTTGTTAAATTTTTCGCACAATTCATTAAAATATCTACAATTTACAAATAACTCCAAAATTTATACGATTTTAAATATTTTCATATCCATTTACATTATCAATATACATTCTGTTATACATCACAAATATTAGTAGAACGCGAATATTTATATCGCTCTATTAAAATAGCCTATTATTCTAAAGACTAATATGTCCGCTTTTTATCTTTCTGTGTATTGTGGAAGGATCTATTCCTATCTTCTCTGATGCTTTAGTAATAGAACCATACCTATCTATAGCCCGAGGTATAATTATTTGATCTACTATCTTGTAAGCATCATTTAGATTTACAATACCGTTGATAACTATCGGCGATGTCAAATCGTTTTCCTCCGATAAATTGTCTAGATCTAGAAGCATGTTAAACTCATCTTCGCCTATAGTATTTTTAACTGACAATACTATAAACCTTTCTATTATATTCTTTAACTCCCTTATATTGCCTGGCCATGAATGTTCATTTAATAAATTCATTACATCAGGAGAAATCTCTATCTCTCTATTGTATTTGCCATTGTACAACTCCAAAAAATGTTCTACCAGAGGGACTATATCTTCCTTCCTCTCTCTTAATGGCGGTATTTTTATTGGAATTACACTAAGTCTGTAGTATAAGTCCTGTCTGAACTTTAAATTGTCATGAAGATCCTCATTCGAGATATTTGTAGCACTAACATACCTTACATCAATTTTTATAGGTTTGCTTCCTCCTACTCTGGTAATAGTGTTTTCTTGAATTACCCTAAGTAGCTTCTTCTGCATTTGAAGCGGCAACTCACCTATTTCATCCAAGAAGATAGTCCCTCCATTGGCTTGTTCAAATATTCCCTTTTTTCCACTCTTTTTAGCTCCTGTAAACGATCCCTCTTCATATCCAAAGAACTCTGACTCTAACAATTCATTTGGTATTGCACCACAGTTAATCGCTATAAAAGGGTTATCTCTTCTAGGACTGTACTTACATATCTCTCTAGCTATTATCTCCTTACCTACTCCAGATTCTCCTGTTATAAATATCGATGAATCAGAAGCCGCAGCTCTTTTGACAACATTTTTAATGTTTTCCATAACTTTACTTTTACTTATGTACTCTGAATTTACAACTACTCCATGGTGTTTTGCATGTGATTCTAGATTTATGACTCTAGATATATCTCTACCCGTAAGAACCCCGCCTTTTACATTTCCCTTATTATCACATATAGGAACAGCAGTATACGCAATTACTTTTCCACCAGGATAAATTATATTTTTGTAGGTTTTCTTTTTAATGTTCAACATGTTCAGAATTATAGGATCTTCTACCATTCCCATATAAACTAACTTGTTTATATTTCGACCAAGAACATCTTTTCTTCTAAAAGGTAAGATTTCATCACAAATACTGTTCATTTTTTCAATAACGCCATCTTTATTAAATACAACAACGACCTCATCGATATGTTCGATAATATCTTCTACAACATTATCTGTTATCATAGATTTTTCAAATAGATAAATGTAATTGGTCTCATTTTTGTAATCTCTAATTGAGTATACATCTACAAACATTTTTAAATCTCTGAGTTTTACCTTTTTTCTATTACTTGAGAAGTAGTCCTTCCCATTAAAAGTACTGTCTAATTCAGCTATATTCAATGGCTTGTCTACATCGACAAAATTAAAAATCTTTTTCATCTGTGCATTGAATTCGAGTATTTCACCAGTTTCTCTGCATAAAATTGCTGGATTTTCTAAATGATTAATAAAGCCTCTAAAATCATTGTACACTTTATTCAGCCCTTCCTAAATTAGTAAATTAAAACTCCGTTGAAATATAAAATACAACTTTTAAGACTTAATAATATTATAGCATGTTAAAATGTTTATATTTGCTCTAATTGTTAATTTATTATTAAATTTGTTATTTTGTCGAATTTACTATATTTTATTATGTTTTTTATATAATTAATTATAAATACTTAGCTTGTATTTGATTAACTATATATTTAGATACTGAATCAAATAATCCTTGTATATAATAATAAAATTCTTATATACAAGGATTATTCGGGTTAGGCCTACTATAAAGTATAAATTTTATACATATCGATCAAATTCTAAGCATTAACAAGCGCTACTAAATCGTCAACACTATCAAGTTTTTCTATAAGAAGAGGAACTATCTCTTTAACATCTCCAATAATTCCATAATCTGCTACATCAAGTATAGGAGCCACTTCGTTTTTATTTATAGCTATAATAAAGTCAGAAGACTGCATACCAGCTAAATGCTGTATCGCTCCAGATATACCACAAGCTATATATAGGTTTGGTTTAACAGTCGTTCCTGTCTGCCCAACTTGGTGAGAGTGATCTATCCATCCAGCATCTACAGCTGCACGAGATGCTCCAACTACACCACCTAATTTGTCAGCTAACTGTTTCAACATATCGAATCCTTCTGGACCTCCTATTCCAAGTCCACCAGATACTATTATATTTGCATCTGTTAAAGATACTAGATCTTTCTTTGTTTTTACTGTTTCTATTACTTCTACTCTTATATCATCTTTGCTAATATTGAAAGCGATTGGAACTATTTTACCATCTCTAGAAGTATCTTTATCTGCTTTATCCATAACTCCTGGTCTAACTGTAGACATTTGAGGTCTTGTATTAGGACATATAATTGTAGCCATTATATTTCCACCAAAAGCAGGACGAGTTTGTTTTAGTTTTTTATCTTCTGGATCTATTTCTAATTTAGTACAGTCTGCAGTTAAGCCTGTACTTACTCTTGATGCTATTCTAGGAGCTAAGTCTCTTCCTATATGTGTAGCTCCATAAAGAACTATTTCTGGTTTTATTTCGTTTATTGCATCTGTTATAACTTTTGTATAAGCATCTGTTGTGTATTTTTCTAAAAGTGCATCATCAGCAGTGTAAACTGTATCTGCCCCATAAGCAACTAAATCTTTGGCTAAGCCATCGATATCTTTTCCAAGTAGTATAGCGCAAAGGCCTACTCCTATTTCATCAGCTAACTTTCTTCCTTCACCTAGTAACTCTATAACAACTGGCGTTATTTCACCATTTCTTTGTTCCGCAAATACCCAAACATTTTTGTATGAGCTAAAGTCTTTTATAGTTTCATTCATTTTTGTATCCATCTTAACCTCCAACTTATATAATGTGCTTTTGTTTTAGTCCTACAAGTACTGTATTGACAATATCTTCTGGATTGCCTCTAAGTATATCTCCCTTACCTCTTGGGTCAGGAGTGAACGATCTAAATACTTTAGTTGGTGATGCTTTTAATCCTACTTCTTCTTTTTCTACGTCTAAATCATCTATTGACCAAACTTTCACTTCTGTTTTAAATGCTTTTACTATTTTATCAACAGACATATGTCTTGGTTCATTTAATTCCTTAACAGCTGTTAAAAGAACTGGTTTTTTAACTTTTATAACTTCATATCCATCTTCTAACTGTCTTTGAACCGTAACTGTATCTCCATCTATAGAGAAATCTTGTACATAAGTAACTTGAGGTATATCAAGTTTTTCAGCAATTTGTGGACCAACTTGAGCTGTATCTCCATCTATCGCTTGTCTTCCTGCAAATACTATATCGTAGTCGCCAATTTTTTTGATACCTGCAGCTATAGTATTTGAAGTTGCCCAAGTGTCAGCTCCTCCAAATGCTCTATCGCTAAGTAGTATAGCTTCATCAGCACCCATAGCTAAGCACTCTCTAAGCATAAAATCTGCTTGAGGAGGTCCCATTGTAATTACAGTTATAGTTGAACCCTCGTGTTTATCTTTTAACTTTAGAGCTTCTTCTAATCCATTTGCATCGTCAGGATTTAGTATACTTGGAACACCATCTCTTATAAGTGTCCCCGTCTCTTTGTTTATTCTAACTTCATTAGTATCTGGAACTTGTTTTACGCAAACTAATATTTTCAAAGTCTTTACCTCCATTTAACTAGTATAAATTATTTTAAAATGCTGAGTTTATTTTAAAATACTTGAAGAGATTACCATTTTTTGAACTTCTGATGTACCTTCGTATATAGACATTATTCTAGCGTCTCTATATATTCTCTCGATTGGATAATCTTTTATAAATCCGTATCCACCGTGTAGTTGAAGCGCTTTGTATGCAACTTCATTGGCAATTTCAGCTGCATAGTATTTAGCCATAGCTGATTCTTTAGTCATTTCTATTCCAGCATCTTTCTTTTGTGCTGCATCGTAAACTAACCCTCTAGCTGCATTTACTTTTGTTTCCATATCAGCTAAAGTAAATTGAGTATTTTGGAATTTTGAAAGTGTTTTACCAAATTGGACTCTCTCTTTTGTGTATTTTATAGCTTCATCAAGTGCCCCTTGAGCAACTCCTAGAGCTTGAGCAGCTACTCCTATTCTACCAGCGTCAAGAGTATTCATAGCTATTTTAAATCCTATACCTTCTTTTCCTAGAAGATTTTCTTTAGGTACTCTTACATTTTCAAATATTAAGTCAGAAGTTTGAGTTCCTCTGATACCCATTTTATCTTCATGAGCTCCGCAAGAGAAACCTTCCCATTTACTTTCAACTATAAATGCTGTTGTTCCTTTTAATCCTTTTGATCTATCTGTAACAGCTATTACTATAGCAACATCACATATAGGAGCATTTGTTATAAAAGTTTTTCTACCATTTAATATATAATGATCTCCATCAAGTTCTGCTGTAGTTTGTTGTGCTGAAGCATCAGATCCAGCTCCTGGCTCAGTAAGACCAAATGCACCTATCATTTCACCTGATGCAATACCTCTTAAATATTTTTGTTTTTGTTCTTCATTTCCAAAGTTAAGTATTGGTAGAGATACTAGAGATGCTGCTGCAGTTGCATAAGTTCCAGTTGAAGCACATCTTCTACTAAGTTCTTCCATTATTATTGCATACGACACATATCCAGCACCTGCTCCCCCGTATTCCTCAGGTACAGTACAGCTTGTGTATTTAGCTTGTGCCATTTTGTCCAATAGCTCTCTCGGCATTTCACCAGTCTTATCTATTTCTTCTGGTAATGTCGCCAATTCTCTACTTACAAAGTCTCTTACGGCTTTTCTTAAAAGTTCTTGCTCTTTATTAAATAACATAGTCTCCTCCATTTTTATATTCTCTTATTTTTGATATGAGGTATTATTAAAACGAAATCTCTATAAATAATAGCTATCTTCAAATTTGCATATAATTTATGTCTTAGTTTATTAAGTATAGAGATTTCGATTGTTACAAATATAGGTTTATGCTAAGCTAAGCATCTCAGTGAAGGCCTGAACTCTTGTTCTAACTTGCTCATTATTTGAAGTTTGCTGATCTATTTCTATATATAGAGTTGGAATATTACTAGCTTCTATATCACTCTTAACTACAGGGTAATCGTATTCCTCTGGATCACAGAATTTCATCATGCAGAATACAACACCGTCAGCATCTTTATTTTTAACTTCATCTACTATCATAGATCCACGTTTTTTATCTGGATCGTAAGCTAATGAACATCCTTCAATGTTTGACCATTGTCTAGCCAGTCTTTCTAGAGCCTCTTTTCCATCTGGAACTAGAGTTCTGAATTGTCTAGTTTCTTGAGCTAAGTCGTCTCCTACAACAGTCATATTGTTTTCTTCTAATATATCTAATATATCTTTCGAATCTAGAGATATCCCAGTAAGTACTACTTTACTTCCAGTGCACTCTTCAACTGGCTTTTTATTTAATTCGGCAATTAAATTTTTAACTAAATCAGTATGTTCCTCTTTTTTCATAAAGAATCCACTTTTTATAATTAAATTTCTAACTGAAGGTTTTATAGTATTAGCATATTTAGGAGATAACTCAACGAATTCTTGCATAACTTTTCTGTGCTCGTTGTACACTTCAATACTTTCTTGCAATTTTTCTTCTGTTATCTCATGTCCACATATTTCTTCAAGTTTAGTTTTAATATTTTTGTATTCATTTACAAGGTACTTTACACCTGATTCTAATTTTCTATTTTGTGGATATACTAGCGCTATATAAGGTACTTGTGGTACTGCCGATTTCCAGTTTTGGCCTAAACATATTAATGTATCACACATTCCAGGAATTATGACTCCTGAAAGTTCGTTGTAGGCCCCTTTAAGTCCAAATTCTAATGCCGATTGCATTATTGAACACGCAAATGCTGGAAAGTACTGTTTTGCTAAATCTAATTCGGTATGTCCTCCCCATATACCTACAGGTAGCATGCCAGCTGCATGTATTATTTCTTCTGGACAGTATACTGGGAAACATCCGATAGCTTTATTTCCAGTTTCTTTTTTAAATTTTTTGATTACCTCATTTGGATTATCAACTACTTCTTGCATTCTAGATAAAATAGCTTCCATTATATTTCACCTCTATTAAGATTTTTTCTCTCATCCATAACTTCGACTAGACCTTGAATTCTAGTTTCAAATTGTGCTTTTGTAAATGCTCTTGGATCTGCTTGGTCACCGTCAAAACCTGCTGATGGTATACCAGTTATTTCTTCAGTTTTTCTCTGCATTTCGTACTGGATTAAACTCATAAGCTTACAACTTCTATTCATATGATAGAAAGCTCCATCACATTTACCATCTCTTAGAGAGTTAACTCTAAACTCTGTCATTTTATCTAGGTTGACATTATTAAACATTCCGCTGTACGCTCTTGCCATTCCATCTAGGTCGTTAACTTCATATTGAAGTGCCCATGCGTGTGGATAAACACTACCAGTCATATTTACTCCATATTTTGCTAGAGTTTTCATTTTATATCCAATAGAAGGCCAACAAGGTATACCTTCCATCATTATTCTGTACTTTTCTTCACCTCTAAATGAAGATACTTTGTTCTCCTTATTGCTTTCTAATTCTTCTATCAATATCTTAAATGCTTCAGTAGTTTCTTTTTTACCTCTTGCACATACTATAACTGCCATGTAAGTAAATAGATCAAATCCATTCATTGGAGATGGATCAGAACCTTCTGGTAAACTCATTGAGTACTTCCAAAGTCTACCATTCTCAGAAGATATCTTCATAACTTCTTCGAATTTTTTAGGGTCAAATTTTTTACCTGATATTTTTTCAAGCTCTTTTATAGCTTCTTCAAACTGAGCTTTAATGTATTCAATTCTCTCTTCTGTAACATGATCTTCATTATTAAAAGGAACATCTACCATTATCATAGGTATTTTTAACTCTTTTGAGATATTTTCATACCATTTGATAACTTGGTCACATATGTTGTTACAGCAAAGTAGAAAATCTGGTGTAGGCATGTCTAAAGTATCACTTTTTCCTTTTTCTAGGAAACCAAAGTTTGTTCTAGCATAAGCACATAAGTCTATAGAATATCCTTCCGCTTCTGCTTTTTCACACAACTCTAAAGATTCTTTTTTAGCTGCTACTCCTGCTGCTTGGTTTTCTGGATAGCATAAGTTTAAGTCGAAAACTTCTGCTAATTCTTGAGGAAATACTGAAGTTGCCCAACCAACTGGTCTACCTTCTTCTTTTGCTTTAAAAGCATTTGCATACTGCTCAGCTAAGAGCTCATTGATTACTGTTTTAGCATCTTTTTTTTCAGACATTTTCATCCCTCTTTATTATTATTTTTTTGTTTCATTATAAGCATATATAGCTGCCCCTAAGGCACCTGTAAGTTGAGGTATCTCTGGAACTATTATCTTTGTTCCTAATTCTTTTTCCATAGCCTTTACTACACCTGGATTTTTAGCTACTCCCCCAACCATTACTACATCTTCTTTAACGCCAATTCTCTTTACCAAACTGGCAACCCTTTTAGCCACTGAAGTGTGAATTCCAGCTACTATATCTTCAATAGCTATATCGTTTGATAAATGTGATATAACTTCTGATTCAGCAAATACTGTACAAGTATTGCTTATAGGTACTTCATTTTGAGATTTCATTGATATATTACCAAGATCAGATACATCTACTTCGACAATCTTAGCCATTACATCTAAAAATCTTCCAGTACCTGCAGCACATTTATCGTTCATCAAGAAGTTAAGCATTACCCCATTTTCATCTAATTTAAGAGCTTTAGCATCTTGACCTCCGATATCTATCACTGTTCTAACTGTAGGTATTAAGAACTTTACGCCTTTTGTATGACAGCTTAACTCACTTATCTGTTTGTGAACATCTGCGTATTTCATACGACCATAACCAGTTACTACAGTGTTTTCGATATCACCTTCAGTTATATTTAACTTTGAAAACAACTCTTCAAGAACTCTAGCAGGCCCGCTAGTCCCTGTGCCTGAAGGAATTGTTGAATAAGCCGCGATCTCTTTTCCATCTTTTAAAATTAGTCCTTTAGATGCAGTCGACCCTATATCCAATCCCATTGTGTACATTTTTCATGTCTCCTTTTTAAATCTAGACTAATTCTTTTACAGCATCTACTTTTATAGCTTGTGAGTTTACCATAGCTGATATTTCATCATCGCTGTATCCTAACTCTCTAAGCACTTCTTCTGTATGCTCTCCTATTCTTGGAGCTGGTGAGTATTCTTTTATTCCCATAGTTTTAAACTTAACTGGTCCGTTTACAAGTACACCTTCATTTCCATTTGCATAAGTAGTTTTAAATAAGAAATCGTTTGCCCATGCTTGTTCATCAGTAAGTAGATCTTCACAACTTTGAACTTTTTCAAAAGGAAGGTCTGCTTCTTCTAAAAGTACTGACCATTCATCAAGAGTTTTTTCAAGCATTGCTTTTTCTACTATTTCAACCATTTCATTTACATGTAGTGGCATTACACTTATATCGTTAAATCTATCATCTTCCATAATATCTTTTCTGTTTATAACATCACAGAATTTAGGAAGCCATTTATTGTATTGGATAAGAGCAAGTTGTATCCATTTATCGTCTTTACATCTGTAAGTTGTCATAAGTGGACTGTTTGGCTCTGCTCTTGATATTGGCATTTCATTTCCGTATTGAGATGTAGTAACCATCATTCCCATTCCATAAAGTGCAGTGTGGAATAAGCTTACTGTTACTTTGTCTCCTTCACCAGTTTTTTGTTTCTTATAAAGAGCTGCCATGATTCCTGCTGCAAGAGATATACCTGCATAATGATCACCAAATCCAGCTGCTGTATTACATGGTGAAGTTCCTTTTTCCATTAATGACTGGCTAACTCCACCTCTAGCGAAGTATGCTGTATAGTCAAATCCTGGTTTATCTTTTAATGGACCTTCTTCTCCATACCCTAATATGTGTGCATGAATAAGTCCTGGGAAAGCATCTTTAAGTTGATCGTAAGTAAGACCCATTTTTGCAAGAGCTTGCTCTCTTACATTAGTAACAAATATATCTGATTTCTCTAGAAGTTTGTGAAGTACTTCAACCCCTTCTTTTGTTTTAACGTTTACGCTTATACCTTTTTTATTTCCATTTTCTAGTTCGAACATTGGATTTTCTTCATCTGTATACGGTGATTTAAAAGTTCCACCCATAACTCTTATCCCATCACCGCCAAGTGGCTCAATTTTTATTACCTCTGCTCCCCAGTCTCCTAGTAGCTTAGCGCAGCAAGGAGCTGCAACGAAACTCGAAAGCTCTACAACTCTTACCCCTTTTAATAATCCATTGTTTTCCATAACCCAACCTCCTGCATAGTTTAAATTTATATAATACTGAATTTTGTAATTAAGAACTTTTAAAAAATAAAATTTTTATATTTTGAGCTTAAATTTTATTTTACTCACAATACTGTTAAGCATTTAACGTGCCAACTTGGTATTTTTCATAGATATCGTTAATTTTTACACATTCTCATGGGTTTTATAGAATTTATATATATCGCTATAAAAACTAAATTCATTGCAAAAGACCACTTCAGTCTTGCATTGTGCAAGTTTTTACCAACATATGGATTTTTATTTTAAATAAATACAAATATTTTGTTGAAAAATTTAACATTTATCTTGTTGTAATTTTAACAACCGCATGCTATCATGTAATCATCAAATCACATTTTTGGTTAATTTTTTATTTACCAATGTGCTATTTTTTAGCAGTGTGCATTTTTACAAATAGTGATTCTAGGTTTTGAAACTACATTTAGAATCATTATAGAAATATTAATAAATAGATAAAGCATAAATCATATATCTATATAGTTTCTATTTATAATATATTACGTTTATATTTTTAATTGTATGATCGCTTGTCTATCAAAACAATAAGGGGGCTTTAATATGAAAATATTGATGTTTAGTACACGTGAACATGAATTACCAGCAATATCAAAGTGGGTTGAGGAAAATGGAAGTAATATTCAAGTTGATACAATTGCTGAAGGTTTATCTGCTGCAACTGTAGATAAAGCTAAAGGGTATGATGGAATTGCAATCCAACAAACTAATCCGATCAGCGAAGTAGAAGTTTACGAGAAGTTAAAAGAATTTGGAATAAAACAAATTGCTTCAAGAACAGCTGGTGTTGATATGATCGATTTAGATCAGGCTATAAAAAACGGTCTTATAATTACAAATGTTCCAGCTTATTCTCCAAACTCTGTTGCAGAGTTAGCTGTAACTCAAACAATGAATCTTCTTAGAAATATGCATCTAATAAATAGAAATGTATCTGCTGGTGACTTTAGATGGTCAGCTAACCTAATAGCTAGAGAGATAAGATCAATAACTGTGGGTGTAGTTGGTACTGGTAAAATAGGTTCTACTGCTGCTAAATTATTTAAAGGCTTAGGAGCTAATGTAATAGCTTATGATGCTTACGAAAACGATTCTTTAAAAGATATTTTAACTTATAAAAATACTTTAGAAGAGGTTCTTAAAGAAGCAGATGTAATTTCTCTTCATACACCACTTACTGAAGATACAAAACACATGATAAATAAAGACAATCTAAAACTTATGAAAAAGGGCTCATTTATAGTAAATGCAGGACGTGGTGGAATTATCAATACTGATGATTTAATCGACGCCCTGGAAAACGGTATCATATGTGGTGCGGCCCTAGATACATTTGAGACTGAGGGAGCTTTCTTAAACCAAATAATCCCTCACCACGATCTTACTGATCCACAAATAAAGAAATTGCTTAGTATGGAAAATGTATTATTTACTCACCATATCGGTTATTTCACTACAACAGCAGTTGATAATATCGTTAGCATAAGTTTAGGCTGTGTTAAAGACGTATTGACTACTAATGATAGTGCTAATAACGTATTGCCAAAAATGGCTGTTAATTAATTTATTAATTTAATACCAATTAAGGCTACCTTATATTACCGAGTAATTAAAGGTAGCCTATTATATTTAGGTTTTTTATTAGTTTATAAATTAAAAAGATGATTTCTGATTTGAGAAATCATCTTTTATTTATTAAGACTTAATCACTAATTTTTAAACTATTAAACATCTATAAATTTTATGCTTCTTCTATTACATATTCTCTTTGTTGGCTCTTAGACGGTACAAAGTTTCCTATTATACCAGCTATAATAACCGGTACAACCCAGTTAAATCCAAGAGATTCAAATGGTAAAACTTTTAATATCGGTATACTCACTCCATAAGTAGTCAATACAGTCGCTATACTTACTACAAGAGACATGTAAACTGAGAATTTAAATACATTATCATTTTTAATTTTTTCAGTAAAGAATGCTAATATTATAAGTACTATTGAAGGTGGGTAAACTACACTAAGTACTGGAGAAGCCAATTTTATAATATTTCCAACACCCATAGATGCAACTACTGCACTGAATATACAAACAGCTAAAACTACTTTTTCGTAAGTAACTTTTCCATTTGTAAGCTTTGCAAAGTATTGCCCTGTCGCTGAAGTCAAACCTATTGATGTGGTTAAACAAGCTAGTGCAACTGCAATTGCAAGTATTGATTTACCTACACTTCCAAGCAGTTGGAAAGTTATATTAACTATAACTTGAGTTTGAACTGCATTTACATCATTCATAGTTGATACTGTCGCACCTAAGAAACAAAGACCTCCATAGACTAGAGCTAGACCAACGCATGCAACTATGCCTGATACAAGTATTGCTTTCAATTTAACTTTTGACCCTTTATATCCTTTTTCGTTTAAAGATACTATAAGTACAGATGCTAGAGCTATGGCTGCAAACGCATCCATAGTCTGGTAACCTTGACCTATACCTTCTGCAAATACACCATCTATCATCGGCTTATCTACAATTGGCCCTATTGGATCAACTATACCTTTAATTATGATTACTGTAAGTGCTATAAATAATGCTGGTGTTAAGTACTGACCAACTATATCAACAACTTTTGATGGCTTTATCGTAAGTATATAAGTTAGAATAAAGAATACTATACAAAACGCTAATACTGGTATAGAGTTTCCAAATAGTGGAGTTATACCCATTTCAAACGTTGTTGCTCCAGTTCTCGGAATAGCCAAAAAAGGCCCTATACATAGGATATCTGCACACGCTATAACTATACCTAGTTTTCTACCACATCTTTCGAACATTTTGTTAACATCACCGTTAAATCTTGTTGTAGCCATTACAGCCAATAAAGCTAGCCCTGCGTCTGCTAGTGTAAATCCTATAAATCCTGTCAACCATTCTGGTCCTGTTATAATTCCTAGATACGGTGGAAATATTAAGTTACCTGCTCCAAAGAACATTGCAAATAAAGCAAATCCGAAAACTATTACGTCTTTTCCCCTTACACTGGTCGTTTCCATTGTAAACCTCCTAATTTTTTTGTACTTAAGTTGCCTTAAGTAAGTTTTATAATTATAAATGCGTTCATTAAGAAATAGTTAATTTTGTTAATTGAATAAATTTAGTTTTAATTAGTTAACGTTTTCTTAACATTTCAAGATTATTATATAGTTTTGAAATTCAAGTGTCAAGAAGGTTTTGAATTGTTAAAAAATTCCCAATAGCATTTTAAGTATGAAAATTATCTTTTTAAATTTTTTTTATAGTTTTTTTATTTTTAATAATATAATTAATTAAAAAAAATAGAAGTTAAGACAAAATCACCTTAACTTCTACACTATACTGCTCGTTTTAAATTGCTATATATTTTTTTAATTTTTTATATACTTTTTACACATTTTTAATATCGGTTACATCTTCAAGAGTTATTTTCCCTATTTTTCCCTCTCTAAATTCATTTAAAACTGTAGTCGCTATTCTCGTGTAATCCAGCTCATTTTTTCCAGCTCTAAATCCTCTTTTTATACCTATCATATCCATAGTCTCTATAGGTGTTTCACCTAATGAATCTAATTTATATCTTTCTTTAAGCTTTTCAGGCTCTATTAACATAAGTTTTTCAATTAGTCTAAGTGCTAAAGTTTCCACATCTAACACTTCATCTTTTATAGCTCTACTAAAAGCAAGATTAAGAGCCACTTCTTGATCTTCAAATTTTGGCCACAAGATACCTGGTGTATCTAGAAGTTCTAAGTTTCCTTTTAACCTCACCCATTGCTTCCCTTTTGTAACTCCAGGCTTGTCTCCTGTCTGAGTGCTCCTTCTTCCAGTTAACTTATTTATTAACGACGATTTTCCAACATTAGGAACCCCTACTATCATAAGCCTAACAGCACGTTCTTTTCTTCCTTTTTCTATAAGGTGATCCATTTTTTCCTTATTCGCCTTTTTGCACTCGTCTATTATTTTATTTACTCCAATCCCCTTCATAGCGTCTACTGGAATAGCCTTTATACCTAATTTATCATAGTACTTAATCCATCTATCTGTCTTCTCTCTATCTGCCATATCTATCTTGTTTAAAACAACTACTCTTGGTTTATTCCCTACTAATTCATCAATTTCTGGATTTTTACTACTAAACGGTATTCTCGAATCCAAAAGCTCTACAACTACATCAACAAGTTTTAAGTTGTTTTGAACCAATTCCTTAGTCTTTTTCATATGTCCAGGATACCAGTTTATATGCAGGTTGTCGTCCAATAAATACTCATCGAAATCTTTAGACATCTTACTACCTCCTCGTAAGTTTAGAAGCGTTAAATACTCCTATTTATATAAATAATATCTATGCTATATATTTTATTAATTAAACATTACTCTATCAATTAAAACAGAAAAGGGACTGAAAACTCAGTCCCCCCTATTTAAAGTAAAGCCTCTAAAATTATCTTCTTGCTTCTTTTATCTTAGCAGCTTTACCTACTCTACCTCTTAAGTAATGTAGTTTAGCTCTTCTAACTTTACCTTTTCTAGTTACTTCTATCTTCTCTAGTTTTGGAGAGTGAACTGGGAAAGTTCTTTCTACACCTATACCGAAAGATATTTTTCTAACTGTGAAAGTCTCTCTTGCTCCTCCACCTTGTCTCTTTAAAACTACACCTTCGAATACCTGAACTCTTTCTCTTTTACCTTCTATGATTCTTACGTGTACTTTTACAGTGTCCCCAGGTCCAAAGTTAGGGATATCACTTTTTAACTGTTCTTGCTCTAATGATTTTAATAATTCGTTCATCTTTCTTCCTCCTGATATCATAGACGTTCTTAACTACTTGACCATTGTAAACAGAGGAACGCCCGTATTTTCAACATTTTATATTATACTATATAAAGTACCTCTTTACAAGCTTTTTGCGATAATAATAGTCTTTATTAGAAATATTTGCATTTAAAAACAATTTATATAAAATTTATATTTATAGATTCTATCGTTTTAAAGACTTCTTGTACAAGTCTTCTCTTCTCTCTTTGGTTATCTTTATAGACTCGCTATTTCTCCACTTATCTATATTTTTATGATTTCCTGAAAGCAACACATCTGGAACTTTTAAACCTTTAAACTCCCTCGGTCTTGTATAATGTGGATATTCAAGTAGATCATCTTTAAAAGATTCTTCCTCAAAAGATTCATTTTGGTTTAAAACTCCAGGAATAAGTCTAGATATTGCATCGATCATTATAAGCGCTGGCAACTCTCCTCCAGTCAGTACATAATCGCCAATCGATATCTCATCTGTAACTATTAAATCGATTATCCTTTGATCTACACCCTCGTAGTGACCACATAACAGTATTACATCCTCATCTGTTGATAGTTCTTCTGCTATAGGTTGTTTAAATACTCTTCCCTTAGGAGTTAGATATATAACTTTTGGATCTGTTATATCAAATTCATCTATTATATGTCTGTAAGTATCGTATATAGGCTGTGGAGTCATAACCATACCGGCTCCACCTCCAAACGGATAGTCATCTACCTTCTTGTGCTTATTTTCGGAATAATCTCTTATATTGTACACATGTACTTCTATAATTTCTTTTTCAACGGCCCTCTTCATTATGCTTTCATTCATATAAGAAGTAAATATATCTGGAAAGAGCGTCATTATATGAAATCTCATATTATCACCTAGTCTATCATTCCCTTTATTGGGTCTATGATCATTTTTCTTTCTGCCATATTTATTTCTGGAACAAACTTTAATATGGCAGGTATCAAATACTCCTTACCATCGCCTTCTATAACGTAAACATCGTTCGCTGAGTACTGAAGAACTTCTCTAAGTACTCCTAAACGATCTCCATCAACAGTAAAAGCATCTATTCCTATCATATCTGCTATAAAAAATTCATCTTCGTCTAGCTCTCTAGTGCTTTCTCTTCCTACACAGATGAATTTATTTCTAAGTCTCTCTGCATCTTCAATCGAATCTATGGCCTTTATCTTCATTATGACCATTTTTCCTTTATATCTTACTTTCTCTACTTCCCATTCTTTTTGTAGATCTTTATCTAAATAAAATTTATCTAAGTCGTCAAATCTATTTATATCGTCGGTAAGTGGATATATCTTTACTTCTCCCTTTAGTCCTTGAGTATTTACTATCTGTCCAATCTTAAAGTGAGCCAATTTCTCATCCATATTTTCACCTTCTTTAATTAATATGTATAGTTATATAAATATTATACTATTATATACTATAAACAAAAAGGATTAGGTGAATACCTAACCCCCGTCTCTATATTATCTCAAGAGTAACCTTGATTTTTTCTTTGTTTGCTACCGATCTCACAACAGTTCTTATAGCTTTTGCTATTCTACCTTGCTTTCCGATAACTTTACCCATATCGTCATCTGCGACTGTAAGCTTCAAGATAGTAACACCTTTGTCTTCAGTTACATTAACGACAACTTCATCGGGCTTGTCAACTAGAGCTTTAGCTATATCTTCAACTAACTCCCTCATATCATACATCTCCTAATAAAAATATTTTATTATTTAGAAGCTTCGAATTTCTCCATTACTCCATTTTTAGCAAGTAAGTTTTTAACTGCTTCTGTTGGTTGAGCACCATTCTTTAACCACGCTACAGCTTTTTCATCGTTTATTTTCACTTGTTTTGGTTCAGAAACTGGATTGTAGTATCCTATTTCCTCTATGAATTTTCCATCTCTTGGTGATCTAGAATCTGCTACTACTATTCTGTAGAAAGGTTTTTTGTTTGCACCCATTCTTTTTAATCTTATTTTAACTGCCATTTACAGCACCTCCAAAAATTGTTATTTTTTATTATTTATTTGAAAAAAGGTAAACCTCCCAGGCCGCCTCTTTTTTTCATGCCTTTTTGTGCTCCTGTAAACATCTTCATCATCTTTTTCATTTCATTGAATTGCTTTATAAGCCTGTTTACATCTTGAACACTAGTTCCACTACCTCTTGCTATACGCTTCTTTCTCGATGCGTTTAGCACTGCTGGGTTTCTTCTCTCATAAACTGTCATCGCTTGAACTATAGCTTTAGTTCTCTTCATTTCTTTGCCGTTGACATCTACGTCTCCAAGTTGGTCTTTAACATTTCCCATACCTGGCACCATACCCAATATTTTATCTAATGGACCCATATTTTGAATTTGTTCCATTTGCTCTAGGAAGTCTTCAAAATCCAAATCTTGTTTCTTTATTTTTTGCTCTAATTCTTTTGCTTTTTCAAGATCTATTGACTCCTGTGCCTTTTCTATAAGGCTAAGTACATCGCCCATTCCAAGAATTCTTGAAGCCATTCTATCTGGATGGAAAGGTTCTAAATCTTCAAGCTTCTCGCCCATACCTATAAATTTGATCGGCTTTTGTGTTACAGCTTTTATTGAAAGAGCTGCTCCACCTCTAGTGTCACCATCAAGTTTAGTAAGTACTACTCCATCGATTCCAAGTGTCTCGTTGAAGCTTTCAGCGACATTTACAGCATCTTGTCCAGTCATTGAGTCAACTACAAGAAGTATTTCATGTGGTTTGACCTCAGTCTTTATCGACTGTAACTCCTCCATAAGAACTTCATCTATATGAAGACGTCCTGCTGTATCTATTATAACTATGTCATTACCATTTTTAGTAGCATGGTTAAATCCTGCCTTTGCTATGTCAAGAGGCTTTTCTTTATCTCCCATGCTGAACACTGGGATATCCAGTTTTTCACCTACTACCTGTAATTGTTTTATAGCCGCTGGTCTGTATACGTCACAGGCAACTAATAGAGGTTTTTTACCTTGTTTCTTAAAGTATCCCC
This sequence comes from Metaclostridioides mangenotii, assembly GCF_017873185.1. Taxonomy (GTDB): domain Bacteria; phylum Bacillota; class Clostridia; order Peptostreptococcales; family Peptostreptococcaceae; genus Metaclostridioides; species Metaclostridioides mangenotii. The sequence continues at coordinate 971,071 of NZ_JAGGJX010000001.1, forward strand.
CTAATTTACCAGATGTAGTCGTCTTACCAGCACCTTGCAAACCAACCATCATTATTACTGTAGGCGGTTTTGAAGATATACTTATTTTGCTTTGAACATCGCCCATAAGCTCAGTAAGCTCTTCATTAACTATTTTTATTATATGTTGACCTGGAGTTAAGCTCTGCATAACTTCTTGACCAACACATCTCTCTTGCACTTTTCTAACAAAGTCTTTAACAACTTTAAAGTTAACATCGGCTTCAAGTAATGCCAGTTTAACTTCTCTCATTGCATCCTTTATATCGCTTTCAGTAAGTTTTCCTTTTGATTTTAGCTTACTAAATGCTCCTTGCAGTTTATCAGATAAACCTTCAAATATCATTTTATCATCCCCCTACATATATCTTCTATACTTTCCAACTTAGGGATTAAATCATCACAGTCTTGTTTGCTTTTTAAACTTTCTTTTAAATTGACAAGTTCTTCATGTATCAATTTTATGCTTTGTTCGTGTTCTTGAAGTTTAGAAACTAATTGAAGTTTATCTTCATAGTCTCTAAGTATCTTTTCTGATCTTTTAAGCGTATCGTACACACTCTGTCTTGAAACACCTAAATTCTCACTTATCTCTCCAAGTGAGTAGTCTTCTTCGTAGTATAAACTAACTATTTCACTCTGTTTCTTCGTTAGCAACTCTCTATACTGTTCAAATAATAAACCTACTTCAACCATTTTTTCGATATTCATATCAAACACTTCCAAACATCATACTGTAAAGTTCTTTTACTTTACACATTGTATTTTAACTTATAAATTTTACATTGTCAACAATTAATTTCACTCTATTAGCTATTAATTATCTCAACATACTATTGAAATCAAAATATACCTTAACTATAGCATTATCCTATTGTATATTAATTTCCAAATAGAGCTTCTGAGAACAGTTTAGCATCAAAGTCTTGAAGATCTTCCGCTTTTTCTCCTACACCTATAAGTCTAACAGGTACATCCACTTCAGACTTAACTGCAATCACTACTCCACCTTTTGCAGTACCGTCTAATTTGGTAAGAACTATACCAGTTATATCTGCCACTTCTTTAAATGTCTTTGCCTGTGAAACAGCATTTTGTCCTGTTGTAGCATCTACTACTAGAAGTACTTCTCTCTTAGCCTCTGGGAATTCTCTATCTACTATCTTAAATATTTTACCAAGCTCATTCATAAGATTTGTTTTGTTATGAAGTCTCCCTGCAGTATCACATATAAGAACATCTACGCCTCTAGCTCTTGCAGCCTTAACTGCATCAAATACTACAGCTCCGGGATCTGCTCCTTCATTATGCTTAATTATATCGACATTTGCTCTCTTAGCCCATATATCCAACTGCTCAGTAGCTGCTGCTCTAAACGTATCCGCTGCAGCAAGTAAAACTTTTTTTCCTTCTTTTTTATATCTAGTTGCAAGTTTTCCTATTGTAGTTGTTTTTCCAACTCCATTAACTCCTACCATAAGTATTATACACGGAGATGGATTTATATCTAATTTAGTATTTTCTTCTGATAGAATCTCTTCTACTATACTTTTCAGCTCTATCCTAACATCCATTGGATCTGTGATACCTTTTTCTTTGATTCTACTTCTAAGAGAATCAATTATACCCATTGTAGTATTTACTCCTACATCAGATGTTATAAGAATTTCCTCTAGATCTTCAAGCAACTCTTCATCTACTTTTGTGTAAGACTTAAGTATAGTATCTATTTTATAAGTTATTCCCTGTTTTGCTTTCGTAAGGCCCTGTTTAAGCCTTTCAAACATATTAAGGTTTTCTTCTGCAGAATCCTCTCCTTGAACTTCTTCTTGAACTTCTTCTTGAATTGAATCTAATTCTTCTTGAAGAACTTCACTGTCTACTTCTTCTGATTCTGCGACTTCTGCTCCCTTTACAAAATCTACACTTTCATCAGTTTTTTCAAATTCTTCAACTTCTTCTGATACTTCAACTTCTTTCACTTCTTTATTATCTTTTTCTTTAACATCATTATTTGTATCATTAATATCTGTATCTTTAATGTCCGTTTCTTTAATGTAGCCTTCTTTTAATGTAACTTCTTCAATAGCTTCCTGAGACTGTTGTGATTCACTAATTTCTTCAGATTTATTAACTTCCTGAGATTCATCTGCTTCTTGTGAAACTTGTTCTATATCTTTAACTTCATCTTGATTAGCTTCTTGTTTCTTCGATTTAAAAAACTTTTTGAACACTTATCTTCCTCCTGATTAAGCAATTTATTTAATTTAAGTAAATTTCCACTTCTTCATTATGACTTACATAGCATTTGATATCTTCTCAGCTTCACTAAGTTTTAGACCAATAATCTTTGATATAGCTTTTTCCTGCATCGTAACTCCATATATAAAATCTGAAGCCTGCATAGTACCCCTTCTATGAGTTACAGCTATAAATTGTGTATCCTCTGATAAATCCTTTAGAAACTCTCCAAATCTATAGATATTAGCATCATCAAGTGGTGCTTCTATCTCATCCAGTATACAAAACGGTGTCGGTTTAGTCATAAGTATTGCAAATAATATACTTATCGCTGTAAGTGCCTTTTCTCCACCAGATAATAGGTTTAAATTTTTCATTTTCTTTCCAGGCGGTTGTGAAACTATACTTATATCGCTCTCCAAAATATTTTCTTTATCTTCAAGTATAAGTTCTCCATGTCCACCCCCAAATAATCTGTCGTGTACATACTTGTACTTTTCATTAATTTTGTCAAACTGAACTTCGAATTCATCCTTCATATTTTTTTCAAGCGAATTTATTATTTCCTCTATACTTTTTATTGAATCCTCGAGGTCTTTCTTTTGAACACTATAGAAATCATATCTTTCTTTTATCTCTTCATACTCTTTGATAGAATCCAAGTTAATATTTCCAAGTTCTTTTATTTCTCTTTTAAGGCTATATATAACTTTTTTATCTACATTCAATTCTTCATCTTTAAGTTCATTTGCCAATATATAGGTAAGGCCGTAAAGTTCATTAAGTTTATTAAGACAAAATTCATGGTTAGCTCTTACTCTGTCAAGTTTAGAATCAACTTTAAATAAACTCTCTTTGAAATGTATATACTGTCTATCGATGATTTTGACTTTTTTATTAGCCTCTTCAAACTTTTCTTTTATACTTACCTTTGAAATGCGCTTATTATCTAAACTATTTTCGCTTTCTGTTAGCTGTTCTTCTAAATTATTTTTTTCATCGATTTCTAGTTTTGATTGTTCAGATAGCTCTCTAATTTCTTCTTTCAACTTATCTACAGATACTTCTAGAACTTCTTTTTTAGATTCAAGTTCTGAGCATTCAGTTTTAATTCTCTCTATATCTTTAGCTATTGTTTCAGATGTCTGACTGTACTTAACAAGATCTAGTTTGAGTTTATCAAAGCTGATCTTATCCCCTTCAAATACATCATTTTGATTTTTAAGCAACTCAGTATTTTTTTCTATATTCAGCTTGTTTTTCGAATGTTTTTCATCCAATGCCTTAATATCATTATTTATTAAGTCTATTCTTTCCATTGTATACGCTAGATTTTCAGAGATACCTGCTTTTTCTTTTACTAATTTTCCATGGCTAATTTCAAAAGTTTCTATATCGTTCTTTAAGTTGCTATTTTGTAGATTTAATTCAAAAATTTGTTTCTCAGAATCCTTAATTTTCGCTTCTAATACTGTAAGATTTTGTTCTTTATCAGTTATTTCTTTAGCTATATATCTATGCTCTTCTTGAGTTGTAGCTATCTCTTTATCTAGTTTCTTTATGCTCTCTTTATATTCGCTTATTATTCTTTTTCTAGAAAGTATATTTCCATTTGTCTTCAAACTACCACCTGTCAGAGATCCTCCTATATTTAGAACTTCTCCATCAAGTGTTACTACTTTAAACTTATGCCCAGTTTCATTTGCAAACCCAATTGCAGTGTCCATATTTTTTACAATTACAGTTCTACCCAAAACACTTTCTAAAATATTTTTATATTTTACATCGTATGAAACCAGCTCACTTGCAATTCCTATAGCCTTATTTTTAGTATTTACAGCCTTTAGGTTTATTGGATTTCCTTTTATTATACTTATAGGTAAAAATGTAACTCTCCCTAGATTGTTTTTCTTAAGGTAGTTTATTGCATTTTTTGCACTTACTTCATCTTTTGTAATTATATTTTGCAGATAACCACCAAGTGCTGATTCTATCGCTTTTTCGTATTCTCTAGGCACTCCAATAAGCTGACCAAGCGCTCCATGAATTCCATCAAGACCTTTATTTTTTAAAACTTCCTTTACGCCTCTATTAAATCCCTCATAGTGATTTTCCATTTCATTGTAAATGTTTATTTTAGATTTATAGTCGTTTAAAGTATAATTATTTTTTTGTATTTTACCTTCCAATTCAAGTGCAAAGTTTTTTAGATTTCTTACTTCATTTAGCTCAGAATCTCTACTTCCAATTAACTTATTAAATGCAGTCTTACTGTTTTCCACGCTTGACAGACTTTCTTCAAGTTCCTTATTTTTCCCTTTTACTTTAAACAGAATTTCATCGAGTTCAACTTCAATATCTGTTGATCTTGAAAGCATATTTTCCTTATTTGCTGTCATCGCAGATAGCCTATTACTAAGTTCCTGCTTCATATTAAGAATGTCTATTATGCCTTCCTTTAAGTTTTCAATTTCTTCTGTTAGACCTTGTATTGAAGACTTCTTATCTGAATTGTTTGCTTCTCGTTCTTCTATTTCAGATTTTAGCTTCTCAACTAATTGATTATTTTCTTCTTGGCTTCTTTCAAGATTTATCAAGTTGCCTTTATACACCTTAAGTTTTTCATCAGCTTCAGAAGATTCTTTTTGTTTTGCGTTAATCTCTCTCTTAAAGTTTTTAATTCTTTCATTTATAAGGTTGATTTGCATATCTCTTTCTGATATAACTTCCTTTATAGAATTAATATACTCTACAGCCTTTTCTATTGATTCATCTAAAACTTTTGACTCTCTATCTAGTTCAGCTGCCTCATTTTCTACAGTTTCTTTTTCCTTTTCTCTCTCTTTGAGATTTGCTTCTATCATATTGCTGTGTTCAACAAGCTCAGCGATCTCTTTGTCCAAATTCTCAATATCTCTTAAAAAGCTATTTACTTCAAGTTTTTTTAACCTCTCTGTAAATTCCTTATACTGTTTAGCCTTTAACTGTTGATTGTATAGAGGTTTTATTTGTTTTTCTATTTCTATGTATATATCTTGTATTCTCTCAAGATTTTCTTTCGTATTTAGTAGGTTCTTTTCTGCTTCATTCTTTTTATATCTGTATTTAGATATACCACAAGCTTCATCGAATATCTTTCTTCTATTTTGAGGGTTGTTGCTAATTATTTCATCAACTTTACCCTGCTCTACAATAGAATATCCATCTTTTCCTATTCCTGTATCTAAAAGAAGCTCTTTTATGTCTTTCAACCTGCAAACTTTGTTATTTAAATAGAATTCACTTTCGCCATTTCTATATGCTCTTCTTTTTATTGTAACCTCACTAAAATCAATATTCATTTCATTGTCTGAGTTGTCAATAGTTAGCTCAACTTCACAATAATTCATAGCCTTTTTTGTTTCAGTACCAATAAATATAACATCTTCTAGCTTATCGCCTCTAAGGCTCTTTATACTCTGTTCTCCCAAAACCCATCTTACTGCATCCGATATATTACTTTTTCCACTACCATTAGGACCTACTATAGATGTAACTCCTTTGTTGAAAAAAATATCAGTTTTCGTTGGGAATGATTTAAATCCCTTTAATTCTAATCTCTTTAAGTACAATGTCTTTCTCCTTAATCAATTATTTCTCTAAAGATTATAAACACTAAACAATTTAGAGTAAATATCGCTCATACTTATTTCCAGTATATTTCTTTGATCTATCAAAATGTGTAGTTGATCTTCATCTATATTTGTCTCTTCTATCTTTAATTTAAGTCCAAATTTTTTCATAATATAATTTTTATTTGACTTTTTATTGCCTACAAGTTTTGATATATTCTTTTTGTTGGCCCTAATTACTAACTCTTTATCAAACTTGTAATTGCTTATTACTTCATTCTCTATGTAGTCTTTTATCATTTCTGACTCCACAAGCTCTCTAAAAGCTGGATGGTACGGTCCATCTATTACCGCCTCTCCCATCTGAATGTCATCTGTCGCTTGAAGCCCAACCCTTATCACATTAATATTATTTATATAGTAAAGCACCAGCAATTTTTTAACTATACTTATACTTTTCTCCAAAGTAAAAGGAGTGTACTTTCCTTCTGAAAGCAATTTTTCAAGCCCTGTTTCCTGAACAACTAGTGTAGGATAAATTCTTACACAACTAGGATTCATTTTTATAAATTCTTTTGCAGTGTAGAGACACTTCTCTTCAGTATCTGTAGGAAGACCAAGCATCATCTGTAATCCAAGCTCAAATCCAGCGTCTTTTATCAATCTTGCACTTTCATAGACTATTTCGCTTTTATGTCCCCTTATACTCTCGTCCAGTACATCTTCGTCAAGTGACTGCACTCCAAGCTCTATAATTCTGACTCCATACTCTTTTAACATACTTAAAATTTGCTCATCTATACAATCAGGCCTTGTCGATAATCTAATATAATCGACATCCCCGCTATCTATATAACTTTTAGCTACTGCCAATAATTTTCTTTGTATATCTATATCTATGGCAGTAAAACTTCCTCCAAAAAACGCAATTTCTATATTTGAATCTCTATCTATATACTCAAGACATTCTTCAATTACTGATTTAGCCGTTTCTTCTGTTACATTGGTACTCACTCCTGTTATCTTTTTCTGGTTGCAAAAAATACAGTCGTGAGGACATCCTTCGTGAGGTACAAATATAGGAATTATTTTTTTCTTCATTATTATCATCCTCTGTAATTCATAAATTAGTTGTATAACTATCGGATCTTTTTAAGTCCCGCTCTAGCAGCCAATTGTTCAGCTTCTTTTTTACTTTTGCCTTCTCCCACACCTAAAACATCATCATTTATACCAACTTCCATGACAAATCTCTTATTATGGTCTGGCCCTTTTTCTTCTATCAGATTGTACCAAATATTGTTTTCTCCTCGACTTTGAAGTAATTCTTGTAGGTGAGTTTTATAATCTCTAAATATATTTCCTTTTCTAGTATCTTGGATTATATCCCCCATAAATTTAAGGATAAAATCTCTAGCACACTCAAATCCTCCATCTAGGTATATTGCAGCTATTACGGCTTCAGTGGCATCTGCCAGAATAGAAATTCTCTGTCTTCCTCCTGTCGCCTCTTCACCTTTTCCAAGTAACATATAATCACCTAAATTTATATTTGTAGCAACTTCATTTAGTGATTCTTCACAAACTATATTTGCTCTAAGTTTTGTAAGTTCACCTTCTGGTAAATTTTGCTCTGATCTGAATAAATAGTCACTTACTACAACACCTAATACAGAATCTCCTAGAAACTCAAACCTCTCATTGAAGTTAAATCTCTTATTCTCATTAGAATATGAACTATGAGTAAGCGCTTCAAGGATGTAATCTTTATTTTTAAAGTCGTAACCTATAACTTTTTCAAAACATTGTATATTTTCTATTAATTTTCTATTAATTTTCATAATTCACCTCCAAAACATACTTATATACTGTATATTTTACTATTTTTCGCTAACTATTGCAAAAACTAAATATAATATTCATAAAAGCAAAGCTGCCTATGAAACACATAATATTGAGTCTCATAGGCAGTTTTGAATTTTACAAATCTATTACTCTTCGTCGCTTGTGCAATTACCACAACCACAAACTTCTTCATCGTCTTCAGAAGATAATATCACTGCATCACACTCTGGGCACACTATATCAACATCTTCATCGTATAGTAAGTCTTCGTCTATATCTACTAATTCTCCACAGTTAGGGCACTCCATCTCGATGAAATCTAAATCGTCATAATCTTCATCATCTTCATCTTCGAATATCTCCTCTAAACTATCTTCAACATCAGCTAGATCTTCATCTATCGAATCAACATAATCGTTTAAATCATCTTGATCTTCTGATAAGACTACTATAGAATCAGCAAAAACTTCTAATACATCAACTATCTTATGTATCATTTTTCCTTCTTTACTTTCTTTGTCGATATCCATTCCTTCTGCTAATCCCTTTAAATAAGCAACTTCTTCATATAAATGTTTCATATAGTCTCCTCACTTTCATATTTAATATATAATTTAAGCCTATACATCTTATATTATATTATTAAGACATATAAGCTTTTATATACCTATTTAATAAATCTTTTTATACTCTTGATAAGTAATCACCTGTTCTAGTATCTATTTTAACCTTGTCACCAACGTTTATAAATAATGGAACTTGTACAACTGCTCCTGTTTCTACAGTAGCTGCTTTGGTAACATTACTTGCAGTATCACCTTTTATACCAGGCTCAGTTTCAACAATTTCTAATTCTGCAAAGTTTGGAGCCTCTACTTGGAAAGGTTGACCTTGGTAGAATCTTATTGTAGCTACTTCATTTTCTTTTAAGTATTTAACAGCTTCTTCTACTTGGCTATAGTCCAAAGGAATTTGCTCATAAGTCTCTTCATCCATGAAGTAATATAATTCTCCATCGTTATATAAATACTGCATTTGTCTTGTATCAATTATAGCTTTTGGGAACTTTTCACTTGGGTTGAAAGTTTCTTCTCTTGTAGCCCCAGTTTTTAAGTTTTTGTATTTTGTTCTAACAAAAGCCGCTCCCTTACCTGGTTTAACATGTTGGAAGTCTACAACTAGACATGGTTGTCCGTCTTTTTCAAATGTTATACCTTTTCTAAAATCTCCTGCTGATACCATATGTTTATTCCTCCATCTAAAATCTTATAATTACGGTAGCATTAACCATACTTTATTTAAATCATATCCTATAAATTCTTAAAGTACATGATTACAAATTTTTCTAGTATTATCATATCACAAAATACACACATATAACAAGGATTTGACACAGCTTATAGCTTTATTTTTTAATATTAAATACGATTTAGTGTATTTTGCATAATATATGCTATATATTTTGCCTTTTACTCAAAATTCAACATATTTATATCAAATTCTGTTGTATATTTTTGCGAGTTTTTAGATAGTTTTAAAAGAACTTTAATATACCTACCGTCTACTGAGTTTTGTATAAACATATTATCTACATAGTCGCCAATTTCATACCCACCAGGTTGGCTAGATCCGTTTTTCATTGAAGTTACGAATACTTTATCTCTATTTTCATTTAAATAAATTTCTTTATCATCTATATTATTGTCTTCAGATGAATATTTTAGCTTAATTGAGCTAGTATCTACAAATAAATCTTTGCCAATTTCTCCATTTTTTATATATTCTACTTCTTCACTGTTTCCAACTCCAGATTCCTCAACATTTCTTCCTTTAGAACCTTCGCTATTTGTTCTAGGAACTATACTTATAATTCCCTTGCTATTTGAAATTATACTTTCAATATGCTTTGTCATCTCAACAGCTTGTTGTTGAAGTTCAAGAGAATCGTTCATTTTATTTTTTAAATTTAAACTAATACTTAGAAGTGAGTAAAGAGTAAAAGATATAACTACAACTACAGACAATGAGACTACACCTTCAATTAACAAATATCCATTAGAATTATGAGTGTTAAAAGCATTTGAATTTCGTTTCATAAGTTTCATATGCACCTTATGAAACGTATCTTTAACTTTCATACTTATCTTCCTTAAGAAGAATTCTTCCACTTACAGGCGTTATAGTAATGTACCTACAGTATTTCTTCTTATACACCTCAATAGTAGATCCCTTTTCTGCGGGAGATCCATCAATTTTAAATTTTATAGTACTTAAACTATGGTCTATCTTTGCATCTTGTGGTAAAAGGTTGGTCTTTATATCTTCCCCATCCTTTCTTAAAATATATCCTTCTACACGCTCTTTTTTAGTGTAGTATATGTAAGTATTATAGTTTCCAAGCATATTTTCTCGCCTCACAAACCTAATATCCGAACAAAACTGCCTTGAGAATAAGTTAATCGCCCTATTATCTACACTCCCTTTTGGAATACACAAAGTTGATATTAAAATAATTACGCTTATTGTTACAACAAGTTCAACTACGGTCACATTCCTTCTCTTTTCAAATTAAAGCCCCCTGTAATTATAGAATCTAAGAAAGTCACACTCGTCGAAGTCATTGTTTTCTTTTGTATCATTTTCTCTTGAATTGTTTTCTTCTGTATTATTTTCTTGTTTCACATAGTTTTCAGTTTGGCTTACTTCACTATTATCAGGTTCTAGATTTATAGTGTCATCCTCTATTCTATATGGATTTTTAATCGCTACATCGACATTTACTGTTTTATAATAATTTCCGTCCTTTGATGTGCTTACAATCCCAAATGCCAAATATCCATTTTCTTCAGTAACTCTATTATCCCTTACTTTAAGAGTTACATTTTCTAATCCGCTACTGCTTATGTTCTTTATATCATTAATAAAACTTTCCATGTTATTTCCTAAGAAATACTCATTAAACCCGCTTTCATTAGAAGTTGTATCTATAGCTTTTCTTATATTTCTTAATATATTGCTCTTTGCTATTTCCGATCCACTCAGTGAACCTTCCTTTAGAAGATTATCTTTATATTCCAAACTAAATATTTTGCTATTTGTAAATATCCAACTAATACTAACAATACTTATTGTACTTATTATAGAGAATACCAAAAGCGAAACAATCAATACCGACCCTTTACTGTTTCTATTGTTTCGTAACATAGCTAACCAACTCCATAGTTCTCTTATCTCCTACAACTTTCACACTTACTTTGTAGTTTTTATAAAAATTATCATTTGGTATAACTGTACTTGAAACTTCGTATTCTCCAATTCCTTTGCTTTCTATATCTAAAGCTTTTATTTCTATTACTTCATTTTCTGTATTCTTTATCTTGTATTTTTGATATACTAGGTGAGATTTCGCCAAGTTTAACATCGTTCTATTCTTTTCATTGTTTACAATATGCCTATAGCTATTCTGAAGAGCTGTAGATACCAAATAGACTGATATAGTCAGTATCGAAAGGCTTACTACACACTCTATAACGATAAAACCCTTGTTTTTTCTCAATAGATTCTCCTCTCAAAAATCCAAATTTCACTCAATTTACTCATTATTCTCCAACGTACAGCATTATATAGTATTTTAAAGCTACTGCATCAATATGTTATTTTTAAAATACTACATTGATTTTTCATAAAGCTCTTTTATTTTTTCTTTATCTTCCAAAGATGGTTTGATTCCAGTCCATATATAAAACGCCGCCAAACCTTGGTTTACAAGCATATCAATTCCGTGCATTGTGTCCAAACTTTGACTCTTCGCCCACTTTATAAGACTTGTATTATGAGGATTGTACACTATATCACATACAAGAATATCTTTATCTATATATATATTCTCATCAATTGGGCAGTCTTTGCTTTTCATGCCTATTGGGGTTGTGTTAATAAGTATATCTATACTTTGAAGATCCTCCTTAGAAACCTGTTTACTACTACAGCTAGATTTAGTTTCAAAGTTTGAATTTATTATTTCTACAATACTATTTGCATTTTCTAAACTTCTATTTCTTATCTCAATAGTCTCTGCACCTTCAATTGCAAGTTCTATAGATACGCTTCTACAAGCCCCGCCTGCACCCAGTATAAGTATTTTCTTTCCTTTTACAGTACATCCTTTATCGTATATAGACTGAACGAACCCTACTCCATCAGTATTGTATCCTGTCAAAACACCTCCCTCATTTTTAACAGTATTAACTGCCCCTACTAGCTCAGACTTTTTATCTAAAAAATCTAAACATTTCATAATGTCTACCTTATGTGGAATCGTAACATTTAACCCAATTATACCTAAAACCTTTATAGCCTCTACAGCGGTTTTTATATTTTCTTTACTCACATCAAAACATTCATATAAAATATTTTGTTGATATTTTTCGTAAAGGTAGTTGTGTATAACTGGAGAAAAACTGTGATCCACTGGGTGTCCAAAAAGACATGTAGTTTTTGTTTTTGCATTTATTTCCATAACTTGTTCTCCTTTATTTTATTGACATTGATATGTACAATTATACCTATTTGTGATTCCAAATATATCTTATATAATTTCAAATTTTATTGTATTTATTCAAATATATCCTTAATATTACCCGAATAGTTATTATTCGTAAATATAACCAAGTTTATTTTATATGCTCTCCCCTTAATAAATCATTAACTTCACCATGCAAATTATAAACAACAATTAAATATATTTATTAAGTCCGTATTATTACTCTTTTATTTTAGCTATATCAGTCAACTTGGATAAGTCCTCTTCATATAATTTAAGGTGACCGTATAAAGGGGGTGACTTATTGACTACTGCTAAATCGTTTGAAAAACCACTAACCCCTGAAGAGGAAATCAAATATTTAACTGAGTTTAAAATAGAGGAAGACAGAAATGCTAAAGATATTTTAATAGAGAGAAACATGAGATTAGTGGCCTATATAGCAAAAAAGTACAACAATGCCGCAGAAGATCAAGATGATTTAATATCAATAGGCACTATAGGGCTTATAAAGGCCATTGACACTTTCAAAATCGACAAAGGTACTAGACTAGCTACATATGCATCTAGATGTATCGAAAATGAGATCTTGATGCATATAAGGACAAATAAAAAGAATAAGGTCCAGGTGTCACTTCAAGACCCTATAGGAACAGACAGAGAAGGTAATGAAATTAATTTACTTGATATCCTAGGAACAGATATCGACTACGTGATCGATGAGGTTCAATTAAAAGTAGAAGTTGGTAAACTATACAAACAATTGAACGATATACTCACTCCTAGAGAAAGAGAAATTGTGCAATTGAGATATGGACTCACACCCCTTGGATATAAAACTCAAAGAGAGATAGCACAAAAATTAGACATATCTAGATCTTATGTATCTAGGATAGAGAAGAAAGCGTTAAATAAACTTCAGAAAGAAATGAGTAAAGAATCTTAAGCAGATTTTAGTCTTAATCAGTTTACCTATTCTTTAAGCTCTAAATCCCCCTATATAGTCCCATCTAGAATACGTATAGTTCTAGATGGGACTATTCCAATTTAATTACTTATCTTTATATTAAAAATTAGATTTTATTTGTAATTATATTTTTCGGGTATAATTGCAAATGTAGTACGTTTCTTTCCTTTAATTTGTTTTACTAAACCAACTCTCCATGCAATAAATAACAAAATTAATACAAAAGATATAGCCGTTATTATCATAAAGATCATATCAAAAATATATATTATATCGTGCTTGTATAAGGTTGTATCTTTATCATTTAAAATATTTAAAACATTCTCTCCTATATATTGAACATCACTAGCTGAATTCATATTTGCAAGTACACAAACAGCTCTTTTAGTTTCACTATCTATAATCATGGTAGAAGAATAATTAGAAGTTCCACCTGTATGATAAATAGTATTTTCATTATCTTTTATAAACCAACCAGCAGCGTAATGATTCCCTTCTACTGATGTTACAGATAAATCAGGAACATGTGATTTTTGTAAAACATTAGAAACATTATTTTTAGTTTCATTTTTAGTTTCATCTGAACGCATATGTAGCATAAGGCCAGCTACTCAAATCTCTAATATCAGAGATAATATAACCTGCGGGGATTTTCCCAGTTATTATTTCGTTATCAAGTTGCTTCGCTTTTAAAAATGATAATTTATAGCCAGTAGACATATTTTTTGAGCTATATGCCTTTTCTGGATTAATATATGTATCTCTGAGTCCATGTGGTAAAAGTACATTATGTTTCATAAAATCTTCATAAGACTCTCCAGAAGCTGACTCTACTATTAAACCTAATATATTGTAATTAATATTTGAGTAAGTATACTTTGTTCCAGGATAAAAGGATAATTCAGATCTGCTTAAATTTTTAATAGTATCTTTTAAACTAATATTGGTATCTGGTAATTCGTAATCACCTTTATTATTTGTAAATCCACTCCTCTGATAAAGTAAATCCGAAATTTTTAACTCTACGTTTTTATTGTTATATTGTACTTTAAACCAAGGAATATACTTACTTACATTGTCATTTAAGGACAATTCCCCTTCCTCTTCAAGCGATAGTATAGCTAATGCTGTATATGATTTCGATAATGAACCAATTTGAAAAAGAGTTTTTTCAGAAACATCTGTTTTCTTTTTAAGATCTGAATACCCATACGATTGATATTTTTTATTATTTTCATCTATTATGGCTATAGAAACCCCTGGAATCTTAGACTTTTGCATTACTCCGTTTATTAGCTCTTCAATTTTCTTATCTTTACTGTCAGTATTACCGCCTTCAGAAAACAAGGTTGTACCAAATAACGTTGTGACTATCAAAACTAATAACAGTAAAGATATTTTAATTTTCTTTTTTTTCAATATAAAATCACCCAATCCCCTTAACATTTTATTGTAATTTCCATTATTTGACTTTTATTATAACATGATTTAAAATTGGAAGATTCATTTATAAGTATTTCTAATCTAATTCTAATAAAGAACTTATTTGCAATTCATTTGCACTCAAAAACTTATTTGCTTATTTTTAATTCACTAAAAAGCCCCTTATCTGCTTAATTTAATTAAACAGATAAGGAGCTGTGATCTAAAAATATAAATTTTAATTTTAATTAAATAGCCTTTTTAAAGCTATCCCAATCTCCATCCTCAATGTAAATGGAATCGTGAGCTTCAAGATAGTCATTATTTACAAATATGTACATATCCAGCATCTCGCTAGTACCATCTTCATAAAAAACTTCCTTCTTTCTTCTCTCGTACATAACAGAGGAATTGTTTCCAAAATACTTCTCAAGCACATCTACAGAGTTAAGTATTGTACCTTTGTCGTCATCTATACCCTCCAATACCTGACCATAGACTCTTTCGTTTCCTTCTACTATGGCCGGGCACTCTTCTTCAGGTAAATGATACATCTTCCCATGTACATATGCACTTTTTATTGAATTAATATGTCCGTCTAAATATTTGTCGTAGTTACGATAACCCTTCATAAGGGTTCCGTAAACAAAGATCTTAAAAGCTTTCATTAATTAACCCATTACTATCATTAAAACTATTTGCGCTGCTAACATTACAAGAGCAATTGGTAATTGCTTCTTTATAACTCCGTATTTATCATTCATCTCCAATATAGCGACGGGAACTATGTTGAAGTTTGCTGCCATCGGAGTCAGTAATGTTCCACAGTATCCACTTGTTAAACCTATTATACCTATTACGTTTGGATCCATACCAAACTTAAGTATAAATGGTATACCTATACCTACAGTTATTACTGAGAATGCCGCAAATGCGTTTCCCATGATCATTGTAAATAGAGCCATTGCAACTGCATATATGATTATTGCTATTGTTACATTTCCCTCTGGAACAAAATTGCCTACAATTCCTGCTATAACTTCACCAACTCCAGCTACAGCAAATATAGCTCCTAATGAAGCTAGTAACTGTGGCAGTATTGCAAGCGGTCCAACTGATTCTAAAAGTTTTTTACCTTCAGATGGTATAGCACTTACTTTGTCTTTTGCCATTATAAGTATCATTATCGCAGAAACTAGTATACCAAATCCTAATCCAACTAACGCTCCAAGGTTTGGAAGTGCAATACCAAATACTAAAGCTAGTATTCCCATTGATAGAGCTGGAATAAATATCTTGTTCCCTAATTTATCTGCCATTTTTCTTTTAAAATCTTCTGATATTTCTTTATTTACACCTATAGATACTTTGTTTAATATAGGTGGTAAAGTCATTATTACTACAAGTATTCCTGATGCTATTGGAGGAATAAAATTACCTAATCCTAATACTGCTGCAAGCGCTAGCCAGAATATAGCTGTACCTGCTCTATTTTTTTGTTCTTTATCATTTAGGGCTCTAAGTCCTATATATGCAGACATAAGAGCACATGCAATATATATAATTTCCATTAGAATATCTTTTGTTTCCATATCCATCACTCCTGTCTGTTATTTTTTGTATTTCTTCATGATCTTTCTATCTGTCATCATAAAGAAGAATGCTGAAACTATAACTGCTATTATAAATACTGGTACTTCTGCTCTAACTGCCGCAACTGGATCTATAGTATAGCCAACTGGGTCTAGCGTACTCTTAACAAGAAGTATTCCTGATCCTGCAATAAATAGAACCTGACCAAAGAACCAGCTCACGTTCTCCGCAGCACTGTTCATACCTTTGATCTCATCAAGATCTTTAGGATCAAGCTTTTTACCGTATTTTTCAACAGAAGCCTCTGACATCGGTGATATAACTGGTCTTATAAATCCTGCAACTCCACCAAAACTTACGTTGAATGCCGCTAGGAAACCTCTTATAATTGTGTATCCTATAGCTAATATACCAGGTGTAGCTTTGCTCATCTTCTTAACTAGATCCCCAGCAACTTGCTTCAGTCCGTTTTTCTCGAGCACTCCAACAACAGGCAATGTGATAATAAATATAGCCATATATCTATTTGCAACATATGTCTCCCCTAATGTTGTAAGTATATCTGTTATTGACATTCCTCCAACTAAGCCAGTAACTATACCGGCTGCCATTACAATAGCTATTGAATTAAACTTTAAAGCAAATCCAACAACTATAATCAAAATTCCGATTAATTTAATCATTTATTTTCCTCCTCAATTATAAGCCCCTATACCTGTATTGGTCTTATTCTTACATTTTTAAGTACTACTTGATTGTCTTTTTTAACAACATCTTCTCTAAATTTATACTTAGCATTAGCCATCATATCTATAGTTGCTATATCTGAGATATTATGTGTTCTACTGCAAAGATCTAAATATTTTCCTTGAGCTGTCTCATCTGAAACCTCTGTTGTCCAGTCAAGTGCAGTTATCCAAGGGTATCTATGAGATACGTGCCATGCGTTTGGATCTGGTTGGTAAGGTATCCAGTAGTAAATTAAATCTTTGTAGTAATTAGCTGGGAATAGTTTCGGCATCCATTGATGAGCGTACTTCTCAAATCTATTTTGCCAATCTAAATTCCATCCCTTTATTTCTTTATCTCCATTTATCTGATCGCTTACTACATCTTGTAGTGCTTCACTAAGTATCTTATTGTCAGGATATTTTTCTGAATCTAAATACCAGAAGTATCCGTAGAATAGCGCTCTAGGTAACCAGAATCCTTTAAACCAAGGTGATGTGTAACCTGAGAACTGTTGATCCCATTCGTGTTTTGGGACACCGTGGTTGTCGACAAGTATATCTGGTAGCCATTTATACCATAGTTTTGTAAGTGCTCTACTCTCTGTGTATTTGCTGTCTTCTTTGAAGTACTCTTTTGCAAATTCTTTTCCAACACTATTAAATCTAGCTATATGAAGTTGCCACTCTGGATTGTCTTTTTGAAGTTCGTAGTGTATATATCCTCCATCTACGTTTTCAAAAGGTATCATAACTATATTTAATTTATCTAAATAACTTCTATACTTTTCATCATGTAAAAGTTGCTCTAATAGTAAGAATGATGAATTTGTACTAGATATCTCATTAGCATGGTGTCTGTTGTTTATCTGGAATACAGGTTTGTTATTTATAAGTTTAGCTCGAGAAACAATACTAGACTTGTATTCTTTTGTTATCTCTATAGCGTAAATATCTCTATTTTGATAAGATTTCGAAGCCTTCCAAACCTTGATTCCGTCTACTTTTTTAAGTTTGTCCAATATATCTATATACTCGTCGTAGCCTATAACTCTATCTTGAGGTATATCTATATCCCTTATATCTATAGATCCTTCTTGTTTTACAAATCTATTGCTATTTATAAGTTCGACGTCTTTACCGTTTATATTTATATGTAACGTTTTAAATCCATATTGTGAAGGTAATATTTTTTCTTCGATTGCCTTAACTCTATTCATTAACTCTATATTGTCTGTATCTTCCGTCTTTATATCTACATAAACATTATCTAGCAATCCTTCTTTTACATAAACTTTATCTATATCTACAATTACACAATTTCTGTCATATTCTTCATCTCTTGATACCTCTAATGTAGCTTTCATATACGTTCCTTGACCATTTCTCTTCTTGATAATAGGAAGTATTAAACCTGGCTCTTCCAATGCCTGTCCAACAGTTTTGATTCCCAATGTCTTGAAGAAATCTAGCCCTGCAAAATACATATCTTCATGAAGTGCACTTAGTACAGATATAATATCTTGTCTAATATCTAGCTTGTAGTCTGGCTCACTAGTAAGTATTTCTAATCTAAGAGTATTGAAGAAAGGCTGTTTCTCCATAATAGGATTTCCATCAGTTTTATCTAAAATATATTTTTTACAATCTTCTAGTATTTCCGATTGGTAAACGTCCCATATTCTCTCTACATCAGTTTTTACAGTTTGTTTTAATACAATTTCTCCATTTACCTTTACCTCAACAAGTCCTGTATTTGGATGAACTTTTCCTATTCCCGGGAACTCATCTAGATAAGGTCTTTCTGAATACTCGACATCGAATACATCTTTATATATAATTTGCCCACACTTATCGTAAACGATAAATTCATAATCGGTATTTCCATTTTCTTGCATTTTAAACTCGATATTATCTCTAGATAAACCTATCTCTTGTTCAATCAAATCATCTACTGGGAATAGCTCTTGAACAAGTCTTATAGGTAAATCAAAGAATTTTTCTGGATCGTCCGATCTAGAAGCATCTATATTTGGAATAGATCCATCTTCATCATTCCAACTCGTCTTGCCCTCCGGTAAAAACGGCTTAAAATAAAGGTCTATCTTTCCAATGTTGTCTAAACTTAATTTTTCTTTCATTTGTGGAACTAGTTCTTCCGTTATCCAACTTAACCCTTGTTTATATGAACAAAACACATTGCATTTAGATAATTTTATATTTTCTCTATCTAAGAAATCAAAAACAAATTCTTTTAGATCATCTCTAATTTCTTTCTCTTCACTAACTAAGATCTTAACTTCTACATCATCATTAGCAGATAATTTACCTGATAATTTATCTTTGAAAATCTCTTTAACTTCATCAACTTCCCAATCAAAGTTGTACTCTTTCACAAAAATATTTTCTATTTCAGTATTTGTTTGAGGTTTTAAGAAGTCGACTATATCACGTTTAAATTCTTTTATAGATACTTCATTTTCTTTGATTAAATACTCGTAGTTTTTGCAGAAAAACTCTGAAGTCTCAATTATTTCATCGTTATATCCAGATATGATCAAAGAATTATTTTCACAATTAACTGAGATATTATTTTCACAATCATTATTGTTTCTATTTTTAAATTTTTTGCCTACGAATACCTTTATTTTGTCGCAGTCTTTGTCCAACTCATCTTCAGCACATGCAAGTGGAATATTACAACCTAAACTATTTAATCCAAAAATTGTCGCAATATTACAAGCCGCTACAAATTCCTGATTTGAGCAGTCTTTTGCTAAAACTATTTTTGCATTAATTTCATCGGCTAAAAAATCATTATCTGTATCAATTAAAAGCCCCTTTTCTAAAGAGGATATATCTTCTAAATCTTCTAACTTCATATTGTATACTTTTTCAGATGAAGCTAACTTTTCCTTTTTTACAATTTCAACAACTTTAGAACCAGATATAAAGTTTTTACTTAAATCAGAAATATCCACTTCAGATATTTTTAAATCGCTCTCGCTTAAACTTTCATTTTCTTCAGATATTTTAACTATTGGTAAATCGAGTGCTGTACTTTTAAATCCAACTAATGCACATAAATCTATTGCCTTTAATTTATCTTCTAAAGTCGCATTTTTAGGAATAATTATACTGCCATTTAACCCATCAATTTCACATGTCTTTTTATCGTAGTAAAAAAAATTCTTTTCGTTTAATAATTCCTCAAGATTTTCCATTAGCAAATTTCACCACCTTTAACCTTTATATCTTCAGAGTGTAGAGTACAAGCTTCTATAGCTAATTCTAATCCCTTTACAATCTCGTCTAAAGACATATATGGAGTGTTTTTCTTATCAATTACTTGACTAGTCGAAAACGGAATATGTATAAATCCGCCTTTTATATTTGGATATTTTTTGTCGATCATATAAAGAACTCCATACATTACATGATTACACACAAATGTACCTGCTGTATACGATAATGATGATGGTATACCGTTTTGTTTCATATGCTCTACCATAGCCTTTACTGGTAAACTCGTCATGTACGCAATGTCGCCATCTTCTCTAATTGCAGCATCTATTGGTTGATTTCCCTCATTGTCCTCTATTCTAAAATCATCAATATTTATAGCAACTTTTTCTGGAGTTATTTCAAATCTACCTCCTGCTTGACCTATAGATATAACTATATCAGGCTTGTTAGCTTCAATCGCTTTTTCTATAACTTGAAGTGACTTATCTCTAACAGTTGGTATTATTACCTTAACAATTTCTGCTCCATTTATATTGTTACTAATACGCTTTACAGCTTCTTCAGCTGGGTTTGTTTTTTCTCCACCAAATGGATCAAATCCTGTTACTAATATTTTCATTGTAACCCTCCTCTTATTAAATAATCTTAAATAAAATATAGATATATTTATATTAATTTTAATTTTACAATTTTTTTATATAATTGCAAGAGTATTTTGATTTTTTGTATTATTTTGTCAATTATTTCCTTAAAATAATCTAAATATTTAACATATTTTTTACATTACTCCAAATTTTTACATATTTGTTTGAATAAAGGCACTGCTGATTTATTTCCCTTTGTATTTCCTTCGACAATCGCTGTTATAACATACTTTGGTCTTTTATTACAGGACTTTCAGGATTAGAAACCATTTAGTCGTTTCTATTAACTCACCCTAAATGCCAATGTAAGCTATCGTTCATTTGACTTATTCCCTACCAATCGGAGTTTTTCGTTTAATATTGCTCATTACAAATCCGCTTTTAGGTAGTGTGGGCATTTTTTCAAGACTATAACCTAAATCTTGGTCTTGTACTTCAAACTCAATATTATTAACAAGAAAATCTATGCTAGTTTTCATGATTTCAATAGTAATACCTTCCCCTGGACAGCGATGCCCTTTAGCAGGATCGCTACCACCTTGAGGTATAAAATCAAATAAGTTTTCATTTCGTTCCTTAAAACGCTCAGGCCTAAATTTATCAGGTTTATCCCATAATCTGGAATCATGATTAGTACCATAGATATCAAGAAGTACTAGCATATCCTCTTTGAATTCACATTGATTCCAGATAAAATCTTTTCGCGTTCTTGCACCTAGAAATGGCCCAAATGGGTAGTAGCGTCGAACTTCCTGTACGAATATTTTAAACTCATTACTTTCACCTGTTTTTAGCTTCTCTTTACACTTTGGATTCTCATACAACGCTAAAGCTGAAAAGGTAATGAAGGTTGAAATAGCAACAATAGGACGTAATACATTAATAAGTTCTACCGCAGCGATTTGGGCATCCAGTTGATTGCCATCTAATTCTCTGTGAAAAGCAATAGCATTAAGCGCAGATCCTTTTTCAGTTTTAATCTTACCTGCACGGACATCTTCTATGACACCTCTTATCCATTTTTCAGCTCTGGCTCTAGCTCTTTTTCCTATCCAGTGCTGCGGTCCAATCGCACCGAAGGCGCTAACCATTGAACTAAAGTCCTCTGCTCGCTCTTTTACTTCAGTTTCCAGAAGCGGAACCCCTGCCCATTGACATGCTGCACTACATAAAATCTCATTTGATACATCGAAAAGTACAATCTTCTTTACCCCTTCCCAATTTTTAACGGAATCTAACCACTTCTCCATGACAAGGTTAGCAAGTCTAATTTGTTGTGTTGAAGTCATTAGTGATAAGAATAGTCTCTTCCTATGAGCATGTGCTTCACCATCCAAAGATTGAACTCCACCTACACCAAATAATGTTTTCTGTATTCGTTTTGGGGTCGCATTCTTTCGAATGAATAGCTCTGAATCATAAAAAATCTTCGCAGCCTCTTCCCCGCTCATGCAAATTACTTTTTGACCAAATAAGCGAGTCTCAAATATATCAGAATGATACTGATTAACCCTGTTTTTAATAAATTGATACCCTTCGCGCATCAAAGCAAGAGTATTATCTAAGCTTCTATCTTGTGGTACCTGTTTTGTATTTGACATGTAATAAATATTCTCCTTCCTATGTCATCAGAAGAAACATGTATAAAATCTATAATAGAGATTATGTAAATATTTTTAATATTCATAACTCTCATAGCTTCTTACTACTTCTGAATACTTTTTCTTTATACTTTATATTAATTTTTTAAGTTCAGTTACCTCATTTAAATCTTTTTCATCTCTTAGTATCTCATGTTTTATTTTATTTATTACAATCTCATATATTTTATTTATATTATCTCTATTATGTAAATACTAATAGAGATAATAGTGTTATCCATAATAACTATATAGTAATATCCATTAATTCTATTGTGCAAATTAATTAAGAAATATTTAAGATATTAAAAAACAAAACAATATTAGCTTAGAGAGAATCTCCCTAGGGGGTGGGAGGACACAAAAAAAGGGTAGCAATTAAGCTACCCTTTACTGTCTACATTAATTTATCTTTTCCAACAAATCTATATGTCTCTTTAAAATCATTGACTATCCAAACATCATCAGATAAAAAAGCCAAATTCCAAGGCAATCACCTTTTAATTATCAAACCATCCCGTTCTTTTCACTTCAGTTCTTATGTGTATTAACTTACTTTTAGTAAACTCTAATAAGCCTGTAACTCCTCCCACAGTACCAAGTCCACTTTGTTTATATGGACTAACTGAACATCCTGCATTCCCTTCTAAATAAGTATTTATCCATATCATACCTGCTTCTATTTGATTTGCTACTCTCATAGCTTTACCTAAATCATTAGTGTATACCTGAGCGGTTAATCCATATTTAGTATCATTTGCCATATCTATAACTTCTTGTTCAGTTGTAAATTTCTGAACTGTTAACACTGGTCCAAATATCTCTTCTTGAACTATTTTCATATCTTGCTTACAATCTGTAAATATTGTTGGCTCTATATACCATCCATTTTCTAATCCATTTCCTTGTGCTCTTTTCCCTCCACAAACTAATTTTGCCCCTTCATTTATTCCACTATCTATATAATCTAAAATACTTTCCATATGAGATTTTGTACATATAGGTCCCATCTGACATTTTTCATCCATAGGATTTCCTAGTTTTATTTTTTTAGTTCTCTCAACTAGTTTATTTATTAAATGTTCATATATAGTATCCTGTGCATATACCCTAGAACCTGATATACATACTTGACCTTGACTTAGGAATATGGAAAGCATTATATTATCAACAACTGTATCAATATCTACATCATCAAATACTAATATGGGAGATTTACCACCTAATTCCATTAACATTTTTTTAGTATTTTTAGAGCTTTGTATAATTTTACTTCCTGTTTTAGTGCTCCCTGTAAAAACTAACATATCTATATCTTCGTGTGTTGCTAAACTCATACCTACTTCATTACCTGATCCAAGAACTAAGTTTGCTACCCCTTTAGGCAGTCCTGCTTCTTCAAATATTTCAAATAATAGTATTGTTGTCAGCGGTGTATATGAGGATGGTTTTACAACTATCGGATTTCCTGCTGCTAAAGCAGCTGCTATATTAGATGAGGCTGTAAGTAGAGGATAATTCCAAGGTACTATTATTCCACATACTCCTATAGGTTCTCTTATGCTCAATGAAAATAATCCGGAGTATTGGCTGTGTGTTTTTCCACTTATTTCAGACAATATGCCTGCATAATTTCTAAATTCAGCTGCTGCACCCATTACATCATCATTTATAGTTTCTTTATATAGCCTTCCTGTATTTCTAGTTTCTGTTTCAGCTATTAATTCTGCTTTAGATTCTATTAGCTCTGCTATTTTATTTAATATATAACTTTTTTCTCCTAATGATATATTTTTCCATTGATGATCTTTTGATATGGTATATTTGGCAGCTTTCACTGCTTTATCTACACAATTATTATCCCCTTCTGTGACTATAGCTATTGTTTTTCCATCTATAGGTGTTATTATTTTTCTCTTTTTATTATTGGTATTTATTATCCATTCACCATTGATATACATTTTTAAATCATCCACAATATGCCCTCCTAAATAATATTAGTATACATCATTAATATAATATTAACATTTTTATATTTTGATGCCTTATATCTTACATTTTTTCTAATTATACTATCATCTTTGTTATATATATAATGTTCTTCTATAAAATCTCTTTTTATATCTAATTCAATTCTATTAATAATAAATTACAAATTATTAAAGACACCTTATTGTTATAAGGTGTCCTCTTTTTACTAGAGTTAAATTAGTTTATTTATAGTGTAATTAATTTAAACTTTGACATATCTTTTTGAATAAAGGCACTGCTGATTTATTTCCCTTTGTATTTCCTTCGACAATTGCTGTTATGACATACTTCGGTCTATCCGCCGGATAATATCCAGTTGTCCACCCATGCTCTATTGGTATTTTATTAATATTTGATTGAGCGGTACCAGTCTTGACTCCTGAACCGCCTTCTAAATCTTCTAAAACTTTTGCTGTTCCAACAGTAGAAACTAATTTCATCATATCTTTCACTCTAGTGCTAACATAAGGTGATATAATCTCCACTGTTTTATTGGATTTAAAAGTTTTTATACTTTTACCCTCATTATCTACAATACTATCAAAAAGCTTTAATGGTTTATAAGTACCGTTATTAGCTATAATTTGTGTCATTTGATTTATTTGTATTGGAGTAAATTCCATGTTTTCTTGACCTATTGCTAAATTTCTAAGGAATATTTTCTCTGGTTTTTTCCTCATATTTTCCTCATCTAATCCAATGTCTACCTTTTCAAATAAATGAAGTTTCTCCGCAGTCTTCAGAATTTTTTCACTCCCAAGTTTAATACCTATATCTAAAAAAGCAGGATTGCATGAATTTGAAAATACATTATTTAAATTTTGAAATCCGTGGCCGTTGTGCTTATGGCATTTTAGAATTTCATTGGTGTTTCCAACCTTAGTTTGTCCAGTGCACGTATAGGTATAATTGTCATCAACTATTCCATTCTCTAATGCAGAGAATAGCACTACCATTTTAAAAACGGAACCTGGGGCA
This sequence comes from Metaclostridioides mangenotii, assembly GCF_017873185.1. Lineage (GTDB taxonomy): Bacteria > Bacillota > Clostridia > Peptostreptococcales > Peptostreptococcaceae > Metaclostridioides > Metaclostridioides mangenotii. The sequence continues at coordinate 996,578 of NZ_JAGGJX010000001.1, forward strand.
TATGTCGATTTTATTACTCTGTTTTCAAATTCTCTATCTTTTCCCTGCAAACTCTTAGTAAGGTTATTCGGATCGAAATTAGGTCTAGAGCTCATAGCTAGTATCTCTCCAGTATTTACGTCTGATACAATTATCGCCGTTGGATGCTCTTCTTTATCTGCGATTTTTTCCACCTTTTTTTGAATGACTGAATCTATTGTAAGTTTTACATGTTTGTCGTTTGCATTTTCTACTACTTTTTTTATACCACCTTTTAGGATATTTAAATCATCTTTATTTCCAATACGTCCAGCTTTAAATACACTTACATACTTCTCATTTGAGTCTTTAAGAACTTTATCAAGACTTTTTTCGATTCCCATTTTTCCAACATTGTCTACCTTATTTATATATCCAATTGTATGGGATAGTAAATTATCTTTAGAATACCTTGAAGTTTTCTCTTCAATCAAAATTCCATTTTTTATTAATTGAGCTGTATACTTGCTGTCTATTTTTTTCACTTCTAATTCTACAAGAGTCTTATCCATCTGCTGCTGAATAGCTTTATAAATATCTAATTCTGTAATTCCTGTAGCTTTCTTGATTAAATCTATTAGTTTGTAATTGTTGTTTAATTTTTCTTTTTCTACAACTAGTACAGTCTTTTTAACAGTATCTGTTAACTTCTTACCATTTCGATCGTATATAATACCTCTTCCGCTGTTTAGTTCTACTTTCTCCACACTTTGATTTTCTGCATTTTTACTGTATTTCTCGCTCTTTAAAACTTGAATATCTACAATCCTGTATATCAATATCCCAAAAACCATAACTAATACAATAAATAATATATATATTCTTCTGCCCATAACACCAGAAGATGAATTTTTTAATCTAGACATGGAATCACCCCTTAACAATTATAATATTGACCAATTGCAAGGGGCTAATACTCTTTTATACAAATTATTTTTCAAGATCAATTAGTTTTTCTACGATTTCTTCACATACTTCTTCAACAGATTTTTTATTTGTATCTACAATAATATCTGCTGATGCTAAGTACTTCTCTTTACGCGCTACCATAAGGCTCTCTATAAAATCCACATTCATATTTTCATTTAGTATCGGTCTTTCATCGCTCTCTTTCACTCTATCTAATGTAGTCTGTGAATTTGCTGTTAGTAGTATGATTTTTCCTTGTGACCTCATAGCATCGATATTACAGCTTCTAAGTGCTACTCCTCCTCCACATGAAACTATATTTCCAGATTTTTTTTTCAAATCTTCAATTGCTTTACTTTCTAGATCCCTAAAGTGATCTTCACCATACTTATCAAATATGCCAGATATAGACATTCCTTGTTCATTCTTTATATATTCATCTATCTCTATACAGTTCATACCTAGGATTTTAGATAGATGTTTAGATACTGTGGTTTTACCAGCTCCCATAAAACCTATAAGCATTATATTGTAATCGAATACTTCCTTTGATTTTATCATATCTCTAATATTGTTTATATCCATCACAAAACTACCTGCTTTCCTTCTTATTCATAAAGATTAAATCACATAACCCTTATTAAAGCCATATATTTTAATTTTTATACTACACTTATTTTATAATAGTCTCTTAGTAATTCAATCATTAAAATTGTAAATTTCAGATAAGCCATTTTACTTGTTATTCTTATTTGTTATAATTTCTCTCTGCTATTTCTGTGCTCTTTCTTTCTATTCTTTCTTGAATAAATACAAATAACTACAATCGTAACTACCACTTCCCCTATCAAGAAATAAAGCCATATTGGATTTCCATCGCCATTATGTTCATCTATAAATACTGCTGACAGATATGTAGTAGATACTGTAAAGGCTATGCAAAAAAACGAATTTATTATATATGCAATTATATCTTGTTGCTTCTTTAAAAAAAAGATCGAGTTTGTAATTATAAGAAATGCAGATAAATAAAAGTAAATATTAAAGTAATAATTCACATCGTAAATTGGTTGTATATAATTCATTCTATTTCCTCCTCATACTTATAATTATTTAATAAATATTGTATAAATAAATGTTTTAATAGTAACTATATAACGTTTTATGCTAATATTTTTGGACATATTTAACGAGTTTTATATTTATTGATATAATTTCTGCTTTAAAATATAAAATGGATGTAGTTATTACATAGGGATTAAATTTAATTTTATTCCTACATAATTACTACATCCTGTGATTTAAAAGGCTTAGCCTTCTACTTTTTCTTCAATTATCTTTCTTAACATATAATCCTTGTCTACTTCAACACCAATTTTTAGTTTAACAATCTGTCTTGGATGTGGAGCTGACTCAATTGGCTCACCATCTTCATTGTACATTTCTTCAATAGTTGTATATGTAGTCTCTTTATAAGGGCCCATAACCTCTATTTCATCTCCTACGCACATTTTGTTTCTCTGCTCAGTAATTACTAATCCGCTATCTTCAACGTCTCTAACTATACCGATAAAGTCGTAGTTTCTAACATAAGATGCAGAGTCGTAATTTTGCTCAGAAGCTTCTGGCTTGTCTACATAAAAACCAGTTGTAAAATGTCTGTGGCTTCCTTTTTCTAGTTCTTTTAACCACATCGGATTAAACTCCCAAGTCTCAGGATTTTTGTAGTACTCATCAATTGCCATTCTGTATGCTCTAACAACTGATGCTACATAGTAAGCAGTCTTCATTCTTCCCTCTATTTTTAAACTGTAGATTCCAGATTGTATAATTTGAGGTATATGCTCGATCATACATAAATCTTTTGAGTTAAAGAAGAATGTACCTCTCTCATCTTCATAGATAGGGAAGTATTCTCCAGGTCTTTTCTCCTCAACTAAGTGGTATTGCCATCTACATGATTGCGCGCAAGATCCCCTATTCGCATCTCTTCCTGTCATGTAGTTGCTTATTAAACATCTTCCAGAATAAGATATACACATTGCACCGTGAACAAATGCTTCTATGTCCATATCCTTTGGAGTTTTTTCTCTTATTTCACTTATTTCGTCAAATGACATTTCTCTTGCCATAACAACTCTTTTAATTCCTTGCTTGTACCAGAAATTTGCACTCATGTAGTTTGTATTATTGGCTTGTGTACTAATATGTACCTCCATATTCGGAATAACTTCTTTAACTACGCTCAGTACACCCGGATCTGCTAATATAACCGCATCTATTCCGATTTCCTCAAGTTCTTTCAGATACTCTGGAAGTTCCTTAAAGTCTTCATTGTGAGGAATTATATTAACTGTTACAAATACTCTTTTTCCTCTTTCATGGGCAAAAATAACCCCTTCTCTCATATCTTCTTTACTGAAATTTTTCGCTGCAGTTCTCATTCCAAAGATCTCTCCACCTATGTAAACTGCATCAGCACCGTAAGTTATTGCTATTTTTAATCTTTCTAAATCTCCTGCTGGAGCTAAAAGTTCTACTTTATTCAAATTCATTACTTCCCCTCTTCTTTCTCTTTATAACTCAAAGCAACTCCGTCACCAATAGGTATTAGAGATGTAGTAAGGTAATCGCAATTACATATAAAGTCTAAATAGTTTCTCATTCTCTTAACTATAGTCCTCTTTCTTCTTACTACAAAATCGTCGTGAGCTATCATTCCCTTGTACAGAATATTGTCGGAAATCAAAAGTCCTCCGACTTTTAGCTTATCTATAACCATATCGTAAAACAACTTATACTGTCCCTTTGCTGCATCGATAAAAATCATGTCGAATTCACCTTCAACTTTAGCGAGATTCTCTTCAGCATCTCCTTCTAGTATAGTTATTTTATTCTCGAGTTCTGCTCTTTTAAAGTTTTCTTTTGCTTTTTCTATCATCTGTTCATTTCTTTCAGCCGTAATTATCTCTACATCTCCATCTAGTGTATCTGCAAAAAATATAGATGAATATCCTATTGCACAGCCTACTTCAAGTATCCTCTTTGGCTTCTGTACTTTTAAAAGCACGTTTAGCATATCAGACACTTCTTTGTGTATTATCGGTACATTGTTTTCATGTGCATAATCCTCTAACTCTTTTAAAAGTCCTGTCTTATCTTTAAGTGTATTTCTTATATAATCTTCTACTTTTTCATTAACAATATTACTCATAAATAAATCTCCTAGATAAACATAAAATACTAATATTTTATTGTTGTTTTTTATCTTGTTTTTCTTCACCATTCTGGTCTTTATTAGAATTTTGATCTGATGTATTCACTTTTTTATCTTTATTTAACTTATCTCTATCATCTTTATACTCTTTAACGTACTTTAAGTGTTCTTCATAAGTTTTACTATAGTTGTTTCCACCGTCAACTTTAGCAACAAAATACAGATAATCAGTTTTTGCAGGTTTTATAGCCGCTTCAATAGATCCAATTCCAGGATTTGCAATCGGTGTAGGAGGCAATCCTTTATTTTTATAGCTATTGTACGGTGAATCTATCTTAAGATCTGCATAAGTAACTATCTTCTTTCTTTCGTTGAATATATATTGAATCGTAGCATCAGACTGCAAAGGCATACCTATTTTTATTCTATTATAAAATACACTGGAAATAATAGGTCTATCCTTGTCTAAAACAGCTTCTTTTTCAATTATAGATGCCATACTCATAATATCTTTTAAACTTAATTTAGATTTTTCCTTTTCAAGTTTAATCTTTTGAGTGTACATATTATCAAATCTAGACAACATACTCATTATTATATCTTTTTCAGAAATTTTACCTTCTTCAAAATAATAAGTAGCAGGATATAAGAAACCTTCAAGAGTTGTTATTCCATCTTCTTTTAAGAATTTAAATTCATTAGAGAACTGCTTCGAATCTTTAACTAGAGACTCAAAAACCTCTTTTTCTCCCAAGTTCTTGTCCACTAATGTAGCAATGATTTCTTTAGAAGTTGCCCCTTCAGGAACTACAATTTTTGTGCCCACATTATGAACTTTACCCAAAACAAGCGTATCTAAAATATCTTTATTAGAATAACCTTGATTAATCATGTAAGTTCCCGCTTTAACATTTGAATATTCATTATTTGTTCTAGCTACAATTTTAAACAAAAATTCATTTTTAATCAATTTTTTTTCGGATAAAACTTTAGCTATACTAGAAATCGACGATCCACTCGGTATTTCTACTAAGACATCTGTTTTATTTTTTTTATTGTACGGACCTATTTGATTTACTACAGCTACCGAAGCAACTACTGCAATCACTAGCACTGACAGTAAAACTATTTTCAACTTTTTGTTTTTACGTATCATAGTATTTTCTACTCCTTATGCGTATTTACACTTTCTATATTATAAATCTTACTAAGATAATTTTCAAGTTAGCTAAATAACTGATTATTACTATAGATTGCCCTAGTAATAATTGAACAATACCAATTTTTGTTATAATATTTCTAAAATAGACCTTATAATCCACTTTATTTAGTTCTCTATACGCAAATATTCTAAAAAATCATTTGAAGAGGAGCAAATTTTCTTCGATTTACAACATTTTTTATGTAGCAGAACATATTTATCTGGAATCAAATATGAAATGTATAAAATGAACCATATGACACTTAAAGTTACAATATAAATAATATATAGTATTAGAATTATTTATTGCAAAATAAAACTGCCAAACGGATTTTATTGCCGTTTGGCAGTTTTATAATTTTAATCGACCTTTATAACTCCATCCTTCGACACAATGCCATAGATAAGTTTATTCTTATCTACTTTGTTGCTAGATATTGAATAAGAGTTTTTTAATCTTTTTTTAGCTACTTCTAGTTTTTGATCGTTGTTGTAGTGGATATATGCAAGTACCTCTCCATCACTTACTCTATCTCCAACTTTTTTATTTAAAATAATTCCAACAGTAAGATCTAGCGCATCATTCTTTGTCTCTCTACCCGCCCCTAAGATCATCGCACTTACACCGACTTCCTCTGCTTCTATCTTTTCTATGTAACCGTTTTGATCTGATCTTAGCTCGTAAATATAATCTGATTTTTTAAATAGAGAGTAATCGTCTACTACATCTTTATTTCCACCTTGATTTTCAATAAACTCTTTTAACTTATCTATTGCTGCTCCAGATTTAATAACTTCTCTTATCTTTACAACCCCTTTATCAAAACTGTAGACAACTTTTGCTAACAGTAACATATATGCTCCTAGAGTTTCACAAAGCTTAGCAAAATCTTCGGGTCCATTTCCCTTTAACGTCTCTATAGCTTCTATTACTTCTAATGAATTACCAACTGCAAAGCCTAAGGGTTCACTCATATCTGTTACAACACCTATTGTGTCTCTTCCCATTCCATTTCCGATTTCCACCATAGATTTTGCAAGTTCAAAAGAATCATCTATTGTCTTCATAAAGGCACCTTCGCCGGTCTTTACATCTAACACTATAGCATCTGCTCCTGAAGCTAATTTTTTACACATCACACTTGATGCAATTAGCGATATATTATCTACGGTAGCTGTGACATCTCTAAGTGAATAAAGTTTTTTGTCTGCTACTGCTACCTCTGCACTCTGCCCGCAAACTGCTATTTTATGCTTGTTTACAGAATCGATAAATTCATCTCCGCTCATATTTATAGAAAATCCCTCAATAGATTCTAACTTGTCTAAGGTTCCACCAGTGTGCCCAAGTCCTCTTCCAGACATTTTAGCCACTGGAACTCCACACGCAGCTACTAATGGTGCTAAGGCAATAGTAGTCTTGTCTCCCACTCCACCTGTACTGTGCTTATCGACTTTTATTCCATTTATATTAGATAGATCTATCATATCTCCTGACTTCATCATAGCTTCTGTTAGATAGATTGTTTCTTTTTCAGTCATCTTATTGATATAAATTGCCATAAGAAGTGCAGACGCTTGATAGTCCGGTATTTCATCTTTAGAATACTTTTCTACAAAATAATATATCTCTTCTTTTGTAAGCTCACGGTTGTCTCTTTTTTTCTTAATTATATCGTAAATTCTCAATGCGAAATCTCCTTTACCTAAGCTATAATTTTTGTACTATACTCTTAACTAATTTCATAAAATCCAACTTTACCTTCTGAGTTGTCTCTATTACTTCTTTATGGCACAAAGGTTTATCGAGTATACCCGCTGCCATATTTGTTATACAAGAAATTCCTATTACATCTAATTTCGAATGTGAAGCTACAATGACTTCCGGTACAGTTGACATTCCAACTGCATCAGCACCCAAAATTCCAGCCATCCTAACTTCAGCAGGAGTTTCGTAGTTTGGCCCACTAAAGAACATATAGACTCCTTCTTTTATATTTATATCTAGTTTTTTTGCAGACTCCTTAGCTAAATTTATATATTTACCTGTATATCCATTTGACATATCCGGAAATCTATCTCCCAATCTATCGTCATTTGAACCTACTAAAGGATTATTTGCGCTAAAATTAATGTGGTCTTTGATAATCATCAGATCCCCAGGTACAAAATCCCTATTTACTCCTCCTGCAGCATTTGTAACTATAAGAGTTTCTACTCCAAGTTCCTTCATAACTCTAACTGGAAAAGTAACCTCTCTTTGAGAGTAACCTTCATAATAGTGAAATCTACCCTGCATCGCCACTACATATTTACCTTCTAATTTACCCGCGACTAGCCTTCCTTCATGTCCTACAACTGTTGAAACAGGGAAATTAGGTATATCTTTATAATTTAAATACACAGCGTCTTCGATGCTATCTACAATAGAACCTAGACCAGATCCAAGGATTAATCCTATTTTAGGCTTAGCATTTAACTGATCCTTTATATATTTTGAACTCTCTACAATTTTATCGTACATAGTTAACAGCCTCCAAAATGTTTAGAATAATTCTTCTTTAAAACTAACTCCATGCTTAGTCTTTTCTACTCCTAAAATATCTGCAATAGTAGCTCCAATATCGCAGAAACTATTTCTTATTCCTAAGTTTACTCCTTTTTTTATCTTGCCGCCATATATTAATAGCGGAATATACTCTCTAGTATGATCAGTTCCTTTGTAAGTAGGATCGTTCCCATGATCGGCATTTATTATCAATATATCATCTTCATTCATAGCATCAAATACTTCAGGCAACCTAGCATCAAATTCCTCTATGGCATATTTATACCCTTTTACATCTCTTCTGTGTCCGTATTTTGAGTCAAAATCTACCAGATTAGTGTATATAAGACCACTATTGTTCAACTCGATGTATTCTATTGTTTTATCGACTCCATCCATATTATCCTTAGTATGAACAGCCTCAGTGATTCCTTGCCCATTAAAAATATCTTCAATCTTTCCTACAGCTATTACATCATGGCCTGCATCTTTAATATTGTCTAATACAGTAGTGTCAAAAGGATCTACAGAATAGTCTCTTCTATTTGAAGTTCTTTCAAAGTTTCCCTTTTTATCTCCTATATATGGTCTGGCTATTATCCTAGCAACGGCGTTATCGCCACTCATTATCTTTCTTGCAATCTTACACATACTGTAAAGTTCTTCAAGAGGAATTATTTCTTCATGTGCAGCGATTTGAAAAACACTATCTGCAGATGTATATACGATTACATCGCCAGACTTCATCTGGTGTTCACCGTATTCATCTAAAATAACAGTACCTGACTCAGGTTTGTTTCCTACAACTTTTCTACCCGTCTGTTTTTCAAATTCCTCAATTATATCTTTAGGAAATCCATTAGGAAAAGTTTTAAATGGTTTGTCTACAATAATTCCAGCCATTTCCCAATGTCCAGTTGTAGTGTCCTTTCCTTGAGAAACCTCTGCACACTTTCCAAAAACAGCAGATGGCATATCTTTTTTCTCTAAAAAGTCAACTTCATCAATATTACCAATACCCATATCAATCATATTGGGCATAATGATATCTCCTTGAGATTTAACAATATTTCCAATAGTATTAGAACCTACATCCCCAAACTTATCTGCATCAGGAAGCTCACCAATACCCACACTATCAATTATTATCCAAATAATCCTACTCATAAAATCAACTCCTTAAAAATTCTACATATATTATATGTAATAAATCATTATTAAGAACACATTTAAAAATATATTAACATATAAATGCAGAAAAATACTTAATTTAAAGACATATATAAAAAAACTATACAAAAATATAGGCTAGCTAAAATGTTATAAACATAAATTAGCTAGCCGTTTATTTATTATTTTCGAGGATGCTTATCTTTAAGTTCCCTTCGAATATTTTGATCAACCTGATTTATATATACCTGAAGACTAGACAAATTTGAATTTCCGAGTATCTTGCTTACAACACCGATATTTGCACCTTTGTTCAAAAGATGTATAGCGAATGAATGTCTAAGCATCGTAGGATTGATATTCTTATCTATATTTGCTAATTTTGAATACTTCTTGATTATCTTCCAAAGTCCTTGTCTTGTAAATCTATATCCCAAAGAGCTTACAAATAGAGCTTCTTCAGATTCATATGCCAACTTTGATCTAGATTCATTGATATACATCTGTAGATAGTACTTCGTAGTGTCAAATAAAGGTATTGCCCTCTTGTTTTTACAAGCATTGCAATCAATATATTCTAGATCAAAATTTACATCAACTAAATTCATATCTACAAGTTCAGATACTCTTATACCTGTTCCATACAAAAGTTCAAAAATTGCTTTATCTCTTATAAGCTTTGGAGTATCAAGTTTAGGAAAATCTAATAAAGATACTATTTCTTCCTCTGTTAGTATTTCCACACTATCTTTTTTTATTTTCGGTTTTTTCATATTTTGTGCTGGATTGTCACTACATATATGATTAAAAAATAAATATTCATGAAAAGACTTAATAGAAGATATCATTCTAGCTATTGTAGCAACAGATATATTCTCCTTTTCTAATTGAATTAAAAAGCTGATTATGTCATTTTCTACAATATCATGTAATTCTATATTATTTTTTACAATGTACTCTCTATATCTCTTTATATCCATAAAATATGATGAAACTGTATTCTCTGATAGCTTTTTTTTATTTTTTATATAATCTATGTATCCCTCTATAACGTCCATAATAAACTCCTTCTATCTAGCTAGGAACTTCATAATACCAATACTAACTGTATTTAATACCAATTGTAGGCCTGTAGAAACTATTATCACAATCAGTACATTAAATACATATCTCTTTACCAGTGAAAAAATATTCCTATTGCTTACTCTCTTGTATCTATAAATAAGTTCTCTAAAATAATTTATAGCAAGTAATAATAATAAAATCCCCCCTGGTATAATAATTAAATTCTTAATTATTACTAGTACAACTAAACTTGTACTCTTTACTTTTAACGCTATTATACAGCTATTAATAGCGTATCCTATTGATATCCCCTTCAAAATAAAAACTAGTCCAGCTAATGGAACTGTAATTACAAATAATCCGCAAATAGCCATTATCCCCATAAATAGCAAATCGGATTTGTAGTTTGCAAAAACCGTTTGCACTACACTTATCCCAGAATTATAATAATTTACAGTTGGATTTATGTTATCTATCATATTCCCTGATCCAGGGATTATTTTGTTTAAATAAGTACCTATCGCAACTGAAATTATAAACAATATTCCAACAATCATTATACTTCTGTTCAGTGAATCAAAATCATCTTTTCTCGAAGTTTTTCTCAAAATTTATCCCCCCTTGTCCTTTATATATTTTTATGCTTTTGGACAGGGGGTTATTCTTAAATTAAATCTTTTGTCATTAATATTCCTATAGTAGACTTTGCATCTTCTATCTCATTTTTTATAACCATTTCAAACGCTTCTTTTACGTCAATTTCCATTACATCTAAAAATTCATCGCTCTCAAGCATTGTTTCACCAGGCGTCAATCCTGTCGCTAGATATATAAATATTTTTTCATTGGAAAATCCTGCTGACGAATAAAATTTATGAATAAGTTTTATATTCTCTGCCGTATATCCAGTCTCTTCTTGAAGTTCTCTTATTGCACACTCTTTTGGATTTTCACCTATTTCTAGTTTACCTGCAGGTATTTCAACAAGAGCATCTTCAATAGGTTTTCTGAATTGCTTAACCAAAACTATTTTATTATCATCAGTTATAGCCACTATTCCTACAGCACCACCGTGCTCGATTATCTCTCTCTTGCTGTATCCTTTTTCTGGAATCTCAACAGTATCAACTCTTAGACTAACTATTTTTCCTGTATATATCTTATCACTTTTAATAGTTTTCTCTTCTAATACCATTTTCTACCTCCGTTATATAATATGCAGCTGTACTTGCAGCTTCAAAGAATTCTCTATCTTCATTATAACCTCTGCCCATACTTTTAACTCTTAGATTAAAATGCTCTAAATCCTCTTTTGTATTGTTATTTTCTATAAATACAAGATTGTGTTTTTTATTTAATCCATTTGTTTCTATTTGCTCTTTAACCTTACATAGTTTATCTTGCTCATATTTAGTCAGAGGTATGTGTACCTTTTCATTTACAATCTCTTTAAATACTGTGATACTATGATGAGATATTCCATAGTGTCTATCTCTCTTATCTGCAAAACTAACTCTAGGTACTGCTACAGGAAAGCCGCCAAGTTTAGCTACTGCATCCAGTATCGGTCCTTGTTCTATGCCTGTAAACCCATATTTCGTCCCTGTTCCTACTATTCCAGGACCCATGCTTACAAACACTGCATCTGCATTTAATATATCCTTTGCTGTAATCAAAGCTGTGTAGATATTTACACACTCGTAATCTCCACCAAACGCATTTCCTATTGTAATTGTACTATCTATCAATCCCTTATTTTTTAGGTTTTCTACATTTTTACTTAAATACATTGGCAGTGCGGCTCCATCAGTCATTATATACACCAATTTTTTATCTTGATTATGTTTTTTATAAGATGCTACAAACGGTGTTAACATGCTGTGTAGAGTTCCCACAACCACAGGCATATTCTTTAAATTTTTAAACTCTGAAAATTTGCTGTGGTACTCGCTCTCTTGTTCTTCAACTGCATCCACTTTAATTTGAAAAGGTGTATATCTAAGTTTCATGATATGTCCACCTTCTGTAAGTTGGGATTCTAAGTTATTTAAATTTGAAATTACAAAGTGATATCCACCTGTTCCCAAACTTAACTCCACAGCAGTTGTGTTTAAAAGCACCTCATCGCCTACACTTATTTCTCCAGTCATCTTTGGATAGTTGTAAGCTCTCTGTTCTTCTCCGTTTACAACTACAATCAGATCGTCTAAATCTCCATTTTGGCTGATTATCGATATTACTTTTCCTAATCTTTTACTTATCATAAGCTACCTTCCCAATCTATCTAAGAAATTTAGTACTTTTACCTTTTCAATAATCTTAGTTAGCGAATACTTTTCTGTCAGAATATGAATCAATATTAAAAATACAAGCCAACCAACTCTAATCTCAAATGAGTATCCAAATACTATCACAAGCCCTATAGACATACCTAGAACATTTGAACCGGTATCTCCCATCATCGCTTTTGCTTTTAAGTCGTGATTGAAATATGCAAGTACATTAGGTACTATTAACAGCGGCAATACTTGTACAAATCCTCCTACAGTTAAAAATACTGCGGCCATTATAAGTAAATATACTTTTATGGCTCTTCCAGGTCTTAAATCCAATAAATTCATCAGATTTGTAGAAAGGGCGATTACCAGCGTATTTACGATTATGTTCACAATATCTTTTGTTATTGTAACAGATATCAAAAGGCCTACTATTCCACCAAATAACGCTTTAAATCCACCAGTAGTAAGAGTCCCTTTAAATAAACTCTTAAAATGTCCTTTAAGACCACTTACATTTCGATTTCCTATAATATCATCGAGAACTCCTGCAAAGAACATTGAAATAAGCGAAAAGTCGAACATAAATATATACAACAAACTCTCGTAGTTAATTGTCAAGAACGCCAATATAATACTATTTATAACTAGCATAGGTAAAAATACAATTCCCATGCTCACAGGTATCATTTCTTTATTGTAATTAGGCCTTATAATATCGCCTGATATCATCATGTTTCTAAATAAAGGTATACATATATAAGTTCCAAGCAAACCTGTTAAAAGCAGCATTATATACAGCAAATAAGTATCTAATACTATCATCTATACTACCTCCACTCTTTTTTCTTCTCTTTTACTATTTTCTTTATATGGTAGTATTGTTTACCTCTATGGATAAAACCTTTTAAACTTCTTCCAGTTTCATTGTGAGTCATATTCACAAGTATCTCTTTTATCTTAAATCCATGTTTAAGTATATCAATAGTCATTCCGACTTCAACACCGTATCCATATGGCATTTCATCGAATTTTTCAAGCACTTCTCTCTTAAAGACTCTCTGACCTGAAATTGTAGATGTCAAATCTTCTCCAGTCAACTCAAATACAGAATTTCTAGCTAAACTTTTTACTAGACCAAAGCCGCCTTTTTTCTTAGCGGATGGAAATCTAGCAATAGTTACGTCTACTTCATTGTTTTTCACAGGAAGTATTAGTTTTTCTACTTCGGAAGAACAAGTTCCCAAGTCTCCATCTAAAAATCCTATTATATCCGCATTTTGTAAAGCAATTTTTAAACCGTAGTTTAGAGCATAGCCTTTGCCTCTATTTCTATCTAGTTTATGAAATTTTACCTTATCCAAAGAGTACTCACTGATAATTTTTGCAGTATTGTCACTAGATCCGTCATCTATGACTATTATTTCAGATATGTCATCTATATCTTTTATTCCATCTAAAGTATCTTTTATAAATTTTTCTTCATTGTAAACTGGTATTATTATACTAATATACTGGTTCATTACATTCTCTCCTTAAATCTACTTAATCTTCTGAAGGAATTAAACTTTCTGCAGTTTTTGAAGTACCGAAGTTACCTATTTTATTTCCTTGTTTTAAAAGTGTTACTAGCGATATATTTCCGCTACCTTCATTTATGTTATCAATAGTTGCAACCTTCTTTTTAGAATAGAATTCTACATAAGATGTCTTTACATCCGAATTCTGCACCTCAACTATATATTTGTTTTGACCTTTAAAAGAATCGATTAAATAAGTATCCAACTTCCCAAAATCTTTTTCAGCGTTTTTTGAATCATCTCCAGCAGATAGTATTACAGAATCATAATTTAAATAAGTACTGCCTAAGTAGTTAAGCTTTATTACATCTAATTCTTGTAAATACTCCAGTTTTGTACTTGCATCTTCAGTATTTAGAGCATCTGTAATATATTTTACTGCCCCTTCTGTAGTACTCAAATCTACACCAACCTTTTGAGATACTTCCTTTAACTTAGCAGTTTGTTTAATAGAGTCTTTAAGAACAATATTAAATCCAACTTTCGCACCTGTCTTATCAAGGGTAGTAGTTATTCCTTCGCTGAAATCATAATTTTCATTTAATGTTATAATACCTACAGTTTTACCAGTTAATGTAGAATCTATTAATTTATCTACATTTTTATTGATAAAAGCAACTGCCCTGTTGTATTTTTCAGTAGATTTACTTAAATCACCTTTTAAAGAATCATTCTTATCCTTTAACAATTCGAATTTTTCATCTAAATCATTTATCATATTTGCTTGTTGTTCACTTAATTGTTCATTATTGTTTAGATTAAACCCTACTAGTATACCTATTCCTAAAGCTATAAATATAGCACCTATGGTAACAATGTAGTATTTCATATTAATATGCATTGTAATCCTCCTCTATCTACATCTGTAAAAGCAGTTTAAACTTTAACTGCATCAGTTGAATAAAATGTTGAACTCCCGGTGATAAATATGCGAGTATCAATACAGGGAATAAAGCTGTTGCAAGAAGTGCAATTATATATTTAAATTTGAGCTTACTTCTGTACAGTAAGTTAACTCCTTTTGCATCTATTAGCTTTGCCCCTATTTTTAGTCTAACTAAAAATGTACTTGCCATACCTTTTCTACCTTTTTCTAGGAAGTCAATCATATTGGAATGAGTCCCTACTGCTACTATAAGTTCTGCTTTGTATTCATATGCTATAAGCATAGCAATGTCTTCACTTGTACCTGGTGCTGGAAATACAATTGCGTCTAGCCCCAAATCTTTAACTCTTTCAAGTCCAGGTGCCCTACCATCAGGATAAGCATGTACAACTATCTCTTTTGCCTGTTTAAGAGCAAAATCACTTACACTATCCATATCGCCGACTATTACATCGGGATTGTATCCAAATTCTATTAAAGCATCTGCCCCACCATCTACTCCAACTAATACAGGTTTTACCTCTTCTATATAGGAGATCATCGTGCTTAAATCTTCTTTGTAGTCTTGACCTCTTACCACTATAAGTACATGTCTATTTGCATACTCTGTATTAACCTGTGGTATTTCTACTTCACCTAATATAAAACCTTTTTCTTTCTTAGCATATTCGATTGTATTATCTATAAATCTATCTAGTTCAAATGATAAGTTTTCATAGGCTTTCTTAATTTTTTCTCCAACAAGTTCTAAATTTAAAACTTCTCCTTCGCCTAATAATTCACCTTCTCTGTATATCTTCCCATCTATAACTT
Source organism: Metaclostridioides mangenotii (assembly GCF_017873185.1). Taxonomy (GTDB): domain Bacteria; phylum Bacillota; class Clostridia; order Peptostreptococcales; family Peptostreptococcaceae; genus Metaclostridioides; species Metaclostridioides mangenotii. The sequence goes on from NZ_JAGGJX010000001.1 coordinate 1,012,261, forward strand.
CGATAATTTGATCTTCATTTAATTCATCGAATAATTCTTCACCAATGTTATCTATGATTAATATATTGTTTTCAGTTAGTATCCCAGGGCCTTTATTGGGATATCTACCGCTTATAGAAGGAGCCGCATTTACAACAAGCTTTATTTTAGCTTCAACTAGAGAATTTGCAGCGACTTCATCAATATCAATGTGATTGATTACTGCTATATCTCCACTGACAAGTCTCTTAGCAAGCTTTTTTGTCTTCCTATCTACTTTTATTGGAGCTTCGACTCTCATTTTTAAACCTCCGCCATCAATTTTAAAATCACATTATATTATAGCATTAGTTAACAATAAAATAAATGTTTTAAGTATATTCGAGCTTATGTATACAATTTTCTACGTTTTTCTTCCTTAATTATATTTATCTAAAGATCATTTTAGTTTATTTATCTAAGTTTTTACTGTATTTTATGTTTTTATATATAAAAAAGAAAGTCCTCTAAAAAGAGGACTTTGCTATTACATTACAATTATTTAACCATACTGTGCTCTAATCTTAGTTTATCTGAAATCATAGCAATAAACTCTGAGTTTGTTGGTTTTCCTTTTGTGTTATGAACTGTGTATCCAAACAATTGATTTATAGTATCTACTTTACCTCTGCTCCACGCAACTTCTATTGCATGTCTAATGGCTCTTTCAACTCTACTAGGAGTAGTATTAAATTTCTTTGCAATACTTGGGTATAATTCCTTAGTTACCGCGCCTAAAAGCTCTACATTCTCTATAACCATCTTAATGGCTTCTCTTAGATATAAATAGCCCTTAATATGAGCTGGAACTCCTATTTCATGTATAATGTTAGTTATTTCTGTTTCTATGTTTCCAACATTCTTCACAAAATCACTTCTAGTCATTTGAGTTTCGTAATTTTGTTTTGGTTCAATTTTTACTGACTTGTTTGACACTAATTCTCTGATTCTATTTATAAATACAACAAAATCAAACGGTTTCACAATGTAGTAATCTGCACCTAAACTTATAGCGTTTTGTGTTATCTTGTCTTGGCCAACTGCAGATAAAACTATAATCTTAGGAAACTTTGCAATATCCATGCTGTTAAGCTTTTCAATTACACCTAATCCGTCTAAATGTGGCATTATAATGTCTAATACCAGTAAATCAGGTTGAGTCTTTTTAACTAAATCTAATGCCTCTATTCCATCCTTTGCGATACCTAAGACCTCGATATCATCTTCATTTGATAAATACTCATTTAATACTTGACAGAAATCCTTATTGTCATCTGCCAAAACTATCTTGATTTTTTCGTTCACTAAAAATCCCCCCATCAAAAACATTTAATTATACAGAAAAATCAAACTTCATACACTAAACTGGTTTATAATTATCATACTAGTATCTTTATTCGACACACATAAATTATATTCCTTCAAAGAAATAAAAAATTTTATTAGATTCTCTATAATTTTATCATTTCGTTAATTAAAATACCATAGCCCTTTTTAGAATCTTCTTTAGATACGTGTGTAACCGCTCCGATTATTTTGTTATTTTGTATTATTGGAGCGCCGCTCATACCTTGTACAATACCTCCAGTGTAATCAATCAAATTTTTATCTACTACATTTATTATGATCTCTTTATGATTTCCACGGGAAGTCACAATATCCTCTATTTTTATTTCAAAAGATGTTATATTTTTATTTTTATCTTCAAATAATATATAAGCTTTACCTTTTTTTACTTCATTTACATCTCCAACCTCCATAAGCTGCATTTCTTTATGCCCTAATTTCAAATCCTTACCTTTTTCACTTACAAATTCTCCGCTTATACCAATATCTGCGTTATTTAAAAATTTTCCAACAATATCAGAGTTTTCGTAGTCTCCTTTGATGTATCCAATCTTATCTTCTGTAGATTTTACAATTCTAATATTTTTAGGTCGATATATCCGTCCATTCCTTATTTTTAAAAGCTCATTTGTATCTGTATCTTTTATTGCATGTCCAATCGCTCCGATTTTGTTGTTTTCTGGATTGTAAAATGTCATTGTCCCAACTCCAGATATCTTATCTCTTACCCAAAGTCCTAATTTAAGTTTTTCTCCATCATTTTTAAGCTTAATATTTTCTTTTTTGTAAATATTATCTCTTTCAAATTTAACTTCCACCATATCGGGGTTTTTGTTTAATTTATTTAAATTCTTTAAAATCTCAAACACATCTTGACTATCTTTTACCCTCTCTTTGTTGATTTCTACTATATTATCCCCTATTTGTATTCCGCCAATATACTCAACATTCTCTTCTTCATAACCTATTACCAGTACACCGTCTGTATCTGCTTTGATTCCAATAATATTACCAAGTGGATACACAAATTTTTTATTCTCTTTTTTAAAACTGCAGACTTCTTTATCTTTTATTTTGTTATCTATAAAAGTTGTTAAATTGTTAAGGACAAATCCATTGTTATAATAAATATGTCCACAAACTATTATTAATGTAAATGTGATTATCGCCGTAAAAATTTTTATATTTACCAAAAACTTTTTATTGTACTTATTTTTTTTCATAGATTTATCACTCCCTAAGTTGTATACATTTATAATTCCTATTGGGGTGTCTATTTATTCAGTATAAATTTTTATTTTTATTGTATTTCTTTTGCTTTATATATTATTTTTTATATTTTTATTTTTTGCTAATTATAATGCAACAAAATTATTGATATAATAAAATATATAAGTATTTGAAAGGTGGTTAAAGTGTGGGCTTAGAGATAAGATATGCAGATAAGTGTAATTGGATAGATTTAATTAATTTATCTGTAAAAAACAATCAGTCTAACTTTATTGAGAGCAATCTTTATTCTATTGCTGAGTCAAAATTTGAAGAAGCTTGGAAAACTGTTGGAATTTACAATGATGATATATTAATCGGCTTTTCTATGTACGGAAAACTTGAAGACAACAGAGTCTGGCTCGATAGATTTATGATTGATCACAAATTTCAAGGAAGAGGTTATGGAAAATTATCATTGAAATTTCTAATAGATTCTTTATATAGAGAGTATGAATGCGAAGAAATTTATTTAAGTATTTATGAAGACAATATAAATGCTATTGAATTATATAAAACTTATGGATTTGAATTCAATGGTGAACTTGATACCAAAGGTGAAAAAGTAATGGTCTTGGATATAAAAAATCACCTCAAAACTTATTAGTTTTGAGGTGATCTAATTTTATCTATAAACTTAAAGATACAATCTAATCCGTAAAATGCTGTTATTATGATTACTGGCAAGAAACAGACTAAATATCTAGGTCTTGTTTCCCAAAGAATCAAAAATAGAAATACTCCAAAAATAGCTATAAGAAGCACTTTTATAAAATCAAACGACTTTTTGTAATAACCAATTGCTGCTATTAATATTCCAGACATTAAAACTGTATGTGAAATTTGACTTATGTAAACAAACACATCGTTATTACCTTCAACCACGTGATAGTAAAGGTCTGTTTTTTTAAAGGGTAGTCTACCTAATTTATTAGTAGAATAATATGTACCATCACCCCATGTTAGTGAAGTTTTTTGTTTTAAAAACTTGGTATATCCGCTTACTCCAAACTCTTTTAATCTACTTTTTATAACATTCTTATTATATTCAGCTGTTGCCTCTTTTCCATACTTTTCTTTAACTTCTCTTGACTTTGCTACATCATCTTCTGAATAACTTCCTACCGCTCCGCTAAGACCCATCATAATCCAATGAGTATATGGAAGTCCAGCATCTTTATATGAAACTGGTATATAAAGTGAAAAAATAGAATGAATAATAATACTACCTACGATAAAAGGTAGTAAGATGAAAGTCATCCTTTTTAATCCATCGAAAATACTCGATGTTAATAGTAAAAATATTATTATTGCAATTAGGCAAATTACTATGTTTGTTTTAAGGTTAGTACCTATAACTCCTAAAATACCGATTCCAATCAAATATAGTATCTTCCTATACTTAGAGTTTGCACTGTGTTTTATGATTTCATTGTATTTATAAAGCAACAAAAGCATTCCTACTGGAAAAAACATTGTAAGTGTATCAGTATATACAATTTGAGAATACGCGTATAAAGGAGTTATCGTCAGTGAAAACACACTAAATAATGTAGCTCTACTCTCTCCGAATATTTTATCTATTAAAAAATATGTTGTGAAAATCGATAAATTTATCATTAAAAGATTTAATATAATTCCAACTCTCAGAAATATCTCTTTATCGTTCGTAAAGATACTTACAAATTTATATATATATCCAAGGAAAAGAGTTGATCCTATATTATTTGGATATAAAAGGTAAAAATAGTCCGGTAGCATTTCTTTCCCAAGTGCAAATTCAAAAGCTGCATTATTAATAGCCCCATAATCCCAACTTAATCCTACTCTTAAGAAGATAATAAAGGCAATTTGTAAAAAAATCATAGTTATAATACTAAAAATCCTAATCTTAAAAAGTACATGCTCATCTAGTTTTACAAAGTATTTATCTAAAATATATAAAATCAATATTAGAAAAACACTTCCTACAAAAACTCCTATTGAATTAATCTTGAAGTTTTCAATACTACAATTAAATATAGCAATATAGACTATATATATAAAAGTTATTATAAACACTAATGTAAATAGCTTTAGTATACCTTCTCTAATAGTTTTATATTTCATTTTCTACTCCAATCAAATCAATTATTATTTCTAATTTCTTATGTATTTATCAACAATAAACTTTGGTCTATCCTTAGTCTCTAAATATATTTTTCCTATATATTCTCCAACAATCCCAATACACAAAATTTGTATACCACCAAGAGTCCATATTGATGCAACTGTAGTTGTCCAGCCTGTTATCGTATTTCCTATTGCCCATTGTATTAATGAGTAAATTAAAACTAGCAAACTACATATAAAAACAATAAATCCTACTGTTAGCACCATTCTTATAGGCTTTACACTTAAAGATGTTATGCCCTCACATGCAAAAGATATCATTTTCTTTAGTGGGTATTTAGATTCACCTGCAAAACGTTCATTTCTTTCATAATATACCTTATCAGACTTAAAACCTATTAGAGGTACAATCCCCCTTAAAAATAAGTTTACTTCTCTATAGTTAGAAAGTGAATCCACAGCCCTTTTGCTCATTAGTCTATAATCAGCATGATTATAAACAATATCTACTCCTAAAGAACTCATTACTTTATAAAACATCTGAGCTGTATTTCGTTTAAAAAATGAATCCTTCTTTCTACTGTTTCTCACTCCGTATACAACATCACAACCTTGAATATACTTTTCAATAAATTCATCTATTGCATCTATATCATCCTGTAAATCTGCATCCATAGATATAACTGCATCGTAATGCTCTTTTGCTGTAAGTAAACCTGCTAGAAGAGCATTTTGATGTCCTCTATTTCTAGATAGTTTAATCCCTTCAAACAAGCTTTCCTTATCATTTAATTCTTCAATAATTTGCCAAGTACGGTCTTTACTACCATCATCTACCATAACCACCCTACTAGAGTCAGAAATCTTATTATTTTCTATGAGATAATTCAACTTGATTTTTAATCTTTTTGCTGTCTCATTAAGGACCTCTTCTTCATTGTAGCAAGGTATAACAAAGTATATCGTATTCAAACTTAACATCCTCCTTAATTTTAAATTTGTTTATCATTCCATGAATTATTATTTGTCAGTTTATACAAAACTAAAGCGTAAGAATTCTAATTTAGATTAAGATAAAAAATATAAAATAAAATTGTATTTTTATTAAAATTTCTTTGTTATATAATTCCTTAAGTATATATTATATCACTCTTTTTAATCATATTTAACCAATTTTTAACAAAAAATAATACACAAATTTATTCTTTAAATAAAATCTGTGTATTAATATAATATATATCTAATTTTTTATATTTAATAATTTTTTAGCTCTTAATTATATACAAAAGAATTTGTGAAACTTACAGTGCACTTTTGATATCTTTTTCTATACTTGATGGATCAACAGTTGGCTCGAAACGAGCTATAATATTACCCTCTCTGCCTATTAAAAACTTAGTAAAGTTCCATTTTATTGAACTGTCATTATACTCATCTTGATATGTTTCTCTAGCAATTCCATCAAGTAAATCAGCCATTTCTCCTGTTCCAAATCCTTCAAAAGTTGTATTATCAGTTAAATATTTGTAAAGCGGATCTTGGTTTTCGCCTCTTACTTCTATTTTTTGAGATAATGGGAATGTAACTCCATATCTTATTGAACAAAACTCTTTTACATCGCTGTTGCTTCCCGGCTCTTGTCCATTAAATTGATTACATGGAAATCCTATCACTACTAAACCTTGATCTTTGTACTCCTTGTAAAGTTTTTCTAGACCTTCATATTGAGGAGTAAACCCACACTCACTAGCTGTATTTACTATTAACACTACCTTGTCCTTAAAATCTGCAAGAGATGCTTCTTTACCTTCTATTGTTTGGTATTTAAAATTGTAAATCGACATATTTTCCACCATTCCTTTTAATTATATTTTTTATGATCTATTTTCTTCATTATGTTATTTCTTATTTTCTATCAGCCTGTAATAACTTATATACCCAGGAATTTTATTTTGTAGCACATTTTTAAACTTTTATTATATTTCAGACTTCTATCACTTTTATTTCTTAAGGTATTTATTAATAATAGGCTCCATACTTTCGGGAGTAGCAGTAGGTTCATATCTACCTATTATATTCCCCCCTCTATCTATCAAAAACTTAGTAAAATTCCATTTGATAGAATTATCGCTATATTCTTCTTTGTATTTTTTCTTGAGCGCCAATCCTAATCCTATAGCTTTTATTCCTTTTCCAAATCCTTCAAATGATGTGTTATCAGTTAAATACTCAAAAATAGGATCTATATTTTCGCCTCTAACTTCTATCTTCTCAGAAAGAGGAAATGAAACTCCATATCTAATCTTACAAAATTCCTCAACCTCAATATTACTTCCCGGCTCTTGTTCAGCAAACTGATTACAAGGAAATCCTATTACCACTAGCCCCTGATCTTTGTATTCTTTATACAATTTCTCAAGCCCCTCATACTGAGGCGTAAAACCGCATTTGCTGGCTGTATTTACTATCAATATAACTTGTTCCTTGAAATCTGATACTGATACGTCTTTCCCATTTATATCTTTAAAACTGAAATCGTATATAGACATACTTATTCACTCCTATCAACTTTTTATACTAATCATTAAAAATAATAAATAATTATTATATATTAACTTTTAAATATTTTTAACGATTAGCTATACTCAATACTTATACCCATTTATCACAAATCAAATAATAATTTCATTCAATCAAAGAATTTATAGTTTTACATTAAATAAAAAAATAGAATATAAAATCAATCTAATTTAGAATGATTTTATATTCTATCCTTACTTTCTAGCCGTCTCTATAATCTCATTTGCATGGTCAATAGTCTTCTCAGTTATCTTACTTCCAGCAATCAACCTAGCTATTTCATCGACTCTGCTGCTTTCATCGAGCTTTTTAATATTAGTAAACGTCCTGTTATTTTGTATATGCTTTTCTATACAGAAATGTGTTGTAGCATTTGCTGCAATTTGCGGAAGATGGGTTATACATATTATCTGCTTTTTGAGAGAAATATTTGAAAGCTTTTCGCCAACTATTTGAGCTGCTACTCCACTTATACCTGTATCTATTTCATCAAATACCAGAGTATCGGTTCCGTCTATATCCGCTAAAATAGTCTTAAATGCAAGCATAAATCTAGACATCTCTCCTCCAGATGCAACTTTATTTATTGGCTTCATATCTTCACCTAAGTTGAATGAAACCATAAACTCAACATTATCTTTACCCTCATATGTAAATACACCTTTAGAAAACTCAACCTTAAATGAAACATGTTTCATATTCAAGCTGTCCAGTTCAACTAATAAAAGTTTCTCCAATTCAAGCGCCAATTCTTTTCTGGCAGTCGTTAAGTCTGCAGCTTTTACTATGAGATCTTCTTCCAGAGCAGCCAACTCTCTTTTTAGCTCCTCAACTCTTTCATCTCTATTTATTATCTCATCTAATCTACATACAATCTTGTCGTAATACTTCAGTATATCTTCTATTGTATCTCCATATTTACGTCTTAAATTATTTATCTCGTCTATTCGTATTTCTACTTGCTCAAGTTCATAAGGTTCAAAGTTTATATGTTCTTTATAATCCCTAATCTCAGAAGAAATATCTTGCAATTCGTACATTATTCTCTCAACATCATTGCTGTACTCTTCTAATTTAGTATCGTATTGAGCTATATCGTGCAACTCTTTGGATACTACTCCAATTAAATCTACAATATTAATCTCTCCATTGTGAAGTCCTTCGTAACTGAGGTTTAATTTATTGTAAATTTTTTCGCTATTTCTATATACATCTCTTTTTTTTAGAAGTTCTTGATACTCACCTTCATTTAAATTTGCAGACTCTATTTCATTGATTTGAAAATTTAGTAAGTCTATCTCTCTTTGAATCTGCATATCATCTTTATTCTCAGTTAAAATATTTAAAGATCTTCTTACTTCACTGTATTTATTGTAAATAGATCTGTAGTTATCTTTATACTTGTCGAGATAATCGCCACCGAATAAATCTAAGAACTCAATATGAGTTTCTACATCTAGTAGGGCGTTATTTTGATGCTGTCCGTGAACATCAACCATCATCCCAGTTATGTATTTAAGAGTAGATATTTTAACCGTTCTTCCATTGATTCTTGCTGAGCTTTTACCATCTGAGAAAATCACTCTAGAGACTATGATCAAATGGTCATCTTCTACATCGATTTCATTCGCTGCTAAATAATTTAAGATCTTTTTGTTTTCTGTATGGAATACTATCTCAATAAGCCCTTTATCAGTTCCTTTTCTCAGAAAAGATCTATCATATTTACTCCCAAGAGTTAGGTTTAGTGCGTCAATTATAATTGATTTACCTGCACCTGTTTCTCCAGTAAGTATGTTTAACATTTCATCTAGACTAAGCCTAAGTTCTTCTATCAAGGCACAATTTCTCATGTACATCTCAAGGATCAAAATATAGCCCCCTTTAATATCCTACTTATAACTACTTATCCATCGTATGTGACTTTTCAACAATTTCTTCTATCTTGATTTTATATTTTTCCTCATCAAACATATTCTTTGCATCTGTGCTCTTTAAATGAATTAAATACTCTATATTTCCCTCAGGCCCTTTAATAGGTGAGAAGTCCAACTCAAGTATCTCAAATCCGTTTTCTAATGCAAATCTCGAAACCATATCTATTACTTCAATATGAGTTGATTTCTCTCTAACTACGCCTTTTTTACCTACTTTTTCACGACCAGCTTCAAATTGTGGCTTTATAAGAGCTACTACTTCTCCTCCTTCTCTTAAAAGTTCCTTTGCTTTAGGAAGAACTAGCTTTAGTGATATAAATGATACGTCTATCGATGCGAAATCAGCAGGCTCACCTATATCTTCTAAAGTAACATATCTTATATTAGTTCTCTCCATACATACAACTCTCTCGTCTTGTCTAAGCTTCCAAGCAAGCTGTCCGTAGCCAACATCTATAGAAAATACTTTTGTTGCACCATTCTGGAGCATACAATCTGTAAATCCTCCTGTGGATGATCCTATATCCATACAGACTTTGTCCTTTAGTGTAAGATCGAAGTTTTTTAAAGCTTTTTCCAGCTTTAACCCTCCTCTGCTTACATATGGAATTGGATTTCCTTTTACTTCTATTTTAGAATCTATTTTAACTTCTGTGCCTGCCTTATCACATCTCTGATTATCGACGAATACAAGACCTGCCATAAGTGATTTTTTTGCTCTTTCTCTACTGTCGAAAAAACCTTGCTCAACTAGTAAAACATCTATTCTTTTTTTCATAAGATTACCTTTCTAAAATCTTTTCTACTTCCTCAGCGATTTTACTTGATGATATACTCACTATTTCATAGAGCTCATCTTGGCTTCCGTGCTCTATAAACTCCTCAGAAATACCCAAGTTAACTACCTTTACATTGCAGTTGTTTTGTATTACAAAATTATTTACTCTGCTTCCAAAACCGCCTACTTTTGAGTTGTCCTCAACTGTTATAATATTTTTATGGTCTTTAAATAATTTTTTTAGAAGCTCTTCATCCATCGGTTTTAAAAATCTAGCATTTACAACTGTTGCGTCTATGTTTTTCTTCTTAAGTTCCTCACAAGCACCAAGTGCTTGTTTAACCATATTTCCTATAGCTAAAATAGCTACATCTTCACCTTGATTTAAAACCTCATATTCTCCTAGTTTTATTTCTCCGTAGTGTCCAGTATCTAGACAATAACTATTACCTCTAGCATATCTAATAGCCACTGGAGAATCTAATTTAAGAGATAAATCCATCATAGCTTCTAGCTCTTTTGTATCTTTTGGAGCCATAACCACAATATTTGGTATTGGATTTAAATAACTTAGATCGAAAACTCCATGATGAGTTTCACCATCGTTTCCTACAAGACCTGCTCTATCAATCATAAATGTCACTGGCTTTTTAGTAAGACAGACGTCGTGAATTAATTGATCGTAAGCCCTCTGAAGGAATGTAGAATACACTGCAAAATACGGTTTAAGTCCATTTTTAGCAAGTCCGGCTGCAAAAGTAGTAGCGTGTTGCTCAGCTATACCTACATCAAAGTATCTATCTGGATAAACTTTTTCAAATAGATTCATACCTGTTCCAGATGGCATAGCAGCTGTAATGCCAACAATCTTGTCATCACGCGATGCCATTTCTATAAGTTTTTCACCAACTGCATCTGAAATAGACTGCTTACCAGATGGTACTACACCTTCTTTTATATCGAACTTTGAAACACCGTGATACTTATCTGGATGATTCTCTGCGTACCTGTAACCCCTACCTTTTTTTGTTATTACATGTAGTATCTTTGGACCTTTTAAAAATTTAGCATATGTCATAGACTCTATAAGCTGTTTAGTATCATGACCATCTATAGGCCCTATATACTTTATACCTATTGAATCAAAGAATTCACTCTCTTGTGGTGAAAAGCTATTAATTATTGTGTCTTTTAATTTATAAGCAGTTTTTGAAATAAACTCTCCAGTAGATGTAACACTTAAAAGTTTTTCAAATTCATCTTTAAATATATCTACACTTGAATTTTTTATAAGACTTGAGAAGTACTTTGACATACCTCCAACATTTTTATCTATTGACATCTCATTGTCATTTAGAATAACTGTCATGTCAGTTCCTATATCGCCTAAGTAATTTAGGGCTTCTAAAGCCATTCCACCTGTCATAGCACCATCCCCAATAACGGGAATTACATCGTATTTCTCTTTTTTAATATCTCGTGCACACGCTATACCTACTGCTACAGATATCGATGTACTGCTGTGACCTGTGTCAAATATATCATGTTCACTCTCTTCTTCTTTTGGAAACCCACTAAGCCCATTTAACTGGCGAAGTGTTGGAAACGCATCTTTTCTTCCAGTGATTATTTTATGAACGTACGCTTGGTGTCCTACATCCCAGATTATCTTATCTTTTGGACTGTCGAAAACTTTATGTAAAGCCAAAGTCAATTCAACAACCCCCAGATTTGATGCTAGGTGACCACCAGTTTCAGATATTGATTTAACTAGAAATTTGCGTATATCCTTTGCAAGTAAATCAATACTATCTATATTCATATTTTTAATATCTTGTGGAGAATTGACTTTATCTAAATACTCGTACATATTATTCACACCTTTTGCTTAATTTTAAAATACATTTATATATAAAAATTCACTGTCCCAAAAACAACTTTTTTCAAGACAGTTTACGCTTAAATTAATACTAAAGCAGTCAGTACCCCAAGCAGTCCACCAAACCAAACTTCCATAGGAGTGTGACCTATAAGTTCTTTTAGTTTTTTCTGCTCTATCGGCTTATTATGCTGAATATCATTTACTATTTGATTTAATATAATAGCTTGCTTTCCAACAGCCCTTCTAACACCAGCGGCATCGTACATTATTATTAGAGCCAAAACTGCTGTTATAGCAAAGTCTGTTGAATTAAAGCCCTTCTCAAGCCCCACAACTGTTGCTAAACTAGTTACAAATGAACTGTGAGAACTCGGCATACCACCTGATGTCAGTACTCTTGTTAGCTCTATTCTTTTGTTTTTCCCTGTGAATATCTTTATAAATTGAGCTAAAAAACAAGCTACTATACTTATACCCAAAGCGCCGTTATTTAGAAGCTCTAAAAAAAATTCCATGTCACCCTCCTAAGAATTCTACAGATTTGATTTTAACATTCTCGTGAAATAATATAATCAGCTAATCCCTTCAAAAAATCCACGCTTTCAAATGTAGTTTCTATACTATTCTTAGCATCTGATATCAATTCTGTCGCAATATCTCTAGATTTTTCTAATCCTAGTAAAGATGGATATGTTGATTTATTATTTTCTATGTCACTGTTTACCTTTTTACCCAGCTTCTCTTCATCGCCTACTATATCCAAAATATCATCTACTATTTGGAATGAAAGACCTATATTTTTTGCATAATTAGTAACGCTCTCAAGCTCGACTTGATCAGCTCCACCAACTATTGCTCCTGCTCTCATACATCCAATTATCATAGCAGCGGTTTTATTGTTGTGTATATAATCTAATTTTTCTTTACCTATTTGTTTATCTTCGCTTTCAACATCTACTACTTGACCGCCAATCATGCCGTATATTCCAGCATGCCTAGCTACTTCATACACTGCGCTCAAATACTTTTCTGGGTTATTTTTGCCAAGAGATCCTTTTAACATAATTTCAAATGCGTAATTTAAAAGCGCGTCTCCAGCTAAAATTCCCATAGCTTCACCGTATACCTTATGATTTGTCGGTCTGCCTCTTCTCATGTCGTCGTTATCCAACGCAGGAAGATCATCGTGTATAAGTGAGTATGTATGTATCATCTCTATTGCAACTGCAAATGGAATCGCATCTTCTTCAATTCCTCCGACAATTTTACAAGCCTCTAAAGTTAGGATTGGTCTTAGTCTTTTTCCACCTGCGCTAAGACTGTAGTTCATAGCTTCTATTACAGTTTTTTGATAGCCCTCTTCTTTTGGCATATTTTCTTTTAAAATATTTTCAATATGACTTGCTCTTTCTTTCAATGAACTGTTGAATTCCATATTATTCCTCCCCTAAATCTAGCTCTTCTTCTACACCAAGTCTATTGAACTTGCTTATTTTAAGTTGTGCGTCTTCTAAAAGCTTATTGCAGTGCTTGTAAAGAGCAATACCTTCTTCGTAAAGTTCTAATGACTCGTCGAGGCTAGCGTTATTAGACTCTAAATCTCTAAGTATTTCCTCAAGTCTCAAATATGCTTCTTCATATTTTAGGTTCATTATCTATACCTCATCTACTTTTATATTATCAATTGTGCAGTTTATGCTACCATCTTTTAGCACAATGTCGACTTTTTCATCTACCTTTAGATCATTCGCGCTCTTAACCACATCTCCGTCCTTTTGGAGAATACTATATCCTCTATCCATAGTTGCTAAAGGACTTAAATTGTGTAAAACTGCACCTGTATTCACAAGTTTTTCGATTTTAAATTTGAGATTATTTTCTACCCCAAAGGTTATTTTATCATATATCTTATCTAGTTGTATAATTTTATCTTTAATAATATACGACTCTAAATAGCTATTTATTTTATCAAATGTAGTCATTAGCTTGTATTCATCAATATTGATCTGATTTGTTAAAGATTTTGATATTCTATTCTTTATATTTATTAGTTTATAATTTATTTCATCAATAGATGGAGTTGCAAGTTCAGCTGCAGCAGATGGCGTTGGAGCCCTCATATCCGATACAAAATCACATATTGTAAAATCGGTCTCATGTCCAACTGCAGATATTATCGGTATCTTTGATTTAAATATCTCTCTTGCTACATCTTCTTCATTAAAAGACCAAAGCTCTTCTATAGATCCTCCTCCACGTCCAACTATGATTGTGTCTACATTTTCTATATTATTAAAAAATCTTATGCCTTCACAAATATCATCTTTAGATTTACTTCCCTGTACATTTACTGGGTAAAGTTTGATATTAACTTTAGGGAATCTTCTCTTTATTACATTTATTATATCTCTAATTACAGCTCCAGTGGGCGATGTTACTACTCCAATAGAGCTAGGCATTTTCGGTATAGCCTTTTTATATTTTGGGTCAAACAGGCCTTCCTTATTCAGCTTTTCCTTTAATTTATTAAACTCGATATGGAGGTTTCCTATTCCTTCTATTTCTATTTCATTTATATATAGTTGATACGCTCCATCTCTTTCATATACAGAAATATATCCCTTTGCAACAACATTAGTTCCATTGTCTAGATCTAAGTTTTTATTGTAGTTGCTTTTAAATATTACACAGTTTAGCTTAGAATTTTCATCTTTTAAAGATAGATAGACATTTCCACTACTGTGCACTTTAAAATTCGATATCTCGCCCTTTACTTTTAGGTTATCCAGTATGGGATCGTTTATCAATATTCTCTTTATATATGAATTTGCCTCACTTATATCCAAAGCTCTAATTTCCATATTTATTCTCCTAAAAATTTGTTTAAACCTATTATAGCACAACCCACTGCGTTATCTGTTGAATACTTAGGCTCTGAAAAATATGCTTTAATACCATTTTCAGAGAGCTTTTCTGTTATGCTTTTTGATAAATATTTACTAGCAGAAACACCGCCTGCAAATAATACCTCATATACTTCGTATTTTTCACATATATAAATAAGTGATTTAGAAAGACTTCTAGAAAGAGTATCCATTAGTAATTTTGATACGTAATTTTTGTCCGCACTTTCTATATCCTTATACTTTTCTTTTATAAATTTATTTATTTGATTTTCAATCCCTGATAGATTCATATAACCGTCTTTTACAGAGGTCTTTAATCCCTTATCTATATTTAAGTGGCAATTCAAAGAATTTTCGTCAATATATTTTCCACAAGGGAATTCATATCCAAATTCAACTCCCAATCTATCTATAAGCTGCCCAAAACTCACATCTCTAGTTCCACCTACTATTTCTATATTATAATCTCCATTTACTGAATTTTCACTCAACTTCTCTGATAGTAAAATCTCTGTGGTTCCTCCAGATATATGAACTGATAAAAATCTTTTTGTGTTTTTAATCCTAGAATTTAGTATAACTGATTCTATATGATTTTCTTGATGTGTTGTCTCATAAAACTTAGAACCTGATATCGTTGAATATAGCTTCGCGAAATTATGACCTACTGTAAAAACAGGCATATATGAGTTTTCAATAGGCCTAGGTCTTGAAGATGCACAAATCGCTACTACATTGCATTCCTCTAGTATTTTATTCAATTGGTCACTTATATATCCCAGATTATTTACATGTTGGAAAACTGCCTCGCTCTGTCTAAGCCCCTTAGAATCTTTTTTGACTTTTAACATTATCTTTTCATTTAAAATAATATCTCTATCAAAAGATATAGCTGCTATTGAAGTAGTATAGCAGCTAGTGTCAATTCCAATTACTATGTTATTTTTCGTTTTCATTTACAATACTTCCAAGTATTCCATTTATGAATTTTGGAGATTTGTCATCACAGTAAATCTTTGCAAGCTCGACAGCTTCATTTATAGAAATTTTATTAGGCAAATTCATGTAAAGAATTTCACATATAGATATTCTAAGTATAGATAAATCTACTTTAGGCATTCTGTCCACTGTCCAGTTTTTAGCGTATTTATTTATTAATCGATTTATATTTAATCTATTTTCATTTATTGCTACACAAAAACTTACAACGTAGTCTTTATCTACTGCATCTTCAAGTTCTATCTCTTCAACATCTATTTCAAGTTTCTTATCATTTGAATACTTTTCTCTAAGTTCTTTGTATCTCTCTATTATGAACTCTGTATTTGAATTTAAAAACTCTTCTACTAACTCTAATAAGTCTTCCTCTTCCTTCTTGTTTATTTCTACCTGATACATAAACTTCATCATATACTCTCTGGTAGTTACCTTTTGTGCTCTATCATTTTTCATTAAATGTGATTCTCCTTTAAATTATAATATATATAAAAACAAATAACCCTCTGAAATATCAGAGGGTATAGATTAGCTTTTTTTAGACGTTTCTTCTTTCTCAACTTTTTCTTTCTTAAAGCTGATTCCTTGAACGTGAATATTAACTTGAGAAACTACTAACCCTGTCATTGTTTCAACAGTATTTTTTATGTTTTCTTGAACCTTTGCAGCTACTTCTGGTATTGGTTTGCCATGTTTTATAACGATCATTACATCTAGGCTAACATCATCATCATCAACCTGTATCTTAACGCCATTATTTTTTAACAATTTATCTGTAAAAGTTGTAGATGTCTCTATACCATCAACCTCTAATGCTGCTATTCCAGCTATTGTAGCTATTACATCATTTGATATCTTTACTTGTCCAAATTTATTCTCTTCCATTAACATTTACCTCCCATTTTAAGGTAGTTTTTTTATAAGTATAATGATACCAAATACTACCGATATTTGCAAGGTAGGGTTGACTAAAACTATATTTAATATTTAGTTTATGTAGTTTCTTGTTTTTTATAACCAAACTTATCTATACTATAAAATATTTTACAATAGATATAAAAAAGTTTAAAATCTGCTTTTTTTTTCTTAAGGTAGATAATTTATGCTTTAGTAATTCTTTATTTTACTCTATACTCAGTACCTATAATTTATAAATAAAAAAGGGGCATAATGCCCCTAAACTTTTACTTACTATTATTTGTAAGTTTTATATTTTCATACTCAACATTTGCCTGCTCTGCAACAAGGTCAAATATCTTTGCTGCATCAGTTTTATCTATTTTCTTTTCATTTACTACTACATTTACTTTGCCATCGCTTATATAAACTAGGGCTTCTTCATATCCCTTTGTACTGAGTATGTTCTCTATCTTCAGCTCGGTATCTTGACTCTTAACTAAGCTAAGTTTCATATTTGATGCTTCTTTTCTAGATTCTTCTGTAGTAGAAGGATTATTTATCATTTCATTTAAATCCTGAACAAGCTCATTTCTCTGTTTTTCTCTAGTCATTTTCATATCAAGTATGTAAGTGGATTTTTTCATATTCTTTTCTGATGATAATTGCTCTTTGATTTGTTTACTTGTCTCTGTTACTTTTTCATCTATTTTGCTGTTTTTGCTATCTACTACTTGTATTTCTGTTTCTTTATTCTCTGCTTCTGTTTTAGCTGTTTCTTTGTTCACTGTATCTTTTGAATCTGCTTCATCAGTTTTAGCATTTTCAGTGTTTTTTTCGTATTGCGCTTGTTCGTACGCCTTAAATTCTTGTGATGTTTCAAGTAGTGACTTTTTACTAAGTTTATAGTTTACTGTACCTACAGCTATAAGCATTACTGTAAGTGATAGTACAACAAATCCTCTTCCTTTATAATTAAATTTCATATTCTTCCCCCCATATATGTAATAATAATTTATTTTTTAAAACAAGTTATTTTGATTATTTTACTTAAATACAGACTGTAAATTCGCTTACTTAGAATATATTTCAACTTGATGTCCTGCTATTTGCAACGAAGTCTGCACTGCGCTATAAAGAGTTTCTTTAACTTTAGGACTACTTGCACCGCTAGCTACTACTATTACACCTTTAATTTTCGGCTCTATAGTTTTTATTACCACAGAATCATTTGATCCAGATGTAATCATTGTTTTGTTTTCGCTCGATGTAGTAACAGTTCTCTCTCCTCCCTGCGCATCCTTCTCTTCTGTCGTTTCGGTAGTTTGATTAGAATTATATGCTGGTTGAATCTCTTCACTCGATTCAAAAGTAACCATTACATCGACATCTCCGGCACCTTCAATTTTTGTAAGTATTCTCGTCAATTTATTTTCCATATCTGCTTGATTTGAGTTCTCAGAAACACTTACATTTTCATCTGCAGCTCCTTCATCAGCTTCCTCTTTATCTTTGGAACCGTTAGGAAATACTGATAACAACACCAGGGATACTACACAAATTCCTGCTACTATAACCAGTGAGTAAAGCTTTTTCTTATCCTTTTCATTCAGATTCTTAAAAAAGTTTTTAAACATCTTTTCAACTCCTATTTATCAATATGTATTGTCTCTACTGAAACATCCAGTACTTTTACTAAATCATTTTTAAGTTTGTCTTGGTTTAGTTTTAGCTTATGTTCATCTTTCTTATTAAAGACTTCTTTAGAATTTTCTTTTTCACTAGATTCTATGTTTGTCTGACTTTCTTTATTACTATTTTTCTCTTTTATTTTTATATTATTTATCTTCGATCCATCTAATTCTATATCTTCTAAATCATATCCGTAATCATCTAGTTTGAGTTTTATAACCTCTTTTAGGCTTTCTTCATATCCACTTGAGAGACTAGAAGTAGTCCCGGTCTCTTTTGCTAAATAATTTGAACTATCCTCATACTTCTTATTGTATTCATTCATAGATTTTAAAATTCTATCTTCCATACTTATATTATTGCTAAAAAAATTTACTACTGGAGTTATTACTATAAATACGAATATAAAATTCAGAACTAAATTTATATAAGGCTTTATAGAAGACTTAGGCAAAAGCATATCGACTATGTTTACTATAAAAGCACCTATCAAAACACTAACTATCCACAATTTAACGCTCTCGAACATAAAATACACCTCAATCTAAACTTTAGCCCATACGATTATCCCCGACCAACAACACTTATTGATGTGAGAATGGCTATTGTGACGAAAAACATTACAGATATTGCGATAACTGAAGCCAACATTATTATCATAAGATTTGCGACCTCATTTAAAAAAGTAGAAATACTCTCTTCACCTATTGGCTCTACTGCAATTGCAACTGCCTTGTACACGAATATTACAGATATAATTTTTATAACTGGCACGATACACAGACCTATAAGTATAACAAGTCCAATTCCCCCAAATATATTTTTTATAAGCTGCGAAGACGAAAGAATTATATCTATAGAATCTGAAACAAATCCTCCTACAACTGGTATAAAATTTCCTACAGCAAATTTAGCAGTCTTCATACTAAACTTATCAAAACTAGTTACATAAAGCCCCTGAAGTGACACTAGTCCCAAATAAACTGTAAACATAGCTCCTATAGAAACTAGATTAAATTGCTTTATAAATGAAAACATCTTCTTTAGCTTTAAGTTTTTCGATAGATTATTTATTATAAGTACTCCAAAAGCAACTATCATTGATGTAAATAAGAACTTTTTAAATACTACATTTATAAATGTAACTCCACCTAGAAATATAGGATTTAAAGTAGTCGATGTAATTGGAAAACCAATCAAGAGCAAGAAACTTATAAGTATCGGCATCATTATCTGCATAAGTGAAATAGTCCTGTCGATACTGCTGTAGCATATTTCAAGCACGTCCTTGAATCCGACCAAGGTAAGCGAGACCATGGTTATAAAAATTATGTATGTGGCTATCTGGCTTACTGCTCCAGATGCAAATGAGTTGTCTAAACTTTTTAGAATAGCCGATAGTAGTGCTAGTACTAATATCACCGAAACTACCTTTAAGCTTGCTTTAAACTCGTCAAATAGCAATATCTTAATGCCATCTTTGCTAAATAGATCAAATATATTCTTTTCTCCTTTAAAGAGATCTTTTATAAATGTCTTTAAATCTACATCATTTAATACATCATCTTCATTTAAATATTTTTGTATTTCATCAATATTTACTTTGTCCAATTGCCCATTAATATAGCTGTCAATACTCTTTTGTGTTCCATCAAATTCACTTTGTCCTTCTGCATGGCTATTTAGTGACAGTGCATTTAACAACAATAGAGTGGTTAGAAAAATCAACATTAACTTAAAAAAAGTTTTTTTCATAAGTTATCTACTCCTCGCATTAGCTATAAGTATTTATTTTGCACTCTCATTTATTACGATGGAATAATACTAAGTACCATCTCCACAATAGATAATAAAATTGGAAAAGACATCGACATTACAACTATCTTCCCTCCAAATTCAAGTTTTGAGGCTATATTATTTTCCCCACAATCCTTGCAAAGTGAAATAGCAAACTCCACTAGATACGCTATTCCTATCAATTTTATAATTAAGGATATATACATTGTAGGAATATTTGCTTTGTCTGCTAATCCCTGTATTCCCTCTATAATAAAATTGAGTTTATATACTACAGACATTAATATTATTACGCCTGTAATAATTGCTATAAAGTTTGCTATTTCAGGTCTATCTTTTTTTATTACTAAGCAGAGTGTAGTTGAAACGAGTGCAACTCCGATTAATTGCATTATTTCCAAATTATCACCACCTACTAGTAAAGTTGAAACATAGTTCTAACAGTGTTAAAAAGCGTACTAATCTCTGTTATTACAAGTCCAAGAACTATTATTACGCCAGCTAAAGTTGTAAGTCCCGTCCAGTCCTTTCTATCAGTCTTTTCTAAAACCATATTTAACACTGAAATAAGAACTCCTATACCTGCTACCTTTAGAATTAAAGTTATATCCACATTATCACCCCTAAGTAGAATTTATTTTGTTTTAAAATAAAACTATACATACACCAATACCTACAAATGTCACTAACTTTTTATAAAGCACTCCTTTTTTTGTTATATCTTCTTTTGTCTCACTAGTATGTTTCTTCAAATTCTCAATTGTAAGGTCTATCATCCTTTGCTGAGATTCTACATCGCTTTTTCCCAAAGTCGCGATCAATTTATTCACTTCATCTACTTCCTTAGATGCTAAATACGTATCTTTATTTAAAATAACAATATTACTAGTTAATATATCATCGAGAGTCCCTATATCATCACTCTTTAAACCGTACGACATGCTTTTAAAAAATCTAGAGTAAACTGAAGAATCTTTATCCCCAACTCTGTCGAATATCTCTTCTAATGTGTACATTCCGAATGATAAATCCATCCTTATTATTTCAAGAATTCTTATAAGGTCATTTATTTGCCTGTGCCTACTTACATACATTTTATAGATGTATTCACCTATCAAATAACTACTACCTATCAAAAATCCTATCAGCATTATTTTAATTTGCAAAATACCATCTCTTTTCTTCTAGATCATATATTTTTTCAATTGTTCCCGCTCCATTTTTTGCGGAGAGTATTATAGCTTTTTTAAATAGCTCTTCGTCAAGCAGCCTGCTTAGCTCTCTTCTATTTTTTATATCTTCAATAGAATCCCCATGTACAGTTGTTATCAGACCTACACCTCCATTTAGAGCCGTGTACAATGACTTTACTTCCTGCTCACTTCCTATTTCATCTGTAACTATTATATTTGGCGACATCGATCTAAGTAACATCGTTATTCCGAGTTCTTTAGGGCATGTCTCAATTATGTCTGTCCTAATTCCAACGTCCATTTGAGGAATTCCTAAATACGATCCGGCTATCTCATTACGTTCATCTATAAGAGATACTTTCATACCATGAAATCCTAGTTGTTCATTTCCGTTGCTTAAATTTCTAACTATATCTCTCAAAAGCGTTGTCTTACCACATTGTGGAGGAGATATTATTATTGTATTGTTAACTTTATTTTTTCCTTCTATAATATATCCTAATATCTTATCGGCACATCCCTTAATCTCCCTTGAAACCCTTATATTTAGAGATGATATGTGCTTGATATTCTTTACTTGTCCATTTTCAACTATTACTTTTCCAACTAAGCCAACTCTATGCCCTCCGCTAAGTGTAATAAATCCTTTTTGTATATCGTCCATAAAAGAGTGTATTGAGTACTTGCAAATTATTTGAAAAGTCTGCTCCACATCCTCCTTCGTAACTATATAAGGATTTAATGGATAGATACTTAGACCCTCTGTATCTGCATCGTAAAAGTAGTCTGTATTGTTTGCATTTAATATAAGCGGTTTATTAGCTCTTAATCTTATCTCTTCTATTTCAAAATTTCCTGTAATTCTTACATCTTCTTTAGATATTTTTTCTATGATTTCTCTTATGTGTGGCGACAGTGATTTGATTATTTCTCTTGGTAATTTATTCATTCCTTGTCCTCCTCTCTTGTTTATATAATTCTATTTTTACATGTCCTAAAATATAACCAGAAATTTTAAATGAACACAAAAAGGTAGGCATCTCAATATCAACTAGTAAATTAAAGCCTAATAACCTTAATTACAATTGATATAAAATTCCTACCTCTTTTAATTTACTCTATTTTTAATTTATTTCATTTTTCGCCTTCCAAAACCTCTGGAAATACTTCAATTAATTTTTCTAAAATGTATTTAACTTTTCAAAAAACTCTTATTTTTTTCATTGCTGCTATAAAAATCACCATTTTAAATCGAACCCTAGGGGATAGGTCAATATATAAATAAAATCCCCTAAATTACAACTTTTAAATTGTAATTTAGGGGCTTATTCTTAAACAATTTTATATAACTGGCTTTTTAGAGTTACCTCTTACATCGATATCTATTATCTCAGACACCTCATCCCCTCTATATCCAACAACATAACTTGTCATATTTAAACAAGAACAAGAGTGGTTTGGTATTATCTCTATTTTATCGCCAATACTTAAATCTGTATCGCCTTCTATTTGTATTTTTCCAACTTCTTCAGATAAGCCGATTACACTTAATTCATTGTGTCCCTTAACTCTTCCGAAACCAGTTATCAAAGCACTTCCATGAGCTCCTTTATCCAATCCCAAACACTTACTTCCAACATCTACTATAAATAGATTTTCACTTGGTCTTGATATTATTGTTCCAAGAGCAGTCAGAGAACAATCCTCTTCTTTACATACATCTAGCGACAGCTGAATATTATCGTAAAACACGTAATTTCCTGGTCTAAGTACATCCAAAGCTTCATCGTCTACAACATCAAAGAATGTAGGTGTACTTCCTGAAGCAACTACATCTACTTCAAAACCATTTTCCACTAGTAGATTTTTAGCTGTAGACATAGTAGCGATTTCTTGTCTTGATATTTCAGCTACCCCACTACCAGAAGTGATTCCATAGACATGTCCTGGGTGAGTACTTATACCGATTAACTTTAAGTTTTTAAACTCTGATAATTTCTTTGCCAACCATACACAATCTTCTGGAAGTACCCCTAATCTATTAAGTCCTGAATTTATTAAAATAAAATACTCTAATGTAGAGTCTACTTCCACTAACATTTCATTCCAGATTTTTGCACTTTCAACATTATCAAAACTAAGTATAACTCTTCCCCTTTTTGTAAGGTCTATAACTCTTTTTATATCGACTGGATTAGCTATCGGATATGGAAAAGTAATCTCTTTTACTCCAGCTTTTATAAAAGACTCCGCTTCATCCACAGTTCCTACTAAAAGACCTTTAGCTCCATATTTAATTTGCATCTTTGCTATT
The DNA here is from genome assembly GCF_017873185.1 of Metaclostridioides mangenotii. GTDB lineage: Bacteria > Bacillota > Clostridia > Peptostreptococcales > Peptostreptococcaceae > Metaclostridioides > Metaclostridioides mangenotii. Next base: position 1,035,979 of record NZ_JAGGJX010000001.1, read on the forward strand.
GCAGATGATTTATGAGTCTTCGTCATTGGCCAAAGCTCTTTTTTATTTTTGTCGCTCAACTCCTGAACAGTTTTTATATTATTCTCTAGTACATCTAGATTTAATATAAAGTTTGGTGTAGACAATTCTTTGGTTTTCATAGACTTTATCCCCTTTTTAAATTATATTTAAACCAAATTATCTTGGCCTGATTTAATTAACCCCTTTTTGTAAGCCAAAAGGAGTAGTTTTAAGTCGTCTATTTTTTCCTGAATAACTTCCCCATCATCAGTATCCCTAATCATTTTTCTATTGGCTTTATGCTCAACTACAACAGTAGTTGAAAGTATATCGCTCTCATTCTCTATAGCTTCTTCTGCAGAGCTAAACGGCTCATGTGATACTAGCTGTAGAGTTCTCGAGTTGTATATAAGTGTATAACCAGCTATACCAGTCTTTCTCTGGTAAGCTCTAGAAAAACCTCCATCTATTACTAGAATTCTTCCATTGGCTTTTATAGGACTTTCTCCTTTTTTACTTTCAACAGGAACATGACCGTTGATAATATGAGACTCTTCATAATCTAAGCCAAATTCATCGAATATACTTCTACAAACTTTTTCATCTTCTCTAAGTTTGTAGTACGGATTTTTCTTTTCTTTATGTGACTCTTTATCATCTATAAAATATCTCTCAAATGTCGTCATATCGTCTTTTCCAAACAGTGAAGAACATTTACCAGTCCACATATACCACATCATATCCATACCGTATTGCTTATTAGGACATCTCTTCTGCATAAAAAATCCTTCTCGAATTGTAGACTCCATTTTTAACATTAGTTCTTTTCCAGAGAATTCTTCTCCTTTTATACTCATAGACATAAAACTTCCATCTTCATTTAACGGTACACATCCATGTATAAGCAGATTTGAGTTTGCTCTTAAATAGATACTTCCCTTGGAAAATAAAAATGAAATATGTTTTTGTAGCTTCTCACTTCCTTTAAACGAAGTTGCCAATCTCTCCATTACCATATTTTCTTCTTCAGAAAGTCTATATGGATCGTTTTTATCTATTGTAGGGAAATTAGTATCGTTTAACTCGTAAGTCTTTCCCTTTAAATTTATTGTAGACGCATCGTAGTCTATCATATCTAACAGAAGCCTATTTTCCATTTCAAACTCTGGTCTTCTTTTGATAACTTCTCCCTCTAGTTTAAACTGAATTATACTTATAGCCTTGTGCATTTTAGTCATTAAAGACTTTTCTCTAGTTGTAAAGTTTTGGTCACTTATTTTCGGCATAAATTGATCACATGGATCGTCTTTATACGTATCTAGTGAAAATGTAGCTAGCGGAAGAAGATTTATTCCATAAATATCTTCTAGTATATCTAAGTTTGCATACCTAGCAGAAATCCTAAGGGCATTGGCTATACAAGTTTTCTCTCCAGCAGCAGCCCCCATCCAAAGTATATCGTGATTTCCCCACTGTATATCTACAGAGTGATGCTCCATAAGTTTGTCTACTATTATATCAGGTCTAGGTCCCCTGTCGTATATATCACCTATAACATGTAATCTATCCACTACAAGTTTTTGTATAACAGTAGATATGTCTATTACAAATTCCTTAGCTCTATCGACTTCTATAATTGTCTCTACTATGCTTTTAAAGTATTTTTCCTTATGTTCACTCTTTATATCTTCGTGTAATAATTCTTCTATTATATATTTAAATTCATCAGGTAAGAGTTTGCTTACTTTTAATCTCGTGTATTTACTAGAAGCGTATCTACAAAGTTCAATAAGTCTGTATATATTTAGTCTGTAGAATTCCTCCATATTAGTCTCTTGCTCTATTATAAGGTCTAGTTTTTGCTCAGGATAGTACACTAATGTAGCTAACATCTTTTTTTCTTTTTCAGATAGTGTTTCCGCAAAAAGCTCTTCTATCTTTCTTTTGATAACTCCAGATCCATTTTTTAATACGTGTACAAAAGGCTCATATTCACCATGTAAGTCGGTTACAAAATGCTCAGTTCCTTTTGGAAGATTTAGAGTTGCTTCTAAATTTATTACTTCTGCACTAGCTTCTGAAATGCTAGGGTAGGTCTTTGATAATAATCTCAAATATTTAAGTTTGCTGTTCAAATATTCGTAAGATATATTAGACAACTTTTTCATTTTATTCCTCCAAATTATCTTAGAAATTTATTAGTTTTATGTATTGATTATATCATAAAACACACGCAACTACATAATTCTAAAAACCTTAAATTAATACAACTACAGAGATTTAATTATTCACATTTTAAAACTAATTAATATAATTAATTTTCTTTATTTATTATATTAATTAGTATTTTTGCAATAAATTAATACAAAAAACGTCAAAAAGACTAGATATGTATCTAGTCTTTTAATATTGTAATTTAATTAATTTATTGCAAGAAAAAAATCATAAAAAAGTCTATATGCCTAAAAGTAAAGACATTCTTACTAAATTAGTGTACTCACCACCATAGAAGTTCTCTTTTACAAGTATTGCATCTACACCAAACCCTACTTTTTTGTAAAGTTCAATTGCTTTAGTATTTTCTTCATTGGTAACAAGAGTTATTTTCTTAGTGATTCCGTTGCCCTTACACCATTCTATTAGATCTATCATAAGTTCTTTGCCAAGTCCAATTCCCCAGTACTTTTCTTTTACAACTATACCTAATACTCCTACGTGCTTGCCCTTTGCCTTTTGATTAGAATCAATAGTAGCTATACTAGCTATTTCATCTCCTACAAATGCAATCAGCATGACTGAGTTGTCTGAAGACTTTGATGATTCAATACCAGACTCTGTATCAGCTAGAGACGCTTTGTATTCTCCTTTTCCAAAAGATAAGAATGGAGTTTCTCCGCCCACTTCATTGTAGAAATCGATTACCGCTTGTGCATCTTCTTTTTTTCCATCTCTAATAGCAACTTTAGTATCATTTTTTAAGCATATCTCTTTCATGTCAATTCCTCCTAAATTAATGTATCTAAAAATATGTTATCACCAATTTTAAAGGTTTACAATATAATAATTTAAGATTTTATATTTAAAAATCAATATCAAATGCAGTTATAAACTGCATTTGATATTTTGTAAACTATATAAACATTTTTATGCAAACGTTGTATTTTTTATATTCAAACTTAAGAATAATTAAATTACATAAGCCCTGATAAAGTTAAGAATAATCTCATAAGTAACATACCTACCACTGAGTCGAATATAGGAACTAATAGCAATATTCCTCTATATTTTGCACTAGTATTTGCAACTAACACTATTCTTGCATAGTGTCCAACTAGTGTACCCATTAACATACATGGCATTATAAGTATTGTAGCTTGTGGAGCTGTTATTAGACCTTGAGCAAACAGGTTTGCCGCCGTAGCAGCACCTGCTGCTTTCGCAAAGAATGCTGATATCAATACAACAACAGATTCTCCAGGCAGTCCAAAGATACCCATAACTGGTCCAAATACCTTACCAAATACATCGACAAGTCCTGTTAATTGTAAGAATGTAACTATCTTACCACAACTTGTTAATATATATCATATATGTAGTATATATAAAGACTATATACATTGAATTTTAAACGGTTTAAAGTAAACAACTTGTCAACTTATAGTATATATATATCTATTATTTAGACTCTTATATTTATTATTTACGGTGGCAAAATGACGGCAAAATAAAAGATCTAACTATTTGGATGTCTTTTATATTTTTTCTTAGAATTCTATTGTAGGACATGCACATTTAACAATTAATACGCATACACTTTATTACACAAGTGAATTACAAGCGTAGCGTTCTTAAACTTGTTTTAAGATGTTATAAACGTTAAGTGTAATCGATTAAAGTGACCTTGAGGGAAATCTATTTATTTTGATTTCTCTATTTTTTTGTATAAGTTTAATTAAAGTTCATTAATTCTTACATAAAAAAACTACCTACAATTAAGCAGGTAGTTTCGCAATAAAACTAGAATAATTCTTCTCTTCATTTTTTATTAAACATAAAGCATGATATTCTTTTAAGTTAATTAAGTCATCTTCTTCATATCCGCAATTGCTAAAATATTCATTTAAGTATTTAAAATTCTGTATATCGCATCCATACAATAACATATATGACGCTCCGCCACTTCTAAGTTGGGATCTACATTTATTATTAAGTTCATATACACTGTGTAGTGTCACTGTACTAATAAGGTTATATTTTCTACCCTCTGCAAATATCTCTTCAAAAATTTGTGTTGCATTAGGGCATTTATAAAATTCATCGAAGAACAGTTCTGTTTCAGCTTTTTGATCTTTTGCTAATTGCTTTTTAGCGAGCCATATTTTGCTTAAAAAGAAAGTGGCCATAACGTTTTTTAATGCACTGTTGGTAAATACATCTTCTGGTATTTCTATCAATACCACCTTATTTTGTTGTATGACATCTACAAAATTGATATTATTATCACTTGTTTTATTTAACGCTAATTCAGTTTCAAGTGACAATTCTAGCATAGAAACACGATCTAGTATTCCATCAACCTTACTGTCGCAATTTACAATTTTAGTTTTTTCTACCTTATTAAGTTCATTCAATTTCTTAATTCTGTTTTCTAGTAAATCTCTTAATTCATCACTAAGCATATTAATATATTTATCTCTTATTTCCACGCAAGATAAGCAATCTATAATATCCGTTAAACTTGCATTTGGTTTAACGCTATAAACAATAGCAGATGCAGCATATAAGTACTTAATCATTCTTGCAGTAAGTTGACTTGTATCTGAGTTAATAGAATCTAACAATACATGTAACTGTTGACCTCTTTTAATCGAATTTGACACTATTTCGAATGGCTCCATATCTTTATTAATTGGTATTTCGTTGTAAGAGAAGGCCTGAATATAATTAATATCAGCACAATTAACCCTTACCAATTTATCTACAGGTGTATTTTTAGCAATCTCCTGTGATATCTTGCAATCTTCTATTATATCTATTACTTGTACCCCTCTCCCTATATTTATAGCATTTACTGCCATGTTAATTGTTTTATGTGATTTTCCGCTACCTTTTGGACCTATTAAAACCCTTTCTGCTCTTTTAATCTGTTCATGACTACTAAAGTACGCTTTCTGTTTATTGTCCTTGTATTTAACATTTCCGATAAGCATATCTCCTTTTTGTAAGCATTCAGGCACAGCTTTTTCAACAATCTCATTATGATTTATATTCTTGTAATTTTCTATCAACTCTTTACCAGGTAAGGATATGAAATTTTGTAATTCATCTTCTGATGTGTGATTTTCTTTTACTCCTTGTAAAACAGTACTTTTAATATTAATTTGTTTGGTTATCTTTTTACTCACTAATTCGTTATCATCAGATATAGCCTTAAAACTATTACATGTAGATGTTGCTAATTGTTCTCCCCTACTAATATCCTTAGATTTAGTCAATACAACGATTTGTGTTTTACATAAGTCACCCTTAATTTTTCTTTCTGTGCTACTAGATACTTCCTTTGGAGCCGATAGAAAAGTACTTCTATACAGAGTCTTTTTATTTGAAAATCCACTTATAAACTCATTTAAATAATCTATGAAAAACTTTAATGTTATTACTCCTAAATCAATTACATTCTTAGATTGTTTAAGATTCTTTCCGCTCTTGTAATCTTTTATATCATTCTTATAAGTAACTGTTTTAAAATAATTAGTTTCCTTTTCTCTAACTGGAATAAAATTATATAATATACCTACTTCTTCATCATTCTCTAATATTTCTAATACAGACATGTTTGATGATAATAAGTCATTGCTTCTTTTATCTACGTTTAAAGATAGAGAATCCTTAAATTTATACTTGAGTTGATATTTATAAAAATCATTTATATTTATAGGCAATTGATCTATCTCTTTAATCTCTATATTTTTCCATATAGATGCAAATTTAGTTTTAAATAAATTTAAATGAATTTTAGGTATCATAAAAAAGAATTGTGTTTCCTTTTTAGTAATTCGTATATAAAAACTTACTTTAGATCTATGCTCTATTATAAGTTTCTTATCTTCCAATCTAAGTAATTGTCCGAATAACTTCATAAATGTTTTATTTATAAGGGATGTAATCGTTCCTGTTTGATTATTTTTATTTGATTTAGTGGGTATTAATTGAAGCGTTACATATTCTGATTTTCTAACTTCAACTAGCTCACTAAACCTCATTATTTTAGTTCTCTTAAACAAGTAATGCACCCCCTATTATTTTTATTAGGAGATATAAGATTGGGCATAAAGTAGCTACTTTTTTACCTTTATCCCATCCGAAAATATACATAATAGCTGCTGCTAATCCAGCTATTAACAGTACATTGTAACTAGCGTTGTTCATTGCACCTAAAATACTGTCAAATTGTTCTGTTACAAATCCTTTCATATTAAACCCTCCTTTAAGATATTTTTATCATTTCAAATAATTTAGGGTATAACTGTAAGAAAATATAACCTGCCCAATATTGAAGTCCAGACATAGTTGCATTTCTAAAACTACCACCATTTAACATACTTTCAATTGCTGACTTTAAACCCATTGCGATACAACCGTATTTGGCAAAGCTCATTAATAGATTAATAAGTTGCTTAAATGTGCTATTTAAAGTATTTTCTATATTCTGTGCATAGATAGGATTGACGCTATAGTGCAAAGTTAATGCCATAATAACTACTATTTTTAAATATAATTTTTTATTGGTTTTTAAATAATCTATGCTTTTATCTAGTAAAGTTATAGTCTCTAACTCATTTAACTTTTTAAATTCTCTAAATGTATAAGTATCAACAACTTTCTTTTTTAATAACATAAATAAATCCCCCTTAATATGGTTAGACTATTAATATAAAATTTTATCTAGAGGTTATAAAATGGAAGCTTTTATGTGGTTTGGAGCTGCTCTCCTAATAGATATATTACAAAGAACTTTTTTAGGATAATTGTATAAATAAGAAGGAATTATTAAAATTTTGTAGAATTATATATAAGAATTATTTTTAATAATTCAATCAGTGTTTAGAGCCATATGGAGGTCCAGTCCTGTGGCTCTTTTAATTTATAAATTTTTTTCAATGTTTCTGTTCTTTTCCATATCACTCTTGATTAACATTTTAATATAAGTACTAATCCCCATGATTTCTGCCTTATCTAACATGTAATCCATCAGCTCTATCTCTTGTATATTTTCTTTAAAAGATACCTGATACACATTCCCTTTTTTAGCCAAAAAATCAACTCCTTTTAAGTAACTTTATATACTGCTTACTTAATCTTATGTAAGTTATATTCATTTATTGCGTGTCCTTGTTGAATTTTTACATAAAAAAATAGAGCAGCTATTACGCTACTCTTATTTATTCTATACACTCATTCGGTAACTTATCTTGCCTAATTCCTTTTAAAACAGGTTGCCTTAATGAACCTCTTTCGTTTGGCATATACTCAACTGTAGCAACTAAGGTAGGTTCTATCCAAACTGCAACTTCATTTCCAGTAGGAACTTCTTTAATAGGTGGTATTTCAGTCTTTTTATATTTATATTGATTGAGTTTTCTAAGACTAACACCTAAAGTAACATGTCCTTTATATACTAACTCATTAGCATTATTGTATTTGGCTATTATTAAACTAGTCATATTGTTCTCTTTTAAAATATAACCGCAAATCACAAAGTCCTCATCCTTCATGTATTTAATTTTTATCCATTCTTTTGATTTCTTATCAAACCAATATTTACTATCTTTATGCTTTGCAACAATACCCTCAAGCTTCTGTTGTTCAGCTACTTGATATAGTGCTTTTCCGTTAGTTTCTATATATCTAGATATCGCAAATCTATCCATTTCATTTATAGTCTTATCTAATAACTTCTTTCGTTCTATTAAAGGTAAATCTGTAACTAACTTATCCTTATAGTAGATTATATCGTATGCAATGAAACTTACTGGATACTTCTTGCCTGCTAGTTGCATTTTAAAGGGATCATTTAATAATGTCCTTCTTTGCAATTCGTAAAAGTCTGGAACTCCATTATTCATTGCAATAAGTTCCCCATCAAGTATACACTTTTCGTTCACGTATCTATGTAGCTGGTCTAACTCTGGAAACCTTGGTATCAACTTAAAATCTCTTTTGTTTCTTAAATCTGTATTATCTTTATCTAAATACGCTATACATCTAATACCGTCTAATTTTAATTCAAATATATAATCCGGAGAGTCAAATGCCTCTTGTTGTTCTGCTATTAGCATTGGCTTGATTCCTTTTTCGTCGAATATATCCATACTATCACCTCTTAGGTGTAGTATGATCAATGATAGGTTATTTTAAGCATTCATTTTGTAAAACAATATTCAAATTAATGTTATAATACATGTGCTTGATTAATAAAAATAAGGGTATCTTTTATACTAAATACTGAGTTATCCGAAAAAAACGTTAGGAGAAATGTAAATGATAAAAGTAATTCAACGAAGTGTCATAAAAGAGAACTGTTTATCTGATGCTCTGAATCTGTATCAGTTATTGGTAAAGGAGACGTTAAAAGAAAAAGGATGTGTCTCTTATGAGCTATTTCAAGAACTAGACAATTCTAATAACCTTACCCTCATTGAGGAATGGGAAGATATAGAAGCGTTGCAACGACATACGAAAATGCCACATTTCATTACTTTGGTAGAGAAACTTGCATTGTATGAAAAAGAGTTGCCAGTTTTAATTTATAAAAAGCTATTTTAACAATATTAAATGAAAATAACTTAATAAAAAATAAGGGTAGCAATAAGCTACCCTTTTACTATCTACATCAATTTTCTATTTTCCAACCACTTTACTACTTTCCTATATGTCTCCTTAAAGTTATTACCTACAAACTTAGTAACATTGTCTGGAAACTTCTCTAACCCTTTACTTGCTCCACCACCTATAGCGTAAGCATTTCTACACATGTAACTCTTATAGTCTGCAATATCTACTATAGTTGAATTAGGGAGATATTCTCTCATTATAATTGCCGCTGCTTTGTCTCTATCTCCACTATAGATTATTGCATTTTCGTAACCTTGTTGTTGCTGTGTTTTATTAGTCAATTTATTCAACTCATCTTGAACTAGTTTTTTAAACTCAGTCATATTTGTTCTATGCGGACAATCCTTCTTAGCAAAGTCTCTATGTGCTTTAACCCTTTCTATTCCCCAACCATATTGTTTAAGTATTGTAGCAACTTCACTAGCTGCTCTAGACTCTGCTTTCTTAAATCTTTCGCCACCACTCTTAGAATAACAAATCTCTACAGCTATATATTTTCTATTTCCAGTGCCATTGCCGCCATCGCCAGCATGAAAAGCGTTGCGATTAAACGGAATAGCTTGTATTGCTACTTTATCATCTACTGCAATATGGTAGCTTGTACTACTGTCGTTATTCTTCATATATGTTATTTCATTTATAGCTGGGGCATCGTTATATGTGTTGTGAACACATACACCTATAGGTGTCATACTATATGGACACTTCCTATTATATTTTGAACTCGGTAATAAACTTTGCATTAAACCCATAAATTACTCCCCCTTATCTATTGTTTAAATTGTTTAACTGTTTGATTTGCTCCTATAGCCACACCCCAACACAAGATACCTTGCATAATTGCAGTTACAGAGAATCCTACAATACAAGTACTAAATACTATTCCGATAGCTAATAAAACAATCGGTATGCATCTATCATCTAGTTTAGGTACGCTCTTACATGCAAATCCTAGCACATTTAACGTTACTACCAATATAATTAACTGTTCTGGTATAAAACTCATAATATCCATAAAATCACCCCTTTTATTTATTTAAAACTTTATCAAGTTTATTTTCGATCCTCTCGTTACCCTCTTCTACATTCTCCATACGTAAACTCAAGTTCTGTATACTATCAGCATATTGTTTTGAAGTCTCAGTAAATGTATTTACACTTTTTCTGTATAATTCTCGATCCTGTTTCTTTTCTTCTAGCGTGTTTTTAAATAAAACATATGCTATAACACCGATTGCACCCACGTTAATAAATTGTGCAACGAAATCTTCCATAAATACCTCCATTTGAAATAATTCTATCCCTAAATTTGTAATAAAAAAGCACCTACAAGTGTAGATGCTCTTTGAATTCAGTAAATATAACAATCTAGCTAGCACTATATAATTAAGAGGTAACGATGTTTTTAGTGCTAATATAATATATTAATTCTAACCATTTTCAGTTCCAATTTAATACATAATTGCAAAGAAAAAACACCTCTATCCTGAGGTGAATAATTTTTTTCGTTTATATCAAGGTGTTTTTTCAAGGTATAATTATGTTTATAACACTGATACTTCATGAGTTTGTTGTGATTTAATCAATATTATATTTTATTATATTCACTTTGACTTTTTTTATGCAATAAAAAAGAACTCTACTTAGTATAGTCCTCGCTCGTTATTTCCTTATATTGTGTTTCTGTTATCTTGTTTAAATCTACTGCAAGTTTAACTTGTGATATCGTCCATAACTTATTGTTATAGAAGTAATTTATATTAAAATACCAATTCATTAGTTAATACCTCCTTGCAGTTGCATTATCATAAATGTTAAATCCGCAACTTGCTTTTCTAGAAAGTCTATTTTATCATTTTCTGAAATCGGAGCATCTTCATACTCGTAAAAAGCTTCTTTTGTATCTATATTCACATATAATACAGCTACCTTTCCATCTTGCTGTGTAGGCTCTGGTAGGTTTTCTACTAATATACCATTACTTGTATCTTGTAATAGTTCTGGTTTATAGTGTATTAAACCAACTTTGTATTTATTATCTTTTATTTGTTCTAAATTTCCTAAAAATATCATTATTGAACCTCTCTTTCTTTTAATATTGCTACCTTTTCCAAAACGTAATTGTCTTTAACACACTTAAAACTAGCTAATGATGAATCATATCGGATAAATAAATAAATTGTGCCATTAAATGCAGTTATAGCTCTCGATGTAGCCACTCTTGGGTGTTTGCCTAATTCAGCACCTGAAGGAGAAAATTTACGCATAGTACCATCATAATGTACAGTATAAAGGTAATTAAATTCATCTATATAACATAATCTTGCATAAGCATAAGCATAAGAGTAACTCCCGTCAGGACTAAGTGCTTTTTGAAATATAGCCTCACCAGTACTCTTGCACTTTACAATTGCTTTAGAATTATCAATTGTGCCATAATAAATATTACCTTCATTATCTACTATAATAGAATCTTGAACTATCGAACTACCCAAATTATTCAATGCCGCTTTGCTGATCTCTTCACCGTTTTCTGTTAATTTTAATATATTGTTATTTGAATCTACAAGATAAACATTATTATACATATCTGTATAGACAAATAACAATAATACGTCAGTGCCTTTTGACCAAATAATATTACCTTCGTCTGTTATTTTTTTAATCTCATTATCAGTAATAATATAAATATTATCACTCTTATCTATGCTTATATCTTTTATTTTAATATTTACCAACTCTTTATCCCACACCAATTCCCCATTTGGAGAAAATTTTTGTATAGAAATTCCTCCGAATATAGTGTACGTGTTGCCTAAGCTATCAATAAGGGTTTTTATAACAGAATTTGAAAACGTAGCTTTCCATATTGTATCTGCATTTGAAGATATTCTATTTAGGTATTTATCCCATCCGCAATATACACCACCACCCTTGTCTGGAAATATATATGTAGGTTTCCCCACATCTGTAGGTTTCTCAGAGAAATACTTATTCAAAACAATTGGAGCTTCATAATATAATCTCTCTACTATTTTCTCTACCCCATATACATTACCCTCAGCATCCTCAGTAACCCCAACATCACCCTCCAAAATAGGCAACTTTGTCTTAATACTATCTATATTATCCGCCATCTTCTGAAACGAATCGCTACCATTTGTCGGTACACCTCTACCAGTAGTGGCGGTAGCGATTAACTCTTTACCATCACTGACAGATTGCTTTAAATTGGCTATTTCTCCGTCTATCTCTGTCTTATTATTAGCTATAGCCGTTTCTAATGCACTTTTAGTTGTATCTATCTTGGTATCTAGTGCTTTATCCTTATTTGTTAGCTCCTTATCTTTGTTTGCTAATTCTTGCAATGCACCTTCTACATTTACGCTCGTAAAATTGTTCTCTGCGTCCGCTATAGTTACTTTGTTTCCTGTAAGCTCTATATTGTCTACTTTCTCCTTAGTTTCCTCAATGCCATCTTTTAAAATAGTTATTTCTGAGTCGATTTTATCCATGTTAAAGTTAGAATCTTCTACATTATAAAAGTCTGTTTGATCTGGTTTCTTTAAACCTAATTTCTCTGTATATTTCATTAAATCACCTCTTCCCTAAGTTGATTATGGGTTTTAGCTTGCAACTCTGCATGTGTGTATTTATAGAATGTTTGGTGCTGGTTGTATGCCAATTCTATATGCTGTAACATATTAGCTGGTAACACATTGTATAACATGCTTACAACATCATTAAACTGACTCTTTACTGTTAATTCTAATTTTAAAGTTAATATATATTTGTCATAATCAATGTTAAGTTTATATTTGCCCTCACCCAGCATTGCATCTAGCCTAAATCTTAAAGATGGAAGTGAATAAGGCAATCTATCAAGAAGACGTGATTTTATTCTAAACCTTCTATCCTCAACCGTATCACTTGCAAATGGCTTTATTTTGAGTATCTGTTCCCATCGTTTTAATCCTTCTGACTCCATTAAATCTATGAAGTTTTCTTGAACAAACATATTTAATTCATTTTTCAACAATTCAAATTCTTTATTTTCTATATCTGTTATCTGCTTTAGTTCTTTGACTTCTCTTAAATATTTAGGAAGATATTCATTTAAGTTAACCTTATTAAGCATCTATCTCACCTACTGACCCAAACACTGCTATACTATTGCTTTCAACTGTAAAGTTTTCATCTACGTTATTAATTATGATTTTTGTAACATCCAAAATACCCGTTAAATCAATTAAACGGGTTTCTATTCTACTCTTTCTAACTATTATGTTGTCTTCATCAGCCCAGCTTAAATTCAATTCCTCTAAATACAACCTAATAACTTCCTCTATACTGCCTTTTACATCCTCGAAGGTATATCCATCTTTATATAATAGGTCCAAACCTATATTAATTACTTGATCTGTTACACCTTCAACTGTAACTTTATGTCCTATAGGAGCTATTCCTATGCCCTCGCCTGTTTTTTCTATGGGGTCAATTATATCTTGCATAATATCTACAAACTCTTGTGATGGCGCTTCTCCTTTGCTATCTGAAAATACTATCTTTACAGTTCCGCCACCATTCCAGCAAGGATATACCTTAACTCCCCCAACATCTTGATAACCTTGTACCTTTTCTTTATAATCTGCTGTGTTTCCTCCATATGCTTGTGCATCAAGCGAATTATAATACCTCTTCCTAAGAGACTCTGTTTCCTCTTCTTCCTCGCCATGAATAATTATTTGTGTCAAAATAGAGGTTTCCAAATCTTGCACAAAATCTATAGCTATCAATCTCCCTGTTACGTTCCCTGACTCTCCTGGTTGTTCACATTCTACTTTATAAACTAAATCACTTATTTTTTCTACTACTACAAAACTTACGCTTCCTAAACTAAACCTATTCCCGATAGGGACCTCTTTATCAAACTCAGCCTTTCCGACTGCATAAGTAGCTGGGTAAGGAGTTATTCCTCTTTCTTTACATTTAAGTTCTAAATAGTATCTACTAGATGTGTCAACAAAGCACTCGTTGAAGAAGTCTTCTAAATCTACATAACAATGAGCCAGCTCTAAAGCCGCAGGTGCCAAAGCATCATAAATAATAGAACCTTCTCTTTTGTCCATAGTATCAGGTACTTGGTCTAGCATCCTTGAAAGTATCGCATTAAAAGATACATCGCTATATATCATTCACTCACCACCTTTTATATTTGAACTATAGAACCTGATTTAAACTCACCGAAAATTGAATTAACAGTAAAATATACCTCTATAGCATTCTTTTTACCTTGAACCTTATTAAAATTAAAGTTGCTCACTGAATCAATTCTATCGTCTTGAGTTAATGCTTCTGTTATTACTCTGTCAATTTCACTAGTTGCAAAACCTAGTGGTTTGCCTATAATGTGATTTAACTCAACCCCATAATTCCAACTATAGATTAGATTGTCATATCTCTCAGTATTGAGTATTTTATATACAGCTTGCTTGACAGCTTCTATGCCATCGGCATGGTTGTAAATTCCATTTTCCCTCTCAGAATGCAACTTATATGTTTTAGTTGGATATGTACCAATTTCAAAGTCCCCAAATGTCTCCCATGGATCATCTAAATAATTGTTATATTCCATATTATCACACCTTATCTATTACTAAATATTTTTGTCCATTAGCATAACTTATTAAAGCTACCATGTCGCCGTTTTTTAGTTTTGATTCATTTCTCAACTCTTCAATTCTACTAGTTAATATCAATTGTAACGGTTCACTAAAAAATAATTCTGAATCTGACTGAACTTTTAGAGGTTTAGTTTGTATAACTTTAGCATATAAAACAGACGTATGATTATAACTTTTTACTACTTCATGACATAATTTTTTTAGTGCATCATATATATCTGGCATTATATAAATCTCCTTACAGACAATACGCTGCCTTTAGAACGTTCTTTATATTTCACTACTCCATATGCTGTTCCACGCGCCTCTATAGTCTCCCCATTTCCGATATATAGAACAACGTGTCTACCTGAGCCGCTGGAACTACTTTGACTTATAATTATATCTCCTGGTTTTCTATTTTCCCAAGATACCGCAGTTCCTGCTTTTAGTTGGCTACCAGTATCACCAGGAATTTTTATTCCTAATTGGTAGTAACACCATTGTACAAAACTACTACAGTCAAATACACTCTGCCCTTTATTGCTTGGATTCCTCGCTGCACCGTATACATATTTACAGCCTATTTTTGTTTTAGCTACATTAATAAGTTGCTGAACTTTTGGTGGCATGCTTGAGTCGCCATTTGCAGTAGTCGGGTAAGTAAAACCAGTTCCATCACTTATTATTAATGTTCCGTTTTTTCTCCCCCATTGATTAGCTTCTTTCATACTTGGGAAAACTAGATCACATACCCATTTGCCGTCTCTTTTTACTATATTAGGTTTAGAATTATCAAGCGTATCAACGATCAATCGTACTTGTCCATCTTTATCAGTTCCGGTATTCCCTATTTGAGCCTGCCTATCCTTTATCGTTTCTTTATTGTATCCTAGCTCTTGCCACAAACCTCGTGGTATTGCCATTTTCATTTCACCAGGCATAAGTTTTCTACCATACATATCTTTTTGTGGACCTTCTATTCCCCCACCACCTGGACAGTAAGCTGTAAATTGAACTTGTATTTTTTTACCGTTTAGTATTTTTTGTCCAGAACCGCTAGAGCTGCCACCATTAAACCTAATATCTAGTGTTTTATTTTCCTCTTGCGCCCTACCAGCACTCTCTATAGTACTAGAAACAAATTCGTTTCCAACTAACTGCATATCCATCGTATGATGCCCATGCTTGAATTTATGTTTTACGTTCTCAACCATCATTTTATTATTTAATGTCAAGTCCCCTAAATCTAGATGCACTGGTATTAAACACCCAGCCCTTACATCAATTCTCCCGAAGCAACCTTTTACTGTTAAAGTTTTAAATTTTTGATTATGCGTTCTAAGCATTGCTAAAGCTTTTTCTCTTAAATTTATTTCAGGCGAATTCACCTCTTCGCTATGAGCCAAATGTCCCCATGCCCTAATAGAATCTCTATAAAAATTTTCGTAACCTTCATATGTTTCTTTATTCTTCTTATTAAAATTATTATCAGTGTAAACAACCTTTTCTGTTACAGTGTCTTTTTCTTTTCTATATAAACAAACCGCATTATATGTTGAATCCGCAATTGTGCTATTATACTCATAATCTTCAAACACTTCATTAGTTAAGTAATAATCTAGTTCCATATTTCCTAACTCTTTTAGGTTAACAATCCCAGCATCATCGAATAATGTATATATTTTCTGTGTCGCCTCCACTGTTGTGTCTAAAACCTGTTGAATAGCGTCAAGACAAGGTACACATGAAAATACAACAGAAGGTATTTTGTGCTTGGTATCATCAAATTTTCCGATATTAGCATTCTGATAAAAGGGCGTGTTTTTAAACATATAATATATAATCTGTGATGCAGTAGTATTCTCAACAACTAAGTTGTAAGACTCTTTTTTTAAATAAAACATTTTATCATATGCCGTAACCTTTATATGCTGCTGTTTATCTCTTTTCTTAGCAAAGATACGACCGTGCCATATAACCCTATTGCCTATTACTAACCTAACCGAGTTCCCCTCACAGAAGTAATCAATTGCGCCGGATTTCATATCTGCAACATTGTCATTAACAACGGTAAACTCTAGTTTAGAAGGTGTTCCTTTTCTTTCTATAGATAAAACTATTTCATCGTATGTAATAGGTTCATAAAAATTATCGAAGTGTGCTATTAATAACCTAGCATCAACATGGGAGCTACCCAAAATACAACACCTCCCCTGAATAAATCATCTTTGGATATTTTGTTTGTCCATTTTTCTTATTCCAATCATCCATAGTTGCCTTATTCTTTTGATACATTTTATCTGTCATTGCCTTGCTTCCGTCTCTCATATATCTCAAGCATAAATCACTGAGGTTTTCTCCACCCTTAACAACATGTTTTGTTCCCGCAGGAGTCGTGTTAGCGTTTGGATTGTTATTGCTGACTGGACGTTCTGTTTCAGTTTGTGCAGGCTTGTCGGGTTTGATCTCTTTGTACACTATTGTTCTGTAATATTTATAATCTTTTAATCTTATCGATACAGTTATATCTTTACCTTTTGACGCATCCTGTACAATTGAGTAATCTTCAATAGATACACCTTTTGTATAGTAACCAATTCTATTGTCATTAGTTATTACACGAAATATAACAGGAGCTAAAAAATCAGTTTCAAGTGCATTGTCTGAATATGTCCTTAAACTGGTCCTCATTCTGTTTTTCATTTTCTCAAGTCTTTTTAAAACCATTGCAGGAGTGTATAAACTATTTAAATAATAATATCCGCTTGCTGGAAGCCTAAATTCAAACTCTATCTCTGTTAATCCAGGCTTTCTAAGTATATTAATCTCGTCACCGTTCACTAGATCAACGGTTGTGTTTCTGTTTTTTATATTAACTTTCATTTTTGAAGGGGTTATGGGTAGCAATAAATTATCTAGCCAAAACTCATATGCTCCGCCATAACCACCTTTGTTGTATAGCATTCCTTCTGCTATCTCTGCTGCTAATTCTAAGTTCTCGATTAATTTTTCCTTATCTGTCATCTCTACACCCCCACATATGACGAATTTAACCTATCTATTATTGTGTCGGCTAACGATTGATGATATCCATCTACATCATTATCAACATTTTGGCCATTGTATGAGGCTTCTAGATTTATCGTTATAACTGGAGATGTGTATCTACTTATGGCTTCCTGTTCAGCGATATCTCTAAGATATTTTAGATCATCTTTAGATGCCTCCATACTCTTGGCCATTTTCTCTGTTGCATCCGCTGTCCTTTTTTCTGCATCACTTCCACCTTTTAAGGGGTTGCTATCTAAGCCTGAACCCCAATTATCTACTTTGTCGTTGGATTTATCGCCGAATACATTGTCTCCAAAAGGATTAACAAGTAAATTACCGAGATCTAATTTGCTTCCCCAATCATAACCTTTATTAAATGAATCCCCTAAATCTTCCATTTCAAATTTTTTAGTGAATATATACTCTCCGCCAGTTTTCTCATTAGCCCAATCAGCGAATTCACTTTCTGCATCTCTAGATGCTTTTCGAAGGGCATCTCCTGCACCTGTCATTTTTCCTGGATCTGCTAAAAGATCTTTCTTGCCTATATCAATGCCAGGAATTTTATTGAGAGCATCTATAATCCAATTAATAGCTCCTATAGCCTTATTTGCACCCCATACAAAAGCTTGAGCTATCCAAGTTCCTACTTGGTCTAAACCGCTTCCTAAAGATGATAAATTGTCTAATATGCCACTAACCATATGTACGAAAAGACCCGCAACTGAGACAATAGGATGCCTCCACACATTCATAAAAAATTCGGCTATGCTGGCGAAACCATTCCATAGATTTTTAAGTATATTCTTAATTAAGGTATACAGCATGCTAAACATCCCGCCCATAAATCCGAGTACTTGACCAGTGGTTACACCAGTTTGATATAGGGCTGCTATCACTACCGCTAAGCCTGCTATTATAGCCATTATTAAGAAAACAATAGGGTTTGTTGATACTATGGCACTCCATATCAAAGTGGCTATTGACACAGCATTAATGGCAAGTTGTACTAAAGAAAAAGCTACTACTAGAAAACCAAGTATAGCTATAACAGATCCTATTATACCGACCGCATATTCAAATACTTGCGTTAAGGTCATTCCTAAATTGGTTAAATACCCTACTGCGGAAGTTATTGCTAAGCCTAATAATATTACAGGACCAAGAACTGCCATAAAAGCTGAAATAAGACTACCAGCAAAACCTTGGGCAGCTACTTGACCAAGTACCATTTGAACATTTAATGAATAAAGTGTTCTGCCTAAATCTAAACTAGCTATTTTAGCAATAAGCATCGCAGTAGCCCAGGTACCAAATCCTGCAGCCGCTACAGTAGCTACCCCATATACGACTGGTGATATTTCACTAAATACACTTATTATTCCACTAGCAGCACTTGCAACTCCAACTCCTATTTGTTGAACTACCCACAAAACTGGTGCAAATGCTAATTGAGCTTGAGTCTTTATATTTTCCATAGCTTGACCAAAAGTGAGAGGCATTTTTTCAAAGTCGCGATTAATTTCATCTGTGGCATTAAGTATTGCCTCTTTTATTATTTCTGAAGTTATTTCACCATCTGCACCTAGTTCTTTTAGTTGTCCAATACTTACCCCAAGATGATCTGCTAGTGCTTTCGAAACGGCTGAGTTATTTTCCAGCGTAGAGTTTAACTCGTCTCCTTGCATTCGACCCGAAGCCATCGCTTGGGATAATTGCAACATAGCGTTACTTGCTTCATCTGCTGTTGCCCCAGTTATAACGAAACCTTTTTGAACATTCTCAGTGAATTGAATTAATTCATCACTACTGAATAAACCTTTTGCAGTATAACCAATTCTAGAAATTGTTTGAGCCATAGAAGAAAAGCTACCTCTAGCACGCATAGCTGAATCCGCAACCTCTTGTGTAAAACTATTAGTTGTATGCAAGCTATCCTTTATATTTCCAAGTCTTGCCGTTATACTTGAAAATTCATCTGCAATACCTAGCGTTATCTTAATCCCTTGAAAGCCCATATAAACACCTAACATGGATTTTAAAGATCCAAGCATATTCCCTGCTAAGCTATTTCCTTCTCTTATTTCTTCGTTAAAATTAGACTGTCCAGTTGTATTATTATTAATAGAAGATCCTATTTGACTCATAGCTATCTCAGCTTGGTTAAGTTCAGCCCTTGCACTAGCAAAACCGTCTGTATTAAAAGATATTTCCGATTCTCTGCCTAATTGTTCCATAGCACTAATAGTCATATTAAGTGTATTAGTTATACCCTGTAGGATTGGTGACATCTGGTCCGTTAAGCCTATAGAACTTTGTATAGTTGCCATTACACATCCTCCTTTCTTTAAAAATAATAGGGTATACCAAAATCGGCATACCCTTTAATTGATTTTATCTAATGCTTCTTTTTTATCTTCGTATTGTACTTCCAAACTGCCTGCTAAAAACGCTCTGCGCTCAGGAGATAACTCTGTATAATCCCATGGAAGTATATTAAACTTATGCAAACATAAATGAGCGATCCAACTTTCTGGATCGCTCCTTATTAGTTTTTTGCTTCTTTTTTATCTTCATTAAATGATTTTCTAAATCCGTTTAT
Organism: Metaclostridioides mangenotii; assembly: GCF_017873185.1. Classification (GTDB taxonomy): domain Bacteria; phylum Bacillota; class Clostridia; order Peptostreptococcales; family Peptostreptococcaceae; genus Metaclostridioides; species Metaclostridioides mangenotii. Next base: position 1,056,193 of record NZ_JAGGJX010000001.1, read on the forward strand.
TAAATCTACTTGTTTTTCTAATTTTTGATATGGAACTAGATCAAGCATAGATACCAACAAATCTTCCGGGGTACGAACTCCGTAAGCATCTTGTAACTCGGCATTATTTAAATCAGGATAAACAACTGACATAGCCATTATTTTATTGGTATAAAGTCTTTGATTGAATTTTGCTTCTTGTGTGTTTACATTTAATTGCAATGCTTCGTCTCGTGCCAAGTCTCCATCTTTTGCTTTTAATTTCCTTAATTCCCATTCAATAGGATTCCCTTCCTCATCTATAATGTTCTCATCAACAACAAATTTAATATTATCGGCGTTTGCTTTACTACGATTTAAAAAGCTTTCTAAATTTTTCATTCTATCAATCTCCATTCTTTTATGTTTTATATTTATTTATATTACGCTAAAGGTAAATCCTTAAATGTCTCAGGTAATTTGAATTTCTCAAAAGTACATTTAAAGTCTTGCTTAAGTGTTGCATTATCTACATCAATTGCCGCTATAACAACTTCATCAAGTAAACAGTTTTCTAGAATAGTTGTATTTCTGCCAACTGATTTTGAAGGGTCCTCATTTACTGTCATTATCTCGAAGTATGGCAAGTTACCTGTGTTTTGAAATTCCTCAGCCATTTTTGCAAGAATTGACGAGTTATAAAACATCTCACCCTCACATGTACCCTTCCATGTTGTAGCTATATTTATTGTTGCCGTAGTACCCATAATATTTTCTTCTTGTTTGTTGAATGTTACTGTAGCTTTTAAGTTCTTTATATTAGCTAATTCATATCTATTTTCATTTAGTGTGATAAAGCATTTTGCCAAAGCACCATTTACTATATCCCTACTTGTCATTGTTCTCATAAATTATAACTCCTCCTCTCCTACGCAACTATTACATTCATATACATTTTTTCTATAGCACCCACTAATATAATTGCAATATTAACAATGACTGCATTTTTGCTTTCGCCCTTTTCTACAGTTACATCCTCCGGCTCAAAATCTTCTAGAGCGCCTATGTTTAATAGTTCTGAGAGCATATTTACTTCTTCATTCCATAAAGCTATTCTAGAATCTTCTGTGTTTTGTCTTTTGCCGGAATAATTGTTGCCAAATAAAGCAGCCGAGGTGTTTGCTATATAATCTAAGATCCTAATAGATTGATTACTAGCAAACTCGTCATTTTTAGCATCTGTGAACTCAACCAATGTATTAATATCTTTTAACACCCTAAACTCTTGCCCTACTTTATGGAACACAAATTTCCCCATAGTAACAAATTCTTCTAATTCTATTTGAGAGTAATTTGTGTTTATTTCGTATTCTCCATTGTATGTTTTATTTGTACAACTTTCGTTAAGGTTGCAACCAGCTAATGCACCAGCAGTCCAGTAAACTAAATTATGCTTGTCTGCTCCAGTTGTTGATATATCATTTTCAACAGAAACGACTCCTTCATAATTGGCATCAACCACTTTATATCCTACAGTTTGGAACTTAACACCTAGAGAATCCCTCATATATTTTGTAAACTCTAAGAAAACTTGTTTTATATCCTTATCTGTTGCTGGACAACATAAAACATTGAATCCGTAAGAACTTACTGCATCTAAAAAGAGACTGTAAGATTCACCTTGTACAGCCTCGTTTGTTCCACCCTCTAGAGGTGTTCCAGCCGTTAGTGTTAATTCAGTCTCTTTATTAAATACTATATAGTCATTATCTCTTATTTCATCTTTATCTTTTATAGTTTGCTTGTGAACCAAGTCATAATCTAGGTATGTGTAAATATCTTTTTTAGAAACATCATCCACATTCGTCTGTACTACTATTTTTACGTTATTCCCTCTAGTACCTGGATATCTAGCTTCCCCCAACTCGCAAGTAGCAATAGAACCACCATTAATTCTGCTAACTAATAACTTTGTAGCATTCCTAAATAATTCTCTTATAGGAAGCATCTTTTCGTGGCTATATTTATAACCAAATAACTTTTGAGACTCCCTAACAAAGTCATCGTAACTTAATTCTACAACTTTGTTTTGTTCTCCCCATTCAAATTCAAATGGGACCGCTACAGTACCTCTAATACCAATATCCCCTTTTGCTCTTTCTGCACTTACAAAGTTTGTCCATGTACCAGGTATATTGTGATTTTGGCTCTCGAATATTCCTCCGCCTAAGCTCATCTACTTCACCTCTTTTTCATAAAACTTTTTCAACAGTTGGTCCACCTCATCATGTGAATAAGATTTCTCATCATCTAGTAAAGCCTTTATTAAGTATTTCTTTTTAAAATACTTTTTAGAATTTACTAACTGTCCTTTAGTAAATTTATCTTTTTCTTCTTTTGTTGTTTTTTTCTTTATCTCAACTTTTTCATTTTCATCCATTTATTAAGCCTCCTCTTTATTTAATCCACCGTATATGACTAAATCCTCCATTGGATTATCTTTAGCAACCTCTTCTGTAAGCGTTGCGGTATAGTCCACATAAAAATGCAACTGAACATCTAGATCTATGTTAGTTTCCATCTTTTCAGCCCTAAACTTTTCACCCTCAATCACTACAACCTCTAAACCTTCATACAACATATCAGCTATAGTGTTCATTTCTTTATTAGGACTTTTGCAATCCTCATCAGGCCTATACATAATTTCAAATGTGCATTTGTAATCTCTCCTATTGTCTAACGCATAAGATAACTCACTACTTACTGCGTAAATAAAAAAACTAGGAAATGTATAGTTTTGCTGAGTATTTTCTGTATAGACATCTAAACCTTTACTTATTTTATCTAGCTTTTGCCTAATGCCTGTTATCATTTCATTTAGCATTACTTAAAACACTCCCTTAAATAATCATTTACTTTCTTTTCTATTATTCTTGGTGCTAGGGTTTTTAACTGTTTTTCGGATATAGTAAGCATAAAGCTTCCCTGTACCCAACCTTTACCACCACGTTTTCTATGTCCATGCTCCCTATAGCTTGCATATAACGCCGAGTTGATTATCTCAACTTTATATACACTACCTATTTTTCTAATAACATAGTCTCTTGTATTCCAACTTTGTCGTAGGAAACCAGTATCAACAGGAGTTCGTCTAATTGCCATTCCTAATAGGCTGGCTGTGAGTCTTTTTGCTATATCTATACATAAGCCATCTATATTGTTAGTTGCCCTTTGCATTTTATCTCTAACTCTTTTCAGTTGTCTTATATCAAGATTGTTAGACATGATTATGCCTCTTCCTTAAACAATTCTAAAGTTATAATTTGCTGATTTACTCCTATAGCTGGGGCGCCGCTATTTTTGTACGTTGTAGTGCTTCCGCTTCTAGTTACAACAATCTTTGAACCAGGCTTAACAACTAGCTCATTATCCAACTTTAAAGTTATAACTTGATTAACTGTACTCGATATGCCGTCATTATAAGCTTGCGAAACGTCTTTATAACTTAATTTGCAAGGCATATCAGAATATATAACATCTTCATCTTTTTCTATTATTTCTTTTGTAATAGGGTCTTTATGTTTTTGTATTCCGTAAATTGTACATCTATCAAAATATAGCATTTGAATAGCCTTCTTAGCTTTAGATATTTGTTCTACCATCTTAACCTCCTAAAGCTTAATATCTCTCCTTCACCACAATTTCTAAGACCATCAATAAGTAAATCAAATTGTTTTTCTGAAGAGTCCGAACCAACCGCATATACAACGGTTGTGTCCAGATCTTTTATTTCTTTAATTGAGGCTTCAAAATCATATTCAGTTAATTGGCCAGACTGTTTCTTTGCAAATAAAAATTCCCCACAAATCCTATCAATCTCTACTTGATAAAGTCCGTCAGGAATTTCAGTTATACTACATATATTCTTTATTGAGTTTTCTACTTTATCTATTACAAAGTCTAAAGCTAAGCTATCGGAGTCAAGTAAGGTATATCCGAAGAACTCAAGCCTGTTTTTTATATCTTCTAATAATAAATCTTTTTCTATTTTAATCATAACCTATCCTCTTGACACTATCTGGGCTATTGCTATAGATTTACGATCAATATAATTAGAACTTCCGTCATTTACTAGCGTCCAGTTAGTACCATTTGCTAACTCTGCATTGGTAGGAGACAAGCTTGATTGTGCTTTCTTTTCATAAGAAATTCCATAAGGCGCAAATACATTTCTTCGTCTAGTTATTAATGTATCTTGACCTCCATTTTTGTAAGGATCTCTAGCCATCTCATGTGGTACTTTTGCACCTATAGGCTCAAAATCAAAAGCTCCATCGCCTAGTATATAAGTTGTATAAGCAGTATAGCCTTCAACTTCTCCGTTTTTAGGTACTTGCTTAGTTGGCATTGCATCATCGATTAATACAACACGTCCATTCCAACTACCCATTGCTAGATCCCTTTGCATGCCATTTGAATCAGTGTATGTGAAATATTTAAGTAATTGTAAATTTTCCAGGTTAGTTGCTACAGCACTGTGCATTATCGCTAATGTAAAGGCTCCTTTATTATCTCCACAAGCTTTTTGAACTGCTTTATTTAGTGTATCTGCTGCTAATATAGCAGACTCACCATCTTGAGTTGAAATATCAAAAGTATGTTCATCAACAAATTTCTTATTCTCTGCACCTGTAATAGAGAATATACCTTTGATTATTGCTAGTAATGTATCTTGATCTATTTCCTCCCAATATGCACTAACTTGGTTCGCAACGTTAGACATAAAGTCAACTCCACCAGTAATATCAGAAGAGAAGTCTTTTTCAACCCACGCTTTAGCTCTACCTATTACAATTACGCCTCTCTCAAAAGTTGTCGTTGTCGTTGCAACTATATCTGTTATTCCATCATAATTAAGCGCTTCTCCATCTAGATTCCCAAACATAGGCAATCTCGCATAAGCTGTTCCTGTCTGGGAACTGAAAGCATTTGCTATCTCAGTATTTCTTTTTAAAACTCCTGACTTTATTAGTTCATTTCTTTTTAAGTTTGGTACATTTTCAATATAAGCTCCAAATGCCTCGGGATTAAAGCTTTTTGCATCAAATTTAGTATCTGCCATTATTTATTACCTTCTTTCTTTTTTATAGTTGTTGGTTGTTGGTTTCCATGTACTCGCAAAGTTCTGCATAGTTCATTTCGTTCATTGGTTTAGGTGTTGGATTAGGATTGCCTTCACCCGGTTTAAATCCTTTGAAATTAGTATTATTCTCATCTGAGTTAAATAAGAAATTAGATTCTTCACTCTCTTTTAAAGTTTTTATTTGCTTATCTAAATCTTTGATAGTGCCATCCTCAAGTAAATCTACATTCTCTAAATCTAACAGAGCTTTTACAGCTTTAAGATTCTTAGCTTTTGCGCCAGCAAGAGATTTCTCTATAGCATTAGATATCTTTATTTCTTTAACTTCTGCCTCATGCTTTTCGTTATTTACTTTGTTCTCAGCCTGAAGTTTCTCAATTTGCATAGTTAACTCTTCGGTGTTTCCTGCATTCTTCTTAAGATCTTCAAGTTGTTTATCTCTTTCAGTCACATCAGTCTCAAGCTGTTTTTTTCTGTTATTAACCTCGTCAAAACTGTTCTTAGGTATAAAACTCTTTAATTCATTTGTTGACGCTTCCTCAACCTTCTTAGCATCTTCCTCGCTTAAACCAAGCTCTATAAGTTCTTTCTTAGTCATTCTTTTTACCACCTTTCAAAAACATTTGTTATCACAGTTCAGTCTGCGTATATTTGTCTTTATAGTTTTCGTCCAAAATACCAAAATGACGAATTTGCCGCATAAAAATAGCACCCTATTAGGTGCGTTATAGTAATTGTTCGATTTCTTTTATCCTCTCTCTAACCTGTTTAGCAAGTTGATCCGTTATTTCTTCTACGTCTATTTCTTTTATGTCTTTACTCATGTCTATGTATATTTCAATAGGACGGCATGTTATAGGCTCTTTAAGATCCTTTTTTTTCTTTTCTGATTCCTTGACACGCTGTTTGCAATTAAATATATCCTTATCGTATGCTTTATATAATTCCTGTGCTTCTTTTATATCTCCTTTAATTAACTTTTTAGCATTCTCAATATTTTTGTTTTCCTTTAACCCCTGTAAATACCTCGACTCTGCTAATATAATATCTACGTATGACTCTTCAAAGTTATCATATGCCTTTGATAGCTCCTTAGATTGTTTAGTATCTTCAATAGTATGTAGACCATCTTGCTGTCTTATTAATTCATTTCTAGAATTAAATACTGCTTCCATTCTCTTTAAGGTACATATTTTTTCGCATCTTTTATTATTCATTAACTACCTCCTATTTAACGTATTTTTTATACCATTCGCTATAGCTTACATTACTTGGTACATAATAAACTTTCCCATCTTTCCCTCTTGCTGCTCTTTCCCCTATTTCATCATCAAAATAAGGAGCAGTAGTAGTTCTGCATCTTGGGTGAAACGGTGGTGCAGTTGAACCAATATCGTAATCTTTCATATCAAATATTTTTCCATCCATATCTTGGCATATCTCTGATGTTTTGAAATCTAGCGTCGATATAACTTCGTATTTTTCTACGTCTAAATCTTCAAAACAGTCTTTCCTTGATGCGGACGCAAAAAAAGCTGATTCCGTCATTATCAGATTACCAGCTCTACTTTTACTAGTATTAAATTTCTTGGCCATCTTACTTATAAGTTTCTTTGGATTTTCACCACGTATAATGCTGTGAGTTAATTCTTTATTTAGATAATTAATAAGCTCAGGTCTACGTTCTCCCCAAATCCTCTTACTAAAATTGGTCCCATCACTGGTCCAAGGTCTAGATATTATCATCTCAATTTTATTTGTGTCTAGCGCAACTAGATTAACTGCTATTTCTGTACCTTTTGCTATTTCAAAGGCTGTATGATAATAGCCACTAGAATAAGTATCCCTAATCAATTTATCAACGCTATCTAATTCATTACCAAATAACACTTCCAGGTGTTGTTGCATTTGCAGTTTTAAGCTATCAAGCCTTGTTATGTGATACTTAGCTGAAGCATTCTCTAGTTCTTTAATCCACATTTCATTTACTGCATTTTCTCTACCAATGCTAATATATTCTTTTATATCCCATCTAAGTTCATCTAGTTCCTTAGAGCTAAGTAATCTCTTAGCCTCAGTAAAGCTTATCGAATTATTCTCTGCAAATCTTATATACCATTTTGATATATCTTTTTCGATATTTCTTATTGCCTTAATATATTCCTTCTCAATTTCTCTATATATTTTCTTCGATTTATTTAATCTTGCTAATTCTAAATTTACAAATCTATCATGCCAATATTTACTGTTCCTAGCTTTAATCTTAGATTTATTCCCCATGCTGACCACTACCTAATTGTTTATTAAGATCATCAATGTCTTTTGGAATCCTATTCATTTCATCTTCTAGGTTGTCTTTTTCTTCGTCTTCAATTCTATCTAATTCCGTCTGAACGTCTTTTACCCAAGGGTGTTCAGTAATGATAGTTTTTCTTGAAATAATCCCATCAGATTTCTGACAGTTTTCAATTGATTCAGTTTCATTAATAAGAATATCTCTGTTGAATATAATATTTACTTCTTCGTTGAAAAAATTATCTTCGCCTGTATTGACAAGGTGAGCATTAATAAACCAAAGTAAATCCTCAAATGAAGCTTGAAACTCTGTCTCCATTCCGTTAGCATCTAAGTCTATGTCCGAGTACATACTCTGTATATTCATCTGATTCGGGTTATTCTGCATTCTATCACTCTTTGCATCATATCCTCGACCGTTTTCAATGATAGCTTTCTTGAACAGGTCCAAAATAGCTTTATAGTTCTCAGCATTAACTTTAACCTCTAATGTTTTAACGTCACCATTTCCACCATCGCTTGATTTAACTTTAACAGCTCCATAGGTTGCTAGATTCTTTCTAAATTCACCTAAGTTCTGCCCCATATAGTTTATAAGCACCAATATAGTATTCCTAGCATCTTCCTGCATGTTATTTTCAAAGTCGGATAGCATTATATTTATACCATCTTGCAATGACTTCACTCGTTTGATTAATGGTGTTTCATTGTTGTTATATTTAAAAGCAACTAACGGAACTCTCTCCCAATTGACCTCTTGCAACTTCTCATTTTCTACTATAGTAAGATGTGATGAATGAGGATTCTCGTAATCAGGTATTAAGCAATAATTTCTTAAAATATATCTATCAATACCGCTTGTTGAATATACTTCTACCTTTTCAACTGTTTGTTTTCCGCTACCTTCAAATATATCCGTTTCATAAAGTCTAATTGCAAAGTCTAGCTCTGTATGCTCTGAGTCTTTCCAAAAAGGAAGTATTTCTCTAGCTTCAAACCGTTTAAAACTTAACTCTCCAATGTCGTTATAGTAAGGATGTAACCAACCTAAACCACCGTTTAAAGAATCCTCAGCTAAATTTTTAAACATCCTTAGAAACTTTTTATTAAAGACTTTTTTTAATGCTTCTGTATATTTTTCACTATCTGTCTCATATGTAAACGGCTTACCAAATAAGTAGTTAACCTTTTGATCTACAAGCTTACTATATTGATTATCCATAACTTTATTATTCGGTAAATTATCGACTTCTTCTAATTGTCCATCTTCGCCGATTACAGTTCTTTTTCTTTTTAAGATATCGTGCTTGTCGTCGTAATATTCCTCGCCAATCACTTGCATTTTACGAGTGTTTGAACGCTTCCACTGGTTTATTTCATATTCCAAGTATCTTATATTATTCGGCGACTGTTCTTGTGGTTTATTTAATACACTATTCAGCTTGGCAACCCCCTTTCTAATGAATCTAAACATATAATCACCTACCTTTAATCAAAGCTAAAGTTATCGCCATTTATAACAGTCTCTGCAATTCCTGTTGTAGCGTCCGGAGCATCATCGTTTTTATTCTTACCTTCTTTTTGGTAGGATTCCATAGCTTTATAATACTCTGGAAATCTATCTCGCCAATTCCAAGGGAAATATATATGTTTCATTACCCATGTAGCATTAGATAAGATCCTTGCTTTTTTATTTCTAGATTGATGGAACGTATCTACAAAAGTATAATTGCTTTCAAATTCATCTAATAATATTCTTTCTACGCTTCTTGCAAAACCTCTACCCCCGCTATTGCTTTCGATAGTTGCTACATTAACTTTATTTTCGTAAAACATTTTAGCAGTCTTTGTCTCTGTTATATCCATGCTCTCTTTTGTATATAAAATATCCAATATATAGGCTTCTTTTTTAAACACACCAAATACAATAGAACATAAATAGTCACTTCCTTCATCCGCCGTATCTGTGTAACTTTGTATTGATTCATAATGTGGTGGCAATTCTGTGTACGTCTTGAAGCTTGAATATAATTTACCTTTGATATCAATTGGCTCCTGTTGATAGTTAGCACTTGCGATATCTTCTCCCATTGCTCTTACTTTAGATTTATAACTCCTAAGAGATAAGACTTCATCACACAGCATTGTGCCATTATCTTCGCAGGCTTTCATAACAACATGTCGTACCTTCTTGCCCTCTTCCTTGTAATGTTCTACTGCTCTGCCTGCAAGGTCACCAGATGCCCAACGAGTCATTATTATGATTATCTTTCCGCCCTCTTCAAGACGTGACAACATCGTATTTGTGTACCAATCCCAATGTTTATCTAATACATTCTCGTTATAGGCTTCTTCAGCATTTTTAATAAGGTCGTCAATAACTAACATACTAGCTCCAAAGCCTGTAGCTGTTCCTGTTGGAGAAGTAGCTAAGTAGTTATTATATCCACCTTCTAAACTCCATAAGTTCATAGCTCCGTCACCTTGTTTAATACAGACACAAGGAAATACATCTGAGTATACAGGTTTATATTTATCTGCTTTTTCTTCCTGGATAGCATTTCTTACATTCTTAGAGAACATAGTTGATAATGTTTCATTGTAAGATCCAGTCATAATCTTTTCATTTTGATTCTTACCTAACACCCACTCAACGAATAACCCAGCTGTACGGCTTTTCCCATGTCTTGGAGGGATGTTTAATATAAGAACCTCGTCGTCACCTTCATAGAAGTCCTGAAAGGCTCTGCAAAGTTCTTTAAGATATGCTCTATCTGATTTATAAAAGTCTGGCGCTCTAAGTTGGCAATAATAAAAAAAATCTCGCTTAGCTAATTCTATCTTAGCTCCGAGACTAATCATTTTCTTATCCATCTTCTGCATCCTCTATTTCCGCAAGTTTAAGCAACTGCTCTGTTGTAAGGTTCTCGTATGGATTATTTATATTGCCTGTATGTTCTACTTCTTTCTTTTCTCGCCATTCTTCAGGCTTTCTATTCTTCAACCAGAATATCTGTGCTGTAACATCTGGGGCAACTTGTTTTATTACCTCTTTAGTAACTTTTAGTTGACTGCCTATACCTTCTCTTGTTGTCTCTATATATTCATAACCTAAAGCTCTTTTCAATAAAGCATTCTCAACTTCTCTGTCAACGACTTCTTTGCCTCTTTTTAGGGACTCAGATAACTCAGTATACTTAACTATCCATTTATATAAAGTTTCTTCTGATATGCCAATATTTTGGCTAATTTGTTTATTGGTTAAGCCATCCCTTGCCCAACCTTCAATCTTAATCAATCCTTCTCTTGTTATCCAATCATGATACTTGCCTTTAGCCATCACCTCACCTCGCAAAAGCTATTTTATTTATTTTTTCTAGTTACCTTCGGACTCTTAGGTATCTTCCTCATGTCTTTATTTATCGTTCTTAGTTCCTCATTAGGTAAATCTATAGTCATTCCTATGAGTCCTGCATCAACCCAAACTTTCTTTTTACTCATTATCCTCTCCTACTTATTTTATTGCATTAAAAAAGAACCCTATCTCTAGAGTTCTTTCTGCCTATTCTACTCCTAGTATTTCTCTAAATTCTAATACTAATAGTTTTTTTGCATTTTTTAATATTTCATCTGCTTCTTGTTTTGCTTCTTTCTCTTTCGAAGTTATTTTAAGTCTTTTAAAAATTTTATTTGACTCAAAATCTTTTAAAACTAAATCTATTGAATAATTAATATTTCCTAATACTTTCTCTGTGTCAGCACTAAAATAAATTAAATTTATGTCAGAAATGTTTAAAAATTCCTCGAATTTATTTTTTAGATTTTCTTCTAATATTTCTAGCCTTGCAATATACTCCTCTTTTATTTCGCCATCAATTATGAAGTCTTCTCTATCCATAGCAAAATTCAAGTAAACATTAAGTTTCTCAGTTAAGCTCAACAACGTTAAATAAAGTTTTTTAATAGCAAAAGCTCTATCTTCATGCAACTTAGTAAATCTTAATTTACTCTGTTCTAATAACCTAGTTCTTTCGATTTTAAAACCTTCTTTTTTTAAATCTAATTCGCTTTGTTTTTTTAACTTAAATTCTTCTAGTTGCTTGTCTAGTTCTTTTTTATGCTCTGTCTCTTTTGCTTTTAACCAATATTCAAAAGCCTTTTTAAATATAAAGTAAATCAAACCCGATAACGATACTGCTCCGATGGTGAAATTAATTACTGTAACCATAATATCCTCCCTTATATATTTTACTTAATTATATATAATTTGACATTATTTAACAATAGATGCCTAGTTTTCCTAAAGAGGTTGCATCCATTAGCTAAAATGAATACAAAATATAATTGTTAAGCGAAGTCTATGAGTTGCACATAGATTAATACTGCACTTCACACGTTAGGGTGAGGTAACCAACCTCACCCACTATATATATTAATCAAGGAGGTGCAAGTCGTAGGAATCGAACCTACGGGATCCACTACTTGCATGTACTGGCTAGACAAGTCCCTTTAACGAAGCCTAGCCAGTTATGAAATTGTTTGTCGTGGAATATTTTTCCACAATACAATTATCTCATGGTTATATTAATAAAATGGGGCATGATTGGGGAATAAATGTGGAATTAGTGTGGAAAAAGTGTGGAATTTTTCACTTTAAACAAAGGTAATTCCATTTCCTTAAGTTTTGGGTATAACATGTCCATCATTTTATATATAATTTTATCTTTAAGTAAGTAACATGTCTTTCTGTCCATACATAAATCTAAGCTAATACTTACCATGCTGTGCTTATATTTGTCTTTACTTTCAAAATATAATTTAAAGAACTCTTCTTCTCTGCTATCTAAACATGTTAGAGCATTTTCAATTCTTAATTTCTCTATTTCCTTTTTCTTTAACTCTTTTTGCATAATGTCTAATTCTTTTTCTCTATTCAAAACCTCATTTTCTGTTGTTGAGTTAAACTTATTTGTAGGACTTACAGAATCCTCTTGATACGTTATAGCTTTACATCCTATAAACTCAGCCTTGTAACTTTCTATATCTAATTTGGTACGGTTTATCTCCATATCTAAGTTCTTATAATTATGTAATCTTGCTTCTACCACTTTGTATAAATCTTTTTTAGTCATACCCAAATACTCCCCCTTACTTAAATAACTTCCTTCACTTTCTTTGCTTCTCTTATTTTTTTCTGTAATTCATCATATTCAATTAATCCATTTTTACCGCCATATTTAAAACTTTTAGATATCCATGTTAATTTGCTGTCTGGGTATCTATAGTCAAACATCTTTCGTTTTATTTTCGCAACATCACTTGAAAAACCTTTCGTATCAATGTATTCTACTTGTCCATCATTATGATATATTGCAAAGTCAGCTATATATGTAATTGATCGTTTAGTTTTTCCATCTTTTTTAAAACTTGGCTGTAATTCAAATTTATACTGCAAACCAAAATCTTTTATTTCGCCCTTTTCTTTTTTTCTTTTAAGATCAGTATAATATTCAGCTTCAAACTTACTATCAAACTTAATATTATCAACAACAACCTTTTTAGACCTGTATTTACTTTGTGTTTTTTTAGTTTTCATTTTCATAATTTCACTATCTCTCTTCATAGAAACAAACATTTTTAATAACAACATCAACTGTTCCGTTCTCATTTTTTCTAATACTGTACTTCATCGGATCTTCAAAATCCGTTATATTTGCATCTATACTAAATCCGTTGTCCGTCTTGATTTTTCTCTTTTTAACTTTCTTGTTAACCCAATCTTTATCTATGTAAAAATTTTCTATTTCCTTTTCTTCCATGAGTTCAATAAAGCTTTCTTTTTTATCCTCTTGTAAAAAACCATCAGCAAAATCTTTAATATCTATTTCATCATTTTCCTTAAGTACATAATTTAACCCGCCTCTTACACTCTCAGCCACCTTTATATCAGTTATAGCATTAGTAATCCAATTATCCGCACTCTTTTTAAATGCCTTAGTCATATATTTATCATCAAGTATTTTCTCAATATTCAGAAATTGTGTTGTAAATTTAGTTTCAATTCCCTCTTTTTCTGAGATCTTGTCCAATACTTTAAGATGATACTCGCCATTTATTCCACTAACCCCTATCAAAGCACATTGTTTAGGTTTTTGTGTTTCAATGACTCCAACTTCATTAGATTTAAAATTTATATTAAACTTTTCATCTACAAACTCTATTGAATGATTGTAAAGTTTTTTATAGTCTAACTTTAGTATTGCAACATTATTCTCGTCTTTATTGGTGTATAAGCATATAGCCAAGTCACAAGATTCTAATTCTGAATTAATCCTCATAATTTCAAATAAATAAGATGCTATCTCTTTTGAGTTATCTAAAAATGTATCTGAATTATATATTATTTGTTCACAGCAATTTTTAATTGTATTATCGTTATATTCTTTAAATACTGCCTTTCTTACATCATCATCCTTACTAACTCTTTTAATTATTTTCTGAAAGAATCCATCAACCTCTTGTGTAATCTTTCCTTCAAAATCATTCAGTATTGGTACATCACTATTTTTATCTAAAACATGTACTATAAATTTATGTATAATCATTTTTAATCCCTCCAAAGACCTTTTAATTTATCTTCAAGCTCATTCAGAAATTCGAATTGTTCAATCTCTTTTTCGTCTACTTCATCATCTGTTAACTTTAATCTCGAATATATTTTTTCTATACCTTTTGCTACAAGTTTTATATCTTTTGATCCTATGTCATAAGTATCATTAATTTTCCCTATTATACCTAGACTTAGCTCGCCCATAAATTCTATCAAAGCCTTTGCTTCTTCATTTTTTAGCTTGAAATTATTTATAATCACACTATTTTTATCTTCCACCTTCTCATAAGTCATATCAAATATATCAGCTTTACATGGGTAGTATTCACCTTTTACACCTCTACAAATATATTCTCCTATGTCTGCCTTCACTTCTCCATTTAATGTTTTTATGTATAAATCACCTACTTGGCAACCTCCGTTACATAAATCAATTCTAAAGTTTTCACCTCGTAGATCAATAGTCTTATCTTTAGTTTGTGTTAAGAAATCAAACACTTCTCTCTCATTATTGCCTGTCCATCTAACTGCTTCAATTACTACTGGTATTTTTCTATACTTAGCCATACTCTAATCCTCCACCTTCTCATAAGTCGTATTAAACTTACCAGCTTCACATGAATAAATTTCGCCATAAGCATCTCTTATTATGAATTCTCCTACTGTAACAATGGTATTTCCATTGAGTGTCATTCTATTTTCGTTTTGATAACCGTTACAATCAAATTCAATCTCTATATTTCCTTCTTCCCTGAACCAATTTGGAACTTCATCTTTACCAAGTTCAAAGGCTTCTACCTCAACTGGTTTCTTTCTATACTTAGCCATACTAATTTCCCACCTTCTTATAATTTTTCTCTATTGCTACCTTGCAAAATAAATACTTACTACCATCCTCTAACTCAGCTATGTAATCCCATTCTTTAACCTCTTGCTTAATTTTTCCTAATGTTGCATATATAAAAGGCTTACCATCCATAAATCCATCTTCTAGTCCATTTGCATAAGGTGCTGCATCTATAATCATCTTGCTTTTCTTATGTTTGTATTTAGCCATACTTGAATCCTCCCTCATAGTCAAGATCAGTCTAAGTTTTACCATACCGACCTTGAACTTTTATTTATTTCCCTTATTTAAAACGGTATATCATCATCATCTATAGCCTGAAATCCTTGTGGATCTAATCCTTGAGGTTCAAACTGTGGTTCATTGCTTGTTTTATCTTTTCCAGAATCTAAAAACTCCACGTTCTTAGCATGAACTTTAGTAAATGTCCTGTTGTTTCCGCTTTCATCTGTATATCTGTCTACATACATAGAACCTTGTATCCCTACTTGTCTTCCTTTTCCTAAGTAATTAGACCATGTTTCTGCCGACTTACCTAATGCCTCAACTGGTATATAATCTGTAAGCTTATTACCATCTTTTGTTTTATAATCCCTATCCACTGCAATACTGAATGTTAATTTAGCAGTACCACTTTGGAAATATTTTAATTCAGGATCTCTTGTTAATCTTCCAACTAAAGTTATGTTATTCATGTTCTATGCCCCCACTTCTTCCAAAGTACATGTTACTTTTAACATTTTAAAATCGATATCATTCGCCCATCTATCATTGAATTTCTTAATATAATACTTTGCATCTTATTGCGTTTTGAACCTAAGTGCCTCAACTATATTTTCTGTGAAAGTATGTGTAAAATTTGTATGTAAAAATAATTCACCATCTGTAATCGTATAAAGCTCGTGCATGCTTTAACCCTCCAATTTATCTATTCATATCTTTTAATTGATAGACATCATTAATACCTTCACAGTTGCAACATTTCCACCTTTCTTTCGTCTTGTTTTCTTCTTTCGCAAAGAAATATTCAACAAATTCTTGTTCTTCCCAGCCTTCACAGTTAATACAAGCAAACTCTGTTTTATCACCTTTTGTGCATTCAAAACTCATATCACTAGCCTCCTAAACATTCTTAACATCATAACCACTGTTTTTAATTCCTTCTATAACCTCGTTTATATCATCGTCAGATCCTAAATATGTTCCATCAAGGCTATAATGAGTCACTGTGTTAGTCTCAAGGCAAAAACTTTGTATAAGGCAATCTGTACAGTAAGATTTATCATCCGAAATATATTCTGCCTCACTATTACAATAAAAACATTCATAGTTATGTTCTTCGCATTTATTTTTAGGTTCTAGTTTTTTTATACATTGATCTTCGCTAATGCTCCAATAACAGTTATCACAAGTTTTTTCCATATTACTTACCTCCACATATCATCCTCAGTTAAATTATTAATTTTCTTTGAACATTTCTTATATTTTTATTAGCTATATTAAACATATCTATATCATTTTCAAATCCTATAAAATTTCTATTTCCTAATTCGATGCAAGCCTCTGCAGTTGTTCCTTTTCCTATGCAATTATCTAAAATCAAGTCACCTTCTTTAGAAAAAGACTCTATTAACCATCTGAACAATGGAATTGGCTTCTCTGTAGGATGCTGCATTTTACTTGGATGATTCTTTGGAAACTTTAGTATTGAAGTCGGATGTTTCAAGACTCCCAATTCTTCTCGATTATCTTTAAATTCAAACTCCCCAAAGTTGTTATTAGTTCTGTATTTAGTTGAATATCCCATTGAGTGATTTACATTTCCTATAGTCTTTTGTGGACTATATGATGGTTGCTGTTTATAAAATATACATATATCTTCATGTCTCCTTAGAGGTCTTCTGTTCGCATCCAAGAAACCTGTCGTTAGAACTTTATCCCAGACTAAGTTATATCTCCACATTTCTTTATTACTTTGCATAAGTTCTGCAGTAAACATACCACTTGCAAATAACACTATAGCTCCGTTATCTTTGATTATTCTTTTATAGTGTTTCCATAGTAGATCTAATGGTATTGGAATATCCCAGTGATTTTTAGTTTGTCCATAAGGCAAATCACACAAAATCATATCTATCGACTTATTCTCAATCCGCCTCATACCTTCTAAACAGTCCATATTATAGATTCGATTTATCTTTAACATTGCTGACCTCATTAGTTAAATTATCTAACCCTAATCGACCTCTTAAATATCTATTTTCTTTGTCCAAATCCATACATCTATTAAATACATCATCTGATAATTCCTTATCGTCTGAGTGCTTTTTACATTCAACCCAACGCCCAAGTAAAAATACTGCAATTAACGTCCCTATCGCCACTAAGACAAGTATTATTACGATTGCTATATCATTAATCATATTCACCCTCCAAATCTCTCTCAGCCTTAATTAACGCTTCAAGAATATTAAATCCTTCATCAAGCCAATATACCCTTGCTAGATCTATTAAGGCTTGCCTATCTTCTAGTTTTACTATCATTATTTTCTCCGCTTTTTCGATTTTCTCTAGCTTTGTCTACCTCTTTCAAAACAGCTTCCACTGTTTCTTTTCCATATTTTTTACTTGCTTCTGCAGCTGCCATTTGTAATACTTTACTTCTCATATACAACCCTCCTATAAATTAATATATTCTCCTAATCCCCATTTACGTTTAAGCAACTTATCTTGATGTCTTATCTTTGCATTTCTGATATCTTTCTTGCTAATTCCTTTTATCTAATTCTTGAATCTTCTGTTCAAGTATTTTCTCTGCTCCATATTGTTTATAATCTTCTTTAATTGCTTTTATCAGAAACCCAACTATGCTGTCCAAATTTCTCGTATTCAAAACCAGATTCATTTTTTCAATTAAATAAGGTATAGGTTTCTTTTTCTCGATAAATGAATCAACTACTTTTTCTATTTCTATGTTGCTAAAATAATCAAAGCGTTTAATGACTTCATACCTAGCAATTGGATATATTGGATTATTTTTATTGTCCTCATTTTTTTTATCCACAGGCTCGTCCTTATCATAAATAGATATATTACTACTACAACAACAATTAATATTAATACTGTTACTATTACTGTCCTCATTTTCAACGTCTTGCTTTTTGGTACGTTGCTCTATGTCCTCATTTTTGGTACGTTGAAAGATTGGCTTGTTTTCAATACTTACATCTATGTCGCTATTTTTGGTACGTTGCTCTATGTCCTCTTTTTCGATACATTGCTCTATGTCCTCATTTTTGGTACATTGCTTTGCTATTTTTTTATCTTTTTGCAACTCGCTTTCTTTATGTATTTCATCTACATCAAATAAAATTTCATAAATATTGTTATACCTTTTTCCATCCTGTCGATTTATTTTTACTCTTATATATCCGCTCTTTTTTAATTCATTTAAATATTTAGTAAATGTATTTTTACCAATATTTAATTCGTGTGTTATTAAATCTCTTGATGGATAGCAAGTTCTTTTTGTTGCTCCTGCCATACTAGACAAGTAAGAATATAATCCTTTTGCTCCTATGGATATGGTCTTATCTCTTGCCACCATCTGTGGGATTAAGCCATATCCATTGCTTAATATGCTATTGTTTTCGATCTTTACTTCTGTCTTTTCGCTCAATCCCACCACCTACTTTTATAATTCTGTAAAACTAATTGGACCTTTTAAAACTTTGGTACTCCTACAGTAATCGCAACATTCGCATCTAGTTGGCTTTACTAATCCCTGTTTAACTTCTATGTAATGTGGTAGCCTTATTTCTACTTCCACGAGCTTGTCCTGCATATATTCTTCCTTAACCCAAGCTACTTCCTTATCTGGGATATCTTCTTTAGATACCGCTATTATGAAAGATTGTAGGTGTTTGTCTCCACCTCTGTTTAATCTTTCTATTTCTGCATATACTGCCATCTGTAGTACATAATCATAAGCAACTATGAAGTTCTGTTTAGTCTTTGCATTTTCATTCCATATCTTTGACCTTATATCTCTTGTAGTCTTTAAATCTGCAAAGTATTCTTTATTTGGATTGTATATATCAAGCATTGTTTTCCAAGGAGCCCCAAACAATTCAGCGGTCATTATTACTTCTTTTTCTCCCTCTCTAACTCGTTGTATGAAAGGATCGTTTTGCAATGTCTCAATCATCTTGTCGCCTATTGCATACTTAGCTAATAAAGAACCATCTTTCTTAAACATTTGAGGATGATTCGCTTTAAATTCCCCTAAGTTAGCTCCCTCATTCCAAGCATGTACATAAGATCCTAATATGAAAGCATCGTTGTCTCCGTCTGACCATTCTCCGTTAAGCTTAGCCATCGTCTTAGCTTCGCAACTTCTAAAGCTTTTGAATTGGGAGACAGAGAAATATTCCCTGTCAGCTTCTAAACTAAAGTAGTTATCCTTATTTATCTGTAGCAACTTCATCCCCTCCAAACATATTTGTTTGCCCTTCAAGCTCCTCACTATCATCTATTATTTTAAATTCCGCATCTTGAATTGTATCTTCATCTTCCTTATCATCATCAAATACTGATTTTTCCTTAGCTTCTTTTATTTCGTCGGCATTATCGAATGTAGCGTCTCCACCTTCGTCAAATGCTCTTTTTTGCTCTATATTATCAAAATCCAGTTCTATTAATTTGCATAACCTTCTTAAAATTGTCTTTTTATACATTTCTCCTGGACTCTTTGTCCAACTTGGACCATTAGGCATTTTTGAGTAATTCCTTCTAGTTTCCTCTATCTCTTCTTTGCTCATATCATCATGTAACATACTTCCATCATGAAATAGGCAAACTGCAAAAGCTCCTATAACATCTCCATTGTTGAATGGTTTAGGCTTGTAATGTACTGTCTGCTGCCCGTTTATAATTTCCGACTCATAATCATCGCCTTCTCTTACCAACTTTGCATATATATCTTTTATAGGATTCATACTGTATTTTTTAGCAAGTTTTATCTCGCCCTTATAGTCCGTTTGAAAGCTTGGTTTTCCGCCGTATATAATGCAATAACATTCCTTATTGAAGAAGTCTAATCCTAAGTAAGCACCTTTCATTAGTGTTCTAGCTATCTGAAATTCTTGCCCTTTTAGTTTCTCTATATCTTTTGTATCGTTAAGTACTGTAATTGCATTTTGTCTAAATCTAAGTGGATTAAATCCTTTAGGTAGTGCCTCTTCTTCTTTTGTTAATAAAGTTCCAGTAAAATTATTTACTTGTCTTAAAACAATATCTCTATTGTTATTCATAATTAATTCCCCCAATATATTAATGTTTTAATTCCTTCTCTAGCTTTGTAAGATTGCTTTTATATGCAAGTACAAAGCCATCTATATAACTTCCTTTGAATCCTTCTGTAGAATCTATTAAATGTTTCTTTAAATCAATTAAACTGTAATTTTGCTTATATCTTTTAGTGAATGATTCTAAACCGTTGATATATCCCATTTTGTAATCTTCATCCACAAAACTAGTATCTAATTTTGTAAGTAATATATCTGTTTCTAAGTCTTTTATTTTCATAATTATGCCTCCTGTGGTATAATTAACGTAATTAATTTTTGCAAGTCTTGAATTGAGCCATTGCCGTGGCTCTTTTCTTTTTGTTCTTCTCTTTCTTGTGTTAGTACTAGATCTTTTCTGATTGTCTTTGCCATCTTAAGTTGCGATTTTAAATCATTTACAACTAATTGCTGATTTTCTATTTTGCCCTCATCTCGTGAACAATATTTAACTGCAGTTCGCTTAATTTCTGACAATCTTATTTCATTATCCTTTAGCATTTCCTCTACTGTGTTAATATTCGAATCAACAACCATCATGCTTCCTTTTAACTTGTTCATTTATATCCACTCCTTTAACTCTGATTTAGCGTTTTCTATTGTATTTACACAATCTACGTAGTGCTTTAGAGACGGTTTCTCTCTATGTTTGATACAACCTATTAGATAAGTTATAAAGTTCATTTATTTACCTCCTATTTGTACCATTGTATTCTGTTGATTTATTAACATTTCATCTACTCTATTCAAGCTCTTCCCCCAGTGTTTGTAATCTTCTTTTGTCATTTCCATATTCCAGTTGTCAAAATTACTTTTTGAAGGGTCGTAATTTTCTTCTGATGTTGGGTGTATATGTTGTATAACAAAATCTTCCTTAAAAGCGAATCTTTCTTTTACATATTCTAATCTAGTCATTAAACATCACTCCTTTCTTATTTATTTTCCAACCTTAAAATTCTGTGGTATTGTTGGCTATTAACCTCTTCTAGTTCTGCGATCCTATCGTATATATGATTAATGTTATAAGTTGCTACTGCTCCGATTGTTAAGCTTAATAATATTAAGGCTCCTGCTATAATTTTTGATAATTTACTCATTTTAAAATCCTCCTGCTTATCCATTTTATTTTTTAAAAAACTCCGATAAATCTTTACCGTTTAACTGTTCTATAAACTCATTTAACTTTTTGTTAGTAACTTTGTGTGCGTAACCATTTCCATATGTTAAATAAGGAAGTTTTCCGCCATCTATTAACTTATATACTTGCTTAGTACCTACACCCAGCCTATCTGCTACATCTGTAACAGATAGTAAATAATCATTTGGGTTGTTTAGTCTAGTAATCCTTTTTAGCTCTTTGAACTGCTCATCTGTCATATTAATCCCTCCTAATTAACCATCTCAAATTCTATTTGATTATTTATTTCCTTTATTTCAAGTCTTAAATTTGTTCCTGGTGTCCATCCTTGTATGTAATTAATTGCCTCTTCGTATCTTTTTACAGATAAGTTTTTATAACTATTAACTTTAAAGTAACCTCTTAAATCTCTATGAAGCGCACTGTATGCTTTCTTGCTTAGTTTTTTATATGCTGGTGAGTTATAACCACCTAAACTATGTACCGCTTTCGCACTAACCTCTGATCTGATATTCTCGGCTAGTTCATAATTGATAGTCATTTTATTTTCTAAGTTAGTAACTTTTTTAGTTAGAACTTCTTGACCCTTTTCTAGTTCTTGTTGTTTCTTGTCTACCAAAAATATTGCCTGTAGTTCTTTTGACATATTTAAAAGTGGATTTTCTTTAACTTTAAAATATGTTTCTTCTAAGTTATCGAATTGTTCCCATGCTTTATCTGTATCTAAAATCTTGCAATGTCTACTTGCTCCTCTTTCTGTCCAAAGGTATAGTTTAGGAGCAAACTTAAGGTTGTCCTCTAAAAGATGATTACCTTTAAACTCTCTTAATTCCATGCCCTCTAGAAAATAATAGTGCTTCCCTTCTTCGAACTTATTTATATTTCTATTAAAATTATTACTAATATTCTTTGTGTCTGTTCCGTATACTTCTGCTAGTAGCTCTGTTGTTATTACGTTTTGATTTTTAAAGTTTATTGGCTCTAAATTATTCATGTTTATCCCCTTTCATTATGTAATTTCTAAATTTAAATTTAAACTTTAGAAATTTGTTAATTAATTTTTTTGAGTCTCTTTTGCGTTTTCAAACATTTCATTTGCTTTTAACATACCTTCACTCATTCCCGCTATATAATTTTTCTGCTCAGGATTTAATTTCTGAAATAATAATGTCATTGCTACAGTTGTTTTGTCATGATCTGTTAAATTGTCCAAAAATTTTATGTTTTTCATTTTTTCACCTCCTTTTGCTTGTTATAACCATTGTATTTCGTATTTTTGCTATTGTCAAGCAATAATTTGTATTATTTTAATCAAAAATGCTTGTTGCAAACATTTTGTTTTGATGATATTATTAAATTAACAATAAAATGTTTTGCGGAGGTGCAATTTTGGGCGAAAGGATAAGAACATTAAGAAAAGATATATTAAAACTTACACAAGAAGAATTCTCAAAACCTATAAATATAAGCAGGTCTAATCTTGGTAATATAGAACGTGGTAATATTTCAATGACGGATAGGGTTATCTCTGATATTTGCGATGAATATGGAATTAACGAAGATTGGCTTAGAACAGGTGAAGGGAAAATATTCGCTGATACTACAGAAGATGAATACATAGCTGGTGTTATGGGCGATATTATTGCTAATGATGATAAGTTTATGAAAAATATGATAAAAGTTTTCAGTGAATTAACCGATGAACAAAAAGAATTCCTAACGGAATTGATGAGTAATATGGTAAAAAAATAAAAGACGCCTTTAAGCGTCTTTTTTATTGTTTAATCTTTCTGCAAATCTAAGCATTAGCTTTAAATTTGGTAAACTAATGTTATCCAATGCTAATAGTAAATTATGTATAATTTCTTCTCTCAATGAAACCCCTCCAATTTCAATTTCTGCCGAATACATCAAACACCTGTTCTATATTTTTATAATACACCAAACTTTTTATTTACACAACCACAATATTATATTTAATAAAATTTAAACTATAGTTTTATATGTACCTCCTTAATGTTTTATTTAAGGCTATATTTATACAATTCTATAACTGGAAAATATTTCCTTTTGGTAAATTTTGTCAGTTATTGTAATATATTTTCGTTTTATAATAAAAAAACACCTTGCAGCCTTTATTACTGCAAGGTGTTTTTTATATTAGATTATGACAAATTTAGGTTATCCGTCAAGTTCCCATAAACCTCACCTGTCCTCTGATTTACATATATATACTTATTCACTAGTCTTCCATCATATTTTATTTCGAGTGCAAAAGCATACGTAGGTTCTCCTACCCCTATTAATTCAGACTCCATCCCTATATATCTTATAGAGATATCTTTTCTTGTTATCTCACCTTTATACCTATTTAAACAAGCATCTATTGCAATTTTTTCAGCTTCTTCCATATAAACCCATGAACTTTGACTATCTCTTTTATATGTGTGTGCATTTTCGAATTTTCCATTTTCTTTATTTAAATAACTTACAAAAATATAAGTGTGTGATTTATCTGTAAAACCAACAGCTGCTATACGTTTCTCATTTCCATCTTTAATTAGAATTTCAACCCATTCAACATCATTTCTATTTATATTTATAATATCATAATTAGCACTATATATACCCGCATATGAATCGTTAAAAGTGAATTTTCCCATAGAACAGAAATTATCTGTTCCCATCTTCCATAATCCAAGCAAATCTTCAACTAATGGATCGGCCTTCATTAATCTATCTTCTAAGTCTTTATCAATATTCCCTAATATCCTAATGTTATCACGATCTAAAGCGCTTGTATTAGCTCCCTTTGACACAAGATAAAACTCTTCCCATTTTGCAAGCGGCGCACTCACTAATCCTGGAACTAAATTATACCCATCACATACATATGTAATTCCTTCTCGTTTGGGCATTCCCGCTTCCCATTCATGGTTAAAACCATAAAATATACCCTCTCCATTTTTGTCATATATTCCTTCATTTATAAATGAGTTTGTTTCAAATCTATCCTTTCCGCCTATTCTGAATGATCCTGTTAGCTTAACCAATGATTCACTCATAGATGCCACTCCACCTATAACATACTTTTCATTTGCATTAGACTTATAAGATGTTTTTATTCCATCGGTTTGTATGATAGGAGCCTTATATCTAGCAGCGATAGGGGCAATGCTTATTGCATCAGCCTCGCCTTTAAAGCCATTTGTATAAAACGCATACTTTGAATCGCTATACTTTTTGATCTCGCTAGCTACATTTAAACTAGTCTCAATTCTATCTTGACCTTGTATTCTTATTACTGTTATACCCTTTGATTTTAAATTATTCTCCACACTTGGACTTACTGAATTTACTCCACCGATAATATATAATTTCTTTACATTAGTAATTCTAGTCATTGTCACGCCTGGAATACTATCCTTTTTAGTTAATAATATTGGTGCATTTACAGCTCCTGATAAACCACTTGAACTAAGGCCATCTGCTATAGAATTATCTAGATTTACAAGTATTGCTGTGTTATATTTCTGTTTATCTGCTATTAATGCTGCTGTTTCGTAATTGTCTTTACCTACTATTTTTTCAACATTAGGTTTGTTATAAGCGTCAGTGGTTATATTTGACGATAATAATAACGCACATGATAATGCAATTGTTACTAATTGTTTGAATTTCATAAAAACTTCCTCCCTCAATAATATATATATTATTGATTATACAACAAAGAAAACGATTGTTTTGTCATAAAATGTAATTTTCTATGTATGTTCTTTTTGTGATATTATATAGTCATGTAATAATTCAAGAATTTCAGGAGGATAAAGCATGAAAGGAAGCGTAAGAAAAAGAGGTAAGAAATGGTACTATTACTTCGATCTTGGTATTGTAGATGGAAAAAGAAAAAGAGTTGAACGCGTAGGAGGTGATACTAAAAAAGAAGCAGAAAAAGCTTTAAGAGAAGCACTTAGCGAGTTTGACGATACTGGAACTTATGTAGATGAAAGTGATATGACTTTTAATGATTACCTTGATTACTGGTATGAAAACTACGTTGAACTTAATTGTAAAACAACCACTAAACAAAAATACAGGTTAGTAATTGATAAGCATATTAAGCCAACGCTTGGTGGTTACAAATTAAACGCTTTAAATTCTGCTTTACTTCAAGACTTTTGTAATACTAAGTATAAAGATGGTTATAGCAAAAGTAGTCTATCGCAATATGTATCTGTTATATATAATTCTTTAAAGTATGCCGTTAACCCAATGCAACTACTTAAATACAACCCTTGTGTAAATGTAAAAATACCTAAATACAATGATACTGCTGAACATGAGGTTAAAACTATATCTAAAGATCAATTTAATATCTTATTAGAGAAATTTCCAAAAGGTCGCCTGTTAAATATGCCATTGCTAATAGGTTATCATACCGGTATGCGAATCGGGGAAATATGTGCTTTAACATGGGACGATATAGACTTGACTAAAAAGACGATAAACGTTAATAAAACTCTTGTATATAATTTGCGTAATGGCTTTTCGTTTGGGACTACTAAAACAAAAACATCTAACAGAACTATTTTAATAGGGGATACTTTAGTTAAAATATTAAAAGAACATAAAATATTGCAAAAAGAAAACAAATTAAAATATGGTGAGTTTTACTTAGACAAAGATTATCCTGCTAAAGGAATGGTATGTACTTCAGAAAGTGGGAATTATACTACTCCTAAATCTACCTCTAGCATTATAGGAAAAATTGCAAAAAAGGAACTTGGCTTTGAGTTCACGTTTCATATGTTAAGGCATACACACGCTACTATGCTTATTCAGTCAGGGGTTAATATTAAAGAAGTGCAAAAAAGATTAGGACATGCAAAAATATCTATTACATTAGATACTTACGGTCACTCCACAAAAGAATCACAGAAAATCGCAGTAGATACTTTTGAAAATTATATCAATGGTTAAATTGCCGTCATTTAGTTTTGCGGTGGCAATATGGTGGCAATCTAGTATTTTCTATATATCTAACCCTCGATAAACGTTGATATTTAAAGCTTTCAACCTTAACACTTGTCATATTGTAACTATCATATAACCCATTATCATGGCAGGTAGTATTTGTTCTACACCTATATAAAATCCTTTTTTAGCACCGTTCATAAATATCTCAACTATAGACTTCTTTGGTTTTTTGTTCTCTACTACATTACCTGTTTGTTGAGTCATTATGCAACACTCCCTTGCTTTTTATTCTTTATATTGATATAAAGTCTTATTAAATTTGCACCTAATAACTTACAGAATATCTCTATTAAGATTATCGGACCAACTGCCATAAGTGCTATTGGAAGTAAAGGTGCCTGTGTATTTATTGTATTAAGTATTACAGCTGAACCTGCATACTGGTATGCTACGAATATTGTACGTTCATCATCCGTCAGATCCCCACTCTCAACAAGCTCTTTAGTCATTATAGAAGCTACGTCTGAACTAGTGAAAGAAGATACGAAAGCTATACCGGCAGTTCCTGGTATACCAAGTAACGGTCTAAGAATTGGGTTGAATAGCTTTGCTGCAGCCTTCATTGCCCCCATTGATTCAACTACATCTATAAGTCCAACTGCAAGTGATACAGTAGGTACTAATGTTAAAGCGAATAGAAATCCATCTTTAGCTCCAGATCCTCCTTTACCTGTAAAGTCTACTCCATCAACTATCTGTCCAAAACTTCCTGTAAGGTTTGCGAAGTCAAATGCCTTTAAAAAGCTATTTGCATCTTTGAAAACCCCAGAGAATAATACTATAAGAAAAAATAGTGACAGGTAGCCTTTCCAAGTTACCTTATTTGGCTCTTTTGCTTTTTCCATATTTAATTCCCCCTACAATTTTTAGTATTTAAATTTATCTAAGTTAAGTACAATTGTTGATATTATCTTTGCTCTCTCAAACATTGAATCTACAAGCGCATACTCTCTAGCTGTATGATTCCATTGACCTTGAACACCGAATGCACATATAGTGGGAACGTTTGCAATAGTTAAATAACTTGCGTCTGAACTTCCCCCGAGTATCTTAGATCCAAACTTCTCGAAACCATTCTCCTCACAAACTTCATTTACAAAATCATAGAATTTCATAACATTTTCAGTAGTTTCAAAAGCCATTAATTGAGCTATGTATCTTACTTTAGTTGTTGTACCATCTACATATGTTTTAGTACAAATATCATTTACTTTTTGTTTTATTGAATCCATATCTTCAACTTTGTCAAATCTTATGTCTACATCTATTTTGCAATCTTTTGGTATTGCATTTGGTATTCTACCACCGCTAATAACACTTACACTCGCTGTTATACCTTCATCAAGATTTGTTAATTTTTGTATTTCTAATATCTTGTGAGCCATTTCTTCAATAGCATTTCTTCCGCCTGCAAAGTCATTTCCTGCATGTGTTTCAACACCTTCAATCTCAACAACACATCCAATTCTACCTTTTCTTCCAGTACATAAGCTGTTATCTACTAGTGCTGTCTCCATGTTGAATGCACAATATCCACCTTTTGCTGCATCAAGTAATGCTTTCTCTCCAGTTGAACCTTCATGTCCACTTTCTTCATCTCCTGATAATATTACTTTTAATGGTCTTTCATCGTATCCAATTGAGTTTAAAGCCTTAATTACGTATAATGCTATTACGATTCCGCCTTTCATATCTAAGGCTCCAGGTCCATATGCCTTATCGCCTTCGATTCTAAAAGGATTTTCTCCAAAAGTTCCATTTTTGAAAACAGTATCCATATGTCCAGAGAATATTACTGGTTCTTTACCTCTGTCCAATCCTAGAGTTGCAACTAATGTATTTCCGTTTGGTCCAACATCTATCAGCTCTACATCAAATCCTTCTTTTACAAATTCAGTTTTCAATCTGTTGGCTACAACGTTTACACTCTGTTTGTCAGCAGTAAAACTTTCTAGGTTAACTATCTCTTTCCATAAATCGATAATTTCATCTTTTTTACTGTCGATAAATCCATTAATTTCATTTAAATAATTATTCAAAATATTCACCCCTAATTGTTTAATTTCGCCTTATTGCTATTTACTATGTTTGTCATACTTTCAAGGACTTTTTTTATTTTGGAAATGTTTAAAGACTAGTCTTGTAATAAGGATACCACCATTTCATTTAATTCGTCAATACTTTTTTTATTTTCTGAATTTTTGTTATTTTACATGTTTATCTTATTTAACAACATATTTTTCTATTTATTTTCAGAAAATATTGACTCTATTTAAAGACTATTATAGAATTGATTTGGACTAGTACTTCTTGGCATGAAATTTAAGGAGGAAAAAATGAAATATAGAATAGGTTTCATTACTACTGATTATTATATAAATGATTGGTTTTATAAGACTATAGATAAAATAAGCGATAAGTGCGAAGTAGATCTTATTGTAGTAGATAATTTCGATTCTTACACAAAACTTATTAACATCTACAATGAAAATGTAAAGAAATATGATGCCTTTGTATTCAGTGGTGTTATAACGTATTCAATGATTAAAGAAAGCATTGAATATATTGCTGTACCAATGGATTACTTAAGGCTAGGAGATAGAGATTTCTACAAATATATCTTTAAAGAATTGATTGAAGACAGAAGCTTAGACATATCTAAAATGTTCATGGATTTTTTAAGGATGGATAACAACTACTACGATATATACTCATTGATAGACCATGAAAAGTGTCCGTATACAATTCGCGATTTCAATATTGATCAACCAGTACGCGACTTTAAAATTCTCAATGATACACTTTTAGACATTCATCTAGATTTATGGAAAAATAACAAGATAAATTTATCAATAACTAGAAACTATATACTCAGCAATATCTTAAATGACTTAGGATACAAGTGCGTATACATGTCTCCATCATCTGAATCTATATTAAATACTTTTTCAAATGTGCTTAATAAATTAGAATTTGATAGATTAGATAAAAACAAACTCGCTACTGGAATTATAACAATCGACAGCACTGAGTACAGTGATGAAAAATTTGTATTTGATAATGATGAAATTTTAGCTAGGCTTTGCAGTCTAGTTTCAGATTTATTAGTTAAAAATGGTTACTACAATATTCAGGTAATTAAAAGTTCCATGAAAATTGAAATACACACTACTAAAGACACTTTGTATAAATTAACAAACGGATATAGAGATTTCTTTATCGATGATGTACTAAATAATATTCGCTACAACATAAATATCGGATGGGGAATAGGAAATACAAAGACACACTCTGAAAGCAATGCTAGAAATGCAAATATTAAATCAGCAGAACTTGGAGGAAATTGCACTTATATTATAGATGACACCAATCAATTGATTGGTCCGCTTTACTCAGAAAATAAAATTATCAATGCCGCTGACAGCCTTATTGTAGATAAACTTACATCGTATATTCCACTATCGAGTGCAAATATATCTAAAATAATGTCAGTGATTGATGAGAGAGGTACAAATGAGATTACAGCCAAAATACTGTCCGACTACTTAAATGTTACACTAAGAACTGCTAATCGCATATTAAACGTACTTCACGAATCTGGAGTTGCAACATTAGCCAATTCAAATGTTTCTAAGAAACATAGAGGTCGTCCAGAGAAAGTTTATCAGATAAACTTCTCACGTATATTAAATAAAATGAGTAATTAAATGGGCTGAGTTTTTTGAATTAAAAAGAGATGCCTAAAAAGTTTAATTAAATAACTTTTCAGGCATCTCCTTATCTAAAAGGTCACTTTTGTTTTATTTATGTTCAATTGCCTAACTATTATATTTTAAATATTCACTTTGATAGTCTAATGAATACCCATGCGGAATATTTCGCTCTAATGTTCAAAATTGTACCTATTTTATTAGTCCTTCTTTTACTAAGAATTCATGAGCTACATCTTCTGGAGATTTTCCAAGTTCGTCTACTTGGTAATTAAGCTCTATCATAGTTTCTTGATCAACTTTATTAGACAACATGTTTAAAACTCTTTTAAGCTCAGGGTATTTTTCTAGAGTTTCTTCTCTAACCATCGGTGTTGCATAGTATGGTGGGAAGAATCCCTTGTCATCCTCTAGTATTTTAAGTTTGTATTTTTTGATAAGACCCTCTGTAGAGTTAGTATCTATTACTTCAGCCTCGTTATTTTCAATAGCTAGATATCTTAGACTTCCATCTACTGCTTTAACATCTTTAAATTTCATATCGTATAATTTTGATAATCCAATATAAGCGTCTTCTCTATTTTCAAACTCAAGTGTACATGAGAGAATCATATTCTTACTGAATTTACTTAAGTCAGACATCGAATTTATACCGTATTTTTCTGCAACCTCTGGTTTCATAGCAAGTGTAAATGTGTTGTTATAGCCTAGAGGATCGAGCAATGTTATCTTATGTTCTTTTTCCATAAAATCTTTAGTTGTTTTATACGTTTTATCAGGATCTCTGATTATTTCATGATTCATTATATTCAATAATATAGTACCAGTATAATCGACATACATATCTAATTCTCCACTATCAAGAGCGTTAAATGTTACTGAAGATCCACCTAAGTTTAACTTTCTCTCTACATTTAAATCTGTATGCTCCTCTACTAAATCAGCGTACATATTACCTAGAACTAATTGCTCTGTAAAGTTTTTTGAACCAATCGTTATCGTATCTTTTTTGCCAGATATCGCTGGAACTATTCCCGTAAAGATTATTGTTACAATAAGTATAACACTTACAACCTTTAAGCCTATAAAGTTCTTTTTACGTCTTTTTAGATCCAAGCCTTTTGGAGTTACTGCTATTTCTATCTGCGAGAATATATAATCGACCAAAAGTGCTAAAATGCATGAAGGTATTGCCCCTGCAAGTATCATACTGTTATTTACAGTTTGAACCCCAGAGAATACTAAGTATCCAAGCCCACCTGCTCCTATAAATGCTGCAAGTGTCATTAGTCCAACTGCTGTTACAGCCGATATTCTGACCCCTCCCATTATTATTGGTAGAGCTAGTGGAAATTGTATTCTAAATAATGTCTGATTTTTTGTAAGTCCAATACCTTTTGCAGACTCCAATACTACAGGATCAATACTGCTAATACCTATGTACGTATTTTTTACAATAGGTAGTAGCGAGTATATAACTACTGAAAATATAGCTGGCTTGCTTCCTATACCAAGGATAGGAACAAGTAACCCAAGTAACGCCATAGATGGAACAGCTTGTACCAAGTTTACGAAACCTAATACTATTTTTCTAAGTCTCGGAGCCCTAGATATCAAAATACCAAGAGGAACACCAACTATTATAGCTATTATTATCGCTGATGCAGTTAAGCTAATATGTTGAATAAATAACTCTATAATTTTACCTTTTTGTTGTATTAAGAAATTAAATAAACTATCCAAGTATACTCACCTCCATCTCAAGGAATTGTTCACTCAATACTGAAAGCAAACTACTTCGTGTGATTAACCCTACTAATGTCCCCTTAGATGAAATAACAGGCATATATCCTACTGAATTTTTATTCATGACTTCTAAGACTTCTACTAGTGTATCACTTTCATTTACATATAGTGGATCTTTTGACATTATATCTTGTAGTGTAGTAGATTTATCAAAAGTAGCTTTTATATCTTTTACTGTTACTATACCAGCCAAGTGATATTCCTTGTCTACTATCAATAAACTATCTACCTTACTAGTTCTCATTATCTCAATTCCTTGAGTAACTCTACGGTTTCCCTTAACAGATATAGGGTTTTTTATCATTATATCCTTAGCTTTTATATACTCAGGATTATCCCAAAGTCTATTTTCTCCTACAAAGTCTTTTACAAAATCATTTGCTGGTTTTCTAAGTATATTCTCAGGGGTATCAAACTGCGCTATACAACCATTTTCCATTATACAAATCTTATCTGCAATCTTTAATGCCTCATCCATATCATGAGTAACAAATATTATTGTCTTTTTTAGTTCTTCTTGAAGATTGAATAATTCCTCCTGAAGTGTAGTTCTAGTTATCGGATCTAGTGCGCTAAATGGTTCATCCATAAGTATTATATCGGCATCTGTTGCTATCGCTCTTACAACACCTATTCTCTGTTGCTGACCACCACTTAATTCTGAAGGGTATTTGTTTAAGTACTCACTACTATCTAAATCGACCATTTTAAGTAAATCTACAGTCTTTTGCTCTATTTCCTCTATTGATTTTTCTTTCTTCAATCTTGGAATTAATTCAATATTTTCTTTAATTGTAAGATGTGGAAACAGACCTGTATTCTGAATCACATACCCAATATTCCTTCTTAAATCTATAACATTTTGTTTTGAAATAGGTTTATCGTCAATATATATTTCTCCAGATGTTGGTTTGATTAATTTATTTATAAGCTTTAGTGTTGTTGTCTTTCCACAACCACTAGATCCTATAAGTACAACCAACATTCCCTTATCTATCGATAGTGAAATATCCTTTAATATAGTCTTATTTCCAATTTTTTTCGTTACATTTTTTATCTCTATCATATAAAATCATCTCCTCTTGCCGCTACAAACAACCTTATTTAATAATATAAGTTGTTTAAATGATTATAACATAATGAGTTAATTATGCAAATAAAAGCAATGTAATACATCTCTAACTTTAAAGTATTTTCGAATATAATTTAAACATAATTCAAATATTATTTACCTATAAACTTTTTTATGACATAAAAAAACTGATTAAATCATTGTGTTTCGCGGCACTTTGTTTCATACCATAACAGGCCGTGGAGCGAATCCAATAATTCAATCAGTTTTGTAAAAATTTCCTTAGTATTTTTTAAATGCTAATGTTGCATTGTGACCACCAAAACCTAATGAGTTTGATAGAGCGTATTTGACTTCTCTTTCTCTTCCTACATTGGCAATATAATCTAAATCAAGTTCTTCATCTTGATTATCTAGATTTATTGTAGGCGGCACATATCCTTCGTCTATACTAAGTGCACATACAACGGCTTCTATTGCCCCTGAGGCTCCTAGTAAGTGTCCTGTCATAGATTTTGTCGATGACACACATAAATCGTACGCTTTGTCCCCAAAGACAGACTTTATAGCCATTGTCTCGAACTTATCATTATATGGAGTTGATGTACCATGCGCGTTTATATAATCTACATCACCTATATCTATATTTCCATCATCTATTGCCATCTGCATAGATCTAGCTGCGCCTTCACCATTTTCAGCAGGTGTAGTTATATGATACGCATCTGCAGTAGATCCATATCCTACAACCTCAGCGTAAATCTTTGCTCCCCTATTTAAAGCGTGATCTAATTCTTCAAGAATAAGTATCCCTGCTCCCTCTCCCATTACAAACCCATCTCTGTCTTTGTCAAATGGGCGAGATGCAGCCTTTGGATCGTCATTTCTAACAGACATCGCCTTCATATTACAGAATCCTGAAAATGCAAGACCTGTAACAGCAGCTTCTGAACCTCCAGATACCATTAAATCAGCATCGCCTCTTTGTATTATCTTAAAGGCATCTCCAATTGAGTGAGTTCCTGATGAACAAGCCGTACACACATTTGTATTTGGTCCCTTTGCACCTAAGAATATCGATACTTGGCCTGCTGCCATATTACCGATCATCATTGGAACAAAGAATGGGCTTACTCTTTTATTTCCTTTTTCTAACATAATCTTGTGTTGTGTCTCTATTGTTTCCACTCCACCTATACCAGACCCTATTATAACTCCAAATCTATATTGATCTATTTTTTCTAAGTCTAGTTTAGAATCTTCAACAGCCATCTTTGCAGAGGCAATTGCATATTGTGTGAATCTATCTATTCTCTTTACTTCTTTTTTGCTTATAAACTGCTCTGGATCAAAGTTCTTTACTTCTCCAGCTATTTGTGTTTGGTATGTGCTAGCATCAAATTTAGTTATTGTATCTATTCCAGATACTCCTGATTTGATGTTCTTCCAGAATTCATCTTTGTCATTTCCAACTGGTGTAACACATCCAAGCCCAGTTATAACTACTCTTCTATTGTTCATAGAATACCTCCACTATTTGTCAGCCTACTACTATTTTTGTGATTCGATATATTTAACTATATCTCCGATTGACTTAAAGTTTTCAGCATCTTCATCTGGTATTTCTAATTCGAATTCGTCTTCAAGAGCCATTATTATTTCTACAGCGTCTAGTGAATCCGCCTCTAAATCTTTCATTAGTGATGTTTCTGCTGTTATTACCTTATCTTCTACACCTAATTGGTCTATTATTATTTCTACAACTTTATCAAACATTATGTTTCCTCCTAATTTTCTATTTAATATATTTTAATTAAAATAACTTTTTCAAGTTATCATGTTACCATTTCACAATTCTATTGTCTACTGCATTACCATCCCGCCGTCTACATTTATAACTTGGCCAGTTATATATTCAGACATATCACTTGCTAAGAATGCAACTAAGTTTGCAACATCTTCCGGCTTTCCAAAAGTTTTTTTAGGAATATTAGCAAGCATTGATTTTTTTATATCTTCTGATAGTACTTGAGTCATATCTGTATCGATAAATCCAGGTGCTACTGCATTAATATTTATATTTCTAGATGCAAGCTCTCTAGCAGACGCCTTAGTAAATCCTATAACTCCTGCTTTTGATGCACAGTAGTTTGTCTGTCCTGGATTTCCCATAATTCCAACTATAGATGCCATGTTTATAACTTTACCATACTTTTTCTTCATCATGTACTTAGTAGCAGCTTTTGTACAGTTGAAAACTCCTTTTAAGTTAATATCTATTACTTTATCAAAGTCCTCTTCCTTCATTCTCATAAGAAGCCCATCTCTTGTTATACCAGCATTGTTTACTAGTATATCTATTTTTCCGAATTCCTTTACTACTGAGTCCATCATTTCAGCTACTTGATCTGATTTAGATACGTCACACTGTACAACCAAGCACTTAACTCCCATACCTTCTATCTCAGATTTAGTAATATTCGCCTGTTCTTCGTTTGAAGTATAGTTGATCACTACATCGGCTCCTAAAGATGCCAGCTTTTTAGCAACTTCTTTACCTATACCACGTGATCCCCCTGTAACAACGGCTGTTCTATCTATAAAATTCATCATTAGATTTCCCCATTTCTATAGTTATTTACAAATTTATCAAAAGAATCTATGCCATCAATATTGTGAATTTCTACTTTTGCATCTTTTTGTGAGGATATTTTCTTTATAAATGCTTTAAGTGTTTTTCCTGGACCGATTTCAATAAATGTATCGTAACCTTCATCTATAAGTTTAGATATTGAATCCTCCCAAAGCACTGATGAACTAACTTGTTTCACTAAAAGTTCTTTGCAATTTCCATTGTAGTAGCCAGCATTGACATTTGATACTACTTTTATGCTAGAATCTTTTATATTCACCTTATCCAACTCCAAAGACAGCTTCTCTCCCGCTTCTTTTAACATAGACGAGTGAAATGGACCGCTTACACTTAGCTCGACAGCTCTCTTAGCTCCACTATCTTTACATTTTTCCATAGCTTCGCGAACTTTTTCTGTCTCACCTGAAATCACTATCTGACCTGGAGAATTGTAGTTTGCAACTTCTACAACCCCTCCTTTTATTTCATCTATTATCTTTTTTAAAGGCTCTCTTTCCATACCTAAAATCGCTGCCATAGTACCTTTTCCAAGAGGTACAGTTTCTTGCATGTACTTTCCTCTTTTTTTAACAAGCTTTACAGCATCGCTGAAATCTAGTACACCAGCTGTAACAAGCGCGCTGTATTCACCTAAAGACAATCCCAGGCAAACATCAAATTCTAGATCTATTTCACTTTTTAAGGCTTCATAAGCTGCTATACTGTGTATCAATATCGCAGGCTGAGTATTTTCTGTTTTTGAAAGCTCTTCATCTGGACCTTCAAACATTATAGTTTTAATATTCATGTTGAGATTCTCACACGCAGTGTCCACTATATTTTTAGCTATAGCGTTACCTTCATACAGATCCTTTGCCATACCTGTATACTGTGCTCCTTGACCTGGAAATACTAGTGCTATTTTTGCCATAACATTCCTCCTATAAATTTATGTTAGGCATTACTTCTTTTGCCTTTTTAACTAAATCTTGAACTATCTCTTCACATGGTTTTATATCTTTAACCATTGCAGCTATTTGACCTGCCATAAATGATCCCTTATCTTTATCACCATCTACAGTAGCCAATCTTAGTGCACCTACACCCTTTGCTTCTAATTCTTCTGGTGTAGCACCTGCTGCTTCCATTTTAATAAATTCTTTTGATAATTTATTTTTTAAAGTTCTTACTGGATGTCCTGTTACTCTTCCAGTTACTACTGCATCTCTATCCTTAGCTTTTATAACAAGTTGTTTGTAGTTTTCATGAGCTGTACACTCATCACTACATATAAATCTTGTTCCGATTTGAGCACCTTGAGCACCTAAAGCAAATGATGCTGCTATTCCTCTACCGTCAGCTATTCCTCCAGCTGCTATAACTGGTATGCTAACACTGTCTGATATCTGAGGTATAAGTACCATCGTTGTAACTTCACCTATATGTCCACCAGCTTCTGTTCCTTCAGCTATAACTGCTGTAGCTCCAAATCTTTCCATTCTCTGAGCTAGTGCTGTAGTCGGAACTACAGGTATTACCTTTACTCCTGCTTCTTTTAATCTATCCATATGTTTTGCAGGGTTTCCCGCTCCTGTTGTTATTACTTGAATCTTTTCTTCTATTACTAAGTCTATAATGTCATCTGCAAATGGAGAAAGTAGCATTACATTTACTCCAAAAGTTTTGTTAGTTAATTTTCTACAGTTATCAATCTCATTTTTTATAACTTCTTTAGGTGCATTGCCAGCGGCTATTATTCCTAACCCTCCTGCATTTGATACTGCAGCAGCAAGAGGCGCATTTGCAACCCAAGCCATTCCACCTTGTATTATAGGGTATTTAATATCCAATAATTCACATATTCTATTCATAAATAACCTCCCTTATAATGTCCATTCGATTACCGACGATCCCCATGTAAGACCCCCACCAAATCCAACTACCACTATCTTATCACCTTTTTTTATTTTTCCTTCTCTATATGCTTCATCTAAGGCTACTGGTATAGAAGCAGCTGACATGTTTCCATATTTATCTAAATTTACAAATACACTGTCCATGCTAAGTCCCAATCTCTTAGCCGATGCCTCTATTATCCTCGCATTTGCTTGATGAGGTACGTATAAATCTATATCTTTTGCTTCCAAATTTGCTTTTTCTATTGCTATTTGAGAAGTTTCTGCCATCTTTCTCACTGCAAATTTGAACACATCGCTACCAGCCATGTGTATTGTATGCATGTTGTTCTGTACAGTATCTTGACTTGCTTTATTTCTTGAACCACCTGCTGGTATTTTAAGATAGTCTTTTCCTTTACCATCTGCTCCTAGGTATGTAGAAAGTATTCCGCCGTCTTCGACTCTACCAACTACAGCAGCACCTGATCCATCACCAAACAGCACAGATGTAGCTCTGTCTTCATAGTTTAAAACTCTTGAACTAGTTTCTGATCCAACAACAAGAATATTTTTGTAAGTGTCGTTTTCCACAAACTGTTTTGCAATAGTAAGAGCGTATACAAAACCTGTGCAAGCGGCTGAAATGTCAAATGCAGCAGCATTAACTGCACCAATTCCTTCTTGAACTATACAAGCTGTCGACGGTAAGAGCATATCAGGAGTAAGAGTAGCTAAAATTATAAGGTCTATATCTTCAGGAGCCAAATTGGCACATTCTAAAGCCTTTAATGAAGCTTTTATAGCTAAGTCAGATGTAGCTTCTTCTTCAGCTGCAACTCTTCTCTCTTTTATCCCTGTTCTAGTTGTAATCCATTCATTAGATGTATCCATAATACCTTCAAAGTAAAAGTTATCAACACATTTTTCGGGTAAATAGCTTCCAACCCCTAATATTCCAGATTTTATCTTCATAACTATATTAAACCTCCAAAGAGCTTTACTCTTCATCTCTATTTTTGTTGCTACCTTTTACATCGTTATCGTCTTTGTCGTTATCACTTTCTTTTGAATAATCTTTTATAAACTCTTCTATATCCTTTACTACTTCACCTTTAGAAAACTTTATACCTTGGTTTATAGCGTTTTTTATAGCATTAGAATCTGAACTACCATGAGCTTTTATAACTCCGCCTTTTAAACCTAAAAGAGGGGCTCCTCCATACTCAGCGTAATCCATAAAGTTCTTCAGTTTTTTTAGTTCATCTTTTAATAAAAGTGCTCCTATCTTGCTCTTAGTACTAGATACAAAAGTCTGCTTTATCAGATCTAGCACTGAAAGCGCAACACCTTCTGCTGATTTAAGAAGCATATTTCCTGTAAATCCATCACATACTATTATGTCTGTATAAGAATTAAGTATCTCTCTAGCTTCAACATTTCCGATAAAGTTTAGTTTTAATTTTTTAATATCTTCAAAAGATTTTTTAACTAACTCATTTCCTTTACCTTCTTCTAGCCCTACATTTGCAGTAGCAACTCTAGGGTTATCCATACCCAGTACCTTTTTAGAGTATATACTGCTCATAGCTGCAAACTCACAAAGGTTTTTCGGTTTACAATCTGCATTGGCTCCACAGTCTGCAATTAAAGTCATTCCGCCTTTTACATTCGGGATCGCCGAACAAAGACATGGTCTATCTACTCCTTTAATTCTTCCAACTACAAACAGTCCACCTGCAAGAAGTGCACCTGTATTACCAGCTGAAATTACCGCATCCGCTTTTCCCTCTTTTACAAGGTTAAGTGCTACTACCATTGAAGAATCTTTCTTCTTTCTTATAGCTTTAACGGGTTTATCTTCATTTTCTATAACTTCAGTAGTTCCCAATATCTCTAATTTACTTTTATCAAATTCATATTTGGAGAATTCTTTTTCTAATATTTCTTTATCTCCTGTTATTACAATATCTATATTGTATTCCTTAATTGCCTCAACCGCTCCTTCAACATTTGAAGAAGGTGCATTATCTCCGCCCATTCCATCAATAACTATTTTCATATCTTTGCCTCCTATATTCACGAAACTTTATGCAAACAGTTAGACTAGTACATACTCATTTTGAAATCGTATATACTAGTCTATCTCTTCAAATATAAAATCTCCTTTAAATACTTGATCGTGATTTCTACTATTTACAACGACTTTTACAAAATGCTTTCTGTCCTCTTTCTTGTGGACTTCCGCTTTTGCTATGAGTCTATCTTTATTCTCTATCATTGTTATACAATTTATATTTGCAGACCTTAGTACTACCTTTGGAGCGTTAACTATCGCCATTGCAAGCGAACTTGTCAGAGAAAATACATATGCATCTCTAACTGTATTGGTCTTTGTATAAATCATATCATCCGTGATCTCTAGCATGGATATACCAAGTTGCCCAACAGATAACTCTATTATCTCTCCTATTATCTCTTGTTTTCCAAGAGTCTTAACTTTGGAGCCTTGAGTTTCTGCTATAGTTTTAAGTCTCTCCCTAAGTTCTGGGATGTTTAGACTCATCCTATCAAGCCTTATCGTTTGGATGCTGACATTAAATACACTAGATAGCTCTTCGTCAGTGTAGAAAGGATCCCCTTCTAAGATCTTAACCAGCTCTTTCTGTCTTTGGGCCTTACTCTTTTTCTTCATATAACCTCCAAATTTATAGCAGTAATTAGTACCAGCTACTAATAGTAGTATATAATATCAAATAAAGTTTTTCAACACTAAATTGCTTATTTTATATTAATTAATTTGAATTTATATTATCTAAATTTATTTTTTTGCTGTTAATTACTATAATACCTTAAATTAAAACTATATATTCAGTCTCTATTATTCTAGATTCACACTCAAAAAAGGTTGTTTCAAAAGCGATTTAATAATCGCTCTTAAAACAACCTTTTTACAATCATAAAAATACTAAATATTTTTATTTTAAGCCTTTTCCCATAAGATTGAATCCATCAAAACTGATTGACCAATCGCTTGTACTAAACAGTCTAATTAAAAGCAATAAATTTTGCTTTAAAACACAAGCAGTCGGTCAATCAGTTTTGAGGCAACCTCTTTAAATACTATTTAGATACTACTTCTTTACCTTTATAATATCCACAATCTGGGCACACTCTGTGTGATAATTTTGGCTCATGACACTGTGGGCAACTTACGAAACTAGTTGCTTCCATTTTTGAGTTAGCTGCTCTTCTCATATCTCTTTTTGATTTAGATGTTTTACGCTTTGGTACTGCCATTTACGCCACCTCCTTAGTCATTTTTAAATAAGTCTTTTAATTTAGCAAAACGCGGGTCAATATTGCCCTCGTCATTTGTATCTCCATTGCAAGAACATTCTTTTATATTTAAATCAGCTCCGCATTTGTAACATAGGCCTTTACACTGTTCATCACAAAGAACCTTGCTCGGTAAATTAAAATCCAAGGTCTGTTCTACTATAGTTAATAGATCCATTTCAGATCCATCGTAGAAAAACGCATCGAAATCTTCGAAATCGTCTTCTACATAGTTTTCCTCTTTAACAAGGAAACCTTGTATATTGTAATTTAAAGGCACTTTAACATCTTTTAGACATCTTGAACAATTTTCAACAATAGTGAAATCAACATCAACATCTATGTATAATCCAGATTTCGACTTTGTTATCGTACCTTGAAGATTTAAAGGTGATGCTAAATTAAAAACATCTCCACGATAACTAATAGTACCAATATTTTCACTAAAATTCAAGACTGTCTTTTCAGTTTCTTTTCTGTTAAGTTTTTCAACACTGATTATCATTAAAATTCACCTCAAAACTTTACCAAACTTATTATACAAATCCAGCATTTATTTGTCAAGTATTTTTACTTGATAGATGTTTTTCGAAAAATTCAATAAACGCCAAAACATTTGTCATAATTATTATGACAAATGTTACGACTTTTTATTAATAAATTTCTATAATTATTTTACTAGTCTTAATGTATCTCTAGCTATCATTAATTCTTCATTAGTTGGAATTAATAATATCTTAACTTTTGAATCAGCTGTTGATATTACAGTTTCTTTACCTCTAACGTCATTAGCTTCTTTATCTAATTTCATTCCTAAGAATTCCATATTAGAAGCCATCTCCGCTCTTAAAGCTTTTCCGTTTTCACCAACACCAGCTGTGAATACTACTACATCTAATCCGTTCATTTCTGCTGCATATGAACCTATATATTTTTGAACTCTCTTAACATAAGTCTCTAGAGCTACTTGAGATCTTTTATCTCCTTTAGCTGCTGCATCTTCTATATCTCTAAAGTCTGCAGATACTCCTGACATTCCGTAAACTCCTGATTGTTTATTCATAAGGTTGTCTATTCCGTCAGCGTCTAAGTTTTCTTTTTTCATTAAGAATGGTATTATAGCTGGATCTATATCTCCACATCTAGTTCCCATTATTAATCCTTCAAGAGGAGTGAATCCCATTGATGTATCAACGCATTTTCCTCCGTCTATAGCTGCTATAGAAGCACCATTACCTAAGTGACAAGTTACTATTTTAAGATCTTTTCTATCTTTTCCTAGCATTTCTGCAGCTCTTTGAGATACGTAATCGTGAGAAGTTCCATGGAATCCATATCTTCTTACACCGTATTTAGTGTATAACTCATAAGGTAATCCATATAGGTATGAAGATTCTGGCATTGTTTGATGGAATGCAGTATCGAATACTCCTACCATTGGTACACCTGGAAGTATTGCTTTACAAGCATCTATTCCCATTATATTTGCTGGGTTGTGAAGTGGAGCTAAATCTATACACTCTTTAAGAGCTTCTTCTACTTCTGGAGTTATAACTACAGAAGATGCAAATTTCTCACCAGCGTGAACAACTCTATGTCCAACTGCATCTATTTCTTTCATGTCTTTAACTGCACCGTACTCTGCATCTACTACAGCGTCAAGTACAAGCTTTATAGCATCTTTATGATCTTTCATAGGTTGTTCGATAACAAGTTTATCGTCTTTACCTTGTTTTTCATGTTTAAGAATTGATCCATCTATCCCAATTCTTTCTACTAATCCTATACATAATACTTCTTCACCGTTTGTATCTATTAATTGATACTTTAGTGAAGAACTTCCGCAGTTTAATACTAATACTTTCATTTTCATCCTCCTAAATTTTATAACAGTTATGTATACAACTCTATATTTGACAAATAATTAAGTTATATTCATTAATATAGCTATTTCACTATATTATTAACGATTTTAACATAAACAATATACCACTTTTTTATATAAAAGTATATACCTTTCACGCATTATTTTCAGAATCATGCAACTATATGGCATTTTTTATACGAATAATATAAAAACATTATAACAATAATTTTATGTGTGTATAGTTTTGCTATAATAAAGATGTAATCATATTTTATCTACAAATTATAATCAATAAGTATAGTTACATTATACAAATACTTTTGGTAAAATTTATATATAATGATAGATATTTAATGATAGATCTTAGAAGGAGAATCTTATGAATATATTAGGACTTATAGTTGAATACAATCCATTTCACAATGGCCATCTGTTTCATTTAAATGAATCTAAGAAAAAAACTAATTCCACCCATACTATAGCTGTAATGAGCGGAAATTTTCTACAAAGGGGGGAACCTGCGATTTTAGATAAGCATACTCGAGCAGAAATGGCTGTCAGAGCTGGAGTAGATCTAGTTGTAGAGTTACCTACTCTTTACGCTTGTCAAAGCGCTGAGCTGTTCTCACAAGGCGCCATAACTACATTAAATTCATTGAACTGTGTAAATTCTATTTGTTTTGGTAGCGAAGTCGGGGATATAGGCATTTTATATACAATTGCCGATATTTTATCATCTGAACCTTTAGAATTTAAAACTTTTCTAAAAAGTTATCTAGACCTTGGAATGCTTTTTCCAGTTGCTAGAAGTAAAGCTCTTATAGATTATATAGGACAAATTAAATCAGATGACAACTATACGGGCGAAGAAGCTACTTATTTTTCTAAATACAACACGTTCTTAGATGATATTGATGATATTGAAAAAGTTTTA
Source organism: Metaclostridioides mangenotii (assembly GCF_017873185.1). Lineage (GTDB taxonomy): Bacteria > Bacillota > Clostridia > Peptostreptococcales > Peptostreptococcaceae > Metaclostridioides > Metaclostridioides mangenotii. The sequence goes on from NZ_JAGGJX010000001.1 coordinate 1,099,821, forward strand.
AACAATCCAAATAACATACTCGGTATAGAATACATTAAAAGACTTATAAAATTAAATAGTTCTATTAAACCCCAAACTATAAAAAGAATTCAGTCGGAATACAATTCAACAGAGATAACGGGAAATATATCATCTGCAACTGCAATAAGAAATAAATTAAAAAATAATAGTATATTTGATTCAAACAGTAACAAGAGTGCATTTGTCTCAAATAGCAACAACTTTTTTAATTCTAACAACAGAAGTACTGGCGAATCTGGCAATAGCAGCGCTGCCTATTACAAAGACAATTTAGATACATTAATCGATACAATGCCGTCTACTTCCTACAAAATACTAAAAGATAAATTAGAAGAAAATATTCCACTTATGTACGATGAAATGTTTTTTGACTCTCTAAAAACTTCCGTATTTAGAGATAAAGAGAGACTCTCTGATTTTTTCGAGGTAAATGAAGGCATTGAAAACAAAATATATACAGAAGCTTTTTCAGCAATCAATACTTATAATCTCGTTAATTCAGTTAAAAGCAAAAGGTATACCATGACTAAAGTAAAAAGGATTCTAAATAACATCCTTCTCGGCATAACAAAAGATGAAATAAAAATAGCAAAGGAAATAGATAAGATGCCTTATATTAGAATTCTAGCATTTAACAACAAGGGCCGAGAGATTATTAAAGAAATTAAAATTAACTCTGATATCAATATAATAAATAAATTCTCAAATATAGAGTTCTTATTAAATAATCCAATGTTTAAAACTCTTATCGAAAGCGATATAAAAGCTTCAAATATATACAACGCAGTATATTTTAAAAGAACCGGGAATAAATTTAAGGGCCCTTACGACTACTATGTACAACCATTTTATCTAAATGAGTAATTTACTTATTCATAAAAATAACGCCTTACTAATATACATTCTGTATAGAAATAAAATATTATAATTAGGTGATTTATGTATATGAATAATAAAAAAATCTTTGTATTCTTGGCCCCAGCTTTAGTTGTTTTAATACTCATAATTGGAATTGTGATATTTCCTGTTGAAGCTATATCTGCTGCCAAAGAAGGAATTGACATATGGATCGATATATTAGTTCCTTCCCTCCTTCCTTTTATAGTAGGGGCAAGCTTGATTGTAGATTTAAAAGTTATAGATATTATAGGTTTTATTATAAATCCTATAACAAAATTCGTATTTAACGTATCCGGAAAAGGCGCTTTAGTCTTTGCAATTTCAACTATATCTGGGTACCCAGTCGGAGCGAAACTAGCTTCTGAACTTAGAATTAAAGATCAAATATCACAAACTGAGGCTCAAAGGCTGGTATCCTTTTGCTCTACTTCTGGGCCTTTATTTATCATCGGATCTGTAGGAACTGGAATGTTTAAAGATTCTGCTCTAGGTTATTTAATGATTATTTGCCACTACCTAGGCACAATTACGGTCGGACTTCTATTTAGAAACTATGGATGGGAATCTCTTCCTGAAAATAAAAAATCTTTAAAAGCAAATATCAAAAATGTTGTAGAAACTAAATATTCTAATAGCAATTTCTTCGTTATGTTTGGAAATGCAGTTTATAACGGAGTAAATACGCTACTCACAATAGGAGGATTTGTAATTATATTTTCTGTAGTATTTAGAGTTTTGACTCTATTCAATATAATACATATTATTTCATTTATAATACATATCCCTCTATCTGTGTTCGGCATTACCGAAGAACTCTGCAACGCATTTATAAGCGGTATATTTGAAATAACGATCGGGTGTAACAAGATCTCACAGGTTATGGGTAGCTCTGAACAAATTAAGGCTACACTTGCCAGCTTTTTAATAGGATTTAGTGGACTTTCAATACTATCACAATGCTGTACTTTCCTCGCTAAAACAGATATCAATATAAGGCTCTACATATCGAGTAAACTATTGCACGGACTATTTGCCGCAGTATTTTTATTTTTACTATACCCTATTTTTAAAACTTCAGTAGTTACGTCAACTTTTAATCTGTCAAACAACATAATATTCGACAATGTCTTATGGGTATCCTACATGAACTACTACAAAATCATTATTTACATAACAATTTCGACTTATCTAGTATCTGCTACATTAAAGATGAACAAATTTAGATACTTTTCTAAATATTTTTGCAAAAAGTTTAATAAAATTAACTAATTAGATGTTAAATATAGTATAATTAATCTTATCAGAGGATCATTATATATACATAGATTATCAAACTGATTGGAGTGATTAATTATGTTAACAAGGGCTGTCGAAATTGATGAATACAGGAAAATAATGAAACTATTACACAAGGGGTTTAAATATCTTGAAAATGGCCAAGAAAAGATTTTCAGAAAAAACGAAAGAATTGCATTGGCTCTGATGCTTGAAGCAAATTTAGGTCTTAAAATAACGGATATCCTTAAACTTAAGGTCTCAAATTTTAAAGGCAATACTTTAGAAACAGAAAATAAAAAAACTGGCCAACTTCAAAGTCGACCTATAAACAAAAATATAGTTGAAGTAGTTCAAGAATACGTAGATTACAGAACTCTTCTAGAAGATGATTACTTGATTGACATAAGAGTTAAAACTATACAAAAACAGCTAAGAATCATATGTAATTATCTGGGACTACAAAATATCAGTACAAATAGTTTTAGAAAGTTATTTGCAATTACTCAATTCAAAAACAACAATTACAACCTTGAAATAGTAAAAGAGTTATTAAATCACAGCTCTATAGAAACTACTCAAAAATATATCGGCGCTTCAAAACAACCTGTGGATGAAGCATATGAAAATTTCTTTATTGAATAACCTGTATATGATATCTAAAAAAGACTTAGAAGTTAACAATCTTCTAAGTCTTTTAAATTTACTTTTTTGGTTTTAATTCTTTTCTATTTTCCGCTATTTCTTCTAATATATTCTTTAAATTGTACTCTACACTAGAAAGTACATCTTCTGCGTACTCAATAGCTCCTACTCTAATTTCATGTGCGACGTTTTCAGATTTTTCTACAAGATCTCTAGCTTGTACTTCAGCTTTTTTCATAGGCTCACTAGACTCTACATAAGCTTTAACAGCTTCTTCAGAATTCTTCTTCATGCTCTCTACTTCATCTGTATAATCTCTTCTAATTCTTTCAGCTTCCTTATTCGCTTGTTCAACTATGTTTGACGCCTCTTGTTTAGCTTCACTTATAAGTTTATGTCTCTCTTTATTGATCCATACAGCTTGATTGATTTCTTCTGGAATTAAGGTCTTTATATCGTTTACCACAGCCATAATTTCTTCTCTATCTACAGTACATTTTTGAGAAAAAGGAAGAGTTGAAGCGTTTTTAACTATCCCCTCTAATTCTGCAAATAAATCTAATAATTCTAAATCTATCTTCATAACTAATCCCCCTTTTGGTTCTTTTTCTTTAATTCTTTTAAAACAATCTCTGGAACCAAGTTTTTGATGTCTGCATCAAATATCAATACTTCTTTTATAAGGGAAGAACTTATGAAAGAATAATTGGTACTACTTGGTAACATTATAGTTTCTATGTTAGGACTTAGCTCTTTGTTCATTCTAGCCATTTGAAGTTCATATTCTACATCAGTTCCAGTCCTAATCCCTCTAACTAAGGTATCTACTCCATTTTCTTCACAGTACTTTACAAGAAGTCCATTAAAAGAAACAACCTTTACATTATCTAAATGCCCAATACACGAATCGATTAAATTTACTCTCTCATCAAATGTAAATAGACCTTGTTTATTTGGATTATTTAGAACTCCTATCTGAAGTTCATCAAATATATGAGCCGCTCTATTGATTATATCTAAATGTCCATTTGTTATTGGATCAAAACTACCAGCAAACATCGCTTTCCTTACTTGCTTATTCATTTTTATCCTCCAATTTATAAAAAGTTAGTGTAGTGTTTCCATATTTTTTATCTCTGTGTTTTTTTAATCTTCCCAAAGTATCGGGAAATTTATCAACGCTGTCGTGCTCAACTACTATTATTGAATCCTCATTTATTAAATCAAAGCTATCAATCTTTTTTATCGCCTCTATAAACATATTTTCGTAATATGGAGGATCTAAAAATACTATATCAAACTTTCTATTTTTTAGTTTTAGTGAGTTTAGAGCATTATTAAATTCATAATTTAGAACCTGGCTTTCACTTACAAAGTTTGCCTTTTTTATGTTTGAATTCAAGACCTTAATACTCTCTTTGCTAGAATCGACAAATACACATTTTTTTGCCCCTCTTGAAAGGCATTCAAGTCCAAGTGAACCTGTGCCTGCAAATAGGTCTAAAACCTCGCTATCGAGTACATACGGATTTATAATGTTAAATAAAGATTCTTTTATTCTATCCGTTGTAGGGCGTATATCGTTATTCTTCGGAGCATTGAGTTTTAGTCCTCTTGCTCTACCAGAAATTATCCTCATCTTTTGTTCTCCTTCTTATTACAAAATTCAGCTCAAAATATATTTTAACATAAATTTTGATTAATTAAGAGCTACTTCTTCTAATATATCTTTAAATTTCTCTAAAATTTCTTTTTTTAGTAACTTATTCTCTCTATGTTGAAGTTTTCTATCTTCTCCAAGCATATATCTAGCTTCTTTTTGAGCTAGTTTTAATATCTTCATATGTTGAAATAGATTTGCAACTTTTAATTCAGGTAAGCCGTGCTGTCTAGTCCCAAAGAACTCACCAGGTCCTCTGATTTCTAAGTCCTTTTCAGAAATCTTAAATCCATCATTGGTCTCTTCCATTATAGCCATTCTCTGTCTACAAATTTCATTTTTTGACTTGTAAATCAGTATACAATAAGACTTATGACTTCCCCTACCCACTCGACCTCTAAGCTGGTGAAGCTGAGCTAGTCCAAATCTTTCTGCATTTTCTATTATCATCAGAGTAGCATTTGGTACATTCACTCCAACTTCTATAACAGTTGTGGATACAAGTATATCTATTTTACCTTCTTTAAAATCACTCATTACACTATCTTTTTCACTTGCCTTCATCTTTCCATGAATAAGACCCAATCTTAAATCATCAAAGTAGTTTATCCTCAAATCTTCTACTAGTTCAACCGCAGACTGAGCTTCAATAGCTTCACTCTCTTCCACAAGCGGGCAAACTATATACACCTGTCTGCCCTTCATTACCTCTTCTCTTACCAATGTATTGTACGCAGAATCTCTTTTTTTCTGTTCTATTGCAATAGTCTCAATAGGTTTTCTTCCGGGAGGCAATTCATCTATAATAGATATATCCAAATCCCCGTAAAGAATAAGAGCCAATGTTCTTGGAATTGGAGTCGCAGTCATAACTAGTATATCTGGATTGTCTCCCTTTTGAGACAATTTGCCTCTCTGCATTACTCCAAAGCGGTGTTGCTCATCAGTTACAACTAATCCAATATTATCGAATTCCACCTTATCTTCAATCAAAGCATGAGTACCTATTAATATATCTATTTCTTTATTTTTTACTCTTTCAAGTATATTCTCTTTTTGCTTCTTAGTTAAACTTCCAACTAGAAGTTCACTTGTAATACCAAAGCCTCCTAACACCTCGTTAAACGATTCATAGTGCTGATGTGCTAGGATCTCTGTAGGAGCCATTATTGCACCTTGAAAACCGTTTAGAACGCAGTTGGCAAGTGCTAACATAGCTACTATAGTTTTACCGCTACCGACATCCCCTTGCACCAATCTGTTCATTACTTTATTTGACTCCATATCTTCAATTATCTCATTTAGAGAATTCGATTGTGCCTTGGTAAGTTTAAATGCCAATGAATCCAGAATTTTCTCGAGACCTTCGTCTCTTTTAAACTCAATTCCCTTTGACTCACTTCTACCGCTTTTAAACATAAACAAACCTAGCTGGAGGATTAAAAGTTCTTCAAAAATAATTCTATATAGAGCTACTTTTAAATTTTCTTTACTGGCAGGTGCATGTATATTTTTTATAGCGTATTTGATATCGCACAGATTGTACTTATCTATTATAGCTTTTGGCATGTATTCCTCTATCTCAATTTCCTCTGATTCTATAGCTGTCTTCACCATATTCATTACATCTTTATTTGTAACACCATATGTAAGAGGATACACTGGCATAAGTCTTCCAGTCTGTTTTGGAGCATTTGTAAGGTATTCTATTTCACAGGAATTCAATTCGATCCTATCATTTCTTATTTTCACTTTTCCAAATACTAAGATACTGTCCCCTGATTTATATGTATTTTTAATGTATCCTCTATTAAAAAAAGATAGTCTAGCATGTCCTGTTTCATCTTTTACATTTATATTGGTTATCGTCATACCCTTTCTCGGGCTAAAAGTATTTACGTTTGTAATAATCGCTTTTATTGTTACTTTTTCATCATCTTCTAACTGAGCAATTTTTTTGATGTTGTTTCTATCTTCAAAGGTTCTCGGAAAATAATATAGTAAATCCTTAAGAGTGAATACTCCTAGTTTTGCAAGTTTTGTAGCTCTCTGTGGACCGATACCTTTGATATATTGCACATCTTTATTTAAATTATTCACACTATCACCTACTATACAAAAGTCCTGTATAATCCTACTTAAAAAAGTAATCTGATTATACAGGACTATTAATATCATTATTCAACTGAAATTAAATAGTAATAAAGAGGTTGTCCTCCATAATATAGTTCAATATCAATATCTTCGTATTTAGCTTCTAGTATATTTCCTAAATCAGAAGCTTGACTTTCTGTAACATCTTCTCCATAGAATAAAGTTATAATTGCAGTGTCTTCATTAACTAGGTCTTCTACCAATCTCACAGTAGTCTCTTCTACATCTTCGCCTGCTGCAAGTAAATTTCCTTCTGCTATACCTATTATATTGCCTTCTTTAACGTCAATCTCATTCATAACTGTATCTCTTACAGCGAATGTAACTTGGCCTGATTTAACAGACTTAAGTGCTTCTAACATAGCTTCTTCATTTTCCTCTGCACTTGCTTCTCCGTTAAAGCTTACTAAAGCAGAGAAACCTTGTGGAGTGTTTTTAGTAGGAAGTACTATTATGTTTTTGTCACTCAACTCTTTTGCTTGATTAGCAGCCATAATTATATTTCCATTGTTTGGAAGTATAAAAATATTTTTGGCACTTATTTTATCTATAGCCTTCATAAAATCTTCCGTAGAAGGGTTCATCGTTTGACCGCCTTCAATAACATGATCCACGCCGAAGTCTTTAAATATCTTTGCAAGACCTTCACCCATAGATGTAGCTATAAATCCGAAGTCTCTCTCTTCTACTGTAGCACTTACTTGTTCTGATTCTTTACCTATCTCTAATAAAGTGTTTTCATGTTGTAGTTTCATGTTTTCTATCTTTGTAGTAATAAGTTGACCGTATTGAAGAGCTTCTTGTAGTACACTTCCTGGATCATTAGTGTGGACATGTACTTTTATAACTCCGTCATCGCCAACTACAGCTAAACTATCTCCGTAGTTTAACATTATATCTCTAATTGTCGTGTCTTCTACTTTATCGCTCTCTAGTATAAATTCTGTACAGTACTGGAACTTTATATCTTCACTCGATATATTTGCATTATGTAGTACTGGTACACTTGAAACTGAGCTTGCTGATCTATCATTTTTAACTATTGAATTTCCAAGTAAAGTCTCGTACATTCCTTCGTATATACATACTAGACCTTTTCCTCCAGAATCTACAACTCCAGCATCTTTTAGATTTTTTAGAAGGTCTGGAGTTCTCTTTAGAGATGCGTTTGATTCTTTAACAAGTAGAGACATAAATCTAACTATGTCCTTTTCTCTAGCTGCTAACTTTACAGCATAATCTCCACTCTCTCGTACTACTGTGAGAATTGTTCCTTCTATTGGTTTGATTACTGCCTTGTATGCAGTATCTGAACCATTTTTAAATGCCTTTGCTAAATCTTGTGTAGAAAGTTTTTCTTTTCCTTCTATTGATTTAGCTATACCTCTTATTATCTGAGATAGAATTACCCCAGAGTTTCCTCTAGCTCCCATAAGAGAACCTTTAGAAAGAGCCTTCCCTATATCTGTAATATCATCATTTTCTACTTTAGACAGTTCTTGCATGGCATAAGATATTGTAAGAGACATATTAGTACCTGTATCACCATCTGGAACTGGGAAAACATTCAGCTTGTCAACTAAATCCTTGTGATTTTGAAGATTGTTTGCACCTGATACAAACATCTCTCTAAGCTTTTTTCCATCTATATATTGAATCATATTCTTCCTCCCGCGAAATTACTTAACTCTGATACCTTGTACATTAATATCTATTCTGCCCACTTTTAAGCTAGTCATAGTTTCAACAACATACTTAACTCTCTCAATTATGTTGTTGGCAACTGTAGATATATTTGTACCGTATTGTATTATAACATAAAGCTCTATTGCAATGGTATCTTCTTCTAATTCCTCTACTCTTACACCTTTAGTAGCATTCTCGCCTTTTAAAAGTTCTACTATCCCTTTAGATTTAAAAGCCAGCCCAACAAGACCGTAGCTCTCCATAGCCGCTCTATAAGCTATTTGTGCAATCACTTGATTATCTATTCTTATATATCCATATTGGTTAGTTATAGCATTCATACTTTAACCCCCTTAAATTTTTATTATATTCTTTATTCTTTCTAATTGTATTATAAAATATAATCATATCATACTATAAATAAAGAATAATTTAAACCTTCTCTTCTCGTTTAAACGCGTTTAGCTAAAATGTAGCAAATAATTTAAATATTTATTAAATTTTTTACGCCAAACGTATTTACTTTAAAAGAAAATATATATATAATTTTATATGATAATTGGAATTTCTTCAATATATGTTAAGTAAATATATATATTTCTATTGAAAGTCTTTGATATTTATGATAATATAAATATGTTTTTAGTCTCTAAATAGTTATCATTTAAGGAGGTGTACAGAAATGGCAAAAATATGTAGTGTATGTGGAAAAGGTAGAGTATCAGGAAACCAAGTAACACATTCAAATAAACACAATAAAAGAACATGGTCAGCTAACTTAAGAAATGTAAGAGCTCTAATAGATGGAACTCCTAGAAGAGTAAAAGTTTGTACTAGATGTCTACGTTCTGGTAAAGTTGAAAGAGCATAAGTCAAATTTGACTTATACTATAAAAGCCTACTTCCGAAAGTAGGCTTTTTTACTTTTTATTTTCTTTTAAATTTTCTCATAAATCTAAGTATTATATTAGATATCCATCTCGGCAATCTAATTGTAACTATTTTCACCGACAATCACCCCAGACTATATAGTAAAATCACTTAACAAAAAAATAATAGCGCTCCACATCCAATAAGTATCAATGCAGTAAGTGTGGACCAAATCCAACCAGGTAGTATTATTGATAAAATTGTAGCTACACCTATAGATAAACAAAGCATACCTATTAAAACTTTAGATTTGTTGTTGTTTCTCATAGCACACCTCCACATATCCTTAGTACATAAACCTTTCTATATATTAAACTTATTCAAATTCAATTCTCTTTATACCATAATGAAAAATTTTTAAAAATATTTTTTAACTCTTGACTCTTACCTTACGTAAAGGTGTATATTAAAAATTAACATCGGTAAACAATATACAACAATTAGAAAAGAGGTGCTTTAATGGAGTACACAGTAAACAAATTATCTAAATTAGCCAGCATTAGTTCAAGAACTTTAAGATTTTACGATGAAATTGATCTATTAAAACCAAGTAGAGTTAATTCTTCAGGGTACAGAATATATGGAGAGCAAGAAGTAAATAAACTTCAACAAATTCTCTTTTACAGGGAACTTGGGCTAAAATTAGATAGTATTAAACACATTGTAAACTCAAATAAGTTTGACGAATTAGGTGCACTTAAAGATCACCATAAAAATCTAATAGAGAAAAAACAACAGATAGAACTGCTACTTGCCAATGTTGAAAAAACTATAAAATTAAAAGAAGGTAAATTAAAAATGAGTGATAAAGAAAAATTTGAAGGCTTTAAAGATAAGCTTATTAGCGAAAACGATAAAAAGTACGGCGATGAAATAAGAGAAAAGTACGGTAAGGAAAGCGTAGATGAGTCGTATAAAAAGTTTAAAGGCATGTCAGAAGATGATTACCGAGCTATGGAGGAAATGAGTAAAGAAATTCTTGAAAAACTCAATGAAGCTTATAAAATTGGAGATCCTAAATCTGCTTTGGCACATGAAGTTGCAGATTTACACAGAAGTTGGTTAGGTTTCACTTGGAGTAGCTATTCTAAAGAAGCTCATAGGGGCTTAGCGCAGATGTATGTGGATGACGAGAGATTTACCGCATATTATGATAGAGATCAACCTGGGCTCGCTGAGTTCCTTAGAGACGCTATCTATGCTTATACTGAATAAATTTTGATTTTTGGTTGTTGTTTTGGCTTCGGAAGGGATAACAATTAATATAAGATCTTTTCTCTAACTCACCTAATTTCAAATAATATAAGTAACCTTATCTAAGCAATTATCTACTATTGTTCAATTATATAAAAGATCACTTAAATGTCCTTTTTAACTTAAACATTCGAGTGATCTAATAATCAATTTTTATTTCGTAAAATTTTTAAAACTATTTATTTCTAATTACCAATAAGCATCCTTTTTCAACCTTAATTCTACAGGTATCCTTTAACATAACATTTGATATCCCAATAGGCTTTGAGTACTTCATATAATACCTATCAAGGGGATATTCCAAGTCTAGTAGTGTAACGCCCTCAGCATCGCCCTTAGCAGCTACTACAGAGATTGTATCGCCTTTGTTCCCATGTAATACCATCTCACTATCTTCTATTAAGTATACGTCTTCCTTAGTCGATAAAATTCTAGAATAAATTTCCTCTTCTTTTGTATAGTATAGCAACTTAACATTTGCTAATGTATGATCTATTCGTCCTCCAAGAGCACCATAAAAATCTACTTGATCCGCTCCAAGGGTCTTGGCTAAGTAAATACATAACTCCGTGTCTGTTTCATCCTTCTTAGCTGGAAACTTCTTAAATGATACTCCTGCCTCTTTATAATAATCAATTCTATCTGGGTCGATTGAATCCAAATCTCCAAGTATATAGTCTGGATTTATATCCATTTCATAAGCGTGATTAGCCCCACCATCAGAGCAAATAATACAATTGTATTTTTCATCCAACATAATTTTTTTGATATTTTTATAATCATCTATTTCTCCGTTAAGTATTATACCTATTTTCATACTTGTTTCGCCTGACTTTTTGCAGCATTTTCTCTCAATGATATAACAGCGCCTTCAATACTGTCACTGTTAAATATTGCTGATCCCGCAACTATTATATTTGCACCAGCAGCTACTACATCTCCAATATTTGAACTTTTAACTCCACCGTCAACTTCTATATCTGCATTAAGACCTTTTTCATCGATTATTCTCTTTACTTCTTTAATTTTATCCAGTACACACGGTATAAATGATTGACCTCCGAATCCAGGGTTAACAGACATTAAAAGAACCATATCTACATCTTCTAGTACATGTTTGATGCTCTCCACTGGTGTAGCTGGATTCAACGATACTCCTGCCTTGATTCCATAAGATTTTATATTTTGTATCGTTCTGTGAAGATGTACACAAGTCTCTTGATGAACTGTTATAATATCGCATCCTGCATCCACAAAATCCTTTATATACATATCTGGATTTTCGATCATAAGGTGTGCGTCAAATACCATATCTACATCTTTTCTTAAACTCTTTACTATTGCTGGTCCCAAAGTTATATTTGGTACAAAATGACCATCCATTACATCTATGTGTAAGTACTCACAACCTGCAGTTTCAACCTTTTTTACATCCTCAAGTAATCTTGCGAAATCAGCCGATAATATCGACGGTGCTAACTTCATCATATTAATACCTCCTACTGTTGAATTCTCTAATTTCACCTAAAAGCTGCAAATAGCTGTCGTATCTTTCTTTAGATATATCTCCATTCTCTACAGCTTCTTTTACTCCACATTTCGGTTCATTTTCGTGTATACATTTATTTCCAAATTTACAATTTCCGTAATCTCCAAACTCAATAAAGTAATCTTTTAATTCATCTTCCTCTATATCGTCTACAGAAAGAGAACTAAATCCCGGCGTATCTGCAACCATTCCGCCGAATTCAAGTTTAAATAGCTCAGCATGTCTTGTAGTATGCTTTCCTCTTTTTATCTTATTGCTTACTTCTCCTGTTTGAAGTTTAAAATCTTCATCTATTTCATTTAGCAAACTCGACTTACCAACTCCAGATGGGCCAGCAAAAACAGTTATACTATCCTTCAACTCATCTTTTACTTTATCTACATTTAAATTGTCCACATTGCTTACAGGTATTACATTGTATCCACATCTTTCATAAACATTTTTAATACTTTTTAAAGATTTTTCTGAATCCAAATCTATCTTTGTAAATACAATTACAGTTTCCAATCCTTCTCTCTCAGAAAGAACCAAAAATCTATCTAAAAGGGATAAATTTAAGTTTGGGTTTTTTATTGCAAATACAATTAGTGCCTTATCTACGTTTGCTATAGGAGGTCTTATAAGTTCAGAATCTCTGTCCTCAATCTCTTCCACTATTCCTTTTTTCTCCACTTCATCTAGTATATTTATCTTTACTCTATCGCCAACTAGTGGTGTGATTTTATCTTTTCTAAGTATTCCCCTAGCTTTGCATTCGTAAAGTCCATTTTCTGTATCTACGTAATAAAAACTACTTATTCCTTTCACAATTTGTCCCTTTAACATTAAATACCTCCTCTTTTTATAGTTTCGTTTTTATATAAAGTATTATTTACCAAAATAATACTTTTCTCTATCTTATCTATAATTTTAATATATTTTTACCTAAATAACAATTCCACCATTTGGACTTATTACTTGTCCTGTAAAGAAATCAGCCTTATCTGATGCTAAAAACAGTGCACAATTAGATATATCTTCAGGTTTTCCAAGTTTCATCAAAGGAGTCTCCTGTCTAAATAACTCAAGGTCATCTCCATCTATTTGCTCTAACATATCCGTAACTATAGCGCCGGGAGCTATACAATTTACCTGTATATTAGAAGGTCCAACTTCTTTTGCAAGTGCCTTTGTAAGACCTATTATTCCCGCCTTTGATGTAGAATAGTGTACTTCACAAGATCCACCAGTTATTCCCCATATAGAAGATATATTTATTATTTTACCCTTTTTTTCAGAAATCATATGTCTAAGAGCAGTTTGTGCGCAATGGAACACTCCTTTTAAGTTTACATTCATAAGGTTGTCCCAGTCCTCATCAGAAATATCAGTAAATAGCATTCCCTTAGCTACACCCGCATTATTTACAAGAACATCTAAATCTCCAAACTCTTTTAAACAGTACTCAAACATAGACTCAACTTCATCTCTCTTGCTTACATCAGCCTTAAATGTTTTAACAGAAAGACCTTCGCCTTCTAATCTAGTCTGTAGTTCCTTAGCCTTATCCTTAGACTTATTGTAATTTATTAAAACATTATAGCCTTCCCTAGCAAACTTTTCTGCCATATTGCTTCCAATGCCCCTAGATGACCCTGTAATTAAAACGGTTTTCTTTTGTATCATCAATCTCACCTCAAAAATTTATTTATATTTAAATATATTTTTATTACATAAAATCAGGGCTGTCTCAAAATTTTGAGACAGCCCTATAAAAATACATTGTATTTTTATTAAATTCAACAATCGATAAATTATGTGGCTTCCCTATTACTCAGTATCTGTACTGCCAGATCCTCCAGATCCACCTGATCCATTTCCTGAGCCCGACCCAGAACCACCTGATTCTGATCCATTTCCTGAGCCTGTTTCTGATCCATTTCCAGTTCCAGTTCCTGGATTTGTTCCAGTTCCTGGGTTTGTTCCAGTTCCTGGATTTGTTCCAGTTCCTGGATTTGTTTCACCTCCAGTTCCTGGATTTGTTCCAGTTCCTGGATTTGTTCCGGTTCCTGATTCATTACCTGTGCCTTGATCTGGCGGTTGAGTAGTATTATTATCATCATTTTTGTTTTCATTTGGATCTATAACTTCAGATTCATCTGATTTTTTACTTACAACAAGGTTTATTCTATCTCCCTCTTTTACGTTTGTAGATCCCGCTCTTGGACTTTGACTTAGTACAGTTCCTTCTTTTTCATTTGTACTGTATTCGTATTTGACCGTTCCCAGTTTCAGATTTGCATCCTTAAGAGCCTCTTTTGCATCGCTCAGCGTAAGCCCTACAACATCTGGAGCCGATATACTATCTGCTCCTTTACTTAATACTACAGCTACTACATCTCCTTTATCCAACTTTGTACCTGCTGGAGGTGTCTGTGAAATTATACAGTCCTCTTCTACATCTTCACTGTATTCACTGCTTTTTACTTTAATGCTTACTCCCATTTTATCTAACTCTGTCCTAGCTTCGTCTAATGTCATATTTACAAGATTTGGAGCAACAGAGTCCCCTCCAAGTGCTGGTTTTATAAACATTTTATATGCAAATGCGAATTGAGCCATTAATATAATTATAAGTATTACAGCTGCAATTCTTAATCTCTTTTTAGTCTTTGGACTATCTTTCTTTTTCTTCTTCTTTCTTCTCTCTCGCCTTTTTGATCTTCTCTTTTCTTCTTCATAGTCGTCATCGTCATCATCCTCGTACTCATCTTCATCTTCGTACTCATCTTCAAAGTAACTATCGTCTTCTTCCATATCTGGAATTGACATTGGATTTAACTTTTCTGATACCGACTGGTTTTCTAAGTTTAATTTTTTAGGATCTATCTTTTTAGTTTCAAAGTCATTGTACTCTTTGATAAAATCTAGATCTATATTTTTTTCAATGTAATCAATATCTTCAATTAATTCTTCAGCAGTTTGATATCTATCTGAAGCAGATTTCTCAGTTAATTTTTTTATTAAAGTTCTAACGCTCTGTGGTATACTAACTTTTTCATCAGATGTAAACTCGATATCATCGTTAATATGTTGAAGCGCTATTGAAATAGGGCTGTCACCTCTAAAAGGAACTTTTCCTAATAACATTTCATATATAACTATACCTAATGAGTATAAATCTGCACTATTAGTCACAAACTTACCTTTAGCTTGTTCTGGTGAAAAATAGTGAACAGATCCTATAACACTTCCTATATTAGTTACAGTGGTATTCGATACAGCTTTCGCAATACCAAAGTCAGCTACCTTAACTACTCTACCTTCATTTGAGATAAGTATGTTGTGAGGCTTTATATCTCTATGTATTATACCCTTTTTATGGGCAGCACCAAGAGCTAATGCAATCTGCTTGGTTATATCTAAAGCAGTGTATTCATCTAAAGTTCCCTCGTTTTGTATAATCTCCTTTAAGTTTTGACCATCTACAAACTCCATTACTATATAGTGAACTTTGCCATCTTCGCCTACATCGTACACATTAACTATATTTGGGTGAGATAAACTAGCTACCGCTTCAGCTTCTCTCTTAAATTTTGTTAAAAATTCCTCGTCATCAACAAACTCTGGTCTAAGGACCTTTAGAGCTACGGTTCTATTTAGCAACTTGTCTTTAGCCTCGTAAACAAAGGCCATACCCCCATCGCCAATCTTTCTGATGATCTCATATCTATTTCCTAAAATTGTTTCTCCCACATTATCACCGTCCTAATTATACTCTTATTAAGATAACAGAAACATTATCTTTACCAGAAACATCATTTGCCATATTTATCAATTTAGCGCTTATTTCATCTATATCTTCTTCTTTAAATTCAATTATTGTTTGTCTTATTTCATTATCATTTACAAATCCAATAAGCCCATCTGTAGCCATGAGAATAAAATCTCCTTCTCTCAGCTTCTTTTTAAATATATCTACAACAACCATATCGTCTGTGCCTACAGCACGAGTTATATGGTTTCTTTGAGGATGAGTCTTTGCTTCTTCTTCTGTAATAACTTTTGCCATTATAAGTTCTTCAACTACAGAATGGTCTATTGTTATTTTATCAAATTTTCTGTCGTGTAACAAATAGCACCTACTATCGCCTACGTTTGCAACATAGATGTTGTTGTTGTAGATTATTGCAGTTACTAGTGTTGTACCCATACCATCAAATTCCAAAGCTTCTTTAGATTTATTGTGTATTATCGTATTTACATTGTTATAAGCTTGTTTTAGAACGTCATCGATATAGTCAATTTTAATACTTTCCCTCTGCAATAGATTTTCTTTTAGAAATTTAATTATGTTGGAAACTGCCAATTTACTCGCAACTTCGCCTTTGTTATGGCCACCCATACCATCAGCTATTGCAAATATGCCCATAGGCCCAAATTCTGTTTCTATAATTTCTCCCTCACAGTAATCTTCATTGTTCTTTCTTATTTTTCCTATATGGGAGGCACAACTATAATCCATACGATTTCCTCCTTGTTATCACTTATATTTTCTCCTCAACTGACCACAAGCTCCACTTATATCAGAACCTCTTGATATTCTAACTGTGGCAGGTATATTGTGTTTTTCAAGATTGTCTCTAAATTTGTAAATATATACTTTATCAGGCTTTTCGTATTCCCTTTCATCGACTTTATTTATAGGAATAAGATTTACATGACATAACATACCTTTAAGTAGCTTAGCAAGTGCATCTGCTTCTTTTTCAGAGTCATTTACACCTTTTATCAAAGAGTACTCAAAAGTGATTCTTCTATTTGTCTTTTTTATATAATAACGACAAGCCTTTATTATTTCATCGATAGTGTAAGATTTTGCAACAGGCATTATCTCTTTTCTAATACTATCATATGGCGAATGGAGAGATATTGCAAGATTTATCGGTATTTCTAAATCTGCAAGCTCGTAAATCTTAGGTACAATACCACAAGTCGATAGTGTTATATGCCTGTATCCTAAGTTTAAGCCATTCTCTTCGTTAACAATTTCCAGGAATTTTTTAGAGTTTTCAAAATTATCTAGCGGCTCTCCACTTCCCATCATTACTACATTTGATACTCTCTTACCAGTGTCTTTTTGAACCTGCATAATCTGATCTAAAATTTCCCACGGCTCCAGATTTCTGACTAGACCATCGATTGTAGATGCACAGAAGTTACATCCCATTCTGCATCCTACCTGATTAGTGACACATACTGTCGTTCTATCTCCATAGTCCATCATCACTGTTTCTATTATATTTCCGTCCGCCAATAAAAACAAATATTTTTTTGTTCCATCTATCTTAGACTCTAGTTTTAATTCCTGTTCTAAAGTTCCTATATAAGCGTTTTGCTCTAATTTTTCTCTTAAAGATTTGGGAATATTTTTCATATCATCAAAATTTTCTGCACCTTTATATATCCATGAAAAAATCTGACTTCCTCTAAATGCTTTTTCTCCGATTTCCTTCATGTATTCCTTTATCTCATCCTCGGTAAAATTTTTCATCGCTACTTTTTTATCTTCCACTATATCACTACCTAACTCTCACTAATTTTGCTATAAAGAATCCATCCATAGCGTGCACATTAGGATAAATCTTCAGCACTCCGCTGTTTTGTTCTTCTAAATCTATTTCTACTGAATCTATAGGATCTAATTTAAATCCTTCATTATCTTTTAAAAATGCTTTGACAACATTTATATTTTCTTCGTCTTGAATCGTACATGTACTGTACACAAGTGTGCCACCTATCTTTACATATTTTGAGGCATTATCGAGAATTTTCCTCTGAATTGCAGGTAATTCTTTTAGATCTTCTTTTTCTTTGAACTTTATCTCGGGCTTTCTTTTAACTATTCCAAGCCCTGAACAAGGCACATCTGTAAGTACATAGTCAAACTTATCTACACTTTTTTCATCGAACTTTAGTGCATCGTATTCTTCCACATCTACGTTGTTTAGTCCAAGTCTAGTTACAGAAGATTTAATAAGCTTCAACTTGTGATTAAAAATATCTCTAGCAACAACTTTTCCTGTATTATTCATAATTGTAGCAACATGCGTAGTCTTTCCACCAGGCGCACTACATACATCCAAAACTAAAGAGTTTTCTTTTGGATTAATAGTTTTCCCTACTATCATAGAACTTATATCTTGAATTGTAAATAATCCCTGATTAAATAATTCGTTATTTTCGATATTTTTTAAGTTTTTAACTTCTACTGCCTCTTCTATAAAGCTTATCTTACTACACTCAACTCCCATTTTAGTTAACTTTTCTATAAGTTCATCTCTAGTAGTTTTTGTAGTGTTTACACGTATATAAAGATTTGGCTTTTTACTGTTTTCTTCCAATAAATCTTTAGTAAAATCTAAGCCGAATTTTTCTATCCAGTTTTGAACCATCCATGGATTATACGAATATTTTATCGAAAGAGCCTTCACTTCATCTTTTTCATCAATATTTTTAATAGTTTCTTTGTTTCTTATTTCATTTCTCAGGATCGCATTTACAAACCCAGATGATCTCTTATCGTATTTTTTAGCAAGCTTTACAGACTCATCCACAGCTGCGTAGTCAGAGATACTATCTAAAAACAATATTTGATACGTTCCCATTCTAAGTATAGTCTTAACAAATGTAGACATTTTCTTTACTTTTATCTTTGAAAGCTTATTGATTATATAGTCTATGTAGTATTTATTTTCTACTACACCGTAGATTAGTTCTGTTGCAAAACCACGTTCTGCATTTTTAATTTCGATATTTTTGAAATGCTTATTAATTGAGATATTTGAATAGTTTTTGTTCGTCTCTATATCACATATCACTTTAAATGCAAACTCTCTTGCGTTCATAATTTTTCTCTCCTCAAGCTAGTAAAAGTAAATTAGGCTAAAAATATCTCATAACTGACATTACGAGTTTATCTACTCGTTGGAAGTAAATCGATATTTTCAGCCTAAAATTATTGTTTATTTTCTTATTAATCGTTTCTTCTTTGAGCTATCAAAACTAATCTAAGTAGTTGAAGTGCTGCTGTCAGAGCAGCTGCAACGTAAGTAAGTGCTGCCGCAGTAAGAACTTTTCTACTTTGTCTTTTTTCACCTTCATCGACTATCCCTAGACTAGCAAGCTGAGTTACTGCTCTACTAGAAGCGTTAAATTCAACTGGAAGTGTAACTATTTGGAATAAAACTGTAAGTGAGAATAAAAGTATCCCAAATTTCAAAAATGGACCACTCATTATAAATCCTAGTATAATAAGTATCCACGAAGCGTTTGATGCAAAGTTTACAACTGGAACTAGCGAACTTCTTATGTTTAGCGGTACATATCCGTGAGCGTGTTGTATAGCGTGCCCACACTCATGGGCTGCAACTGAAATCGAAGTTATCGATGTTCCTGAGTACACATCTTTAGATAATCTTACAGTTTTCTTTCTAGGATCGTAGTGATCGCTCAGATGGCCTCCTATAGGCTCTACTCTAACATCATTTAATCCATTTACACTAAGTATTCTTTTAGCCACCTGCTCTCCTGTATATCCACTGTAAGCGCGTACTTTTAAGTATTTATTAGTAGTTGAACTAACTTTAAACTGAGCATACATAGTGAACAATAAAGCTGGTATTAATATAATCATAGTTGGGTCAAATCCCCAGTATCCGTAATACATTTATATAACACTCTCCTAATTATTTGAAAATTAATATTCACAGTGCTTAAAACCAATGTTTCCCCTCAAAAAATCAATTGCCTCTTCCACATCCTCTATATCTACACCAGTGTTAAAGCAAGGTCCGTTTGGCCTTTTATTAAAAACTCCTAACACTGGTATTTTATTTACATCCTGAACTCCTGATGTAAGGTCTCTTTCACAAGCTACTGCTATGACTGCTTTTGGCCTATTATCTATAATTATCTTTCTAGCCAAAGTTCCACCTGTAGCTACAAATACTTTTACATTATGTTTAAATTTAAGAGCAACTAAATCTTTTACACTGCAAAGACCACATTTATTGCAGTTATCTATATCATTAGTTATTTTTAATTTACATAAGTTATTTTGAACACAGTGAGGTATAAGTATTATTATATCCTCTGGTTCAAAATTATATTTACCACTGTATATATATTCATTGTTTAGCTTAATATATACCCTTCTCATATCATCTTTTGATATCTTAAGTACTGAGGATATATATGTAACAATAGGAAACAGTATATTTACTATCTTAAAGTTAAATCTCATAATAGTTGAATTTACTTTTTTTTCGTTTACAATCAAATACGTTACATATGTTGAAAAAATAATAATCGTCACAACTACTACAAATAAACCTATAATTAACTTTGAAAACATATCGTTATAGCTAGTCACAAATAAATCTACCACTCCTACTAAAACTCCAAGCACTAAAATCAAAATACATATACTCGCTGAGTACTTCTTTATCTCAGTCATATTCTCACCTAGTTTAACACTACCCCAGTTTTTATTGTGTTACCTTTTATATATTCACTTACCAATACTCTTTTTTTGTTTGGCATCTGAATCTCTTCTAAAAGTATAACTTTATCTTTTGTACAGACTCCTATACCTTCTTTATCCACTTCGACAATAGTTCCTGGTTTGTCCCCGCTGTCTTTATCTGTTACTTTAGTCTTCCAAACCTTCATTGTATTATCTTCATAAGTTGTATAAGAGCTAGGCCAAGGATTTACACCTCTAACTAAGTTATGAATTTCTTTAGCTGATTTAGAAAAATCTATTTTACCAAGACTTTTATTCATTATCGGTGCATAACACGACTCCTCATCAATTTGGACTGTTCTAGGAGCAGTACCTTTAGCTATCATTTCAACTGTGTCTTTAAGTAAATCAGCCCCGATATACATTATCTTATCGTGTAGCTCTCCAGCCGTAATTTCGTTGTTCAAATCTATCTCATTCTGCAGTATAATATCACCAGTGTCCAAGCCTTCATCCATATACATTGTTGATACTCCTGTCTTTTCTTCGCCATTTATTATCACCCAGTTAATAGGCGCAGCACCTCTGTACTTAGGAAGCAGTGAAACGTGTACATTTACGCAACCGTATCTTGGTATTTCCAGTATCTCTTTTGGAAGTATCTGACCGAAAGCTACAACTATTATTAAATCTGGAGAGAGATTTTTTATCTCATTGATAAATTCTTCTTCCCTAGCTCTCTTTGGTTGATAAACATCTATATCATGCTTAACTGCAAGCTCCTTTACAGGCGACATTGCAAGTTTTTTCCCTCTACCCTTTGGTTTATCTGGCTGAGTTACAACACCTAAAATTTCGTGTTTTTCATCTATAATTTTTTCTAAACATGGGACTGCTATTTCTGGTGTTCCCATAAAAACAATCTTCATAAATATCAGCTCCTATTACTTCTCTATTTTATCTACATATAATACGCCATCTAAATGATCTGTCTCATGGCAAAATGCTCTAGCTAGAAATCCTTCAGCTTCGTATTCAATCTCTACACCTTCTCTATTCAGCCCTCTAACCTTAACATACATCGGTCTTTTTACTTCTTCTGATCTTCCCGGCACACTTAAACAAGCTTCTGGTCCTATCTGTTCGCCTGAAGACTCTATTATCTCAGGATTTATAAGTTCGATTAATCCTTCTCCTAAATCTATTACTATCATTCTTTTAAGTATTCCAACTTGAGGTGCAGCAAGTCCGCCACCACATTCAGCTCCATACATTGTTTCTGCCATATCATCTAGTAACTGTATTATTCTATCATCTATTTTTTCTACTTTTTTTGATTTCTTTCTAAGTACTGCTTCTCCAATTTGTGCAATTCTTCTAAGTGCCATTATTCGCCCCCCTTTAACTTGTTAAAGTCACTGCTTTTATTTGTTAAACGTATAGCCATAACAACTAAAACAACTTTTTACTCTTCTATCTTATCTACAAAAAGTACACCTTCTAAGTGGTCAGTCTCATGGCAGAATGCTCTAGCTAAAAATTCCTCAGCTTCGTATTCTACCTCCACACCTTCTCTATTAAGACCTCTTACTTTAACGTACATTGGTCTTTTTACGTCTGCTGATTCTCCATCAACACTTAGACAACCTTCAGGGTCTATTTGCTCACCAGAAGACTCAACTATTTCAGGATTTATAAGTTCAATCAAACCTTCTCCTATATCTATCACTATTACTCTCTTTAGAATTCCAACTTGAGGTGCTGCAAGTCCTACACCTTCTGCTTCATACATTGTTTCCGCCATATCATCTAATAACTGTAGTATTCTATCATCTATTTTTTCTACTTTTCTCGATTTTTTTCTAAGTACCTCTTCTCCAATTTGTGCAATTCTTCTAAGTGCCATTTTATCCTCCTCTTAACTTGTACATAAAATCTCTATATTTATTTACAATCTCTACTTTTCTAATTTATTTAACCACAAAATATTTTACTATAATATTGTGTTTGGATTTATATCAATTGAAACATTTACCTTTTTATTAAAGACAAAATCCCTCTTTGTTATACATATATATTTTATTATACCCTTTAATAGATTAATTTCAATATTGTCGTCTTTAAATAATATTTGCCATCTATAGTTTTGCTTAATTTTAGTTATAGAACATGGATTTGGCCCTAATATAAAATCAAAATTGTCTATTCCTCTTTCTTTTAATAAGTATACTAATGAACTGTGTAAGTTGTCGATACTCTTTTTTACATCTACTTCGTCTTCACCACTTACCACAACCCTCATCATATTGCAGAAAGGTGTGTATCCAAAAGCCTTTCTTATTTTTACTTCATCCTCGTAAAAGCTTTCATAATCATAATTAATCGCATGTATAATAGCGTAATGATCAGTATCATAAGTCTGGAGAACTACCTCTCCCTCTTTATCCGACCTTCCTGCTCTCCCAGAAACTTGAGTTATAAGTTGAAAAGTAGATTCAAAACTCCTAAAATCAGGGAAATTTAAAATCATATCTGCAGACAAAATCCCGACAAGCGTTACATTTTCAAAGTCTAGACCTTTACTTAGCATTTGAGTTCCGATTAAGATATCCGCTTCCCTATCCTTAAATTTATTTAGAATTTTTTCTAGAGAACCTTTTTTAGATGTAGTGTCTTTATCCATTCTAAGTGTCTTTACATCTGGAAGAATAGTCTTTAATTCCTCTTCAATCTTTTGGGTTCCAGTACCAAAAGGCTTTATATGTTCACTTCCACATTCTGGGCAAGTCTTGGGAATTGTGGTCTCGTAACCACAGTAGTGACATACTCCAGAATTATTGTACTTGTGGTAAGTAAGCGATATATCACAGTCGTTACACTTGAATACATACCCACATTTTCTACAAGATACAAAATTTGCATAGCCTCTTCTATTTAAGAATAGAATCGCTTGACTACCACTTTCTATTGTCCTTTTAATCTCTTTGATGAGTTCACTGCTAAATATACTTGTGTTTCCTACATCAAGTTCTTTCTTCATATCTACTATTTTTATCTTTGGAAGCGGCTTGTTGTTCGCTCTCTTATTTATTTCAATTAAGTTGTACTCTCCTGTTTTTGCTCTGTAGTACTCCTCAACTGAAGGAGTAGCCGATCCAAATACTAATGTTATATTATTTTTTATAGACATGTATCTAGCGACTTCTATCGCACTAAATTTAGGGTTATTTTCGGCTTTATAAGATGTCTCATGGAATTCGTCTATAATAATCGCCCCTAAGTTATCAAAAGGCGCAAATAAAGCTGATCTTGCTCCTATAAGTATTCTTACTTTACCAGCTTTTATAGCTTTATATACATCGTGTCTCTCCCCTTCTGAAAGTTTGCTGTGGTAAACTCCAACAATAGGTCCAAATCTATTTTTAAGTCTAGATATTGTCTGAGGTGTAAGAGATATCTCTGGAACTAATAAAATACTGCTAAGCCCTTGACTAAGCGCATGATCTATAATCTCCATATACACTTCTGTTTTACCGCTTCCAGTTATTCCGTGTATCAAATAAGGTTTTTTATCATCTTCAAACATCTGAGAAGTCACTATATTTACAGCATTTTTCTGCTCTTCATTCAGATTCACTTTTTTATTTTCTGATTTAAAGTTAAACTCAGGTTCTCTATAGTAAGGTTTGAAATCCAATTCTATAACACCTTTTGACGACAGTGTGTTTATACTCTGTCTAGATACTCCTAGTATTTCCATTAAATCATTAATCTCTACATCGTCATTGTCATTTAAAAAATCGATCGCTTTTTTCTGGCTTTTTCCTATTCGAATTTTATTGTCTTCAATGTATTTTTCGAGTTCTACACCCTTAAAACAAAGTGATACATAGCATAACATCTTTTCATTTTCTCTATCGTCATACTCCCAGCCTAGTTTTATATATTCCTTTTTCTCAAGCCTATTTATCACATTATTTACATTCTTTATATAACTTAACTTATCAACCTTTATTTTTCCTTTACTAAAAAGAAGTTTTTCTACTACATCTTTTTCATCTTCTTTTAATTCATCCAATAGTTCTTGAGTTAAATCCACGTCAATGTTTTTAATTTTAACTCCATGAGAAATAACTTTATAATTATTCAACTTGTAGCCTTTTGGATATATAAGATTTATACAGTCTATATAAGTACACAAATATCTATTTTTCATCCAAGATACCAACTCTATATCTTCTTCTCTAAAAATCGGATTTTCATCTAGTATCTCAACTATATTCTTAACTTTAAAAGCCTCATCAAATTTATTAATCAATTTGAACACAAAAGCTTCAACTGGTTTATTTCCTCTCCCAAATGGTACGAGTACTCTATGACCGACTTCTATTTTGCCCTCAAAATAATCAGGGATTTGATATGTAAATAGGTTATCGGTATACGTAGAATTGCTTCTTACAACAACCTCAGCGTAACTTGCCATTTCTAATCCCTCTCCCTACCTTTTTTATCTCTATCCTTTATTTTACACCAAATAAAATAATCTATCTATGTATAGGCTCATTTATTTTGCCAACACAGACAGATCATTTAATTTCTATAAAATATTTTTTACTTTATCTAATATTATATTTGCCACTTCTTCTTTTTTCATAATAGGGTATTCTTCAATACTGCCTTCTCTATCTATTATTTTAACTATATTAGTATCAGCTTTAAATCCCGCGCCCTCTTGTGTCAAATCATTTGCAACAATAAAATCTAAATTCTTCTTAGTAATCTTACCTTTAGCGTGTTTGACTAGGTCGTTAGTTTCAGCTGCAAATGCTACTAACACTTTATCTTTTTTATTTTTTCCGATTTCATATGCGACATCTTTATTTCTACCTAAATTTATAACTAGGTCATCATCGCTCTTTTTAATCTTTTTAACAGAATACTCATTCGGCCTATAATCAGCCACAGCGGCGCTCTGTATAAACACCTTGTTGTCGTCAAAATTATCTACAACTGCTTTATATAAATCCTCTGCAGACTCAATCTGTACGTATTTTGATAGACCGTTTGGAGCTTTTAGATTTGTCGGTCCAGAAATTAGAGTTACCTCAGCGCCTCTTTTAGCTGCTTCTGTTGCTATTGAATAACCCATTTTTCCAGTAGATCGATTAGATAAGTATCTCACTGGATCTATTCTCTCTACAGTTGGTCCAGCAGTCACAACTATCTTTTGACCTTTAAGATCTTGTTCTACATTTAGCATATCTACAACTCTACTCACTATAGTATCTACATTGGCAAGTTTCCCTGACCCTATATCTCCACATGCTAATCTTCCGCTATCTGGCTCTACAAAATTGTATCCAAGACCTTCTAAAAACTCTATATTTTTTTGAACTATAACATTTTCATACATATTTGTATTCATGGCTGGAGCTAATAATATTGGTGCTTTTGTCGCCATAACTGTAGTTGTAAGCATATCATCAGCTATACCATTTGCAATTTTTCCTATTACATTGGCTGTAGCAGGAACTATTAAAAATAAATCGGCTTTTTTTGCTAAAGAAATATGTTCTACATCCCAAGTTTTCGGTTCAGCAAACATATCTGAAACTACATAGTTTTGGCTTAACGACTGAAATGTCAACGGTGAAACAAACTCCGTAGCTGATTCGGTCATTATTACGTGAACATTTAGCCCTAATTTTTTTAGTTTACTTACTATATCACATGATTTGTATACTGCAATACCACCGCTTACTCCTAAAACAACTGTCTTACCATTTAACATTTTAGTCTTCTTCCCTCAAATGTTGATGTTGTTCTTCGTAATGTCTAGCTTCTTCTATTTCTATTTCTTCTTCAGTAAGCAATCTGTAAGTTAAAAGACCGTCTGCAACCTCTCTAGTAGCTATGCTGACAGGTTTTTCTCTATCTTTAGTCGGTACAAGCGGCTCTGCACCGTCGATTAAATTTCTAGATCTCTTCGCTACTGTTCCTACTAAGAAATATCTATTGTCTATCCTCTCAAGAACTTCATTTATAGATGGTTTTAACATAATTATAATTCCTCCTTAAATTTATCTAAAATAATATCTTTGTATCTTTTAACTCTATTTTTTTCACATGCTATTATATTTTGTATCTCTTTAACAGATGTGTCAATATCTTTATTAAATATAAAGTAGTCATAATCCTCTATTAGTTTAATTTCTTCATAGGCACATCCAAATCTTTTTTCTATTTCTTCCATTGTTTCTGTGCCTCTTCCTACTATTCTGTTTTTTAGTTCTTCAAGTGAAGGCGGAAGAGCAAATATAAATACTCCTTCAGGATATACATTTTTTATCTGCATAGCACCCTGCATTTCTATCTCTAATAATATATCTTGTCCATTATTTAAGCTTTCCATAATAGACGACTTAGGTGTTCCGTAAAAATTATCATAAATCTGAGCATACTCCAAAAATTCATTGTGAGAAATCATATCCTGAAATTTTTCTTTACTTACAAAATGATAATTAATTCCATCTACTTCGCCAACTCTAGGTTTTCTAGTAGTAGCGGATACTGAAAGCTTTATATCTTCATTTGCTTTAAGCAACGCCTTACAAATTGTTCCTTTACCAGCACCTGATGGTCCTGATACAACTAGCAAAAGTCCCTTTCTCTTAAACATCTACTTAATTCCCTTCTAAATTAAAACATTATGTTATTAAATTATATCATTATTTTACTCTATATTTTGTATCTGTTCTCTAATTTTTTCTAGTTCACTCTTTACTTCTACTACTAAGTTAGTTATATTTAAGTCTGATGATTTAGATCCAATAGTGTTTGTCTCTCTATTCATCTCCTGAATTAAAAAGTCTATTTTTCTACCTATCGACTCATTTTTTACAACAGTCTTTTTAAGTTGATCAATATGACTCTTAAATCTAACTATCTCCTCAGTTATACTGCTCTTATCAGCAAATATAGCAACTTCTTGAGCTAGTCTACTTTCATCTATTACGCTAGGATCATCTAACAAGTCATTGATTCTTGCATTGAGTTTTTCTTTGTAATCCTCAACAACTCTATCTGAAAATCCTTCTATATCTTCGATGTATTTACTTAAGAAATCACATCTCATAGATATATCTTCAGCTAATTTACTTCCTTCTTCAGATCTCATTTCTTTTAACTTTATAAATGTCTCTTCAAGAGCTTCATTTAACTTTGACCAAATAAGATCTTCATCCTCTTCTTTCTCCTCAGTTGATACTACATCAGGAAACTTCGCTACACTCATTACACTAATATCGTCGACTAAGTCGAATTTATCCTTTAATTTCTTTAGTATGTCCACATATTGAGCAGCCAAATTTTCATCGAGCTTTAAATTTACATCTTCATTTCCCAATATTTCAAATTTGATATATATATCTGCTCTACCTCTGCGAATATAGTTCTTAGCAATATTTCTAACTTTTTCTTCTAAAAATAATATCTTTCTCGGCATTCTTATATTTATATCCGAATACTTATGATTAATAGTTTTACACTCAACTAAAAAGTAGTAGTTGTCGTCTTTATACTCACCCCTACCAAAGCCAGTCATACTTATAGCCATACTAAACCTCCAAAAATCCTTCACATATTTTTACTGCAGGACCTGTCATATACATTGAGTCCTCTATATCAATTCTAACCGTTCCACCTTCAGAAGTTACATTTACACTTTTTTCAACTTTACCTAGATAATCACATACCATCGCTGAAGCTGTCATACCCGTTCCACAACCTAACGTATAGCTACAACCTCTCTCCCAAGTTCTTACAGATATGTTGTTCCTGTCATCTACCTTTACAAAGTTAACATTTGTCTTATTGGGAAATAGATCGCTTTTCTCAATTTCTCTTCCGTATTTCTTTGTAAAATTTACATCTAGATCGTCTACTAATATTACAGTGTGAGGTACCCCCATAAGAATAGAAGTCGCTTTTAACTTTTTATCTAAAATTACGATTTCTTCATCTATAAACATTTCCTTGTCCGTAACTACAGGAACATCTTTTGCACAGAAACTTCCTTTTCCCATATTTACCTTTATAGAATTTAGATTTCCACTGTCTGTACTTAAAACTACATTTTTGATTCCATCAAGCGTATCCACGCTAATTGTCTCTTTTCTAAATATACTGTTGTCGTACACATATTTACAGAAACATCTAAGACCGTTCCCGCACATCTCTCCACGCGATCCATCAGAATTGTAGTAAACCATTTCAGTGTCAGCCTTATCCGTATCTTTTACAACTAGCAAACCGTCTGCTCCGACAGAAAATCTTCTATTGCACACTTTTTTAGCAAGTGCGGAATAGTCTGCTGGATCAATTCCATCAAACCTTCCATCTATAGCAATAAAATCATTCCCAATTCCATGTAACTTCCAGAATTTCATAATATCGCTCCTTATTTTAGTTTATCCTAATACTATATTATACCTCTTGTATAGGGATATTAACAGTAATAATTGCAAAATAATACATATAGCTAATTTAAATATAAGTTTCTATTTCGGGGTGTTTTTAGTATAATTAGTTTATTGGCACTAAGTGCCTATGAAAGGAGTGAGTTTTATGGCTTTAGATGGCTTAGTTATACATTCTATAGTGGACGAATTATCATCAAAACTAGTCGGCGGAAAGGTCGATAAAATATCTCAACCAGAAAACGATGAAATTGTTTTAAATATAAGAAATAATCCAAATAACTATAAATTAGTACTCAGTGCGAGTGCATCTAACCCGAGAGTTTACATTGCAAACAATTATAAAAAAGAAAATCCTAAAAAAGCACCCGTGTTTTGTATGCTTTTTAGAAAGCACATACAGAGCGGAATTATTACAGGAGTTTCTCAGATAGGGTTTGAGAGAATCATAAAAATAAGTGTAGAATCCTATGATGAATTAAAAGAAAAAACTTCTAAAGATATTATTGTAGAAATAATGGGCAGACACAGCAATATAATACTTGCTCAATCAGAGAGCGGTAAAATCTTTGATTCTGCAAAGAGAGTTCCAGTAAGTATAAGTAGAGTTCGTCAAATTCTACCTGGACTTACATATGAGCTTCCTCCTGCACAGGATAAAATCAATCCTCTAGATAAAGTAAATAAAGGTAAATTTATTGAATCAATAAAAACTTATGAAGGTCCTGTTTTTAAAGGTCTTTATTCTAAATTTTTAGGTATTAGTCCAATTATTGCCAAGGAAATTTGTTTTAGAGCAGATGTCGATCCAAAAAAGGACGTTACAGAAGTTTCAGACAGCGATCTAGGTGATTTATATCTTGAATTTGATAGACTATTTAAGGATATATCCAACAACAAATACCTTCCATCAATAATAGTGGATAGAAGCATTGATAAGTATATGGATTTCAGTTGTGTAAACTTAACTCTTTACAATGATTTAGAATCTATATCGAGAGAAAGTATGTGTGAAATCCTTGAAAACTACTATTTAACTAGAGATGTAAAGGATAGGATCCATCAGCGTGCATCTGACCTTAGAAAAAGTATTTCAATAAAACTTGATAGGCTTTACAACAAACAGAAAAAGCAGAATGAGGAACTTTTAGATTCTGAACATGCAGATGAATTCAAATTAAAAGGTGAACTTTTAACTGCCAACATTTATATGGTAGAAAAAGGTATGAAGGAGATCGAAGTTCAAAACTTCTACTCTCCAGATTATTCAAATATAAAAATTCCGTTGAACGAAAATCTTACGCCTTCTGAAAATAGCCAAAAATACTTCAAAAAGTACAATAAACTAAAAACCGCTAAAAAAGAGATAACACATCAAATGGCTATAAATGAAGAAGAGATAAACTATCTAGAAAATATTATTCTAAGTATAGATAACTGTGAGAATATGGATGAACTACAGGATATAAGAGAAGAATTAATAAAACTTGGATATGCAAAAGCACAAGGTAAAGCTAAACCCAAAAAGGAAACAGCTCTTACAACTTCACCGCATAAATTTATATCATCAGATGGAACTACTATACTTGTAGGTAAGAACAATAAACAAAATGATCATTTGACACTTAGAATTGCCGATTACGATGATATTTGGATGCACACTAAAAATATCCCAGGATCACACGTAATTATAAAATGTGCAGGCAAAGAAGTAAGCGATGATACAATCTTTGAAGGAGCTATGCTTGCTGCATACTTTAGTAAATCAAAAATGTCATCAAAAGTTCCTGTAGACTACACTAAAAAGAAAAATGTTAAGAAACCTAGTGGCTCTAAGCCCGGAATGGTAATCTACGAAACAAACAGTACTCTTTATGTAACTCCAACTGAAGAAATGGTAGCTAAATTAAAACCAAAAGACGAATAAATGTACTAACCATAACATCAATAAAAAGAGTTAGCCAACGACAGCTCTACCTGCCGATTGACTAACTCTAATTTATTTTATATACACTATAAACTTTTTAAATCCTTTATATTTTCAAGTAAAGACTTATACTCATCTTCAAGTTTGTCTTTTTTCTTTTCATCATTTTCTATAGACATTTTAGATATTAAAAAACTCAATTTATTTTGAAGAATTAATATCTCATCACTTTTCAGGTCCTTTTTATCCTTACAGCTTTTTTTACCACTTTCTTCAAAAATAAGGTAATCTTCATAACCTGAATTATACTCTTCAACCTTTTTATCCATTATTTTGAGTACGGTATCACAAGTGTTCGAAATAAAATCCCTATCATGAGATACTATCAATACGGTTTTATTAGTACTTTTTATAGCCTGCTCTAAAGCTTCAATAGATACAATATCTAAATAGTTCGTCGGTTCATCCAAAACGAGCAGATTGTTATCTTCAAGTATAATCTTGCAAAGAGATACTTTAACCTTCTCTCCTCCACTTAAAACTCCTACTTTTTTATAGATATCGTCCTGAGAAAATCCAAATAGATTTAGATTTATCCTTATAAAAGTTTCGTCAAAAGAGGACTTCGATTTTATATTCTCTATAATACTTTTATCGTCATCTAAAGTTCTTTGTTCTTGATCAAAATAACCTATTACAACCCTTGGATTTAACCTCAAGTTCTCGTTATCATTTTTTATGATCTCCTTAAGTAAAGTTGTCTTTCCTGTGCCATTTTCACCGATTAGAGCCACTTTACTGTCTCTTTTTACCTTAAATGAGGTTTCATCTAATAAAAGTTTATCATCAACTTTTAAACTAAGTTTTTTTGCCTCAAGTACATTCTTACCTACTACCTCTAGACCTTCTTTTATTATTATATTGATTTCTCTATCTGCTTTAGGTTTATGTTTAACTTCTAGGTGGTCAATTCTACTCTGAATCGATTTTACAGTGTTATCAATTTTTTTCTTTTGTTGCTGTCCACCCATCTTATGAAGTCTGGCTTCAGAATTCCCCATTCTCTTTGGAGTTTTTCTAATATTCTTGCTCATCTTCTTCTGACCTAACATTGCCTTTTCAAGTCTCTTCTTCTCATTTATATAACTTTGGTATTCAAAGTCTTCTCTATCTGTTTCAAGCTTCTTTTGGTTTAAGTAATCTGAATAGTTGCCTGGATAAATCTTTAACTCTCCACATTTTAATTCCGCTATGCTATTGCACAGCTTATTTAAAAACTCTCTATCATGAGATACTATAATCATAGCTCCTCTAAAGCTTTTAAACATATCTTCCAGTATTTCTATACTCTTTGTGTCAATATTAGCAGTAGGTTCATCTGCTATAATAAGTTTTTTATCATCTTTTAATGCCTGTGCAATTTTGAGTTTTGTCTTTTCTCCTCCTGATAGAGTGTCTCTAAAATCTCCAGGTGCATTTAACAGACTTTTTGCTTTACTATCTTCACAAGCATTGAAATTATTGTCTAACTGAGAAATATATGAGTAACTGTCGTCTAAATATATACTTCCTTCATCAATATCTACCTCGCCTATTATAGCCTTCAATAAAGTGCTTTTCCCCTCTCCATTTCCTCCGACTAAACCTATTCTGTCACCTTCAAAAACATTGAAAGTATCTATATTTAAAATTGTTCTATCACCGTAAACTTTCTTTAATTTATTTATATTTAATAACAAAAAAATCCCTCCTCATAGATACTTAAATATAAAGAGAGACACCAAAAAAGGGTATGCAAACTAAGCTATTATGAAATAACTTACTCTCCTTAATTTAAGCATCACAATATCAAATCTATATAAATAGATTTTTTTAATTTCTGTGCTTTAAATTAATTCAAATAAATTACATTCTCATATTCTTAGTTCCTTACCCTTTCTTTACACGTATTTGATTTCAAGGTAATTATATCAAAA
This sequence comes from Metaclostridioides mangenotii, assembly GCF_017873185.1. Classification (GTDB taxonomy): domain Bacteria; phylum Bacillota; class Clostridia; order Peptostreptococcales; family Peptostreptococcaceae; genus Metaclostridioides; species Metaclostridioides mangenotii. Next base: position 1,132,781 of record NZ_JAGGJX010000001.1, read on the forward strand.
TATTCAATATAAGTCTAATACTTTTAAAATATATTTATAATTACTCGTTAATAGTAACTGAATCTTCTCCATCTGCTTCAATCAATTTTACAGATATTATTTCCTGTGTAGAAGTTGGCACATTTTTACCGACATAGTCAGCTCTTATCGGAAGCTCTCTATGCCCTCTATCTACTAAAACGGCTAACTGAATAGCATTAGGTCTTCCTATATCAACCAATGCGTCCAAAGCAGCTCTAACAGTTCTTCCAGTGTAAAGCACATCATCTACCAACACAACTGTTTTACCATTTATATCGAAATCAAGATAAGACCCATTTACAATAGGCTCAGTATCTATTTTTACAAGGTCATCCCTGTAAAGTGTTATATCTATAAATCCTGTCTTAACTTCGGCACCTTCTATTTGCCCTATCTTTTTAGCTATTCTTTTTGCAATTGGGACTCCTCTAGTCCTAACTCCTACTAATACTACATCTTCTACACCTTTGTTTTTTTCAATTATCTCATGACTTATTCTAGTTATTGCCCTCGCCATAGCTTTTTCATCCATCAATAATGCTTTTTCAACCATAGTTTTAGTATTGTCAAAATAATTATTAGATTTAAAAAATAATTATTAGATCTGAAATTCTACTTTGACAAAGCTCCTCCCTTTTAATTAATATTTAACTGAATTTTTTAGTATATTATTGCAAAGTTCTTTTATGTAAATAAAAAAACTTCTTATCATAAGACAAGAAGTTATAATCTCCTAAATATCGAAAAAATAAAGTATTCTTCCTCGGGCTTATGACATCTCTGTATCATTTAAAGACTTCTAAAATTCGCTACTAGTATATTTAAGTATACAATTTTTGTTAAGATCTTTCAACCTCTTTTTAATACTGTGTAAATCTACAAAGACTTTAACTTTATCAAAAGATCTCTAAAGTACTCTGGGAGCTCTGAATCAAACTCCATATATTCTCTAGTAGTCGGATGTACAAATCCAAGTTTTTTAGCATGTAAAACCTGACCATTTAGTTTAATTTTTTCTTTTTTATGACCATACACGCTATCACCTAAAAGTGGATGTTTTATATAGTTCGCATGAACTCTGATCTGATGTGTTCTTCCAGTTTCTAGCCTAGCCTTCATATGTGTAAACTTATCAAATCTATCAATAACTTCAAAATGGGTTATTGCATTTTTTCCGCCCTCTACCACTGCCATCTTCAGCCTATCTTTTGGATTCCTTCCAATTGGTCTATCTACAGTTATATTGTCTTCATCTACAACACCATAGCATATAAATTGGTACTCTCTCTTTGTTGAGTGCTCTTTTAACTGCTCTGCCAAAAATATATGAGATTTGTCATTTTTAGCTACCATCAATAATCCGGATGTATCCTTATCTATTCTGTGAACTATTCCAGGTCTTGTATCATCTCCATTAATAGTTGATAATTTACCATCTGTATGAAATAAAAGTGCATTTACCAATGTATTTTCGTAATTTCCTGCGCCAGGATGAACGACCATTCCCTGCTCTTTATTTACGATTAATAGATCCTCATCTTCATATACTATGTTGAGCGGTATATTTTGAGGTACTATCTCTATTTTAGAAGACGTTGGAATTTCAACTTCAATACGATCCCCAAGTTTAACTGTATATCTAGGTTTCTCTATCTTTCCATTTACTTTAGCCTTTTGATCTTTTATTATTTTCTGTACAGCACTTCTTGAAAAATCTTGAAATTTTTCCGATATGTATACATCTAATCTCTCTCCATCAAAATCTTCAACTGTAAAAATCTTAATTTCTTCCATTACTTCACCTTCTCTTTATTGTCGAAAAATAAAATGAAAGTACACAGAAGAATCGTTCCGACAACAACAAAAACATCAGCTATATTAAATACGTACTGCCATACTATTCTAAAATCTAAGAAATCTACAACAAATCCAAGTCTCATTCTATCTATAAGATTTCCTAATGCTCCTGATATCAAAAGCATTATTCCTATTTTACCAACTATGTGAATTTTTTTAGTACATAAATAGTAAATTCCAAAAATCGATGCTATTAAAGCTATTACAACAAATATTATTTGATTGTTTTGCAACATACCAAATGCGGCACCTCTATTTTCCACATAAGTCAGGTGGAATATATTATTTATAATCGGTATTGTCGATACATCTTGTAAATGTTTTAGTGCCAATAACTTTGATATCTGATCTATCCCTAAAAGTACTACTATTATTAACGCATATATCAATACTCGTTCCTCCTACTAATTAATTATCCAAATATTATTATATTATACAAAAAGCCATAGCGACATGCAATTTTAACATGTACAAGCAAATTGCGTATGTACATATATTATACTGCATAACACCATGACTGTCATTATTGACTCTTAAATTTTCCTAATCGGTATTTTTATACTTACTAATCCACCGCCTGTAGTTTTTGAATTAGATACATATAAATCCCCACCGTGTTTGACTGAAATCGACTTTGCGATATATAGACCCATTCCATAGTGCATATTTGAATTTCTGCTGTTATCGTCCATATAGAATTGCTCAGTTACATGTGCTATGCTCTTCTCAGAAAATCCACTTCCACTATCTTCTACCGCAAACTCTATAAAATCTTCTCTGCTACCTTCATTACTGCCCTTTTTAGCATCTTTTTTTCCGACTTTTATGCGGCCTTCTTTACTGCCTTTATTTCCTTGTCTATTCTCTTCACTTCCGACTTTTTTTCTATCTTCTTCATTCTCAGATACCATTTTTCTAACTGAAAATGTTAATATACTGTTATGCGACGAATAATCTACCGCATTTGATACAAGATTCATAATAGCTCTACTTAACAAATCGCGGTCTAAATACAACTCTTCTGGAACATCTTTTTCTTTTAGGTGTAATTTTAAATTTTTAGTATTGCAGATCGCTATTATTTGATCGTTGATATCTTTTAAAAACTCTGAGCTATTAACTTTTTCAATATTGATTTCGTCACCTTTTCCCTCTTGTGATATCTCAATTAATTTCTTTAAATACTCCTCGATTTGATTTGAATTTTTCAATATATATTTAAGATAAAGCTGCTGATCTTCTGCTAACTCAGATTCCAACAACAGTTCGGAGTTTCCTTTTATTATAGTAATCGGTGTCTTTATATCGTGAGCAAGAGATGATACCTGTTCTTTTTTACTCTCTTCTACTCTCCATTGCTCTTCTAGTGATTTTTTTAGCTCAACTTTTAGTTCATCTAATGAATAAATAACATCGTTGAATTCCTTAATTTTAGTCTTTTCTATTTCAAACTCTAGGTCTTGTTCTTTTATTTTATCAGTCGCTCTTATTAAAGGATCTAGATTTCTTTTTAATCTATTTGCAAAGTAAATTGCTACAGCAATAACTGTAACAGCTTCTACTATAACCCACACAGCTAGAATAACGTTATCGCTTTTTGGAAGTACTCGATTGAGAGTCTCTGACTTATATCTAGATTCCAAGGTGTATTTAAGTACTAAATAACCGTCTTTTCTATCTATCTGATACAAAAAATCATTGTGACTTATACCGTTATCTTGTTTATCATCTGATTTAACATACTCGAGTACATTATTTAGTAACTTGGGGTCTATATCTGAGTCTACTATACTATAGTTTTTGTCGATTAAAGCATATTCACTTCCTTCAGGTATTACATTAGGTGTAATTTTACTCGCACTAGACAATGTATCTTTCGATTTCATGGCTAGCTGTTCACTATAATTAGCTGGTAGAATAAACCCTGCATTATCGATATAGCTCATAGATGATACTATAAGTATGGCAGCAACTATACATACTGCGATACCTGCCGAAGCAATAAATTTTAAAAATGTCATTCTCAATGAATCAGCTCTCACCTTTACTTCCACCTATAACCAACTCCCCAAACAGTCTCTATTGGAGATAATCCAACTGAATCAAACTTCGATCTTATATTTTTTATATGTTCAGCAATCGCTGAGCTATTTCCTTCACCATCGTAACCATAAACGGCTTCATAAATTCTGTCTTTTGAAAATACCTGTCCATTATTTTTTGCCAAATACTCACATATTGTGTACTCGCTCTTTGTAAAATTTACACGTTCATCCTTTACAAATACCTCTTTGCCCGCCAAGCTGAACTTTACATCTGAAACCACTAGATAACTGTGCTTTTCTCGCTGTTCTCTTCTTATATGAGCATTTACTCTAGCTCGCAATTCTCCAACACCAAAAGGTTTGGTGATATAGTCGTCAGCTCCAAGACCTAAACCGTACATTATGTCGTTTTCCATAGTCTTGGCAGTCAAAAATATTATTGGACAATCTACTTTAGTTCTAATTTTTTCACACAGAGTAAATCCATCTATATTTGGCATCATTACATCTAAAAGTATTAGATCGTAATCTACAAATCTATCTAATGACATATCTGACATGGTTAAATCATTTATAGTTGTAACAGTATGCCCATCTTTATTCAGTATATTTTTAATTAAAACTAATATATCTTCTTCATCATCAATTGCTAGTATCATCCCCATAATGAACTCCTTTGTATAACTGCATTATATAAGTATATATAACCGTATTGCATATCCCCTTTAAAATACTTTAAATCAATCTGATTCAATTATTTTGTTTAAATACCTCTATTAATTATTAATAATAACATATTTTAATTTAGCTATTTGTATTTATTTAAAATATATCAAATTATTCGTAAACTTTTCTTCCTTCCCAACCTTTAAACCATATAGTTGAAAATATTAAAATCAATACGGTTAAAACACACATTGGAATTAAACCTCTTTTAATCTCAGCGCTAACTATAGAGACTAAATTTTGATCGACCTCTTGTAAAACAATATAGTCGGAAAATCTGCCTCCCCAAGCCCATGGAGTGTATGCCCAAATTTTATGACCAAGACCTGTTAACATTAATGCAGATGTTAGTGTTCCAACTAATCCTACTCCTATCGATGCCCCTTTTCCAAACTTTAAGCTTAAAATTAAATGTAGTATGTATATAAAAATATTACTTACTACTAAATATAAAACTGATTTTATATAAAAGTAAATACTCATTCCTTTTATACCAATCCCAAATATACCAACAGAAATTACAACAGATATAATTGCTAAACATATAAGTAAAGTTAACTTGCTTAAAAATGTCACTGATTTTTTCTTAGTACTTGCAAGGAGTACTTGAAATTGACCCGCTCCCTCTTCTTGATCTACTACTAAACTAGTCATTATAGATATAATAAGCGGGAATCCTACCGCCACTACTTCTAAATAAGCGCTTACCATAGTGCTTATATTATAATTTGTAATCTTAAAGTACATTAAAAATATAAAACTTATAGCCACTGGTATAACAATGTGTAACTTTAATACTGAAGTATGTCTTAACTTATAATAATCTGATTTTAAACATCTATACAATTCATCCATATTATTTCACCTCTTGTCCTTTAAACCATCTTGTAGTAATAAATGTAACTAATGTAAAAGTTATCAATGAAGACAATAAAACAGTCGGAACCGTACTTGTATCTATCATAGAATTTGAAGGTTCTGCCAATAATCCATTTGGAAGAATTTTTACAATTGTAGTCATTATACGCGGTGTCCAGGCATAAGGATATAACCACCACAATGATTCCACTGCTGTGATCGTACCAAAAATTGAAAGCACTACATTAAATAGTAAAGTCAACATAAAACCAAATCTCTTAGCTATAAATAAACATAAAGGAATCTGCCACATAGTTGTTACTACCATAGCTACAAATGCAAGTAGAATCTGTGATGTAGTGTAATCTATTAGTTTTGGTAAAAATAATCCCCCTACAAATACTCCTAATACTACAAATGCTGAAGCTACTGATATACTTAATAGTATTAATATTATCTTAGAAATCCAAACTTTTTGCATATCCACCGGAAGTGATAAAACAGCTCTGTAAGAGAGTTTTTTATTTTCTTTTTGATTTACCATAGCTGAATATAAAGCTATTAATCCCGGCAACAGCGTAGTGTACCACCAATTCAAAGAATTAACTTGAAAGTACATAGCTCCTAGTGATAAAGTCAACGCTAATAGAGCTAATGGTAGTATAAATATTAACTTTTTTCCAAATGTTCTTTTCATTTTTAAGTTTTCTGATTTTAAGTAATTTAACATATTATACCCCTTCTCTCCTAGTTTTTTTAACAACATCAGTAAATAGCTTCTCTAAATCTTGCCCTCTTTCCAATTCACCCTCATAACCAAGTACCCCATCACTTATTATACCGATGTGGTCTGCTATCATTTCAACTTCTGAGAGTATATGGCTAGATACTATAACAGTAATTCCTTTTTGTGGGAAACTGTGGATAAGCTCTCTTAAATCTTGTATACCTATAGGATCTAACCCATTTGTAGGTTCATCTAATATAAGCAGTTTTGGATTATTTAAAAGCGCTATTGCAATTCCAAGTCTTTGCTTCATCCCCATTGAAAATTGACCAGCTCTTTTCTTACCAGTGTTTTTTAAATCCACTATTTCTAAAGCTTCGTCTATTTTAGAATCTGGAATACCTAAAAGCAATGTTCTAGCCATTAAATTTTCTCTAGCTGTCAAGTTATCGTAAAGTGGTGGCGACTCAATTAAGCATCCAATATTATTTAAATCATCTCTGCTCCACTTTCCTCCATCGAAAAATATTTCTCCTGAAGTTGGTTTAATCATTCCAGTAATCATCTTTAGCAGTGTAGATTTGCCTGCACCATTTGGTCCTAAAAGACCATAGACTGAATTTTTCTTTATATTTATAGAAACATTTTTAACTGCTTGTTGCTCCTTATAAGTTTTACTTAAATTTGTAGTTTGTAATATATAATTGTTCATATTTAATACCTCCCTCATTAGTTATTTCATTATAAGAAACAATTTTAAGGAATTTATAAGGATTTATAAAAAGATTATAATTTTTATTGTAATATAAAACTAAATAGATCAAAAAAGTTATCCGACTTAAATTTCGATATTAAACTCAAATAAATAATTCAAATAATTTTTAACAGTTATGTTGAAAGAATGATATTTTTATTATGCTAAAAGCATGAGCTCTTGAGCGTAAAAAGTTGAAAGTTATGATGTATGATTAAAGTATTAACTGCAATATAAGTTGCAAAGGCTTTTATTTATATAATTCAAGGATAAGGGTGATTTTATGAATAAATGTAAGGAACTAGATGTAAAGTCATGGAGAGATTTTGTGGAATACGGTAAAGTTGATAAGAGAGGTTTACTAAAGGAGCTTTACGGTCAGAAAAAACAGTAGGCACTAATGCAATTGGGACTTGTCTGTATTTAAACGAACCTATTCAAACTATAGGCACTGAACACTATGGAACGCATATATCAATACTCGTTCCTCCTACTAATTAATTATCCAAATATTATTATATTATACAAAAAGCCATAGCGACATGCAATTTTCACATGTACAATATGCAAATCGCATATGTACGTATTATACTGCATAACACCATGATTGTTATTATTGACTCTTAATTTTCCTAATCGGTATTCTAATACTTACCAATCCCCCACCTTTAGTTTTTGAATTAGATACATATAAATCACCACTGAAATCGACATGTGATATATAGACCCATTCCATAGTGCATTTTGAATTTCTTCTGCTATCGCCCAAATTTGTTTTTTATTTTACAAATATTTTGTGTCATTGTTCCCATAGGACAGTATACGCACCAAGACCTAGGTCTAAATAAATACATAGTGATTAAACCCAAAAGTGTTGAGGTTAACATTCTATTTCCTCCTATCCGTTTTCATTGTGCTATATAAATTTATCATTTATAATAAATCTTGTATGTGATATTGTCACGAAATGATAAGGAGGAAATTATGAATATAAATGAATATTTACCATTTTGGAATAAATTATCTTCCAAAGAAAAGCAACTAATTCAAAATAATTGTTCTGAAAAAAAATATCTTTCTAAAAGTCTAATCAATGAAAATGAAAAATGTAATGGATTTATTATAATCAAGAGCGGAAAACTGCGAGTGTACACAATATCTGATAGCGGAAAAGAAATAACATTATTTAAGCTGTTCAACTATGATATGTGTTTATTTTCATCATCTTGCATTTTTAAAGACATAACATTTGATATTATGCTAGAAACAGAAGAGGATACAACTGTTTTCGTAATACCAGCACATATATATGAAAACCTAATGAAAACCTCTTTATCTGTCTCAAATTATACTAATGAACTTATGTCTTCCCGCTTTTCTGATATAATGTGGCTATTAGACCAGATTTTAAATAAAAACATGATTAGTCGTATATCCTTATTTTTGCATGAAGAATACATGTATCATAATATGGTAGATTTAAGTATAACCCACGAAGAAATTGCAAAACACCTTGGAACTGCTCGGGAGGTAATTAGTCGTCTTTTGAATTATATGCAAAAAGATGGTATTATAAAAACAAAACGTGGAATAATCTCCATTGTAGATAAGGAGAAATTAAAAAATTTGTGTGATGAAAAATAATCAATAAGTTATGATATATACTTAGAGAATTAACTGCAATATAAGTTACAAAAGCTTTTATTTATATATTTCTAGGATAAGGGTGATTTTATGAATAAATGTAAGGAATTAAATGTAAAGTCATGGAGAGATTTTGTTGAATACGGTAAAGTCGATAAGACAGTAAAGAAAAATATAGTAGATTCTTGGGTAAGGTGTAAAAAATATAATGTTAATTACATGGATGGCAGTGGTCTTGATAAATATAAAATTCCTGTAGAAATTAAGATAAAGGAGAATATCGAATTAGTATCTGCGGCGCAGTCGATAATGGACAGTTTATATAAAACTATATCCGGTTCAGGTTTTGCCTTGTTCCTTACTGACAAAGAAGGATATATATTAGAGGTTATTGGCGATGATAGTATTTTAAATAAGGCTGAAGAATTGAGGTTTACTAAAGGAGCTTTATGGTCAGAAAAGACAGTAGGTACTAATGCAATTGGAACTTGTCTGTATTTAAACGAACCTATTCAAACTATAGGCGCTGAACACTATGGAATAAAACAGCATTCGTGGACATGTTCATCAGCGCCAGTTCATGATAGTGATGGTAATATCTTAGGATGTATTAATATGTCCGGTATATATAAGGATGCACATTTGCATACTTTGGGAATAGTTATTGCTGCTGCAAAATCTATAGAGAAACAATTAGAGCTTGTGATGTCCTATAACTTATTAAATATAACCTTTGATTCTATAGTAGAAGGTATGATAGTTATTGATGAAAAATTCAATATTAAAAGAGTTAATAATATAGCAGAAAGTATTCTAGATCTCGATCGAGATAAAATTCTTAAATTAGATATTAAAAAGGTATTAAAAAATTTAAACTTCGATTATATTACCGAAAATAGCAACGAACATTTCAACAGTATAGAATGTGATTTTTATATTAAAAACAATATAATTAAATGTATCTCAAACGTAGTACCTATGAATGTAAACGGTAAATTTATGGGTTTAGTTATAACGTTTAGAGAAAGTAAATCTGTACATAAGTTTGTAAGTAAGGTAGTAGGCTATAACGCTACTTACAATTTCAAAGACATAATTACCAATAATAATAATATGCAGTACATGATAAATTTTGCTAAAAAGGCAGCTTCGAGTGATTGTAATATATTAATCGAGGGCGATAGTGGTACTGGCAAAGAGCTAATTGCTCAATCAATACACAACTATAGCGACAGATGTAATGGTCCATTTGTAGCTATAAACTGTGCTTCTATACCAAGAGAGTTAATGGAAAGCGAACTTTTTGGTTATAACAGAGGAGCTTTCACTGGAGCTGCTAAAGAAGGACATCCTGGTAAGTTTGAGCTTGCAGATGGTGGAACTATTTTTTTAGATGAATTAGGAGAGCTGCCATTAGACATGCAATCAAAACTGCTGAGAGTCTTAGATAATAATACTATTGTCAGAGTCGGCGGAAATTATGAGAAGAAATTAGATGTTAGAATAATAGGAGCAACAAATAAAAAGTTGAAGGATGAAATTGCTAATAAAACTTTTAGAGAAGATCTGTATTACAGGTTAAATGTAATGAATATCAAAACAATTCCATTAAAGGAAAGAAAAGAAGATATAGAGCTTCTAGCAAAGTACTTTATAGATAATCTCAATTTAAAAAATAAGTCTAAATACAAGATTATAAAAAATGATTATATAAATCATCTAAAAAAGTACGATTGGCCGGGAAATGTTAGGGAGTTAAGAAATGTTATAGAGAGAGATTTTTACTCCAGTGAAAATAATATAATTTCTATATCATCTACAGATAGAGTACATATAAAAAAAGATATACTCGAGGTCAAATTAGCTGATGCAGATAAAATAGTTCCACTTGATATTTTGGAAAAAGAAAATATAATCAAAGCTATTAATTTCTGTGATGGAAATATATTGAAATCCGCAGAATTGTTAGGTATAAGCAGGGCTACTATATATAGGAAGTTCAAAAAATACAATATAAAAGAAATAAACTTAGAACAAACACATAATGTATCAAAATGAGATTACATTATAATTAGTCTCATTTTGAACCACATCAAATTGTATCAAAGTGAGATTATTCGTTAATTTATAAATTTAATATTCTAAATTAGAATTATATTTTTATAAAATTTCTACAAAATCCGTAATATAAATAGCTGATTATAAACGTTTATAAAGAAATAAATAAAAGAAACAAAAATATTTAATAAGAAAATTATACAAAATCGAAATTTGGTATAAAATTTGCTCTAATTATATGTTAGAAATTTAACTATATATTCAATCATAATAATTAGGAGGTAATTTTTACTATGAAGGCAGCGCTTTGGTACAATAAAAACGATATTAGGGTCGAAGAAATCGATGAACCTAAAGTTACTAAAGGAAATGTAAAAATCAAGGTTAAATGGTGTGGGATATGTGGCTCAGACTTACATGAGTATCTAGGAGGACCTATTTTTATACCAGTTGACCAACCACATGCATTAAGTAAGAATCAAGCTCCAGTAGTTCTTGGACATGAGTTTTCAGGAGAAGTAGTCGAAATAGGCGAAGGTGTAACTAACTTTAAAGCTGGCGACAGAGTTGTTGTAGAACCCATGGTTGTTTGTGGAGAATGTCCTGCTTGTTTAGAAGGCAAATATAATTTATGTTCTTCATTAGGATTCCATGGTCTATGTGGTAGCGGTGGCGGACTTGCAGAGTACACTGTATTCCCAGAAGAATATATACATAAACTACCGGACAGCATGACTTATGAACAAGGGGCATTAATTGAGCCAATGGCTGTCGCTCTGCACTCTATAAGAATTGCCAATTTCAATGTAGGAGACACTGCTATAGTGCTTGGTTCAGGTCCAATTGGTCTTGCAACTATAGAATGCTTAAAAGCTGCTGGAGCAAAATTAGTGGTGGTTTTACAAAGGAAATCTATAAGACAAGAGTATGCAAAAAGAGCAGGTGCAGATGTTGTACTCGATCCTAATGTTGTTGATATCGCTGAAGAAGTTAAAAAGCTTACTGGTGGCGTGGGTGTAGATTTTGCATTTGAAACTACAGGAGCTAAAATCGGATTTGATACAGGACTTAATAGTTTGAAATATAATGGGACTATGATAATAACTAGTATTTGGGAAGGCGATGTAAGTTTTAACCCTAATCAATTAGTATTTACAGAAAAGAAAATAGTGGGTACTTTAGCATACAGACATGAATTCCCTGCAACAGTTGCATTAATGGATGATGGCAGAATCAAAGCTGATGGATATATAACTAAAAAAGTATATCTCGACGATATAGTTGAAGAAGGATTTGGTACACTAACAGGTCCTGACAAGAAAAAACAGGTTAAGATAATTGTTACACCAGATAAATCATTGTTAAATGAATAATATTTAAATATATATTATATATGTTAGATAAATATATAAAGCAAATAAATAATAATCACATCAAAATAACTAAAATTTAAAGAGGAATTCCATCTGGAATATCCTCTTATTTTTTTATTTTTACATTGTCTATCTATTTCATCAGTTTAATCCTCTAAATCATTATTTTTGTTTAAATCAGTTAAATCTGTAAGGTATTCAGAATAAAAATGTTGCTTTTTATTTATTAGATTTCTATCTAAATCCCTTCTATCATCTGGAAAATTATCCATCTCTTTTGCACACTTATTACATAAATTTGTCTCTGGAATAATATCGAGTCTATCATTTTCTATACTGCTTTTACATTCTTCACAAGTTCCATAAGTTCCTTCATCTATACGATCTAATGCTTTATCCACTTGATACAACCTTCCCTCTTCATGAGTTATAAGGCTATTTTGCATATCCTGCATAAATACATCTGTTCCTATATCTCCAATATGGTTGTCATAACTAGACAACTCACCAGATGTATACTTCTCACTAGTGTGTTTTGTTGTATCTCCAAAAACAGTATTGTCTTCCATTTTTCCTATTAATTTATTTAATTTATCTTTTTCTTTTAATAATTCTTCTTTGTATTTATTGAAATCCATCTCGCACCTCTATTCTGATATTTAGATTATTTTATAAAATTTTTTATAAATTAAACCTACTAATATAGAGTAGTATGTGAAGAAAGCAATTTAAAAATACTAAAACTTTTTACTAACCAAATGATTTATGACTTAATAAATATCACGCTTTTTTTTATTTATATCTAAAGAGAAGTGAATCCTACCTTTTTGTATACTTTTCTTAAAGTTTTTACAGCTTTTCTTTGAGCCTTTTCAGCACCCATAGTGTATATCTCTTTAAGATAATCTTTGTTATCCAATAAGTATATATATTTTTCTCTTATAGGTCTAAGTGACTCTACAACAACTTCTGCTACATCTGCTTTGAAGTCTCCATAACCTTTACCTTCATACATAGCTACAATTTCATCAACTGATTTTTCTTCTAGATTTGAATATATATCTATAAGATTTTTTAATCCCGGTTGTTCATCACTGTAATTTACAACTCCAACTGAATCTGTAACACTTTTTTTGATTTTTCTTCTAATAGTATCAGCATCGTCAGCTAAAAGTATAAACGCATTTTCATCTGCATCTGATTTGCTCATCTTCTTAGTTGGCTCCTGTAAGCTCATAACTCTCGCACCCTCTTTTGGTGTATATCCTTCTGGCACTACAAAAGTAGGTGAATATCTGTTGTTAAATCTATTAGCAAGATCACGTGCTAACTCAAGATGTTGTCTTTGATCTTCACCAACTGGAACCAAATCTGTTTGGTAAAGAAGAATATCCGCTGCCATTAGTACAGGATAAGTGAATAAACCAGCATTTAAGTTAGCTTCATTTTTTTGAGATTTATCTTTGAATTGAGTCATTCTGTTGAGTTCACCCATATAAGTCATAGAATTTAAGACCCACATTAGCTCTAAATGCTCCTTTACATGTGACTGTATAAATATTGTGTTCTTCTCTGGATCAAGTCCACAAGCTATATATTGAGCAAGAAGCTCCATTGTATTTGCTCTTAAAGTCTTCGCTTCTTGAGGAACTGTTATAGCATGAAGGTCTACAACACCATAGTAACATTCGTACTCATCTTGCAGTAGGGTCCAATTTTTTATCGCTCCTAAATAGTTTCCTAAAGTCATCTTTCCAGATGGTTGAGCCCCACTAAATATTACTTTTTTTTCGCTCATTTTCTCGCCTCCTAATTTTCTTATTTTAAATTATATTGATTTTAGCATGTTTAATACTATATCTTTTGAGTTATGTGCTGCTTCAATTACAAATTCTTCGTATGTAACATTAGCACTATCATCAGCTTTGTCTGACATTGCTCTAATTATTACAAATGGAGTATTATTTAAATAACAAACATGTGCTATTGCTCCACCTTCCATCTCTCCACAGTAAGCTCCGAACTCTTCTACTATTGAATCTTTTAGTTCTTTAGATGCAATAAATATATCACCTGTCGCTATTCTTCCTTTGAATACATTATGTTTTGTACTGTTAATTGATGAACTATATGCAGCCTCAATTAGCCTTTCATCAGCTTTAAAAACAGAAGTCTCCATACGAGGTATTACTCCTTTTGGATAGTCATATGCTATTGCATCAAAATCGTGTTCTACAGCATCAGTAGATATAACTATATCATTTACATCCAATTGCTCATTAAGGGCACCTGCAACACCAGTGTTTACTATTGCATCTGCTCCAAATTCACTTATAAGTATCTGTGCACAAAGTGCTGCATTTACCTTACCAATTCCGCATTTAACTAAAACAACATTTCTTCCTTCAATTATTCCTTGATTAAAAACTAAACTAGCTTTATTCACAGTTTTTTGTACTTCCATTAGCTCTAAAAGTATACTTACCTCTTCGTCCATAGCTCCAATTATTCCTATTGTTTTCATATAATAACACTCCTTTTTATCTTTTATTTCTCTTATGTTTTTTTAAATTAAAAAATCCGCCCTAAAAATATAGGACGGACGTATCTCCGTGGTACCACCTAAATTGCATAAATTACTATGCCTCTCTAGTTCTGATTTAACGCTCAGCTACGATTTGAGCTAATTATATATTCACTACTTGCTAAATATATGTTCACTCAATACCTCCAAGGTCCATTCATTAAATAATTCTTGCGAGATCTCATCGTTCTCAGCTTTCTGTATTGATACTATATTTAACTACTACTCCTTTTCACAGGACTTATATTTTTAATTATTAATTATTTATATTTTTATGATATGCTTTCAAGTTTAAATTGTCAACTGTATATTATTTTACATGTAACAAATCTAAGATATTTTTTAATTCCTTAACTTCAATCTGGCCTGGAGCACTTGCGGCTTTAGCCGATCCAAATGTCATACAAGATCCGAATAATTCTCCTGACAACCTGCTGATTACTCCCAAATTTCCCATAGAAATAGTAATTATCGGTCTAGTTGAGCATTTCTGTTTCATTGTATTAGTCGCCTCTAAAAGCGTCAACACATCATCTGAACTCTTTGGCATAACTGCAATCTTAGGTAAATCAGCTCCTATTTCTTGCATTTTACAAAGTCTCGATATTATCTCATCTTTTGGTGGAGTTTTATAGATATCATGGTTAGATACAATTACCTTTACGCCTGCTCCGTGTGCTTTTTCTATCAATTCTCTTATTTCACTTTCTTTGCTGAATAGCTCTATGTCTATTATGTCTACTTCACCAGTTTTCATTATATAATCGTATAATTTGAAATAGTATCCCCCGCTTACACTACACTCCCCACCCTCTCTTTCATTTCTAAAAGTGAACAGTAAAGGTATATCTTTTAAATCTTTTCTTATTTCAGATAGTGCTTTTTCTACTTTGTCTATATCATTAACATCATCGAAATAATCTACTCTCCACTCTATCAAATCAGCATCTATATACTTTAATATACGGGCTTCTTCTTTTAATAAATCGATATTTCTACCGATCATAGGCACACAAACTTTAGGTTTTCCTTCCCCTAAAGTAATATTTTTTACTATTACAGTGTTCATATTCTATTCCTCCGCTTGTCATCAACATATTAACATCAAATACAATAACCTCGATCAATAGTTATCTTTTATCTAAGCTTTACCCTAATATATCATAGTGATTCACTATAATACATATTAATTTAAAAACCAAAATTAATATCAGATTATTCATAATTTTAAAATTATAATTATTACTTATATTTTTCATAAATCTATACTTTTTTCATATTATTAGTGATAAAATTGAAGTGTGGTTAATTATACTTAGGAGGAGAATTTTATGAAAACTCAAAGATTGAACGCAGTTTTAGAACAAATGAAAAAAGACAATCTAACTCAAATGTTAGTAAGTGATCCAACATCAATATACTATTTAACAGAAGAATTAGTTCATCCAGGTGAAAGATTGTTATCACTTTACTTAAATGTAAACGGAAAACACAAATTATACATCAATGGGCTGTTCCCTATACATCAAGATTTAGGTATTGAAATCGTTTACTTCAACGACAACCAAAATCCTATAGAAATAATTGCTAAAGAAGTAGATAAAAATGCAACTATGGGTGTTGATAAAAACTGGCCAGCTAGATTCTTATTAAACTTAATGGAATTAGGTGGAGGAAGCAAATTTATAGATACTTCTTACATAATAGATACACTAAGAACATTCAAAGATGAAGAAGAAAAAGACGCAATGAGACTTGCTTCGAAATTAAATGACCAAGCTATGGCTAAACTTAAAGAATCTGTAACTGGAGATCGCACAGAAAAACAATTAGTTGGTATACTATCTAATATATACGAAGACCTAGGAGCTGATGGATTCTCATTTGATCCAATAATTGGATTTGGGGCAAACGCTGCCAACCCACATGGAATGCCAGGAAAAGACCTTCCTAAACCAGGTGATACTGTAATATTAGATATAGGATGTGTTAAAAACAACTACTGCTCTGATATGACTAGAACAGTATTCTACAAAGAAATACCAGAAAAAGGTAGAGAAATATTTGAAATAGTTCTTGAAGCAAACAAGAGAGCTATATCAATTATAAAACCAGGAGTTAGATTCTGTGACATAGATGCAGCTGCTCGTGACTATATAACCGAAAAAGGATACGGTGAGTACTTTACTCACAGAACTGGTCACTCTATAGGACTTGAATGTCATGATAAAGGTGACGTATCTGCTATAAACACTGATGAAGTTCAGCCAGGTATGATATTCTCAATAGAACCAGGTATATACTTATCAGGAGATCTTGGAGTTAGAATAGAAGACTTAGTATTAGTAACTGAAGATGGATGCGAAATATTAAACAACTATACAAAAGAAATATGCGTGGTTGGATAAAACAAGTACAAATATTATAAAAATCGGGAAACTTTGCTTTCCCGATTTTTATTTTCCCCAATTTAATTCTTGTATAAAATCTTTATTACTTCCCTATTCTCCTAACTTAAATAAACTATATATAAAATCAACACCAAATTAAGTATAATGATACTATTGGGAATTTTACTTGTAAGCATGATAATAAAAATATTTTCTCTGAAATAGAAATATATCAAAGAAAATTCATATAATAGATGGATGGATAATTGGCTTAGACGCAAATGGTAATATACTTATACATCAATTTTTAAAATACGCCGAAATTACTAAGAATATTTTCTATTCTATAACTAAAAAAGTGAGGGAATAATATGTTGAGGTCTAGGTACGAAATAGTTAAAAATATTAACAAAGAGTTTTCATATAAAGACTGGGGTATCAAAGTAACAAATGGGACTATATATTTCGATAAGTATAGAGATAAACTAATTTTACAACTAAATGTTCAAAATATTTCAAGCAAAAATATAAAAGAAGTAAATTTAAATATTCGCTGTATTGATGAATCTGGAAGAACATTACCTGAAGAAGTAAAATATTCATATAGTTTTATCAATATAAAACCTGGAAATTCATTTGGTGAGGACGACTCTATTCCTCTTAAAAGTAAAAAAGTGAAAAATATTGAAATATCTCTGGAAAAAATAGAGTTTGATGATTTAAGCTTCATTAAGTATTCAAATAATAAAGCAATAGAATTTGATACCTACTCTAATACATGGAATGAGACTAATACAGAAAAAATTGGCGATTTAAATTTTTCACTAAATCAACCAAATAAATATGCAGATTCTAATGTTGAAAACAACGCTTCTGTTAATACTTATAACGCTAAAAATAAGTCTACAAATACTAAAAAAAAATACAACAATCAAATTAAAACTGAGCATATTGAATCTAAAGACAATTATGATCCATATAAACAAAACAATATGAAAAACAAATCTAAAAACCTAAGTAAAGATCAACAGGATGCACAAAAAGTTTTGGCATCAGAAAAAAGAAAAACAGACAAAATAAGAAAATCTGGCTTGAGCACTAAAGAAAAAATCAAACTTGCAAAAAATAAATACAAAATACCTAGGAAAAGCGATAATCCTCAAAGTGACAAAGAAACTAGCTCTAATGATAATCAAAAAAAGTTTAGTGCTCTAGGAATTGTAATTGCTATTATTTTCTTCTTGATATCTATATTTGATTTTGGTTCTGGATCTGGTTCTGAAGACAGTTTAACTACACATGAAGATTACTATTACAGTATGGATAGTATGGTTGAATCCTTAAATTCTGATTACAATGATGTTAAGCAGATAGTTACTTCTAAGTATGATTTTACAAACTCTGATTCATATTTAACTCAGGTTGTATACATGCTTAAGAATGATGGGACTGTCGTATATACAATTTCTGATGAAAACGATGAGTATGTTTTCAATGATATTTTAGATTGGAATAATATTAAATCTATATCATCAAAGTCATCTCATATAGTTGGTCTTACAAATGACGGTACTGCTGTAGCATCTGGATACAACAATTACTCTGAATGCGATCTCTACGACTGGAATAACTTAGTTGATGTTAAGGCTGGAGATGGTAATACAATCGGTTTAAAAAGCGATGGTACGGTTTTAATGGCTGGTAGACTTCTCGATGAAGATAATTATGTAAATTACCACTACAATAAAAAAGATTGGGTCGATATATCAAGCATATATACCCTAGCAGACTCTGTTTTTGGGCTAAAGAAGGATGGAACAGTTGTATCAGCTGGTGAAAATTTTGATTATATTGATGTGTCAGGGTGGACCGATATAGAGAAACTCTACACTGATAGCGACTACGGTATCATAGGTCTTAAAAAAGATAAAACGTTGGTATCACAAGGGCATGATATATACAATGAAAATAGTATCTCTGATTGGAGCGATATTGCAGATGTTTATTCAACAGAGACATCAATAGTAGCTACCAAATCAGATGGAACGGTATTAATAAAAGGTTTCACTCTTCCTTATGATGATGATATAGATATTTGGTCTGATATAAAAAAAACGGCAACTGGAAAAATTGACCCTGAATATGCTTCAGATAATGTAATGGGATACCAATATGTAATTGGAGTTAAACAAGATGGTTCAGTTTCAACAGCTTCATATTTAGAAGATAAATCGCTATTTTCAGATTTAGAAAATTGGCATAATATTACAGATATTTATTTACTGGATGGTTGTGTTGTCGGATTAAATTCAGAGGGAAATGTATTTGCACAAAATCTTATGATATATTAATAAGATATAAACTAATTAAAATGTAAAAAGTCGGGAAACTTAATATTTCCCGACTTTTTATATTTGCTTTTTTCGCTTCTCGATTTTTACCTTTCGGCCTTTACCACAAAGATATTGAACTAACAAAAGTCATCGACTTGTTGAATTAGCGACAATCAATTTCGTGCCGATAAAATTCCCTTGGATTGAACTCAACAATCGATGGCTTTTGTGGCAATTAATTTGTGTAAACTACTTTTTAGTAACCTTTATTCCAGTCATATGGTCATTAAGATTTTGCTTCTCAAGTGACTCATCTTCTACTCTATTTAATTCTAAAGCAAGAGTTTCTGACTTGATGTAATCTTCAAAGTTTTCAACAGCTTTTGCTATCTCCTCATCAGCACAGTAGTCAACAGTTATGTTGTCAAGAACCTCAAAGTCATTTGATTTTCTTAATTGCTGTACCTTAGATACAAACTCTCTTGCAAATCCTTCGTTCTTCAACTCATCTGTTATCTTAGTATCTAATATAACGAATAAGTTATTTTCAAGAACTACATTGAATCCTTCTTTTGCAGTTATGTTAGTAAGAACTGCTTCTTTTCCGAATTCAAAATCTTCACCATCTAGGTTTGCTGTTAACGTCTCGCCATTGTCAAGTTTTGATACAACTTCATGTCCGTCAAGCCCGTTTAATACCTTAGTGAAAGCACCTATTCTACTTCCAAGTACTGGACCAACTTCCTTAAAGTTCGGCTTTAAGCTAAAGTTCATAAACTCTCCAAGATCTTTTTCGAATACTACTTCTTTAACATTAAGCTCTTCTTCTATAAGCTCAACTAAATCGCCTATTAAAGTTTCGTATTTTCCATCAACTAGTACTTTTTGAAGTGGTTGACGAACTTTTATTCTTTCAGATTCTCTTGAAGCTCTACCAAGTGTAACAAGATCTTTTGCTAAATCCATTTTTTCTTCTAGTTTAGCATCTAATAGACTTTCATCAGCTTTTGGGTAGCTTGATAGATGAACTGATTCTTCTCCAGTTAAGTTTCTGTATAGCTCTTCTGACATAAATGGTGCAAAAGGAGCTATCATTTTACTTATTCCTGTTAACAACTCGTAAGTTGTGTTGTAAACAGCTTTTTTATCTGCTGTAAGCTCAGTAGCCCAGAATCTTCTTCTAGATCTTCTGATATACCAGTTAGATAAATCATCGTTTATAAAGTCTAACATCATTCTCAGTACTTTATTTAATTCAAATATATCTAGATCTTTT
This sequence comes from Metaclostridioides mangenotii, assembly GCF_017873185.1. GTDB lineage: Bacteria > Bacillota > Clostridia > Peptostreptococcales > Peptostreptococcaceae > Metaclostridioides > Metaclostridioides mangenotii. The sequence continues at coordinate 1,153,427 of NZ_JAGGJX010000001.1, forward strand.
TCTACTTGCTTTAATAAGTTGTTGAACTTAGATAGAATCCATCTGTCTAACTCTGGTCTATCTTTGTATTCAACGAAGAATTCACTAGGATCTACTTCATCCATATTTGCATATAGAGTGAAGAAATTGTACACATTCTTCATTGTTCCTGTAAATTTACTTTGGATCTCTTTTAATCCTTCTTTATCGAATTTAGTTGGTGTCCATGGTGGAGATACATAAAGTAAGTAAAATCTTACAGCATCTGCTCCGTACTCTTCAAATAACTGCATTGGATCAACTGTATTTCCTCTAGACTTACTCATCTTCTTACCATCTTTGTCTAGCACTAGATCAGGAACAAGAACTCTCTTGTAAGGTGCTTTACCCATCACAAATGTAGATATAGCTATAAGTGAGTAGAACCAACCTCTAGTTTGATCTATTCCTTCAGATATAAAGTCTGCTGGGAATAATTCTTCAAATCTTTCTTTATTTTCAAATGGGTAGTGATGTTGTGCAAAAGGCATTGAACCACTATCAAACCAACAGTCTATTACGTCAGATACTCTAGTCATTGATCCCCCACACTTATCACATTTTAAATGTATATCATCTACATATGGTCTGTGAAGTTCTATAGTCTTTGGATCTACTTCTTCTATAGCTTTTTGAGCAAGTTCAGCTCTTGATCCAACTGATTCTATATGTCCACAATCACATCTCCAGATTGGGAATGGAGTTCCCCAATATCTACTTCTAGATATCGCCCAGTCATTAAGATTTTCTAACCAGTTACCAAATCTCTTTTCTCCAACGAAAGCTGGGTACCACTCTACTGTATTGTTGTTTTCTATTAATTGATCTTTAAGTTTTGTCATCTCTATATACCAGCTTGGTTTAGCGTAGTATAGTAGTGGAGTTTGACATCTCCAACAGTGTGGATAGTTGTGTTCAACTTTCTCTTTACTGTGTAGTTTGTTTTCTTTAGCTAGCCATTTGATTATTTCAACGTCTAGCCCTTCCTCCATTACGAATTTACCTTCCCATGGAGTTGTTGTAAATTTACCTGTTTCATCAACTGGTTGTAAAATTGGCAACCCGTACTTTCTACCTATATTGTAGTCATCTTCACCAAAAGCTGGAGCTGTATGAACTATACCAGTACCATCTTCTGTTGTAACGTAGTCGCCTAATGTTACAAAGAAAGCTTTCTTATCTGCTTCTACAAAAGGCATTAATTGTTCGTACTCGATATACTCTAAATCTTTTCCTTTTAATGTCTCTAAAACTTCGTAATCTTCACCTAATACTTTATCCGCTAAAGCTTTAGCAACATAGTATACCTCTTCACCTTTTTTAGCTTTTATATAGTCAACATCTGGATTAACTGTTAAAGCTACATTTGATGGAAGTGTCCAAGGAGTTGTCGTCCATGCTAAGAAGTACTCGTTGTCAGCACCTTTTCTTTTAAACTTAGCTACTAAAGTATTATTTTTTATTTCTTTATACCCTTGAGCTACCTCATGAGATGCAAGACCTGTTCCACATCTTGGGCAGTAAGGAAGTATTTTGTGTCCTTCGTAGATATAACCTTCCTTATTGAATTTATCAAGTATCCACCATACTGATTCTATATAGTCATTGTCAAGTGTTATATAAGGATCGTCTAAATCAACTTCATAAGCCATTCTATCAGTCATTTTTCTCCATTGCTTTTCAAAAGAGAAAACCGATTCTCTACATTTTTTGTTGAATTCAGCTATACCGTACTCTTCTATTTGTTGTTTACTAGTTAATCCCAATTGCTTCTCAACTTGAATCTCAACTGGTAAACCGTGAGTATCCCATCCAGCTTTTCTCTTTACTTGGTAACCACTCATTGTTTTGTATCTACACATTGAGTCTTTTAAAGTTCTAGATAGCACGTGGTGAACACCAGGATTTCCATTTGCAGTTGGCGGTCCTTCGTAAAATACATAACTTGGATCATTTTCACCTTTTTCTATAGTTTTATCAAGTAACTTTATGTTTTGCCAATAGTCAAATACATTCTCTTCAGCTTGACTTACTGTTCCGTCAAATAGTTGCTTAAATTTTGCCATATATATCACCCTTTCTAATGGTTTTCTAATTTTAATAATTTTGGGAACTAAAAAAACTCGTCGCCTTATAAAATATAAGGGACGAGTTGTGATCGCGTTACCACCCTAATTCTAGACAATAGTCTAGCACTCTGGTATCTTTAACGGAATTACCCGGCACAGCTTAGTAGAAATTTATCGTTCAGCCTGCAACTTAGGAGTGATATTCAACTTTATTAAACTTATTGGCTCTCAGCTAATCCAATTCTCTGTAAAATCTCTTAAAGTTTACTGTCTCCATCTTAGTCATTATTATCTATTAATGTGTATATTACGAAATTATATATCAAATTGTTTGAATAGTCAATACATTTTTTAAAATTCAAAAATTATCAGGCAATTACTACAGTGTAGTAGCTGCTTCATCGTCTATATTTTTTGATTTTTTAAGCTTTATATCAACAGATAGAGGATCTGTATTTGATATTTTTTCAAGATCTTTTAAACTAGTATTTTCATACTTATAAACTGCAGTTCCCTCAAAAACATTTCCACAATTATCATCTACATCGTAAAAAATTTCGTCTATACTTCTAGTTTCATCATCAAGAAGAGATTTGAATTTATTTCTAAAAATTTTAAATTCTTTTACTAGAGAGTCGTACTCTTTTCTTATTTCAACGACACGATTATTGGCTTGCTCTATAATCTGTCTAGATTTTAGATCCGCTTCTTCAACAATTATCTTAGCTTTCTTGTTTGCTGCACTGCAAGTATCTTCGGCAGTACTTTGAGCAGTTATTAAAGTTGCCTTTAAAGTCTCCTCAATATTTTCGTATTTGTTTATTTGATCTCTAAACAGATCAACTTTTTCTTTTAAGTTTCTGTTTTCATTAGTAAGTTGTTCATAATCTTCTTTTACAATATCTAAAAATTCATCAACGTCTTCTTCTCTATAGCCTCTAAGTCCTTTTTTGAACTCTTTGTTCTCTATTTCCATTGGAGTTAACATCGATTTTCCTCCCTGCTACAATAATTATTACTAAACAAGTAACCTCGCTTTTAATTTGAGGCGCCCCTTTTTTGTTAGTTCACCTATATCTTCTATCTCAACCCTGCCTTTTCCTCTAACAGAAATCAAATCTCCGCTTTTTATTGACTTCGATTTAGAGGAAATGCTCTCAAAGTTTACATGAACTTTATTTGCACTTATATATTTTAGACTGTCCTGCCTAGATATATCATACACCGCACTTATAACACAGTCCAGCCTATCCGCTTGAACAGTCATACTCTTTTCTTTATATTTATGGTCAGACATGATAAGATCATCCCTTGAAATCTCCGTTACCTTTACAGTATTTCTAGAGACTTTTTCTAAATTCATGATCACAAAATCACAAATATCCTTGTCGACTACCACCTGACAAAATTCATCATGTATAATTATATCCCCTATTTTTTCTCTTTTGATACCTAGATTTAAAATTGCACCCAAATAATCCTTATGCGAAATACTCTTAAATTTAAAGTTACCTTCTACTTGTAAAAATCTAATTCCTGCTTCTACATCGTCACTTTCCATATAGTAGGGATAGATTGATACTACGCTTCTCTCGGCTTCATTGAATCCGCCATCAATACCGTATTTTATATCAGTATACGAATTTAAAATCGAAGTGGCATTTGTTACTTCAAATGGGTTCATAAATTCAGTAAACCTTACATCGTAGTTTTTCATACAGCCGTTTGCCTTATCAATAACTTTAAACATTTTGTTTTTTAAATCTATATCTCTTATATGATTAGTTAATGTTAGTTTGTCCATAGCTTTTTAACTAAAAATAGATATTATTATTCTTTCTATAGCAATCAACACTAATATCGCAATCATAGGAGAAAAATCTATAGGCCCATTTGTGTATCTATACATTAAAGATCTTATTGGATTTTCTATCGGGTAAGTCAAAGTATCTAAAAAATCGTAGATTTTACTTTGTCTTCCACCCGGAAACCAAGTCATTAAGCTTTTAATAACTATAGCCCAAGTCAAGACTTGCAATAGCTTTAATAAGATATTTAAGATAGTAAACTGTAAACTTCCCATGTTTCAACCACCTTTTATTATTTATTTTGCCAAGGGAAAAACGCTTTGCTCTCTAACTCTTTTTTCATATTAGCGTCTATATCTACGTTGTTTGGAGCTAATATAAATATAGATTTAGAAACCTTTTGTATACTTCCATCTAATACATATACAGCTCCGTTCATAAAGTTAAATATAGATTTACGAACTTCTGTACTCGCTAAACCTTCAAGGTTAACTATAACAGCCCTTCTTTGTTTTAAATGATCAGCTATTGTAGCAGCATCATCGTAAACTTTTGGTTCAACAATTACAACCTTCATTTGATTTGCTGTATGTAGATTAACTATTTTGCTTCCCTTAGAAGCGTTAAATGCGTTGTTTAAATCCTCTTCCCCAAGAACAGATTCTACGCTTTCTTCGTATTCTTCTTCTACGAACTCTTCATCTTCCTCAACTATCCAATTTTTAAATTTTGATATTATTCCGTCTCCCACTGTTACGACCTCCTTAGTTAATATAATTCATATTTTTACCTATTTTATACTATTTTACTTATTTATACTATAATCTCTTTTTCCAAATATCGAAGTTCCTACTCTTACAATAGTAGCTCCTTCTTCAATAGCTATTTTATAGTCATGACTCATCCCCATAGACAAAACATCCATATCGACATTTGGTATATTCAGATCTTTTATCTCGTTTGATAGTTCTTTAAGACCTTTAAATACGCTCCTTACTTCAATTTCATCTTCAGTAAATGGCGCCATGGTCATCATGCCTTCAATTTTGATATTTTTAAAGTTATTTGAAACTTCCTTTACAAAATCTACCACATCTTCTACATATATACCGTGTTTGGATTCTTCTTTAGAAATATTAACCTGAACTAAGCATTTGATAGTCCTGTCTACTTTTTCAGCCTGCTTTTGAATTTCTTTAGCTAGAGAAATCCTGTCCAAAGAATGTATCATATGCACTTTATCGATTATATACTTAACTTTATTTGTCTGTAAAGAACCTATTAGATGCCACTTTACTTTGTCACCTATAATGTCGTACTTTCTAACTAGCTCTTGCGGTTTATTTTCACCAACTTCTGTAACCCCATTTGCCATAGCTTCTTGTATAGCATCGGTTTCAACAGTTTTTGTAACGGCTAACAGAGTAACTCCATTTTCAGACCTATCTGCTTTATTGGCAGCTTCTTTAATAGACTTTCTAATTTCAAACAAATTATCTTTAATAGACTCCATTTTACCACCTACTTTATTCTTATATTTGTGTTTATGCTATTAGGTTTTAAAATGATCCTATTGTGCAAACTTACTGTATCTATCTTTTCTTTTTCGTTTTTATAGTAGTCTACGTAAACGTAATCTTCATCATCATGAATAATATTCTCTAGATATTTAAATTTTGCACGATGGTATTCTTCCTCTACAACAAACACACCTTGCTTATTATTTTTAATTTCAACTGAAGTCTTAGGTATTCTAAAACAGTCTATATGCTTATATATTATATCAAATTCTTGCTCTCTTGTACTGTAATTTACAACATTTTCGTCATTTATTTTTAATCTAAGCAAGTTTTTTCCACTATTATGATAAATTTTGTATACAATTGCATCAATATCGACCTCATTATACTTTATTTCTACTCTTTGACCTTCTTCATACGTCTTTACACTATTGTCATCTAGATACGTCGTTAAAAAAGTTTTTTCGCTGTTTAAATCTTTTTCTATCATTCCTCTAACGGTGTTTTTCAAATCGTATTCTTTAGCTTCAACTGTCAAAAGATCCACATTTTTACCGATCAAAGCTATTACTGCATTAAAAAATAAGTATAAAATTAACCCTAAAATTAAAAGCTTAGATTTGTTGATTTTTCTCAATGTCTCTCCCCCTATTAAGAGCATACTTTTAAGTATTCAAACCATAGATTGTAGTCACTATAAGCCATCTCTAGAAATTATCTATCACTTCCAAGAATAATTGACATTGACCTTTGTAAAATAAATACTTCTTCTTACATAAATAGTTCTTCTTTTTAATATATTTTCCTTTGAGAAATAATTTACTAATTCCTCCTTTATTTGACCTATATTAACTCTATATCTATCTATATTTCCTCAATCCCTTTTATTCGCGTTTATATAGCATAAAAAACTTACTCTATGTCAATCAATTTATTATTTTATTTGTATAAAAAATTATTAATGGTTTAACAGTGCTGTCTCATTGTTATTATTTAATGTAATAGGCAACAAAAAAAGCCCCTTACCGGGGCTATTATTATAGATTTGACAGTACTATGTTTTTTATTTCTAGTTAATCGATTAGGCACCTGCCTTAGTTTTATTTGAGTTGCTATTAATAAATGCTCCGATTATCCCAAATATCAACGCTGGCACTACCCAGTTGAAGCCTAGTCCAGTAAGAGGAAGCTTATTAACGAATCCGAAGTTTCCTGTCAAGCTGAATATTACATTTAGTGAACTCGTCACTAACGTAGCATATGCTGCACCTTTAAAGGCATTGTCGTTTTTAATATAATCTCCAGCAAGTGTCATTAAAACTAGTACAAGAAGCACTGGATAAACTAATTGCAGTATTGGAACTGAGAATTGAATAATAAAATCAACGCCTAGATTTGCTATAACTGTACTCGCTACACATATACCTATAACATATTGTTCGTATGTGAATTTAGTTATGCCTGCAAAGTAATTTGATATAGCAGAAGTAAGACCTATTGATGTAGTTAAACAAGCTAGAGCAACTATAACCCCTAATATAACCTTACCAGTATATCCAAAGATCAAATTGGTGATTTCGACTAACAAAGATGCCTGAGGAACGTCTGTACCAAACATTGTAGATACTGTTGATCCTAAGAATGCAAGACCCCCGTATACAAGTCCTAAGAAGACACATGCAACAATACCCGATTTAATAGTCATACTTATCTTTTCTTTCTCATCAGTGTAACCTTTATGGGCTAGAGACAGTAGCATAATCGTCGCCATAGATGCAGCCCCTAAAGCGTCCATTGTTTGATATCCCTGTTTAAATCCTTCTGCAAATAGATTTGTTTCTATCAATTGCCCAGGATTTGGATCTGCTATTGGAGATATGATTCCCTTAATTATTAGTATAAACAACACTAATAACAATGCAGGAGTTAAGAATTTCCCTATTATATCTATAACTTTAGATCCCTTAATTGTAAGAACTAGTGTCAGTGCAAAGAATATAGCTGAAGCAAGTATCCTAACTAGACTTCCGTAATCGCCTATTATAGGCATTACACCCATTTCATAAGTAGTAGCAGCTGTTCTAGGTATAACTAGAAGTGCAAGACACGATAGAGCTACAATACTGATTATTCTCGCTAAGGTTTTACCCGATCTAGATAAAATATCATCTAGACTTCCAGAACACTTAGCAGATGCGATTATAACTAAAAGTGCAATACCTGCATCGGCAAGGACAAAGGCTACTATTGCTATTAGCCAACTCTGACCTGATACTAGACCTAAATATGGTGGAAACAGTAGGTTACCTGCGCCAAAAAACATTGAAAAAAGTGCAAATCCAACGATTATGATATCTTTCATCTGTTTGCTCATGTTTCTTCCCCCAATCCTTTAAAAAGGTTAATTTTTATTTTCTTTAAAATCCCAATAAGATTCTTCTTTTCTTAAAACTCTTAGTACTCCATAAGCAAGCGATTCAAGTTCATTCTCACCAGGCATAACTTCGACATGAGATATAAACTTAACCTTTTTCTCAAGCTGAGATGTGAACTTTTCAGAATAAGCTATTCCACCCGTAACTATTATAGCGTCGACGTTGCCATCAACCACTGTAGCCATTTCTCCTATACCCTTGGCTATTTGATATATCATTGCATTGTATATTAATTTGGCTTTTTCATCGCCGTCTTCTATCATCTTTTCTACATCTCTTACATCAGCAGTATTTAAATGCGATACAATACCACCTTTTCCCCTGATCAAGCTAAGAATCTCATGTTGACTGTACTCACCAGTAAAACACAATTTCACTAATTTAGTCCCAGGAACTCTACCAGATCTCTGAGGTGAAAACGGACCTTCATCATCTGACAACATATCTACCATTCTTCCCTTTTCATGTAGGTATATAGTCGCTCCACCACCTATATGGGCTACAATTAAATTTAAGTCTTTGTAATCTTTGCCTGAATGTTTGGCGTACTTTAAAGCCATTGCTCTTGTATTTAGTGCATGTCCTGTACTCGATCTCTCAATAGATGATATACCTGTAACTCTAGCGATATCCTCCATCTCATCCACAGCTACAGAATCGTATATGTAAGCATCTATATTTAGAGGTTTTGCTATTGAACTAGCTATAACAGCACCTAGGTTTGAAGCATGTTCTAAAGCTGGTCTATTTTCTAAATAATCTAACATCGCTTCATTTACTTTATAAGCCCCTGATTTTACAGGAGGAAGTGCTCCACCTCTTCCAACTACAGCACTTAAAGTATTTATATTAATATTGTTTTCCTCAAGAGATTTTAAAACAGAATCTTTTCTCATCTCAAATTGATCGAATACTTTTTCAAATTTATCTACTTCTTCAGAAGAATACTCTATTGAGCTCGACATCTTCAAAATATCATTATCGTAAACAGCTATTTTTGTAGATGTTGATCCTGGGTTTATGGCTAAAATCCTATATGACATATTTCTACTCCCTTTCAGTATTAATTAAGATATTCTAATTCAAATATATTTATTTATGATATATTTGAATTAGAATTTATCTCTAGATTTTTTTATAATTCTGTACACTTTTTATTATTTAAAGCTGCATATTATTTTTATTATATAATCTTGTATATTCTTTTCATTACTTTATGCTAAATATATTTTTAATAAAATGCTGTATATACTTTATATTTATTTTATTACTTAACAGCTAATTCCTTACCTAAATTGAAGGCCTCTATATTAATATCTATAAATTTTTCTTTTACATTTTCTCTAATAATTTTTTCCCAATTAATATCTTCCAACTTCATTATTTTTACCAGACTTCCTAAAAGAATTATATTCATTACTTTAGAGTTACCTAGTTTCACAGCTTTTTCTCCAGCATCTATAACTGCAGCATTTAGTCTCTTTAACTCTTCATCGATATCTTTTTCAAAGTACTCTGCAGCTCCTGTCAAAACTGGTATCGAATTTATCCTAAAGTTATTTGAAATTATATGCCCATCTGGCTTTAGATACTCAACCCATCTAAGAGTTTCCATCTTTTCAAAAGAAACTAGGATATCTGCCCCTCCAACCTCTATAACTGGTGAGAAAACCTCTTTACCATATCTAACTTGAGAAGAAACTGATCCTCCTCTCTGGCTCATACCATGAATTTCACTCATTTTCACATCGTATCCAGCTTCTAATAGACCTGTAGTTAAAAGCTTACTTGCAAGGATAGTTCCTTGACCACCAACACCTACCAAAAGTATACTCTTAGTCATATTAATTCTCCTCCTTAACTATTGCGTCTTTTGGACAAACTTGTGCACAGACATTACATCCAACACACTGTTCTCTATCTATATTTGATTTTTTCTTTTCGTGATCAAATACTACCGCTGGACAACCTGTCTTAGTGCACATCTTACATCCTATGCAAAGATCGTGGTCTACTCTATTTTTAGTAGTGAACAAAGGTTTAAACTCCTCTTTATCTTCTTCAGAGAATTTTTTAAGAGCGCAAGGCCATCTAGTAATTATTACTGAAGGTTCATCTAGTGCTAATGCCCAGTCTAGTGTTTCATTTACTTCTTTTAGTATATTTGGATCTATAACTCTTATATGTTTGACACCGCAAGCTCTCACCATCGCTTCTATATCAACTTCTGTAGTTGGATCTCCTTGAAGAGTATATCCTGTTCCTGGATTATCTTGATGGCCAGTCATTCCAGTTATTCTATTATCCAGAATTACAGATATTGTGTTTCCTTTATTGTAAACTACATCTAAAAGTGAATTGATTCCTGTGTGGAAGAATGTAGAATCACCTAAAACTCCTACGACTCTCTTCTTATTGTCTTTGTTCATATTAAATACTTTTTGAGCCCCATGTCCTGCACTCAAACTTCCACCCATACATATAATCCAGTCAAGTGAATTATAAGGACCTGCAAATCCTAGAGAATAACATCCTATATCTCCTGAAACAACTACATTCTTTCTCTTTCCTAGAGCATAGAAGAAACCTCTATGTGGACATCCTGCACAGAAACTTGGAGGTCTTGGAACAACTAAATCTTTCTTATAATCTATAGTCTCATTTGACTCCCCGTATAAAGATTTTCTTATAACATCTGGAGTCATTTCGCCATAAGGAGGGAATACATCCTTACCTATGCAATCGATTCCATTTGCCCTTAATTGTTCTTCTATAAACGGATCATTTTCTTCTATTACAAAAACTTTATCTACTTTGTTGGCAAATTCCTTAAGTTTTTCTATAGGCATAGGATTAGTAAATCCTAACTTCATATATGAAACGCTGTCCCCAAATACTTCTTTCGCGAAATTATAGCACATTCCCGAAGTTACAACACCTATTTCTGTACTGTTAATCACAGAGAAATTTAAATTCGTTTTATTTGCGAATTCGTAAAGCTTTTTAGATCTCTCCTCTACAATAACTCTTCTTTTTTGAGCAATTGCTGGAACAGTAACAGTTTTTTGAACATCTTTTATGTATTCTTTTATCTCTACTTCTTTTCTATCGTAACAATCCACACCGCTCTTAGAATGAGCAAGTCTTGTAGTTGTTCTAACTAAAACTGGTGTATCAAATTCTTCACTTATTTCATAAGCAACTTTTATCATATCTTTTGCCTCTTGACTATTTGAAGGCTCAATAAGTGGAATTTTAGCAAACTTAGCATAGTTTCTATTGTCCTGTTCATTTTGAGATGAGTACATACCTGGCTCATCTGCCGATAACAATACCATTCCACCATTTACACCTATATACGAATATGTGAATAGAGGATCTGCTGCCACATTAACACCAACGTGCTTCATAGAAGCAAACGTTCTCGCTCCAGCTAGAGAACCTCCTACAGCAGCCTCGAGTGCAACCTTCTCATTCGGTGCCCACTCAGCCACTATATCGTCTTTATATAATGCTATATTCTCTAATATTTCAGTACTTGGAGTACCTGGATAAGCCGAAGCATATCTCACTCCCGCCTCATATACTCCACGAGCTATAGCTTCATTTCCTGTCATTAATTTTTTCATAATAAATTCCTCCATCACCTTATAAATTAATTACATATTTCCACTTGCTACCATTTCTTCTAGTACGTTCTTTATGATTTTTGGTGAAGCTTTACATTTATCCTCTGCTACAGAGCAAATAGCAAACCTAACGCCCATTTCCAATGGAACTGCAAATAAATTATGTTTTGCCAATTCATCAACGACTGTCATTGGGTCATCACAAGGAATACTTATAAAGAATCCAACTCTGTAAGGCAGTATTTCAAGCCCTATTTTCTCAGCTTCATCTACAAAAGCCTTAGCTCGAACTTCTAATAACTTTTTGTACTTCTCTTTTTCAGCCTCATACGCAATCATCTTTTCTGGATTGTTAATTATATTCGACAATAATGTCATTGCACTTCTGTTACAGTTTGACCAAGTAGCTCTACAAGTGTGGGTACATGAGTAGTAGAATTCTTCAGCCACTTCTGAATTTGAGCTAATTCCAATTACAGCTCCCATTCTCATTCCATACGCTGTAAATCCTTTCGACATACTGTATGCTACAATTGTAAAGATATTGTCTGGCAAATCTGAAAACTTCTTAAAGAAACCTCTACTTTGTTTATCATCACCTGCATAATCAATATATGCTACATCTACTAAAAATATTATCTTCTTGTTATCATTTTTAGATACTTCTTTAGCAAGCCCTAAAATCTGATCCCACTCATCCTCAGTTACACTATAGCCTGTTGGATTGTGAGCTGGTGTGTTTATGATCGTAAATATTCTGTCTTGTTTCTGAGCTAAATTGAGGAAACTCTCTTTAAATGATGGAAAGTTAAATTCCCCATTTTCATCAAAGAGCTTATAAGTTACGACACCTCTACCACCCTCTTCAGCGATACTAGTATAAGAACCCCAGAACCAGTCTGATGTAAGAACATTATCGCCATAATTAGTATAATTCCAAAGAGCTAGCTTAATCGCTCCACTTCCTCCAGGAGATGCCACTGCTTTTATATATCCATTTGGAGTATAATCTTTAAAACATGCTTTTTTTACTGCTTCAAGATAGTCTGGCTGACCTTCAATAGATGCATATGCGCAAAATTCGGCATTATCAAATGATTTATATTCGTCGTACACAGTTTTAAATGCAACTATTTTTCCATCATCTTCAACAATCGAACCGAGTGTAGCGTTGATAACGTTTTCTCTGCCTAACTTTTTTTCTGCTTCCTGTGCTCTTCCCGCTAAACCAAAGATTATATCCTTCTTTCTAGGCCATATTGCATGCTTTGCAGCCATACTTGAATTCATAAAAAATCACTCCTTTGTATAATAGTTTCATAATTTAAATGAGCAATTAGTATGCCATCTATTGCTTTCTCTATTTAAACCTTAAATCTTTAATTAAATTTAGACTTATATCTTATAATAATTAATGGATTATACAATTTTCTGAATCTTCCAATTTATGTGTTAAATAATTATTTTAAATAAAAAAAATAATGTTTAGATAAATGAACAAATGTTAATTTATCTAAACATTATTTGTAAAAAATCGTATAATCATAATTTTAAAGATTACTCAAGCTTTTAATTTTTATACATTTTGATTGTACTTTTTCCAAAGAGACGTTCTACTTATACCTAAAATTTTTGCAATTTCATTTTTAGATAATCCCTGTTCTATCATCATATCTATTATTTTAACTTCAACTGATTTCTGAATTTCCTTAATATCAATATTTAAACTATTTATATCGCCAACATCATATTCAGTCACTTCATTATCGACATTTTCATTTTTAACCACATAAAGAGAGCTACTTTTGTATTTACCTAATTTTATCTTCCCAGTAATTACATATTTTCTAGCAACATTTTTTAATTCTCTCACATTACCTGGCCAGTTGTAGTCATTTAATATTTTTATCTCGTTATCAGTTAAATTGATCCCATTCACTCCATTCAATTTATCCATAGAATTTTCTAGCATAGTCTCATATACAAAATTTCTAAATAAAAGCAATATATCCTTCTTCCTCTCCCTCAGAGGTGGAATATTTAATTCCAAACTGCTCAAACGATAGAATAAATCCGCTCTAAATAAACCCTGTTCAATTTTATCTATTAAATGCTCATTTGTTGCTGCAATAATTCTAATATCTAGAGGAATCAAATGATCTGATCCAATTCTCATTATCTGTCTCTCCTCTATAACTCTAAGTAATTTCGTTTGAATACTTAGAGGAAGAGTATTTATTTCATCTAAAAATAACGTTCCCTTATTCGCCAGCTCAAATATACCGCGTTTTCCACCTTTTCTCGCGCCCGTAAATGCACCTTCTTCATAACCAAAGAGCTCACTTTCCAGTAAACTTTCTGAAATAGCAGAGCAGTTTATTGGAACAAAATTATTCAAACCTCTCTTACTAATATCATGTATACTGTGAGCTATAATTTCTTTCCCCGATCCACTTTCTCCGTAAAGAAGAAGAGTATAATCAGTTTGTCCAACAATTTTAGCTTCTTCTATAAATTCTTTTGTAACCCTATCTTTATATTTAAAATCCTGAAATGTATATCTAGAATTAAGTCCTTCTTTCCCCTGATCGAGAGCAATTACTTTACCATCCGCTGCTTTAAGTATGTTTTTGCTGTAGTTAATAACTTCTCTTATAGATTTTTCACCTACCTCGATAGCTTATTATCTATACCATATTTTTCAGCTAAATCGCATACTTTACTCTCTCCAACTATAACAACTTCATTTTTTCGGTCTAAATACTTCAATAAACTGTTTTCTACTTCAGATTCAAGATCGAAGAAATCCTCCACGATGTCAATGTCTAATAATTCTTTCAACATCTTATAATCATAGTTTGTTTTATTATTATCTTTTATTAATACTACTGTCTTTAAATATTTTTTTGACTTATAAAGTGCCTTTAAAATATCTTCTGTTTTTAAATTTAAATTTATTATAGGCACACCAATCTTTTCAAAAGTTAAGTGATCACCTCCACCTATAACAACAATCACGCCTGCACCCATATCTACAAGTCTCAAGACCTGTCCCTCAAATGTAATTTTATCTAAATCGCCAATTACTACATACCCTTGTTTTACATCACGTTTAAAAATTTCTTCTAATCTTACTCTTGACTCATTGCTACAGACTATTATACCGATCTTACTATTTATAATAATCCCTCCCTAAAATCAATCTCCGATATCCTTATAAACGTTTACTAGGATGATATAAAAAAGATGTCAAGTGAATGTTTAATCTATACATAAACAATAGATTGTATAGATAAAAACAACCTCCCAATTAGTATAATTTTATTTTACACCAATCAGGAGGTTTACACAAAAATTTCAGGTATGCCATTTCTACAACAATCGACAATTAAAGAATTATAGTTATAATATTCGAACTTCCCTCATTAACTATTTTTTGTAGAGTTTTTTGCATTTTGAATCTAATCTCTTCTGGCATTGTATAAAGCTTACTTTGTAACTGCTCTTTAACAAGATCATTTAAAGACTTCCCAAACATATTTGACTCCCATAAATCACTTGGATTTTGCTCAAACACATCAAGTAAATACTTAATCATCTCTTCACCTTGATTTTGATTTCCAACAATAGGAGAAACTTCTGTAGAAATATCTGCCTTAATTATATGAAGAGAAGGCGCATTTGCTTTAAGTTTTATGCCGTATTGTTTACCCTGCTTCATAATCTCAGGCTCTTCAAGAGTAAGCTCATCTAAAGACGGAGCAACAACACCATAACCGCCAATCTTTGCATCTATAAGAGCGCTCTCTATTTTATCATATTCATTTTTAATCTTAGACAATCTGCTTATCAAACTCAATAGTTGATAATCTCCCTCAATCTTAAATCCACTCTTTTCCTCTAGAACATTGTAAAATAAGTCCTGTTTAGTTTCCAAATCTATATTTACAACGCCCTCACCAAGCTTAACATTATCCACCCCTGGGCAATTTAAAAACTCAAGCTCAGAAAATCCATTCATAATATCATTTATATCTCTTATCTTATTTAAATCAGCTATGTTTTGTCTTAGAGAGCATATAATCTCACTCTTAATCCAGTGGTCTTTTTCCAAACCTTCAATCCACTTAGGAAGATTTATTCTAACCTCAGTAATAGGAAAATCATTTAAAACAGCTTCCATAACACCCTCTATTTCCTTATCTTCCATCTCAATTACATTAAGCGGCATAATTGGCACCTCATATTTTTCTTCCAATTCCTTCCTAAGCATATCAGTCTCATCACTATTCGGATTAAGAGTATTTAAAACTACAGCAAATGGCTTATCAAGTTCCTTTAATTCTTTAATAACCCTTTCCTCAGCATTAACGTAGCTATCTCTTTCAATCCCAGTAACAGTACCATCAGTCAACATAACAATACCTATAGTAGAGTGATCTTTGATAACCTTCTTAGTTCCGATTTCAGCAGCTTTTTCAAAACTCATTGCTTCCTGTGACCAAGGAGTAGAAACAAGTCTCTGCTTTCCATCTTCCTCATGACCAAGTGCTCCATCAACTATGTAACCAACACAATCCACCATCCTAACATTAAAGGACATAGTGTCTCTTATCTTTATCTCCACACCATCTGCAGGAATAAACTTAGGTTCAACAGTCATAATGGTTTTACCAGATCCACTTTGAGGAATTTCATCTCTAGTACGCTCTTTTTTAAATTCATTATCAATATTTGGAATAACCAGCTTTTCCATAAACTTTCTGATAAAAGTCGATTTCCCTGTTCTAACAGGACCAACAACACCTATGTAGATATCCCCTTGCGTTCTTTTTGCTATGTCTTCGTATATATTATTATTCATATTATTCCCTCCATGCATTTAATCTTATTAAAGTATATTTGTATGTAGGTTTTAATATTACAGTTTTTTTAGATATTGTGTGGTTGATGTTATCTGAGGTTCAATCACAAATTGCGGACGATGGCAATTCTAATCCATCGGTTTGTAAAATGGAGATTGTAGTACTATGTTATCACTCCTCCAGCTAAATAGAAATTGCTATATGATAAAAAGTATAACTAGATTTCAGTACAACAAAAATAGTTGCTTTATTTCAAAGCAACTATTTTTATCCATCCTTACTTTTTAAAGATATTTTTTTGAACTATTGTATACTGTATACATTCAGGTATGTACAAATATACGAACTACAAATATATTACTATAAGTTTTTCCACTTTTTTTAAATATATTGATTTAATACTCTACTATGTTAATTTACCCCAACTGCACTCCATGCTTGTTTAACAACTGAGGCTTCCTGTGCTCCATAAAGATCTTTTGCTGATTGAATTAAAGCTCGATTAGCTTCCGAGAAATTTGACTGTCTTGTTAAATATTTTGTAAGAGCTCTGTAATAAATTTGTTCTGATTTTTCTTTTCCTAATTTTGTAATAGTATTATATGCAGCTTTATTAGGAATTCCACTATTGATGTGAACTCCACCATAATCAGTATTTATACTGAGATTTAAATAATTTCTCATATGGTCTGGTTGATTATACTTTCTAGGCTCTTTTAAACTTCTCATAGCTGTATTAGGTGCTTTATATAAATCCTCACCCATTGTCCAATCTTCATCGTCTACAAAGTAGCCAAACACATCTGAAAAAGACTCATTTAATGCTCCTGGCTGGAATTCATAAACTAGGTCAGCTGTTGCTGATGTAACTCCATGTGTGATTTCATGTGCTACAACATCATCTGCTGCAGAGAAAGGATATTCAGTTTTTGGATTACCATCGCCATAAATCATTTCTGCACCAGTCCATGCAGCATTACTCCAATTCCCGCCTGTTTCTGGATCAGGTACATTTACATAAGAATATATATCTGCTCCTTTTCCATCGTAACTTTCTCTATTATGTACATCTTTATAGTATTTATAGACATGGTTTGTAAAGTAATGAGCATCTACACCTGCTTTAAATTTATCATCATTAAAAGAATTTAATGCATTAGAAATTATGCTACCTATTATATTATTTTCTTCAAAATATTTAAAGCCTACAGTACCTATAGTACCTTTCTGAGTTTTATCTAATAAATAAAAGTTACCACTCTCCTCTGTCAAGTTTAACGGAGATTTAACCTTTCCATTTGATCCAATCCCAGAGCCTGTTGTTATCGTAGCATTTTCTAAGCGATTTTGTTTACCAACTATTTCACCATTTTCTGTATCTACTTTAATTACCCAATGAGCTGGTTCAGGTAAACTATATATTATTTCCAAACTATAAACTGATCTGTTAGTTTCTTCATCAACAACAATTTTGGCTTCTTTTATAACATCTGTACCTGATAAGTTTTTAACTTCACTGCGTGATTTTTCTATTGACTTAAAAGCTAAATCAATAGCTTTGTTCTTATCTACTATAGTTTTGTTTTCAACCTCAAGTTTACCTTGATCTAGATCTCCATTTACAAAAACAACCTTTCCAGATTCATTTGTATGTATTTTAACTTCCGACTTTTCAGCGAAGTATCCATCAGCTTTTGGCCTTAAAGTATAGTGAGTAAATCCTAGCTCATCTTTTTCTTTTTTAACTAATTCGTATTGATCGGAGTTATTTTTTATACTATATTCACCTGAAACACCTTTTAATACATCCTTTAAATCTTTTTCTGAGTTAATACTATATGTTTTTTGTAAATCTACATTTGTTTGACTATCTGCGTAACTAACTATAGGTGCTAAAAAATTAAAAGTTAAACCTGTTAATGTTAAAATTGCTAAATTTTTTTTAATCATTTAAACTTCATCTCCTTTAAAATTTTAATTACGTTATGTCCGTGATGTCAAATTTGTACTTTAAAAATATTCGTCACATATTTTCACCTCCATATGTTCACAAATATTAATTTAGTTTTAATGTCTTTATTTTAAGGTACTTTTTGTATTGTAAAATTTTATATGGTCAGAGAAAAATATCCTATAATGTAGTTTAAAATTTATAACTAAACTAATACGATTATCGTTTATATTAATTATACAAACGTCAAATTGATATTTCTTACACTTCTAGCTTATAATTTGTTACAGGAATAAAAGATTTATTTTGAATATACAATAATCATGCTATGTTCTCCTATTATAGATGTATTATACTAAACTTCTTCCTCATTAAGTTTAATTTAGCAAAACTGGTCATTTAATAGGCAAAACAGGGCAGTTATATTATTTATTTTAAGTCTTGCTACAATTCTAGAATAAAAATATACACCTAAATAACAATTGTTATATATTATTTGTTGGTAGAATTGAATTTGACTTTTCCAATACGCACTTACTTACTTCTAATGGAAATTAATTCGGGTTTGGTGGATTTTTTTTAAAATAGTGGGATTTAAATAAGAATGCGACTACAGTTACAGCCTTTTTCCCAAGCTGTGGTAGTCGCATTCTCAATTAAATACCGCTATTTAAATTAAATCTATCGAACCCTAATTAATTCACCATTTCCACTATATAGTATTCCAGCCACCATCAACATTCAACAATTGTCCTGTCGTATAACTTGACGCATCAGAAGCAAAGTAAATAAGTGCTCCATTTAACTCACCTGGCTTACCTATTCTTCCCATTGGACTTCTAAATTTAACAAACTCATTAAATGCATCATTCTCCACTGCTCTTTTTGTCATCTCCGACTCAAAGTATGCTGGGCCTATAGCATTAACCGTAATATTATGCTTAGCCCACTCTGATGCTAATGATTTTGTAAGCATCTGAACTGCACCTTTAGTTGCACAGTATGACGATATTGTATTAGTTCCTATAGCTAAGTTACTGTGAATAGAACCTAAGTTTATAATCTTACCGTATTTGTTATCAATCATCACCTTTCCAACTTCTCTTGCCATTAAATAAACACCAGTCAAGTTAGCATCTACTACTGTGTTCCACTCATCAAGTGTTTGCTCTTCTGCTTTTTTTGCATTTGCAACTCCTGCATTATTTACTAATATATCTATTTTTCCATAATAATCTTTAATTTCATTTACTGCATTTATCACTTCTTCTTCATCTGTAATATCACATTTTATAGCTAGACACTTTCTACCAGTTGAAGATATTTCTTTTGACAATTCATCCAATTTTTCTTTTCTTCTAGCAAGTATCGCTACATCTGCCCCTTGCCCAGCAAGTGCTTTTGTAAATTGTATTCCAAGTCCTGACGATGCTCCAGTTATTACAGCTACTTTTCCACTAAGATCAAATAAACTATTCATAATTATTTCTCCTTTTCATTTAATTTTAACTTTTATTTACATACAAGTCTTTATACCCTTAGACAAATATATATAAACCAAATATCTATAAATACATAAATTACAATCCTCACGTCATTATTATAATTATCTTTTCCACGTTTCTTACAGAGTAACCAAATTAATATAATCAGGTCAATAAAATAGTCAAAGTAATAAAAATTGCATAAATAGAAACTAGCTCCTACTATTGATAGGGGCTATATTTTTTCATAAAATTAGTTATAATAAAGTTATAGGAGAAAAATTAATATGATTAGAAAAATTATTTCAGTGTTAGTATTGGCTAATTTT
Source organism: Metaclostridioides mangenotii (assembly GCF_017873185.1). GTDB lineage: Bacteria > Bacillota > Clostridia > Peptostreptococcales > Peptostreptococcaceae > Metaclostridioides > Metaclostridioides mangenotii. Next base: position 1,173,535 of record NZ_JAGGJX010000001.1, read on the forward strand.
GCTATACTTACGTTAAATGTAATGCAGTATTTATTACCAGATCTATATAGCTACAACCAACTATTTTTTACTCTTTACGGAGTAGTATTCGGACTATTTACCCATCAATATTATAAGTTTATAAATAGGTTTATTAGAAAATAACTGCAAATTTTATTAATATTTATATATTTTATAATCTAAGGTTCAATTAAATATGCTAATTTAGATATTATTTAAATGATCAGAGCGAGGTGAAATTATGAAAGAAAATAACAAACTTGTGAGTATAAGTCTTGAAGAGCTAAAAGAAAAAAACTGCCTCTATATAGAGAGCATTGATAAAGGATTTAATAACCTAAAGCATCATTTTATAGAAGGAAATGATAATGAACTTGAAGAGTTCTTACTACAAAAAATTAATGAAAATGGTATGGGAAATACATATGTAGATTTCTATTATAGCAGATTGAATTCTAAAGAAAGAAATATAGTCAATTCCGCTTTAAGCCAAGATAATATAGATTATATAAATAAATATATGTTAGAAGAAGACGGTATATATTTTCAAATGACTCCTGAGCTTTTTGATATAACGTTTAAATTATCTATTACTGAAATGCTTTTTAGCACCTTTTATTTTAGCAAGTTCCCATGCACTGTATGGAGTAATTATAATAAAAAATTCATTGTATTTAAGTAAATTTTAAATTATAGAATTTTAATTACATAATAAATAAGATTGAGCTAATTTAGTACATTTTTCAATAAATCACCTTCTTTTATAAATAAAAAGGCAAATAGAAGCGACGATCACTTAACTATTTGCCTAATTAACATTTACAATATTTCTATAATCATTATTGTAAATGATGGAGATATTAAATTTTATTATCTATTAATTTATAGATTTATTATCTCTTCCATTTCATGTTTCTTCTGTCTAACCATAAGCTCAATTCCAACTTCTTTTGGATTCTTACCTTGGTCGAGTACTGCAAAAATAGCATTTGTAATCGGTACATCTACTCCAAGTTTTTTGGCTACTTCGTAAGCAACTTCAGTTGCAGTTATTCCTTCAACAACCATTTTTACTTCGTCTAATGTTTCCTTTAGAGTTTTTCCTTGTCCGATTAAAATACCAGCTCTTCTGTTTCTACTGTGCATACTTGTACATGTAACTATAAGGTCTCCTATTCCTGAAAGACCTGCAAATGTAGTCATATTTGCTCCCATAGCTACTCCTAATCTGCTCATTTCACTTATTCCTCTAGTCATAAGTGCTGCTTTGGCATTATCGCCGTAACCTATACCGTCACAGATTCCAGCTCCAAAAGCTATTATATTTTTGAAAGCTCCTCCAAGTTCAACACCTACTATATCAGGGTTAGTATATACTCTAAACGCTTGAGCCATAAATAGATCTTGAACTTTTTCAGCTATTTTTATATCCTCAGATGCTACTACTACTGTAGTTGGAATATCTCTAGCTACTTCTTCGGCATGAGAAGGCCCTGATAAAACAACATATGGATTATTTGGAAGCTCTTCTTTGAAAACTTCTGATAATCTAAGTCCAGTCCCCTTTTCTAATCCCTTCGCTACATCTATAATTATTTGATCTTCATTAATAAAAGGTTTAATAGTTTTGCAAGTACTTCTAAAAGCTTGTGAAGGAACCGCAGATACTATCATATTACATCCCTTTACTGCTTCTTCAATATCTGAAGTTAAATTTAAATTTTCAGGAAATATTATCCCAGGAAGATAAGCTGTATTTTCTCTAGTTTTGTTAATTTCTTCAGCTTGATCCGAATGTCTAGTCCACATACATACTTCATAACCCTTTTTCGCAAGAACTAGAGCTAATGCGCTTCCCCAGCTACCTGCACCTAATACACATACCTTTTCCACATCAAACACCCCTAATTTTAACTATTCTTGTTTAACTGTTATTTTATGTTTATTAAATTATTCTTCTTTTTTTCTTCCAACTTTGTTTTCGTCACCCTTTATAAGTCTTTTTAAGTTGGCTCTATGTGTATACATTACAGATAGAGTTAAAAATAAAGCTACCACAAACCCAGGATTATTCTTACTTATCAACATGAATGGAGCTGAAAATGCTATTCCTACTACCGATCCAAGGGATACGTACTTAGAGACTGCAACTACAACTATAAATATCCCCAGACATGATAGTGCAATAATAGGATTGATAGCTAGCATTGCCCCAAGGGATGTTGCAACACCTTTCCCACCTTTAAATCCTAGAAAAGCCGGCCAATTGTGACCTACAACTACAAATATCACAGCTACGTATCCAGCAATAGTTCTGTCAACACCTATAAAATTACCAATAATCTCTCCAATTAGAACAGATATTGTACCCTTTAATAAATCTCCAATAAAAGTAGCAGCACCCGCTCTTTTTCCCATAGTTCTAAGTACATTTGTAGAACCTGCATTTCCTGAACCTTGTGTCCTTATATCAACTCCTGAAAATTTCTTGGCTATAATATAAGAAGTCGATATATTTCCTAAAAGATATGCAATTACAGCAATTGCAATATATCCAAATGTAACCACTTCTGTACCTCCTTAGGCTATAAGTCTATTATTTTTTAGCCTTTTGCTTATAATCAAATCTTATTGTAGTTCCTTCAAAACCAAAGTTTTCTCTGATCTTGTTTTCAAGATATCTTTGATAAGAGAAATGAGTTAATTCCTTATCGTTTATAAACAGTGTAATCTTTGGAGGTCTAATATCCGTCTGTGTTCCATAGTATATCTTAAGTCTCTTTCCTTTATCTGATGGCGGCTGATTTAACATTACAGCTTCCCCTATAACATCGTTAAGAGCTGATGTTGACATTCTCTTTGAATGTTCATTTGATACGTATACAACTGTATCAAGCACTTTGTTCATTCTTTGATTCGTAATTGCCGATACGAAAATTATAGGCGCATACATCATAAACGGGAATTTTTGTCTTATATCTATTTGATAGTTTTTCATAGTTTTATTGTCTTTTTCTAGCAAGTCCCATTTATTTATTACAAATATACAAGCCTTACCTTCATCGTGGGCGATTCCTGCAACCTTTGTATCCTGCTCTGTAGGGCCTTCAACTGCATCTATTACAATTAACACTACATCTGCTCTGTCAACGGCGCTCATAGCTCTTATAACACTGTATTTTTCAATTTTTTCGTATATTTTACTCTTTCTTCTTATACCAGCAGTATCTATAAGTAAAAACTTCTGATCGTTTTTCTCAAAGTAAGTATCTACTGCATCCCTAGTTGTTCCTGCTATTGAACTTACTATAACACGCTCTTCTCCAAGAATATTGTTTAGGATTGAACTCTTTCCTGCATTTGGCTTACCAGTAATAGCAACCTTTATTAACTCTTCGTCGTATTCTGTATCAAGTCCTGCTGGGAAATTTTCAACTACTTCATCAAGTAGGTCTCCAAGACCCATACTATTTGCACCTGAAACTGAGAATGGAGTTCCAAATCCTAGTTCGTAGAAATCGTATATATTGTTGATTTGGCTTTGACTGTCTATTTTATTTACAACTAAAATAACCGGTTTTTTACTTTTTCTAAGAATTTGTGCTATCTCTTTATCAGCAGGAGTAAGCCCTGTTTTACCATCGACTATAAAGAGAATTACATGCGCCATATCCATAGCAAGCATAGCTTGATCTCTCATCTGTGAAAGTATAATATCTTCGCTCTCAGGCTCTATTCCTCCTGTGTCTATTAGTGTAAAATATTTGTTCAACCACTCTACCTCAGCAAATATTCTGTCTCTTGTTACACCTGGGGTATCTTCAACTATTGAAATTCTTCTGCCTGCAAACTTATTGAATAACGTTGATTTACCAACATTTGGCCTTCCAACTATTGCAGCAATCGGTCTACTTACGTTCATATATTTATCTCCTTTTATACATATTTAATCGATAATTTTATCTACAAAATCTTTTCCCTCGTTTAAACATGGAATAATTTTTATTTTCATAATGTCTTGTAACTCTTCTAATGTAATATTATCTAAAAATATCTCTTCATCAGCTTTTAGCATACTTCTAGTAATGTATAAAACTTCTCCTATATCTTCGCCTTTCAACTGCTCTACAATATCTTTTGCAGTTATTAAGCCTGATACAGTAATAGTTTCACCCCAAAACTTATTTTTTATTTCATAAACTTTAATCTCTATATTTGAGTATTTTTTCATTACTAAATTAGACATTTCTCTCATAAATTTATATGCAGAATGACCCGTTGCTATAGAGATTTTTCTTTTTTCTACAGGTTTATTTGAAGGGAGCGAATCTAGGTATTGTCTAATTTCAGTCCCCATTTTTTTGATCATACCTACTCCATCTTCAAACTGTAAAAACCCTTCGTAATCATCGTAATCTAATAGATCTCTATCAGCTAAAACATAAAATTCATCTGATAAAAACACAAACCTTGTCCCAACTTTTTCCAATAAGTCTTCTTGAATTTTATGTATTTGGTCTATAGTTGTTTTTGCATTATATTTATAAAATATTTCAAGATTAGGGAGGTTGTCCCTGTATTTAGTTATTCCAACTGGAACCACCGCTATACTATTTACATATGGATATAATTCGATCAAATCGTAGACAGTCCTTCTTAATTCTTCTCCATCATTTACACCTGGACATAAAACAACTTGACAGTTCATAGTAATCTCAGCCTCTGCCAGTTTCTTCATGATGCCGTAAACTTTCCCGGCGAACTTATTGCTTATCATTTTTTGTCGTAACTCTGGATTTGTAGTATGAACAGAGATATTTATCGGACTAATTCTATATTTTATAATATTTTCTATATCATCATCACTCATGTTAGTTAGAGTAACAAAATTCCCCTGTAAAAATGAAAGCCTAGAATCGTCATCTTTAAAGTACAGAGTCTCTCTCATACCCTCTGGCAATTGATCCACAAAGCAGAACATACACTTATTTCTGCAACTCTTTGCCATATCGATAATAGGATTTGAAAACTCAATACCAAGATCCTCATCGTAGTCTTTTTCTATTTCATATAAATACAATTCCCCGTATTTATTTTCAATCTCAACCTCTAAATATTCATCACTTAATAGAAATCTGTATTCTATTATATCACGTATTGGTTGTTCATTTATAGATACAAGTAAATCTCCTACTTCAATATCTAATTCTTCTGCGATACTACCTTTAGATACCTTATTTATTATATTATTAGCATTTTTTACGTTTACTTCCATCTTATTCACCACTCTTTTTATACATATCTTTTTATGTTATCATACTTCTTTATTTGACGTCAACTAGCCCTATATATATTGCCTAGTCACATTTTAATTGCAATTAAATCTATAAATAAAATTAGGTTGTACATTAGAACTAATACTCACCTAATATACAACCTAAATAATATATAATTAATGTTTTACTACTATCAAAGTCCCATTTGTCATATCGTGCACCATTCCACCAACACACTTCGATATTAGCATCGCTTTATTTTGAAGGTCAGCTTCATCATTTGCGTAGAAAATCGGACATCCTCCACTGATTTTCATATCTTTATCAGTTGTTATTATAGCTAGCGTGTAGTCATTAATACCTATATTAGTAAACATCTAATTTACCTCCTTATTCAAAGACCCTATTTTGTAATTCTTTAGAGATAGATTTTTCCCTTTAGCTGTTTCTAGTATTGGACAAGATTTGACGGCCTCAATAACTTCTTCCAATCCTCCATAAACCGGAATATACGCAAGAACTATACTCTCTTTTTCTGCATTTCTTCTTAAAATTGGAGTAAATGCTGGGTCATCACTATCACCATAAAGTCCGAGTCTTGAGTAAATATTAAATGCTATAGCTTGTCTTTGTCCCGAATTATAGATAATTCCTGCATTTAAATAGTCCCTATCTTTTGGAATTATTTCTATTCCTATACCTTTATTAATATACACATCTCTATCTTGTTTTAGACCTATATTTGTTATTCCTTTTACATCTCCCACATTTAGTATCGATTCGTCGCTAAATGTTATTGGAACTGCAACAACTTCGGCAATATCGCTAATACTTTTCCTTGTAAGAAGTTTTTTAAGCCCAAATGCCAGTGCAAGCCCCGCAACTGCACTTATAATAATACTTACTGTATCGTTAATTCCTGTCTCAACGGTTATCAATCTATTAAGCCCTACTGTTATAAACGATGTAATTATACACATGTAGTTTCTAACTTCATAAGCTCTTGCTATCTCCTCTATAAGCGCTTCTCCTCTATCTACCAATTGGGCTGGTTCCACATTTTGAAGTGTATTTCTTCTATTTGCCCTAACTTGTCTGAATTGTTCAGCTGCTAGTGATAAAAAAGTTATAGATGTATAAGATCTAGCGACAAGTGCCGGGACAAGAAGTGCGCCAAGCGCTGAAGCTACGAATGCAAGTATCAGCTGAGATATCAATATATTTGGATATGTTGGGTATTGCTCTTGATCTGTGTTGAGCATTAAAATTCTCGACACTATACCGACAATAACCCCCATATAAAATGCTAAATCCATGTAATCACTCCTATTACAAATTTTTTACTTAGATACTTAGAGTTCTAATTCGAGAATCTACAGTTATATATTTATTAATTTTTTACTTTTCATCTAAGTTTTATTTTACTTTTACTTTGCTTCTGTCTTTAAATATCCTTTTTTGCCTTTTGATATTTCTAAAATAGGAGCACTTTTAGCTGATTTAATCATCTCTTCCATATCTTTTAAAATAGGAACATAAGGTATTACTATTGTTTGTTTTTTCGGGTCAACTTTTGACATTGCTACAATATCGAATTCATCCAAGTCTTTGTCAATACCGAGATGAATAAAGATATTATGTATTATAGCCTGTCTCTGTCCAAGATCATTTATAATTCCAAACATTTCTTTATTTTTAGGTTTTATCTCAATAGCAAGTCCCTTTTCAATGTACTTCTTCTTCATATCATCAAGCCCTATATTAGTAATAACAGTATCATTTACTTTTAGAAGCGGACCATCGAAAATTATTTTAGCAGGTACTACGGTTGCAACTTCATCCAAACTCTTTCTCTTTAGATACTTTCTAAATACCAATCCTACTATTCCACCTGCTACAATAGCCGAAATAGTGCAAACTAAGAATCCAGAATCAAATTTTCTAAATACTCCTATATAAGCAACAGATGCCGCCAAAGCAGAAAACAAACTTATATAACTTCTCGATTCATATGTCGAAGCAATTTCCTCCACATACGCATCGCCTTTAGGAACTATCTCCTCATTGTCTGTATTTTTAAGTGTTATCCTCTCTTGATCTGCAAGCCCTTGAAACTGTTGTATTGCAATTGCAAAAAAAGTAAGCGCCGCGTACTCTTTATCTAAAATTGCAGGTAATACAATCGCTCCAAGTGCAGCGGATAGTCCAGAAGATATTATTTGTTCTAAATAATCTTGAGGTCTTGAAGGGTATTGTTTGTTTTTAACCACTAAAACTAGACCTCTACATAAAATTCCTATTACTACCGAAACTAGTAACGATTGTCTAAATACAGTGGAACTAAGTAAACTTTCTTCCATTATCTCAACTCCTTTGTATATAGTTTGTTCAAAAAACAAAAAAAATTTCCTTTTTATCAAGGAAATTTTTTAATATTATAATTTATATGTTTTTCTATTGCTATTTATATCACTTTATTACTATTGTTTATGATCTTAATTGTTATTTATAGTTTTTATTGTTTCTTTTTCATCTGTTTAGGAATACTAAACACAAATTCGCTACCTTCACCGAGTTTACTATTTACATGAACACTTCCCTGTAGTGATTTAGCTATATGCTTAGTTATCGCAAGTCCAAGTCCTGTACCTCCGACATCCCTGCTTCTAGCTTTATCTACGCGATAAAACCTCTCAAATATTCTATCTACTTCATCTTCTGGTATTCCGACCCCATTATCTTTTACTTTTATAGATATAAAGTCGACCTCATCTTCAATTTCTACATTTACATATCCATTATTTTGAGTGTACTTAATGGCATTATCCATCAGATTCAAGAAAACTTGTTTTAAGTAATCTCGATTTGTAGTTATAGAAAGTGTTTTATCTTCACATTCACAATTGACTTCTATATTTTTTATTTCAGCTGCATGTGATGTAATTTGTTTAATTTCGCTATATACATCGTACATTACTACCTCTTCAACCGGTACCCCGTCTTTTCCTTCTAGGAATGAAATAAATAGTATATCATCTATCAACCTCGTCAATCTGTCAGACTCTCCTTCAATAATAGATAAAAATCTGTTTCTTGTATCCTTATCAATATCTTCATTTGACTTTAAAGTCTCAACAAAACCGCTTATTGAAGTAAGTGGTGTCTTTAGCTCATGACTTACATTCGCTGCAAAATCTGTACGCATATTTTCTAGTCTTACTCTTTCTGTTATATCTTCAATATTAACAATAGAACCTATCATAACATTGCTTGAGTTTTGCAGATAAATTGGATCTTGCTTGATTTTGTAAACAATCCCTTGTTTAGTAGTGGTTTGAACTTTCTCACTCTTGTTAGATCCCATAAAGTTTAGTATTGATTTTAGAATTTGCTTTTCTTTAATAATAATATTGATATTGTAATCTTCAACTGGCAACTCTAGATCGCTTTTTATCATTCTCTTAGCTTCATCGTTTATCAACATAATATTGCCATTTATATCTATAGCGAGTATTCCATGTGAAATACTCTGTAATATGGATATAAGTTGTAAGTGTTTATTCTTAACTTCCTCAAACGCATTATCCATATTCTTTATCATGTAATTAAAATTTCTAGTTAACTCACCTAGTTCACCTTTTGCAGATATATTTAACCTAGCGTTAAATTCTTGATTACTTACTTTTTTTGAAACTATCGTAAACTCTCTCAAATATTTTCTAAGTATTAAAGTGTATCTCAATGATAGAATCGCTACTACTACAGAAAGCATCATCACAAGAATATATATATTACCTAATTCTTCCATATTATACACCTCTAAATCTTATTATGACCTATTTTATAGCCAACTATTGTAACTATAATATTAACTGTTATTACTACAATTTAAACTTTGTTACTATAATCTCAACCGTCGTTACTATAATTTCAACTACGGTAAAAAACTTATTTTTAGTCTATTTTATATCCTACGCCTCTTATTGTCTCTATATATCTTTCTGCTTTATTTTCATCTTCTATTTTCTTTCTTAGATATCTTATGTGTACGTCAACTGTACGAGTTTCTCCATAATACTCATATCCCCAAATCTTATCAAGTAAATAGTTTCTAGAAAGTACTTTCCCTCTATTTTGAATAAGAAGTTTAAGGAGCTCAAACTCTTTTAATGTTAGTTCTATTTTTTCTGTTCCCTTTGTAACTTGATGTTTGTTTAAATCCAGCTCTAAATCACCTACAGATAGTATATCTTGCTCATCGCTACTTGTAGTATTGTATCTTCTTAGAACTGAGTTTATCCTAGCCATTAATTCTTTTATACTAAATGGTTTTGTTATATAATCATCTGCACCTATATCCAGACCTTCTACCTTGTCGTTTTCCATGTTTTTAGCTGTAAGCATTATAACAGGCACGTCTTTTAAATCTTTATCGCTTCTAATTTTTTTTAGAACTTCTATTCCACTGATATTTGGCAACATCCAGTCTAGAAGAATAAGATCTGGTTTATTTTCCTTCGCTTTAATAAATCCATCAAATCCGTCGTAAGAGTAGCTTACTTCGTAGTTATCTACTTCTAAATTAAATTTCAGTAGCTCAACTATATATTTCTCATCGTCTATTACAAGCACTTTATTATTTTTCATTCGTTTTGATCCTCCTATTTTATCTCTAGTATTGTACCAATTCTTCCTAAAGTTTTGTCGTCTTTTCTATAAGAATAAAATTCATCCGATCTACAACTTGTGCAAAGATTCATATCGTGAATATTTTCCTCTTTAACTCCACTATTTTTAAGTATAGATTTGTTAACTGACCATAAATTTAAAAATACACTTTCATCGTGACTTTCGTATATATTATCGGTAGTTTTTTCAAATCTATCAACGAATTTATCTATTAAATCTTTTGATACCTCGTAACAGCATGGTCCTATCGATGGACCTATAATACATACAAGGTCCTCAGGCTTCGAATTATATAGCTCCTGCATCTTTTCTATAGTCTTCATAGATATTTGTTCATAAGTGCCTCTCCAACCCGCGTGAACAAGTCCTATCGCCTTATTTACATTATCTATAATTGATATAGGTACGCAGTCCGCTGTAAATATTAAAAGCGGTACATTTTTTAAATTTGTAACAAGTGCATCTCCTTCTTCTTTATCACAAATACTACTTTCATCCACTACATTGACTATATCAGAATGTATTTGGATATTACTAGTCATATTTTCGAAAGTGAAACCACATCCGTCACATACATTTTTCATATCTTCTTTTAATTTTGCATCTAGGCTTTTATAAGTTACGGCTAAATTAAAAGAATCGCTTATTTCATCAATATAGTTTATGTTAATATAATCTTTCACTTTAGTCACCCTTTTCTGTTAATATTGTTTCCAGTTCATTTACAAATGTATTTATATCTTTGAACTGCCTATAAACTGATGCAAATCTTACATAAGCTACTTCATCCAAGTTTTTAAGTTGATCCATAACCATCTCGCCTATTTCTGTCGCTTCGATCTCTTCAACAAAACCTTTGTTGAGTTCGTTTTCAATATTATTGACTACACCATCAATACTGTCTATTGATATAGGTCTTTTTTCACACGCTCTTAGGATTCCATATTTGATCTTGTCTCTATCAAAAGGCTGTCTACTTTTATCTTTCTTGATTACCATTAGAGGTGTAAGTTCTATTTTTTCATAAGTTGTAAATCTTTTTTTGCAACTTTCACATTCTCTTCTTCGTCTTATTGACTTAGGATCTGTATGTCTAGAATCTATTACTTTTGATTCTTTGTATTTACAGTAAGGACATTGCATTGGTTTCCTCCTCAGTTAATTAAATTTCTAATTCATCGAGGCTAAGTTCAGAGCCTATATTTACTATTATTGTATCACATCCTATTTTAAGTATGTCATGCCAGAAAATAACTTCTTCAGCTCCACCTCTTGAAAAAAAACTTCTGCTATCATCGCCATAAATAGTAAATGATACTATCTTTCCTTCGTACACATCCATATCTATGTCTGTAATATATCCTAGTCTTTTTCCATTTTTAACATTTATTACTTCCTTCTCCATTATATCAGATACTCTAATCATATTATACTCACCCTTCCTATAAAAATAAATATGTACTAGCATAAAAAAAAATGACCTTTTCAGGTCATTTCTTGTTCATAAAATTATTTTCTACATTTTCAATCTATTTTTACGTTATTTTTCTATGCTTTTCATCAATTATTTAGACGTACTTTCGCATATTTTTAAGTGCGTTTTTCTCAATACGAGATACTTGAGCTTGCGATATTCCAATCTCATCAGCGACCTCTATTTGAGTACGCCCTTTATAGAATCTCAAATCTAGAACTAACTTCTCTCTGCTATTCAATTTTTTTATGGCTTCTTTTAATGAAATTTCCTGAAGCCAATTTTCATCTGTATCTTTTTTATCTTGAACTTGATCCATTACATAAATTGCATCTCCATTGTCCTGATATACTGGATCAAATAGCGAAATAGGATCTTGTATAGCATCAAGTGCCATAACAACATATTCAACTTCCAGCTCTAATTCTTTTGCTATCTCTGTAACTGTCGGTTCTTTTGAATTTTCACTTATCAATCTTTCTCTAACTTGAAGTGCTTTATATGCTGTGTCCTTTAAAGACCTACTGACTCTTATCGGATTGTTATCTCTTAGATATCGTCTTATCTCACCTATAATCATAGGTACTGCATAAGTGGAAAATCTGACGTTTTGACTTAAATCGAAATTGTCTATGGATTTTATTAATCCAATGCAACCAATTTGAAACAAATCATCTATATTTTCGCCTCTGTTGTTGAATTTCTTTATAACACTAAGAACTAATCGCAAATTTCCCCTTACAAAGACTCTTCTTGCCTCTTTATCTCCATTTTTTATTTTTACAAGAAGTTCATTCATTTCCTTATTTTTAAGAACTGGAAGCTCGGATGTGTTGACACCGCATATCTCAACCTTATTAACTTTCATTTATTTCAGTCCTCTCTTAAAAGTATTACTTAATGAAATTATTTACATTTCCCAATTTTTTATACTTTTAAAAGATATTTATTTCTTTTTATACAAATTTTTTCATCTCTTTCTGTAATCTGGAGATTATTTTCTTTTCTAGTCTAGATATGTAGGACTGAGATATACCAAGCATTCCAGCTACTTCTTTTTGTGTTTTTTCATTACCTTTATCTATTAAACCAAATCTTAATTCCATAATCTGCTTTTCCCTGTCGTTTAATCGATCTAGAGCCATAAGAAGCAAGTCTCTATCTATCTCTTCTTCGATAATTTTGTATATTTCATCATTATCTGTTCCGAGCACATCTGACAAAAGAAGCTCGTTGCCATCTAAATCTACATTTAACGGCTCATCGAATGATACCTCTGTCTTTTTCTTGTTGTTTTTTCTAAGGTACATAAGTATTTCGTTTTCAATACATCTAGACGCATATGTAGCGAGTTTGATGTTTTTATTGAGTTTAAAAGTATTTACAGCCTTTATTAGACCAATTGTACCTATAGATATCAAGTCCTCTACATCTATGCCCGTATTTTCAAATTTTCTAGATATGTATACGACTAATCTTAGATTTCTTTCGATCAATATAGACTTTACACTTTCGTCATTTTCTAATTTTTTTAATAGTTCAATTTCTTCATGCGCTTTTAATGGTGGAGGAAGTATGTTTGCTCCACCCATATAGTAAACTCCTTTGGGCTTGATTATCTTTAGCTTAATTCCTATCTTTAGTATCACATTCATTATTTTTTCTTTTAATCTAAACATCTCTTTCCCCCTATAATTAAATATTTGGTAATAAAGTTGGGCTCATTATAGCTTTGTAATCAGATTCTTCTAAGTCTGCAATTCCTAGGACTATATCTCCGACTTTTTGGTCATCAACTTCAATATAATCAGCCTTAAATCCAAGTACTATTTTTGATTCTGAGCTTCCTGCATGTTTGTAAGGTATTAACCTAACTTTTTTTGAGATCTCTTTGTCCAAATCTCGGATTACTTCTTCTGCTCTTTCGATATCTAGGTCAGCATAGTCTACACCCATTAAAAAACTAGGCATCATATTTTTAACGACACTTGCATCCACCATAACAACCTCACTCTTACTAAAAGGATCTTTAAGCATATTTCCGCTGTCTACTAAAGCCTTACAGTCAAATTCATTGTCAAATATTTTTATCCTTATGCTTTTAGTCAAATTGTCGATATACTTGATCATCTTGATATCCTTGTAAATATGTTTAAGAAGTTCGCAGCTTGCATAAGCGCATACTATTAAAAATGATATCTTCATATGGCTTATACCAGTAAAATAAATAATAAAATATGTAGTCCCAGAAATAAATACATTCACCAAATAAAATACTAAAGATGTCTTAATAAAGTCTCTTTTACCGTAGTGCTTAAATGATACAAAAATAATAAATGTCATAAGTAGAACTTTAAATGGTATTGTGAAAAGAATGCCAAGTGAAGGATACAGGTATGCAACTGCATATATTGCTCCTAAAGACGCTCCTAGTATTTTATTTTTTAGGGAATTATATTTTTTAGTAAGAATAGATGTACAACTTATAATAATATAATTTACTATAAGGTTTTCTAAAACATAGTACTCAAAATACATTTGTTTCATCCCCTTTTTTCCATAAATCCATTATAGGATAGTAACATAAAATTTTATGTCACTTTTGATGGTCGAATTCAAAACAAATTCTTTATTAATCTGTCATTAAGTTCCATCAAAATCTATTGCGCCTAATTTTTGCAATAAAAAATGACACATCTAGTTATATTGACTAGCTGCGTCATTTTTTATATGCAATAATATAAACAAATTTATACATAAATGCCTTTACCTCTAATACGTCATATTTATTATTTTCTCTTGAAGATCTTTTACATTTTTTTTATTGAAAGGTATAGTCTCTCCATTAATTAACTCAATTACATTTTCTTTAACTGAACATATATACTTTAAGTTTATAATATAATTTTTCTTGCATTTTATAAAAAAATACTTTAATAGCTCTTCTTCTATTAAATCAATTTTGTTCTTAATTTTAAATTCTCTTTTTAAGGTATGTATTACCATATCATTTTTTAAATTCTGTGTGTACAAAATAGAATTTATACTTATCTTGTATACATTATCCTCATCAAATACTATTAATTCATTATTTTTTGACTCAATGATTTTCTCAATACAACTCAATAGATGTTTCTTAAGTTCTAAAAATTCAACTGGCTTTGTTAAATAACGATACGCTCTAACTTCATACCCTTCCCTGACATGACCATGAAAAAAAGTAATAAATATAATTTCACAGTCTTGATCTATCTTTCTTATATTTTTAGCTACCTCAATACCATTTATCTCTCCCATATAGATATCCAGCAAAAAAATATCTATTTCTCGAGGATAATTCTCCATAAGTTCTTCACCTGAGCTAAAAACAAACAACTCATAGTCATATTTAGATTCTTTAAATATTAGATCTAAATGACTTTTTAAAATATTTTGCTGCTCTTCTTCATCTTCACATATAGCTATACGAATAATGATACGCTTCACCTCCTATCAATTCTTACTTATGATTATATAAAATTTAACGTAATTTTTCATTATTAAGATGACTTAAATTTCTACAAAAAATACGGGTTACCGTTTCTTGAACGTAACCCGCATAATTTATGTAAAGTATAAATATTATTTTTATAATATACAACTGACAAAAAATACTTGTTAGAACTATCTTCTTCTTCTCAAAAATGTTGGTATTTCCATACTGTCGTCTTCAACAATATCTGTATTTTTAGCATCATCAAGTTTTTCTGATATTTCTTCATCCTCATCTATATCTCTGATTGAAGATTTAATTGTAGTGTCTAAAGATGATCTAACACTAGATTTTGGTTTAGACTCTATAACATCATCTCTAATACCCTCAAAACCGGTTGCAATTACTGTAATCATTATTTCGTCGCCTAAATCTTCTTTGATAGATGCTCCGAATATAACGTTAGCTTCTGGGTCACAAGACTCCATAACTAAAGTCGAAGCTTCGTTGACTTCAAATAGACCTAAGTTAGATCCACCTGTAACATTTAACAGAACGCCTTTTGCGCCCTTTATCGAAGTTTCTAGTAGTGGAGATTGGATAGCTTGTCTTGCTGCATCTACAGCTCTAGTTTCTCCACTTGCATTTCCTATACCCATATGAGCAAGTCCTTTATCCTTCATGATTGTAGTTACATCGGCGAAGTCAAGGTTTATAAGACCTTCAACAGCTATAAGGTCAGATATTGACTGAATACCTTGTTTTAAAACATCGTCAGCAATAGAGAACGCATCTAACATAGATGTACTTTTTTGAACTATTTGCAATAATCTATCATTTGGTATAGTTATAAGGGTATCGACTTTAGCTTTTAATGCTTCGATTCCTC
The DNA here is from genome assembly GCF_017873185.1 of Metaclostridioides mangenotii. Lineage (GTDB taxonomy): Bacteria > Bacillota > Clostridia > Peptostreptococcales > Peptostreptococcaceae > Metaclostridioides > Metaclostridioides mangenotii. The sequence continues at coordinate 1,189,335 of NZ_JAGGJX010000001.1, forward strand.
CCTCAGCATTTTTCATTCTTATCTTACCCTCAAATGCGAATGGCTTTGTAACAACCCCTACAGTAAGTATTCCCATTTCTTTGGCCAATTCTGCTACTACTGGAGCTGCTCCAGTACCAGTTCCGCCACCCATTCCGGCAGTTACGAAAACCATATCTGATCCTTGAAGTAAATTAACTATCTCATCTTTACTCTCTTCTGCTGCTCTTTTCCCAACTTCCGGGTTAGCCCCAGCTCCAAGTCCCCTAGTTAGTTTTTCCCCTACTTGTACTTTATATTCAGCTTTAGATGTAACTAAAGCTTGTTTATCTGTATTAATTGCTATAAACTCTACTCCCTTTAGTTGGGCCTCAACCATTCTGTTTACAGCATTATTACCACCGCCACCTACACCTATTACCTTGATTTTTGCACTTTCATCTAATTCTACGTCAAAGTTTAGCATCTATAAACCTCCTTATATCATGATTCAAAATAATCGTATGAAATGATTATACCATTTTTTTGAGTTTTTTGTTGTTCTATAATTTTTCATATTCCACAAATATACAAATTTTCCTCTTATTTTATAACTTTATTTAATAAATACTAAATTGATAACTTTATGTAATAAATTAATTATTTACTATTATTCTTTATTCGTTATAGTTTTTATCACATATCTTCTTATTATTGAGAAATTATTAAATATTCTCATCCCAAAAACTAAAACAGCCACATAGTAAAGTGGTACACCTAATTTTTCACCTATATATGTCATTATTACGGCTAAGAGAGTATTACCTAAAAAACCTGTAATAAAGATAATATTCTCAAACTTATCTTCGAAACTCGATTTTACTGCTCCAAAGACTGAGTCCATTATTGCAAGTATAGCTACAGAAACATATATTGTGTAGTCAATTGGATACGTAAATGGAACAAAATATCCTACCGCTACTCCAAGTGCTAGACTTGATAATATCCAAATCATATTAGTCTCCTTCTTTATTCTACTTAAACTAGTAAAATTATACAATGGTTTTGTAAAATTTTATACAAATTTTTAAGTATTTTCTATAAATAAATTTTAAATTATTAACTAATTCTCTTAATTTTCATATTATTCATACTCTCAACTTCAATATTTATGCTGTATATTTCCTTTAGCGAATATGCGTATGAATCCGGAGATAAAACCGCAGCATTTAGATCATCTACATCACCTAACGCCCTAATTACAAAAGGTTGACCATATGTAGTATCGTTCACTGTTATAGTTGATCCAGAGCATTTTATCTGAGTTTTACCTAAAACTCTCTCTCCATTTATCGAGATCGCTGTTGAACCTGATTTCCTAAGATCATTTATAAGCCTAAGAACATCTATATCGTGAATTATTAAATCATTCGGGTCTTCTCCACTCTCTACGTCACGATCGCTGTCGTTCATAGTAATCATTATGCCAGCCCCTTCAATGTCTGTTCGTCCACTTCTATCTTTTAAGCTCGAAAGTTCATCTTCCATTACATCTTTTATTTCCTTGGATCTAGTTCTATCTTCATATTTTTTTAGATCTTCTTCATATCTTCCCAGTTTTTTATCAAGCAAGTTAATTTTTTCTTTCTTGGCATCAATTTCAGATTCAATTTTTCCAACTTGATCTAAAGTCATATATATCTTGTCTGGATCAAATGATTTTATAAATATAGAGATCATTATTCCAAGTATAAATGTACCCAGTACAACAAATTTATTTTTCATATTTTATTTACCAGCCAAATTTATTTTTCCACTATGTGAATTTACTTTTATATTATCGCTCTTATCAATATCCACCTTTGCACTGTAATGCTGCTCTATTTCCCAGACAATACCGTATTTGATATTAAGTGCCGACGCTAGTGTATTTGAATCCCCAATAGCCTTTATTACCAGTGGACTCTTGAGCTTATTTTCATTTATGTAAAGTTGATCTCCTTCTAAATGCAGGTATGTATCTGAAACAATCCTATTTCCATTTACAGAGATAGCACTCGCTTGAGCTGAGTTTAGTTTGTTTATAATAGACAATATTAAATCATAATTATACATTATATTTTTGCTATCGGCTAGTCTATCGCCTTGATTAATGGGATTTATGGTTACTTCTATACCTTTTCCCTCGACATCCGTCAATCCAGATAACCTTTCATATTTATCTATTTCTTGCTTTAGAGCACCTTCATCCCCGCTATTTTTATATGTATCTAATTTTTTCTTAGTCTCCAATATCTCTTCTTCTAATTTATCTTCTTTATTATTTAGTGATTTCAACTCACTTGTCAACTCTTCGCCTCTTCTATTCGTCGAAACACCTTTATTTTCTAAATTTATAGATTTAAGCTGTGAAGTGACCAGAAATCCTAATACTACACATGCTATTACTATATATTTATTAGAAAACTTCATTTTCAAACCCTACCACGTCCTTACTATCCTATTATTCTGGACTATAAACTGCGTATTTGTTTTGTGTTAAGTCTACAGAACCCCTGCTAATTTTTTTGTTGTTCAAGTCTAAAACGACTTTACTAACTCTATGTATATTATAATCTAAATTGTCATCGTTAGGTAGTAAGATTTTTATATTTCCTCTAGTCAACACGTCTATATTGCTATCTTTTTGCATATTTACTTGCTTTGTCTCGTTATACATACCATATTTTTCTAAAACAGACATAAGTAAAAAGAATTTATTTTTTGAATTTTGGTCCTTAAACTTTATAGTTTTATAGTCCTCTATAGAGTAATCTATTTCGATAATTTTATCGTTTCTACTCTCATTTGTACCTTTTAGCTCTTCTAATAAATTACCATCTCTATCTATATAGCAGTAGTTGTCTCCGTCTTTTAATGTAACAAAAACCTTTTTTTCTACCACTTTTACAATAATTTTATTTGGTAGTTTTCTATCTACTTCTACAGTATCTATATATGAATTTTTCTTTATTCCTTCGATAATATCTTTTTTACTGTACATAAATATATTTTTATCTTTTTTTGTGCCTATTGTATTTAGTATACTTGATTTTGTTACTTTTTCATTTCCGCTTACTTCGATATACTTAACATTAAAAATATCACTCACAAGTACTGCACATATTGAAAAGGAAAACATTAGTACAAACACCAACACTATCATTACCCTACTTGGATTAAGTCTCTTTTTAGTTTTTTGCTTTTTTTTCATTTTGTCATCTCCCTTCTGTAATTAAATACAACTTTAGTAATTGTAACTCCTACAAAAAAAGAGCGTTATTTTTAGACATATTGCGCCATTCTTTGTTAAAAACACTTAAATACACAAAAATACCCTTAAAATTTACACATTTCTTAGTCTTAACAAACTGATTAATGTAAATTTTAAGGGTATTTTATCGTACTATTTTAAGTTTTTATTTTAGTTTAAATTACAACTTATAGTTTTAACTTGGTAATCAAACGATCTGTTCCTTCTTAAATAAATCTACTTTTTCTTTATTCCGATAACTTTAGGCTCTGTTTTTGAATCGCTAAAGGTCTCTTGTACTTTTTTCTCTTCTTTACTAACCTTACTGCTCGAATTAGAATCCTGTTTTTTATTTGATTTTACAACCTTCATAACTTCATCGAAAATCAAATCGATAGCTTCTGGTTTTCCAATATCTTTACTCGCTCTAGACATGTCTATTAACGCTTCTCTGTCTCCCAGCAATTTAAACACTGTAGCATTTAATTTTTCTGGTGTAAGCTCTTTTTCAAGTATGCAAACACCTCCACCTTGCTTTTCAATACTCTTTGCATTGTACTCCTGATGATTTTCTGCTGTATAAGCCTTTGGTATTATTACTGAAGGTTTTCCAAGAGCTGTAATTTCAGCTAAGGATATCGCACCTGCACTACCTATTACTAAATCACTAGCTGCAAGCGTATTTGCCATGTCTTCTAAATACGGTACAACCTTTTGATAAGGCTTTAGATTTATATAGCCTATTTCTTCAATAAATTCATCATAAAATTTAGTTCCTGTTGCAAATACAAAAGCTACATCTTCATATACCATATTCTCGATAAGTAGCTTCATGGCATTATTTATCTTTCTAGATCCTCCACTACCTCCGTAGCAAAGAACCATTTTTTTATCTTCACTTATACCAAGGTTTTTCCTAGCATTATCTTTTCTAGCGATAAGTATCTCTTTTCTAACAGGATTTCCTGTAAAAACAAGTTTTTCTCTAGTAGATTCTGGAAATCTCTTGTGAGAATCTTCAAAACTAGTCAAAACTTTAGTAACAGTTTTGGCTAGTATTTTGTTAGTTACTCCTGGAAAAGAATTTTGCTCATGAACTATAGTCGGGATTTTTTTCATAGAAGCATTAAATAGTACAGGACCACTTACGTATCCACCAGTACCAATAACCACATCTGGTTTGAACTTCTTTATTACCCTTCTAGCCTGTTCCATACCTTTAAAAAGCCTAAAGACTCTTTTTATATTCTCAAGATCTATTTTTCTATTAAAACCCTGAACAGTAACAGTTTTAAGCTCAAAACCGTTCTTTGGCACTATTTCAGATTCTATTCCTTTTTCTGTTCCTACAAAGAGTATTTCAACATCTGGATATTCGTCCTTAATTCTATTGGCAATAGATATCGCTGGATAAATATGGCCTCCAGTACCTCCTCCAGATAACATAACTTTCATTCTTTAATCATCCCCTGTTAATTATTAATTTTGACATGCTTTGAGATGTTTAGTACTATACCAACTGCCCCCATAAAGATGGTGAGCGATGTACCTCCATAACTTATAAACGGAAGTGCAACTCCTGTAGCTGGCATAGAAGAAGTTGCGACTGCAATATTAAGTGCAGCCTGTATACCGATTTGCGCCCCTATTCCTATTACGACCATACAGGCGAATACATTAGTTGTTTTAAGTGCTACTCTAACGCATCGATATACTAATATTATAAATAACATAATTACTACTATACATCCTATTAAGCCTAGCTCTTCTCCTATTATAGCAAATATAAAGTCATTTTGTGGCTCAGGAATATAAAAATATTTTTGTTTACTCTGTCCAAGACCAAGACCAAAGATTCCTCCTGATCCTAATGCGTATAGTCCCTGAATAACCTGATAGCCGCTTCCAAGAGGATCTTGAAACGGATCTAAAAACGATGTAACTCTACTAAGTCTATACGGTTCAGCAATTACTAACACTGCAAATAATGCCACGCCAAGCCCAATCATAGTAAAGATTATCTTCATATCCATTCCTGCAGCAAATATCATTACAAACGTAACGAGTATTACTGTTCCAGCAGTTGAAAGATTTGGCTGAAGGATAATAAGGGCGAAAAATACACACGGAACTATTAAGAGCGGTAAAACTCCCTTTGTCAGTGACTTAATCTGGTCATACTTTTTTTCTATAAGCTTTGCTGTAAGCAATATAGTTGCGAATTTGGCAATCTCTGCGGGCTGAAACGTAAGCGCTCCAATACCAAGCCATCTTCTAGCTCCATTTGCCTCTATTCCTAGAGGAGTTAAAACTAATACTAAAAACACTACTGCTATAATTCCTACATAACTAGCGTTCTTTTTCCAAAATCTATAGTCTATCTTTGATGTAGCCATCATGACTATAAATCCTAATGTAGCGTATACAATATTTTTCTTAAGAAAGTAGTATGAGTCATTGTGTTTAAATGAAGACTGTATATAGCTTGCACTAAACACCATTATTATTCCTATAAATACTAAGATCATTGTAGTATAAAAAATAACTCCATCGAACTCAGTATCTTTTCCTATTCCTATTTGCTTTTTTAACTTTTCTCTAGGCAACTAAAAACCTACCTCCATTCTTGCATTTAAGTAAGTTTCGAGATAAGAGATTATTTTAAATTGTGCACATTATCTTTGAAGTCTTGACCTCTTACTTCAAAATTCTCATACATACCCCAACTCGCACAAGCTGGCGAAAGAAGCACAATATCACCTTCTTTAGATATCTGATGAGAAATCCTTACTGCTTCTTCCATATCATTTACGATATAGGTATCATTAATCCCTTTATTTTTAGCAGATTTTTCTATTTTAATGGCCGTTTCTCCCATAAGTATGATGGCTTTGACATTTGCTTTAGCTACTTCTAACATTTCATCAAAGCTACTTCCTTTATCCATACCACCTGCTATTAATACTATCGGATTTTTATATGACTCCAATGCTTTTATACTTGAATCTGGATTAGTACCTTTTGAATCATTGATATAGTTTACTCCATTTAAAGTTTTTACAAACTCTTGTCTGTGTTCAACGCCTTCAAATGTTTTTACTGTATCTCTTATAACTTCTACTTCTATACCACATACATATGACATAGCAATCGCAGCCATGCAGTTTTCTAGATTGTGAATTCCTGGCAAGCTAATCTCGTCCTTGTTTAATAATATAATTTTGTCATCTATATCTATAATTATATTATTATTTTCATCTAAATATACTCCGCCAGAGATTTTTTCTTTATGAGAGAAAAATATCACTTTAGCAGCACAGTCCTTTTCTAGATTTTTAGTATTTTCATCATCATAGTTTAAAATGCAAAAATCATCTTTAGTTTGATTTGTAAATATTTTAGATTTTGCAGTTATGTAATTTTCCATAGTTTTGTGTCTATTTAAATGGTCTTCTGTAATATTTAGAACTGCACTAACTCTAGGTCTAAATTCCTTTGTACTTTCGAGTTGAAAGCTGCTAAGTTCTGTTACTACATATGAATCCCTAACTGCTTTTTCAACAGTGTCAATAACTGGTGAACCTATATTTCCAGATACATAAGTGTCCTTGTTTGCTCTTTTAAATATCTCTCCGACTAAAGTTGTAGTCGTAGTTTTTCCATTAGTTCCTGTTATGCCTATAAAAGTGGGTTCTTTTGAAAGCCTGTATGCAAGTTCAACTTCCCCTATGATTTCTTTGTTTAATTTGTATAGCTTTTGTATAAAAGGTAGATCAAGCGGGACTCCTGGTGACACTACGACCATGTCTATATTTTCAATTCTCTCTGGGTGACTGCCTAATATGTATTCTACATTTTTTAAAGAATCTAGTTCTTTAAGTATATCTTTTAAGTCTTCTTTTGTTTTTACATCATTAACTACAACATGTGCTCCTAATTTATCTAAACACTTAATCACAGATACACCTGTTTTAGCAAGTCCTACCAATAATATTTTTTTGTCTGCCAAGTCCATTTTTACTCCCCCTAAATCTAAAATACGGATATTATTCCTATCCAAGCTAGTATTACAGTTACAATCCAGAACACAAATACAACTCTTGTCTCTGGCCAACCACATTGCTCAAAGTGGTGGTGTATTGGAGCCATTTTAAATATTCTTTTTCCTGTCATTTTAAATGATCCAACTTGAAGTATTACCGATATAGCCTCAGCAAAGTATATACCACCTACGATTGGTATCAATAAAGCTGAGTTTGTAAGTACAGCAAATGCAACTACTGCGCCACCAAGACCCATAGATCCAGTATCTCCCATAAATACTTTTGCAGGATATGAGTTGAATCCTAAAAATCCTAAACACGCTCCTACTGTTGCAGCGGCTAGTACGGCGACTTCAGTGTTTGCTGATATAGTTACAGCAAACAACATGAAAAATGCAGATACTACTAGTGTAATCCCTGATGCTAGTCCGTCCAATCCATCAGTCAGATTTACAGCATTAACAGTACCAATGATAACAAACATCATCACAGGTATATAGAATATTCCTAAGTTTATAAATAAATCTGTAAAAGGAATAATTAGCTGAGTAGCTCCAGGTGAAGAAGTATACTGATAGTATGCAATATAAAAAGCTAATGCAACTTGAAGTATTATCTTTTGATAAGCTCTAAGCCCCATAGATCTCTTCATTTTTATTTTTATAAAATCGTCTAAAAATCCTACAAATCCAAAGCCAGTGATACACAAAAGTCCTATTGCCATATCGCTACTCACTCTGTTTCTTGTAAGTCCTGTTATAAGTATCGCTAAGATCATTATAACCCCACCCATTGTAGGTGTCCCATTCTTAGCTAAATGTGTTTGTGGTCCGTCGTCCCTAACTGTCTGCCCAAATTTAAATTTTGAAAGCATAGGTATAAATATTGGTCCTAATATTATCACTATTAGAAATGATATAATCGACGTATACGTAAGCTCTGTTATTCCTAACATATTAAACTCCTCTCCCTTGTCATAACTTCGTATATTTTAAGTTAAAGTTAATTGTCAATTGTTATTTATTGTTTGATATTTATTATCTTTCTTAATATCTTTCATTGAATATTTTAATAGTTATATATCAACTTTTAGATAATAAAATCTATTTATTATTTATATATTCTACCACAGTTTCAAGCTTCATTCCTCTCGAAGCCTTAACTAGTACTACATCGTCTTTTTTAAGTATATCATCTAGGTTTTCTATTGCCTCATCCCTACTAGAAAAATGATGCACATTTTTTTTATCGAAACCTAGATCAAGTGCCTCTTTTCCTATATAGTCGGAATCTTTTCCTATAGTTATAAGAACATCAGAATTTTCAACTACTGATTTTCCAACTGATCTGTGTCCACTTTCAACAAAGTCACCCATTTCAAGTATATCACCTAAAATAGCTATCCTTCTTTTTTTGTATCTTCCTAATATCTTAAGCGCAGCCGACATTGAGTCAGGGCTGGCATTGTAAGAATCATTAATCACAACATAATCGCCATTGTCATCAATATCTAGTCTCATTTTAGTTCCTTCAAAATTTTTAAGACCTTCTTTCATATCTTCTATGGATAGATTTAGGCTGAGTCCAACTAATATAGCAGCCATGGCATTATATATATTATGTTCCCCCATTATAGGTATAAATATTTCATGTTTTTTGCCATTTATAACACAAGTAAATCTTGTGCTTTTCTCGTCTAAAGTAAATTCCTCACAATACACGTCATTGTCTTCTTCAAAACCGAATGTTTTCAATATGTACGGTAATTTTTTGTTTTTTAGTGTAGATAAATACTTATCGTCACCATTTACTATTAGTATATTATTCTCATCGAAGTTTAATGAAATTTCCATTTTTGCTTTTAGTATTCCTTCTTGAGATCCTAAGTTTTCTATGTGAGATAATCCAATATTAGAAATAACCCCAATCCTTGGATTTACAATATCTGCTAAGTATTTGATTTCATCAAAATGTGACATACCCATCTCTATAACTGCACAATCGTGGCTATCGTCCAATTTAAATAATGTAAGCGGTACTCCAAAATGATTGTTTAAATTTTTTTGATTTTTTAATACATTTAATTTTGAAGATAGCGCTGAGTATATCATATCTCTAGTCGTAGTTTTACCAACACTACCTGTGACACCAATAAAATCTATATCAAATTTTTCTTTATAGAACTTTGACATAGTTCCCAGCGCCAGAGTAGTATCATCTACTTCTATTATATTTATATTTTTGTCATTTAGATCTATTTCATAATCTTTATTTTTTATGATAGTTTTACAACCCTGTTTAATTGCAGAATTTATAAATGTATGTCCATCTAAATTCTCGCCTATAATTGCTACAAAACCATTATTAACTTTTGCTTCCCTGCTATCTATGACAATATCAGCAATAGTATCTGTAGGCTCTCCACATACTAGTTTACCATCGCTTGCTATTACTAACTCTTCTATGGTTAACATATTCACGCCTAATATTCCTCCTTACTAATTTCTATATTCTCTAGCAATAAAAGGCAATGTATACCGATATATACATTGCCCTACGATAAACTCTTAACTTTTTAATTATATACTATATTTATCAATTTTTGAAGGTGTTTATAGTGATATGTTAATTATCTGTTACTTTTTTACTAAATTACTCCAAATTTTTCTATAATATTACAATAATGATATAAAAAATTTGGAATAATTTTGAAAATGATTAAAATTTTAACCTAGACAGCCCAATTTGTTACAACTTTAAGTGTAGACTGTTATATTTGATCCTTCATATACTTTTACACCTGGTTTTGGGAAAATATCTTTTACCTTTGCTCCCTTAGGAATAGTAATATCAGTATCTAAATTAGCCTTAAGCTTTGAATCTTCAAGCACTTTAACTGCATCTTCAATTGCCAGACCTCTAATATCTGGGATTTTAGTCTCTTTCTTTTCAAACTCTTTCTTCTCTTCACCTTGATAAACCGGCTTCACTCCAAAGTATTCCAGTGATTCGCCAAGTACTTCTTTTACTATCGGTCCAGCTGTTGTACTACCAAATGCGCTTACGCCATTAGGTTCGTCTACAATAGCTATAACGGCTATCTTCGGATCATCTGTCGGGGCAATACCTACAAATGAACAGATATACTTACCTTGTGCATATGTTCCATCTATAACTTTTTGAGCTGTACCAGTTTTTCCACCTATTTTATATCCTGGTATATAAGCTGCTTTACCAGAACCTTTACTTACAACTGATTCCGCTATTTCCATCATTTTATTTGCCGACTCTTTTGGAATTACCTCTCTTACTAATTTCGGCTTTACCGTTTTTGTTACATTACCTTTATTATCTGTGTACGACTTTACTAATCTAGGCTGCATTAATTGTCCATCATTACCTAGTGCTGATATAGCAGTCAATAGCTGAAGAGGTGTAACTGATATCGATTGACCAAATGACATTGTTGCAAGTTCTACAGGACCTACATTTTTTTGATTATAAACAATACCTTTTGCTTCTCCCGGAAGATCTATTCCTGTTTTATCCATCAATCCATAAGCATCTAAATAATGGTACATCTTTTTAACGCCAACTCTAGTCCCTAGTTCAACAAAAATCGGGTTACAAGAATTTTGTACTGCTTCTTCAAGAGTTTGCGAACCATGAGGTCTGTAGTGTCTCCAACATTTTAATTTTCTTCCACCAACGGTTACACTTCCTGTACATGTAAACTTTTCTCCGTCCTTAACTACTCCTTCTTCTATTGCAATTGAAGTTGTAAGAAGTTTAAATGTAGATCCTGGCTCATATGTATCATTTACAGCCGGATTTCTCCACATTTGGAATAACCCTTTTATCTTATCTTTATCGCTGTATTTTTTTAATTCATCTTCATAATATGGGTATATCGGTGTTCTAGAATCATTTGGATCGTAATCAGGTTTTGATGCCATAGATAGTATATCTCCTGTTTTAGGATCCATTGCAATAACGGTTACTCTCTTTGCATTATTTAGTTCATAAGCTTTTTGTGCTGCTTTTTCTGAGTAGTGTTGAACCGCTTCATCTATTGTAAGTACCAATCCATTTCCCTGTACCGGTTCATAGTACTTCTCCATCCCCTGTGGAATCTCTCTACCTGAAGCATCTGTACTAACTATTAACTTTCCATCCTTGCCTTTAAGTTTTTTGTCGTACTGCATCTCAATACCAGCAATCCCTGTAGCATCATCTGAAGTATGCCCTAGTACATATGATGCAAAATTTCCATAAGGATAGTACCTTTTATTGTCCTCAGCAACCCAAATTCCAGGTAATTTAGCATCTCTTATTTCCTTTGCCTTATCGTCATCAATCCATCTCTTAACTTTTACAAGTGCCATATTCTTTTTATTAACTAAATCGTAAACTTTTTTGTAATCTTCGTCTATAATATTAGATACTTTTTCAGCCGCTCCTTTTTTATCCTTTACTTCTACTGGTTTACACCAAACCGTATACTTTGTTACACTTACTGCCATTTCCTTCATATTTCTATCGTATATAGTACCTCTCTTAGGCTCTATTGGAATATCTCTCGTCTGTTGCTCCATAGCTTTTGATGTGAGCCAATCTCCTTTTATAAGTTGAAGATACCCAGTTCTAAGAACTAAAACAAAAAATAGTACGCACGCCAAAACGAGCACAAGAACAAGTCTCTTTTTACTAACTCGATTAACTTTTTTCAAACCCTTACCCCCTACTCACTTAGATTGATGTATTCAATCTGCTCTTTTTTAGGATAGTCCATACTTAATGTCTCTTTAGCATTATTTTCTACTTCAGTAATAGATTCATCTTTTTTGTGTTCAGTTTCTAATTCATCAAGTGTAATCTCTTTCTTCCTAAGATCTTGCTCCAGATAGTGAATGTCGTACTTCATTTCTGATATTTTTGCATATCCACATAAATTTAAAATGATAACTCCAAATGTTGCAGCAAAGATTAAAAATTTCGGAAGTTTCCTCTTAGCTTTATTTCCTTTTCTTTTTTTATAATTATTCTTATTATCCTTTTTATATTCATCTATGTTTCTTACTTTGCTCGTTCTATTTATTTTCTTTTCCCTACTCATTTTACTTCGACTCAATGCTAATCACCTCTGCTAAAATTATTTTATATCTATAATTATATTTGTGTATTTAGGTGCTTCTTCCTCTAATAACTTGTCGTTAAATTAATACATTATTTTTAATACTGTAAGAAATATTGTATTAATTTGTTTTTTTAATTCTACAAAAATAAAAAAGGATTTTTATCTCTCATTTTTTGTGAGATCTAAAAATCCTTTTTAGATTTATAATTTTTTATACAATTATACTCTTACTTTCTACATATTGAACTAGTCTATCTTTAGTAAAGGAATTTTCACAGTGCACAAAATCTCCTAAATGACCCATGAACATTATATGACCGCCTTTAGAGCCTCCCTTTGGACCCAGATCGATAATCCAATCTGCTTCACACATAACTGACAGATTATGCTCTAAAGCAATAACGGTTACACCTCTATCTATAATTCTTTGTAACAGCTCAATCAAACTTTCAATATCTGATTCATGAAGACCTGTAGTTGGTTCATCCAATATCAAAATATTCCCTTTTAGCTCAAGTAATATATTTGCTAATTTAAGTCTTTGAATCTCACCGCCCGAAAATGTATTCAGAGATTGTCCCAACTTAATATATCCTAAATTCGCTTCAACAAGGGCTTTTAAACCTCTTGTTATTTTTACCTCTTCAAAAACAGATAATGCCACATTGACTGTTAATTCTAAGATTTCTCCGATGTTGTATCCTTTATATTTATAGGATATTGCTTCTTTGCTATATCGTTTCCCATTGCATAACTCGCAAACTTCTTCGACATCTCCCATAAATGCTAGATCAGTTTTTATAAAACCTCTCCCCTTGCATAAAGAACATCCACCTTTTCCATTGAAGCTAAATAGTGAAGCAGATTTACCGCTTTCTTTTTCAAATACCTTTCTTATTTCATCAAAAATTCCTAAGTACGTAACTATAGTAGAGCGTGTCGATCCATTGATTGCTCGCTGATCCAACAAAATACTATCTGGATGAACTTCTTTAAATTCTTTTGAAATCAAAGTGCTTTTACCAGAACCCGCCACGCCTGTCACGACAGTTAATGCCTGTTTTGGGATTTTAACTGAAACATCTCTAAGATTAAACTTTGAAACATTATTTAAAATATAGAAGTCGGAAAAAGTCTTTTTCTTTAGCTTTAATCTATGTTTACTTACCATAGCTTTTCCAGTCAAAGTATCGCTTAACAACAATTGTTCATAACTTCCCTCAAAGAGTAACTCTCCACCGCAAATACCTGATTTAGGACCCATATCAATCACATGATCGGCAATTTTAATTATATCTGGATCGTGATCTACGATAATAACTGTATTTCCTTTATCTCGCAGTCCTTGAAATATTTTATTTACACCTTCAATATCATAGGGATGTAATCCTGTACTCGGTTCGTCAAAAATATACATAATATCGCTTAAACTGCTATTGAGGTGTTTTGCCATCTTGATACGTTGTGATTCTCCACCTGATAAAGTACTTGTGACTCTGTTTAAATTTATATAATCTAAACCGACGTATTCAATAGATCTTAGACGGTCGATGATATCTTCTACTACACCTTGTACCTTTGAGTCTTTAATTGATTCGATAAACAAAATTAGCTCTCCTACAGATATTTCAGAACAGTCACCAATCGATTTTCCGTTTATTTTACTTGATAAACTTTTTTCATTGAGTCTCTGACCATTACAATATGAGCAAACTTGTTCATTAACTATATTCTCTATTTCTTCTTTATATTGATTTTGTTCCTTTTCTAAAAATGATTTGTTTAAACGAGGGATGATACCGATATATTTTGCTGTTTTATGCCAGTATTGTGTTGGATGATCAGGAGTTCTTTCGTTTCCATACAAAAGAAGGTTGAGATCTTCTTCAGAATAGTCTGCAACTGCTTTATTTTGATCAAAATAACCTGATTCAGTATAACGAGAAAGCCTCCAGCCTCCAGGTTGAAATGTAGGAAACTGAATAGCTCCTTCATTCAGACTTTTATCAAAATTAATTAATTTATGTAAGTTTATTTCTTTTTTTACACCAAGCCCTTGACAGTAGGGGCACATACCTTGCTTATTGTTGAATGAATAAACCATTGAGTAGCCTGCAAATGGTGCTCCGATTCTTGAAAACAATAAGCGTAATAATGTATAAATATCAGTAACCGTTCCTACTGTAGATCGAGCATTTCCTCCTAGTTTCTTCTGATTGATAACAATCGATACAGGCAAATTTCTGATTTTTTCTACATCAGGACGGCTGTAATGTGGTAATATTTGCTGAACATAGCTAGAATAAGTTTCATTTAACATTCGCTGTGACTCTGCCGCTAATGTATCAAAAACTAGAGATGATTTTCCTGAACCAGATACTCCAGTAACTACTGTTATCTCGTTTTTAGGTATTTTAAGCGAGACATTTTTCAAATTATTTTCATTAGCATGAACGATCTCAATTATTTCATTTTTCATTAGAAAGCCTTCTTTCTTTTAACGCCTGAGTAATTTTTACCGATAATTCAGTATAGATCAATTGTTCTTCACTCGATAATACTTGTTCTACTGTATCTTTTAAATCATCGTGTGCAGTATCTATTTTATTCAACAGTTGAATTCCTTTCGTTGTAAGTTTTGTTATCATCTCTCGACCATCATCTTCTCCCTTTTGTTGCACAATATAACCTTTATCTTTTAGCCCTTTTAATCCTTTTGACAAC
Organism: Metaclostridioides mangenotii; assembly: GCF_017873185.1. Lineage (GTDB taxonomy): Bacteria > Bacillota > Clostridia > Peptostreptococcales > Peptostreptococcaceae > Metaclostridioides > Metaclostridioides mangenotii. The sequence continues at coordinate 1,204,489 of NZ_JAGGJX010000001.1, forward strand.
TTTACACGAGTTACGCCTAATCTTTGACCTAAGTAAGCTGGTAAGCAAGACCCTTCTTCCTTTAAAATAGCAAGTATATCGTATTGAAACCATGTGATCTCTTTAGAGTTGACACTATTTCTTTCAGCTACAAACTCACATTGCAGATTTGCCAAGGCTGTTTTTAAAAATCCCTTCAAAATATATCCCTCCGTAGTAAATATGATTTCCTTTTGGAAACTACTTTATCATTATTATACATCTATGTCAATTATCTTAAGCATAGAAATAGCGAGAGGGATATTCTAAGTATAATACTCAAAATATCTCTCTCGCTATTTCTATTTCTATTTCTATTTCTATTTCTATTTCTATTTCTATTTCTATTTCTATTTAATAAATTATACACTATAATCCTAATGACTAGGTCCGTATAAATTTAAAACAATAACTCCAACAAGTATCAAGCCTATACCTGCAAAACTTGCGAAATTAATGCTTTCCTTCCATAATAATACAGAAACCGCTGTCGTAATTACAATTCCTACACCTGACCACATTGCATATGCTGTGTTTAGCTGAATTGATTTTAATGACATTGATAAAAAATAAAACGCCAATACAAAAGAAGTCATGGATGCTATGGTAGGTATTAATTTTGAAAAACCATCCGACATCTTTAATAGAGACGTTCCAAAAATCTCACCGATAATTGCAAAAAATAAATGCATGTATGCCATTAGTTATCACCTTCTTCAATAATATTTTGCAATTTGTTAAATACCTTAATTCTTAAATCTTCATCGATCGGAGCTAGACCGAAAATCTCTGCAAACCACAATCCATCAGATACCAATCTGACTATAGTTGCTGTTACTGGGTCTATTCCGTCATTTTCTATATTGTGTTGCCAGTTTTCATACTGAATTTTTAATTTATTCAAAAGATCAGGATTTGAAAAAACTGAGGCTATTAATGCGGTACCCATATCTTTGTCTTTGATCATATCCTTAAATGTATATTCCATATAAGCTCTGCTCCACTCGCCCTTCCTATCTTCAAACTTATCTATATGTTTTGCAATCTCATTATCATAGCTATCGATTAAGCGATCTAAAATCCCTGTAATTAACGCTTCTTTATTTGGAAAATGGTACAAAAGACCACCCTTACTTACACCGGCATGTGAAGCAACTGATTCTAAAGTAAAGTGGGCCATACCTCGATTTTGAATAATAAATGACGCTGAATCAAGTAATTTTTCTTTAGTAACATTCTTTTTATTCATCATGTATACTCCTATCCTCTTGTATAATCTTATCATATTACGCCACTTTTACTATACCGTCTGGACGGTTCTTTGTCAATAAAAAAGGATATTTATTTACAAGTTAGTCTGTAAATAAATATCCGTAAATAAATATCCTTATGTATATTACCATAATCATTTCGTTATCAAGTAGTTAAATTACTTATTCGGCAATAGCCTACCATATAAACGGTATTAATCTGTATTTTACTTTATTTGAATACTCCATAGTTAATTTTTATAGTATCTATCTATTATCCTATTTTCTCTGCTGTTTCAACTTCTGGCAATCTGTCATTTTCGCCGAGATTTTTAATCCCAAAGTAGAAGAAAGTTCCTGTAAGTATTGCAGAACCTAAATCTGAAAATGGAGCTGAATGTAGTAATCCAGTTATACCCCAAACATTTGAGAAAATAAGTATAGCTGGTATCAATAGAATTACCTGACGTGTAAGAGTCAAGAATATTGCTGTTTTTGATCTTCCTATTGATTGGAAGAAGTTTGAAGCAAGTATCTGGAATCCTATTACTGGTAAACTCATAAACCAAGTTTTAAGTGCATAGCTTGAAAACTCAACTAATTTTGGATCTTGGTTAAATAAGGAAACCAGCTGTACTGGGAATACTCTTGTCACAACGTAACCCACGACTACAATTACTGTAGCAACTGTGATTGCAAGTTTTTCTGCTTCTTTAACCCTGTGGTACTTTTTAGCTCCAAAGTTGAAACTTACTATAGGTTGAACACCTTGGTTAAGTCCTGTAACCGGCATAAGTAAAATCGTCTGTAAACTGTTAACTATACCCATACCTGATACTGCAAGGTCTCCACCGAAAACAAATAAGCTCTTATTCAAAATTACATTTAGTAAACTGTTGACTAACTGCATTAAAAAACCAGGCATACCCAGTGAAGTTATCTTTTCTAAAATACTGCGTTTTAATTTCATATTTTTAAATTTTATTTTAGTATTACATCTCTTTCCAAAGAAATATGAAACAATCCAAACTGATGATATGAATTGAGCTGTAATTGTACCTATCGCTGCTCCTGCCATACCCATTCTCAACCAATTTATAAGTATAGCGTCCAGAATAATATTAGTCCCTGCGCCCATAAACATAGTAATCATCGCAAGTGTTGGTTGACCATCAGCACGCAAAAAGCTATTCATACCCATGCTTACTACTTGGAATACTGCACCCAAGAAAATTATTCTCATAAATGTCATTGAATACGGAAGCACTTCTTTACTTGCACCGAACAAAATTAATATTGGCTCTAGAAATAATTCACCGATGATCATAAAAACTATACCACTTATAATTAAAATTGCAAAAGCATTTCCTAAAACTTCTTCGGCTTCTTCTTTTTTTCCTTCTCCTAGTTTAATTGAAAATAACGTAGCTCCACCAACGCCAAATAAAATCCCTATAGACATAAGGATTATCATAATTGGAAAACCTATTGTTATACCTGCCAGACCATTAGCCCCTAAGTCAGGACTATTGCCTATAAATATCCTGTCAATAATGTTGTAAGCAGCATTTACCATCATACCTACAATAGCAGGGACTGAAAATTTCATTAATAATTTAGATACTTTATCTTCTCCTAGTGGATTGACTATCTCCATTATTTATCCCTCCATTTCTTTTTAAAATCTGTACTTTCTACTTTTAAAACCATATTTTCTAGCGCTGAATACACAAAGTCTTTTGAAGCCTCATCCATGTCTTCAGTCAAAAAATCATTCCAATCCCATAATCGCTGTATGATCTCTAGCTTGATATCTTCAGCTTTAGATGTAGTATATATTCTGTTGCATCTCTTGTCATTAGGATCTTTTTCTTTTGTAACATAACCTTTTTCCATAAGCGATTGTATTGCTCTCGTCGTTGCAGCTTTGTCTATATTCAGATGATTTGATATATCATCTTGTGTTGCCCCGTTCCTAATATACAGACTTGTTAAAAAGGGCTGTTCAGCCGATGTAATCCCATATTTTTTTAGAGCTATATTCATATAAACTTGATTTTTTCTATAAAGAATAGAGATTAATCTTCCTATACTTCTAGGCATATCTACACCCCCTTAGTTGATATGTCAACTATTATACGCTCAATTAATTGATATGTCAACTAATGTTATGACATTTGTAATTTTTTGAGATATTATGCAATTTTTTGGTAATTCATTTATTCAGTTACAAAATAAAAGACCCGCTATAAACGGGTCTTTGGTATATGGCTAATTCTGTATACAACTTAATCAGATTTCGATGTAAAATTGATTTATAATTTTATTTACTTATATATCTTACTAGGATATGTGTCTTCAAGAATTAAATTTTAAAATACAAATAAAGAGTAGATAAAAAACCCTACTCTTTATAAAGAAATTATTGATTATTGCATTAATTGTAATACACTTTGTGGTTGTTGATTAGCTTGTGCTAACATCGATTGAGATGCTTGGGCTAATATGTTTAATTTAGATAATTGAACCATTTCACTAGCTACATCTGTATCTCTTATTCTAGATTCTGCAGCAGTAACATTCTCTGCAGTATTAGTTAAGTTTACTTGAGTTGACTCAAGTCTATTTTGTTGTGCACCTATAGTTGATCTTGCAGAGTTTACGCTAGCAAGAGCTTTATCAATGTTTGCCATCATTGTCTTAGCTGCAGTAGTTCCAGCATCGTCATCAGTTTTCATCAAGTCTATATTAGCTTGAGTAATACCGGCTGTATCCATTAAACTAGCAGTATTAACTAATGTTATATCAATTTGATTATTCGAATCACCACTTGTACCTACTTGTAGACTTATTTTATCATAAGAATCATCTAATAATTGTTTACCATTAAATTCTGTAGTTTTTGACATTCTAACTACTTCGTCATTTAATTGAGTTAATTCGTTAACAATTTTCTCTCTTTCTGAAGCTGTATTTGTCTCATTTGCAGCTTGAACAGATAATTGAGACATTCTCTTTAGAATATTCCCTGTTTCTTCTAAAGCACCCTCTGCTGTTTGTACTACAGATATACCATCTTGTACATTTAATCCTGCTTGATTTAATCCTTTAATCTGATTTCTCATCTTTTCAGATATTGCTAAACCTGCTGAATCATCTGCCGCTCTTTTGATTCTTAGACCAGAAGATAATTTCTCCATTGATCTACTTTGTAAAGCAGTATTTTTATTCATTTGATTGTTTGCTATTAAAGCATTTACGTTGTTGTTAATTCTCATTATATTACCCTCCATAGTTTTTTATCGGCATCCTTGCCATTTTTATGTAAGTTAATAATACCTTACAATATTATATTCGTACTAAGCTGCAAAAACATTATAGTATTTTATAAAATAGTTTTAAAATTTATTAAATAATGGAGAATTTAATTAAAAATTTGGCATTTATATGTATAGTATTATCAGCAATCCTAATAATAGTAGTTATTGTAAAAATTAGCATCATCATAAGCAATTATAAAATAGATTTTTAAACAAAAATTTAAAGATTAGTAAGTTTCAAAAAAGCTTACAAATGAAAATATATGCTAGAAATAGGTAAAAAGATTAGAAATTGAAGAAATTAATTAGTAATTATTTTTAGATATAAATGAATATATTTATACAGTGAGTTATCAGCTACTTGTTATAACATTATAAAACTAACTGAATACATGTCTTTATAGAAATAGACCCAAATCAATATAAAATAAAATTTGTTACGGAGGACACTTATGAAAATATGGGAAGTGTTAAATGAAAAAAATATTGGCAAGCTAGTTTCTATCACAAATCAAGATGAAGTTTTGTATCAATACAACGACAGATATCTAATAGACAAAAATGGGCATAACAGTATAGGATTATTTAGTTTAAACGCTAGTGATAGAGGTTATTGGGCAGCAAAAATTCACAGCACGGATATCATGACATTAGATTTTAAAATCCGATAATCAATTAGATTATATTTTAAAAAATAAAATAAAGAAGATAATAAAATAACTTGTAATAGATTAATTCATAGACTCTTAATAAGGTAAATAGATAGCTTATTATGCTATCCTTATTTTTTATTTAAGTTATATCAAGAATTTCCAATATAAATTTAAAATAAGTAGTTTAAATTTATATTGGAAATTAAAAGATTGAATTAACTGTTAACGTTCAAATAGTTTATTTGCTATATCATAAGAAAAATCGTGATCTAATAACTTTGAAATTTTGTTTTCATCCTGTATCTGTTTTGTTGTTTCAATTAAGTTTGAATAAGCAGATCTAACTGGAGCAGAACCAAGGCTCAAACGCCTAACTCCTAATAGATCTAATTTTTTTAGATTATTTGTTGTAGGCGTAGCAAGGAGATTAATTGGTGAAGGTATATTTTCTACTAATTTTGAAATATTACATTCTTCAATTGCTCCAGGTATAAATATACAATCAGCTCCTGATTTATGATAAGCTTTACCTCTTTCAATAGCAATTGATAGCCTATCCTCATCATCTTTTCCTGCATTAATGAAATACACGCAAGTTCTGGCGTTAATAACAAAAGGAATATTCAACGTCTCTCTAAGCTTAGATATCGCTTGTATTTTTTTTATTTGAAAATCAAGATTTTCTAGATGAGGAGTTGGTTTGGAATATCCATCTTCAATGTTAATTCCAACTGCGCCAGCTTTAATAATCTTAGTTACATTTTCTACTATTCCATCAATTGTGTCAGCATAACCTAATTCAATGTCTACGCTCACAGGAACAGATATTCTTTGAGTCATTTTGCTTATACTTTGAACAATGTATTCAAAATCAATTTTTTCTCCATCAGAATATCCTAAACTATAAGCAAACCCAGCACTTGTTGTTCCAACTGCCGGAAAATTGAGTTTTTCGTATATAACTGCACTACCAACATCCCACGCATTAGGGAGTATAAACATTTTATTACGACGGTGCATTTCTTGAAATTGTTTTGCTAAGTATGATTGTTTTCTAATATCCATATCTTTCATCCTTTCATGATTAATATTATTTAGAAATTTATATTTCATAATACCAATCCTTTTACAATTTATATAAGCTATTATATACTATAGATAGATCAATACTCATCGATATATGAAATTATTAGGAGAATATAATTATGACTGAAACTCCACAAATATCACAATTAGCAGAAATTTTAGCTGACAAATCACGATCTACCATTCTTATGGTGATGATGGATGGAGAATTTCATACAGTTAATGAGTTGGCCAGAGCTGCTGGAATTAAATCTCATACTGCTTCTTATCATTTAGAAAGGCTTAATGAATCACAATGGATAGTTATGGAAAAACATGGATGATTTCATTATTATCAAATGAATAATGATGAATTGGCTCAAATGCTTGAAAATTGGCTTCAGATTTCTCCTTTAAAACCTTCAAGGTCATTAACTCAAAGTATTGAAGATCAGAAGTTGTATTTAGGTAGGACATGTTATGATCACTTAGCTGGAAAAATCGGCGTACAGATTACGGATTGGATGCTTAATAAGAATTATATAGTAAAGACATTATCTGGTTTGTGTTTAAGTATAGAAGGTGAAAATTTTTTTGAATCCAATGGAGTAAATATTGAATTATTAAAAAAAGAAAAAAGATGCTATTATTTTTGAGTATTGTACTTTATTTTAATTTTATTAAAGAACCAAAGTATTGAGATGCAGTAGTAAATGTAATAAAAGTGCAAAGTTCATTTATCTCCTCATCAGAAAAGTATTCTTTTAAGATTTCAAAAGAAGAATCAGGTACTGATTTTGGATCAGCTAGAAATACTTGTGTAAATCTAGTATATTTTGATTATGACCAAGTAATTTCTGAAAGTTTGTTAACCCCAAATTAGATTCTTTTATTCTCGGCATATAAAAACCTCCTTCTTAATAACTAAATAATACTTAATTTATAAGCTTGTAAGTATAGATTCTATATTTTGCGCTATTTCTCTGTAAGATCTATTCCATAATCTTATTTACTTATATCCTTACTTTCTTTAATAATAAAATCAATATAGACAAAGCTATTAAAATACACACCCCGTATATAGAATATTTTATACTAACAGTTAAATTTACTCCGAAATAAGAGTGCATCGCTAAATATGGAATACATCCCAAAGTTGTCGATCTTATATAAGATTTAAAACTAACATTAGATAAACCGAGTATATAACTTATCACATCAAAAGGTAAAAAGATCAACATTCTAGATAATAACACTATACTATCTCCATTTTTAATTACGAAATCGCCTATTTTTTCTAGCTTAAATTTTTTGATTATAAATTTCACAAAATACCCTAACAAAAATTTAGCCAATAAAAAGCAAACTGTAGATCCAGCTAAAAGCCCTATCCATGAAACTACGACCCCTACTGCCATACCAAATACATCGTTATTCGCCTGCATAATAGTTGTAGATGAAAGCAGAGCAATCACCGCTTGAAATACCATTAGAAGCGTTGACATAAGGTAAGATGTTGAATCAAAAGAAGCAATATACCCATTCATAGCATAGATATTATCCATACTCAAGTAAAATACAACCTGGTTCACAAATGACTTTACTTGAGGCAACAGTAAATACAGACCTAATACGACTAATATAAAGACGATTTTTTTAATATAAATTTTATACATATGTTTTATCAAAATCACTCCTTATAATTTCGTTTAAAAAAGGTTGCACAGGGATGCACTCTACATACAACCCTGTACAACCAACAAGAAAGCTTTTATAATAAGTCTTTCTCTATATTTCTATATATTTTATCCACGTCACTACTTCACTACTTCATTAGATTCATCAGCAGCCCACTCGTAGAATGAAGAATCATAGTTTCTTACATTTTCAAAACCAGCATTTTTAAGAGCTAAAGCCATATGAGCTGATCTTATCCCAGCTGTACAGTAAGTTGCTATACTGTCCTCTTTTTTAACTCCAGCCTTTTCCATTATCTTAACTATTTCATCTTTATTTTTTAGAGTTCCATCTTCATTGTATAACTCAGTAAATGGAACATTTATTGCATCTGGTAAATGTCCGCCTCTCGCTTCACCGAAATTAACAGCGCCGTCGTACTCGTCTTTTGCTCTAGTATCAATAACCTTTAGGTCTTTGTATTCTTTCTTTAAATCGTCAGTAGATATATTCATATCTGGTTTAATTTCAGATACAGTCATTTCTGAAGGTTTTACTTCTGGTACATCTTTAGTAGTTTCTTTCTTTTCAGAAGACCATAGATCAAATCCTCCATTTAACATTCTCGCATCTACACCAGCTCTTTTTAGAGACCAAGTCACTCTCCCATCTTCTCCCCAAGCATCTTTGTTTGCATAAACAACTACTTGACTGTCTTTAGATATTCCTAAAGCACCTAGAGCTTTAGATAGATCTTCTTCACCTTGAAGAGTTCCCCAGTCTTTATCTCCTGCTTTACCTTCCATTTTAGAAAGCCCTTGCCATGCAACGTTTACTGCACCAGGTATATGACCTTTTGCATAGTCTTTATCGCTTCTAGCATCAATTATAACTAGATTTTTATTATCTTTCATATTCTTCTCTAACCAAGCTATACTTGTAAGATATTCGTTGTTATCGTATGTATATTCATCTTTTGTCGTTACATTTTTTTCATCTTTAGATTCTGTTTGTTGCGTTTTTTCCTCTTTAGGTTTATCCGCTGCTTTATCTTCTTTATTTGAACATGCTGCAACAGAGATACCTAACATTATAACAATCAATAAAGATACTATTTTTTTGCTTGTCTTAAGTTTCATAATTATTCCTCCATAAGTTTAATATATTTATTTAATTATATCAAAAAATTTGTTGAAATTTCAGACATTATTTATCATCTTTATCTATATATATAAGAAAAGATATAGATTTTATCTATATCTTCTCTGCTACTCTTAACTTTGCACTTCTTGATCTAGGATTTACTTCTACTTCTTCATCGCTTGGAAGTATCGGTTTTCTAGTGATTACCTTTACTTCTTTTTCCTTATCACATTGACACATTGGAAGTTCCGGTGGGCAAATACAGTCTATTGCTAAGTATTTAAATTCATTTTTTACTATTCTATCTTCTAATGAGTGGAAAGTGATTATACAAATCCTGCCACCTTTATTCATAATAGACGCAACATCCCTTATCAAACTAGTTATTACACCGAGTTCGTTGTTTACCTCTATTCTTATAGCCTGGAAAGTTCTCTTTGCAGGGTGAGGTCCATCTATTCTAGCTTTTTTAGGTATAGCTTTTTTTATTATATCTACCAATTCTCCAGTATTTTGTATAGGGGATTCTTCTCTTGCTTCGACTATAAACTTTGCAATACGTCTTGACCAGTTCTCTTCTCCGTAATCTTTAATAATTCTATTCAACTCATCTTCACTATAGTTGTTTACAACATCATAAGCGCTGAACTCGCTTCTAACATCCATTCTCATATCTAAAGGAGCATCCTGCATATATGAAAAACCTCTGTCCGCTTCATCGAGTTGATGAGAAGAAACTCCAAGGTCTGCCAAAACTCCATCGATTTTTGTAATTCCTAGTTTTTCAAGTTCAGACTTTATATTTTCGAAGTTACTGTGTACAAATTTTACTCTGTCACTGTATTCACTCAGTCTCTCTTTAGCTGTATTTATTGCATTGATATCTTGATCAAATCCTATAAAAAGACCTTCACTCGATAATTTTTTTACTATCTCTATTGAGTGTCCTGCTCCACCCATTGTACAGTCCACATATACTCCATCTGGTTTTATGTTTAAACCGTCTATACATTCGTTTAAAAGCACGGATACATGATGAAATTCCATCTAATTATCTCCTTTTTCTACTTTATTGACTTTACTTTTATTGCTTAGATAAAAATGAGCTATTACCCCACCTATTATTCCAATTAAACTGATTACTTGGGCCATTCTAAGAGGACCAAACATTAAGCTATCTGTTCTAAGCCCCTCTATAAAAAATCGTCCTAGAGAGTAAAGAACAATATAATTTACCATTATCTGACCTTCGTACTTCTTTTTCTTTCTTGTAAAAACTAAAAATGCAAATACACATAAATTCCAGACAGATTCATATAAAAATGTTGGATGTACCTTCATTCCATCGACCATAATTCCCCAAGGTAGATCAGTAGGGCCTCCATGTGCTTCCCCATTTATATAATTTCCCCAACGACCAATTGCTTGAGCTAGTGGCATTCCTAGCATCACAGAATCCGCTGTTTTAAAGAAATTCATCTTTTTGAATTTAGTATATAAAAATCCCGCTAAAATTCCTCCGATAAGACCTCCATGAATTGCAAGACCCCCACCTCTGACATTTATCATCTCCATAAAATTTCCAGCATAATCACTCCAATTAAACACTACATAGTAAATCCTTGCGCATATTAAGCCAACAGGAATGGCAATTATAGCGATATTAATTACATCATCTTCGTCTATTCCAACTCTTTTGGATTCCTTTAATGCAATTAATATAGCGGTCATCATTCCTGCTGCCATCAAAATACCATACCACATTACATCTATGCCAAATAAACTAAAAGCTACTCTATCCATCTATACACCTCTTTGACCTATTTTTTTATTCGATTTATGTTTATATATACTTAATACAATCGCTACAATACACATACCCAAAACTACACCAAACATATCAATAAATACATCTCTTACTGTAGCCGTCCTCCCGGGAATAAAAAACTGATGCACTTCATCTGATACCGCATAAATAAAAGATATTATAAATGCGTTTCTGTATGATTTTAGCTGGGATTTTGTAATGTATGTACTTGCTGTAAATATTAATATAGAAAGAATTAAATATGAACACACATGAGCTGTCTTTCTAATAGAAACTGTATATCCAAAACCAGTTTTCTTTTTCTCATTTGACAGTGTATTTTTACTAATACCTTGTATCGCCTTTATAACTGAATCTGATTTATGAGTAGATATATTGCCCGGTTCGCTAGAAAATTTAAAAATCAACCCCATCCAAGCAACTACTAGTACTATCATGATTATTCTCTTTTTCTTCATTAAATTTCTCCTTTAACATGATTGGGTTCAAATAAACTGATACTTTAAATTTATTAAAATCAATACTAATAGATCAACCTCTAAATCATAATAACATAACAGACAATCTTATTACAAAAAAATTTCTATTATTATTTATAAGCTAAAGCGATACTCTAAAATAATATCTTCCCGCATATCTATTCTCAATATAACTATACAAATCTATATCTACATTATTATCTTTAATACAAGTTTATACTCCACTAACTACGATGTTTATATTAGATTTAAATTAAATTTCAAATTTAATACACATTTCAATATCAGAATATTTACACTAATACATTGATTTTGAACAATTACTATGTTAGAATAACATTCAATATTTATTATCTTAAAAACTGTTTACAAATATTTAAATATTTGTAAACACAAAATTTTTAGTACAAGTAGGAGGCATAATATGGCTTATATACCAAATTACGATCAAGCTGTTGAACTATTAAAGAAATACAACAAGGATGAATTTCACATCAAACATGGACTTATAGTTGGTGGAGTTATGAAGTATTTCGCCGAGAAATATGATCCTGATAACACGGACTTTTGGGAGATTGTAGGAGTGCTTCACGATCTAGATTTTGAACTTTATCCAGATGAACACTGTGTAAAGCAAGTTGAAATTATGAAGTCTGAGGATATAGACGACTCAGTAATATTTTCTACAACTTCTCATGGTTACGGCCTTACTGGGTCAGTTGCGAAACCAGAAAAACAGATGGAAAAAATTTTATTCGCATCAGATGAACTTACTGGATTAATAGGAGCAGCTGCAATAATGAGACCTTCAAAAAGTGTTGTAGATATAGAACTTAAATCAGTTAAAAAGAAATTTAAAGATAAAGGCTTCGCTGCCGGATGTTCTAGAGATGTAATTAAACAAGGTGCAGAGGAACTGGGCTGGACACTGGACGAACTTATCTCTGAAACTATACTCGGAATGAGAACTTTAATTCCTACACTAAATATCTAAAACTCAGTCAGCAGGACAAGCTTTCTTAGTTTATTGAGTAAATAGAAAAATCATCCCTGTAGTTTTCAATATAAATCTACAGGGATTCTTTTAGTTATATAGATTTTCTAAAGACTAGATTTTCTTCATAATTACTTCATAATTATAATGTAAATTTAAATATATATTCATAAACCTTAACCATATATCATGGTTGTTGGTTTACTCCAAAGTGATTGGGCGTCCCGAGATGTTACAAGCCCAATCACAATCCTTTTTTCATTTCTTTATTTCTTGATAATCCGTTTATTAATAATTTATATACGAAACAAAAATAATAATAAAATTGTACAACATATGTAAAATAATATTGTATTTTATATCTCTTGTTTTTAAATATACAAATACGAGTGATGTTGAGATCGCTAGTTTCGGAAGCAATGATATCAATATTGATACAAAATATGATCCATAATCAATATAATGTATAACCAGAAAACACATAATATTAACTATAATAACAATGTATTTTACTATTTTCTTTTCCATATCCAAATTGTTAAAAGCAAGATTGAAAAATATACCTCTAAATATTAATTCTTCTATGAACGGGGTATATGTAAACGCTCCTATTAAATCAACAGTACTAAATTTTATGTCGGCATCATGTCCCTGACTTATTTTCGAAGTTATTATGTGTATAGTCTCTACAAATAATATTGAAATTATTATTAATGACAGTACTAATAACACATATTTTTTATCATAGCTAAAAAAACTTTTTACAGATATTTTTTTAGTTGGATTATTGTAAATTCCATCATTATAAACTATAGCTAATATTAATATCACTACCAAAGAAGCTGTAAAAAGTAATGTATTACCGATGATTTGATTTGAAAATAAAAAGTTGACTTCTTCGAAAAGCATTAAAAAAACAAAAACAAATACTGTAATTAAAGATATCAATAACGCTCCTAAAAAACTAAATATGTACTTTTTTATATTTGTAGTATTCATACAAACGCCCCCTCATAAACGCTTTCGAAAAATGACAGCATCTCTATTTTCATTAGATATATAATATCTAAATCCAAATGGAGACACTGCCGTTTATTAATTCTTCTTACTTAGGTTCAACTATAGATATTACGCTAAGTTCTTCTTTAAGGTGATTATTTAATCTATCCACAACATCCTCAAAACTAACTTCTTTTATTACATCTACATAATCAAGTATATTTATACCTTTAAAATTATTAGAAATAAAACTGTTTGCTATATTAGTTATTGAATCAAAGCTCTTAAGAAGCTGACCTGTATTCTTCTTTTTAACTCTGTCGAAATCTTCTTTTGATAACCCTTCTTTTTTCAATTTATTTATTTGATCAAATACAGCTCTTTGAACTTTTCTCGGATCTTTAGAATCTCCCACAACTAATGAGAATCCATAATCTACTTGTGATGAGAATCCTGCTCCAAAGTTTTCATTTATAAGACCTGTCTTATAGAGTTCTTCAAAAAGCTCTCCGCCTTTTCCAAATATCATATCAAGTAGTATATCTGTTGTTACTTCTTTTTTAAGAAGCTCTCTTCCACTAATACCTACTTTATCGTCCTTGAATCCCATATAAAACATAGGCATTGATATAGGGAATTTTTTTACAACTTCTTTCTGAGCTACTGTTGTAGGTTCTTCTGGATAAAATCTCTCAATTTCATGGTTTAATTTCTCTACATCGTAGTTATTAGACTGTTCTACTACTTCCATAATTTTATTTTCGTCTAAATCTCCCACTACAAATAATGCCATATTTCCCGGGTTATAAAATGTATTGTAGCACTTGTATAATTCATCTTTAGTGATTTTGTATATACTTTCAACTGTTCCAGCTATATCGATTTTAACAGGATAATTTTCATACATAGCTTTAAGGCAATTGAAGTAAACATTCCAATTTGGATCGTCGTCGTACATTTTTATTTCTTGTTCTATAATTCCTTTCTCTTTTTCTACATTTTCATCTGTAAAATAAGGTGTTTGAACATACTTTATCAAGTGTTCAAGGCTTTCATAGAAGTTCTCTGTTGCTGTAAATAAATATGCAGTCATAGTAAAGTTTGTAAAAGCATTAGCACTTGCTCCAAGCTTTGAAAATTCATCAAAGGCATTTCCTCCATCTGGCTGCTCAAACATTTTATGCTCTAGGAAATGTGCTATCCCTTCATTTACTCTAAACTTTTCCTTTTCTCCTATTGGAACGAACTCTAATTCATTTGATCCATAATTAGTTCCTAATATTGCGTATTTTTTTGTAAATCCCTTTTTAGGCATATAATAAACATCTAAACCGTTTTTTAGCTTTTTATAATAAATTTCTTCTTTTAATATATCGTTGACTATTTTTTTCATATAATCCTCCTCATCTAGTTTCTAAGAAAGTAAACTGTGTCAAGCTCTATGTCTTTTACAGCATTTACTATATCGTCTACTGTAACTTTTTCTATACTTTTGATTAAATCTTCGACTGTTGAGTTAGTTTTAGCAAAAGATTGTGCAAAAGAAAACTCTGACATGCCGCCAATATTATCTGTAACAGATTTAGCCGAGTTGATTAGTGCGCTCTTACTATTTGAAATTTCTTGATCAGTTATTTTTCCATTTTTTAAATCTTCAAGTTGCTCTTTTATTATTTTAACCGCTTTTTCGTAGTTTTGAGCTTCTATACCAGATGAAACAAACATTATACTCTTGTACTTTTCAACTGATGAATAAACATAGTAACATAAACTTTCTTTTTCTCTTACATTGTTAAACAGTTTTGAGTGAGCGCCTCCACCAAAAACACTATTTCCTACTACCAATGAATAGTATTTATCGTTGTCCATGTAATCTACATTTGCTCTGTATCCCATAACCAACTTACCTTGAGTAATATCCATTTTTTCTTCGACTATTTTTACTTCATCTACCTTTTTAGAAAATTCCCCTCTAGGTATTTCGATTATTTCTCCTCTTTCAAACTTGAAGTTTTGTTTTATAGACTCTACTACAAAATCCTCATCGAAATTACCTTCTACCACTATATCGATAGGAGATGTTTTAAGAATATTTTTGTAGTGATTGTATAGATCCACCGCTGTAATAGAGTCGATGTCATCTTCATAACCATTTTCATCTATACTATATCTTTCATCTTTACACATTGCTTCAACACATTTGCTTTGCGCATATGATTTTTTATCATTTATAGCTGCCTTTATTTTATCTCTTAAGTTTTGTTTTTCCAGATTAAGATATTCTTCTTTAAATCCTTCATCTTCAATAAATGGATTATTTATTATTTCATTTAAAAACTCAATCATATCTTTAAATATATCTTCATCAATAAATTTATCATTAATACCCAATATCTTAAACTCTAGTATCTGTTTTTCTGATCTCTTCCCTGCATTTGACAGAAGTGATGCACCATAAAGACTATCTAACTTATGTGATATTTCTCTTAAAGTTGGATATTTATTGCTACCGCTAGTTATTACAGATGGCAACAGCGCATTTTTAGTAACATCTTCTCTATCTAATTCTCTTTGAATATAAACACTTACTAAGTTCGTTTTAAATTTTGAAGTCTTTATCAACGTCAAATTTATATTATTACCTAAATCTACTCTTTTTAAATCGCTCATAGCTACCTCCTATATCTTTATATATTAATTATAACCAATAATTATAATATTTAATATGATAGACTTTATATTTACTAATTTATACCCATTTTTGAATTTAAAACACTACAATATTTTAATTAAAAAGGCGCGAATTATTGACTATTAGCCAGATACTTCGCGCTTTTCTTTATCTCTTTAATTGTAGAAAGTCTTAATTCAGACTTTTCGTATTCCTCTGACTTAGATGATTATAAATAGAACCGTATCACTTACCTATGATACGGTTCTCAACAATAAATATAAACGATATTTTTTTGTTAACCTATTTTATTAACAAATTTTTAAAATTAATTTAATTCTTAATAGTTTAGCTTGACGTATTTTCCATAGAACTTATAATTTTATACATAGGTAATTAAAATTACATAGCTCTAGCTGGAAATACTACGTCTAAAATACCAATAACTACAGCAGCCAATATTGCACCCATAATAGATACATTCATATGAGGAACTAAAAATTGTGCTAAGTATATTATAATTGCTGCAATTGCAAATCCTTTTATTCCTTTTCCAAAAGGAGATGCATCGACTCCTATAAACATCTCTACTAAATAATCTATCCCTGATATTACTACCGCTGCTATTAAATATGACCACATTCCAGATATTGAAAATCCTGGAGTTACAAATGATGTTATTGCTAAAATGATTGCAACTAATACAAATCTTCCTAGCCATCTTAACACGCTATTATCTTTACCGGTTCTTCTTTCATTTTCATATTCCATATAAACTACTCCTTTTATAAAATACTATTTTTTGTTTTACACAAAATTTCTTAACTTACATTTATATATTTACCAATATTTTAAATAATATTCCCCACAAAAAACAAAATAGGTTAATTTTTGGTTTAAGTAACCTATTTTTACAAAATAATCTTACTACATCGCTATGTATTTTTGGCTATATGATCTCGATATTTCATTTTTCATTTATAATTTTTATTTTATGTTTTACTTTATCTACTATACGCTCCAATTTAAACTTTCCTGCAGAAAGGTGAAAATACATTTTTTTCATAAAATTTTATACCTTTATAATATCTTTTAATATCCATATTGTAACTCGTGTGTAATGAAGTAGACGAAATGGATAAAGTCCTTTCAAAAATATAACAAGACTTAGGATGCAGGAGGATACAGACTTAATTAACTTTCCGCTTTACTGTCCGAAAAGTAAACAGGAAAGCTATTAAATTATCGGCAATCGTAGAATTCTTACCATATAATCCAACAAATTTTATTGAAATCTAAACAACATACTATTTGTTTATGTTATAATTAACGTATATGTCTATAATTAAAATTTACAATTAGACAAAATTGTTTAAATTTATATAAAACAAATGAGAGGAAGATCATAATGAAATTAGGTATAGTTGGATTACCGAATGTCGGTAAAAGTACGCTATTCAATGCAATAACTCAAGCAGGAGCTGAATCTGCAAACTATCCTTTCTGTACAATAGATCCAAACGTTGGTGTTGTATCTGTTCCAGATGAAAGACTAAATAAATTACAAGAACTATACAGTTCTAAAAAATTAGTGCCTACTGCAATAGAATTCTGTGATATAGCAGGTCTTGTAAGGGGTGCTTCTAAAGGTGAAGGACTTGGAAACAAATTTTTATCTCACATCAGAGAAGTTGACTCTATAGTTCACGTTGTAAGATGTTTTGAAGATCCAAACGTAGTTCATGTAGACGGTTCTGTAGATCCACTTAGAGATATAGAGACTATAAACTTAGAGCTTATATTCTCTGATATAGAAATATTAGAAAGAAGAGTACAAAAAACTCAAAAAGCTGCTAAAGCTGATAAAACTCTTGCTTCTGAGCTAGAGTTCTTAAAATCAATCTTAGCTACTCTTGAAGACAACAAATGTGTGAGAACTATGGAATTTAATGAAGATGAGCAAACTTTTGTAAATTCATTAAACCTACTAACTTCAAAACCAGTTATATACGCAACAAATGTTGGCGAAGACGATTTAGCTGATGATGGAGATAGCAATAAATACGTTAAAATCGTAAGAGATTATGCAGCTACTGAAGATGCTGAAGTTGTAGTTGTCTGCGCGCAAATAGAAGCTGAAATTTCTGAACTTGATTCTGATGAAGAGAAAAGAGAGTTCTTAGAAACTCTTGGTCTTGAGCAATCAGGTCTAGATAAACTTATAAAATCTTCTTATGCACTACTTGGTCTTATATCATACTTAACTGCTGGGCCACAAGAAGTTAGAGCTTGGACTGTAAAAGTTGGAACAAAAGCTCCTCAAGCAGGTGGTAAAATTCACTCTGATATCGAAAGAGGTTTCATAAGAGCAGAAACTATAGCATTCGACGATTTAGTCGAACATGGAACTATGTCTGCTGCTAAAGACAAAGGTCTTGTTAGACTTGAAGGTAAGGACTATATCGTTAAAGATGGAGATGTTATCCTGTTTAGATTTAACGTTTAATAGATTGTAAAATAAGAATGAGCGATCAATAATATTATTGATCGCTCATTTTAGTTTAATAATTTTCCATGTTAATAATCTTCTTGCACCACTTTCTGGCATGGTACTTACAATTTTCCTATACGAGCTAAAATCATCAATTCTTAGATCATCAAGTTTTACTACGACATCAAAGTCACTCTCTTCAGTTGCCACACCCCTTTGATAACTTCCCTGTAAACCAACAAAAATAAGTTTCTTATCAAAGTTGTGTAATAGTTTATCAATTTGCTAAAAGAATGTCTTACTTGATTTGGCTCGCATTAATTATTAAATAATATTGACTACCCGGTTTGTTTCTAATATAATACAAAATAGACTACACAGTCAATTTTGTATTGTTGGAGGATTTTTATGAAACAAAAAGAAAAAAATAAAATCAGTAAAGAAAAAATACTAAACTCGGCACTAGTGGAATTTGGTACTAAAAGTTATGAAGGTGCATCAATCAATAATATATGCATTGAAAATGGAATATCTAAAGGATTAATCTATCATTATTTTAAAAATAAAGAAGCCTTATATCTAACATGTGTAAAATCTTGTTTTGATAAACTTACGGAATTTCTAAAAGACGTAGAAGAAAGTAATATTATACCTAACAAAAGCACAAATAGTATAAAAATTTACCTAGATCGAAGGGAACATTTTTTCTATATTAATCCTTTATATAGTAATATATTTTTTCAATCAATTATACAACCTCCGAGACATTTAAGAGAACAAATTAAAGAACTTAGAAAAGAATTTGATCATATAAATATTAAATATTATAAGAAGATAATTAATAACATTCCATTAAGAGATGAAATTACAGAAAATGAGGCATTGGAATTTTTCGTAATATTTCAGGAAATGTATAATGGTTATTTTCAAAATAAATCATTTGAAAACTCAGACTTTAACACTTTGGTCGAGATGCATGAATTAAAATTATCTAAACTACTTGATATTATACTTTATGGAATAGCAAAGGAGGAAAATTAAATTTGATTATATTATTAATACGTCTTATTGTCTCAATTGCATTAGCAATTTTAGTCGGTAAGATTGTATCAAAAACTAAATTACCATCAATTTTGGGTTGGCTTTTAGCAGGAATGCTTTTGGGACCTCATGCTTTAGGTCTTATCAATAATGAACTCTTAAATTCAAATTGGTATAAAACCATTATTAATATATTAGAATGTACAGTCGGTTTATTAATTGGTACAGAACTAATCTGGAATAGAATAAAAAAAACTGGAAAACAAATCATTATTACAACATTGACTCAATCACTGGGTACTTATTTTGTTGTTAGCATAATATTTTGCATTGCATTTTATTTTACAGGTGTCCCACTTTATCTTTCAGTTATCTTTGGAGGTATTGCACTTGCAACAGCACCGGCACCAGCGCTTTCAATTGTACGTGAATTTAAAACAGATGGTCCTGTTACAAAAACGTTAATCCCTATGGCAGCACTTGATGATGTGGTAGCTGTTATTGTATTCTTTACAACGATTTCCGTAGTGTCTAATCATATATCAGATCAAAAACTTCCTTTATATATGATACTAGTAGTAATCTTATTACCTATAATAATTGGAGTAATATTTGGATTCATTGTAGGCTTATTTTTTAAAAAAGAATATCCTCCTTATATTTCAAATTTGATTTTGATAAGTACATTATTAATTGCTTCAAGTATTGGTTTCTTTTTCAACAATTTTGTTTTACCAAAACCAGTACTTAATTTCATGTTAATTGGTATGGCCTTTTCAGCTACTTTCGCTAATTTAATTACTGAAGAAAATTTAAATAAAATTATGCTCTCATTTAATCCTATACTTGGTATTTCAATGATAATAGTTATCTTAAATCTTGGTACACCACTTGATTTTAGGTTAGTTTTTGGAGCAGGATTATACACTGTTATATATATTCTGGCAAGATCAATAGGAAAATACAGTGGCGCTTACTATGGAGCGAAGATTACCAATTCGCCTAACACCGTTAAGAAGTACTTAGGACTTGTATTATTACCCCATTCAGGTGTGTCATTAGTTTTTACTGGTATTGCCGTCTCCGTATTATCCACTCCAGCTCCTGAGAGTGCAAAAATTATTCAAGGTACAATAGCTGCAGCTGCAGTTATCAATGAAATTATAGCTGTTATAATTTCTAAAAAGGCTTTTGAATGGGCAGGTGAGTTTAATAAATATGACGAATTACAAAATGGATAAAGTACTATTCAGAAAAATAAGAAAAAGTGACTTTAGAGAAATTGAGTCAATTATAAATAAAAGTTTTGGCCTATATAAATATGTAGATAATCCTATAGTATTAAGGTATTTTCTAAAAACTTATCTATATAGTTGTCTAGTTGAGCAAACTTTTAATTGTATAGCAGAAAAAAACGGAAAATTTGTTGGTGTTATATTAGGTCAATCGAAAAAAGATTATCAATATATAAAACATTTACCTTATTTACTCTTACTGGGATTCTATTCTTCTTTAATGATAACTACAGCTAAACTATTTAAATGTGATATAAATGAATATAAAATTTTGCGTAAAACATATAAAGAGCTTCTTATAGACAGTGAAAAAGATTTTGATGGCGTTCTTACTCTTTTCGCTGTTACACAAGAATGTCAAGGTTATGGTGTTGGTAATAAATTGTTAAATAATCTTTTTCAATATCTTAAATATAAATCTACTAATAATATTTATCTATTCACTGATACAACATGTAATTATGGTTTCTATGATAGTCATGGTTTTATTCGACAAGGAGAAAAAAGCATAACTATTACGAGAGAAAATGAATTGTCTACATTAAATATTTTCTTATATGGAATCAATATAAATTTAATGTAATCAAAAAAGTTTGCTAAAATAAATGAGACTAAAAAAATCCATGGAACACTTTTACATTTGAGGATAGAAAAAATCAATCATTTTCTGTGATAATTCCCTATGAAAAATCACCCGCTGATTTCTATAAGCTATCATCAAAACAATAAAAATGAGATGTCTCTAAACTGATTAAAATATCAATTTTTGAGACATCCATTTTGCAATATTCATTAACTATATTGTATTCTATCTATCCAAACTATCTAAAAAATCTCTCGCAACTTCCTTATCATCGAAGTGATGTTTAGTAGTACCTATTATCTGATAATCTTCGTGTCCTTTACCAGTAATAATAACAACATCCCCTTCTTTTGCCATCGCTATAGCTTTTTCAATAGCATCTTTTCTATCCACAACTACATTGTAGTTATCTACATTTTTATCTATACCTTTAACGATATCCTCTAGTATAGCATTTGGATCTTCTGTTCTAGGATTATCCGAAGTTATAAAACAAACATCAGAGTACTTCTGCCCTATTTTACCCATAAGAGGTCTCTTTTCACTATCCCTATCACCGCCACATCCAAATACAGAAATAACCTTACCTTTAGCAAATTCCTCACTAGTTTTAAGTACATTTTCCAAAGCATCTGGAGTATGTGCATAATCTACAATAACGCTCATACCTCTATCATTAGGCACAGTTTCAAATCTTCCAGATACACCTTTAGTAACTCTAAGCCCTTCTTTATATACAGATTTTTCTATATCCAAATTGTAACATGCAGCTATCACCGCAAGAGTATTGTAAACAGTAAACATACCAGGAACAGGAACAAATATAACCTCCTCATAAGTTGGAGTTATAAGTCTATAAGATACACCATCAGAATCAGACTTTATATCCTTAGCCATAAAATCAGCTTGATTTTCGATACCGTAAGTATAACAAGGAGTATCTAAATCTTTAATATTCTCATAAATCTTTTGTCCGCCCTCGTCATCTATGTTTATGATATTGGCTCCAGTAGTCATATAAAACAACTTTTCCTTCGCCTGTCTATAATCCTCTAAATCCTTATGAAAATCGAGATGATCAGGAGTAAGATTAGTAAAAATACCAAGCTTAAACTTAGTCTCATCAACACGGTTTAAAGCAAGCGAATGAGAAGAAACCTCCATAGCACAATAATCGCACTTATTATTTAGCATACTATCAAAAATATGTTGAAGATCCACACTTTCAGGAGTAGTCGAACTAGAAGTAACCTCGTGAATACCATCAAATATTTTAATAGTACCAATTAGACCCACTCTTTTTTGTGCACGTGACAAAATCTCATTCAAAAAAGTAGTTATACTAGTCTTACCATTAGTACCCGTAACTCCAAGAACATCAAACTTAGTAGATGGATGACTGTAAAAATTATCAGCTACCTTAGCCATATCCCTTCTAGAATTATCAACTCTTACAAAAGTACAGCCTTCGACAAAAACATCATCCTCTACTAAAAATGCCTTTGCACCTTTCTCAATCGCGCTATTTATATACTTATGTCCATCAGATACAAATCCCTTAACGCACACAAACAAAGTTCCCTCAGAAACCTTTCTAGAATCGTACTGAAAATCTTCTATCTCAACATCCAAATCTCCCACAACACTAACAACATCAAGTCCCTTAATCATATCACGTAACAACATTAAACTTCCTCCTAAAAACGCCTATTTTAAACAATCATTAATTTTTCATACTTTATATACTCTATAACTTCATATCATATAGATATATTTCAATTCTTTTATTTTTGTTCCTTGCTTTTGCTCTTCGCCTTTACTTCATTAGTAATTTTAAATAATAGTAATACGATGTTATTTAAAATCAACCTTATATACTCTACAACTTCAAATACCATAATCATAAATTAATATTCGCACTTGGTATTCTTCGTTCTTGCCTTTGTTCTGACCTTCCGGTTTACTTCAATGGAGATTTTAAATAATAGTAATGCGGTGGGATTTTTGTTGATATGTAAATACTCGTGCCATTTTCAGACACACTTTGTCTGACATGCCCTTCATATTATATATCAATAAAAATAACATCTCTATTATTTAAAATCAATCTTATATACTCTACAACTTCAAATACCATAATCATAAATTATTATTCGTTCTTGCCTTTGTTCTTGACCTTCCGGTCTTACTTCAATGGAGATTTTAAATAATAGTAATGCGGTGGGATTTTTGTTGATATGTAGATACTCGCGCCATTTTCAGACGCACTTTGTCTGACATGTAGCGAATATCTACATATCAACAAAAGTTCCACCACATTACTATTATTTAAAATCCTCCTTTCCCCATTATATTGTTATCTATTTGCTAAGTAAATTGCTAATAATGCTTGAAATATTGTAAAAAATGCCCTATTATATATATAAAAACTTTGTGAGGGTAAATATGGGAGATAAACATAATAAAATAGGATATTTAAATGAGGATTTTAAAATATTTAGTATAAACGATAAAAAAGACATAGAATTCGAATACCATCATCATGACTTTGACAAGATAATCATTTTTTTAGACGGCGATGTTACATATTTTATAGAAGGTAAACAGTACAAGCTACAACCATTAGATATACTATTTATAAGTAATACCGAAATTCATAAACCAGTTATAAACCCTAATGTAAATTATAACAGGATAGCAATTTGGATAAACCCAGATTGTTTTCAAAAATATAATAAAGGAAATAATA
This sequence comes from Metaclostridioides mangenotii, assembly GCF_017873185.1. GTDB lineage: Bacteria > Bacillota > Clostridia > Peptostreptococcales > Peptostreptococcaceae > Metaclostridioides > Metaclostridioides mangenotii. The sequence continues at coordinate 1,228,745 of NZ_JAGGJX010000001.1, forward strand.
ACTTAAACAAATGCTTTGAAATTTCTAAAGACAATAAACATTATATATTGTCACTTAGCGATCCCAAAATAGATACTTTAAGAAGTTATATTGAACAAATTCAAGCTGCCGAAAAAGACTCTGGCTTTGGAAGCGATGTTCTTAGAAATTCATTGTTTTTACAGTTGATGGTATTTTTAAATAGATCTCTATTAAGCTCTGAAAGCGATGATAGAAATGTCAAATACGATAGCACAGTTGAAAATGTACTTTATTACATTGAACAGAACATCGGTGGGGATCTTTCTATAGATACTCTTTCGACAGAATTTTATATAAGTAAATACTACCTTATGAGGAAATTTAAGTCACAAACAGGTACTTCTATACACAATTACATAGTACAAAAAAGACTTTTAATGGCTAAGTCCCTGATCAAAGAAGGAAATTTAATGATGGATGTATGCAATAAATGTGGATTTAACGACTATTCTAGCTTTGTAAGAGCTTTTAAAAAAGCTTATGGAGTTTCTCCAAAAAACTATAAAACAGAAAGCAATTTGTTCGGCGATATAAGTACTACTGATGAATAAAAAAATTTAATTTAAATTATAAAAAAAAATATTGACAACTTAAAAAGAAAATAATAAAATATTACTAAGGCACCTAACTATATAAAAAATTGAGGTAATTTAAATGCACAAAGAAATATCAGAAATTTTATTTGATGAGTTCAGGGACTTTGTGATTTTATCAAGACTCAGACAAATAGAATTATTAAAAAAACATAAAATAGGTCGTACTGCTATGAGCCAAGGAAGACTATTAGAATGTTTACATAATAACAACGGAATCGCACAAAAAGAACTTTCAGAAATGTTGGAAATTCGACCAGGATCACTAAGTGAGTTAGTCACGAAAGCCGAAAATAGAAAATTAATCGAAAGAAGAATAAATCCTGATGATAAACGAGTTACAAATATTTTTTTAACTGAAAAAGGGATGCGAGAAGTTCAAAAATTCATAGTATTGTACAGAGATATGACTAAAGATATATTTGATTCTTTAACTGAAAAAGAACAGTCTACTTTATGTTCAAAGCTTAAAGAATTAAATAAAAGTATAGATTCAAAACTAGATAGATAATCTGTATTTTTACTAGTTTACACATTAGTTAGGTACCTAAGAGAAAAGGAGGAATGTCTATGGCAGGAAAAATTAAAATAAGACCAGTAACATGGGGGTCTAAATCTTATAAACAGGTTTTGGAACTTAGAAATGAAATACTCAATAAACCTTCTAACCTACCTTTGATAGAAAGTATGCCTAAAAACGAGAAGAAATTCATTATTTTAGCAGCATATTATAAAAATGAGATCGTAGGTACTTTATCTATCGACAGACTGTCTTCGGACGCTGTACAAATTAGACAAGTTGCTATTTCCTCAAAACTACAAGGTCATGGTATTGGAAAAAAATTAATGACTAGTGCAGAAAAAATAGCTAAGTTTTTTAGATTTAAAAGGATCGTATTAGATGCTAGGGATAACGCATGGAGTTTCTATGAGAAGCTTGGATACTATCCAAGAAGTGATAAAGAGATGTATAAAAACGAAGACTTATATATGAAGCCTTACGAAAAGGATATCGAGCTTGCAGTCTTTAAATTCAATCACAGAAACGTTATGTTCTACTATCTGATGGATAGAAAAATGAAAAATATGTTAAACCCTATTGAAGAAGATCAGACAATTTGAATATAATCGCTAGCACTTCACATAAATAAAAAAGCTGATCCTAAAAATCAGCTTTTTAATATATAATTTTTTATATATCATTTCATAAGTATCATTTTATATTAGTTATTAGCTGCATTTACAGCATCTATTACCGCATATCTAAATCCATTTTTCTCTAGAGCAGCAACACCTTTAATAGTTGTTCCACCTGGAGAGCAAACACCATCCTTTAACTCACCTGGATGCTTTTTAGAATCCAAAGCTAACTTAGCAGAGCCAAGCATCATCTGAGCTACTACTTCGTAAGATAAGTCTCTTGGAAGTCCATTCATAACAGACGCGTCGGCAAGAGCTTCCATAAATACATCGACAAATGCAGGGCTACATCCAGCTACAGTACCAAATGTACCTAATAACCTCTCTTCAACCTCTACAGTACCACCTAATGCCTTAAACATACCCATTACCTTGTCTCTATCATCCTCTGTGAAATTCTCACTAAATGATATACCAGTCATACCTGCATTAACGCTTACAGGTGTATTTGGAATAGCATGTCCTATCGAGAAAGACTCCCCTAATAATGTCTTCATTTCATCCATTGAACAACCTGCTGCAACAGATACAATTATAGGATTTGATGTTATCTCAGACTTAAATTCCTCTAACACTTTTAATACTATATTTGATCCAGTAGCTATAACTACAATATCGCAATCTGAAAAGCTTTTATAATCATTAATTAATGTAAAGTGTAATTTTTCTTGAAGATTTGATGTAGTTTTACTTCTACCGCCTTTTACTACTACTGACTCAGCAGGTATGTATTCACTTTTAATTAAACCTTCAATCATGGCTCCACCCATATGTCCTGCTCCAATAAATCCTATTTTCATATTCTTCATTCCCTTCTTTGCAATTGTAATTTATCTTAAATACATTATACTTTATTACCTAAACTATTGTAAGTAAACACAAAACAATTAAATCACTTAAATCAATTAAAGTAATAAAAAAACTAGAAATACTTGGGATACTTAAAACATTTAAGGCACTTGAGTTATTTGAGAGACATATAAAAGAAAGGCGACTTCATTTATTGAAGTCGCCTTTTATATTATAAAATATTATTTTATATTAGTTTCTTTCTGCTAGGATTCTGTATCCTTCGTATCTGTCTTTAGCATCATCTTCAGCCATAGTGAACAGACCTTCAGCTTGCTCTGGGAATTGTTGAGCTATTGCTGCGTATCTTACTTGCCCAAGTATGAAATCTCTGAAGCTTGCAGATGGAGCTTTAGAATCTAGTGTAAATCCGCTCTTACCATCTACTTTTTGCTCTGGGTTGTATCTGTATAAATGCCAGTAACCAGCTTTAACAGCTTGCTCTTCATTTGCTACAGTTCTTCCCATACCTTCTTTTATACCATGGTTTATACATGGAGCGTAAGCTATTATGATAGATGGTCCTTCATGTTTCTCAGCTTCTATAAGTGCTTTAACAAATTGGTTTTTGTCTGCTCCAATAGCAACTTGAGCTACATATACGTTACCGTAAGTCATAGCCATCATACCAAGGTCTTTCTTCTTAGACTTTTTACCAGAGGCTGCGAATTTAGCCATAGCAGCAGCTGGAGTAGCTTTAGAAGCTTGACCACCTGTATTTGAGTAAACCTCTGTATCCATAACAAGTACGTTTACATTTTCTCCTGATGCAAGAACATGGTCTAATCCACCGTAACCGATATCATATGCCCAACCGTCTCCACCGAAGATCCATTGAGATCTCTTAACTAGGTAATCTCTGTTGTTATCTATATCTTTAATTAATTTGATTGCTTCCATTTCTGAATCAAATTTACTGTAATCGAAGTTATCTAAGAAGCTTATAACTTTAGCACTTGCAACTTTAGAAGCATCTCCATCGTTGAATGCCTCTAACCACTCAGTGTAAGCAGCTCTAGACTCATCACATATTTCCATTTCTAATAATTTCTTCATGTCTCCAGCTATTTTGTTTCTTAAGTGCTTAACAGCTGTGTACATTCCGAATCCATACTCAGCATTGTCCTCAAATAATGAGTTTGCCCAAGATGGACCTTTACCTTCATGGTTTGTAGTGTAAGGAGTTGATGGTGCTGATCCTCCCCAAATTGATGAACATCCAGTAGCATTAGCTATCATCATTCTATCTCCGAATAATTGAGTGATCAACTTAACATATGCAGTTTCACCACATCCAGCACAAGCTCCTGAGTACTCAAGTAATGGTTGTCTGAATTGACTACCTTTAACTGATGTTGGAGCCATTAAATCACCTTTTGGAGCAACTTTATTAGGATCGCTTATATAATTCCAATTAGGTACTTGTACATCAAGTTGTGTTTCGATTGGCTTCATAATTAAAGCTTTTTCTTTAGCTGGACAAACGTCAGCACAGTTTCCACAACCAGTACAGTCCATAGTATTTACTTGTATTTTGTATTGTAATCCTTCAAATCCTTTACCAATTGCCTTCTTAGCATCTAATCCTTCAGGAGCATTAGAAACTTCCTCTTCTGTTAATAAGTATGGTCTTATTGTAGCATGAGGACATACGAAAGAACATTGGTTACATTGGATACAGTTTTCTATTTGCCACTCTGGAACATTAACAGCTATTCCACGTTTTTCATAAGCTGCAGTACCATTAGGGAATGTACCGTCTTCGTAACCGTTGAATGCACTTACTGGTAGATCATAACCTTTTTGTGCAGTCATTGGTCTTAATATATTTTTGATAAATTCTGGTTCGTTAGTTTCTTCTTTTGGAGCATCTACTGCATTTGTCCATGCAGCTGGAATTTCAACTTTAACTAGTGAGTTTATACCAGCATCAACTGCTTTGTAGTTCATGTTAAGTATCTTCTCACCTTTTTTACCGTAAGTCTTCTCTATAGACTCTTTCAAGTATTTAACAGCATCTTCAACTGGTATTATTTCAGCTAGTTTGAAGAATGCAGATTGCATTATCATGTTTATTCTGTTTCCAAGTCCGATTTCTTGTCCTAATTTAACAGCGTTAACTGTATAGAAGTTGATATCATTCTTAGCTATATATTGTTTCATATGAGCTGGAAGGTTTTCTTCTAATCCTTCTTGATCCCATATAGTGTTTAGTACGAATGTACCACCTTTTTTAAGACCTTTTAATAAATCGTATTGGTTAACATATGATTGCTTATGGCAAGCTATGTAATCAGCTTCGTCTATTAGGTATGTAGATCTTATTGGCTCGTCTCCAAATCTTAAGTGAGACATTGTTATACCACCAGATTTTTTAGAGTCATAGTCGAAGTATGCTTGAGCATATTTGTTAGTATGGTCTCCGATAATCTTGATAGCTTGTTTATTAGCTCCAACTGTACCGTCTGATCCTAATCCCCAGAACTTACATCTTACAGTACCTTTAGAAGCTATCTTAACTTCTTCTTTTACTGGTAATGAAGTATGAGTTACATCATCAACTATACCTATAGTGAATCCGTCTCTTGGCTCAGCTGATACTAAGTTATCAAATGCTGCTTTTAGATCTGAAGGAGTAGTATCTTTTGATCCTAATCCATATCTTCCACCAACTACTAATGGAGCATTTTCTTTTCCGTAGAATACATTTTTAATATCTAAGTATAATGGCTCGCCATTAGCTCCGTGCTCTTTAGTTCTATCAAGTACACAGATTCTTTCTACTGTAGATGGCATAGCATCTAAGAAATGTTTCATTGAGAATGGTCTGTATAAATGAACTTTAACTAAACCGAATTTCTCTCCGTTTGCATTTGCAAAATCTATAGTTTCTTCTATAGCTTCAGTAACTGATCCCATTGCTACGATTACATGTTTAGCATCTTCTGCTCCGTAGTAATCAAATAGACAGTGCTTTCTACCAGTTAAATCGCTCATTTTCTTCATGTTCTTCTCAACAATTCCAACTATGTTGTCATAGTATTTGTTAGAAGCTTCTCTAGTTTGGAAGTATATATCAGGGTTTTGAGCTGTACCGCGAGTTACAGGATGATTTGGAGATAATGCTCCATCTCTAAATGCTTGTACTGCGTCGAAGTCTAATAATGAAGCGTATTCTTCATTGTCTAGTAGCTCAACCTTTTGTATTTCGTGAGATGTTCTAAATCCATCAAAGAAATGGATAAATGGTAATCTACCTTCTATTGCAGATAAATGTGCAACAGGAGCTATGTCAGCAACTTCTTGAACTGATCCAGAAGCAAGTAAAACAACGCCAGCTGCTCTAGCAGCCATAACATCTTGGTGATCTCCGAATATTGATAAAGCTTGTGATGCAAGGGCACGAGCTGTTACGTGGAATACTCCTGGTAATAATTCTCCTGCTACTTTGTACATGTTTGGTAACATTAATAGTAAACCTTGAGATGCAGTAAATGTAGATGTTAATGCTCCACCTTGAAGAGAACCGTGGAATGCACCAGCCGCTCCCCCTTCAGATTGCATTTCAACAACGTCTACAATTTCTCCAAATACATTTTTTCTTCCTTGTGATGCCCACTCGTCAACTAATTCTGCCATAGTTGAAGATGGTGTGATTGGGTATATAGCCGCTACTTCTGTATACGCATACGCAACATGTGCTGCAGCTGTATTACCGTCAACTGTTTTCATAAATTTAGCCATTAAATACATCCTCCCTTGTAATACATTTTTTTCTTACGCTTATATCAAAACTATCTACTAAAATCATCTAAAATTAAAAATATTATATTAAGAATAAATATATAAATGCACAAAAATATGCAAATAATCACCTTATCTTTATGATACTACAAATTAAATAAAATCCAATTATTTTTTATAAATACTTTAAAATAGTTGTGTTAAATTTTAAAATTATTCAAAATAAATAATCGATTTATTAATCTCATACATTATATCATAAATTTAAAATTATTCAGTTAAATTTTTCCATAGTAAATAAAGTTTAATTATTCAGCTATTAGTTCAACTAAATCCCCATTTCTAACAGCGGCAGCATTTCCCTCTTCAAGGTCAACATGCATTTCTAAATTAAACTTATCACTAACTCTAACTAAAACATTTTCAAATACTAGTGCTCTAGCCCCTGAAGTTTTTATTTTAACAATTTGCTTGTCTTTAACACCAAATTTTTCTGCATCTGCAGTACTCATATGTATATGTCTAGCAGCAACAATAACTCCTTCAGCTAAATCAACTTCACCAGCTGGTCCAACTAATTTAACACCTGGAGATCCTGCTAAATCACCTGATTCTTTAATTGGAGCTTTTACTCCAAGTGAGAATCCATCAGCTAAAGAAACTTCTAGTTGAGTTTGTGGTCTTGCTGGACCTAGTACTCTAACTCCTTTTATAGTTCCTTTTGGACCTACTAAATCCACTTTCTCTTCACATGCGTATTGCCCTGGTTGAGATAATGGTTTAAATTCTGTTAATTGGTGTCCTTTTCCAAATAATACATCTATGTCATTTTGACTTAAATGAATATGTTTATTAGACAAAGCTATTGGTAAATTCATATAATACCTCCTATATTACTAAATTTCTTTTAACTTACTTTTAACCTACTTACACTTCGATTATACATAAAGATTTATATAAAATCAATTTTATTATACGACTTAATGTATTTTTTGACAAGTAAATCTCTCAATTTTCTAATTTTTCTATAAACTTCTGAAAATTCGTATATACCAAAGCATTGGAATATACTTATCTCTACAATATCTCTACAATAACTAACAAATTTCTTTTAATAATATGAATTAACAATCAATAATGACCAGTCTTTTTATAGAATAAAGCTATAATCGTTTTCCCCAGTATTTGTTAATTTTTTGTTAAATTGGCACAAAAATTTACATCTATTAAAAAAAGTCAATTCAAATAGATGTAAATTCAATGTATCAATATAAATATAATAGTTAATGTCAATTTAATTAAATATCTTTTAACATAACAACCAATATATCATCTTCAAAATAATCTTTAGACGAAAATTCTTGTAAGTCTGATTTTAAATTTTCAACAATTACTTCTTGATTAAGCGTGTAGTTATTCTTTAAAAACTCTTCTAATCTTGCTATTCCGTACTCTTCTTTTGAGTCATTTTTAATTTCTAACACTCCATCAGTATACATGCAAAGCATTGAGTAGTTAACAATACTAAATGAATTTTCATCATACGAAGCATCTTGCATTACTCCTATAGGAATACCTTTATTGCAGTTGTTGTTTTTTACTATATCGCCTTTTTTTGTAACGATTATAGGAGAGTAATGGCCTGCATTTGACACTGTTATTATATTGTGTTCAGTATTTATTATTCCCACTAAACATGTAGTAAATACACCCATTTTATCAAACTCATCGTATAGTATTTTATTTAGGTTTGTAAGTATTTCGCTAGTAGATTCGTACTGGTGACAAAGAACTTTAAACGCTCCTTTTATCATAGCTACAACGTAGTTCGAAACAATACCGTGCCCCATAACATCCGCCACAATAAATACAACATGCTTTTCATCTAAATCCATTGCGTAGTAGAAATCGCCTCCTACAACTTTCGCAGGTCTGTGATAAAAATACAATTCCTTCTCTGAGTTAAACTCCATCTTACCTTTGTCCATAATAAGTTGTTGCTGCTTGTTCAAAATATTTAATTCTTTTTCAAGAACCTTGTGTTTTACCTCTTGATCATTGTACTCGTAAAGCTGCATTGCAACCGATACCTGACTCGCTAATATTCTAAGTATATTTAGGTCGTCATTGGTATAATTTTTACTGTTAGCACACACTATACAGCCGATTATCTTGTCCTTATCTTGCAATTTATAGTATATATAACTATCAACTTTTATAGCATTCTCACTTTTAATATCATTGACAAATCCACCTAGAGATTCATTCGATAAAATTTTGTTTTTTATTGGATAGAGATTTGTTTTGTTCTCATCCTTGTTGTAACAGCTCATCATCTTTTGAAAGTTGTCGTGCTCATCGAGTATTATAAGAGACTCTCTACTATTAGTGATATTACAAGCTTGTTTACTTAGATTCTCTAAAAACTCAGTTATACTTTTGTTTTGGTATAGCTTTTTAGTCGCATCATTAATATAACTGATAGCCACTCTAAACTTATCGATCAAACTTTGTACACTGTTGTTTTTATTTGTTATCTCAATAGATAAACTAAGAAGAGATGCAATTGATGCTATAAAGTTTATATCTTCTTCTGTTACATAATCATCTTTTGTTAAGAAGCAAGTCATAAACCCTACAACTTTTCCATCTACCATAAGAGGAAATACTATTCTCCCTAGATAACCCTCGTCTTTAGCCAGATCCCTTTCATTAATAGCTCTATCATCTTCAAATACATTTTCTACATATATAACCTTCTTTTGTTCAACAGCATCGTGAATATACTGTGAATACGTATCAAAATCTATTTTAGCGCCCTTTCTATCACTAGCTGGGAATATGCCAGGCACATGTTCAAGTGTGCTAGAGCACACCAAATAAGCATTATTATAATCATTTTCGTAGAATAAATTAACACAAGCTTTCGCCGGATGCACAACTTCAAGCATTTTTGCTACTATTTTATCTTTTATACTATAAAAGTCTGTTGATTCTGTTACAATAGCTGTTATTTCAACTAAATTTTTCATTTTATAACTTTCATTGCTCATCTAAATTCCCCCATTAAAACTTTTAAACTACATACAAGTATTCTAACATATATTTTTAAGAGTAAACATAAAAACTATTGCGAAACTACAAACTATAAATATATTGAACCCTGTAAGAAATCCTATAACTAGCAGAGTGATCAGCGCATTTATTCCAACCCTGCCTTTTTCTTTTATATTCGCTATTTTTGAAACTTCAATATTCGTTTTAATATTTGCAATGTACTCTTTTATTTCTTCTTCTAATTTTATTTTGTAAATAATGTAAATAATGCCTACCAGCACTACCCCTACAGATAAGATTTTATTTATGCTGTACGCTAGTAAAATCACTATACAACCCAAGGCTAATTTTAGCATTTTAAAGAATACACTATCTATCTTTAAAGTAATATCCCTTATTCCTTTATATTCATCCCTTACATCATAGCCATTTGAATTCATACTTTTCATCTTAGTTTTTACAATTTCTGAGTAAAAAAGCTTAATTAATCCATTTATCATACAATCACCTCTAAAGTTTTACAATTTCTTTTCTTGTTTTCCATCATATTGCACTCAATATTGGTTATAATAGAGTTAGACAATAAATCTATTCTCTCAATTATTGGCAAAATATCGATAAATAATACAATTATGTAAAATAATTAGAAGGAAGTGTTTTAATGCAAATTAAGGACTTTGATCTAGAAACTAGAAATAAGATCTACTGCGAAACAAAAAAAGTACTTAGAAAGTATCAAAAAGGTGTTAGTTCAGGTAAGCTGACTGCGGAAAAATTTATTGATAATATACTTGAAGATGGATCAATAACTAATGTCGTCAACGAAAGTCTTCTGTCAAATCAAAACTTCAAACATTCATATGTTGACTATATCAACATACTTATCGACAATCAAAACAAGAGTTTAACCGACCATAAAAAATGTCTCAACGGCAAAACAGAAGAATCTGATGAAATAAAAAAAAGAATTGAATTTAAGCATTTGCTTGCTTCTAGCGGGTATAAGCTTAACATTCCAGATACGTATTTAACAGCTGATGATATAGATTCATTATCTAAATTTATAATGACGGGGTCTATTGATCTCGGCGATGAAAGATTCTACAATTACGTCTACAAGCTGAAGTAAGCATAGATAAAATATTCATGTTCAGAAATCTTCTGATCAGTAAATATTATTAAAAAGCAGTAATGACATTATAATGTGTCATTTTGCTTTTTTTGTTTTTTCTTATTATAAAAAAGAGCAACCTGTTTAAGCAAAAAATGCCCATTTCTAGGCATCTTTTCAATAATCTATAATTTTTTATTATTAAATTTTACAATAGCGCAACAGATTAACTTCTTATCATCTTTTAATTTTACAATAAGTCACAACATACTAAACTCTTATCATTTTTTTCTCTTTTAATACACCAATGACCTATAAACTTTACATCTCCATCTTCGCTTTTATAGTTTTCAATAACCTCCCCATAACTATTTCCATGAGAACTTACTTTTCTGCTATTTATTAAGCCAGACTCTTCAAGAGATGTAGAAGTTTTACCACATATATGGACTACCGAATCCCCAAGTACACCTTCTACTCTTTTAAATACCCTTAAAGTAGACTTACCTGAAAGGTCTTCATATACTTTAGGGCCTACAATATCAAGAGTTCCAGCAGGATCTGCAAATGAGATAATATCGACACCAGCATTTACACCTTTAGTAATGTATTCAACTAAGCTTTCCTCAATCTTACCGAGAAGTTTATCTACAACTTCCCTGTCTTTTCTAACTAATTTATAAAAAAGTCTATTATCTACTATTGCTGTCGCTATTGTTATTGGACCTGTAACATTTAAACATACTTTTTCGCCAGCATCCTTTAGCTCTTTTATAGATTCTAATATCTCGTGTATTCTACCAGTACTGAAATCTATCGGGTCTATGCTTTCCAATGACTCAACATCCTTAACAAATGACTGGTTTATTCTATTCCCTGCCTTTGAATCAAATACAACAGTACTTCCAAAAGCATCGGCTTCAGCAGTGTGGCAAAATGGAACTATGCAGTACACAATCCCCATATCACGCTTTAATTCTCTAGACAATTCTGCCATTTTCTTTGAATCTTTATTAGCAACTTCAAAACTTACTCCCAACTTATCGAGTATCTCATCGGAAACAGTTGTATTATCGCTGCCAATACATTTAAAAATATTTTTAATAGACATACTATCACCTTTTCTAAAAATTTAACTGTCCTATAAATTCTTCTTGAAATTCTGGTTTAAGAGATAATTCCAATACCTCTATATCGCCATTTAGATTATGTAAACCCTTTAAACATTCTCTATTTATAAGAGCTAATCTAGCCCCTTCAAGAGAAGTATTTCCTAAAAATTCTATATCCGTTTTTACTTCCTTGGGAATTAATCCTATTGATCTAATACTGTCTGGATTTATATGAAATCCAAATGCACCTGCAATAAATACTTTAGATACATCTTCTAATTTAAGATCGATTTCTTTAAGCATCATAACGACACCTGTGGATATAGCACCTTTTGCCAACTGAATTTGCCTTATATCTTTTTGAGATATGTAAACATCATTAGTTATATAAAATTTCTTATCTCTTAATCTATCTGATATTCTTTCATCTAAGTTCTTATTCCATCTTCCAGACTTGGTTAAAATATTTCTATTTACTAGGGACGCAGCTATATCTATAAGCCCACTTCCGCAAATACCTTTTGCTTTATTGCCACCTATAGTCTCATAGATCATATTATAGTCCTCATCTATGCTAAAAGACTCTATAGCTCCTTTTTCAGCCCTACATCCACATTCAATATTCATACCCTCTAAAGCTGGTCCTGCTGCTGTAGAAGTGCATATTATCTTTCCATCCTTTAGCGCCGCAAGCTCTCCATTGGTTCCGATGTCTATAAACACAGCTCCATCGTACTTAGGAAGATCTAAAGCTATAATTCCAGCTAGTATATCCCCTCCAATATATGCAGATGCAGCGGGAACAATACTGAGTATAGCTTCATCATTTACCTTTATACCTAGGTTTATAGCTTTAGTGTCTTTAGTATCTAGAAAAATCGGTCTATACGGTGATTTAGCCAATGATTTTGGACTTATTCCCAATAACAGGTGCATCATTGTTGTATTTGCCGCTACAGTTATATGGTAAATATCATCTAAAGCTAAATTGCATCTACTAGATAAAGTCTTTATTGAGAGATTTATTTCCTCTACTATTAACTCTTGCAGCAGCTCAGCGCCATTTGAATTTTCCATACAGAATGTAATCCTAGTTAAAACATCACTTCCGTATTTTGTTTGTGGGTTTAGAGATGAAAATTTATCGATAATATCTCCACTTTCTATATCTACCAAGTAATACGATATTCCAGTCGTACCAATATCAATTGAAACTCCCAGTATGCGTTTTTTATCTTTATATATATTTAGTAACTCTTCTTCAAATAATATCCCCCAAATATCATCTACAAAATTAAAATCTATCTTTGAAATCTCGTTGTACAATTTCAAAGAATTTACATCGTAGTTTAATATGTCCATATATGGACTTTTGTTGGTTCTATCAATATTCGGTAATTTAACTACTTTTACAGAACTATCTACAGGTAACTCAATACTCTTTCCTCTATTGATAGTTTTAAGATTTTTGTCAGTTTTAATTACTTCTACTTCAACATCGCCATACACAAGCGCCATACATGACAATCTCTCATCTTTAGCTAAATCTATTATTTTCTTTTCACTATCGTTTGGATCTGATAATTCTCCTGTGGCAATTACCTTACATTTACCACAAGTTCCACTTCCATTACATGGAGTCTCTATATCTAATCCGGCGCTTCTTATTGCATCTAGTAAAAGAGAACCTTCTTCTACATCAATACATCTTGATTCATTTAAAAAGTCTATTTTAGGCATCTCTTACTCCTTTTTTATACTGCAACTACTAGCTCTTTTATTTTCTTAACAGCTTCATTAGCATCTTCTGTATACGCATCGGCACCTATTGAGTCCGCAAATTTTTGAGATATTGGACCTCCGCCTATCATAACTTTGTATTTATCTCTAAGATTTCTTTCTTCAAGCATTTTTATAACTCTTTCCATTCCTGACATTGTAGTAGTCATAAGCGTAGACATACATATAAAGTCTGCATTTACTTCTTCAGCCGTCTCTATAAATTTATCTAATGGAACGTCTTTTCCTAAATCGTAAGTTTCTATATTAGATGCTTCACTCATTATTTTTACTAAGTTTTTACCTATATCGTGAGTATCTCCTTCGACAACTCCCATAACTATTTTTATAGGTTCATCAGTGTGATCTGTCTTAATATGAGGCTTCAGTATGTCTAAACCTATATTTAGTGTATCTGAACATATCATTACCTCAGGTAGGAAGTATTCCTCTTCTTCATAAAGTTCTCCAACTCTATTCATTCCAACTAATAATCCTTCTGTAATAGTTTCTTCTGCTGGTATAGATAGTTTTAATGATTCATTACAAAGATCCTCTACTATATCATCATCCATATCAATCAATGCTTCACTTATTTCTTGGAATAATTTTTTGCTACCCATAATTTTCTCTCCCTTGATTTAATAGTAATTTAAATATATTATTTTCGTCGAGATTTTTACCTATTACACAGATTCTCTCAGAATTGCTGAGAATGTTTTTTGTAATAGTGTATCTCCCATTAACATAGCTAAATTCAAAGTCTCCATCATTACCAGTGATAAATCCTTTAGCCCTTATTACAATTCCATATTCATCATTTGATATATTTGCCAACATTTGTTCTAATTCACTTTTACTGAATCTCTTCGGCTCTTTTACACTTATACTGTATATTCCTTCGCTTATTTCATTTGAATTTTCTATAAAACTTGTGTACATTTCGTCTAAATCATACTGTACATTTGTAAGAGAGTTGTAATTTACTTCATCAAAGTTATCCCAGTCACATGAGATAATTTCAGCATTTTTATTCAACTCTCTAACTGAATCTACGATCTTATCTATATTACCATCTTCTATTAACTGTACCTTACTGAAAACTATTGTACCTGCATTACCAATTTGATCAGTAAAGAATCCGCCAAAATTATCTAGTTGTTCAAAATAATCCAGTGTATCTACCAAAGTTATAGGAGACATGACCATACACTTGTCCCTAATTTCTTTATATTTAAGTATACTTAATACATGGCTCAACATACCAATTCCTGTAGGCTCTATAATTATATGATCTGGATCTAAATCCTTTAATATAGATAGTATAGCCTCTTCAAAATCGGTTTTCATAGAACAGCATATACATCCTTGAGCTAACTCAACGACATCGTAGCTTTCTCTACCTATAATCTCTCCATCTATTCCGACTTCTCCAAATTCATTTTCTATTATTACTTTTTTTCCATCTAGTTTCTCAATTAACTTCTTTATTAATGTGGTCTTCCCTGACCCTAAAAATCCCGAAATCACATGTATCTTAGTCATTTAATACATCTCCAAAGTTCTTATTTATTCTGAAAGGCTTACTTCAGAAAGACTTACTTCAGAAATACTTGTTTCAGAAAGCTTCTCTCCATCAAGACCTTGACACAGCTTGCCAATCTGAGCTCCTCTTCCGTATTTCTTACCAGCGTATATAAATGCAAGTATATTTTCTCTTGGAGTCCCAAGAGGTACTTGACATCCTGAGTAAAGCACATATCCTTTAGGACTGTCGCTTCCTTTTATAAGACACTCTTTTACTGAATTTATAACATCATCTATAGTTCCATACTTCATAACTTCCACTGGAGGTACATTTCCAGATATAGCAACCATATCTCCGATTTCTGCTTTAGCTTCTTCTATATCCTCAATATTGTCTATACTCCACATTGATACTCCAATCTCAGCTACATGTTTCCATATTCCCTTTGTCTTTCCGCATATATGTATTGTAGGGGGTTTACCTGTTATTTTTATTATCCCATCTACTAACTCTTTTAAATGTGGCTTTGAAAATTCCTCAAACTGCTTTACGTTTATAAGACTAAGCGAACCTACTGGATCTGAAATAGAAACAGCCACTGGGCCTACTTCTTTGCATACGGCTTCTACCCATGCCAATGAAGATTTAACTCCAAAGTCGATCAGTTGATGTAGTCTTTCTTTATTTTTAATAACATCTCTAAGCACGTTTTCTGGTTTTCTAATTGCAGCTGCTGTAGTAACTGGTCCAGCTACACCTGTACTTATACTTTTTTGCGGATAACGTTTTTTCATATATTTTATTTTTTCAAGCATAGCAGGAAGTCTTCCATCTTTATATGGATTTGCAATCTCCATAGAATCTAATTTTGCGTAATCATCTAATGCGTATTCTGATAAAAAATCCATACCGTCTTCTGGATACTCTAAAGTAGATCCGACTGCTTCTCCAATTGCTTTTAATCCTAAACTTACATCTATACCACCAAATCCAAACTCACTTTCTAACTTATCCATTACTTCACACTGTACATCTAAAGACCTTCTAAACTCTCCTATTGAATAGCCGTAAAGTGGAGCAGAAACGTCTGGACCAATCAATTTATATGGTATCCTATCGACTAACTCGCCTTTAAAATAGGCTGCCATACGTTCACTATCTGTCATAGTATCTTTATAATTATCTATATCACGTAAAAGCTCTTCGTAATTCATAAAATTCCCCCTTTAGGATTTATCTTTAAACAGTACAGTTTAGCTATTTTATCATTGTCTATTATTAGTCTACACTTACAATTAACGCTAATCAAATCGGTTGTATCTATATGTTCCAATCGTTATATTTAAATTATCTATTTATATATACACTGCTATCACACAGCTTGTTTATATTGTGCTTACATTATCTACTTCTTCCAAAACGCCTTTGCAAATCTTACCTATTTGAGCACCTCTGCCGTATTTTTTCGCTGCATAAATATACGCGTATAGGTTTTCTTTTGGAGTTCCCATTGGAATTTCACACCCCGACCAAAGTATATATCCTTTTGGGCTATCGCTTCCATTTTTAATACACTCCTTAACAGATTCTACTACATCATCAATATTTCCATACTTCATAATTTCCACTGGTGGTATGTTTCCTGCTATCGTTACATAATCTCCAATTAAATCTTTAGCTTCTTCTATATCTTCACAGTTGTCTATACTCCAAGTTGAAACTCCCAAATCTACAATTGGTTTCCATATAGCTTTTGATTTACCACAGATATGAACAACTGGAGGTATACCAGATATTTCTACGATTCCATCTATTAAATTTTTCAGGTACGGCTTTGAGAATTCATCAAACTGCTTTATATTAATCAAACTCATCGAAGCAACAGGATCACAAATAGTAACTTCTGAAGGTCCAAATTCCTTACAGACCGCATCTACCCATGCAAGTGTAGATTTTACACTGTAGTTCAATAATTGGTGTAATCTCTCTTTATTTTTAATTATGTCCCTAAGTATAAGTTCAGGTTTTCTGACCGCACTTGCTGTTGTAAGTGGCCCAGCTATTTCAATACTCACTTCATTTTGAGGAAATCTTTCTTTCATACACTTAACTCTTTTTAATGTAGCCGGCAAACTTCCGTCTTTATATGGATCTACGATTTTCATAGAATCTAGTTTCTCATAATTATCTAATATGTACTCTTTTATAAAATCAATACCTTCTTCAGGGTATTCTAAAATAGAACCAGCAGCTTCTCCAATAGCTTTTAACCCAAGATTGGCTGGTATAGTTTTGTACCCAAATTCCTCTCCCAGTTTACCCATAACTTCACACTGAACATTAATATCTCTTCTAAACTCTCCCACTGTATAGCCGTAAAGCGGTGCTGAATTCTCAAGTTCCATCAAGTTAAATGGAATCCTGTCGACTTCTTCTCCTTTAAAATAAGCTGTCAAGCGCTCTTCATCTGTCATAGTATCCTTATAATTTTCCATATCTTTTAAAAGTTCTTCATAATTCATTTACTTCCCTCCAAAATTTTGTCATAAAGATTTTATAATTAAACATCCTTATATTTCTAAACTAGTATACAGTCTATTGTGAATACCTTCTTATCACTAGTCTACACTGCCAATCACTTGTAATCCAATCGATTGTATCTATACATAAATATATTTATATTTACATAATCTATCCTAATTTTATAAATTATCATATAATACGCTAAACTATTTAACTTTCAAACACATACTGGAATCATCGAAAATGTAAAAATGAAATCTCAATTATAAAAAATATTTAGATAAATAAAAAATAATTAAAAAAACCGATATGCAAATTTTTTTAAAATTTACATATCGGCTTTTTTGTTTTATCCAAGTGCCTTTTCTAATTTGGATAAGTATTGTATTGGATAGTATCTAAGTAATTCTTTAAACTGTTCCACTGTTAAACCTTCTGTAGTCGTATAAATTCTTATTTTTTCATCTAAATCTGCATTTATAAATTGAGTTTTTATTTCTTCAAAATTTACCATCATTTTCACTCCTTATTAGATAATTCTCTTGTTATTAGTCTATCCTCAAATAAAATTTTTATTACATTTTTTTAAAAATAAAAGAGCTATCTCCATTTCGAAGATTAACTCCAAAATTGAGATAGCTCTAGCTACATCTTGTAGCTCTTTAAATTGTTATAGACTATTGTTGTTGTTTACCAGCCATTTGTTGCTCAGCCATTTCAACTAGTCTTTTTGTCATGTAACCACCTACATAACCGTTATCTCTTGATGTTAAATTTCCTTTGTCCATAGCTTGGTAGTTGTTCATTCCTAACTCGTTAGCTATCTCCATTTTCATTTGGTTTAAAGCTTGTTTAGCTCCTGGAACTACTACTCTGTTTGAACTGTTGTTATTACTTGCCATAATGATTACCTTCCTTCTGTTGATTTATTTGTGTTGCTGATTATATTATGTGAAGATAATCATTTTTAATTCAGGTAATTATTAACAAAAAAATTAAATAATAAAAAGCTTTAATTTTTATAGCAAATCCTTTATTTCAAGTATCTTTTTATCTAACAGTTTAACCCGGCTAAGTATCCAGTTGAAAAAGCTATCTGCAAATTAAATCCCCCAGTGTAGCCATCTACATCGATAACTTCTCCAGCAAAGTACAATCCTTTTACTAACTTCGATTCCATCGTACTTGCGTTTATCTCATTTACTTTTACTCCTCCAGAAGTAACAATCGCCTCTTCAATTGGTCTGTATCTTTTTACAGTAAATTTAAGATTTTTAAGTAGATTGATTAAATTTTTTCTCTCTTCACGAGAAATTTGGTGCACTGGTTTATACGGATCTATTTCGCTGAGCTCTATAATTATAGGAATCATCTTTTTAGGAAGTAAATCATCTAAAGAATTTTCAAATTTTTTATTGTTGTACTTTTTAAAATCTTTTTGAATCCTGCTGTCCAATTTACTTTCGTCCAAAGCTGGCTTTAGATCTACTGTAATAGTGTAATTTTCTTTAGTTGTATCCTTCATTCTAGAGCTTGCTGATTTTATTATCGCTCCATCTAGTCCAAATTTAGTAAATTCCATCTCGCCAAAATCAGTGTACACTTTTTTATGTTTACTGTTGTACACATCTATACTCACATTTTTAAGCAAAAGCTTTTCAAGCGATGACACAAACTTTTCTTGAACCTCTATTCCAATAAGAGATGGCTTTGTATCAACAACTGTGTGTCCTTGTGATTTTGCGAATTTATATCCATCACCTGTTGATCCTGTAAGTGGATAACTTACTCCACCAGTAGCAATAATAACTGAATCACATTCTATCTCTTTGTTATTATCCAACATTACTTTTTTAATTTTTTTATCTTCTGCTACAATCTTTAGTACCTTTGTGTTTAATAACACTTCTACATTGCTTTTTTTCAACTTTCTCTCAAGGCATTTTACTACATCTACTGCTTTATCGCTCTCTGGAAATATTCTCTTTCCTCTTTCAACTCTTGTAGCTACTCCATCATCGTTAAACATTTTGACTACATCGTAATTTGTAAATGTATAAAATGCACTGTACAAAAATTTACCGTTTGTAGGAACATTTTCTATAAAATCTTCCGTATCACAGTCATTAGTAATATTACATCTCCCTTTTCCTGTTATCAAAAGCTTTCTTCCAAGCTTGTGATTTTTTTCTATTAATGTTACCTTTTCTCCTCTATCTGAGGCAGTACAAGCAGCTAGTATTCCAGCTGGACCGCCGCCAATCACTATTATTCTCTTCAAATAATCCACTCTCTTCTAATCTAATTTAATAACCTTAAAAAGCGCAGGTGCTCCTGCTATTGCGTAAAAAACAACCGCTGCATACCTTGTATAGTCAAGAATCCAGCTTAAAAACTCCAAACCTAAATTGCCAGTTATAAAAACTGTTAAAAATTTTAATATAATATATAAAGCTCCTAGAGTAAAAAGCCCAAAAACTAGTCTCTTGACGTACATTTCTGCTAATTCTTTTACTGACCTTCTGCTGGAAAATCTTCCATACTTTCCTCCGATTACTCCAGGTCTTGATTTTCTACTTAAATCTGTACTAAAATTTATATACTTATCTTCTACGATATATCCAATTATAAACCCTGTATATACACCAAACATTTTTAAAAACTCATGACTCTGTATAAATAAAACGTATACAAAAAACGCTATAAACATTAAAATCATAGGTGTGTAGTTTTTTGTACCATCCACGTAGTCAAAAACTTTTCCAAGTAAAATTGTAAAAATTATGCCGAAAATCCAACCGAAAAGTACATCTACTGGCCAATGTACTGCTAAATACAGTCTTGATACTCCAACACCTACTATCATAATGAATGCAATTACATATAAAAACTTCTTTTTAAAACAATTTGAAATGCTAATCCAAAATGTTGTTGCCATATGCGTGTGCATACTCGGAAACGAATAACCTCCTGCAGTCTCCACTCTCAACGACTTTAACCCTGGGCTACCAATTGGTCTAGGAGCCCTTACAAATTCCTTTATAAAAGAATTTAATGCTATATTACCACATAGTGAAAACAAAATCTTTTGTCCAAATTTTTTATTTATGCACCAGTATACAATAGCAGTTATAAACACTATAATAACTTCAGCACTAATTGAAAACATTAGAAATAGCATATTTAAAAAATCTGATCTAATACTTTGCAAAAACAGTAGTATATCCATTTGAATATCCATATTTATCTCCTAGTAAATTATTTAAAATTCACAAAAAACTAAAAAGTAAAAGCCTACCAATTAAGGTAAGCCTCTGTATTTAAACACTTAAATCTTATATATCTTCTACTATAGCTATATAAGGTAGATTTCTATACTTCTCATCATAGTCAATTCCATATCCAACTATAAATTTATCTTCAATAACAAATCCTACATAATCTACATATATATCTGCTGTACGTCTTTCTGGTTTGTCCAAAAGTGTACATAGTTTTAAAGACTTTGGCTTTCTAGTCTCTAAAGTCGCAACCAAGTTGCTAAGTGTAAGACCTGAATCTATTATATCTTCAACTACTAAAACATTTTTTCCTTCGATATTTACATCTAGATCCTTTAATATTTTAACTGAACCTGATGTTTGAGTCCCTGCACCATAACTAGATACGCTCATAAAATCGATATTTACATCTAAATCGATACATCTGATTAGATCTGCAACAAATACACTTGCTCCTTTTAAGATTCCAACTACAAGGACATCTTCACCTTTATAATCTTTCTCTATTTGTTTTGCTAATTCAATTACTTTAGCTTTTATCTCTTCTTCTGACAACATTACCCCTGTGATCTTATACATTTTTATCCTCCGTTTCAAAAATCAACTCATATAAAGTATAACATATGAAAATCTCAAATTGAATAAATTTCAGATATTTTGATGCTAAATTAGATATAATTTAAATTTTTGATAAAAATTTGGAATAAACTATTATTTATATTATAATTACTATATCAAATAGATAATAATAATGGAGGATTTAAAATGAAAAATAACCATGGTGCAAATTTGTACGATCTATCTAGAAAATATGGATTCTCTAAAGAAGAGTTTATGGACTTTAGCTCGAATATAAATCCTTTTGGGGCATCCCAAAAAGCAAAAGATTTTATTATAAATAATATAGATTTTGTATCTATGTACCCAGACCCTGATTATATAAATTTAAAAAAATCTATATCAGGATACTGTAAATGTAAAAAAGAAAACATGATACTTGGAAGTGGTGCTACAGAACTTATATCTCAGTATATAAACACAATTAAGCCAAAAAAATCACTGCTTTTATCTCCTGCCTATTCTGAGTACGAAAAAGAACTAAACTTGATTGGATCAAAAATTGATAAGTACTTCAATAAATCTGAAGATAACTTCAAAATAAATGTGGACAACTTAATTTCCCATATATCAAACAACAAGTACGATATTATAGTCATCTGCAATCCCAACAATCCAACGGGATTTGCTTTTACTAAAACTGAACTTGAAAAAATACTAAAATCAACAGATACATTTATAATGGTTGATGAGACTTACATCGAGTTTACTGATACCGATATCTACTCAGCTACACAGTTAGTAGACGATTATCCAAATCTTTTTGTAATTAGAGGTACTTCTAAATTTTTCTCTACTCCTGGAATTAGACTTGGATACGGACTTATTTCAAATGACGATATTAAAAATAAAATCCAAAGCCATATGGATCTGTGGAATATAAATGTTATCGCATCTAATATGGGCGAAATAATGTTTGCAGATGAAAGCTATATAAGCGAAACAATAAATGCTATAAGCGATGAGAGATCATATCTTTTAAACGAACTAGGTAAAATAGATAAAATCGAAGCTTTTGATACTCAAGGAAACTTTATACTTTGCAAGATAAAATCCGGTCTTATGACTGCTGCTGACCTTAGAATGAAGCTTATTCCAAATAAGATTATTGTCAGAGACTGTGCTTCATTTGAAGGGTTGGATGAATGTTTCTTTAGGGTGTGTACATTAAAGCACGAAGAGAATAAGCTTTTAATTAAATCGTTAAATGAAATTTTCTGTAATTAGTCGATAGAATTTATAGGTATTTTACTTCAAAAAATTAAGGGATGAACAAGTCTAAAAACAACTTGTTCATCCCTTACTTATGTTTAAAATATTTGTATTATTTTTTTGTACTTTTTTCGAGATTAAATATTCTCGATTGAGACTAGGCAGTCTTTTCTTTTCCGCCATTTTTTCTATTAAGATTGTTGTTTATCTTATCGACAATTACAGCTATTGCATTGTCTCCAGATACATTGGCAGCAGTACCGAAACTGTCTTGAGTTAAGTATAAAGCTATCATTAAACTTGCTAATCCTCCATCTGAAGGTATTCCAACCATTGGTAAGAATGGAAGTGCACTCATTATCGCTCCACCTGGTGCTCCCGGCGCTGCAACCATAGCAACTCCTAGCATAGCAATATATGGGAATATTACTGCCGGCCCGAATGGCATACCGTTCATCATTAAAACAGCAACTGTAAAGCAAGTGATAGATATCATACTTCCAGCTAGATGTATAGTAGCACAAAGTGGAACAACAAACTCTCTTATCTGCTTGCTTACTCCGTTCTTTTCAGCACATTCCACGTTAACTGGTATAGTAGCCGCAGATGATTGAGTTCCTATAGCTGTTAAATAACCTGGTACTTGATTTTTTATAAGTTGGAAAGGGTTCTTACCTGAATAAGCTCCTGCAGCTACAAACATACAAGCAACGTATATTAAGTGCAGAGGTATAACAATTAAGTACACTCGCCAGAATATATTAAGTATATTCCAAACTTGTCCTGCGTAAGTTATATTGGCAAACGTACCAGCTATGTATAATGGTAATAAAGGTATAATTACAGTTGACAACGTTTTAGTAACTATTTCTTGGAAATCTTGGAAGAAATTAAACATTACTTCTCCTTTTCCATTATTTCTAAGTGCTGATATCCCAAGACCCATCATAAATGCAAACACTATCGCAGCAGTTACATCTACCATTGGCTCAAGTGGTATCGTGAATATTGCAGATAACATTCCTGCCTCTGGATCGCCTATTAGACTAGCAGCGCTAGGGTCTATAAACGATGGGAATACTAATGTTGCAATAGTAAAAGCTATAAGACCTGCTATTAGTGTTGAACTATAAGATATTGCAGTTGTTATTCCCAATAATTTTCCTGCTCCAGTAGCTAGTTCTGCTATACCAGCTGTTACAAATCCAATAATTATAAATGGTATAACAAATTGTAAGAATGCAGAAAACAGAGTACTGATCGTAACTAAAACTTGAACGAATCCTTTTGGTAAAAAGCTACCGATAAGAATACCGGCTATGATACCTAAAATTAGCTTAGGTACCAAACCTAATTTTTTCTTTTTCATAATTCTTTTCCCCCTTGATTTTTTTGCATAGTTAACGGTTTCATTACATTTCTAACAAATATAACATTTTCATTACATTTCTAACAAATATAACATCATTTTAACAAATGCAATATCTATATCATAGTAAATTTAATCACTCTAGTCAAGATTATGTCTAATTTTCCTAAATTTAAAATATATCAAATTTTTAAAAAAATAATTAAAACATAACTTTTGATTTCGTTCTATTTAATTATATTTACATAAAAAAAACTGTTTCAAATTATTTTGAAACAGCTATTTTGATTCTAAACTATATATAGGTCTTTTATTTAAGAATATTTTTGATTTCATTTTTTAACTCGATTTCGAACTAAATTATGGCTTCAACTTCAACCTCGACATTAATCTTCATCTTTTACTTTAAAATTTACATCGTCTATAACGTTTGGATCTTTTGCTCCGCCAATACTCTTTTTGTACTTTTGTATTTCCTCGCTCATAATCCCTAAAAACCAAATCAGAATTATTAGATCATCGATAAATCCAAATCCTCCGAAAATAGCTTCTGGCATTAGATCTACAGGAGAGCCAAAATATACTAAAGTGAATACAAACGAACCAATTACTTTCATTTTGCTAAATATACTCGCTCTTGCGTCAAATAAAAATTCTGGCAGTTTGAATATATCTGTAATAAATAAAATCCCAAATTTTGCATTTTTAAATCGAACTAGTATTTTCTTAAAGAAATCTAAAATTCTGTTTAATATATTAATGAAAATATCCATATTTATCACCTTCCAAGCTGACTACGTGTGTTTGATTTTCATCACTAGCCCCATATCTCATTTAATTTTTTATTTATCTAATAGTAATTAAATTGTACCATTATAAATTAAGGTAAACAAGGTTTTATTATGCACCTACATTTTGCCATTTTTAATCTGATGAAATAGTATAATACGAAACTGCATTAGTGATAATTGAGATATTGAACTTGTAAATCTGTACCATAACCCATAGGTATGTATAAATACAGTCTTAAAATTTATATTATAATAATCTAACTCCAGATGCTTTGCATTCATCTATCATATACTGTGGCCATATTCCAACTTGAACTTCTCCTATATGAGCTTTTCTCAAGAAGAACATACATATTCTAGACTGGCCAATACCTCCACCTACAGTGTATGGAAGCTCTCCATTAAGTAACATCTTATGGTAGTCAAGTTCTTTTCTGTCCTGACATCCAGTTATATTTAACTGATTGTCTAAAGTCTCTTCATCTACTCTAACTCCCATTGATGATAGTTCTAAAACTTCATCGAGTACTGGGTTATAGAATAGTATATCTCCGTTTAATTCCCAGTCATCATAATCTGGACTTCTTCCATCATGTTTTTGCCCTGAAGTTAATGTAACTCCTATTTGCATCAAGAATACAGCTTTCTTATCTTTTACTATTGCATTTTCTCTCTCTTTTGGATCTAAATCAGGATACATATCAAGTAGTTCCTGAGAAGTTAAAAAGTATATTTCTTCTGGAAGAATCGGTTTTATATCGTAAAGACCGCATACATACTCTTCTGTGTTCTTAAACACTTTGTATAGTCTGCTAACCGTCTCTTTTAATTTATCTATATTTCTGCTCTCTTTATCGATTACAAATTCCCAGTCCCATTGATCCACGTAAAGTGAATGTATATTATCTAGCTCTTCATTTTTTCTTATAGCGTTCATATCAGTGTATATTCCACTGTCTACTGGAAATCCGTATTTCTTTAGGGCAAGTCTCTTCCACTTAGCAAGAGATTGCACTATTTCAGCGTTTTTTCCCATAAAAGGAATATCAAAATTAACTGCTTTTTCTCCATTAAGATTGTCGTTTGCCCCAGTCTCTGGTAGAACAAATAACGGTGAAGATACCCTCGTTAAATTTAATTCTTTACTTAAATTAGACTCAAAAAAGTCCTTTAATTCTTTTATAGCTATTTGAGTTTCTAAAGTTCCCAAATCGCTTTTATATCCTGCTGGTATTATCTTTTTCATGTCGCTACACTCCTTATAATATAAATTTATATCTAATAATTTTCAATAAAAAAAGCCCCTCATCCCTATAAAGGGACGAAAGGCTACTCTTCCGCGGTACCACCCGAATTAGTTTATAATTAAACTCTCTCATATGTACAGATTATCTCGATACATTCCAATATTGTAACGGTTTGGCTCCGTCTAAGCCTACTAACTAAAAGCTTTCGGTTAGAAACTCCGGGACGTTCTTCAATACAGATATTGTTATTGGTCTTTCACCATCACCAATTCGCTAAAACTCTAAACCGTATTTACTCTTCCCTTCAAAGTCTTTATCAGGTCTATTAATTCTTATTGACTATAATAAGATATTAATTATCTTTTGTCAATACATTTTATTTTGAATTTTTTAAATATTGTTTTAAATCCTATAATGAGTCAAGTGCATCCTTCATTCTAATTAAGCACTCCTCAAGTATTGATTTTGGGCAAGCTGCATTGATTCTTTCAAAACCAATTCCCTCTTTTCCAAATATATATCCCTCATCAAGAAGAATATTTGCTTTTTTAAACATCAGGTCTTCAAGTTCCACTTCGCTTAATCCGTAAGTAGTCAAATCTATCCACACTAAGTAAGTTCCCTCTGGATAAATCAACTTCGCCTTAGGAAGGTTATTCTCTAAATACTCTTTAATAAAATCAATATTTTTATCTAGATAATCGTTTAATTCATCAAGCCAGTCTTCGCTTTCATTATACGCCGCTACTGTAGATACTATCGCAAAAGGATTTGGAGAATGTACCCCACCAGTTGAAACTACCTCATCTAGATATTTCTTTTTAAGTTCAGCATTATTTATAATAATATTTGATGATTGCATTCCTGCCAAGTTAAAAGATTTACTTGGAGCAACACAAGTCACAATCTTATCCTTGTAATCATCACAAAGTAACTGTATCGGTGTATGCTTAATTCCCTTTCTTACAAGGTCAGAGTGTATTTCATCAGCAACTATCCATACATCGTGTTTTTTACATATATCAACTACTCTTATAAGCTCGTCTTCACTCCAAACCCTACCGACTGGATTATGAGGACTGCATAAAATTAAAACCTTATTCTTTGGATCCTTTGCTTTTTCTTCTAAATCATCATAATCCATTTTATATGTACCATCATCATAAATCAAAGAGTTATTTATAACTTTTCTATCATTTTTTTCAATCTTATTAGTAAAAGGATAATAAACAGGTCTTTGTATAATAACCCCATCCCCAGGATTTGTAAGAATTCTAACTAGTATAGCTAATGCAGGAACAACACCAGGAGCGAATACAACACTTTTTCTATCTATCTCCCAGCCAAATCTTCTTTTGTACCAATTGCAAAACGCATCAAAATACTCACCAGAATTATTAGAGCTATAGCCAAAAATCTTATGATCAACTCTATCGTGTAGCGCCTTTATTATAGGATCAGCGCATTCAAAATCCATATCGGCAACCCACAGAGGTAGACCATCCTTTTGAGCCTTAGGAGAGCACATAGTTCTAAAATCCCACTTCACAGAATCTGTACCTATTCTATCTACTATTTTGTCAAAATCATACTTACCCATTCAAACACCTCCAAGAAAGTTAAAAATCATAGTTTTTAAATCAATATATTTTGCGGCAAGCTACTTAATATATTAACGGATCTAGACCCATAAGTTGATAATTATAAATTGTATCACTAAAATCTTCAAACTTTGTCCCAACTCCGAACCTAATCTCTGCAAAAGCTTCTAAATACTCATCATCGCATACATCTTCTTGAGTAAGGTCTTCTGTAACCATCTCTACAGCTAATTCTGTAGCAAACATTGTCAAGAATACATTATAAGGCATTGTGTATCCTCCAAGCCTGCTAGATAGACCATATTTTTTTGCACCTTCGCTTATTTTATCATTTAACTTCTCGTAGTTTTCCTCATCCTTTTTAGCAACTTTAAATCCCATAACTTCTGGATAACTCTTAGTTGGATTTGGAGTACTTTGCTCAGCTACAATATATTTTAAATCCTTAGCTTTGTCGAGTATAATAGTATCTAAATCTTCATTAGCTCCAAACACATTTATGTCTATACCAAATTTTTTGACTTGGCTATCAATATCTTTCTCTAAAAAATCCTTCATAGCCTTTTTCTCTTGGTCATTTGTATAGTCCGGTAGTCCGATTTCCACAAATCCTATTTGCTCATCTATACAAGCAATTTTAATTTGATCTTTTCTTTCTAATATTTTCTTATCAGTTAGATCTTGTGGTGTTGAGTAGTGGACAAACGTCCTTGCTCCAAGCTTTTTAGCTAATTTAACCATCGAAATAGCTCTCTGCTTTGGATTCATTCCTAAGTTCACATCTACATATTCACTTAAATCGTTTACACTCTCTCCCATTGGTGCAGACATAGTTATTACTTCAGGTCTTTTCTTTTTAACATTCTTTAAAGCAAGTAAAAGACCTGGCTTATCTGTAGCAATTACAAATGCTTGTACAGTTTTATCCTTTGTAAATTTATCTATCTTCTTTTCAGTTTCATATGGATTATTTTCAAAATTCGCTGGAAGAACTTCGTGAATTATCTCCTTCTTTGGCTTCTTCTTGCCTTTCTCATCTTCTTTTAATTTGTTCTTTTCTTTAAAGTCTTTTACTAAAGTATTTACGGCATTGTATTGATCCTTATTTGCACTTTTACTTTCGGTAAACACAATAACCTTAAAATCTTTTACTTCTTCTTTTTTATTTTTATTCTTTGTCAACATACTACATCCTGACGTCATAACCACTAATGTCATCGTCATCAGTAGTGCTGTAACTTTTTTAAACATATTTATAAAGCCTCCTGATTGCATTAAATTATCGCAAATTATATTAATATCAACAAATTAACTATCTTATAATTTTATCATATTTTATGTCAAATTTATATAGGAATGATAGCATCAAAAAAAACCTATTAAGAATTCAAAATTTTCTTTGAGCTCTTCATAGGTTTTTATATAAATTCACAAGCTTTTCTAATTCACTTTATTTTTTAACTTTCAGCCTTTTGAGAATGATTGTTTGATCCTATATTTATAAAAGATCCTATCAGCCCAAATATTACTGCTGGTATAATCCAGTTGAAACCTAAATCTGTAAGTGGAATTTGATTTATAAATCCACATATACCAGTCAAACTGTAAAGTATATTAAACATGCTCGTAGCTAGTGTCGCATATGCAGCCCCTTTAAAGGCATTGTCATTTTTAATGTGAGCTCCTGCAAGAGTCATCAATACTAACACAAGAAGTACTGGATATACAAGTTGAAGTATCGGTACTGAAAACGTAATTATAAAATCAACACCTAAGTTTGCTATTACTGTACTTGCCACACATATTCCAATTACATATTGCTCATACTTGATCTTTGTTATTCCGGCAAAATAGTTTGCTATAGCAGAAGTAAGCCCTATTGCAGTAGTCAAACAAGCAAGTGCTACTATAAGACCAAGTATAGCTTTGCCAGTATATCCATATAGTAAGTTTGTGATTTCAACTAGTAAAGACGCTTGTGGTACATCTGTACCAAACATCGTAGATACTGTAGATCCTAAGAATGCAAGACCACCGTACACAAGACCTAAGAATACACAAGCTACTACCCCGGATTTAATAGTCATGCTTATTTTTTGTTTTTCGTCTGTATATCCTTTATGTGCTAAAGATAACAACATAATAGTTGCCATTGAAGCAGCGCCCAACGCGTCCATAGTCTGATATCCTTGCGTAAATCCTTCTGCAAATAAATTTCGATCTATCAACTGTGCTGGATTTGGATCCGCTATTGGAGTAATAATTCCTTTAATAATTAATATAAATAGTACTAATAATAATGCAGGTGTTAGAAACTTACCTATAATGTCGATTACTCTTGAACCTTTTATTGTTAAAACAAGTGTAAGCGCAAAGAATATCATCGAACAAATTATTCTTGATAGACTTCCAAAATCACCTATTATAGGCATTATTCCCATTTCGTAAGTTGTCGCCGCTGTTCTTGGTATTACTAGTAGAGCAAGACACGAAAGCGCTGCAATACTTATAATTCTTGCTAAAGTTTTACCTGACCTAGAAAGTATATCGTCAAGACTTCCCGAACACTTAGCTGAAGCGATTATAACTAAAAGTGCGATACCAGCATCTGCTAAAACAAACGCAAATATTGATAAAAGCCAATTCTGCCCAGATACTAAACCTAAATACGGTGGAAACAATAAATTACCAGCTCCAAAGAACATTGAAAAAAGTGCAAATCCTACTATTATAATGTCTTTCATCTGTTTACTCATAAGCCAACCTCCAATCCTAAATTAATTAATTTTTTTATCCCAGAAATAAAGTATAATATAATTTGCAGAATTTTGTCAATTTTTTAGATTTCATTAAATAGATTAAATTTTCTGTTAAATATATTCTTTTTTTATTTGATTTTAATTTCCATAAATCTAGTAAAATCTAATGCTTGAGCAACACTGCATTTAACACCTCTTATATCTTCAATACGAACATCTATATCCTCTATACTGCTCGATGATATATCTAGATTTTTTAACTTTGATCCTGTAAAAATAGCTCGATTTAATTCAACTTGATCCACAGCAAATTTTTCATTTTTTATTTCTTGAAATACAGCTTCAGAAAAATCAGATTGAACTATATTTACTCCGCAATTCCTCGTAAACGTCTGATGTCTAAGTAAGTACCTCTGATATTTTTGGCTTATCAATATTTATTAATTTTACCACTTATATATTCCCTCCAATACTATAAACTATTAATATAATACTTGAAAAATGAACAAAATACTATAATAAAATATTTTTAGAAGCTATAGAATCAAACTATGATCTAAACGATCAATTTCTATCATTAGATATCTAAAATCTGATCAATAAATACGAATATTATTTTGTTTTAATATCCCTTTGCCTGTTCTTAAAGTGATAAACACGAATATTATACGTTTATTTATTGCAAATAATCTTATTTTGGTTTATAATACAAAATATAAATAAAAAGTTATAAATAACACATGGAGGTATATGAAGCAATGTCAAATAACAATAATGGTCAGCTTTCAGTTTTTTTGGACAAGCACTTTAAAATAAGTGAGCGTGGTTCTAATATCAAAACTGAGGTAATTGCCGGAATAACTACATTTTTAACTATGGCGTACATAGTATTCGTAAATCCCGCAATACTATCAACTACTGGAATGGACAAAGCAGCACTTATAACAGTTACTATATTAGCATCAGCAATCGGTACATTGATAATGTCACTTATAGCAAATGCACCATTCGCATTGGCGCCTGGTATGGGATTAAATGCCTTTTTCACATACTCATTAGTACTTGGAGCCGGCATACCATGGCAAACAGCTCTAGGTGTTGTATTTTTATCTGGATGTGTGTTCTTAGTTCTAGCTGTAACTGGACTTAGAAAAGCTGTAGCAGACGCTATACCAAAAGATTTAGCTCAGGCAGCTGCGGCAGGTATCGGTCTTTTTATATCATTCGTTGGGCTTAAAAGTATGGGACTTGTAACTTCAAATCCTGACACTATTGTAGCTATGGGTAAATTTACTCCAACAGTTTTGATATCAATTTTAGGTCTTGCACTTATGGCTGCCCTAGAATATAAAAAGGTTACAGGAAGTATTCTGATAAGTATAATAATTACTACAATAATTTCAATAATATTTGGTTTTACAGAATTACCAAAAGCAATTATATCTATGCCACCAAGTATAGCTCCAATAGCCTTTAAATTAGATATTATGGCGGCACTTAAATTTTCATTAATCGGACCAATTTTCTCTTTTATGTTTATAGATTTATTCGATTCTCTATCACTATTAATTACTTGTTGTAAGAAAATGGGGTTAGAGGACAAAGACGGAAACATAAAAGGATTAGATAAAATGCTTTACGCAGACGTATCTGCAACAATCTTAGGTTCATTCTTAGGTACTAGTACTGTAACTACTTATGCTGAATCAGCATCAGGTATTGCAGCAGGAGCGAGAACTGGACTTGCAACAGTAGTAACATCGTCTCTATTCATACTTGCTTTGATATTTACTCCGCTATTGGGAATAGTTCCAACATATGCAGCTTCACCAGCATTAGTAATGGTTGGAGTGTTTATGTTCCAAAACATTAAAAATATAGACTTTACGGATATGAAGATCGCTGTACCAGGATTTTTAACAATAATAATGATGCCTCTTACTTACAGTATAAGTACTGGACTATGTTTCGGATTTATATCCTATGTACTTATGCACATAGTAGCTAAAGAGACTAATAAGATAAGCATCACACTTTGGATAATCGGAATTTTAGCAGCAGTAAACTTGATGTTAACTTAATCCTAAGATAATATAATGTTTTTAATTTTAATTTAATCATTAGTAAAGCAAAAAGAGAGCTTCCCCAGCTCTCTTTTTGCTTACTAATTTAGTATATTTTTTTGTATTATTTGTTATATATTTTTTGCATATTATTGTACGTCATATGTAATGAAACTAGCATCTTTATTTTTCTCTTTAAACCTCTTAGCTATTTCTTCTTTTTTATCTACATTGTCAGTTGTGTTTAAAGTGGCTAATACTCCCTCAACAGTGCTAGTAAATTTCTCAAAAGGTATCCCAATCGCCATCTCTTCAGCATTCCATTTAGCCAAGAATCTAGTACTTGGACATAGAGTAGATATATTCATTCTTCCTTCCATATACGGCTCAACAGTCACCTCTGAGCATATACCTTGCATTGCTGCTACTGTTGAGTTTATTCTTTCTCCTGTATGATATACATAGCCTTGTTGCAATCTCATCGCTTGATATGGATTTACTATAAGTATAACTACGTCTGGTGTAATCTCAAAATCTTCTAATGGTGCTACTGCAATTCCATAAGTAGGTGATCCAGTTCTATAAAGTCCTTTAACTCCTTCTCTTACTCTTCTAGCTGTGGCTTGAGTAGCGTATAAATTATATGAAAAATACTCAGCACCAGATTCTATTCTAGGCGTTGATGGCTCTAAAGCTAGTGCAGTTGTACCTCCATCGCAGTTTATGTGTTTTAATCTAGCTTTAAACGACATTCCCCTAGTAGCTTTTTCAACTATACAACAGTAAGCAAGTTGCCCTCCTGGCTCTTTCCATTCTATATCGTCGTATTCTTCCTCTGTAAATAAAAGTTTTACCCCAACAGGCTTCCTTGGCATATCCAGTATACAATTTAGATCCTCACAGTATTCCTTTACAAGCTCTGTGTTGAATTTATCTTGTGGTAGACCATAGGATATTGCTTTATTCTTAATTGGCATATTCATCACCCCCTCTTATATATTTATGAAACAAATTTTAGACCTAAATTAGTAAGCCCAAAATATGAAAGAATCAAAGTAATTGACAATACTGCTAAAATGTAAATTAATGTATAAATTATTTCATCTTTGTGTAAAGTCAGTTTTCTATAGTAAGTTCTACTTTTTGTTTTTCCAAATGCTCTCGTCTCCATAGACATAGATATTCTTATCCCTTTACGAACTGCGTTAGCCATCATAGGAATAATGTATCTTTTTGTATTCCATATCTTTAATAAAATATTTTTGCTTTCTTCTATACCTCTTACTTGGTGGGCGTGTTTAATGATTTCAAATTCTTCCTTAAATGTTGGTAAAAATCTGTATGCAGTTAAAAATGCGTATGCAAATTTCGGACTAATTTTAAAGTACTTTATAAGCAATATAACTAACTCAGTAGGATCAGTAGTCTTTACAAATATTGCTGAGTAAACGCTTATTAAAATTATTTTAAAACCTAATCCCAAAACCGTAATAATCATAAGAGGCTGACCGCTAATATATCTAGCTAATAATATAAATCCCATATAACCTATAGACATTATTATAAATACTTTTACCGCTTTAAATAGATCTAACATCTTTAAGTCGCTGAATAAAACTATTGTAATTAAAGCCAGTAATGTTAAAACAAGGGGTAGAAATGGCATAAATTCAAATGAACCAATCAAAGTAACTACACTTAAAGTCGACAAATTATTCTATACCAAATAATATTATATATAATATAGTTAAATTTGTATCCAAAATTTGTATACAAATTTCGGATAATCAACTGCACAAATATAGCTATTTTCTATCTATAAGCGTTATTTAACTCAAGTTCACAAAATCAACTTTATAAAATAAATTTAAAAATAAAAAAGCATTAAGTTGTGGATTTTATAATTCCATATCTCAATGCTTTTTGCTATTTAAAATTAAACTATTTATAATTGTACTATTTAAGATCAAATTACTTATAATCAAATTACTTACAATCAAATCATTTATAATTAATCTTCATAACCATTTGGATTCATTTTTTGCCATCTCCATGAATCTTTGCACATTTCATCTAATTGGTATTTAGCTTTCCAACCAAGTTCTTTATATGCTTTAGAAGAATCTGCATAGCAAATAGCTACATCTCCATCTCTTCTGTCCGTTATCTTGTATGGAATATCCTTCCCACTAGCTTCTGAGAAAGCTTTTACTAAATCAATTACACTGTAGCCTTTACCTGTACCTAAATTGTATATTACAAGTCCTGGATTTTCTTTTAGTTTTTCAAGTGCTTTCACATGTCCAGATGCTAAATCTAGTACATGTATATAATCCCTTACCCCAGTTCCATCGTGAGTAGGATAATCTCCTCCAAACACACTTAATTCTTGTAATGTTCCAATTGCCACTTTAGTAATATAAGGCATTAAGTTGTTTGGAATACCATTTGGCTCTTCGCCTATTCTACCACTTTTATGCGCACCTACAGGATTAAAGTATCTAAGAAGTGCTATGTTAAAAGAATGATCAGACTTATATATATCTGTTAGCATTTCTTCTATAATTAGCTTTGTTCTTCCGTATGGATTTGTCACTGATAGTGGGAAATCCTCCAATATAGGACAAGTCTCCGGTTCTCCATAAACTGTAGCTGAAGAACTAAAAACAAAATTTTTCACGTTGAAAGCCTTCATTAAATCGAATAGCACTAACGTGCTTATAAGGTTGTTGCTGTAGTATTCAATAGGCTTTTTTACAGACTCTCCAACTGCTTTTAAAGCCGCAAAGTGTATTATAGAATCTATTTTTTGTTCTCTAAAAACCGTCTCCATTTTTTCCACATTAGTTACATCGAATTCGTAGAATACAGGTTTCTTTCCAGACAATTCTTCAATTCTATCTACAACAATCTTATTGCTGTTGCACAAGTTGTCTACTATGACAACATTATGACCTGCCTCTAACAATTCTATACAGGTATGGCTTCCAATATACCCTGCGCCTCCGGTTACTAAAACTGTCATTTTTTTACCTCTTTCCTAAACTTTGATTCTCATCTTAATTTTATCATATTTTGTAAATATTTTACTAATATTTTCTAATTGAGCCTTATATATCATCTAATAGCTCTTTTATATCGTCATCTATATCTATATCAAAATCTACATCGTCTAAATCCGAATCTAATTCGTCAATATCCACATCAAGCTCTTGATATGCCATATCTATACTAGATTCATCGTCTATATCCATTTCTGTTATAATTTCTCTTAGTATACTCTCATCCCCACTTATTTCATCGATGCTCTCTTCTTCTACTAAATTTTCATAGATCTCTTTATCCAAATCAACTTCAATGTAAGAAGATGTCTCATCTCTATCTTGAGAGCTTAAATCTAATAATTTATATTCCAGATTCCACACAGTAGAATTTGTAATATATGTATTTTCTCCAATAAAGAACTTTTTATTATCCAAATTGTTTAGTCCATTCCCTATAAGCTTGTACATATCTTCAATTATATCTTTTCTTCTATAATTTGTCTCTTCATTTATAGGTAATTGCTTAAATACATATGTCTCTGTGATTTTATCAAATAATATATCTTTTATACCATCGCTTTTTATATCTACATAGTATTTCTTTAATGAGTCAAAAACACTTTTTATCGATAGGCTAGCTTCTTCAATATAGTATGGGTACATATCTTTTACTAAATGATTTAGCTTTTTTGATGCTTGTCTTAAAAATATATCTAGTTTATCGCTATCAGTTTCTTTAAGCATTCTGTAATTGTACTTTTTATGCTCATCCTCAGAGATAACAAATATAATTTTATTGAGACTATCTTCTATCTGATTTAAGTGTCTATAAAATTTATCTAACAAATCTAAAGCCACACTTTTTATACTAAGTAAAACATTAAATGTATCGCTATTAAAGTCTACCCCAAATTTACCTAACATAGAATTATTTTGAGATTCTATTACTCTAGGATAGTAAGCTGAAATCAAATCTAAGTCATTTTTTTGAATTTGTATATCTCGATAAAGTTTATTGACTAAATCGATTCTGATTTCATCATTTAATTGACTAGCCAAACTTTTATCTAATTCTTCTTTTATATAGAACATATTAGAGAAGAAATTGTAAAGAAGCATATCATTCATAGCTTTTGCCCAGTTGTCAAAAACGACTTCGGTAGTCATTTCTTTCAGAAGTGATTCTTTTGAAAATCTATATGTATCCTTTATAAGTTTTTCTGTCATAGTCTTTCTCAAGTACATACTTACAACTTGGTTTTGGAACACTATCTTGGTTTCAACATAGCCCTTATCTACAATTACTTTATTGTTGTCTACTACTATATCTAGAATTTTTTCATCATCTATAGATAGTATATCTAAATCCTTATACTTGCTTATCTTAAGCTTGTCATCGACTTGTTCTATAAAAAATGGCGTATGGTTTCCCGTATAACCGACTTTTTCGTCTTCAATATCATTTAAACTGTCAATTCTCATTATATCTCTATTTTTATCATTTATATATAAATTAAAAACATTTTTTCCGTCGAACACAATTAAGTCTTTATCTAATGAAAGCTTGTAACATCTATTTTCATCGACAGAAAGTAATTGTTTCTTAGTCTTTTTATTTATAAATATAAGCTGACCTTGGAATCTTATCATAAGGGTATTTGCGTTTTTATAGTCACAACCCTGTATATTGCCAGTAACTTTACAAAAAACTACATCCGATTCTGGAGGTAAGTTACCGATTTTATGGTTCTCTTTTACTGTTTCCTCTATATTTGATGGAATTATATTTTTTATATTATCGTTGAATATTGTGATAGATCTTGCTACAATTCCTTCTCTCTCTATATGAAAGTATCCTTTTAAAGAAACATATCCATTTTCTACAACATCCCTCTCAATATCTGAAAAGTATATCTCAAATCTATTTTTACTGCCCATAAATACGAATTTTTCGTGATCACAATTTATACCACCTATAAAGTTTTTAGAACCATCGATGCTGAGTATAGTTGCACTATCTTTTATAGCAAATATAAAATCCCTCTGATTAGCGCAGATCATCTCATAATCAACTACTCCTAAAACCATCTTCAAATCCGCTCTAGCTCTTTTTTTAGATCCATCATTCTCCAAATAAAATGAAAAATCTATACCTTCAACAAATATTTTATTATCCTTTAAATATGATACAAGCTTTTCTTTATTTTCAGAAAAACTGTAGATATACTTAATTCCAACTAAGTCATCTAAATCTGAACCCTCTCCAATTACTATATTCCCTAAATTAGTTATAAATAGATTTTTATTTGTTTTAGAAAAACCATTTATTCCTTTGAGATCAAAATAGTCCGAATCTAATTCATATATAACTTTTTCACCTAATTTTAGCATAATTACACACTCCTAACAGATATTTGTAATTACAAAACACCACTAACTATAATAAATAATAATTTACACCAATACTATTGTTGAAGTTCGTTGTAAATCTCATCTAAGTTCTTAGAGTATTCTCTGTAAGCAGAACCAGATTTACCTTTTAATTCGTCTTTAAGATCATTGTACTCTTCTTTTAATTCTTCGTCACTCATCTTCTTTGCAGATTTTTTAAATTCATCTATTTTGTAGTCGTAATATTTATCATATTTAGCAATATACGTATCAATCGATTTTTTTGAAAGTTCACTAGTTCTTTCAGTAGCTTCATTGTAATCGTCAAAATCGCCTGCATCTATTTTGAAGTATCCATTGCTCTTAACTATTTTAGTATCAATTCCCTTAGAAGAAAACTTCTCCTGAGCTTCTTTAGCACTACTCTCACTATTGTGAGCTCCAGCATACACTCTGTAGTACTCTCCGCCACCGTCTTTTAGAGCTTCCATTTCTTTTGCTTTTTTTGCTTCAGCCTCTTTAGCCTTTTTTTCAGCTGCAGCTTTCTTGTCTACTTCTTTTTTTGAACTGTTATTTGAGCTGTTATTTGTATTTTGGCTCTGAGTTTGAGTGTTATTTGATGCACTTTGATCTGGTCTATTGCTTCCTTTAACTGTTGTAAAGTAAATCACAACTACCACTGCTACTACCGCTATGGCTACTATAGCATCCCTAACTCTTCTTGTCTTCGGAAGGGCTTCACCATCTACGTCTCTATCGTCTTCGTCATCGCTATTTGAGCTTACTTGCTCATTAATTACTATATCTTCAGACATTATTTCATCTTCACTATGGCTTGAATTGCCAAAGCTTGTATTTTTTTTGTACTCTTCATTGAATTTTTCTAAATCTTCAAATCCAGGTACATATACATCATTTTCTAATTCATCACCCTTATGACTCTCTTTATAATTTTCTTTTTCCTCAATACTATCAGCTAATTCAACAAACTTATGCTTTTCGTTTCTTTCAACATCTTCTCCATCTTTCTCTCCCATTGATTTAAGTATTTCAAGTTCTTTAAATACTTTTGTCTCTTCTGGATGAGTATTATTGCTTTTATTATCGTTCATAGCTTGATTTTTGTCGATTTTTTCTTTAGCTGTAACTATCTCTCTTACAGCAAAGCTATCTTTAAAGTGCTTATTTTTATCTGCATTTTTTATCATATAGACGTATTCATCCATATCTATATCATTAAAACTAGCTACATTTTTCGATGCGATTTCTGAACCCACTATATTGCTAAAATTCTTTTTAATTATCTTACAAGCTTCGTTCCATACTTCAAGATTTATAACTGTTTCATCCTTAATAATGGATTTCATGTAGTCCTTGAAGTTCTTCTCTCCAAATTCACCTATTGCTACTAGTCTCATAGCGCCTTCAATTAGGTCTCTATTCTTATTATTTAAAAACTCGAGAATAATAGATCCCGCAGCGAAGTCAATTATTCCCTCTGTACCGAATCCTAGAGCTTCATCATTAGTTATATCCTCTAGCTTTAAAATTTTCTTGTACTCATTGTTTATGTACTTTTCTATGCTATTCGCACTTAGGCCTCCAAGTTTGGTTAGATACGTAACCTCAACATCGTTTATACCTGAATGCTCACTGTGATCTTTAAACTGATCGTTCTTTTCTTCAGACACAAGCTCCATTTCCTCTGAGTAGTCAAACTCATCTTCATCATCTAGAGAATCTCCTACAATTTCTGCTTTTGAATCTGATAATATCTTATTTACACATATAATTATTTCTTTTTTAAGATCTCTCTTTACTTCTACATAGTCTAAATCGTATATAAATTCAAATTCATCTCTATCTAAACTTATTTTTCTAAATAGAATATTTAAAAGATCTTTGTATAGATTAAGTACCTTATAATCTTTTTCTAGCCTTCTCTTCTTCTCATTAATCTCCATCTTATCATAAGCCAAGAAGCTTCTTAAATCGTCTACTTTAAGTAGCTTTATATCTTCTTTCATGGCTTTATTTACATACTTTCTACATTTTGCGGTGATTAATTCAAGATCTTTTTCTAGCTCGTCTATATTAGGTATGTACTTGTCAGTTATCCACTTGCCTATCAAAGGCTCTATGTTTCTAGACAGAGTTTTATAGAATAGTATATTAAACTTAAGTAGTTCAACATATTTACTTTCATTTAGATCTACTTTTTCGAATTTTTTATTTAGAGTCGCATCCATTTTTTCATTTATCTTAGTCTCTTGTTTTAAGAAATTCGATGCTACATTCAAAACAGTATTTTTTATTAAGTTATTCTTTTCTTCCAAATTCTCCACTCCTCAACAATGTATTTTTACTGTAATCTATGTTAAATGATCTTTCTCACTTTTTAATTAAAATTCAGATAAGTTTCAATTATTACATACTTACTCATATTCCATTATAACATATCATTTTTTTCAGATAACTATTTTATTATAACATTTTTTACTATATACGACTTTATAAGTTTCTACAAAAGAAGTTTTTACTTTATTTTTATATTTTTAAAAAAGACAAATAAAAAACCTATATAATTGTACAATTATATAGGTAACTATATTTTTATATAAAATTTACAATATAAGGTTTTATAAGTATATTACATTAATTATATCTTAAGGCTATAATCTAATATTATCACGCTGATATCCCTTTGAATAGATTACATTTCCTTCCAGAAGATCTTATTTAAATCGTCACCTTCAATGTCAGTCCTGCGCTTCCCTACAGTTCCTACTAAAGAGTATAAATCTATCGAACGGTCGTATTTAAACTCTTTTAACAAATTAAAGTTTTCTATTTCTGATGTGTTTCTAACATGTATCCTTGGCCCTGTACAATTCACTATCTCTGACTCTCCAATACATATATGTTCTTCATCTCGATAACTAATGTCCAAATTCTTGGATATCATATTTTTTACTTTATTTTCTAACTCTTCTATATTAATATCAGGTTCTTTCTCAAAGTTTAGAATAAATCCACCCCTGACATCACTATTTATTGGCTTAAATGGTTTTTCATAATCCTTAGTTAAAACTAAGGTAGTCAAATCTTCCGCAGTATGGGCCATTCTTCGGTATTTTAATGAAGATATAACTATATTGTAGATATCTTTAGGCAGAGGGCCAAACAGGTTCGGTCTGGTTACTATAATCTCTTCTCCAATACCCAATAGTAAATCTGCATTGATTTTCAAATATGGATAAATCAAATCAAAATGTTCAATAATAACCCTTCTACCGTTTTCTAGTGCACCCTTTACAAAATCAACGATTTCATACATCTGTGCAAAAGCCAGTTGAAATCTCATATCTATATGATAAGACGCATTTCTATAATTTTGATCTAGACCATTGCGAACCTGCATTACCTTATGTATATCCAGTCCATCATCATCATTAGAAAGGTCAACGCCCGGAAACATCCCCTTTAATATTAGCGATTTACCACTTCCGGAGTCACCGACTATACCGATTAATCTATCCTCATAACTTAAATACCATTGTGAAATCTGATCTCCCATCTTTAGAAGCCTCTCTCTTCCCCTCGGGGCAAAGTACACAGAGTATATATGAAACTCGTGCAGTGCTCTCATTAAATCATCTCCAAATTTATAATAATATGTTATCATTAGAAAATTTTTCTGGGTTAATACTTAAAAAATTCTAAAGATCGAATTTGAAATCTAACAGTGGAGAATGCTGTTGGGCTCCATATACATCTGTTTCTCCAAGTGCTCCTGAACTTATAGGTCTAACTATTGTTATTTTAACTGCCTTGGCAGGATCAAAGTATATAACATCTATTACATCTTTAATATCAATTTTATATAATTTTGCAAAAGATTCTTTAGTTATTACATTAGCCTTGGAAAATTTATTATATACTTCAAGTTCAGAAAATATTATATCAAAAGTCAATTCATGGGGTCCTGAATTCTTACTCCTTATAACATCCGCAACATCAATTAATTTATACATTATTTAATTCCCCCTTGTTACACATCTTAATTTCTACCGGAAAATACTTACATGGATCAGGTGATTCCATTAAACTATATACACTGAACTCGTACACTTCCCCAGCCTTAAAATCTGAAGGAGAAAACGGAAATGCTAAATTGCCCGCTGTTGAGATTCGACCATCATATCCAAAATGCAATAAGGTAGATCTAGCAAAACTACAGATAGTATTTGCTAATTTTTGTGTCGGTGCCACAGCTTCAATAACAATTCCAATCTCTTGACCACTTTCAAAATCTAGATTTTCAAATATACCCATAGCTCCATTTTTACCGTATATCTTAAAATCCAAGAAGAATTCGTTGGAATTGAAATTTTCAAAGTTAGACCACACCATATCTTTAACTGTATCAATAATCTCGTCTATTTTACTTATCATTATTGAATCTCTAACACCTGCAATAGAAAGCGTTCTATATCCTACTTTTTTAACTCCTTCTAACTTCACATAGTAAGTGCCATCTGTCGGTATAAAACGACTTCCTCTCACTATAACTGTATTTTCTTTAGACTGTTCAAATTTAGTATCCGATAAATCCAATATTCCCCCTGGGCCTGGTAGACTAGTTGGGTTGCTCTTTTCGTATAAAGTATGTGCTGCAACAGACATTGTTGTGCACTTGCGTATAGATGACAATGGCTCTAATTCAAAATGATCTTCTCTTAAATATCCAAACATACAATCGCTTCCACTTCCCGGAGTAGCAGCAATAGCAGCACATTCTAGTATTTTCCCCATATGGATAGCTAGCCCCTTATCAAAACCTTCTTTAACCGCTAAACATGCAAATACAGCAGGGTCATAAGTCCTTCCTGCTAAAATTACCTGCGCTCCTCCTTCCAAAGCTTTAAGATAAGGTTCCACACCCATTTGCGCTACAATTCTTACTGAATCTTCAACATCTTGTTCAGTTGTTTTAGGTGCGGGGTAAAGCTGGTTGACTTTCCCATTTTTTAGTTCCTGCATAACGATAGATTTATCTATTTCTGCTTCAATTATGCCCATCTTAAAAGATAGCTGATTTTCTTTAGCAATCTCTTTAAGTATTTCTAGATTCCACTCGAGATGACAATTCGCACCTGATCCACCAGCCGTTCCTATAATCACTGGTATATTCTTTTCTACAGCAGCTTTTAGCAAATACTCCATATCTCTTTTAACTGCATTTCTATCGGTAAATGAAACCCCCGCCCCTAGATAGTATGGCCCTGGATCTGTTGATCCAGCATCAACCGCTATTACATGAGGATTTCTTTTTATCCCCTCAAGAAAAGATTCCTCTGGAAATCCATAGCCTAATATAGCTGTAGGTGAAAGTACTCTTAACTCCTTCATGTTAATTACCCCCCATTTTATCATTAAGCATAATTATTCTCTGCATCTCGTTGTAAACAATCATGTATCCTTCGTCAACACCCATCCCTGGTTTTGCGAGACATTGATCTGGGATTGTCGCCATTGCAATATGTGCACATACTTGAGCTGAACGATCTGTCTCATTGCATGTTCCTCCAAGATATGCTCCC
This sequence comes from Metaclostridioides mangenotii, assembly GCF_017873185.1. Classification (GTDB taxonomy): domain Bacteria; phylum Bacillota; class Clostridia; order Peptostreptococcales; family Peptostreptococcaceae; genus Metaclostridioides; species Metaclostridioides mangenotii. The sequence continues at coordinate 1,272,241 of NZ_JAGGJX010000001.1, forward strand.
ATACCATTCTCCTTACAGTACACTACAGCTTCAATAGTATTATTTATTCCGCCTAAATCGGGTGTTTTAATTTGTGCCATATGTCCAGATTTATTGTCTGTAAAATAGCGTACATCCTCATAAGTATTGCACCATTCATCCGCAACAATCTCTACGCTAATTCCCTTTTCTTCTTCCATACTGCGTATAATTTTCAATGCTTCCATCTGCGCCTCTCTACCGCCGACATCTACAGGCCCTTCTATGCGCAACTTAAATGGTCTCGCTTCTTTTTCTAACTCTCCTAAATAATCTACTATTTTTTCAAAGTCCATGTTGAACGCAATTCCTAATGTACCGTAAACATCTATATGAAGTATTGGATAATAATTTCCATAAGGTCTTTTATCAATAATTCTATCTCTAAGCCATCCAATGTATTCTTTTAATTTTTCACCATTTTTACCGAGTTTTAAATCTACATTATTAATCAAAGCGTGAGGAAGAATATCTGAAGATTTTAAAATCATTTTATCGGTATTTAAGTATCTATCATCTCCAGACTGTGAAAATATAGGTATTGGTTTATCCGATACTTTTAGTCCGTACTCTTCAGCTATAATCTGTGCCATTAACTTGTGCTTTGATTTAGCTACAGCATCTAGAACAGCCTGAGTTACACCGTAACGTATAGCTGTATGAAGTTTGTTACCTTTTTCATCTTCTAAACCGTCTACCACTTCTGACATCTCCCTAAAAGTTGTGATGTCTTTATCAATAAATATAGGTTTAATACATCTTTCTATAATCGGTATAAAATCATCAGCTAAAAACAGTGGATCCCTACCTCCTGCACCAGAGTATTGAACAGCTGCACAATCTCCATATGCCACCTGACCATCTTCTAATAAAAACATAACAGATATAGATTCACCTGCAACTCTAATACTCTTAAATCCTGGCAACTCAGGTTTACCAACATATGTATTTCCGTCTGCCTCGGCATCTAGCTTAATAGCTTTTTGATCATCAAAGAAAAAACCTGTCTTACCTTTTGAACAAATCAAATCTATAATTTTCATATATACACCTCCTATATTTTAGTTACAAATATGTTTGATTTACTGTATTGGTTAACTAATAAACTGTATTGGTTTACTATCTTAATTTACTGTCTTGGCCTTCCAACTAAATACCCCTTCCCAATAGCGTAAATATCATCTATAACCATCTGGAAATTCACATCGCGTTTTTCTTTCTTTGCCCTTTCATCAAGTTTAGCTCTGTGAAAATCTATAATATCTTTTGAAAAAGGTATATTGCCATATTCTAAGAAACGTACTGCTCCATTATTATCTCTAACTGGCATAACTTTGCCCATATTGTACTTACTTGGTGCAAATGGAATATCTATGATTCCTGCTTCAAATGATCTGACAGTGCCAATAGCATAATCTCCCTTGCCCAATTCCTCTGTAATAGAAAGTATATTCTCCATCTCTGCTTCAATGATTCTACACTCATCAATAACTTCTTTAAGACTTAATAAACTTTGATCTTTTAACATAGATACTATCTGCTTTGTTGTTTTTAACCCCGCTGCGTTTGCTTCTTTTGTAGGTATCCCCACAGCTTCATGTGGTGTCTTAACAATTACTTTTGTTGCTCCTGCAAGGGAAGCCGTAGCAGCTCCCCATGATATTACGCTAAAAGCCTTAGATTCATCTTGTGGAAAACCGCCCATCCATTGGTGTAATACAGTTGTGACTGTTACATCAGAGAATCCATTTATATCTAGATATTTTTTAGTCATCTTTTTTAAACTTTTAATTGCCGCAATATCTTGAATAATATTGCCGCACTGTCCATATCCGACAGTTATATGTTTGCACCCCTGAGCAGCAGCTAACAAGGTTTCGATTATAGCAACAACATTAGATATACAAGGTGGTACTAATGTACCAGTCAATGGACCAAATGGCTCTCTATTTATAGTAATCCCAGCTTCTTCATATATACCAACCAAGCGGTCACAATACTGCCAATCAAATATGGTCTTTTCTATGGAATGATTTTTTGAATAAGGTATGTTATAAGAAATTCCTCCGCCTTCATAAGAGGTAAATCCTCCAGCTATGCAAATTTCAGTCAATAGTCTTGCATCCGGAGTCCCATGGCGTACTTGTACTGGACTTTTAACAGCACTAGTTACTTTTCTACATATATCTACGCCGTAATTTACTGCTGGAAAGCCATTGAGCATTGAACGCCCTGATTTTTGACTTTCTTTAATTCCAACTTCGGCTTCCTCGTAGCGATTAAGTCGAGTATAGCTATCAATAGTTGTAGGTAGTAAATCTGCCCTACCTTCATCTTCTAGATATTTTAAAAGCTCAATGTGTTCGTCAACTAGTGCAACTCCTGCACGTGGTTGTATCAATGTCACCCCGTTATTTTCTGCATTATTGAGTTTATCAGAAAAACGCTTATTATCAGGTATCTTCTTTTGATATTCCACTGCTTCTTTAAAGTCGATACCTTTTGATGTATTCCATTGATCAAATACTTCTTTTTGTATACTGCAAAATAAATCATCACTTAATTTTTCATTTCTTAAATCTGTATTCATACAATTAATCGCTCCCTATAAATTATATAGTTCCCATTATTTCTTATAATCAAATTCGAAAATACTTTATATACGTTTAAGAATGATAATATTTAAATGTCAGTTATACTTAATTAATTTCAACAAATTCTTTTTTCATAATATCTAAAGCTATCTCTGGCTCTATTCTTCCCAATAATCCCATAGCCGCAAAGCAATTTCTTTTATCTAATAAAAATTTAGGACTAATAGGCTTCAATAAATTTATATCAGATTGTACATAGACAGATTTCTTTAAAATATTTATAGGACTTCGGCTATTTACAACCGAACCCCCTGTACCAATAATATATTTTACTCCAGTCAAATCTTTACCAGTTTGAATTAAAACCTCTCCTATAGTTGAAAAAGTGGTCTCAGTAAATCCACAATGTCTCGCTGCAGAAATCCTTATAGCTTCACTTGCCATTGCTTCATCTATATTTTTTTCTAATCCTGTTGGTAAAATCTCAGGATTTTTACTACAACTTTCGATCCATAAATTAACTTCATCCTCAGTAGCCCCTGATTCAACACATATACGGTCAAGACCCGCTTCTTCAACCAAAGAGCTTATACTATATCTAACGCCGATATCCCCTTCTATAGTTCTCTTAGCATAGGGCTCATTTATTCCCTGCATATACACATTAGGTCTTGATGGATTGCCATCTGACAATGAATAAACATCTGTTGTCGCTCCCCCTACATCATAAGCCATTATTTCGCCCAATCCAGCTTGTTTTTCTGTTCCCCTACTCAATAATTGCGATGCCTCAAAAACTGCTAGAGGAGTAGGTATAATTTCATAAGCCATAAGTTCCTGAACTTCTTCAAGCCCTTTAGCTGATATTATATTTTTAATAAACAAATCGCGTATTGCTTTCTTAGCAGGTAGTATATTTAGCTTATTAAATACTGGCATTACATTTTCACATACAACTGTTTCCTTTCCAGATCTATTTATTATTTCCGCCGCCTCATCTGAAGCCGATTTGTTACCAGCGATAATCACAGAAAATTTTTTCTCAATTTCAGATATCATTCTAGCATTATGGAGTATTACATCTTTATTTCCTCCATCTATTCCTCCCGACAGTAAAACAATCTCAGGTTCTATATTATATATTTCTTGTTGTTCTTTTTTACTTAATTCATAAGAATAAGTCTTCAATACTTTTGCACCAGCACTTGTAGCTGCAAGACGCGAAGCTTTAGCTGTTATATCGTCAACTAACCCAGAGGATACCATTTTTAGTCCACCTGCTGCACTGCTCGACGCTATCATTTTATCAAAATTGATATTGCCACATTGATTAGTTATTTCATCTAGTGCAGATTTAAAACCATTTATTACGTTTGTATCTACGGTGGTAAATGATTTAGCGGTACCTATAATTTCCCTGCTTTCTATATCTATAGCTGTTAGTTTGGTGAATGTACTTCCAAAATCAGATGTTAGGTATACTTTCATTAGATAACTCCAATCCAAAATCTATTTTAATATCTGAAATGGTGATTTCTGGGGAAGTTCCAGGAGGATAAACTCTATCGTATCCCATGTCCAGAAATACTTGTTTAACAGTACCGAAATCTGCTTTACCGACAACTAAATTTCCACCAGCATATAGTTTTATACTTTTTAGTCCAGCTTCATCACATTTTTGCCTTAACCCTCTACAATCGATTTCCCCATGTCCATAAAGTGATGAAACGACAATCGCATCTGCATCTGATTCTATTGCTGCTTCAATAAATTCTTTCTGAGAAACCATTACACCTAAATTGATTACATTAAATCCAGCTTCTGTGAATGCGTAATTGAGTATTTTATTTCCAACTACGTGTACATCTGCTCCAATAACTCCTATAACTAAAGTTATTTTTTCTTCCATTTTATCACCCCTGACACATTTATATTCCTGCTTATGGTCTAAATATTATTATAAAATTTCTACCTAATTTAACTCCATTTTATTAAAATAGGCTATTATAAATGTTTCTTTTGTTTTTACGAGTTTATAGTAGTTCAATAAAACTCATTTGTCAAGATTTCTATATACCACCAGAAATTTATATAACTAATACATTATAATTTACTCTTCAAAATCTATATATATTCTTAATTTAATAAACAAAAATATTGTTTATATTAAAAAATAACATATATATTGCCGTATATTCTTTAAATAATATTTATACAAATAAAAAAATGCTTTACAATAAAATCTTAAATTTCATTGTAAAGCATTTTTTTATTTAATTTATTATAATCAAGCAAATCTATAAGCGGAGTTCTGTATTAGATAATCATCTTTCTAGGCCTATCGTCACCGATAAGCTCAAGCAACCTACCTACCGGAGAGTACGAGCAGCACTCTTTAATCCTATCTTGGTCTTGCTCCAGGTGGGGTTTACATAGCCGGCTAGTCACCTAACCGCTGGTGAGCTCTTACCTCGCCTTTCCATCCTTACCATATAAATGGCGGTTTATTTCTGTTGCACTATCCTTAGAATCGCTTCCACTAGGCGTTACCTAGCACCTTTGCTCTATGGAGCTCCGACTTTCCTCAAGTAGCATAACTACTTGCGATTATCTGATTTACTTGATTAATAAATTTATTTGCAATTTGTTTGTTTTTATAATCATATTAATGAATTTTAAACTGATACAACTATCAATTTTATAGTCCTAAATATAACCATTGGTCTAAAGTAAAAAAGATTATGTATAAACACAATCCATTTGGAGCTGGTGATAGGAATCGAACCTACAACCTGCTGATTACAAGTCAGCTGCTCTACCGTTGAGCCACACCAGCATATGAAGATTTTATCAGCACTTTAATTTGTTAGCACTCTAAAAACTACATATATAATTTAGTAAATCATCTAAAATCAGGTCAAGTCCTCGATCTATTAGTATCGATAAGCTCCATACATTGCTGCACT
>NZ_JAGGJX010000002.1 GCF_017873185.1 Metaclostridioides mangenotii
AGTGCAGCAATGTATGGAGCTTATCGATACTAATAGATCGAGGACTTGACCTGATTTTAGATGATTTACTAAATTATATATGTAGTTTTTAGAGTACTAACTCTAATTTAAAGATTATGTGGTTACTATAGCAGAGAGGATACACCTGTTCCCATTCCGAACACAGAAGTTAAGCTCTCTTGCGCTGATGGTACTTGGTGGGAAACTGCCTGGGAGAGTAAGACGTAGCCACGTAGTCTTTTTTTAGTTTTTAATTTAAAAAATGGAGAGGTTAATGGTTAAAATCCGAACGTATATGATGACGACATTGTGAGCTTGTAGGCTGGCTAAGAAACCACGCCAGACGTCTACAAGCTCACAACAACATCCTTATATCCATTCGAAATTCAACTATTAACCTCTATTTTATTTAAATCTAAAACTTCCTATGTTAGGGCTTTGTGCGGAAGATCAAAATTAAAGTCAAATTCAAGAGCAAGGAGAAAATTTAAAAAATAATTATTAATTTTATGTTTTTCATTTTATTTTTTTGTTTTCTTGTCCAACCTCGCTACTCTAGAGCAGGCAAATACTGCTTAATGAAGATTGCAAATAAAGATAAATATATATTAGGAATTCAATTAAGATTGGAGAGCTTATTTCATAAAAATATATTAGATTGTAAATAGAAGTGGAAATGTAAAACTCCTGTGCAGCTACAGCCAGGAGTTTTACATTTCCACTTCTATTTTTTTTTTGAAAAAGGAACTAAAGCCAGAACCATTAGTATTATACTTATTATCCAAGGTTTTAATCCAAATTTATTTAATAATAAGTTAACTCCAGCTAGTATCATTAGTGTATATCTGGTCATAAGGAGTAAAGAACCTTTAGATAGTTTGTTTATAGATGCTATTTTAAGAGACAATAAAAACAATCTTATCCCTAAAAAAGATATCAAAACCCCAATGACATCTTGAATTATATAATATAAATGAAATTCCATTAATTTTCTCCTTTTAATATTATGTACATATAATATAAGTTATATAAAGTATATAAAGCCTATATATAGGATGTCCAATAACTAACTCTATATATAGACTTCAATTAAATTTTTATATTATTATATGTTTGCGAAATTTTGGCACTCAAGTTCTCGTTTTTCTAATTCAATTAATTCTTCATCGGTATACGTATTCATATTAAATCCTGTTGCTCCGTATATAAAGTTAATTATAGGGCTTATCCAATTTAAAAAGCAGAAAGGTATAAATGTAAATACTCCAACTCCTAACGTTTGGCTGCAGAATATAGCATTAGAATTCCATGGTATTAGAGGTGCACCTAAAGTAGCTGTATCTTCTATTATACGTGATAGATTTTCTGGTTTCAATTTAAATTCTCTGAAAATCGGTGACATTGCTGTCCCTACGAATACTGATGTAAACATCATTGATGAACTAAAAGCATTTGCAAGATAACTTACTATGAATGTAGTTCCCACTAACTTAGTTCTTGACTGGCCAATTTTCTTTATCATTGGCTCAAGTAATACTTCTAAAAATCCTGTTCTCTGTAAAATTCCAGCAATTACGAATACTACGAATACTAATAATGCTGTTTCAGCCATACTCATTATTCCGCCGCGATTTAATAATTTATCAGTATATTCAAGACCAGTCTCAATGTTAAATCCGTTTAGCATATAATCTAGTATATCTGGTATTTTTTGACCTTCTTGAAAAAATGCTATGATACCTGCCATAACTGCTGATGATAATATTGAAATAATAGGCGGCTTTTGTAGAACAAGTAATATCATTAAGAATATAATTGGAATCAGTGCTACAAATCCTATGTGGAAGTTACTTTCTAATACTGTCATTACTTCGTTTATTTGATGGCTATCTATTGTATTGCCTGCGTACTTAAAACCAATAACTGTATATAAAACTAGACAAATCATAAAAGATGGAACTGTAGTACCCATCATATGTTTAATATGAGTCATTATATCTGTTTTACATACTGCAGCTGCTAAATTCGTTGAATCTGATAAAGGTGACATCTTATCACCAAAAAATGCACCAGATATAATAGCTCCAGCTGTTAGACCTGGATGAACACCCATACTATTACCAATAGCCATAAGTGCGACACCAGAAGTACCTAGAGTTCCCCAAGATGTACCAGTAGCTAATGATGTTGCAGAACAAATTAGTAAAGTGGCAACTAAAAAGTATTTAGGCGTTATTGTTAAAAGACCTCCGTATACTATTGTCGGTATTGTCCCTGATGCTAACCATGCCGCTATAAGTACTCCAACTGATAATATTATAAAATTTGATTGGAAAGCATCAACTCCAACCTCAAATCCAGCTCTTTCTATTTCACTATTAGTGTATCCAAGTTTCATGGCTGCAGGTACAACTATAAGCCATGACAGCAGGAACACTGTAGTAACAGATGCTCCGAATCCGACCATACCTATAGTAGCAAAACCAACTACTGCAAGTATAACTAATAATGCGAATCTAAACGTGGGTTTTCTTTTTTCTGTATTACTCATGATTTTTATTCCTTTCGGGTTTTTAAGTAGTTTTATATTAATTTTATAACAGATAATCTACCGCAGTTTTTATTCTATTTAATCCTTCTTCAACCATAGATCTAGGACAAGCCAAGTTAATTCTTTGGAATTGGCTTCCACCTATACCAAAAGAAGGACCATTATTAAGGGCTATTTTACCTTTTTTTACTAACGCAGTTGCAATTTCTTCATCACTTTTACCAAGTTTACTAAAGTCCACCCACAGCAAATAAGTAGCTTCAGGTTTATGAACTTTAAGAGAAGGGATATTTTCCTCTATATATTTTATTGCGTAGTCTATATTACCTTCTAAATATTCTAGAAATTCCTCAAGCCATTCTTCACCGTGGTTATAAGCTGCTTCAGTTGCTACTAAACTAAAGGCATTATTTCTTTTTATATCTATTCTAGTAAAAGCTGTATCTAATTTTTTATAGTCATCTTCATTTGGAAGTATAACTTGAGACATTTGAAGCCCGGCTATATTAAATGTTTTGGTAGGTGCCATGCATGTAATACTATTTTGAGCGAATTCTTCAGATATTGATCCAAAAGGAGTGTGTTTATAGCCTTTTAATATTATATCACTGTGAATCTCATCAGATATAATTTTAACTCCATTTCTTATACATATATCACCTAATTTTTTTAGTTCTTCTTTAGTCCATACTCTCCCAACAGGGTTATGCGGATTACAAAGTATAAACAATTTGACATCTTTAATTTTTGCCTCGATTTCATCATAATCCATTATATAGTTATCGTTTTCCTGCCTAATTAAAGGGCTTATTACTAATTCCCTGTCATTAGCCTTAACGATACTATTAAATGGACTATAAACGGGTTCTTGAATCATTATCTTATCATTTTTTTCAGTTAATTCTTGAATAAGTAAGCTTATTGTTGGCATAACTCCTGGGCTGAAAATTAGCCATTCTTTTTTTATATTCCAACCATATCTTTTTGAGACCCAATTAACGATCGATTCATTATAAAAATCTGGCCTAGTAGTATAACCGTATATCTCCTGATCCATTCTATTTCTTATAGCCTCAACTATACAAGGTGCAGCCTTAAAGTCCATATCAGCTATCCACATAGGTAAGATATCGTTAGTTCCATATTTCTTATCCATTTCAGACCACTTTGCTGCAAAATTATTACTTCTGTCTACAACAGTATCAAAATTGTAATTCATAATATTCTCCTCCAATTAATATTTGATATAATTTAGATAAGCAATTAATATGCCATAAAATAAATTTTATATAAAAAGAGAATTAATAGGTTCACAAGTATTGTAATAACATGTGTGTAAAATATATAAAATATTAAGTTTTTTTATCTTAATATAGTGGAGAGGTATTTTTTTATATTATAAACTATTATTTAACGAAATAATGGGTACAATGGGGCAAAACGTATCCCATTAAACCCTTTTATAATTATCTAAAAATTCTATTCCAGATTTAGTTATTACTGATCCACCTCTACCAGTTAGTATATCTACAAATCCATTATCCTGTAGGTCTACTAGTATAACCCTTATTTGCTGCTCAGTTAAAAAAATACCATTTGAAGAAGCTAGGTTGTGAAGGGTCCTTCTACCAATTCGCTGCCTTAAATTATAAGCTGTATTTAGCTGATTAAGAACAAATAAATATTCACTTAAAGGTCTTTTAAATTTAAGAGAATTTGAATTATTATTACAATCTATTGGTTCGTTAAGGTGCAACGGGATATTGTTATTTCCAGATTTAATTATATCTAATATATATTCAGGAAAATCACATATCTCTATTATTTCCTTATCTAGATATGAAAAGTATTCAGCGATATTTTTCAGTTCTCTAACATTACCTTCCCAGCAATAATTTTTAAAAATATTCTTTACTTCTTCACTTAGCTCAAAGTTAGTGTTTAATTCCTTTTTAAAGGAATCAAATATAAGAAATATATCATCTGTACGCTCTCTTAGAGGTTTTATCTTTAGGGGAAGAACATTTAATCTGAAATATAGGTCTTTTCTAAATTTATTTTGATGGACAAGCTCATTTAAATCTCTATTAGTAGCTGCAATTATTCTAACATCTATTTTTACAACTTTATCCGAACCAATTCTTCTTATTTCCTTCTCTTGTATTACACGTAAAAGTTTGGCTTGAGAATTTAGATCCATTTCACTTATTTCATCTAAGAAAATAGTTCCGTTGTTCGCTAGTTCAAAAAGACCGATTTTTCCACCCTTTTTAGCGCCTGTAAAAGCACCTTCATCATAACCAAATAGTTCACTTTCAAGAAGACTTTCATGAAAAGTGCTACAGTTAAATGCTACAAATGGACCAAAACTTTTATTAGATGCATTGTGTACAGACTGTGCAAACAATTCTTTACCAGTACCACTTTCACCAATAATCAAAATAGAAGAGTTTGATTGAGACATTTTATAAGCTAGCTTTTTTGTGCTATTAATCTCTTTTGAGCATCCTATTATATCTTCAAAAGTATATTTAGAGATATTTCCTGAGTTAACCAATTGAGCACGTAGCTTAGCTTGTTTTTTCTCCGCTTGATAAAACTTAGTAATTTTTATTATAAACCCATCGAAGATATTAAGTTGTATATATTTAACTTCTATATTTATATCAAGATTATTAATTTTAATTAGCTTTCCAAATATTTGTGTCCTATTTTCTATAATGTTATCAAAATCAATATCGCTTATATATTTGCTTATTTTTTTACCTATCATTTGATTATCGTTAATGCCGAGTATTTTCTTTGCTATATGACTATAAAATTGTACGATTCCACTATGGTCAATACATATTATTCCATCGTCAATGATCGATAACAAAAGATCAAATTGATTTTCTAATTTATTTCTGTTTGCTAGCAATGTTTCGGTACAATAACTCGTCGGAGTTATCTTTTCCATATACTTTTTTATAAGATCGTCTTTTATTATGTGATCTAGATTAGTTTTTATTCCTATTTCTATAATACAACTTATATCTATGATTCTGTATCCTAGATCTATGATATTGCACAAATTAGTATCAAACATTACTTTTTCACCCGGAGTCAAAATTGTATTATTAACTGGAGGATTTTCCATGTTGGGATAACAAGGAAGTATATTAAGGTGGTCGATACCAAGTCTATATACCAATGAAATAGTTTCTAAAGCCATTTCCCTTGTTAAATTATACATATAAACTGTTTCATTTTTTTGTAGAACAGTCATTGTATCGACACTAGACTTTTCAAAAGTAAGTTTTGGAATCAGTATTTGAGCATCAGCACAAGATATCTTTGCAATCTCATCATGCTTCATATATACAGATAGGAGTATTAGTTTCTCTTTTAAAGTGTGAAAATTATTTTCTTCAAAAGAGTATAGGTTAATTTTGATATAATCTCCCAAAAAATATCTAATTTGATTTTTATATATTTCGCCAGCGTCTTTTTTAAGCGTTATAATTGCCAGTTCTTTGTAGATCATCTATATACCTCACTTAACTTATACTTAATTATTGCTAATACATTCTAGTTTCACATGTATTATAACAGTAATTCAGTAAAAGACAAAATCCTAATATTAGAAAAAGTTTTGGTTTTTTTAACTGAGTTAAATTACTTCCAAATTTAAAATTTAAATTAAAGGTAGATTTTTTAATTAACAAAGTTTAAATATTATTAATCGTTTTGTATTTATGATTAACAAAGTTAAGTTAAATAAATATGGGTTGTAGAACAATGGAAACATGGAACCTATTAAAGTTGTATTTACGGATTAAATTTAAACTAACTAAAAAGGTGGCTTATCATAAATAGTAATGAAATGCTAAGAAATAAATATAGAAATATAATATCCCAAATCAGACAATATTAGTCTGAGAATGGATGGAATATTTACGTTATATTAGCATTGGCTACATCCTCTTATAAAAACCTCTTATTTTTAAAAAATTTATTCAAAAAAATGTTTGAGACTCCGACTTTTAGGACATAATATATAATGTAAACGTAATATAAAGCAAAATAGATTACTCAATCTCCCCCATAAAGGCCTCTATCCCCCATAGAGGCCTTTTTATATTATAAATTCCTACAAAAAAGGTATATCCCCAAAAATGGAAAAGAAATCTTTAGAATAAAAATGAAATATGATTAAAAAATAATTTTAATTGTGATATAATGATATATATTAGGAACTAATGTTCGAAAAAAGGAAGTGATTAGTATGGATTTCAAAATAAAATCTGACTTTAAGCCTACTGGAGACCAACCAGAAGCTATTAAATCAATTGTGGGATCAATAAATGATGGTGAAAAATTCTCAACTTTACTAGGTGTAACTGGATCTGGCAAGACATTTACAATGGCGAATATTATTCAGGAAATAAATAGACCCACGCTGATTATGGCACATAATAAGACCCTTGCTGCACAGCTGTACAGTGAGTTCAAGGATTTTTTTCCCGACAATGCGGTTGAGTATTTTGTAAGTTACTACGATTACTATCAACCTGAGGCTTATGTTGCTCACAGTGATACTTATATAGAAAAAGATGCTAGTATAAATGACGAAATTGATAAACTTAGACACTCTGCAACTGCTTCTATACTTGAAAGAAGAGATACAATAATAATTTCATCTGTTTCATGTATATACGGTTTGGGTGATCCAAAGGACTATAAAGAGCTAATGCTATCACTTAGACCGGGAATGGAAAGAGACAGGGATGAAGTAATAAAAAAGCTGATAGAAATTCAGTACGAGAGAAATGATATCAACTTTACTAGGGGTACTTTTAGAGTAAGAGGAGATATACTTGAGATATTCCCTGCAAGTAATGATGAAAAGGCCATAAGAATAGAGTTCTTTGGCGATGAAATAGAGAGAATCACCGAGATCGATTATATTACTGGAAAGATAGAGGGTGTAAGAAGTCATATAGTTATTTTCCCGGCATCACACTATGTAACAACTCCAGAGAGAATAGAAAAAGCGATAACGGCAATAGAGAAAGAGCTAGAAGAAACTGTAAATATATTTAAAGAAAAAGATATGTTGCTCGAAGCTCAGCGTATTGAGCAGAGAACAAATTACGATATAGAGATGTTGAGAGAGATAGGATTCTGTCAAGGAATAGAAAACTACTCTAGACATATAACTGGAAGGGCTGAGGGTGAGAAGCCTTACACACTTATGGACTTCTTCCCAGATGATTTCCTTATAATTGTAGATGAATCGCATGTTACTATTCCTCAAGTAAGGGGTATGTATGCAGGAGATAGATCTAGAAAAACTTCTCTTATAGATAATGGATTTAGACTTCCTTCGGCTCTTGATAATAGACCTTTGAACTTTTCTGAGTACGAAGAGAATATACATCAGATGCTATTTGTAAGTGCAACTCCAGGACCATATGAAATAGAACATTCAGAAACTGTAGCTGAGCAAATAATAAGACCTACAGGACTACTAGATCCAATAGTGGATGTTAGACCTATAAATAATCAAATAGATGATTTACTTGGAGAGATACACAAGACAATTGAAAAATCAGAGAGGGTATTGATCACAACTCTTACTAAGAAGATGAGTGAAGACTTAACGAATTATCTAAAAGAAGTAGGAATTAAGGTTAAATACCTTCATTCAGATATTGTTACTTTGGAGAGAACTGAAATAATAAGGGATCTTAGATTAGGTAAATTTGATGTTCTAGTAGGTATAAACTTACTTAGAGAGGGTCTTGATATCCCAGAGGTATCCTTGATTGCAATATTAGATGCAGATAAGGAAGGATTCTTACGTTCTGAGACATCATTGATACAGACTATAGGACGTGCTGCCAGAAATGAAAACGGTAGGGTAATAATGTACGCAGACAGGATTACAAATTCGATGAGAAATGCCTTAGATGAAACTCAAAGAAGAAGAGAGATACAAAATGCGTACAACGAGGAACACAACATTACTCCGACGACTATAGTCAAGAATATAAGAGATAGTATCGAAGCGACTGCGGTTGCTGAAGATGAAGTTGTATATGGAATTAAAGATACAGACGATATAGATGAAATGAAAGCAAACTTAGAAAAATTAAAAGCTGAGATGTTAGAAGCTGCGAAAGATTTACAGTTTGAGAGAGCAGCGCAGTTGAGAGATAAGATTAAAGAATTGGAAGAGAGGATACAAAAGTAAATGGACGATAAAATAGTTATAAAAGGGGCAAAAGAACACAATCTAAAGAATGTAAGTCTAGAGCTTCCAAGAGATAAATTCATTGTATTTACAGGTTTATCAGGCTCTGGAAAATCATCTTTAGCATTCGATACAATATATGCAGAAGGACAAAGACGTTATGTAGAGAGTTTATCCTCTTATGCAAGACAGTTTTTAGGTCAAATGGAAAAACCAAGTGTAGAGTATATAGGAGGACTTTCGCCTGCTATATCAATAGATCAGAAAACTACATCTAAAAATCCACGTTCTACCGTTGGAACGGTTACAGAAATATACGATTATCTTAGACTTTTATATGCAAGGGTCGGCGATGTTTACTGCCCTACTTGTGGAGAAAAGATAAGCCAGATGACTATTCAAGAGATAGTAGATAAAATTTTAGAACTTCCGGATAAAACTAAACTACAAATTCTGTCTCCTGTTGTCAGAGGTCAGAAAGGTACTCATAAAAAAGTGCTGGATAGCATTAAAAAAGATGGTTATGTAAGAGTAAGAGTCGATGGTGAAAATTACGAGGTAACAGATGATATAGATTTAACCAAAAATCAAAAACACAGCATTGAAGTTGTTGTAGATAGAATTGTTGTGAAAGACGGTATAGAATCAAGACTTGCCGATTCAGTGGAAACAGCTGTAAAACTTGCAGATGGATTAGTTTTAGCGCAAGTCGTAGATGGAGATGAGATACTGTTTTCAACTAAATTTGCGTGCCCAGAACATGGAATTGCAATAGAAGAACTATCTCCTAGAATGTTTTCATTCAATGCTCCATTTGGATCATGTGGTGTTTGCAAGGGGATTGGTGAGAGCAGAGAGGTAGATCCTGATCTAGTTGTTCCAAATAAGGATTTATCTATAAAACAAGGTGCAATTGCCGCTTGGGGATCTACAGGAGTTAACGATGACACTTACTACAGCAAGATGATTAAAAGCCTTGCAGATCATTTTGGAGTGTCTCTGACTACACCATTTAAGGATTTACCAGAAGAGTTTATAGATGAACTTCTTTATGGAAGAGAAAATGTAAAGGTAGAATTCACTTACGAATCGAAATTTGGAGGGGTTAGACAGTACAAGTCTTACTTTGAGGGAGTAGTTGTAAACCTAGAGAGAAGATACAGTGAAACCAATTCAGAGTACGCTAGAGATAAAATAGAAGAGTATATGGCTGAAAGACCTTGTCCGAAATGTAAGGGAAAAAGATTAAAAAAAGAAGTTCTAGCCGTACTTATTAATGGAAAAAATATAATGGATGTAACGGATCTTTCTGTAAATGAATTGATTGAATTTATGAATGGCTTAGTTCTTACAGAAAAACAGCAGTTTATAGCTAAGGAAATAGTCAAAGAGATAAAAGAGAGAGCTACTTTCTTGAGGGATGTTGGGCTTGACTACTTAAACTTATCTAGAAAAGCTGGAACACTATCTGGAGGAGAGGCACAGCGTATAAGACTTGCTACTCAAATAGGTTCTGCTCTAGTTGGAGTTTTGTATGTACTTGATGAGCCAAGTATAGGTCTTCATCAAAGGGACAATGACAGACTTATATCTGCACTAAGAAACCTTACAAATTTAGGAAACACTCTTATAGTTGTAGAGCACGATGAAGACACGATGAGAGAAGCAGATCATATTGTAGATATAGGACCTGGTGCGGGAATCCACGGTGGAGAAATAGTAGGACAAGGTACTTTAGATGAGATAATAGCAAATGAAAACTCTATAACAGGGCAGTATTTAAGTGGTAAAAAGATAATTCCAATTCCTGAAGAGACTAGAGAAGGAAATGGAAACTTCCTAGAAATAATTAAAGCTTCTGAAAATAACTTGAAAAATATAGATGTAAAAATACCTCTTGGCAAATTTGTGAATATAACAGGTGTTTCTGGATCAGGTAAGAGTACACTTATAAACGATATACTTTACAAAGGTGTATCTAGTGCTGTTAACAGGGTTAGAAAGAGACCGGGTAAACATAAAGAGATAAGAGGAATAGAAAATATAGATAAAGTAATAAATATAGACCAGAGTCCTATAGGAAGGACACCTCGTTCGAACCCAGCGACTTACACTGGAGTATTCGATCAGATAAGGGATATATTTGCTGCTACAAATGAAGCAAAGGCTAGAGGATATAAAAAGGGAAGATTTAGTTTCAATGTCAAAGGTGGAAGATGTGAAGCTTGTAAAGGCGATGGAATTATAAAAATAGAGATGCACTTCCTTCCTGATGTATATGTACCTTGTGAAGTTTGTAAAGGTGATAGATACAACAGAGAGACATTACAAGTAAAATACAAAGATAAGACAATATCAGATGTGTTGGATATGAATGTTGAGGAAGCAGTTGAATTCTTTGAGAATATTCCAAATATCAGAAGAAAACTTGAAACACTTGTAGATGTAGGACTTTCATACATCAAACTTGGGCAACCTTCTACGCAGTTATCGGGTGGAGAAGCTCAGAGAATTAAGCTAGCCACTGAGCTTAGTAAGAGACCAACAGGAAAGACTCTGTACATTTTAGATGAGCCTACAACAGGACTTCATATTGCGGATGTAGATAAGTTAATTCAAGTTTTACAGAGATTAGCCGATACTGGAAACTCTGTAGTGGTTATTGAGCACAACTTAGATGTAATTAAGGCTTGTGATTATATAATCGATCTTGGACCTGAGGGTGGAGATAAGGGAGGATCAATAGTTGCTACTGGTACTCCAAAAAAAGTTTCTAAAGTAGAAGCTTCTTATACAGGACAGTTTTTAAAAAAATATTTTGAGTAGATCATATAATACATTAAGTTTATTAAAGCGACAACTAGATTGTCGCTTTTTTAGTTCAAAAGATTATATAGGTACGAAGATATTTAGGAGGATATTAATATTATTTATCGTCTATTTTATTTCGTATCTTATTTTTTATTAAAGTCAAAACATTCTTGTACCCATATAAAAAAATTAAAAACATAAAATGATAAAATTATGTTGATAAAATTTGGGCTATAAATATTGATGTATACACTATATATAGTGTATACTTTGGAAGTCAAACACAATATATAGTATGATAGGATGGGACGTATTTATGAAGTGGATAGAATTAAATAATGAGGTTTTAATGCCTACAGAAGAGAATAGATTCCAATTAGAGAAGGATCAAGAGGCATTAGATGTTTATATAAAAGAGTCTGTTTTAAAAAGAAGTAAGCAATTTAAAAGTACATATGAAAGATTTGATTATTTAATAGAAAATGAATACTATGATAAAAATGTTGTAGATAATTATAGCAGGAAGTTTATAGAGGATCTATACGAGAAAATAGAGTCTGAAAACTTTTCATTTAAATCGTATATGAGTGCGAGTAAATTTTATGATAATTACGCTTTAAAAAGCGATGATGGTTCTCAATTACTGGAAAGCTATGAGGATAAAGTAATCATATGTGCGTTGACTTTAGGTGATGGGGACAGCAATCTAGCTATGAGAATAGCAGAGAAGCTTATAAGACAAGAATTTCAACCTGCCACACCTACATTTTTAAATTCTGGTAGAAAAAGATCTGGTGAAATGGTAAGTTGTTTTCTATTGTCTGTAGAGGACAGTTGTGAAGGGATTTCATATGCTGTAGGAGCTTCAAATCACCTTTCTAAGATAGGCGGAGGAGTTGCTATTAACCTAACTAGACTTAGGGCTAGTAATGAATCTATAAAAGGAATACAAGGTGCCAGCGGAGGAGTAGTAGGAGTTGCCAAAATGCTTGAACAGTCTTTTAGCTATTTTAACCAAATGGGAGCTAGACAAGGGGCTGGGGCAGTCTATTTAAATGTTTTCCACGCGGACTTTGAATTGTTAATGGACACTAAAAAAATTAATGCTGACGAAAAAATTAGACTTGCGACATTGTCGCTAGGAGCTATAATACCAGATAAATTTATGGAACTTGCTGAAAAAAATAAAATGGCTTATGCTTTTTATCCGCATACAGTATATAAAAAATACGGAGTACACTTAGATGAGATTCATTTAGATGAATGGTACGATAGACTGGCTAATGATCCTGATATAAGGAAAAAGGAGATAAATCCGAGACAGATGTTGACAAAAATTGCCCAAACACAGCAAGAGAGTGGATACCCTTATGTTATGTTTATAGATGCTGCAAATAGAGAGCATATATTAAAAGATGTAGGGACAATAAAAATGTCTAATCTGTGCTGTGAAATTTTTCAGTATCAAACGCCATCTGATATAAAAGGATACGGCGGAGATAATACTTGGGGAAATGATATAAGTTGTAATCTAGGTTCTCTAAATATAGCGAACACTATGGATAACAATGATATTGAAAATACAGTGGATACAGCTATAAGAGCCTTGACATTTGTAAGTCAAAATACAAATATAAACGAGGTACCTACTATAAAAAATGGAAACAGTGCATCTCATGCAGTAGGGCTTGGAGCTATGAATTTACACGGATACCTTGCTAGAGAAGGCATATTGTATACATCAGCTGAGGCAATTGAATTTGTGGATGTATTTTTTGCGATGATTAGATATTACGCCATAAAATCTTCTATGAATATCTCAATAGAAAAAAATAGTACTTTTAAAGGATTCGAAAAATCTGAGTACGCAAAGGGAGAAGAAAGCGAAGTATTAAAAAAATACATTGAAAACGACTATTTACCTAAAATGGAAAAGGTTAAAAAATTATTTGAGGGAATGGATATACCTACAAAAGAGGATTGGAAAGAACTTATAAATTCGGTTGCAGAAAACGGGTTATATAACGCATATTTACTAGCAATAGCTCCAACACAGAGTATAAGCTATGTTCAAAATGCTACATCTAGTGTAATGCCTATAACAGAGCAGATAGAGGTTAGAACTTACGGAGATTCTACAACTATATATCCAATGCCATTTTTGAGCAATGAGAATCTACTGTACTATCAATCTGCATATAGAATGGATATGTTTAAGGTGATAGATATGGTGTCTACAATACAGTCTCATATAGATCAAGGAATTTCTACTACACTGTTTGTTACAGATGATAAGACTACCAGAGATATAGCAAGATACTATATATACGCATATAAAAAAGGTTTAAAAAGCCTTTACTACACGAGAACTAAAATGGTTAGAGATGCAACAGACGAATGTTTAGCTTGTTCAGTATAAGGAGGATGTTATGAGTTTTGTAAATAAAGCAGTTAATTGGAATAAAGAAGATGATAATTTTACACAGGCTTTTTGGAATCAAAATGTAAAACAATTTTGGTTACCTGAAGAGGTTCCGATATCTAAAGATTTAAAATCTTGGTCTCAGTTGAAAGATGAAGAGAGAAACCTATATAAAAAAGTCCTAGGAGGTCTTACCCTTCTGGATACTAAGCAGGGGAATGATGGAATTCCTTCTATGATGAGTCTGACGGAAGACTTACAGAGAAAGGCTGTTTTATCATTTATGGGAACTATGGAGGAGATTCACGCGAAAAGTTACTCTTCTATTTTTACTACATTGCTGTCCAATATAGAAATAGATGAGTTATTTGATTGGATAGAAACAGAGCCCACACTTCAGAGAAAAGTTGATATAGTATTAAAACAATACAATAATACAAATGACGATGAAGGTCTGTATATGGCTATGGCTACAAGTGTATTTTTAGAGAGCTTTTTATTTTATAGCGGATTTTTTTATCCGTTGTTCCTATCTGGTCAAGGGAAGATGATTGCGAGCGGTGAAGTTATTTCGCTTATATTGAGGGATGAATCTCTACATGGAAAATATATCGGGCTACTTGCTCAAGAAAAATACAATGAATTTTCAAATTCTACTAAAGAAGAACTTAAAAACAAAGTATATAAAATTCTATACATTCTTATGGAAAACGAGATAGAGTACACTAAGACAATATACAGTGGAACAGGTCTAGACATAGAGGTTGAAAACTTTTTAAAATACAACGCAAATCAGGCTCTAGAGAATTTAGGTTTTGCTGAAGAATATACAGTTGATAATGTGAATCCAATAGTATTAAATGGGCTTAGCACAGAAACAAAAATGCATGATTTTTTCTCAACTAAGGGTAACGGATATCAAAAGGGTACATACGAGGAATTACAGGATAGCGACTTTGATTTTTCAAATTAGAAAAGTAAACTGGAAGCTTTAAATGATAAAAAATCATTAAAAACTCCCAGTTTTTTTAATTAGATTACGTATATAAAATATGTATCTGTCCTTTTGAATCTTTTACGATTTCCGAATCGACACCGTAAATTTGCCATATAAAATCTGTAGTCAATATCTCTTCCGGGTTACCTTCACCTACAATTTTTCCATCGCATAAAGCATAAATACGGTCACAGTACGTAGCTGCAATATTTAAGTCGTGTATAGCTGAAACTACAGTGACATCGAGCTCTCTAATTGTTTTAAGCATCTGTATCTGGTGAGTAATATCTAGGTGATTAGTCGGCTCATCAAGGATTAAGCAAGGCGTATTTTGAGCAAGCGCCCTAGCTAGAATTACCCTTTGCCGTTCGCCACCAGATAGAGTAGAAAAATTCCTATCAGCGTAGTTTTTCATATTCACAATATCTAGTGATTCTTCAACTATTTTATAATCATCGTTATTATCTCTTTCCATTGTACGTTTATGTGGGGATCTTCCCATAAGCACTATTTCTCTGACAGTAAATTCAAAGTTGTAGTCATTGTGTTGCGCTACTACCGCAATTTTTTTAGCAGAGTCTTTTACATTTACAGATTGAAGAGGATCTCCATCTAAATAGATACATCCATTTGAAGGTTTTAGAATTCGATAAATACATCTAAGTAGAGTGGATTTACCGCTTCCATTGGGGCCTATAATTCCTATAAATTCTTTTGCATTGCAATTGATACTGACGTCTTTGAGGATTTTTTCAGCTCCATATGATAATTCAATATTCTTAGCTTCTATATTCATTATTCGCCACCTCCAAATCCATATGACTTTTTAACCATTAGATATATAAAACACGGTGCACCTATCATCGATACAAGTATACCTATAGGTATCTCTGAATTTGGGATGAGTACTCTACAAAGCACATCCGCCCATATCATAAAGATCGATCCAGTAACAGCACTAAGGGGGATAACTTTTTTATGGTCCGTACCAAATATCATACGTATAATATGAGGAATTATAAGACCGACAAATCCAATCATACCCGCAGCGTACACTGCAAATCCAATAATAATAGATGAGATAATCATGTATAATATCCTGTATTTATATAGATCAGTACCCAGAGTGATAGATACCTCATCGCCCATTAACATTAGGTTTAAGTTTCTAAACTGTGTACAGAAAAACAATGTACCCAATATGAATAGTGGAAGCAATAGCAATACTTTACTCCAGTCTGCTCCGGCCAAGCTGCCCATAGTCCAGTATGCTACTTCCACTGCTGCTGTTTTATTATTGGTAACGTACAGAACACAGTTGGAAAAAGCAGTACACACAGCTCCAATTGCCATACCTGAGAGAACTAGTTTAGATGAATTGGATCGCCCGCCCATGTTAGACAGTGTCATAACTGCAAATGTAGCTGCAAGTGCACCTAAAAAAGCCATTATACCGATTGAATTACTTCCAAATAGAGCCCCAAATCCAAGCATTATTGCTGTGGTTGCACCTAGCGATGCTCCAGATGAAACCCCGAGTATATAGGGGTCTGCAAGGGAGTTTTTAACGACCGCCTGCATTACCACACCACATACCGAAAGCCCCATGCCTATACATATCGCTAGCAAAACTCTAGGAAATCTAAGTAGCCATACTACATCGTGAATAGGTCCTTCTGCAAACTTTGAAAGTGAATCAAAGTGCAGTAACTCAAATGCTATTACACTGTAAACTTCTCTTATTGAGATATCTGCATTGCCGAATGTAATAGATGCAAGTATTGAAAATACCAAGAAAACGATTAAAATCAGAAGTATCGAGTAGTACAAGGGCATGTTATTTAATTTTGTTTTAAAACTTCTATCATTATTAGTAAGATTTTTCATTTATTATTTTTTATATAAACTCCTATTTTAAATTAGGATATAACCCTTCAGCAAAGTTTACGATTCCGTTTTTTGTACGTATACCGCTAGCATACATATCTCCGAGCATAATAGGTTGAACTCTTTTATTCTTAATAGCTGAAAGGCTAGCTAGGCTTTTATCTTCTAAAATTTTATCTAGGTTTTCCTTTTTAACTTTTTCTGCATCATCACCTGAATAAGGCATATATACTACGAATATTACATCTGGATTTAGATTGATTATATCTTCTTTACCAAGATCAGCCCCGTCTTCATTGACAAGTTTACCGCCGAGCTTTGTAACCATATCTCCACCAAGACTTGATGCTCCATAGTTTACAATAGTGTCTCCTTGGAATTCAAGGATCAATGCTGTAGGCTTCTTTTCTATTTTAGATGTTTTCGCAGCGACCTTGTCGATTTCTGATTTCATATCATCTACAATTTGATGAGCTTTTTCTTGAACATCAAAAATTTTACCTAAATTTAAGATATCAGTAAACTCATTTTCAAGAGTTCTAGCTACAGCATCTTTTTTACGAGTATTTGAATTTATATAAATATTTGTACCGTTATTTACTAAGCTTGCTGCATCTCCAAGTGTTTTATCGCCAAAGTAAGATCCCCAGCTAAGTATTAAGTCTGGATTTAGCATTGTTACAGATTCTTTAGATGGTGCAAACTCTGTTAGGTATTTAACTTTGTCAAATGCTGGTTTCAAATCTGAAGAGACTTCATTGTCTAGCCCAGCAGTTGCGGCTATTTTATCTTCTAATCCTAGAGCTAACAGTGTTTCGATAGACCCTTGATAAACTGCTAAGGCTTTCTCTGGAGCTTTTTTATAAACAGTTTTTAATTCTTCGCCATCAGATCCATAAGTTGTTATAGTCAGTGGATATTTTGTTTTTTCGGGTTTTGAATCTGTTTCAACTTGAGCTTGAGGACTGTTCCCCTCTTTGTTATCAGACTCAGATTTTTTAGGACTACAAGCAGTAGTTCCCAATACCAATATTGAAACTATCAATACTGATAAAAAACTTTTTAAAAAATTTTGTTTTTTCATTTTTTCTCCTCTTAATATAAATATACTATCAACAGAAGAAGCCCCTGGTTTGTACTAAAAAAACCTGCTAAAAAGCAGGCATTCTAAAAACAATGTATGGAATTCATACTATGTATTAGATGTTATGCTTTGCACGGAAGCTTCATCTCAATATTAAGCAGGTTTCCTGACTTACAGATCAAAACCTAACTTCACCTTCTCACAGATTTATCTGCAATGGTATACAAAACTAGGTTCCCTGAATACAGTGACCGGATCGCTCAGGATTCTCACCTGATTCCCTCTTATTAAGTAAACTACAATTTACTTAATCACTTAATATAAGTTAACTACTAAAATTTATCATAATTATTCGTTTTATGCAACTGCTACTTAAACAAGGTAATATTTGCCTACCTTTACTGTTACATAGAATGGAAAGTACAAGTATTTAAAATACTAGACTAAATTAAGAAGTTTAGAATATAAGTTCTAAAACCTTTTAAAAGTAGATATTTGAGGTATAATTTAAATATAGAGAATATTTTAATGGAGGAATAATTTTGTTTGATATACAAGAACATTTAAAAAATCTACCAGCTGAGCCTGGTGTTTATTTGATGAAAGATAAATTTGACAATATCATATATGTAGGGAAAGCTATATCACTTAAAAATAGAGTAAGACAGTACTTCCAATCTTCTAAAAATCATTCCTCTAAAGTTAAGTCTATGGTTACTAATATTGATAGATTTGAGTATATTATAACCGATTCTGAACTTGAGGCACTTATCTTAGAGTGTAACTTGATTAAAAGATATAGACCAAAGTACAATGTTCTGCTTAGAGACGATAAGACTTATCCTTATATAAAGGTAACAGTTAATGAGGATTTTCCAAGACTTCTAAAAGTTAGAAGGGTTCTAAAGGATAAAGCTAAGTACTTTGGACCTTACACTAATATTTCCGCCGTAAATGATACAATTGAGGCGCTTAGAAGTGTTTACCCGATTAGAAGTTGTAATATCGATATAGATAAAGCAATTAAAAACAATATGAGACCTTGTCTAAATAAGCATATAAAAAAATGCGTAGGTCCTTGCACCGGAACAGTTAGTAAAGAAGAGTACGGAAAGATGATAGATGAAATAATCTACTGCTTATCCGGAAAAGAGGAAAAATTAATAGAAATTCTGACAGAGAAAATGCAAAAATGCTCTGAAGAGTTTAATTTTGAGGATGCTGCTATGTACAGGGATAAGATTATGAGCCTTGAAGAACTCGTACAAAAACAGAAGATAGACAATGTAGCATTGGATTTAAATCAAGATATAATTGCTATGGCAAGAGCTCATGATGAGGCTTGTGTACAAGTATTCTTTATAAGAAACGGTAAAATCGTAGGAAGAGAGCACTTTATCCTTGAGGGAGTGCTCGATAGTCCAAGATCTTCTATATTGGGATCATTTGTGAAACAGTTCTACATGGAACAAGAATATATTCCAAAAGAATTGATTATAGAAGACGAAATAGAAGATAGTTTTGTATTAGAAGAGTGGCTTACAACTAAAAAGGGACAAAAAGTAACAATTAGAGTCCCACAAAAAGGTGAAAAGAAGAGTTTAGTGGACATGGTCAGAAAAAATGCCATTGAATACCTTGAGAAATTCTCTGATATGAACAAGAGAAAGTACGAAAAGAGTATGGGTGCTCTTGAAGAACTACAAAAAATACTGGATTTAGATGAAATTCCAAAGAGGATAGAATCTTTTGATATCTCTAACATACAAGGGGTGGATTCCATTGGAAGTATGGTGGTTTTCACCAAGGGAAAGAAAGATAAGAAAGAGTACAGAAGATATAAGATTAAGACTGTTGAAGGCCCGAATGACTACGACTCTATGGCTGAAATAGTAGAGAGAAGGATAAAGTACGGCAATTTACCAGATCTTATGCTATTAGATGGAGGTAAGGGACAAGTTAGCTCAGTAAAGAGAATTCTAGATTTATACGGATTAGAAATTCCTCTTTGGGGAATGTATAAAGATGACAACCACAGGACAAAAGGCTTGGTAAATAAAGATAGAGAAATAGAGTTGGATAAGACTTCTAACTTATATAGATTTGTGGCGAGTATTCAAGAAGAAGTTCACAATTACGCTATTTCATATCATAGAAGTCTTAGAAATAAGGCGATTACTAAATCTGTGCTGGATAATATTCCGGGAATAGGTGATAAGAGAAAAAAGGCTCTTTTAAACCACTTTAAGGATATTGATGCAATAAAGGCTGCATCTATAGAAGAATTAAACGAAGCTGATGGAATGAATAAGTCGTCCTCAGAGAGCGTATATAAATTTTTCCATAAAGATATAATAAAAGATCAATAATAAAAGAGCAATAATTGAGGAGAGGTAATCGATGGATACAGAGAAAAGAGTAGCGATTAAAGATTTAGCAATGGATTTACGATTAGAAATTGTTTATATGCCACAGGAATCTGATATTTATGTAGAGTCGGCTGAATTAAATAGACCGGGATTGCAATTAGCTGGTTACTTTGAGATCTTTTCAAATGATAGAATTCAAATAGTAGGGAAGACTGAGTACAACTATTTTGCAAAAGTAGATTCAGAGAAAAGAGCAGAGATATTAGATAAATATTTTTCGTACGATATACCAGCTTTAATTATGACTTCTGGGCTTGCTGCTACCCCTGATTTTATTGAATACGCAAAGAAGTACAATAGAGTTTTACTTAGAACTAAAATGAATACAAGTAAAATAACAAGCAAACTTCTAAGCTATTTAGAAGCTAGGCTATCTCCAACTACGACAATACATGGTGTATTGGTCGATGTATATGGAATTGGTGTGCTGATAAAGGGTGACAGCAATATAGGGAAATCCGAGACAGCTCTTGAGTTAGTTCAAAGAGGAAATAGACTTGTCGCAGATGATTCTGTTGAAATCAGAAAGCAGGAGGACCATAAGGTTGTCGGAACATCGCCTGAAATTTTAAAGTATCTATTGGAGATTAGAGGAATAGGCATAATAGATGTAAGGAGCTTGTACGGTGTAGGAGCTATAAAGAATTCAAAGACTATAGATATGGTAGTGTATCTTGAAGCTTGGGATAGTACAAAATATTACGACAGGCTCGGTCTAGATAAAGACTACGAAAAAATTCTCGGTATAAACCTTGAAAAGCTTGTAATACCAGTTAGACCAGGTAGAAATACCTCCATGATCATCGAGGTTGCGGCTATGAACTTTAGACAAAAGGGAATGGGATATGATGCCGCGTATGAATTCAATAACAAGCTTATAGATATGATAGACAAGAAATCCAATGATGATGAATAGATTAAATTGGTAGAAATTAGTGTTAAGGCATTTGAATAGATAGTAGGATTAGGCTTATAAGGTGTGTTTTAAAGATTGACTGAGTTAGATGATTGTATAATTGTAAAAGCGTAGAGGGTGTTTATAGTAGAGAAAGAAAAAAATCTACTACTATTGTAACAGCTACTATGAAACATTACATGGTATTAATCAAATAACAAATGTCATATTTTTGAAATATACCTTTTTTGTTTCGATAAAATATATCAAATACTGTATTTTCTAAGGATTGTTAAAAGTATATTTTAGTTGTAAAAATATTTTTGCATTGATATAATATCTTATAATAAAAAATTCATAAAATTATGAATGTTAAAATAATAATAAAGCGTTTATAAATTAAAAGTCAAATTGATTTGAAAGGAGTAGGTTTATGAGTAGATTGAGTATGATTACTAGAAGTAAAGCTCAAATGGTTGTTGAAGAGCTGTATAGAGATCTAGAAAGAAGAATTGTCGCCAGTCCTCCAGGATTATGCCCTGTAGATATGTCATCATCTTTTTTAAAGATGTGCCACGCTCAAACTTGTGGAAAATGTGTACCGTGTAGAATTGGGCTTGGTCAATTGGGGAATTTACTTGAAGATGTTTTAAATGGGGATGCTACTTTAGAGACTATTGACTTGATTGAGAGGACAGCTCGTGTAATAGCAAATTCTGCGGATTGTGCGATAGGATACGAGGCAGCAGAGATGGTACTTAAAGGACTTGATGGTTTTAGAAATGATTATGAAGAGCACATTTTGAGGGGAAGATGTCTCTGTCATTTAGAACAACCAGTACCTTGTGTGGCACTCTGCCCAGCAGATGTTGATATACCGGGTTACATAGCGTTAGTTGGAGCGGAGAGATATGCGGATGCAGTTAAACTTATCAGGAAAGATAATCCATTTCCAACAGCCTGTGCATTAGTATGTGAACATCCTTGCGAGGCAAGATGTAGAAGAAATATGATAGATGACTCAGTAAATATAAGGGGCTTAAAGAGAATGGCAATAGATTATGCAGGGTATGTTCCTAATCCTGAAAACGCAGAGTCAACGGGTAAAAAAATTGCTGTAATTGGTGGTGGTCCAAGTGGACTTAGTGCAGCTTACTATTTACAGTTAATGGGACATCAAACTACCGTATTTGAGAAGAGAAAACTACTTGGTGGTATGTTAACTTACGGTATACCTAGTTATAGGTTGCCAAGAAAAAGTTTGGAAGAGGATATAAAATCTATACTAGATACTGGTGTGGAAGTTAAGATAGAGGCATCAATCGGAAGTAGTGATGATGAAATTTCAATGAACCAATTGAGAGAAGAATACGATGCAGTGTATATTTCGATTGGAGCTCATACAGATAAAAAAATAGGTATAGAAAATGAAGATGCAAACGGAGTAATCTCGGCTGTTGAGATGCTAAGAAATATAGGGGACAGTGAAATGCCAGATTTTAAAGACAAGACAGTCGTTGTAATAGGTGGAGGAAATGTCGCAATGGACGTTACTCGTTCAGCTATAAGACTAGGTGCTAAAAAGGTGAATGTTGTATACAGAAGACGTAAAGTAGATATGACTGCGCTTATGGACGAAGTAGAAGGCGCAATAGCTGAGGGGGCGGATGTACTTGAACTTCACTCTCCAGAGTATATTGAAACAGATGAAAACAACAATGTAAAAGCGCTTTGGGTTTCTCCTAAGATGGTAGGCCTAATAGGTAAAGATGGAAGACCAAGACCATCGGATTCTAATTTAGATAAAGTAAGAATACCATGTGATACAGTAATAGTCGCAATTGGCCAGGGTATAGAAACTCCTCACTTTGAAGATGCCGGAATACCTATCAAAAAAGGTGGAATTGATGCGGCTGCATGGAGTGCTGTTGAAAATACAGATGGAGTATTTGCAGGAGGGGATTGCGTAACTGGTCCAGCGACTGTGATACGTGCAATTGCAGCGGGAAAGGTCGCAGCGGCAAATATAGATACATACCTAGGATTTGACCATATAATTTCGACGGATGTAGAAATACCAACTGCAAGGTTGGATGATCGCCCAGCATGTGGAAGAGTAAATATGATGGAGAGAGATGCAGATGATAGAATAAAAGATTTCGATATGGTCGAGCTATCTATGTCTCGTGAAGAAGCAAAACAGGAAGCAAATAGGTGTCTAAGATGTGATTATTTTGGATATGGAGTTTTCAAAGGAGGTCGAGTATCTCAATGGTAAAGTTAAAAATAAATAATACAGAAATAGAAGTAGCAGAAGGAACAACGATTTTAGAGGCTACTAAATCGGCAGGGATGTCAGTACCAAGCCTTTGTTATTTAAAGGGAATAAACGAAATAGGTGCATGTAGAGTATGTGTTGTAGAGATGAAAGGAATAGAAAAACTTATTACTGCATGCAATAATATAGTAGCTGAGGGAATGGATATATCGACTAATTCACCTAGAGTTAGAGAAGCACGTCGCACAAATGTAGAGCTAATACTGTCTCAACACGATTGCAATTGCCCTACATGTGGTAGAAGTGGAAACTGTGAACTGCAAACATTGGCAAATAACTTAAATTTTCCTGAAAACCACTATAAATTAGAGGTTCCACACTCAAATTGGCCTAAAGATTTCCCATTAATCAGAGAAGAGGGGAAATGTATAAAATGTATGCGTTGTGTGCAAGTTTGTGACAAGATACAAGATCTACAAGTTTGGGATATAGCGCAGACTGGTTCGCGTACGACTGTAGATGTTTCTCTAAATAGAGATATAAAAGATGCAGATTGTTCACTCTGCGGTCAGTGTATAACTCACTGTCCAACAGGGGCTCTTCACGAGAGGGACGATGTAGGTAAAATACTTAGAATGAATGGCGTTTTAAACGAACCTGATACAATTACAATTATTCAAGTTGCACCATCTGTTAGAACAGCATGGGGGGAAGCTTTAGGACTTTCTAGAGAATTTGCAACTGTGAAAAGACTTGTTTCTGCACTTAGAAAGATGGGGTTCGACTATATATTTGATACAGACTTCTCAGCTGATTTAACTATTATGGAAGAGGGAAGCGAGTTTTTAGAGAGGCTTGGAAGTGGAGAAAAGAGCAAATATCCGATGTTTACATCGTGTTGTCCGGGTTGGGTTAGATTTTTAAAGTCTCAATATCCAGATATGGTGGATTCACTGTCAACGGCTAAGTCTCCACAGCAGATGTTCGGGGCAGTTGCGAAGAGCTATTACGCCGATATATTGGGAGTAGATCCATCTAAAATATGCTGCATTTCGGTAATGCCATGTGTAGCTAAAAAACACGAATGCGATATACCTAATATAAACGACAGCGGTGCTGAAAAAGATGTAGACTTCGTCTGGACGACTAGAGAGGTGGTTCGACTAATAAAATCAGAGCATATAGATGTAAGTTTACTTGAAGAGGAGGAATTCGATATGCCTCTAGGAATAGGTTCAGGTGCAGGAGTTATATTTGGAGCTACTGGTGGAGTTATGGAGGCGGCTCTAAGAACGGCTTATTATTTGGTAATGGGGGAAAATCCTGATGCCGACCTATTCAAAAATATTAGAGGTATGGATGGAATAAAAGAGTCTACAATTGATTTAAATGGAACATCTCTAAATCTTGCAATTGCGAGTGGTCTAGGAAATGCAAGACAATTAATCGAATCGATAAGAAGTGGCGAGAAGAAGTACGATTTTGTAGAAGTTATGGCATGTCCAGGGGGTTGTGCAGCAGGAGGAGGTCAACCTATACATGCTGGAGAAGAACTCGGAGAAGAAAGGTGCGGCGTCCTGTACAATTTAGATAAAAACAATAGTATAAGATTTTCACATGAGAATCCTTCGATAGCTGATATATACAAAAACTATCTTGAGAAACCACTATCACATAAATCACATAAACTGCTTCATACAAACCACCACAAATGGGAAATGCCTGAATCTGTTAGGTAGCGAGTATAATATAAAAAACTGTCTCAAATGCTGAGACAGTTTTTTCTTTAGTTACAAATTTAGTTGATCAGTTTATTAGTTATTTATATATAATTAATAGACTTCGCTTTTATTCTTAAATGTGGTGTGGAGATACTTATGGGAATTTTCACTGTATGGTTCTCCCAAGAAATCATCGTACAATTTCTTTATGCTAGGGTTTTCATGTGATTTTCTAATTTCCTTATTTGAATCGATTTTGTAAAGTGCTTTACTTCTAGATTTTACTATACTGTAGTCTCCAAAGTGGAAAGGTTGACCTCCGCCACCTATGCAACCACCTGGGCACGCCATTACTTCGACTATTTGGTAGTCTGATTTTCCATCGACTATGTCATCCATTATCTTTCTGGCATTTCCTAAGCTGTTGACAACACATACATTTACTTCAGATCCACCTATATTTATTTGAGCCTCTTTGATTCCTCTAAATCCTCTTACTTCTTTAAAGTCTACGTTTTCTAGAGTTTCCCCTGTAATCCACTCGTAGGAAGTTCTAAGAGCAGCTTCTGTAACTCCACCGCTTGCTCCAAAGATAGTTCCGGCACCAGTTGACTCTCCAAGAGGTGAGTCGAAGTCTTCATCTTTTAGGCTGAGTATATCGATACCAGATTCTTTTATCATATGGGCTATTTCTCTTGTAGTTATTGATATATCGTTATCTCTTATATCGTCTACTTCTAATTCCTCGCGATTTGTTTCGTATTTTTTAGCAATACAAGGCATTACAGAAACAACACATAAATCCTTTGGATCTATGTCTGCTTTATTTGCGAAGTAACTCTTTGTAATAGCACCAAACATTTGCTGAGGAGATTTACAACTCGATACGAGGTTTAGTTTTTCTGGGTAATTGTACTCAATAAAATTTACCCAAGCAGAACAGCAACTTGTAAGTATAGGTAAGTTTTCATTATGTTTAAGTCTGTGAATTAGCTCAGAAGCTTCTTCCATTATTGTAAGATCAGCTCCAAAGTTTGTATCGAATACGTATTCAAATCCCAATGCTTTTAAAGCTGCTACAATTTTTCCGGTAGATAAACCTCCTGAGTCGAGCCCGAATTCTTCTCCAAGAGCAACTCTGACGGCAGGTGCTAATTGAACCACGACAGTTTTATCTATATTTTTCAGCTCTCTCCAAACTTGAGAGATATTGTTTACTTCTCTTAAAGATCCTGTTGGACAGACCGCAACACACTGTCCACAGTACGTACACTCAGTATCGACCATATCGGCGTCGAAAAATGTTCCAACTACAGTATTAAAACCCCTATTTATACCCGAAATAGCCCCAACTGTCTGAATTTTATTGCATACAGCTTCACATTTTCTGCACAGAATACACTTGCTGTGGTCTTTTACTATTGATTTACTAGATGTATCCATCTTATCTATCGACTTTGACCCTTTAAAGCTTATCTGTCTTATACCGAGATCTGCTGCGATTTCTTGAAGTCTACATTCTCCATTTTTTTCGCAGACAAGACAGTCTTGTGGATGATCTGAAAGTATTAGTTCAACGATTCTCCTACGAGTGTTTAGTGCTCTTAAACTATTTGTTTCAACCTTCATACCTTCTTTAACAAGAGTACCGCATGAAGGAACAAGTCCTCTATCAGTTTCGACCATACAAACACGGCACGATGCACACGTTTCTAGTCTTCTGATTTCGTCGGCTTTAAGATAGCACAAGTTATGTATTTTAATATCTATAGTTTTAGCAGCGTCCAGTATGGAGGTTCCTTTTGGGACTGAAACTGGCTTGCCATTGATAGTCAAATTAACTAGATTCATTTTAATTCCCCCAAACGATTATTTTTTTATTATAGCGTTGAATTTACAGCTATCTATACAAGTATTGCACTTTAAGCATTTTGATGTATCGATACAGTGTATTTTTCCAGGTGTGCCAGATATACAAGATGCAGGGCAAACCTTTGAACATTTTGTACATCCTCTGCAGTCATCTGTAATATAAAATGACAGTAGATTTTGGCATTTACCAGCAGGACATTTTTTGTCCATAACATGCGCTATATATTCATCCATAAAATACTGTAGGGTAGTAACAACAGGATTTGGGGCTGATTTACCAAGTCCACACAGTGAAGCATCTTTTATTACTTCAGATAATTCTTTAAGATCGTCTATATCTTGAAGAGTTCCATTACCTTCTGTTATTCTAGTTAAAATTTCTAAAAGTCTTGTAGTACCTATTCTACAAGGAGAACATTTTCCGCACGATTCCTCAACGGTAAATTCTAAGAAGAACTTAGCTAAATCTACCATACAATCTTGTTCATCCAAAACAAGCATTCCTCCAGAACCCATCATAGATCCGATGGATTTTAGGGACTTAAAATCTATAGGTGTATCTATATGTTCAACAGGTATACAACCACCAGATGGTCCGCCAGTTTGAACGGCTTTGAGTTTTCTTCCTTCTGGTATACCGCCACCGATTTCATAGATAACTTCTTTTAGAGTAAGACCCATTGGAACTTCGACTAGACCTACATTATTTATCTTTCCACCTAATGCAAATACTTTAGTACCTGAAGAGTCATCTGTTCCGTAGCTTGAAAACCAATCAGGTCCTTTCAAGATAATTGGCGGAATATTGGCAAAAGTCTCGACGTTGTTTAGACATGTTGGTGATTCCCAAAGACCGCTCTTTGATGAACTATAGGTTTTCATTCTCGGTTCTCCACGCTTACCTTCAATAGAGTGCATTAGTGCAGTACCTTCACCGCAGACAAATGCTCCAGCTCCAAGTTTTAATTCAATATCGAAGTCGAATCCACTTCCAAGAATATTTTTTCCGAGTAGTCCGGATTCTTTAGCTTGTTCAATAGCTACACCAAGTCTTTCAATTGATTTGGGGTATTCTGCTCTTATATATATGTATCCAGTATTAGAACCTATAGCATAACCGCAAATAGCCATAGCTTCCAAAATAGAGTGAGGGTCTCCTTCTAATATAGATCTGTCCATAAAGGCTCCGGGATCTCCTTCATCAGCGTTACAGACTACGAACTTTCTGCCATCTGGACCTACAGGATTTGAAGCCGCAGCCTTCCATTTGTCTCCTGTAGGGAACCCTGCACCGCCCCTACCGCGGAGTCCAGAATCTTTAATTTTGTAAACGACTTCTTCAGGAGTAAGGAGTTCTAGGCATTTTCCAAGTGCTAGGTATCCTTCGTTGGCTATGTAGTCGCTTATATCACTGGGATCTAAAATTCCACAATTTCTCAAAGCAATTCTTGACTGCTTCTTATAGAAATCCATCTCATCTTGATACTTAACTTTCTCATGATCTTTTGAGGGTTCTTCATATAATAAACGGTATATAATTTCATCTTGTAAAATATGTTTTTGAATAATTTCGGAAACATCTTCTGGTTTGACTTTTACATAAAAAACATCATCTGGAAAAATTTTAACTATAGGACCTTGTGGGCAGAACCCAAAACATCCTGTAGCATGGGCAGAGACTTTATCTCCAATGCCTAATTCTACAATTTCTTCATTTAATTTATCTATGATTACTAAGCTATTTGATGATATACATCCTGTATTGCTACAAACTAGGATCTCTCTTTTTTTGATGTTTTCCTTGGCGTGATTGTATCTAAGGTTTAATCTAGGTTTTAATTCTTGAGCCATATCTTTTAGTTCAACAAAAGAATTTATTTTATGCATCGTCTACACCTCACATATTAATAATTTGTTTGTAGTTCCTTTTCTTTGTAAGAATCTAGTATTTCACAAACTTGTTTGGGTGTTACATTTCCATAAACTTTTTCATTTACGGTAACGACAGGAGCGAGACCACATGCTCCTACGCATCTTAAACTCTCTAATGAAAATTCTAAGTTGTCAGTGGTTTGCCCCGATTTAATACCGAGCTGTTTTTCAAATTCAGCGAGTATTTTATCCGCTCCTTTTACGAAGCAAACAGTACCGGTACAAACACTGATCTTGTACTTACCAATAGGCTCTGTTTTAAAATAAGAATAAAATGTTACAACTCCATAGACTTTGGAAGGTGGAATGTTTAGCTTTTTAGATATGTGGAGTTGAACTTCTTTAGGAAGATACCCGAAAATTTGCTGTGCACGGTGTAGTACTTGAATAAGGGCACCTTCAGATGGTTCTACTTTGACAATAAAATCATTTAAGTCTGAAAATAGTTTTTCGTTCTGTGAATAAAAATTACACATCTGCATCACTCTTTCATTTAGATTTATTTATATTTACACCATTTAAATTATTATATCAAAAAACATGTAAAAATAAATCACTTATTAACAATAATTTAACAAAGAATTTATATTATTATAAAATCCTTGTTAAATTCAATTGAATTTTATAAGACTGATGATAATAATCTAGAAATAGATTCTTTAAATCTAATATATGTAGATCTTGAATGATAAATTTCAGGAGTTATCTCTTTAGAATTAATAATATCTCTTTCAAATATTTCTCTAAGCTCTATAGATTTTTCCTGTGAATATATAAAAGCATTGACCTCGAAATTGAGTTCGAAACTTCTTATATCCATGTTTGCCGTACCGATTGAACATATTGAATCATCTGAGACAATAGTTTTAGCGTGTAAAAAGGCATCTTCTCCGTAGGTATATATTTTGGCTCCAAACTTTAACAACTCCCCAGCATAAGAGTAGGATGCCCAGTATACAAAAGGATGATCTGGTTTAGATGGAATCATTATCCTTACATCGACTCCAGATAAACAAGCAAGCTTAAGAGTTTCGATAAGAGTGCTATCCAAAATCAAATATGGGCTTTGAATATATACATATTTAGTAGCCTTTTGTATCATCTTAATGTATCCGTACTTTATCTCATCCAAGTCGATTATATCGGGTCCACTTGAAACTATCTGAACGCCGATATTGCCATCTTCGCATCTACACTTTACACTGCTGTTTTGGAAATGGCTATATAAGTCGAGATCTTCTTTTGTAGTGTATTTCCAGTCGAGCATAAATCTCATATTAAGATCCATAACACAGTCACCTGTAAGTTTTGTATGAGTATCTCTCCATTCACCAAATTTAGGATCTAGACCAAGATATTCATCGCCGATATTAAATCCGCCTACAAATCCTACACAGTTGTCTATTACGACTATCTTACGGTGATTTCTATAGTTTATATTAAAGTTAACTATCTTAAGGAAAGAAGGGAAAAAGCTCGCCACTTTTACACCGTTTTCTTTCAGATGATTTATAGATTTTTGGCTTAGGTTCCTTCCCCCGACGTCATCGTACAAAAACCTTATTTCAACGCCTTCCTTAGCTTTTTGTACAAGAATATCTATTATTTCCTTACCGATACTGTCATCTTTAAATATATAAAACTGAATATTAATATAGTTAGTTGCTTTTTTAAGCTCAACAATGAGGCTGTTAAAAAACTTGCTAGAATCTGGATAGATATCTACAGAGTTATTTGTAGTGTAGTGAGCGTTATTTGAATTAGCCAGTGCTGAAATCATGTCTTTATGTTCATTGGCAGATCTATCGAATCTTAAATCTGAATGAAGGGCAACTTGAGTTTTTAATATGTTACTTTTTAGAATCTTATCGTCCTTCTCTTTAAGTTGGAACATATTATTTTTTGATAAATCCCTTCCAAATATAAAGTAAAGTACAAATCCGAGTACGGGAACTAAAACAAGGATCGTGATCCAAGTCAGAGTTGTGCTTGAATTTCTCTTTTCCCTAAATACTAGATTAAGTACGACTAAAAAGTTTACTACATATACAATTGTTATAGCGAATCCGTAAATTGACGCCTTAAATACCCCTAAATACAACAAATGCCTACCTCCTGAATAGCTATATAATAGCATTGTAATAAGTACTATTATATATAAATAATGTTAAAATTGATAGATTTTTTGTAATAGTGATAGTGTAAACGTAGAAAATAGATGTTTAAAGAAAGAATAAAAAATTGATTAGTTAAAAAATAAACAAATTGATTTTGATACTGTATATCTTATTCACAACAAAAAAATGCCATTTCACACCAATGAAGACATACTAAGGAATTTAGTGTGTTATTTTTTAAATATGAGTATGTAACTATCTAATTTTAGTAAAAGTTATGTGCAATTATTTTAAAATACAGTATTGGAGGATGATAGTATGAAGAAATTATTAGCCTATATTTTAATAGGAGTACTTTCTTTTAATGGAGTTTATTTGACTAATTTGGTGCATGCACTTGAGGGTGATGCAGTTAGAATGGATATGAAGAAAGCAGATAAAAGTAAAAAAGAAGTAAGGGCAAATGAAGTCTATATTTCGGCTATTGAAGAATTGAAGAGCAAGATAGAAACACAAACGGAGGATTTAACGATAAAACTTTCGGATGATTTTCCAGTTGAACTTAGTGAAGCTATAGTAATAGACAAGGGAAATTCATTTAATTTAACTATAGATGGTAGTAATCTAACACTATCTCCAGGATCAGGTTATATTGGAGATTTAATCTCAGTTAATAAAAACAGTGGTGGAAGATTAGAAATTAAAAATATAAATATAAATGGTAAGAATGAAACGACAGGAAAACTGTTAAATATAAAATCTACAAACGGTAATATGATTTTAGAAAATATGGAGTTAACAAATTCTATAAATGGGGCAATATGGATACCTTTTTCAGGGAATGCAAATGTAAGTATAAAATTAGATAATATGAAAATTGCAAATAATAAAGCTGATAATTCTGCACCAGCAATTAGACTTGCAGATAATTGTAATGTTAATCTTGAAATAAGTAACTCTATCATAGAGAATAACTCCAGTACTGGTTATGGGTACGAATGTGGAGCAATAGCTTCTAAATCCCATACTGGTGATTTGGTTATTAATAATACTATGTTTAGAAATAATGTAAACGGATGCTTAAATTCAGGGGTAGTTGGTGGTGGTGGAGGTGCAATGTCACTTCACTATCTTCGTGGAAATCTTAAAATAAATGAATCCTATTTTTATGGTAATGAAACTAGTGGAGAGGGCATTGAAGTCAAAAATACTTATGATGGAGGAGCTATATACATATTAGATGGCCGTGATGGAGCTACGGTATCTATTGACAAAACTACATTTGATAGTAATCTTGCCTATGATGATGGTGGTGCTATGATGATCCAAGGCACAGGAAACCCAGGATTGACAACTGATATTACAAATTGTACTTTTTATAACAATAAAGCATATGGCTTAGATGGAGCTAATGTAACTGGTGGAGCTATTCAGTATTTTAAAAACGGTGGGTCTAGTAAAATGACTAACACTTTAACTGGAAATACTTTTGTTAGAAATCAAGCTGGAAATGAAAGTTCTACAGTGAATCAAACTGGAGGAGCTGTGGCATTGAGTGGAGCAGGATTCCTTGCTACTGCTAGCGTGACTAGTAATAATACACTTTTTATAGGAAATAAAGTTTATAATACTGAGGGAAAAATAAATGATGCTAGTAACTATAAAGATATTTCTAATAGTTTAACTACTCAATTAGATAATAATTTGATTAATGCAGATAAAGGTGCAGATCCTCAGTATACTCTAGAAGATGTTTTAGGAAATGGCAATGTAATGTTAACAAATAATTATTCTATAGTAAAGGCGGGTACAGACAAGGAAAGTATTGTAGTACCAACGATACCGATAAAGCCAGAGGGCTTAGCAGACAATAAGAATAAAACACAACAATCTGGAGCTGATCAGAGAGGATTTGATAGATATAAGGATATTGGTTCAGTGGAAATATCATGGGTAAAATACAATGCAAATGGAGGAACATTCACACTACCAGAACTAACAGCATTTGATGGATCTGCATATTATGAGGGTGCAAATCCAGATGAATACTATGATATAAAATATATAAATGCAAGTGGGAACGTAAAAAATAAAGCTGATTTGAAACCTGTAAAAGATGAAGAAGAGTTTTTAGGATGGTCTACAGATCCAAATGCAACGACTGCAGACCCAGCTTATTCAGATGGAAGTACAATCACATTTAATGCTGATAATGAGGTTGCTACTGGTGAAAATACGCTTTATGCAGTATGGAAAGTAAAAGAAGTAAAAGTAACAGTAACCTTCGATTCAAAGGGCGGTTCAGCAGTTGATCCACAAACCTTCGATAAAGGGGGATATGCAACAGAGCCTTTAAATCCTGAGAAATCAGGGTATAAATTTGAAGGTTGGTACAAAGAAGAGAGTTTAACTCAAAAATATAGCTTTGCAGATACTCAAGTTAATGAAGATATTACACTATACGCTAAGTGGAAATCAACTGGCGGAGGTGGAGGAACAGTAGATCCACCAATACCATCACGAACAGTGATACTAGCCAGTGGTGAAAAATATACAGACGTTCTTACAGCGACAGTGCTAGCTAATGAGAAAAAATGCCCGATTCTGCTTACAGAAAAAGACTTCGTGAATCAAGAAACATTGAATGAAATAAAGAGATTAGGTGTAAATACAGTAATAATATCTGGTGGTCCTGATTCAGTATCTGAAAAAGTAGTAGATCAATTAACTGGATATACTGTAACAAGATTATCTGGAGAGGATAGATACGGAACAGCTGAAAAAGTTGGTAATGAAGTGAGATTATTATCAGGTAATAAAAATCAAGCTATGTTAGTGGATGGAACAAACTTTCCTGACGTAATAACAATATCTAGTTTAGCGTCCGATAAAAGAACACCAATACTACTTACACAACCACAAGATCTAAACATCACAACTAAAGATACAATGAAAGTTTGGGGAATTAATGACATCACAATAGGTGGTAGCTATGACTCAGTTTCACAAAAAGTAGAAAATAGTTTAGCAGGAAATAAAGTAGAAAGACTAGGTGGATTGGATAGATATGAAACAGCGTCCATAATAGGAGAAAAAGTTAGATCATCCGCAGGAAATAAAGCGGATATGATACTAGTAGATGGAACAGATTTCCCTGATGGGATAACGGTAAATAGCTTGGCAGGAAGATATGGAACTCCAATAATGTTAACAGAGCCGACTAAATTAACATCCATAACAAAAGATAGAATTGGAGATTGGTCTATCAAGAATGTTCTAATAGCAGGAGGAACAGCTTCAGTTTCAGAAGATGTAGAAAATAGTCTTCCAAGCTATGGAGTAGTAAATAACGAGAGAATCGCAGGTAAAGATAGATATCAAACAGCAGTAAAAATATCAGAAAGATTCACTCAAAATGGAATAAAATTAGGCGGTACAAAATAGTATAAGAATAAGAATTATCTAAGTAATTAAGAAATAGAGGGTAGCTTAAAAAATTAATAATTTTTTAAGCTACCCTATTTATTTATAATATTGGAGCATATAAGTTATATAAAGTTATATAGGTATTTAATTATAAACTGAAATCAATATTTTAGAAGCCATGGTGAGTAATTATTGATATTACATTTAGATATTATTCTATAATATTAATTAATAAAATAAATAGATTAAAACACCTCATTTTTAAAGAAAAGTAAATACAGAACTCTAATGGAATGTTATAATAGAGTATAATGAATTATAATAGGTACGAGTCTGTTTAAATTTATTATTACTCAAGTATTAAAGATTTACACATTAACATTAAAAGAGAAAATAAATACAAAATATAGACTTAAAATAGTTATTATTTTTAAACCTAGAATACAATAAAATTAATTAAAATAAAGATTTGAAATTTTGGAGGAAATCTATAGTTATGAATAAAGAGTATGTATATGAAAAATTGTTGAAAATAGTTAATAAGGAAGATATTAAAATAGATGAACCTATGAAAAAACATATTTCCTTTAAAGTAGGAGGACCAGCAGATATATTGGTTACCCCTAGAACAGAGGAAGAGATAAGAGAAATACTTAAATTTATAAAGGAAGACGATATTCCGTATTTGATAATAGGAAATGGGTCAAATATGTTGGTAAAAGACGGTGGACTTAGAGGATTAGTTATCGAAATAGCAGATAATTTTAATACCTCTAAGATAGAAGGAAATACAGTGGAAGTACAGTCAGGTGCGCTTTTATCAACGCTTGGAAGAGAGATACTAAGAAATTCACTTAAAGGATTTGAATTTGCAACTGGTATACCGGGAACTATAGGAGGAGCGCTTTGTATGAATGCAGGTGCCTATGGTGGAGAGATGAAAGATATAGTTAAATCTGTGAGAATTATTGATATGGATGGAAACATCAGAGAACTTTCTAATGAAGAGATGGAGTTTAAGTATAGAAACAGTCTTGTAGCCAATATAAAGTGTGTTGTACTATCTTGTAAGATTGAGCTTGAAAAAGGTAACTACGATGAAATAAAAGCACATATAGACGACCTTACAAACAGAAGGGTTACAAAACAACCATTAAACTATCCGAGTGCGGGTAGTACATTTAAAAGGCCAGATGGGCATTATGCAGGTCAATTAATAGATGAAAGTGGACTTAGAGGTCTTACACTTAGAGGAGCACAAGTATCGCAAAAGCACTGCGGATTTGTTGTAAATTTAGGAGATGCAGAAGCTAAAGACTTATTAGACCTAATATATATAGTAAAAAGTACAGTATATAGAAAGTTTGGAGTAATGTTAGAGGAAGAAGTAAAGATACTTGGAGAGGACTAAAAAATGAAAATATTAGCTGATTATCATACACATACAATATTTAGCCACGGTAAAGGAACTATTGAGGATAACGTAAAAATGGCTTTAGAAAAGGGAATAGGTATACTTGGAATTTCTGATCACAGTCATAAACATATTACTTACGGTGTCAAAAAAAGTGATATCCCTATAATGAGGGGAGAAATAGACCTATTAAACGAAAAGTATCCAGATATTAAAATTCTTTTAGGGCTTGAATGCAATGTGCTAGATGATAAAGGCAATATAGATGTAGACGATA
The DNA here is from genome assembly GCF_017873185.1 of Metaclostridioides mangenotii. Classification (GTDB taxonomy): domain Bacteria; phylum Bacillota; class Clostridia; order Peptostreptococcales; family Peptostreptococcaceae; genus Metaclostridioides; species Metaclostridioides mangenotii. The sequence continues at coordinate 36,352 of NZ_JAGGJX010000002.1, forward strand.
ATGATAGAAAGTATTTAGATTATGTTATGGCAGGTTACCATTTTGGTTCAAAGCCTACATCATTGACAGCTGCTTTAAACCACTTTGAAAATTACACTATGAAGAGTGAAAAAGCGAAGATTTACAATACAAATGCAGTAATCAATGCTATGAAAAAAAATGATATATTTTGTATAACACACCCTGGAGATAAAGGCGATGTTTATATAGAGGATGTAGCAAAGGTTGCATTTGAGACAGATACAAGACTTGAAATTAACAGTAGCCATAATTTTTTAAATGCTGAGCAGATTCAAAAGATAAAGAGCATAAGAAATAAATTTATAATTGGATCTGATGCACATGCACCGATAAAAGTAGGAAATTTCAATCTAGCTATGAAGACAGTGAAAGAGTCGGATCTAGATGTTTCATTGATAGAAAATATTATATTATAAAAGGGAGGTAGTATCATGAAATTTGTTATAGTTACAGGTTTATCAGGATCTGGTAAAAGTGAAGTAATGAGAGCTTTGGAAGATTTAGGATTCTACTGCGTAGACAACTTACCACCTGCATTGATAACTAAATTTGCAGAGATATGCTACCAACCTAATTCAAGTATTGATAAGGTTGCACTTGGTGTGGATATTAGAGGACTTCAATTTTTCAAAGATTTCCATGAGAGCTTAAATTACCTAAAAAAAGAGAACTACGCTTATGAGATGCTTTATTTGGATTGCAACGATGATGTTCTTCTAAAAAGATACAAAATGACTAGAAGGAATCATCCGCTTGCTAGAGATATGCAGATACCTGAAGGTATCAAGAAAGAAAGAGCGATAATGAAGCCTTTTAAGGAGTCAGCAAGTTGTATAATTGATACATCGAATATGAAACCTAGAGATCTTCAAGAAGAGATAAAGAAAATTTATTATGAAGGTGAAAATAATTTAAATATAACTATTTCAGTAGTTTCATTTGGGTTTAAACACGGAATTCTAACAGATGCAGATTTAGTGTTTGATGTTAGGTTTTTGCCAAACCCTTATTATTTAGAAGAACTGAAATTTAAGACAGGTGATGACGAAGAAGTTAGAAATTATGTCATGAATTCTCCAGTAAGTAAAGAATTTTATAAAAAACTATTAGACATGATACATTTCTTAATTCCTCAATACATAGATGAAGGAAAGCAACATCTAGTAATAGGAATAGGGTGTACTGGGGGGAGACATAGATCAGTTACTATAACAAATCTTTTAGCTGATGATTTGAATGAAAAAGGCTACAGAGTTGTTAAAAAACACAGAGATTCTATGTTGAGATAGTGTGGAGGCAATTTTATGTTTGAAATACTTATTTTGGTAAGCATATTAGGTTGGATTGGTCTATTCATTACACTATTTTTGTATCTAAAAGCTAGAAAAGAGAGAAAGAAACTATTTACTAGATCAGTTGTGGAATGTTACGATCCAAAGGTTGTAGTAATAGGTGGGGGTACAGGGCAGTCAGTTTTTTTAAGAGGTCTAAAGCACACTACTCAAAATATTACAGCTGTAGTCACTGTTTCGGATGACGGAGGTGGATCAGGTGTTTTGAGAGAAGATCTAGGCATGTTACCACCTGGCGATATAAGAAACTGTCTGTTAGCGCTAGCAAATATCGAACCTACTATGAATGAAATTATGCAGTATAGATTTTCTGACGGTCAGCTCAAAGGACAAAGTTTTGGAAACCTCTTCTTGGCCGCTATGAATGGACTTTATGGAAATTTTGAAACTGCAGTATATAAAATGAGTGAAATATTTGCAATAACTGGTAGAGTACTACCTGTAACACTGGAAGATGTAAATTTGATTGCAGAATTTAAAGATGGATGTGTTATAAAGGGAGAATCAATTATACCAAAAGAAGTAAAAGCAAGAAAAACTTCTATAGAAAAAATAAGCCTTGAACCAGCTGATGTTAAGCCATTAAAAGATGTTATAAATTCAATTTATGATTCGGATATTATTGTCATAGGTCCAGGAAGCCTGTATACTAGTATAATACCTAATTTATTAATTGATGATGTTGTGAAGGCTATAAAGGCCTCTTCAGCACCAAAAGTATACATATCTAATATAATGACTCAACCAGGAGAGACAGACGGATACAATGTATTTGATCATGTAGAAGCTATAGAGAAGCATGTGGGAAGCAATATAATAGATTATGTTATTGTAAACAACGAGATGCTCCCAAAACAAGTTTTAAATCTATATAAACACGATGGAGCAGAACAAGTTTTGTTAGATAAGAAGCAAGTTGAAGGATTAAAAGATATGGGTATTAAATGTATCGAAAAAAATATGGTTGAGATAAAGAATAACTACATTAGACATGATGCAAAATACATATCTAACATAATAATAGAGCTGGCACTTAATCACAGTTGTATGTAGTTAAGATAAAAGGGTTTTAAAAATTTATGTAGAAATCCTTATTATTATGTTAGTTTTAAGGAGTGAACATCTATGAGAGAAGAGGTCAGTGCTGGAGGTGTTGTCTTATTTGGAAACGCTGTTCTTCTACTGAGGAAGTTTAATGGTGATTGGGTATTGCCAAAAGGTAAAGTAGAAGAGGGCGAAAGTAACGAAGAGGCAGCTCTTAGAGAGGTAAACGAAGAAACAGGAGTAAAGGCGGATATACTCAAGTATTTAGGCGAGATACACTACACATTTAAAGAAAATTGGGATGAAAATAAAGCAGTTCACAAGACCGTATTTTGGTATTTAATGCAGTCTAGAAATATGGATACAGTTCCTCAAAAAGAAGAGGGTTTTATAGATGCTAAATTTGTACATTTAGATAGAGTAGTGGATATGGCTAGATATGACGACGAAAAAGAGATAATAAAAGTAGCATTAGAAGAAATTAAAAAAAGAATCAAGAAAAATTAATGTATAGGTGATCGACATGTCGTTTTCTACAGATACAAAAAATGAATTAGCTAGAATTTTGCCCGAAGAACGCAGTGTAGCTGTTGCGGAATTAGCAGCAATAGTAAAATCTGCGGGTAGCTTACAGATAGCTGGATATAAAAAAATAAATTTGAAAATATTGACAGAGCTAAATTCAATAGCACGTAAAGTTTTTAAATTATTAAAAAATAATTTCGATATCAACACTACTATTTCTATAAACAAGAATCAAATGTTGAAGAGAAATAATAGTTATGTACTTACAGTTACGGACGAAATGGGAGCTACAGAGCTCCTAAGAGAGCTTGGAATGTTAGAACCAGGAGATGGATTTTTCACTGTAGATAAGGTCCCAGAAAAATTAGTTGAGCAAGATGAATGCAAGAGAGCCTTTTTAAGGGGTGCTTTTCTAGGTGGAGGCTCAATTAGTGATCCAGATAAGAGCTATCACATGGAATTTGTGACAAACTCTGAGGAATTTGCTATCTCATTAAAAGATTTGATAAACTCAATTGGATTAAACAGCAAGATAGTTCCTCGAAAAAGCAATTACATTGTTTATCTAAAAGAGAGTGAGCAAATTTCAGATTTGCTCAGTGTAATAGGGGCGCATAATGCTCTACTCAGTCTACAAAACACTAAAATATTAAAAGAGATGAGAAATAATGTTAATAGAATTGTAAATTGTGAGACAGCAAATCTTTCAAAGACTGTCAATGCAGCAGTTAGGCAGGTAGAAGATATAAATCTAATACAGAGAACAATAGGAATAAGCAATTTACCAAACAACTTACAGGAAATTGCACAGATAAGAGTAGAATATGAAGATATGACACTTAAAGAGCTAGGTGAAATGCTTGATCCACCAATTGGCAAGTCGGGTGTTAACCACAGACTTAGAAAATTAGGTGAAATAGCTGATGGATTGAGAGAAGAAAATAATTTATAAAGATTATAGTATATATTAAAAGGACTCCATATAGTGGACACTAAAGTGACCACTATATGGAGTCCTTTTAAATAAAAAAGAATAAATTTATGCTTCAGCTTTTTTAAGTTCATTTAAATATCGTTTAGGTAATCTAGAGACTAAGAATACAGCAAGTATGCAAGATGCTGGTTTATCAACTATGTTACTTGTTATTCTACCTAGAAATGCAGCTTGAAATATACTTTCTCCACTTTGTCTTAAAAATCCAACCAATAAATCAGCCCCGCTGCCGCTTAAGCCGCCACTGACAGCTATAGATATTGGAGTTCCAATTAGCGGACATAATACAGCTAGTACCACACCAGTTAATACGGCAGTTATGTAGTTAAATTTCCATTTTTTTGATACAAATCCTACAAAAAGTCCAAGGGCAATATTAACTAAAGCAAAAGGGAAGTTAATAGGTCCTAATATTATTCCAAGAACTAAATTTGTACCACCACCTATAATAGCTCCGTATAGAGGACCGAGTATTATAGCACCCATTATAGTTCCAAAAGTGTCTAAGAATAATAAGGGTATGTTTATAGCCTGCATAATAGATCCGACAACTACATTTAAAACTATACACATTGCACTAAAAGTTAAAGCTTTTGTTTTCATAATCGATATCCTTTCGTGTATATTAAACTAATTATGTGATATTATTACTATATAATTATACAAAACTTTACAAAATAAGATATGAAGTATAGGTAATAACTATACAGAAGTTGAAATTATAATACATTTCTATATGAAAATATTGGAGGAGACCATGATAAGAAATAAAAAGATTGTTATACAATGTCACTGTATACTAAATTGTAATAGCAAAGTAGAAGGATCATCGGAGTATGAAGGAGCATTAGACTTTAATAAAAAGTTAATTGAAGATGGATTTGGAATTATTCAACTTCCATGTCCTGAATTGTTGATGTATGGAATAAATAGATGGGGTCACTCAAAAGAACAGTTTGATAATATTATATATAGAGAAAAGTGTAGAGAGTTATTATTAAGCTATATATATCAAATGGAGATGTATATAGATAATGCTTATGAGATAAGAGGTATAATTGCAATAGATGGAAGTCCTAGTTGTGGATACAACAAAACATGTTCTTCTAAAGAATGGCATGGAGAACTTAGTGGATGTAAAAATTTAAGTGAGAAAATAGGAGATATAAAGCTGATAGACGGTAAGGGAGTATTTATTGATGAACTAATAAAACTTCTAGACGAATATACAATAGATATACCTATATTTGGAATTGATGAGTCAAGACTAGAGGAGTCTATAAATGATGTATATAAAAAACTATATTAAAAACTAGTTATAAATTTTATATAAAGAGTTTTAGTCTAAACTTTTATGGTAAAATTATTATACAGGAGGGGATGTCTAAATGAGTAAAGATTTTGTTCATCTTCATGTGCATACGGAATATAGTTTGCTAGATGGATTTTCAAGAGTTCCAAACCTTATAAAAAGGGCCAAAGAACTGAATATGAGTGCAATTGCTATAACTGATCATGGGAATATGTTCGGAGTTATAGATTTTTATAAAACGGCAAAAAAAGAGGGTATCAAACCTATAATAGGTTGCGAGGTGTACACAGCACCGAGAACTATTAGGGATAAAGACCCAAATTACGATAAACATCAAGGGCATTTAGTACTCCTTGCTAAAAATATGCAGGGATACAAAAACTTGATAAAGCTTGTGTCAATTTCCTATACAGAGGGATTTTATTATAAGCCAAGAGTCGACTTGGAGGAATTAGAAAAACATAGCGAAGGAATAATTGCATTGTCTGCTTGTTTGGCTGGTGATGTCGCCAAATCGCTAATGAATAGAAACTACGACAAGGCAAAATTCTACGCAACAAAGTACAACGATATATTTGGTGAAGGCAATTTCTACCTTGAAGTTCAAGATCACAATATCCCAGAGCAAAAAGAGGTAAATGCCGGAATCATAAAATTATCTAAGGAGACCGGTATACCATTAGTTGCCACAAACGATATACACTATGTAAGAAAAGAGGATTCTAAGACTCACGATGTACTTATGTGTATTCAGATGGGTAAAACAGTAGACGATCCAAATAGGATGAGATTTGGTAGTGAAGAATTTTACTTAAAGTCTAGAGAAGAGATGGAAGAGGCTTTTTCTTATATAGAAGAAGCATTAGATAATACTGTTAAGATAGCGGAAATGTGTGATATAGAGTTTGATTTCAACACTATTCACCTTCCTAAATACGATGTTCCTGATGGAAAAACTCCAGAGAGTTATTTGAGAGAGCTTTGTTTTAAAGGACTTGAAGAGAGATACGGAGAGCCTGATCAAGAAGCGATAGACAGACTTAATTTTGAGTTAGATGTAATAGTGAAGATGGGATATGTAGAATACTTCCTAATAGTTTGGGATTTTATAAATTTTTCAAAGCAAAACGATATATTAGTAGGACCGGGAAGGGGTAGTGCTGCTGGATCGATAGTTGCATACACACTTAAAATTACCGATATAGACCCAATCAAGTATTCACTTCTGTTTGAGCGTTTCTTAAACCCTGAACGTGTGTCAATGCCCGATATCGATATCGACTTCTGTTATGAGAGAAGAGAGGAAGTTATCGATTATGTTAAGAGAAAATATGGAGAAGACCATGTCGCCCAGATTATAACATTTGGAACAATGGGAGCAAAAGCTGCTATAAGAGATGTTGGAAGGGTATTAGATACTCCATACAGCAAAGTGGATAGAATTGCAAAAGAGATTCCATTCGCTTTAGGGATGACTATAGATAAAGCTTTAGATACCAACCCAAATCTACAATCTATGTACGATGAAGATGGTGAGACTAAAGAGATATTAGATCTATCAAAACAGATAGAAGGTATGCTTAGACATGCTTCTACACATGCAGCTGGTGTAGTTATATCTAAGGATTCTGTAGATGAGTACGTTCCGCTTTATAAACATCAAGATTCTATTACTACTCAGTTTACTATGACGACATTAGAAGAGCTTGGACTGCTTAAAATGGACTTCTTAGGTCTGAGAACCCTTACAGTTATAAATGATGCTCTTGAATTAATTGAGAAAAATAGAGAAGCTAAAGGTTATACAGAAGTAATAGATTTTTCAAAGATGGATTATGACGATCCAAAAGTGTACGAGCTTTTGGCATCAGGTAATACACTTGGGGTGTTCCAACTCGAGAGTGCTGGAATGAGGAGCTTCATGAAGCAACTTAAACCAGATAAATTTGAGGATATTATAGCCGGTATTTCACTTTATAGGCCAGGCCCAATGGATTCAATACCAAAGTACGTAGAAAATAAGAATAATCCAGAAAAAGTTACTTATCTTCATGAAAAACTTAGACCTATAATGGATGTTACCTATGGATGCCTTGTTTATCAAGAGCAGGTTATGCAGGTAGTTCGTGAGTTAGGTGGATACAGTTATGGTAGAAGTGACCTTGTTAGAAGAGCGATGAGTAAGAAAAAAATGGATGTAATGGAAGAAGAGAGACAGTACTTTATACACGGTAAATACGATGATGAAGGCAATATCGAGATCATGGGATGTGTAAGAAATGGCGTGCCTGAAGAAGCAGCAAATGAGATATTTGACGATATGATAGATTTCGCAAAGTACGCATTCAATAAGTCGCATGCCGCTGCATATGGAGTTTTGGCGTACGAGACAGCATATCTGAAGACGCATTATCCTGTTGAATTTATGGCTGCCTTAATCACTAGTATTATGGGAAATACCGACAAAGTTGTCGAGTATATAAGAGAGTGTAAGGCTATGAATATAGAGGTGCTTCCTCCAAATATAAATAAAAGTTTTTCAAAATTCTCAGTTGAAGGAAATAATATAAGATTTGGATTAGCAGCAGTTAAAAACGTCGGTGTGAATATAATAAATAATATTATAGATGAGAGACAAAATGTAGGCGAGTTCCCTGATTTTATGGATTTTATTAAAAGACTCGATCAAAAGGATACAAATAAAAGAGTTATAGAGAGTCTTATAAAATGTGGGGCATTTGATGATATAAGTGGAAATAGAGCGGGCTTAATGTCTGGATATGAGCCTCTTTTAGATAGTATAGCAATGGATAGAAAGAAAAATATAAAAGGGCAGATTTCGTTATTTGATGGACTTGGAGACGCTGAGGAAAACAATGGAATTCAAGATTTATATACAATACCAATTGTAAAAGAATACGATGAAAAAGTAAGGTTAGGCCTTGAAAAAGAAGTTCTGGGAATGTATGTAAGTGGACATCCACTTTCTGAGTACGAGGAAGAAATTTTAGAGAGAACTTCTACAGATAATGGAAAATTGAACGCATTAAAAGAAGATGAAGAAAACTTCTTAAAACTAAATGAAACTGATGTAATAATGGGTGGTATGATAGTTAAAAAATCGGTAAAAACTACTAGAAAAAATGATTTAATGGCATTTGTAGATTTAGAGGACCTTTATGGATCTATAGAAGTTATAGTTTTTCCTCAACTGCTTCAAAAGTACAATGATGTATTAAACGAAGATGGAATAGTAGTTATAAAAGGTACTTTGAGTATAAAAGAAGAGGAAGAAGCAAAACTTATAGCAAGAGAGATTAAGGATATATTAGACCATTCTGAGTTCAATGAAAATAACTACAGAAGACCAAATGGAAATTTTGTGCAGTACAACAAAGTAGTTCAGTCTAAAAAGATATATATTAAAATTGATAGTTTGAAAAACACAGAATTGACAGATACTATCACAGATATAGCATACAGACATCCGGGAAATGACGAAATATATTTATTCCCTGAAGATGAAAATAGTTCAGGCAATAAAAAAGCATATAAAATGACTGGCGTTAGTACTAGTGCTGACGATAAACTTATCTACAATTTAGAGCAAATAATGCCTGGTGGCAATATAAAAGTTAAGTAGGGATGACAATTTATTGAGTAGCGAAAAGTATCAATTACCATTAATTTATGAAGTCGAAGTTGATTATAGGAATCAATGATACTTTTTAATAAATATTAATGCAAAACTTGTTAGTATGACAAACATAAGGAGACTAAGCATATGAAAAGTATAGGCGTGTTGACTAGTGGTGGAGATGCTCCTGGAATGAATGCAGCGATAAGGGCTGTAGTAAGATCGGGAATATATTATGGGTGTAAAGTTTATGGAATCAATAGAGGCTACAATGGTTTACTAGAAGAGGATTTTGAAGAGATGAACTTATCATCTGTTGGAGACATAATTCATAGAGGTGGAACGATTTTAAAGTCTTCAAGAAGCGACGAATTTAAAACTCCTCAAGGAAGAATTAAAGCAGCTAAAATTCTACAAAAACACAATATAGACTGTCTTATTGTAATAGGTGGTGATGGATCGTTTATAGGCGCGAGTAAACTAAGTGAATTGGGTATAGCCACAATTGGAATACCAGCGACTATTGATAACGACCTAGCATATACTGATTACACAATTGGATTTGATACAGCAATGAATACTGTTGTAGACGCTATAAGTAAGATAAGAGATACTTCATCTTCACATGAGAGAGTAAACATTGTAGAAGTTATGGGTAGACACTGCGGAGATATAGCGCTTTATGCAGGACTTGCAGGAGGAGCTGAAACTATAGTAGTTCCAGAAGAACCTATTAATATAGATGATATAGCATTTAGACTTAAAACCACGCAAAAAAGAGGTAAAAGACACAGTATTATCTTACTAGCTGAAGGAGCGGATAGTGCAGGAAATCTTAAAGGAAAACTAGAAGAAGCATCTGGGCTAGATTTAAGAGTTACAATTTTAGGTCATGTCCAAAGAGGTGGAAGTCCAACTGTATTTGATAGGATACTAGCGAGCAAGCTAGGAGTAAGAGCAGTAGAGTTACTGTTAGATGGAGTCAGTGCTAGAGTAGTAGGGATAAAAGATAATAAAATAGTGGATCAAGAAATAGTAGAGGCTCTTTCTCAAAAGAAAAACTTTGATAGAGATATCTATGAAATGGCAAAGATACTTTCTATTTAATTAAATTTAACAATAAACATAAAATTTAAAAATCAACGAAATTTAATATAGGTTATGACAAGGAGGAGCAGCCTGATGTTAGATAAAAAGAATAAAACAAAAATTGTGTGTACATTAGGTCCAGCATCACAGAGCGAAGAAACACTTACTAAGCTTATGGAAGAAGGGCTAAATGTATGTAGATTCAACTTTTCACATGGAAATCACGAGGAGCAAAAAGAGAGAATCGATATAGCTAAAAAAGTTAGCGCAAAATTAAATAAACCAGTAGCAATGCTTTTAGATACAAAGGGACCAGAAATAAGAACAGGGAACTTTAAAGACCCAGAAGTGTTTTTAGAAGATGGACAAGATTTTACAATCACTATGGAAGATGTACTTGGGGATAAAAATATATGTACAGTGAGCTATAAAAATTTAGTAAACGATGTAAAATCAGGTGATATTATTCTTATAGATGACGGTTTAGTAGGTCTTAGAGTAAAGGATATTGGTGGAGATAAGATAAACTGTGTAGTAGAAAACTCAGGTATAGTTAAAAACCATAAAGGAGTCAATGTTCCAGGTGTTAAGATAAACCTACCAGCTCTTACAGAGAAAGATGTAGAGGATATTAAATTTGGAATAAGAGAAGGAATCGATTATATAGCGGCATCATTTGTAAGAAAAGCATCAGATGTACTTGAGATAAGAGAATTACTAGAAAATAACAATGCGACAGATATCCAAATAATTTCAAAGATAGAAAATCAAGAGGGTGTTGAGAATCTTGATGAGATACTAAAAGTGTCTGATGGACTAATGGTAGCTAGAGGTGATCTTGGAGTTGAGATACCGACAGAAGAAATGCCAATTGTACAGAAAATGATGATAAAAAAATGTAACGAACTTGCAAAGCCAGTAATAACTGCAACACAAATGCTAGACTCGATGATTAGAAATCCTAGACCTACAAGAGCTGAGGTCACAGATGTTGCAAATGCAATTTACGATGGTACAGATGCTATAATGTTATCTGGTGAAACAGCTGCTGGTAAATACCCAGTTGAAGCGGTTAAAATGATGGCTACAATAGCCAAAAGAACAGAGGAAACATTAGAATACGTTAAGTCACTTAAAGGTAGTGAATTTGCAGAGATAAGTGTTACTGATGCAATAAGTCATGCAACTTGTTCGATGTCAGTAGATTTAAATGCGTCATCAATAATATCTGCGACTGCTTCTGGTCATACGGCTAGAATGGTTTCTAAATTTAGACCAAAAGCTCCAATAATAGCTACAACAAGCGATGAAAAAGTAATGAGAAAATTAGCATTAACTTGGGGAGTATATCCAGTAAAATGCGGTCAAGGAAAAGACACAGATGAGGTTATAGAGCTTGCAATAGATAGCGCTAGAAGTGCAGGATATATTTCAGATGGTGAGCTTGTAGTGGTAACTGCAGGAGTGCCCGTTGGAGTTAGCGGTACTACAAATCTAATAAAAGTACATGTAATTAGCGAAGAAATAGTAAAAGGAATGGGTGTTGGCAGTCAAACAATAGAAGGTAGAGTGTGTTTGATGGACTCTAAAGGAGAAGCGGATGACTTTAAAGATGGCGATATATTAGTATCTCCAGTGATAAATTCAGGCATGAACTCTTATTTAGAGAGAGCTAGCGCAATAGTAACAGAAGAAGGTGGAATGACTTCACATGCTGCAATTTTCGGTCTTACTATGAATATCCCAGTAATATTATCAGCTACAGGAATAATAGGAAAAGTTGAAACAGGCGAAACAGTGACTGTAGATGCAGCAAGAGGTGTTGTATATAGAGGTTCATCAAGAGTATTGTAATTTCAACGAAAATTTACTATTTTAAACTAAAGCCGAAAATATTCTTTATATTTTTTAATAATTATCGACATTAAGTCTTTTATAGTACGACAATATTTGTTAAAATAAAGTATTGTGGTTAAATATGAAATAATCAACTCACCTAAAGCAATCATTGCTTTAGGTGTAAAATGTTCGGAGGAAAAAATATGCTATTGGAAAATGAGGAGTATGTCGTTGATATAGTCGACATAGGCCAAGGCGGAGTAGGAGTAGGCAAATACAATGGCTTTACTGTTTTCGTCGAGGGTGGGCTAATTCAAGATAAAATAAAAGTAAAAATAAACAAATCTAAAAAAAACTACGCTGTTGGGGATATTGTTGAAATAATAGAAGAATCTCCATTTAGAGTAGCTAGAGTATGTAGTGAAGATCTTAAAGATTGTGGTGGTTGCCAGATTCAAGAACTTGATTACAGCAAACAGCTAGAGTTAAAGAAAAATGAAGTTAAACAGGCAGTAGAAAGAATTGGCAAACTAGAGAATGTAAATATCAAAGATACTCTTGGTATGTCCAATCCTTTTAGATACAGAAACAAGGCTCAATTCCCTATACAAAACATTGATGGATTACCAGCGGTAGGATTTTATAAAAAGAAAAGTCACAATATAATCGCTACTGACAAATGTGTAATTCAACACGAAGTAAACGATAAAATTGTCAAAATAATTAAGACGTATATAAGAGCTTATAAGATAAGTTTGTACAATGAAAAAACTCATAAAGGTATCATAAGGCATTTAGTAACAAAGGTCGGATTTTCAACTAATGAAGTGATGATAATACTTGTTATAAACGGTCGTGATCTACCTTACTTAGGTGAGCTTTGTTCAGTTTTACAGGAAAATATTCCAGGATTTAAAACACTAGTGCTGAATGTTAATAAAAAAGATACAAATGTAGTGCTTGGAAAAGAGAATATAGTTGTTTATGGAGACGGAAAAATAAGTGATACTATAGGTGAATTGGAATTCAACATATCACCGCTATCTTTTTATCAAGTAAATCCAGTTCAGACAGTAGTTTTATACAATAAAGCCTTAGAGTATGCGGATTTAGATAAAGATGATATAGTATACGATATTTACTGCGGAATAGGAACTATATCGTTATTTTTAGCAAAACATGCAAAAAAAGTATACGGAATAGAAATAGTAGAAGAAGCCATACGAGATGCAAAAATAAATGCAGAGAACAATAATGTATACAATACAGAATTTTATACAGGGAAAGCAGAAGAAGTGGTTCCTAGGCTGTATAAAGAGGGTAAAACTGCAAATGTAGTAGTTGTCGATCCACCTAGAAAAGGATGCGATCAAATAGTTCTAGATACTATTGTAAAGATGAATCCTGAAAAAGTAGTTTACGTTTCTTGCAATCCTTCTACTTTGGCGAGGGATTTGGCGTATTTAAACGAGCATGGATATGAGTGTAGGGAGATTCAACCGGTTGATATGTTCCCTCATAGTACTCATGTAGAAAGTGTAGCTAAAATTACAAGAGTGTAGCTGAATTCAGAGTTTTAATTTCATGAAAATATATAAATTGCCAACGTATTGCCAACGTAAGATTTTTCTCGTTGGCAATTTATTTTATAATTAATTTTTAGTAGCGTAAGTATATGTTCCTAAAGTAGTTTCTATATTAGTATAAGCCTAACTTGCACATCCTTTACATTAGAACCATTTTCTATTAGCATTGTAGCATGCGTATGACTAGTGCTGACGGAGTAGTAGTTTTATATTGCTCTAACACAGGCAAGATGTATGCACAAAGAGTAGTAAACAAGTTGGGTACAGTATTTACAAGCAGAGATGTAAAAGATAGACCGGATTTGTACATGCTTAACTCTACGGATTGTCCTGCTATAATGATAGAAACATTCTTCTGTTATAGTAAAAAAGACAATAATATAGCTACAAAATTGGGTTATGGAGAAGTTGCTAAATCAATAGCAGAAGTTATTTTAAATAAATCAATAGAGAATGAAAATAAAAATGAAACTAAACCACAGACATACGAGAATGCGATTGTTTATAGTGGAGATAAAGACAAAGCAGTTGCTGTTATAATGAAAGAATTTATTCCTAATTCTACCATAGTGGATATAGCAGATTATAAGAGCTTTATGTAGAAATGCTTACGCTACAGGTGGGGGGGCATCAAATGGGCTAGAAAAGTATCCTGACAATGCAACTAAGTTTATAGGTAATGACTTTACTTTAAAGATACTTATAAAAAGTGGTTGAGTGGTAGGGAAATAGAAAATTGTTGTAGATATAAAAGGGTAGCTTAATTGCTACCCTATTTTGTCATTTACACTATATTTGCAAAGTGTATAAGTAAATAATTATATAAATTTATATGATTCAGCTCATCAGATATAATACTTGAAATCGTATCTCTATCAGAAGAGGATGATAAACCATTCATTATAAGTCTATATTTTTTAACGGATTCTAAATTTTCCATGAGCGCGTTTTCTAATCCAGCTACAAGATTAACTGGTGGATAAAAAACTCCTTCATATATCGGGGGATAAGACCCAGTAAGTCGAAAATATAAATTTTGTAGCGAGACAAGATGTTTTAGTTCCTCATCCCTTATATATTCTAAAAGTATTATTACTTCTTTTGCCTCAGATAGAGAAAGAGATGGTATAGGAGAAAGCTCTGATATCATAACATGATCAATCAACCACTGAAAAAATTGCAAATGTTTTTCTTTAGATATTATAGATTCACCAATCATATATATTATATTCTGTAATTGGTCAGTATTTGGGTAAAATTCTTCAGGCATAAATAACCTCCTAAATAGCTTTACTATAGATATATGTTCTAATTAAAGTTTTGTATACTTTTATTATATGCTTAAAACAACCCATCATTGACCATACTATTTTGATAGTTTGAGTATATTCGATGAAAAAGGAATCAAACAAATGTTAAAAGCGGAGATGCAAGAGGCGTTTGACTCTCCAGATTACATTTACGAATTAAAATTAGGCGGGATACGCTGCGTCGCTTATTTAGATAAAGATAGTACAGATTTAAGAAATAAAAGGAACTTTGTGGATCGAAGCCTATGCCTATAACGGATACGGCGCTACTTGTGGTGGTCTATGGATATACTCATACCGCCGCAGTAGATCCAACTATCAGTCATTATAAAGCCATTATAAAGTACATGGGCTGGAAGGACAGGGGAATAGTTACTCAGTCAGGAGTTATGAAAAATAGGGAAATTAAAGGACATTCTAGCTTAGTAGAAGCAAGGAATTTGGCAAACAGAATTCAATAAAAGTAGTGCTATGGGCCGTATCTGCTAATGGAGGGGCTGCCACATTACCGTGGCGTTATAATGAGTTAAATATAATCAATAAAAATATTAAAGGAGTAATACACTCACAATAAATGGGTCAAATTAATGCTAAAAAGAAAGAACCTTTAAATATTTAAAAAATGGCACTATAATTTAAATGTGTGCCAAATTGTTTTCAACGAGTAAATATACAATATAAAACGATACAGTAAGTAAAACTCTTTAATGTCATATGAAAGGAAAGGATCTTTAGTAATGCCTTGCTTAACTACCAACGAAATATTTGATAAAGCATTTTAATTATTCAAGACAATTTACCGTAAACGCTTACCTTTCACTTATAGACGATGAAAACACCAGCGAAACAGAGGAAATAAAAAAGGAAGCAGTAATATGCTTCCTTTTTTATATGAAATACGATTAAAATATATAATAAGAAATGGCTTATAACAGCCATTCTTCTGCTGTTAATACGAGTTTTTGCAGATCAACAAGAAACTGAGAAACATGGTAACCATCTGCGGCTGCATGATGGATTTGTACGGAAACTGGTAGTTGAACAGTATCTCCCATCTCAAAGTATTTACCAAAGTTTATGATTGGCGAGAGAAATTGATTGTCTCCGAATAAGTTCAAATTGAATCCAGAAAAACTACTCCATGGAATGCAAGATACAGGAAAGTTGTTGACTGGGCAATCCTTTTTAGGAAAGAAGCTGTGATCATTTCCGTACAAGTGCATATCCTCTTTATAATTTTGATAGAACACCTTAAATTCTTTCAAATATTCCGTCCAAAGTTCCGAAAAGGTATGTGTATCCTTATGAAAAATCGTATACGATGGGTGGACTTGTTCCCAGTATCCAACTTCTCCAGCTTCATTGACATAAGTTCGCAATTCCATTTGAGCATTTACTGCAACTGAGGCCATATACAGGACTAGGGGATAAAAAGCAAATCCCTTTGCCTTGCTCATAGTCAGAAGCTAAAACAAATAATTAAATAGAACAAATTATGTCATATTTTGTAACAATTATGTATAAAATTCATAAAATAATATTGTGAGAAGAATATTTATCTCACAATAATTATAAAAAGGAGTTAGAAATTTTATGGGTTGTTGTCATAGAAGAAATAATGAAGATAAATGTAACTGTAAAGATTGTAGAAATTGTTTCGAAAGTTGCCATTGCCGCAAAGAAAAAGAGCATGAGCATTGTGGATCAAATTGGAAACCTGATGAAGAGCAAACTCATACACATGAGTATGAAGGAAGTGTAAAAATCGCAGAACCACAAGAGGATCCACATAATCACCGTTTTGCATGTGTAACAGGAGAAGCGATTTTTACATCAGATGGAAGTCATTTTCATAAGCTTAGTAACAGAACAGATTTTTATGAAGATCACTTCCACAAGATTTGTGATGTAACAGGTCCTCCTATTCCAGTTGGAAATGGTAGACATGTTCACTTTGTAGAAGGAGACACTACAGTTGTTGATGGACATCAACATGAATTCCAATTTGCCACTTTAATAGATGATCCTATAGGAGATTAGTTACGAGCATTTAATTCTCAATGCTGTAGTCTATATAAAACCCACTTGTAAACATTTCAAGTGGGTTTATTTTATGAAGAGAAGAAAGGCATATAGTGTCAATGACGTTTCTTATAAGAGAAGCGTCTTTTTTATACCCAAAATTTAAGGAATAAATTATATAAGAAGTTGAAGGCATAGCGAAATAAAAGATACTCTTTAGGATGCTAGAATGGATGATATTTAGACATTATCTATGCTATACTTATCTAAGTATTAAGTATTAAGTATTAAGTATTAAGTATTATAATCAGATACTCAAACAATGTAATGATAATAAAAAGTGAGGTATAAGATATGAGACATGCTCATCAAGTTGGAGAAAAAGAATCAACAACAACTTCTATTATTGAACACGAAAAAAAAGAGTCAATACGACTTAATAAGTATATAAGTAGTTCAGGTCACTGTTCACGAAGAGAGGCTGATCGTTTCATAGAAGATGGTAAAGTCATGATTGATGGAGTAATAGCAGAAGTGGGATCAAAAGTATTTGATAATCAAGAAGTGTTTGTAAATGGGAATAAAATTATACCAAAACAAGATTTTGTATATATTGTCCTTAATAAGCCAACCGGCATTACATGTACTACTGATCAAGCTGACCAAGACAACATCGTTGATTATTTGAATTATAAAGAACCACTTTTTCCAATTGGCCGTTTAGATAAAGACACATCAGGACTAATATTAATGACCAATGATGGAGATATCGTAAATAAAATACTACGTTCTACATATAAACACGAAAAAGAATATATTGTAAGCATAAATGCTAACATTACACCTGCATTTATAGAACGAATGCAAAGTGGTGTAAAAATTTATAATGCGGTCACAAAAAAATATCAAATGACCAAACCTTGTAAAGTAAAAAAGATAAACTCACGAACATTTAGCCTTATTTTAACAGAAGGCTTAAATCGACAAATACGTAGAATGTGTACTGTATTAGGTTTTAGAGTGGTTAAATTAAAAAGAATTAGAGTCATGAATATTGAGTTGAAAGAAATGGAAGTAGGAACTTGGCGTTATGTGACAAAAGAGGAATTACAAATATTAAATAAATCTATTCAAAAAAGTAAAGTCAAATAACAGATAAAGACAATACGTTAATAACAATTAATGAACATAGCGATAAAAGAATAAAAATTAATTTAGATAACTTTACTGATATTGAGATAATTGCATTAAAACCTTAGTAAGATCGGCGTTATTTTTATATAATATTTTAGCATATAAAATGCTAAATAGAGTAATGTGTACAAATATAGATAGTATTTATAATACAGATTATATAAATAAGGCAAGTAACGTAATGTTACCTGCCTTATTTTAAATTCAAAAGTAACTTAAATTGAATAATGGATTACAAAGACCTATTTATTGTAATTACATATTTATTTTCTTAAGAATTATTTAGATAAAAACTATGTACTCTTAATAATAATTATAAACTAACAAGTTATATTTTTTTTCATCGAGCTATATATATTAATATTATACATATTTTTATATATATAAATATAAAAAATTTATTTCTAAATCTAATTCATACTTTGTTTATGTCTTACATAATAGAAAAAAGGAATGATAAAATGGAAAGAAAAATAAATCATAGTCTTATGAGGCAAGAGAGTGTTTTGTACGATTTTAATATAACATTTTCACCAAATTTTTTTAATGAGTATGAGGAGGCTGGATATCAGTATGAATTTATTAGACTCAGCGATAACTATGGTGTCTTGCGCCTTAATAGTGCAAATTTTCTTAGAGGATTTGAAAATATACTAGCAATGAGATCAGTATCTAATGTCAAAAAGACGGTTAGAATGGCTCCATTATCTAAAGTATCTCAAGGTACATCTAATGGGGTGATTTCAACTGAAAGTATAGGTGTTAACTATTTTAAAAATAATCCTAATATATCAATAACAGGCAAGGGAGTAATAATTGCTATTGCAGATAGTGGGATAGACTATTTACATAGAGACTTCATATATCCTGATGGAACTTCTAAAATACTTTATTTATGGGATCAGACTAAGGAGGGGAATCCTCCGGAAGGATTTTATTTTGGAACAGAATATACTAGAGAAGATATTAATAGAGCTATTCAGGATAATGATCCTAGTTTATCGCAAGACGAAGAGGGAAGAGGTACGATGCTAAGCGGTATATGTGCAGGTATGGGCAATATTAATCCTGAATACGCTGGGGTAGCTGAGGATGCGGAGTTAATTATTATAAAGCTCGCAACTATAGATGGACATTACAATGATGCAATGCTACATGTATCATCACAATACGCCTATATGAGAGCAAGCCAGTTAAGAAGACCTCTTGTTATAAATATATCTTTGGGTAGCAATAATCTTCTTGGGCTTACAAATATAGATACGACAAGATATTATGATATAGGATTTTGTGAAGTTGTAGGGGCAGGAGATGAGGGAGATACACAGACACATACATCAGGAAGGATGCAAACTGAAGGGGAAGTAGTAGATATAGAGCTTGAGCTTAGCGAAGATGAAGAAGAGTTAACTATAGATCTATGGGTAGAGAATCCAGACCAAATGGATGTTAGAGTATACTCTCCTTCAGGGGAATATACAAGAAATATAGGTGCGTATGCCAGTTATTTGCAAGTAAGTGGCTTATTCGATTTAGAAGGTACATCGTACACTTTAATATCTTCATATCCTACACCTTTGTCGGGACAACAATATACACAGATATATTTGAAAAGTGTCAAACGTGGAGTATGGTCCATTAGACTTACTGGTATAACTATAATTAATGGAG
Organism: Metaclostridioides mangenotii; assembly: GCF_017873185.1. Classification (GTDB taxonomy): domain Bacteria; phylum Bacillota; class Clostridia; order Peptostreptococcales; family Peptostreptococcaceae; genus Metaclostridioides; species Metaclostridioides mangenotii. Next base: position 55,948 of record NZ_JAGGJX010000002.1, read on the forward strand.
GGTATAATTTATACTTGCCAAATAGAGTGTTTATAAAAAGCGGAACGAGGTTTAGAAATTCAAAACCGGATTATACAATTAATTATCCGGGAATCAGAGAAGAAATTATAACTATAGGAGCATATAATTCTTTAAATCGAAGTTTGTGGAACGGATCGTCTAGAGGGCCAACAATCCAAAACTGGTTAAAGCCTGACATTATTGCTCCTGGTGTAAATATAATTGCGCCATATCCTAATAATACTTATGGAACTATAACAGGAACAGGAGCAGCAGCAGCCAATGTATCAGGTGGGGCTGCAATGTACTTTCAATATACCCTTGTTGATGGATTGTACTTAAGACAAGCGTATTCATCCAATTTAAAAACATTTTTAAAATTAGGAGCTAGTCAAAATCAAAATATAGAATACCCAAACAATAGTTATGGATACGGTGTATTAGATATAAGAAAGATGTTTGATGTTTTTAGATAGGAGGTAAATATGGAAAAATCTTATTATATAGTATATCAAGGTGATTTAGCTTCCGCTTTTCGTGCGAGAGGTTTAAATAAATTTATTATATTAAATGATAGATTAGCGGTTATATATACACCTGAAGACTTTAAATCACAAACCTTAAACGATATATATGAAGTATCTTGGTATAGTGAGACGATACCAATGAGTTCGATGATAGAAATATCAGATGACCACGCTTTGGGCGATAGCGCTAGAGAAGTTTCAGGGGTAAATTATCTTTATAATAATGTCTACAATGACATAACAGGGGACGGTGTACTAATTGCAATTATAGATTCAGGAGTAGACTATTTGCATCCAGATCTAATTAGAAATGATGGATCTAGCAAGATAATAAGCTTATGGGATCAGGAGGGTATCATAAATCCTCCGCCTGAAGGGTATCTATTTGGAAGTGAGTTTACAAAAGATGAATTAAATGCAGCTATTGCAAGAAATGATGGAAGTTTAAGTAGAGATGATGTGGGAACAGGTACAATGGCTGCTGGTATTACTGTGGGAGAAGGAAGGGTGAATTCTAATAACAAAGGAATATCAGAAGGGGCTGAATTGATTGTAGTTAAATTAAGAACATATCCTGGAAGGTATTATGTGGAAAAGCAAAACTACACTGCAACAGATTTTCTAGCTGCATTTTCATATGTTATAAACGTTGCAATTAAAGAAGAGAAATCATTAATAATAAATTTAACACTTGGATTAAGATCTTCATTTGGACTTGTGTCACTTCTCAATACATTTAATGAATTACAATATCCAGGAATTGTTGTTGTAAGTGGGGCAGGAGATCAAAGAAATACATATATACATTATGCTGGTAAATTTTCAAATCAATCAGATGTAAATGATATTACTATAAAATTTGGAGAGGGAGAAAATCTAGATATCTATCTAGAGGGAGGCGATTTAGATAGGGTAAATGCAACCGTAATTTCTCCAGGTGGAGAAGTTAGTTATACTGCATACTATGCACCTGATTACTATGAATACATTGGAAAATTTAATTTAGAAAACACAACGTATGTAGTTAGATACTTTTACCCGTGGATATCATCGGGATCCGAGCTTCTCGAAATAAATCTAAGGAATATGAAACCAGGAGCTTGGACTCTAAGGGTAAGGCCCGATATATATCAAAGTGGAGAATATCATGTTTATCTTCCGAATAAAAATCTTTTAGATATAGGGGATGGATTTATTGATTCAGATTCATTTTCTACTACAACTCTTTATGGTAGCGGGGCTAATACCATTACTGTAGGAGCCTATGATAGTAGGTATGATGGAATATGGATTGGATCATCAAAAGGCCCAGTAAAAATAGCTGGAGTGAAACCAGATATTGTGGCACCTGGTGTCAATATTATTTCAACTTATGGAAATGATAGTTATAAAGTAGGTACTGGAACAGGTGTAAGTAGCTCAGTTGTATCAGGGATGTTAGCATTGATTATGGAATATATTAGAAAACAAAGTAAAATGCCAAAAATGTTACTATTACCAGAAATATTAAGTACATATTTAAAACTAGGGGCGACAAGAAAAAATGATCTATACAAATATCCCAATAGCTCTCTAGGTTATGGTGTAGTTGATTTTAAAACAACAATTCAAAAAATTTCAGATAATTTATAAGGAAAAAGGTTTATTGAGAAAATCAGTTGAAAAGTTAAAACCTTCCAAATTGATGATTTAGTTGCACTTGGATGTTTTATTATAAAGATTAATAGATATATATTATTCTTTATATTTACTATACTCGCAAGAAAATAGAAATCAAAAATTAAATATATTAGCATCAAAAATTATATGTCAAGTTATTGCTAATAAAAAATATAAAATGTATGCCTTTTTGTACTATTAAATATAAAAAGGCACACATTTTTTTAAATTGCTTAAATTTTTAGTGATGTTTGTTTTCATTTACGCTGTTGGTTAAGTTTTTTTCCCAAGCGATAATAACAAGATCTTTTCCTGTTTCATCTTTTATTAGTTTCTCAGCTTTTTTTATTGCACTTTCCTCTGGATTTCCCAACTTTGCTATTTCATATGAATTATTTTGCATGATAAGCCTCCTAAATTTATGCCTTATATTTATTATTCGTTTGTTTTGGGTTATATATATCTAGAAAAAAATAGAAATATAGTAAGTTTGGTTCAATTTTTATAATATGTATGTATTTATAGCAGTTAGTTTGGGTATCAACATAAATAAGTGACTTTAAGGTAGTAAACCGATCATATGATATATTATTATCATATACTGTATATAGGTGTTTTATTTAATGAAGTAAAATAGTTTCATAAATTGATATTTAAACGATTGAGATGATTTATTTAGTTAAAAATTATTTTAAGTTTAAATGTAAATTATTAAAAAATTTTAAAAAGGAAGTGGTTTTAAAATGAAAAAAATAACTATAGAGTTTTTCCACGATGTAATTTGTAGCTATTGCTTTCCAATGTCTTATAAAATGAGAAAATTAGCTAAAGAGAATCCCGATATAGAGATTATCCATAGATCGTTTGCTTTATTAAGCAGTATAGAAGATTTTAAATTGATGTTTGGATCAAGAGAGGCAGCAAAAGGGGAAATAATTCCTCACTGGGAACACGCCAATCAAGTAGATGAGTTACATCGTTTTAATATTGAAGGTATGCAAAAGCAAGATTATCCTTTTCCTATTTCAATGCCAGCATTGTACGCGGCAAAATCTGCTGGAATTTTAGGTGGTCAGCTTGCTTATTGGGATGTGTTTGATAATCTACAACATGCGTTCTTTGTTGAAAGTAAAAATGTTGAAGAAAATGAAGTTATATATGAATGTGTTAAAAAAGCAGGATTGAATTTCGACGAATGGAAAAACTTATACGACTCTGATAAGGTTAAAGGAGATGTGGAGGAAGATTTTAAATTTGTTCATAAATATGGAATAGATGTTGTTCCTACTCTCGTTATGAATGGTAAATACAAGATATCGGGGGCACAACCTTACGGCGACCTTTTAAAGGCGATTAATAAATTAACGGATGAAGCAAAGAGTAAAAATTAATAACATAAATTAACGAGTGAAGCAAAGAACATGTATTAAATACTTAATTAACGGATTGAATAATGAGGTTAATTAATAGTTTTATTTAGGAGATTTTAAACGTTTAAAAATCTCCTTTTTTTATGTATTTGTTGACACATATCTAGCAAGTCAATATAATTATCGTAACTTAATAATCAGTAATCATAGGAGACAGAAATCAATAAGCTTACTTTTAAGTGCATGAAATGAGAGGTATGTCAATTTACGGCATGATATAATAATTAAAATACATATGTTAAATTAATTTAGTTGGAGGAAAATTATGGTACATCTAGTATATTGTGATGATAAAGAAAAGGTTTTGGAAAAAATAGTGGCAGGCGAATTGAAGATGTTGTAGAGGGTACGAGTATACCGTTTAATTACGAAAAATCAAAATTAAAAAAGTAAACAGAATAAATACATCCCTAGCGATAAATACTGAATCGCTAGTTTTTTTTGAGTTGAATTATATTATAGATACTAAAAATGTATAAAAACTATTGAGTTGATTGAAAATTCTTGAGTTAGCTACCTTTTTATGTTAATGTTTATAAAGGGAAAAATAAAATATAAATTTAGGAGGTATTTTTTTATGAGTGTTCACTCGACAGAAATTTCACAGAATGTGACAGTGAGTGTAGCCGATCCTTCAGCAATAGGGCTTTTTGGATTAGCAATGGTGACTTTAGTAGCTTCAAGTCAAAAATTAGGTATAACATCAGATCTTTCTTATGTTTTACCAGTAGCAATATTTTTAGGTGGTTTAGCACAGATATACGCATCTATAAATGATGCGAAATTAAATAATACATTTGGAAGTACAGCATTTGGAGCGTACGGATTTTTCTGGTTAGTAGTTGCATCTTGTTGGTTAATAAACTACGGAGTATTTGGTGTGACTTTACAGCAGGCAGTTGATGTAAATCAATTAGGATTTATTTATTTTGGGTATCTTATATTTACTTTATTTATGACATATGGAGCGGCTGGAACACACAAAGTGCTATTTTCTATATTTGTTTTAATTGACTTTCTTTTCTTGGGACTTTCAATGAGCACTTTCGGAGTAGCTCCAGAATTAGGTCACAGTCTTGCAGCTTACTCGGAATTATTAATAGCCCTTTTATCTTTCTATGGATCGGGTGCTTCAGTTTTAAATACACACTACAAGAGAGTAGTTCTTCCAGTTGGGAAAGCTCTTATTAAGTAGGACTAGCAATTATAACTATATTTTATTGAGCCAGTACATATAGTACTGGTTTTTTGGTTTAAAAAATCCAATGTATATTGATATAATCACCACCTATAACTATTAGTATTTTAATATAAATCTCTATTTTATCAGGAATTTGTTAATAAGTTTAATACAATGATATAATCAATTTAATTAGAATAAAGTGATGAGATATTGCCAAAACTAGGTAATATAGTGTATTTAAAAGTTAAGAAGATTTAAGCATTGAAAAATAAGTGACATAAGGAAGGGAGAATAGCAATGTTATCGATTAGAAAAATGGAGCTAAGTGACAAAAAAGAAGTTATGGATATGGTAGATGAATTTTACAACAGTGATGCAGTTCTTCACAAGGTAGATATGAGTATACTTGAGCGTTCATTTATGGATGCAGCTGGAGATGAGCCTTCAGTATGTGGCGCTGTTTTAAGTGAAGGTGATGATGTTGTAGGATTTGCATATATGGCTATGACTTATTCATGTGAAGCGGGTGGAAAAACTATTATATTGGAGGAACTTTATCTAAAAGATCAATGTAGAGGAAAAGGATATGGAAAGAAATTCTTCAACTGGATGTTTGATTCATTCCCTGAAGTTATACGTTTCCGTTTAGAAGTCACAGGTAAAAATGAAGGTGCAAGTGCTCTTTATAGAAGACTTGGATTTGAAGACTTGGATTACAATCAAATGATATTTGATAGAAATATGTAGATAGAATATTGTTTTTACATATTTAATACAAAAAGATGAACTCTGTGTTGAAAGATATGGGAAATATCAAAAATAAGGGAAATTATTGATGATATTCGTGAAACAGGGTTGATTAATGGTACAAAGTAAGAGAAATAAGGAAAAATTGAGGAAATTAAAAACTGTAAATTTTTCGTTTCAGACCTTATTTCAATCTAAAAACTCAAATAAAAGAGCACAAGCTATATTAAACTTGTGCTCTTTTTGTAATTTCAGCATTGTTTTTATAAGTAGTTCCCCAATCATACATTACATCTAAGATAGGTTTAAGACTGTATCCTACCTCTGTAAGAGTGTATTCAACTCTCGGAGGAACTTCTGCATATACTTTACGAGTTAAAAGCGCACTTTCTTCCATTGCTCTTAAGTTAGAAGTAAGTACCTTCTGGGTTATACTGCCTACAGATTTTTTTAGTTCTCCGAATCTTTTAGTACCGTCCATCAAATCTCTTAATATTATGACCTTCCATCTATCTCCGATGAGCTGAAGTGTAACCTCAACAGGACATGCGGGTAAATTATTTTCTACCATATCGAGACCTCCTAAAATTTTATTATATATTATATTCGTAACTTATCTACCTTTTATTTACCTTATTAATTTTTGTTTATCTAGTTTGTAATTTCAGTTAGTTTTACAGACTGATTATAATACTTTTATCATTAATTTACAAATAAAATTGAATATATTATAAAAAAATAATTATAAATATATTGAAAATACATAATAGTATACAAAGAGATACTAGAGCACTTTGAAGTGCTTACTTTACTAAATATACTAAAACTTTTAAACTTAAATTAAGCAAATAAAATAATAACATAAAATTAGGATATAAAACTATAAACTAAATTTCAGGAGGAAAAGATTATGAAGATAGCAGTTATAGGAGCAACAGGTAAACAAGGGAGTTTACTATTAGAAGAATCAATAAAGAGAGGTCATGACACATCTGCGATAGTTAGAAAAGATAACGGAAATATAAATAATAAAGCAGGGTTAATTGTAAGAGATATATTAGATATAAACTACAGCGACCTTAAAGAGTTCGATGTAATTGTAGATGCACTGGGATTTTGGACAGAGGAGACCCTACCACTTCACTATACATCATTAAAGCACTTTGCAGACGTGCTTAGTGGAAAAGAGAATCGTCTATTAGTAGTAGGAGGAGCAGGAAGTCTGTATGTAGATAAAGAACTTAAAACTAGACTGATGGATACTCCAGATTTCCCTGATGATTATATGCCAATAGCAGTAAATATGGGGAAAGCATTTGACGAAATAAAAACTAGAAATGATGTTAAATGGACATATTTAAGTCCAGCAGCAAATTTTGTTGCAGATGGAGTTCGCACTGGAAGCTACAAAGTTGGAGGAGATATTCTTACATTAAATAGCAAAGGTGAAAGCGAAATAAGCTATGCAGATTTTGCTGTAGCGATGATTGATGAGGCAGAAAACGCAAAACATATACAAGAGCGTTTCTCAGTAGTATCTAAGTAAGTTGATTAATGAACATATCAACTTAAGGGTTGATTATATAGTAAATTATTTTATTCAACTATAAATAGAGCAGATAAATAGTTATAAACAACAAAACTATAAAACTATATAGCTATAAACATTTTAATATATACAATATATGGGGAGTATTTGCAATATGACTAAAGTCGTTGTGAACTCCCTCTATTTTATTGTTATAAATTATTGTTTAGAATATAGTTTATATATCTGCCAAGATATTATCTAAAGATACAAAAATTTATTAAAAATACTAAAGATTTACTTAATTTTCGATTAGTATATGTCTAATTATGATATTATTTAAAATAAATAAAAACAAAAAATATAATAACTATATAAATAAAGTATATTTTGGAATATTAATAATAAGATAGTAATTTAGGTAGAAGGGATGACTGTAAAACATGAATCAAAATATCAATGGATTGACAAGCGCTGAAGTTGAACAAAAAATTAAGTGTGGAGAAAGCAATCTACCTATAAAGCCATTAACTAGGAGCTATAAAAGAATATTTACAGATAATATATGTACATTATTTAATCTTATAAATATAGTAATAGCTGCTTTTATTATATATACAGGAAGTTATAAAAATCTGCTATTTTTAGGAGTAGTAGTATCTAATATATTTATAGGTATAATTCAAGAAATAAGGGCAAAAAAGAGCGTAGATAAATTATCCTTATTGAACCAAGCTAAAGCTAGTGTAGTAAGAAATGGTGAGGAAATAAAAATAAACCAACAAGATTTGGTTAAAGATGATGTAATACTGGTTCGTAGAGGAGATCAACTTTGTGTTGACGGAACAGTTATTGAAACAAATGGACTTGAAGTAGATGAGTCGCAATTGACAGGAGAATCGGATCCTGTTTATAGATACGTAGATTCTGATGTTATGTCGGGAAGTTTTGTTATAAGTGGGTCAGCGTATATAAAAGTAACTAATGTTGGAGAACAGAGCCATGCTTCTAAGATTGCGATGGAAGCTAAAAAATCAAAGGATATAAATAGTGAGCTTATAAGAACTCTGAAAATAATAATAAAAATGCTTACATTTGCTATAATTCCAATAGGAATACTTCTTTTTATGTCTAAGTTTGCAACTGGTGTAGATAAAACTCAGGCAATACTGGGAACTGCTGCGGCAGTAATAGGGATGATTCCAGAGGGATTAATTCTTATTACTTCTATTGCTTTAGCAGTAGGTGTAATTAACCTAACGAGAAAAAAAGTCCTAGTCAAAACAATGGGATCGATAGAAAATTTGGCTCGTGTTGACCTGCTATGCCTAGATAAAACTGGTACTATCACTGATGGAAAAATAAAAGTATTAGATATCGTCTCATTTTCTGATAAACATGATGAAGATCTTGAAAAAGCTATATCAACTTTAGTTTTCAGTCTTGATGATGACAATGCCACTAGTCTTGCTTTAAAATCAGTTTTAGCAGAACCTAATGACTGGACGACTATATCTAAAGTCCCGTTTTCTTCTGAGAGAAAGTGGAGTGGAGTTACTTTTGAATCTCAAGGGAGTTATGTAATGGGAGCTCCTGAATATATCTTTAAAAGCATACCAAAGGGAATACAGGATAGAATTGACAGATCAACTAGTAGAGGTGAGAGAGTTTTAGCATTTGCTCATTCAGAAAACCATATTAGTGATAATGAACTCCCTGAAGATTTAAAATTATTAGGAATAGCGATTATGGAAGATACAATTAGACCTGAAGCAAAAGCCACTCTTAGCTACTTTAAAGATCAAGGGGTTTTAGTGAGAATTATTTCGGGTGATAATGCAAAAACTGTATCACAAATCGCCAGTAGAGCAGGTGTTGATGGTGCACAACAGTATATAGATATGAGTAATGTTTCGGACGATGAGGATTTAATTAAATTCACTGAGATGTATAAGGTTTTCGGACGAGTTAGTCCTGAGCAAAAGAAAAAGTTAGTAAAAGCATTTAAAGATCAAGGATATACAGTCGGAATGACTGGGGATGGAGTAAATGATATTTTAGCATTAAAAGAGGCAAATTGCAGTATTGCTATGGCAGAAGGTAGTGATGCGGCTAAGGGAGTATCTGATTTCGTTTTACTAGACTCAAACTTTGATTCTATGGTAGGCGTAGTGATGGAGGGTAGAAGAGTTGTCAATAATATACAGCAAGTTGCATCTCAGTATTTAATGAAAACTGTGTATTCAACGATACTAGCGACTTTATTTATATTTATAAACTCAGCGTATCCATTTCATCCTATACAACTTATGCCAATCACAGCACTTGGTGTAGGGATACCCTCATTTTTCTTAGCTTTAAGACCAAACTACTCTCAAATAAAGGCTGGTTTTTTAGTGAATGTACTGATCCCTGCATTTTCATCTGGAATATCAGTAGTTGTATATATACTAACTATAATGGTTCTAGGAAGTTTTTTTGAGCTTAGTTTTGGAATGAAATCAACTCTATGTGTTGTGTTAACAGGTGCTGTATGTTTTACATCTCTAGTTAGAATTTCTAAACCAATTAACAAAAAAATTGGTACAATGTTAGTAATTCTCATAAGTACGTTTATCATATTAATTGTATTTTTTAGAGGGATATTTTCTCTTGAAAATGTATTAAGTATAAGGATGCTAATGATAGCTGTTCCTTTATTGCTATCGGTTATCCCGGTGTATAACTTTATAAGAATGATGATTACATTTACCATTAAGAAGTATATCGCTATTAAATATAAGTTTAAATATAAAGTACAAGCTTAAATACAAGATGAAGTTCAAATATAAAGTAATCCGTTCTCTAAGTGTCTTACAGGGTTAAGGAAATTAATATTGATAGATTATTTATTGACAGTTTTCATCTCTTTTGCGAGGTAGGGAGTTAAACGTTGTTACCACGCATTGACTTATCACTGAGAAGTTAGAGGATAAGGATAGTTTGAAAGGAGAACAAATGCTAGATAAAATTACACATACAATTGAACCGGTGTATGATGAAAATTCGAAAATTCTAATACTAGGGACAATGCCATCTCCAAAGTCGAGAGAAGTAGGCTTTTACTATGGACATTCTCAAAACAGATTCTGGCCTATAATGTCTGAGATATTTTCTATAGATAAATTTAATAATAATGAAGAAAAAATCATGTTTTTAAAGGGGCACCATATTGCCCTGTGGGATGTTTTGAAGTCCTGCGAAATAAAAGGTGCTGAGGATAGCAGTATAAAAAATCCCAAGGCAAATGATATAAACAATATAATAATAAATAGCCATGTAGAAGCTGTATTTACAACTGGAAAAAAGGCTACGGATTTGTACAAAAAACACTGTTATCCAAATTCAGGGATAGAATCTATATATCTACCTTCTACAAGTTCAGCAAATAGAGCTAGATATTCATATGAAGATTTAATCGATGAGTATAAAAGGATATTGGATTATTTGTAAAATAAGGGATTGAACAATCGTTAAAGTAGGTATATAAATTATTTGTAAAATAAATTCATATAATATGTAATATATAAATAATTTATATAACGCTTAACTGCTTTCAAAAAAATAATATATAATACTAATTAGTAATTTTTAGTTATAATCTGTTTGAAAAGTAAACATATAGGTATATATATAGTACAAGGAAATTAACATAAAAATATATACTAGTTGTTAAATAGATTGATAAATTAAAATGGAGGTAAGTTATGATGGGAAGAAATTTTTATAAAATTTTACAGAAAAGACGTACAATATATGGTTTAGATAGAAACATTGAAGTTAGTGAAGATAGAATCGAAGAAGTTATAAAGGATGCAGTTAATTTTGTTCCTTCAGCATTTAACAGCCAAAGTTCGAGAGTTGTAGTGCTGTTTGGGGATCACCATGAAAAATTATGGGAAATAGCTAAAGATAAATTAAGTCAAGTAACACCAGAGGAGCAATTTAAAAACTCTACAGAAGGTAAGATCAATTCATTTAAGGCTGGATACGGTACAGTTTTATTCTTTGAAGATCAATCAATTGTAGAAGACCTTCAAAACAGATTCTCTCTTTATAAAGATAACTTCCCAGTATGGGCTGAACAAACTAGCGGTATGTTACAATATATAGTTTGGTCGTCTCTAGAGATAGAAGGACTAGGAGCATCTCTTCAACATTACAATCCACTTATAAATGAAGATGTTTATAAGACTTGGGATATACCAAGTAACTGGAAGTTTATAGCTCAAATGCCATTTGGTAATCCGACATCAACACCTGATGATAAAGAGTTTGGGCCATTGGATGAAAAATACAAAGCATTTAAATAATATATAGAAATAACACAGAGGTATTCGATATTAATATTGGATACCTCTTTTTGTTATATTTAAATTTAAACTATATTTTAATAAATTTTAAATATAATAAAAAAAAGGAAGTTAATTCTGTAAAAATATACAATAAAGTCGAATAAGAAATTAATCACAAGAATTTGAATACGAACATAATATATAGAGAGCATAGGCTCAAATAAGAAAGATTAGGAGTTGTGATTGATTAATGGGAAAGTACTATAAATATTTTAGTGAAGACGATAATTTAAAATTCAACAAAAACAATTGCTGTAATGATTGTTGTAATGACCACTGTGATGGTTGTCATGATGATTGCTGCGATGATTGTCATAGACCTAAACCACCACATTGCTGCCCACGCCGTGGAGCGACGGGAGCAACAGGAGCGACGGGAGCGACAGGAGCGACAGGACGAACAGGAGGAACAGGAGCAACAGGAGGAACAGGAGCAACAGGACGAACAGGAGCAACAGGAGGAACAGGAGCAACAGGAGCAACAGGAGGAACAGGAGGAACAGGAGCAACAGGAGCAACAGGAGGGACAGGCATAACAGGCCCAACAGGCCCAACTGGCGAATTTGATCCAGATCAAGTATTACTTCATGTTATTGGAAATGGTCCTACTGGTAGTAGTGTACCTTTATTCCTAGGGGATGACTTAATATTTGAGTCTTCTACACTTGACATAACAGTAACAACTGGACCTGGTTCTGATATTGTTACTATAGATGACTTTATATCAGGAGTAACAGGAGCAACAGGAGCGACAGGTCCAACAGGCTCAACAGGAGACACAGGATTAACAGGAGCGACAGGTTCAACAGGAGCAACAGGCACAGGCCCAACAGGGGTGACAGGGGCGACAGGAGCAACAGGTGTAACAGGCCCAACAGGAGCAACAGTAGGAGCAACAGGCCCAACAGGCCCAACAGGAGCGACAGGTTCAACAGGACCAACAGGCTCAATAGGCTCAACAGGAGACACAGGAGCGACAGGAGCGACAGGACCAACAGGTTCAACAGGTTCAACAGGAGTAACAGGAGCGGCAGGTTCAACAGGAAATACAGGAGCGACAGGTTCAACAGGAAATACAGGAGCGACAGGTTCAACAGGAAATACAGGAGTGACAGGCTCAACAGGAGCAACAGGAGCAACAGGGTCAACAGGAGATACAGGAGATACAGGAGCAACAGGAGATACAGGAGATACAGGAGCAACAGGAGTAACAGGAGTAACAGGAGTAACAGGAGATACAGGAGCGACAGGTCCAACAGGTTTAACTGGCTCAACAGGATTAACAGGAGCGACAGGTTCAACAGGAAATACAGGAGCGACAGGTTCAACAGGAGCAACAGGACACACAGGAGCAACAGGATTAACAGGAGTGACAGGAGGGACAGGAGCAACAGGAGACACAGGAGCAACAGGAGCAACAGGACACACAGGATTAACAGGAGTAACAGGGGCAACTGGGGACACAGGAGCAACAGGACACACAGGAGCAACAGGATTAACAGGAGCAACAGGAGCAACAGGAGCAACAGGACACACAGGAGCAACAGGATTAATAGGAGCAACAGGTGATACAGGAGCGACAGGAGCAACAGGAGCAACAGGACACACAGGATTAACAGGAGTAACAGGAGTAACAGGGGCAACTGGGGACACAGGAGCAACAGGACACACAGGAGCAACAGGAGTAACAGGGGCAACTGGGGACACAGGAGCAACAGGACACACAGGAGCAACAGGATTAACAGGAGTAACAGGAGCAACAGGAGTAACAGGAGCAACAGGAGCAACAGGACACACAGGAGCGACAGGAGGAACAGGAGCAACAGGAACAACTGGAAATGGAGCTATAATTCCATTTGCATCAGGTACTCCGATTACGTTAACTTCAGTACTTGGAGGAGCAGTAGGTCTACCTTCATTTATAGCTTTTGGGTTCGCAGTTCCAGGTGTTACAGTTTTAGGATCAACTATAGATTTACTTGGTCTTAATAACGTGGCTTTCTCAATGCCTAGAGGTGGAGTTATAAGTTCTATATCAGCTTATTTTAGTGCAACAGCTGGATTGGCAATTACAGGAACTACAATTACAGTAACTGCTCACTTGTACAGTTCACCTACACCTAATGATATCTTTACTCCAATAGCAGGAGCATCAGTTGCATTATCTCCATTAGTAGGTCCAATTGTAGTTGGCGATACAGCTAATGCAACTTTAACTGGACTAAGTATACCAGTAACAAATCAAACAAGAATATTAATGGTTTTCTCTATTACAGCTGCAGGTATTACATTAGTTAATAGTCTAGTAGGACAGGCGAGTGCTGGTATAACTATATTATAAGAACTTTAATGTAAATAATACTATTAATATAAAATAGTTTAAATATAGCTATTGGCGATTATTATAAATCGCCAATAAGCTTTTTATTTTTTTGAATAATTATTTTATCGTGTAGATTTTAGAAAAAGTTAAATTATAATAATATGATTGGATTTTATATGGGGAAAGTAATAAATTAGATTTTTAAATAATATATTTAATACATACAGAGATAATTAATACTTTATTGCACATATAGGAATTTTGTGGATTTGGATTATTAATTATTCAAGAACTATTTTATATTTCAAAATGATATTCAATCAACTAACATAGTTAGACATGGAGTAAATTAAAGAATGTCGAAATATGTTAGTAGTTTTTTATGCAGAAATATTTTTAAACTAGATAAAAAATTTACATTGAGAGGGGTATTTCATGATTGATATAAGTTTATGTATGATTGTTAAGGATGAAGAGGACGTTATAGGGAGATGTTTAGATTCAGTAAAAGATATTGTTGATGAAATTATTATAGTTGATACTGGATCTACTGACAAAACGAAAGATATTGTTGGAAAATATACAGATAAAGTTTATGAATTTAAGTGGATCGAAGATTTTGCAGCTGCTCGTAATTTTTCATTTTCTAAGGCAAGCAAAAGTTATATAATGTGGCTTGACGCTGATGATGTTATTCTACAAAAAGATAAAGTAGGATTACTTAAATTAAAAAAATCATTGAGTAGTACAATTGACATGGTTATGATGAAATATAATGTAGCATTTGATGCTGATGGCAAACCTACTCACTCATACTTTAGAGAGAGGATATTTAAAAGAAAAAATAATTATAGATGGGTTGGAGAGATACATGAAGTAATAGTACCATCTGGAAATATAATTCATTCTGAGGTAGCAATTACCCACAAAAAAGAAGGACATAAAGATCCTAAAAGAAACATTAGAATTTTTGAAAAGATGATAAAAGACGGGAAAAAATTGGGTCCAAGAGAACAGTTTTATTATTCGAGAGAATTATACTACAACTATAGATATGAAGAAGCTATAAAAGGATTTGAAGATTTTTTAGACTCAGGAGAGGGATGGATAGAAGATTGCATTAGCGCATGTAAAGATATGTCTACATGCTATTACTTAATAAAAGAGGATAAAAAAGCTTTATATTCACTTTTTAGAAGTTTTGAATTTGATGAACCAAGAGCGGAAATATGTTGTGATGTAGCTAAACATCTATTTGATAGAGCTCAATATAAACAGTCTATATATTGGTATAAAGTAGCATTAAATAAGGATATAAATGATGTAAAACAAGGATTTAAATTAAATGATTGCTATGATTTCATACCAAGTATACAGTTAAGTGTTTGTTATGATAGATTAGGTGACGTAGAAAAGGCAATTTTCTATCATGAAAAATCAAAGAAGCTTAAGCCTAATAATGAAGCTGTTTTGTATAATGAAAATTATTACAATAGCTTGAAGAATAAGAAAAAATAAAACATGAGGAGATTTATTTATTTGAAATATTATTCAAGGGGGCTGAGTAAATGATCTAGCTATATGTAGCTTTCATATCGAATATCTACATATAGCTTTTTTATATATATTGCTCTATATTAAAAATAGATTTATCATAAAGTGTATGAGTTATATATTGTTACAATTTATTAGTGGTTTCAGTTTTAACAAATTCACAAAAAGATAATTAAATTTGGAGGGAGTTTTCATGAATGAAAAGGTTGAATTCTTAATAAGAAGCTATATAAATGAATTTTCTAACAGAGAAGACGTACACACCCGTTGGAAAGATGCAATTATAAGGTTTGCTGATGCAAACGATTCACTTTTCTATAATCTGA
The DNA here is from genome assembly GCF_017873185.1 of Metaclostridioides mangenotii. Classification (GTDB taxonomy): domain Bacteria; phylum Bacillota; class Clostridia; order Peptostreptococcales; family Peptostreptococcaceae; genus Metaclostridioides; species Metaclostridioides mangenotii. Next base: position 71,619 of record NZ_JAGGJX010000002.1, read on the forward strand.
AGAGTGCGGTAAGTAGTACACATGCAATGCCAAAAGATTTTTTGGATGAAGCAGAGACTGTTATCGTATATTTTATACCGTTTACTGACGAAATTAATAAAAGCAATATAGAAGGTAGGGAATGCTCTGAAGAATGGGCAAGAGCATATGTGGAATCAAATAAATTAATGCAAGAACTAAATCAATATTTAGAAGATGAACTTGAAGATAGTGGTTATAAATCTTACGCAATACCAGGTACTTATAACTTTGACACAGATAAACTTATAAGTGATTGGTCTCAAAGACATGTTGCTTATATTGCGGGACTTGGATCTTTTGGTTTAAATAACATGATGATTACAGAAAAAGGTTGCTGTGGAAGAATTGGTAGTATAGTTACAAGTCTAAAGTTAGAGCCTTCTAATAGACTAAATGAGGAATATTGCCTATATAAAAAGAATGGAAAGTGCAAAGCATGTGTAAGAAGATGTGTTAACGATGCCTTAAAAGTTGATGAATTTGTAAGAAATAACTGTTACGATATATGTTTAGAAAACGATAAAAAGTACTCGTATCTTGGACTTTGCGATATATGCGGTAAGTGCACGGTAGGGGTACCATGTTCTACAAAAATTCCATATAAATAATAATTAAAAACTAACTTTTCATATAAATAGTTTACAAATGGAAAGTTGGTTTTGTTTTATTGAGAAATAAATGAAATCTTTTATCATAAAAATTGATTAATTTAAATTTATAGGGTAAATTAAAATATATAAACGTTTTTTAATTTTGAATAAAGGGGAGAATTATATGAGTTTTGAAAAAATATCAAATAAAAATAAATTTAGTAATGATAATAGGTCATGTGTAATTCTTGTTAATTTTGACAAAAAGGAATTATCTTTAGTTAAAAATGTAAGTAGATTTGCTGGAATAAAGGATAATATAGTTGTAAATGGAAAACATGGAGAAAATATAATAAAAGATATATTGTCTGGAGATATAGAAGAAAATAGCGAAAAAGTCTTATTAAATAAAGCTATTATATTCAATAATATGCCTGCTCAAAGGGTAAGCGGTTTTTTAGATAGTATTAAAAAGATGAGAATGAGGAAACCTCTTACAGCGATGGTAACTGAAACATCAATAAACTGGACGCTGAATAACTTAATTGCAAACCTTATTGAGGAGAATACTGCACTTTCTACTGGAAAACAATTTGAACATCAAGAGGACTAAATCTATAGATTAAAACTTAATATTAATATATGAAGTTACATAATTTTATAAATAAATTTCTTAAAAAATTTCAGCAAGTAAATTATTTATTACTATTCAATGATTAATTTTGGTAGATTATTTAATTAGATATTTTACGAGGGGGAATACAAATGAAAGTATTATTCACAGTTAAATACGATGAAGAAAAATTAGATACAATAAGAAACTTAGGATATGAAGTAATATATAAATCTGAGAGAATTATAGAAAACAATGATGAAATAAACGAAGTTGATGCTTTGGTAACTTATGACAGTTTTTCGAGACTAGATATAAAACAAATGAAAAACTTAAAATATATACAGACAACAAGCGTAGGAATAGATCAAATTCCTAAAGAAGAAATAATTAATAGAGATATAATGGTCGCTAATAATAGAGGTGGATACAGCATACCTATTGGTGAGTGGATAGTTAAGTCTATATTAGACATATACAAAAACACAATTAGCTTTTATAAAAATCAACAAAATAAAGAGTGGAAGACAGATTTTACAACAAGAGAAATTAGCGGCCTTAGAGTTGGATTTTTAGGAACTGGAACAATTGCAACCGAAGCTGCAAAGAGATTAAAACCTTTCGATGTTGAAATATGGGGTGTAAACACGAAGGGAAGCAATAGAGATTACTTTGATAAATGCTTTGCAACTTCAGATATGGACGAGGTTTTTAAAGAATGCGATGTTGTCGTAGCATCAATGCCGTCAACAAAAGAGACAATAGGGCTTGTCAATAAAGATAAGTTTGAACTTATGAAAGAAGGATCTGCTTTTATAAACATAGGTAGAGGAAATCTGATAAATCAAGATGATTTAATAAACTGCATAGAAAAATTTAGAGGAGTTGCCTTAGATGTGTTTGAAGAAGAGCCTTTAAATAAAGATAGTAAACTATGGGAGTTTGAAAATTTAATAGCAACACCTCACAACTCTTGGTGGTCAGATAAAAATCCGGATAGAGTATTCAATTTGGTGCACAATAACCTAGAAAAATTTATAAAAGGAGCACAACTAAAAAATGTTGTGAACCTAAAAAAAGGATATTAAGGTATAAAAGTTTAAAATAAAATAGAGAATAAATAGAAAATATATTGCAATAGGAGATAATTAAATTATGAATATAGAAAATAAAATGAACGATTTAATTAAAGAGATTAATTATCACAATGAAAAATACTACAATCAAGATCAACCAGAAATCTCAGACTACGACTATGATATGTTAATGAGAGAGTTAATATCGATAGAAGAAGAAAACCCAGAACTTAAAAAGATAGATTCTCCTTCTAATAGAGTTGGAGGTGCTCCTCTAGACAAATTCAATCAAATAGTTCACAAGACTCCTATGTTAAGCCTTGCAAATGTATTTTCAGAAGAAGAGATAAGAAGCTTTGATAAAAGGGTTAGAGATTTAGCAGAAAAGGATTTAGAGTATGTTGTTGAGTTTAAAATAGATGGTTTATCAGTTGGACTTACATACCAAAATGGTGAATTTAAAAATGGTTCAACTAGAGGTGATGGTGTAGTTGGAGAAGATATAACTAAAAACCTTATGACTGTCAAAACTATTCCACTTAAAATAAAGGAAAAAAATGAGCTTATAATAAGGGGAGAGGTATTTATATCAAAAGATGATTTTGAAAAAGTAAATGAACAGCAAGAAGATCAAGGATTACAATTGTTTGCAAATCCAAGAAATCTAGCTGCCGGCTCTCTTAGACAATTAGACTCAAAACTTACGGCAAAAAGACCTTTAGATATATTTGCTTTTAATCTCGAAAATATAAACGATTTCACTATAAAAACTCACAGTGAATCACTAGAGTTTTTAAAGGATCAAGGGTTTAAAATAATAGAGAATTATAAGGTATGTAAAAATATAGATGAAGTAATAGATCACATTAATTACTGGTCAGAAAATAGGGACAAACTTGGCTTTGAGATAGATGGAATGGTTATAAAAGTTAATGATATCGAAGAAAGAGAAGCTATGGGTAACACGGCAAAGAGTCCTAGATGGGCAACTTCATATAAATTCCCTGCCGAAAAGAAGACAACTAAAATACAAGATATAGTTGTAGAAGTTGGAAGAACAGGTACTATTACGCCGAGTGCTATTTTACAGCCGGTTAGACTTGCTGGAACTACAGTTAGTAGAGCAACTCTTCACAACGAAGACTATATAAAAGAAAAAGATATAAAGATAAATGACACTGTACTCGTTCAAAAATCTGGCGATGTAATTCCAAAGGTTCTTGAAGTAATTAAAGAAGATCGTACTGGAGACGAAGTGGATTTTGTAATGCCAGATAAATGCCCAGCGTGTTCTGAACCGACAGTAAGACTTGAAGGTGAAGCCGCAGTTAAATGTATAAACATGTCTTGCCCAGCTCAAATAAGAAGGGGAATCATACACTACGTATCTAGAGATGCAATGAATATAGATGGACTTGGTGAATCTATAGTAACTCTTTTACTTAATGAGAACCTTATAAAAGACATAGCTGACCTGTATTATTTAAAGAAAGAAGATATAGTAAACTTAGAGAGAATGGGCGAAAAATCGGCTGATAATCTTTTAAATTCTTTAGAGGCATCAAAGAAAAATGATCTGTGGAGACTTATAAATGGTTTGGGAATAAGATTTATAGGTGCAAAGGCAGCGAAGATACTATCTGATAACTATAAGAACTTAGATGAAATAATAGATGCAAAGGTTGAAGATTTGAACGACTTAGAAGAATTTGGAGACATTATGTCACATAGTGTTGTAGAATTCTTTAATGAAGATAAAAATATAGAAGTTATTGATAAACTTATAGAAGCTGGAGTAAATACTGAATCGCTAAAGGATGATTCCGACGATATAGCTAAAATATTCGATAAGATGAAGATAGTACTTACTGGTACACTTCCAACCCTTAAGAGAAATGATGCAAAAGAATTAATTGAAAAAAGAGGCGGAAAGGTTACTTCGAGTGTAAGTAAATCGACTACATTTGTATTAGCTGGAGAAGAAGCAGGAAGTAAACTTACAAAAGCAGAAGAATTAAATGTAAAAGTAGTGGATGAAGATTACTTCAATGAATTGCTTGAATTGGACACAAAAGAAGAAGTTGAAAAAAAATTATCAAAATAAGCTAAAAATTGCTCACATAATGTAGAAAACTTTGACAAATAGTGTTAGGCTTTTAATTAGAGAATAATGATCAAAGAAAGGCAAGAAAATATAGCTAAAGAAAAACAAGAACAAAATAGCTGAATAAAAGCAAGAACAGTATAGCTAAACAAATGAAAGAACAATATAGCTTAGGAGAGGAATAAGTATGGCGAGAATTGATGGAAGAAGTTTTGATGATATAAGACCTGTAAAGATAACGAGAAATTACACTAAGTATGCAGAAGGATCAGTACTTATAGAAATGGGAGAAACTAAAGTAATTTGTACTGCATATGTTGAAGATAAAGTACCACCTTTTTTAAGAAATACTGGAAAAGGATGGATAAATGCTGAGTACTCAATGCTTCCAATGTCTACTAAGCAAAGAAAAATAAGAGATGCAGTTAGAGGAAAACTAGATGGTAGAACTCAAGAAATTCAGAGATTTATAGGTAGATCGATAAGATCTGTTGTAGATTTAGATAAAATAGGCGAGAGAACTATTTGGGTTGACTGTGATGTGATCCAGGCAGATGGCGGAACTAGAACAGCTTCAATTACTGGGGCTTTTGTAGCAGTGGCAGATGCTATATATAAAATGTACAAAGAAAAGATTATTAAGGAAATGCCTATAACTAGTTTTGTATCAGCTGTTAGTGTCGGTGTTGTAGACCAGAAGTACATTTTAGATTTATGTTATGAAGAAGATTATAAAGCTTCAGTCGATATGAACATCGTTATGACAAATAGAGGTGAGTTTGTCGAAGTTCAAGGAGCAGGAGAGGATAAGCCTTTTTCTAAAAAAGATTTGTATATGCTATTAGAAATCGCTGAGATTGGGAATAAAGAGCTTATAAAGATACAAAAAGAAGTTCTTGGCGAAATAACTGAGGAAATAATCGGAATGGAGTACGGCAAAGAGATAGTAGTAGCGACAAGTAATAAAAATAAATTAAAAGAGATGAACTCTATTCTAAAAGGTTTAGATTATAATATATACACACTAAAAGATTTAGATTTAGATAAGATAGAGATCGTAGAAGACGGGAAAACTTTTGAACATAATTCATTAATCAAGGCTAGAAGAATTGCGAAGGAAACTAAAATGATAGTTATAGCAGATGATTCTGGACTTGAAGTCGACGCTTTAGGTGGAAAACCAGGTATTTTCTCAGCTAGATTTGCTGGAGAAAATGCCACAGATGAAGACAACAGAAAAAAACTTCTAGAAGACTTGAAAGATGTGCCTGAAGGAAAAAGAGGCGCAAAGTTTGTATCTGCGATCGCTGTTGTATTCCCAGATGGAAAGACATTTACTGTTAGGGGTACATGCGATGGAAGAATTGGATTTGAAGAAGTTGGAGAAAATGGATTTGGATATGACAGCTTGTTTATAGTAGATGAGTACAACAAAACATTTGCAGAAATGTCTAGCGATATGAAAAATACTATAAGTCATAGAGCTCAAGCTTTAAGATTTATGAGAGTTGAATTTGAAAAGAGAGTTAATAAATAATGAAAGTCGGAATAGTAAGCGATACTCATAGAATTAAGAATACCATTGATAAAGCTATAGAGTATCTAAAAGATTGCAGTTTGATTCTTCACGCAGGAGACAACTTTGTAGATTCGAAATATATCAACCAAGCTACAGGCATAGACATTATTGCAGTAAAGGGAAATTGTGACTATGAAAATGTAGAAGAAGAATTGATATTTAATATAGAAGATAAAAAGGTGTTTTTATGTCATGGTCATAAATATAATGTGAAAAGCGGTGTAGAATCTCTTAAGAAAAAAGCTAAAGAACTTGATATAGATATTGTTGTATTTGGGCACACACATACACCGTATCGAGATCAAGAAGATGGTATACTTTTTTTGAACCCTGGAAGTGCTTCTATTCCTAGACAAGTTAGTTATCCAAGTATTGTGATAATGGGAATAAATGGCGAAAAAGTAGATGTAAAAGAAGTGAGACTGTAAGCTGAATATAATTGTTAAATTCATATGATGGTTTACTTGTAAATAAAAAAACTTATGTGATATAATTAAGAGGTTGCATTATTGAACGAATGAATTATAATACCAATATGGGGAATTGCATAAAGATTATTAGGAGGAGTAAAATAATGAAAGCAGAACTAATTAAAAAAGAAGGAAATAAGGTTAATTTTAAAATAACAGTAGATAGAAAAAGTTTTGATTTGTCAGTTGAAAAAGCTTACAAAAAAACTAGAAAAAATTACAATATACCAGGATTTAGAAAGGGTAAAGCTCCAAGAGTAGTTTTAGAAACTCAATTTGGAAAGGGGCTTTTCTATAACGACGCTATAGAAATACTATTCCCAGAAGTTTATCCAGAAGCAGTAAAAGAATTAGATTTAGATCCAATAGATAATCCAGACCTAGATGTTGAAGAAATAAGCGAAGATAACGGAATAGTAATGGTTCTTAACGTTGAAGTTAAACCTGAGTTTGAATTGGGTATATATAAAGGTATAGAAGTAGAAAAAGTTGATGATACTGTAAAAGATGAAGATATAGATGCTAAGTTAAATCAAATGTTAGAAAACAATGCTAGAATGGTAAGTGTTCCAGAAAAAGCTATTGAAGATGGAGATACAGCTGTAATAGATTTTGAAGGATTTGACAATGAGGTTGCTTTTGAAGGTGGAAAAGGTGAAAACCACAACCTTGTTATAGGATCAAACTCATTTATACCAGGATTTGAAGAGCAATTAGTTGGTAAAAAAGCTGGAGATGATGTAGATGTAAATGTTACATTCCCAGAAGAGTACCATGCTGAAGATTTAGCTGGTAAGCCAGTAGTATTCAAAGTTTCTATAAAAGATGTAAAAGTTAAAGAATTATCTACTCTAGATGACGAGTTTGCTAAAGATGTTAGTGAATTTGATACTTTAGACGAACTTAAAAAAGACACTAGAATAAAATTAGAAGAAGAAGCAAAAGTTGGAGCTGAAAACGAATTAAGAAGCAAAGTTGTAGAAAAAGTTGCTGAAGGTACAGAAGTAGATGTTCCTGAAGTTATGGTAAAAACTCAAATAGACAATATGTTGAACGAGTTACACTATCAACTACAAGCTCAAGGATTTGGTTTAGATCAGCTTTTATCAATGACAGGTAGAACTATTGATGAGATGAAAGAAGAAAGAAAAGACGAAGCTCAAAAGGTTGTTAAATCATCATTAGTATTAGAAGCTATCTGTGATAAAGAAGAAATAGGAGCTACTGAAGAAGAACTTAACACTGAATTAGAATCAATGGCTACTATGTACAATATGAAGTTAGATGAATTAAAGAAAGCATTAAGAGCAGAAGATTTAGAAGATATAAAAAATCAAATCAAGATGAGAAAAACAATAGATTTATTAGTTGAAAATGCAAAATTAGCATAATTAAATACAATAAATAACTTGCAGTGGGTGGCTAGCCCACTGCAAATTGTATAGATAAAAGGGGGTATGGCATATGGCATTAGTACCTGTAGTTGTTGAACAAACAGGAAGAGGAGAGAGATCTTATGATATCTACTCAAGATTATTAAAAGATAGAATTATATTTCTTGGCGATCAAGTCGACGATGTTACTTCAGGATTAGTAGTAGCTCAGATGTTATTTCTAGAAGCAGATGACCCTGATAAAGATATACATTTATACATTAATTCTCCAGGTGGAAGTATTACAGCTGGAATGGCTATATATGACACTATGCAATATATCAAACCAGATGTAAGTACTATATGTATAGGAATGGCTGCATCAATGGGAGCTTTCTTGCTTGCAGCAGGAGCAAAAGGAAAGAGATTAGCTTTACCAAACAGTGAGATCATGATACACCAACCACTTGGTGGAACTCAAGGTCAAGCGACAGATATAGAAATTCATGCTAAAAGAATACTTAAAACTAAAGAAACTCTTAATAAAATTTTATCTGAGAGAACTGGTCAATCATTAGAAAAAATTAAAATGGATACAGAACGCGATAACTTTATGAGTGCGATTGAAGCAAAAGAATACGGTTTAATAGATGAAGTTGTTGCAAATAGACCATAGTATATCTATCTAAGTTTGATAAATAATAAAAAAGGGGGGAATGCAAATGGCATCAGTACCTGTAGTTGTTGAGCAAACTGGAAGAGGAGAAAGATCTTACGATATTTACTCAAGGTTACTAAAAGATAGAATAATATTTTTAGGTGAAGAAGTAAATGATATTACAGCTGGACTTGTAGTAGCACAGCTTTTATTCTTAGAGGCGGACGATCCGGATAAGGATATATACCTATATATAAATTCTCCAGGAGGAAGTGTTACAGCTGGGATGGCTATATACGATACTATGCAGTATATCAAACCAGATGTAAGCACAATCTGTATAGGAATGGCTGCATCAATGGGAGCTTTTTTACTTACAGCAGGAGCAAAAGGAAAGAGATTCGCTTTACCAAACAGTGAAGTTATGATACATCAACCACTTGGTGGAACAAGAGGTCAAGCAACAGATATAGAAATACACACTAAAAGGTTATTAAATATTAAAGAAACAATAAATACAATTTTATCAGAGAGATCAGGTCAACCACTTGAAAAAGTTAAGATGGATACTGAGCGTGATAATTTTATGAGTGCTGAAGAAGCAAAAGAATATGGTTTAATTGACGAAGTAATTACAAACAAAAACAGACCGTAGGGAGGGTTAATATGTCTAAATACGAAGATAAACGACAATTAAAATGTTCGTTCTGCGGTAAAAATCAAGATCAAGTGAGAAGATTAATTGCAGGCCCAAATGTTTACATTTGTGATGAATGTGTTGAGCTTTGTGACGAAATTATCCAAGAGGAAATGGAAGATGTTATAGAAGATAGTTCTATATCTCTACCAAAGCCAAAAGAGATGATGGAGATACTAAACGACTATGTTATTGGTCAAGAAAAAGCTAAGAAATCTCTATCAGTAGCAGTCTACAATCATTATAAGAGAATAGGCGGGAAAAAAGCTATCTCTAAAGATGTTGAGATTCAAAAGAGTAATGTTCTATTACTAGGTCCAACTGGTTCTGGAAAAACACTACTGGCACAAACATTAGCCAAAACCTTAAATGTACCTTTTGCAATGGCAGATGCAACTTCTTTAACAGAAGCTGGATACGTTGGAGAAGATGTTGAAAACATACTTTTAAAACTTATTCAAGCAGCGGATTTTGATATTGAAAAAGCAGAAAAGGGAATCATCTATATAGATGAGATAGATAAAATAGCTAGAAAATCTGAAAACCCATCCATCACTAGAGACGTTAGTGGTGAAGGTGTTCAACAGTCACTTCTTAAAATACTAGAAGGTACAGTTGCAAATGTTCCGCCACAAGGTGGAAGAAAACACCCACACCAAGAATTTTTAAAGATAGATACTACTAATATACTGTTTATATTAGGTGGGGCTTTCGATGGCATAGAAAAAATCATCCAAAAACGTGGAGGAGATAAGACTCTAGGTTTTGGAGCTAAGATAGAAAGCAAGAAAGATATGGATATCGGTAAGATGTACGCAAAAGTTCTTCCAGAAGACCTGCTTAAATTCGGTATAATTCCTGAATTTATAGGAAGAATACCAGTAATAGCAACTTTACAATTACTGGATGAAAGTGCGTTGGTTCGTATACTTCAAGAGCCAAAAAATGCTCTTGTTAAACAGTACAAAAAATTATTTGAACTTGACGACGCTGAGCTAGAGTTCGAAGACGCCGCGCTAAAAGCTATTGCTAAAAAGGCTATAGAGAGAAATACAGGTGCAAGGGGTCTTAGAAGTATTGTCGAAGAGATCATGATGGAAACTATGTTTGAGGTACCATCAAGAGAAAATATTAAGAAGGTTATAGTTACAGAAGAGTCTGTTAAAGATTCTGATGTCGAGCCTGAAATTGTACTTAAAGATCAAGAAGAGAGTGCATAGCATATAAAAAAGGAGCTTTATTAAGCTCCTTTTTTATAATTTAATCAAAAAGTTATTTATTTTTTAGATTATAAATATCACATATGTGCTATTTATAATGTAATAAATCTTTATAGTAATTTATTACATTATAAATGTGAGAGCTATTCCTATTGCGCCGTATATGAAAATTATTGCTATTGATCCGATTTTCTTCTTATGTAGTATATAGTACGAAGTTATAAAAGCTACAATAGCGTATAAATTCCATGGAACATCCTTACCAGAAGAAAATGCTGCTGCAAGGATAAAACCTATTGTGATAGGTCTAAGCACAATAAGTAAATTTTCAATTTTTTTATTATCTTTAAATTTGTCAAATAGTCGTGAAATAATTGTAAGTCCGATTATTGCAAATAAAGATACACCTATTGTAGCTGCCAATGAGCCTAATACGCCTGCTGTCTTAAAGCCTACAAATGTAGCGCTGTTGATAGCTACAGGACCAGGAGTTGACTGTGATATAGCTAGCAAATCTAGGAATTCTTGACTAGTAATAAGGTGGTTTTTCGTTATAAACTCCTGTTGTATAAATGGAAGCATAGCATAACCTCCACCAAAACTAAAGGCACCTATTTTGAAGAATAATAAAAAAAGTAATATTATTTTTGACATAAGCTATACACTCCCCCTCCGATGATTAAATAAACAGGGCTAATATTAAATGCGGCGACACAAACAAATGTAATCACCAAAATAATTATATTTACTTTAGTCTTTGGTAGTTTTTCAAAAAGACTAGCAAATGAGTGGAGTATAAGAGCTATAACCACTGGTGCAACTCCCATAAAGAAGCCATCTAAAATTTTAGAAGATGAATTTTTAAAGTACAAATACGAAACTGTCAGTACAATAAAAAATGATGGAAGAGCTGAGCCGAGAGCACATACTAGTACTCCAGGTATTTTATATAATCTATAACCAAGTAAAACTGATATATTAATAGCTAATACACCCGGATAGCTTTGAGCTATAGATAGATAGTCTAGAAATTCTTCTTCTGTGAGAAGGTCTTGTTTTGTAACAAGCTCATCTTGGATAAGAGGAACCATGGCATAACCACCGCCAAAAGTAAAAGCTCCTATCTTTAAGAAAGTTAAAAATAGTTTAAACATAATGCAAGCCTCCATAATGTAAAGTTTGTAGTACCACTATATTATATCATAAGAAGTAGATATTAAAATATTATTAAATGACAGCTATTATGTTGAAAATTAGTTATCGTAAATATATAATATAACAAGCGACACTAAAAGTATAAGTAAAGGAGATATGATATGGAAGAAAATTATACTAAGGTAGAACACGAATTGCCATTGATTCCTCTTAGAGGATTATCAATATTCCCATATATGATTTTAAATTTCGATATAGGCAGAGAACTCTCTCTTAAAGCCCTTGATGAAGCTATGTTAGGGGATGAAGATCTAATCTTTTTGACATCTCAAAAAGAGTCGGATATAGATGAACCAACTGATGAGGATTTCTATCATGTAGGTACTATTTGTAAAGTAAAACAGATGATAAGACTTCCTGGAGATACAGTGAGAGTATTGGTTGAGGGTGTGTCTAGAGGGAAAGTAAAAGAATTAAATCAAGATGAAGGATACTACAAGGCAGTAATTGAAGAAATAATTTACGACAAAAAAGATGAAGACGCTGAGACAGAAGCAGAGATAGAAGCTTTTGTAAGAAATGTATTTGATTCTTTTGAAGAGTACATTAATATCGGAAACAGAGTATCACCAGAGATACTTATATCACTTGCTGATATAGATGATGTAGATAGATATATCGATACAATAGCATCTAATATTTATTTGAAGCCAAACCAAAAGCAACAAATCTTAGAAGAATTCGATATTAAAAAAAGACTAGAATTAATATATTCAATATTGTTAGAAGAAATTGATATATTAAAAATTGAGAAAAAAATAACTTTAAGAGTTAAAAAACAAATGAACAAAGTTCAAAAAGAGTACTATCTAAGAGAACAACTTAGAGCTATTCAAAAAGAACTAGGTGAAGAAGAAGATATAAACTCAGAGGCTGAAGAGTACAGGGAGAAACTAAGCAAGCTTAAAGTTCCTAAGGCGACTAGAGAAAAGATAAGTAAAGAGATAGATAAATTCTCTAAGATTTCACCTATGTCACCGGATATATCAGTGAGTAGAAACTATTTAGATACAATATTCTCGCTTCCTTGGAACAAAGAGACAAAGGACAAGTTAGATATCATTAAAGCTAAAGAGATACTAGATGAAGATCACTATGGACTTGAAAAAGTTAAAGAAAGAATACTTGAGTACTTAGCTGTTAGAAAACTATCTAAAACTCACAAAGGCCCTATAATTTGTCTAGTTGGACCTCCAGGAGTTGGTAAGACATCTATAGTAAAATCAATATCTAGATCACTTAACAAGAGTTTTGTAAGACTTTCACTTGGTGGAGTTAGAGATGAAGCAGAAATAAGAGGTCACAGAAGAACTTATGTAGGTTCTATACCAGGAAGAATTATAAACGGCGTTAAAGAGGCTCAAACTAAAAATCCAGTGTTCTTATTAGACGAGATAGATAAAATGGCTGCAGACTACAAAGGAGACCCGGCATCTGCGATGCTAGAGGTGCTAGACCCAGAACAAAACAAAGATTTCGTAGATCATTATCTAGAAATACCTTTTGATTTATCTAAAATACTTTTTATAACTACAGCAAATAGTCTTAGCAATATACCTAGACCACTGCTTGATAGAATGGAAATAATAGAAGTTTCTGGATATATTGAAGAAGAAAAAGTTAATATAGCTAGAAAATATTTAATTCCGAAACAAATTAAGGAGCATGCTCTTAAAGAAGACTTTATCAAGATGGATGAAGGGGCTATAAGAGAGGTAATAAATCACTATACGAGAGAAGCTGGGGTTAGAACATTAGAGAGAACTATAGGTAAAATATGTAGAAAAGTTGCTAAGAAGTTTGTAGAAGATCCAAAGCTAGAAGGCGTTGAAATAACAAAAGAAAACGTAGAAGAATATTTAGGAAAAGATATATTCAGATATCAGTTAGCGGACAAAGAAGCTCATGTAGGTTTAGTAAACGGTCTTGCATGGACAGAAGTAGGTGGAGTTACACTAGAAGTAGAAGTAAACGTAGTAAAAGGAAAAGGTCAAATTGTGTTGACTGGTAAACTTGGAGATGTTATGAAAGAATCTGCGAGAACAGCAATATCGTATATAAGATCAATAGCTGATAAGTACGATATAAATCCAGATTTCTATAAGGAAAACGACATACACATCCATATACCAGAAGGAGCAGTACCAAAAGATGGACCGTCAGCAGGTATAACAATGGCTCTAGCAGTTACTTCAGCTCTTACAAAGAGAGCAGTACCAGGAAATATAGCTATGACTGGAGAAATAACTCTTCGTGGTAGAGTTCTTGCAGTAGGTGGAGTTAAAGAAAAACTTCTAGCAGCACATAGAGCTGGGATTACAAAAGTACTACTACCAAAAGATTGCGAGTCTGACTTAGAAGAAATTCCTGAAAATGTAAAAGAAAAAATGGAATTCGTTTTAGTAGATCATATGGAAGAAGTGTTAGAACAAGCTTTAATGAAAAGTGGTGTAAAAGATGAAAATTAGAAGCACAGAAATAACAATGAGTGCAGTAAATAAATCACAGTATCCACCAGAGGGTATCCCAGAGATAGCCCTTGTTGGTAGATCTAATGTAGGAAAGTCTTCTATTGTAAATACACTTTTAAATAGAAGAAACTTTGCTAGAACAAGTCAAACTCCAGGTAAAACTAGAACGATTAACTTTTATTTGATAAATGAAGAGTTTTATTTTGTAGACTTACCTGGATATGGATATGCAAGAGTAGCTAAAAGTGAAAAGCAAAAATGGGGAGGTATCATGGAAAGATATCTAGAAGATAGAGATGTACTTTGCTCTATATTTTTACTTGTAGATATAAGACATGAGCCAACTGAAGACGATAAACTTATGTACGAATGGTTAAAGCACTACGGATACAACTGTGCTGTAGTAGCCACAAAATCAGATAAGATTTCAAGAGGGCAATACCAAAAGCATATAAGTATAATTAGAAGAAAACTGCAGATGGCAGCAGAAGAAAAAGTAATACCAGTTTCATCATTGAAGAAAACTGGAGTTGAAGAGCTGTGGAACGAAATAATAGCTCAGTATAATGAGCATGGCTACGAAATAACACTAGATTAAAATAAAAAAGGATTAGCTATTTTGATTACTACATAATACTAAAATGTAGATTTATCACAATAGTTGATCCTTTTTATTTTATTATAAAGATTATTTTTACTAAATATAAGTTATATACAATAAAATGATAATACTATTAATAAGTGTGATGAATATGTTAACTGGAGTAATAAATTAAGAATTTTAGTAATATGCTTAGAAGAGTGAAAAATATTTTTTAGGAGGGGATTGTCAATGAAAGGCAAAATTAAAAGAGCATTTCCTGGTGGTAACACTTCAAAAGGATCGTATTCATTTTTTAACTATATAGTTCCTGAAAACGTAAATAGAATATTCTGTTTAAAAGGAGGACCAGGAGTAGGAAAATCTTCCTTAATGAAAAAATTAGCAAAAGAATACAATTCCAAGGGATACGATATAGAATTGTTTCACTGCCCATCAGACCCAAACTCACTTGATGCACTAGTAATCAAAGAATTAGGAGTACTTTTATTGGATGGGACGTCTCCACATATAGTAGACCCTAAACTTCCAGGGGCAGAAGATGAAATAGTAAACTTAGGTGATTTTCTAAACACAGCAGAACTTGAAAAGAATAAAAATAAAATAATAGAAACGGATATCGACATAAGTGATTGCTTCAAAAGAGCGTATAAGTACCTAGCAGCAGCAGAACCTATATATATAGGAATACAAGATAAGAACTCTTCTTGTTTGAATAGAGCAAAATTAAATAAGATGACTGAGAAATTTATAGACGAACTATTTAAAGATATAAAGAACACAGGAGTATATAGAAAAAAAGTACATTTATTTGGATCAGCTATAACTCCAGTCGGATGTGTAGATCAAACAGGCAATATTTTTCCTGAAGACGCAGAAATATATTACCTATCAGGAGAAATAGGAACAGGAAAATCTACATTTATAAAAAGAATAGCAGATAGAGCTGAACTTAAGGGGATGAAAGTAGAATTATACCACTATCCATTGATACCTGAAAAAGTAGAAAGCGTGTATATAGAAAATCTAAACATAGGATTCACAGTAAGCAATCTATTTAGCGAAAGAAGGACAATAGACTTTAACGAATACCTAGATAAAAAGAAATTATTAAAATACGAAGAAGATTTAAAAACTGATGAAAAAGCATTAGATGATCTATTGAATCTTGCAATATCAAGTTTAAAGAGAGCAAAAGCAAATCACGATATCATGGAGGGCTACTATGTACCTAACATGGATTTCGATAAAGTTAGTGAGTTGAGAGAAGAAATAATTAAAAAAATAAATCGCTATAAAAAATAGATACCAAAGAGCAAGTTCACAACCATGAACTTGCTCTTTCTATTTAAATATTAACCCACCTACTACTTATTTTATATGATATTATAGTAGAGAAAACTCAAAGATTTTGAATTAATTTGTAGGGAGCTAATCAGTATGAAAAAAGTATATATGTTTATAATATTAACGAGTGCAATATTAGGTATATTTATCGGAAGTATGATAAAGGACACTGCTAGCGATAACGCTGTTTATGGAAACAAAGATAAAGTAGTAAAATCACAAATCAAAGAAAAGAAAAAGTCTGTAAAAGCTCTTCAAGAAGAAAAAGGAAAGCTAGATGATCAAGTAGAAGAGTTAAGCAAAAATTTCAAAAGTTCAGATGAAGCCAAAGACATAAATTCTCTAGAAGAAAATCTTTCTTATACAGAATTAGAAGGATCAGGGATAATAATGACTGTTGATGCAATAGATGAAAAGGAAGGAAATCTTTCTAATTTAGTCGACTACAACAGGATTCTTTTAAATATTGTAAATGAGCTGAAGTCTGAGGGTGCAGATTTTGTTTCTATAAATGACCAGAGGATTAATCAGTATTCAGAAATAGCACTTGCTGGTAGTCATATAAATATAAACGGAACTCCTGTTGCACAACCTTATGTAATAAAAGCAATAGGAGATCATAAAAAATTATCAAGTTATATGGAACAGGGAAGTGATTATCTAAATAGAATTCAGTTAAAAAATCCTATAAAAATAAATATAAAATTTGATAAGAAAATTCATATGAAAAAGACAAATTTACCTAATAATTTAAAATATATAGAGGGTGAGTAAAATAGAAAAGAGCGTGGCACCACAACTTTTATTAAACGATGAAGGAAATTACTTAAATAATGTATCGGATACAAATGATTTAAATTCGTACATAAATATAAATGCTGATGACAACAATGTTATAAAGAGATTATTTTATGATCTTTTAACGATAGCTGTTGAATTAAATGCGAGTGATATACATATTGAACCTTTTGAAGAAAAGACTGTTGTTAGAATGAGGGTAGATGGAGAGATTATAAAAAGATCAGGCGTAGAAATTGGCGATTACTCAGCACTGAGTACCATTATAAAGCTGAGCGCTGGTATGGATATAACTGAAAGAAGGCTACCTCAAGATGGAAGAGTAGATATTAAAGTAAAAAGGAAGGTTATAGATATTAGAGTATCCACAATGCCTACGATATTTGGGGAAAAGATAGTACTCAGAATTTTAAATAGAGATTCATTTTTAAAAAGTAAAAAGGAGCTAGGATTTTCTAAAAAATCAATTGATCTAATAGAGGGAATGATCGGTAAAAAGTCAGGACTTATTCTCGTGACAGGCCCTACTGGCAGTGGGAAGACGACAACAGTATATTCTCTACTAGATGACTTAAGAGACACAAGTAAGAATATAATGACAATAGAAAATCCAGTTGAGTACAAGATGGATGGGATAAATCAGATTCAAATAAATCCAAAAATAGGTCTAAACTTTGAAAATGGACTTAGAGGTATATTAAGACAAGATCCAGATGTAATTATGGTAGGGGAGATCAGGGATCTAGAAACGGCTAAAATAGCGATAAGAGCGGCTATAACAGGCCACCTAGTAATAAGTACACTTCACACGAATGATGCAGTGTCAGCTATAACGAGACTTCTAGAGATGGGGATTGAACCATATTTATTAAGCGCTTCCATAATAGGAGTTTTGTCTCAAAAGCTAGTTAGAAAAGTATGCGGTGATTGTAGCCATGAGATATCTATAAAGGATAACTTATACGAAGAAATAAAAACTAAAGTCGCAGTAGGGTGCAAGAAATGTAACGATATCGGATATTTAGGTAGAACTGCGATTTATGAAGTTTTAAATGTAGATGACGATATAAAAACATGTATAAAGGAATCTCCAGATATAAATTATATAAAAAATATAGCTATAAGCAGTGGAATGATTACATTTAATGACTGTTGTAGAAGATTAATAGAAAAAAAGATTACGACTTTAGAGGAGTGTATATCTATTGAAGAAATTGTATGATTATACTCCTAATTTAAATAAATATATATTAAAGATAAATAAAAATAATAATAATAATAATTTTTCAAACTCAAAGCATATAAAACCCAAAGAACTTAGAGTTATGTGTAGGGAAATAGCTATTTTACTGGAATCAGGTTGTGAGATAATAAAACTCCTAAATATAGTTAAAGAACATTCTAGTAAAACTGCAAAGGACGCCCTTGCACATATTTCTGATCAAATCCAGCGTGGAAAGACTTTAACACAAGCATTTCAAAGTACAGAATCATTTTCAAGTTTTTTTATAAATACAGTCTCTGCAGGAGAGGTGAGTGGTTACTTAGATCGAGTGATGGAATCTTTATCAAATTACTTCGATAAGGAGTACAAGCTTAGGTCTAAGATAATTACAATAATGATATATCCAATAATTTTAATTACTTTATCATTTACATCTATGGTATTTATCTTGTTATTCATCATTCCAAATTTTCAAATCATTTTTTCAAGTAATGCGATAGAGCCACCACTTTTGTCAAAAATACTAATATTTACATCGAACTTTTTAAGAAGTAACCTAACAATATTGTCTTTAATATTTATAGCAGTATTGATCTTATGGTACTACTTTATTGTCTATAACAAATGGTTTAAGAATTATATCGATAAAGTAAAACTAAAATTACCTGTTACTAAGATGTTGAACGAATTGATAATAACTACGAGATTTTCGAGCTCATTGAAGATACTTATAAGCAGTGGAGTTCAAATAATTGAAGCGATAGATATTTCTGCCCATGTTGTAGATAACGAACATGTGTATAAAGATATATCAAGTGCTAACAACTACATAAAAAAGGGAAATTCAATAGGAATTTCACTTGAGAAGGTTAAGTTTTTCCCAGAACTTTTTATATCTATGGTAAAGGCAGGTGAAGAGAGCGGAAAACTTGAAGAAAGTTTAGAAACAGCTAACAAATTTTATGAAAATGAACTCAATATAAAGATAGAGCAAATGATAAAGCTTTTAGAACCGGTAATTATAATAATTTTAGGAGCGATTATAGGTTCTTCAATAATAGCAATGGTAACACCTATGTTTGAAATAATATCTTCAGTATAGTTAGTGAAATAAAGTTACGCATAGAATCTATACAAAATAAAAAATTATAGTGTGATAAATACAGTAACAGTAAAAAATTATTTGAGAAAGGTTAGCGTGTATTGGGGATAAAAATAAAAAATAAGAAGTTATTTAGATTAAAAGATAGAAAGAAAAAAGGGTTTACACTTGTTGAGATGGTAATTGTTATAACTATACTAGGGATCCTTTCGAGTATCGCACTTGTGAAATACGGGAAAGTTCAGGATAACGCAAAGTTAAATGCAGACTATACAAATGCAGCTAATATTGCAACCGCAACAAGTATTGCAATAAGTGATGATAAGAGCATTGCTGAAAATATAAGCGTGGAGACTTTAAAAGAAAAAGGATATTTAAACACAGTCCCAGTTCCACAGAGCAAGGTTGGTAGTTTTACAATAAAAGTGCTCTATGGTGGAGATGATATTGCAGTATTTGTCGATACAGAACAGTTCTATCCTAAATAGAAATTTTTATGGTAAGGATAAGGATTCTAGAGTGTTTTACATGTTGAAAAAGAGAGAGTTCTAGTTTTAGTTGAAGAGTCATTTTCTATAATGCGTAAAAGGGTAGCTTAATTGCTACCCTTTTTAATTTCTTAAAAAACCAAGATAATATAATATATAAATATTACAAAATCATATATTACATTAAAAAAATTACTAGCTATAGGAGCTATACAAGAGGACAAATTAATACAAAGAAAGAAGTTAATTAGGTGCGTGAAGCTAAATTTGAGAAAAAACCTAGCAAGTTATTGGCATTTTTATTTAATAAATACAGGTTTTAAAAAATATCTAAATATGGTAAAATCGTAAGTGGTAATTGTGGATAAGTGGTGTCAAAAGACAAATAACTGACACTTTGCTAAAAAAACTTAGAAAAACGTTGAAATTTAACATATCCATGAAAATATGTGGTATAATTACGAATTGTACTTTTAATTTATTGATGGGGGAGTGAAAGTCACATTGTTGGGAAGAAATGAGCTATGTCCATGTGGCAGCGGCAAAAAATATAAAAAATGTTGTATGAATAAAGACCTAATTTCAGAGAGAGCTGCGAGAAAAGTTGGGCTTTCACAAAAAGAATATACTGATTTATATACAAGACTTTACAATTATTCAAAGCAGGATAAGTTTAAAGATGAATTAGAGAAGGCAAAAGAAGCTTTCTTTATTATGGATGATGAAGAAATTAACTCGAAATTCGAGGTATTTTTCAATACTTACTTTATTCAAGATCACATAATGGAAATGAATAATGTAAATAAAGTGATTACAGTAGATTTCTTTGAAGAAAATAAAAACACATTGACACAAGTAGATATAGACATATTAAAAAGCTTATTTGAATCGTATTTAAGCGTTTACGAGATAATGGACATGTCATCTGGAAAGGTTAAATTGAAAGATTGTTTAACAGGTGATGAAGTAACTACAGCTGATGTAAATTTATTAAAGGAATTTAAAGTAGGAAGCGCAATTATCGCTAGACCTATACATGTTGGAGATACAAGTCTACTTATAGATATAACACTTAGTATATCTGATGAAGTTAAGGATCTTATCGTTAATGATATTAACAATTTACATAATCAATATGAGAGTGTATACAAAGATAAGAAAACTTTCTTGATCTATCACACACATATACTTTACAAATACATTCAACAGTTACTTGATAAGAGAGTCGCTGATTATTTAAAAGCAGAGAGAGAGAAAGACTTAGTTGATGAAGTTGCTGTAACTAAGAATGAAGATGCTTCTGAAATAAAAGAGCCATCTCAAGCGGATTGTAAAGTTACTGATCTTATAAAACAAAATTCGGACGACGAAATTTCTGCTAAATGCGTAGATTTCTGGGCTGAATACAAAAATAATAATATGGATAAAATAAAGGGATCAGAAAACAGCTGGGCAGCAGCGGTTGAATACCACATCAAGAAAGAAAATGGTGAAACTGCGACTCAAGCTGAAGTAGCTAAAAAGTACGATACAAGTGCTAGTACATTAGGTAAGAGATACAAAGAAATTAAAAACGCATAATAAAGAAGTTTAAAAATATATAAAAATATGTAAGATATAAAACTATTTGTGATGATACAATGTTTTAGAAAGAGGTATTAAAGAATGAATCTTAGTCTAGGCAAAGAAATTACAGTGTCAACTAACTTTATAAAATCCAATCCAGCTGTACCTATCTGTGTAGGAGATGAAGTGCATGCACTTATATACCACATAGAAATAGGGTACAACAATAGTGGGCACCTAGATACAAGACAGTATATAATTGTAGATTATAAAGAGTACAATTTATCAAAAGACAAAAGAGAACAGTTAATTGAAATGGCAAAGAAATACTGTGAAGAAAAAGACATTTTAGATGATGAATCTTTAGAAATAGAGCTATTAGACAATGAAGAAGCTGAAAACTTTATCGAAAAAGTATTCAACAATATGAAGATCATAAAAGGTCTTATAACACAAGGGAGTTAGAAATGGATCTAATTGGCATAGAAAACATAACTCCATACAAAAACCAAGTAGAATTTTCTATATATAAATTTGACGACGAAATAAATATTGGAGACAAAGAAAACTTCGTGTGCGATGTTAAAGTTGTCATTATGGAAGTAGAAGACTCTTTAGTTGAGAGGCTAGGGATAACAACCCAAGCTTTAGCTATAGTAGAAAACTATGGCGAATACAATAGCCAAAATGACTTCGAAGATAAATTAAATAAATTTATAGTTGAAGAAGTTTTAATAGCGGATCTAAACAAAGAAAATATAGAATTAATTTATTCGAAAAAATAATACAATGTAATGAATAAATAAAAAGGATATCTTAAAGTGATTAGTATTCACTTAAGATATCCTTTTTAATTAATTTAGGATATAATAAAAAAATACATAATAAATCAAAATATCTAATCATAATCAAAATTACAAACTAATCATATAAAAAATCCCAAAAAACTAAATCATATAAAAACAAAATCAGAATCAGATATAAAAATAATAAAAACAAAATAAAAAACGAAATCAAAATCAGATATGAATTTAAAATAAAAAACGAGATCAGTTATATAAAACAAAACCAAATATATTATGAAAACAACTAGAAAAATAATAATATAAAAAACAATTAAATGACTTCAAGCATAAAAAATAAATTTTCAAATGAAATATTAAAATAGATATGAATCGTCATGGAGTGGGTAGGTTAGAAAAAAGGTTTGCAAGTAAAAAAAGTTTAGCCAAGATTTAACAAAAACTTAATGCAATTATAATTTTTAACATACATTTAACACTACAAAACTCGAAATTTGGTAAAATACAAGAGGTGTAAAAAGGTTCTGAAAACTCTTAAGGGGAGGAAATACATTGGAAATTACAATCAATTTGATGGGAGGATTGGGTCTATTTCTCTATGGAATGAATTTAATGGGAGATGGGCTTCAAAAATCTGCAGGGACGAAATTAAAAAAAATAATTGAATTACTTACAAGTAATCTGATTATGGGTATTTTAGTTGGTACAGGAGTTACTGCGATTATCCAAAGTTCAAGTGCTACTACTGTAATGGTTGTAGGGTTTGTTAACGCGGGAATTATGACATTAAAGCAGGCTATCGGCGTTATAATGGGTGCTAATATTGGGACAACTGTAACCGCCCAATTAGTATCTTTTAACCTAGATGGTATGGCTCCAATTGCCTTAGGAATAGGTATCATTATATATTTATTTGCTCATAGTGCAAAGGTCAAAAACCTTGCTGAGGTTTTAATCGGTTTTGGTATATTATTTACAGGTATGGAGTTTATGAAAGGTGCTGTCGAGCCTTTAAGAGATTATAAGGGATTTACGGATTTACTGGTTACTTTTGGCAATAAACCGATACTTGGTTTATTGCTTGGATTTGCGATTACCGCGATAGTACAGAGTTCAAGTGCATCAATGGGTATGTTGGTTGCACTTGCTTCAGAAGGGATTATACCGCTTGGAGCTGCATTGCCTATACTGTACGGCCAAAATATAGGTACTTGTGTAACTTCACTGCTATCGAGTATTGGTACAAATAAGAATGCAAAGCGAGCTGCAGTTATGCACTTGATTTTTAATATCCTCGGTACTGCTATATTCTTGTTGTTGCTTAACAAACCAGTTGTGGCTTTAGTTACATCTTGGGACCCAGGAAATGTGGCTAGACAAATAGCAAATACTCATACGCTGTTTAATATTTTATCTGTTATAGTGTTGATGCCATTTAATAGTCTTATAATCAAACTAGCTATGAAGTTGGTACCAGATAAAGAGGGCGATGAAGATGAGGATGAAGCTAGAATAGTTAAGTATATAGATAGTAGAATGATAGAGACTCCAACAATAGCTCTCGGAAATACAGTTAAAGAAACTGTTAGGATGAGTGAAAAAGCAAGGGAAAGTTTGAATGCGGCTATGGGAGGATTACTTGAATTATCTCAAGAGGATATAGATAGATCTTACAGGCGTGAGGGTCTTATAAATGATTTGCAAAAACAAATATTAAATTATCTACTGGATCTTTCGAAGGCGTCATTAGATGACGACGATAGAGAGACTGTAGATACTTTATTTAATACAGTTAATGATATAGAGAGAATTGGAGATCACGCTAACAATATAGCGGAACTGTCTCAAGAAGCTGTCGATTCTAAAATAGTATTCTCTGAAGAGGGAAGAAAAGAGCTAGAAGAGATGTACAGCAAAGTTATAACTGGATACAATTATGCAATTGAGTCGATAAAGAAGGACGATGTTGAGCTTGCTTATAAAGTCCTTAGAATAGAAGAACATGTCAACATGCTAGAAAAATCATGTAAGGCAAATCATATGAGAAGATTAAATGAAAATCTATGTAGTATTGAAAATGGGGTTATATACATAGATGTAGTAGGAAATTTAGAAAGAGTATCTGATCACGCTGTAAATATTGCACAACAAGTTATTGCTCAGAGAATTGGAAAGATATAGTTAATGGCTTAATCCTGTGGTATAATTTCAATAGAGTATAAATACGAAAGGTTTATTTATGAATATGATAAATTTTAATTATAAAAAAGCTATTGGATTTTTTTCACAAAATGATATAGATTCTATGCAGAAAAGTGTGGATGATGCACACTCTATGCTTCACAATAAAAACGGATTAGGAAATGAATATTTAGGATGGATGGATCTCCCTAGAGATTACGATAAGTCTGAATTTGAAAAAATAAAAAAGTGTTCTAAAAAAATACAATCAGATTCGGATGTATTATTAGTAATTGGTATAGGGGGGTCTTATTTAGGTGCCAGAGCAGCTATAAATATGTTGGGGCATACTTTTAGTAATGAGCTAGATAAAGATGTTAGAAAGTCTCCTAAAGTTTATTTTGTTGGAAATAACTTAAGTTCTACTTATATCAATGATATCTTAGATTTGATAGATCAAAAAGACATTTCAATTAACGTTATATCAAAATCAGGAACCACAACTGAACCTGCTTTGGCCTTTAGAATATTTAGAGAATATGTTGAAAATAAATACGGTAAAGAAGAAGCAAAAAATAGAATATACGTGACTACTGACAAAGAAAAAGGTGCACTTAGAAAGATGGCTGAAAATGAAGGCTACGAAACCTTTGTTATACCTGATGATGTAGGAGGACGATATTCAGTGCTGACTGCTGTAGGACTTTTACCTATTTGTGCATCTGGATTTGATATAGATAAGATCATGGAGGGAGCAAACGATGCTAGAGTTAAGTTTGAAACTCCAGATATAAAGTCGAATGATTGCTATCAATATGCAGTAGTGAGAAATATACTAAATAACAGTGGTAAAGATGTTGAGTTGCTAGTTAACTACGAGCCTCAACTTCACTATATAAGTGAATGGTGGAAGCAATTATTCGGTGAAAGTGAGGGTAAAGATCATAAAGGTCTATTCCCTGCATCTGTAAACTACTCTACGGATCTACACTCAATTGGCCAGTATATACAAGATGGTAAAAGAATAATGTTTGAAACTGTTTTAAATGTTGAAAATACAAAGCGTGAATTAAAAATACCTTATGTTGAAGAGAACCTGGACGGGCTTAATTTCTTGGCTGGAAAAAGTTTGGATTTTGTAAATTTTAAATCGTATCAAGGGACAATTCTTGCACATAATGATGGTGGCGTTCCCAATTTAATAATAAATATTCCAAATATGGACGAGTATAATTTTGGATATTTAGTGTATTTCTTTGAAAAGGCATGTGCTATAAGTGGTTATTTACTTGGAATAAATCCATTTGATCAGCCTGGAGTAGAGGAATACAAAAATAATATGTTTGCACTTTCGGGCAAACCGGGATATGAATCACACAAAATAAAATTAGAAAAGAGATTATAAGTTAAGTTTAAATTAAGATTTAAAGAATATAATGAAATCATACTAAGTGAGACATAAGTTAACACCTAGATGATTTCATTTTTTTATACATAAATTTATTAAATTTGTTATAAAATATAAGGCGAAATGGTGTAAGAATATATTATAGATTGGAGAGGATATTATGTTTCGAAACAAATTAATTAAAATAACCATTTTGGTTGCTGTCATTTGTTCTATATTAAGTTCTGCAGCAACGGTATTAGTTCTAAAGAATACTCTTTTTAGTACAGATGGCACATCAAAATCTCAAGATATTGTAGTAAATGACACTGGGAAATCGGAAAATGTATACCAAGCAGTAGCAGAAAAAGCTACTCCATCAGTAGTTGGTATCACAACAACAAGTGTAGATAGAAGCGGTGGATTTTTCCCTTCTGAAATGAAAGGAGTCGGTACAGGAATAATAGTAGACTCTAAAGGATATATCCTAACAAATTCACATGTTGTTTCAGACGGAAAAGCTACTAGTGTAAACGTATTATTTAACGATGGTTCAGATACATCGGGGAAAGTGGTTTGGTACGATTCACAATTGGATTTAGCGATTGTAAAAGTAGAGAAAAGTGGTCTTTCACCTGCTGAATTTGCAGACAGTGATAAGATTAAAGTCGGGGATATATCGATAGCAATAGGTAATCCACTTGGACTCGAATTCCAAAAAAGTGTTACTCAAGGTATAATAAGTGGACTTGATAGAAGTATAGAGACTGAGCAAGCTAAAATGACTGGGCTTCTTCAAACTGATGCAAGTATAAACTCAGGTAACAGTGGTGGTCCACTTCTTAATAGTAAAGGTCAGGTAATCGGCATAAATACTGCAAAAGCATCGCAAGGAGAAGGTATGGGATTTGCAATTCCAATAAATACAGCTAAGAGTATAGTTAAAGAGGTTATAGAAAACGGTAAGTACGAAAAAGTTACATTAGGAATAAAAGGAATGGACTTAACAAATTATGAAGAGGCTACAGGAATGGATTTAGAAGCAAAAGATGGTGTATATGTAGCTGAGGTAATAGCAGATTCAACTGCAGATAAAGCAGGAATTAAAGCAGCGGATGTAATAGTTAAGATTGGCGGCACTAAAGTAACTGGAATGAATGATTTAAACAAAACACTTTACGGATATTCAAAAGGTAAAAAAGCTGAAATAGTACTAAATAGAGGCGGAAAAGAAGTTAAGTTAAACGCACAATTCTAGACATAAAATAAAATCTAATCTCTATAATAAAATAGATTTAAGGCTATTATTAGATATAAGTATTCATATATGTGAAATTGAATATATTATATCTAACAATAGTCTTATTTTTTGCTAAATTTTTATAAAAGATTAACAGTTTTTAAAGTTTAATTAATGAATGAATTAAATATAAATATAAAAATAGGTATAAAATAGCATGAAAAATTTATGAGCATGAAAATCAAGGTTAAAAATTTAATATTACTTAAAAAAGTATAGACAAAATTATAACGAATATAGTAATATATATATAATGAAGTTTGTTAAAAAATAATTAATATAGTTATTTAATAGTGAAAGTATGTAATCAACTGTTAGGGGGTAAATTTTATGGATACATTTGTAATAAATTTACAAAAATGTAGCATACATGATGGACCTGGAATAAGAAGCACAGTATTTTTTAAGGGGTGTCCTCTTAAATGTACATGGTGTCATAATCCTGAGAGTCAGGCGTATTCAAAAGAAGTTTTGTACAATGAAGAGAAGTGCTCTAGGTGTGAAGCTTGTATAAAAATATGCCCACATGGTGCAATATACAGAGACACTGAAAAAGTATGTCTAGATTTTGAAAAATGCGAGCAGTGTGAAACTTGCCTTGACTACTGTATAAACAATGCAAGAGAAATGGTGGGTAAGCAGTATACTCCAAAAGAACTGGTCAATGAGCTGTACAAAGATAGAATGTTTTATGAAGAGTCTGGCGGTGGAGTTACTCTTTCTGGTGGAGAGGTAATGGCACAGGATATGGACTATATAAATGAGGTTGTAAAACTTTGCAGGGGCAAAGGTTTTCACATAGCTATAGATACTTGTGGTTATGCAAAGACGCAAAACTACGAGAGAATATTAGAATACACAGATTTATTTTTATACGATATTAAGTTAATAGACGATGAAAAACACATGAAATTTACAGGTAAGTCTAATGATTTAATACTTAAAAACCTGAAATTTTTAAGTGATAATAAAGCAAATATAAACATAAGAATACCTCTAATAGTAGGGGTAAATGTAGATGATGATAATCTAGAGGTTAAAAATATGATAGAGTTTTTAAAACCTCTAAATATAAAAGCAGTAAGCCTTTTACCTTATCATAATATAGGAAAGCATAAGTATGAGAAGTTATACAAAGCTTATGATGGCGATGAGTTTGAAAAGCCAAGCGACGAAAAAATGGAAGAGATAAAAGATTTGTTTGAACAAAATAATTTTAATACTAAGATTGGGGGATAAGAATATGTCTAGAGGTACATTTGAAAGAACTAAAAAATTGAGAGAGCAAAGCATCAATGCAGAGCCACATATCTCTATGGAGAGAGCAATCTTAATGACAGAAGCTTATAAGAAGTATGAAGGAAGTGTGGAAACACCAATACTGCGTGCTTTATCATTTAAACATTATATGGAAAATAGAAGTTTACCTATAAATGATGGAGAACTTATTGTTGGAGAAAAGGGTGACTCTCCAAATGGAGCCCCTACATATCCAGAACTTTGTTGTCATACACCTGAAGATTTAGATGTAATGAACAATAGAGATATTATAAGCTTTTCTGTTTCGCCAGAATCAAAAGGAATTCATGAAGAAGAAATAATACCATTCTGGAAGAAGAGACAAATAAGAGATAAGATGCTTAAATCTATGACTAGTGAGTGGCTGGATGCTTATGAAACTGGTATATTTACAGAGTTTATGGAGCAAAGAGCCCCAGGCCATACAGTATGTGGAGACACAATATACAAAAAAGGATTTTTAGATTTAAAGCAAGATGTTATAAACAGGATTGCTAGATTAGATTTCTTAAATGATCCAGAGGCATATGATAAAAAAGCAGATCTAGAAGGTATGGGAATAGCTTGTGATGCAATGATCGCTTATGGAAAAAGATATGCTGCAGAAGCAAGAAGACTAGCTGCAATTGAAACTGATGAAAATAAAAAGAAAGATCTTCTTTTAATAGCTGAGACTTGTGATGTAGTGCCTGCTCATAAACCAGAAACTTATCATCAAGCTCTACAGATGTACTGGTTTACTCATATAGGTGTAACTACTGAGCTTAATATTTGGGATGCGTTCACACCAGGTAGATTAGATCAGCACCTAAATCCTTTCTATGAAAAAGATGTAGAAGATGGAATTTTAGATAGAGACAGAGCACAAGAGTTACTTGAGTGTTTATGGATTAAATTCAACAACCAACCAGCACCTCCGAAAGTTGGTATAACGCTAAAAGAAAGTAGTACTTACACAGATTTTGCGAATATAAACACTGGTGGGGTAAATCCAGAGGGGCAAGATGGGGTAAATGAAGTAAGTTATATAATACTAGACGTAATGGATGAAATGAAGCTTATACAGCCAAGTTCGAATGTACAGATTAGTAAAAAGACTCCTCAAAAATTTTTAAAAAGAGCTTGTGAGATATCTAGAAAAGGATGGGGTCAACCTGCTTTCTACAATACTGAAGCCATAATCTCAGAGCTTATGGAAGCCGGAAAAACTATAGAAGATGCTAGACTTGGCGGGACAAGTGGTTGTGTTGAAACTGGATGCTACGGAAAAGAAGCTTACGTACTTACAGGATATTTCAATATCCCGAAAATGTTAGAGCTCGCATTAAATGATGGATACGATCCAATATCTAAGAAACAAATAGGTATAAAAACTGGAGATCCTAGAAATTTCAAAACTTATGAAGAATTGTTTGACGCATTTAAGAAGCAGATGCACTATCTAATAGATATAAAAGTTGAAGGGAATTCCGTAATAGAGAGATTGTACGGAAAACATATGCCATCTCCGTTAATGTCTACAATAGTTGATGATTGTATAGAAAAAGCTCAAGACTACCAAAGAGGTGGATCTAGATATAATACTAGATACATTCAAGGAGTTGGTATAGGGACTATAACAGACTCTTTAGTAGCTATTAAGTACAATGTATACGACAAAAAAAAGTTTGATATGGATACATTACTTAAGGCTATAGATGCAAACTTTGAAGGTTATGAAGCTATACTAAATATGGTGTTAAATAAAACTCCTAAGTATGGTAATGATGATGACTATGCAGATGAAGTAATGCAAGAAGTTTTTATGGCTTACTACAATGAAGTTACAGGAAGACCTACAGTAGCAGGAGGACAGTACAGAGTTGATATGCTTCCAACAACTTGTCATATATACTTTGGTGAAGTTATGGGTGCTAGTCCAAATGGAAGGCTTTCTGCAAAACCACTATCAGAAGGTATATCGCCAGAAAAAGGCGCTGACACTAATGGGCCTACAGCAGTAATTAAATCATGTGCTAAGATGGACCATTTAAAAACTGGTGGAACATTGCTTAACCAAAGATTTGCACCATCTGTAGTTGTAGGGGATGGAGGTCTAGACAATATGGCTAACTTAGTTAGATCGTATTTCAGTATGGATGGACATCATATCCAGTTCAACGTATTTGACAAAAATGTACTTCTAGAAGCTCAAAAGAACCCTCAAGATTACAAAGATCTTATAGTTAGAGTTGCAGGGTATAGTGATCACTTTAACAACTTAAGTAGAACATTGCAAGATGAGATAATAGGAAGAACTGAGCAATCTTTCTAGAGGTAATTTAGTATAAATTATATATTGATTTAATTTGTAGAAAATTTGAAATTTATATATAATATAAGCATGGCTTATCACAATAAGCTAACTCTAAAATTAGAGTTAGCTTATTGAATTGTTACAATAATTATTTAAAAGGAGAAATTTAATATGAAAACTCTAGGAATAATAGGTTCAGGAAATATGGCAACTGCAATATTAGGTGGGGTACTTAATGCAGGATTAGTAAAACCAAATGATGTAACTATATCAGACTTAAATCAGGCAGCTCTTGATAGAGTAAAAGCTGATTACGGTGTGAATACTACAAAAGAATCAGCAGAAGTTGTTAAGAATTCTGATGTAATAATAATTGCGCTTAAGCCTAATGTAGTTGAATTAGTTTTAGGACAAGTGAAAGACTACATAGATACAAATAAAATAATTGTTTCAATAGCAGCAGGTAAAACTATTGCATCTTTAGAGGGAGCAGTAGGATCAGATAAAAAAGTTATCAGAACAATGCCAAATACTCCAGCACTAGTTGGTGAAGGAATGGCTGGATTATGTAAAAATAAAAATGTAACAGATGAAGAGCTTGTAGAGATAAAAGCGCTATTCGAGGCTTTTGGACAAGCAGAAATAATACCAGAGTCTCTAATGGATGCAGTTATCGGAGTAGGTGGATCAGCGCCAGCACAAGTATTTATGTTTATAGAAGCAATGGCAGATGGTGGTGTAATGGCAGGTATGCCAAGAGCTCAAGCTTACAAATTTGCAGCACAATCAGTATTAGGATCAGCTAAGATGGTACTTGAAACTGGAAGACACCCAGGCGATTTAAAAGATATGGTTTGCTCTCCAGCGGGAACTTCAATTGAAGCCGTTAAAGTTCTTGAAGAAGAAGGGCTTAGATCAGCCGTTATAAAAGCTACAGTAGCAAGTGTAGATAAATCTATCGAAATGAGTAAGTAGGTAGTTACCGCTGAAATTGCCTTTTCGGGAGTAGCCCTGTGTTCGCTTCAAGGTAAAACTATTGGTATGGTATTGACTGCCATCTACGCCCGGAATGGCGATTTCAGCAGGGCAGATCAGGGTAGAAAAAGCAAAAATAAAAAGCTAAAAAACAAGAACATAGAAAAGTATCTTTCTGGTAAAGCTCTGATGTAAAAATTAAAGACTACAAATAAAAAACATAAAAATAAAAAAGAGTAACTCGAAGCGGTGGTCCTACTTTGAGATACTCTTTTTATTTAATGTATTTAATATAATTAGTCTTGGTCTTTAGCCTTTGCTTTTTCGCTTGGGCACCCTTGTGAAGCTGATGGACAGCCTGAGCATCCGCTACATCCGCCTTTTCCTGATTTAGTAGATTTTAAATTTCTATATAGTATAAATAGTGCTGCTGCTACTATAACACCAGCGACAAGTAATTCGACAATTGAACCATTCATAAATACTACACCTCCAATGATATTAACCATGAAAGCAACTACCCATGCAAGTATAAATTGGTATGCAAATGATATGAACATCATTTTGTTGCCGTATTCTTTTTTCATAGTTGCAAGTGCAGCGATACATGGAGTATATAAAGCTGTAAATACAAGGAATGTGTACGCAGTAACACCAGTAAATACGGCTGGTAATGTAGTGTAAATATTACTGTATAGTATATTTAAGGTATTTACAACAATTTCTTTTGCACTGAGTCCTGTTAGTAAAGCTACTGAAATCTTCCAGTCTTTAAATCCTAATGGCTTAAATAAAGGAGATATCACTTTCCCTATTGATGCGAGGAAGCTGTTGTTTATTTCTTCCGTAAAACCGCTGAAATTAAAAGAAGATAGTGCCCAAATAACAACGGACATTGCAAACATTATTGTAACAACTTTTATTAAGAAGCCTTTAGATTTGTTCCATGCGCTTTTAAATAGTGCTTTTAATTTAGGAACTTTATATTCTGGAAGCTCTAATATAAAAGGCTCTACCTCCGCTTGATATACGGTATTGTTTAAGAAAAGTGCAACTAGTATTGCTACAACTATTCCAAGCAAGTATAAAGATGTTGTTACTAGTGCTGCATTTTCTTTAAAAAATATTGTTACAAATAGTGCATATATTGGAAGCTTAGCACCGCATGTCATTAGTGGTGCTATAAGAGCTGTTACTTTCCTATCTTTTTCACTTTCTAGTGTTCTTGTAGCCATTATAGCTGGTGATGAACAACCCATTCCCATTACCATTGGTATAAATGCTTTACCAGAAAGCCCTACCTTTTTCATTATGTTGTCCATTAAAAAAGCAGTTCTTGACATATAGCCACTGTCTTCAAATAATGAAATACCTAAGAATAAAGTAAATATAAGTGGGAAGAAAGGCAGTGTACCTCCAAGACCTCCTATGATACCGTCTACGATAAGTGATTTAAACCATGGACTTGAAGACACTAATAAACTAGTTACCGGAGCTTCAATAAACTGCCCAATAAGTGATTCTGATAGCTCTTGTAGGGGTCCACCTACCCAGTCAAATGTAAATTTAAATAGTAGATATAAAATACCGATAAATATTGGGTAAGCTAGTATTGGATTTAATACTATGTTATCAATTCTCTCACTTATAGATATTTTCTTGTTATCCTCTTTGACAACACATGAAGATAAAATATCTTCGATCTCTTTATATGTCTGAGTCTCATCTCCAAAGCTTGTTTTGTATTTAAATGTCTCGCCTGAGATAGATTTTATCTTAGCAGATATTTTATCAACCTCTGCCTTGTCTTTGTCAATCAGTGGGAAAACTTCGACGCCTAGCTCTTGGCTAAGTTTTTTTACATCTATTGTTATTCCTTTAGACTTAGCGATATCTAACATGTTTAAAAATATAACAATAGGTTTGTCGTACTTCATAAGTTGCGTTGTCAAATATAAATTTCTCGATAAATTTGTTGAGTCGACGACGTTTACTATAACATCTACATCGCCTTCTTCTAAATATTCTTTAGATACCTTTTCTTCATTTGAAAATGTATCCATTGCATAGATTCCAGGTAAATCAGTAACCTTGATGTCATCTCCAATAAAACCTTCTTTTCTTTCAATTGTTACACCAGGCCAGTTTCCCACATACTGGTTAGATCCGGTTAACAAATTAAAAACTGTAGTTTTACCAACGTTTGGATTACCTAATAATGCCACATTAATCAATTTAAAGCCCCCTTATTGTTGTAAGGAAATATTTTTAGCATCTGCCTTTCTTATTGCTAGATCAAATCCTCTAAATCTAATTACTATTGGATCTCCTAATGGAGCAATTTTTCTAACTTCAACTTCAGTATTGTTTATGCACCCTAATGCAAGAAGCCTTTTAGCCAATTTTTCGTTTCCATATATATTATTGATAGTGCCTTTTTGTCCAACTTTTAAGTCTTTAACTGTCATAAACGACACCTCCTTTAATGTTTTATCAATCACTTATTTAATAATAGGTGATTTGAGAGACTTTTTAAAATCAGAACAGTCCTCATTAGTACCACCTAATGACTTTCATTTTCATTTAATATATTATAGCAAGTAAATGCAAAAAAGTCAAGACAAACCCAGCAATTAAGCGAGGTTGAAATTATTTTTTAAAACGAATTTTATAATGAAAATAGGGTAATTTATTATTGTTTTTATGAAGAATCTTCTGAAAATATTAAGGGTAAAATAGAGAAATCTCTTAATAAAATATATGTTTAAATTTAAACTGTACACTAATATAAAATTGTATTTGTTAAAGTACACGTATAATAGAATAAAACATAAAAGTAATCCTTAAATTTAGCCTATTATACCCAAGTTTTATTGATAGAATATTGACAAAATATGATGTTCTTTGATAAGATATACATATAAAAATACAAAAATTGTAATACTGGAGATCATTATGGAAAATAATAAATTAGAGGAATTAAGATCTGAGATTGAATCAGTTAGAGATGAAATAAATACATATATTGAATATCCAGAGATATTTAGTGAAGAATTAGTAGCGTCAAGCAAAAAAA
The DNA here is from genome assembly GCF_017873185.1 of Metaclostridioides mangenotii. Lineage (GTDB taxonomy): Bacteria > Bacillota > Clostridia > Peptostreptococcales > Peptostreptococcaceae > Metaclostridioides > Metaclostridioides mangenotii. The sequence continues at coordinate 106,150 of NZ_JAGGJX010000002.1, forward strand.
TCGACACACTTATAAATAAATACATGAGCTTGAACAAATAACCCACACATGTGGGTTTTTTTTATACCCAAATCACAATAAGCTATTAATTTAATATAATATTAATAATTTTAGATCTTTTAGACTATATTTATATAATATTGATAATTATATAAGATATGAATAAAAACTAAGGGGGGCACAATATGAATACGTTGGAAATAGTTTCTAAATTAGTGTTAGCTTTAGTCCTTGGAGGGCTAATAGGATTAGAAAGAGAGAAGATACATCAGTTTGCAGGATTTAGAACCCATATACTAATCGCCCTAGGGGCATGTATATCTGCAATAGTATCTATACAACTTGTAGCTGATTATGCAAGCAGTGATCCTTCTAGAATACCAGGTCAAGTTTTGACAGGGATAGGGTTTTTAGGTGCAGGAGCGATATTAAAGACTAAGGGCGGGGTCAAAGGTCTTACAACTGCCGCAGGAATGTGGGCAACTGCCTGTCTAGGGCTGGCTATTGGATGTGGGTATTATACACTATCTATATTAGGTTGGCTTTCTATAGTGATTACTCTATTTTTACTTAGAGTTGGTTCTGAATTTTTATTTAGACATGAAAAAAACACTGTGAGGATAAAAGTTGATGATTTAAAAATGCTTTCTATTATATGTAAAAAATTAGAAGAAGGGCAAATTGTTGTAAAAAATATCAATGTAGAGTGCTGTAATAGCGAGTCTTGGGAACTTGTGTTAACGGTGCTTCATGATAGGAGAATAGTTTTAGGACTTATAACTAACGAAATTACAAACCTAGATGGTATAATAGGTATAGAGTATTCCGAATAGATTTTAGAATATACAAAAAATAAAGATGGAATATTTTGACCAAAATGTATAGAATATAAGGTATATCAAATAATAAAAATACAATATAAATATATTACAAATGAGACTGAGGTGTAGAGTTTGAAAAAAGATATTAAGATTGTGACAGATGGATCTTGCGACTTTCCAAAAGAAATATTAGAAAGAGCAAATCCGGACTTAGTAGGGATAAATGTTTCTTTTGGAGATGAATCTTACGTTGGAGGATTAGAGATTGATGATGTCACTTTCTATGAAAAAATGAGGTCAAGTGCTGAATTACCAAAGACGTCTAGCCCTTCACCAGAAAGATTTATAGAACTTTTCAAAAATGAAAATCACGAAGAGCTATTAGTAATAACATTGACTTCTAAACTATCTAGTACTTACAGCAATGCGGTTCTAGCTAAACAATTATACCTAGAAGAACATCCAGAAAAAAGAATTGAAGTAGTAGATAGTAAAAGCGGATCTATAGGAGTTGCACTTATGATTTCAAAGTGTGCAAAACTAATAGAAGAAGGTAAAAGTATGGATGAAATACTTGAAGATATAGAAAGACAGCAAAAGGATATCGTATTCTATGGAGTTTTAGATACTTTAGAAAATGCTGTTAAAGGCGGTCGAGTTAATCCTATTGCAGGAAAAATAATCAGTGTATTAAATTACAAAGTTTTGATTAAAATAGATGAAGGTCTAGTAAAGCCTATAGACAAAGCAAGAGGGGAAGTCAACAGCCTTAAAAAGTTATTCGAATATGTGAAAAATAGCGTCGGAGATGTTACTGGTAAGTCTGTTACAATTGCACATTCAAACTGCCCAGATAAAGTAACAAAAATAAAGAGGTATATAGAAGATCATTATGATTTTAAAGAGATATTAACCGCAAGTATAGGACCTATAATGGGAACATTTACATCAGAGGGAGCGATACTTGTAGCTGTCTTATAACATTATAAAAGGAGTGTTAGTATTGGGAACAGATAGAAGTAAAATAGATGATAAATTTAAATGGCAACTTGATAAAATGTATTCGAGCAAAGAAGCCATTGATAAAGATATAAAGACTGTAAAAGAATATATAAATGAAGTTAAAGAGTATAGAGGTAAATTAGGCGAAAATAAAGAAAACTTTTTAAATGCACTTAGCGTTTTTGAGAATGCGTCGAGATTAGTTCAGAATTTATATGTTTACACGCATATGAAGCAACATGAAGATACTAGAATCAATATATATCAAGGAGATGCTTCAAGAACAGAAATGCTATCTGCTGAGCTAAGCATGGCAACATCGTATATAGTACCTGAAATAATAGCTATGGATGAAAAGGTGCTAAATGAGTTTTTAAAAGATGAAAAAGTTTCTTTCTATAAAAAGTTTGTCGATGATTTGCTTAGAGATAAACCTCATACACTTAGCGAGAGAGAAGAGGAGCTTTTGGCAGCAACATCAGAAATATCATCAGTTCCAGAAAATGTATACGATATGCTTGCTTATGCAGACATGGAGTTTCCAGAGATAGAAGACGAAAATGGAGAAAAGGTTAGATTATCGCATTCAAATTACTCTCTTTACATTAAGAGCAAGGATAAAAGAGTTAGAAAGGATGCTTTTGAGGCAGAGTTCAATACTTATGGAATGTATAAAAACACCTTTGCATCGACTCTTTACGGAGCTATAAAATCTGAAATATTTTATGCTAAAGTTAGAAATCACAAATCGGCGATAGAGGCATCTCTATTTGAAGACGATATAAATGTAGAGGTTTATGACAACTTGATTTCAGCTATAGATGAAAGTTTACCTACTCTAAATAAATATATTGAATTAAAGAAAAAATTCTTGGAACTAGATGAAATACATATGTATGATCTGTACGTTCCACTTACTGATAAATACGATATAAAGATACCGTATGAAGAAGCTCAAGACATAATTTTAAACGCTTTAGCCCCACTTGGGGAAGACTATCTAAATGTAATTAGAAAGGCTTTTTCAGAGGGCTGGATAGATGTATATGAAAATGAGGGTAAAAAAGGTGGAGCATACTCTTGGGGTAGCTACGGATCTCATCCTTATATACTTATGAGCTATAAAGATGATCTAAACTCACTGTTTACATTGATACATGAGCTTGGTCACTCAGTTCATAGTTATTATTCAAAATCTACACAACCTTATATATATTCTAGTTATAAGATATTTGTAGCAGAGGTAGCATCTACTTTAAATGAGTTGCTTTTAATCAATTATTTACTAGAAAAATCAGACTCAAAAGAAGAAAAAATATATCTTTTGAACTATTATCTAGAACAGTTTAGAACTACAGTTTATAGACAGACTATGTTCGCTGAGTTTGAGAAGATAACACATGCTAAGATAGAAGCAGAAGAACCTCTTACAGCAGAGGAATTTACAAATATATACTACGATTTAAACAAGAAGTACTATTCAAAATCATCAGTAGTAGATGAATTAATAGGATTAGAATGGGCTAGAATACCACATTTTTACTCTAACTTCTACGTGTATAAATACGCTACAGGATTTTCAGCAGCAAGTGCATTAAGCAAACAGATTTTAACTGGAGAAGAAGCTGCAAAAGAAAGATATATAAACTTCTTGAAGAGTGGAGGTTCTGATTATCCACTTAATCAGCTAAGAGGTGCTGGAGTTGATATGGAGAAAAAAGAATCAGTAGAAGAAGCGATAAATGTATTCAAGAGCTTAGTAGATGAATTAGAGAAAGAACTATAAAATATAGTGTAAATTTATTTTTAATTTATTTATAAGTATTAAAAGATAATTTTAAGGATAATAAAAATTTAAAAAATATAGGATTGGCTGTATTTACTTTTTCTTAACAAGTATGTAATATCGGCTTAACAAAAATTAGTTATTATGTAAATATAGCTTTATTTATATAATAACTTTTTTTATGGGAGGAAAAACATCGATGTTTAAATATAAAAAGGCACTATTTTTGATTGTAGTGCTATTGGCAGGAGTTTTATTTGTCGGATGTAGTAAAGACAATAATAGAGGAGAAAGACAAAAAGTGACAATATCTGGGTCTACATCTGTAGGGGCTGTAATGGAACCTCTAGTAGAAGAGTACAAAAAAACATTGAGCAATGATATAGATTTAGAAGTTCAGCAAATAGGTTCTTCATCTGGAATAAAAAATACTATTGAGGGAACATCTGAGATAGGTATGACATCGAGAGATTTAAAAGGCGATGAGAAAAAAGCGGATTTATCGGAAACAAAGATTGCCCTTGATGCAATTGCCATAATAACAAATGGAGATAACAAAGTAAGCAATTTAACTAAAGAGCAAGTTAAAGATATATTTACGGGTAAAATTTCTAACTGGAAAGAGTTAGGTGGTCACGACAGACCTATAGTAGTGGTTTCTAGAGAAGATGGGTCTGGAACGAGAGAAGGATTTGAATCAATAGTAGGATATGGCCCAGAAGAACTTATTAAAAGTGCACTTATAAGTGATGGTTCTGGAAATATCAAGACGACAGTATCAAACAATAAAAATGCAATTGGGTATATCTCACTGGGATATGTGGACAAGTCTGTTAAGAGCGTATCAATTGATGGAGTTGTCCCTAGTAATGAAAATGTAAAAACACATAAATATGCTATATCTAGACCATTTCTACTTATATACAAAGATGAAAAGCTTACAGAAGAAGGTCAGAAATTTATAGACTATATACTTGGTGAAGATGGTCAGAAAGTAGTCGAAAAACATGGATTTGTAAGTATAAAATAGTAGTTAAATATTTTTTTGAAAATTATTTAATAGAGGATTAATTGAAGCTTGATTTGGGTAATCTATACTATAGATATTGTTAATTAAGGCTGTTATTTCAAGTGAGATAGCGGCCTTGTTTGCGATCGAAAAGTAAATTTAGGCGAAATATTTTAACAAATGCCTACATTATCATTCGATATTTGGAGGAGCGACTTATAAACCTTAACGAACTTTACGGATGCTTAACTTCTCTATAACATCAATTTAACTTTAAAAATATAAAATAAAGATAGATAATACATACAAAAAATAAACTTAAACAAGCAGAGTATTATAGCTTCTTAAATATAGTAGGTGTTTGTAAAGGAGGATATAAATGTTGGCAAAATCAGGAAATGTTAAATTTGAAAAAAAAAGCGTAAGTAAATCACCAAACAAGAATAAGTTGAAGTATTTGACTGATGAAATCGCTGAGCATGTATTTATGATCAGTGCACTCTTAGGTGTAGCGTGCTTATTTATAATAATAGGCTTTGTATTTTACAAAGGGTTAAAGCCATTTATATTTGAACATTACTCGTTTACAGAATTTTTATTTGGAAATGAGTGGGTGCCTTCGATAGGTGTTTTCGGAATTTCACCGATGATAGTTGCATCAATAGTCGGTACTTTAGGAGCTCTTTTTATAGGAGTTCCAATAGGAGTTCTTACAGCAGTGTATATCGCAGAATTAGCACCTAAAAAAGTAGCTAAGATAATTTCACCAGCAGTTGAGCTTTTAGCAGGTATACCATCAGTTCTATACGGTATATTTGGAGTTGTAGTAATTGTGCCAGTTATTCAAAGTGTATTCAATGCGCCAAAGGGACAAACTTTATTGGCGGTTATAGTGGTGCTTTCAATCATGGTATTACCTACAATAGTATCTGTATCAGAAACGGCTATAAGAGCGGTGCCTAAAGTATATAAAGAAGGTTCGCTTGCACTTGGTGCATCTAAGATCGAAACAGTGTTTAAGGTAGTTATACCTGCAGCTAAATCGGGAATATTATCTGCTATAGTTTTAGGATTAGGAAGAGCTTTGGGAGAGACAATGGCTATAATATTAGTTGCGGGAAATTCAACTATACTGCCAACATCCTTACTAGACAGTGTAAGACCTCTTACTACAAACATCGCTCTTGAAATGGGTTATGCGTATGGAACTCATCAAGACATGTTATTTGCAGCAGGTGTAGTGTTATTTGTATTCATATTAATGTTAAATCTTATATTAAATAAAATTTCCAACAAGGTGGTTAAATAAATGAGAAAGTTTAAAGAAAACTTACTAAAAGCGTTAATATTTTTATCAGTGTTTTTTACAATCGCATGTTTAGTGTCAATAGTTGGTTTTATTTTTATAAAAGGTATGTCGAAGTTAGACTTGCAGTTCTTGACTAGTGGATACTCTTCAAGTGGAGCTGGTGGAATTCTTCCTATGATTATAACAACACTTTACACTGTAGCTGTATCTATTTTAATAGCAACACCTCTAGGCATACTAAGTGCCATATATTTACAAGAGTATGCAAAACAAGGCAAGCTAGTTACAATAGTTAGATTTGCAACAGAGGCATTAGCAGGTATTCCATCTATAATATACGGATTGTTTGGGGGAATATTCTTTGTAGTTACTCTAGGTATCGGATACTCGATACTAGCTGGATCACTTACATTATCTATAATTATACTTCCAGTTATAATTCGTACTACTGAAGAAGCTCTAAAGACAGTACCGCAAGTGTATAAAGAGGGGTCTTTAGCTCTTGGAGCGACAAAATTTCAAACTTTGTACAAAGTTATACTTCCTAGTGCAATACCGGGAATATTATCTGGTATAATATTATCAGTAGGTAGAATAATAGGCGAGTCTGCTGCAGTGCTTTTAACAGCAGGTACGGTAGCAAATATGCCAGGTGGAATTTTCGACAGTGCGAGAACTTTGACAGTTCATTCATATCTGCTTACAAAAGAAAGTGGAGATATATCAGCAGCAACCGGCGTCGGTATAGTTTTAATAGTTCTAGTCTTTGTACTAAACATTTTAACAAAATTTGTAGTTAAAAAGTTCAATAGAGCTAATTATTAAACGAGAGGTGTAACTATGTATTTGGACAACAATATGAAAATTAGTGTTAAAGATTTAAATTTATTTTATGGAGAAAAACAAGCTCTAAAGAATATAAGCATAGACATAAAGGAAAACAAAGTAACTGCTTTGATAGGTCCATCAGGTTGCGGAAAGTCTACTTTTTTAAGAACCTTAAATAGAATGAACGATCTTATTGAAAATGTTACAATAGACGGAAAAATAGTGATTGATGGAAAAGATATTTACGAGTCTCAAGATGTTATAGATCTTAGAACAAAGGTAGGTATGGTATTTCAAAAGGCGAATTTGTTTCCTATGAGTATATATGATAATATAGTTTATGGGCCTCGTATACAAGGGGTAAAGGACAAAAAAGTATTAGATAAAATAGTTGAAGAGAGTTTAAAAGGAGCGGCTATTTGGGATGATGTAAAAGATAGTTTGAAATCATCAGCTTTAGGCCTATCAGGAGGTCAGCAACAACGTATATGTATAGCTAGAACTATGGCGATGAAACCAAAAGTTATACTAATGGATGAACCGACTTCTGCATTAGATCCAATTTCTACAGCTAAGGTAGAAGAGCTTATAGCAAGTTTAAAAGGACAGTATACAATAGTTATAGTTACTCATAATATGCAGCAAGCAGCTCGTATATCTGATGAGACAGCGTTTTTCTTAAATGGAGAGATAATAGAATTTAGAGATACTAAAACTATGTTTACCAATCCTACTGATAAGCGTACAGAAGATTATATAACAGGTAGATTTGGTTAATAATTTTATATTAAATAATTGGAGAGTTAAGTATGAAAATTAATAGTTTGGATGTAAGCATAGACAATTTAAAAGAGTACATCATCACTATGATGGAAAAATGTGAAGTGGCGATAGATAAGTCGGTTACTTGTATGGTAAACAGAGATATAGAAGGTGCAAAAGAAGTTATAAAAGACGACGATATTATAAATGAGTTAAGAGAACAAATAAGAAATAAAAGTATTGAGCTTATAGTTTTAAAGCAACCTATGGCTAGAGATCTTAGGATTATATACGCATTTGCAAATATAGCGATAGAACTTGAGAGAATAGGTGATTATGCAGCAAATATTTCAAAAGAAATGTTGGAAATCGTAAAGGAAGCGTATATAAAAGACCTTATAGATATACCTAAGATGTCTGAAGTATGCGTAGAGATGTTGGCTAAAACGAGACATTCACTAGAAAATCTAGACACAAAGCTTGCTTATAGTATTGGTGATATGGATGATGAAGTAGATCATTTATATACCCTTGTTAAAAGAGATTCACTTGGTATAATGCACAGAAAACCTGAGACTATAGATCAAGGAGTTAAACTTCTATTTATAGGTAGATATTTAGAGAGAATAGGCGATCACATAACGAATGTATGCGAACAAATTATATATGCAGTAGATGGAGATATGGTTGAGATAGGTTAACCTTATCTCTTTTTTTATTTATTTTGAAAGTTTTGTATATGTTTCTGGAAAATGAAAAAAATAACGTTATGTGTTATACTAATAAAAAGGTATTAAAAAGGACATTATTTAAATTAATATCTTTTTGGAGGTTATTGTTTTGAGAATACCAAAATTGGGAATGAGAACTATAAAGACTGGGATAGCTGTATTCTTCTGTATGTTACTTGGGAAATTTGTAGCAGAAAATTTATTTTTTTCAGCAGTTGCATGTATTATTTCGGTTCAAGATACTGTAAAAGGGTCTCTTAAATCTGGATTTAATAGAGTTGCGGGGACTATATTGGGCGGTATTATTGGATTTTTATTTGCTCTTATAAAGCCGGGAGATCCGTTTTTATGTAGTATTGGTATAATAATTACAATATATATCTGTAATCTCTTAAAGGCAAATACTATTGTAGTAGGATGTGTTACATTTTTAGCAATACATCTAGGAGTTGGAACAAGCGACCCAGTATATTATTCTATCCACAGGGTTTTGGATACATCTGTTGGAGTAGTATTTGGTGTCGTTGTAAATTACGTACTTGCCAGACCAAATTATTTTGATAATACATTAGATAAATTTAAGATGATTGAAAATATGACTCTTGAATGGGTTAAGAATAGAATAGTCGATAAAGAAGAAAAGGATGCGTCTGAGATAAAAGAGGTAATTAGAAGATTAGAGAGCATTTACTCAAAGTATTTGGATGAAGTAGACTATAGTTTAAGTCAAGCTAATGTGGATATATTAGAAAAAACTATAAATACATGTAGAGAAATTTACTTTCATATGCAGTCAATATGTTTGCTTGAAGATAAACTGTACTTGAAAGAAGAGACATATAATTGTTTGAAGGACACTTTTGGCGTAGAAAAACTTGACTGGACCATTGACGAGGAAAAAAGTCCGGTATTCAATTATCACCTTATGAAAATACTGTGTGAGATCGAATTTTTAAATAAATTGAACACTTCTATAACTTTAGAGGAAGATTTATAAAATATGTAAATAAATTAGGGTATTTCCGGAAACATTATACTTATATTGAGTATAAATCCAGGAAATACTTTTTTTGTTTTAATATAACTATGTGATAAATAGAATAAATTGCTCAAAACCAAGGAGGAAGTTTATGAATAATGTAGAAAGCGAAGTAAAAATACTCGACAAGTATAAGATGATGATCTTCAATGAGCTAGTAAAGTCCATATGGTACGATAAGACTGACGATATAGATAAGATACCAGATAGAATTTTAAATGAAGACAGCACTTATGAAGAAAAGTTTGATAAACAGACTATAGTAAATCTAATAAGAATAGTAATGGGCTTAGAGGCGGCTGATGATTCACCTAAAACTATAAAAGATATACTACAAGAGGCAAAAGACTTAGGAGAAATTAAGGAACCAATAGTTTCGGTAATAAAAGATGCGTGTAAATACTGCGATCAAAACAATGGAGAAGATGAATCGTGCACGGTTAGGGATAAACATATGAGTCACCATGAAGAATCCTCTTGCAGCACGTGTGGAGACTGTATATCTGCATGTAAGTTAGGAGCTATATCGGACAAAATACAATTTGTTCCTATGATTGATCTGCTCAAGGATGATAATAAACCTGTGTACGCTATAGTTGCACCTGCATTTGTAGGACAATTCGGCAACGAAGCTACTCCGGGAAAATTGAGATCGGCTTTAAAAGAGATGGGATTCAAGGATATGGTAGAGGTATCTCTGGCCGCTGACATGTTGACTGCCAAAGAGGCCTATGAATATCAACACCATATAGAAAATAAAGAAAGTGGGTACTTTATAACAAGTTGCTGTTGTCCAATTTGGGTCAGCCTAATACAACACAGTTTTCCTGAGATAATAGAAAATGTATCTCCGTCTGTGTCACCGATGGTGGCTTGTGGAAGGGCAATCAAATTTTTAGATCCAGACGCAAAAGTAGTATTTATAGGACCTTGTATTGCGAAGAAAAAAGAGGCTATTTTAGATGATATTAAAGACGCAGTTGATTTCGTTTTAACATTTAAAGAATTGGAAGAAATCTTTGACGCCCTTGAGATAAAGCCTGAAGAACTAGAAGATGAAGAGAGAACTGAAGCTTCAGCGGCTGGTAGAGTATATGCTAGAACTGGTGGAGTAAGTAAAGCAGTAGAGTCCTCGGTTAAGAGACTGAATAAAGATATACCATTTGTGGCTACTTCATTTGATGGAGCTAAAAACTGTAAAGAGGGCATGAAGAAAGTAATTAATAAAGAGCTTGAAGCTACATTTATAGAAGGAATGGGATGCGTAGGAGGATGTGTTGGAGGTCCGAAAAGGATTCTTAGTGTAGAAGAAGGGACTCAAAATGTAAACGACTACTGTGATGCTACAAATATGGAAACGCCATTTGATAACGTTAATGTACTTCAATTCTTAACATCGCTTGGTATAAAAAGGTTAGAGTCTTTAGGTGAAAAAGAAGAAGAACAAGTCAAAAATATATTTAGTAGAGACTTTGAAAATAAAAAATAGTTCGAATATAGTTATAAACCTTGTGCATTTACAATAGAATATTAAAAAAGGCATTATTTTAAGCTGTTCTAATGTATGTAGTAGAGGGAGATTTGGGGGATGAATTTAAAAAACAAGAAGACGATTATTAGTTTGATTATTGGTCTAGCTGTTTTTATTAGTTTTATTGGTGTAAGAGCAGTCACTAAGCAAGGTGATAAAAGTGTACAGACTTCAACAGCAGTTGAGCTCGATAAAAAAGATGTTGACCTAATTTTACAAAAGAAGACCCTGAGTGAGATAATGTACGATACTTCCCAAGAAAAAAATAAAGGACCTGGAGCTACTCCAAAAAAAGTGGCTTACATAACAATAGATGATGGTCCTAGTAAATTTACTAATGAGTTATTGGATATACTAAATGAAAATGATGTCAAGGCTACTTTCTTTCTCATCGATAGAAATATGAAAAACTATAAAAAAGAAGTCAAAAGGATAGTAAATGAGGGCAATAGTTTAGGATTTCACAGTGTATCGCACGATGTAAAAATGCTTTATAAGACACCTCAGGCAACTTTAGATGAATTTGAAACTTGTAAAAATACTATGAAAGAAATAAGTGGTCAAACATCTAATTTAATAAGGTTGCCGTATGGAAGTAAGCCGTATATGCCAGAGAGTTCTTATAAAAAGCTAGTTGCCAATGGATACTTGATTTGGGACTGGAATTTAGATACACTTGATTGGAAATCCAGTGAGGATCAGATAGTCAGCAATGTACTTTATTATGGCAGAGATAGGGATGAACTTGTAGTTCTCATACATGAAAAAAAGCAGAGCGTAAAAGCTCTAAGCAGTATCATAGAAATTTTAAAAAAGAGAGATTACACAATTCTTCCTATAAGTGAAAATGAAATTCCTAAAAACTACTGGAGAGAGAATTTGCAGTAATTTTTAAATTGAGTATAAGGTCTATAAGATAAACTAAAGATAGCCTATACAAAAATATATTACTTATAATAACTGATTTAGAAAATTCTGAAAATAAACAAAAAGTAATTGACAAAACGAATAATAGTTGTATAATAGTAATTACATTAAATACTATGATGAAGAGGAGTAAGTAAAAACTGCTTTAAGAGAGGGAAATTCACCGGCTGAAAGATTTCCTAGGTACAGATTTACTGAAGGTAGCTTCGGAGTTTCTAAACTGAAATAGTAGTAGGTTTAGACGGGTTGAACCGTTAAATTCATTTGAGAGCCAAAGTATATAATATGCTTTGGAATTAAGGTGGTAACGCGAGCTTTTCGTCCTTTGTTGGACTTAAAGCTCTTTTTTATTTCTCGAAAATTAATACAATAGGAGGTAAAATTTATGAAAGAAATCAATATGGCAAAAACGTACAATCCAAAAGATTTTGAATCAAGACTGTATAAGACGTGGATGGATAAAGGATACTTTAAGAGTTCACCAAATCCTGATAAGAAGCCTTTTACAATAGTTATGCCGCCACCAAATATAACTGGACAGTTACACATGGGGCATGCACTAGACAACACTCTTCAAGATATACTTATCAGATGGAAGCGTATGGATGGGTTTGAAGCACTTTGGATACCAGGGACTGATCATGCGTCTATAGCGACTGAAGTTAAGGTTGTTGAGAGAATCAAAGCAGAAGAGGGAAAAACTAAGTACGAACTTGGAAGAAAAGAGTTTTTAAGCAGAGCTTGGGACTGGAGAAATGAATTCGGTAGAAAAATAGTAAATCAACTTGAGCAACTTGGAAATTCATGTGACTGGGATAGAGAGAGATTTACAATGGATGAAGGATGTAATAAATCTGTTACTGAATTCTTCGTAAAACTTTATGAAAAAGGTCAAATATACAGAGGAAATAGAATAATTAACTGGTGTACAGATTGTAAGACTACACTATCTGACGCCGAGGTTGAATATGAAGATCAAGATGGAAACTTCTATCACATAAAATATCATCTTAAGGATAGCGATGATTTCTTAGAAATAGCGACTACAAGACCAGAAACTATTTTAGGTGACTCTGGAATAGCAGTAAATCCTGAAGATGAAAGATATAAAAAATATATCGGAAAGACCGCAATACTACCGCTAGTAGGGCGTGAATTAAAGATTGTAGCGGATGATTATGTTGACTTAGAGTTTGGAACTGGTGTAGTTAAGATGACTCCTGCGCATGATCCTAACGACTTTGAGGTTGGGCAAAGAAATGGCCTAGAGCAGATAAATGTAATGAATGAAGATGGAACTATGAATGAACTTTGTGGAAAATACGAAGGCATGGATAGATTTGAATGTAGAAAAGCCATAGTTAAGGATCTTGAAGATGCTGGATACTTAATAAAAATAAAAGAGCACGACCACAATGTTGGTACATGTTATAGATGTCATACTGTAGTAGAGCCAAGATTATCTGAGCAATGGTTCGTTAAGATGGATGAGCTTGCTAAACCAGCTATAGATATATTAAATAATAAAGATCTTCAATTTGTACCAGACAAGTTTGACAAGACTTATCTACAGTGGCTTGAGAATATAAGAGACTGGTGTATTTCTCGTCAGTTATGGTGGGGACATCAAATACCCGCGTATTACTGTCAAGATTGCGGAGAGATAATAGTAGCTAATTCTGCACCTGAGAAATGTAGTAAGTGTGGAAGCGCTGATTTAAAACAAGATGAAGATGTTCTTGATACATGGTTTAGTTCTGCACTTTGGCCTTTCTCTACTCTTGGATGGCCTGATAAAACTGAAGAATTAGATTACTACTATCCAACAAGTGTACTTGTAACAGGTTACGATATAATTTTCTTCTGGGTAGTAAGAATGGCATTTGCAGGTATGTTCTGTATGAATGAAAAGCCATTCGATCATGTATTAGTTCACGGGCTTGTAAGAGACTCACAAGGAAGAAAAATGAGTAAATCTCTAGGAAATGGTATAAATCCACTTGATATAATCGGTGAATTCGGTTCGGATGCGCTAAGATATACATTAATAACAGGAAATTCCCCGGGAAATGATATGAGATTCTACATGGAAAGAGTAGAATATGCTAGAAATTTCGCAAATAAGCTATGGAACGCATCTAGATTTGTATTTATGAATATAGAAGGCGATGAATTTAAAAATATAACTAGAGAAGATGTTAAAGACAGTTTAACTCTAGGAGATAAGTGGATAATATCTAGAGCTAACAACTTAGTTAAAGAAGCTACTCAAAATATGGATAAATTTGATCTAGGAATAGCTCTACAAAAAATTTCGGATTTCACATGGTCAGAGTACTGTGATTGGTATATAGAGATTGTTAAACCGAGACTTTATGGAGAAGATATAGAAGCTAAAAAATCAGCTCTTTATACATTAACTTATGTTTTAGAGAAAGTATTAAAATTACTTCATCCGTATATGCCATTTATTACAGAAGAAATATACACTCATATACCTAATTCAGAAGGATTTATTATTGTAGCGGATTGGCCTAAATACATTGAAGAAGATTGCATGGCAAAAGAAGAAGACATGATGGAAACTATAATGAGTGGAATTAGAAGTATAAGAAACGTTAGATCAGAAATGAATGTTCCGCCATCTAAGAAAGCTAAAGTTATTATAGTTCCTAATGAAGATGCAAAAGAAGCTTTTGAACTAGGAAAGGATTATTTTACTACTTTGGCTTCTGCTTCTGCGGTAGAAATAACAGGAGACAAATCTGGAATACCAGAAGATGCTGTAAGTATTGTTAACGATGGAGGAGAAATATTTATACCTCTTGCAGAACTTGTAGACTTCGAAAAAGAAATAGAAAGACTTTCAAAAGAAAAAGATAATATAGAAAAAGAGATAAAGAGAGTAAATGGAAAGCTTTCAAACCAAGGATTTTTAGCTAAAGCACCTCAAAGCTTAGTAGATGAAGAAAAGGCTAAAAAAGATAAGTTTGAGGAAATGCTTAAATCAGTAGAAGAAAGACTTGTAAATTTACAGGAGAAAAACTAATTAATTTATCTTATGTAAAAAGACAGCTTATGGTTTCAATAGACGTATCAAATTATATTTGGTACGTCTATTTCCTTTTAATATAGCCTAAAAACTCGTGTAATTACAAGCTTTTGAAAAATGAAATTTTTATGGTAGTTGAATTTTACATAGTCTGAATATATTGAAATAAGCGCATATAATGAGTGATATAATTGTCAATATATGTTAAAATCTATTTAAATAGAACTTATCATGTTGATTGAAGTATAGTAATTGACAATTGGGGTGATTAATGATGTTAACAGTATTAATTTGCGATGATGAGGCCGTAGCCAGGAAAGTTGTAAGAGATCTGACAGATAGTGTTCTCAAAAACAGAAACCTTAAATATGAAATCATAGAATTCGCTTCAGGTGAGAAATTAGTAGATAATTATCCCAAAGATGCTGATCTTATATTGTTAGATATTCAAATGAATAAGATGGATGGTATTGAAACTGCAAAAGAAATTAGAAAATTTGATAAAAAAGTTGAAATAATTTTTATGACTGCTTCTGCTGATTACGCAAGGTATGGATACGAAGTAAACGCATATAGATATTTGATGAAATGTCAAAGCTATGAAGAGTTTAAAGATAATTTGAATCCTTGTATTGACATGTTACTCGAGAAAAAAGACGAGTATTTACTGCTTAATAGTAAAAAAGAGTCAACAAAAATTATTGTAGATGACATTCTGTTTATTGAAACTGACAGAAGAGATGTTGTTATTCATACTGAATATAGAGATTATAGACATAGCATGAGTATGAAACAGATAGAGAAGATGCTAAATCAGAAGAAGTTCTATCGATGTCATACTAGTTATATTGTTAATTTAATAAAGATTGATATAATCGAAAACAATACGATCACACTGGGAGATAATTTGATTCCAATTAGTAAACACAGATTGAAGGATTTGAAGATTAAACTAGCTTCAGCGTTAGGGGCAACATTGTAGATATATATAGCTATTTGGTAGTTTAATAGATCCTATTTTTTATTAAGAGTAATGTTTGATTTATATGTATGTTTGTATTCTTTTTTAAAGTTTTTGTATTTAAAAAATATATTAGAGGGGTAGACGAATTCTTTTTATAAGTTTACGTATTTTTTAGCTGCATTATTAAAGTTTGATGGGTGTAGATCAATAGTAAAAATCTTAATGATGGGGTGTCTATTTATATGAATGATAGAGTAAAAGTAGCAATTTTAGATACAGGTATTTATAGGTATCACGACTATTTAAAAGATAATAAGATTACAGGAATAAGTTATGAGTGTATCCACAACTATATGTTTGAAACAGATAGCTATGGTGATGAGAATGGACATGGAACAGCATGTGCATCTATAATTAAAAAAGAACTTAACAATGTAGAGTTAATTGCAGTAAAGGTACTAGATAAGTTTGGAAATTCAAATTTAGAGCTTATTGAGGAAGGATTGCGCCTCATATTAGAAAGCGATATAAGAATAGTTCTTATGAATATTACGGTAAAAGACGGCAAAGATATCAAAAGACTACATGAAATATGTTGTGAGCTTTATGAAAAGGATAAAATAATTATATGTCCTACAGATAATACAGCTAATGAAAGTTATCCAGCTGTTTTTTCAGGTGTTATAGGCGTAAAGGGTAGTATACTAAATAAAAAAGATATCTTTTGGTACAATGAAAAAGCAAATATACAGTGTGTGATAGATTCAAACGCAAGGATGGTTTGCAATACAGATAATAACTATACTCTATCTGACCGTTGCAATAGCTATGCAGCTGCAATGTTAACAGGTAAAGTTGCAAGGCTATTATACGAAAATCCAATGTTATCGTTTGAGAGTTTAAATAAAAAGCTTGAAATTCTATCTAAGAAAAATAATTGGACTAGCAGTGATTTAAAAGAGGCCCAAAGGAACCCGGATTTTAAAGTTGGCCTATACAAAAATGATAATCAATTATTTTTAACTGTTGTAGGTATTATCAAAGAGTTTTTAAATATACCAAAAGAAGATAATTTTATTTATGAATGTAGTTTGTTCAATAAATATATTGGTTTAAACAGAAACAATTGTTATTACTTATTGAGAAGGTTTGAAGAATGTTTCGGTATTGAGTTTGATTTTATGAATATAACAAGACACGATTTATTATCAATATATTCTATTACAGAGCTTGTTGAGACGTATATAAAAGGTTAATGGTTAAAGTGGAGGAAATAAAATGAATTATGATGAAGCATTAAAGTATATTTCGAATACTAATAGGTTCGGAATGAAATTAGGTCTAGAAACTATAACTAAGTTGTTAGAGTTGCTAGGAAACCCTCAAGAAAATTTAAATATAATTCACGTAGCTGGGACAAATGGAAAGGGATCAGTCTGTTCATTTATATCCAACATACTAATAGATGGAGGTTACAGTGTAGGTCTTTACACATCTCCTTATTTAGAAAACTTTACTGAAAGAATAAGAGTAGATAAAAAGGAAATACCGAGAGACGAGGTTGCAAGAATAGTACAACTAATAGATGAAAAGATTTCTATTATGTTAAAAGAAGGCTATTCAAGTCCTACAGAGTTTGAAATAGTCACAGCTATGGCATTTTATTATTATAATTATTGTAAAGTAGATTATGTAGTACTGGAAGTTGGACTAGGCGGTAGATATGATGCAACTAATGTAATAAACAGTTCATTAGTTAGTGTAATAACATCGATAAGCTTAGATCATATTGGGGTATTAGGTGATACAATCCCAAAAATAGCATACGAAAAAGCCGGTATAATCAAAGAAAATGGTGCGGCCATTGTTTACGGACAAAAAAGAGAAGCGGAAGAAGTAATTAAAGATATTTGTAAACAAAAAAATGCAGAGTTTATAGGTGTTGAGTTTGGATCCATAGAAGTTGTTAAAAGCGATGTAAAATCACAAGTATTTAACTATACTAGCTCTGATTCTAAGTATGAAAATATAGAGATAGCCCTTATTGGAGAGCATCAGATCAAAAATTCAATACTTGCTATAAATACAATAGAGTACTTAAATAAAAATCATAAAATTAATATAAGCATAGACAATATAAAAAGCGGGCTACTTAAAACAGAGTGGCCAGGTAGAATTGAAGTTATAAAAGAAAAACCTCTATTTATAATAGATGGAGCTCACAATTTAGATGGAGCAAAGTCCTTGGCTAAAGTGTTAGAAAAGAACTTTTCGGGTAAAAAAGGTATTTTGATTATAGGGATGTTGAAG
Organism: Metaclostridioides mangenotii; assembly: GCF_017873185.1. Classification (GTDB taxonomy): domain Bacteria; phylum Bacillota; class Clostridia; order Peptostreptococcales; family Peptostreptococcaceae; genus Metaclostridioides; species Metaclostridioides mangenotii. Next base: position 124,221 of record NZ_JAGGJX010000002.1, read on the forward strand.
GACAAAGACGTGGACAGTGTCTTAGAAGTATTAACTCCATATTTTAAAAAGGTAGTAGCTACATATCCTGTAAGTGATAGATCTATGGAAACGGAATTACTAAAAGAAAAGATTTCTAAATATGTAGAAGATGTTGTTGCAATTGAAAATATAAATAACGCTGTAGAATACGCTATTGGTAAATCAAATGAAGACGATGTAATAATTGCAGCAGGATCATTATATATGATAGGTTCGATTAGAACAATAATAAAAGAAGAAAATTAATGCCTAGAAGTACAGGCAATTACAGATAAGTAAGATAAGTATAAAGTTAAATAAAAATTATACAGTAAAAATAAAAAAACAGTCACTTTAATATTAAAGTGACTGATTTATTGCTTTTGATAGCTGGTCTGGACATGAAGTCGATTTATCACCACAGTGAATTCCTTCAAGTTTAGTAGCTACATCTTTTGCGTCTTGTCCAATTATTAGGCTCTTTAGTCCTGATAAATTTCCACTACATCCGCCGATAAATTCAGCGCTTGTAATTATATTGTCTTCATCCACTTCAAAACTCATTTCTCTGCAACATACTCCAGATGGTTTAAAAACTATTTTCATTATTAAGTCTCCAATTCTATGATATTTTTATATATTGATATTAACATGATACCAACTTAATTATATTATTGCAAATTAAATTAATTGATAACATTATTGCCTTTGATATCATATTTATTTAAGTATGTATATATAATTTAGGGGTTGTGAGAGGAGGTTTAACTTGAAAATTTATATTTCTAATTATTTGTCAAAGAGCATAAGTGTAATAGACAGAAAAACACTAGAATTAGAAAGAGAGATTCTCCTTGACGAAAATATTTACCCTCATCATTTTTGCATTGATAAAGATAAAGACTATATCTATGTGCCAAGTCTTACTGATGGAGTACTGTACGTTTTAGATTTATCGAGTGGGAAAGTTGTTGAGAGTGCATCGATAGGAGGAAGCTTAAATCAAATTTTGCTAAATGATGACGATATATTTATATCCAATGGAGATTCAGACAGCATTTATGTATTAAACAGATCGACACTTGAACCTGTGGCTGTTATAAAAGTTGGTGAGATGCCACATGGATTTGATTTTAGTAAAAGAGATAAGAAGTTGTATGTTCCATCTAATGACTCCATCTCATGTATAGATATGATAGATAAATATGTAGAAAAAAGTGTAACTGTAAATTATAAACTGTGGCATTTGAGGTTAGATCATTTAAATGGAGATATGTATGTTCCAACTCTTGATGGAAAAGTTGTGATATTTAATAAAATTAATCTACAGATTAAAGAAGTAATGGATAATTTCCTATTGCCTGTAGAAGTTAGGTTTAATTATAGTAGAGATAAGATATATATAACAGATTTAGGATATGGATGTGTAAAAATATTTGATTATAAAACTAGAGAACAAATTGACGATATAGGCGTGAACGGAGTTCCTCAAGGTCTTGCAATACCGGAAGATGAAGAAATTCTTTTGGTGTCGGATACGAATAGAAACTGTATTAATGTATACGAAACCCATAATCACAGTTTACTAAAGACTATTAAAGTAGGCAAAGAGCCTACAGCTATATTGTGTCTGTAGGCTCATTTGTATCACGAACAAGTAAGTCAATTACCTGAGCGTACATGTAAGAAGCATTGTTTTTCCAATTGTTACAAATTAGATTTGCCTGTTTCTGAGACGAAACATTTAAATTTAAATCTATTAAATTCGATTGATTTTCTATAACTCTTAGATTTACGATAAATTCGTTTTCACTTTGTTTTACAAAGCTCGATTTCACCTGGGTTTCATTTAAAAGACTTTCACCGTTTACATCTATATAATGGTCAACTTTTTCAGTTACGTTTTCAGGTATCCTTGTAGAAAAACACTCAAGAGTTTCTAACCCTTTTTGAGTAAGCGTGTAGTACTCTCTGTCGTTTTTTTTGTGGATCTTTAAAAGTTTTGAATCCATCAGTTGAGATAGCATCTGTTGAAGTGAAAAATAATTTATCATTTCTGTCTCAAGAACAACTTGTGTTATTTGAGAGTTAGTCAAATCAGTTTTAATTTTCCTTAAAATATATAAAACTAAAAGCTTGTGGTATGCTAATTCCTCAGATGAGTTTTCAAACATACTTATCATCCTCCAAAACTATTTTACAATCTATTATTATATTAAACTAAAAAGTGAAAAATTGAAAGTACATTTTAATGATAATTCATAATGTTTGTTAAAGATAAAAAATAGGGTACCTAAAAGGTACCCTATTTTTCCTGGATGTCAAAATTACTACTTATTCCAGTTATTTTCAGCCAATTGTTTTTCACCCATTTCAACTAATCTCTTAGTCATATATCCACCAACATATCCATTCACTCTAGATGGTAAATTACCTTTATCTATATTATCGTAGTTAGATAAACCTAATTCATTAGCTATTTCCAATTTCATTTGGTTTAAAGCAGCTTTGGCTTCAGGTACAACTGTTCTGTTGTTTGAACTTGAATTTGTCATAGTAATTATCCTCCTTAATTGATGTCAACAACACTTTTATAAAAGAGATATCAAGCTTGTAAACGATGTTGTATGAAATGCATGCTTAAATTGTCCAAGAACATACTTTTTACGATGGTGCCTGACAACTTTTTTATCAATGTGATGTTAATAGTAATTTGTCCAAATGAAATGCAATATATACTGAGAAAGATAGGTAATAATGTAAAAAAAATTAAAAATTAAAGTCATATAACCTATTAATTTAAATTTTAATATTAATTAAATAGGTTATATGAATTAACAGTAATTTTTTGTGCATTTAAAAAATAAGTTTAAATATACGGTATTTTTAATGGAGGGATTATATGAGATCAAATTTTAGAAGGACCAAAGTATTGATAAATAGTGTAGTATACTTTTGTATACTTATTGGATTAGTTTTTTCTTTTTCTTATGGTATTAAATACTTTAATGATGTAAATGATAATTCTAAAATGGCGATTTATAGAGTTGATACTAATGAAAAAAAAATTGCCATTACTTTTGATGTTGCATGGGGTACTGATAATATAGATAAAATAATGGATATTTTGGAAAAGCACAATGTAAAAGCAACATTCTTCTTAGTTGGAAGCTGGATAGATGACAATAAGGAGTACACAAAAAAAATATCTGCAAACGGTCATGAGTTAGGTAGCCATTCGAATACACATGCAAATATTAAAGAGATTTCAAAAAAAGACATTGAAAATGAATTAGAAACTACTAGAACAAAAATAAAAGAAGTAACTGGTGTAGACACAATGCTTTTTAGACCACCTTATGGAGATACAGATTCTAAGTCTTTAAAAGTATGTGAAGAACTTGGATATAAAGTAGTAAAATGGGATTTGGATTCAACAGACTGGAAGGAAATAGGCGCAAATCATGTAATTGAAAAAGTTGTAAAGGATGTTAGACCTGGATCTATTATACTTTTTCACGCCGATGTTGAAGGAGTAGAAAACTATTTGGATACAATTCTTACTACACTTGAAAGAGATGGATATAAAATAGATAACGTGTCAAATGTTATATATAAAGATAATTACACAGTAGATTCGAATGGCGAACAGAAGCGAAAATAAATAATTAATAGCAAGAAATCTATTTTTTATATTTTTACTGTAGATTGTGTTAAAATTAAAGTATACATCAATCGGGGGAGGGAAAGTTATGTTTTCTATTCCAGAAGTAAAAAAAGTAGAAGAAGTAATGGATTTGAAAATCGCATCTGTAAATACTAATTTGTCTATTCAAGATGTTATAAACGAAATGATAAGGACAAATAGAAAAACTTTAGTTGTAATAGATGGCCAGAAAGATTTAAAGGGTATTATATCTATGACTGATATACATCATCTAGATAACCGTAAAGAGAGCAAAAGCAAAACAGTAGATCAAGTTATGAAGAAAAATGTGATCACTGTAGAAAAAGGAATTAATCTCGACGAGTGTAGAGACCTAATGATAAAGAATGAAATAGGTATACTTCCTGTAATGGAAGATAAAAAGATTATTGGAGTGCTGACACAAGAGCATATCAGAGACTATCTTTACATGAATTTAGAAGACTATGGAATAACTTTGAAGTATATCATAGGCGAGATAAAAGAAGGTATATGCGCTATAAATAAAGAGGGCGTAGTAATACTATGGAATAAATTTATGGAAGAGCGTTACAATATTAAATCTGAAGAAATAGTTGGAAGTAAGATGAGCGATTTTTTAGAGGGAACGGTCTCTGAAAAAGTACTGAATACTAAGAAGAGCATGAGCGATGTATACTACACATATAAAAAGAAGGGAATGCACGGACTTGTTCATGCTAAACCTATATTTTTCAAAGATGAATTTATTGGAGTTGTCTGTACGGAAGTCGATGTAACTGAAGCTAAAAATTTATCAATAGAACTAGAGCAAACTCACGATAAGTTGAAATACCTACAAGATGAGGTTAAAAACCTATCAAAGGGAAGTTTTAACGATATATTAGGAAAAAGTTACAAACTAGAAAAGGCTAAGTCAATTGCAAAACAAGTCGCAAAGACCAACAGTAGTATATTTATTTGCGGAGAAAGTGGTACGGGAAAAGAAGTTTTTTCTAGAGCAATCCACGATTACAGCAATAGAAAAGGCCAATTTATACCAGTTAACTGTAGTGCTATTCCAAATGAACTATTTGAAAGTGAGTTTTTTGGATACGAATCAGGTGCATTTACAGGAGCAAGCAAGAAGGGGAAGTCTGGAATTTTCGAATTAGCCAGAGATGGAACAGTATTTTTGGATGAGATTGCAGATTTACCGTTAAATATGCAGGCGAAACTTCTTAGGGTGCTTCAAGAAAAGGAAATTAGAAGAATCGGTGGGGATACTACAATAAAAATAAATGTAAGGGTTATATCTGCCACTAACAAAGATCTTGAGGCCATGGTGAAAGAAGAAACATTTAGAGAAGATCTATACTATAGATTAAATGTAGTAGAAATAAATATACCGCCGCTTAGAGAACGTAAAGAGGATATAGGTTTGTTAGTACACAGTTTTCTAGAGGAAATTTGCTTACAAAATAACAAACCTATTTTAAACATTACTAAGGAAGCGTTTGAAGTATTAGAAGCTTGCAGGTGGAAAGGAAATATAAGGGAGCTTAGAAATACTATTGAAAATATTGTAGTTCTTTCTAATTCGAATACAATAGATGTAGATGACCTCCCGAGCTATTTAATCGAGCAGACGAAACAGATAGCTATTGAAGAAGATTATCCTTTAGATTTGACTACAGCCACTCAACAACTAGAGATAAAAAATATTAATAAAGCTCTGAAAATGGCTAATGGCAATAAGGCTAAAGCCGCTAAGATATTAAATATACCCAGAACAACACTATATTATAAGATAGAACAATACAATATAAAATTCCAGAAAAATTAAAATGTCGAAAAATAGACATATGACTAATTCTTGACGAAATATGAAAAAAAATTAACGATCTAGTAAATTCATGGGTTTGACGATTTTTTATCAATAAATTTGATCATTAATACAACAAAAGTGTCCAAAATCCGACAAAATGACCCTGTAAAGACTAGAATCTCTAATGATTTATTTCGTTAAATTTATGATGAAATTAAAAAAGGAAAAATTTAAAATATAGCAAACACCTTAATAAATGCTATAATATAAAATGTCACTATAGAAAAAAACTTTAACTGATGAAGTTGGCACGCAAGTTGCTTAATATATTCTGTAGTGATAAATTTAGGAGGGGGTGATTACAATCGTACTTAGATTAGAACTAAGACAACACGTAGGAGCACCATGTAAACCAATCGTTGAAGTAGGACAATCTGTTAAAAAAGGACAACTTATTGCTGAACCAACGGGACTTGGAGCCAATATTCACTCAAGTGTATATGGTAAAGTAGTGGACATTACAGATGCTTCTATATTTATAGAGGCTGATGAAGATCAACCTGAAGAATTTGTAAAAATAAAAGATACTGACACTTACCTAGAAGCTATACAAGAAGCAGGTGTAGTTGGATCAGGAGGAGCAGGATTCCCTACTCATGTTAAATTAAAAGGTGAATTACCTGGTGGAGTAGTTATAGCAAACGCCGCTGAGTGTGAACCAATTCTTGAACACAACATGAGATTCATGGAACAGCACCCAGAAGTAATAGTTAAAGGTTTAAAATACATGCTTGAAATTACAAAAGCTGATAAGGCGTATATAGCTATAAAGAAACATCATAAAGAAGCTGTCGATGCTTTAGAAAACGCTTGTAAGAACGAGCCTAAGGTAGAAGTGAAGTTTTTATCTAATATGTACCCAGCTGGTGACGAGAGAGTTATCATAAGAGAACTATTAGGTGTAGAACTTGTACCTGGTCAATTGCCACTTGAGGCAAATGCAATAATATCAAATGTTGAGACTATAAAAAATATAGTTGCTGCAATTGAAGATAGAAGACCAGTTATAACTAAAGACTTAACTGTAGCAGGAAGAGTTAAAGGCGCTGAAAACGAAGGTCATGTATTTTTAGATGTTCCTATAGGGATGCCTGTAAAATACTTTATAGAAGAAGCCGGTGGATTTGTTAAACCATACGGGGAAATCGTTTTAGGTGGACCTTTCACAGGTAAACACGGTGAAGAAGATAGCCCTGTAGTTAAGACACTTGGTGGAATATTAGTTTCTATGCCATTCCCAACAACTAAGAAAAAGTTAGGAATAATTGCATGTGAATGTGGAGCTCAAGAGCAAAGATTAGAAGAAATAGCTTCTATGATGAATGCTGAAGTAGTTGCAGAAGAAAGATGCAAGAGAATGGTAGAAGTTAATGGAAGATATAGATGTGACTTACCTGGAATCTGTCCAGGACAAGCAGAAACAGTTCTTAAGCTAAAAAGTCAAGGCGCTGAAGCTGTACTTATAGCTAACTGTGAGGATTGAACTAACACAGTGATGCAAGTGGCACCTAGGTTAGGATTGCCAGTATACCATAGTACAGACCATACATTAAGAGCGGCTGGACATAGACTATATAGAAGAAAAAAATAACAGAGGAGGTATTTTAATATGTCAATAACTGTAGAAACAGCGAAAGCTCATGAAAATGACCCAGCGGTATGCTGCTGTAGAGCTGAGGCAGGGACAGTATTAGAACCATCAAATTTAGAAGATCCAGCTATATTTGCGGATTTAGAAGATTCAGGATTATTAACTATTTCAGACGAATGCTTAAAAATTGGTCAAGTTTTAGGAGCGAAATTAGTGAAAACTGTAGACGCTTTAATGCCAATAACAGCTGCTGATTTAGACGCTGTAGTTCCAATGGCAGGTGTAGAAGAAGCACCAGCAGAAGAAGAAGCACCAGTTGCTGATGCAGTAGCAGCAGTAGCTCCAGTAGCACCAGTTGCTCCAATGGCAGCATCAGGACAAACTGTTAAGATTCATATAGGTGAAGGAAGAGATATCAACTTAGAAATTCCTTTAGGTGTAGCAGCTCAAATGGGTGTTGTACCAGCTGCAGCAGTAGAAAGTGCAGCAGTTGCTCCAGTAGCAGAAGTTGCAGCTCCAGTTGATGAAAGCAAACTGCTTAGAAGTTTAAAGAAAACTCACTATAAAATAGAAAAAGTTGAATTTGCTGATGAGACTAAAATCGAAGGAACTACTCTTTTCATAAGAAAAGCTGAAGAGATCTGTGCAGATGCTCAAGCTACTGAAGAGTTAGTTAAAGATTTACAATTAGAAATAATAACTCCAGCTGATTACGGTAAGTACAGTGAAGCTGTAATGGACATCCAACCAATAGCTACTAAAGAAGAAGGTGAGCTTGGTGAAGGTGTTACTAGAGTATTAGATGGTGTTGTTGCAGTTCTTACAGGAACAGACGAAAACGGAGTTCAAATAGGTGAATTCGGTTCTTCAGAAGGTGTTCTTGAAACTAACATCATGTGGGGTAGACCAGGTGCTGCTGACAAAGGTGAAATATTCATCAAAGGTCAAGCAACTATAAAAGCTGGAACTAACATGGAAAGAGTTGGACCACTAGCTGCTCATAAGGCATTCGACTTCGTAATACAAGAAGTAAGAGAAGCTCTTAAGAAAGCTGATAACTCTCTAGTTGTTGATGAAGAAGTTATAGAGCAATACAGAAGATCAGGAAAGAAAAAGATAGTTGTAATAAAAGAAATAATGGGACAAGGTGCAATGCATGATAACTTAATATTACCAGTTGAACCAGTTGGTACATTAGGAGCTCATCCAAACGTTGACCTTGGAAATATACCAGTAGTTCTTTCTCCACTTGAAGTATTAGATGGTGGTATACATGCACTTACTTGTATAGGACCTGCTTCTAAAGAGATGTCAAGACATTACTTCAGAGAGCCATTAGTAATAAGAGCTATGGATGATGAAGAAGTAGATTTAGTAGGAGTTGTATTCGTTGGTTCTCCACAAGCAAACTCTGAGAAATTCTACGTATCTAAGAGATTAGGTATGTTAGTTGAGTCTATGGAAGTAGATGGAGCTATCATAACTACAGAAGGATTTGGTAATAACCACATAGACTTCGCTTCTCATATAGAAGAAATCGGTAAGAGAGGTATACCAGTAGTTGGTGTTACATTCTCAGCTGTTCAAGGTGCTCTAGTTGTTGGTAACAAGTACATGACTCACATGGTTGATAACAACAAGTCTAGACAAGGTATAGAGAACGAAATATTATCAAACAATACTTTATCACCAGAAGATGCAGTAAGAGCTATGGCTATGCTTAAAACAGCTATGGTTGGTGAAGAAGTAAAAACTCCAGAAAGAAAATGGAATCCAAATGTTAAATTAAATAACGTGGATGCTATAGAAAAAGCTACTGGAGAGAAGATAGTTCTTGAAGAAAATGAGCAATCTTTACCAATGAGTAAGAAGAGAAAAGAAATATACGAAGTAGAAGCTAACTAAGATTAATATATAAGTAAATTTGGCAAAGAGAGGAAAATGTAGTATGGATAGATTAAAGTATATATCTTCAGAGAGAATGTATGAAGGAGTTATCGTGGAAATTACTGAGGCAAGTGTTACTATAGATTTAAAAGGTAGACTTGGACAATTTAAAATTCCACACAGAATGCTTATAACTGAAGATAAGCCTAAAATAGGTCAGGAAGTTGGATTTCTGTTAAGCTATCCAGAAGTGTTGGATCCAGAGCCAAACCAAGAGTATCTCAACAATATGGAGAGAGAAAGACAGACAAGAGAAGCAATCAAAAAAAGAATGCAAGAAAAGAATGACTTAGAAAATAAATAAATTCTAAATTCAAGGTTTTAAATATAGAAGGGAGAGGAAATATATGAGTCTTACATCAGTAAAAGGACTTCAATCTGAAATTTTCGTACCAATAACACCTCCTCCAGTATGGACTCCTGTAACTAAAGAATTAAAAGATATGACAATTGCTTTAGCTACAGCAGCAGGTGTACATTTAAAGAGTGACAAGAGATTCAATTTAGCAGGTGATACAACTTACAGAGTTGTACCTGATAGTGCTAAAGTTGAAGATTTAATGGTATCACATGGTGGATACGATAACGCAGATGCAAATAGAGACATAAACTGTATGTTCCCTATAGATAGATTACATGAAATAGTTAAAGAAGGATTTGTAAAAGCTATCGCTCCAATGCACTACACATTCATGGGTGGTGGTGGAGACCAAACAGCATTTACTGAAAAAACTGGTCCAGAAATAGCTCAAAAGCTTAAAGAAGAGGGCGTTGACGCTGTAGTTATGACAGCAGGCTGAGGTACTTGCCATAGAACTGCCGCGATCGTGCAGAGAGCCATAGAAGAAGCTGGTATACCAACAATAATGATAGCAGCTCTTCCTCCAGTAGTTAGACAAAACGGATCTCCTAGAGCTGTTGCTCCATTAGTTCCAATGGGTGCTAACGCTGGTGAACCAAATAATATAGAAATGCAAACAGGAATACTTAAAGATACTTTAAGACAATTAGTAGCGATACCTTCAGCTGGTAAGATTGTTCCATTACCATATGAGTATCATGCTAGTATCTAGTAGATAATAGTCAAAATATAAAACCCTGCTTCTTAAATTTTAAGAAGTAGGGTTTACAAATAAAGGTGAATTTAATGGAAGAAAAAATATTGAGAAGGCTAGTAATAAAGCCATTTCACATTAACGAAGTTAAATCTGGACCGAAGACTAAAATTGACAAAAATGAACTTATAATAAATGTTAGTAAAGTTGATGAACTATTGGCAAATTGTGAATTGATCACAGATATCAAGCTAGATATAATTAAACCAGGAGACCATAATAGAGAGATAAATACTATTATGGATATAATACCGATATCAACTAAAGTACTGGGAAGAATTGGAGAAGGAATCACACATACACTTACGGGTGTCTATGTAATGCTGACAGGTGTAGATGAAGATGGCAGACAAATGCATGAATTTGGATCATCTGAAGGTATTCTTAGCGAACAAATGGTCTTTGGTAGATGTGGGACACCGGACAAAAATGATTATATAATACATCTGGATGTTACACTAAAAGGCGGGTTGCCATTTTCAAGAAGCCTAGCTCTGGAATCATTTAAAGTGTGTGACGAATTTATACAAGAAATTAGGGACATTTTAAAAGTAGAAGATGGGCGAAATGCTGCGGAATCTCGTGAATATTTTGACAAAATCAAACCTAATTCAAAAAAAGTTGTAATCGTCAAGCAGATTGCCGGGCAAGGTGCAATGTATGACAATCAGTTATTCTCAGATGAACCGAGTGGATTCCACGGAGGTACATCTATTATAGATATGTGTAATGTGCCTATGATAATTTCACCAAATGAATACAGGGATGGCGCTCTTAGAGCCATGACTTAAAGGAGGAGAAGCAAATGGGAATAGGACCTTCAACAAAAGAAACCTCTCTCCATCACTTTAGAGATCCTCTTTTAGATGTTGTAGGAGAAGACAAAGATGTAGACCTTGTAGGGGTTATAGTACTTGGTACACCTCAAGACAATAAATACAAAACCTTTGTCGGTCAGAGAACAGCAGCGTGGTTAGAGGCTATGCGTGTAGATGGAGTTATCCTATCTTCAGATGGTTGGGGAAACTCGCATGTAGATTACGCAAATACATTTGAAGAGATAGGTAAACGAGACATACCCACTGTAGGAGTTACCTTCAATGGTGTTCAAGCAAAATTTGTAGTTACTAATGAGTACATGAACACTATAGTAGATATAAACAAGTCTGAAGAAGGAATTGAAACAGAGGTTGTCGGTGAAAACAATACAAATGAAATTGACGCCAAGAAAGCGCTTGCTTTTTTGAAATTAAAGATGAGAAACCATAGTAAATAAAAGAATTAATTCCAACTATTAGTCTTACAGTTATGGTAATTCATGGATTTATTGTTAAAAATAAATATATGAAGACCATAGTTGATTATTATAAGACAGAGGGCCATGTAGATACTGAAAAGATTGGCCGAAATAATATAGAAAAAGTTGACGCCGAAAAGCACTTTTTTTCTAAAACTCGAAATGAGTAGTGGAGAAGTCGAAGATGCAAAATAGGCAAATAAAAACTAAGGGGGATTTTTTAAATGAAATTCAGCAAAAGTATTCAAGCAATTGACTCTCATACAGCAGGAGAGGCAACAAGAATCGTAGTAGGTGGAATACCTAATATAAAAGGTAACACAATGGCTGAGAAAAAGGAATTCTTAGAGGAAAACTTAGATCATATAAGAACTGGTATAATGTTAGAGCCAAGAGGACACAATGATATGTTTGGTTCAGTAATGACTCAACCTTGTGATCCAGAAGCTGACTTTGGTGTAATCTTCATGGATGGTGGAGGATACCTAAACATGTGTGGACATGGTACTATAGGTGCTATGACAGTTGCAGTAGAAACTGGTGTTGTTCCAGTAACTGAGCCAACTACTCACATAGTTATGGAAGCTCCAGCAGGGATAGTAAGAGGAGATGTATCAGTAGTAGATGGTAAAGCTAAAGAAGTTTCTTTCTTAAACGTACCATCTTTCTTATACAAAGAAGGAGTAGAAGTTGACTTACCAGGTGTTGGTACAGTTAAATTCGATATATCATTCGGTGGAAGTTTCTTCGCTATAATCCACGCTAGCCAATTAGGATTAAAAATAGTTCCAGAAAATGCTGGTAAATTAACTGAACTATCTATGAAGTTAAGAGACATCATAAATGAAACTATAGAAATACAACATCCTACTTTAGCTCACATAAAAACTGTAGACCTTATTGAAATCTACGATGAGCCTACTCATCCAGAAGCAACTTACAAAAATGTTGTTATATTTGGTCAAGGTCAAGTAGACAGATCTCCATGTGGAACTGGAACAAGTGCTAAACTTGCTACACTTTACGCTAAAGGTGAATTAAAAATAGGAGAAAAATTCGTATATGAAAGTATACTAGGAACATTATTCAAAGGTGAAATAGTAGAAACTACTAAAGTTGGAGATATCAACGCTATAATCCCAAGAATAAGTGGTTCTGCTTATATGACAGGATTCAACAACTTTATGTTTGATGATGAAGATCCAGTTAAATACGGATTTATTTTAAAATAAGTAATTATTTAACAATGATTTGAATACTATAGAGTAGCAAAATAAAATCGCTACTCTATAGTATAAAACAAAATCTAAGTAATCAATAGGGATAGAATTATCAGAATATAACAAAAAAAGAAAGGGGACTTGAAATGATAGTCAATATTGTGCGTGGTTTATTTGTTGCGTTTGCAGCGTTTTTCGGAATTATATTTGGTAGAGATGTAGTAAAAGCTAATAAAGAAGGAAAAATGGAAGAAGATATTAGCTTTGGAAAATCACTTGCTACAGGTTTTGTGACTGATTTTGGTGATACTTTAGGCATAGGTTCATTTGCACCTACAGTAGCGATGTTTAAGTTTTTAAAAATAAAAGTACCTGATAGACTAATACCAGGAACTTTAAATGTTAGTCACACAATACCAGTACTTTTAGAGGCATTTATATTTACAGCAGTTATTAAAGTTGATCCACTTACACTTACAGTATTAATAGCATCAGCGGTTGTTGGATCATATATTGGAGCAGGAATAATAGCTAAACTTGACGAGAAAAAAGTTCAATTAATAATGGGGATAGCATTAGCAATTACAGCAATTATAATGTTATTATCTCATCCTTGGGTTGATATGATGCCAGGTGGTGGAACTGCAACAGGACTTACAGGTATTAAACTTATAATAGGTGCAGTAGGTAACTTTATACTAGGAGCATTAATGACAGCTGGAATAGGATTATATGGACCTTGTATGGCTCTTGTTTACTTCCTAGGAATGTCACCAGACGTTGCTTTCCCAATAATGATGGGATCTTGTGCAATGTTAATGCCGGTTGCAAGTTCTAAGTTTATAAAAGAAGAAGCATACAGCAAAAAAGCATCTCTAGGTATAGTGATAGGTGGTGTAATTGGGGTTATAGTTGCAATTAAGTTCTTCCAAGGTTTACCTATGGATATACTAAAACTTCTAGTTGTTGCAGTTATCGCTTACACAGCTGTTACAATGTTAATGTCAGCAACTAAAAAGAAAGCTGAAGTTCAATAAAAAGTTGTAATTTAGTTAAAAATTTATTAAAATAACTATGTTAGTTATTAATATAAAGATAGTAGATTATTATTAATCTACTATTTTTTATTGCTATTTTTTAATTAACAGTATACTAAATAGAAATTTGACATCGGAGGAAATGTAATGGTAGTTAGTATTTTAAGAGGATTGTTGATTGTTTTTGGAGGCGTTTATGCTATAATATTTGGTCGAGATTACTCGATAGCGGCAAAAGCAAAGAAGTTGGAAGAGGATATAAGTGTAGTAAAAAGCGCTATTATTGGATTTATAACAAATTTATTTGATACTTTAGGAATAGGTTCATTTGCAACATCAATAGCATTATTTAAAGCTTTAAAGCTAAATATTCCAGACAAAAATATACCTGGAACATTAAATGTATGTCATACTATACCGATTATTACACAAGCACTTATATATACAACGGTAGTAAAAGTCGATCCGCTTACACTTATAGTGCTTATAGCGGCAGCAGTAGTAGGTTCGTATTTAGGAGCAGGAATCATATCAAAAATGGATGAAAAGAAAGTTCAAATCATTGTAGGTATAGCACTTGCAGTAGCAGCTGTAATAATGTTTTTATCACATCCTTGGATAGATAAGATGCCAGGAGGTGGTACAGCGACAGGTCTTACAGGCGCTAAGCTTTTAATAGGAGCTGTAGGTAACTTTATATTAGGTGCTCTTATGACTGCTGGAATTGGTCTTTATGGGCCTTGTATGGCCATGGTGTATTTTTTAGGGATGTCGCCAACAGTTGCATACCCTATAATGATGGGATCTTGTGCACTTTTAATGCCTGTATCGAGTGCAAAGTTTATAAAAGAAGGTGCATACTGTAAGAAAGTATCGCTTCCTATTGCAATAAGCGGTATATTCGGGGTTATAGTTGCAGTGAAGTTTTTTACAGGATTGCCAATGGATTATTTAAAATTAGTGGTAATAGTTGTCATTGCATATACTTCAGCAACTATGCTTAGATCAGCTTTAAAAAGGAAAAGTTAATAAATGATTATAATCGGTTAGATATATATAAAGATTAAATGAATAGAAAAAGTAAGCAAAAAAAGGCAGAGCAATCTGCCTTTTTTTAGTAAAATATTATATTGAGTAAAGTAAATAGAAAAATATATTATAAAAAAATAAAACCTTTTATAAACACAACTCGTTATATAAGTGAAAGGGGGATGAGAATTTGGCACAGACTGATGAAAAGCTAATAAAAGAGATACTAAAAGGAAATGAAAGTGCAATGGAAATACTAGTTAAAAGACATTATGATCTTGTACATAGCTATATATATAGAACCACAAATGACTATAATATAGCCTACGATATAACCCAAGATGTATTTATAAAAATGATGAAAAACATAGATAAATATAATTTAGAAAATAGGAAGTTTCAAAGTTGGTTATTAAAAATAGCAGTAAATACAACAAAAGATTACTTTAGAAGTAAAACATATAAACAAAGAATTAAAAACTATGATATAGAAAAACATCAAATAGAAGATACATTAAATATTATTGATATAATTTCTAAAAAAGAAGAAGCAATAAAAATAAAAGAAGCTGTTGCAAACTTACCAAGTCTTCAAAGAGAAGCAATATTTTTAAAGTATTATAACGATTTAAAAATAAAAGAGATAAGTGATATTACCGGAGATAATGAAAACACTATAAAATCAAGATTATTTAATGGAATAAAAAATTTAAAGAAATTACTTGGAGGTGATATGTTTGAAGACGAATTGCAACATATACAAACTAAGATGTGAAAACTTAGAAGATGAACAATTTGAAGATTTAGTAGAAGCAGATTTAATGGATATAGAAGATTTTCTAGATAATTATGTAATTAATAAGGTTGATGAACAAAAAATAGATTCTACAATTGATATATTAAAATCATATATGCCGAAACAAGAAGTACAGGCCATAAAGGAGCAGAGTATATTTTTAGAAAGAATGAAAAATTATATTGCCTTAGTTAAATTCCAGTTTAGCTTAATTGGCAAAGTATATATTATATCATCATTATTATTAATATTAGTAGGTACTATAACCACAATCAAGTTGAATTTAAGTATATATTTAAGTGCATCTATAATTGCACCTATACCAATACTACTTGGAATATTTCAAATTATAAAAGGAAGAGATGAGAATGTGTGGGAGTTAGAACTTAGCTATAAATACTCTTTAAGAGAAATTGTTTTATCAAGATTAATAATTATAAATGTGGTTTCTATATTTATAAGTATCATTATTAGTATTGGTTTAAATAATACTTACTCAGACATTAACTTATTTAAAATGATTAGTATATGGCTAATTCCTATATTTTTAGTAGGATCAATATCTTTAGCTATTACTTCTATATATAGAAGTATAAATAGTATCACTTTATGTATAGCGATATGGATATTAGGAGTATTGAGTATTAGTATATATGAGAAAATAGCAGAAATAACTAACATCAATACATTTATAGTTTTAGGTATGTCAGTAATATCTGTAGTAATAGCATCAAAATTATTTTATAAAAAGAGTATAAATAGTATAGATTACAGAACATTTGACTTTTAGGGGGATATTTTATGGAACTGATTATAAACAGTATAAGCAAGAAATTTAAAGATAAATTAGCAGTAGATAAATTTAATGTAACTCTACACAGTGGAATATATGGATTACTTGGACCAAATGGATCAGGTAAAACAACTTTAATGAGAATAATTGCGGATGTATCAAATCCTAGTAGTGGAGATATTTTAGTAAACGGAGAAAGTAAAAGTAAATTAGGGGCTAAGTATAGAGATTTAATAGGATATGTACCTCAAAATATAGGATTTTATAAAAGTTTCACAGCAGAAAAGTTTTTATATTATGTAGCAGCACTAAAGGGTGTAGATAAAGAAATTAAGAAAAGTAAAGTTAATGAACTTTTAAAGTTTGTGAATTTAGAAAAAGATAGAAAAAGAAAAATAGGAAAATTTTCAGGTGGCATGAAACAAAGATTAGGAATTGCACAAGCTCTTTTAAATGACCCTAAGATACTTATATTAGATGAGCCAACAGCAGGACTTGATCCAAATGAAAGAATAAGATTTAAAAATTTAATATCACAATTGTCTAAAGATAAAGTAGTAATATTTTCAACACATATAGTTTCAGATATAGAGTTTATGGCAAATGAAATAATTGTTATGAAAGAAGGTAAATTAGTTGAAAAATCATCATTAGAGGATATTTTGGATATTGTTAGAGGTAAGGTACATACATTAAACATTAGTGAAATAGATTTAGAAGATGTTCAAAATGAGTTCAAAATATCTAGCATGATTAGAACAAATAATGAAATTTGTGTAAGGATAGTAGGGGATAATAAGCCTAATATAAAAGAAGTCAAATACATAGAAGAAGAGCCAAATTTAGAAGATGTATTTTTATATTATTTTAATGAAAGTGCTAATAAGTAGGGGGAATTTGGAATGTTAGATTTAATAAAATTTGAGTTATATAAAATATTTTCTAAAAAATCAGTGATAATAGTTTTAATATTAACTGTATTATTTAGTATTTTTAATGTAGTAGGTCAAAGTGTATACTTAAAGTTTAAGGGATTAGATAGTATTGATGATGCCTATAGTGTTATGAAAGAGCATGAAGGTAAGGTGATTACACAAGAGGAAAGATCAAATCTAGAAAAAATTGCAGAAAATATAGTTCAAAAAGAAAAAAGTGGGAAAAAACTTACAAAAGAAGAAGTAGTTTATAAACATTATTTATATGATGCTATAGTAAATCCAGAGCCAACGTATATAGTAGATAATCAATACTATAAATTAAATGAAATGAAAGGTGAAATAATCAAGTTAGAAAAAGAAAATAAAATAGATACATATGAGTATAAAAATCTTAATTATATATATGGGAAAGTGAAAAATGTAGAAGAACCAAAATCCTATTTTACATATGGGTGGAATACAACTACTGATTTTAAAGTTATAGCAACATTAATAAGCATACTAATAGTAGTAGGTTTGGCTCCAATATTTAGTGATGAGTATCAAAGTAATAGTGCTCAAATAATGTTAAGTTGTAGAAATGGAAAAAATAAGTTAGTTTTATCTAAAATATTAAGTGGCTTAATATTTACAGCAATAGTATTTATTATAATAAATAGTATATATATGATGAGCGCGCTAAGATATGATTTTATTGGATGGGATAAACCTTTAGAGTTATTTAAATATTATAGATTAACTCCTTTTGATATGAGAATTATTGATTTTTATGTTATAGGATTAGGAATTAGTTTTATAGGTGCAACTTTATTTGCGTTAGTAACTATGTTAATGTCTTTATTAGTTAAAAATAATATGATATCACTTTTATTTAGTTTAGGGATGTACTATGTACCGATGTTATTATCTGATTTTATTCCGATAGCTGTGCTATCTAGAGTTTTTAAGGAAATAAATTTGGCAGAGTCTATTAAGGTGGAAGGTATGTTTATTTATCCTAATACTTATAATATTTTTGGAAATCCAACATTATATTCAACTGTATTAATAAGTTTGGTGGCTGTATCTATACCAGTTGTAATATATTTAATAAAATATTTAGGAAAAAAACAAGCTATATAATTAATCTAGGTATAACTATTGTTTAACTAAGAGGACTTGGACTCAATATTAAACTATTTCAAAGGTTGGCATGAATCAGTCTCAAGACTTAGCCGTTAATGGTAATCCAGCATTAATCGTTGTTCATGGAAGCGGAATCACGGGAATGGACGCGACGCATTTAGGTATGTTCGATATCCCACTTGTGGCTAACATTCCAAATATCGTATACCTTGCGCCTACTAATAAAGAAGAGTATCTAGCCATGTTAGAATGGGGTGTTGAACAAGATCAACATCCTGTTGTCGTTCGTGTGCCAAGCAAAGGTATTGTTACAACAGGCAATAAAGTTGAAGCTGACTTCTCACAATTAAACAAATACAAGAAAACCATTGAAGGAAGTGAAGTGGCGATTATCGGTCTGGGTGCTTTTTATCAATTAGGTGAGAAGGTTCACACAAAATTACAAGAAACAATGGGAATCAATGCAACTTTAATTAATCCTCGCTTTATCACAGGAATCGATAAAGAAATGCTGACCGAATTATTAGCTGACCATAAATTAGTCATCACATTAGAAGATGGACTCCTTGATGGTGGATTTGGTGAAAAAATCGCTAGATTCTACGGTGGAACAGAAATCTAGGGATGCGTTAAAATGAATAGACCTTTAGTCAATAACAACTAAAGGTTTATTGTTTATCACTCATCTATATGTAATTCTAATTTCTATTCGAAATAAAGTTTAACATCTTGAGGAATTTCGTAAAATTCCTTAAAATATGATTCCCAATGATCATCAGGTGGAACTGTAGTCCAGTAATAATCTTCATATGGTAATCTGTATAGGGTAATAGACTTTTCTCCATTAGATACTGCATTATTTATAGTTTTTAGTCGCGTTTTTTCTGCAATACCTACATCTATAAAGATACTTGAATAAAATATACATATCGTAGTTAAAATACCCACCATTGCAAAACTGAATGAATGCAATCTAATATTTGTGTTATTAACTAAATATACAAGTAATTGAATAGTAGATATTATGAAAAAAATATACGATGCATATAGGCAACGAGCTCCTATTGGGTTTGCAATTATTAATGGCATTGCAACTGCTAAACCAGATCCATAGATCATAAATATTTTTATTTTAAGACCTTTGCTATCAATATACATAAGTATAACTGTTATAACAGTTATAAAGAATAACAAAGAGTACAGTGCGTTGAAATAAGTCGTTTTATCAGGATTAGTAAATATATTCCAAGCTGGGTATACCTTATAACATATACTATATGCCATGTAAGTAGATAAAATAAATATCTGAATTTTACCTATTATCAATTTTACATAATTTTTCTTATTAGAATCAAAACTTTTTTGAATGATAATTATACAAATAATAGCAAGCATACTATTTAGTAACCAATTATTTAAAAATAAGAAGTTAGATATTTGCTTTACATATAAATCGACGATCCCCATTACTGAATAGGTAATTTGTTTATATCCATCAGTATTATTTACTGCATTAGTATAAGATCCATTAGAAAACATTATAAAAGCACCTGCTATAGTTGACATTAAGTATACTATTTGAAGACTATATAACTTCTTATACTTTACAAATGTGTAAATCACTATAAAGCCTGATAAAAAGACCGTATACACTGTCGTATGTTCACTGAAAAGCTGCGTCGAGATACCTAAAGGTATCATTAAAAAAGTTGCCCAAATTGGATATTTTAGTGTATTAGGATCATTAACTTTATCGTCAAATATTTCGTTTATAATAATCAAATACAATATTATTAGTATAACTGGTGGTATAAAATTGATAAACGCCGCGATCCAAGAATATGTTTGCCTAAATATATCTCTAGGTATTGCTAGATTCAAAATAGATACCAATAAAAATAAAACAGTTCTGTCTTTTGTTTTCGCTTCACGAGCTATAAGTTTATATATAGATAAAATAATCAATATCATTCCTGAAGTAAGAGCTATATTTTTAGCTAAGATATTTCTTGTTATAAGAATTTCAAATAAATTTCCAAGATATCTTCCATTGTAGATTTTAAAACCATCAAGCATTAATAACCATTTTGCTTTACTTCCCCATTGCCAATCGTCATGACTATATGGAACTTGAATTGCAAAAAATAAGAAAAATAAAATCAACACAATGGAAATATAAACCCTAGGATTTTTTAATAACTTTCTTTTCATATTATTTTCTCCCCAATTAAATGAATAAAGTAAAATTTAATCATTATTATCTTTAAAAACAATTAATTTACTAAAGATATAATTTAATATAACTACAATAACCTGTGTAAAGATCTTTGCGTACATATTATCGATAATAAAGATATCTATAAGAATAAACATAGTTATCATATCTATAATTCCAGATAAAAGTCTACAGTTTACGAATGTAAATATCTCTTTTAATATTGTCTTTATTTCTTTAGTTTTGCTTTCAAATACCCATATACGATTAGTAACGTATGCAAACCCTACAGCAAATATCCAAGATATTACATTACTAATAAGATAATGTATTGCTAATATCTCACTAGAAATATAAAAACTCACAACGCTTACTATAGTTGTTAGAACTCCGAAAAATAAATACATTAAAACTTCCTTATATTTATAAAATAGTTGCAATAATTTATTCATATATAATTCCTTTTTATTGAAGGTTATTTTGTTTCCTTCATAATTTTTCTAAATAATTTAATAGTTTAATTTTAATTTGATTATACGATCTAATTTATATGATTTTTATATTCAGAAACAATATATCTTGGACGATTTTTGGTTTCTTCATATATCTTCGCTATATAGTATCCTATAATACCTAAGCTTAGCATAATGACACTTCCTACAATTAACAATAGAAGTACTACTGTTGTAAATCCTTCTAGAGATTGCCCTGAAAAATAATTATATAGCGATTGAACACCCAAAATAATTGAAAAAAATAAAAATAATATTCCTGTAAATGTGACCAATTGCATAGGTGCCGTAGAGAATGATGTTATATTTGTAATTGCATATTTAATGAGAGATGAAGTAGTCCATTTTGAATTTCCAGCATTTCTTTCTTGTACGTGAAACTCAACTGATGTAGTCTTAAACCCAACCCAAGAAGATAAAGCTCTAAAAAATATATGCTTTTCAGGCATAGATCTTAGTATATTTACAGCTCTTCTATCTAATAATTTAAAATCTGAAGCTCTTGACATATCAATTTTAGTTGCCGAGCTAATAAATGAATAGAAACGTTTAGCAGCCACTTTATGTAAAAAAGATTCTTTACCTCTTGAAGCCTTTATACCTTCTACAACTTCATATCCTTCTTGCCATTTCTTATACATTTCCAATAATGTTTCAGGTGGATGCTGAAGGTCGCAATCTATTACTGCACAACAATCCCCATTTGCATATGTAAGACCGGCAAAAATAGCGGCTTCTTTACCAAAGTTTCGAGAAAAGTTAAAACCTTTAATATTTTTATTTTGATTGCAAACATATAGAATTTTTTCCCAGGTGTCATCCTTTGAACCATCATTTACAAAAATTAATTCATATGGAATATTTTTGTTTTCCAAAAGAGAAGATATTATTTTTGAGATATTAAATATCATTTTCTCTTCATTATAGGCTGGTATTATTACCGATAATTTTTCCATACTATTTCTCCTTTAATTCTTAAGAACAAAATAAAATTAGAACATTTTCAAATGTAACAAGAAAATATTTAGATTTATTTTGTTAATAAAATATCATCAATATTTACATTAATTTACAATTTAGTATATCATATATAATAATAAATAACATAAAATTATCGAAAGATAGAAAACATGGGGATGTCTCAAAATAAAAAAATTGAGACATCCCTTTCTTATATAAAAATTAAAAAAGGGGTTCAAAAGAACCCCTAAACTATGTGATAATTGTTCTGTCAAAAACCACACTACGATTATAGCAAATATGGGGGCTATAAACAAGTTGTATTCCAATTAGACATTGAAACAATCATACCCGAGGATGATTAAGTAAGACTACTTAGCCTTATTTTAGAGGAGTTGAACTATAACAAGGGTGTGTTTTAATTGGAAAAAACATATTATATTTTTGCAGGTACAAATGGGGTAGGATAATCAACTTTATATAGTTTAAATCGTGTTCTAAAGGAAGTTAAAAAATTACCTTTAATAAATGTTGGTAATATATTAAGAAGTTTTAAAGAGACTGGAATAATTATTTAAACCTGGAAGAATGGAAGTACATGAATAGACGAAGATATAACAAGTCTTTAGAAAATCTAAATAAAGTTTTTAATTTATGCGATAAGCAAAAGCCATCCTAGCTCTAGTCGAGTTTTAGAATGGCTTTTTTGAAAAATAAATACTTAAGTATTTGTAATAAAAGGCCTTCCGGTTAAATATATTTATTGTATAAGTAAACAAGAAAACATAAGAATTTAACAAATTTGGAGGGATAAAATATGATATCGATTAATACTGAGAATAACGTTGTAAACTTAAGAGGGGAGCTAGAAAATGAGCTAAAGTTCAGCCATGAAATTTTTGGAGAAAAATTTTATAATATTGATATAAAAATAAATAGATTGAGTGATTCATTTGATATACTTCCAATAACAATCTCAGAAAGACTGCTTCAAGATATTGATATTGAAGAACAAAACTTTGTTAGTGTTACAGGTCAACTTAGATCTTATAACAAATCGATAGATAATAAGAATCGATTGATACTAACAATCTTCGTTAGAGAAATAACTCAAATAGAGGATGACAATAAAGATCCAAATAGTATATTTTTGGATGGTTACATATGCAAAAATCCAGTCTATAGACAAACACCATTGGGAAGAGAAATTACAGATCTTCTCATGGCTATCAATAGACCGTACAATAAGTCAGATTACATACCAGCAATAGTTTGGGGGAGGAATGCAAAATTTGCTAAAAACCTAAATATAGGGGATAGGATACAACTTTGGGGCAGAGTACAGAGCAGAGAGTATGAGAAGAAACTTGACAATGGAGAAGTACTTAAAAAGGTAGCATATGAAGTTTCTATATCTAAAATCAAGAAACTTTATGAAAATAATAACGCCTAAAAAGCTACTTTTAGTGCAAATGATAATTGCTTTCTGTGTAAAATGAATCAAATAATCTAGTATATTCCATATACAGTTTTTATTAAAAAAAATAATTTTATTTTGCTATTGAATAGTTGAGAGTCACTTAGTATAATGTATCTTGTACATTATTTTAGAGAGAGGATTAAAGAGGTGAAATATAGTGAAAAGCATGTTACTTCAGGTGAATGAGCATAACACCAAAGCATCAGCTGAAATTGATGAAATAAGATGTTTTTTAGAGAAGATAAAATACAATGTGGGGGAAAGAATTTTACTGGTAGGCAGAATAGGAAGCCTAGGTAAAAGACTTAGAATGTATGGAACCTCTGTTACAATACTTGAAGATAGTAACTATGAAGATGTTTGTTATTCTTTAGTACACAATGAAAACTGCAATGTAGTCAAAGGTACATTAGAATACCTACCATTTGAAGATAATTATTTTGACAAACTAATTGTGGTAGATCAATTAGACGAAATACAAAACTTTAAAAAGGCATCATCTGAAATTAGAAGAGTATTAAAGAATGAAGGAGATCTTATTATTGAGGATTTAAACTTTAAAAACTTTAAAGTGAAATTGGAATACCTTAAAGATAGATTCTGTGGATTTCATTCAAAATTTTACTACCCACACGAAGTGTTTAACGCATTTCTAAATCTAAATTTTGAAGGAAAATTAGAAGAATTTAGAACAAATAAATACATTTATATAGGAAAAAGAAGATAAATGAGTTAATATATAAATATAGATACAACATGGAAAAGACTAGGCTAATAGCCTAGTCTTTTCTCGATAAGGAGAGTAGATTATGGGTTTAGAATACAGGGTAATAATAATAGTAATGTTGTTTGTAATGTTGATATCTATTCAGTTTACATTGAATAAAATTTTAGTTGTGTTGAAAGATATAAGGGAGACTCTATTCATAAGAAAGAATAGGGATAAAGAATAAACAAATCTAGAGATAAAGAATAAACCAATAAAGGGATAAAGGGCAATCCAATATAGAATAAATTAATAGGGAATGATTCATATGATGGAACTAGGATATATAAAAGAAGATATACAAAACATAGCATATGCTATTGAATCTGTGCTAAATATAGATGTTACAATAGTAAACAGCCACTTGGTAAGAATCGCTGGGACAGGCATTTATCTTGATAAGATAGGTGAAAGAGTAAATGAGTATTCTGCATTCAAAAAATCATACACAGATCAATCCATTATTTTCATAGACGATCCTCAGAGTAGTGAAATTTGTAAAGAATGTTGTGGAAACGAAAACTGTATGGAGTTTGCAGAGGTTTGTTGCCCTATTGTGTACGAAGATAAATCTTATGGAGTAATTGGCCTTATAGCATTTACCGAAGATCAGGCACAGGTAATTAAAGATAAAGAAAACGATCTGATTAATTTCTTAGGGAAGATGGCTGATCTAATATCGAGCAAATTAAAAGCTCATATAAAGACTTATGAACTAGATTTAGAAAAAAAGAAACTCGAAACTCTATTTGATAATATGGACAAGGCTGTCGTATCGATTGATGTAAATGGAAAAATAGATAAATACAACTCTAAATTTATGCAAGTATTCAATCTTAAAGGTGAAATGACAGGCAAGAATATATTTAGAGAGCTAGAGTTTATAAATAGACCTTCGATTGATAACTTTAAGAAGAATAAGTCTTGTAGTTTTTTCTACAGAAGGAACGGTCATGATTCAAAAGGGCTTTACAATATGAATAAAATAGAGCTTCAAGGCGAATTGAAGGGCTATGTAATAGACTTTATAGATAAAAAAGATGCTATCAAAAACTACAATAAAATGAATAAGGATTACAGAATAAAACTTGAGAATATAATAGGAAATAGCAGAGCGATTATGAAATCTAAAGAAGAGGCTTCTATGGCTTCGAAATCGACTTCTACAGTTTTAATAACAGGAGAAAGTGGTACAGGTAAAGAGCTATTTGCCAGGGCTATACACAACCACAGCAATAGAGTTGATAATCCATTTATAACTGTAAATTGTGCCGCTATACCGGATAATCTACTTGAGAGTGAATTATTTGGATACGAGGAAGGTGCTTTTACAGGTGCAAAAAAGGGTGGTAAAATAGGTACATTTGAACTCGCTCATAAAGGTAGCATATTTCTTGATGAAATAGGTGATATGAGTCTTCACTTGCAGGCAAAGTTACTCAGAGTTCTCCAAGAAAAGGAGCTAAACAAACTTGGAGGCAAATCCCATATTTATGTAGATGTAAGAATAATTGCAGCTACAAATAAAGATTTAGAAAAAATGGTAGCAGAGGGGACATTTAGAGAAGATCTATTTTATAGATTAAATGTAATCCCTATAAAACTTCCGAGCCTCAGAGAGCGAAAAGAGGATATTCCACAGATTATAGACTACATGATAAAGGAATACTCTAAGAAGCTGGAAAAAGAAGTAGTAGGCATAGAAGAGAGCGTTGTAGATACCATGATTAATTATAGATGGCCTGGAAATATAAGGGAATTACAAAATATTATAGAGTACAGTGTAAATATGTCTTCTACACCAATAATAACTATAAATGTAATACCTCAAAAGGTTAAAAATATAGATGTAACTCCAGGAGAAGAAGATGAAAATATCGTTAAACTGGATGAGTTAGAGAGAAGAGAGATAATAAAAGCTTTGAATAAATACAAAGACTACAAAAAAGATAAAGATCTAGCAGCTAAGTCTTTAGGGATATCTAGATCGACTCTTTATAGAAAACTTGAAAAATATGAAATAATCCCAAATTGACATACAATCTCATTTTGGGATTATTTTGTTTCTTTTTGAATATATTTTTTAACTGGATATTTGTGAAATGAAAGAAAATCACATCAAAGTATTGGTATTTCTAGTGTATAAAAAATATAAAAACGATTTTATTTTGGCATAGTTTTTGCTTTTATATTAAGGTATAAATTTATAATTATATTTGAGGAGGAAATATTATGAGAGATATAAGAGCAGAATTAATTGATATATTAAAAGCAGAAGTTAAACCAGCAGTTGGATGTACGGAGCCAGTTGCACTTGCACTAGCTTGTGCAAAAGCTAAAGAATTATTAGGTGAAGAAGTATTAGAAAACGAAATGTCAGTTAGTCCAAACATCTACAAAAACGGTATGGGTGTTGGTATACCAGGTTCTAATAGAGCAGGACTTAAAATAGCTGCAGCTATGGGAATTATTGGCGGGCATTCTGAAAATGGATTAAGCGTACTTGAAACTTTAACTACTGAAGAAGTTGAAGATAGTGAAAAATACATGGACAACAATGCTATCTCAATATCTCCAGCTGATACTAAGGAAAAAGTATTTATAGAGGTTAGTCTAAAAGGTAAAGACCATACTGCAAAAGTAATTATAAGAACAAAACACGATAACTTTACGTATTTAGAGAGAGATGGAGAAGTTTTACTAAACAATGAAGTAGATCAAAATGCTTCAGCAATTTCATCTGTTACTGAAGAAAAACTTATGGATACTGTGACAATAAAAGAGCTTATAGAAAATATTGAGAACATGGACTTTAAAGATATAGAATTCCTACTTGATGGAGTTAAAATGAACGAAGAAATGGCGAGTTTAGGTCTAGATCAAAAAATTGGTATAGGCGTTGGATACGGAATTAAGAAATCTATAGAAGATGGACTTTTAACAGATGATCTTATCAACCACGCAATGATGCTTACAGCAGGTGCGTCAGATGCCAGAATGGCTGGAATAAAGATGCCTGTTATGAGTTCTAATGGAAGTGGTAACCATGGGCTAACTGCAATACTTCCGATAGTTGCCTACAACGATAAATTCCCACAAACTGAAGAAAAATTAGCTAGAGCTTTAGCTATATCTCATTTAGTTACTGGATTTATTAAAAACTTTACAGGAAGATTATCAGCGGTTTGCGGATGTGGTGTTGCAGCTTCAACAGGTGCTACAGCAGGATTATCTTGGTTGATGGATTCTTCTCAAGAGCAAATAGAAGGTGCTATACAAAATATGATAGCAGATTTAAGTGGAATGATATGTGATGGAGCAAAACCTGGTTGTGCTCTTAAATTATCATCAGCGGCTTCAGCGGCTATGCAAAGTGCTATTATTGCTAAGCAAGATTGTTTAGTTCCTTCTCAAAATGGTATAGTAGGTAGTACTGTCGAGGAGAGTATAAGAAATTTAGGTAGAGTAAGTGATAAGGGAATGTCTGTTACAGATGAAGTGATACTAAATGTAATGGATGATATGAACAAGGTTAAGTAAGGTTGTAAAAAACGGGAGGATATCTCGCATACAAAGAACCCGTGTAGTGCATGTTAGACAAAGAGCGTCTAAGAATGCAATACACGGGTTTCTTTATATGCAAGATATCCTCCCGTTTTTTACTTCCATGACTTAGGGGCGGGAAGCCCAAGACCTAAGAGCTAGGGCGAGGAGCTCAGGACCGGTGAGTTAATATGTTGGGGCTTATGGTTGCAAAAAATTGGAAGATATCTCGCATATAAAGCCACCATGTAGTGCATGTTAGACAAAGAGCGTCTAAGAATGCAATACACGGGTTCTTTATATGCAAGATATCTTCCAATAATTAGGGTCATAAGAGCAAGACTTAAGAGCTAAAACGAATAGGCAAGACCTTAGGAGCTAAAGAGAATGATGGCTAATTGTAGAGTTTTAGAAGTTCAAAATGTAGAGAATTTGAACCTAAAACTCTTGTCTTATTTCAGGGCGTAAGAGCAAGACTTAAGAGCTAAAACGAATAGGCAAGACCTTAGGAGATAAAGAGAACGATGGCTAATTGAAGAGTTTTAAAAGTTCAAAATGTAGGGAATTTGAACCTAAAACTCCTTTTAAATTTAGGGCGTAAGAGCAAGACTTAAGAGCTAATGCGAATAGGCAAGACCTTAGGAGCTAAAGAGATTGATGGCTAATTGCAGAGTTTTAGAAGTTCAAAATGAGAAACTTTTAACCTAAACTCTAGGTTTTAAGTTAAAATATTGTGTGCAAAGTTTATGAAAAGTCGTATAATGTATTTGTATGTAATTTTATGTTGTATGTATTTTGTATAACATTACATTTTTTATTATATGTTTCATGTGTTACGAGACGATATGGAGGTATTTTATGTTATTGCTTAGCAAGGAAGATATTAAGAGTGTTTTTACTATGAAAGATGCTATTGTGGCTGATAAAGAGGCCTTTAGGATTTTTACTGAGAAGAAAAGTGTTGTTCCGCTTAGAACTAATATTCCTGCGCCTAAACATGAGGGAAGTTTGTTGTTTATGCCGGGGTATATTGAAG
Source organism: Metaclostridioides mangenotii (assembly GCF_017873185.1). Taxonomy (GTDB): domain Bacteria; phylum Bacillota; class Clostridia; order Peptostreptococcales; family Peptostreptococcaceae; genus Metaclostridioides; species Metaclostridioides mangenotii. The sequence continues at coordinate 153,173 of NZ_JAGGJX010000002.1, forward strand.
ATATAGATTGTGCCGGGGTTAAGATTGTATCTGTTTTCCCTAAAAATGTTGAGAAGGGAATTCCTTCTACTCCTGCGACTGTTCTGCTACTTGATGGGACGACTGGTGAGGTTTGTTCTATTTTGGATGGTACATATGTTACTCAAATACGTACGGGAGCTGCTTCTGGTGCTGCGTTTGATGTTTTAGCTAGGAAGGATGCTAAGATAGGTGCTTTGATCGGTACTGGTGGACAGGCTGAGTCTCAGTTGGAGGCTATGTTAGCGGCTAGGAAATTGGATGAGGTTAGGATTTTTAATAGGAGTTTGAAAAAGGCTCAGGATTTTGTAGATTCGATGGATAAAGAGCTGGCAAGTTACGATACTAAGTTTGTTGCAGTTGATAATTCTGATGATGCTGTAGATGGTGCGGATATGATTATAACTGTTACGACTTCGAATACGCCGGTTTTTGATGGAAATAAGGTTAAGAAAGGTGCTACTATAAGTGGTGTTGGTTCTTATCAACCTAATATGCAGGAAATTGATCCGACTACGCTTACGAGAGCAAGTAAGATTTTCTTTGATTCTGAGGAAGCTGTTTTGGCTGAGGCTGGGGATTTTATAAAACCTCTTGAGGCTGGAATTATTTCTAAGAGTGATTTTACTGGTGAACTTGGCAGCGTTATAAATGGCAGTTTGGCGGGAAGAGAGAATGACGATGAGATAATCGTGTTTAAGTCTGTTGGGATTTCTGTGCAAGATGTTGTTACTGCTAAGATGATTTATGATAAGGCTTTGGAACTTGGTGTAGGAACTAAGTGGTAGATTGTTGTAAAAAACGGGAGGATATCTTGCATATACAGTAACTGTAAAGTGCATGCTAGGCAAAGTGCGTCTAGAAATGCAATACACGATTACTGTATATACAAGATATCCTCCCGTTCTTTACTTTAGTCTATGTTTAAGACGTCTTTCATTTCGTATAGTCCGTCAGTTTTGCTTTGAAGATATTCGGCGGCTACTAGTGCACCTTTTGCGAATATTACGTCTGATTGAGCTTGGTGCTTGAACGTTATGACTTCGCTGTCTCCCGCAAATATTACGTCGTGGTCGCTGACTATCGATCCTCCCCTTATTGAGTGGATTCCGATTTCTTCCTTGCTTCTTTTTGCGTCCCTTCCTTGTCTTCCGTATGTGTTGTATTTTTTTGTGTCTACTTCTTTTATTGCGCTTGCTAACATTAGGGCTGTTCCGCTCGGTGCGTCTTCTTTTCTTTTGTGATGTTTGTCTATTATTTCTATATCAAAGTTCTTTAATAGTTTTACTGATTTTTTTACTAGGTCTATAAATATGTTGACTCCTAATGAGGTGTTTGATGATAAGAGTATGGCTACTTCTTTTGATGCGCTGTCTATTTTTTCTAAGTCTGCTTGAGAATATCCTGTTGTCGCTAGTACTATAGGTGTTTTATTTGCTAAAGCATATTTTAGTATCGAATCTAGGTTTGCCGGATGTGAGAAGTCTATTATCACGTCACATTTTTCAGCTACGTCGTCCATGTTTTTGTATAGTTTGTTTTTTCCGTCATATGATCCGCTTTTTAATGATCTTGAAACTCCGCAGATTAGCTCTAAGTTTTCGTCTTCATCAATACATTTTGTGAGTATCGATCCATTTGTTCCATTATATCCGCTTACTATTATTTTTAACATGATTTCCTCCTATAGATTGTATAAATTAATCCTTTTCATCAGTCTGATTGTCAATCTACCCCAAGTTTAGCATAAGTAGATGTATCTATAAAGTGTGTAAAAGTCAAAATAACAGAATTTTTTAAAATTATAGTTGAATACCTAATTTAAATTATAGTTGAATGCTTATTTAGACATATAAAAAGACCTAGAACTCATGCGATATGAATTCTAGATCTTTATGGTCTTTGTTATGTTTATTTATAGATTAATCTAAGTTTCTTAGGTCATCCATAAGTTTAGTTTTATCTTCAGTTTTTTCATCTTTCATCTTTATAACTTTTGCAGGTGATCCAGCTACAACAGATCCAGCTTCTACATCTGAAGTTACTACTGAACCAGCAGCTACAACAGCGCCTTTACCTATTCTAACACCTTCAAGTATTACTGCGTTAGCTCCTATCATTACTCCATCTTCTACTATTACAGGTGTTGCTGAAGGTGGCTCTAATACTCCTGCTACGACAGCTCCAGCACCTAGATGAACATTTTTACCAAGTGTTCCTCTAGCTCCTATTACTGCATTCATGTCTACCATAGTACCTTCTCCAATAGAAGCTCCTATGTTTATTACAGCTCCCATCATTACAACAGCATTTTTTTCTATAGTTACCATGTCTCTTATTATAGCTCCTGGCTCTATTCTTGCATGCTCATGTAATGTATTTTTAAGAGGTATTGCTGAGTTTCTTCTGTCAAATTCTATGTGCATATCATTTTCTGAAACATTGTATTTGTTTAGAGCATCCATTATTTTATCGTAGTCCCCTATAAATACATAAGAACTGTTGTTTCCAAATACTTTGAAATCATCGCTTGCAACTTTCTCTACTGAAGTTGAATTCACGTAGATTTTAACAGGTGTTTTTTTCTCTACTTCTTTGATGTATCTTGCTATTTCGTAAGCGTCATTTAAATTTACCATTAGTTTTTCTCCTTGTTTTATATACTTAACATGTCGTCCATATTGTACAGTCCTGGTTTTTGATCAACTAAGAATTTTGCGGCGGCTATTGATCCGTTTGCAAAAATTCTGCGTGACTCTGATTGGTGAGTTATTGTAAGAACTTCACTGTCTCCGGCAAATATTGCATCGTGTTCTCCAACTATTGTTCCACCTCTTATTGCGTGTATACCAACTTCGTTTGGTTGTCTCTTAGCATCTCTACCATGTCTGCCGTATGTAAACTCGACGTCAGATAATACTTCTTTTATTCCTTCTGCAATCATTACAGCAGTTCCACTTGGCGCGTCGACTTTTCTGTTGTGGTGTTTTTCTACTACTTCTATATCAAATCCTTTTAATAGCTTTGTTGCTTCTTTTACTAATTTCAACATTATATTGACGCCAAGGGCCATGTTGTAAGATCTGAATACTGGAATAACTTTAGAAGCTTCTGTTATTTTATTGTTCTCATCTTCATTATACCCAGTTGTAGCTACTACTAAAGGAGTTTTTGTATTTAATGCATAAGATAATATGTTATCCAAATTTGTTGGGTGAGAGAAGTCGATTACAACATTTGCACTCTCAGTTATTTGAGACATATCATCGTATATTTTAAGTCCACCTTCTTGGCTTGACATACCTCTAGCTGAAACGCAAGCGAGCTCCAATGTTTCGTCTTCTCTTATTGCATCAGCAAGGATTTTACCCATTTTACCGTCATAGCCAGTTGTTATTATCTTTAACATATTTTCCTCCTATGTTACTTTTCTTGATTCTGTATCTTAATACTGTAGATAATTTATAAGCAATTAAACTATAGTCAAACAATCAACATAAATATTATTTGAAAATTTTATTATTGAATTGTTGAACCGCTAAATTATTTAAAAATTGAATTACTTAACTACTTTAAATCCAGCGTTTACTAATTCTTGTCTTAATACATCAAGATTTTTATCTTCCATTTCCGCTAGAGGAAGTCTGAAATCTCCAACTTCGTATCCAATCAAGTTAAGAGCTGTTTTTACTGGAACAGGGTTTACTTCTATAAATAGTGATGCTATAAGAGCATCTAATTTAAGTTGTAATTCTTTTGCACCTTGTACATCGCCTTCTGTAAACTTAGTTACCATATCGTGAGTTTCTCGAGGGCATATATTTGCAAGAACTGATATAACTCCGTGACCACCTACTGATAGTAGAGGAACGATAGTATCGTCATTTCCTGAGTAAATAGCGAAATCTTCTGGAACTAAGCTAGCTATTTCTGCTACTTGACCTAAATCTCCACTTGCTTCTTTAACAGCAACTATATTGTCTATTTTAGCAAGTTCGGCAACTAAACTAGGGCTAATATTTACACAAGTTCTTCCAGGTACATTGTACAGTATTATAGGAAGTTTAACGCTGGCAGCTATAGTTTCAAAGTGGCGCTTAAGTCCAGCTTTGTTTGCTTTATTGTAGTAAGGAGTTATAACTAATAATCCGTCAACGCCTAGTTTTTCACACTCTTGACTCATAAATACTGAGTGCATAGTGTTGTTTGATCCAGTGCCCGCTATTACTGGAATTCTTTTATTTACTTTTTCTACTGCGTATTTTACTAGATCTAGTTGTTCTTCTGTAGTCATAGTAGTGGCTTCTCCTGTAGTACCACAAACTACTACAGCATCTGTTCCGTTAGCTATTTGGAACTCTAATAATTCACCAAACTTATTGAAGTTTACTTTTCCATCCTCTGTGAACGGTGTTACGATTGCAACTGCAGAACCTTTAAATAACATAATCAATTACCTCCCAATTTTATATTTGGCATAATTAAATTATACCCTGAATTCTTTTAAATTCAATTTGTTTCTGTACTTAATGAGAATTTTAATTTCACTATATTGCCGTTAAGTTACTTAATATTAATTTTTATTTACACTAAATCGTATTCTATTGCTTTTTCCGCTATTTGTATTGTGTTAGTTGCTGCACCTTTTCTGATATTATCAGCAACTACCCATAAGTTGATTCCGTTGTCTATACTGAAGTCTCTTCTTATTCTTCCTACGAATACTTCGTCGCTTCCATCTACTTCAAATGCAGTAGGGTATTCATTGTTTGCAGGATTGTCTACAACTACAACTCCTGGAGCAGAATTTAAACTACTTACTAAATCACTTAATTCAAAGCTTTTTTCGAATTCTACGTTTATAGATTCACTATGACCGTTTTTTACAGGAACTCTTACTGTAGTAGCAGTAACTTTAAGATCGTAGTTATTTAATATCTTCATAGTTTCGTTTATCATCTTTAACTCTTCTTTTGTGTATCCATTTTCTGTAAATGAATCAATGTGGGGTAGACAGTTGTAAGAAATTTGATGTGGGTAGAATCCTGTAGGGTTTCCTTCCATACCTTTTTCTAAGTCTTCAACTCCCTTTACTCCAGATCCAGAAACTGCTTGATAAGTGGAGTAGATAACTCTCTTTATTTTGTACTTGTCATCAAGTGGTTTTAGTGGAACTAAAGCTTGTATAGTAGAGCAGTTTGGATTAGCTATGATACCTTTATGGTTTTTTATAGCTTCTGGGTTTACCTCTGGAATAACTAGAGGAACATCTGGGTCCATTCTCCAGTGGCTTGAGTTGTCTATAACTAAGACTCCGTTTGAGCTAGCAATAGGAGCAAATTTTTCACTTATTGTTCCGCCTGCTGAGAATAAAGCTATCTGAATTCCTCTATTTGTAAAAGAGTCTTGAGTAAGTTCTTCTACAGTATATTCTTTTCCTGCGTAATTTACTTTAGATCCAGCTGATTTCGCAGAAGAAAATAAAAATAAATTATCTATAGGGAAATTTCTTTCTTCTAGTACTTTTAGAAATGTTCTACCAACCATTCCTGTTGCACCGACAATTGCTAAATTAACTTTTTTCATACAATCCACCTCATTGCTAATATTTATATTTATCAACCTATTTTGTTTGTAGTTCTTTAAACTTGCTTTACTATATTATATGAATAACATTTTGCTATGTAAATTGCGATTAATGCCAAAAACATTGTAAAATATGCCTTAAATATCCTCTTTGATTACAATATCCATATAATAGCCAAATTAAATTTTTATTAAATCTTTCAAACAAAAAACGTACAAAGGTATACTTTGTACGTGATCATTTTAATTCAAAGTAAACCCTGTAGCTCACCACTTTAAAAAAGCGACAGTATTACACATTTTATATGCAATCCCAGAAAGTACCTTTGCACAGTACAATCTTCGGCCACAACCCCTTTCTTCAATAATCAAAACTTGCCAGCTCCTATTGAATACTATTAGTTGAAGCACCTCTACCCTAGGTTATAGGTTATTTAATTATATTAATGATAATACATATTTTTGATAAAATCAACTTAATATTCGAAATTATTATTTAATATTATTAAATATATTAAATTAAAGAGATCAAACTCGCATATTTTTCATATTGAGACTTTAAAAATAGATGTTAAATTAAGGTTATTGGTGTATAAATTATATGTAATATATGGAACTTTTTTAAATAATACTGTTTTTAACAATAATTAGTTTTTTAATATAATTATTATGTATTGATTGTTTAAATTATGTATAATATAATTAGATGTCAAAATAAAAAGATTATTATTATAAAATGTAAATTTAGATGTAAAAATCAATTAAAATATTGGGAGGTATATAATGGATAGTTTAAAAGAATTATTCAAGATAGGAAATGGTCCATCGAGTTCACATACAATGGGACCTCAGAGGGCATCGGAGAGATTTAAAAATGATAATCCAGATGCTGAAAGTTTTAGAGTTCATTTATATGGTAGTCTAGCGGCTACAGGCAAAGGACATTTAACTGATTATATAATCGAGAAAACGATAGCCCCAAAAAAAGTTGAGATCATTTGGATGGAAGAAGAAGTAAAAGAATTCCACCCAAACGGAATGATGCTTGAAGCTTTAGATAAAGACGGGAAAGTTACTGCAGATTGGACTGTTTATTCTGTAGGTGGAGGAACTTTAGCTGAAGAAGGTCAAAGAAATAGTAAAGCTAACAGTGTGTATTCTTTAGAGACTATGGACGATCTTATTAAATGGTGTGAAGAAAACAATAAAACTTTAGTTGATTATGTAGTGGAAAACGATAGTCAGGACATTCTTGAGTATTTAGATAAGATTAGAGAAGCTATGAAAAATGCAGTTAAAGAAGGTTTAAGTACTGATGAAGTGATTCCCGGAAAACTTAGCCTAAAGAGAAGAGCAGGCGACTTTTACAAAAAATATCAAGAAGATAAAGAATTCTCGACTTTAGTGTATGCGTATGCCTTAGCAGCATCTGAGCAAAACGCATCTGGAAATATAATAGTAACTGCTCCTACTTGCGGTGCAGCAGGGGTTATCCCGGGGATATTCTTTGCAATGCAAGATCATTATGGGTACGATGACAAAAAGTTAGTTGAAGCTCTTTGTGTTGCAGGTATGTTAGGCAATATAATAAAGACTAACGCATCGATTTCTGGAGCTGAGGTTGGTTGTCAAGGTGAAGTTGGAGCTGCCTGTTCTATGGCTGCTGGAGCAGTGGCATACTTAAAAGGCGGAAATGTAAGACATATTGAGTATGCGGCGGAAATCGGACTTGAGCATCACTTAGGAATGACATGTGACCCAGTATATGGATATGTTCAAATACCATGTATAGAGAGAAATGCTATGGCTGCTAAGAGAGCGTACGATGCAGCGGACTACTCTTTATTAACTGATGGACACCATTCAATAACTTTAGACCAAGTTGTTCAAACTATGAAAGAAACTGGAATAGATATGATGGATAAATACAAAGAAACAGCTAAGGGTGGACTTGCAAAGCATTTCTTCTCTTGCTAAGAAATTTATTTAATAAGAATGGCTGATTAAATTAACAATTGTTAATCTAATCAGCCTTTTATAATTTCAGTATGTACTAACACGCTTATATCGATTCCTGCAAAGACGTATAATAAAGTATGTATCAAACCGAAACATCCCGCTCTATTTTGGATAAAATCATGATACCACCCTGAAATTCGATAATTTATATGATATCACATATAAAATACTTAATAATAGAAGAGATTAGTACATTAAAGTCGATTAATCGTAGATTGTATTTTATAGGATGCTATAAAAGGTATAAAGACTTATAAGTATGTAATTTTAAAATAGTATTAAAAAAGCTTTTATGATAAAATCAGTATAAATAAATTTTTATAATAAATTTCTAATAAACATAAAAATTAAGTTTTTATAAAATGTAAGAAATATGAGTTTTAAATATAAAAAATAATTAATATATAGATAGATTAGGAGGGAAAAACATGGGAGAGAAAAATGAACTTTTTGAACAGATGTTAGGACATAGAAGAACTTTAAACAAGATTCCGGAGCTTGGAAGAAATGAGTTTGAGACTTCAAAATACATAAAAAATCACCTTGATAATCTAGGTGTCGAATACGAAACTGTTCTAGAAACAGGTGTAGTTGGAATTATAAAAGGTAAAAATCCTAAAAAAACTTTAGCTTTTAGAGCGGATATAGATGCTCTTTGTAGTGATGAGGGTCCAAAACATCTATGTGGCCACGATGGACATACATCGATTCTTTTAGGTCTAATAGAATATGTGACAAATAATATAGAAAGCTTAAACGACAATATAGTATTTATATTTCAACCAGCAGAAGAAGGGCCTGGTGGAGCGGAAGATATTATTAAAGCAGGCGTATTTAAAAAGTACAATGTAGATGAAGTGTTTGGACTACATATATATCCAGAAATACCAGAGGGGTATGTCGGATTAAGACCTGGGTATTTTCTAGCTCAAATTGGAGATCTAAATATAGATATAACTTCAAAGACCGGTCATGGGGCAATGCCACAGACTAGTGTGGATGGAATTGTTATAGCAGGAAACTTTGTAAATGCAATTCAAAGTATAGTTTCTAGAAATCTCAGTCCTATAGATAACGCAGTCCTTACTATTGGGTGTATCAATGGGGGATCTAGAAGAAATATAATTGCTGGAAATATTAGATTGGAAGGAACTATGAGGACCTTCAAGCCAGAAGTATACAAAACAATGAAGGAAAGACTTAGAAAGATCGCGGCAGGTTTTGAAGTTTCGTACGACTGTAAGATAGATGTGGAGATTATAGACGACTATGGAGCGGTAAACAACGATAAAAATCTTTTTAATGAATTTATAGAAGCTGTAGGTAAAGAAAATGTCATTGAGTTAGATCCACTGATGATATCAGAAGATTTCTCGTACTATCAAAAAGAGGTTCCCGGACTATTCTTTATGCTAGGAGCTAAAAATGAAGAAAAGGGATACGTAAACAGCCTTCACAATATTAACTTTAATTTCGACGAGAAGATATTTATAAATGCGATAGAAACATACAAAAAACTACTTAAATTTAAAAAATCTATAGATTAAAAAACCTCCCCCTTCTATTTTTGTATAAAAATCATTTATGATGACAAAAATAAAGATATAAGGGGTGGTTTTAATGAACAACAAAAATAATAAAAAATACAGAGATGAAAATAACGATAAAATTAAAGATTATAAAAATGTAAATAATAGAAATTTAGATATAAATGTAGAAGAAGATAGAGCAGTTCACAAAAAAACTAAGATTGTTAATGGAAAAAATACCAAGATAATCACTAACAATGACTTTATGAAATACGAAATAGCTGCTGAATTAGGGCTTCTAGATAAAGTAAAAGAATACGGTTGGGCTGAGTTGACAGCGAAAGAAGCAGGTCAAATCGGTGGTATATTAACATCCAGAAACAGGAAGAGTAAAAAAGAGGAGCAAAGATAAAATGGAGCAATACACTGAGTTCGCTTTTGTATACGATGAACTTATGGATGAGGTCGACTATGATGGTTGGGTCAAATACCTAGAAGTTATTATAGATAAGGAAGATGTAAAGGTTAAAAATATACTTGAGCTTGCATGTGGTACTGGAAATTTAACTATACCGCTTGCAAAAAAAGATTACGATATAGCAGGTATAGATATATCGTATGAAATGCTAGGCGTTGCGAGAGAAAAGGCAGAAAAAGAGGGGATAGAGCTTGTTTTATTGGAGCAAGATATAACGGAGTTGGATTTTGAAATAGATAACCTAGATTGTGTTTTATGTGCATGTGACGGGTTTAACTATATAATAGATGATGAAGATCTTGAAGGTGTTTTTAAAAAGGCATATAAACTTTTAAAAGACGATGGGCTATTTATATTCGATATAAGCTCTTACTATAAATTATCTCAAGTTTTAGGAAACAATATGTACGGAGAAAATAGAGAAGATGTAACTTATATGTGGCAAAACTTTTTCTATGAAGAAGACAACACACTAGATATGGATTTAGCCTTCTTTATTAAAGATGAAGAAGGTAAATTCGATAAGTTTGAAGAAGAACATAGACAAAGAGCGTATACAAAAGAAGAAATTGTAGGAATACTAAATGAATCGGGATTTGGTAATATAAAGGTTTATGGTGATTTTACCTTTGAGGAGCCTAAAAGTACTTCCCAAAGAATATTTTTTGTATGCAAGAAATGATTTAAATAAAGTATTAAAAAATAAAAGTGATAAAATTTTAAAAAGTAAAAGAAATAAAAATTAAGGAATAAATTAAAGAGAAAATTAAAGAACAAATTAAAGAGCAAATTAAGGAATAAATTAACGCGAAATTAGTGAAAATAATAGAGCTGTAATATTTGGAGGAAATAAAATGAAAGATTATATACTTAGAGCAATTGCTGGAGATGGTCAGGTTAGAGCATTTGTAGCAGATACTACAAATATGGTCGAAAAAGCTAGAGGTCTACACGAGACTACAAAAGTAGCAACAGCTGCTCTTGGAAGAACGCTTACAGCGACTTCTATTATGGGCCTTATGATGAAGAACGATGGGGATAAATTGACAGTAATAATAAAGGGTGGAGGGCCGATTGGAAGTATATTGGTTACTTCCAACTCTAGAGGAACAGTAAAAGGATATGTGTCAAATCCCGATGTTGAAGTGGAAGATTACCCAAATGGAAAATTAAATGTAGCGGGAGCAGTAGGTAAAGATGGCGTTATAAGAGTTATAAAAGACTTTGGGTTAAAAGAACCTTATAATGGAGCTTATCCTATAGCTAGTGGAGAAATAGCTGAAGATTTTACAAATTACTTTGCTATGTCTGAGCAAACTCCTTCAGTAGTTTCGCTTGGTGTTTACACTAGAGAAGATGAAGTTGAATATGCAGGAGGATTTATAGTACAGCTTATGCCAGATGCAACTGAAGAAGTCATAAGTCAGTTGGAAAAAAATATTTCTGAGATTCCTTCTATAACAGATATGCTAAAATCTGGAGATAAACCAGAAGATATGTTAGAAAAAGTACTATCAGGGTTAAATCCAAAAGTTCTAGATTCTTGCGATGTTGCATTTGGGTGCGATTGTTCAAAGGAAAGAATGGCTGAAGCACTTATTTCTATAGGAAAAAATAGTTTGATAGAACTATTAGAAGAGGATAATGAGGCGGAAGTAGGATGTCAATTCTGCAATCAAAAGTATAAATTCTCAGAAAAAGAGTTACAAGATCTTATTGATACAATTTAAATAAAAAGGTTAAGGAATTTTATCAATTTGAATTAGTATAGTGATAATTTACCTAAATTATCAAAAAAAATTCTCGTTATGATAAAATTCTCATAATGATAAACAAGGAAGTGCCGTTTATATTGTTTAAAAAAGTTTTATTCTGAAGATTTGTAGCTAGATGTATTAGTTTTACATTAAGAGTAGAATTAATAAAAAAATAAAACAAAAGGATAAAAGTGGCATGAAAATTGCTTTTTAAAATATGAAAGAGCATTAATAAATCATTAACAACGAAGTTAAATGATTTAATTAGATAAAGAAGGGTTTATTAGTGTTTAGAATCGTGTTCTAAGAACATGGTCAATACTTAACTTAGCAGGAGGTGACGTAAATGTCAAAAAAAGTAATTTCTACAGAGAAAGCTCCAGGAGCAATAGGACCATACTCACAAGCTATACAAATTGGAAACATAGTTTCTACATCGGGACAACTTCCAATAGATATGGCAACAGGAGAATTAATGACTGATCCTAAGTTAGCTACTAAAGCGTCTTTAGATAACGTTAAAGCGATATTAGAAGAAGCTGGTACTAGCATGGATAAAGTATTCAAAACTACAGTTTTCGTTAAGGATCTTAAAGATTTTAATGATGTAAATGAAGTTTATGCAACATACTTCAAAGAAAATCCACCAGCAAGATCATGTGTACAAGTTGCACAATTGCCAAAGGATGCTGTTGTTGAAATAGAAGCTTTAGCAACGATATAATAATAAAAATTAAGTCTACTAAAAAAAGTTTATATTAAATCTATATAAATAAATCTATCTAAAACATTTAGCCTTTTATTTAGCAAAATGAATCCATTTTTCTAAATAAAAGGTATTTTTTTATAAAATTTTATTTTAAATTGTAAATAAGGGCTTTATTGTTAATAATTGCTTAACTTGTCGTGCTTATATGTGATAAAATATAAGTGGATACTATATTTTTGAAATTAAGTTTTTATGGAGGTATGTTGATGGGAAGTAGATTAAAAGAATTCCAACAATATATGATAAAATATACTGAAACTATTGCAAGTGTATTAGATATAGATATAGAAATTGTCGACGATAGATTGATGAGGATAAGCGGCTCGGGAATCTACAAATCTAAAATAGATGAAAGTGTAGTTACAGAGGGATATATTTACAATAAAGTCATAGTATCGGGCGAGCAGATGACGGTTTTAGATATTTGTGACAGTGACGTATGTGTAGAGTGCGATCATTACCAGACATGTTTAAACAAAGTTATTATTGCTGTTCCGATTAAATATAATGATAATCATACTATTGGTGTAATCGGAGCAATAAGCACTGTTGTAAATAAGAAGAAAGAAATAAAAAACAAATTAGAGAGTTATACAACGTTTATAAATCATATTTCAGACCTTATATCGATGAAGATGGAGGAATTTGAAATTAGCGACAACAATGATAAGATGATCACTACGTTAACGGAAATATTGGATCATGTCGAAAAAGGTGTGGTAATTTTAGATAGCAATAGCCATATTTCATATATAAACAATATAGCTTTGAAAAAAATGGGAATTAAAAACGATGCTTTGGACAAGCTGATTACAATAAAACTGCTTGAAACATTTTCGAATGGAAAAGAATTGGTAGAATTTAAAATAGGAAAAGAAGTTTTCAATATTACATCTAAAAAAATCCACGTATATCCTTATGTGCCGACTTTTGACAGAATACTAGTATTCGATAAAACGTATGCAGCAAAGCAGGGGACTGAGATAAATAGCGGATGGGGATATAAAAACATAGACTCTATAATAGGTAGCTCTGAGGCTATTAAGAAAGTTAAACAGAGAACCAAGAGACTTGCTAAGTCTAATTCGACAGTTCTGATAACAGGTGAAAGTGGTACAGGTAAGGAACTTATAGCTAAGGCGATACACTCTGAAGGAGATAGATGGAACAAACCTTTTATAGCGTTAAACTGTGCGGCTATACCGGAAAACTTACTGGAGAGTGAACTGTTTGGCTACAGCAAAGGTGCATTTAGTGGTGCTAACAGTAGTGGAAAGGTGGGGAAATTTGAACTCGCGAATGAAGGAGTTATATTCTTGGATGAGATCGGTGACCTTCCTATGCACTTACAGGCTAAGCTTTTAAGGGTTCTTCAGGAGAGAAAATTTGCTAGAGTTGGATCTAATAAACTTATAGACTTAGATATAAGGGTTATAACAGCGACGAATAAAAATCTTTTACATCTTGTTAATGAAGGCGAGTTTAGGGAAGATTTATATTATAGAATAAATGTAATACCGATTAATTTGCCACCGTTGAGAGAAAGAAAAGAAGATATAGAAGATATGATGATGATGTTTGTATCTAAATATTCGGTGGAATTAGACAAGCATCTAAATGAAATTAGAGAGCCGGTTATGGATATGCTTATCAATTACAACTGGCCTGGAAATGTAAGAGAGCTAGAAAATGCAGTAGAGTATATGATGAATTTAGTAGATGATGAGGGCACAATTTATAAGGATATGCTTCCTGTAGATATCTTAAATTACTACAGAGAAGAAGTGGATCCTATAAATGGAAAAAGTGATGTATCACTACCTAAATCGATTAATTCTTATATAAGTGAAGTATCTGCAGATTTACTAGAAAATGAAGAAAATATAATTAAAATAAAGGATTTAGAGCTTATGTATATAAATAAGTTACTAGACAAGTATGGAAGGGATACTAAGACTAAGAAGCTTCTAGCTAAGAAGCTTGGGATAGGCCTAGCCACTCTTTATAGAAAATTAGAAGACGAATAAATTAATTCTCGTTATGATAATTCTCGAATTGGGAAAATATTATCATAACGAGAATTTTTTGTGTGGTCGAGAAAGATACAGACAAATCGACAATAATTGTAAATGGCTTAGACACTAGATAAAAAATATTTATTTAACGAAAGCTTAGTTGGCATGTTAATTGCTATTAAATATAGACAGAAATATAATAAAAACTATGAAAATTGAAAGGAGAAAAATAAATGAGAGAAATCAAATGGAAAGTAAATACTTTACCAAAGACAGATAACAAAGAACAAATAATAGACTTTTTAAAAGATGTGGAAATAGACAAGGTTAAAAAATTCCACGAAAGTTTTCCACAATATACTGAAACTCCATTAGTGAAACTAGATAATTTAGCTAAAGAATTAGGTGTTGGAGGATTATTCGTTAAAGATGAATCTTACAGATTTGGATTAAACGCATTTAAAGTATTAGGTGGATCTTATGCTATGGGTAAATGGATGGCAGATAAATTAGGAAAAGATATATCAGAACTACCTTACGATAAATTAATCTCAGATGAGACAAGAAAAGAATTAGGTGATGTAACTTTCTACACAGCTACTGATGGTAACCACGGTAGAGGAGTTGCTTGGACTGCAAACAGATTAAAGCAAAAATCAGTAGTTTACATGCCAATTGGATCTACAGAATTCAGACTTAACAAGATAAAAGACGAAGGTGCTGAAGCAAGTATAACTGACTTAAACTACGATGACGCTGTTAGATTAGCTACAAAACATGCTAATGAAACAGGAGGACTAGTAGTTCAAGATACAGCTTGGGAAGGTTACGAAGACATCCCAGCATGGATCATGCAAGGATACGGAACAATGGCTAAAGAAGCTGTTGAACAATTAAAAGAGTACGGTGTAGATAGACCAACTCACGTATTCGTTCAAGCAGGGGTTGGATCATTAGCTGGAGCTGTTCAAGGTTACGTTGCAAACGCTTTTGAGGAGTGCCCTATAACTGTAGTTGTAGAAGCTGACGAAGCAGATTGCTACTACAAATCAGCTGAAGTAAACGACGGAAAAGCTGTAGCTGTTGGTGGAGATATGCCTACAATAATGGCTGGTCTTGCTTGTGGAGAAGTAAACACAATAGGATTTGAAGTACTTAAAAACTATGCTTCAGCATTTGTTTCTGCACCAGACTGGGTAGCTTCTAAAGGTATGAGAACTTTAGGTAACCCATTAAGAGGAGACGAAAAAGTAATATCAGGAGAGTCAGGAGCTGTTACAACAGGATTAGTAGCTGAAATAATGACAAACGACGATATGAAAGACTTAAGAGATGCTCTTAAATTAGATGCTAACTCTAAAGTATTAGTTATAAGTACAGAAGGTGACACTGATCCAGAAATGTACAAAAGCATAGTATGGGATGGAAATTGCCCAAGTGTTCACGGACCTCACGGAAGAAAATAATAAGTTTAGAGCTTAAATTTTCAAATGAGATAGAAACTTGAAATGATAGAAATTTTAAAAGATAACAAGTTTTAAAGGCTATAAAATTAAAGATAGTAAAATTTAAATAAAAAAATTAAATATGAAATGGTTGGAGGAATTGAAATGTTAACTACAGCAAGAGAACAAGAATTAACAGGAGTTTTACAAGACATAATAAGACAGGCAAGTGATTCAGGACAAGAAGAAAACGTAGTAAAAGCTATAGAAGCTAACATGGAAAAATTAGGATTTGACAGCTGGTCAAGAGATAGATACGGTAACATAATAGGTTGTATAAAAGGAAACAAACCAGGAAAGAAAATATTATTTGATGGACATATAGATACTGTTCCAGTTCCAGATCCATCTGCTTGGACTCAACCACCGTACGAAGGTAAAATTGTTGATGGTAAATTATACGGAAGAGGAACTTCAGACATGAAAGGTCAATTCAGTGCTATGATGGCTGCTGTTTCTTACTTCGCTAAAGATACTAACAAGGATTTCGCTGGTGAATTATACGTAGCTGGTGTTGTTCATGAAGAAATATTCGAAGGTGTTTCTGCTAGAGAAATAAGTGCTGCAGTTAAACCTGACTATGTTGTTATAGGTGAATCTTCAGAGTTAAACCTTAAAATAGGTCAAAGAGGTAGAGCGGAAGTAGTTGTTGAAACTTTCGGAAAACCTGCTCACTCTGCTAACCCAGAAAAAGGAATAAACGCTGTTTACAAAATGGCAAACGTTATTCAAGCAATACAAAACTTAACACCTCCAAACCAAGGTGGATTAGGAGACGGAATATTAGTTCTTACAGATATAAAATCTTCTCCATACCCAGGAGCATCAGTAGTGCCAGATTATTGTAAAGCTACTTTCGACAGAAGATTACTAGTTGGTGAAACTAGAGAAGGTGTTTTAGCTCCAGTTCAAGAGTTATTAGAAAAAATGATGAAAGAAGATTCAGAGCTAAACGCTAAAGTTTCTTACGCATTCGGAAAAGAACTTTGCTACACAGGAAACACAATAGAAAGTGAAAGATTCTTCCCAGGTTGGTTATACGATGAGAATGATGAGTTCGTTCAAGCTGCTTACAAAGGATTAAAAGAAGCTGGAATAAACCCAGAAATAACTCAATATTCATTCTGTACTAACGGAAGCCACTACGCAGGTGAGGCAGGAATAAGAACTATAGGATTCGGACCATCAAAAGAAAACTTAGCTCATACTATAGATGAGTATATAGAATTAGAGCAACTTTTCACAGGTGCAAAAGGATACTACGGTATATTAAAATCAGTTTACGGAAAATAATCTAAACTGACACATTGTATATGATATAAGAGATATTTTAGGTATTGAACAATAGAATTGGAGATGGTTTTGTGAGAACTTTAATAAAAAATGGGCTGATCATAGATGGAAATAATACTGTACCTTATGAAGGCGATCTATTAATCGAGAACGACAGAATACTTAAGTTAGGTGCTAAACTAAATGAGCAAGCTGATAAAGTTATAGACGCTCAAGGTAGAGTAGTTTGCCCAGGATTTATCGATACTCATAGCCATTCAGATTTGATGATTTTAGTAAATCCATATAATGAGGTAAAAATTAGACAGGGTATTACAACTGAGGTATTGGGTCAAGATGGTATATCTATGGCCCCATTACCTAAAGAATTTATATCTCCATGGAGAAAAAATCTTGCAGGTCTAGATGGTGAAAGTGATGAAATAGATTGGAATTATGAGACTACTGAAAATTATCTGAAAATGATGGAAGATAATGGGATAGGTCTTAATGAGACATATTTAGTGCCTCATGGAAATATCAGAATGGAAGCTATGGGACTTGAAGATAGACCTGCTACAAAAGAAGAAATTCAAAAGATGTGTGAAATCACAGAGAGAGAATTAAAAGCAGGGGCTATTGGTATATCAAGTGGGCTTATATATATACCATGTGCATACTCATTGACAGAAGAAATTATTGAAATATGTAAAGTGGGTGCAAAATACGATAGACCATTTGTTGTTCACCAAAGAAGTGAAGCTGACACAATAGTGCCATCAATGGAAGAAATTATCGAAATAGGTAAAAAATCTGGAATTAAAATTCACTTCTCACACTTTAAAGTTTGCGGTAAATCTAACTGGAAGTTCATTCCACAAATGTTAAAATTATTAGACAAAGCTAAAGATGAGGGACTTACTGTTTCTCTAGATCAATATCCATATGCAGCAGGAAGTACTATGTTAGGGGTTGTATTACCTCCATGGGCACATGCTGGTGGAACAGATAATCTTATAGAAAGACTTAACAATGAAGCCGATAGACAAAAAATGAAAGACGATATAGCTAACGGAATCGAAGGTTGGGATAACTTTATACAATTTGCAGGTATTGATCAAATATTTGTAACTAGTGTAAAGACTGACAAAAACAAAGATGTTATAGGTAAGAGCCTACAAGAAATAGGCGAAATGAGAGGAATAGATCCACTTGACGCTACTTTCGACTTACTTAGAGATGAAGAAAATGCAGTTGGAATGGTTGACTTCTACGGAAAAGAAGAACATGTTATTACGTTTATGAAGAGACCTGAACACAATGTTTGTACTGACGGACTTTTAGGCGGAAAACCACATCCAAGAGCTTATGGATCATTCCCTAAGATACTAGGCAGATTTGTTAGAGAGTTAGGTGTTCTTAAACTTGAAGAAGCTGTATACAAAATGAGTAAAAAAGCTGCAGATGCTTTCAGAATAGATGAAAGAGGAGAGCTTAAAGAAGGTTACTTTGCAGATATAGTTATATTCAATAAAGATACAGTTAGCGGATCTGATGACTTCATAGATTCAATGCAATTCCCAACAGGAATAGACTATGTAATTATTAATGGTGAGGTTGTAGTTGAAGAAAATGAATACCACAAGATTAAGGCAGGAAAAGTTTTAAGATAATATAAAATCATAATAGAAATAAACCAAAAGACAGTAATAGCAATAAAAACTAAATATCCCGCTTGAAAAAGCGGGATATTCTTATAGTCAAACGTTTGAAAAATTTTAAGGGGGATTATATTCTATGTTATTAGTTGGTAATGGAAAAGTTATTACACAAGATTCATTAAACCCATTTTTAACTGAGGGATGCGTTGTTATCGACGACAACAAAATAGCTGATATAGGATCAACAGCTGATATGAAAGCTAAATATCCAAACAGCGAATTTATAGATGCAAAAGGCAAAATAATCATGCCAGGTCTTATAAACTCTCATATGCACATCTACAGTTCGTTCGCAAGAGGTATGGCAGTTCCAGGAGAGCCTGCTGAAAATTTCATAGAGATACTAGAGAGATTATGGTGGATGTTAGACAAGAAGCTTACATTAGAAGATACAAAATACAGTGCATATGCAACGTACTTAGAGTGTATCAGAAATGGTGTAACTACAGTATTTGATCACCATGCAAGTCCAAATGCAATAGAAGGAAGTCTATTTGCAATATCTGACGCTGCTAAAGACTTAGGAATAAGAACATGTCTATGTTATGAGGTTTCTGACAGAGATGGTGGAAACACTATGGATCAAGGAATAAAAGAAAATATTGACTTTATAAAGTACGCTCAAAAAGATGATACAGATATGCAAAAAGGTATGTTTGGTCTTCATGCTGCTTTCACACTTTCAGATGACACTCTTAATAAATGTGCAACTGAAATGGCAGGATTAAAAGATGTTGGATACCATGTACACGTTGCAGAAGGTATGGCTGACGTAGATATAAACTTAGAGAAATACGGAAAGAGACCTGCTCAAAGACTAAACGATTTTGGTGTACTAGGTGATAAAACTCTTGCAGTTCACTGTTTATATGTAGATGACAACGAAGTAAAACTTCTAAAAGAATCTAACACATTCGTAGTTCACAACCCAGAGTCAAACATGGGTAACGCTGTTGGATGCTGTCCAGCTATAGAGTTTATCAACGAAGGCATAGAAGTTGGTCTAGGAACTGACGGATATACAGCTGACATATTAGAGTCACAAAAAGTTGCTAATATAATCCATAGACACAGATTACAAGATCCAAGACCAGGATTTATGGAGTCTACAAAAATGCTATTCGATACAAACCAAAAGATAGCAAAGGCTTACTACAAAAACGATCTAGGAATACTTAGAAAAGGCGCTTACGCTGACGTTATAGTAGTTGATTACAATCCGCATACTCCACTTAACGAAAATACTATCGCAGGACATACGCTATTTGGATTAAGCGGTAAATGTGTTGATACTACAATCGTAAACGGTAAAGTACTTATGAAGGACAGAGTAATAGTTTCTGCAGACGAAGATAAGATACTTGCTAAGAGTAGAGAATTAAGCCAAAACATATGGAATAGAAATTAATTTGACAACGAAATCTATCTTAGCATAGATTTGAGGTCAACCAAAATATTATAAAATTTTTTAGGGGGTATATCGATGGGTGATATAATGAGACAAATTCCATTTGCAAAAATAATGGATAGAGTACTGGTTGAGAAGGAAAAATACAATACTATTTATGGGGTATCTAAATTATATACACATAACAATGGTAAAGAGCTTAATGTTTTCAATCATAAGCTAGAGAATCCACTAGGACCAGCAGCTGGGCCTCATACACAATTAGCGCAAAACTTAATCGCATCATATGTTGGAGGAAGTCGTTTTCTTGAGCTAAAAACTGTTCAGATATTAGATGGTGAAGACCTTCCAATATCAAAGCCATGTATACGTGCTGATGACGAAGCTTACAACGTTGAGTGGTCTACTGAGCTATATATTCCACAAGCATTAGAGGAGTATATCAAAGGATGGTTTGGTTGTAAATTAGTAGCTAAAGAATTTGGATTCGGAGATCCAGATGCATTTATATTCAACATGAGTGTTGGATACAACCTAGAAGGAATCCAATCTAAAAAGATAGATGCTTTCATAGAAGGATTAAAAGATGCTTCTAGCAATGATATGTGGAAAGAGTGTGAAAAGTGGGCTCTTGATAACCTTGATAGATTTGAAAATGTAGACGAAGCTTTTGTTAAGTCTATATCTCCCGAAATATGTAACTCAATAACTCTATCAACTATGCACGGATGTCCAGAGGATGAGATAGAGAAAATTGTTTCTTATCTATTAACAGAGAAGAAAATAAATACTTACTTAAAGTGTAACCCAACACTATTAGGATACGATACTGTTAGAAAAATAATGGATGATATGGGATATGACTATATAAAATTCGATAAAGAACAATTCGATGTAGACCTTAAGTTTGACGATGCAGTTGCAATGATAGGACGTTTATTAAAGATTGCAGAAGGTCAAGGAGTAGCTTTCGGTGTAAAACTTACAAATACATTCCAAGTTCGTATAGATGAAAATGAGCTTCCTGGGGATGCAATGTACATGTCAGGAAAGAGTTTATATCCATTAAGCATAAATGTTGCAGCTAAATTAGCTAAGGCTTTTGATGGTAAGTTAGCTATGTCTTACTCAGGTGGAGCTGATGCTGGAAACATAGAAAAAATATTTAACACAGGTATCTGGCCGATAACAGTAGCTACTACTCTTCTTAAGCCAACAGGATACAACAAAGTTAAGCAACTAGCTGATTTGGTAGCTGGATGCGACTACCACGAAAAGCAAATAGTTGACGTAGAATTAGTTGAAAAATTAGCTAAAGAATCAATAGAAGATGAGAAATACTCAAAATCACCAACAGTTCGTGAAAAAGGATTTATATCTTTTGACGAAAACAAAAATGTAAGAGTTGGATGTAAAGTAGTTTGCGGAAGCTGTGCTAACGTATGTCCAAACAGAGCTAACATAGTAACTATAGTTGATGGAGAAAAGAAATTACTTCATATAGATGATTACTGTAATGAGTGTGGTAACTGTTACCTATTCTGCCCAGACAAGTGTACTCCATACAAAGATCGTATAACACTATTCTCAAACAAAGGTGACTTTGATGACAGTACAAACCAAGGATTATTATTATTAGATGGTGATAAAGTTATGTACCGTTTTGAAGGAGAAACAAAAGAGTGTGCTTTAGCAGATGCTCCAAAAGTTATAGTTGATTTCGCAGCTTCATTAAAAGATTGTCATCCTTACCTAGTGTAAGATAATATAAGACAAAATTAAATAGAAAAAAGGAAGGGAGACCAATTATGTCTCAAAATAACAGCCCTAAAATAGCTCCTGTAGATGAAAAAATGTCATTTAAAAGTTCGTGGGTGTTTTCACTACAACACGTTCTAGCGATGGCCGCAGGAGCGGTGGCAGTTCCTATGATGGTAGGAAATGCTGCAGGACTAGATCAAACTAGTATTGTATTTTTAATTAATGCTTGCCTATTCATGGCAGGTATAGGAACTCTCATACAAAGTGTTGGTATAGGAAATATTATAGGTGCTAGAATACCAGTAATCGAGGGAACAAGTTTTGCAGCGGTTGCAGGTATGACAGCGATAGCTACGTCATATAATGATCCGAATATTGCGATCCAAAACGTCTTTGGAGCAGTAATAGTTGCAGGTCTTTTCTGCATAGTGTTAGCTCCTGTGTTTGAAAAACTGATAAGATTTTTCCCGAGTGTTGTTACAGGAACTGTAGTAATGGTTATAGGTATATCTTTATTTCCAATAGGTATCAAATGGATTACGCTAAACAAAATTGAAGCGGTTGATCCAAAGACTTTCGCTCTTTCAATGGCAGTTTTAGTTATAACTCTTTTATCTTTTAAATTACTAAAAGGTATATGGAACAGTTCTGCGATTATTGTAGGTATAGTACTTGGAACATTACTTTCAATGGCAGTTGGAATGGCGGATTTCAGTAGTGTTGCTGGAGCTGGTTGGGTTTCAATAAACACTCCATTTAAGTTCGGTTTACCACAATTTGATATATCGGCAATACTGTCTCTATGTCTGATAATGTTAGTTCTGATGACTGAGTCAGTAGGAAATATGATTGCAATACATGAAATGGTGGATAAAGAAGTAACAGGTAAAAATATAAAAAGAGCGTTATTCGGAGATGGTATATCTACAGCTTTATCAGGTATATTCAACTCTTTCCCAATAACACCTTTTGGCCAAAATACTGGTATTGTTGGTCTTACTGGAATAAAATCTAGATATGTAGCAGTGTACGCAAGTTTAATGCTTCTAGTATTTGGATTTGTACCTAAGTTTGCGGCTATTATAGCAGCTATACCAAAACCAGTTCTTGGAGGGGTAGCCTTCGCGATGTTTGGTATGGTAATGGTTGGAGGAGTAAGAACTCTAAGTAAAGTTCAGTTTGTTGGAACTATGAATGGAGTTATAGTTGCAGTGAGTGTTGGTCTATCAATTATTCCAATAGTAAACCCTGATTTCTACAACAACTTCCCAGCATGGGTTCAAACTATATTCCACAGTGGTATAACTACAGGAAGTTTGGCTGCTGTAATACTTAACATATTCTTTAATGAAATAGGAAATAAGAAGAAAGCAAAAGAAGAAGCGCAGTAAAGTGATTGTTTAAGGGTAGGTTGATAGGCGATTGGTATTGCTAATTATTCCGGTTGCTACCTGCTAGAAATAAAGAAGTAAAAAGATAAAAACAAATAAAAAGAAGTTAAGAAATATAAACAAGTTTATAAATAAAAAGAAATATAGAATAAACAAGTATTATGTTATAAAAGCATCTTTTGTGCAATTACATGCACAAAAGATGTCTTTATAATAAGCAAGAATTTAAAACTCTGATTTGTCAAAATTAAGGTGGAATAAATATGGGAACAATACTTAGAGGTGGAAAAATAGTAACAAATGAAAAAACTTATAATTCAAATATAAGGATTGATGGAGAAAAGATCGTTGCTATAGGATCTGATATAGAAGTAAGTGGAGATGAGATCGTGGATGTTACTGGAAGCTATATTCTTCCAGGTGGAATAGATACTCATACACATTTTGACTTAGATAACGGAGCTACTATGACAGCAGATAGTTTTGCTACTGGGACTAAAGCGGCAATAGCAGGTGGTACAACTACTGTTTTAGACTTTGCTACTCAATCAAAAGGCAAGTCGCTAGCAGACGGGCTTAAAGAATGGCATATAAAAGCTGATAACAAATCTTATTCGGACTACGGATTCCATATGGCTATAACTGACTGGAATGATTCTGTTCGCGATGAGATGGATGATATGATATATGAGGGTGTGTCTTCATTCAAAATGTATATGGCATATAAAAATCTTAAAGTAGAAGATGATGTGATATATGAAGCCTTAAAGAAATCTGAAGAAATTGGTGGTATTATAGGTTTTCACTGTGAGAACGGAGAGGTAATTGATGAGCTTATAAGTGAGGCTAGAGAGAATGGTCATTTGTCTCCTAGATATCATCCGCTTACTAGACCAGCTATACTAGAAGCAGAAGCTACATCAAGACTGATGAAAATCGCTGAAGTTGCAAAATCAAAAGTATACGTTGTCCATCTAAGCTGTAAAGAATCTTTAGAGGAAGTTAAAAAAGCAGAATCTAGAGGAGTAGATGTGGTTGTAGAATCATGCCCACAGTACTTAGTTCTCGATGAAGAACGATATTTTGAGGATGGGTTTGAAGGTGCTAAATACGTTATGTCTCCACCACTTAGAGATAAGTCTAACAATGAAATTCTTTGGAAGGCGATCGCTGATGGTGATATAGATACTATTGGAACTGATCATTGCTCATTTAATTTTAAAGGGCAAAAGGAATTAGGTAAGGACGACTTTAGTAAAATACCTAATGGAGGGCCAGGAGTAGAACATAGAATAAAACTTCTATACACTTACGGAGTTTGTAAAGACAAAATAACGATGAACCAATTGGTTGATGTTGTGTCAACTAATCCCGCTAAGATATTTGGAATGTACCCTGAAAAAGGTGCAATAGAAGTAGGCAGTGATGCGGATATAACTGTTTTAGACCCAAATATTAAAGATGTAATAAAGGCAGAAATGCAAGTACAAAATGTGGATTATACTCCATATGAGGATTTTGAGGTAGATTGTGTAATAAGCAGAGTGTACTTAAGAGGTACCGAAGTTGTAAAAGATGGTAAAGTTATTAGCAATTCGCCAAATGGAGAGTATGTGAAAAGGCGACAAGCAAAGGGGGCTAAGTAGATGGTAGAATTTATACTTAACGGAGAGAAAGTTGTAGCAGAAGAAGGTAAGAAACTTCTAGACTACTTGAGAGAAGATAAAAATATTACTTCTGTAAAAAATGGATGTTCTGAAGGTGCTTGTGGTACTTGTATGGTTATAATAGATGGCAAAGCTACTAAAGCTTGTGTATTTAAAACTGATAAATTAGCTGGAAAAAACATAGTTACTATAGAAGGAATGACTGAAAGAGAGCAAGATGTATACGCTTATGCTTTCTCTAGTCAAGGAGCTGTACAATGTGGTTTCTGTATACCAGGCATGGTAATAAGTGCAAAAGCTTTACTAGATGTAAATGCGGATCCAACTGAGGATGATATAAAGAAAGCTTTAAGAGGAAATATTTGTAGATGTACTGGTTATGTAAAAATAATTAAAGCTGTACAATTAGTTGCTAAAATACTAAGAGAAGGTACGGAAGTTCCAAAAGTGGCTTGTAAAGGTCTAGTTGGAGACAGTCTTCAAAGAGTAGACGCAGTAGCAAAAACTCTTGGAACAGCTGAGTATGTAGACGATATAAGAATGGATGGTATGATCTACGGTTCTGCTGTTAGAGCTAAGTACCCAAGAGCATTAGTTAAGAGTATAAATACTGAAAAAGCTAAAGCTCATCCTGGAGTAGTCGCAGTACTTACTGCTGAAGATGTTCCTGGAACATTAAAAGTTGGTCACTTGAAAAAAGATTGGGATACTTTAATTCCAGTAGGACATGAAACGAGATACTTAGGAGATTCGATAGTTTTAGTAGCTGCTGAGACTAAAGAAGCTTTAGAAGAAGCTAAGAGTTTAGTAGAAATTGATTATGAAGAGTTAACTCCACTTAGCACTCCAGAAATGGCACTAGCTGAAGGAGCTCCACTTATACATGAGACAGGAAACCTTCTAGTTAAACAAGAGCTAAAAAGAGGAAACGCTGAGGAAAAAATTAAAAACTCAAAATATGTAGTAACTAAGCATTATTCTACACCTCCAACTGAGCACGCTTTCTTAGAGCCAGAATGTGCTGTTGCTGGACCATATGAAGAAGATGGAGTTTTAATTTACTCTACTGATCAAGGGGTATTCGCTACTCAACACGAGTGTGCTGATATGTTAGGTCTTCCTCATGAGAAGGTAAGAGTTATAAATAAAATGGTAGGTGGAGGATTCGGTGGTAAAGAAGACATGAGTGTCCAACACCACGCTGCTTTACTTGCTTACCATACTAAGAGATTTGTAAAAGTACTACTTACAAGAAAAGAAAGTATGATAATACATCCAAAGAGACATGCTGCAGAGATGATATTCACAACTGCATGTGATGAAAATGGATATTTAACAGCTATGAAGGCTGAGATAGTTACTGACACAGGTGCTTACGCATCTCTAGGTGGACCAGTACTTCAAAGACTTTGTACACATGCTGCTGGACCATACAACTATCAAGATATAGATATAGTTGGAAGAGCAGCTTACACTAATAACCCTCCTGGAGGAGCATTTAGAGGTTTCGGAGTTACTCAAAGTTGTTTTGCAACAGAGTGTAACATAAACTTATTGGCTGAGATGGTTGGAATTTCTCCATGGGAAATTAGATACAGAAATGCTATAAAGCCAGGTCAAGTTCTTCCAAATGGACAGATAGCTGATGAAGGTACTGCTTTGGTAGAAACTTTAGAATCTGTTAAAGAGGCTTATGAAGCTCATCCAAGAGCAGGTATAGCTTGTGCGATGAAGAATGCCGGAGTTG
This sequence comes from Metaclostridioides mangenotii, assembly GCF_017873185.1. GTDB lineage: Bacteria > Bacillota > Clostridia > Peptostreptococcales > Peptostreptococcaceae > Metaclostridioides > Metaclostridioides mangenotii. Next base: position 179,816 of record NZ_JAGGJX010000002.1, read on the forward strand.
GGGTTGGTATACCTGATGTAGGAAGATGTAATATAGTAATTATAGACGGAAAAGTTCATTTAAGATCGAGTGCATCTTGTATAGGTCAAGGTCTTGGAACTGTAATGGTTCAAGTGGCTTGTGAAACTACTGGATTAGCTCCAGAACTTATGGTTCACGCTGCACCTGATACACATACTACACCAGATTCAGGAAACACTACTGCATCTAGACAAACAGTATTTACTGGAGAGGCTACAAGAGTTGCAAGCACGAAATTAAAAGAAGCTCTAGATTCTGGTAAAACACTAGCAGATCTTGATGGTGAAGAGTTCTACGGAGAGTACTCATCAGTAACTGATAAGATGGGATCTGACAAAGAATTCCCAGTAAGTCACGTTGCTTATGGATACGCTACTCAAGTAGTAATGCTTGACGAAGATGGAAAGCTAGAGAAAGTTATAGCTGCACACGATGTTGGCAAAGCTATAAACCCAATAAGTCTAGAAGGTCAAATAGAAGGTGGAGTAGTAATGTCACTTGGATATGGGTTAACAGAAGATTATCCATTGAAAGATTCTGTTCCTACTGGAAAATTCGGTACTATAGGATTATTTAAATCAATAGATATACCAGAAATCGAAACAATAATAATAGAGAAGAACGATGTTGAATTAGCTTATGGAGCTAAAGGTGTTGGAGAGATATGTTCAGTACCAGCAGCGCCAGCTGTTCAAAATGCTTACTATGTAATGGATAAGCAATTTAGAACTAAATTACCACTTGAAAACACTCCTTACAATAAAAAGAAATAGTAACTGAGTAAAAAATTGTTTATATATAAAAACCCTTTTGCATAATACACGTCTAAAATGTTAGAATGTAATTATAAAGAAGGGTTTTTTATTTATATTATAATAAAAGTGGGGTGACGAAGTTGGGCCTTAATAATAGATTAGAATTGAGCCAGTCACAGAAGTTGATTTTGACAACTCAGATAAAACAATCATTGACTATATTAAACATGAGTAAGTTAGAGCTAGATGAAGAGATAAAAAAGGAATCGGAAAATAACCCATTAATTGAAGTGGAGACAAAGAGTGAAATAAACTGGGAGCAGTATGTAAAGGATATGGAGTACTCTAGATCTACATATAAGGGAGAATCTAGCTACAATCCGGATAACGAAGTGGATTTAGAAAACTTAATTAGGTATTCTTCAAACTTGTACGAGGATTTAAAGTTTCAAATAAGCTTATACAATATTTCTGAAAAACAAAAAAAGATATGTGAGTATATAATAGATAGCCTTGATGAAGACGGCTACCTTAGATCAAATGATATAGATATAATAAATATACTAAAAATTAACGAAGAACAATTTAATGAATGTCTTGAAATTGTACAACAATTAGAGCCTGTTGGTGTCGGGGCAAGAGATTTATCCGAATGTCTGTTGATTCAAATGGACAACTTAAATATAAATAATAAAGTATTAAGAGAAATTGTTAAAAACGATTTGATTTTGCTTGCTAATAATAAATATAAGCAAATAAGCAAAAAATACAACATTACACTGCAAAAATGTGTAGAGCTGATGGATATCATTAAATCATTTGATCCAAGACCAGGAAGGGCAAAATCTTCCGAAAAAAGCGTATATATTCAGCCCGATGTATTTGTAGAAAAAATAGATGGGGAGTTTGTAGTTCACACCAACGAAAAAGATTCTTATAAAATAAGAATAAATAACTATTACAAAGATATATTGAGCAATTCCAGTTCTGATGAAAATGCAAAGAGCTTTATAAAAGAGAGACTTAACTCAGCTACAGATCTAATTAAAAACATAGAAAACAGAAAGACAACTATTCTTAGAATAGCTGAAGAGACTCTGAGTGCTCAAAGAGAATTTTTAGAAAAGGGTACAAAATATATAAAACCACTGAAGATGAAGGATATAGCTGAAAGATTAGGTTTTCATGAATCTACGATCAGTAGAGGTGTAAACGGAAAATACATGCTAACTCCGTATGGACTTTACGAATTTAGATATTTCTTCAGCAGTGCTATAGATACAGAGAGCGATGAAAAGGCTTCCAGCATCAGTATAAAAAAGATGATAGAAGAAATAATAGAAGGCGAAAATAAAAGCAAACCTCTAAGTGATGATCATATTTCAAAAATTCTTAAAGAAAAAGGTATAAATATAGCTAGGAGAACAGTAGCTAAATACCGAGAAGAGTTGGGAATACTATCATCCAGCAGAAGAAAAAAATATTAAAAAATATAAAAGAACAGATACAATCAAACATGAACATAAAAAACGACAAAAAGTAACAAAAGTAAGCGTAAAAGAACTAAGATGAAGGCGGAAAAGTTCGTCTAAAAATCATAGAAAAACATTGAAATAATCACAAACTAACAATAAATTTGCAGCAGAAAATAATTGAAAAAAACGACAACTTTTATGATAAGATAAAGAAAAGGATGACTGTCTAATCTTGTAAAAAATAATCGATATTGTATGTATACAATAAATTTATTTTATAAAAAAATATAAAAATATTCTAAAACAATCAATATAAAACGATGACTATAAAATAAAAAGTATAAATATATTCAGTAATTATAAGTATAAATATATTCTGAAAAAATAAGTATATATTTATATGAAAAATTTAAAAATAAACTTGTATTGATAGCATAGATTGAACTTTTATTTTTATTTTATATATAATTAAGTTTTTCTGGACAATACTATACGATATGGAGAACATAGATTTTACAAGAAGAAATAAAAGGCTTCCTTAAATACCTGAATAGTAGTTATTATAACTAAAATACTATAAGACTTTAAAATATAATCGAAGATTATATTAAAAATATTACTTACTACAGGAGGTAAACTTATGTTAAGAGTTGGAATTAATGGATTTGGTAGAATTGGGAGATTAGCATTTAGATTAATGATAGAACAGCCAGAAGCATTTGAAATAGTCGGCATCAACGATTTAACTGATGTAGAGATGCTTGTATATTTACTTAAATACGACACAACCCAAGGTAGACTAAATCATAAAATAGAAATAAAAGGCAACAATATTGTGGTAAATGGCAGAGAAGTAAAAGTTACATCTGAAAGAAATCCAGCAGATATACCATGGCTTGAGTTAGGTACAGAAGTAGTGTTGGAGTGTACTGGATTATTTTCATCTAAGGAAAAAGCAGAAGAACATTTAAAAGCAGGAGCAAAAAGGGTAATTATTTCAGCTCCCGGTTCAGATGATATAAAGATGATTGTATACAATACAAATCACGAAACATTAGATGGATCTGAAACCATAATCTCAGCTGCTTCGTGTACTACTAACTGCCTTGCACCGATGGCAAAAGTGTTAAACGACAATTATGGAATACAAAAAGGTCTTATGACTACAATCCACGCTTACACAAACGATCAAAACACACTGGATGCGCCTCACCCAAAAGGTGATTTTAGAAGAGCAAGATCGGCGGCAAATAACATAGTTCCAAACAGCACAGGTGCAGCTAAAGCTATAGGAAAAGTAATACCAGAATTAGAAGGTAAACTTGACGGCTCTGCTCAAAGGGTTCCAGTTCCTACTGGATCTATTACAGAGTTAGTTTGTAGTTTAGATAAGAAAGTAAGCGTAGAAGAAATAAACAAAGCTATGAAAGAAGCGGAAAATGATTCATTTGGATATAATTATGAGATGTTAGTATCATCAGATGTAATTGGAATTTACTATGGATCTCTTTTTGATGCAACTCAGACGAAAGTAATCGATGTTAATGGTGAGCAACTTGTGAAAGTTGTAGCTTGGTACGACAATGAGATGTCTTATACAGTGCAGTTAATAAGATTATTGGTATTGGTTGGAGGATTTGTTAAGGAAGAAAATCCCTACTAAACCGGTTACCTATATTTGGTAAATTGTTTATCTTCATTTAACATTAAATAAAGTCCATATCTGTGTATTAGCATAGGTATGGACTTTTTTGCTCAATTTTATAAAAACTAAAGAATTTACGTAAATAATTGTGACATACTATTCATAAATAACCAATAATATGATATATTAAATATTATAAAAGTATACATTAATGTCTATTAATGTAAGATAAATTTCTTTACTTAAAAGGAGAGTTAACTATGTCAATGCTGAACAAAAAAAATATAGAAGATATAGAAGTTAGTGGGAAGAAAGTATTAGTAAGATGTGATTTTAATGTACCACTTAAAGACGGACAAATAACAGACGACAATAGATTAAGAGGTGCTATGCCTACAATAGAGAACCTTGTATCAAGAGATGCAAAGGTTATATTGTGTTCTCATTTAGGAAAACCAAAAGGGGAAGCTAAAAAAGAACTATCTCTAGCTCCTGTAGCTGAAAAGTTATCTGAAATGTTAGGGAAAGAAGTAGTATTTGCTGCTGATGATAATGTAGTAGGAGAAAATGCTAAAGCTGCAGTAAATAAAATGGAAGACGGAGATATAGTACTTATAGAAAACACTAGATATAGAGCAGAAGAAACTAAAAATGAAGAACACTTCTCAAAAGAATTAGCGTCACTTGCAGAGATATATGTAAATGATGCTTTTGGAACTGCTCACAGAGCTCACTGCTCAACAGTAGGTGCGGGAGAATTTTTAGAAGAAAGAGCTTGTGGATATTTAATACAAAAAGAGATTAAATTCTTAGGAGATGCAGTTGCAAATCCTGTAAGACCTTTTACAGCGATATTAGGTGGAGCGAAAGTTTCAGATAAGCTTGCAGTTATTAACAATTTACTTGATAAAGTGGATAACTTAATCATCGGCGGAGGAATGGCGTATACATTCCTAAAAGCACAGGGATATGATGTAGGAACTTCTTTATTAGAAGAAGATAAAATAGAATACGCAAAAGAGATGATGGTGAAGGCTAAGGAGGAGGGAGTAAACCTTCTACTTCCAACAGACGTAGTAATGGCAGAAAAATTTGCAGAAGATGCAGAGCCAATAGTTACTGACGATGCAAACATAAAAGACGGATATATGGGATTAGATATAGGTCCAAAATCTGTGGATATCTTCGTAGATGCTATAAATAAATCTAAAACTGTAGTTTGGAATGGTCCAATGGGAGTTTTTGAATTTGCAAACTTTGCTACAGGTACACTAGAAGTTGCAAAAGCTATGGCTAACCTAAAAGATGCCACAACTATAATCGGCGGTGGAGACAGTGCAGCTGCTGTTAACCAACTTGGATTTGGAGATAAGATGACTCATGTATCTACAGGTGGTGGAGCTTCTCTAGAGTTCTTAGAAGGTAAAGATCTTCCAGGTATAGTATCTTTAGACGATAAGTAAGATAATATAAAAATAGAAGATAGCTTGTTTATATTTAAAAAAATATACAATAATATATAAAAAGATACATTAGAAAGAATAAACTTATATATAAGGAGATTTGAATACATGAGAAAACCTATAATTGCTGGGAACTGGAAAATGCACAAAACTATAAAAGAAGCATTAGAGTTTGTTTCAGATATTAAAGGAAAAACTAATGCAGATGTTGATGCGGTAATATGCGCACCTTTTACTCTTTTAAAAGATTTAAAAGAATCGACTAAGGGAACTGACATAAAAATTGCAGCACAAAATATGCACTTTGAGGACAATGGAGCTTTTACAGGAGAGGTTTCGCCTCTAATGTTAAAAGAATTAAACATAGATTACGTTGTTATTGGGCATTCTGAGAGAAGACAATACTTCAACGAAACTGATGTAACAGTTAACAAAAAGGTTTTAAAAGCTTTAGAAACGGGAATAAATCCAATAGTGTGTGTTGGAGAAACTTTAGAGGAAAGAGAATCTGAAAACACTAAAAAAGTAGTTGAAGTTCAAGTGAAAGAAGCTTTAAAAGAAGTAAAAGACTCAGATTTATCAAAAGTAGTAGTAGCTTATGAGCCAATATGGGCTATAGGTACAGGAAAAACTGCTACAGCAGAGCAAGCAAACGACGTAATTTCTTACATAAGAGAAGTTATAAAAGGTTTATACGGAGATTTAAGTCAAGAAGTTAGAATACAGTACGGAGGAAGTGTAAAACCTTCTAATGTAAAAGAAATAATGGGACAAAGTGATATAGATGGAGCATTAGTTGGAGGAGCGAGTTTAGCTTCTAAAGACTATTTAGAACTTGTCAACTTTTAAGGAGTGAAACAATGAAAAAACCAGTTGCTTTAATTATTATGGATGGTTTTGGTTATAGTGAAAATGCTGAAGGAAACGCAATAGCTGAGGCACAGACTCCAAATCTATGCAGATTATCAAAAGAGTATCCGAGTACTCTTATAAAAGCTAGTGGACTTGATGTAGGTCTACCATATCTTCAAATGGGAAATTCTGAGGTCGGGCATACAAATATCGGCGCGGGTAGAATTGTATATCAAGATTTAACTAGAATAACTAAATCGATAAAAGATGGAGACTTTTTTACAAATGAAGTTTTGTCTGAAGCAATGGATAAAGCTAAGGGACACGCGCTTCATATAATGGGACTTCTTTCAGATGGAGGAGTACACTCCCATATAGAGCACGTTGAAGCACTTATTTTGATGGCTAAAAAAAGAGGTGTAGATAAATTATATATCCACGCTTTTACAGACGGGAGAGATACTGATCCTCAAAGTGCTGTAGAGTATGTAAAGGAAATAGAATCTACATTAAAAGATGTGGATCTAGGTGAATTTGCAACTGTATCGGGTAGATACTATGCTATGGACAGAGATAAGAGATGGGACAGAATTAAACTTTCATACGATGCTATGGTATATGGTGTGGGAGAAACTGCTGCATCTGCTGAAGAAGCTGTAAATAATTCGTACGAGCAAGGTAAAAACGACGAGTTTATATTGCCCACAGTAGTACAAAAAAATGGAATAGCTTTAGGTAAAATAAAAGATGGGGATAGCATAATATTCTTCAATTTTAGACCTGATAGAGCTAGACAGATGACTAGAGCTATTGTTGATAATAATTTTGAGGATTTTGATAAAGAAAATATAAATACACATTTTGTTTGCCTGACTGAGTACGATGCAACTATTGAAAATGTACATATTGCATTTAAACCTCAATCATTAGAAAACACTTTAGGTGAGTATTTATCAAATAATGGAAAAACTCAACTTAGAGCTGCTGAAACAGAAAAGTACGCACATGTAACATTCTTTTTCAACGGAGGAGTAGAAGAGCCAAATCCAGGTGAAGAGAGAATGTTAGTGCCGTCTCCAAAGGTTGCAACATACGATCTACAACCAGAGATGTCGGCTTCAGAGCTTTTAGAAAATACATTAAATAAGATCGATGAAGATAAGTTTGATTTTATTGTTGTAAACTTTGCAAATCCAGATATGGTAGGTCATACAGGTAGCATAGAAGCTACTGTAAAGGCTGTAGAGACAGTTGATGGATGTGTGGGATCTATAGTAGATAAAATCATCAGTTTAGGTGGTGCTGCAATAATTACAGCTGATCACGGAAATGCTGAGTACATGATAGATCACGAAACAGGAAAAGTAGTGACATCGCATTCTACTAATGAAGTTCCGTTTATATTAGCTGGTGCCAAGTACAAGGATGCCGATCTTCTAGATGATGGAAGGCTTTCTGATATTGCACCTACAGTATTAGATATGATGGATCTGGGTGCACCTAAAGAGATGGATGGTCATAGCCTTATTTCTTTTCAAAAATAAGGCATTATAATATAATGATAGTATAGATAGATGTAAATTTTAATATTAAATAAATTTTATTGATGTGAAGGGAGAAACAAAATGTCAGCGATAGATTTAGTATACGCAAGAGAAGTATTAGACTCAAGAGGAAACCCAACTGTAGAGGTTGAGGTAGTATTAGAGAGTGGAGACACAGGAAGAGCTATAGTTCCATCAGGAGCTTCTACAGGAGCTTTTGAAGCTGTAGAACTTAGAGATGGTGACAGTTCTAGATACCTAGGAAAAGGTGTAGAGAAAGCTGTAAACAATGTTAATGAAATAATAGCCCCAGAATTAGAAGGAATGGACGCATTTGATCAACCAATGATAGATGCAATTATGATAGAGTTAGATGGAACAGATAACAAAGCAAACTTAGGAGCAAATGCAATACTTGGTGTTTCTATGGCTGTTGCAAGAGCAGCTGCTGAAGAAATAGGTCTTCCATTATTCCAATACTTAGGTGGAGTAAATGCTAAGCAATTACCAGTTCCTATGATGAATATATTAAACGGCGGAGAGCATGCTGATAACAACGTAGATGTACAAGAGTTTATGATACTACCAGTTGGTGCTGAAAGCTTCAAAGAAGGCTTAAGAATGGGAGCTGAAGTTTTCCACGCTCTTAAAAAAGTTTTAGGAGAAAAAGGATTAGCTTGCGGTGTAGGTGATGAGGGTGGATTCGCTCCAAACCTTGATTCAAACCAAGAAGCTTTAGAATTAATAGTAGAAGCTATAGGAAAAGCTGGATACGTTCCAGGTAAAGACGTTATGTTAGGTCTTGATGTTGCTGCTACAGAATTATACAATGTAGAAACTAAAAAATATGTATTAGCTGGAGAAAACAAAGAGCTTACTGCAGCTGAAATGGTTGAATTATACGAAGGATGGGCTAAAAACTTCCCAATTGTTACAATCGAAGATGGATTAGACGAAGAAGACTGGGATGGATGGAAATTACTTACTGAAAAATTAGGAGATAGAGTTCAATTAGTTGGAGACGATTTATTCGTTACAAACACTGAGAGATTAGAAAGAGGAATCAAATCAGGCGTGGCTAATTCAATTCTTATAAAAGTAAACCAAATAGGTACAATAACAGAGACTTTAGATGCTATAGAAATGGCTAAAAGAGCAGGATATACAGCCGTTATTTCTCATAGATCAGGAGAAACTGAAGATACTACAATAGCTGACCTTGCAGTTGCTACAAATGCTGGTCAAATAAAAACTGGTGCTCCATCAAGAACTGATAGAGTTGCTAAGTACAATCAATTATTAAGAATCGAAGAAACAATAGGTGAGCCAGCTAGATACTGCGGTTTAGACTCATTCTACAACTTAAGATAATTGATTTAGGGACACGTTGGAATACAATCACTAAAAAATCATAATAAATAAAGCATAATAAATAAATCATGTCTATAGGTATACAGTAACTCATTCAAGAGGGGTTCGTATATCTATAGACATTACTTGAATAAAAGAAGTTATTATGATAAACTGGAGAGTAGTGATTTTAAGAAACGTGTGAACAGGAGGATAAAAAGTGAACTTGAATAATTTTTTAATGGGATTACAAATTGTATTAGGAATCGTAATGGTTGTTAGTATAATGCCTCAAGATACAAAGAGTGCTTTACCTTCACAATTTGGTGGAGATGGTAACCAAACTTATTTCAAGCCAAAAGGGAAGCAAGCATTTCTTGGTAAAATAACGAAAATAACAGCAGTGCTATTTTTTATAAACGCATTAGCATTACTTATATTAGATAAGTAGTATATCAATTTAACTGGCCAATAAATATATTTGAAAGGGCTAAAGATTGAGAAAATTTTAAATTTCAATGTTTATATGATGTATAAACATCTTTAATATTATAGTTTGCCACCTTTTTGCCACCGTAACGTAAAACTTGGTGGCAATTATAATTTATCAAATAAATCAGCAACTTTTCGCATAATCATGATCATTATAATGCTTTCCAAGTATATAAAGGAAGGCTAAAAAAAGTACATGCCATCTTATTTTAGTTTATTAAGATGGCATGATACTTTACATATTTTCCTAAAACATTTATAGGAATGAATTAAAAATTTTTTTATCATATAAGTTTTGATAATTAAATAGTATATCAATTCACTAAAAGGATACTAAAATGCAAAACTAAAAATCTTTAGTGGATTATATTCTTGTCCACTGATATATAATATGAAATTTTTGTCGAAAAAGTGTTTATAATTATAAAAATTGTTTTCAGTGGTTAGAAGAAAGAAAAAATTGATGTACTACTATTATAATTATTATGGATAAAACTTTTATAAGGACCTTTTTTGTCGTAATTTTATTTTATATGTTAAATAGAAAGATAGTTAGACACGATAAAGGGTAGCTTAATTGCTACCCTATTATATTTTATAAAATTATTTTTGTCATATTAGTCTCTACAGCAAGAACAGCATCTAAAACAGCAACCGCATCTGCTACATATGCGTCTTCTTGAAAATCTTCTTCTACAACGTGAACATATTATACAAGAAATGAAAAATCTATCCATATAAACACCTTAACTGTAAAAAATACTCCTATATTAAGGTATTCAATTTCATTATTTTTGTTAAATCTACAATATAACAACTTATATGTTATGTTCTTTTAAAATATTTTTAATAGAGCATGCTTTATTATTTATTATCTATACAATAAATTAAAACGTTTTTAAACTAGAATTAAATTATGTTACTTTTTTTTAACTTTATTCTCTAATAAACATATTTGTTTTTTAAGGATTTCTAATTGAGTATTTATTTCATCATCTTGATTGTTTTTATTAGCCAAGAGAGATTCTTGTGCTGCTGATGTTGTAATATTCTGGCCAATATTTACAATGAAGTTACCGAGTGAATTCTGTTGATCTGTATTAAGATTGTCTATTAGTAAGAGACCTATTATTGATGACAGGAGCGAAAATTGTTTAGGGGGAATATTAAAAAAACAAGACTTTTCTAAACAATTTTTACTTTTTTTATCATTGCAATCCATATCCATCACCCTCCCTATTATCTATGATATGAAAATATAATAAGAGGTGTTAGTCTTAGGAGACTTAATCAAAATAAATATAGAAAGACTGGAGTGCCGCCTGGTAAAAACGTTCCTTCTGGAATGGAAATGATAGATAAATCTGTTAATGTCGATTATATTGCTAGTGGTAGGAGCGATTTAATCGCGAGAGGCATTGTATTGAAATTTCCAGATGGCTACACAGAGAGTACTTTATTTGGGTTAGGTTGTGGATTATTATCAGCTGGAATTGTCAGCACAATAGGCAGTATAAGAATGTTGAGAAATCCATCAATATTTGAAGAAGTTGAAATAAATAAAAAAGATGAAAGAAATGTACCTATTGGAGAAAAAACCAACTCAAAAGTTTACTCTATTTTTGTGTATATAGAATATTTTATAGTTATAATATCAATGCTTTTAGGAAAAAGAGAGATATCTTTATTATTTTCGGTATTGGTTATTGTGAAGTTGGTTGTATGGATGATAGTATGCAATGATATGAATAAGAAAAATTAGGTATTTAGTAATATTTAATTTGATAATACAACATTTAAAATAAATAGCTGTCTCTTAACGATTTAAAAGGTTAGGAGATAGCTATTTATTTTAAAATTAGTAAGTATTGCTAGATAGCTACTGAAATAACACAATTAATCGTTAGTATCAGAATCACTCTTTCTGGTGATAAGAATGATTCTGATACTAACGATTAATTCATTGATATATTTGAACTTCGCTCTACCTAAATAAAATGATATTCGTAAGATATTGAGTATCAATTAATTGCTAAATTTCGGATATTTATAAGAAAATAACTCGTTTATTGTATAAAAATGTCACATAAAAAAATTAAAAGAATATTATATTATGGGCCTAAAATTTTAATTTCAAAGGAGTGATAATATGGCAACAATATCAGGCCAATTAACATTTGATAGAGATAGAAGTGCAACTATCAGCGCTGGAGACTCAGGAATAGCTAATGTACCAATTGTATTACAAAATATAGCAACAGGGGTTAGGCTTGTAGTTCTTACAGATGCTGTAGGGAATTATTCATTTATAAATGTTCCAAATGGTGACTATAGAATTGTAGAAGCTTTTGGAACTGCAGGAGGAGTACCAACACCAGGAAACTTTTCGAATGCAGTGGTGGGTCCAGTTCCTATTGCTACAGTACCACCAATCAGTTTTGTGACGAATCCACCTACAGGGACAACAAACTTAGACTGTACAACTCCTAATACGCTGTTAATAACGGTAACAGGAGCTGATATAATAAATCAAAATATACTAAATGGTCCAGTAATCTATACACCTATACAAACTATATTAGATTCATGTACAACTTTATCCGATATAAACCTTATTACAGATGCAGATAATGGAACATTTGGATTCTTTCCACCAGGAACACCAGCTAATACAGGACCTGCTACAGCACCATATCCAAATGTTACGCCAGATTTTATGTATGTAGTACCAGATCCAACTAAGTTTACACCTATAGATGGAGAATATACAGTACAAAATATTATGAATAATGCAATGAGTAATCAGATAGGGGCTTGGTGGCGTATTGCAGATCATACTACAGGAAATGAAACAGGAAGAATGATGGTGGTAAATGGTTTTAATCCAGGTGCTGTATTTTTTAGATCAACAGTACCAGTTACACCTAATACTGTTTTTTTATTTAGCACATGGATTCTAAATCTCTTTAAGGTAACTGGATTTCCACCAGCACAGTTAGGTGTTAGAATACTTGATCAAAACGGTAATATACTATTTCAACAAACATTAGGAGTTCAAATTCCAGAAAATACAAATGCACCAGAGTGGAAACAAATAGGAACTGTCATTAATTCTCTAAATAATACTCAAATTACAGTAGAATTTTTCAGTGAAGGTGAAGCTGTTGTTGGAAATGATTATGCTATTGATGATGTTGCATTAAATGAAATAATAGTTCCAACATTTATTCCAATAAAGACAAGCGATAAGTCAACTGCAGTTGTGGGGGATGTAGTAACATATAGCGTTCAATTAACAAATACTTGTACCAGCCCTCTAACTAATGTATTTTTTAAAGATATTATTCCTCTTGGCTTATTATTTATACCTGATAGTGTGATGGTTAATGGAGTGGCTGAGCCAGGAGTAGATCCTAATGTAGGTTTCACACTACCGGATGTTGCAGGTGGGACAACAGTTACAGTAACTTTCCAGGTGAGAGTTGAAGGTATACCTAATCCAAATCCTGCTATAAATATAGCAACGATAGATTACTCTTATACACCTGTTGAAGGCGGTATACCACTTACTTTTTCCGAAGATTCTAACGAAGTTACTCTACTTGTTGAAGAAGTCCCAGGAGAAGCAGACATTGCTGTAGTAAAGCAAGGTAATGAGCCAATTGCTGTACCAGGAGAGACGTTCAGCTATACAATCGTAGTTACAAATTTTGGGCCATCTGATGCAGAGAGTGTGCTTCTAACGGATGTTATACCATCTTCTATTCTTAATCCAGAGTTTTCGCTAGATGATGGAGTGACTTTCCAACCATGGACTGGAAGCCTTAATTTAGGAACAATAGAGGCAGAAGGGGTAAGAGTTATTATAATAAGAGGAACAGTAGATTCGACAGCAACTGGTGTAATTATAAATACAGCAACAGTCAGCTCACCTACACCAGATCCAAATCTAGATAATAACACTTTTACGGTAGAGACTCCAGTAGTAGCCGTGGCAGCAGACATTGCTGTGGTAAAGCAAGGTAATGAATCATTTGCTGTACCAGGAGAGATGTTCAGCTATAGGATTGTAGTTACAAATTTTGGACCAAATGCTGCAGAGAGTGTCCTTCTAACAGATAATATACCATCTTCTATTATTAATCCAGAGTTCTCGCTAGATGATGGAGTAACTTTCCAACCATGGACTGGAAGCCTTAATTTAGGGACAATACCGGCAGGAGAAGTAAGAGTTATTATAATAAGAGGAACAATTAGCTCAACAGCAACAGGGGTGATTATTAATACAGCAACAGTTACTTCACCTACACCAGATCCAAATCTAGAAAACAACACCTCTACGGTAGAGACTCCAATAGTAGTTGTAGCAGCTGATGTTTCGGTAGAGAAATTTGCAAATAAGAAAAGCGCTTGTGTAGGAGAATGTATAAGTTTTACAATAATAGTAGCAAATGCAGGCCCAGCAGATGCACAAAATGTTACTTTAATAGATAACGTTGCAAATATTCTATGTAGACCAGAGTTTTCAGTGGATAATGGGGAATGCTTTGAACCATGGACTGGAAGTTTTGAAATAGGCACATTACCAGCAGGAACTTCAAGAGTGATTATTTTAAGAGGAACCATAAAGCCAACATGCAGTGACGCACTAATTAATATTGCACAGGTTACCTCAACAACACCAGATCCAGATCTTAACAATAATACTGCGAAATCTAGGGTAGAAATTAAGAAATGTTGTTGTAAGGACCATAGTTGTAAAGAGCATAGTTGTAAAGAGCATAGTTGTAAAGAGCATAGTTGTAAAGAGCATAGTTGTAAGGACCATAGTTGTAAGGACCATAGTTGTAAAGACTGTTGTCGCAAGGGCCATAGTAGTAAGGACTATTGGCGCAATGACTATTGGCGCAAGGACTATAGTTGTAAGGAGCATAGCTGTAAGAACTGTAGTTGCAAGGAACGTTGTCGCGATGACTTTTGAACTTATTTCATATAACGATGTTGTTAATCAGAAGTAGGATTATGAGTAAAAATAATTATGCATATGAGGAATTGATTTTGTAAATAAAAATAAAAGAAACCCAGAATTTCTTTAGTTATAGTTGCTTCATTCCTACAATGATTAATATGATTAGCAAGCTTTTTCCCATCTTGGATAATAACCATGTTCGTAATGACAGTACAACAAGTGCATTACGAACATGGTTTTTTTAAAAATTCTAAACCTATAGATAGGTGTAAAAAAGACCGTCACTTATTGGACAATTACATTAGTCCCCGGGGGGCTAGTTTTTTGTAATTATACATTATCCTTCATATTCATCTTTCACTTTAGTTTTTCTATTATTTAAATCATTATAAGTTTCTAAATTGCGTAACATAGATGTCAACTTTTCTTTAGATAATTCATATACCATTTTAGTAAAATTACTTGAATCGCCTGTCATTTGTGCATGTTCATAATTTTAAAAGATACATTGACAGGCGAGGTATATATAATTATAATAGTGAATATAAGATAAGTTGATTAAAGACAAGGAGGCGAGATAATGTGTCTATTACATCTGATTTAATTAGAGGAAATACAGAAACAATAATTTTAGCTAGACTAATAGAAAAAGATAGCTACGGTTATGAGATAAATAAATCAATAAAAGAAAAAACAGATAACGAGTACGAATTAAAGGAAGCTACACTGTATTCAGCATTTAGAAGATTAGAGCAAGGTGGCATGATCGAATCTTACTGGGGAAATGAAAACCAAGGGGCTAGAAGAAGATACTATAGAATTACAAAGTTGGGGTCTGTAGTATATGAACAAAATAAAAAAGATTGGTCGGAAGCTAAAAAACTGATCGATAGCTTGATTAAATAGGGGGGTATTATGAGAAGAGAGATAGAAATGTATGTAGATGGATTGTTTGAAAAGGCACCATCAAATGGCAGAACAAGAGAACTAAAAGAGGAGATACTCGCGAATTCAATAGATAGATATAATGATTTAATTGATGCGGGAATTGATGAAAATGAAGCATATACGTCAGTTGTAGGAAATATTGGTAATGTGGGGAATCTTATATTTGATTATAATTTATACAACGATAAAGAAGCAGAGGAAAGAAAAAAATCCGCTATGATTACTGCTATATCAATAATGCTTTATATACTAAGCCCAATTGGAATTATTCTAAGTGAGGCCTTTGGCTGGGTAGAAGAATTTGCCATAGTAATATTTTTTGTTATTGTAGCTATTGCAACGGGAATGTTAGTGTATAACAATATGTCAAAAATAAAAAAATACGATAGAGAAGATGAATCTATAGTTGAAGAAATAAAAGAAAAGAAAACAGTAAGATATCAAAAAAATAGAGTTAGAAAGGCGATCTCATCTGCTGTATGGGCAATAGTAATATCAGCGTACTTTATAATTAGTTTTTTAACTAGTGCTTGGTACGTTACTTGGGTTATATTTATTATAGGTTATGCAGTTGATCAAATTATAAGTGCGTTTATCGAATTGAAAGAGGAAAAAGATTATGTTTAGAAAATTTACGAAAATTAGGATAATATCGTTGATATTACTTATAGTAGTTATGACTGGAATTTTAATAACAGGTATAAGATTTAACGGAGGCTCGAATTGGGTTAGTAAAGGCGGAAATAATCCAAGTTGGGCATATAAAAACAAGATTGTCAGAGAAGAGAACTTAGATGGAATTGAAAAAATAAATTTTAAAATGGATGTAAGTGAAATAATACTAAAAACTACTGATGATAATAAAATAAAAGTAATAGAGAGATCAGATAAAAAACTTAAAAATGATAGGACACTAAATATATCAAAACAGGGAAATGAACTTAGTTTTGTTGAACCAAAAAAAAGATTTAAAGGATTCGGCATATTTTGGTCAACTGATAAAAAGGTTGTGGAGATATTTTTACCTAAAGAATATAAAGAGAAGTTTAAATTACAATCAGATGTCGGGGATTTATACGTAAAGAGCGACTTGGATTTAAATGAAATAACTTTAGAAAGCGATGTCGGCAAGATTTTAGTAGAAAGGGCTATCAATACTAAAAAATTAGTAGTTACAAGTGATGTAGGGGATATAAAACTAAATAGAGCTGAAGCCGATAATTATAAAATAAAATCTGATGTAGGGAAGGTAGTTTTAGAAAGGATTCTCGGTAAAGGGAGTATTCAATCAGAAGTAGGAGATGTAATATGCAACCTAGAGAGAATTGATGGCGATATAGATGTTTCAACAGATGTAGGAAAGATAGTCATAAACATTGATAAAAGCCAGAAGTTTATGTTAGATGCTAAAAGTGACGTTGGAAAGGTAATTAGCAACGTAGATAAAAATATATTTGGAGATAGCGAAAAGACTATTAAAGTTAGAAGTAATGTCGGTAAAATAAAACTAAATTTTTTAGGTGAGGAGTAAAGTTTAATATGGCGATATTAAGCACGTAATACAGTTAGAGTAAATTCTATATTGTACAGCGTATTTAATATCGCTTTTATAATGTATTTTTTTTATAAAATTTAGGGTATAGATAACTTTAACGAAAAATTAAATGCGTTTGTAAATTAATATAAATAAATTTGAGCATACTAATATAATAATAGCACTACAATATATGATTTTACCAATATACTTTAATTGGTGTATAATGGTAGAAGCGCAAATAAATGTAAGGAGGTCAAGATGACACCAGAAATTAGAAAGAACCTATTAGGTTTGATAAATGAAGAATCATATCAGCCGCTAAGAAAAGAAGAATTAGCTACTATATTTGACATACATTCATCAGAGATGCCTCTATTCTATAATTTTATAAGTGAATTAGAAGAAGAGGGCCATATAAATATTACTAAAAAAGAAAAAATAGTTTCACCGGAGAGTGCTGGTAATTTTGTTGGTAAATTTATTTCACATAAAAAGGGATTTGGATTTGTAGAATCAGATGGAGAAAATGAACAGGATCTGTTTATTCCAGCTGGCGATGTAAATGGTGCAATGCACAATGATAGAGTAATTGCCGAAGTAGTAGTTCCAGCACAAGATGATAAAAGGGCAGAAGGAAAAATTGTAAAGATAGTAAAAAGAGAGGTAGATACTGTTGTTGGAGTATTTGAGCCAAGTAAGGCGTTTGGATTTGTAGTACCTGATAACAAGAAATTCAACAAGGATATATATGTACCTAAGAGATTTTTCAGTGGAGCTAGAGCACAAGATAAAGTAGTATGTAAAATTACTGTTTGGCCAGAAGAAGGAAAAAAACCAGAAGGAAAGATCATTGAAGTCCTTGGGCATAAAGGCGATCGTGGAGTTGAAATAGATTCAATAATTAGAGAACATGGTCTACCAGAAGAATTTCCTAAAAAAGTAGTTTTTGAAGCAGAATCAGTCGCAGTGGAAATTCCAAAAGAAGAAATTAGCAGAAGAAGCGATTTAAGAGATTTAAAGATTTTTACAATTGATGGTGAAGATGCAAAAGATTTAGATGATGCTGTTTCTATTGAGAAATTAGAAAATGGAAACTACAAACTTGGAGTTCACATTGCCGATGTAACTCACTACGTTAAAGAAAAAAGTAAATTGGATAAAGAAGCTTTAAAAAGAGCAACTTCAGTATATCTAGTAGATAAAGTTATACCGATGCTGCCGAGGATATTGTCAAATGGAGTTTGTAGTTTAAATCCTTTTGAAGACAAGCTTACACTTTCTATAATTATGGAAATTGATAAAAAAGGAAATGTTGTTAAGCATGATATACTTGAAAGTGTTGTAAATTCAAAAGCTAGAATGACTTACACTGAAGTATCAGATATTCTAGAAAAAGATGATGAAAAGCTTAAAAAGACTTTTGAAAATCTAGTAGAAGAGTTTAAAATATCTGAAGAGCTTGCAAGAATACTTATGGATAAGAGAAAAAGAAGAGGATCAATAGACTTCGACTTCCCTGAAGCAAAAATAATCTTAGACAGTGAAGGAAAAGTAGCAGATATTAAAGATTATGAGAGAAGAATTTCTAATAAAATAATAGAAGAGTTTATGCTTATAAGTAATGAAACAATAGCGGAGCACTACTATTGGATGAATCTCCCTTTTGTATATAGAATTCATGAAATTCCATCTCAAGAAAAGATGGAGAATTTAAGCAATTTCATTTCCGCATTTGGATACCATATAAAAGGCGACTTAGAAGAAGTTCATCCAAAGGCTTTACAAGCAGTGGTTGAGCAAATAAAAGGTAAAAAAGAAGAGAGAGCCGTAAGCTCAATAATGTTGCGTTCATTTAGACAGGCTAAATATTCTCCAGAATGCCATGGTCACTTTGGACTTGCAGCTAAGTTTTATTCACATTTTACTTCTCCAATTAGAAGATATCCAGACTTACAAATTCATAGAATTATTAAAGAGTCATTAAATAATAAGATAAATGAAAAGAGACAAACACAGCTTACTACAATAGTAGAGTATGCTTCTACTCAGTCTTCCGAACAGGAAAGAAAAGCTGAGTTAGCTGAGAGAGATGTACACGATTTCTATAAAGCTATGTACATGAATGATAAAGTTGGCGAAGAATTTGACGGAAATATTTCAGGAGTAACTTCGTTTGGAATATTTGTAGAGTTAGAAAATACAATAGAAGGATTGGTCAGATTAGCTGATATGGACGATGATTTCTATATATTTGACGAGAAAAACTACTGTGTAATTGGAGAGCATACTAAGAGAATGTATAAAATAGGCGATCCGCTTAGAATAAAAGTAGATAAAGTCAATGTAGATTTGAGAGAGATTGATTTTTCTATTGTTAAAAAAGAAGAGGAAAAAATAGATTAATTTTTAATTTGATAATTAGGATTAAAACTAAAAAAACCAAGATGGTAGCCTAAGCTGACATCTTGGTTTTACGTTTGAATTAGTCTATTAAGTTTCCGAAACCGCCGAAAATATTTTTAGCATTAGTTGCTGTATTGTTCATTGATTTGTTTCCTGGCATAAATCCAAAAGATAAAGATTGGTACATTGGTTGAGTTGGAGCTAACCATACAGTTCCTTCTCCAGTAAATGTATTTAAAAGACCTTCTCCATTTAACATAGATCCTACTAGTGATTTATCTGATTTAGTAACAGCAAAGTTAACACGAGAAGTTCTAGCAAGTGCGAAGTTACCGTCAACCTTTAACTCTTCACCACGTTTTATTTCATAAGCTATGATTTCATTTTTAGGAACATAAAGCTCTAGTATAACCGTTCCACTTCCTTTTAATTCTATTTGGAATATACCTTCTCCACCTAGAAGTGCAGATGATACGTTCTTTTGAGCGAAAGTTTTAACTTCTATAGTATCAGAACAACAATAGAATGTACCTTTATCTACTATTAATGAGTCATTGTCTAATTCCATTACCATATAATGTTT
Source organism: Metaclostridioides mangenotii (assembly GCF_017873185.1). GTDB lineage: Bacteria > Bacillota > Clostridia > Peptostreptococcales > Peptostreptococcaceae > Metaclostridioides > Metaclostridioides mangenotii. The sequence continues at coordinate 199,853 of NZ_JAGGJX010000002.1, forward strand.
GAATGATGGCTCTAGATAAACTTCACCAGTACCTGTATATTGAGGCTTCATAGCAGACTCATTAGTTAACGCACCAGAAATGCTCTTCTTGAAGAATCCCCCAACTCCTCCGATGTTAGCATCTGATGAAATTTGACCTTTATAGTAGTATAAAGCGCCTGATTCAGTTTTTATACTAGAATTGTTTAGCTTTATTTTAACTTGTCTACCCTTAAGACCAGCTTCTTTTGAAAAGTGAAGCGCCATTGCCATAAGTGGGTCAGTTGCCCCTTCTAATTTATCGTATTCTAATATCTCGAATTCACTTCTTCCATCAGAATAACTTTCTAACACTCTTACTTTTTTACTTAAATCCATTTTCAATTTCCTCCCTGTAACTAGCCAGTATTATTTTTATATGTAGTTAAATTTTAATTATCAGAAATAATTTCATAAATTCTAGAAATTCAGTGTTTGCAAGTTCTAGAGGTGTAATTTTTCATCTTATGTCTATTTTACAATTTTTTTGTAAAAATGTATACTTATAATCATCAATTTTTATCTAAAGATCCAAGAAAATATGTAAAAATTGAATCAAATATCCTTAATATGAAGATACTACTAGTTGTGGACATATTGACTGTAGTTATCAATTGTGATATCATAGATTATCGTAGGTATAGTATTTTGAATCTATATTTACTAGTATTAAACAGTGAAGAAGGTGATTTATATGGCAGGTATAAAAGTTTTAGCTACAAACAGAAAAGCGAGACATGAATATTTTATAGACGAGACTTACGAATGTGGAATCGAGCTTAAAGGCACAGAAGTAAAATCTTTAAGACAAGGTAAAGCAAACTTAAGCGACGGCTATGCGTCTGTAGATAACAGTGAAGTATTTTTAAAACAAGTTCATATAAGTCAATACGAGCAAGGAAATGTATTTAATGTAGATCCTTTAAGAGTAAGAAAACTACTTCTTCACAAATCAGAAATAAGAAAACTAATTGGTGCAACTACAATAAAAGGATACTCACTAATACCGCTTAGATTATATCTAAAAAATGGTAAAGTAAAAGTAGAGATAGCACTAGCAAAAGGTAAGAAATTATACGATAAACGTCAAGATATGGCAAAGAAAGATGCAGAAAGACGTATGGAAAGAGAAATGACAGGTAAATACTAATTAAAAATTAGATAATTTATAAAGGAACAACAAAGTAAAAATTGTTTGCAAAAGAAATAAGAAGTCTCTAAGACTATAAACCATCACGGGGGCGTAAAGGTTTCGACGTGGGTTTGGCACTTGGGGCTGCGTGTCGTGTTACTCTGGGTCACGTAAAAACTGGGGAACTTTAAAACAAACGCAGACGATAATTACGCGTTAGCAGCCTAATGCTGCTCGTCCCTCTTAGCCCTCCTGCCGGCTAAGACTGGACGCCATTATGCAGGGAACTACTTTGTGGGTGTCTCGACACTAAAGTAGATTAATCGGGGCTGGTCTCATATATAGATTGCCGCTTATTTGTATGTGAGGCGAGATTTAATTAAGCTGGCTACACACGTAGATGCAACGAGGAAAAGACTTACGGACAGGGGTTCGATTCCCCTCGTCTCCACCAATTTAGAAAATGAAAATTTGAAATAGTTGAAAACACTTACTTACAGTTGATGTATTTAAGTGTTTTTTATTTATAAACACACCTATGACACACCTATATAGATTTTAAGCAAAAATATCATTTATTTTATCTACTGCTTCTAACTTAGAATCTTTCATAACATGAGTGTAAATATCCATAGTTATACTTATATCATAATTACCCATTAAGGTTTGCACTGTTTTAGGAGGGACTCCTGCTTCAAATAAACGCGTAGCGTAAGTATGCCTAAGAGCATGGAATTTCATTCTAGGTATATTTAACTTATCTAAAGAAGAATGTAGAATCTTAGCGGGTCTATTGTTATTCATAGGCTCCCCGAAGTCGTTGCAAATAACATAATCTTTGTCCTTGTATTCACTACCCATTAATACTTTTTGTTCTAATGCTTTGATTTTATGAGATTTTAATTCTCTAATTATATTAGTTGGGATCTGAACAGTTCTTATTGAGTTTTTAGTCTTAGGCTATCCATAGAAAATTGTTTTTCTAATGCTTCCTTTATCTCTCAGTCTGTAATTCCCTAAAAGTTAAGAACTTACCAGACAAGTATACTGTATTTAACGGCGTAGATAGATTTGATACACTGGATAAGGTTATAAAATATGTAAAGAGCTAACTATTATGTTGATTTAACCTTTATTCATTGGTAATACAGGGTATAATTAAAAAATAAACGTTAAATATTAACTTTATATACTGTAAAGAAGCATCTGAATATCAAAATTCATTCAGATGCCTCTTTTAAGCTGAATTACTTAGTAGAATAAGAATAAAAAAACAAAAATATTATCTTCCTATTTTTCTTTGTTTCGCATATTTTGTCTTGCTAATTCCATCTTAAGGCTCACTTCTTCAACCCTTGCTTTAAACCTTAAAAAATTTTCAATTATTCTATTATATTCAATTAATAGGTCATACAATCCCTCAATTTCTTTTTCTTTATTAACTAACTCCTCTTGATTATATTCTCTTTCATAAGTAAGTTGCTCTATTAGCAACTCAATATACATAATATCTTCTAATTCATTTTTACCTTTATTAATTTGTAAATCATCTTTTAATGTATTAATTAACTTATCTTCAATAAAATTTTTTTCTTGCTGATCTTTTACTTGATTATTAGACTTTTTAAATTTGTTATAACGAGCATTGAATAAATTGGCTACTTCTTTTACAGTACGCATATATATCAACCTCCATTAAATTTAATAAACTTTTAGATTAAATTTGACACAGAGGTTAAATACCCTTTAAAGTATTTCTCTTTTTTTATTAATTTAATATAGTATAAATACAAAAAATTGTTTGGACAATGTAACTAAGTTTGTAGGTAAGGACTTTAAGGAGACGTATAGAAAAGTAGTTGAGTGGTTAAAGGATAATAATAAATATATGTAGATAGTAAAAGGGTAGCTTAATAGCTACCCTTGATTCTCTTTTTTATAATAATATAAAAATAAAAGAATATAAGCGATTATCTGTAAGCAAAAAATTATAGGTGTATATGTGCTTACTTTATAATAAATGAAAGCTAATGAAGTTATGGCGACAATAATTAAAGTTGGTATAGTTTTTAGAAAGACTCTTTTAAACATTTTTTAACCCCCGATTTTAAGTTTGATAAAACCATCCATTATATCTATAAATGTATGTGCACCTTGATGTACCCATTTATCTTTTACAAATTTAAGTACTATGATCACTACATGACCATGCTAAAACCGATAGTATGGATATATTTGATAATCAGGATTAGATAAGTTACCAGACAATGTTATAAAGAGACATATGGAAAAGTTGTTGATTGGTTGGTAAAGAAAGAATTAATGTAAAGTAAAAAGCTACTCTTGTTTATATTTATATAGAATTGTAAAAATTAACAGACCACTTGTAAGTTCCTTTTTTAAATTGCCTGTTATACCTACACCTGTATCATATCCTATACTTCCTCTTCCAACTGCAGGCCAGTTTGGGACACTGTAACCGAAAGTATTATTAATAGGTTTTCTACTTGTAGTATTTGTAACTCCTTGCTGTTTACAAGACAACCTACCATATTGGTTCATTTTAACAGAACGGCTAGTAATTTGTATTGAACTGTCTTATATAGAAAATCCACCAGACATTTTAGTCATTTTTATGTATGTAAATTTACCATCCCCGCTTGAAGTTGTATATGTTACTGTTGAGTATACTCTTACTCCACCTGTTTTATCATAGGCATCTTCATTTTTACTAGCTCTAGTTTGAATTACTTCACTCTCTGGTTCAGGTTCTTTTATAAAAGTTGTTTTTACATATGTTTCCTCTGATTCGTTTCTTGCTTGTTTTACCTCAACTAATTGAGTTGTTGACATCGTTTCTAAAAATTCTTCCTCTCCAGTTTCGGGGTTTATAACTTTGGCTACATCATTTGAATTCTCTGCAACATCGCTAATCCCGCTCTCTCCCATATTGTATAGGGATTCTACATCTGTAATTTGTTTTTCTGAATAAGTACGTGTTTTATCACCAGTTTCAGATATTTCTTCTGCATTGACAGGTAAAATTAATGATCCAACCATAAATATTGATAATGTTTATACAAGAAATTTTCTTATCATTTTCATAAACAACTCCCCTTTATTTTATTTTTTAAAATATAATAAAATTTTTATTCTTTCTTAAATTATTTCCGAAATAAAGATATTTTTTCTGTTTTATTATTCCATTCAATAATAACTAAATATTTATTGTTTTTCTTATTTAGGTGATCTTCAATGTTGCTTTTACCTATAATTTTATCATTAAATTCAGTTAAGCTATCTTCAATTCGAGTTATCTCATCTCCATTTTCAATTATTTTGCAAATGTATTTTATTTCTTCTCCCTTTTTAATTTTATCTTTATATATTACTTCTAAATTTCTTATGTCATTTTTTTGAACTGTGTATTTAGCGGCCCAATTTGATGACTCACCAGTAAATACGATTGCTCCATTATTTAAATAAAATAAAGTACCGAAAATAATGAATAATAAGGATATTAAAGAAATTAATAAGAATCTATTTTTATTTATAACTAACACCTCCTTACAAATTTTCAAATATTATATTCTGAATATAGATAAAATTAAATAATACGATTTATACATGTATACTAAAATAAATAAAAATATTCAATAATTTTAGCAAAACTGGTCGTTTAAAGTGTATAATTGGGAAAGAATGTATATATATAATATAAGTTTTTATTTTTATAAGTGAGTATTTCAAAAATATATATATAGAAAAGTAGTTGGATGGTTGGAAGAGAGAAAATTTATGTAGATTGTAATGGGCTAACAAAATATAAATTATAAATCAGAATAGTAAAAAAAGAGCTAGTAATAATAATATTACTACCCTATATTATCTACATTAATTAATTAATATTTAAATAATTTATTCTCTGCAACAAGTGCAACAACTAAAACAGCGGCAACATTTGCTGCATATACGTCTTCTTGAAAATCTTCTTCTGCAACATGAGCATCTTATGCAACAACATAAAAATCTTTCCATATAAACACCTTCCCATTAAATTAATAGGAGTAAAAAAATAACTCCTATTGTATGGTATTAAAATACATTATTAATGTTAATTCTACATTATCCATTAAACAATTACATAAAAACTGATATACTATGTAGCATATAAAAGATTTTAAAAGTTATACAGCAGAGAAGCTATTTGTAATAGGTTGAATATCAGAGGAAGATTTACATAAAAATAATAATTATAATCAATAACTATGCTATCTTTTTTTCGCTTGTATCTCTAATAAGCAGATATGGTTTTTCAGTATTTCTAATTGTGCTTCAATTTCATCTTCTTGATTGTCATTACTATTTAAAACTGTTTCTTGTGCAGCTGAAGTTGAAATATTTTGTCCTATATTTCAAGATCCTTTTAAGCAATTTTTATTTGTTTTGTCATTACAATCCATATCCATCACCTTCCTTATTATTTATAATATGAAAATATTAATTGATAGTGAGAGTAAATTTTTATTATTTTGTGATAAGTTTCTAAAAATAATAAAAAATATGTCATCTTTATTAAAAAGATGACATGAAATATAGTTCTATTTAAAGCATTCTAGGGATTGATATAGAGTAGTAATTAAATAATTCTACTCTAGTATACTATATAGAAAATAATATATTATTGTGAATGGTATAAATATTTAAAAGATAGAAAATTAATTTAGATATGTAAAAGGGTAGCTTAATTGCTGCCCTTTTATTGCATTTACACTATATTTGCAAATTGCATAAGTAAAGAATTATATAAGTTTGTATGATTCAGCTCATCGGATATAATACTTGAAATCGTACTTCTATCAGAAGATGATGATAAGCCATTCATTATAAGTCTATATTTTTTAACGGAGTCTAAATTTTCCATGAGTGCGTTTTCTATTCCGGCAGTAAGATTAACTGGTGGATAAAAAACCCCATAATAAATCGAGGGATAAGACCCAGTAAGTCGAAAATATAAATTTTGTAGCAAGTCAAGATGTTTTAGTTCCTCATCCCTTATATATTCTAAAAGTATTATTATTTCTTTTGCCTCGGATAGAGAAAGAGATGGTATAGGAGAAAGTTCTGATATCATAACATGGTCAATCAACCATTGAAAAAATTGCAAATGTTTTTCTTTAGATATTATAGATTCACCAATCATATTTATTGTATTTTTCAATTGGTTAGTATCTGAGTCAGGCATAAATAACCTCCTAAATAGCTTTACTATAGATATATGTTCTAATTAAAGTTTTGTATACTTTTTGTTGTATGCCTAAAATAACCCGTAATTGACCATACTACCCATAGGAGGTTGATTGTATGGATATATTCGATGAAAAAGGAATCAAACCAATGTTAATAGCAGAGATGCAGGAGGCTTTTGACTCTCCAGATTATATTTACGAATTAAAATTAGATGGAATTAGATGTATTGCTTATTTAGATAATGATAGTACAGATTTAAGAAACAAAAGAGATTTTAAACTAATCCCAAGATTTCCGGAACTAGACCAGTTACATAGGTATGTTAATGAAAATTGTATTTTAGATGGAGAATTAATAGCCATGAAAAACGGAGTACCAGACTTTTATGAATTGCAAAGAAGAACATTATTTTCAGATCCTTTCAAAATGCAAATATCTGCAAAGAAGTATCCAGTAAGTTTCATTGCATATGACATCATATATTATAAGGATAAGTTAGTTACAGATTTACCTTTAATAGAGCGTAAGAAATTATTGGAGAAGACTATAAATGAGATGGATAGATTTGCGATATCTAGATATATAGAAACTAACGGAAAAGCATTATATCAAGTAGCAGAACAACAGAAACTAGAAGGTATTGTCGCAAAAGACAAGAACAGCAAGTATTGGTTTGATAAAAAGAGTAAAGACTGGATTAAAATTAAGTATATGAAAGATATTTCGTCGTGTGCAGTTATATACTTAAAGAGAACAACATGACTAGTTTGGTTATAGCACAATATAATGATAGTAACGAACTAGTTTACAAGGGACATGTGACTTTAGGTGTTAGTCTTAGAATACTTATTCAATATAAATATAAAAAGACTGGATTACCACCAATCAAAAACGTTCCTTCAGGATCAGGCAATGAGGATGCGGTTTGGATAGAACCAACTCTTGTATGTACAGTAGAGTATATGCCAAATGAAAAAGGCTCTTTAAGGCAACCAACCAGTATTAAAGGGAATTAGAGAAGATAAATTACCTAATGAATGTAGAGAGTAAATAAGAGAAGAATATATTTAATAGATATTTATTCATATATAATCAGCATTTAAACAAATACTATCATTTTAGTGATTTGATGAAAAATAAGAAACTAAAAGAAGTTCGAAAATTTATCTTTACTTTGATATAATATTGATTAAAAAGGAGATGGAAATGAAAAAATTCGAATATAAATTTATACAATGATGGGAGTTTGTGTAATGCATATAAAAACAAAAAGGTTGTTGATACGAGAATTTGAATTCAAGGATTGGCAAGCTATATATGAGTATACGTCAGATACTAATGTTATGAAGTATATACCTGAAGGGGTTTTTACTGAAGAAGATGCAAAAAAATTTGTAAATAAAAATAAAGGTGTTAAAGCTGAAAAATTTCCTGTAGTACTAATAGATGAAGATATTCTTATAGGGCACATTGTTTTTTATAAGTATTTTGGTGAGCATACTTATGAGATTGGATGGGTTTTTAATCCAAAATATCAAAGTAGAGGGTATGCTTCTGAAGCAGCACAAGCCTTCTTGGAATATGGTTTTAAAGAAATGAACTTACATAGGATTATAGCCACTTGTCAGCCTGATAATATTCCATCATACCGAGTTATGGAGAAGATTGGAATGAGAAGGGAAGGCTTTTTTAAAAAATGTATTCCAAAAGGTAATGAATGGTGGGATGAATATTATTACGCTATTTTAGAGGAGAATTTCAAATGAACTATAAAAAATTTTCAAATCTTTACTTCTTCGACAAAATGGCGTGATTGTTGAGTAAATATAATTAGTAAAGAGGGTAGCTTTTAGCTACTCTCTTTTATTTTTTTTATAGACTTGCTGCAGAAGAAAAAATAATGTATATTTTAGTATCGTTAGCCCATAATCATGATAAATGTGTTATAATCGTAACTCATTCAAAAAAAGTATGTATGTATTTGGATGAAATATGGGGATTAAAATCTGGAAAATTATTATTTCTAAAGGAAAATAATGAAATTGATTAGGTTCTGTCTATCAATTTAAATAAGTCCTTTTCTAAAGCAGAAAAGAAATAAGTAAACCAAGAAATAATGATATAATAAGCACAAGAAACAATCGATAAATTTGAATTTGACAGGAGGTTAAGTATATGAATAATATAATTGTTTTACAAGGTGGCGGAAGACCAAAGGGTAATACGGCACAGTTGGTAGATAGTTTTGTAAAAGGTGCAAAGGAAACAGGACATCAGGTAGAAGTAATATCACTTATAAAAAATGAAGTAAAAGGCTGTATTGGTTGTAATGCCTGCCGATACGGTAAACTATGTGTGCAAAAAGACAGCTTTAATGAGCTTGTTCCTAAAATTAAATCAGCTGATTTGCTTGTTTTTGCTTCTCCTCTATATTATTGGACAATATCGTCAAGAATTAAAGCATTTATAGAAAGGTTTTATTTTATAGCAGAGGAAGACCCTAATCCTCCTCTTGGAAGACACGAGAAATACCCAATAAAGGATTGTGCATTATTGGTAACGTCTGCGGATAATTTCTTTTGGACTTTTGAGCAAGTAACATCCTATTATAAATATGCTTTTATAAATTACATTGGATTTAATGATAAAGGAATGCTTCTTGCAGGAGGATGCGGTGATACAAACGGAAAGCCACAGATTGACAGAACAAATCATTTAAAAGATGCTTATGAGTTTGGAAAAAAAGTTTACTCATAATAGTGAAAGCTTCCATTTTACAGAATAATACTCACAAATCAAAGACAAATTAAAAGAAAATAATATGACTAGTTTAGTAATTGCACAATATAATGATAACAACGAATTGATATATAAAGGACACGTTACATTAGGTGTGAGCCTTAGGAAACTAGATCAGTATAAGTATAAAAAAGCTAGTGATCCACCTATTAAGTACGTTCCAAGTGGATCAAATAATGAGGATGCTATATGGATAGAGCCTACCTTAGTTGCTACTGTAGAGTATATGCCAAATGACAGAGGATCTTTAAGACAACCAGTTTTAAAAGGTTTTAGAGAAGATAAATCACCGAATGAGTGTAGAGAATAAATAAGAGTAGCGTGAGTGATAGCTACTCTATTTTTTGTTTAGATTTTGTTTAAATTTTCCAGTTATTTTAAAAAATGACCAGTTTTGTCAAAACTATATATTAATAATATAAATCATGTTACTTTAAAAATTGAGCGAACTTTTAACATATATTTAAAATAATATAAGGAGATTTATAGTATGAAAAACAAAAAAATCGTATCTTTATTCGTTGCATTTACTCTGTTTTGTACAAGTATTAATTTTTCTTTTGCAGAAACTGATACAGAAGACTCAGTGATTGAAATCACTAATGAATCAAAAGAAGAGAATTCTTCAGAGGGAAGTGTAAAAGATGAATCTGAATTAGGGATGTTAAAAGGTTGGATATTAAAAAAATGGTCAAGCAGTACAGGACTTATCGGAATTGCAAGAAAAGGAGTTATATTTGCTGTATTAATAGTAGCAGTCTACTTAGATCGTTTAATAAGCAATGGCACATGAGTGTTTAGAACGCTTGTGTGCTATTTTTATATAGAAAATGAGGGGCTTAGCATATTAGAAAATTGCAGTCAAATAGGTATTAAAGTGCCTGTTCAGATACAAAACGCTTTAGAACAATTAAAGGATAAGGGGGATGATCAGTAATGAAAATCGCAATAACAGTTGGGCATAGCATACTTACTGTGTACTAGTGCTGATGGAGTAGTAAACGAGTATCAATATTGTAAGATGTTAGCTGATTTTTTAGCGAAAATACTTAGATCATCAGGTTGTACGGTAGATGTTATTATCTGTCCAGAGAAACAATTTGCAAAGTCTACAGAGGAAAGAACTTATGAATTATCTCGTATAAATGGCAAGAAATATGATCTTTGTATAGAGTTACATCTAAATAGCTACAACGGTAGTGCAAAAGGTACAGAGGTGCTATATTGCTCAAATACAGGCAAGATGTATGCACAAAGGGTAGTAAATAAATTTGGGACAGTATTTACAAGCAGAGGGGTAAAAGACAGACCAGATTTGTACATGCTTAACTCTACAGACTGCCCTGCTATAATGATAGAAACATTCTTCTGTGATAGTAAGAATGACTATGATATAGCTACAAAATTAGGTTATGGAGAAGTTGCTAAACTAATAGCAGAAGGAATATTAAATAAAACTATTCAAGGAAGTAATAATAAAATGAAAAAGAATTGTGTTTTATATAGTAATGATGCAGACAGAACAATTGCGGAAGTATTTGCATGGAATAAAGAAGATTGTGTTGTTATGGACGTAGTAAATTTTAAATCATATACGGCAGAGAACTTATTTGTTGTTGGTGGTAGGACAGAGGAAGCACTAAAGAAAATGAATTTACCAGATAGATTCACAGTATTTAATGGTGTAGATAGATGGGATACATTGAATAGGGTATTGTATAGTAGATAAGGCTAGTTTAATCGCTAGCCTTATCTACATCAATTAGCATTGCAATAATTTAATCTCTGCTACAAGTACAACATCTAGAACAGCGACAACATCTGCTGCATATACATCTTCTTGCAAATCTTCTTCTACAACCTGGGCATATTACGAAACCGAAGAAGAAAAATCTTTCCTTATCCATATAAACACCTTCTTATAAAATTAATAGGAATATAAAAGTATTCCTAATTATATGGTATGCGCATTACATTATTTTTGTTAATTCTACATTATCCGCTAAATAATTAAAGTTGTAAAAATTTTAAAGGGAAGCTTAATTGCACCCTACTCGTGTGTGAACAAAATAGTAAATTGTAAATTGCATAACTGTTAATAGAAAAGCATTTTTAAAAGACATATTTATTAAAAAATAAACTATATAACTGGCTTCTTTATAATTATATGAGTATTAATATTTAATGTGAAAAGAAAATTAAAGTCATATATAATTGAACACAAAAAATTAGGAGTTATATATATGTGTTTTTCTGGATTAGAGAAGTTTCCAGACAATGTGACTAAGTTTGTAGGTAATGGCTTTAAAGAATTGGGTGGTTGGAAAATAGAAAATATATGTAGACAGTATAAGGGGGTAGCTGAATTGCTACCCTTATTTTTTTTTATCATTTTTGCAAAAACAGATAAAAATTATTCTATCGCTGTATATGTATATTAAGATTTCGCTCAATTTGAATGCGTATTAATTTTGAATTCACATAATTAAGCAAGGTCCCATGAATTAATTCATCAGATATTATACTAAAGAGTGCATCTCTGTAGTAAAAATTTGGTAATCCAAACATTATGACTCTTAATTGCTTTATATACCCAGTAGTTTTTACAATGGCATCGTATACACCTGTAAATAAATCTCTCGGCGGAACAAAATAAAAACCTTGTTTAATATTGGCAAAAGTACCTGTCAATTGATAATATATTTCTTTCAATAAATTGCTATTATTAATGGTATCGTTTTTTAGTGTTTCAATTATTTCTAGAATATCATATATTTCTTCAAGATTAGGTGAGGGTAAAGTTTGTAGTTCTGAAATAGGTATTCTATCGCCTAACCAATTATATAAAAGTAGATCTTGCTCCATAGCGTTTATTGTATCCTGTATTAAATTTATTGAATTTTGTAATTGAATAGGATTTGGGTAAATATTCTCATACATAATAAACCTCCTAAATAATGTTTTACTATATATATGTTATTAAATTTGGGTGCATTCATTGAAAAGAAGCTTAAAATTACTTACCATTGTCCATACTAACTTAAGAGGTGATTGTATGGATATATTCGATGAAAAAGGTATCAAACCAATGTTAATAGCGGAAATGCAAGAGGCGTTTGACTCACCAGATTATATATTTGAATTAAAGTTGGATGGAATTAGATGTATTGCATATTTAGATAATGATAGTACAGATTTAAGAAATAAAAGAGATTTCAAGTTGATTTCGAGATTTCCAGAACTAGACCAGTTACATAGATATGTTAATGAAAAATGTATTTTAGATGGAGAACTAATAGCCATGAAAAATGGAGTACCAGACTTTTACGAATTGCAAAGAAGAATTTTATAATCTAACCCTCCTATATTTTAGTACACAAAAATACAAAAGCGTCTTAGATACCACTTATAATAAGTTATATTTAACACACTTTTGTTATCTCTAGCTAAATTATATTATTAGTAATTTAAACATACTTCCCCGTTGTTATCATAGTTGTTAGTTGATTTCCAGAGTCATTTGTATTTGAAGAAAAATGTTCAAAATGTATCCATGGTATTGAGGAGACGTTGAATACATTTGGAGGTAAATCAAGTTGGGGTAATATCCTTGTTACATCCACTTTAACTGTAATTTCGATAGTGGTACCTACACTCATAAAATATTGAAAGTATTCTGACCTGTCAAATTCATTAATATCTATTATTTTGTATTTTTCCATAAACTATTCCTTTTTTCCTGCTACGCCACTTGCTGATTAAATGAACTCTGGTCGCATAATTGTAATAAACATTGATAAATTTCATATAAAAACACCCATTTAAATCTTGTTTCCTCTACAAAAAGTATATTATATCCCCTTACAGGAGGGTCAATCTTTGTAAAGAGGCAATTATCTTATTATTATTCTTAATAGTCTACTAATTTCTAGTGCTTGAAGTGGTGTAAAAATTGCCCCTTCTACATCTTTTAATAATACATCCATTCCTTCTATGTTTGAGCTTGTAAAATCAACATTTTTTAAATTTGTTCCACTAAATACAGAACTAGTTAAATTGCTATTTTCAACTGCCATAGACTCATTTTTAACTTCTTGAAAAATTGCGCTTTGACAATCACAACCATCAAATAAAACGTCTCTAAATTTTGAAAATGCGAAATTGGAATATCTACATAGACTATCTTTGAATTTTACGCTCTTAAGCACAGAATCATGGAATATTATACCTGTTAATTTACAGTTGATAAATTCAATTCTATAAATCCCACTTTCTGAAAAATTTAAATTAGATAAATTACAGTTTTCAAATACAACATCTGTCATATCAACTTTTCTAAAATCACAATTTTCAAAATCAACACCTTTAAATATACATGAACTAAATTTAACTCTTACTTTTTCTATATCTCTAATATAAAGATTCTCTATTATTGCATCTTCTACTAGTTCATCATTATATATGTAGCTGTAAAGCTCATCTTCATATAAATTGTTAATTGCACTAGTTACTATTGGCTTTTTTAATCTTACATTTTTAATTTTTAATCACACCTTTATTATTTTTTATATCATAAATGTTAGACTTCTAACAATATATTTATAAATTTCTTTATTATTTTCATTAAATTAAGGTAAGTTTTCTTCTATTTGCGTAAGCAAGGCATTAAGAAAATTAACTTCATTCGAACTTAATCCATCTAAAATTGTGTTGTTTAATTCATCAATTTTATGTTGTATATGATCTGCAATATTTATTGATTTATCAGTCAGAACCAATTTCTTTAAACGACAATCCTCTTGTACATTCTCCCTAAGAATGAAACCTTTACGCTCTAAACTTTGCAACAAACTTGTTACTGATGAACGACGTATATTAAAAACCGTTTCAATATCTCGCTGAAATACATCTCGGTATTTTCCTTTTGTATATACAAAATGAAGAACTGCTGCCTGTGTACCCGTAACCCCACTTGCAGCAAAAGCATCGTCAAACATATGTCTGAGTTTTCGGTTAATAATCCAAAACTTCCTACTTATTCCTAACTTATCAAAATACATATACACCCTCCTTTCGTTAGACTTCTAACATATTATAACTTTATAAATATGCGAATGTCAAATAATATCTTTGAGACAACCAGTTTTAAAGGTAATTAGAGAAGATAAATTACCAAATGAGTGTAGAGAGCTAGAGTAAATACTAGCTCTTTTTTTATAACATTAATTACCGGTATTATTTCACTCGCATAATGAATATAATAGAACATAAGTTCAGAACAACAGTTCTGTTATATGAGGTGATTTTATGGAAAGAGTTATATTACATTCAGATATGAACAACTTTTATGCTAGTGTTGAATGCTTGTATAATCCATCATTACGAGATAAGCCTCTAGCAGTTAGTCCACAGGGAGATAGTAAATATGGTATTATACTAGCGAAAAACTACAAAGCTAAAAAATATAAGGTTCAAACTGGTGATCCAATTTGGCAAGCCAAGCAAAAATGTCCAAATTTAGTAATTGTTCCAGCAAACTATCAGCAGTATCTTAGATTTTCAAGATTGGCGATAGATATATATAAAGACTATACAGACAAAATTGAGAGTTTTGGATTAGATGAATGTTGGCTTGATGTTACAGAGAGTGCAAGATTATTCGGGGACGGAGAGACTATAGCTAATCAAATTAGAGATAGAGTAAAGAAGGAACTAGGGCTGACTGCATCTGTAGGAGTTAGTTTTAATAAGATATTTGCGAAATTAGGTAGTGATATGAAAAAGCCAGATGCTACTACTATAATAAAGAAGGAAAACTTCAAAGAAAAGATTTGGGGACTACCAGTAGAAGATCTATTAAATGTAGGTCGATCAACAAAAACGAAATTCTTAAAATACGACATAAACACTATAGGAGATTTAGCATATACAAAGCCAGAGTTTTTAAAGAAGACTTTAGGCAAAAGAGGTGTAGAACTTTGGAGCTTCGCAAATGGATACGATAATTCTCCCGTAAGTTTTTACAACTCTAGCTCGGAGATAAAGAGTATAGGCAATTCTATAACTCTAAAAAGAAACTTAACAACCGATGAAGAGGTTAAGATCGTGCTTTATAAACTTACAGAGAGTGTAACAGAGAGGCTTAGAAAGCATGGTTTTGTATGTAGTACAGTACAAATAACTATTAGAAATAGTGATTTAGAGTGGTATGAGAGACAAGGAAAATTAACTATTCCATGCTATACCACAGCAGAGATATTTGACAAGGCATTTGAGCTATTTAAAAAACATCACCAACCTTTTGTGCCTGTAAGAAAGCTAGGGGTTAGAGCATGTAACTTGTCCACATCTAACTATGTACAATTGAGTTTTGGCGATAATTTCAAGGAAATAGAGAAACATGAAAAGATTGATAATACTATAGATAAGCTTCGTTATAGATTTGGACATTATGCAGTCCAAAGAGGCATTGCTCTAGTAGATACTGAGTTATCACATATAAATCCCACGGAAGAACATGTAATACACCCTACAGCATTTAGATAACGCAATTGTAAATATTTTCCTATATTTGCTATAATATATATAAAGGGAGTATATTATGGACTTAACATTGGCTTTAATTGGAATTTTGGGTGGCATTATAATTATATTTTTAGGATATGCAGCTAATAGAGAAGATGAAAAAGAGCTAGAACATTTAAAAGAATTACTAGGCATGGGAGCAATAACTGAAGACCAATAACCCCCCAACCAACTTAAAATAATATGGTTATATAGATAAAAATATAATATATATGATACAAAAATATATGTGAATAGCAAAACTTAATATAGACTCCCCTTACTGTTTTAAGTGGAAACTGGTATATAGCCTTTCAAATGTTAATAAATAGTAAAGTTTTTGAAATAATAATAGATTGGACACAATATGATATTATTTATGTTATAATATTAAAAATTGATAAGATTTAAACAAATCTGAATATTGGAGGAGCAAAAATGATACTTACTATTTTAAGAGCAGCACTTGTGGTATTTGGAGGAATGCTAGCTATAGTATTTGGCACAGACTACAAGAATGCTAGACAGAGAGGAGAAATAGAAGAAAACATTAGCTTCGGTAAGGGTGCTGTAATTGGATTTTTCACTAATTTAGGAGATACACTGGGAATAGGATCCTTTGCGACGTCTATTGCATTGTTTAAGGGACTTAAGGTGAATATACCTGATAAACTGATTCCAGGTACTCTAAATGTATGCCATGCCATTCCAATAATATTACAGGCACTGATATTCACAGCGGTTGTAGAAGTAGATCCGCTGACTCTGATAGTATTAGTCGCAGCGGCAGTAATAGGATCTTATTTGGGAGCAGGTATTATCTCAAAAATGGATGATAGAAAGATCAAGATTGTAATGGGAGTTGCCCTTGCAGTAGCTGCTGTATTGATGCTTTTATCACATCCATGGGTAAATATGATTCCAGGAGGTGGAGATGCAACAGGGTTGACAGGAGCTAAGCTTGTTATAGGAACTGTTGGTAATTTTATTCTCGGGGCATTGATGACTGCTGGGATAGGTCTTTATGGGCCTTGTATGGTGATGGTTTACTTCCTTGGAATGTCGCCAGCGGTTGCTTTTCCAATCATGATGACATCATGTGCGTTGCTTATGCCAGTCGCAAGTACGAAGTTTATAAAAGAAAATGCTTACTCTAGAAAACTTTCTCTTCCGATAGCATTTGGAGGAATATTCGGAGTAATAGCGGCGGTAATGTTTTTCCAAGGGATATCTTTAGATGTGCTTAAGATATTAGTTATTTTAGTAATAACTTACACATCAGTGACAATGCTTAGAGCTGGTCTTAAGAAGCCAACTTCTGAAAATACGAAGTTGTTGTAGAATAAAGGTATCGGTGTTTTGACTTATAATTTCCTATTTACCATTAACACCTTTAAAATATATATCTGAAGGTGTTTTTGGTATGAAAATAAAAATAATTGTGTATAATATGTACACAGGATTATGGGTTCACGTAATCGTGTTTCTCCTTACATTTTGCATTATGTATTATATATCATGAAAAGGCATCGCTTTATGTGGTGTTTTTTTATTGTCAATTTTGGGGTAGATAAGACTATCCCTTTAATCTGGGTATCTATAACAAAAAAAGGATATACAAGACGAGTTGACTCTACTGATAAAAAACTATCTGAAAGATTAAGAAGGATAAGAGCAGATAAATAACTGCTCTTATCGTAATGACTACCTGTATTATTAAGTTTACAATCAAAATATAATAGAACATATATTCTGAACAAACTGGTCCTCCTATTCCAGTTGGAATGGTAGACATATGCACTTTGTTGACGAAGACACTACAATTAATGATGAACATCGACATGAATTCAATTTACTACTTTAATAGACAATCCGATAGGAGATTAGTTACAAGCATTTATTTTTCAATGCTATAGGACATATAAAACCCACTTGTAAACATTCAAGTGGTTTATTTTATGAAGTGAAGAAATGACTACGCTATAGACAGTGGAGCAAGCTAAAGACTAGAGAAATTACCAGACTATGTAACAGAGTTAGTAGGTAAGGACTTAAAAACTTACGAGTTAATGGTTAAATATTTAAAAGATAGAAAAATAATACAGTGAGTAAAGTTAGAATATTCGATTAATTTAAAATAATTACTTTTTTATTAAATAAAACAAATAATATTGAAATATTTGTAGAATATAACAGAAAATTAACGCAAATCTAATAATAATTTTACATATTCTATTTTTTTTAGTATTATAATGAATTTAATTGAAAGAATTTGTCGAATAATATGAATTTTGTATTTTTATAGATATTAAAGATATACAAACATTTGCATGCAAATGACAATAAACTAAAAATTAGTAGCGTGGTTAATAAATTTAAAGGAAACGTTATTATACTTAACAGTTCATAAAACACTTTATATAGCTTTGTATTATGAAAATTTGTATTAGAAGGAGGGCAATGAACAAAAAATTTAAAATGATTAACAAAGGAGAAAAAACTTGTGTCAATAATGGAGAAAAAAGTAATCGATGTCGTTGAAATTGAAAAAAACAAAAAAGATCCTAGTCTGAGATCTATGGGTGCACTCGATATAACATTAATGGGGGTAGGGGCAATAGTTGGTTCTGGTATACTTGTTTTAACAGGTGTAGTTGCTGCTACTACTTCAGGGCCAGCAGTTATATTTTCATTTCTTTTAGCTGCTTTTGTGTGCGGTTTAGTGGGATTGTGTTACGCTGAAGTTGCAGCTACAATCCCAATATCAGGTAGCGCTTATATATATACGTATGCTTCTATGGGTAAATTAGTTGGTTATTTAACTGGTTGGCTATTAACAGGGGTTTATATGACCTGTGTTGCTGCTGTTGCAAGTGGTTGGACAGGATACCTATCAAATTTACTAAATGGGGTTGGTATTATTATTCCTGAAGCTTTAACGAAAGTTCCAGCTGATGGAGGAGTGGCAAATTTACCTGGAGCAATAGCTATTTTACTTGTTACAATTATGTTATCACAAGGAACAAAAGAGAGTAAAAAGTTTAATAATGCTATGGTTGGGATTAAAATATTTGTGATATTATTATTCTGTGTAGTTGCAGCATTTTATATCAAACCATCTAATTGGACACCTTTTGCACCATTCGGCATTAAAGGAGTACTCACAGGAGCTTCTACAGCTTTTTTTGCATTTATAGGTTTTGACATATTAGCAACTTCAGTTGAGGATGTTAAAAATCCACAAAAGGATTTACCAAGGGGTATGGTAGCAACATTAATTGTTTGTGCGATATTATACGTCGTTGTCTCATTAATAATGACTGGGGTACTTAAATATACTGAATTAAATGTTCCTGAGGCAATGTCATTAGTTTTAGAATCAGTTGGACAACATGGTGTTGCAGGAGTAGTTTCATTAGGAGCTGTTATCGGTCTTCTAGCTGTTTTATTTGCACTATGTTATGCAGTATCAAGAGTTGTTATGTCAATGTCTAGGGATGGTTTATTACCAACAAATTTATCTAAATTGAGTTCTAAAGATAGCCCAAACGTAATTATATGGGGGAATGGAATTCTTTGTGCATTAATAACAGCATTTTTTGATATTCATATCTTAGTAAATATTTCTAATTCGGGAATGTTAATAATTTATATGCTTGTTTGTGCTAGTGTTATAATATTAAGAAAATTATATCCAAATATAGAGAGATCTTTTAAAACACCATTAGTACCATTTATTCCAATATTATCTATACTAATCTTATTATTTTTATTTGTTAGGCTACCATTTGTTGCATTTATACCACTGGTTGCTTGGCTTGTTATAGGATTAATAACATTTTTCTTATATGCAAATAAAAATAGTAATAAAAAGCATAGTTGTAATAAATAATATTTAAATGAAACAATAGGTTGTTGCAAATATATGAATTTATATATAGGTAAAACTTAACTACCTATTTATAGGTACATATATTTGATTAATATAATTAATGGTATAAAACAGCAGAGCTTACTATAGTAGATGTAGCAAATTATAAATCTTATACCACGAAAACCATATTGATAAAATAAGTCATTACATAAATTTATAATTTATAAAATACTAACAAAAACATAAATTGAAAATAGAGAAAATATTTTAAATTAAAATTTAATCAGTTAGAGAATATGTTCTTTAACCAAATGTCTATTTTATGAATTCTATTGTTTGGTGGTAAAAGTTATCTTTTGAATTTATATTACTATTTGTTTAAAATCAAAAGTGATTAGAGTAATCCCATAGGGGGAAAATTTATGTCGAGATATAATCGTGGATATGATTGTTGAGAATCGTCTCCACCATTAAAATCCACGATAGAGATATCGTGGATTTTTACTTTATAGATATAAATTAATTATAAAATTATTTACACGGCTGATTATTTGAATAACTAAAAAAGGAGCTACCACTAATTAATTTTTAAACGGTAGCCACTTTTATAATTTATTACTTTGTGTAATTATCAAAATAACCTTGGATGAATATAATAGGAGTTCCCTTATCTCCACTTCCTGAAGTTAAGTCAGATAATGATCCTATAAGGTCAGTAAGTCTTCTTGGAGTAGTACCTTGTGATTCCATAGCTCCAACTAAATCTGATTCCTTATTTTTAATATATTCTGATATTGCCTTATTAAGCTCTTCACCCTTTAAATCAGCGAAGTTATTATCAGCAAGATACTTTAATTTTATTTCATTTGGAGTACCATTTAAGCCTGATGTATAAGCTGGTGAAACAACTGGGTCAGCAAGTTCCCAAATCTTACCGACTGGATCCTTGAAAGCTCCATCTCCATAAATCATGACCTCAACATCTTTTCCTGTCTTATCTTTAAGAATAGCTTGTATATTATCAACGATAGGTTGACAGTTACGAGGGAAAAGCTTAACTGTTTCTTCTGTTGATTTGTTTGAACCTAATAGTCCATAAGCTTCATTAAATCCACTTCCATCAATAGATTCACATAATATATTATCAAGGCTATAGATCTTTTCTCCACCATTTGTTTTTAAAATTTTCTTAGTTCTAAATCTTGTATGAATATCACAAGTAAGAACGCTCTTTGTATAATTTAAGATAGTTTTAGGATTGTTTGAGAATATTACTTCACACTCAACTCCATATTCTTGAATTAAAGATTTATAATAATCAATGTAATCAACACCTGTGAAAGCATGCTTATTATACCCAAACAGATTACGGAATTCTTGCTCTGTTAAAACATCTGTCCAAGGATTAACGCCCTTATCATCTAATATATCTAAATCAACAAGATGATTTCCAACTTCATCAGATGGATAGCTTAACATTAATACTATTTTTTTAGCTCCCTTTGCTATACCACGAAGGCAGATTGCAAAACGATTACGACTTAAGATAGGGAATATTACACCAATAGTATCGTCACCAAATTTAGATTTAACATCCTTAGCGATATTATCTATAGAAGCATAATTTCCTTGAGCACGTGCAACTACTGATTCAGTTACAGTAATTATGTCCTTATCATTTATAGTAAATCCTTCAACTTCTGAAGCTTTAAGTACACTTTCTATAACTATATCCTCAATTTTATCGCCTTCTTTTATGATTGGACAACGTAGTCCCCTAACAACTGTACCAATAACTCTTTCCAAAATAATCTCTCCTAACAATTTAAAATTGATTTCAAATATTTAATACTATTGTAATATACACCAATAAATGATATAAGTAAAATAAATATAATGAATATATGATATAAGGAGTGCTTATATGGTTACTAAATTAGATTTATATAAGGTGTTTTGTCAGGTAGGAAAAAGTAAAAGCTTTACAAAGGCATCAAAGGCTCTTTACATGACACAGCCAGCAGTAAGCCAAGCGATAATGCAATTAGAAGGAGAACTAGATATTAGACTTTTTAATAGAACACCTAAGGGTGTATCCTTAACTAATGAGGGGAATCTTTTATTTGATTATGTAAATTCAGCAATTAATATAATCAATGCTGGAGAAGAAAAAATATTAGAATTTAAAGATTTAACTGTGGGAGAGTTAAAGATTGGAGTAGGAGATACTATATCTAAGTATTTTTTACTTCCATATTTAGAGTTCTTTCATAATAGATATCCTAATCTTAAGTTTAAGATTATAAATGGTACTACCTTAGAGCTTTGCGCCTTAATTAAGTCAGGAGAAATTAATATTGCAATCTGTAATTTTCCAATTGATGATCATTCATTAGAATTAATACCTTGTGGAGAGGTTAGAGATATTTTTGTTTGTGGAGAGAAGTATAAGGATTTATCAACGGAGAAAATTTCATTAGAAGAATTGGTAAAATATCCTTTAATATTCCTAGAACCTAATTCAAACTCAAGAAAGTATGTGGAAAAGTTCATGCTATCCAAGGGGATAAAAATCTCTTCAGATTTTGAACTTGGATCTTTTGATTTATTATTGGAGTTTGCAAAGATAAATTTAGGTATTGCTTGTGTAGTAAAGGAGTTCTCAGGGGATTATTTAGAAAAGGGATTATTATATGAGGTTAATATTTCAGAAGAGATACCTAGTAGAAGCATTGGTGTTTGTTATTTAAAGAGCGTTCCACTTTCATTAGCTTCTATAAAATTTATTGAGATATTATCTTCTGCTAACCCTTCATTAAAAATTAAATAAAGTATGCGTTTATTATATTTAGATTAGAGAGAGATAGAGTCGATGAGAAAAAAATAATCCATTTTATAAAATAATTAATAAGCGAGATTACATGTACGTGGAAGTAAACTCAGGTAGAAAATTTATATATAGAAATTGTGGGTATTATTTTCGTGAATCGTCTCCACCATTTAAATCCACGAAAACCATATTGATGTAATAGTCAATATGGTTTTTTATATTGAAATTCATTGTAAGAGATTACTATAAAGAATTTTTTATTAATTAATCTATATAAAAATACTCAAAGAAATAAAAAGTTAGTTTATAATTATAAGTAATAGAAAATTATTACTACAAAGTAATGGAAGGAATATAAAATAAATAAGTGTATATCATAAAAAATTAATAAATGAAGCAATATAAATGGGTATGAGGTGAAATTAAGTGATAAAAATAGCAATATGTGAAGATGAAAAAGAACAACAAGATCTGTTAAAAGTATATATAAATCAAATATTTGAGGAACTATCTATTAAATATAAATTGGAAATACTTAATTCAGGAGAAGAATTACTTGAAAACTATTTAAAAGATACAGACATACTTTTATTAGATATACAAATGTGTAAAATCAACGGAATGGATACTGCAAGAAAAATTAGAACGTTAGATGAGGATGTAGAGATTATATTTATTACATCATTAATAGAATACGCCCTAGAAGGTTATGAGGTAAGGGCTTATAGATATTTAATAAAACCAGTGAAATATGAGAATTTAAAAGAGAATATAATAAATTGCATGAAAGAAGTAGATATAAAAAATAAATATATTATGGTAAAAGAACAAGGAAATCGAATTAAATTAAATATAAGTGAAATAACTTATGTAGAAGTGCAAAAAGAAACTATAACTATACATACTTTAAAAAAAGTATACAAAATAAATGGAACAATGAGTAATATTGAAAAGGAGTTAGATTGTAGTAGATTTTTTAGATGCCACAAGAGCTTTTTAGTTAACCTAGAGCATATTAAAAGTATAAAACAGTATGCTGCAGTACTTGAAGATAGTGACGAAGTACCTGTTAGCAGGTATAGGTTTAAGGAGACAAAAGATAAATTTTTTGACTTAATAGAGGAGAAATTATGTTAGTAAGTATCTATATTTTAGCTGTTTTAAATATGCTAATGTTTATATTTTCATTTTTTATGCTAATGAATAAAAAAGGTTATGTCTATCAATATAAATTTGAGAGTAGATATATACTTACAAGTATATTCTTAATTTTTACAATTATAAGGGGATTAGGATTTGGAACAACATCTCTGCAACAGATACTATGGATGTTTTTAACTATATATTTGATTTGTAAAATTTTTTATGAAGTTAATACAAGAAAATCTTTTGTAACTTCATTAATATATAGCTTAGTTTATATTTTAGTAGGATGTAGTATTTATTGGTTTGTACAAATTTCAATTATAAAAATAGATTATATAATTGAAATAACTCTTATAAGTAGTGCTATTATTTTTTTGGCTAGCATCCATTTTTTTAATAGATTAGAGGATATCTATAAAAATAAGAAATATTATTTATACATTGCATTAACCACTATAATTAATTTACTAATAATTTTATTTATAAATAAATCATTTACAGATGCAGCTACTTTATATGATATGGTAGGTAAAAATAAAATTGCTCATTCTTATGTTTCAGAGATGCTTAGATTTTCAGCATCTATAAAAGAGACATTTCCTTATCTTTTACTTATAGTAAATATATTATTAATATCTATATTTTTAAATTCTGTAAAATTAGAAAAAGAAAAAGCTAAAGCAGAGTTTGTAAACGAAAAATCAGATATGCAGTATAAATACTATTTTACGGTCAAGGAATCACAAGAAAAAATGAGACAAGTATACCATGATATGAATAGCCATATGAAAATATAAAATCATTAAAAAATAGTAGTGAAGATGTAAATAAATATATTAACAATATAGAAGGTGAAGTAAAAAGTACTAAAAATATTTATAATACAGGAAATTTACTATTAGATATTATCTTAAATGAAAAAAGCAAAGCCTGTATGGAAAATAATATAGATTTTAATGTATGTATAGATTTTAGTAAATGTGAATTCATAGAGATGATTGATATAAGTAGCATATTCTCAAATTTAATAGATAATGCAATAGAAGCATGTAAGAAAATTGATGATAATAATATAGATAAATATATAACTATAAAAAGTACTTTTATAAAAGGGTACTATGTAGTTAGATGTGAAAATAGCAAGATAAATAAAGTAATAATAAAAAATAATAAGATTTTTACTTCTAAAAAAGATAAATTTCTTCATGGAATCGGTCTTGATAGTATAAAATCTTCAATAAAAAAATATAATGGAGAATTAAAAATTAAGGATAGTGAGTCTAAGTTTATGGCTACTATTCATATACCAGTTGAGTAAAAATTTAATATGATTATTCATTTAATAAAATTGCAAGTTTGGTTTAGTATGCTAGTTGTCGGTGAAAAAATACCACTTGTCGGATTTATATTGAAGCAAAATTTTAGAAATGTTACCTTTTATACAAAGAAGGTAGCATTTTTTTGCGAGGATTTAATACAAGAAGAGGAGGCAAAGTTTTGACTATATTTAAACTAGCAATATCGTATATGAAAAAACAAAGAGGAAAAACAGTAGCACTGCTATCAAGTATTGCACTTTCAGTAATGCTTATTTTCTCAATGATTGTAATTAGGGACTCAGGATATGATTCTCAAATACAAGAAGCAAAAAATTTGCATGGGGACTATCAAGTATGGTTTGAGGGAATTGATATAGGTAAAGCAAGAGAACTAGAAAATGATAATGAAGTTAAAAAATCAAGCAGAGTTAAATACTTTTGTGAAGCAGTCAATAAATCAAGTGGTGTTAAATTTGATTTGAATTCATTTGATAAAGATTTTATAGATTCTCTTAACTATAAGATGGTGGGAAGAAGTCCAATAAGAGATGGAGAAATAGTCATAGAAAAAGAAACGGCTGATCAGATAGGAATAAATAATCCATTAAATAAGAATATTGATTTAATGTTGATGAATAAGTACGTTGATGATAATGAAGGAAATAAAATTGAGAGTGTTAATAACACATTTAAAATTGTTGGTGTTATTGAAAAGCCAGATAGATATTATAGTTCTATATCTGGTGCAATTGGAGGAACTGAGACTCAAGCCTTTATATATAAAGACTCAAAGCTTTCATTAAAAATTGAAGATACCTACAAAGGAACAATATTTCTTAAGTCAGAAAAAAATGCATCTAAGTTTTTAAGTAAAATGGAAAAGAAGCTAAATCTTAGTTGGGACTATTTACATGAAAATACGGAAGTTAGTGCAGCTAATCTATTTAAGTATATATCTACTAATAATAAAGAAAATCTTCAAAATATGGTTCTTTTAGTTTTTGTATCTGTTCTTGTAATATACAATATTTTTAATATTATACTACAAGATATGACAATAGAAATAGGTCTTATGAGAGCAATTGGTATGTCTAAAAAGAAAATAAAAAGCATGTTTGTAGTATTAGGCCTTATTTATATAGTTTTAGGTACGGTAATAGGTATATTAATTGGGATTATTTTATCATACGTGGGAGTTAGAGTAGTATATGGGTATAGTTCTATGCTGACTATAAATATGCAAAGTATAATTTATTCTTTTGTAGTTTCAACATTATCTGTATCTATAAGTAGTTTTGTAGTAGTTAGAAAAGCTATGAAGATGTCTATAATTGATTCAATAAGAAGCAGTGAGAAGTATGAAAGAAAATTAAAATTCAAAAAAATAAAAACAAATAGAACACAAGGAAGTATGATTATAAGTATTGCGATTAGAAATGTATGGAGAAATAAATCCAGAACTATTATAACAATGCTTGCAATTACCATGGTTGGAACCATGTTTATATTTAGCTTTGCAGTAAAAAGCACATTAAATACCAATATAGAAGCAGGAATAACTGGTGGAAGCTTTGGGATGTCATATGGAAGTGTAGATAAAACTGTAAATGGTAGTTACAATGGTACAGATAGTTTATTTTATAAAGTCGATAAAAATATGATAGAGAAGGTGAAAAATATAGAAGGAGTAAAAAGTGTAGAGCCTAACTTTTATAATCCTAATGGATATATTTTAGTTCCTAAAGATAAAATATCTAAGGCTTATCAAGATGAATTAAACAGACGAAACTCATTGTTTCAAGGGGAACAGAATAATGAATATACACTTCTTATAAGGGGATATAGCAATGAGTTATTAAATAGTAGAGCGTCATTTATTGAACAAGGAGAAAATTTGATAAATGCTAAAGAAGGGAAGTACAAAAAAGTTATATTAGTAAACAATACTCAATCACTAGTTACACACTCATTTGAAGCAAAGGTCATTGATGATGTAAAGGTTGGAGATGTTATAGATATAAAATTACCTGTATATAAAGAAGGTGTTAAAAAGTATGAAACATTTAAGGTTGAGGTTAGTGCTATTATGAAAGAAGTTTATGCAGCATCTCAAGATGGATATGTTGATGCAGCAGGTGCACAGGTAATATTTAGAGAGGATGACTATAGAGAGTTAACAGGTCAGAATGATTATAACAAGATTTATGTAATGACTCAAAAAGGTGAGTTATACCCAGTTGAAAAAAGATTAGAGAAACTGACAAAGGATTATGCCTTTTCATCAATTGGTGGAAAAGGTGAAGACATGAAATTTATTGGAGCACAACAAAGTTCAGAGGACAGACTTGCAGGAATATATCAGTGTTTACTTATACTTATACTTTCTGTAAATAGCATTTTTATTATGAGAAGCAATATTATTGCAAGAAGAAAAGAAATAGCAACAATAAGGGCAGTTGGAATGAGTATAAAAGATATAAAAAAGATACTAATAATTGAAAGTGAGTTTTATGGATTGGTAGCGTCTACAATAGGAGCTATAATTGCAACAGCTTATCATAACTGGGGGATTTCAAGAACGAATAAAACTCTTTTAGCAGGAGGATTTGAAAGGACTATAAAGCATAATATTCCTTTAGAACAAATAGTTATACTCTTTGTAATTTTTAGTATCATAGGACTTATTGCAGTGTATTTATCTAAAGATAAAATAGAAGGTACATCAATAACTGAGGGAATTTCACAAAATGATTAACAATATGGAATTCTATAAAAATATAAATATATCTAAACAGACGGATGATATATAAGGAGGCTATTATGAAAAAATTAAGAGCATTAAGTTTAAATAAATTATATGGAAAAAATGATAATGAGGTTAGGGCTATTAATGAAATAACTTTAGAAATAGATCCTAATAAATTTACAGCAATAATAGGGGCAAGTGGCAGTGGTAAAAGTACATTACTTCACTGCATGGCAGGACTTGATAAACCTACTTCTGGAAAAGTAATGATAGATGATTTAGATTTATATACTCTAAATGATGACAAGCTATCAAAGATAAGAAGGGAAGAGTTTGGATTTATATTTCAGAGCTTTAATTTAATACCAGTTATAAATGTTTATGACAATATAGTTCTTCCTGCCTCAATAAGCAGAGGAAAGATAGATAAAGAGTATATAGACGATTTAATAGTCAAGTTAGGAATAGAGTCTCAAATTAATAAATTTCCTAATGAATTATCAGGAGGGCAGCAACAGAGGGTAGCAATTGCTAGAGCACTTGCAAATAAACCTTCAATAATATTTGCAGATGAGCCTACTGGAAACCTAGATAGTAAAACAACTGATGAAGTTATGAGTCTTCTAAAGTTTTGTGTAGATGCGTATAAACAGACGTTAGTTATGATAACTCATAATGATGAAATAGCTAATAGTGCAGATAATATTATAAATATTAGTGATGGTAAAATAGTATCAATGTAATTATATAGAAGGTGTATTTTAATTAATTGAGAAAAATACTTTAAAATAGAAGATTTAATAGAAAAAGGGTAAGCAATATATAGATTGTAACAGCTAAAAAAATAAATATATATTATAAATAGGAATAAGCTAGATGGGGTGATTACTACTAACATCTAGATTATTTTTATATTAAAACAAGGAGATAGAGATTATACAAAAGAGTGTCTCAATTAATGGAAAGATCATTTTGAGGCACTACTTTTTTCTAATTAGGAGATATAGAATTTTTATGATATTATTTAGTAGTGAGGATAGATATAAAATACTACAATGGCATAAAGGAAGATAATATAAATGACAAAAACGAACTTTAAAGATTACAAACTGAGCAATGAAATACTAAAATCACTTAATATGCTAAACTATAAGATACCAACAAAAGTTCAGCAAGAAGTAATACCAGTTGCTCTAGAAAATAAAGATGTACTAGTAAAATCACAAACAGGAAGTGGTAAAACCGCAACATTCGCAATACCATTATGTGAACTAGTTGACTGGAAAGAAAACAAACCACAAGCACTAATACTAACACCAACAAGAGAACTTGCAATACAAGTTAAGGAAGATATATTTAACATAGGAAGATTCAAAAGAATAAAGGTACCAGCGTTATACGGTAAATCATCTTTTGAACTACAAGCAAAAGAGCTAAAGCAAAAAACTCATATAGTAGTTGGAACACCAGGTAGAACAATAGATCATATCAAAGAAGGAAACTTCACAACAGATAATATAAAATACCTTGTATTAGATGAAGCAGATGAAATGCTTAGTATGGGATTCTTAGGACAAGTCGAAGAGATAATATCAGCACTACCTGCTAAGCGTGTGACTATGTTATTTTCAGCAACTATGCCAGATGATATAGATTCATTATCAAAAAAGTATATGAAAGACCCTGTTACAATAGAAATTGAAGCAAAAACTTTAACAGTAGATAGAATACAACAAGATGGATATAGAGTAGAAGAAACAGGAAAGTTAAATTTATTAAAAGACGTAACAATAATAGAAAATCCAGATAGCTGTGTGATTTTCTGTAACACTCAAGTTAAAGTAGAATCACTGTACAATGAATTAACTAAACTTAAATATCCATGTGACAAAATACATGGTGCTATGGAACAAGATGAGAGAATAAAAGTAATGAATAACTTTAAAAAAGGATATTTTAGATACCTAATAGCAACTAATGTAGCTGCTAGAGGTATAGATATAGATAATATCACTCATGTAATAAATTACGATGTACCTGTATTAAGAGAAAATTATGTTCATAGAATAGGGAGAACAGGTCGTGCAGGTAAAGAAGGTAGAGCTATTACCTTTATTATGAAATCTGATGAAAGACGTATATTTGAAATATACTCATACACAGGCAAGGAATTAACAATGAAGGTGAAACCAAGTAAAAGATTTGTTATGAGCTTAAAGTCTGAATTTGATAAGAAGTTAGAGCAAAGACAAAAGGTTAAAGAAGATAAAGGTGCAAATCTAAGTCAAGAAATCATGAAATTGCATATAAATGCTGGTAAAAAAACTAAGATGAGACCTGTTGATATAGTTGGTACACTTTGTAGTATAGAAGGTATGAGTGCACAAGACATTGGTGTTATAAGTGTTCTTGATGTATCTACTTATGTTGAAGTACTAAATAACAAAGGTGATATGGTATTAAAAGCATTACAGACAAAAAATATAAAAGGTAGACTACGAAAAGTTACTAAAGCAGAGTTGTAATAAATATGCTTGTGGGTATTATTCCTGCGATTCATCTCCACCAATTTTAAAATTCAAATGACGAATATATTGAAAATGCTAGGTTGTGTAAAATTATCTCAATCTGTATTCATGTTGAGTTTTTTAAGTTCACCAATAAAGGACAACAACTTTCTGGCAAAGAAAATACGGTATCAACGGCAATATGAGATGAAAGCACTCACTCTTGAGAAAAAAAATATTAAAAAAACAATAAATAGCAAAATATGACAGTAAATTATAAGCTTTTAATGTAATATATATATGTATGCATGTTTACATACATACATACATACATACAACAAAATATTGGAGTAAAAGTTTGTTTTAAAAAACAGAAATTTTTGGAGGCGAAATGGAAGAAAAAGAGATTTATAAAGTAAAAGAATTTATTAAAGAAAAAAGCACTGTCTATTGTTTTTTTTCTTCAATATTCTTTGGACTATTATCATACTTATATTTTTTTGTAAATAATTTATATAACCATGATAGTATAACGAATACACCCAAAGGGTATGGAGCAGGTGCCAGTAGTGGAAGATGGTTTTTAAGTGTAATGGGTGATTTTGTAGGAGATAATTGGGGAAATTATAATATACCTCTATTTAATGGTACTTTAGCTATATTTATATTAGCGATTACTTGTTGTATAATTATAAAAATTTTTGATATAAAAAATAAATGGTTATGTGTTTTGGTAGGTGGTATTACTGTTGTATTTCCACCTATAGCTAGCGCAATGATATATTCATTTACAGTCGCATACTACACAGCAGCAATATTTTTAACTTTCTTGGGGATTTACTTAATAAAGGAATTTAAATTATTAGGATTTATAATGGGTGTGTTGTTGTTTTCCTTTTCAATAGGTATATATCAAGCATACTATCCTTTGTGTGGAGCGATATTTTTATTGATATTGATAAAAATGTGTATGGATTCTGGGACTACATTTAAGCAGATTATACTTACGGGGATTAAATTTCTGATTTCTTTGGCTATTGGATACCTACTGTACAATGTATTTTTACAATTCTACCTAAATGCAAATGATATGCAGCTTAGTAATTATCAAGGCATAGATCAGATGGGGCAAATAGATATCAAATCACTTCCAATGCAAATTAAGGAGATTTACAAATCAATAGGGGGGATAACTTTTAGGGATTATATGTCAATAAGTGCAACGAAAGTAATTCAAAACTCGTTTATAGGTATGTATATTATTAATTGTATAGTAATTGTACTTCACATAAAAAATCAATCAGTTAACAAAGAATCTGTACTTAAGCTTATTCTATTGGCAATATTTATTCTGATATTACCTATAGCTGTAAACTTTGTGATTATTATGGTTCCTAATGGCGAGATATACACTCTTATGCAAATGGGATTTGTCTCTTTATTTTATCTGACAATTTTATTGGTAAGCTCATTGCTGAATAATGAAGGTTCGTATGAAAAAGTTGCTACAGTCAACAAATCTAGTAGAGCTAATAAACTTAAGAGCTCTAATAAATATAAATTAAATAAAGTAGTGTTGTTTTTCACTTTATTTATAGTATTTGTATCTGTATTTAACTATACTTGGCAAAATAATGGTAACTATCGTTCGCTGTACTTTGAAAACAAACAGCTGGAAAACTACTATCAAACTTTAATGACTAGAATTAAATCTATAGAAGACTACACTCAAGATATGGAGCTTTATTTTGTTGGAGAAGATATCACTGACAAGACATTTGATAACGAGAGGTGGAGATATACGCCATTTAAATATGGAGGTAACTCCTCTCCATTAAATACGTATTCGAGAAAAGATTCTATAGAAAACTTTCTCGGATATAGATACATCCAATTAGAGAGCGATGACGAAGTATATAAAAGCAATAAAGAGGAGATAGAACAAATGGATTTATATCCAAACTTCGGTGGAATTAAAATTATAGAAAATAAAATATTTGTGAGATTTGAATAATAGATAAATAGTGTTTAGTAAATGTATAAAAATAATCTAATCAATTATAAAATAGAGTAGCTATTATGCTACTCTATTTTTTTACTTTAGTAGGATAGTCAGGATCACTAATATTTGTTTAGCGATTATATGACACTGGAAACTATTATAATTACAAAAATCACATGCTGCACACTGATTGACATAGCACTACCTATATAATATGATAATCATAATTCATTATGATTTAAAAAATGAGTGCGAAGCTATGAAATTTGAAGTTAAAGATCATGTTAAAGTAGTATTCAATATGGTCTTTTTTTGATTTACATATTAATAAATTAAGAGAAAATAAATATAATGTAAAATAGTACATAAAATGACAAAAATTTCTTATATACTATGGTAGTCTTTGTATAATACGAGAAGATATTTAATTTACAAGATGTGGTGGTAGCGATGTAGAGGCATAGTATAATTGCATTATTAGTTATGCAAAATTAGTGGGTTTATTTTTTGCGATTTGTCTCCACCAATGAAATCCACGAAAATACATTGACAACTTTAGATATAAAAATTATAACAAAAAGAATTTAATTAGTTTTATTGCATTTATTATAAATAGGGGGATGGTAACATGAAAAAATATAATAAAAATATGGCGATTATTTTATCGGGAGTAGTAATAGCTACTAATACACAAATCACAACGCTATCATATGCACTGGAAGATGATAAAAACCAAACTACACTAGAAAAAAGTATAGAAAAAAACGTACCACAGTCTTCTAATTATGTAAAACAAGAGATTGTAAAAGTAACAAACGAAGAAGAGTTAATAAAAGCACTAGAAAATCCAAATATAAAGACAGTAGAAATAAAGAATGATATAGTAATAAAAGATTCAAATCCTACACTAAGGATAGAAATAAAAGGAAATGAAAAAGAAATAAAAGGAAATGGATATACAGTAAGTAGTGGTGAAATATTTAATTTATTATTAAATACAAATACAAAAATAGATAATCTAAAGCTGAAAGAAATAGCTATAACGAGCACAAATAGAGAAAATTTACATATAGTAAACAACAGTGAAATAAGTAATGGAGAGATAACAGATTGTGGGAATATAACATTAGAAAATGTAAAAGTAAATCATACAATGATAAAAAGTAATAAAAACTTAGTTATAAATTCAAGTAAAATGAGCAAGAGTATAATTAAACATTTTGGAGATGGAGATGAAGTTGGAGAATTAAAGATAATTAATACTGAAATAAAAGAGCATCATCCGAGTAGTGGTCTAATTGCGCCGGGCGACCATGGAGGCAATAAAGCACCAATATATTTATATGGAGGTAATATAGAATTAGAAAATGTAAAGATAATAAACCCAGGTAGTAATGCAATATATGCAGCAGGAAGTAACTCAAAAGATATAACAGAACAAAAAATAAGAATAAAAGGAACGTTAGAGGTAGATGGTGCACAGAACGAGGCAATAGTTCTTAAGATGGAAGATGGTAGTAATAAAAATATACCTTTAGAGCTTTATATAGATGGAGATATAAAGCAAAAAGGGGATACATATACAGTGATAGCAGAAAATGAAGGAAAAAATATTAAGATATATTATGATGACAGAAAAATAGAAAAAGGAACTGACCTATGGTCAAATGAATATTACAATACTAAAAATAGAGAAGGGATTAAACCACCACTTCCTAGCTATGAAAATTCAATAGCAGTAGTAACAGATAAACGTAATTTACTAAGATCATTAGAAGATACAAATATAAAAACAATAGATATAAGAAATGATATAGATATAAATTCATCTATAGGCGAACCATTTAATATACATATATATGGAAATAAAAAAGAAATAAAAGGAAATGGACACACAATAAGAAATAGTACAGGAACAAATTGGATCAATATAGATACAAATACAAAAATGGATAATTTAAAGCTAGGTGGATGGATTTACACTGTAGAGGGGAAAAACTTAGATATAGTAAATAACAGCGAAATTAATGGTGCATCAATATCGTTGGAAGGAAATGTATTATTAGAAAATGTAAAAATGTATAATGCATCAATATCTGGTAACGGGAATCTAGTTGTAAATTCAAGTAAATTAAAAAATAGTAATATTTCAATCTCAGATTATTATGAAAATAAAGGTGGAATAGCGAAAATAATCAATACTGAAATAGAGGGTCATGGACCAATAAGTTTAAATGGAGGAAATATAGAGTTAGAAAATATAAAAATAACAAATCCAGGTGACCATGCAATATATGCAAAGGGAAGCAAGAAACTTGAAAGTAAGATAAGAATAAAGGGAACATTAGAGATCGATGGTGCAAAAAAAGAAGCAATAGTTTTAAAGAAAGGTGAGAATAGTAGTACAGAGAACCCAGTAGAACTATATATAGATGGAGATATAAAGCAAAAAGGAGATACATACACAATAAAAGCAGAAGATGAAGGTAAATATACTAAGGTTCATTATGATGATAGTAAAATAAAAAGAGTAACTGATAAATGGTCATATACTTATTATAGTACGAAAAATAGAGAAGGAAATGAACCGAAGTCTGTTGTATATGAAAATAAATTAGTTGGAGAAAATAGACATCAAACAGCTATAAAAGTAAGTAATGAAGGATGGGATGTAGCAAATACTATAGTAATAGTAAACTCAAATTCAATGACAGATGCACTTAGTGCAACACCATATGCAAATTGGTTAAATGCGCCAATACTTCTAACAGAAGGAAATAAATTAAATAGTGATACTAAAAAAGAAATATTAAGGCTTAAAGCAAAAGGAGTTCGTGTAATAGGAGGAGAGAGTGCTGTATCAAATTCAGTTATAAATGAATTAAAGTCCATGAATCTTAATGTAGAGAGGATAAGTGGGAATGATAGATACGAGACATCTTTAGAGATAGCTAAAAAATTAAATTCACCATCAGAAATAGCAGTTGTAAATGGTGTAACAGGGCTTCCTGATGCAGTAAGTATTGCACCAGTTGCAGCAGAGAAAGATATGCCAATAGTATTAGTATCACCAAAAGAAGGAATTAAAGCATTTGACCAATATATAAAAGATAACAATCAAAATATAAATAAATCTTATATTATAGGAAAAGAAGCAGCTATATCAAATAAAATAGCTAATAAACTACCAAATCCAGAAAGATTAGGTGGAATAGATAGAAATGAGACCAATGCAGTTATATTAGAAAAGTTCTATTCAAGTGAAGAATTAAATAACATATTTATTGCTAAAGATGGAATGAAGAAACCTGATGATTTAATAGATGCATTGTCAGTAGGTGTACTAGCATCTCAAGAAAAATCACCAGTAGTTATAGTAGGAAATGATTTAAATGATAAGCAAAAAAGCTTATTATCTAAAAAACAACCAAGTAAAATAACTCAAGTTGGTGGAAATGGAAATGAAAATGCATTTAATAAATTAGTAAATATGTTTAAATAGTAATTTTAGAGAGATTGCAATAGTGGGTATGATTTTTGAGAATCGTCTCCACCAATTTAAGAAATGAAAATTTGAAATAGTTGAAAACACTTACTTACAGCTGATGTATTTAAGTGTTTTTTATTTTTAAACACACACCTATACAGATTTTAAGCGAAGATATCGTTAATTTTATCTACTGCTTCTAACTTAGAATCTTTCATAACATGAGTGTAAATATCCATAGTTATACTTATATCATAATGACCCATTAAGGTTTGCACTGTCTTAGGAGGAACTCCTGCTTCAAATAAACGAGTAGCGTAAGTATGCAAAAAAGATTATATTTGTAAAAATGGAATGTTACGTCAAGATGATTTAATAGATGCACTTTCCGTTGAGGTTTTATCAGCTAAAAATCAATCTCCAGTTATGCTAGTATAAAAACAATTAGTTAAGAATGAAAAAATTGAAACCATAACTCAAGTTGGTAGAAATGGAAATGAAAATGCATTTAATGAACTAAAAGGATTGGTAAAATAGAAAAGAAATAGAGAGTCAGTGAGAGCTGGCTCTCTTTTTAATTTCCATCAATCCCCTGAATCTATCATTACGAGATAAACCACTAGCAGTAGGGACCCAAGCAGATTCTCGATACTGAATATACTTGCTAAAAATTTAGAAATATAAAATCGGGACAGAAGATGCCATAAGCTAAAAGAAAATGGCGTATATGATGTGTCAAATAAAAATTCTAGTATAGAGATAGTACTTATTTAAGCTAACTGTAAGCGTATTCATTATCACATAAATTAGGAGTTCTTCGGGACTATATTTTTATTTTTGGAAAAAATAGATGCCTCTAAATTTTTTATATAACACCCTCTTTATTTATATTAAAATTACATTTCACTACAAAAAAACTTCATTTCACAACAATTGGCATCAATTATTTAAAAAATAATGTTAGTATCTTAGACGTAATAAATATAAGAGCAGTATTAAATAATTTATAAGGAGGTATCAATAGTTATGAAGAGATCACTATCGATTTTGATGACTTTTATACTAGTACTTTCATGGTTGCCTATAAGGATATTTGCATCAGAATCGGCCAAAACTAATAATAATGAAGGCACATATCAGGTGTTTTATTGGTTACAAAACGCGGATAATGATGAGTATACATTCGCTGGAAATATTCAAAGGTCTGGTGAAATTGGAGGAGATATATCAATTCCAACTGTAGAAGAGGATAAACAATCTGATATAAGATTCCCTTTAGATATCAGTGCCTACAAGCAAAATTTGCCTTTAGAAAGTCAGTATGATTATATAAATATGGATGAAGTAAAAACAGCTGATACAAATGCTAATAAAACAATATCAGCGGATGGAAAAACAATCGTAAATGTGTTTTATAGTAGAAATAAATACGATATAGATTTTCACTTAGATACTGATAATATAAACGATGTAACTGAATCAGTTGTAGGTTACAAAGTAGGGGATAGTGTATACACGAATGGTGATACATATAAAATTGAGAATGTTAAAGTAGGTCAAGATATAAGTCAACGATGGCCTTCTGATATAGAGTTTATAGATTCAAATGGAGACATTTTAGATGATGTGGTATTGACACGTATGAATAATGAAGGTGGTTATGGGTACTTCGCTAATAAGCAGTTTGTATTTCATTCTGAGTTTGTGCGAGGGATCGATGATAATAATATAAATATAAAATTAGCAATGGGTGAAAAAAATTATTATTATAATTTCATAGCTAAATTGCAAAGTGTTGATAATAATGAAGAGTTTGAAGTAAATGAGGATTATAGTTTCTCAGCTTATAATGGTTCTTCTAATAATAAGATAAAAGGATTTTATAATATGATCCCTAATAAATATAACTCATACGATATTAATTACTACAGGTTTTCATATGGCCTATACTTTTATTCAGATGATTATCAATCGATTATCAATAATACTAATAATATTAAATTTGAAAAATCCTTAAAAAATATTGATTCAGAAGTAGATCCAGGAAGTAAAGATGGGTACAATTTTGCAGGATGGACAATACCTGTATTAGAAGGAGATAAAGTAAGCTTCAAGAAATTTGATTTAAATACAGAAAAAATGCCTTCTTATAATTTACATTTATTCGCTAGTTGGACTAAAAAGAATACTGGAGGAGGAGGCGGTGGCTCTACTGAACCACCAACTTCAACTAAAACAGTAATATTAGCAAGTGGAGAGAAATATACAGATGTACTTACAGCGACAGTTTTAGGAAATGAGAAAGACGCACCAATACTACTTTCTAAAAAAGATTCTGTAGATGAAGAAACTTTAGCTGAGATAAAAAGATTAAACGCAGAAGAAGTTATAATTTCAGGTGGCGCTGATTCAGTATCTGATAAAGTTGTTGAGCAGTTAAAGGATTACAATGTAATTAGAATATCAGGTAAAGATAGATATGAAACAGCAGAAAAAATAGGAGATGAAGTCAGAAGTATAACAGGCAATAAAGAAGGCGCAATGTTGGTAGACGGAACAAACTTCCCAGACGTAATAACTATATCAACTCTTGCATCACAAAAAAGAGCACCTATACTAATAACTGAGCCTGAAACACTAAATTCAACTACAGATAAAACAATAGATAAATGGAATTTAGAGGATATTACAATAGGAGGAAGTTATAATTCAGTATCTAAAGATATTGAAAATAGTTTAAAAGTAAGTAAAATTAATAGATTAGGTGGAGTTGATAGATACGAGACTTCAAAAATTATAGGGCAAGAAGTAGTCAATTTGACAGGAAATAAATCGAATATGGTTTTAGTTGACGGAACGGATTTCCCGGATGGAATAACAATAAACAGCTTGGCATCAAAATTTAAATCGCCAATTATGCTTACAACACCAAATAAACTAAGTAAAGAAACTTCTGATATGATAAAAGAATGGTCAACACAAAATATATTAATAGGTGGGGGATATAATTCAGTATCTAAGCCAATAGAAGATAATTTAAATATTAGCAAAAAAGAGAGAGTTGCAGGTCAAGATAGATATGAAACTGCAGTAAAGATCTCTCAAAGACGTACTAATAGTTCTTTGATAGGAGAGAAATAAGAAGAGAAAAATAATTCTAAGAGTTTCATTTAGAGTTGTAAAAATAAATAATGTAGTAATAGGAGAGCAATCAATCCATTAATGGAAAGATTGCTCTTTATAGTTATTAGGTGTGTGTAAATTAAGCGTTTTATTAGAATATTAACCGATTTTACCATTAAAAAGACCAGTTATGTCAAATCCATTGGAAAATATATTAATGAATGTTAAATTTATGTTAGATTTGGAAAGGACATATAAATAATGAAAAAAATTTTAATAACTATATTTGTAATTTTAATTATGATATTAGGGGTAACAGGATATTATTTTAAACAAAATAAATTAATAAATGGAAAAAACGAAAATTCAATAAAGAAGTATTTATATAATACTTTAATACCAAAAACTGAAGATATAAATATTATTGACACTGTAGAAATTGAAGATTCTAAGATTGTAGGATTTTTAAATAATAAAGGTCTAGGAGTAGTTGCATTTGATAAAGATAAGAAAGGTAACTATACGACAGGTAGAGATGGAATATTTGAGACTATAGATAAAAAACATGTAAAAGTATCTGCATTTTCTGTACGTTATGGTGATAGCAGTAAATCATCATATGTTATTATATCTGATGGAAAAGATGTAGGTAGAGTAGAATTAGTGGTAAATGAGAAAAAAAGTTATTCTAAGAAAGTAAAGTTAAGTGAGCCTTCTATGGTTATTTTTACTGACAATGAACTTAGTAAGTTATCTACAAGTAGAGATATTAAGTTTAAATTTTTTAACTCAGATGGAACTCTTATAGAAGACTATACACTTAATTATTGTAATCACAGTACAGGTGTAATTCAGATAAGTATGGGTGATAGATAAAAACCAATTCTTGAAGTTGTAAAAATATTTGAATGTTAAAGAATTATAAAAAGAGCTAGTTTATTTAACAATACTAGTTCTTTTTTTTATGCTTGAAACTACCTTTACTTTACCATACTACTCATAGGAGGTTGAATATATAGATATATTCGATAAAAAAGGAATTAAGCCAATGTTAATAGTGGAGATGCAAGAGGCGTTTGACTCTCCAGTATATGAAAGATGAAGATTTTGTCGTGTGTGGTTATATATTGAAAGAAAATAATATGACTAGCCTAGTTATCTCACAATATAATGAAGAAAATGAATTGATATATAATGTCATGTCACTTTAGGTGTCAGTCTAAGAAAACTCAATCAGTATAAATATAAAAAGGTTGGATTACCGCTAAAAATGTACCTTCTGGATCTGGCAATGAGAATGCTGTTTGGATAGAACCTTGTATATACTGTGGAAGACATGCCTAACGACAGAGGAGCACTAAGACAACCTGTATTAAAAGGGATAAGAGAGGATAAACTAGCAAAAGAATGTATATAGAAATAAATATATATTTAATATGATCAAAAGTGGAGGATTAAAAAATGAAAGAGATAAACTTAGATAAAGTATCAAGCAAACTAGAAGATATGGCAAGTAGAGGACATAAAGAAGTAGGCATACTTAGAGATGCAGAATATGGATTGGAAATAGCAGATATATCAAGCTGTTATAATAATGCCATCGAAGTAGACAAAATAGGAACACTTAATTTGGGTATCTATAATACAAAAAAGGATATACAAGACGAGTTGACTCTACTGATAAAAAACTATCTGAAAGATTAAGAAGAATTAGAGCAGATAAATAACTGCTCTTTTTTATTTTAAAATATTGTTATTCACCTGATTACATTTAAGGTCTAAAATTAGATGGTATTAGATGTATTACTGTATAATACTCTTACATTATTCACATACTAAAGTAAAGAATAACTTGATGAATCAAGTATTTTAATTTTTTCTTTTATAAGTGATAATAGATCATTTCCTATTTCATCAAAATGATTCTTTTTTATTGCTAAAAACCATAATGAAGGGCTAATTATATTCTCATCCTCTATAACAGGTATTATTTTTACATTATCCTTCTTATGATTGAACTCGTTTATTATAGAATACGATGGACCAAAAGAAATAGCCATATTTTCCTCAACAGCATTTATAATTGAAATAAAATTATTAGTCTTAAATAAAATATTTGCAGGTTTTTGTGCGATTTCGTAGTGTAAATTATGATTCTTAATATTATTTGAAAATGCAACTAAAGCAAAATCAAACTTTTCTTGTTGTAATGATAACAAAAGATCCTGTGTGTTTTGTTCAACTATTGAAATTTCTGCAAAAGGATATTCCATCTTTAATTCATATAGTGCCTTGATAAGTGAAGAATTAATACCAGGAATACACGCGATTCTTAATCTAATCTTTGGAAGAGTAAACTTATTATTTACATAAGTATATATATCATTTTGTCTTTCTAAAATTTTATAAGCATTTTTAATTATATACTGACCTTTAGTTGTTGGAAAACTCCCTTGCTTAGAACGTTTAAATATTATAACATTAAGTTCTTTTTCCAATGATGAAACAGCTTGACTAACGGCTGAAGTTGTATGCAGTGAATCAGGGACTTATTACTATAATACTTATGAAAATCATCAGATTTCAGTTGTTAGCTTATTTAATGAAGATTTAGAGGCTACTTCTATAAAAGCTTTTCCAACTACTACAACTCAGGCAATTAATAACATGAATTAAAATATTGTGTTATCATTATTAATTTAATGTGCTTGTATCCATATAGAAAGAAGTAAAGTAATTTAAAATGAGCCCCAGAGTATAGTGGTTATAGCTATTAAAAAGTATATAAAACTATAATACAAAAAGGATTAGGGCTATATTATTAATATTAAACCACAACCAAATGGTTGTGGTTTAATAAATGGATATATAGATATTATAGCCAATACTTTATAAGATGTCTCTTGGTCGTTAATTGGTGTATTTAATACTTGTAGACGCCCAATGTAGAACAATTAATTACTTAAGCATTGTCATTAACTACTTTCCTTGAATCAGCGGATTATTTTGCTCTAAAACAGAAATCGAATATGCAAATTGATCAAGTTCACTAGAAGTTAAGTCCTCAGGCACGGTACCTAAGATGCCTTCGTTTCCAATGATACAAGGTATACCAGCGAACACATCGTAGTAGCCATACTCACCCTCTAATAAAGTAGAAGTAGTTAAGAGGGCATGTTCATCAAACACGATAGCTTTAGTGATCCTTGCAAGAGCCATGGCAATCCCATAGTAGGTAGCGCCTTTAGCTTCGATAATTTTATAAGCAGCGTTTTTAGTCTGAAGGTAGATTTTTTCCATATCTGTATCTGTCAAATTGAAACTTGATTTGATTTTATCTAACTTCATACCTGCAACATTAACAGTTGACCAAGGGACAAATTCTGAATCACCGTGTTCGCCCAAGATATTAGCGGAAATATCTTGTGGTGAAACTTGAAATTTTTTACTTAGTTGACATCTTAAACGAGCGGTATCCAAGGTAGTACCAGAACCGATCACTTTTCCCCTAGAAAAACCAGAATATTTCCAAACAGCATAGGAGATGATGTCAACTGGATTAGAAGCAATCAGAAAAATACCATCAAAACCATTCGCTATTACATTCTCAGTGATTTTTTTTGCAATGTTAATGTTAGTATTAATCAGATCTAATCTTGATTGCCCAGGTTTTTGAGGAACTCCTGCACAAATACAAACAATATCTGCTTTTTCGCAGTCTTTATAGTCGCCTTTCTTAATATGAATATTTGTATAAAAACTTGGAATTCCATCCTGTAAATCAGCTGCATCTGCAGCTGCTTTTTTCTCATTAACATCAATTAAGACTAATTCATTACAGAGTTTTTGATTAACGAGGGCAAAAGCATAACTAGAACCTACTGAACCTGTACCAATTAAAACAACTCGTCTTGAAACATGCATAAAATCAACTCCTTTTTATTTTTAGAAAGCGCTTTCTATTTACAACCTAGTATAAATAAAGAATTTACTATTTGCTATAACAAAAGACATTAACATATGTTAATCTAATATAGAAGATATCATCAAGAACTTTTTTACTATGAATAAAAGTAAAAATTATTTGGTATATTGTATTGTATAAATAATTAGAGTCTTTAATTTAGTTAGGAGGGAAAGAGATGACTGCTAACAATGAATTTTTTCAATATGAAGTGACTTTTCATGAATATCTGGAAAAGAAGCATTTTACTACTGTAAAAAAAGAGCACTATCAATACATTGTTTTTGAAGGTGTGCAGATACCGTTTGTATATGTAGTGAAAGAAGGTATCGTTAAAACCAGTCTTCTTACCAAGGATGGACGCGAATTTAATATTGGTTACATTCAAGAAAATGAGTTGGTTTCATTAGTGGGGAATGAGTATTCCAATCATGTAGATATGCCTTTTAATATTAGGGTGGAAAGTGATACAGCCGAACTCTATCAGATTAATCGAGTACAATTCTGGGAAGATGTTAATACGAACGAAAATTTGTTGAAATTTGTGAAAGAATATTACCGACAAAATTTGGTTAAACAGATTAAAAAGTCACAGAATCTTGCTATGAATGGAAAATTCGGAGCCTTGTGTGCTCAAATTTATGAATTATCAGAATTATTTGGTTGTGTGACCAAAGAGGGTATCTTGATTGATTTTAATATCACTAATGAAGAATTAGCTAAGTTTTGTGGTATCAATTCTGCTAGTAGTATTAATCGTATGTTACGTAAGCTAAAAGAGATGAATAGCATCAAAATTGTAAATAATAAAATTTTAATTAAGGATGTATCTATAATTGAATCCTTTGTTGCTTAGAATACAGATCCAATAAGAAACTCCCTTCGTCTCAACCGTTAAAATCCAAAAAGCACATTGATAATTTAACAATGTGCTTTTTTATTAGAATACTATTTATAAAAGCAAGTATAAAGATTAGAGGGTGTGAACGGTATTATTGCTATTATGAACAAATAAGTTTAAAATTAGTATAGGTAGCTTATAATAAAAAGTGTCAATAAGTTTATCTGATTATTTTTCATGAAGGGAGTTTTTTCGATGAAAGTTATATTAGTGAATGGGAGCCCGCATCCAAGAGGATGTACGTACACAGCTTTAATGGAAATTGCCACTCAGCTTGAGGCGCAAGGAGTTGAAACAGAAATTTTTCAAATTGGAGTGAAGCCGGTTTCGGGATGTATCGCATGTGAACGTTGTCGTGAAACAGGGAGATGTTTCATGAATGATAAGGTAAACGAGTTTTTGGA
Source organism: Metaclostridioides mangenotii (assembly GCF_017873185.1). Lineage (GTDB taxonomy): Bacteria > Bacillota > Clostridia > Peptostreptococcales > Peptostreptococcaceae > Metaclostridioides > Metaclostridioides mangenotii. Next base: position 243,919 of record NZ_JAGGJX010000002.1, read on the forward strand.
TAAAGCAGATGTAGCAGATGCATTTGTGTTCGGGTCGGCAGTTCATTTTGCGGCGATTTCAGGTGCGATGGCGTCATTTTTAGACCGCGTTTTCTTTGCTGGAACTCCAAACTTCAGAGGGAAGCCAGGAACTGGAATTGTAAGTTGCCGTCGTGGTGGTTCAACGGCTGCGTTTGATCAGTTGAATAAGTATTTGGCGCATAGCGAGATGCCAATTGTATCTTCGCAGTACTGGAATATGGTGCATGGAAATACTCCCGAAGAAGTAAAACAAGACTTAGAAGGACTGCAAATCATGCGTACTCTAGGAAGTAATATGGCATGGCTTTTAAAATGTTTGGACGCTGGAAAGGCAGCGGGAATTGAGATGCCGGAAAAGGAAAAACGTCAGAGGACAAACTTTATTCGATAATAATAAAAAGCTAAAAACGCTGATTATCAGGCCCTATTAAAGATATAGTTAAAAGCACTTACATTATGTAAGTGCTTTTATTAAAATAAACTATATAGTTTATTTTATAGAGGAAGCTTTAAAAATGTAAATATCGTGGTTAGTATATAAATACTAATCCCCTTCTAATATTGGAAGGAAATTTTTAGGAGGAAATATATGTTTTTAATAATGGGAGTTAGTCAAAATCAAAAGAAGCTAGATTACAAAGAACTTAACATATGTAAATGTTGTGGAAAGTATTCTAATATTGAAGTATATATGACATACTGGTACTTCATTTTCTTTTTTATACCTCTTATAAAATGGAACAAAGAATACTATGTTAAGACTAATTGTTGCAACAAAGTAGCTAAAATAGATAATAAGATTGGGGAAGGTATTGAAAAAGGACAAGCAATAAGTATTAATACAGTGGAACTAGACTTTGGATGTGACGAACACAGTATAAAAGTTTGTTCTGTATGTGGATATAAAACAGAAGAAGATTTTACATTTTGTCCTAAGTGTTCTAATAAATTATAATTTAATTATGTAGAAGATACTATCATATATAGAGTATAAATAACTTATGAAGTTAAAGCGAGCACTCAAATATTCAATGTGTTTTTTATGATAATATAATTTAAGAAAGGAAGTGAGTAAATGTTTAATAAATCAAAAATGATTATAGTATTAGGCTCCAGGCAAAGACTGTAAGACAATTGCAAATAAAGTTTTGTTTGGAGCCATAATCAAAGATTAAATATGGCTTATATGTTTTGTGCAGTCTTTGCCTAACTATTTATAAATTAAAATGATAGTTAGGAGAAAAGGTTATGAAGTACAAAAAAGCACAAGAGATATTACCTCAAGATATAATTGAATTAATTCAAGAATATGTAGATGGGGGATACTTATATATACCTACTAAAAACGATACTAAAAAATCTTGGGGAGAAAAAAGCGGATTTAAAAAAGAGTTAAGTGAAAGAAATAAAGAAATTTTTAATAAATATAATGAAGGAATATCAGTTAAAGAACTGATTAATCAATATTACCTTACTGAAAGCAGTATTAGAAGAATAATTAGACAACAAAAGGATAATTTATAAGTATCATTTTTTACAATCAAGTTTAATACAGACTCATTTATTAACTTATTATGCCAATTAATTTAGTGATATAATTTAATCTGAATTAGGAGATTATATTTATAATGGAGGTAGTACAATGAATAAATTAGATGTATTAAAAGTAGAATTTGAATTTAATAGAATTATAGATGCAATATATCCGGTTATATTAAGGGACGACAATGATATGATTTTAATTGACTGTGGTTATCCTAACTTTTTAACATTAATAGAAGAAAGAGCAATAAAAAATGGGATAGATTTAAGTAAGCTAACAAAGTTAATTATAACTCATCACGATTTTGATCATATGGGTTCAGCAGCTGATTTCAAACGAAAGTACCCTAATGTAAAAATATTATCATCAATAATAGATGAAAAATATATTAGTGGAAAAGAAAAATCTTTAAGACTACAGCAAGCTGAATCAGTATATGATAAATTGCCAGAAGAACAAAAAGAAGGTGCTATGAATTTTCAAAAGATGCTTGAATCAATAGAAAATATTGAAGTAGATATGTTACTGAAAGATGGAGATAAATTTGACTGGTGCGGGGGTATGGAAATAATTGAAACTCCAGGTCATATGCCAGGGCATATATCTATTTATGCTAAGGAAAGTAAGACTTTAATATCGGGAGATGCATTAGTATTAGAGAATGATAAGTTAGCTATAGCAAATCCAAATTATACTCTAAATATAAAAGAAGCTAAGGAATCTGTATATAAATTATTGAACTATGATATTGATAAGATAGTATGTTATCATGGTGGAATATATACAGAAGAAATAAAAAGTTCACTTAAAAGAATATAATTTTAAGTGAAAATAAATTATATAAAAAATAAACTAGGGTACTAAATCGTGGGTATTATTCCTGCGATTCGCCCCACCAATTAAAGAATTACTTCAGTAGAATAATTGGAATTGCTTGATTATATAAATTAAGCAATTCCTTTTTTATTATATAGAAATACAATAATAACCTAACTATCTAGATTAAGCAATATTTTTAGGTATTTATCCAAGTAGTTTCAGAAAAAAATTCAGTAATAATCCATATGAGTTTAAGGATACTTGTATTCAAATATAATAAGCGTTTTGCTAGAATAATCTATAAAGTTAATAAAGCAACTATAAGCTTATTGGAGGGATATAAGATGAAAAAAATTGATGACACTATCTGCCTCTATTATGATTTTGGTAGGTTTATTTTCAATTGGTTGTTCTGGTAAGGCAGTAGAAAATATTGAGAATAATACAGAGAAAAATGCAAATAATGCGGAAGAATCTTTATGGCATAGAGCATGGAAAATTGTAAGATGTTATGACTGCTGAAATTTTAATAGAGACCTTTAATATTGATGCTATGATTGCGATGGATCCTCGCATAGGAAGCCAACTTGTATTTCATATGATCTTATTAATAAATAGAAAAATATGTGTTAGGAGATGTTAGAATGAAAAAAATAGCGATATATGGTAAAGGTGGAATTGGAAAATCAACTACCGTATCTAATGTGGCGGCAGCTTTATCTAGTATGGGATTGACTGTGATGCAAATAGGGTGTGATCCAAAAGCTGATTCTACCAGAAATTTAACTGGAGGAAAAAATATAACTACTGTACTTGATACATTAAGAGAAAAGAGTGATGCGGATTTAGATGAACTTGTGGTGAAAAGTAGCACTGGAGTATTATGTGTAGAATCAGGAGGTCCAGTACCTGGAGTTGGATGTGCAGGTAGAGGTATTATTACTGCTTTTGAAAAACTTGAAGAGTTAGAAGCTTATGATATTTACAAGCCAGATCTAGTTCTGTATGACGTGTTAGGAGATGTTGTATGTGGTGGGTTCGCAATGCCTATTAGAGGTGGTTACGCGGATGAAGTGTGTGTTGTAACTTCTGGTGAGGTGATGTCTTTATACGCTGCGACAAATATATCGCGAGCAGTTAAAAGTTTTGGAAATAGGGGTTATGCCTCTATACGTGGTCTAATTCTAAATGCTAAAAATATTGAAGGAGAAAATAAGCTAGTAGATGATGTAGCTAAGGAAATAGATGTGCCAGTAATTTATCGTTTGCCTCGTAACCCGTATGTACAACAAGCTGAGGATCAAGGTAAAACTGTCGTAGAGGCTTTTCCTGATTCAGAAATGGCAGAACATTACATGAATCTTGCAAAGCTATTAGTAGAAGGAGGAAAATGTATTGAATGATTTTAAACATCTAAAACTACTTTCAGAAGTTAAATCGAATAAAAGTATAAAATTTCTAACGCCGGCTGTTTTTAAAGGAAATCATTGCCCAATGCGTATAGCATCGGTTATTTCAAAAGATGTTGAAGGACTTTCCTCCTTACTTGTAGGTATGCAGGAGTGTACTACTTATTCAAGACTTTTCAGTCCAAATCCAGAAGGCAAGGACGGTGAACTTCACTGGCTTTATGTATTGGACTCGCATGAAGTGGTATTCGGATGTCGACAAGGTTTAATTGACTCTCTTATCAAGATGGATAAATCCGGTGCAAAAGCGATTTTATTGATAGTAACTTGTATTCCTGAATTAATAGGTGAGGATATTGAAGGTATTATTTGTGAAATTCAACCCAAATTGAATGCTAAGGTTACTTTTGTAATGCTAGGTCAATTCAAAAATGTTAGCTATCCACCAGGTTCAAGGAAAACCATGGGGGCTCTTGGAATGCTGATGGATGTAAAAGAAACTGATCCTATTCAAATTAATGTGCTGGGACGTGCGCCAAATGAAGAAGAAATTCCTATGCCCAATATACTTCAAGAATTAATAAATCAAGGTCTTAATTTACGTTTTCTTGCACCAGGAGCTTCTTTAGAATATTTCCAAATGGCTTCAGATGCTAGGCTAAATATAGTGGTTTCACCATATATGCAGCCACTTGCAGTTAAAATGAAAAGAGATTTTGGTATACCATATATAGATTTACACAATATGTACGATGTAAATAGTATTTATAAAGCTTACGAGGATATTGCAGATCAATTTGGACTTAATCTACATGATGTTTTTGAGGAAGAAAGACAACAAGCGCTTAAATTGCAAAACCAAGCAGTTGAAAGGTTTAGAGGGCTTAAATATATATTCTTGCCTAGAGTTGATATGACAATTTCTTTAGCACACTATCTCACTAAGCTTGAAATGGAACCTCTACTTTTACATCTAGAAGAATATTATCCAGAGGACAAAACTAATGCAAAAGATATTATTTCAATGGGTTATAATCCATTAATTTGTAGAATGGTTAATCCTGAAGCAGATTTACCTATTTTAGAAAAGTTAGGTGCAGACTTGTATTTCGGATTTTCACCAAATATCAATAATAATAATATTACTTACGTGCCAGAGATATTTGATTTTTATGGACATATAGGATATAGCCGTACAGTTAGTGTACTAAAGATAATATTAAAGATATTGGACGAAAAAAACGACTTAAACAATGGAGGGACTGAATATGGGATTACACAGATTTAAACCAATTCCTTCAGGAAGAATGGGAACTCTTTGGACTATAGCTTCAATTAGAGATGCAGCTCTTATTGAGTTTGGATGCATGGGACATATGCTCTATAGCAGTGTAACACTAGAACGTTCAGGAGTATATGATGGGTGTAAACTATACTCTACACATATAGAAGAAACTGATATAGCTTTTGGTGATACAAGTAGACTTGATAAAACTATTGAAAATATTATAGAAAAAGATTCCCCAAAAGTGATTTTTCTTTTACCATCATCTATACCCGAGGTAATAGGAATTGACCTTAAAGCTGTATGCGAAAGTTTGCAGCTAAAATACCCTGAAGTTAAATTAATACCTTTTGGATGTGGAGGATTAGATGTTAAGCAGCATCAAGGTGTACAAGAGGCTCTTTTGTTATTAGTAAAAGAACTACCTGTAGATATAAAGAAAACGGATCAGCCAACTTTTAATATAATAGGATCTTGTGCCGATATTTTTAGATTTCAATCTGATGCAAATGAAATAGTTAGAATTATGGATGGAACTTTTGGAATTAAGCCAGTTTGTGTTTTGAGTTCGGATACCTCTATTGAGGATATTGAAAATATGGGCAGCGCACATCTTAATATTGTTTTGCGCCGAGAAGGAATACCAGCAGCTAAATATCTAGAAAAGCGATTTGGGATACCGTATATTGTAGGAAGGCCTTATGGTATTGATGGAACATTGAGCTGGATTGACAAAATTGCAGATATTTTTAATTTAAATTTAAATACTGAGTTTTTAAAGAAAGAGAGAAAAAATGCAAGAAAACAACTTAAGCCTGTAATACCATTATTTCTTCATATTGCAAAGTCTCATCCAGATGAAACGGTATTGTCTTTGGGTGGACATGCTGATGTAGTAAGTGGGATACTTTCTTTTGGATGTAGTGAGCTTTTCTTATCTAAAGGAACTTGCTGGTGTGATAGCCCTGATATGGGAAGTGAAGAAATTCCTTTTTTTTCTGAAGATGAGTGGATACGAGTAATTAAGTCTCATAAAAAAGGATTTCTTATGGCAAGTGGTGAAGCATTAGATTGGTCAGGGCGCAGTACAGATATGCAAATATCAAATCCTGATACTAAATATCGTTTACATCCATATGATTCGCCGTTTGTAGGTTTCAGAGGTGCCGTTAATCTTGCAAATTTATGGATAAATGAAACTAATTGATTATATTCTGATGGTAAATATTCTGGAGGAACAGAAGTTTTACTCGAGATGTATCAGAATCTATCAAAAATATTACTCAAGATGGAGCAACATCTAAGGGGAATATGGGTGGTTCAAGTGGAGATAGGGAATTAGGAGGACAAGGCAGAAAAGAAATGACGGAATCTCCTACAAATCAAGCTACAACACAATATAAAATCTATTATAAAAAATTAGTTCATTATCATATAAACATGAAAATGAACTATTTTTTATCACTAGGAATAATTTGGAATTTTAACTATAAATGATGTAAATTCACCTAATTTACTTTTTGCATAAATTTTTCCAATCTATATCCAACTCTTCTTATAGTTGTTATTTTTACGTTAGATTCAACATAATAAAGTTTTTTCTTAAAAATGATATATATACTTCTATATTATTATGTTCTAAAATATTAACTTTCTATAGTAGAATATATCTAATTTTAAACTAGTTGTCTATGCAACGATTTTTTGTTATAATAAAACAGTTGCATAAACAACTAATTAAAGGTGGGATAAATATGAACAAAGGTAAGTGTAATGATAATGGACATATAGCTAAATATATTTCTCAATTGTATAGAAAATCTAGTGTATATATAAATAGAGTAGTATCTGAATATGATATTAGATCAGGTCAACTTATATTTTTAATGGATCTATATCTTCAAGATGGAAAAAATCAAGAAGAAATATCTGAAAGATTAAAAATAGATAAAGGTACAACCGCTAGGGCTTTAAAAAAATTAGAAGAACAAGAATTTATAACTAGAGTTAAAGATAAAGATGATAAAAGAGCTAATAGAATCTATTTAACAGAAAAATCCAAAGAGATTAAGCCAGATGTATATAATGTTTTTAAAGATTGGAATAAAAAAATAAGTGAAAATTTAACTAAGGAAGAAGAAGAAACGCTAAGAAATCTACTTGAGAAAGTATGTAAAAATATAAATATATAGGGAGGTAGATTATGGATAGTAGTCAGAATATATTAGGTACAGACCCAATCGGTAAGCTATTATTAAAATATTCAGTGCCAGCCATTATCGGAATGATGGTAAATGCACTTTACAATGTAGTAGATAGAATATTTATAGGAAACATACCAGGTGTTGGTCCTATGGCAATAACAGGTCTTGGAGTGACAATGCCGATAATGTCAATAATAATTGCCTTTGGAACACTTATAGGTGTAGGATCAACTACAAATGTATCTATAAAACTAGGAGAAGGACGAAGAGATAAAGCTGAATGTATTGTAGGAAATGCAATAAGTTTAGCAGTAATATTAGGTATTGTAATAACTATATTTGGAACAATATTTTTAAATGAAATCCTTACAATCTTTGGAGCAAGTGAAGGTACAATAGGTTATGCAAAATCTTATATGAGTATAATATTAATTGGTGCAGCATTTAACATAATGTCAATGATGTTTAGTAACTTGTTAAGAGGAGATGGAAATCCAAAACTTTCAGCTATTATTATGACTGTAGGATGTTTTATGAATATAATATTAGATGCAATATTTATATTTGTATTTAATATGGGGATACAAGGTGCAGCACTTGCTACTATAATCTCTCAAGCAACATCATCAATGTGGGGATTATCATATTATTTAAGAGGAAAATCAAACGTAGAGTTTAAAAAATCAAATTTAAATTTAAATAAAGCAATTATAAAAACAATATTTGCAATAGGTATGGCTCCATTTGCAATGCAATTAGCTAATAGTATGGTTCAACTTATGTTTAATACTTCATTAAAAAAATATGGTGGAGATCTATCAATAGGGGCAATGGCGACAATAAGTTCAATAAATATGTTATTTGTAATGCCAGCATACGGTTTTGTACAAGGCATGCAACCTATAGTAGGATTTAACTATGGAGCTAAAAAATATGATAGAGCTAAGAAAACTTTAAAAATTAGTTTATCATTAGCAACAGTTGTATTTATATTAGGTGCTTTATTCGTCCAACTTGCGCCACAAGTTTTAGTTGGAGCATTTAATAAAGACCAACAACTTATGAGTATAACTATAAATGGACTAAGAAAATATGCATTTGCAATGCCTATAATAGGAATATCAATAGTAGGAAGTAACTTTATACAATCAATTGGAAAAGCAAAAATGTCTATGATATTAGGTTTATTAAGACAAGTTTTAGTACTAATACCTATGATTTTAATATTACCTAATTTCTTAGGTTTAAATGGTATATGGTTTGCACAACCAACTGCTGATATAGTATCAGCAATTGTTACAGGGATAGTTTTAATTAGAGAGATTAGAAAATATCCTGTAAATCAAGAATACGAATTAATTGAAGAAGAAAAAGCTATATAGCAAAAATAACACTTACTTACAGCTGATGTATTTAAGTGTTTTTTATTTTGGAACACACCTATACAAATTTTAAGCAATATCATACATTTGAGAAGTTAATTAGGGTTGAATAATTAATTTAAATAATGATATGAAATGAGAGTAAAAATTAGTAAAGAAATATTTATTAGAAGATAAATAATATAGACATACACTAATACGAATTGCATAAAATAGATAAAATGAGAATTTTTAAAAATATAGAAGAGGCTAAGAGGGGAATTGGAGGGTGGAATTATGAATAATATAATAACTTTTTCAATTTATTTAACAGTAGGTGTTGTATGTCTAATTATAGTATATAACTTGGGAAGAAAGTTAGAACGTGAAATTAACTTAGATAAAAGAAAAAAATATGAGGAACTATCTAATGAAAATAAGAAATTAGAGAATGATATTCGAAATAAAAAACAGAGTTAGACTACAATAGAAGGTACGTTAAGTACCTTCTATACAATAGACGCAGCATATATGATACATGTATTATAACATTATTATGAATATTGTTTTACGAAATGAATGCTTAAAATAAGCATCACTTGGCCATATTATTTTTAGAAGGTTGATAGCATGGATATATTTGATAAAAAAGGTATTAAACCGATCAAAATGCTTAAAATATTTCAAATGTATCCTGCTTATTATGCCTTTTTTCATCAGAATCATTAGTACCTAGGTTTATACTTATATAACCACAGATTAAACCGAGAGTATTTGCTATTCCAACCCATAAAAGAGCAATTAAAACATTATTGATATCCCATTGCATAGATGTAGTCATTGCAGGAAAAGTACCTGCTGAATATACTGCAAATAAACAAGAATATGCGTTAAATGACGCTAATGCGCAAGCCCCATCCTATAAACATTGCCCATACCGGAATATTAATTAATACCCCAAAACAAATAAGTCCTGCAATTATTCCCACAACACAATCTGATTTTGTGATTTTCATTTATTATCTCCTTAATCTAAATCAATTCAGCTTTGGCAAAGATATATATATTTAAATTTTCTTATCATAAACCATTTGCTTATACTGTAAATAATAAAACCCCAAACGTTTATATAAGGAACTAGCTCCCTCATTAGACTCTGTGACTTCTAATCTAAAGCGGACTACATCTTGATATTCATTAAATAGCCAATCAAAGAATTGTCGGCCATACCCCTTACCTCTGCACTGTTCCTTCATAAATAGTTCTTCTAATATAAGTGTTTTACCACCCATTTCACATGAATAACACATAGTCAGATATGCAAATCCAACAATATCATCAGCTTCACAAAGTGTTACACCCCATATATAAGGCTCTTCGCCTGTTGCATCTTGAAAAGTTGTTTTTAGTTTAGATTCTTCTACCTCATGATCTACCGCATTGCTATGGTAAAATTCATTTACCATAGATAAAACTACTTTTTTATCGTCTGATCTCATTTTTCTTATTGTTAACATATAATTCTATTCTCCTCTAAAAAATTATTGTTTCTTACAAAATTCCTAATTAATTCAACTGTGTGCCCTTAAGTAATTGTATTAATTGAAACATTTTTGCTTGATTTTCTTTAGTTCTTGCTTTATGATAAGGTATAACGTAACCGGACGGTCAAGAGGAGATAATAAATTATGAGTGGAAATTATAAAAATCATTTAACAACCGGGGAATTTGCCAAACTTTGTGGAGTAAATAAAAGAACCCTATTTCATTACAATGATATTGGCTTGTTTTTACCTGCTATTACAGATAAAAATGGATACCGCTATTACTCTTACCATCAGTTTGACACATTTTCAATTATTACAATTTTAAAGGAACTAAATGTTCCATTAAAAGACATTAAGATATATCTTAATACAAGAACACCTGAAATGTTACTTTCATTAGCAGAACAAAAGATAGATATGGCGAATAGGGAAATAGATAAATTAAACCAAATAAAGAATCTACTGGAAGATACCATTATTTGTACAAATCTGGGATTAAATGCTGATTGTGACATTATAACTTTAGAGAACCAAGAGGAAGAGTATATGTTTCTAAGTACCTTACTAAATGAAGAAAAGAGTACGGATCATACAAAATGGATATCGGATTATACAAAATTTAGGAATAGTACTCAGACAACAAGGAAAAGTTATCTTTTCGGTGCAATGCTTAACGAAGACAATATTAAAAATGGAAATTTTAACAATTATTCGTATATATTTGAAAAAGTAAGCAATAACAATGAATCCTACAATATTTATGTAAAGCCAAAGGGGTTGTATGCTGTGGCTTATCACCCAGGAAGTTATGAAACCATATATAGGACTTATGATTTGTTACTAAAGTTTCTTGAAGAAAATGGACTGCAAATGGGAGAATTTGCCTATGAAGTTTATCTTCTGGATGAGATATCAAATAAAAATGAGAGAGATTTTATTACTCAGATTACAGTTAAAATAGAAGAAAATAAGCGATAAAAATTGTATTAAATAGTATCCTCCTCATTCATGTGCCTGGTGGGGGTAGAATATATGTTTAATTTTTAATAAAAGATTAGTGATTACAGTATGTGGTATATTTATATAGTTTTGAATTTAGCAGGTAACAAGATAAAGATAAATATATGGAGGTGAAAATATAATGATAAATATTAGATATTTTGAAAATGTGTAAGGCTCCGAGCAAAGTCTATAGATAAAAATTGTTTGGAGCCGTATTAAATATAGATACGGCTAATATAGCCAGAATAGATTTTGCTCGACTATGTACAAATATAAGTAGATAGGAGCAAATGCTATGAATTATGAAAATGCAAATAATATATTACCACCATATATTGTTGAGCTAATACAAGAATATATTGATGGAAAATATTTATATATACCAAGAAAATCAGAAAATAAAAAATCCTGGGGTGAAGAAAGCGGATTTAGAGAAGAATTGGAAAATAGAAATAAAGAAATAATTGGTGAATATAATAAAGGAAAAACAGTAAAAGAAATATCTAAAGATTATTATCTTACAGAACATAGTATAAGAAGAATTATTAAGATATATAATAAATAACAATAAACTGAGTGTCTTAAAGTGATTGATAAAATTACTTAAGACACTTTTTTATAGTACAAGAATGATACAGAAGTATATATGTACTTAGCACTCTTTACTAGGTAGTGATAAAATTAAATATATAAAATAATAAGGAGATGTTGATAGATATGATAAGGAATATAGAAAATAAAGATATAGATAAAATAATGGATATATGGTTAAAAAGCACTATAAAGGCTCATACATTTATATCTAAAGATTATTGGGAAAATAGCTATAATACTGTAAAAGATGTATATATACCAATAGCTGAAACATTTGTATATGAAGACCAGGAGGATATAAAAGGATTTATAAGTATTATAAATAATGAATTTATAGGGGCATTATTCGTGGATGTAGATGCTCAAGGTAAAGGTATAGGAAAAAGTTTAATAGACTATACACTAGATAAATACAATAAATTAAATTTAGCAGTGTACAAAGAAAACCAGAAATCAGTAGATTTTTATATTCATAGAGGGTTTAAAATAATCAAAGAACAAATTAATGAAGATTCTGCCCATAAAGAATATATAATGGAAAAAATAATTTAAAGAAGTATATACTAAAAATGTATAAGTAATAATATCTATACATTTTTTATTAACTATTTTTCACATAATTGTTTTAACATAACCTATAAAATACAATATAACAATTAATTTTTTAAACTTATATTATAATTATGATCTATGCTGATAGACAAACTACTAGATCGGAATTTAAAAACTAATAAAAGAGACATTAGTAGAAATACTAATATCTCTTTTTTAATGAAAGGTTTTTAGTGAAGAAGAACCTAGCTTGTTTGATTTAATAAATTAATAGCTTTTAATAAATACTTATTCGACATAATAATACAAAATAATAATATGTTTTCAGATATACTATAAATTGTGTCAAATTATATAAAGTACTAATCAGGAGGTTTTAAGTAATGAAAAAAATATTAATGACATGTTTAGTAGTATTATCTGTTTTCCTAATATCAGGTTGTAGTACTGACAAAGAAGAAATAAATATATTAGCCACTACTGATTTACATGGAGATATACCTTACAAGCTATCTTCATATGTAAAGAATGAGTTTAAAAAAGATAAAAATTTAACATTAGTTGATGCTGGTGATTTTTTTGATTCTGAAAACAATGATGACATGGCTAAATATTTTGATAAAAGGAGAGAAAACCCATCTGAATACAGAGAAGCACCTATTGTAAAAGACATGAAAGAATTGGGATATGATTCAGTAGTTCTTGGAAATCATGAATTTTTATACAATAAACTTCAATTAGATAATATGATTTCTGACTTTGAAAAACAGGATATAAAAGTATTATCAGCAAATACATATAAAAAAGATGGTGAGAGTTATACTGATCCTTATATAATTAAAGAAATTCCAACATCAAATGGAATAGTAAAGCTAGGTATTTTGGGACTTACTATAAAAGAAGTTGGGGAAAGGCAAATTAGAATAGATGATGGTACCCAGGATGGAAAACTTGTTGAATCAAAATCTAGAGAATTAAAAGACCAGCCAGAGTATGAAGGAAAATTATATATGAATGATTTAGTAAAAGATGCTAATAAATGGGTTGGTAAAATGAAAGAAGATAAGGCTGATATTATAGTAGCAGTTGTTCATTCAGGTGAAAAACCTAAGAAACCAAGAAATCCAGGTAATAGAATACAAGATTTAGCATATGAGGTAGAAGGAATAGATGCTATAGTTGCAGGCCATACACATAAGCAAATTACTCAACATAATTATAAAAATAAGTCTGGCGAAAATGTAATAGTTACACAACCAGGTAAGCATGGAGAATGTATATCAAAAATAAATTTTCAACTAGAAAAGAAAAACAATAATTGGAATGTAATTAAAAAAACCAGCGATTTAACAGAATTTGATTTAAGTGACTTACAAAAATATGATGAATACTTTGGATCATTGTCGATGGCTTTATTTGAAATTGATGATAAAGTTAAAGAGGCCAGTTTGTCAGAAATAACACCATTTGAATGGGATAAGGCATTTGTATTTGCTCCAGAAACACCAAGAGAAATCATCTATAAAAAAGTTGGTTATGAATGGAGAAATATAACTGAAACTGAAGGCACAGACATGGCACAAATGGTATTTATAAAAGATAATAAACCTGTGTTTTATTTATACGGTAATATAAATGATATTGGTATAGATATAAATCTCAATAAGTCTGAGTATAAAGATAATGTAGCTACAATTATTTCTGGAGACAATGATAAATTTAGTATTGAGAAAGAAGAGGTTATAAAAGTATATGATGGTTATAATTATGAAAATACTGTTACACATTTAAAACATATAAATAATAGTGACATTTTAGATTTATAAAATAAATTGCATTTTAATTGCCTGATTTATTAAGAAATACATAGATAATTGTATTGTAGAAAAATTATACATAACAACTATATAATTACTGGATAGATTTAGTTAAAGGGACTTGTCTAACCAGCAAAGTGTTAAAATAGCATCTTAATAAGATCTTAATAAGATAAAAATTCATAATTAATAACGGTTATTGTAGGTAAATCTAGTAAATTCACTTACGAAAGCAGGGATTTTTATATTTAACGAGAATATATAGTTAATGGGATGAGGGTGGTGCCTCACTCAATATGCAAATAATAGTAAAGTAGGTTCGGCTCCTACATCTTGCTGCCTGTTTTCCTCCTTTGATTATATATAGTGGAAGAAAGACTTAGATTTTTTCTAGGTCTTTTCTTTTTAGAAATTTATTGGTATTATAATTTAATACTATGGTATTGTATTATAGATGAAGAGGCTAAGATTGTGTTTTATAAACTTACAGAGAGTGTAACAGAGAGGCTTAGAATACATGGTTTTGTTGAAGTACAGAACAAACTACTATATGGGATGAAACTATTGCATCTTATGAACGACATAAATTTTTATTCTAAGCAAATATAATTATACAAAATATTAAAAAAGAAAAAATAGTAGAAGATGATTTTAAAAAAATTTTATACAATTGTAAATTAAAAATTCTAAAATATTTTATATATTGAAAAACTAGCAGATAGATGCTATTATTTAAATAAGTAAATAAATACTTTTGTTTTGCTACCGAGCAAAACAACTCAAAGTGCTCAAACACATTCCATTAGGTCTTAGAAGGAATGTTGTTGGGCATTTTTTTATGGGAGGTTTTGTATGAATAAATACTACGTACTAAAAAATTTTTTTAAATATGTGAGCCTAAATGTTATAGGAATGATAGGACTGTCCTGTTATATTCTTGCAGATACTTTTTTTGTTTCCAAAGCTCTTGGCTCAAATGGACTCGCTGCATTGAACTTTTCTATTCCAATTTATTGTATCATCAATGGTGCAGGCTTGATGATTGGTATTGGAGGTGCAACAAAATATAGTATTTTAAAGTCTCAAAATGAAGATGAAAAGGCTAATTCAATTTTTTCTAACACTGTGATTATAGGAATGGTTGTAGGAATTATTTTGCTTATTGTAGGATTATTTTTATCAACACCAATCGCAAAGCTACTTAGAGCAGATGGTACTACATTAACGTTGGCGAGTATTTACTTATCAACAATACTTTGCTTTTCACCATTTTTTATCCTAAACAATGTAATGATTGCATTTATACGAAATGATGGAAATCCAAGATTGTCTATGGCAGGCATGCTTACAGGAAGTTTTTCAAATATTATTCTTGACTACATCTTTATTTTTCCTCTTTCAATGGGAATGTTTGGAGCGGCTTTTGCTACAGGACTTGCACCGATTATAAGTCTTTGTATTTTATCTTCACATTTTATAAAACAAAAAAATAATTTTAAATTTATAAAATGTAAGGTAAATATAAAAAACATAAAAAATATTTTAGGACTTGGTTTGTCGGCATTTATTACGGAAATTTCATCAGGATTTGTTCTTATTCTATTTAATCTTGTAATATTGGATCTAACAGGAATTATTGGAGTGGCGGCATATGGAATAGTTGCAAATGTTGCACTTGTGGTAATTTCAATATTTACAGGAATTGCACAAGGAATACAGCCACTGCTAAGCGAGGGCTATGGAATAAATGATAGTATATTGATGAAGCGAGTATTAAAATATGCTATTACTTTATCTTTAGGTTTTGCAACTGTTATATATATATTGACTTTCCTTTTATCGGATAATATTATTGCTGCTTTTAACAGCGAAAACAATGCGAGTTTAATTCATATTGCTACAAATGGATTAAGACTATACTTTACCGGATTTTTCTTTGCTGGATTTAATATTATTATAGCAGCTTTTTTAAGTGCAACCGCAAAAATGAAGAGTGCTTTTGTTGTTTCTATTATGCGTGGGTGCATAGCTATTATACCTAATTTATTCATTCTTTCAGCCTTTTTGGGAATGAATGGTGTATGGCTATCATTTACATTTGCTGAGATTATAACAACAATAATTTCAATAATGTTTTTAACCAAATTAAAATTAAAAGAACAAAAGAATGTCGAAATAATTTATTAAATAGGAAAATAAACTATGATTTACCTAATGATTAGTATATGATATATCTAAAATAACTTAATATTAACATTTATCCACGAAGAAAGTATTGATAAAAATATCAATACTTTTTTTAGTTGTAAGAAATATTATTATGAATAAATAGTATATTGAAGAAAAAGTACTACTATTATAGTATTATCTATATATTAAAAAATAAATTGTAGATGGGAAATTAAAAATATGTTTACTATATATGATAGCTGATGATAACGAACAACTACAAAATGAAATTGGAAATCTTTTAAGTGCTAATGGATATTCGATCATAAAACCAAAGGAATTTAATAATATAGCTTACCTCGTAAAACAAGAGAATCCAAATTTAATTTTACTAGATATAAACTTACATACAGATGATGGATTTAAAATATGTACAGAAATAAGAAGTTTCTCACAAGTTCCGATAATATTTATAACAAGTAGAAACACGAACATAGATGAACTTATGGGAATAACTTTAGGAGGAGATGACTTCATAACAAAGCCATACAACACTCATATACTTTTAGCAAGAATAAATTCTATATTAAGAAGAGCTTATCCTAATGATCAAAACATGGATATAGTTGAGTACAATGGTGTGAAACTTAATATATTATCAAGTACTATAGAACATGATAGAAATGTTTGTGAACTTACAAAAAATGAATTAAAGATATTATATTATCTACTAATGAATAAAGGGAAAATAGTATCAAGAGCAAGAGTTGATATCATGGAGTACCTATGGGATAGCTCATTATTTGTAAATGACAACACTCTTACTGTGAATATAACAAGAATAAGAAATAAGATAGAAGAAATCGGTGTAAGTGATTTGATTTTATAAAAACCAAAAGAGGACAATGGTATATAATATGAGTCTAAAAGAATATCTAAATAGCAAAGTAGGAGAGATATTTTTAAATATTATAGCTTTAATAACCTTAGTATCTTTCTTTTTAGTGTGGGTAATACTTTTGAAGTTATAAAAACAGTGGCAATAGGGTGGATAATAGTTTTAACAATATTTATTATCTATGAATACAAAAAAAGAAAAATATATTTTGAAAGACTAACAAAGTATATTGATAACATAGATAAAAAGTATCTAATGAGTGAAGTAATAGAAATACCACCAAACTGTTCTTGGACTTGGGCAACTTGAAGATTCTATAGAGCATAAAGAAAGATTTAATGTTCTTAAGAAGTTGGGAGTAGAAGACAAAGATATAAATAAAATTATCTTAAAACAAGTATCTTTATACTTTATTATTCCGATAATTATTGCAATAGCAGGATTTGTTATATTTATATATAACTACTATGTCTTAAATTCACAAGTAATTACTTCTTATATAGGAGATTCATCTTTTGTATTTAATGTAGTGGTGGCATTGATTTTGGTGATATGTATTTATCTATGTTACTTTGTAGGTACATATTATACATTCAAAAGAAATATAAAAAATTAAATTAAAAATAGATGCAGTATTATGAGATATGCTAGGATATTCTAGTCCATTACCTTATTTCATGATATCTACTATATAATTAAATAACAAATAAATGTTAATAGATTATATAAAAGGAACAAATAATAATAAAAAAATGGTGGATATGATTGCTATAATCGTATTCACCATTGAAATCCACGAAGAGATATTGGCTAAATAGTCAATATCTTTTTCTATTTACTCAGTAATTGAGGAATTAAGGTGAAGGATTTTTATTTTAAAATATTGCGTAAAAGTGAATTTATATTTTATCAAATTATAGTTTATATGTAAATATATGCTATATAATTAAGTTACACCTTCAAAAAGAAGAGTGATCCTATTAAAACTGATGAAATATGTAGATTTTGTCATTTTAATTACAAAAGGTAAATATTATTTTTAATAATTATTAAGTAGACATAGTGTTGAAGCATTAAAGGAGAGAGAATATGACAAATAAACTTTATGAAGAAATTGAAATATTAATTGAAAAAAATGAATTAGTTGAAGCAAAAAAAATAATATTAAAAAATGAGAAATTTATTGAGTATGAAGAAGTAAAGAGGTATAAAGCATTAATATCATTTTTTGAAGGAAAATATGAAGAAGCTTTAAAGGAGGCAAACGAAGGTATTGAAAATTCACATGAAAACTTACAATTAATAAATATTAAGGCAATAATTCTTGAAGCTTTAGGCAGAAATAAAGCAGCTGAATTTTACTACCGAAAATCGACGATATTAAAAAGTGAAGAAAGTATAAAAGTATTAATTGCAAGTCCTGTAAGGCAAGACTACAAAATATTAAAAGAATTTTTAAAGTCTTTAAAAGAATTAAATTATGATAATATTGTTGAAGAATATATTTTTATAGATGATAATGTGGATGAAGAATCAAGCTACATATTAAACTCATTTATTCCCCTGAAAACAAAAGTGATTAAAGTTAAAAGTAATAATACTTATGTTAAAGATGAGAATACTCATTATTGGAATGCAGATCTAATGGATAAAGTTGCGGAATTTAAGAATAGATTGATAACTTATGCTATAGACAGAGAATTTGATTATATATTTTTTATAGATTCTGATTTGATTCTGCATAGAGAAACATTGCAAGAGTTGATTAACAGTAATGTTGATATAGTATCAAATATATTTTGGACAAAATGGAATTTGAATACAAGATTAGAACCACAAGTTTGGCTTGAAGATAATTATTCATTTATTAAAAACGATAACCGCAATAATAACATAATAGTATCAGCTAAAATGGAGTTGGATTATATAAACCAAATGAAGAGGAAAGGTTTGTATAAAGTTGGAGGATTAGGTGCTTGTACCCTTATATCTCAAAAAGCATTATTAAAGGGAGTAAATTTTACAAAGATTGATAATATATCATTAGTAGGAGAAGACAGGCATTTTTGTGTAAGAGCAAATTCGTTAGGTTTAGATTTACATGTAAATACAAGATATCCGGCATTGCATTTGTTTAGATTAGGAGAATTAGCAGAGTTAGAAAAATTTAATAAAAATGATAATGTATATAATTTTAAAAAAGTAATATTACTGATTCACAAAGATTACTCAGGGTCTAATACTTATGCTTTATATAAAAAAATTCCTCAACATATAAAAGAAAAATTTGATGTTAAAATAATAAAGCAAACTATAGATTATAACTATGTGAGAATGGTTATGGAAGCTGATATAATAATTACAACTGAAGCTAATGTCGCTATTCCTAAAGAGGTTTACAATGGAAATCAGATTATTATAGATTTATGGCATGGATTCCCTATTAAGAGTATGGGTTATTTAGATAAAAATGAGAAAGACATTGAAAGTATGGAAAAAAGATTTGCAGATATAAACTATATTACATCTTATTCGGAGAATTTTAATATTAATATGAATAGGTGTATAAAAGTAGAAGAGTACAAATACATAATAACAGGAGCACCGAGAAATGATTTATTAGACAAAGAAAATGGAATAAACAATCTAAACAAGATACTTGGGATTAATACAAGTAATAAAAAAGTTATATTCTATATGCCTACATTTAGGATACGAGAAAACGATTCTATAAATGATGGGATAAATATATTTATGAAAGATGAACTTTTCAATAAAGAACACTTAATAGAATTTGAAGAATGGTTATTAAAAAATAATATGGTATTTATATTGAAATTACATCCGCATGAAGAAAAATACATTTCTAGTATGGTAAAAGAAAGTAAAAGTATAAAGTTGATATTAAGTGAAGATTTAGAAAATAACAATATTGATTTATATGAAATTTTAGGGTGTTCAGATTATTTAATTACAGATTATTCATCTGTTTATATTGACTTATTGTTATTAAATATTCCTTTAATATTTACTAACAATGATATAGAAGAGTACTCTAACAATAGGGGGTTACTATTTGAATACAATGAAGTTACACCAGGCCCTAAAATTAAGAGTGTATATGATTTAAAAAATGAGATTATGAAATTTGAGCAGTATAATCAATACTACTTAGAAGAAAGGATAAGTTTAAAAGAAAAATTCCATAAATACGTAGATTTTAATTCTTCTGATAGAACATGGGAATTTATAGAGAATTTATTTTAATTATATAGATATAGTTGAGGATATATCAATGATATGAATGGATTAGTTATAGGAAGGCTGTGTAGATGAAAAAAGTTATAACATATGGAACTTTCAATTTACTCCATATAGGACATATAAATTTGTTAAGAAGAGCGAAAAGTTTGGGAGATTACCTAATTGTAGGTTTATCTAGTGATGAGTTTAATATCATAAAAGGCAAAAAATCAATATATAGTTATCAAGAAAGAAAAATTATATTAGAATCTTTAAAGTATGTTGATGAAGTAATAGAAGAAAAAAGTTGGGAACAAAAAATTTTAAATAGCAAATATATATTTTGTATTGTAAGCTTATTGCAATGAGCACTAGACTTCTGCGAATCACTATGTAGAAAAGAGATTTACGTATTTGTTCTAATTGGATATTGTATTCCATAACAAAATCTAGAAAAACAGCATTAAAATTTGGCATACTTATTTCATATAATTTATAAAAACACATTGACAGCTTTGTCAATGTGTTTTATTTCTATAAATATATACTTCAATGTTAACTTTGGTTGATAGACATAAAAAATTAAGTTAAATAAAATATACATGAGAGGAAATATAAAGATGCTTAATATTAATTAAAAAAGACTAAGAAAAAATAGGCAATACAACAAAAATATGTAGCTGAAAGTATTAATGTCTCAAGACAATCTGTTGCGAAATGGGAAAACGGTGAATCTGTACCTGATATAAATAGTTGCATTGCACTAGCAGATTTATATGTTAACCATTCAGAGGAGGAATCAGG
Organism: Metaclostridioides mangenotii; assembly: GCF_017873185.1. Classification (GTDB taxonomy): domain Bacteria; phylum Bacillota; class Clostridia; order Peptostreptococcales; family Peptostreptococcaceae; genus Metaclostridioides; species Metaclostridioides mangenotii. The sequence goes on from NZ_JAGGJX010000002.1 coordinate 265,187, forward strand.
AATTGTGATACCGCCTAAAGGAAAACACTTTTTTGGAATTGTATCAGTTGAAGATCAAGGTCAAATAGCTATCCCCCAAAAAGCAAGAGAGGTATTTAATGTCAATGTTGGCGACAAGTTAATAATCTTGGGTGATGAAGAAAGAGGTATTGGAATTGTTCATCAAATAGACATAATGAAATTTGTAGGAGAAATAGGAATAGCAACAAAGAAATGAAATAATTATCAATTAAATAAATTATGAAATGGGGAATATTTAGTAGATATATTAAAACAAAAATAGATAGAATTGTATGATGCTAGCTTAATTATTATTTTATTATAATTTATTTAATTGTCTAAAAAAGCTATAATCTTGTTGAGTTATAAGTCACTATATATCGAATAATATAAAAGTGTATATTATCTTGTAATTAAAAAAAGGCATTTTAAATATTATGCACAATGTTTACTATCCTTTTATAAAGTATTCAAATAAATAGTCGAAAAAGATCAATTGCTTTCTCTAGTGATAAGTTGTAAATTAATATTACTATATGATAGAATTTAGTCAGACGAGCTTTTAGAAATAATTTTATCTAAAACTAGGGGAGGGGGAACTATGTTAGAAACAAGTACTTATTGGTCTATATTAACGGTTTTAACTACATTTATGGAATGGGCTGTGTTAAATTTTATCTTTAATAATATTAGTACTGTTAGAAGAAGTAAAAAAATCGTATATTTATGTTTAATAGCGTTTGTTTCAATAGTGGTTTTTATGACACTTAATAATTATATGGTGAACTTAAAAATCTTTATGTGTATTATTTTATCTTTTATACTATATAAATTTAATTATGACACAAGTATATTCCAAGGTATATTAATAAGTACAATGTTTTGGACTATACTGACAGTCAATGATTTAGTTGTTTGCAGTATCTTAGTTTTATTACATTCATTAGATAATATTAATTTATTATTAGCTGATAATTTATATAGATTGGAATTGGTAATTATAACTAAGTCAATTTTATTATTAGTAATACCTATAATAAAAAGTATAAAATGTACCTTGAAAATTAATAAAAAAGAATATTTATTAGTATTTATTCCAATTTTAGCCAATGTAATGAGTCTAGTAGCAATGGTATTCTTTTTATTTGATAAATCAATAATTGTCACAACTAATATAGGAATGGCGATATTGGTTGTATCTTTGTTTCTATTATTTTCAAATATCTTATTTGTTTTAATAGTATCAAAGATTGTAAAAGCAAGTGAATTAAGATATGAAAATAAGTTGTTCAAGGATAAAATGTATAATCAATATAGACACTATCTAAGCTTAGAAAAAGCACAGTTTGGTTTAGAAACATTATTTGATACACAAAACAATGTTTTAGATCTAATTCTAACGGAAAAAAAAATTATATGCGATGAAAATGATATAGAGTTATGTGTAAATATAGATTTCTCTCAATGCTATTTCCTAGAGGTAATAGATATATGTAATTTATTTTCTAATATGTTAGATCGTGCAATTGATACTGAACAAAAAAGTAAAAAAAATCTAAAAAAAATTACGATATCTGGAAAAATTATTAATAACTTTTTTGTAATAAAATGTACAAATTCAGCGGGATACTTAAAAATAGTTAAAGATATTGATATAGATGAACAGGAGACTTTTTCTCATGAGATAGGTGTTAATAGTATAAATAGGACAATAGAAAAATACAATGGTGTTGTTCAAATATCAGATGATAATTTAATTATGACTATTCTAATTCCATTGACTCAAAGAATATCACAGCCAAACAAAAGTACATAAATAACGTAGAAGTAACGAAAGATCTGGAGGAAGTATTATGGTTAAGTCTAGCGCTAATAAAATAACAACATATTTAATAAAAAAAGAAACAATTGACTCTGAGGACTATGAACTTTATCAGTATGCTTTTGAGACTATAGTTGCATTTTTAATTCAGATGTCAGTGATTTTAGCTATAGGGTATATGTTCGGTAGATTTATAGAAACAGTAATATTTTTAGCATTTTATTGTCCTATACGACAATTTTCCGGTGGATTTCATGCTGAAAATTATCGTAGATGTTTATTAGCTTTTATGATATTATATATAACTAATATATATATGGTTGATATGCTAGTATCTTTTAATGCTAATATTATTATGATTGTAATAACATTAATAAGTTATATAGGAATAAGCTTTTTAGCTCCACAGGAACATCGACACAATCCATTAAGTGAAAAAGAAAAAAAGAAATATAAAAAAATAGTTATGTACATATGTAGTTTTCTTTTATTGTTAATAATTTTGGGCATTAATTATACAATCACATATGAGTATTCAATGTATGCATCATCTGTTATTGTTTGTATTTTTATAATGTTAGTATTAGGTATAATAAAGAGAGGAGTGACAAAGTTATGAAAAAAAATTTAAGTTCTGTAGTTTTAGAAAAGGTAGGTGCTATAGCAATAAATACACTGAAATTATCAGCCAATTCAACATCATCGACAATTTCTCACCAACCTAAAATGCCTAAGAGCATAAATCAATTTAAGAAGAAAAGTGAATAGTAAAAAGAAATGGACCCTATATAGTGCAAAAAAGTGTGCAATCTATAATAGGGCCTTTTTTTGTACCTTATTATTAAGGAATTATTGAAAGATAAGTTAAAATATATTTTAGATAATTAATTAAATATATCCTTAACAAATTTAAGCAAAACTTTAATCCATAAGAATTGAATTTAACCTATCCAAATCCAAAATTACGTCATTACTAAGAGTCAAAATCTTGAAAAAGACAGCATTGGCAGTAGAGATATAAATTCTGATGAATTTATAGGACATAGAAAGGAAATAATAAATTGGGTTAAGTAGATTGATTAGTTAAAAATTATTGGATAGTGATAGTAAAATTATCAGATTAATTAAAATTATTTATTTATATAAAATTATTATAAATACAATTTAGATAAGGAGAAAATAAAATGGAAGAATTAATAAGAAACATAGAAAAATCAAAAGCAGTTGATTTCGATAGTTTAGTAAGTTGTAAAGAAGGTCAAATAGAAACAGTAACTATGGCTCAGAAGAAAGGTGTAGGAGTAACAGCTCTAGCATTTGGAAAAGGTGAAGGTGTTGGACCTCATGCAGCTAAGGGAGACGCTTTAATATATATACACCAAGGTGTTGCGACTGTAAAAATAGGGGAAGAAACAATGGAAGCTACAAAAGGTCAATTAGTAGTAATGCCAGCTAATATACAACATCAAGTAACTGCAAAAGAAGATATGAAAATGCTTTTAGTAGTAGTAAAAGAGGATTAGATTATGAGATATTTAAGAAATATAAAACCATTTGAGGCTATTGCTATGACTGATATGATAAGTCATACAGGAAATACTATAGCGAGTAAGGCATTAATAGATAATGATAATACAGAGATAAGATTTTTTTCTTATGCTTGTGGGGAAAGTATAGATAAAGAGTATTATGAAATGGAAACATTATTTGTAATGATAGAAGGCATTGCTAAAATTTTGTACAATGAAAGCGATGAAGTTGTGTTAAATCGAGGTGATGTTGTTGCGATGGAAGCTGATATAAATTATGGTGTAGAAGCTTTAACCGATGTTAAATTATTTAATATATTGGTAAAGGCATAATCGATATAAAAATTAAATTAAATGTTTATTTTCTAATAAAGCAACTAGGTTATTTAAAATGATTTAGTTGCTTTTTGGCCTTATATCCTTTCTGAGATATTATTTTTGAAAGAAAGGTTATTAGTATTAGTATATTATGTATTGAAAAGGAGTGTATTAAGATATTAAACGATATGATTTAATTTTTTAACTTTATTTATATTAAGCCTGTATATCTTTGAAAATCGAAATTAGAAGCATCCATATTATGTAAACCTATAGATATAAATTACATATTAATTTATATATTAATTAAATTTTATATTTGCTATCTATGGAGATTATTTACTTATATGTTATACTATTTATGAAAGTAAATATAGAAATTTAAATACATATTAAATATGACTGATAAATTTTAAAACAGTCTTATTAGGGAACTAATTATCGTTCCTAATAATAAATTGGAGGAGTAAATATGAAAATCACTGAAGGATATATGCCTTTTAAAGGTTTCAAAACTTATTACCGTGTAGTAGGTGAAGCTACTGAAGGGAAGAAGCCACTAGTACTACTTCACGGAGGTCCAGGTTCTACACATAACTATTTTGAGGTATTGGACAAGATTGCTGAAAGTGGTAGACAAGTAATAATGTACGACCAAATTGGTTGTGGTAATTCATTTGTGGAAGGTCATCCTGAGTTATTTAATGCTGAAACTTGGATAGAAGAACTTATTGAATTAAGAAAACATCTAGGACTTGAAGAGATTCACCTATTAGGTCAATCTTGGGGAGGAATGCAGGCTATTTGGTATGCTCTTGAGCATAAACCAAAGGGAATTAAGTCTTATATCCTTTCATCTACTCTTTCTTCTGCAAAGCTTTGGGAAAAAGAGCAAAAGAGAAGAATATCATATATGGATGAAGTTTATAGAAAACCTTTGCTTGAGGCAGAGAAAACAGGAGATTATTCTAGTAAAGAATATGCTGAAGCATTGGACAAGTTTATGCTAATGTACTGTGCAGGCGAGGTAACTGAAGATTCTCCAGAGTGCTTAAGAAGACCTAAAAAAGCTGGTTCTGAAGCTTATGTTGTAGGATGGGGACAAAATGAATTTTCTCCAACTGGTACTCTTGCTGGATATGAGTTTACAGACAGATTACATGAAATAAAGGAACCTTGTTTGATAACTAGTGGAGCGATAGATTTAAGCTCACCATATATTGCAAAAACTATGTATGATAGAATTCCTAACAGCAAATGGGAGTTATTTGAGTACTCAAGACATATGCCGTTTGTTGAAGAATTTGATAAGTATGTAGAAGTTCTAAATAAATGGTTAGAGGAAAATGATTAATATTAAATAAAATGATTAAAGTTATATAAATTTAGATAAAGAAAGAGATTAAGCGATATATGCTTAATCTCTTTTTTTATAATGAGACCATGTTAATTTAATATAAAATACCAGTTTGTAGCATTTTATTATTTTAAAATTAAAAAAGTCAATCAAAATGGCAAAACTATGAATAGTTTTTAGTCTAAACCTAGACTAATTATTTCCGTCATTATTTGAATTAAAATTGTCATACCATTTTTTAACCATTTCTTCAGTTATATATAGACTATTTAAATCAAACGCTGAAAAACCATTGCTATCCTTTAAAGCTTGCTTAAATAATCTCTTTGCTTCTTCATTTTCAAAGATCTTGTGTATTTTTGCTTTGCTCATCTGCACGTCTCCATAAAAAATGTATTTTAATTAATTATAACAGAGAAATAATTTGTTTTCCAGATTACAACCTTATCTCAATTATAAACTAATATTAGCTTATAGCTTGTTTTATATTCATAAATCTCTAATATTTGCTAAAGCACATAAATCGTTTAAGTTCAAATAAATTTTAGGTTAAATTAATTTAAATCTATATAAATTTTAAGGTCTATATCGGTGTAAATACTAAAATATTGACATATCTATCTCATGTGTTATACTCGTCTGTATAATTGTAAGCGAGCGAGGTGATAGGTATGTTTAAAAAGATTAAAAATCAAAATAACTTAAAAAGTGTACATTCCCATGCAGAATAGTAGAGGTGCAACAATCTGTATGGGTTTGTAAGTTGCATCATCTGCTGATTCTGCACTTTATTTAACTATTTAATAAGTAAAGGGGTAGAAATTATGAAGTATACTAACGCGGCAGACGTGCTTCCAGAAGAGCTATTAAACGAGATTTTGAATTATGTAAATGGTGAGCTACTGTACATTCCCGTAGCTGGTAAAAAGCAAAAATGGGGAGAAAATAGTGGTTCAAGAGATTATTATAACAAACGCAATAGTGAGATAATCTATCTATACGAAAGTGGCGTTTCGATAACGGAAATTGCCAAAAAGTATTGTTTATCATATGATTCAGTAAGAAAAATAGTAAAAAGATGAGAGAGGTACTTTACCATTTTGGTAGAGTATTTTTTTATAGGAAAAAACAATTATAACTATTTTCAAGGCTATTACAATAGTATTCTAATATATATAATAAGAAATGTACTTCAGCAGTAATTACTACTTTCAAGGGTGGCTACAAATAATATATGAGTTTAAATGGAATATTAGGTAACGATCCATACATCAAAATATATTTTGTGGATCTTATTTCACTAATATAAGGAGGTAAAAAATTATGATACATTCTTTCTTACTGGTTGGTCAATCGAATATGGCCGGCCGTGGATTTTTAAAAGATGTACCGGTGATTTACAATGAACGTATAAAAGTAATACGCAATGGGAGATGGCAAATCATGACGGAGCCAATAAACTACGATCGTGCATATTCGGGCATCGGGCCTTCTGCTTCTTTTGCAGCAGCGTGGTGTAGAAAAAATGAAAATGAGGATATCGGGTTAATACCTTGTGCTGAAGGTGCTTCAAGCCTAGATGACTGGGCAGTGGATGGACCGATATTTGAACATGCTATATTTCAAGCAAAACTAGCTCAAAAAAGCAGTAAGTTGGAAGCAATACTCTGGCATCAGGGCGAAAATGAATGTTCTTCAGGAAATTACAAACTTTATCATGAGAAGTTTGTAAAAATTGTCGAGGCATTTCGCCGCGAACTTAATGCGCCCGATATACCTATTATTATAGGTGGAATGGGAGATTATTTAAGAAGTGGTTGGCTCGGTGAGTATTTTACTGAACATATTGAAGTCGATCAGGAACTTAAAAAATTAGCTAACACGCAGGAGAATTGTTATTTTGTAGCAGCATCTGGTTTAACACCTAATCCAGATGGTATACATTTAAATGCAGTTTCACAAAGAATATTTGGCGTTCGATATTTTGATGCCTATGATAAACTTCATCATGTCTTAGAACCTTTGGAAGGTGAAGAAGATGCAATTAATATCGAGAGTGAAAGGGCTTTAACAAAAATTGAAAAGAGTACGTTACTAGAAAATAAATTTGTTAGAGGGGATATGTCACTAGAAGATTATAAATCGCAAATGAATATTAAATAATGATTAATGAATGTTAATTAATGACTTAAGAATACCTATAAAATCAGGTTCTGAATTATTCTAAATAAAAAGCCAATTTCTTCAAATAATGTAGAAACTGGCTTTTATCTTTATATAGTATGGTCATTTTCTTCTTTTATTTCTATTGCTGTTTCATAGAATTTAGCTAAAACAAAACATAAAAATCCTATTGCTAAAGATACAAATGAAACTACAATCGATGACATGATAGTTAGTCCATATAAGTATATATTAAAAATGTAATATAATGATATTTGAATAATGTTAAATATTAAAATTTCACTAAAGGACCAAAATGATATTAGTTTCAAATATCTAGGTATTTCTCTTGAAAATATTTGTTCCGATGCTATTATCTTGCATAAACGCTTTAAATTAAATAATGCTATAAGATAAGGAGCAGCACAAATATATATTCCTATTGATATATTCATTGGCATATTACTTCCAACTATTCCCAAACCAGATTTAAAATAAGCAGTTAGTATCAACGGTGTTGCCAAAAGCACAAGTATAGTTAAAATAATTCCTACCAAAACAATTTTATCTAATATTTTTAAACTTAAGTCTTTTTTCATAATGTTACCTCAACCTTCCCTGTAGATATAAATATTTTATATTCTTTGCTTAACATTTCTTTGTTTAATACTTCTATTTCTAATATTGTAACCTCAATTTCTTCACTAAACATATATTAACATGTTTTTTGACAAAAAACAATAAGAAAATATCGAAAAACAATAAATAAATATTAATTATCAATACCGAGAAAAGCAAATATATTAGTAGGAGCTTAATTGATATATCTTATCGATAAAAACATTTTTTGAGATAAGTTTGCGAAGAACAGGTACAACTAATAGTTATGAAGGAAAGGCACTTTTTTCTGAATATTTTTAATATAGACATTATCTATATTTGTATTGAATATATAGATAAAAGTGTATACAATGTTAATAATATGTAAAATATTTAACGATTTTTAACAATATCATTTCTAAAAATATCACAAGGTCAAATCTTAGTGAAGGTAACTTAGGCTTAGCTTCATAAGTAAACTCATCAAAGTAGTCCATTAAGTTATAGAATATTAGTTTTCAAATGTCGCAGAGTTTTCTATATAAAGTTGAAAATTCTTTGATATAAAATTAAGTCTTGCTGAGTACTTAAATCAAAACTCAGAGAAACTAAATTCAATAACAAGGAGGCGTTTGTAATGGAAGTACTATCGAAAATTGTAAATGCAGTAAATGGTATCTTATGGGATAAAAATATCCTACTATTTTTACTTGTTGGAACAGGTGTCTGGTATACATTTCAATTAAAATTTATTCAAATTAGAGGTTTTGGAGAAGGATTTAGAAGAACTTTTGGTGGTTTATTCAAAAAGAGTGAAAAAGCTGACGCAGAGGGGATGTCACAATTTCAATCATTAGCTACGGCAGTGGCGGCTCAAGTAGGAACTGGGAACTTGGCTGGTGCAGCTACGGCTATTGCAGTCGGTGGACCTGGAGCAATATTTTGGATGTGGATAAGTGCATTTTTCGGTATGGCGACAATCTATGCAGAAGCTACAATGGCACAAAAATATAAGCAAATCGGTGACGATAACACAGTAACAGGAGGCCCTGTTTATTACATACAGGGAGCATTTAAAGGGAAATTCGGTAAAATATTAGCAGGTTTTTTTGCAGTGTTTATTATACTTGCTTTAGGATTTATGGGGAATGCAGTACAATCAAATTCTATCGCGGCTGCGTTTGATATCGCTTTTGGTTTTAATCCGCTTTTAGTCGGTGTTGTATTAGCAGTCTTATCATTTATAGTGTTTTCAGGTGGTATTGGAAGAATAGCTAAAGTTACAGAAACAATCGTACCTATTATGGCATTATTTTATATTATAGGAGCTTCAATTGTTATTTTTGCAAACTATAAGAATATACCTTTGGCATTCCAAGAAATATTTGTAGGAGCATTTGCACCTCAGTCGATTGCAGGTGGAGTTGTCGGGGCTACTATTCAAAAGGCTATGAGTAAAGGTGTTGCACGTGGATTATTCTCAAATGAAGCTGGTATGGGTTCTACACCTCATGCTCATGCTGTGGCGAAGGTTGATTATCCATCAGAACAAGGATTTGTTGCAATGATGGGGGTATTTATTGATACTTTTGTTATATTAAATTTAACAGCTTTAGTTATTATTACAACTCGTTCTGTGACTCCAGATGCTTCTCTTATAGGTACTGCACTTACTCAAGCAGGATTTTCATCAGTATTTGGTAAGTTTGGAGATATTTTTATAGCTATTTGTATGTTCTTCTTTGCTTTTTCTACTATAATTGGGTGGTATTTCTTTGGAGAGGCAAATATAAAATATCTATTTGGAGCAAAGTCTGTTAAGGTATATGCAGTATTAGTTTGTGTTTGTGTATTACTTGGAACACTGGGAGAAGTCTCTATTGTATGGACAATGTCAGATATGTTTAATGGACTTATGGTTATTCCCAACTTAATTGCATTGCTTGCTCTTACTGGAACTGTTAAGACTGTACATAATGATTATATTAAGATAAATGGTGGAATAAGTTCTAAAGGTAAAAAGAAGAAACCTACAGCTTAATAATATATAGATAATATGGTTATAAAGTACTCCTATCTTGAATGGAAGAAGGAGTACTTTTTTGTATAGGTAATTCTCTTAAATAAATTACTCACTATAGGAATTTAATATACGAAGGTCATAAGCTAGATTTAATATTTTCAATACAATATAATGAATACTGTAAAGGGCAACGACTTTTAATAATGGAGGAGAAGATTGTATGATTAGACTCGAAATAAATACAGAAGATCGATTAGGCATTACAACTGAAATATTGTACAAGCTTTATAACAAAAAAATAGACTTAGTATCTATGGAAGTTTTTCCGAAAAAGGTTTGTGTAAAAATAGACGATATTGATGCCAAAACTAAAGAAATATTAAAAGAAGCTATTTGCAATATAGATGATGTAATATCGGTAAATGAAATACAGTTGTTATCGTATGAAAAAAATGAACAACAACTTCTTGCTGTTATTAACTCTGTGGATGAAGGAATTATATCAATAGATAAAGATTTTAGAATTAATATTTTTAATAATTACTGCCAAGAACTATTTAACTATAAGAAAGAAGATGTAATCGGAATAGATATTAGAGATATTGTAGGTAAAAACGATGCAATTGTAAATCTAGTAAACGAAGGTATTGAGTACGATAATATAAAAGCTAGTTTACAACATAATAATACTACAAGTAGTTATATAACTACAGGCAGAAGAATAACTAACGATTATGATGAATCAGTAGGCGCAGTCATTTCTATAAAAGATGTTAATAAAGCTAGACAACTTGTGAAAATAATAAATACTAACAATGATGGACCTTTTAAAAATATTATAGGTGATAGTAAAAGTATAGAAAATGTAAAAAAAGTAACAGCGGCAATAGCTAATAGTGACTCAACAGTCTTGTTAAGAGGAGATAGCGGTACTGGTAAAGAGCTATTCGCAAATGCAATACACGATTTGAGTGATAGAAATGATAAAAGATTTGTAGCTATTAACTGTGCAGCTCTACCAGAAAATCTGTTGGAAAGTGAGTTATTCGGTTATGAAAAAGGGAGTTTTACAGGAGCTATGCAAAATGGTAAAGAAGGTCTATTTAAAGAAGCTAATTGTGGAACGATATTTTTAGATGAAATTGGAGAATTATCAATGTTTATACAAGCGAAACTACTCAGAGTTCTCCAAGAAGGTAAGATAAGAAAAATCGGAAGTAGCAAGGAAGAAAAAATTGATGTTAGAGTAATAGCGGCTACTCATAAAAATCTTGAACAGATGATAAAAGATGGAGAGTTCAGAGAGGATTTATATTATAGATTAAATGTAATCCCAATAAAGATACCTAGTTTAAAAGAGAGATTAGAAGATATACCTATATTAGTTCAATTCTTTATAGATAAACTTAATAAAAAGTTAAAAAAAGATATAAAAGGATTTAAAAAAGAATTTATAGATGAGCTAATGTGTTATGATTGGCCAGGTAATGTAAGGGAACTTCAAAACTTAGTTGAGAGGTCTATGAATTTATGTAATGGTGATATTTTAACTTCTAAGGATATTGTTAGCGGTTCGATTTGCAAAAATGAGGATATTGTATACAATTTTGTTGAAAAAGAGAAGATAGAGCCGAAATCATTAAAAGAAGAAATGGAGGATTATGAAAAAGAAATAATTAATAAGGTATATAATAGCGAAAAAAGTTATAGAGAAAGTGCGAAAATACTCGGTATATCACATACTGCTGTAATGAATAAGGTTAAAAAGTACAATATTAAGGAAATAAAATCATAGTGTCTAAATATATAAATATATGAATAAAAAAGCAGATAGATAGTATTAATTGTAAAAAAAGCGTAAATAAACATTTACTGCTGTAAAGAAAAGTTTACGATAAATATAGAAAATGTAAATATATATTTACAGCGTGAATTTAATTTAAAATAAAGTTCTATTATAATTGTGAAAACGTTTCAGTAAGTGAAGCTTTTTCAATGTATTCGTTAAAAAAATATTTTTCTGTGTACAAATCTAATCTTGGTATGAGAATTGCTTTTATATAATAGCGTAAATAAAATATTAGGAGGAATTAAAAAATGGAAAACTTAAAAAACGCTAAATTTGGAACAAAAACTGTACACGGTGGATATGAAAGAGATACAAGAACAGGAGCTTTAACTACTCCTATTTTCCAAACTTCTACATTCGTGTTTGATAGTGCTGAACAAGGAGGAAGAAGATTTGCTCTTGAAGAAGGCGGATATATATATTCAAGATTAGGTAACCCAACTAATACTCAACTTGAAGACAAAGTTGCGTTACTTGAAGGTGCAGAAGCTTGTGTTTCAACTGCTTCTGGAATGGGTGCTATAACTTCTGCATTATGGTCTGCGCTTAAGGCTGGGGATCATGTTGTAGCAAGTAAAACTTTATACGGTTGTACATATGCTATGTTTAATCACGGAATCAGCAGATACGGAATAGAGGTATCATTTGTAGATGCTTCAAATTTAGAAGAAGTTAAAGCTGCAATGAAAGCAAATACAAAAGTTGTTTATTTAGAAACACCTGCAAATCCTGATTTAAAATTAATAGATATCGAAGCTGTTTCTGAAGTTGCTCACAGTGTAGAAGGTTGTATGGTATTTGTTGATAATACATTCTGTACTCCTTACCTACAAAGACCATTAGAATTAGGTGCTGATGTTGTTGTTCACTCTGCTACTAAATACTTAAATGGACACGGTGATGTAGTAGCTGGGTTCGTTGCTGGTAAATTAGATTTTATAACTCAAGTAAGATTATTCGGAATCAAAGATATGACAGGTTCAGTATTAAGCCCATTTGACGCATACTTAATAATTAGAGGAATGAAAACGCTTCAAGTAAGAATGGACAGACATTGCGCAAGTGCAATGGTAGTTGCAGAATTCTTAGAAAGCAATGAAAATGTAACTCAAGTTAATTATCCAGGACTAAAAAGCTTCCCTCAATTTGAATTAGCTCAAAAACAAATGGATAAACCAGGTGGTATGATAGCATTCGAAGTTAAGGGCGGATTAGAAGCTGGTAAAAAACTATTAAACTCTTTAGAATTATGTACATTAGCAGTTAGCTTAGGTGATTGTGAAACATTAATACAACATCCTGCTTCAATGACTCACTCTCCTTACACTCCAGAAGAAAGAGCTGAAGCTGGTATATCAGAAGGTTTAATAAGAATATCTGTTGGTCTTGAAGATCCAGAAGATATAATAGCAGACTTAAAACAAGGTCTTGATAGATTATAGAAATTAGAAACACCCATACAAACTACCTTTAAAAAATAATAAGGGAGAAGATGTTTTTTAATCAATATCTTCTCCTTTACTGTACATAAAATTTAAAAGGAGACCAAAATTATGCAAGAATCGAATAAAGATACAGGGACAGAAACAGGTAAAGAAATAAGTAAAGAAATAAGTAAAGAAATAAGTAAAGAAATAAGTAAAGAAACAGGTAAAGGCAATGCAATTGCACTTGCTCCAATTGCTGTCTTTTTATTACTATTTATGGGATGCGGTATAGCAACTGGTGATTTTTATAAAATGCCAGCTTTAATAGCCTTTATAGTGGCCGCAGCAGTTGCTTTTATGATAAATCCCAAAGGAAAAAAAGACTCTTTCGATACTAAAATGGACGTTTTTTGTAAAGGTGCTGGAGATAGCAATATAGTTATTATGTTGGTCATATTTTTATTAGCAGGCGCTTTTGGAAGTGTTGCAGCATCAATGGGAGCTGTAGACTCAACAGTAAACATGAGTTTATCTGTTCTTCCGCCAAATTTATTAGTAGCTGGACTATTTCTAGTTGTATGTTTTATATCCATATCTATGGGAACATCAGTTGGTACTGTTTCTGCATTGACACCAATAGGTATAGGAATAGCTCAAAAGACGGGAATACCATTGGAGTTCTTAGTAGCAATCATAGTAGGTGGAGCGATGGTAGGAGATAATTTATCTATGATTTCAGACACTACTATTGCGGCTGCAAGTACTCAAGGCTGTCAAATGAAGGACAAGGTTATAAAAAACTTCTTTGTGGTACTACCTGCTGCACTTGTAAGTCTTATAATAATTCTAGTGATGACTTCAGGTGTTCAAACTGTTCCAGGTGAAAGTCATCCCTTCCAAGTAGTTAAAGTTTTACCATATCTCGGTGTATTAGTTGGAGCATTGGCCGGACTTAACGTTTTCATGTTACTAGGTGTAGGAATAGTATTTGCTGGAGCTATAGGTATCTTCACAAATTCTCTTAGCATGTGGGGCTTTATTGAAGCTATATCTAAAGGGATGGCAGGAATGCAAGAGCTATGTCTACTAGTTTTAGTGGTAGGGGGAGTTATTGGATTAATTAAACACAACGGTGGTATGGACTTTATTCTTAATTACGTAACTAGCAAAATTAAAAGTAAGAGAGGCGCAAAGTTTGGTATAGCGATTCTATCAAGTGTTATCGATCTTTGTACTGCAAATAACACTATTACAATTATCACAGCAGGGCCTTTAGCTAAAGATATAGGTGAAGAATACGACCTAGATCCAAGAAAAATAGCCAGTATTTTAGATATATTCGCTTCTTGTTGGCAATGTATGATACCATATGGTGCTCAAATACTTACAGCAGTAGGTATAGCAGGCGTTTCATCAGTTGCCGTAATCAAATATCTACACTATCCATTATTCCTACTTATTTTCGGTATTATTTCAATTACTATTGATTTCCCTGAGTTAATTGCGAAGAGAAAAGTCGATAAACGAGAAAAGACTTTAAGTTAATATAGAGTAAGTTCAATATAGGAAAACCTTTTTGGTAATTTAATATCTTTAGTTATAAATGTTATATATAAATACACATGAATAGATGTACATCTAGAGATTTTGCTCTAGGTGTACATCTTTTTTATTTCTTAATACTAATTATATCAACTATATAAATTGACTCCAAATAATTTTTAAAATCTAGAAGCTATTATAGCATTAGGGATTTTGTTATAATTATGTTTAAATCCATATAAAAAGTATATTTATATAATAAGTAATAAAATAATAAATACGGAGGGGAACAATGGAAGAATCAAAACTTATTGAATATATAAAAATAAATCCTTTAACTATAAAAACTATAGACAATCCAACAGATGAGATGAAAATAGCGGCCATTTTAAAAGATGGAACTGCATTAAAATATATAGAAAACCCAACTAGGGAGATGCAAGAATTAGCAATAGATAACAATGTTAGAGCAATTGAATATATAGATAACCCCACAGAAGATATGATGATAAAAGTTGTAAACGATGGTTGGAGTAGTTTAGAGTATATTAATAATCCGACTGATAAGGTCGTCAAATTAGCGATAAATCAAGCTGGATGGGCTATCCAGTACATTGAAAATCCTAATGAGGAGTCGCAATTGTTAGCAGTTAGAAAAAATTATGATTCAATAAAGTATATAAAAGACCCTTATGAAAGCGTGGAAAAAGAGGCTGTAAAAATAAATTCTGTAGCATTAAGATATATTGATACGCCTACACATAATGTAGAGCTTATGGCTATAAAGGAAGATGAGTCGGCTATCGGGCTTATAAAAAATTTGGATAAGAAAAAAATGCTGGAGTTTTTGAAAGCTAATATTTTAGTGATTAAATATATCGTAAAAGATGTAACTAAATATGAATTAGAGGAAGTATTGAAAAAAGTATTATCAAAGGAAGACGTCGATGAAAAATATATTAGAGATTTTTTAAATTGTAGAACTATAGATAGAGATAGCGAAACTATGCCAATTGATAAGATAATATTTATTTCTAAATTCGGAAGCAAAAAGGCAAAGAAAATAGCTGTAGATGAAAAGTTAAAACTTATATAGATGAACGATTAAGGCTTGCAATAGATGAAAAGTTAAAACTTATATAGGCGAAAATTAAGACTTATAATAGATGATAAAGATGATATAGGAGAGGGACAAAATGAATTTTATAGATACATTACAAAGCGTTGACTTAGTGTTATCTACTGGAGAAGTACCTTTAGTAGTTGGTGAAAGTGGAATAGGAAAAACCGCTTTGGCAAAGAAGCTTGCCAAGCAGAATAATTGGAGTTTAATAGTTATTGATGGGAACCTACTTAAAGAAGGTGAAATAGGAGGTCTTCCAACTGTGGAATCATATATAGATATTAATTCCGACGGAAATGAGAAAGAAAAAAAGATGACAGTATATGCTGTTCATAACAAGTTAAGGGATATAGATGAAGAAATATCTAAAGGTAAGACAGTTCTTTTATTTATAGATGAGATAAATCGTTGCGAGCATACGGTACAGCAAGAGCTTATGAATTTAATATTAAATAGAGAAATCAATGGATACAACTTGCATGATGATGTAAAAATTTTGGCAGCGATGAACCCCTCAAGTAAATATGGTTCAGATTTTGATTATCAGGTTGTGGATATGGATGCAGCTCAAGAAAATAGATTTGTGTGGCTTAATATGGAAAGTGATTATGTACAGTGGCTAAAATGGGCGATAGATGTAGGGATTGAACAAAAGGTTGTTGAGTTTATTTCAACCTTCCCAGAATATCTAAATAAAACAAATGAAGACGATGTAAAGGCAACTCCGAGAAGCTATGAAAGAATTTCAAAGAGTTATAAAATTTATAATGAGAAAAAAGATTTTATACCGAGAGCTATATTTGTAAATGTCTTAAAAGGAAATGTAGGGACGGTAATTGCAGAAGAGTTTATTAGTTTTGTTGAATCAGATAGCAGTTTATTAATATCTTATGAAGATGTGTTTTTAGGAGAAACTCTTAACGAATCTGTTGTAGAAAGAGCGATAAATGAAAGTCATACAAGACTATATCTATCGGCAATGAATATTTTAAAAATTTTAGAATCGAATATAAAATATGGTAAGTATGAATCAAACGATTATATAGATAGATTTATTGAGTTTTTAAAAATATATCCTGTAGATCTTATGGTAGGGATTATGAAGGATATGAAAAATAGTTATAGTGAGGTGTACAAAAAAGCTTTAGAGAATGAAGAATTTGTGGAGGCGTATTTTGAATCTTATAACTTGATAAGGGGATAATGTATGGAAAATTATTTTGAAAAACAAGTAAAGTGGCTTTACGATAGAACAATTGAACTCATCGATACAGTGTCTATTTTAAAAGCAAACCGAACTAATAAAAGATTTGAAATAGATATACCACAAGATTTTAAGAATGAGTTCTTTAGCATTGTAGATAAAGTTAATTTGAGTCTTATGGAAGATAAAGAGAATTTTTATGGGTATTTTCTATTTCAAATGTCAAGGGAGATAAGGTTTGACATAAGTAGTCCCACAGCTGTGAATTTTAAAGGCGCTAAATATGTAATTTACTTTAATCCCATGATTTTTTTAAACCTCGATATAAAACAAATGGAGAGTTCTATTAAACACGAAATTCTTCATGTAGTGTCAATGCACTTAGTGAGAGCAAAAGGTTTAAAAGGAAGATATAGTACATTAGCTATTAATATGGCAATGGATATAGTCGTAAATAAATATTTAGATTATCTACCGCCTTATGCTATTACTTTAGACTGGGTAAATGTAAATTATTCATTAAAACTCGAGCCATATGAGACTTTTGAATATTATGTTGAAAAGATTCAAACCGAGTTAGATTTGCTGGATAAGATGGATGAGGATATAGAGGATGATTACAAAGAAGAGGATAAGAAAGAAGGCGACGATAAAGAAGCTGATGACAGGGATTCCGACAATAAAGACGAAAATAATAAAGACAAAGATAACAAAGACAAAAATAACAAAGACGAAAACAGCGATGAATCCGTTAATATAGAAAGAGAATTTAGCCCAGAAAAAACTCACGATATTTGGGAAGATTCAGATGATGTAGACGGGAAAACTCTTAAAGAATTTACAGAAAAATTTATAGATAATTCACAAAAAGGTGAAAATCCCGCCTATTTAAAAGATATGATATCAGCACTTAAAAATAGTAAGGGCGAATTGCCTTGGAATTTATATCTAAATAGATTGATGGGAACTATTGAAAGCAATAAAAAGAAAACTATAACGAGAAGAAATAGAAGACAACCAGACAGATTAGACTTGAGAGGTGAATTGAGATCTCATAAAGCAGAAATAGCTGTTGCGATTGATATAAGTGGAAGTATTAGCGATGAAGAGTTTAAACAAGCAGTTAAAGAGGTTCTAAATATAGTTAAAAATTACAACCATGAAATTACGATTATAGAATGCGATAGTGAAATTAGACGTGCATACAAAGTTAAATCTGTAAATGATGTAAAAGATAGGGTTAAAAAAGGTGGAACCACTAAATTCACTCCAGTTTTTGAATACGCTAACAATAAAAAGATAAATTTACTTGTGTATTTTACTGATGGCAAGGGCGAAAACAAGCTACAAACGATACCTAGGGGGTATAAAGTTTTATGGATTATTTCTGGACATGGAGATAAACTTTCATTGAAGGAGCCTTATGGGGCAGTTAAAAAACTAAGCAAGGTTAAAACAAAAGCAGAAAGATTAGATATAAGAGATATTAGGAGCGATGGGTATTCTATGAATAACCAACAACCAATGTTATAAATACTACAAGTTTATAATGAGTAATAATAAGATTTAGGATTAATATAGATTAGGATTAAGATTGGGATTAATATATATCAGGATTATTGTTGACCCAAAAGGATTATTTCTATGTTCTTGAGGTGATAATATATATATTCCTATCAATTAATGCAATATCTAGCAACTGCTTACTTAATTGTAGGCAGTTTTTTATGTAATATAAAATGACTTATATTAATTAAATTTACACTAAGATTAGAGGAAATCTAAATAAAAAGATTTCCTCTATGGCCAATGGCCACTTTTGTCGATTACGCTCAATGTTTATTACATCTTAAAACTATACGCCTTTGCCTGTTATTCAAATGCGTAATAAAGTGATTCGCGAACAATTACATATGGAGTAATAAGATTTAATTCTTTCAATATATTATAATAAAATGTATAAATATTATATTACGATTTATATGGAGGGAGTCATGGCATTAAATATCTATGCAAGTGACATAGAGTTGAATAATAATAGCTTTAAGCAAAGTGCTAATTCATTGTTTAATTTTATGAGAAAAATTGAATATTTAAAACAAATAATTGAGAATAAAGCATTTATACCTAGATATTATGAAGAACTAATACCATATCTAGAATTAGAAAAATTTTCTAAAATCGCTTTTCCAATGACATGTTTTTGTGATATTAATATTAAAAACATATATGATCACTGTGAATTTTATGGATTTATTGGATTAGGAATGGATAAAAATTGGGGAATAGATAATGGGATACAGCCAATTCAATATTTAAACGAAAACTCAAGATTAAGTAAAGAGTTAAAAAAAATATTTATTACAGAAGATGATGAAAATAACGAAATTGTTTTAGAACCTTATAAAAATTATTTATTAGAACATGTACTTTTCATTAAACCAATCGCAGGTAAGATGTTAGCTAATGGTAAATATGTACCTAAAAATTTTCATGATGAAAAAGAGTGGAGATATATACCTATTATAACTGAAGAATACGATATACCAGAAGTATTAACATTTACATCGTGTATGAATGAAAAATGTTATAAAATTTATTCTGATGGTATTAAAGAATACGAAAATTTATGGCTTAGATTTGAATACGAAGATATAAAGTATATATTTGTAGAAAATAAAGATGATCTTGATGATTTAATTAATTTTATAATTGGATTAAATATAGAAAACAAAGACAAATATACTTTAATATCTAAAATAATAACACTAGAAGTAATAAAGGAGGATATCTAACAATGTGTGCAAGGTTTCATGATGCTTTCAAAAGAAATAGTGCTAAAATCCCAGAAACTATAATAAGGCAACTAGAAAAACAATTGTTACCTGATGAATTTAAATATGAAGCTTATGAAGATGGCTCATGTATGTTATCAACAGATAGTTTGAAAAGCTTATTAAATAAAGATTTATTTGAATTGCCAGAGTATTTGGTGGGTAATAGTATCGATAAAATTCTTGAATATTCATATAACTCACAAGAAAAGTTGCAATTAAAAGAAAATGTAGATATTAATGGAAAATTATTTCGAACTAGTAATATGTTATTAACTTCTATTACCGAAGACTTTCAAGGTAAAAAAAATATTACATTCGCTCCTCCTGAGTTTAAAAGTTTTAATATTAATCTTGAATCTAATAATATAATTAAAACTATTACTCTTAAAAGACAACCTTCGAAAGATATAGATATAATTACCTTTAAAAGAGTTGATTCAAAAGATTTAGTTATAGATTTAAACATAAATAAAGAAAACCAAAGTGGTAAATTTTATATAAAAATTAATTTCAAAGATTGTAAATCAATTGATCAAGTTATTGATAATTTAGAGATTCTTAAAACGCTAGGTAATAAGACATTAAAGTTAAATGGTAAACTAATAAGTGATATTTTACCTGACTTTAA
Organism: Metaclostridioides mangenotii; assembly: GCF_017873185.1. Classification (GTDB taxonomy): domain Bacteria; phylum Bacillota; class Clostridia; order Peptostreptococcales; family Peptostreptococcaceae; genus Metaclostridioides; species Metaclostridioides mangenotii. The sequence continues at coordinate 285,609 of NZ_JAGGJX010000002.1, forward strand.
TTTTAAAATTGAGGTTGATTCATTAGACTATATTCTTAACTTCTATAAAAAGTTAAATGCAATAACTCAATATATAAGTATTAATATTAACCCAAAAGAAGAAGTTTACGAAGAGGATATATATAATTTGGAAGTTCTTAATAAGTGTATAATAAAAAAAGAACCATTCAAGGAATATATAAAAATTGATAATTTAAGTGTTACAGTTGATGAAGAAGTGGATTTTATTAACTTGAAAAATAATAATATTTCATTTAAAACAATTGAAGATACTGAAATCGAAATTTTGGAAACAAAAATACCGTTATACAGTATATTAACTATACACGATTTAACAATAACAGGAGAAACTCATGAAAAAGTGGGTGATAATTATGTATACCAACTAGAATGTTCTAATTTGCCTGATAAAGAAATGTATAAATCTTGTATGTATTTTACTAATTCAAAATCAAGAAATGAGTATCTAAATAAATTTGATAATCTTATTGAAGAATTTTCAAAAGCTAAAGAGATAAAAATATAAATTTACCGATAAATCCCCATTATAAAGCAAATAAAAATCTTCTAAAGTACAAAAGACCTCAATGGGGGTTAGAGGTCTCTTGATGGAGGGTATAGATCCATTTTGTATATTAGGTTAATACTTATGCAAATTAATCCAAATTTTTTCAACTTAATCTTCAAAAACACTTATATCCTCATCAGTTATATTTAAATCTCCCGCACAATTAATTCATATAAACAATGTTTATCATTAATCTCTTGTAAGAGCATTCGTTAAAACATTCTACAACAATTGTTACTATGGTTCCGATTTTATATCCTACAGAATTAGTTATATGAGCACATTAAATATTTTTATTAGGGGCGATTATTTAAATAAAAAATTTTAAAAAGCATTAAAATAATCTTTTCATTATCTAAAATATGCTAAATGTGATAAAATGTATATAAACGAGTAGTTTTGGTTAACTCCAGTTGGCAAAGCTACTCGTTTATTATATTAAGGATGGTGAGCTCTTAATGTTTAAGATTGATGACTATATAGTGTACGGAATGACAGGTGTATGTAAAGTAGTAGATATTGCAAATGAGAGTTTTATAGGGAAAGAAAAAAGAAAATACTACATATTAAGCCCGGTATACAACGATACCACAGTAATAAAAACGCCTGTAGAGAACAATAAAATTACAATTAGAAAAATAATATCAGAAGACGAGGTAAAATCATTAATTAATGATAGCCCCAATTTAAATAGCTTATGGATAGAAGATGAGAAAGCAAGGAATAATCAATTTAAAGCAATACTAAAAAGGGGTAAATGTGATGAACTAATTTCATTAATAAGAAGTATATATTCTAATAAAGGATACACAGAATCTATTGGCAAAAAAGTGCATAAAGTAGACAGTGATATTATGAAAGAAGCGGAGAGATTGATAAATGAAGAATTTGCAGTTGTTTTAAATATCTCTCCTGATGAAGTAAGATCGTATATAGAACGAGCAGTAGATAAACAATAGAAATAGGAATTACTTAGATATAATATTTAAGTAGTTCCTTTTTTTAATTTAAAATTATAGATTCAAGTGTATATGGAAAAATAGATAAGAATATTAAAAACACGAGTATAGTTAAAAATACTACCACAATTGAAAACAAGAGTACAGTTGAATATACTACTACACTTGAAAATACGATGGCAGTTAAAAATGAAGAGAATAAACTAAAGAATCCATATACAAAAAATACCGTGTACCGATTTGCCGTATATGGTAAAGGAGGACAGTAATAGTAACAGTATAAATATTAATAACAAACCCTATTTGTATTTATCGGATAGTACTGTGGATAACTATGAAGATTGTGAATACTTTAAAGACTTTAAAAGTTTGTATGAGAAAAATCTAGGGTTTACATATCCAATAATTGATAATGGCTTTTAGAAAAATCAAAAGAGATCGACATTCTGTTGTAAAAGAGCGATTGCGATTTGTTCTGAGAAAAGCACGATGGAGTTGGCATATTTGAAGGGGATTCTGAAGAAATGGAAATCTAAAAATATTTGTACATACAATCAGCTTGAAGCTTATGAGACTTTTACTAAGTACAGTGAGGATGAACTGGGTGAAATTATTAGAAAAAGTCAGAAGTCGAAGTTTGGTTAGAGCAGGTTAAGATTGTGAGTATAAGCAAGTGTCTGAGAATAGACAAGTTAGATTACTTAGACTTAAAAATGGTATAAGGTATATTAGAGTAGTTTATACGAACTATGATTTACTGATGGAAACTAGACTTTTAAATACCATACGACACTTCAAGTTGCAGAGAGTTTCGCAACATTGGAGACAAGGTTACGTCTGTTATACTGGTGGCCCTGGCTCTGCTTACAAGATAAAGGTATTTATCATTTTGCATATCACCCCTCCAGTACATTCCTTTCTGTAACGGAGGAAACGTGATTGATTAAAGCAATCAATCCTATTCATCTTCTTCATTCAGTTTTTTTTCAATCCTTTGTTGTCCTATCCTATTTAACCAATATAGAATAGTAAATACAACGGAGATAAAAACAGCCTGAGATATAAAAGTAAACAATAATACTGCAATAAAATGTCCATCGAATATTCCAGTGTACTTATGTCCATATAGAGAGTAGTTTCTTATTCCATTTATTATGCTTATAAAAAGGCTTAAAGCTAAAATAGCTGATACTTTTCCACTTTTAGAAGTGTCCATGAAACTATATCCAACAAACATGCTCCTTACTGTAATATAAGCTGTTGATAAAAGGATAATGCCAAGTTCAAATCCATACTGTGAGAAAGACATATCCATTACATAGACCTTAATAAAAACAGAAGAAGCCAAAAGGAATAGCACTACAAAATAGGCTTCACTTTGAATTTTGTTGTTTAATTGTAAGACACGTTCATCTTTGATTTTCTTGATTTTCATTACGATTCCTCCCAAAATAATTCGTTTAGATTTTTGTTAAGTGCTTTACATATTGCAATGCAAAGTTTCAGTGTCGGATTATAATTCCCAGATTCTATCAAACCAATAGTTTGCCGTGTGACACCAACAATATTAGCCAAATCCTCCTGGCTCATATCACATTCAATTCTGGCAATTTTGAGTTTTTTATTTTTCATGGAAGTCCTCCTTCATTATTTATAATCTTATTATATATTATATATTCCTAAATGTAAATTATAAATTGCATTTTGTGTTATATATATTTCAAATGCAGAGAAACTAAAGACGCTGAATCCAAATAGAGTAGATTTTGACTGGGGAGAAGATTCTGGAACAGATCAGCAAAACGAGGGGAAAAGCTTATGGGGAGATTTGAAGGCTATTAAGGAGCGATGGCTAAGTTTTCAGAGTAAGTGCAATGTGGATGAGTTGATGGCTGTTAGTGGTATTTAGTTAGTGGAATAAACAATTGTCTCAAGCCCTTATATATGCTATCATGGTGATTATTATAACATTGAGAGGAAATAGGGAAATATAGATGAAAATAGTGATTATTGGGGATGGAAAAGTTGGACATAAATTAGCAAAACAACTATCAGAAGAAGATCATGATATTGTTTTGATAGACCATAAATCTGCAAAATTAAAGAACTCTATGAATGAGCTGGATGTAATTGGTATTGAAGGAGATGGAGCGAGCCATGAAGTGTTAATTGAAGCGGGAATTGATACCGCTAATTTGGCGATCGCCTGTACTTCATCGGATTCTATGAATATGATGTGCTGCCTGCTTGCCAAGAAACTTGGGGCTGAAAAAACTATAGCCAGAGTAAGAAATCCGGTTTATTATAAACAAATGTATTTGATTAAGGACGATTTGAGATTATCTATGGCTGTAAATCCGGAGCTTGAAGTGGCTGAGGAGATTTCAAGGGTATTGATTTTCCCATCTGCTAGTAAAATTGAGACATTTGCAAAAGGTAAGGTGGAGTTGGTCGAGTTTAAGGTAGAACAGGGAACTCCAATAGATGGATTGAGCCTTGAAGAACTATCGAAAAAATATTCGCATTCTGTTCTAATTTGTGCAGTAAAGAGAGATCAAAAAGTTCTAATTCCTGGGGGAAGCTTTGTTCTAAAGCCAGGAGATAGAATTTATATAGCTTCTTCTCATAAAGGGATAGAAAAGTTTTTCAAAGTTACTGGGAAATTTAAAAATAGAGTTTCTACAGTTATAGTTTGTGGGGGTAGTAGGGTATCCTATTATCTGTCAAAGAAATTAAGTAACATGGGGATTCAAGTAAAAATTATTGAACGAGATTACGATAGATGTATGGAATTATGTGAATTGCTTCCAGATGTAACAATTATTCACGGTGATGCGACTAATCATGAATTATTAGAGGAAGAGGGCATCGATAAAGTAGGCGCATTTGTTGCTTTAACGGGAATTGATGAAGAGAATATAATTATGTCGATATACGCTAAAACTAGAAAGGCATCTAAGATAGTTACCAAAGTTAATAGCGAACCATTAGCTAGCATAGTTGAAGATATTGGTATAGAAACAGTTGTATCTCCAAAGACTGTTACTGCGGATACTATTTTAGGGTATGTAAGGGCTATGCAGAATTCGTTAGCGAGTGCGAATATAGAAACTGTGTATCGTTTGGTAAACAACCAGATAGAAGCTATTGAGTTTATCATTAGGGAAAAGACATCGTATTTAGGAATTCCAATTAAAGAAATGAAACTTAAAGATAATTTGTTGATTGCTTGTGTTGTTAGAAAACGAAAAATTATTATACCTGATGGAGACGAATATCTGAAGGTTGGAGATAGCGTTATTGTCGTTACAACTTGTCACCGTTTTAATGATTTAAATGATATATTTAAGGTAGAGGGATAGGACAAAACTATGAATAAAAGAATGGTAGTATATATATTGGGAAAGTTGATGGGTATCGAGGGAGTGCTAATGCTAATACCTGGGATAGTGTCTATTTTAAACGGTGAAAGGGAAGCAATTGATTTTTTCGTAACTTCAACTTTATTATTTGTTCTATTTTTAATATTTGGTAGAAAAAAACCGGAAAACTCAGGAATTTACGCAAAAGAAGGTTTTGTAATTGTGGCTTTTACTTGGGTACTCTGGTCTTTATTTGGCTGTATTCCCTACTTGATGAGCGGAAGTATTCCAACTTTTATAGATGCTTTTTTCGAAACTGTATCTGGGTTTAGTACAACAGGAGCTACTATATTAAACGATCTGGAAAATTTATCTCAAGGCATGTTGTTTTGGAGAAGTTTTACTCACTGGATAGGTGGTATGGGAGTTTTGGTATTCGTATTGGCATTTATTCCATTGACTGAAAAAAGATCAGTGCACTTATTACGTGCAGAAGTGCCAGGACCTACAGTGAATAAAATTGTACCTAAGGTTAGTTCTACAGCTAAGATATTGTATGGGATTTATATTCTTCTATCTATAATTTTAACTATAATGTTGATGTTTGGAGGAATGTCTTTATTCGATAGTTTAATTCATATGTTCAGTACCGCGGGTACTGGTGGGTTTTCAAATAGGATCGATAGTATAGCGCACTATGACAGTGCTTATATTGAGGGCGTTCTTGTTCTTTTTATGGTACTATTTGGGATAAATTTTAATATATTGTATTTATTTATAATAAAGAAATTTTCTATAGCTTTTAAGAGTGAGGAAGTAAGAGTTTATCTAGGGGTTATTCTTCTTGCAACAATTGCTATAGCTATAAATATCTTAGGCATATACGAAACGCCTATAAAAGCATTAAGATATGCAGTTTTCCAGGTGGTTTCAATTATTACATCTACTGGTTATGCGACCGCGGATTATGAATTGTGGCCGATGTTTTCAAAGTCTATACTACTTGGAATAATGATAATCGGGGCGTGTGCAGGGTCCACTGGAGGTGGAATTAAAACATCCAGATTGATTATCCTTGTGAAGACTGTAAGGCAAGAGATCAAACACATTCTTCATCCTCAATCAGTTAGTATTGTTACAATAGATAAAAAAAGAGTGAGCGGTGAGGTTATTCACGGTGTATACATATATTTTATTGTCTATGTAATTATGTTGGTTTTATCAGTTTTGTTAGTATCAATTCAAAATTTAGATTTTGCTACTACATTTAGTGCGGTATTAAGTTGTTTAAATAATGTTGGTCCGGGATTGGCAGGAGTTGGGCCTACTCAGAGTTTTTACGATTTTTCAGTGTTTTCAAAACTAGTGCTGTGCTTTAATATGTTGGCAGGTCGTTTGGAATTATTTCCATTTTTAATTGTATTTTCACCTTCTTTGTGGAGAAACAAGTTTTAAATTAATACTATTACTATGTTAAAATTAATAATAAAACATCAGTATAAAGAAGAAATCTTAGGGAGTCGAAATATGCTTTTCACCAGAGAAAAAATAATAAGCGATTTAAAGTCGCAATTTAAAATAAATGGAAATATAATAGGTGTATCGCTAGGAGCGGGAATAATAGCTAAATATGCGGCTAAGGGTGGTGCAGATTTAATATTAGCACTAAACTCAGGAAAATTTAGACAGATGGGGGTTAGCTCATTAGGCGGCATGATGCCGTATTTCAATGCGAATGAATTAGTTATTGATTTTGCGTCGAGGGAAATATTGCCTACAATAAGAGAGATCCCCATCATATTTGGGTTGTGCGCTACGGACCCCACTATAAATCTCGATCTCTACATTGATAATATCCGTAATATAGGTTTTTCGGGAATCGTCAACTATCCATCTATAGGTATGATAGATGGTTTATTTCGTGAGGCGTTGGAAGAAGAAGGATTTTCTTATGATGAAGAGGTAAAAGCAATAAAAATAGCGAGTAATAAAAATATTTTCACAATAGCATTTGTATTTAATAAAGAAGAGGCTAAGAAAATGTTTGATGCTGGGGCAGATGTGATCTGTGCTCATCTAGGAGTTACAAAGGGAGGAGTATTAGGAGCGAAAAAAATGCTATCCCTTGAGTCCGCTGTTGAATTAGCTAATGAAGTTTTCGAAGTATGCAATAATTCAGATAGGGATATCATAAAAGTTATATACGGTGGACCTGTGAGTTCATCTAGAGATTTAAAATATATGTACGATAATACTGACACTATGGGTTACTTTGGAGGTTCTGCTTTTGAAAGAATACCGTCTGAAGAATTTATAACTAAAAAAACTAAAGAATTTAAGGTTACATCCAGATTTGAAGACGATCAGTTATTAAATAAAATGCTAGAAGGAGTAAGTAAGCATTACGATTATGTGGAATTCGTAAAAGAATATGTATCCGTTCATTATATGGAGGACATAAGTTTTACTGAATTGGCAAAAGTAGTGCATATTTCTAGAACTCATTTAAGTCGTTTATTTAATACTGAGTTAGGATGTAGTTTTTCGGAATACTTATCTAGATACAGGATCAATAAGGCTATAGAAATACTAAAAAAAGAGAAGATACAGTTAAAGAAAGTTGCTGATTTAGTGGGGTATAATGACTATGCACATTTTAGCAAGGTTTTTAAGAAACAAATAGGTATGTCGCCCAAAGAATATATAAATATGTCGCCTAAAGAATCTATAAAATAGTACAAATATAAAAGTAAATGATACATATATACATATACTTTAAAACCCGATATATAGTAAGATTAAGTTAACATAGGCGGAAATAAACTAAACTAAATTATATTATTAAAGGGGGAGCGACAGTGAAAACAATAGCTATAGCAGGAACTTTTGATTCAAAAGGAAAAGAGTATTTATTTATTAAAGAGACTATAGAAAGTTTAGGTTTGAAAACACTTACAGTAAATTGCGGTGTGTTTGAGACAGAGTTTAAACCAGATATATCAAATGAAGAAGTAGCAAAAGAAGTAGGACATGATATCAAAGAGATTGCGATCAAAAAAGATAGGGGACTAGCAACAGAAGTTTTATGTAAAGGTATGACAAAAATTATACCAAAACTTTATGCCCAAGGGAAATTTGATGGAATAATTTCTTTAGGAGGTAGCGGAGGAACATCTTTAATAGCTCCAGCGATGAGAGCATTACCAATAGGTGTACCTAAAATTATAGTGTCAACAGTTGCATCAGGAGATGTTTCTGAATATGTGGGAACTAGCGATATTATAATGTACCCTTCAATTGTAGACGTTGCAGGGCTGAATTCAATATCTACAAAGATATTTACAAATGCGGCATCTGCTATTTGTGGTATGGTTAAATTTGATGTTGAACAAGAAAAAATAGAAAAGCCTTTAATTGCAGCCACTATGTTTGGAGTTACAACTCCTTGTGTTGATACTGCAAGAGAGTATTTAGAAAATCAAGGATATGAGGTTTTAGTATTCCACGCAACAGGTGCTGGTGGAAAAACAATGGAAAGTCTTATAGGGTCAGGATTTTTTGAGGGTGTACTAGACCTTACAACGACAGAATGGTGTGATGAATTAGTAGGTGGAATTTTAAACGCAGGTCCACATAGACTTGAAGCTGCGGCGAAATACAAAGTACCTCAAGTTGTATCAGTAGGCGCTATGGACATGGTAAATTTCGGAGCAATAGACACTATACCAGCTAAATTCAAGGAAAGAAATTTATATAAACATAACCCAAGCACAACTTTAATGAGAACTACAGTTGAAGAAAACAAACAGCTAGGAGAAATTATAGCTGGTAAATTAAATATGTCAAAGTCTCAAACTACTTTGATGCTACCATTAAAAGGAGTATCAATGATAGATCAAGAGGGTGAAGCTTTTTACGGTAAAGAAGAAGATGAGATGTTATTTAATACGTTAAAATCTAATATCAATTCGGATAAAGTAGATATAATAGAAATGAATAACAACATTAATGATGGAGAATTCGCATTAGCTGCAGCTAAAAAATTGATAGAATTGATTTATGAATCAAAGACAAAATAAGAGAAGCTAGATTAAGAGAAGATAGTTAAGTTGAGCTAGATTAAGAGAAGATAGTTAAGTTGAGATAGATTAAGAAAAGATAGATTAAGAAAAGATAGTTAAGATATGATAATTAAAATAAGATAGTTGAGTTAAGATAGATTTAATTAAGATAAATTAAGTTAAGATAGATTAAGTTTTGGAGGTATAATATTATGTTAACAAGAAAAGAAGTATTAAAGACTTTAAGAGAAGAAGTAACAAAGGGAAATTTATTGCTTGGAGCAGGAGCAGGAACTGGTATATCTGCTAAAAGTGCAGAAGCTGGTGGAGTAGATTTAATAATTATATACAATTCAGGTAGATACAGAATGGCTGGTAGAGGTTCACTAGCAGGTCTTTTACCATACGGAGATGCTAATCAAATAGTTGTGGATATGGGAAGAGAAGTTTTACCTGTTGTAAAGAATACTCCTGTACTTGCGGGTGTATGTGGAACAGATCCATTTAGAGTGATGGAAGTTTACTTAAAGCAACTTAAAGAACAAGGTTTTGCAGGAGTTCAAAACTTCCCAACAGTTGGATTGATAGATGGTGTGTTTAGAGCAAATTTAGAAGAAACAGGAATGGGTTATGACTTAGAGGTAGAAATGATAAGACTAGCACATGAGCTTGATATGCTAACTACACCGTATGTATTTGACGAAGAGCAAGCAGTAAAAATGGCAAAGGCAGGAGCCGATGTTTTAGTTGCGCATATGGGCTTAACGACTAAAGGAACTATAGGTGCTAAAACAGCTCTTACATTAGATGAAAGTGTAGCAAAGGTTCAAGCTATAGCAGATGCAGGGAAATCAGTAAATCCAGATATTATGGTAATTTGTCACGGTGGTCCGATAGCTGATCCAAATGATGTGGAGTACGTGATGGCTAGAACTACTGGCGTAGATGGTTTCTTTGGTGCATCTAGTATAGAGAGATTTGCTACTGAAGTTGGTATAAAGAATCAGGCAGAAGCATTTAAGAAAGTTAGAAAATAAGAAGAGTTTAAAATAATTTTTGTGAGCTGTACCATATAATCTAATAAAATTCTAGAAAATAATAACTAAACAACTTCCTATGGTAAAATAAAATTAACTATAGGAGGTTGTTTTTTGTTCATACATATATGATACATAAAAACTTCCATTATTGGCAGATATAAAAAATGAAGAGTTTGATATTGAAAATAATAACTTAGTATATATTAATAACTTATCTGTAGAAGATTTTAAATTAAAAGTAGATATAGATAATTGTAAAATTAATAATGGAAAAATTAAAGCGAATATAATAAAGTATCTATCTCAACATACTTCATCAACAGAAATAATTGAAGGAGAGTTGGAAGTAGAAGATGGAGTAGTAAAACTAGCAGAGGATAGTGACATAAAATTTGTTGCAGTTTTAAATAGACATAATAAATTAGATACAAAATCAATAGGCTTAGTTAAGGGGTTTGGAATAAATAAAGGTGCTGTTGGAAGTACGATTTCTCATGATAGCCATAACTTAACTATTGTATACGACAATCCCGATGAGGCTGTACTAGTCGCTGAGGATTTAATAAAACTTGGCGGTGGATTGAGTTGTGCTTTGAATAAGATTAAAAACAATTTGCAATTATCTGTAGCAGGTTTAATGTCGACAAAAGAAGCGAATGAGATAGCGATACAGGCAAATGAAATGAAAAATTCATTAAGAGAAATGGGAATTACGGAAATGAAAAACCCGCTTTTAAGAATAGTAACTTTAGCGCTACCAGTTATACCTAAAGGTAAAATGTCTGATTTGGGATTAGTAGACGTTTCAAATAAGAAAATTATAGATGTAGTAAAAAGTAAAAAAGTAATATATTAAATATCGATTTTATAAGAGTACAGTCTTCTGATTGGAAAGAGCACTCTTATTCTATTTAAAATATTATACAATTTAGAGCTTTTATTATTTTATTTTTCTTCAATAAATTCGAATAAATCCTCTACTGTCGTATCAAAAAATTTTAGCTACATCCATTGCTAACTTTAAAGAAGGATTATATTTTCCATTTTCTAAGTGTTTTATAAATAATTTAAAGAATATACATAAAATATGAATAAATTTCAATAAATACCATATTTACAGAAGAAATGACAAAATTCGACAGTATATTTAGTTATAATAATATATGCAATTATTATTATGGAGGAGGAAAAATTTAAATGGCAAAAATGATTCAATGTAAATCATGTTCAAGAGAAATAGCCTCAAATGCTAAATCTTGCCCTGGATGTGGAGCTAAAAACAAAAAACCAATTTATAAAAGAGCTTGGTTTATAATTTTAGCAGTAGTTATTGTAGGAGGAACAATGGCTAATCTTGGAGGAAATGATAACACAAGTACAAGCAATGGAAAAGAAGCTTCGAGAGTAAAAGAAGTAGAAAAAGCTAAATACGAAATAGTAGGTGATGTTACATCAGAAACTGATTCAGCTGCTACCTATATTAAAGGTGTTATAAAAAATAATAGTGGGAAAGATGTTTCATATGTTCAGATAACATATAATTTATTTGATAAAGATGGCAACCAAATAGGTACGGCTTTGGATAATATTAACAATCTTGCAAAAGATGGTACTTGGAAATTCAAAGCAATAGGCCTTGATGTTGATGGTGAAATAGATACATTTAAGTTAGGCGAAATAACAGGTTTTTAAATATAACAACAACTTTAAAATACAGTAGCTATTATAGCTACTGTATTTTTTTGCTTAATTCTATAAACCAGGATCTAGTTGAACTGACTTTTCAATTAATTTATACGCTCAATAACTTCATCTTTGCAATAGTCGCATTTATCAATATTAGTTTTAAGACTGCGTTGTTTTGTAAAAAATATCATTGTACTAAATAAACCAATAGCTATCAATATAAGTAAAAATATAAGTCCAGCTTGTACTCCAACCTGAGTACCTAGAATATGATCTCCAGACGCACTATTTTTCTGGAACGAAGCGATAATAGCTGCAACAATTGAAGTAGCAACGGCACCAGAAAATTGCTGAAGAGTATTAAATATAGCATTACCATCTGATTCAAATGAAGTAGGTAATTGATTTAAAGCAGTAGTCATCAAGTTGCTATAAGCGATTCCCTCTCCTATCATAAATAGAGAATGGCAAATGATAATAAATACTAGTATATTGGAGCGAATCGATAATGCCATTAGAGCTAAAGCGATCAATGAAAGAATAAGTCCAAGAAGAATTGGTTTTTTTGGTCCTAGTTTATCAAGGATTCTTCCCGAGATAGGTGCAAGTATAGCTCCTATCAACGCACCAGGTAGCATAAACATACCAGAGATCGACGCAGATTTTAACTGCACTATTTGAAGGTAGATTGGAATAATAAATGATAAACCTAGTAAAAGGAATTGATAAACTAAAAAGCTAATTAGCAATAAATCAAATCCTACATGTTTAAAGACCTCTAAATTAATTAACGGTGTTTCAGAAATTTTCATACGTTTTATAAATAATAATAAACCTAAAATTCCTACAATAAAATATGTCCAAGGTAGCCATGAAAAGACTCCTTTTTCACCTACTATAGTGAAAAAGAATAGCAAACCTCCGAAAATTAAAGTAATATAAAATACCGCTAAAAAATCAAATTTAGTATCTGACGTATTCTTTTCTTTTTTTGATGATATCGAATAAATTCCTAAAAACAGCGATAAAATCAGTATCGGTATAAGTGAAATAAAAATGTAACGCCATGATAATTCAGTAGTTAACCATCCGCCAAAAGTCGGACCTATAGCTGGTGCTATGGCAGTGGTCAATACACCAAATCCCATCATTGTACCCCTTTTTTCTTGTGGAGCTTCTTCTAAAATAATATTGAACATAAGTGGAAGGGCTATACCTGTAGCTAACCCTTGTAATAATCTACCAATTAGAAGAATAGAAAAAGTTGGAGACACGCAGTCGATAATTACTCCAGCTATGAAAATAAGATTTGAAGTAATAAACAATTTTTTCTTATCAAACTTCTGATTAAAGAAAGAAGAAATAGGTACGATAATCGAAATAATAAGTAAATAGATCGTTGTAACCCACTGTACCATCGATAGAGATATATTAAATTCGTTCATCAGGGACGGAAAGGTAACGTTCATAGCTGTTTCTATTAATACACCACAAAAAGTCATGATTCCCGTCGCAAAGATTGCAAGTAATAATTTATTTTTTTCTTTATAATTTTGTTTCAAAAAAACACTCCCTTTCAAATTATTTTTATAAGTGAAACCACACAAAAAAGAGACCACTTCTACATAAGTAGAAATCGCCTCTCTTATCAGTAAAAAAAATTACTATCTGTACGAATTGCCTATCAACTATAATACAACAAATCTTTTTTCTAATCAAGTTTTTCAATTTTCAAATTAAATCTTAGATTTATTGTGTCTAATTTATAATGTTGTCTCAAATCTAATAGGTATGTTTGAGTCAATATGAAATTTTGTTGATAAATATATTGAAAACACATATCATTTAAAATATATAGTAATACGTCTTATCTAGTTAATTTCTTTATTATTTCTCCGTGATTTGGATACAAGTTCAAAAGTTTTTTTCTATCAAACAACTCAAATTCATCAAAAGTAAATTGAGGGGCGACCATACATCCAACAAGTGCGAATCCATCATTGTTCATAGATGATCCAAATATGTAACCCTTAGGAACTAAAACTTGCGGAACTTCTCCTTTTTCAATATCTAGCCCTAATTGCTTGGTTATGAGTTCACCGTCTGGCATGATCATATATATAGTAAGAGCCTGTCCATCGTGGTAGTACCACATTTCATCAGAAGTTAATCTATGAAAATTTGAAACTTCTCCTGTTTCAAGTAAGAAATATATGCTGCTAAATAACCTTTTATCTTCTCTAAATAAATCTTCTGATATTACCGATTCTTTGAAATATCCACCTTCGACATGTGGTGTCATGTTTAATTTATCTATATAATACTGTGCTGATTTCATACTATACCTCCAAAATATAATAAATATATTATATCAAAAATTTGATGATTTGTTAGTAATAGTAGAAGTTAAAGATTTAATCGGTGAATGTAGTGAATATTGTATTTAAAATAGACTTCCTTCCGAATATATTATTGAAAAACAGGTTATTTAATGTCCAACTATCAATATATGATTCGACAAAATTATTTTAGAAAAATCTATATAAAATAAGTGAAAGCAAGCCTCGCAGATATTTGCAAAGCTTGCTTTATGTTATTTAGCCAATTCTTTTACTTCATCATAACATTTTAAATCAGTATAAAGCTCAGATTTATAAGGATTACGTTTTGTTTTTCTAACCTTGTAGATCATATAAACAAATACTGTGATATTAGCAAGTAATGCAATTAAACTTACTATAAACAATGCAGTTGGATTTTGTGTTGATTTAACAGCAAATTGAGAACCGTCGATAAATGAAGGCAATGTCATTGCGAACATGCACCACAGAGCGAGTGTTTGTGCACGATGTTGTAACCAGGCGCCTTTTTTAAGTAAAAAGGCAGATACGGTAGGTGCGATGAGTAATGCCAAACCACAGTACCAAGCATGGTCGCCTAAGCAGTTATAAGTATATGCAAAATTCCAAAGGTCGTAAGCGATAATCCAGAACCAGCACATATCTGGCCATAACATATCCTTACTCTTATCCTTGCTAATGCAGATACCAATCCAACCTGTAATTGTAACGATATTTAGGATTCCAGCAATACCGTTTAAGTAATTCCAAGAACCACTGTACACCATCATTCCTTCAAATACTTCTTGTGTAAGCCCTAGTGAACCAATTTGGAAATCACGAGCAACAGCTTCAAGAATATTAATTGCAAGGATTAATGGTGGAAAAAATAAAACCCATTTGTGATCAGTGACACCTTTTAAGTGACGGATTAACCAGAAGCCGATACATCCTGCTAAAGCAGAATATACTTTAGCGTAGTGAAACCAGTCATCTACACTTGTACCAGCAGTGGTTTTAGGCCATACAAAAATTGTAAGAACGATTGGTAAGATTATAAATAGTGTTACACCGCCCCATTTATAACGGCGGCCAATTTCGTTCAATATAATTAATATAAAGAACACAAAGAGTAACATTAGCCAATTGGATATTGGCTGTGCTTCAAATAAGAACATAGCGTTACCTCCAATTAAATTTAAAGTATGAATCACGAATATTGTTACATCATACATCGTAAGATTCAGTGAGAGACGTTTAAACAAAAAGAGGATTTTGAGTAGTCTTAATTTAATATATTAATAGAGGCTTAGTGTTAGAACATCAACAATATAAGTGCTTTACATTGAATATGAAACAATATTAAGACAAAACCAAAAGAAAATCAGAACTTAAAAATGGGAGGAATAAATTATATGGAGAAGTATAAAGTACTTGAGATTAAGCAAAGTGTTTTTGAAGATAACGATAGACAAGCAGATTCACTTAGGGAAGAATTAAAAAAAGAGAAGACCTTTTTATTAAATTTAATGTCATCACCAGGCTCTGGGAAAACAACAACGGTTTTAAGAACAATTGATGCTTTAAAAGATGAAATGCGAATAGGGATTTTAGAGGCGGATATTGATTCAGATGTAGATGCACATACCGTTTCTAAAACTGGAACAAAAGTAATACAATTGCATACTGGTGGCATGTGTCATCTTGATGCAGATATGACTAAACAAGGTCTATTAGGATTAGGAACAGAAGATGTTGATTTCGCTATCTTAGAAAATGTGGGAAACCTAGTGTGTCCGGCAGAGTTTGATACTGGGTCATCAAAAAACGCTATGATTTTAAGCATACCAGAAGGAGATGATAAATCTCTAAAATATCCATTAATGTTTTCTATAGTTGATGTCTTATTAATCAACAAGATGGATGTAATAGATCACTTTGAATTCGACTTAGAATCAGTAAAAGAGCATGTAAAGAAATTAAATCCTGATATTAAAATAATTCCGATCTCAGCTAGAACAGGTGATGGAATTGATGAATGGGCGGATTGGATACGTACAGAAGTGAAAAACTGGAACGTAAATTCATAAAAATATAATTAATTAGGGGAGTAAATCTATGGCTAGGAAGGAAAAGGTATTAGAATTTGCTAATAAGGTCAGTAGAAAAAAGATGGGGTCAAAATCTGGAATCAAGACGACAGATCCAGAATATATGGTTTTGGAGCCAGTTGTTACAGATGAAATGGCAGAGGTCGCACTATGTCTACAGATGCGCAAACCTATGAGTGCAGAGGAAGTAGCGCCTCTATGTGGTAAGTCTATAGAGGAAACGACAGAACTTTTATGGGAATTAGCAGTTGCAGGCGTTTGTTTTGTAAATGAAATAGATGGTGTTGATAAGTACTGGTATGAGACTTGGGTTCCGGGAATTATGGAAATGATGGTTAATAACAAAGAAAATGTTAAAAAGTATCCTCAAATTGCCGAGGCATTTGAAGCTTATGGAAGAGTAAGGGGGCCAAATACTGTGGGTAATTTCCCTGTAGGAATTGGCTTGATGCGCGTTATACCTATAGAGCAGGCAATTGAAGGGGAAACAAGAAGAGCATCTTACGAAGAAGTATCCAAATATTTAAAAGACAATGATATTTTCACAGTTTCAGACTGCTCTTGTCGTACTGCAAGGGAAGTTATGGGTGAGGGTTGCGGTCATTTAAAAGAAGATATGTGTATACAGATGGGTCATGCAGCTGAATACTATATTCGTACAGGTAGAGGGAGACAGATTACACGAGAAGAGGCTTTTGAGATCATTAAAAGAGCAGAAGAGAACGGATTGGTACATCAAATACCGAATCTAGATGGTTCAGGAAAGACTCATGCGATTTGCAACTGTTGTGGGTGCTCTTGTTTATCTTTGAGAAGTGCTGAGATGTTTTTAAATCCCGATATGGTACGTTCAAATTATGTTTCACAAGTAGATAAAGACAAATGCGTTGGGTGCGGTGAATGCGTCGAAAACTGTCAAGTTAATGCTTTAAGATTAGGACAGAAATTATGTGGTAAAACACATGTACCTGAAAAGAAAAGAGATCTTCCACATAATACAGAGTGGGGCCCAGATAAATGGAATCCTGAGTATCGCTACAACAGACGAGATGTTGTTGATAGCGGCACGAGTCCATGTAAAACAGAATGTCCTGCTCATATAGGTATTCAGGGGTATATAAAGTTGGCATCTCAAGGTAGGTATAAAGAGGCGCTTCAACTTATCAAATACGAAAATCCATTTCCGGCTGTATGTGGACGTATTTGCCCTAGAAAATGTGAATCTGAATGTACCAGAGGCGATATTGATGATCCAATCGCTATTGATGAAATTAAGAAATTTATCGCAGATCAGGATTTAAACATTAAACAACGATATGTACCTGAAATAAAAAATGATTATGAAAATAAAATTGCAGTTATAGGAGGTGGACCTGCAGGGCTTTCATGTGCTTTTTACTTAGCTATTGACGGTTATAAAGTAACAGTATTTGAAAAGCAAAAATCACTCGGTGGAATGTTGACACTGGGGATTCCATCTTTCAGACTGGAAAAAGATGTTGTAAATGCAGAAATAGATATATTAAGAGAATTAGGCGTTGAGTTCAAGACAGGTGTTGAAGTTGGAAAAGATTTAAGCATAGAAGAATTGAGGAAACAAGGTTTTGAAGCATTCTATATTGCAATCGGTGCTCAGGCAGGTAGAAAGCTAGGTATTGAAGGTGAAGATGCAAAAGGGGTTATACCAGGGGTTGATTTTGTACGAGATATAAATCTGGGAGAAGGCATAAAACTTGAAGGAAATGTAGTAGTAATTGGCGGCGGTAATGTTGCAATTGATGTTGCAAGAAATGCTACAAGAGTAGGAGCTTCAAAGGTTGATATGTTCTGTCTTGAAACACGCGAACAGATGCCTGCACTTGACGAAGAAATTGAAGAAACGATCTCAGAAGACGTTGTGATTAATAATTCTTGGGGTCCAAAACGAATTATTACTAAAAACGATCAGGTAGTAGGTGTAGAATTCAAGAAATGTATTTCTGTACTAGATGAAAATAATAGATTTAATCCAACCTATGACGATAATGATGTAAAGATTGTCGATGCTGATAATGTATTGGTTTCAGTGGGTCAGATAATTGATTGGGGAGATTTAATTGAAGGTAGCAAAATTGAATTAAACCCTAACAACACTATAAAAGCAGATTTACTTACTTATCAAACTAGTGAGCCTGATATATTTATAGGTGGAGACGCATTAACAGGACCAAAGTTTGCTATCGATGCTATTGCAGCAGGTAAACAGGGGGCGATCTCTATTCATCGTTACGTTCAACCTGGTCAAAGTTTAACTATCGGTCGTAGCAAAAGAGAATATCATGCCCTTGATAAAACAGATTTAGATCTAGACGGATACGATCGTCTACCAAGACAAGAAGCGCCCCATGTTGATTCAGATAAATCAAAAGAAACTTTTAAAGATCTTCGAAAAACATTTACAGAAGAGCAAATGAAGAAGGAAACAGAGCGTTGCCTTAGTTGTGGAGCTACAGTTGTAGATGAATTTATGTGCGTAGGGTGCGGAGTATGTGCTACAAAATGTAAGTTTGATGCGATTTCACTTGTTAGAAAATATGATGGTGAAGGTGCGGCTTATGAAGATTTAAAACCGATTGTGGTAAAACATATGGTTAAACGTAAGGGGAAAATCGCAGTTAAGAAAGTTAAAAATTTATTTACAGAGAAAGAGCAGTAGAGAACATTAAGTAAATAGTAAAAAATAAGAGTAGGTGATTGATTTGCATGAACTGGGTGTTGTAATTGAGGTTGTAAAGACTGTAGAAAAAATTGTTGTAGAGGAACAATTGAATAAAATCGATACTTTAGTTTTACAAATTGGGGAGCTATCATCAATGATTCCTAGATATATAGAACTCTGTTATCCTGCGGCAGTCGATGGTACAATACTTCAGGATACAAAATTAGAAATTGAGGTATTACCAGGTAATGGTATTTGCAAAAATTGCAGTAAAGTTTTTAACCTCCTTAAAAATGATCGGATATGCCCAAAATGTGAAAGTAGGGAATGGGAGTTGTTGTGCGGTAGAGAGTTTATGATTAAGGAAATTATCGCTTGTTAAAATATATCCTGCTAAAAATATAAAAGCTTAATAGGGATTTATAAACAAAATAGGTAAAAAAGTTAAAGTAGCATAAAATAAAACTATTAAAAAAATCACTAGGTAAAAAATTTACTTAGTGATTTTTTAATTATACACATTGCTCAAGATTATATAGATATAATCATTAAAGAAATTTAAAACTTCCTCTAAAATAATATTAAACATAAGAGGAAGTGCAATTCCAGTCGCAAGTCCTTGTAATAATCTACCTACTAGAAGTATAAAAAAGTTGGAGATATAATCAATAATCACACCAGCTATAAATCTAAATTAATTTCACAGGTAAAGCACATAAAAAAGAGACCACTCCTACCTATGATTAATAATATTAAAACAACTGATCCAAAATTTGAATACAAGGGTATAGAATTGGAACATCTGAAAGTGATGTTATAAAAATACTAGGAAAAGATTTCGAAAGAAGTAAGGATGATACAACTAATAGTATTCATTACCAAAATCATGCTTACGACAAAAGTAAAAAAGATAATGTTGGTAAACATTTTAAGATAGATCAAAACGGCAAAGTAGAAGAGATATACTTATGTTATCAACCTTGGTAGGTAGCTAATACTGATTTGGGATTGGATAGTCAGTAGGAGAAATAAAAATTATAATATAATACTTGTGTGATAATTATGCTAATCTTGATGTAAACCTTGCTAAAGAGACTTCAGGTTATAGAGATTAAATAATCATAAACGGAGTACTCTAAGACTATCATAGAGTACTCTTTCTTATATTATGAGATCTATTATTAATATATTAAATTATTTACATATAATAGATTTCTGTTCTTTAATATAATAATTTATCTTGTTATCTACAATTCTAAGATAAGAATTAAAGTTTTTTATCTCATGTTCTATATATTCCTTATGTTTTAAAAGTATATCTTCTCGCTTACATATAGTCTCAGGCCCTTTCAGGCACAAATCAACATACTCTTTAATCTTAGATATAGGCATATTAGTATTTCTAAGACAACATATCAAATCAAGCCACTCAAAGTCATTAACATTAAAGATTCTATTACCTTGTTCATTTCGCTTTACAAAAGGAAGTAAACCTTCTTTTTCATAATAGCGAAGAGTATGAACAGATAAATCATATTTTTCAGCGACCTCTTTAATTGTATAGTGCATAATCTTACCTCCTAAAATAAATGATATTATATTATAACCTTTAGACTTAACTCTGAGTAAAGTAAAATTTAGAAAAAATTAATTTAAATTACCTATTGACTTAGAGTTCACTCTAAGCAGTATACTAATCAATATAGCAAGCAAGAACAATTTAAATTATAAAATGTAGGAGATATTAATATGTCAATAAATATATTAAATAAAATTAACGGACCACAAGATTTAAAAGGAATTTCTATTGATGAACTAAAAGTATTATCTAGTGAGATAAGAGAGAGTATAATAACAAAAGTAAGTACAACAGGTGGGCACTTCGGACCAAACCTAGGTATGGTTGAAGCAACTATAGCACTGCACTGTGTATTTAATTCGCCAATAGATAAGATAGTTTATGATGTTTCTCATCAATCATATACACATAAAATTTTAACTGGAAGAAAGCATGCATTCATAAATCCAGATGAATATGAAAGTGTTACAGGATACACTTCACCTGATGAAAGCGAACATGATTTCTTTACAATTGGACATACATCGACTTCAGTTAGTTTAGCATGTGGTCTAGCAAAGGCTCGCGACGTAAAGGGCGGCAATGAAAATATTATAGCAGTTATAGGTGATGGTTCTTTAAGTGGAGGAGAAGCTTATGAAGGACTAAATAACGCAGCTGCAACAGGAAAAAATATAATAATACTAGTAAACGATAATGATATGTCAATAGCAAAAAACTATGGAGGTCTCTATAAAAACTTAGCTCTACTTCGTGAGACAAATGGGAAATCAGAAAATAACTTTTTCAAATCTTTAGGATTTGATTATTATTATGTTAAAGATGGAAATAATATTGAGTCGTTAATTGAAACATTTTCAAAAGTTAAAGATACAAGTCATCCAGTAGTAGTTCATATGCACACAGTTAAAGGAAAAGGATATAAAGATTCTGAGGAAAATAAAGAAGCCTTTCATTGGATAATGCCATTTGACTTAAAAACTAAAGAACCATTAGTTAAAAACAATAGAGAAACTTATGCAGAAATTGCAGGTGCATTTTTATCACAAAAAGCTAGAAAAGATAGTAGAGTAGTAGCAATAACAGCTGCTACTCCTGGTCCAGTTGGTTTAAGCTCATTTAGACATGAATTTAAAGATCAGTTCATAGATGTTGGAATAGCTGAGGAACATGCAATAGCACTTGCATCTGGTATAGCGTCACAAGGAGGTAAACCTGTTGCATCTTTTATTAGTTCATTTATACAAAGAACTTATGATCAATTATCTCAAGATCTTGCTATAAATAATAACCCTGCACTTATTATGGTTTATGGTGGAGGAGTAACCGGTAGCGATGTAACACATCATGGAATATTTGATATCTCTTTAATCTCTAATATTCCAAACATAGTCTATCTTGCTCCAACTAATAAAGAAGAATTAATTGCTATGATGGAGTGGGGAATAGAACAAGGCAAATATCCAGTGGCTATACGTGTTCCAAACAAGCGTGTATTATCAGCAAACGTTGAAGTAGAGCCAAACTTTGACAACTTAAACACTTATGAAAAAATGAAAGATGGAAGTGAAGTAGCAATAATTGGCCTAGGAAGTTTTTATAATCTGGGAGAGAAAGTACAGGAAAAATTAAAAGAAACAACAGGTATAAATGCTACATTAATAAACCCTAGATTTATAAGTGGAATAGATAAGAATTTACTAACTGAGTTATTAGATAACCATAAGTTAGTAATAACATTAGAAGATGGAATACTTGACGGTGGATTTGGAGAAAAGATCTCAAGATTCTATGGAGATAAAGATATAAAAGTATTAAACTTTGGAGCTTCAAAAGAATTTACTGATAGCGTACCATTAAAAGAATTATATGAACGTTATCACCTAACTGATGAGTTAATAATATCAGACATAAAAAAAGCTCTTAAATAAACTTAAAGTTAGAATATATTGTTGATTAGATTTATAGGTATCAAATTAAAAAGTTGATACCTTTTGGTAGCTTATACATCAGTATCAAAATTATTATATAGAAAATAAAATGTGGATGTTTCAAAAGTGATTATAATTCACTTTTGAAACATCCACATTTATAATACTCATAATATTTTAAAGTCTTCAATTTCCTTATTGGATAGACCTTTATAATAAGATAAATGATTTTTTAGGATAAATTTTTTATCTGTATCGGAAAACCTCATATATAAATTCTATACTAATAAATTTTTTATATTTCTTTTTAAAAAATTATATAAAAAGTTTATTAGTATTTCTTTTCTTATATAAATATTTTATTTTTGTATATGTGACTTTGTCACTGTTATATGAATCTAATTGAATTACTATCTAGATATAGATATTTATAAAATATGAAATTATATGGAGGGATATAGATGAATAAAAAAGTTGTTATAGTTGGTGGAGTTGCAGGTGGTGCATCAGCAGCAGCTAGACTAAGACGTTTAGATGAAAATATTGAAATAGTAATGTTTGAAAAAGGCGAATATATTTCATTTGCCAACTGTGGTCTTCCTTATTACATTGGAGGAACTATCAGTGAAAGAGATAAATTAATTGTCCAGTCAGTAGATGCTATGAGCTCCAAATTTAATATTGATATAAGAAATTTAAGTGAAGTTATTAAAATTGATAAGAACAATAGAAAAGTAAGTGTAAAAAATCATAAAACTGGCGAGATATATGAAGAAAGTTATGATATATTAGTACTTTCTCCTGGGGCAAATCCTATAAAGCCTCCTATACCTGGAATAAACGAGTGTGATAATTTATTTACGCTTAGAAATATACCAGATACTGATAAGATAAAATCATATATTGATAACAATAAACCAAATCGTGCTGTTGTTATAGGTGGCGGTTTTATAGGCATAGAAATGGCTGAAAATTTGCATCAAAGAGGTATAGAGGTAACTATAGTTGAAGCAAGTGAGCAAGTTATGGCCCCTTTAGATATAGAAATGGTAAGCGTAGTTCATGAGCACTTAGTAAGTAAAGGGGTAGAGTTAATTTTAAATGATGGAGTTAAATTATTTGATAAAAATGGTGAAAAAGTAGTCTTAACAAGTGGAAAAGAAATAGATACAGATATGGTAATACTGTCTATTGGAGTTAAACCAGAAACGAAATTAGCTAAAGATGCAGGTCTTAAATTAAATGATCGTGGGGCAATAATCGTTGATGACCATATGAGGAGTTCAGATAAATATATATACGCAATAGGTGATGCTATACAAGTTATGGATTTTGTAAACAAAAAGCCGACAATGATACCTCTAGCTTGGCCAGCAAACAGACAAGGAAGATTGGTAGCAGACAATATTTGTGGAAGAGATGTGAGTTACAAAGGAACTTTAGGTTCTTCAGTAGCTAAGGTGTTTGATTATACTGTTGCAACTACAGGTAATAATGAGAAGATCTTAAGAAGATTAGGAATTGATTATAAAGTAGTTCATATCCATCCAAATTCTCATGCAGGGTATTATCCAGGTTCGTTTCCTATATACCTTAAAATGACGTTTGATCCTAAAACAGGAAAGATATTTGGTGCCCAAGGGGTAGGATTAGATGGAGTGGAAAAACGTATAGACGTTTTGGCTACTGCTATAAAAGGCGGGCTTACAGTTTTTGATCTACCAGATGTAGAGGTATGCTATGCTCCTCCGTATAATTCAGCTAAAGACCCTGTAAATATGTTGGGATACTATGCAAGCAATATAATAGAAGGTATGTTAGATACTATTCAGTGGAGTGATGTAGATGAAATACAAAAAAATGGTGGAGTAATTATAGATGTAAGAGATGAATTTGAATTAATTTCAGGTACTATGCCTAATTCAATTAATATACCATTAGGTGAGATCAGAGAAAGGATAAACGAGATACCAAAGGATAAAAAAATATATACAACTTGCCAAGTTGGTATTAGAGGATATATTGCATGTAGAATACTAGAACAAAACGGTATTAAGTGTACAAATATTGATGGTGGAGTAAAAACGTACCTAGCTGTTAAAAGAGGTTTTGAATCTATAAAAAAACAAAGTGAGAAACATTTAGAGTCATCAACAACTAGTAAAGCAAGCGATGATACGATTAACAAAGATGAAATAGTTACGAATGTAACATTAGATGCGTGTGGTCTTCAGTGCCCTGGGCCTATAAGAAGAGTATTTGAGGAAATGAACAAGATGCAAGAAGGAGAGATCCTAGAAGTAAGAGCAAGTGATCCTGGATTTAGTAAAGATATAGAAGCTTGGTGTGAAAAAACTGGAAATACATTGATTAAATCTGATTTCGATAAATCCAGAAAAGCATTTGTTGCCTATATTAGAAAAGGTAAAAATGCAGTTCTTAGTAAATCATGTAGCATTGAGCAGAGTGATAAAGATGGAGCTACTTTAGTTGTATTCAGTGGAGATTTAGATAAGGCTATAGCATCATTTATAATTGCGACAGGTGCAGCATCAATGGGAAAAGAAGTTACTATGTTTTTCACATTTTGGGGTCTTAATATATTAAAAAGAAAAGATAAGCCGAATGTATCTAAAGATACTATGGAAAAGATGTTTGATGTCATGTTACCTTCTCATACAGGGAAGTTACCTCTTTCTCAAATGAATATGGGGGGAATGGGTCCTAAGATGATAAATCAAATTATGAAGAAGAATAATGTTGATGATTTAGATACCTTGATCAAAAATGCAATAGACATGGGAGTAAAGGTAGTTGCATGTGCTATGAGTATGGAACTTATGGGAATAAAAAAAGAGGAGTTTATTGACGGGGTCGAAATTGGAGGAGTTGCATCATATTTAGGTGCGACTGAAGACTCTGGTCTAAACTTATTTATATAAAAGTATGTGATAAAGCTACACTCTAATTCAATTGATTTAATACAATTCGTAATGTTAATATAAATCAATTATTATAATCTAAAAGGGAGATATATAAATGACAAAACCATCAGAATATCATAAACAGGGATATACTTGTGCTGAAGCATTAATAAAGTCATATAATGAAGAGCATGAAACAGACATACCAGTATCGATAGGCAGTGGAATGGGAGTTGGAATGACTGTAGGTAGTATATGTGGGGCAGTTAACGCAGGGGTTGTTATTATAGGGTATTTAAAAGGTAGAAATGATAGACTTGATCAAAATGAAGCAAGAAATTACTCTCGAGAATTAATGAATAGGGTTAGAGATAAATACAACACAGAGATATGTGCTGATTTAAAAAGAAGTAAAATTGGATGTGATGAGATAATTAATTTCACATATGATACATTAAATGAAATGTGTTGCCTGGAAAATTAAAAAGCCGAGTGTTTAAAGAAATAGGGAAAAAAGGAGCTGTCTCAAAATAAAAAAATTGAGGCAGTTCTTTTTTAAAAAGAATATATAAAATGAGTTCTAAAGATTCTCAATATTAAATAATTTGGAATACTAAAAATCACGTTTTATATTCCGAAATAGATATTTGTTTTAAATTTAAAGTTGGCTACTTTGTAACTTTATTAATTCCTGCTACTATAATTACATATTTGGGTTAATAGTTTAGTCACAATGTTAGACATGTGTTATAAGTAATCAGGGATATTATTATATAGATGTTGTCAATTTTCTTTTCAATAGTGCCTAAACATTAATAAATAATACATTTGATAATACACTTGATAGTTGAATTATGATTACTTATTTTTATATATTTTAATTAGTAAATGAACGAGATGTAATTTTTTTGCATCTCTTTTTTTGTTGTATATAATAGTGGAAATATAATATAATATTACATAAAAATTTTATTGTCGAATAATTATTACATTTTGTATATTTATATTGTATAAAAATTTGCAATGTGGTATCATTTACAATGTTGGAATAATTATTATGGTGATTAAGATAAATATTTACTACATAAAAATTAATTTAAAAAAGTCGATAGATCTAGTAATGACAATGACTAGATCATTTGCAAAATTGATAAAAAAAAAGCGAATATTTAAAAAAATCACTAAAAAGCAAAAGCTTTTAAATCTAGATTTGCGGAATTAGCAGTTTCAGTCTAAATAAAATAGATCAAGCTGTCTGTAAACTGATGAAATTATTATTTCACGCTGAAACTCAGTTTTAAAAAATCAAAGGATGGTTAAAGTTAAGGTAATGACAACGTTTTAAAAATGTAAAATGACCTATATCTTAAACTTTCTGAAAAATGGGATACTTGCATGTAACTAGCAAATTATAACCATTGAAATTAAAACTTCGTTTTAAAAGTATTAAGAATAAATATAAAAATAAATAGGAAAACGTTGCTAATTAGCGACATATAAATTTGAAATTTTCAGATTAGTTGTGATTAAAGTGTGTGACGTTAAATATTATTTTAATGACGAAGTTTATGTTGATTGAAAAATCAGCAAAAATTTATAGCAAATCAATTTGTACAGTCTATAAATAAAACTTAAAATTAATTTATTTATATTGGATAAATTAACTATAAGTTTAAGTTCGAAGAAGAATTATGCAATTATTTTAATGATCATCTCGGATTGATTTGCAAATTGGCTAAATTTTTCTTTATATTAAAGAAGAAATAGCTAAATGTTCAAACAATATAAAAAAATTTATTTAAGAAAGGATTTTACTTATGAGCACACAAACAGTAAAGAAAAGGTTCCCGATAGGATTTTATTTCTGTGCAACAACATTTTCATTTGAAAGAGCAGCATACTATTCTGCAAAATTCCTAATCTATATCTTCTTAACTACTGCAATAGTTAACGGTGGTCTTGGAATAGATAAGGGACAAGCGGCGATAATGCAAGCCAACCTTGTTGCATTTACTTACCTTGCACCAATATTTGGAGGATATATATCAGATAGATGGATAGGTGCTAGATACACCGTACCTGTAGGTATGTTTATCATGGGAGCTGGATATTATGTAGGTTCAATCGCTAGTTCAGTTTCAATGGTTAATATAATGATAATTCTTGTTTCAATTGGTACAGCATTCTTTAAAGGGAATGTATCAGCAGTAAATGGTCAACTTTTTGATGATCAAGATCAGCTAGATGCTGCATTCTCTATACAGTATTCATTTGTTAATATAGGATCTTTCATCGGAACTACAGCAGTTGGTATATTATACCTAAAGACATTTGCTAAAGCTGGAGTACTTGGATTTTCTCAATGTTTCTTCATAGCAGCAGTTCTATGTGTTATAGGTGGTTTATGGTTCATACTTGGATGGAGATTCCTTGGAGATGCTGGTAAGAGACCATTTAAAGAGGGAATAGTTGCTGAAAAAGTTGAAGATGCTCCTTCTGATGCTCCTCTTACAGGAATGGAGAAAAAAAGAATATGGGCAATCATACTTGTATCTATATTCTCAGTAATATTCTGGTTATTCTGGTATTTAACTTACCTTGCAGTTTATGATTATGGAGCTGAGTTTGTAAACATGTTTGTTGGAGGATTTGAAGTACCTCTTGCATGGTTTGACTCATTAAACGCACTAGTTTGTATAGTTCTAGGTCCAGTTCTTGCTGCATTATGGATAAAGCTTTCTAAAAGACCTCAAGGCGATATGAGTTTATTTAGGAAAACTGGTCTTGGATTAATATTCTTAGGACTTGCATTCTTAATGCTTGTTGGTGCTGAGATCACTAGAGGAATTGGAGCAGCAGCAACAGCTAAAGCTAGTATAGTTTGGATAATATTCTTCGGTATATTACTAAGTTGTGGAGAAATGCTATTCTCACCACTTGGAAACTCATTTGTAAGTAAGTTCGCTCCTAAGAAATACTTAGGTGTACTTATGGGAGTTTGGACATTCGCTACATTCTTAGCTGGATTAGGTTACGGATATATATATAAATTTACTTTAAATTTCGATATGATTAAAGTATACACTGTTATACCTATAATACTATTTATAGCAGCTGCACTTTTATTCGTATTCGACAAGTCATTAAGTAAACTTGTTGTGGATGACGAAAACTAAAAATATTAAATAAATTACAAAATAGGTCTTAAATTTTTTAAGACCTATTTTTTAGTTTAAAGAAATCTAAAAAGTAAGATATTTACTTATAGTTAATTATGCAAAAATTTAAATTTTGTTTTTTTAGTTTTAAATTCTATATATTATAAATGTAGCGATTAACTAAAGGTATTATAAATATAAATGTAGCTGATTAACATAAGACATAAAAAATATAAATCTAGGTTATAAACAAAAGACATTTTAAACATCTAAATAAAAATTTCAGGCTCAGCTCTTCTTTCATACATATCCTCAAGCTCCTGCTTATGGTATAAATACCCTTCATCATTGTAATACCTAGCATTTTGCGGACATTTTTTTA
Source organism: Metaclostridioides mangenotii (assembly GCF_017873185.1). GTDB lineage: Bacteria > Bacillota > Clostridia > Peptostreptococcales > Peptostreptococcaceae > Metaclostridioides > Metaclostridioides mangenotii. The sequence goes on from NZ_JAGGJX010000002.1 coordinate 314,407, forward strand.
TACAAGCGCCGCATTTTATACAAATACCTGTAAACATTCTTATATCGTCAAAACTTATAGAATTCATCGGACAGACGGAAACACATAATTTGCAATCATTGCAATTATCGTTTGTATGCGGTTTAACCTTTAAAATATTTATAGAATAACCATATCTATCTCTAGGTAGGTAGTATCCTCTATAAGGATAATCTGTACCTTTCACTGGTATTGGATCATCTAAATCATAGTAATTCAATGACTTGATCTTTTTCACAATCTTATTTGAGAAATCAACTGCAATTTCATAATCTTTACTGTCAGGTCTTCCTTTTGCAAGTATTCTTGAAAAAGAATGTTCTCCGATAAAAGCAGCAGCTCCTATAGTTTTAAAATTATCTTTAACCAAAATATCTCTAAGTTCTATAAGGGCGTCATCATAATCTCTATTTCCGTATACTGCAATTGGAACAGCAATTGCTCCATTTCCTTCAATAGTCGATAGAAAATTAAGAAGTACATTAGGAACTCTTCCAGCGTATACAGGAGTGCCAAATATAACGAGATCTTCTCTTTCGAAGTTTATTCTATTGATTCGCATTTTTGCTGGTGTAAAATCAATCGTTTCACATTTTATATCTAGAGAATTTGCTGCATTTTCAGCTATTGCAGAAACTATCTTTTCGGTTGTACCTGTTGCACTAAAATAAACTGTGTATATCCTTTTAACATCCATATAGGCCTCCTAGAATTATAAATAAGATCAAATTCGATTATAGCGTTATTTAAATAACTATTTTGATGAGAGTATACCATATATTGGTTTAGAATTCAGCGCTTTAAATTGCCTTTCGGTTGCTTCGTTATTTTTTGTACTATATTTTTAGATAGTATCAGAAGTAGATAAGATTTTCGATGATTGGGAAATCATTTTCTGGACGCTTATTTTAAAATAGATTTATTTATTAATAAAAAATTTCTATATAAAAAAATTTAACAAATATTTTTTTATATTTTTATATAGTTATTATTGGTGGAATAAAAAAAGTTCTATGTTCTTAAAAAGCGACAAATTAATACAAGTATTGATATCACTTGCTTTGAAAAATATCGATAATACATATTTATATTATAAAAAATATTAACAATATACGAATAGATTAAAGCTATAAAGCAAAGGAAATATATAGAAAATTACTATAATTAGTATCTTTTATGATGTGATATTATTATATGGCAGTCATTTAAGGAGGATTTAATATGATAAAAATTGCAGCCTTAAAAAAATCATATGATAAAGATGTAATTCTTGAAAATATCAACCTTAACATAAAAAAGGGAGATATATATGGACTTGTTGGAGCGAGTGGAGCTGGTAAATCAACTCTGCTTAGATGTATAAATGGTTTGGTAGATTACGATAGTGGAAGTCTTGTAGTCGATGGCGTTGATTTGAAGAAATTAAATAATGAAGAATTGATGGAGTTTAGAAAGAATATCGGAATGGTATTTCAGCAATTTTCGCTGTTAGAAAGATTAACGGTGTATGAAAATGTCGATCTTCCAATGAAGTGCTGTAAGTACAGCAAAGAGGATAGACAAAAGAAAGTTAATGAACTTTTAGACTTGGTCGGTTTGCTTGATAAAAAGGATAGCAGACCAGGAGAATTGAGCGGAGGTCAGAAACAAAGGGTAGCGATTGCCCGAGCTTTAACTCTTGATCCTAAGATACTTTTATTTGATGAAGCTACATCAGCGCTTGATCCTAACACTGCAAATTCTATACTGCACTTGGTTCGTAAAATAAATGAAGAATTTGGACTAACTGTTATTGTCGTAGCCCATCAAATGGAAGTCGTTAGAAAAGTATGCAATAAAATGGCGCTTCTAAAGGATGGTGAGCTTATTGCAGATGGTAAGGTAACGGATATATTTATGAATGAACCAAAAGAGCTTAGAGAGCTATTAGGTAAAGACAGCAAAGAAGTTCTTCCAGCTGATGGAGTGAACATAAAGATAGTAATCAAAAATCCAGAAGATAAGTATATTATTTCGGATATAACAAGAGATACAAATATCAGATGTAAAATTGTATGGGGAGGTATGGATAAGTACAGAGATGAAGTCAATGGATCATTTATAATAAACTTGGCTTTGGAAGATATGACTATATTGAAGAAATACCTTGAAGATAAAGGAATACAATTTGATGAAGCAATATAGAAGCACAAAATAAATTATCAAAAGAGATAGGAGCAAAATAATATGAAAAAAAGATTAAGTTTAGTTTTAACACTTGTACTTGCTTTAGCAGTAATGGTAACTGCAACAGCTTGTGGTAAAAAAGAAGAAGAGAAGATAACATTAGGTTCAATGAGTACAACAGAGCCAATAGTAGTAAAAATAAAAGAGCACCTAAACAAAGAAGGATACAATGCAGAGACAGTTTTATTTGATGCAAATAATGCTGCAGCGATAGCCGCAAAAGATGGGGATTTATCTGGATTTGTTCACAACCATAAACCTTGGATAGACACATTCAATAAAGAAAACAACTCTAAACTTACAGTAGTTGATCCACACTTAGCATACTATAGATTTGCGATGTATTCTTCGAAATATAAAAATATAAATGAATTTTCGGATAATATGACAATAGGTATAGCAAATGACCCGACAAATACTGAAAACTCTCTTAAATTCTTAGAAAATTTAGGGCTATTAAAACTAGGAGAGAAAAAAGGTGAGTTTTACACAATTTTAGATATCAAAGAAAATCCTAAAAATATTAAATTCTATGAAACTGATGTAGCAACAATAGCTAGAAGTATCAACGATGCAGATGCAGTAATTTCACCAGCTATAAGAATACAACAAGCGGGATTAGATCCAAATAAGTTTATAGAGGAAGATAAGACTTCTAAAGATTTCCCAGTTGGTTTGACTGTTAATGAAGAAGACAAAGATAAAGATTGGGTTAAAGAAGCTCAGAAATATATTTCTACCGATGAATTTAGAACTTGGTTTGAAAAAGAGTACAACGGAACATTAGTACAATATAATAAGTAGATTTCTTATTATTTTAAATAAGTAAGATAAATCTATTGGTAGACTTAGAAATATTGTGAGTGTTAGGAGTGGTAAAGTTGAGTAAAATGGAACTTTGGATGGATTATACAGAAAAGATAATTTTACCATCGGTTGGGGCTACTATAAGAATGACTTTGATATCTATGGTGCTAGCATGTATTTTTGGTTTCCTGTTATCAATAGTTTTAGTGCTTTACGGGCCAAATAATGGACTTAAACCTAGACCAAAAGTGTACAAGATTCTAGATTTTATAATTAATATAATTAGGGCATTTCCAATAATAATTTTAATTGTAGCTATATCTCCGATTACAAAGATACTAGTTGGAACTACTATTGGAGAAAAAGCGGCAATTTTTCCACTGACAATAGCGGCAATTCCTTTTATAGCGAGGGTTATTGAAAACTGTCTTCTTGAAGTTGACAAGCAGCTTATAGAAGTTGCAAAATCATTTGGGGCAAGTAATCTACAAATAATAGTGCATTACATGATTAAGGAATCACTGCCAGCAATTCTTTCGGGAATTACTTTATGTACGATTAACTTCCTTACAGCAACCACATTAGCAGGTGCAGTAGGAGCTGGAGGACTGGGATCAGTGGCTCTGAATTATGGATACCAAAGTTTTAACAACTTCATTTTGTATTTTTCAGTGTTTATTATCTTGATTCTTGTGGAAGCGATTCAACTTACAGGGAATTTTGTTTATAAAAAATTAAAATAGGTGATGTTATGAGTATAGAAGAGAGAACAAAATTATTATCATCGCTATTAGATTTAGAAAGAGCTCCTATAGGAGTAAAATTCTTAGTCAATGAAGATGATTACAATAATTTTGAATGTGATGAAGTAAAAGGCAGAATGACATACTGCCTTATGGTAAAAAAAGCGATAACTTCAGGACAAATGATGAAAGCTACAATCAAGAATATAAATTGCCCTGGAGCAGCTAGAGCTTTAGGTTTGATGGAGATATCAGATGATTTCAAGTCGGGAGAATACGGAAGAAATCTAAAAATATACAAAAACTTACTGATAAGCAAAAAAGTAGCGAATGAGATAGTTTTCTGCAATCACAAGGTAAGAGGATTTGCAGTTGGTCCGCTATCTGAATTTAAAGATGATCCAGATGTTGTACTTATGGTTGTAACTCCGTACAAAGCAATGAGAATTGTACAAGCTCACACATACAACAATGGAATTCACAATAACTTTACTATCTCAGGAAATCAGGCGTACTGCTCTGAGATGACAGCAGTTCCTTATGAAAAGAATACAATAAACTTATCGTTATTCTGCTCAGGAACTAGAGCTGTAGGAGGATGGGGCGAAGGCGATATGGGAGTAGGTTTCCCATTCCATTTCCTAGAGAATATAATCGAAGGGGTAGTAGGTACTCTAAATGCTGTTGAACCTAACAGTAAGAAAGAAGTCATAAGCAAGAATCTTGAGGATAACGATGTTAATTCCGACGGGATAGATATTAGGCTAAATGAAAATTACTACAGAAATGTTTATACGTTAAAGAAGGACGAGTAGTCATAGAGATATTTAATTATATAGTAAAGACCTAGAGAAAAGAAACTTTTTTTCTAGGTCTTTTTTCTCGAGTATAAAATTGGACGAAAATAAATTCAAATATACTGTATTGATATGACTAGATGTGTTATTGTACTATAAATAAACAAAATATATTGGTGGTGAAATTATGAAAATAGTGTGTTTAGGTGATAGTTTGACCTATGGTTATGGAGTAAAAAGATCTGAATCTTGGTGTAGAAAATTAGAAGAGAAATTAAATGCTACAATTCTAAACAAAGGAATCAATGGAGATACTACATCAGGTATGCTTGCTCGTTTCGAAAGGGATGTATTAGCTGAAAAACCAGATGTACTGCTGTTTATAGGGGGTACAAACGATATTTTTCTCAGTGAAAATACAGATATAGCTAAAAATAATATAGCTGCAATAGTGCAACAATCATTGTCTGTGGGTATTTTACCTATAATAGGATGCCCGACTCCAATACATGAAGAGTTAGTTGAAGGAAAATGGAAGTTGTACATGGAAAATACTAATATAGTAGAGACGCTGAAACAATATCACGAGTGGTTGAACTTATATTCTAATACTTATGATGTTAAGCTAATCGATTTTTATACGGAGTTTTATAGTGATAATATAATTCAAGACAAACTCAAGTACTATCTAGATGGGATACATTTAACAGGAGAAGGCAACAGTTTAATTGCCGACATAATTTACAAAAAGCTTAGGGAATTTGATATATTATAACATAAAGCTATATATATTTATAATACATCAACGTCAATGTATATAAATACAAAAAGTATATCGACATTGACAGTAATTTATAATACACAGTTTTTGTAGTGATAAAGGTATATCAACATTGACAAGCGATTTGTAATACATAGCTTTTTAGGGATAAGGAGGATGCAAATGAGCAATGCAAATATTAAGAGAAGAAAACCTGAGTGGCTTAGAGTAAAGTACAATCACAATTCAATTCGCCATGTGAGTAGTCTAATGAATCAATTATCGTTAAATACTGTATGCAAAGAGGCAAACTGTCCAAATATGGGAGAATGCTATAATAAAAACACAGCTACATTTATGATTTTGGGAAGTCAGTGTACTAGAAATTGTAGGTTTTGCAATGTAGTTCACGATCTGCCTGAAGAAGTAGATCCTATGGAGCCAATTCACGTAGCAGAGGCTGTGGAAAAATTAAATTTAAAGCATGTAGTTGTAACTAGTGTTACAAGGGATGATTTAGAGTTCGGCGGTGCAGAGCAATTTGTTAAAGTAATAGAAGAAGTTAGGAAACTATGTCCAGATACGACTATAGAGGTATTAATACCGGATTTAAAAGGTGATAGAAACAGTTTGAATATGATTGTTGATGCAAAACCAGATGTACTTAATCACAATGTTGAGACCGTTAAAAGGCTATACGATACAGTCCGTCCAGAGGCAGATTATAAAAGATCTTTGTTTGTTCTAGAGTACATTAAAAATAAAGACCCACATATGCTTACCAAAACTGGATTTATGGTAGGTCTGGGGGAAAAAGATGATGAAGTTTACGAACTTATGGATGATATACTTCAAACTGGCTGCGATATACTTACAGTTGGGCAGTATTTACAACCATCATCAAAACATATAGATTTGGTCGAATACATTACTCCAGAGAAATTTGATACATATAAAACTGAAGCTTTGGAAAAAGGATTTAAATTTGTTGCGAGTAGCCCTCTAGTTAGGAGCTCGTATAATGCAGCTGAAGCGCTTAATATCAGGAAGAAAGAGGAGAGTACTATATGATTTATGTTCCTTGTGATTCATTAGATCCTTACTACAACTTTGCTCTTGAGGAACACCTAGCATTAAGCGGAAAAATAGACTTTCCTGCTTTGTTCATGTTTTGGAGAACCGATCCAACTATTATGATAGGACGATTTCAAAACACTATGGAGGAAATAAACCACAATTACATAGAAAAAAATAATATACAAGTTGTAAGAAGAAATTCAGGTGGTGGTGCTATCTACACAGATCCTGGAATATGGCAGTTCTCTTTTATTGTAAAAGATTATGAAAGAGACAAAATAGATTTTAAAGGTTTTGTAGATCCAATTATTAAAGCTCTTAAAAAAATCGGTGTAAATGCAGAGCTTACGGGTAGAAACGATCTTTTAGCTGATGGAAAGAAAATATGTGGAAATGCGCAATTTATGAAGTCTAAAAGCATGGTACATCACGGATCTATACTATTTGATGCCAATATTGACAACATGACTTCTGGACTTAGAGTATCAGAAGAAAAGATTAAATCTAAAGGTGTTAAATCAATTAGTTCTAGAGTTGCAAATATATCCGATTGTATTAATTCACAGCTAACTGTGGATGAATTTAGATCGATTATGTTAGATGAACTATTAGATGAAGATTATAAAGTATATCATTTAACTGAAGAGGATAAATCATCTATAAAACATTTATACGATAGTAAATTTAATACATGGGATTGGAACTATGGAAAATCGCCAAAGTTCACAATATTCAAATCGAAGAGATATGCAGGCGGAAAGATTGAATTTAATTTAAATATTGAAGACGGAATAATTAAAGATTGTAAGTTATATGGGGATTTTTTTTCGCTTAAAAATGTCGGCATTTTAGAAGAAGGTTTAGTCGGAATTAAGTATAGAAAAAATGAATTAAAACAAAGACTTGACGAACTAGATGCTGGATCTTATATTCACAGTACAGGAAGCGATGATTTATTGGATTGTTTAATTGATTAAATATTAGTTTTCGTAGCTATTATAATTCTTGTTAACATTAAAAATATAAAAAATAAAAAGAGTCTTTTATAAGCTAACTATAAAAAGTGCCAGAAAACAAATCTGTTTTACTGGCACTTTTGTGTTTATATATTAATTCCTATTGTTTTCTCAAATAATTACGTTCATATCTACCGAATAATACCAATGCTATAACTGTAAATACAATTGGTCCAGCTATTTGGAATATAGTAGAAACATAGTCTCTGTTTTCTAGTATTGGTTGGATTATAGTAAATACATTGGCAAAAGTTATAGTTATTACAACTACAGCAGTTGCAACTAATACAGCACCTTTAGATTTGTATATAACAAATGGTCTCTCGATGTCTTCTCTTTTCTTAAATGGTATGAATGCAAGAGCTATGAATATATAAGGTATTGTCATAGCTACATTTGACATAAGTATTAAGTAGTTTAAGAATGCTGATGAAGTATCTCCGCCAAATGATGTAATAGCAATTATTATTACAACTATAAAACATTGAACCCACATTGCATTTACTGGCATTCCGTTATCATCGAGCTTGATTAATTTTTTAGGCCATATTTGTTTTGGAGTACCTTCGATAAGTTGTTTTATTGGAGAATAAATCAATGTGAAGAATGCTCCTGTCAATGCTAAGAACATTGAAAGTCCAACAAATCTTGAGAACCATGCAGCTAATTGTAGACATACACCTTGGCTTAGATTTAAAGAATCACCTAAGTAATATCCTAAGTTACCAACTGTTAAGTAAGCTACGTTTGCCATGTTTATTGTATCCCCAGATAAATCTCTGCTCCAATTACTGAAGAATCCAACACAAAGGATACCAACTGAATAACCAATTGCAACTATTATTGCTGCTAGTGTGATACCTTTTGGGAATGTTTTTTCAGGATTTTCTGTTTTATCGACAAGTCCACCTACAACTTCTAGACCACCATATGCAAATAAAGCAAATACCAAGAACGAGAAGATGGATAAAGGTGTCTGATAGGCTGCATTTGGTGAAGTAGTAAATGCTGTGGCCGTAATAGGTTGGGCGAGTTCAAAACCATTAAATATTAGGACTAAAATTGCACCAACAATTAAAACGGCATTTATTAGTGCAACAAATGTACCGCCGACTGAAGTTACTTTTTGAATTTTATCGAGACCTTTACTGCTTAAGAAAGTTATTGCAAGCATCCAAAGAATTGCAAGTATCGCCAATACTTTCGGTGCTGTTAAACCTAAGAAAGCAAATGTAGATGTCATATCTTTACCGAATATTAAGTTGGTAAATGGAACCCATATACCAGTTGAAACGTTAACCATCCAGATCAGATAAGATGTGTACCACATAAAGGTAACTACAAATGCGTACTTGGAATTGACAGATTTGTTCATCCAAGAGTAGATACCCCCTGTTTCTTTTCTAAAAGCTGCCCCAAATTCAGCTATCATAAATGCGTAAGGTATAAAGAATGTAAGTGCTGAAAGGATATACCACGGAATCGCAGAGTATCCCATAAGGAAATAGGCTCTAGTTATGTTTGTAAAGCCAAATACAGATGTAAAAATCATTAAAATTAACGACATTAAGGTAAGTTTCTTTCCATTATCGTTCATAACATACTCCTTTCGCTTGAGATAATTTTCCCAAACTTAATTTAATAATTATGATTAGATCGCAAGTAAATCATCTAAATCTTAAAAGATTCTTTAGATTTAACTAAATAATGAAAACGTTATCCGACATATCTATCATCACTTCCTTTTTATTTTTGAGACCTTTTCTGTATGATATGTGAAATATTTTTTTGTAGTGTTTTACACTATATGTATATTTAATTAAATTATATCAATAGAAAGATGAAATGTAAACAATGTAAAATGGTCAAAAATACTTAATATTTAAACTTGTATTAAACTTTCTTACATCGGTGAAAACTTATTTAAGTAGAACTACAAAAAGTTAATAAGTAATAATATTTGAGTTAATAAAATTCGCTTTTTTATAGCAATACTAAAAGAGAGGTATAAAAAGTTATTTGAGTAATTAAAAAATAAGTTTTTACTATCTTTAATAGAAATTTTCGATGAATAAATAGCCAGAGAATGTAATATATATTTTAAATAAATAAAATTAAAACTTATTTTTAAAGGTATAATTGAAAAAATAGATAAATTATATGAAGGAAGATATAAGGTAGAGAACAAGTATAAAACGTTTTTAGTATATAGGTTATATTTAACATAAATTTAAAGATAACTAGTCTTGGATAAACATATAAGAATATGCTATAATTAACTAATCAAATTTGTGAAAATTGTAATTATTAGATTAATTTCATAAAAAATAAAAAAGATTTTTAGCTAATATTTGGTAAGTTGCTACACTCAAAATAATATAAGGGAGGATGTAGAAATGACTCAATTGATGGCTTTAAGTATAACGACTGGTATTCTATGTGGAGTATGGTCGTACATAAGTGGTCCTATTGGTTTACTAGCATGGATAGGATTTGCGGGTTGTACGACTTATTTTGCTTCAGGAAAACATGGAATTGATGGGGTTTTCACTACCATAAGACAGAATATGTTTGGAGTTTTATGTGGTATGGCTATAATAACTTTATGCGATTTATTTCCTTTTCAAGGATCTTTAATGGTATTTAGTGGATTTTTAACATTTGTAATGTGTATAGCCGGAAGATTCAAATACCTAGCGTTTATACCAGGAAGTTTTGTGGGATGTTTTTCAACATTTGCGGCTAATGGAGACTGGGTGGTCTTAGTTATAACTCTACTTTGCGGTGCCGTACTTGGTATTGCATGTGATAAGAGTGGTGATTGGCTGTACTCAGTCTTTGGAAAAGCTGAAAATGAAGCTAAATAAGCGAAGTAAAAGAGAATAAAATAAGTGAGTTAAAAGAAAGTATAAAGAAGTGAAGAAAAAGAGAGTAAAATAAGTGAGTTAAAAGAAATCATAAATAAGTGTAGTAAATTAAGTTTTAAAGTAGAGTTTCAAAATACAATTTAATAATTAAATTATAATATTTAAAGATAAAAAGTTATATTCTAAAAACAATTTAAACATTATTCAAAGCTATATTAAAGTTTATTTTATATTGTAAGAGCTACGAATATCATCGAGGAAAATATTATCTAAACACTATCTATAATAGAGTTCTGCAATAGAACTCTATTAAGAAGTTCAAATCAATTAGTTGCTATCTATAATTTTAGGAACTGTCAATTAACAGTAAAATGTTTTGTGGTGAATTTGCTTATTTTTTTATTTAGTAATATTTTTTTAGGACAGATCCTATATTTTAAGATATAGAAAAAATCTTATAATAAGGGGGATTAGAATGTCAAAAGTATTAGAACTAAAGTACAAAGAGTCTTTGACTGAGAAATTCAACACTAGGACAGCAATGGAAGAAGCATCACGTTGCCTATTGTGTCACGATGCACCATGTAGTAAAAGCTGTCCAGCAGAAACTGATCCAGGAAGTTTTATTCAATCAATAAGATTTAAAAATGTTAAAGGTGCAGCAGAAACTATTAGGACAAATAATGTTCTAGGAGGGAGCTGTAGCCTGATTTGCCCACACGATAAATTATGTGAGGGAGCTTGCAGCAGAACGGGAATTGATAAACCTATAAAAATAGGGAAATTACAAGAGTTCGCTGTAGAGCAAGAAAAATTATTTGATATGGCAATATTAAAATCTCCAGAAGAGAAGAAAGATCAAAAAGTAGCATGTATAGGTTCAGGTCCTGCTTCGCTTACTTGTGCTGCTGAGCTTGCATTAAAAGGCTACGATGTAACTGTATTTGAAGCTGAGGACAAAATCGGAGGAATTCTTACATATGGAATAAATCCATCTAGAATTAATAGAGAGCTTGTAGACTACGATATTGAAAAAATCAAATCTATAGGTGTAAATTTTGTGATGAACAAAAAAATAGATGGTAAAAAAGGTATAGAAGAGCTTAAAGGCGATTTTGATGCTGTTCATGTAGGTGTTGGTCTTTCAGAATCTAAAAAGGTAGATGAAAGCAATATAGATTACAATGTAACAGGTGTTAGAAGTGCTCTTGAGTTTTTAAAAGATGCAAGAGAAAGCGATGGAAAAATAGATATAGGCGATTATGTCGTAGTTATCGGTGGTGGAGATGTTGCCATGGATTGTGCTATGACAGCTAAACAAATAGGGGCTAAAAATGTATCTATTGTATACAGAAGAAGTATAGCTGAAGCTCCTGCCAATATTGACGAATTAGATATAGTTCAAAAAATGGGTGTATCTATAATAACTCCTTTTAGACCAGAAAAAACAATATCTGAAGGTGGTAAGCTTGTTGGTCTTAATTTTAAATCTAGAGATGAGTACTCAGAACTTAATATAAAGGCTGACACTTTAGTAGTAGCAATTGGACAAGAGGTCAGTTCTGAATTTAAAGACTTTGAGGTTGAAGACGGTGTATTTGCATCTGGAGATTTAATAAACTCTGGTGATACTGTAGTTCAGGCTGTTGCAGAAGGCAAGGTGGCTGCATCAGAGATTGAAAAGTATTTAAGTAAAAAGGAGGTAAAAGTATATGGCTAGTAAAAAAGATTTATCTATAGAATTTTTAGGTGTCAAATGCGAAAATCCTTTTTTCTTATCCTCTTCTCCTGTATGTAGCAACTATGACATGATAGCAAAAGCATTTGATGAAGGTTGGGGCGGAGTTTTTTATAAAACAGTTGGTATATTTATAGCTGATGAATGTTCCCCTCGTTTTGATATAACTAGCAAAGAATCTACTGTATGGACTGGATTTAAAAATATGGAGCAGATTTCAGATAAACCTCTTGAAGTTAACTTAGAGTACATATCCAGACTTAAAAAAGATTACCCAACTAAGGTAATGGCTGTAAGTATTATGGGAAGTACTGTAGAGGAGTGGGAGACATTATCTAGACTAGTTACTGAAGCTGGTGCAGATATTATAGAGTGCAACTTCTCATGTCCACAGATGACTACAAGTGCTATGGGATCTGATGTAGGTCAAGATCCAGACTTAGTTTACAAATACACAAAGGCTGTTGTAAGCCAAACTCATCTACCAGTAGTTGCTAAAATGACTCCAAACATAGGTAATATGGAGGTTCCAGCAATTGCAGCAATAAAAGGTGGAGCAAAAGCGATATCTGCTATAAACACAGTTAAGTCAATTACAAATATTGAGCTAGGCAATATGACTGCGATGCCAGTTGTAAATGGAAAATCTTCTATATCAGGGTATTCAGGAGCGGCTGTAAAGCCAATCGCACTTAGATTTGTAGCCAATTTAGCTACTCATCCTGAAACTAAAGACACTCCGATAAGCGGAATTGGAGGAATAGAAACTTGGCAAGATGCGCTAGAGTTTATACTAGTTGGATCATCAAATCTACAAGTAACTACAAGCGTTATGCAGTATGGATACAGAATAGTAAAGGATATGATAAGTGGTCTATCTTACTACATGGAAGAACAAGGAGTTGATAAGCTAGAGGATTTAGTAGGGGCTGCGCTTCCTAACATCATTCCAGCAGAAAATCTAGATAGAGATTTTATGGTTGTTCCTAAGATAGATGATGATAAATGCGTTGAATGCGGTAGATGTTATGTATCTTGCTTTGATGCAGGACATCAGGCGATTGACTGGGATTCTGAGAAGAGAGAACCTAAGATCAACGACAACTGTGTTGGTTGCCACTTATGCCTAAATGTCTGTCCCGTACAGGGATGTATAACTCCAGGCGAAGTTAAGTTTAAAGAGGGAAGAGAAGCTAAAGATGTAAAGCTTCAAGAAATTTACGGCTAGAATTAAAATAATCTTTAAAAAGGCGGTGCTTAGCATGATAACTTGCAGTAAAGAAAGAATGGAAGACAAAATAGTTACCTTTAGTAAATTTGGTGATACAGGTAAAGGTGGAATTACTAGATTATCGATGTCGCCAGAAGCAATACAAGCAAGAGACGAACTTTGCAAGAGATGCAAAGCCCTTGGTATGGAAATAAAAACAGATGATATGGCAAATATCTACGCCACTATACCCGGCGAAGAAGAGTTACCTGCAATAGCTATGGGATCTCACCTGGATTCAGTAATTCAAGGTGGAAACTACGACGGAGTTTTAGGTGTGCTTACTGCTATGGAAGTAGCTGAAACTATAGTAGCTGAAAAAATTCAACACCGTCATCCTATAACTGTAGTAGTTTGGACAAATGAAGAAGGTGCTCGTTTTGAACCTGCTCTTATGTCTTCAGGAGTTATAAGTGGAAAATTCGATAAAGCCGATATGTTGGCATCAGCAGATAAAAAAGGTACTACATTTGCAGAAGCCTTAGAAGCTAGTGGGTACAAGGGCGATGAATCAAATCGTATGACATCAGATAACTATAAAGCGCTTTTAGAGCTGCATATTGAACAAGGCCCTGTTCTAGAGGACAAAAAGATAGATATAGGTACAGTAGAAGGTGTTGTAGGTATGGTTAACTACGAAATATTCTTTAAAGGTCAATCAGGCCATGCAGGAACTACTCCAATGCCTTACAGAAAAGATGCTCTTTATGCAGCATGTAAGATTATTCAATACTTACACGATGAACTTGATAAACTCGACAGCAATTTAGTCTACACTACAGGTAGAATGGATGTTAAACCTGGAATACATACAGTTATTCCAGATGATGTCAGTTTCTCATTAGATGCGAGACATCAAAATCCCGATGTTATACAACAAGTTGTGGAAGTTGTGGAGAGAATACCTAAAGAAGTTGAGAAATGTGAAGCTGGCTTTAAGTTGAATTGGAGAAGAAAAACTACACCATTCAATACTGAATTAGTCGACTTTGTAGAGAAAAATGCTAAAGAGTATGGATACAGCAATACGAGATTATACAGCGGTCCCGGTCATGACGCTCAGTATATGGCAGACGTTCTTCCTACTACTATGATATTTGTTCCTAGTGTTGGCGGACACAGCCACTGTGAAATAGAATACACTCCTGTAGAAAACTGCTGGAAAGGTGCAAATGTACTACTCCAAACAGTTTTAGATGTGGATAAGAAGTAGTTAATTCTAAACTTTATTGGAGGTAATGATATGGATCTAATTATCAAAAATGGAACACTAGTTACTGCTACAGATATGTACAAAGCGGATATAGGCGTAAAAGATGGAAAGATATATGAAATCGGAGCAGATATCACATGTGATGGAGCAAAAGTTGTAGATGCCTCTGGAAAACTTGTTCTTCCAGGAGCTATAGATGCTCATACACATTTAGCAATGCCTTTTGGTGGTACTGTATCTGCTGATGGATATTTGGCGGGTACTAGAGCCGCAGCATGTGGAGGAGTTACAACAGTCTTTGATTATCCAATGCAGAGAAAAGGAAGCGGGCTTATCGAAACAGTTCAAGCTAGAAAAGATATGTGTGATCCAGAGGCCTGTGTAGATTATGCTTTCCATTGCTGTATTACAGATTTAAATGGCGGATCTATTTTAGATGAATTTGCAGATGCAGTTGCATATGGAATTCCAAGTTTTAAATGTTTCTTAGTTTATAAAAAAGAAGGAATGATGGTAGATGATGCAACATTGGTTAGAGTTCTACTAAAAGCCAAAGAGACAGGAGCGATAACTAATATCCATGCCGAAAATCCAGATGTTATAGATATGAATATTGAAAACTTCCTTAAAGAAGGAAAGACTTCTGCATGGTACCACTATTTAAGTAGACCTGAGTTTGTAGAAGCAGAAGCAGATAAACGTGCTGTTCACTGGGCTAAGTCAATTGACGCTCCACTTTACTTAGTGCATATGGCTGATAAAGAAGGTCTAGAAGCTGCTATTAATGCAAAACATGAAGGCGCTGAGATTTACATAGAAACATGCCCTCAATACCTTGAATTCACTTGCGATGTATACAAGAGAGAAGATGGAAGAAACTTTGTATGTTCGCCACCAATGAAGGGTCAAGAGAGTCAAGATGCTCTTTGGCATGCAATTAATATAGGAGCAATAGATACAGTTGCAACTGATCACTGCCCATTCCAAAGCTACGAAAAAGATTGGGGTAAAGACGACTTTACTAAGATACCAAATGGATGCGCAGGTGTTGAAAATCTTTATCCATACATGCTTGCAGCTGCGAATGATGGAAAGTTGAGTTTTAGTAGAGCTGTAGAACTTTGTTCAACTAATCCAGCTAAGATTTTCGGATGTAGCGATAAAGGAGCTCTTGTTGTTGGAAAAGATGCTGATATAGTTATTTACGACAAAGATAAAGATTTTACTGTAACAGTTGATACAATGCACTCTGATTACGACCATACTATTTGGGAAGGCAAGAAACTTCACGGATATCCAGTTAAAACGTTTGTACGTGGAAACCTTGTATACGACAATGGAGACTTTGTTGGAACACCTGGATACGGAGAGTTTGTAAAGAGAGTTGGTAGAAAGTAATAGATAAGTAAGTAGATAAATAAATAAATTTAAATATTGAAGGCTCTTCGTAAAGTATATAAATATTGGTAAGAGGAGCTAAGAAGTAAGATGTAAAAATAATATAAAAATAAGGCTATATAAGTAGAAATAAACATCCTTTTAAAAGGGTACATTTTAAAACTATATAGCCTTATTTTTTTATATTATTTAAAATAAGTTGATCTAAAATAGTGATTATAGATTACACCATATGCCTCATCACTATATCAAAAATAGAGATCAACAAGCTAGTTCCAACGATACAAGAAACAACTATTATATGTCTTTTCTTATTCATAACAGCTATAGCAATATATTCTCTAATAAAAGCATTTGGTAGAAAATAAAAAGCAGTTTTGGAACCTATCCCTTGACTTCTAAGCCCAGCCATCTTGGCGAATAAGCTAGCTCTAAATAGATGGTAATTATTTGTAACAAATACGCTGTTGTAGTTTTCGATATCTTTTTTATCCATAATATATTTAGAAAACTTCATATTTTCATATGTGCTGACGGATTTATCTTCTAGTAGAGTATTTTCAATAGGGATTCCCTTATAAACAGCGTACCTCTGCATACCCAATGCCTCGGGGATATCTTCGTCACTTCCTTGACCACCAGAAAATACAATTTTAGGAGGTGTTCTTACCACTTCTTGTTTTTTGTAGAACTCAATAGCTCTATCAATCCTGCTAGCTAATAGAGGTGGAACCCTTTCACCGATCAATCTACTTCCAAGTACAATTATGTAATCTTGATTAAGTTTTGGCTTGTTGAATAAATATATCAAAGATATTGATAAGAAGTTAAATACACTAAAAAAGTAGTAAACTAAAATTAAGTCAATCCAAGCTACAAACATCCCACTATTTATCCCCCAGATTTTGTGAGGCATAAACCCTCTTAATAATAGATAACAAAGTAGTCCTACACCTAAAAATAGAGTAAGTAAATTTGATAATTTTTTGCTTTCTTTTTTCATAACGATTCGTGCATTGATTAGGCAAAATGTAATTAATATCATTAAACCAAAAATAGCGATAAACAAGAATACAAGTACCATAAGTACTAAAATTATTTGTAAATTTGGTATAGTGTAAGATATTATTCCTATTGATATAAGTGCAAAGAATAAAAAGATATTGAATAAAAGTCCGTTTACTATTCTTCGAGGTTCCTTTTTATAGGATATGAAGAACAAAAAAAATGAAATTAATGTAATAATAATTGAAAGTTTCATATCTACCTCGCATTGAAATTATTTGAGTAAATAATTTTACTCGTACAGATAAATTATAGCATAAATACGATTTATTTATTCATTTGATAAATGGGATTAAATTAAAAGCTATTTAAACTTAAGATAATCAAAGGTAAGCTTTAAATCAAATTTGTGTAATAGCTATAAATATAAGTGCAAATTATGTATAATATTAGTATATTTGAGCGAAAGAAATATTATAGTGAAATTATTATTCAGCAGGGGGGTATTTTATGGTAAGGGCTAGATATGAGATACTTAAATATATACAACATGAAATCAGCTATAAAGACTGGGGAGTTAAAATTACTAGAGGAGCTATTACTCAGGATAATTTAAACGGAAATCTTTTGTTGCAACTAAAATTTCAAAATATATCTAATATAAATATAAAGGAAGTATTTTTAAGCATTGAAAGTTACGATGAAGACTGTATAAAAGTAAGCGAAAAAATAGGACATAATTATAATTATATTAATGTATACCCAGGAGATTTTTTTGGAGACGATAATCCTATAATTTTAACCAGCACTAAGACTAGAAAAATTAAAATATTTTTAGAAAAGATAGTCTATAGCGATTTGAGTTTTATTGAGTATATAAATAATGAAATCTCAACTCCAATAAATAACCCGAATTATCAAGAGGACGATCATATATGCGATAATAATGAAATAGATTATGGTAAAAATAGGCAATATTCAAACTTAGATCAAGATCAAAGAGAAGATCGATACCAAGGAAAAAATCAAGATCAATACAGTGATCGCGGTCAAAACGTAAATATAAATCTAAAAATAGACAAAGGAACCATAGATAACGATACAAGGGAAACCAGGGAAAGTTATAAGAAGCATAATCATAACAAACTTGATAAATTGAGGGATGAAATAAAAGCTTCAAAATCAAAGAACGTGAAAAAGAATAGTATTATAGCAGCAATTATTGTAGTAGTAATTTTAATTGCTTTATATTTAATAGGATCCTATTCACAAAAACCAGAGCCAGATAGATACCGCAAATTAGATGAATATATGGATACAATATCTGTTTCAAACGCTGGAGACTAGAATAAATATTTTTAGGAGAGATTATTATGGAAAATAAAACAGCAAGAATTTTAAATACTTTAGGGTTAATTATAGGGATAGGATACTCTATAATCGGAGTTTTGATATTTGTATTTTCACTGTCGTATGATAGCTACTATTACGATGAATCAGATCCAATTACAGGATTTATGGTGGCCGTTCTATTAATAATTATTGGTCTAGTATTATGCTATTCATTAAAAGCAATAGCAGAGTTATTGGAAAATAGTGCAATTCAGACTAAGAGCCAATTAGAGATAGTTGATATACTTAGAAATAATCAAGGGAATAATTATGGAAACAATCAAATAAATGATAGAGGTTATAATAATAACAATACTTCAAACTATGGTAATGTTAATAACAATAACAACTATGCTAACAGACCGAATTACAGCAACAGTCCTAATTTAAGTAAAAATGAAGTTAATAGCTATGACAGTAATAATAGCTATGACAATAATAATAACTACGAAAATAATAATTATGACAATAATGATTTGCCAAAATTGTAATTATTAAAGGAGTAATTATTGAAAATAGTCCCTTAGAATACAAGAATACAGAGATTAATGTTTGTATATACTACAGCATATATACATTAATCTCTGTGTTTTTTTGTGCAAAAAATTGTTGATTTATATAATAAGTATCCAACTTTATTATTATTGAAAATACAGTAAAAATAAAGAAAGAGTTTTGTAAGAAATGAGTAAGAAAAATGAACAAATAAGATCCTATAATAAATATATAGCAACACGACTGTTATAGAGGAGGGAATAGAAGAAGAAGAAGTATAATAAATAAGGTTAAAAAGAGAGATAAGAGTGGTCTGAATCCTCTACAAAAGACTAATTTTGCTATAAGTGCGGCGGGATCAATTGTTATAATAAACATTTTGGCAGTTTTAATTAGTTTTGCAAGTAACCCTTATCTTGATTCAATGAAACCTATGCAGATGCAGTTGTATATAAACTGGATATTACCTGTAGCAATCATCGCAGGATTAGCAAGATTTATGAAAAATATATCTAGTTTAGACTTTACACGAAATCAAAAGATAGAAAATGGAATTTTAATTGTAGTATCAATAGTATTTTGTATAGTTTTATTTAACTGGCATTAATTGTAGAAATATTTAAGGGATAATTTAAGAGATCTATACAAAGTAAGGTACATTAGTGTACTATCTTGTATAATCTTTTTTATTTCAACAATAATAAAATTAGAAATTGTATACAAAACTTTATTTTTTATGGTATTAAAACAAAATAGTGACAATAAAGTAATTTAAGGTCAATATATGGTAAAATATATGTATGATTTTATAAATAATGTACAAGAATATAAATATATATTGTTGCGCAATTTAAAGGAGGAGTATCTATTTTTACATATATTTTAATTCTGTTAATTTGTATACTGCTTTCAAACGTGATAAGTAGATTTTTACCATATTTATCAATTCCTATAATACAGATCGTTATGGGTGCGATTATTGTAATAATAAATCCGATGTTTAACATAGAACTCGATCCACATACATTTTTGTTGATGTTTATCGCTCCACTTCTTTTTTACGATGGAAAACGTGCCGATAAGAGATCACTTTGGAATGAAAGAAAAAATATACTGTTAATGGCATTGGCATTGGTATTTGCAACGGTATTTATAGTTGGAATACTTATAAACTGGCTGGTTCCACCAATTTCATTAGCAGCTGCATTTGCGCTTGCAGCAGCTTTATCACCTACCGATTATGTTGCAGTTAGTGCGCTTTCTAAAAAAATTGACCTTCCCAACAAAGTGGTTCACATAATAGAGGGAGAGGGTCTTATGAACGATGCTTCAGGCATCGTATGTTTTAAATTTGCGCTTACAGCAGCACTTACGGGTACATTTTCGATTTTTAATGCAACTGAGAATTTCTTTTTGGTTGCAATAGGAGGAGTAATTGTAGGTTTAATTTTAGAGATGTTTCTTATTTATTTTGAAAAATGGATAAATAATCTTGGAATGGAGGATTTGACTGTAGAAGTACTACTTCAAATATTAACACCATTTGTAGTTTATCTAATTTCAGAAGAGGTATTTAAAGTTTCGGGAGTACTGGCTGTAGTAGCTGCTGGAATGGTATATTCAATGTCTATTAAAAAACCAAAAATGAATAACGCAAGGCTTAAAGAAGTATCTGAAAATACATGGTCGGTGCTTGTTTATATCTTAAATGGATTTGTATTTATGATAGTAGGTCTTCAACTACCTAACATAATTAAAACAGCTTATCTAGAAGCTTCAATCAATACCTCTGTTGCCATTTTATATATTCTAATTATATCATTTGTGCTCTTATTTCTTAGATTTATTTGGGTATTATTTATGTACAGTATTGGTGATAAATCGAGTGAGGACAGTATAAAAGTAAACTGGTTCGATGCACTCTTAACTTCGCTATCTGGAGTTAGGGGCTCTGTTACGCTTGCAACGATTCTTTCTATTCCGCTGACTCTGAACAATGGTAATCCGTTTCCTAATAGAGACTTAATTTTATTTTTGGCAGTTGGAGTAATGCTGGTAACGCTTTTGATTGCAACATTTATACTGCCATTGTTAGCAAAAAAGGATACTTCAGAAGAATATGATTACTCAGAGAAGCTTAAGAAGGCTCAAATAAGAGTGTGGAGAGAAACTATAGAGACACTAAAGTCTAAAGAATCGGATAATCCATATGTAGGTATGGCCATTGCAGAGTACAAGTATCAAATCAGTCAAATTGAAAGAGGAAATACGTATTATAAAAGTTGGGAAATTAGAAGCAAAGAAGAAAAAAAATTGCTTATAAAATGTTTTAAAAAAGAAATTGAGAATACACATAGATTATTAGAAGAAAAAGAGATCGATGAAGATGTAGCGTTCGATTGTGAAAGCATACTCGAGAATAAAATTAGGATAGAATCTTTGGCAACAGCAGCATCTATGGGATTTAGAAGACTGTTTAGGATGTTGATGCTTTATAAACGAAGAAAAAAAGTTACAACTTCTGAAGAGAAAACTAGAATGATAGCAATACAAGACACACATGCTATTAATGCGGATTATATAATAGAGTACCTAATAGATAATAAAAACGAAGACAATGAAAAAATATACAACAAAGTAATTGAGTACTATAAAGGTATAAAATTGATGTCTAGAAGACCTATAATAAGAAGAGTTGATAAAGGTGAAAAGAAAAAAATAGAAGTAATTTCTCTACAAATAGAGAGACATACTATACAGAGTTTGTTTGAAAGTGGGATTATTAATTGGAGTATTGCATCTGAACTAAGAAAAAATCTAAATTATATTGAAAGTGACACACTAAGTTAAGCTAATTAAAATGTACATGGGATTAGTATCTTAATGAATAGAAAGCATTATCTAAATATAAGACAAAGGCCATATGAATGATAATTCATCATAAAGTTGTATTGAACATGATCGTTAGATAAGACATAATGTAAATCAATGTAAATTAATGTAAAGATGAATTGACTAGTATGTTATTTAGATGTATACTTAATATAAGAAATGAATATAATAGTAAAAGGATCACAACTAATTGATCGTTAGGTGTCGCTTCTTATATGATAAAAAACTTAATCAATGTCAGAGACATCCGAATGGCCTTTCGGGTGTTTCTTTATTTTTTGTATCTTATCATCTATTTCCATATAGTTACCAAGCAATAAATCTATTTGTATTAGAACCTTATTTATGGCAAATAGAATACTAGCAATAAATGCTAACATACTTAAAATAACTATTTCCATATAGACACTTCCTTTCATAGAAGGTTGAAACTTAATATGGAAACGACACCTGTTTTTAGTTGTGATCCTATTAATACATTATATCAAATAAATCTGTATAAAAAACCCAAGTAAGTAGAAAAAAGTAATAAATAACTGTCAAACTATTGGAATAACTTGCGTACAAAAAATAAAATTATTTTTATTGCAATAAAGATAATTAACTTCAATACAAAATAAAACCTGTATAAATAAATAGGAAATCTAGATCTGTTAGATTAATAAGTTTTTACTGCTCAAAAACTTATTAATCTAAAATGATTTAGATTCCCTGTAATGTTTACAATATATTTTATTTCCTAAAGCAAAATTACTCAAGTGGTATCTTTAACATAAATGTGGTACCAACGTCTATTTTACTAGTTACATCGATTGTACCGCCGTGTCTAGTAATAATCCACTTTGCAATTGCTAATCCAAGACCTGTGCCTCCAGTTTCTCTAGTTCTAGATTTATCGGCTCTATAGAACCTATCGAAAATCTTTGGAAGATCTTCTTTAGACATACCTATACCTGTGTCTTTAATAACAATAGTTGCTTTATTATCAGTTGCATAAGAAGATAGAGTTATTTCACCGCCGTACTTAGTGTACTTGATGCTGTTATCTACAAACACTCGAAGTGCTTCTTTAAGTAGGTTTCTATCGGCATTTATATTTATAGGTTCATTTAAATCAGATTTTATATTATGTCTTCCTTCATCTATTAGGTTGCTTTCTTTAACTAAGTTATCAATAAGGTCGTTTAATTTAAACATGTCCTTATTAAACCTCTGAGTATTTTTATCTCCTCTGGCTAAGAACAAAAGCTGTTCTATAAGACCTTTCATATTTTCTGATTCCGATTCAATCGCTGTAATCGATTCATCTAATACTGCTTTGTCGTCTTTACCCCAGCGGTTAAGCATCCTAGCGTAACCTTGTATAACCGTAAGTGGAGTTCTAAGTTCGTGTGACGCATCTGAAACAAATTGATTTTGTGTTTCATAGGATTCTTGAATTCTATCTAACATACCGTTAAATGTGTTTGCTAGATCTTTAAGTTCATTTTGTGATCCTAAGATATTTAGTCTAGTATCTATATTATTGATAGTAATATCCTTAACGGTTCTATTCATATCGTCAATAGGTCTCAGTATTTTTTTTGTTTTAATAGATACTTTTATAAGTGAAATAAGTGTAATAACACCTTCAATAACAAATAAGACAAGTATTAGAGAACCTATTAGCCACACATCTTCAGTAAGGTCGTACGACATATCTACTTGAATATTATTTTTGCCAACTTTTACTGTTTCCTCAAGCTTGTAGTTAATAGATAAATTTCTTTTAAAGAAGAAGTTTATATTGTATTTATTATTTGTATCTTTGTAGATATCTAAATATCTATTTTTGTACACTTTGTGGGATTTGCCAACTTTCTCTCCCTTAATAGTGCTATTCTTATAGATAAGTTTATTTTTATTGTCGTAAATACTAACATTGTTTGAATCGTATCTATTCAACAAACTGAGTACTTTTTTAGTATCTTTCTTTACACTTTTACTTGAAGTTATTTTCTCTTCAATTATATAGTTTGAGTAAGAGTTAAGCTGTTTATCTAAGCTTTGTTCTGTTCTTGCGATTACAAATGCACTTGTCGCTACAGCCATTAACAAATTTAGAGTTATAAAAACGCTAAACATTCTAAAAAAATACATAATATTTAATTTTAATACTATAGATAGTCTGAATCTTTCAAGCATCGATTGGTAGGCATTACTAGCCAATTGTTTAATTTCTCTTCCTATGAATTTGAATACAACAGAAGCTTTACTAGATTCCTTTTTAAACTTTATATCGTCAAATTTATGTTTATTCTTCATACTTTATCACATATCCAACCCCTCTAACTGTGTAAATAAATTTCTCACTGTATCTATCATCTATTTTACTTCTAAGATATCTAATGTACACATCGACAATATTGGTATCACCGTAGTAGTCAAAGCCCCAGACTTTTTCTAAAATAATATCTCTCGATAATACTCTGTCTTTATTTTCAACTAAGTACTTAAGTAAATCGAACTCTCTCTTTGTAAGTTCAATTACATCGTCTTGATATTCAACTATGTACTTATCAAGATCTATACTTAAGTTTCCAAGTGTAAGAGTGTTGCTTTCCTCTACATAAGATTTTTTTCTCTTTAAAATAACTCTTATTCTAGCTAAAAGTTCCTCGATCTCAAATGGCTTAGTTACATAATCATCAGCGCCGAGATCTAATCCACTTACTTTTTCAAAAGTTTCGTCTCTAGCCGTAAGCATTATTACTGGTGTATCTTTTAATTCACGAAGTCGTCTAAGGACTTCCATACCGCTAAGACCTGGTAGCATTATATCCAGCAAAATCAAATCGTAATTATTTTCAATAGCAAGCGTAAGAGCTTCTTTACCATTACCTGATTTTTCAATTGTATAGCCTTCATAATTTAATTCTAACTCAAGGTAACGAGCTAACTTTACCTCATCTTCTACTATAAGGATATTTCCCTTCATAGTTCCCTCCATAGTTCCCACTAATATATTAAGTTTTATTCTTATATCTTATAATAGCAAAAAGATACTGAAAATACACACATATTTTCAATATCCTTAGTGCTATTTATATTATTTTCTTAACTCGACTTTTATATCGTTTACAGTATCTCCAACTTTCGAGCTGTATTCATTAACAGAAGTTTTTTCTACATCTTCTCCTACGAAATTAATTTTATGTCCTGTAAACAATGCTAATAATAGTAGAGGGATTACTATATAGAAAGCAAATACAGTACCTATAGCTAAGAAAGTAAGTGGTATATTCATTACTATTTTATCTTCCTTTTTTATAACAACATGGTTTCTATTTCCAACTTTTACAACCTTTTTAATCCATCTAGTTATTCCAGTTAAAGTTTCACCAGTGTTGTGTTTATTGCCATAACCTTTGTAATCATCAAATCCTTTCTTAAACTCATTTTTAAAGTCATTTAAATCCTTGAAACCTCTATTGCTATTTCTTATATTTTTGTTTTTTTCTAAATATATTATAGATTCAAGTATATCTCCATTATTTTGTTCAAGAGCTTCCTTTGCATCCTCAAAACTTACATCGACTCTCTTTCTTAATTCATCTATCATTTCTAAAGTTATCATAATTTATTCCTCCTAAATTTTTAGTTTATTTTATTTAAATTTTTATTTGCAAATCAAATTTTAATTTATGCTAATGAAGCTTAGAATATAAAATGTATAAAGTTTAAAGCAACTCTTATTAACATCAATATCCCTATTGCAAGCATTGCAAAGTTTACAAAACCGCTTTTTGATATTCTTTCATTAGCAAGATATATAAGTAAAATCGGAATAGCTAATTTTACTACAAATCCTATTGTCGATCCAACTAACCCCAAAACAATTCCTATTAGTATAATAATTCCTATAATCTTTGCTATGTTGACACAAAACCTAACCATATTACCACCCCTTAAGATATTTTATGTAAATAAACTTTTAAGTTTATCATTTCCTCTTATGTTTTGTTTTTATTGTTTGCTTGTTGTTGATAATCTTATTATATGAAATAATTCTTAGTTCTAAGTTAATGAAACATTAGAAACAGATTAGAAAACTTTGGGTAGGGTAGGAGGAATGCTTTTTACAGTTTGTAAAATAAAAGGATTTGCTAAGTGGTTATATGTTTGTTTGATTATTTTAATATCGATAAACAGCAATTTAATTTTGATAAACAATATGAAATGTGCTATTATATATTTATATTAATTGGAAGGAGTAAAAAAATGTTAAAAAACATTAGTTATAAAGCTTTAAATATAATAATGATATTTGGAATAGCAATTACACTTTTGGTACTTTTTGTAGTACCTTCGATAGTATCAGAGATAGTCTATAGTTTTCAAACTAGCCGATCACTAGATTCAAATATTGTTACAAATATTACTGTATCCGTTTACTTATGTTCAATACCTTATTTGATTGCGTTATTTTCAATTAAAAGATTTTGTAAAATATTAGTGACTGAAAAAAATCCGTTCTCTAAAGAAGTACCTAACATCTTTAAAACTATATCTAAGTGTGCTTTTGTTGAGTTTATAATCTTAAACATAACTATTTTTTTATTAACATTCAAATATATATTTGATAAAAATATGTTTTTTTCAATAGTAATGTTGAGTGTTATAATATCACTAATAATTTTAGCTATAGGTTTTTATAGTCTTATTTCGTTTAAATTTTTCACTATGGCAATAGATATAAAGGACGAAAATGATAATACTATATAGCTTAGTTGAAAAAAATGTGTCTAATAACTCACCTTTAAATAAATGTATTTAAAAATTAAGGAATGACACCGTAATATTGACCCTTCGGATAAAACTGATAAATGAAAAAACTGCTACTAAATAATAATTAAGTTATTATTTAGTAGCAGTTAGCTTTTACTTTAAATCAGAATTATATCAATATTAGAAATAATTAGTTCGGAAATTAGAATTGAATAATTTATAATTCAATAGAAAATAGGATGTCTCGATTTACATCCTATTTCTGTTTTTCAAATTAATATATTCCAATTCATTTTTCATTGATTTAAATAAAAATTTAATGGAAGTTAAAATTAATAACGGTAATAATGCAACAATGCATGTTCCGATTGAAGCTAAAACATTAAGGATTTTATTTGTATTTGCACTGAACAGCTTAAAAAATAGAAAATATAATCCGACTCCAATAATTCCACCTAATGTATTTCCGATAAGGTCAGTTATATCACTAACGCCTATTGCAAAGATGAATTATTTGAGATTTTTTATACTTTTTAGTTCATTCCTTTAAGCCAACCGAAAGGCTTGACCCAGCGAGAGTTATTGATTTTGTTAGGTGAGCTACAATCAAATCCGTACCGATAGTTATGCCCTGAAGCAAACCCAACAATTCGATAACTCCCGCGGAAACGCCTATTCTGTACGAAGTGCCTCAACAGGATTTTTCTTAGCGGCCATTCTTGCAGGTAAAGCACCACCAAGTAGTGTAAGAGATACACTTATAACTAGAAGTAGTATAGCGTGAACAGGATTAAGCTGAGCTACACCATCTAGGTCTGTAAGGTTCTTAAGTACATTATTTATTGGGAATGTCAATAAATAAGATATTAGTATACCAAGTGCTCCTGAACAAGTTCCTATTATAAATGTTTCTGCTGTAAACACTCTAGTTATATCTTTCTTCCTAGCTCCAAGTGATCTAAGTACACCAATTTCCTTTGTTCTCTCTAGTACTGATATATAGGTAATTATACCTATCATAATTAATGATACAACTAGCGAGATCGATGCAAAGGCAATTAGTACAAGTGTTATTGAGTCCATTATCCCACCGGATAAATCTGTAAATGTGGAAGCTAGGTCTGTGTATAAGATTGAATCTTCAACATCTTTACCGTTATTCCATTTGTTTAAGTAACTTAATATATCATCTTTTGTAGTAAAATCTTTTGGATATATAGTTATAGAAAATGGAGTAGAATTAGCACCTAATTGTGATAATACCTGATCTTTAGTAGGTGCTTGTGCATTAACTACTGAATTTCCCATTGTCATCATTTGATCAGCTCCAGAAGATTGCATTCCTGTTGATGAGGTTTCTTCTCCAAAAGGTTGTCCTGTCAGTATATTAAAGTCAGTGTCTTTCTGCGCTTTTACTATTTCAGAATTTTTAGCATCGTCTATAAAGTACTGAGCTAGATCATCCGAATAAAAAAGACCAGGTGAAAGTATTTCTAATTTAGAATCCTCACTAGATCTAAGAACACCAGCTATTTTAACTGTTTTTGCATTATCGTTGTTGTAAAGATCTATAAGATTGTCCGAATTTGCTTTAGTAGTGAAGAAATCTCCATTTTTCTTATAGTAATCATCGTTTAATATCAACTTAAATTCTTTTCCTACTATGTCTTTGTAATTAACGTTTTTAGAATCTTCCATTCCTAATGCTTTTAACATATTTTTATCAAGTCTATTGTAACTGTCTACAATAAGTACTAAATCTGTTTTATCTTTAGGGTATGAGCCAGATAGTAGATCGTAGTTGCTTTTTAAATAACTGCTTGAATCTGAATCTTTTCCACTTGGGAATGTAGAGAAGTTGACTGTAGATGTATTAACTGGGTTTGCAGTTTCTCCATCAGATTTTAGCAGATTCATATTTACAAGTCTAGTATACGATGTACCTGAAAGCATTTCAGGGTTGATGTCTTTTACATATTCTAGGTAATCATCTGTAAACTTGTTTGTGTGCTCTAGACTGTTATCACTAGGATCGTAAGGGTAAATATGATTTACTTTTGGGTATTGATCTTTATTTACAGATTTACTTACCAGTTTTTTATTTTGCTCTTTCATTGCATCTATATCCATATTGGCCATCTTTTGGTTGATACTTATAGGGAATCCTGAAAGTGTACTGTTTTCAAACTCACCTATCTGTTTGTCAAATCCATTTGAGAGAGAAAGTACTAGTGCAATTCCTATGATTCCTATACTTGATGCAAATGCAGTAAGTGCAGTTCTCCATTTTTTAGTCGAAATATTTTTAGCAGATAGTTTTAAAGCCGTAAGAAAACTCATATTGGTCTTTTTAAGCTTGTAATCTGATTTAACCAATTTATCATCAAATGGGTTGCTGTCAGATTTTATTTCACCATCTCTAAACTCGACAATTCTATCAGTGTATTCATTTGCTAAATCAGGGTTATGCGTTACCATAACGACTAATTTATCTTTAGAAATCTCTTTTATAAGCTCCATTATTTGTACACTTGTATGTGTATCTAATGCTCCTGTAGGTTCATCGGCAAGTATAATATCTGGATCATTTGCAAGTGCACGCGCTATTGCGACCCTCTGCATTTGACCACCGGATAATTGATTGGGCTTTTTATGTACGTGCTCTTTTAGCCCAACCTTTTCTAAAACCTCTAGTGCTTTTGAATGTTTTTCTTTAGATGAAACGCCGCTCAAAGTCATTCCCATCTCAACATTATCCATTATACTTAAATGAGAGATAAGGTTGTAACTTTGAAACACAAATCCAACACTGTTGTTTCTGTAAGCATCCCAATCGGAGTCTTTAAAATTCTTTGTAGATTTTCCGTTTATAATGAGGTCTCCTTCATCGTATTGATCAAGTCCACCTACAATATTTAAACAAGTCGTTTTACCAGAGCCACTAGGCCCAAGGATTGCAACAAACTCAGATTCTCTAAATTTAAGACTGACCTTATTAAGGGCAACTTGTGTAAATTCACCTGTTGTATAACTTTTGACTATATCTTTTAACTGTAGCATTTTTCTCCTCCTTTACTACTAAGTGATATAATTGTAAAATTGTATTATGAACCGAATGTGAATAAACTCAGTCTATTTTTCAATATGTTCACAATCAGTTAATATTAAGATAGTATTATTTAGAGTAATATGAAAATTAGGGGTGATGATAAAGTGTTTAATATACTAATTGCAGAAGATGATAAAAATTTAAGGAAACTTATATCGGCTACTCTCAAGAAGAATGGTTATAATTCATTTGTAGCTGAAGATGGTGAAAAAGCTTTAAATATTATAGATAATGAACATATTGATCTAGTTATATCAGATATTATGATGCCCAATGTAGACGGATATGATTTAACCGAATCTCTTAGAGAATCAGGGTATAATATGCCTATACTGATGGTAACTGCAAAAGAGACATTTGATGATAAGAAAAAGGGCTTTATTGTAGGGGCCGATGATTATATGGTTAAACCTATAGATATAGATGAAATGATACTTAGAATTGGAGCTCTCCTTAGGAGATCAAAAATATCTAACGAACATAGGGTGTATATTGGAGATATTGTTTTAGATTACGATGAGATATCTGTAAGCATAAATGGAGAAAAGACTACACTTCCTAAGAAGGAGTTTTACTTGTTATTTAAGTTGTTGTCTTATCCGGAGGTTATATTTACAAGAAGACAACTTCTAGATGAAATCTGGGGAATGGATAATGATGTAGATGAACGTACTGTTGATGTCCATATTAAGAGGCTTAGAGAAAAATATTACGATTTAGCAGAGTTTGAGATAGTAACTGTGAGAGGTCTTGGGTATAAGTCGGTAAAAAAGGTATGATGAAAAATTTGAGGGTAAAGTTAGTTGCTCTTATTGTTATGATGATGCTTGTTTCAGGAGTTTGTACAATATTAATATCTGTACTGATTTCAAGTGAAAGTATAATAAAGGAATCAAAGGATAGCCAGATAGAAATTGTAAATACAGTACTGGATCTGTCTGAGAACACGGACTATCCAGTTGATAAAATAAGTGAATTGAGCAGTAATAGAATGTACAGAGTAAGTAAAATAGAGGATTTATCAAAGTATAAAGATGAGGCAGTTAAATTAAAAAATGGAGAATATAGTCAAATTAGACTCAAGGGTATGCCTATTGTGAAGACAGTATTAAAAGTCGATGATAACTACTTGGTTATATCTACTTGCTATAATAGAAGCAATGAACACTTCAAAGGATTCTTAATAACTGGAACAGCTATAACTATTTCTATAATAATAGCTACAGTAATATCAGGAGTTATTTCTAAAAGAGTTTTAAGTCCAGTTAGAGCTTTAAGTAGAGCTACAGAAGAGGTAGCAAAAGGGGATTTTAGCGTAAGAGTGGATATCCCAAAGGACTATGAATTTGGATTTCTGACAGAAAACTTCAACAAGATGGTACATGAATTAAGCAGTATTGAGACACTTAGAAATGACTTTGTCAGTAATGTATCACATGAAATAAAGACGCCACTTGCGTCTATTCAGGGATTTGCAAAGCTATTACAAGACAATAATTTTAGTGAAGAAGAAAAGAAAGAGTTTACTGATATTATAATCAGTGAATCGACTAGATTGTCAAAATTGACTTCAAATATTCTCAAGTTGTCAAAGATAGAAAATCAAGAGATCAATACTAAAAAGGTCGAGTTTTCGCTTGATGAGCAAATTAGATGTGCGATACTTATTATGGAACAGGAGTGGAGTCGAAAAAATATTAATCTAGATATAGAACTAGAGGAAGTAAATATTGTAGAAAATGAAGATCTCCTACAACAAGTATGGATAAATCTAATCGGAAATGCTATAAAATTTACAGAAGACGGAGGATATGTTTCTATTAAGCTTGAGGATTATAAAGATAAAATAGAAGTTGAAATTTCAGATAGCGGAATTGGTATGACCGAAGATATACAAAGACATATGTTTGATAAGTTTTACCAAGGTGATAGATCGCATCTTAGTGAAGGTAATGGCCTTGGGCTATCGTTAGCAAAAAGGATAATCGATATATGTGGTGGAAAGATATATATTAAAAGTGAACTTGGAGTAGGAACTACATTTACAATTGAATTGAGGAAAGATAAAGATACTATATAGACAAATATTGTATTTAATCCTCCTTTATTACATATATATTCTATATAGTGATACATAATTTATAGCGATATTAATTAATAAAGGAGGAAATTTTATGGCAGATGGTCAAGGAATTCAAGGTCCTCAAGGTGTACAAGGCAATCAAGGTGGACCAGTAATTCAAGGTGTAACTGGGAGCGAAGAAGTATTCCAATCTTTTGCTCCTTATCCAGAAATAAGAGTAGAGGGGCCGAACCCGTACTTTGCAGAGATAATAATGGATGATTTTGCAGGAGTTATAAGCGAATTTACTTCAGTAAACCAATATAGATTTCACGCTTCTGATTTTGTGAATTTAGATCCATATCTTATTAATATGTGGACTAAAATAGCTGATGTAGAAATGTGGCATATGAGGGTACTTTCCAGGTTGATCGTACTTCTTGGCGGGAAACCTGTATATAGAGGATCAGCGAGTACCAACGGTGATTACTGGTATGGAGGGTTTGTGAAATACGGATTTGAAATATGTGACCAGTTACAGAATGATTTAGAAACAGAGCTACAAGCAATAGCAAACTATAGACAACATATACTTATGATTAGCGATGGTTATGTCCAACAAGTATTAGAAAGAATAATTAGAGATGAAGAAGTACATGTTAAAAATTTTGAAGCAGCTATTAATAGATATTGTAAATAAAATCATTAAGTTAAAATCCCACGCAGACCCGCTGCTGTGATAACAGAGTTATTTTTTATTGCCACTAGAATAATCTGGAAAGGTTAAAAATAATGTTTTATGTTTAAGCCAGAAGACCTGCTCATGCTCATTATGCACATGCAATACTTATTCGGGTTTAAGAAGGCAATGTTTAGCATTTCTATGCTTTATTTGTTGCTGTGTTTATCGACACAGCATTTTTTATTTTAAATAAAGACATAAGACAAAGGAGAAACAAATGAAAAGGGAAAACTATTATTGACTATATTTATGATTTCAGTTTTAGCATTAGTTGGATGCACATAAGCGGATGGTTCTAAGGCAAAATCAGAAAATGAAACAAATAAAGAACAGCAATCAGATGCAAATAGCGAGGCATTCATTTCATATTAATTCTTGACAAGTGCATGAGTGTGCACATATAATTGATATAGGGTGATAATATGAATGATGAAAGCAAATACACAACTTCAAATACAAATTGTTCGCAAGAAATAGAAGATGCGATTGATTTTGAATTTTATAAGGCTTTATTTGAGCCTGTCAGAAGTGAAATAATGAAGTATCTTGCTATAAACGGCGCAAAGAGTATCAAAGAAATCGCTGAAAACTTTACACAGGATCGTTCTGTAATCTCAAGACATTTAGAGCTAATGAATCGTTATGAAATTGTGACTAAAACAAAGCAAGGTAGAAGCACAATTTATGAAATAAACAGTGAATTTATAATAGGTAAATTTGAGACTACAACATCAAAATTAAAAGACTTGATTGAAAATTAGACAATACTGTCTTTTTTCTTTGTTATTTGAGTGCATATGTGTGCATTAAAACATCAATAATATCCGCCCTAAGAAAGGAGTAATATATATGAATGTATTAACTATTTTAGGAAGTCCAAGATCTAAAGGGAATACAGCACATATCTTAAATCAATTTGTATTGGGAATACAACATGCTGATAGTGAAGCAGAAATAAATCATATTTTCTTACAAAATAAAAATATCAAAAACTGTATAGGATGCAATTCATGTCAAAGAGTCGGTGCATGTGTTTTACAAGATGATATGAATGATATATATCCTCTAATTAAAAATGCTGATGTTCTAGTTTTAGCAACACCAGTATTTGTATTTAATATGACTGCACAATTAAAGGGATTTTTAGACCGACTATATGCAGTTGATAAAGAGTTTTTTAAAGAAAAAAGAATAGTATTGCTAACAACATACGGTGATAGTAATGAAGCAAGTTCAGGTGTACAAAATATTGTTAATACAATACGATTGATATCCGAAATGCTCAGTATTCAATTTGTTCAAAACATCAATATAAGCACATATGATTTACAATGCTATGAAAATGAAAAAGCGTTAAATAAAGCATTTGAATCCGGCAAAAAATTAGTTTAGATTTAAACAATATATTAGGAGGAGATTGAAAATGACGACTATCATATTAGCACACCCTTGGCATGGAAGCTTTAATAAAAGTATTTTAGATACAATTATAAAGAGATTAGAAAAAAACAATAAATATTATACTTTGATAGATTTAAATAAGGATAATTTTAATCCTGTCCTTACAGAAAGCGAACTTGCTTTATATTCAAGAGGAGAACATAAGGATCCTTTAGTGGAGAAATACCAGAAGATATTGAAAGAAACAGAAGAATTAATAATAATATTTCCTATCTGGTGGTTTGATGTTCCAGCTATCTTAAAGGGATTTCTAGATAAGGTAATGCTGAAAGATTTTGCATATATAGAAACAAGTACAGGATTAAAAGGATTATTAACAAATATTAAAAAGACAACCGTTATAACAACATCGAACTCACCTAAATGGTATTTAAAATATTTTGCAGGGAACCCAATTAAAGGTCTTTTTATTAAAACTAATCTAAAAGGTGTAGGTATAAAAAATGTCAAATGGTTACATTGTGCACACACCAAAAAAGAAGCATTACAAAAAAGAAAAGATTTTTTACAGTATATAGACAAATTTATTGGGGTAACTACAACTTAACTATGTATGGTATAGTTTGGACAGTAGTTAGAATTGTAGCTCCAAATTATGATATAGTACTTCTTTATCAATGAGATATTTTTAATATTTAAAAGTTCTATAGCAATATAGAACTTTTAAATATATTAAACGATAAAGACTATGAAAATTTAACATTATACATAAAAATATAATTAAATTTGACACGACTAAATATTTTTTACAATAAAAAACAATTATATTTACTATAAATTAACAGTAATTAATTTAATTTAATTAAAATTAATAATATTGAATTAAATTAAACGATGTTAAATTGTTGGGAAATCTATTAAATTGCCAAATTTGAACAATCTTGATATAATCTTAATATAACAGTAAAATAAAATATATAAAAATGAGGTTGTTTATAAATGGTAGAAGTAGACATATCAAAAAATATTACTACGTACAGAAAAATGAAGGATTTGACTATAAAAGAGCTGGCGAATTTAACAGGAGTAACTCCATCTTTACTTAGTCAAATAGAAAAAGGAACAGCTAATCCATCTATTAACACGTTAAAGCAAGTATCTTATGCCCTAGATATACCTTTATTTAATTTTTTTATAAACGATGATTCAAATGAAGATCTAGTAGTAAGAAGTGGCAATAGAAGGAAGTTATTGTCTCCAGAAGACGATAGTATTGTATATGAACTTTTTACACCAAATTTTAAAGGGGCAATAGAGTTTTCGATGATGAAAATTCCACCTCATAAGTCGTCTTCAAAGGAACTTTCTAACCATAAAGGTGAAGAGGTTGCATATGTATCAGAAGGATCAGTAACGCTTTACATAATGAATTCAGTAATCAAATTAAATTGTGGGGATAGCGTTAGAATACCTCCACATACAAATCACAAGTGGGAGACATGCGATGATTATTGTGAAGTAATATATGCAATAACACCACCTACTTTCTAAATTCTATTTAAGAATAATTGGTATCATAAAAATCTTGAATTTATTTTCTAAGTTTAATCTCTCATAGGCATTTATTTAAACGAATATATCACTGTATTAAAATGTATTATGTATACAATAGAAACTATTGTTTAGAAATTATCAAATAGAATATATTTAAACTTTTGTTTAAGCTATTTTCTATTATAAGCTATAGGCATATAAATCTGTCTATAGCTTAATTGTACATAGATAAATTTCATATGGTTGAAAATATATAGAAAATGTTGTATTATAATGTTGTATAAAAATATTAGGAAGTGAAAAAAATGATTAGTAAAAAATATTTAAAATTTGTTACAAAACCTAACTCTGCACAAATGTATACGATGAAGCGTTGTGTAGAGGTTAATCTTGAAGCTTAGAGCTTACTATCTTCATCGATAAATGGATAAGAGTATAGTTTTGCTATGCCTGTTTAATTAAAATGTAGTTTTTGCTATGTTTAATTAAAATTACCCATTTATCGAGAAGATATTAAATAGATTGAGAGGCCATAGACAGCAATGCTTGTCTGTGGCCTTTTATTGTTTAAAAGAGGTCAGCGTACTTTTCGCCGCACCTCTGTTTTTTATTTAAAAATAAATTAAATAGATTATATTAGTTAAATTAAGGAGAATTAAAATGAGTTTATTAAAAGTAAGTAATTTATCACATTCTTTTATGGATAAGTTATTATATGAAAAATCGGATTTTGAATTGTATAAAGGGGAGCATGTAGGAGTAGTTGGTCAAAATGGTGCTGGAAAAAGTACTCTTATCAAAATACTGCTGGAAGAAGTCGTTCCTGATGAGGGGGATATAAAATGGCAGTCAAACATAACTGTAGGTCATTTAGATCAATACGCAGAAGTAGATAAGGAAATTACAATTTTAAGCTATCTACAGGGTGCATTTTCAGAGCTTTACGAACTAGAAAAAAAGATGAACGCATTGTATGAAGAATTTGCGTCTACTGGAGAGGAAAAACAACTTATTAGGGCATCAAATTACCAGGAGCAACTGGATTTACATGATTTTTATTCTATTGATAGCGAGATTGGTAAAGTAGCTAATGGGTTTGGATTAGATACTATAGGTTTAGATAGCATTGTAGGAGAACTCAGTGGGGGACAAAGAGCAAAAATTATTTTAGCAAAATTACTATTATCTGGACCAGAAGTATTACTTTTGGATGAGCCGACTAACTTTCTCGATAAAGAACACGTTGAGTGGTTGTCTGACTATTTAAAGAATTATAAGGGAGCATTTATTGTTGTATCGCATGACTTTGATTTCTTGGAAAAAATCTCAACTGGAATTTTAGATATCGAATTTGGAACAATAAAAAAATACAGTGGTAAATACTCAGAGTTCCTTAATCAGAAAATGCATTTGAGGGAGGACTATCTAAGACAATATCAGTCTCAGCAGAGGATGATTAAAAGAACAGAGGACTTTATAAGAAAAAATAAGGCAGGAGTTAATTCGAAAATGGCTAGAGGTAGACAAAAACAACTGGACAGAGTCGAAAGAATCAAAGCACCAACTTTTACAGATAAAGTCTCTATAAGATTTAGCGAAACTGAGATATCTAGAGGTAATGTGCTTATTGCTAAGGATTTAGAGGTTGGTTACTATTATCCATTGCTTCCAAAGCTAAATCTTAGTGTTTCTGGAGGTGAAAAAATAGTAATTAGCGGTTTTAATGGAATTGGAAAGTCAACTTTGATAAAAACATTGATAAATGAAATTCCAAGTATATCTGGAGATTTTGAGTTTTCGGATCAAGTTAAGTTTGGTTATTACGAGCAGGATTTAGTATGGAAAAATCCTAATAACACACCGCTTGATATTATATCCGATTCTCATCCTAAAATGAATACAAAAGAAGTTCGTAAAGCATTGGCAAGATGTGGACTTAAAGAAGAGCATGTGCTGAGAGAGATTTCAACTTTAAGTGGTGGAGAGCAGTCGAAAGTCAAACTTTGTAGCTTGATTCTATCACCATGTAATTTCTTAATTTTAGATGAGCCTACAAATCACTTTGATAGCGATACAAAAGAGGAATTGCAGGGCGCTTTAAAAAATTTCGGGGGTAGTATAATATTGGTTTCACATGAAGAAAAATTTTATAGAGGTTGGGTAGATAGAGTTATAAAAATAGAGGACAGCTTACATTAAGGTATAGATAGAAGAGTGAAAGAATGGACAATAATTGGAATATATTATTAGTTTTCTTTTAGTGATACTTGCTAAGAGTTTTGCTGTAATTTTTATATCGAAAAATAAATGTAAATCACTATATATGATTTGAATTATATTTATTTTATCTATAATGACTAACGAATTTTGTGTATAATTAGCTTATAAGGATATGTAAAAGGAGATAGATATGTGTAAATTCTCGATTGAAAAATTAAATAATATAGAAGACGATGTAAAGACAGAATTGATTAATGTATGGGAAGGATCTGTTAGAGCGACGCATACGTTTTTAAAAGAAAGCGATATACAAACCCTTATTCCAGTAGTAAAAGAAGGGGTTTCACAAATTGATCATCTTTTTTGCACAAGAGACGGGCATGGACATATAAAAGCATTTGTGGGAGTAGAAAATCAAAAGATAGAGATGTTATTCGTCAGCCCAGATGTTAGGGGTAAAGGAATTGGAAAGGAATTAATGCTCTATGCAATAAATAAATTATATGCAAGGTTTGTTGATGTAAATGAGCAAAACCCTCAAGCGGTTGGTTTCTATAAACATCTAGGATTTAAAGAGTTTGATAGAAGTGAGTTGGACGATTCAAACAACCCGTTTCCAATTCTTCATATGAGATTAAAATAGTTTATTAAAAATATCGAGGGGAGATAGTCATGAGTAAATTTAGCAATGAGGAACTAAAGAATATAGTTAGAGATGGATATAAAAAATTAGTTACGGAAGAAGAGAAGATCGAGAGATCAAGTGAAGATATTTCTAAAAGTATAGGATACTCAAGTGAAGATATAGATACGGTACCAAAAAGTTCTAACCTTGGACTTGGATGTGGAAACCCGCAGTTAGTAGCAAATATCACTGAAGGTGAGACAGTTCTAGATTTAGGAAGTGGAGCTGGTTTTGATTGCTTTATAGCGTCAAAAAAGGTTGGTGGTAATGGTTTGGTTATAGGGGTAGATATGACACCAGAGATGTTAAGTCAAGCGAGGGAAAACGCCTATGAAAATAACTACTCAAATGTAGACTTTAGACTTGGTGAAGTTGAAAATATACCGGTCGCAGATGGGATTGTAGATGTAATTATATCAAACTGCGTAATAAACTTATCTCCAAATAAACAAAGGGTTTATGATGAAGCTCATCGCGTGCTAAAAAATGGCGGAAGACTTGCGATTTCGGATATAGTTTTAATGAAGGATCTTACGGACGAGATGAAACAAGACGAAAAACTTTACTGTGGCTGAGTTACAGGGGCATCTTCAGTTGAAGAATTAGAGTTTTATCTGAATAAGTCAGGATTTAAAAATATTAGAATTGAAACTAAAGAGGTATCGGAAGAGTATGCTGCTAAGTGGGGACATAACCTAAATGTAGGTGAGTATATAATGTCTTCAATTATTGTGGCTACTAAATAACTGAATAAAACGATAGATATAAAAGCATAATTAAATGTCTATTTTAAGTAGATATAAAAATTAATATAAAAAATAGCGTGTGTCCTTTAATAAGGATTATACGCTATTTTTTATGCTGATTAACAAATTTTTTTTATTTTATCGACAGTCTGAAAAGTGGTATAGCTCTATAAAATAAAGTTATACCACTTTTTCAACAAAAAATATATTTAAGAACAATTACCTTGAATTTAATTATAAAGAATTTTATTTAAATGTATCAGGGTATAATCCTTTTGCTATTGTTTCTATGCAATCAAAGTTTCTGAAGCTGTAACCCATAAGTTCAGTATATTCAACTTCGATGATATTTTTGTCTTTGATAGCAGTTACATTTTGAATGAGATTGTTATCTAAAAGAGATTTTACTGCAGTTTTATCGTTGGCAGAATTTTTGTTGGCCTTTACATATACTATAGCATCTGGGTTAAGAGAAATTAAGTTTTCGATGGATAGTGAACCGCCCTTGTCAGCTACATTTTTGGCATTTATTGTCTCCAACATTTTAGATTGTAGAGAGGCATTAGCTCCAAATACACCAAACTGTCCATCATTGTAGTTAACCATAATCATTACATTTTTAGGATCTGAATTTATATCAGAGATTTTACCCTTTATTTCATCTAATTTTAATTGAAGGTTATCTGCATATTTATTTGCCTTTTCTTGAATATCAAATAATTTACCTATATTTTTAATATCTGTGATTATGTTTTCTAAAGATTGTTCAGTATTCATTTTACTAGCTAATTGTACATATGTATTTACCCCCATATCGTTAAGAGTAGGGATTGTACCATATGCGTCATCAGTAAATGATGCAGCTCTTCCTATAACTAAGTCTGGATTGGTACCTAAAACTGATTCTTTAGCAACTTGTCCTTTTTCCGCTACTACAGGAATTGCCTTGTAATCATTTTCAAATTTATCCATAATTTTATTGTCCAAATCTCCAGTTCCCACAATAGAATCCTTAAGTCCTAAATCTAAAAGCAATTCAGTTGAAGATTGATTGTTTGTAACAACTCTTTTTGGCGCTTCTTTGAAGACTTGATCGTATGTATTGCCATTGTCGTCAAAGGCTTTTATAGTAAGAGGGTATGTTGTTTTAAGTGAAGCAGTTTCAGATGAAGATGTATTATTTTTCTTGTCATTTTCTTCGCTCTTTGTAGATTTAGTACAACCAGTCAATATACTGGCAGTTACTAGCATTGTTGTAAAAAGTACTAATGTTTTTTTCATATTAAATTCTCCTTGTAATATATTTAGAAGCATTAATGCCACTTTGTATTTAATTTATTTAATAGTAAGATATTGAAAGTGTATCAGTTACAGGATTTTTGTATATATAGCTGTCGATATCGTATACACTTTTTATCATTTCAGATGTAACTACATCTTCAGGTGTACCTTGTGTAACTATATTGCCATCCTTTAAAACTATTATTTTGTCGCAGTACTGTGATGCTAAGCTTATGTCGTGTAAAGCTGCTAATACACATATACCGAGCTTTTTAACTACATTCATAATTTCAATTTGATACTTTATATCCAAATGATTAGTAGGTTCATCGAGTAACAAAATCTTAGGCTTTTGGGTTAAAGATCTAGCTAAAATTACACGCTGTTTTTCACCCCCTGAAAGAGAGGAAAAGCCCCTATCTGCGTAATTCTCCATGCCGACTTTCTTTAGCGAGTCGATAGCTATATCGTAGTCTCCCTCATTTTCACTTTGAAGTAGAGATTTATGAGGGCTTCTCCCCATCAAGACTACATCTAAGACCTTGAAATCAAAATTTATATTATTAAACTGGCTGACAACTCCTAAGTTTTTTGCTATATCTTTTGGATTGATTTTCTTCATGTCCTGCCCATTTAAAAATACTGAACCAGATGTATATTTTAAAACTCGATAAATAGCTTTTAATAATGTTGATTTTCCACTTCCATTAGGTCCAATTAATCCAACAAATTCACTGTCCTCAACAGAAAAGGATACATTTTTTATGATTTTCTTAGTAGATATATCTACCTCTAAGTTTTTAATTTGTAAATCCATATCAGACCTCCTATTTTTCACCGAATCCATAACTTCGTCTAAGTAGTATGTATACAAAGAACGGCGATCCAACCATTGCAGTAATTATACCTATTGAAAGTTCAGAATTAGGAATTATAGTTCTAGCTATTACATCAGCCCAGATCATAAATATCGATCCGAGAAGTATCGATATAGGAGTCAGTCTCTTGTGGTCAGATCCGACCAGCGACCTAGTAATATGCGGTATGATTAATCCGACAAACCCTATAATTCCGCAGACAGAAACCAAAACTCCTGTAAGTAGAGAAGTTATTATCATATACAATCTTCTATAAAATACTAGATTTATTCCAAGTGTGATAGCCGACTCATCACCCATAAGCAACAAGTTGAGATTTCTAGATTGGAGTAAGAAAAATATGCAACACAGTGCTACAATCACTGTTGGAAACAAAATATTTCCCCACTTCGCGCCTGCAAGAGATCCCATAGTCCAGAACTTTACTGACTGCATTCCCTCAGCATTGCTTGCCATAGAGATAATAAAGTTGGATAAGGCATTGCAAAGAGCATTTACAACAGTCCCTGAAAGAACTAATTTAGCTGATGAAATTTTACCTCCAAGTGATGATAATAGTAAAACCATAGTTGCAGAAATAAGTGCTCCTATAAATGCCCAAAATGAAGTTCCGTTAATTGTGAGTAGGTTAAAAGATCCTACTCCCAGCATAATCGAAAAAGTTGCCCCTAAAGAAGCCCCAGATGAAATCCCGAGTATATAGGGTTCAGCTAAAGGGTTTTGGACAGTAGCTTGCATAATAGTTCCGCAAAGTGCAAGACCTGCACCAACAATTAGAGCTAGAATAACTCTAGGAAATCTAATCATCCAGACTATATTATAATTTGCATCATTTATAAGAGCAGTTGAATTACCAATACCAAAGATCTTATTAATTAATATACCGTATGAAACAGATGGATCTATGTTTAAAGAGCCTTTGGAAACAGATAATACAACTGAAATCAATAAAAGAATAACAAGAAAAAATGATATTGTGTAAAAAATAATTTTTCTTTGCTGATTCTTCTTAAATGACGCAGATTGAATACTTTCCATATATTTCTCCTTTCTTGTGTATACTTAAAGTGTGTATTATAATAATATAAATGATAAGTGTTATCATGTGTAATGGTATATATATGATAATGTTTATCATTTACAAGGAATATTATAATATACCATTTAATAAGTTTGAATAAACAAATCTGTAAAGATGGACAAATATTAAAAATACATAGACATATATTTAAATAAAATTTAAAAATAAGTAAGAATTAAAAAGTAAGTGGGATTTAAATTATAGAAATGATTAATGGAAGGAGTTTATTTGATGAATACGGAAATAAAATATGTAAAAAAGCATACAATCGATAATTCAGTTAAAGCGCATGATGTGTTAGTTGAATTTAATAATGATCCATATCAAGTAGATAGAGTAAGTTATTTTGTTAAGAAAAGAACTTTAGATAAAAACAGCTATACTACGAATCTATCAGCATTTATATTTCCAATAAGTGGACGAGCAAATATTATATTGGATGATGAAATGTACACAGTAGAGCCAGGTAAATTTTTACATGTATGC
This sequence comes from Metaclostridioides mangenotii, assembly GCF_017873185.1. Lineage (GTDB taxonomy): Bacteria > Bacillota > Clostridia > Peptostreptococcales > Peptostreptococcaceae > Metaclostridioides > Metaclostridioides mangenotii. The sequence goes on from NZ_JAGGJX010000002.1 coordinate 357,133, forward strand.
CCGGATAAAAAAATATCATTTGAGGTCTTAGGGAATGAGAATTTTAACCATATTAATATATATTACATTTCTGATCCTAGATCTAAAACTTCAAACTATATGAACACTGTGTTTGAAATGAAAGTCGATAATTATGTCGATGTAATAGATGAGCTAAATGAAATTTTAGATATATCTTATGAATCGGAGCTAATGTCGAGATTTAAGCTACAAATCAGGGTCAACCTATTTTTAAAGGAGCTGTTTGAAGGGTTCTCCCATAAACAATACGACAATGAGAGAGCATTGGTCTCTGCAGTAACAAAGTACATTACTGAAAACTACATGAAGGAAATATCCCTATCAAAGCTTGAGACAGTATTTGGAGTAAAATCAAGCAGAATATCATATCTGTTTTACAAGTGCACTAAAACTAGACCAATAGACTACTTAATTAAGTACAGAATGAGTGTTGCGAGCCGTCTATTAGAGCAAGAGGGGTACTCAGTTAAAAGAGTAGCCGAAGCTGTTGGATATACAGATGAGTTTTACTTTAGCAGGTTATTTAAGAAAAACTTCGGTATATCTCCAAGTAGGGTGAAAAATAGAAATAAAAATTAGGTTTAAGAGGTGCAGATGATGGGCGGTAAATTTATAGATTTAATAGAATTTGGAAGAGAGATTTTTGTGTATCTTCCAGAATCGTACAATAAAAGCGTTGAACAAAATAGGAATTATCCTGTTGTGTACGTGCATGACGGTGACACGTTTATAAAATTATTGTTTGGAATTATGGAAGAAATAGAAAAGGAAGAAGAAAAAGAAAAAGATAAAAAACAAAATTTATATAAAGAGCACATTATAGTGGGGATATCATCTAAAAATAGGTTGAGCGAGTATACTCCTTGGCAGGCACCAGCCTTAGTCGAGAAGTTTGAGCCTTTTGGAGGTAAAGGGGAAGTTTATTTAGATTTTATTGTTGATGAATTAAAACCATTTATTGATAGCAACTTCAATACAAGTACGGAGGTTGAAGATACATCTATGATAGGTTATTCATTAGGTGGTTTAATATCATTGTTTTCTATATATAAATATTCTTGTTTCGGAAAAATTGTAAGTATATGTGGATCACAGTGGTTTAAGGGGTGGATAGACTTTATTGAGGCAAATAAAATACTAAATGAGAATGTAAAGATTTTTATAATAGCTGGACTTAGGGAGGGAAATAAAAAGTACACAGCTCAAAAGGACATAACAAAGTGTGTTGAAAAGTCCTATAAGATTTTTAAATCGCAAATTGGTACATCTAATGTAACACTTGAATGGGATAATTACGGACATAATGAAAATGTATTTAATAGATATAAACAGGCTTTGTTATATTTAGGGAAAAGAGAAGTGCTTTAATATAAAAATGGATACCTCATAATTATTAAAATTTATGGGGTATCCATTCCATTTTATATTTATATCATTATTGTGCTGGCACTCCTAGACAAGTAGCTAGATCTTTTTCTGGCGTACTTATAGTATTTAGATTGAACGTATCAACTAGATACTGAAGAACATTTGGACTTATAAATGCTGGAAGTGTAGGTCCAAGGTATATGTCTTTTATTCCTAGTGATAGAAGTGCAAGTAAATCAGCTACTGCTTTTTGCTCATACCATGACAATATAATCGAAAGCGGTAGTCCGTTTACATCTGTATCAAATGCGTCTGCTAATGCAAGTGCGATTTTAACTGCAGAATACGCATCGTTACATTGACCTACATCGAGTAGTCTTGGCAGACCTGCAACTTCTCCAAAGTCTAGTTTGTTGAATCTGTATTTACCACAGGCAAGTGTAAGTATTATACAGTCTTTTGGAACTTGTTTTGCAAAGTCTGTATAATAATTTCTTCCAGGTCTAGCTCCATCACATCCTCCAATTAAGAAGAAGTGCTTTAATTTCCCTGATTTAACAGCGTCTATTATAGCTGGTGCATTGCTAAGTGTTGCCTCGTGACCAAATCCAACTAGTATTTCGTGTGGCTCTTGATCCTCATTGTATCCACCAAGCTCTAGTGCTTTTTCAATTATTTCAGAGAAATCTTTTTCTCCGTTTTCTGATTTACCAATATATTTTAGTCCATCCCAACCTACAACACTTGTTGTAAAGATTCTATCTTTGTATGAATCTCTTGGCTTCATAAGACAGTTAGTCGTCATAAGAACACATCCAGGTAAATTATCGAATTCTTTTTGTTGATCTTGCCAAGCTCCACCGAAGTTACCCGCTAGATGTTTGTATTTATTTAATTCAGGATATCCATGACATGGAATCATTTCACCGTGAGTGTATACGTTTATACCTTTTCCTTCAGTCTGTTTAAGTATCATTTCTAAATCTTTAAGATCGTGACCAGATACTACTATAAAAGGTCCTTTTTTAAGTTTTACATTAACTTTTTGAGGTTTTGGATTTTTATAAGTAGTAGTGTTAGCTTCATCAAGTTTTTGTATACAGGCTACTGCTATTTCACCAGTTTTCATTGTAAATGTTATAAGATCCTCTAGTGCCATATCATCGTCTATAATTGCTTTTAAGGCTCTAAAGAAAAATTCATCAACTTGATCGCTATAAAATCCTAATGCTCTAGCTTGGTGGCTGTAAGCACTCATTCCCTTAAGACCATATAGAATTGTCTGTCTCAGTGAACGTATGTCTGCATCCAGATTTTGGTCAAACATTATACCAGCTCTTATAGAATCTTCTAACATTTGATTTCTGTTTTCGCTTAAATCGTAACTTGCATATTCATTGTCGCTTAATGATTCACCGCATTTTTCTCTTAGACTTTGTTTGATCTCTTGAGATTTTCTAAGCATTTTTTCATGTGCATCGCCATCAAAGTTTACATTTGTAAGAGTAGTGAATAAGCTATTTTCTACAAATGATACGATATCTTTGTCTATTTTTTCGCCCTTCTCTATCAGTAACATTGCATATGACGAAATACCTTTTAGTTGATATATTAATAAGTCTTGCATACAAGCGATGTCTGGGGTTTTACCGCAAACACCTACTTTTGTACATCCTTTACCACCAGCAGTTTGTTCACACTGGTAACAAAACATTGAATTTTCCATATAAATAACCTTCCTTTTAAAACAATTTATTTACATATAAGTATTTCCAATAGTTTTGTATTTTATAAGCAGATTAGATATATTCATAGAATTAATTGCTTTGAGTTTTAATGTACACTATATCGTCTTCAGGTTTATCTAATGAAAGAGCTTTTAGAGTGTCCTCATTAACAATAATTTGAGTTTCATCGAGTGTAGTAACCGGTATGTTGGATATTTTCTCGCCCTTTAATACTTTAATCGCAAGTTCTCCAGATTTGTACCCTAATTTTTCGTAGTCGATACCTTGGCAAGCAAGAGCACCGCTAGATACAGAACCATCTTCACAAGCTATCACAGGTATTTTATTGCTATTAGCTATTTTAGAAACTATTGGCATAGATGAAACTATTAAGTTGTCTGTTGGAACATAAAGTGCATCAATTTTGCCAGCTAAGCTAGACATAGCCTGATTTACCTCATTTGAAGATGACACACCTTTTTCAACAACTGTGTAGTTATTTTTTTCTGCGTATTCTTTTAGGTTATCAACCTGAATCTTAGAATTTACTTCGCTGGTATTGTAAAGAACACCTATTGTTTTAGCTTCTGGTACAAATGTTTTTACAAGCTCTAAGTTTTTATCAATAGATATATAGTCTGATGTTCCAGATACATTTCCTCCTGGTTTTTCTAACGATTTTACCAAACCAGCTTCGATTGGGTCTGTTACAGCAGTTATCATTATAGGTATATCCTTAGTCGCATTGTAAGCTGCCTGTGCAGATGGAGTAGAAATAGCATAGATCAAATCTTTTTTATCCGATGCAAATTTAGACGCTATAGTCTGTGTTGTTGGTATACTATTTTGTGCGTTTTGGTAGTCTATTTTAATATTTTCTCCATCTTTGTAGCCATTGTCCTCGAGAGCTTTAACAAAACCTTCCCTAGTTTTGTCTAGAGAGGGATGCTCTACAAGTTGTGTTATACCTATTGTCTGGATTTTGTTAATTTCACCATTTTTATTTGATGGACTATCCGAACATCCCGACAGCATTGAAACACCAAGTGACCCAACTAGAATTAAACTTGCTAATTTTTTTGATTTTTTCATAATATTATCCTCCTAGATTTTATTTAGAATATTTATTTAGATATATATTGCTTTAAACAGCGTATTCGAATTTGCTTAGTATTTCTTCGATAGTGATATTTTTCTTTTCTTCACCGCTTATATCTAAAACTACCTCACCTTTGTGAAGCATTATAAGTCGATTTCCGTATTCGATAGCATGTTTTAGATTGTGGGTTACCATAAGTGTCGTAATGTGTTTTTCTTTAACTATTTTGTCAGTAAGCTCTATAATTTCGTTTGATGTTTTTGGGTCGAGTGCTGCTGTGTGCTCATCTAAAAGTAGTAGTTTTGGGTTTGTAATACTAGACATTATCAAAGATAGAGCTTGCCTCTGGCCGCCTGACAAATACCTAACCTCTACATCTAAAAATCTCTTTAAATCTAGAGAAACACCTTCTAGCAATTTTTCAATAGTATCAGTTTTATGTCTAAGACATTTTTTAAAATTAAGTAGCTTTCCCTTATTGAGTGCTAGAGAAATATTTTCTCTTACTGTCATTGATGGGCAAGTTCCCATGCCAGGATCTTGAAAAACTCGGCTTATTATCTGGGTCTTTTTGTACTCTGGAAAACTTGTTAGGTTATCTCCATCCAAAATTATATCTCCGTAAGTTTCTTTTAAAAATCCAGAAATTATATTTAAAAGAGTAGATTTACCAGTTCCGTTACTTCCTATGATACTTACAAAATCACCCCTATCTATATCAAGAGAAATGCCTTCAAATATTGTATTTGGATCTCCATATGGGTTTGGGAAAGTTTTTGATATATTTCTAATTTGCAACATCTACAACACCTCTTTTTTCAATTTTTTTAGACTTTCTATGTTTATTTGCAAATGCTCCTGTGTTACCGATTGTTAGGAACAGTACTATTACAACTGATGTTATAAGTTTTAGATTATCAGCTGAAACTAGACCGAAATTTATAGCCAGATATATTGTGAACTGGTAGATAAAAGTTCCGATTATTATTGCTGTAGTAGCTTTTATAGCCACAATTTTTTTAAATAGAGACATTCCGATAATTATTGAAGCTATTCCAAGTACCAATGTTCCTATCCCCATATTCACATCTGAAAAACCTTGAAACTGTCCAAATAATCCTCCTGAAAGAGCAATTAATCCATTGGATATCATAAGGCCTAGAGTTTTGATTCTGTCTATATTTACTCCAAGCGACTTTATCATTTGTGGATTATCGCCAACTCCTTTTAAAGTGTAGCCAAGACCTGTTTTTAGGAATAAATCTAGAATAACTTTACAAGCTATTGCAAATGTTATTGCAAGTATTAACGGTGATAATTTACTGTTAAATAGGTTTTGGTAAGTGAATAATGGCATATTTGATTTTCCCATTATTCCAAGATTTATAGAGTAGAGCATACCCATAACCAAAATTCCTGAAAGTAGGTTGGTAATCTTAAACCTTATGTGTAATACACTTGTAACAAGTCCAGCGACAAGCCCACAAGTAAATGCTAAAATAGTTCCTAGTATTGGGGACATACCGCTTGCAAGAGATATTGCAATAACAGCTCCACCGAGAGAGAAGCTACCATCAGCTGTCATATCTGGAAAATCTAAGATCTTGTAAGATATATAGACCCCAATTGCCATTATAGATAAAATTAAACTTTGAATGAGTACTGATACAATTCCTGTCATAAATTTAAACACTCCTTTAAAATTTGGATACAAAAAAGCCACACGGTGAGACCATGTGGCTTAAAAATTTATACAGCCACATAGCACAACTTTCACGTGGCTTGATTTTAGATACAAAAAAAGCCACACAGTAGTCCGTGTGACTTTATATATAGTAATAATGAACCCCCTATAAACAAATAGCCAACACAGATACAATCCCGAAAATTTGATAAGTCATAAGGGGCTTGTATCTATGTCATATTTTTCTCAAAATAATAACTTAGTTACAAACCCAATATAAATTGGCTATTAAAACTAAATCGTGCTTGTTTGTTTATTAAAGTATTCATAATTACCCTCCATTCATATTTTTAGATATTAGTTTGGCAAAATTAAGTGCCTTTTTTGGTTAAGATTTATTATAATCTAGAAAAAATTATAAGTCAATAAAAAATTATAAAAAAATATATATATTGTAAATTTTCTCACAATTAAAAGATATTGACTATTTCTTATGATTGCTGAAAAATCAATATCTAAAACTTCTTAGTTCTGTAAAATCTGTACAGAAATTCTTTTTCTAAAGCTTTGCTTAAAGTAGCGCTCTCTTGAAAGTTTATAAAACGTATTTCTAGGGAGTTTTTGTTTATGGGAATTACTTTATGTATGAGTTTTAAATTAACTATATAGTTTTTATGAGTTGCAAAAAAGTTGGGAGGAAGTCTTTTTGAAAGCTCATCGAAATTCTCATAAAACTTAACAATGTCCTCATCTTTAGTGTATAAATTCACTGCTCTAGCTTTTTTTTCAAACATAACTATTTCGTCGAAGTTTATCATGTGAATCTGTTTTCTAATTTTGTACACAAATAAACTGTCTTCAATAATACTGCTTTCTGCTATTTTATGAGAATTTATTTGGTCGATAGCAATATTTAAAGAGTCGAGTATTTTTTCTTTGGTAAATGGCTTTACGATAAAATCTATAGGATGCACTTTAAAGCTCTCTAAGCTGTAATCAGAAAATCCAGTTACAAATATTATGTGTACATCTTTGTCCAAAGATTTGATTTCCTTTGCGGCATCGATTCCATTTTTATGTGGCATATCAATATCTATTATCAGCAGATCTATCTTTTCGTACTTAATAAATTCTATAGCTTTTAGTCCGTCATCGACTTTTTTTACATAGTCTATTAGTCCAGATTCTTTTATTATATTTTCTATATCATATCTTACTGCTTTATCATCATCGCAAACTAAAACTTTAATCATAATGCCTCCATAATATTATATGTATTTCGGAATTAAGATAGTGAATTCAGTTAAGAATTCATCGCTATTTACAAAAATATAGTAACCGTACTTTTCGAGTATATTTTTTATAGCAAAAAGTCCATAACCCCTATCTTTACCGTCCTTTGTAGAAAATCCCTCTTCAAAAATACCCTTCGTATTGTAAATCTTAGGTCCGTTATTTTTTATAGATATAACGTACTGAAATTCATCCTCATATATAAAAATTTTAATGTATTTATTCTCTTTTGAGACAGTAGACAGGGCATCGATAGCATTGTCAATTATGTTAATAAGTACTGAGCTCATTTCATTTGGTGGTATACTTAAATTATCTATAAAATCTTGTATGTACATATCGAATTTTATGTTTTTCAGTAAACATTCTTCATATTTTAATGCAGCTATAGCATCAATATACGACACATTTCCGTAGCGTGACTTTTGTGTCTTAAAGCTGTTTGATATATTTTTTATATACTCTTTAGCATCGTCAATCAGGTCGGTGTTAATTAGAGAAAAGACGATCTGAAGGTGTTTTAGATAGTCGTGTTTTTGACTTCTTAGTTTAGCTATAATATTGTCCTTATGTTCTAGTTTATTTTCTTGCTTTTCCAAGTTAAAATCCTGTTCATTTAAATTTTCAAGAAGAGATAGAAATTTAAATCCTATATAAATGCACATAAGGATTGAGATTATTGTAAGTATAGTTAAAAATTGACCGAGCAAAAATAGTTCGCCTCTAAATATATCAAATATATTATTGTATATTTTGGAGATTAAAATGGTAGATGCTATCGAGATGATGGCGCTAAAACAAGCTTTTTTCATAAAACTAAAATTCTTAAAAAATGTAAATCTGTTTGATATAATTCCGACAATAACAAATAAAGCTAATGACAATAAAGGATATACAAGCGTGTTGATAACCGTCACCTCCTCTTTCGTTTGATATTTGAATTATATCATTTATAAAATAATAAGTAAAAAGTGGAAATCTACAAATACAGTGCAGTTTATTGAGTTTAGTTGGGGGATTTGATACAAATAAGTTATAAAATCTAGCAAATTGGAAGTTTGATAAATATTTTTTAGTTTATATAATTAAGTTAAATAATAGGAAAGGAATTGAGGCGAATGAAGAATGATTTAAATCTCGTGTTTAAGTATATAAAAAGCTACAAAGCTAGATCTATAGCCATTATATTGAGTATTGTTATGGGAACAGCGCTTATTGTAGGGGTAGGTACTTTGGCGAGAAGTGCTCAGCAGGCTGATCTAGACTTGATGAAGAGGGAGTTGGGAATATATCATGTTAGGTATAAAGATATAAATAGCGATCAATTGAAACTAATTATACAAAATGAAGAGATCAAAAGTATTGGTATAGAGTCTTATTACGCATCAACAGATGTTGGGGAAAAAATACCTATAAATTTTGTTTATGCTGATCAAAATTATCTGAAAAGTGACTCAAAGATAGTTAAGGGAAGGTTTCCACAAAAAGATCACGAGGTAGTTGTCGAAGCTTGGATTTTAAACAGTATGGGGCTTGAACCAAAATTGAATCAAGAGATAACTTTTAAGTTATATGAGAAGAAAAAAACAGAAACTTTTAAAATAGTAGGGATTTTACAAGATAGATACAAGGATAAAAGTGTTGGAAGATGTGAAATGTTTTTATCTCTAGATACATATAAGGGAAATAAAATAGGAGCTAATGTAGAATTTAAAGAAGGATCAGAAATAAGAAAAAATATTGATGATTTATCAAATATGATAATGGTTGATAAAAAAGATAATGTTGGTATCAATGGAATGCTTGTAGATTCAGTATCAAATAACGGAGCTATTGATAATGAAAGCAGAAACACTGCGATATCAGTTAGTATTTTTGCTGCATTTGTAATATATAGTATTTATAGTATATCTGTATATCAGAGAATAAGGGATTATGGGATGCTAAGGGCTATTGGAGCAACAAACACAAGGATTTTTAAAATGATGTTGTATGAACTATTGTTATTGAGTTCTTTTGCAATGCCTATTGGAATACTAATCGGTATGGCAGGGGCTCAAATATTTAATAAACTGTCAGGAAATGTGCAATTTTATGGAGCTTTAAAGACAACGCCTTTTATAATTCCTATAAATGTAATTATACTATCTGTAGGTTGTACATTGTTACTGGTTTTTATGATAAGTTTATTTACTTTCATGAAGATAAGAAGGATAAGCCCCGTAGAAGCTATAAGAAGAAACTTTGGATCGAATAAAAATATTAAAATAAGCAAGTTAGTAACAATCATAGGAAGAAATTTAGATATTACAAAATCGATCTCTTTTAAGAATATATTCAGAAATAAAGTTGGTTTTATTATTATAATATTATCAATGTCCATCGGAGGGTTGATGATTATAAAGACAGACTATGCTTTCTCTAGGGGCGATAAGATGAAAGAGGTAAGCAATATGGAGACATTTATGAATGGGGATTTTGTGTTAAGTGCAAATGGTGCAATAGATCAAAATTCAGGGATAGATGCTAGTCAGGTAAAAAAAATAGAAGAAATTAAAGGAATAAGCGAAGTGAAAGCTGCTAAAATTTTTTATACTAGGATGGTTGCAAATAAAAAAGATATATTAGAGCCAAACTACTTTAAAAACAGGGAGAAAGGAATGTATACCAAAAAAGTTTTAGATGGTTTATTGATGAATGATAAGGATAGCGACAATATATTGATAAAGCAAAAACTCAAAGGGTTTAATACTAGTATGCTTAATTCTCTAAGTAAATACTTAGTAGAAGGGAAAATTGATGTTAATAAAATGAAAAATAATAATACAGCTATAGTATATAACCCATATGTAGTTGAACCATATAAAGGGCGTAGTGACGTAGTAAATCATAATACAGGTAAACCACTGATGGATATAAAAATTGGAGATACTATAAAGGTGAAAATGCCAAAAGGTAAGGCAGACCCAGAGGTTTATTGGAAAGGACAAGATAATTACGAGTATGAAGAATTTGAGTTTACAGTAGGGGGCATTGTAGACTATCCATACGCAGATGATAATTTGTATACAAGTGAAAGTGTAGATGTGATTGTAAGTGATAATTACCTGAGTAGTTTGACTGATGTAAACAACTACAGTATTATTTATGCCAATATGGATAAAGGAGCAGATAGAAAGTCAATAAATACACAGTTAGGTAAAATAAGTGGAAAACAAACTGGGGTATTGACAATTGATATAGCAAAGGACAAAGAAAACTCACAAAAGATGGCTTTAAAAAGCAAAATATATAATTATGGAATAGTAGCAGTAATCTTTGTAATAAGTATGTTCAATATAATAAATAGTATAAGTTACAGTTTGACGTCAAGAACAAGTGAATTTGGAATGCTTAGAGCGGTTGGATTAGAGGAAAATAATTTTAAGAATATGATAACCTATGAGGGGATTTTGTATGGAATAATTTCGAGTTTAGTGGTCACAGTATTAGGATTGATAATGCAATTGAGAATGTATAAAACTTACGGATTTGAACAATATGGAATGGAATTTGCAATAAACTACAAAATCTATCTAATTTTAATAGCATTAAACGTAATAATAGGATTACTTGCGACGTACATACCAGCCAGAAAAATCAAGAAAGTCGATATAGTAGAATCTATAAATATTGTAGAATAGGGGGAAGAACTATGACCATATTAGAAACAATAAATTTAAGTAAAATATACGGAAAAAAAGAAACAGCAGTTAGAGCATTAAAAGATGCGAACCTAAACATAGAAAAAGGCGAGTTCGTCGCAATAGTAGGACCGAGCGGAAGTGGAAAAAGTACATTTCTTCATTTGGTAGGAGGGCTTGAAAGACCAAGCTCGGGAACAATAAAAGTGGACGGTAGAGATATATGTTGCCTTTCAGATAAAGAACTGGCGAAGTACAGGAGACAAAAGGTAGGTTTCATATTTCAACAGTACAACTTGATACCAGTTTTAAACGTAAGAGAAAATATAGAACTCCCACTAAAGTTGGACAACAAACATATAGATAATGATTATCTGGATGAAATTATAACTACACTAGGATTGGAAGATAGACAAGATCACTTGCCAAATCAGCTGTCAGGTGGTCAACAACAAAGGGTAGCTATTGCAAGAGCTTTGTCTGCTAAACCAAGCTTGATATTGGCAGATGAACCTACTGGAAATTTAGATTCAAAGACAACACAAGAAGTAGTCGAGCTGCTTAAAATATCGATAAAGAAATACAATCAGACATTAATTATGATTACTCACAATGAAAGCATCTCAGGTAATGCAGATAAAGTGGTAAACATAATAGATGGACAACTCATTCTTAAATATATGAAGAACTAGATTTTAAAAAATAGATTTTAGAATTAGCCTCCTTATATTATACTAATGCATAACAGTGTTATAAAAAGTGTAATATAAGGAGGTATTGTATTTTAACTGCAAGAAAAAAGCATTAAAATCATTATCAACTAATTGTTGTATAGTATATAAACCCTCTATAATTGAAAGTTATTATTTTAACAAAGAAGTAATTTCCCCTAAATAATATATATTTAATACATGAAGAGCTCTTGTACAACAAGTGTAAAGGAGTAACCTTTCATCTTCGCTGTTATAATTTTTATTACTTGCATCATATATAAGAACTACGTCAAATTCTAGACCTTTAGCTAGATATGAAGGTATTACTAATACACCATTTGTATACTCGTCATCATCTTTTTTTATAGATTTAACATCGATATCATTTGCTTTCAATAAGCTATATACATCTCTAGTTTCACGTGCTGTTTTTGTAATAATACCAATAGATTTATAATTCTTTTGCTTGTAATCTTTTATATCTTCAATAAGCTTTTTTTTCATAGAATTTTCATCAGAGAAACCAATAACATTAGGCTCATCACCATGTCTTTCAACATACTCGTCATTTATATTTTCGAGAAGAAGATTTCTTGAAAATTTAGTGATTTCCATTGTTGAACGATAACTTTTTGTTAGGTTTATTATGCAAGTGTCACTCTTTGATATATTATAAATATTATTATAATTTCCAACATTCATAAATGGATTAATTGATTGGTTTATATCTCCTAATATAGTCATATTGGCAGATTTAAAAAGTTGATAAAATATTTCATATTGTAGAGGAGTATAGTCTTGTGCCTCATCTATAATTGCATATTTAATTTGTGATGTATTTGGAATATCCCCAAGTGCCCCTTTTAAGTATAAAAGTGCAACTTGATCTTCATAATAAAGTCTCTTTGCATTTAAATTATTTATTGTGTAAGTCTTTATATGATCTATAAAATTCTTATCATATTCAATATTTATTTTATTTAAAAATGTATCTAAATTCTTAAATAGGTTTCTATAAATCTCGATTAAATTAAATTCTGTCATTTGTGAAATTTTAGCATAGATATCTTTTAACTTTTTCTTTACAATTAATGTACTTTTTTCTATCATTTCTTCTTTATCTATAAAATCTCCCGATTCATCAAGTTCTTGATATACTTCATCAATCCAAGCTTTTTCATATGGTTCAATAAGAAAGATAATTCTTGATTTTATTTTTTTCAATCTTCTTTTAAGTGGTAGATTTAAATAATCATTTAAAAATAGCTTTTGTATACCTTCAGAGGAAATTATTAATTTATCTCTTACAATAATATCTTCAAAATCTCTATCTATTGTTTCCAAGTAATTTATATATTGTTTTAAAATGTTCATAAACTCTATTGATGTTTTAAACTTTATATTTTTAATTCTATTTTGATAGGTTAATTTTTCATTTGAATCAAGTATATATTCCATCATTTCTGAAGAGGTCTCTTTCTTAAATTCATTACTTAACTCTTTATGCATAAAGTCTTTAAAAGTAGTTTGATACATATTGTCTTCACCAAGTTGAGGTAATACATTTGAAATATAGTCGTTAAAAATATTATTTGGAGAAAATATTATTATGTTTTGAGGTGTTATTGTATCTTTGTGTTTATATAGTAAATATGCAATTCTATGAAGTGCTACAGAAGTTTTTCCACTTCCGGCAGCTCCTTGTACAATTAAATTTTTATAATCTTCATTACGAATTACTTGATTTTGCTCTCTCTGAATAGTTGTAACTATACCTTTCATTTTATCATCAGAGTTTTTACTCAAAAGCTCTTGTAACATTTCATCATCAATACTTAGATTACTGTCGAACATATACTCAATTTTTCCGTTGATGATTTTGTATTGTCTTTTGCCAGTGATTTCTCCAGAGATTACCCCTTCTGGACATTCATAGCTTGCTTGTCCAGTTTCATAGTCATAAAACATACTTGAAATAGGTGCTCTCCAGTCATACACAAGAAAATCATAATCTTCATCAATAAGATTTGATAATCCAATATAACACTTTTGAGTAACGGATTCATTCTCTTCAACAAAGTTAATTCTACCGAAATAAGGAGATATAAGCATTTTTTCATACTTTGCTTCAAGTTTTTGGGTAAACTCATGGCTTCTTTTTTGATTTTTCATAATATCCATATATGATATGAAATCTGAAAGTTGATCTAATCCATTTTCTATAGAAATAGACCCTAAGTCATCCCATAGTTCTCTTTGTGTTTCTATAGCCTCTTTTTTTAACTTATCTTTAGTATCACGTTTTTTATCAAGTTGTCTTTTAGCCTCTTTAAGAATTTTTTGCAACCATTCATTTTCAAGATTCCATTCATAACTATTTAAACTCATCGTATATCCTCCTTGAATATATAAATTAACTAACTAACTTAATCCTATCTATAAATTATATAGAAATGGAGCCATATTCCAAGTCTAAAAAAAAATATATATTTATGGTATAATTATAGTGGGAGAGAAATAAGACACACTAAATAATCTTGAGACAATCGGGTCGATAGCTAAAATCGAAAATAGAGCATTATAACTTTATTAATAATAAGGTAAACTTAAAATAATTAAGTTTGCCCCTTATTATGCGGAGTTATAGAATTTTAATCTACTTTATACTTAATAAAATATTTAAATCAGATTTAAAACTTAATAAAGTTATTAATATATTTGCATCTTTGGGAACCATATGCCTTGTACTACTTCTAAACTAGTTCCTAAACTGAAATTTAAAAATTACTAGTAATAATTAGCATGAGGATAACTTTATTTGATATAATATTGATTAAAAAGGAGATGGCAAATGAAAAAATTTGAATATAAATTTATACAGTTATATGCTCAAGATGGTATTAATATAAAATTAGCAAGTAAAAATAAAGCAGAAGCACTAGAAGAATTTTTCAATCCGTTAGGTAGAGAAGGTTGGGAATTAGTTCATATACATTTGATGGAAGGTTTAGCCGTTTTTAAAAGAGAAATTTAACTAGCTTCTAAAAACACATTAAAAGATATAGTGATATATAGTAAGCCCTTAAAATCCATTTATTAGATTTTAAGGGCTTTTAGAATGCCAATAAAGGCAATTGCTGAAAAATAGGGTGTTTCTAGAACAACATATAAGCTATCTGGAAAAAATTATGACAAGAACTAGTTAGTTTAGTAAAAATCGTTCAGACTTAAAATCATTTAGAGTTGAAAAATCTTTGACAGAGAAATTGAGTACTATACAAAACACAAAACATTTGGAAAAAGGAGAATAGAAATTGGCAAATGTGTGGTATACCAGTAAATTTTTAATCAATAAGATTCGCCTGAAAATATAAAGGGCTATCTCAAAAATTATTTTTGAGACAGCCCTTTATATTTTTTTACTCACTTTTTTACTCACTTTTTTTCTTAAATTGATTTAAATTTTTTGGTAGTTTTGGTTGGTGAGATAATACTGCAGAAGTAGAGTTAGCTGATAATTTAAGAGTACTCATTGCCAAAGAACCAACCCCCTCTAATAATGTTGACATTACATCTTTTTTCATAAGTTAGTCACTCCTTTCTTGATTAGACCTAAAATTAACATTATAAAAATCCATACTATAACAGACGATAAGTACATTGCATACTCATATGTTAGTACGAAATTAATACCTATTACTGAAATTATTAATAAAAAACTACACAAATACATTACTATTTTTTTATATTTTTTTATTTCTTCACTGCTTAAAGGATTATGTCTATGCTCTTGTGGAGCAAGAAAGCATATTCCAATAAAACTTATAAAAGCTAGTACTATAACAGCTGTAGTTGACTTCATACTAATTAACTTATTCATCAAATATATATTAGTTATATATATTGTAACGAAAAATAGCAAACATCTTTTATAATTTTCAGCATGGAATCCACCAGAGAACTGTCTAATTGGGCAATAAAATACTAAAAATAAAAGAGTCTCAGTAAATCTATTTAAAGCAAATCCTATTATTAATATAGTAGATAACTGCATGATTAAAGCAACTATTGTTTCAAAAGCATACTGATAAAGCTCATAATCATCAGCATCAATTGTTTCTTTTTTAATTAAATATAAAGTAATTTTATTAGCATATGACTCAACCATTTTTCCATACCTCTCTTATGTCATTAATTTGTTTCAGGCTTAAAATCAGTACAATTTTTAACTAATGGTAGAAGTATTGTCTTAACCAACTCTTTTTCAGATGTTATAACAACCTCACCACTGTACTTTTTAAGTGAAAGTTTAATGGAATTCATTCCTACATCTTCATAGAAATCTATTTCATTTGTATTTGTGTTGTTAACTAATTTAAGATGATCAATAGTATTAACGCATTTAATAACAAAAAAATTATTAACAACTTTTCCCGAAATTTTAATTTTCTTATGTACACTTTTACCTTTTACTTTGTTACAGAATTCTATTGAATGTTCTACCATATTAGAAAATATATTACATATATCAGATGTTTCGATAAAATCGCATATTGAGAAATCAATATTTACAATAAGTTTTATATTGCTATTATCGCAAATTGATTTTTTCTCAGTAAGAATTATATCCAAAATATCATTTTGAGTATCATACAAAGTTTTTATACCTAACTGTGCTTTTTGTAAGCCTACATAATATTTTTGTTGAAATCCAATTTTTACTTTCATTAACTTGTTCACATGTCTTAGCTCATTTGCTTTCACTATCTTAGAAATTATGAAAATTATAGATATATTTGAAATTAGCAAAATTATAGATATAATTAATATCATTATTCTAATATTATAGTTAACTGTCACTGATTCATCAAATAAAAAATATATAATCACACCAACTACTAATAAATTGGTTAAAATAGGAATAGATACAAAAAAATATTCTTTTTTACTTATTTCAAAAGATAATTTAATACCTTTTACTATAGGTATAATTAATAATAATATTGATTTGGTTAAAATAATAAATTCTAATCTGTATGCGTTGTATTCTAATAATAGATTCATATTATCAATTGAATTCAATATAACAACTATACTACTGCCCATTAAATCAATACCTGTTATCATTAACCAGAAAATAACACTAACAACTAGACTCTTACCTATAGAAGTTTCATAATTAAATTTGTATAGTGCAAAGGTCATAAAAATAAGTATTATTATCTTAAAGTCCGACATAAAATTGTTTGATGTCATATAAACAGATATGAAAATGGCACCAGCTACAGACAGATTCACTATCTTTTTACTTTTTATTAGATTACTAATATTATCTAAGATAAATCTAAAGACTGAAAACTCTATAATTGTAGTAATTACCAAAAGAGTTGACCAATAAATACTTGATTCTAACATAGTAGATCATCCACTATTAAATTCTGAATAAAATATGAAAAAAGTCTTTTGGACATACTTAATCCCCCCTGACCTCCGTGATATTATTTTATAAGTAATTTAAATAAGGCTAATTGTAAACCAATGTTAGTTTTAACTACATGATATTATTTGTAAATGCTTTAATATATATTATTCTACAAAGAATCTAAAATTCCTTTACTAATTATCATAATATGTTATATATAGTGAGAAATTATGGACTCTGTATTAATATATAAAAATTGAGGGCTCACTCCCTCGAATAACTTTACTGTCATTAACTATATCTTTCAAGGGGCATAATATTGATTCTGGAAAAATAGTAGCTTATTTAAAAGAAAATTTAATATTTGAAAAGGTGGAATAACACTAAGTACACAAAAAACTATTTGACAAATGACAGAACAAAAGATAATATAGATATATTAAGTCTTTTATTGGAGGTGATTTATACATTATGAAGTATTCAAAAGCTACAAATTATGCCCTTCACACCATACTTTTTCTTGCAATGGATACACCCAATAAACTTGTCGGTGTACAGGAGTTGGCAGAAAAACAAAAAGTTTCTCCGACGTATTTGTCTAAAATATTGACTAAGTTAGTTAAGGAAGGAATGATTAATTCTTCTTCAGGTGTTAACGGAGGTTATTCCCTTAGTCAAAATTGGGAAGATATTTCATTCTTGGACATCATACATGCTATTGAAGGTAAAACATCTTTATTTGATTGCTGTTTAGATTCTTATTCAGAATGTGTTATAAAAAAAGTAATGCTTTCGGCAGAGGAAAAAATGGAGGAGGAGTTAAAGAATCAAAAAATATCAGATATTGTTAAGAGAATACCTGTGGATTTATAATCCACTCTTTTTTTAAATGCATTACAGATATAAAGAGTCTTTTATATCTTTTAATTATAGTTTTAAATAGGCATGGATAAATAGCAAATTTAATTGAGTTAAATATCTTTCATCAATTCTAAATATAAAACTGTATTATAGAAAAAGTCTATTTATCTGTCTATACTTTGAACGGTAGAATTAAAAGACTGACATGATTGTTATTTTAGAAAATAATTTTAATCCTAATCATTAGAATTAAAAAGTAAATGGAGGTAAATTTATGCAAATCATACTTTATTTAATTATGGGTATAATTATCGGAATGTTTTTCCCCATTCAGGCATCTATAAGTGCTCGTTTGAGCTCTCACTCAAAAACACCTTTAACAGCTGCGTTCATCGCATTTTCATTAGGATCGGTGATACTACTAATTATAAATTTAATAGTAGATCCAATAGGAATTAGTGTTGGGATTGACTTTTCATATCCATTGTATGTTTTTATCGGTGGAGCAATAGCTGGTGTTGGCTTTAATGTTGCTAATATCATTCTATTTTCAAAACTTGGGGCTTCAGTTACAACAATAATAACTGTAACTGGCCAAATGATTGTGGGAATTCTAATCGATCACTTTGAGTGGTTTGGTGTACCAGCTAATCCTATTAGTATTACTAGATCAATCGGAGCTATCATTATGATTTTAGCTATTTCATTAGTTCAATCTAAAAAGAAAAAAGATTTAACTATGGAGTTAGAAGAAGAGAAAAAGAGTAGTAAAATTACTTGGGTAATTTTAGGTGTTTTGGCCGGTTTTTTACCACCATTACAAACAGCTATTAATGGAAAACTTCGTGTTGCTACTGGCTCTCTTTTAGGAGCTGCTTTTATTTCTTTTTTCGTTGGTGCAATTATCTTGCTTATTTTGATATTGATTACTCAACGTCGTTTAGAGTTTCCTATGTATGACGCTGAAAAAAAACGTATCCCTGTTTGGGTATATATAGGAGGTATATTTGGAATATTTATTGTAACAGGTAACATTATCTTATTGCCTGTACTTGGATCGGTTGCAACTACAATGATTTTTTTATTGGGGCAAATGATTATGGCATTAGCAATTGATCAATTTGGAATGTTTAATTTACAAAAAAGAAAAATTGATAATAGAAGGATTGCCGCTATAGTATTGACGATTATTGGAATAATATTTGTTAAATTCTTGTAATCTATAAGCCATCTACTCATGTATCATTTAAAAATGATCCTGCAGGAAGAGTTTAATGTGAAATTATTACGAGATCCGCTACACCAAAGTAACAGGGTGTAGCTTCCATATCTTAAGATGGATTCACAGCCTAACTCGTATATAATTCTCATTTTCCACTTGCCGCTTATTATAGAGATTGTATATTTAAAAGGTGTTTGTTTACTGCGACATAATGTATCCATGCAATAACTCTCTACTTTTAGTAAGTAAGTATACTACTAAAATGTGCATACTTTCATTTTGCATTAATTATAATTAAAATAAGAGGGGAATACAAGTGTATGCATATTGCTTAATTGGGAGGTAGTAATAATGAAAATATTAAATTCAATTAAGATAAAAAATGTTGACTTTAAGAACAGAATAGTAATGTCTCCAATGGTTCCTTTTGGTTTGTTTCCATGCATAGATGGAGTTATGGGTGATGAATTGCTACATCACTATTTACAAAGGGCATCTAGTGGAATGGGTCTTATGATTTGCCAATCCCTTTCTGTAACTTCTAAGAAAATGTTAGATGGAGGTGCAGCAGTCTATTCAAATGCGCATATAGTCTTTCTAAAAAAATTAGTAGAAGCATGTCACAGCAATGGAACGAAGTTTTTTGCACAACTTGCTTACCCCAGTATAGGTTATCATAATGGGGATTCAATCGATCAATTAACAGAAGATGATATGGAAGAAATCAAAAATGAGTTTGTTAGGGCAGCAGAACTATGAAAACAGGCCGGTTGTGACGGAATAGAATTACATGGTGCTCATGGCTTTTTCCTTAATATGGTGGTATCCCCTCTATCAAATAAACGGGGAGATCAATACGGTGGTGATATCAATGGAAGACTGCTACTGGTAAAAAAGATTGTCAAAGAAATCAAAGCATTTGCGAATGATGATTTTATTGTTTCCTACCGTATGGGCTGGAATGATGATTTAGAACTTGACGTTCAAACGGCACAGGCATTGGAACTATTGGGATAGAACTGCTGCATATTTCCTCCGGTATACCCACTGATAGGAAGCCGAAAATCCCAAGTGACTTTCTATACAATGAGATTGTGTATACAGGTATTCAGATAAAAAAACATGTACGCGTCCCAGTGACCGTTGTAAATAATATCAGAACATTGAACACGGGAAATGCATTACTTGAAAACAGTTTGTGTGATTTTGTGGCATATGGAAGGCCGTTTTTAGCTGATGCAGCATTCCTAATAAAGTCTTTGAAAAATTACGACTATAAGTCCTGTTTTGAATGCAGAACCTGCCAGTGGTTTATAAGCGGAGAAAAGTGCCCTGCGCAAGTAAAAATGAAAACTGTCCTTTAGGACGATTGAAACGAAATGGATGGAGGTAGAACTATGGATTTTTTAGAATTAGCAAAAGAAAGATATTCTGTTCGAAAGTTTTGTGACAAAAAAGTAGAAAAGGAAAAATTGGATTTGATTTTGGAAGTAGGTAGAGTTGCTCCAACGGCTGTAAATTATCAGCCGCAGCGTATTCTTGTGCTAGATACTGAGGATGCTTTGAGTAAACTAAAAACCTGTACCACATACCACTTCCATGCACCTTTAGTTTTGTTGATTTGCTATGATAATACCGTCAGTTGGAAAAGGTCGTATGACAGTAAAGATATGGGAGAGGTAGACGTAAGCATTGTTGCTACTCACATGATGCTTGAAGTCACCAATTTAGGATTAGGCAGCACCTGGGTAGGACATTTTGATCCTCAGAAGATAAAGGAAGTTTTTGAGTTGCCTGAAAATATTATTCCAGTTGCTATTTTACCAATTGGCCATCCCGACGAAACGAGCGTTCCTCATCCATTACATGATAAACGTTTCGATATAGGAGTAACAGTGTTCTATGATTCGTTTTAAGGAGAAAAATATAAAGCTAGATAAATCGTCCATTACAAGATGGCCACGAGACAGGTGGCTGCTGATTGAAAGAAATATAATTCCTGCTATATTGGAGTAACAGCGCCTTATGTATGTGGACGATTTTGGATGTATAAGAAGCGCCATTAGTACATAACATCAAGTAGTTTCAAAAATGAAACTACTTGATGTTTTTATTTATTATTGATATAATAGTTTAATATTTGAAACTATTATATATGGAGGTGTTCTATGAGAGAAGCATTTGAGCGATTCATGCGGGCAGTAGATATGGATCAATATAACGAGATGAAAAACAGCGACTGGGGTAAAGAAACCAGTTATATCAATATTCTACATTTGTTTGTCATCGGACACAGCGAAAGAACGACGGTTAGTGAACTGGCAGAAAAATTAGGGCTTTCCCGTTCTGCCGTAACCCAAAAGGTAAACGAGTTGGAAGAGTTGGGGCTTATTCAAAAAGTGCAGTCTACACAAGACAAGCGGTTCTTTTACATTTCTTTATCCGATAAGGTAAAGATGAGCAGCCATAGTACAAAAACTCACTCTATATTGGATGAAGTGGAAAAGGCGTTTTCCGAAGATAAAAAAGCTGTTTTCAAGGAAATACTAAATTTCATGGCAACCTATGTAAATGGAGGTGAAGAATAAGCCTTGCAAGATGTAACGCCTCAGCAGATTGCTGAAAACTGAAACAGTTTAACCGAAAAGTACTTGATAGAGTTTATAAAGGAGAAGTTACAGTGAGTGGAAAAATTATTATGAACTTAGCTATCAGCATAGATGGATATATTGCTGATGAAAATGGCGGCTTTGACTGGATTGTGGGACAAGGCGATACCGCTATTGATACAAATGAAAGAAGTGAGTTTGAAGAGTTCCTTTCGGGTATTGATATCGTTGTTATGGGCAAAAACTGCTATGATCAGGGCTTTGCCAAAGATTACCCAACAAAAACGGTTTATGTAGCTACCAGTGAAAAGAAAGAAGATGAGGGTGATATTCGTTTTATCTGTGACGATATTGTTAGTAAATTTAAAAAAGAAAAAAACAGCGGTAAAAATATATTTCTGTTTGGTGGGGGCGGTCTGATAGATCACTTTGTCAAGACCAATGTTATTGACGAATATATTGTGGGAATAATTCCAACGATACTTGGAAAAGGCCGTCCGCTGTTTTTAGGAAACAACCCGACAATACAACTTCATCTTGATAAATACACCGTTAGTGATGGAATTGCTGTATTTCATTATTCAAAAAGATAAAACAAATAGGCGTGTTGATAGTTAATCAACACGCTTAAAGACAATTCTGTGAGCTACCTGCAATTAAAACTATCATTCTTCTAATCCTCCTAAATATTTAATATGTTAATTATAGCAAACTACTCTTTTTAAAAAAAAGATATATAGTAAGCCCTTAAAATCCATTTATTAGATATTAAGGGCTTTAATTTTATCATAAGTACTTAACTGTTTCCCGTTATTTACCAATATTATAACATGCCTGACTCATGGGCTACAATTTCTTAATAAAAAGCATGTATATATTATATAGTAATAGTCTAGTGCCATAATGTTGTTTAATGTTATCTACTTCCTACTTCCTGATGTCTTCTACTAAAAATTTCTTTTTGTCTATTTTAATTTTTTTAGTAAGATGTTATGTCTGTATATATAAAAATAAGCTGAAAATGAAACAGATGCTAATTCATATCTATTGCATCAGTTTCCCTTTTATATAATCTTCAACTATCCCCTAAACTGATATTAAAAGATATATAGTAAGCCCTTAAAATCCATTTATTAGATATTAAGGGCTTTATAATTGTTTTAAATACATAGCTAGTCCCTAAAGTTAAATTTAGAAACTAATTATATTAAACTGATATAATCCTAAGCCTAAATTTGCTAAAGAAAATAAAAAGCATAAAATAATGATACTTAATTTAATATTCTATGATTTTCTAACTTAAATCCAACTTAGGTTATTATAAAAAGTACAGTTGACAGTAAAATAGAGCTATTAAATTTTAACAAATTTAAATACAGAAATAATAAGAAACATGAATTATTTCAGCTAGATCCATTGAGATATATTAAATTCTTTTCGATAGTTTTTAAGTTGCTTACTATATTCATAAAATTCCCTTTCTATAAATCAATCATATGTTCATTGAGATAATAGTTCTATATAATGTATTTGTCATTCAGTTAGTTTTAGTCGATAAAATATTTTGTAACTAGCTTAATTATAAAACAATTATACAAATAAATCCAAATTCAATGAAAATATAATTTACATTATAAAAATATTTCAAATTATCTATGAAAAAATATTTTGACATGGCTAAAATTCAATATTAAAAGATATTATAATAACTTAATGGTAATATCTTATTTTGTGCGACTAGTATTAGCAAATTATAGAATATTAAAGTGCATTAATTCATGATTTAGAGCTATTTTAGTTATTTATAAATTAATTAGTAAGTTTTAATTATTTGATGAATAATTAAGGTTAGGTTATAATTTCGAAAAAGGTTAATATTTAGATAGTATATTAGGAGGAACAAAAATGCGTATATTAGTTATAGAGGATAATATAGAATTAGCTAATTCTATGAAGGTTGGTTTAGAAAGAATGAATTTTAAAGTAGATGTTTCAAATACAGGGCAGGATGGTGAAGAAAATGCAACTGTTAATGAATATGATGTTATTCTTTTAGATTTAAATCTTCCAGACATGGACGGAATAGAAGTATTAAGCTGTTTACGCAAAGCTTCAATACATACCCCAGTAATTATCATTACAGCTAGGGACAAGGTAGTGGAATTGGCTTTAGGGTTAGATACTGGAGCTGATGATTATATAACAAAGCCATTTCAATTATTAGAGATAAGAGCAAGGATTCATGCTGTAATAAGAAGATTTCATGGTCGTACAAATCCAATAATAAACATAGGTAAGCTACAGCTTAATCCGATTACCCGTACTGTTCATATAGATAATAAACAAGTAATAATGTCTATTAAAGAATTTGATATTTTAGAATATATTTGTTATAAACATCCGGCGGTAGTATCTAGTGAGGAAATTGCAGAACATATATATGATGAAGATTTTGATCCATTTTCGTCTGTATTAAGAGTACATATTGCAAGGCTTAAGAAGAAATTAAGCAATGTCTATGGGGATGATGTCTTAGTAAATATAAGAGGAAAGGGATATATTTTATGCGTAGAGAAAATTTAAAAAGTGGATTAGTTATAACTATATACTCTTTAATTTTAACTTTAGTTGTGATTTTTGGGATTTATGGGGTTAAGAGTTCATTTAGTAATTTAGAAGAAAGTAAACATATAAAAGCTACTAAAGTTTATATTGTTGATTTTGCTACAGCAAATAGAGAAATTGTTGAGAGAATGAATGTTCAAAGTCAAAGTAATGGATTAAGAAACATATATGAAAATGTAGATTATCCTTATTGGATAAACTCACCATCAGTACGATTAACGGATTTAGGGGAAGTTGGAAGAGTATATTTAAGAAGTGGATTTGAAAATATAGCAGGTACTATTTTGATGTCTTTTTCTATTTTTATAATATCATCCGTTTTATTGTGGATAATTTTAAATAAGATTCATGATAAGGAAATTGGAAATATCGTTAATAAGCTTAATACACTGGAGGACGATTTTGATCCAGCTTTGGTAAGTAAATCTTTTGGTATTGCCTATGAAAATATAAAGGATAAATTTAATCAAACTTTAGATGAATATAAAAGATTAAATTCCTATTTATCGCATGAACAAAAAAATGCTATAGCGATTTTAAGGACTAATTTAGAAATAGATAATAATCAAGAGTATATTAAATTCATAGATAATATTTCAGATAGTATAGATGATATTTTAACTTTAAGTGATGTAAAAGTTGATAAAGGGATGACAGAAGTAGATATTTCCATAATTTGCGCATCTATTTGCGATGAATATAGTAAGACATATAAGAATATTGAATTTGATTTTGATGATGAAAGTAATACTATAATTTTAGCAAAAGAAAGGTGGATATATCGTGCGATAAGTAATTTAGTTGATAACGCAGTGAAATATGGTGGTGGAGAATCTATTAAAGTATCTGTTAAAAATAAAAATAATAGTGTTATTATTACAGTAAAAGATAATGGAATAGGTATGGATAAAAATTCTATTGGAAAAATATTTGATAATAAATATAGAATTAATGAATTAAATAAGGATGGTTATGGAATAGGATTAAGCTTAGTGTCCCATGTGTGTGATTTATGTGATGGTTTTGTAATTGTAGATAGTGAAATAAATAAAGGATCTTGTTTCTATTTATCCTTCTCTGAATATAAAAAGTAATTTTTATTTTATATTTAATCCTTAGTGCGAGGGTTAACATTGAGTAAACAATTAATTTGTTATACTGTGTTTACAATCAAAGTTGAAAAAGGAGAGTTAAAGGATGTATATTTTAAAAAATGCACTAAAAAATTTAGCGAGGAATAAAGGTCGT
Organism: Metaclostridioides mangenotii; assembly: GCF_017873185.1. Lineage (GTDB taxonomy): Bacteria > Bacillota > Clostridia > Peptostreptococcales > Peptostreptococcaceae > Metaclostridioides > Metaclostridioides mangenotii. Next base: position 382,708 of record NZ_JAGGJX010000002.1, read on the forward strand.
AATATTTTACTTGGTGTTATAATGATTGCGATACTTTCATGTGTAGCTATTTCAGTTGTTATAAATACTACTTCGGGTGAAATCATAAAAGATTATAAAAATCGATTTGGTTCAGAAGTATTTATTCAGGCTGATCCAGAAAAAATTATGGAAAAAGCACAAAAAGATGGTACAGAGTCAGTAGAATCCATTAGTCCTAAATATGATTTACTAGAAAAATTGTCTAAATCGGAATATTTAAAAGAGACAATATTTACTGCAAGTTACAGTGGTTATAGTGATAAGCTTAAAGCACTAGACCAAGATGAATATGAAAAAAATAATAAAAATTCTAGTAATATTGGACGAGCTGTTACTGGGGGAAAAGAAAGATCTGTAAATGCAAAAGAGCCTAATCTAACTATTAATGGAGGACTTAATTCTGCAGGATTAGAAGAGTTTAAAAAGGGTGATAGGAAAATTACTGATGGTAAAATGCCAGAGAAAGATGGCGAAGCTATAGTTAGTGAAGAGTTTGCTAAATTAAACAATCTAAAAGTAGGAGATACTTTTAAAGTTCAAAACCCAGATGATCCTGATAAATATGATCCATTAGAACTAACTATCTCTGGAATTTATTATGATGGAACTAAATCTCAAGATTATGGCTTTAAGCATCCTATGATGAATAGAAAAAATGAAATTATTACAACTTTCGATACTTTAAAACCATACAAAGTAAAAACAAATAATGATTTAATTTCAGTAGATGCGAAATTCTTCTTAAAAGATCCAGACTTACTAAGTGAGTTTAATGAAGAAGCACATAAATTGGGATTAAATAAGTTATATGATGTATCAACAGATTCTCAAAGTTATGATGAAATTGTTAAGCCTGTTGAAGGATTACAAAAGATAGCCAACATGTTTATGATATTAGTACTATGCTTTGGCGGTAGTATTTTAATTTTAATATCTATCTTAGGAATTCGTGAAAGAAAATATGAAATTGGTGTTCTTAGAGCAATGGGAATGAAAAAAGGTAAGGTTGCACTTGGTTTAATCTTCGAAACATTATCTACAATAGCTATTTCATTAGTTGTAGGATTGTCTATTGCTAGTTTATCTGCCCAATCAATTTCAAATGTTCTCTTAAAAACTCAAATAGAGGCTCAAAATCAAAGTGCATCTGGAGGAATGGTGATGTTTGGCGGAGGATCAGCTCCAAACGTAGATCCAATAACTAATTTAAATGTACATCTTAGCAGTGAAGCAATTGTGGGAATAATATTAATAGCACTATTACTTGGAGCAATATCTATTGGTATTGGAATTGTATATATAATGAGGTTTGAACCAAGAAAAATATTATCAGAAAGGAATTAGGTAGATATGAGTTTATTGAGTTTAATAGATGTATGTTATAGATATGAAGGTGGGAAGAAAGATGTTTTTGAGGATATAAATATAAACTTTGAAAAAGGAAAAGTTTATGGGATAGTAGGAAAATCAGGAGCAGGAAAAAGTACATTACTTTCTCTAATATCAGGCCTTGATACATGTGCTAAGGGAGAAGTTTTATACAAAGATAAAAGCTTAAAGTCAATAGATAGGGATTTATATAGAGCAAATGATATTGGAGTTATATTTCAAGGATATAATTTACTTTTAAATGCTACAGCTAAAGAAAATATACTATTATCGATGAATATAAGTGATGTAAAGAAAAAAGATGAAAATAATTATATTTATAATTTACTAAAAGACGTTGGAATTGATGTTGATACAGCTAATAGAAAAATCTTAAATTTATCTGGTGGTGAACAGCAACGTATAGGAATTGCCAGGGTACTTGCCCATGATCCAGATATAATAATTGCCGATGAACCAACAGGAAATTTAGATAATGAAACTGAAGAAAAAATAATGGATATTTTAGTGTCATTAGCCCATAATCATAATAAATGTGTTATTATCGTAACTCATTCAAAAAAAGTATGTATGTATTTGGATGAAATATGGGGATTAAAATCTGGAAAACTATTATTTATAAAGGAAAATAATGAAATTGATTAGGTTCTGTCTAATCAATTTAAGACTTTGACGTGACGTCTAATAAAAATATATTATATGTAAAATCTGGAGTATACAGAAATGTATTGTCCAGATTTTATTTATCTAGAAATACACCATAAATCATACTACTTGTTGTTTTATTAATGATTTTTTAACAAGATGCCTTGTACTACTTCTAACCATTCTTATTATAAGCAACTAATCCTTAAAAATATATTAAAAGATATATAGTAAGCCCTTAAAATCCATTTATTAGATATTAAGGGCTTTAATTTTATCGTAAGTACTTAACTGTTTCCCGTTATTTACCAATATTATAACATGCCAATGGGGCTACAATTTCTTAATAAAAAGCATGTATATATTATATAGTAATATCCTAGTGTCATAATGTTGTTTATGGCACTAGATTATTAACTAAAGTAAAAACAATATATACAGATACAGAAGTGTCATTATTTGGTGTCATTATTATAGAATAAAAAGAGGTGATCCAAAGAAGGAAATAATTTAGAAGTACATAAACCTACCTTTGTAAAACTTAATATATATTGTCAAGCTTAATTTACATTTATGAATCTAATAAATTTTATAAAAATAGTATATATAATAAATGATCATTACAAAAATTGAGTTTAATCGACTGAATAATTGAAATCTAAATTCTGGTGTGTTAATATTTTAATCAATAGGTGTTAAAATTTACCTATTAATTTAAATAAAGGGTGGATTAGAATGGATAATTTAGAAAATTTAAATGAAGTTAGTGAAGAAATTAAATTACATCTTAAAAAAGCAAAAACTTGGAATAAAGTTTTACTTGTTTTGAAATCAATAGGAGTTGTCTTTGGAGTTATTGGAATTCCGGGTTTATTGAACCCAAATAAAGCTACATATGATCAAATGGGTGATGCTGGTATAGAATTATATAAACAAATTACAAGTATAGGATATAAAGCTACCATTATAGCTACATTATTAATCAGTATAGCCTTGTTGGTTATGTATTTCAGGGCAAATAAAAATCTAAAAAATGAAGAAACAACTCCAAAATATCCTTATTATATTGCAATTATTTATACTGTTTTCAATATAATCTATGGGTTATTTACTGGGAGTAATTCATCAAGTATACCTAATGTGGAGGGAATGGAGAATGCAATATTGTTTATGCAAATATTCAGTATAGTTACACCTATTATACTTACTATACCAGCTGTACTTGTTTTAGTACATTTATTCAAAGCTGACGTTGAAGAATAATTAATGCTTATTATAAGTGTTAATTTATTGCGATATAGTTATTAAGTAAAAACACAGAAAAATAATCTTTAGGAAAGTGAATAAATAATGAAACTTAAAAATATGAAACGAATGACGAAGAAAAAAAAGATTTATTTAAGTATAGTAGCTGGTGTAGTTGCTTTACTAGCGATAATTATTTCAGCTGTTTATGTTAACTTGAAAAAAGGTAATAATGATAACGCTTACACATCGTATAAAATTGAAAAACCCGAACCGCTATTATTTAAAGGTTTTGTCACTGCTGAGAAAGTATACAGTGTATTTTATGATCAATCTTTAGGTAAAGTAACAGATATTCTTGTAAAAGATGGTCAGGAAATTAAATCGGGAGATGCAATTTTAAGTTATAAGAATGAAGAAATCCAATCTGAAGCTGATGCTCAAGAGAACTCTTTGAAGAAATTATCAATATCTGTAGATAGCGCTAAAAATAATTTAAATAACGCTAGATCAAAGGTTAAAGATTATAAAAATAAGTTATCACAGTCAAAAAATGAGTTAGGTAATATCGATGCTAGTACATCAGAAGGTCAACAGAAGAAACAAGAGCTAAAAGCTGCGATTAATCAGTATGAAGAACAGTTGGATGCTCAGAATTCAGTAGTTACTCAGTCTGAAAGTGCACTTAGTTCAGCTAAATTAGATTATAAAGATGCAAGTAAATCTGTTGATTCAATACGAAAGAAAGCAAATAAAAATGTTACAGCTGAGATTAGTGGAATAGTTTCTGTTAATGAGAAAGGAAAGACTGATCCAACTGTTCCAGTTATAAAAATTATAAGTAAAAATGTGGTCGTTGAAGGGATCATATCTGAATACGATTATGATAGTATAAAACTTCGCCAAAGGGTTAAAGTTCGCCCAGTAAGTCAAAAAGAAGAAATCGGAGGACAAATTAAACAAATTAATCAGTTGCCGGATACAGAAATTAATGTAGGTGATAATCAAGCTAATTCTACAGGAAGTCTAAGTAATTATAAATTTCTTGTGGAACTAGATAGTCCAGTACAGTATGGATACAGTGTTCAGATTAAACTTCCAATAGATGAGCTGCGTATACCTAAAAAAGCTTTGATAAAAGAAGGTAATAAAGAATACGTTTATTTATATATATCAGGTAAAGTGATCAAAAAGCCTATAAAGACGGAGACAAAAAATGAAGTGATAGTTGTCTTAGAGGGAATAAAAGAAGGAGATGTTATAATTTCAAATCCTGATAAAGAATTAAAAGATGGAGATAAGATTGAGTTGAAGTCTGATAATTCGGCGGTGAAGTCCAATGATTGATTTAGTGAATATTAATAAATACTATCATACTGGAAAAGAGGAACTACATGTATTAAAAGACGTCAATCTTCATATCGATTCTGGCGAGATGGTTGCTATTATAGGGCCATCTGGTTCTGGCAAGTCAACTCTAATAAATCTACTTGGATTTATCGATAAGAAATTTAAGGGGACATATCTTTTTGAAGATGAATCCCTAGTTTCAAGTGATGATGATAGATTATCGAAGATTAGAAATAATACAGTTGGTTTTGTATTTCAAAACTTTAGTTTGATAGAGAATAATACAGTGTATGAAAATTTAGAGCTACCACTTCTTTATAATGGATATGGACTTCATCAGACTCAGGATAAAGTTTATAGCATATTAGAGAAGGTCGGATTATATGGAAAGGAAAAAAACTATCCAAAACAGCTTTCTGGTGGTCAACAACAACGTGTGGCAATAGCGAGAGCACTTATAAACTCACCTAAATTTATAATAGCAGATGAACCGACTGGAGCACTTGATACTGTTACATCCGAAGAAATTATGAAATTATTTGTAGAGCTAAATAAAGAAGGCGTTACTGTAATATTAGTAACTCACAACCCTGAGCTAATTTCATATTGTTCTAGAGTTATAACTATTCGTGATGGTGAAATAATTGAGGACAGGGAGCTGATTAGATGAGATTATATGTAATCTGGCGATCCTCCCTAAAATCTATTAAAAACAACAAGAAGAGAAGTTTCTTAACTACTTTTGGAATAATTATTGGAATTGCTTCTGTGATTGCTATTATGGCAATAGGTAGAGGATTTGAAAAAGATACAATAAAAAATTTTACTAATAACGAAACCGATGAAGTAGAAGTAAATATACAGTTTATACCAGACAGTGAGTCTCTATACCAGAGCAATGCTGTATTTTTTCAAGATATGGATTTAAATATTATAAAAAGTCTAGATGGTGTCAAAAAAGTGTCATATCCTGATAATGATAATAATTCGGTTTATAAAGATATACTTGTGAAAGAAAAAATAGAAAAAAAGCAAATAGATTTAGTTGACGAAACAAATAGAGATATTATTATAGGTAGAAATCTTATGAAAGTGGATAATGAAACACATAATAAGGTAGCTATTCTAGATAGTGTGACAGCTAAAGATATGTATGAATCACCTGAGAATTCGTTAGAGAAGGGTGTGGAAGTGGATGGACAGTTGTTCACTATTGTAGGCGTTTATAAAGGTCAAGAGGCTGATAGTATGTTTTCAATGCCTGAGTCAAATATATTGATACCTAAGAATGTATATTTTGATTATTTTGAAAAAGAAAATACAACATCTATGATAGTTTTAACTCTAGAAAATGGTTATGCTCCAAATGAAGTTACAGAAGATGCTGTAAACCTACTTAAAGAGTCTGGGAGCATGAGAAATATGGGTGATTATCAACCATTTGATATGTCGCTGCTTACGGATAGTGTAGGTAAAATACTTAGAACAATTACATACTTTATATCAGCAGTAGCTGGGATATCTCTTTTTATTGCTGGTGTTGGGGTTATGAATATGATGTATATATCGGTTGCAGAGAGAACAAAGGAAATTGGTGTAAGGAGGGCTCTTGGTGCAACAGAGAAAACTATAAGGATGCAATTTCTTTTAGAAGGTCTTACTTTGACTTTGATAGGTGGGGTAATAGGATATATACTTGGAATCTGTTTTGCATATATAGTTGGCGCAATATTAGATATATCAGTTAGTGTTGATTTATTTACAATATCATTAGCCATAGGTGTATCTGCATTTATAGGATTAGTATTTAGTGTAGTACCAGCTTCTGTTGCAGCTAAAAAGGATCTTATAGATATATTGAGATAGCTTTTACTTTATAGGTATAGCAGTGGTAAAATTACTGTAACTTTGAATAAAGGGGTGACGTAATGTTTAACAAGCAGGTTATTTTAAATAAGGCGAAAGAGTACAATAGCTTCTATCTTTATGATGAAAATATTATATTGGAGTATACACAACGTCTTAAAAATAATTTTCCACAGGTAGAGTTTTTGTATTCAATAAAAAGTAATTCACATAAACATGTTGTTAAAACAGTATTTTCACAGGGGTTTGGTGCAGATGCAGCTAGTCTTGGGGAGGTACAAATAAGCAGTGAACATGGTCTATCAAAGGATGAAATATACTACTCTGCTCCTGGAAAAACTGATTTCGATATAGTAAATTCTATGGAAAAATCAGTTATTATAGCTGATAGTTTAACAGAAATAGAGAGAATAGACAAGATTGCTGATGAAAATAATACTGTTGTAGATATAGGTATCAGAATCAATCCTAATTTTACATTTTATTCTGATAGCGGTACGCCTTCAAAATTTGGAATAGATGAAGAAGATATTTATAATAACCTTGAGTGGTTAAAAGGTCTTAATGCAGTAAAGATTGTTGGAGTACACGTTCACTCACGTAGTCAGGAACTAAATGTTGAAGTAATGAAAGAATACTATAGAAAGGTGTTTGATTTATCATATAGAGTTCAAGAGAAATTAGGTATTCAACTTAAGTTCATTAATTTAGGCTCAGGGCTAGGGATACCTTATTCTAAACAGGATGAAGAACTGGATACTAGAGAGCTGGGAATAGAAACTTCAGAGCTGTTGTATGAGTTTAAAGAGAAGCTATCAGGAGCAAAAATTTATATTGAAACAGGTCGTTATGCTGTTTGTAAAAGTGGTGTTTATGCAACTAAGGTATTAGATATAAAGACTTCTTATGAAAAGAAATTTGTGATTCTTGATAATACACTGAATGGCTTTATAAGACCTTCTCTTGCAAATTTGATAACGAGTTACTCAAGAGATGAAAATCCATGTGGAAATGAGCCATTGTTTACACAGAAAAATGCCTTTGAGTTTATTCTATTGAATAATAAAGTAGAAACTAAACCGGTTGACGAGGTAGAATGTGAAACTGTAACACTAGTTGGAAACCTTTGTACATCTACTGATGTTATTGCGGATAATATAGATTTACCAAAAGTAAATGTAGGAGATATTATTGTGGTTACAAATGCTGGGAGTTATGCGGCTGTATTATCACCTATGCAATTTGCTACTATGAATCCACCGAAACAACTATTTTTAACTAAAAACGGGGATATTATATAAAACGGAAATTGAAAGAAACTTGATATAATAAATATATAAATAGAAATATTTTCGACAAAAACAAATGTATAGATTTTAACGATAATGTATTATAGTATATAGCAATTTACTATAATACATTCTTTTTTTGCTTATTTCGACTTTATATTAACCCAATTTGTTATAATTTAAACGTGAACTAAATTTAAAAAATGAGGAGGTATGAATTGAACTTATTAAAGAAATATCCCATTCCTATGGCGGGTTTAATACTATCAATTTTTGCTTTAGGAAACCTGCTTCAATCCTATGGAGATTCAATTAGAAATGTTATTGGAATTATAGGATTTATTTTATATGCGATTTATGTTTTGAAGCTGATAGTGCTTCAAAAGGGAGTTAAGGAGCAATTAGAAAACCCTTTGATTGGAAGCGTATTTCTTACAATTACTATGGCGACAATGTTATTTGCGACATATATAAAGCCAATTTCACCGACAATAGGACTTGCAGTTTGGTGGATTGGAGTCGTAGGGCATCTAGTGCTTATGATTTTATTTAGTAAGAAATTCTTAACTGACTTCTCAATAAAGAAAGTATTCCCATCTTGGTTTATTGTTTATGTTGGTATTGTTGTTGCAAGTGTAACAGCACCAATGTTTGAACAAATTGCAGTTGGAAAAATTGCATTTTGGTTCGGTTTTATAACTTATTTAATACTTATTCCAATTATTTTAAAGAGAGTTTGGGTTGTAAAAGAAATGCCAGAACCTACGCTACCTACGATAATTATATTAGCGGCACCAGGATCGTTGTTATTGGCTGGATATATCAACAGTTTTGATAATAAAAGCATGGCGATTGTATACCTACTTTTTGCTTTCTCAATTGTATTTTATCTTATAGCTTTATCTTATTTGCCAAGGTTATTAAAATTGAAATTCTATCCGAGTTTTTCAAGTTTTACGTTCCCTATGGTTATTAGTGCCATTGCAACAAAACAACTTAATGGATTTTTAATTAAAGCAGGTAATGAAATAAGTTGGCTTGTATACATTGTTAAAGCACAGGAAATTATAGCGATTTGTTTAGTATTGTATGTATTTGTTTTATATATGATGAGTTTGATGAAAACTGAAAAAGCAGTGGAAAGCAAGGCATAAATAGCTCGTATACAAAATACAGGATACAAAATACTAAGAATATTTATAAAAACGAAATTAAAATGTAAAGAATATAGATAAAATGAAATAAAGATATAAAGAAATTTATATAGAAAAATAAATATAAAATGATATGAAAATATAAAGAAAATACAAAAATAATAGATTATGAGGGGGAAATAAAATGGAAGCAAATGCAGTATGTTCAAAAGATAAATACCTGGAGGAAGTGAAAAACACTGCCGAGGGATACTTTAAAAGAGGGGAGTTCTTCTGTTCTGAAGCTGTTTTACAAACATTAAACGATGCACTAGGACAACCTTTTAGCCCAGAAATAACTAGAATGGCATCAAGTTTTCCAATAGGTTTAGGAAAAGCTCAATGTCTTTGTGGAGCAGTATCTGGTGGAGAAATGGCCCTTGGTATTGTTTACGGAAGAGTACATGGCGAAGCTATGGACCCTAAGATGTTTGAACTTTCAAAGGATCTTCACGACTTTATAAAAAAAGAGTACGGATCAACATGTTGTAGAGTAATAACTAAAAAATGGAATGGAGATAACTTTATGTCTCCTGAGAGAAAAGAGCACTGTATAAAAATTACAGGTGAAGTTGCTGAGTGGGTTGCAGATAAACTTATCGATGATGGTAAAATGGAAATAAAATAAAGACTTTTGAATTGAAACTGCCTTAAATTTTGTTTTATACACAAAATTTAAGGCAGTTTTGTTTTGAATAAGATTAAATATAAATATTAATTATACGGGTTCATACACCAATAAATTATTTAATCAGTAATATCTTCTAATTTAAAATTAACAACTTTCTTAAGATCATCCAAGCTAAGTTCTACCTGATATCCTATCTTGCCACCGCTCACAATAACTGTATCTAGTTCTTCAGCACTCTTATCTATTACAGTGATTAATGATTTCTTCATTCCAATAGGAGAACAACCTCCATGAATGTATCCAGTTAAAGCGAGTAAATCTTTTGATTTAATCATGACGATAGATTTTTCGCCCACACTTTGAGCTGCTTTTTTTAGATTGAGATCTTTTTCAACAGGAACTACAAAAACGTAGTTCTGCTTAGATTTGCCTTGCGTAACCAAGGTTTTAAAAACGTGTTTAGGATCTTGTCCTAATACAGTGGCTACTTCTATTCCGCTTATGGCATCAGTATCTGCATATGTGTGGTATTTGTAAGCTATTTTTTTGCCGTCTAATAATCTCATAACATTTGTCTTTTGATTCATAATAAATGCCTCCTATATCAAAATTAATTTGATTATATTTCCATTATACACAATATAGACTTAATTTATAAAATAAATTCTTTATACAATTGTGAGAATATCGATTGGATATTTACTTATTTACATTTATATAGTGATAACAACGAGGAAAAAGTAGAAATTCAAGCAGGGGAATATTTGATAGTCGAAGTTGACGCTCTTTATGATTAATTTAATTAATAAACATTTATAATAAATTATATTCATAAAATTGGAAAAGTTATCTTGAGTAGTTTATCATATTAAGGAATTTTAAGACTATTCCCTTAATATAATATAAAGAATTCAGATAATAGGAGGATTTTAAAATGAGTGTAAAGTATGTGCCAGAACCATTCAGAATTAAAATGATTGAGACAATCAAGATGTTGTCGAAAGAAGAAAGAGAAGAAAGAATAAGAGAAGCAAAATATAATTTATTCAATTTAAAAGGTGAAGACGTTTATATAGATTTACTGACAGATAGTGGAACAAACGCAATGAGTCAAGAACAATGGGCTGGAGTTATGAGGGGTGACGAGGCTTATGCTGGAGCAAAGAGTTATTACAATCTTATAGAGGCAGGTCAAGATATATTTGGATATAAATTTATACAGCCAGTTCACCAAGGTAGAGCTGCTGAGAAAGTTCTATTTGGACTTCTAATGGGTGAAGGAAAATATTCTATATCAAATATGCACTTCGATACAACAAGAGCGCATGTTGAATTAACTGGAGCAAGAGCTATAGACTGTGTAGTTAAAGAAGCTGGAGATCCAACTTTAAGAGTACCATTCAAAGGAAATATGGATACTGAGAAATTAGAAAGATTAATAGCAAAATATGGAGCTGAAAATGTAGGTATTGTAATAATGACAATAACTAATAACTCTGCTGGAGGTCAGCCTGTTTCAGTAGAAAATGTAAGAAAAACATCTGAAATATGTAAGAAGAACAATATACCATTGTGTATAGATGCTGCTAGATATGCAGAAAATGCTTATTTTATAAAAAAACGTGAAGAAGGATACCAAGATAAACCTATAAAAGATATAATAGGAGAAATATTTAGCTATGCTGATATGTTTACTATGAGTGCTAAAAAAGATACTATTGTAAACATGGGTGGATTATTAGGAATAAAAGAAGACGAGGAATTATTTCAAGCAGCTAAAGCTCGCACTATTTCATTTGAAGGATTCGTTACATATGGAGGTTTATCAGGACGTGATTTGGAATCCCTTGCGATAGGTTTGTATGAAGGTCTGGATGAAAATTATTTAAGATACAGAATAGGTCAAATGGAATACTTAGCAGCTAAACTTGATGATGCAGGAATAGCTTATCAATCACCAGTAGGTGGACATGGGGTATTCGTAGATGCAAAGGCATTATTGCCTCATATACCTTATAATGAGTACCCAGGTCAAGCACTTGCAGTAGAATTATACAAAGAAGCAGGAATACGTACTTGTGAAATAGGTTCTTACATGCTTGGTAACGACCCAGATACAGGTGAACAACTTAAATCTGAATTTGAATTCACGAGACTTGCTATACCGAGAAGAGTTTATACTCAAGCCCACATAGATGTGATGGCAGATGCTCTTATAGCAATAAAAGAAAGAGCTCACACAGTAAAAGGATACAAAATAACTTGGGAGCCACCAATTCTTAGACATTTCCAAGCATCTCTTACACCGATAGAAGAATAAATTTTTCGCTTATGAAAATATGATAAACTCTCATAGACTATTAAATAAATATTTAAAAGGGATCTTCACAAATAGTTAATTTATAGAATATAGCTATTTGGGAAAATAATATTTATCAACAATAGCATTTGTGTTAAAAAAATAATATGTATTTTTTTATATAAAAAGATAGATTATTGAAATGAACCCCCAAAAGTTAGACCTAAAAATCTAATTTTTAGAGGTTCATTTTTGCGTCTAAATCTATTCTTATGTGTAAATTTACATATACTATACATACTAAGCATGTCTTCAATGCATCACCCATTTTTTACTATCATTTTACAATCTAATGTTTCTAATATATAATTGTACATAGAGAAATATGTACATATAAGTAGGTAAATGTAAGTAGGTAAGCTAACAAATAAAAGTAAAGAGGTGTGTATAATGGATATTTTAGAGTGTATCAATAACAAAAGAAGTGGTCGTTCTTATACAGATCAGGAAATAACGGACGAAACATTTAACGAACTATTGAATCTTGGAGTAAAAGCATCTACTGGATCGAATGAACAGCCCTGGGGTTTTGTAATAATTAAGGACAAAGAAGAAATTGATAAACTAAATGATATAACAAAGAAATATGTAGCTGATAATTTAGAGAAGTTGCCTTACTTTAAACAGTACGAGTCTTGGTTGCACAATCCTAAGATGAGTTTACTCAATAGGAGCCCCTATTTATTGCTTATATTTGGAAACACAGATTCTCACTGGCATGTGTATGATTGTACCCTAGCAGCTGGAAATATAATGCTTGCGGCGCATTCTATGGGAATTGGTACGTGTTGGGTTGGGTTCGCTGAACATGTTTGCAATACTAAAGAATTTAAAGAAAAATATAATGTGCCTGAAAACTATGAATTAGTTACGACTCTTTCAATGGGATATATGAGAAAAGAATTGGATCCACCGGTTAGAAAAGAACCAAAAGTATTTTATTGTAAATAATGATTTAGATGATAGAAGATAGTAGTATTATTAGTGTATATGCAATATAATCAATAAAAATTAGATTTTTTAAGTATTTATATATAAGTACCTAAAGTTTTTCAGTAATTATAAACTTTAGGTACTTTTATTGTTTAATTTAAATTATAAATATATGGGTATATAGTATTTGATAGTATTTGTATTTTAATATAATAATTATTGACAAAGTTCGACTATTTTAATATACTTGAATCGATAATGATATTTAATATCAATTACGAAAGGAAAAAGGGATAAAATGAAAAAATGTATATGGATTAATCCAGTAGCAGAAAAGATGTATGGCAACAAATTTGATTCTATAAAAAATGGATTAATAGATAGAGATTACATAATTGCTAACTGTGATCCTCAACTTGAATACGTGAGAAATCAGTATATCAAGCACTCGAAATATACTGATAAGACGATCTTAGACTGTAGATGTCCAGAAGCTATAGACCTTTTAAAGAGAAACGCTATGACTGATCCATTCGATACTCCAAACATAGAGCCAATTCTAATCAGAACATCTAGAGTCCTATACGATAAATACATAAAAGAAGATGATGATATATTAATAATAACCTGTCCATGTACACAGCTTAGAGATTTTGCTAAAGATAGACTTAAAGATAAAAAAAATCTATTTTTCTATACATGGAAGGAGTTTGCTGAGAGTGAAGAAATACTATCATTAGGAAAAATAGAAAGTTCTCCTATACCTCTAGGATTTTTTAGGGATTCATTTGAAAATGTAATTGAGATTTCATCTGAAGAGGTAATTATTAAAGAGGTTAGAAAAATAATTGAGGATCCTAAGAGCAAAGTTGAAGTAGTGGAGATGCTCTACTGTAAAGATGGATGTAATAATGGAGATGGTTTATAAATGAAGGAAAATGCTAGAAGACCTATAGGTTTAGAAAAGTTAAGAGGAATTATAATATTTGTAGTAATACTTATTGCATGGAAGGTAGTAACAGAGATTGGTGTATGGAATAGCTATATACTCCCACCTCCAGAAAAAGTGTTTAAAACTTTTATAGATATGATAATTGACGGATCAATATTTATCAATATTTATGCGAGTGTGAAGAGAGTAATTGTAGGATTTATTATAAGTGCAATTTTAGGAATACCTCTTGGAATATTTTTTGGCGTACATAAAAATGCTTATGAATACTTCAAGCCACTTATAAATTTCCTTAGAAATACACCGCCTTTGGCACTTATTCCAATGCTTATACTGTGGTTTGGTATAGGAGAAAAATCTAAGATAATAATAATAATTTTAGCATCATTTTTCCCTATATTTACAAATACATTGAAAGGTATAAGAGATTGCGACCCAAAGCTGGTTGAAGTCGGCGAGATATTTGAGCTAACAGGCCTACAAATAATATTTAAAATAATTATACCAAATGCGATTTTAGATATTGCTATAGGATTAAAGTTAGCCCTAGGTTATAGTTTTAGAGCTATTATAGGAGCTGAACTTGTTGCAGCATCGTCAGGACTTGGATATCTAATATCAGATGGAAAAGAGATGTCTAAAACTGATGTTGTAATAGTAGGGATAATAGTAATTGGGGTTTTAGGTATATTAACCGATTATATTTTTTCTAAACTGGTTAAAAAGGTAGGCAAAGGAAAGGCGGTAGAGGCATATGATTAGTTCTGGCTATACACTTAAAAATGTATCCAAATACTATAATATCGGCGATAGTAGGCATACTGTTCTAAATGATGTCTCATTAGATATTGATAGCAACGATATAACTGTTATATTGGGAGCTAGTGGATGTGGAAAAACTACACTACTTAGGGTTATAGCTGGACTAGAGGATATAAGCCACGGAGAAATTAAATTTAAGAAAGATAATAATGAACGCAAACCTAAAGTGGGTTTTGTATTTCAAGAAAGCAGACTTATGTATTGGCTAAATGTGAGTGAAAACATTTCATTTCATAATGACAAATCGAATTTTAATTCATACGGTTTTATAAGTAAGTTAATAAAACCTAAAGGAAAATTTAGAAATGTAGATGTAGATAAGTATCTTGATATTATGAATTTACAGAAATTTAAGAATTTATATCCAAATGAATTATCCGGCGGGATGGCACAACGAGTAAGTATAGCTAGAGCTCTTTCTTTTGATCCTGATATCTTGCTAATGGACGAGCCATTTTCTTCACTAGACTACTTTACAAGAATAGACATGCAAAATGAAGTTATAAGGATACACGAGTCTACTAATAAAGGCGTAATATTTGTAACTCATGATATAGACGAAGCTCTTAAAATTGGTAAAAAAATAGTGGTATTTTCAAAAGATAAGAAGTTAATAGAGCTCAATATAGATAAAGGTTATGATAGGGATTTGACATCTGAGCACTTTATCGTTTTAAAAAAGGATATATTAAGTCTTTTAAAAGGATAAGCAAAATATAAAGAAAATAGATAAGGCAAGTCAAGATATAAATAAGCAACTAGGACAGGAAAATACATAATAGTAACTAGGACAAGGCAAAATACATAGTAGTAACTAGGACAAGGCAAAATACATAGTGCAACTAGGACAAGTCTAGATACAAAGAAATAGATAGGGATAAAACAAAATACAAAGAAGTAACTAAATAAGAGCGATTTAAATAATAATATAAATACAATAACAAAGGGGTATACATATGAAAATTAAGAAGTTATTATCAGGTATTACAGTTTTAGCACTTACTGTTGCTATGGTAGGTTGTGGAAAAACAGCAGAAGAAGGAAAAGACAACAATGAAAAAACAGTAGAATATCCAAAGGAAATAAATTTAACCTATGTTAAAGCACCACTAAATGTACCATCTATCTTACAAAAAAGTGATGATTTATTTGGAAAAGAATTCAAAGATGACAATATAAAAGTTAACTTCCATGAGATAACATCTGGACCAGATCAGACACAAGCATTAGCAGCTGGAGAAATAGATTTTCTTCATGCACTTGGTGGAACATCTGCATTAATAGCGGCTTCAAATGGCGTTGAATTAGAAATTTTAAATACATACAGTAGATCTCCAAAAGGGTTTATGATTGTAACTAATGACAGTTCAATAAAATCAGCCAAAGATTTAGTAGGTAAAAAGGTAGCGGGTCCTAAAGGAACAGTCCTTCATCAAGTTTTAGTAGCATCATTAGACAAAGAAGGTAAGACTATAGATGATGTCGAGTTTTTAAATATGGGGATACCAGAGGCGTCTACAGCTTTATCAGATGGTAGTGTTGATGCAGCATTATTAGCAGGGCCAGCAGCTCTTAAAGCCTTAAATTCTGGAAGCACACTTGTTACAAATGGTGAAGGTTTAGTTGATGGAATAATAGTTACAGCTGTTAGCAAAGAATTTGCAGAAAAATATCCTGAATTAGTAGAAAGATTTAAAAAAGTTGAAAAAGAGACTTTAGACTATATGAATAAAAATAGTGAAGAAGTTATCGAAAAAGTAGCAAAAGAAGTAGATTTAACTGTTGAAGAAACTAAAGAAATGTATTCTTGGTATGATTTCAATATAGATATAACAGATAAAGATATACAGTCACTAGAAGAGACTCAAGACTTCTTAATAAAAAATAAAATGCAGGATAAAAAGATTGATATTCAAAAAATAATTTATAAAGCTAAATAAAAGAAACATATGAATAATAGCGAAATAAAAAATTAACAAAAAGAATGGATAAAAAAATAACAGACTTATTGCTATTACTAGTATTGTTCATCTTATCTAAAAAGTGATATAATTTATTATTGGATATTTTTAAATAACTTATATTTAGATTTTACAAAGCAAATCTGATTTAAAAAAATATATTGATTTAATTATACATAATTTGAATTAATTACAACCATTGAGAGGACGACAAGATGAGCAAAATATCAGTTATAGAATTTGACTTTATACTAAATAAACATGTAGACCGAATATTTCCAGTAATAATTAGCGATGATAATGACATGATAATGATAGATTGTGGATATCCTGGGAGTTTGGATTTATTAGAAAATGCTGCTTTAAAAAAGGGCATTGATTTAAGCAAGCTGACAAAGATAATAATTACACACCATGATTTTGATCATTTCGGGGCTTTAGCAGAGTTTAAAGAAAAGTATCCTAATATAGAAACTATTTCCTCTTCTTACGACAAGAGATTTATAAGTGGTGAGGAAACTTCGTTAAGGATTGTAAACGCAAGGTCTAGGAGAAATTCAATGTCTAGGACTGAAAGGGTAATGAACCAGCACGCAAAGAAAAAGTTCACTATTCTTAAAAAAGTTAAAATAGATAGATGTGTTACTGGAGGAGATTCATTTGACTGGTGTGGAGGAATAGAGATAATATCAACTCCAGGGCATATGCCTGGCCATATTTCAGTTTATTTAAAGGAAAGTAAGACATTGGTTACTGGAGATGCGCTCGTTCTTTACAAAGGGCGTTTACTAACAGCAAATCCAAGAACTAATATAGACAATAGACTAGCAAAAAAATCAGCTAAAAAATTACTAAACTATGATATCAAAAAAATAATTTGTTATCATGGTGGAGAATATACTAAGAATATTAAAGAATCTATAGAAAGAATATAGATTCTTTTTTTTATGCGGATAATGATTCTCAGAAAGATTTTGGCGATAAAAAATTAGTTTCAATAATTTTTAAAAATTTATATTGACAATGTAAACTAATTAATCTAAAATAATGATTGAGAATGAATTTCAATATTAATTAAATATAAATATGGAGGTTGTTGATATGAAAATAGTATATTGGTCAGGAACAGGAAATACAGAAATGATGGCGAATTTAATTGCATCAGGGATCGAAGAAAACGGTAAAACTGCTGAGGTAATAAGCGTAGAAAGCGCCAATCCTGATATATTTGATAATGAGGAAATAGTTATTCTAGGTTGTCCTTCAATGGGAGATGAGGTTTTAGAAGAGGGCGAATTTGAACCATTTTTGGAGAGTATAGCTGATAAGGTAAAAAATAAGAAGGTAGCTTTATTTGGATCATACGGATGGGGAGATGGCCAATGGATGAGAGATTGGCAAGATAGAATAACTGGATATGGAGCTGTTTTAATAGATGATGGTCTAATAGTAAACAACGATCCAGATGATACAACATCTGAAGAGTGCAAAGAGTTTGGAAGAAAGATTTCAAAATAAATAAAGTATGAAGTATTTAAATTTTTACGATAAACTGAACTCTCTCTCAGATAAAGAATACATAGAAATGTTTTTGCTTTATTCAATTTCTCCCGTGATTTCTCATTTAAAGCCAGCATCTACTATAACTATCAAAAAGAAAAACGATATGCTATACAACAGATGGATAAAATACGGAAAAGATTTTATTGCTGAAATTAATTTGAAATTTACAGAGTTACGTGAAAACAACGATGTGGTTGTACTGATGATTTACGATTCTAAATCTATAGAGGAGTGTGTGTCTCAATACGAGAATAACAAATTTCTAACGGGACTAGGTTATAAAAATGGAAGCGTAGAAGATTACATCGATAAATTGAAAGTTAGGTATGCAAAATACCACTGCCCACATGAGCTTGGATTATTTTTAGGTATACCTATAAAAGATGTAAAAGACTTTATAGATTGCTCTGATAAAAAATGTTTGATGTGTGGTTATTGGAAAGTATACAATGACTTTGAACTAGCACAAGAAATATTTGAAAAATACGATAAAATAAAAGAGCACACGATGGATAGTGTATTATGCGGCAACACTGCCATGAATATAACTAGATCGATTAGAGAATATTTTTATTATCCTATTAAGAAAGTTCAATAACTTAATACATTATGTAGCTGTATCATTAGCGTAAAAAATTCGCTTTTGATACAGCTATTTTTTATTGCTAATTATATTAATTATTATGGATACTAAAGAAAAGATAGTTTATGAATCGTTTAACTTGTTTTCTAAAAAGTGATATAGCGCTGTTTTTGTAAGAGAAATAGCAAGGTGTTAGGGATAAAAAAGAGCTCAATATACTATCACTTTAAGAGTAAGTAAAGTATATTTGATTATATAGTAGAATATTACTCTAAGAAAGAAGAAAAGCTTTACGAGGGCTTAGTGCTTCCTTATTCAGTAGAAGACGCAAATATTTCTATTTATGCTCATATAGGTACAGAGGAACTTATAAAAATCACATATAAAATTTTTGAATACTATA
Organism: Metaclostridioides mangenotii; assembly: GCF_017873185.1. Taxonomy (GTDB): domain Bacteria; phylum Bacillota; class Clostridia; order Peptostreptococcales; family Peptostreptococcaceae; genus Metaclostridioides; species Metaclostridioides mangenotii. The sequence continues at coordinate 401,913 of NZ_JAGGJX010000002.1, forward strand.
TATGTAACAAATGCGCTCTAAAGTTTAGAAAGATGCTTACAATAGAGAGTATAATGGGAAAGGGATTTAGGATTTGTACAGTAGAAAATAAGGGGGAGTAGTGTTGAATGTAACTGTTATAAATGCAAGCAATAAAAACGGCAATACACATAGATGTGTAGAGGTTTTAACAGATAAATTAAGCAAAATGACAGAAGTAAACAAGGTAGAATATTTTTTAGCAAAAGATTTCAATAAATTCTGCACAGGCTGTATGCAGTGTATTTTGAAAAGCAAGGAAAGTTGTCCACATTATACTGAGTTATCACCAATTATTGAGTCTATTTTATCGGCAGATGTGATTATTCTAAGTTCGCCAGTGTATGTTTTTGATGTAAGTGGAAGTATGAAATCATTTTTAGATCATATGGCGTATATGTGGATGCTGCATAGACCTGAGAAAGAGATGTTTAATAAATTTGCGGTTGGAATCTCATCAGCGGCAGGAGGTGGAATTGGTCACACAAACAAAACATTTAAAAATAACTTTTTATTTTGGGGGGTTTCAAGATATAAAACAATTGGATTGAGGGTTTTAGCGAAGTCGAAAGATGAAATATACAATGATCCAAAATTAAATAAAAATACGGATAAGTTATGCAAAGAAATATACAAATGGAATGTAAGTAAAGGTAAGAGTCCAAAAGTGTTGACTCGTATTTTGTTTGGTATGGTGTCTAAAATGCAGAAGGGAAATACTTGGACTGCTGTAGATTCAGATTACTGGAAAAATAACGGTTGGTTAAATGGTAAGAAGCCATGGTAATACTGGGGTTTTAGAGATATAATAGAAGTAATTACAAAATAGATTTTAGGAAAGTCAATTAGATTTAACTAAATTTAACTAAAAGAATTTGTATAGGAGGCTTAAAATGGTTTATTACATAAGATTGAGAGGATAGCACGGGTTTGTGGCTATCATCTTAGTAAAACTATTATAATAGGCGCAATCCCGTAAATTGATCAGTTTATCAATAGAAGGAGATTGTGCAATGGAAATAAGAAAGATAAAGAAATTAGACAGAATAAAGATAAAGAAATTAGACAGAGTAAAAAATAATTTAGAAACAAATAAATATACAATGAGATGTCCACAATGTTTTAGCAGGTTTGACATTATTACAGGAAACAGCCTAATATGCAAGGGTAAGCATTGCTTCGATATCTCAAAAAAGGGATATCTCAATTTCTTAAAAACAAAGAAAAGCGATATATACAACAGAGAGTTATTCCAAGCGAGAAATAGCGTATACACTTACGGAGTTTACAACGCTCTATTTAAAGAAATTTCGGATATAATAACAGCAAATATAAAGAGCAATTCCATAAGTCGTATACTAGATGCTGGAAGCGGAGAAGGGTATCTGCTAAATTACCTATCAAAAGTAAAACAAATATCAGATAAAACAAATCTAATTGGAGCAGATATATCTAAAGAAGCGATTAAAATATCTGCTATGGATGAAGAAAACATACTCTGGTGTGTAACTGACCTTTCAAATTTACCAGTAATGGATAAAGAAATAGATATAATTTTAAATGTCTTATCACCAGCAAACTACAGTGAATTTAAAAGAATACTAAATCCCTTAGGAATAGTAATAAAAGTAGTTCCAGAGGAAGGATACTTAAAAGAAATAAGAAGAAATCTAACTGGATATATAGAAAGAGAGAGTTATTCAAATGAAAAAATAGTAAATAAATTTGAGGAAAATTTAGAATTAGTCTACGAGAAGCGGATTAAATACACCATAAAAATAGATAAAAAGACGCTAAAAGATTTACTGAAAATGACACCGATGACATCAAATATTCCACTGAAGAAGTTGGAAGATATATTGGATTCAAATATAAATGAAATAACAATAGATCTAAAGCTTTTGATAGGAAAAACAAAAAATGAATTAGTCTAAAAAATTAAATTCAGCTAGAAAATTTCACGTAAATAAGGGGTTGTCCAATTGGATAGCCCCTTAAAAATTTAAAGAATTAAAATTTATATTACTTGTTATAGTAATTAATTGTTTGTAGTAGTTGGAGGAACGTAAACTCTTTGAGCAAGTTCGTCATCAAGCATGTAAAGAGCGACTTGGTTGTCTTTAGCTCTTTTGACTTTTTTAACTAAGTTGTGAAAGTTATCTTCTTCCTCAACTTGCTCGTCAACATACCATTGAAGTACGCTTTTAGTAGCGTGTTCTTTTTCTTCAGTTGCAACGTCCATTAAGTCGTATATTTTGCTAGTTACTAATTTTTCATGATCAAAAGCTTCTTCTATAACTTCTAGAATATCTTTGTACTCAGCTTTTGGTTTAGGTATTTCTTCTAAAGTAACCATCCCATCTTTTTGGAAGATGTAGTCGTATAACTTCATTGCATGAGACAGTTCTTCTTGAACTTGAACCCTAAAGAAATTAGCGAAACCGCTTAGATCAATAGATTCAGCATAAGATGCCATAGCTAAATAAACATATGAAGAATATATCTCGAAATTCACTTGAGCATTTAGCTTGTCAAATAATTTTTTACTTACCATTATTATCACCCCATATAAATATTATTTTTGTACCTTAAATATAGTTTATAGTTTTCTCAGATAATTAGCAAATATAAATAGTAAATTATAGTAAATATTGTTATATTTATGATATAATACATTTTCAACTCAAAATAAGGTAAATTAACAAACACTTTGGGTATAATATAAAAGATGAGATTTTATATCTCTATTAACTATTGAATAATAATTGAGTAATACGAATATGAGGAGGAATGAAATTGTTATCAAACTTATTAGTAAAATCCTTTGTAAAAGACAATGAAAATATACAAGATGAAGATGTAAGAAATAAATACGGCTATCTAGCGGGGATAGTTGGGATTTTTATGAATTTTTTGCTGTTTGCCTTCAAGTTAGCTATAGGTTTGTTTACTTCAAGTATAGCTGTAATGGCAGACGCATTTAACAACTTATCTGACATGGCATCGTCAGTTATAACTATAGTAGGTTTTAAACTTTCATGTGCGCCCCCAGATGAAGAGCATCCATTTGGACACGGAAGACTTGAGTACTTATCAGCGCTTATAGTTGCATTTATGGTTATGTTGGTTGGGGTTCAGTTCATAAAGTCTTCAGTGGAAAGAATATTAAATCCATTACCTATAAAATTTGAAATGATACCATTTATAATACTTTTTATGTCTATATTGATCAAAATATGGCTGAGCAGATTTAATAAATTTATCGGTAAAAAAATAGATTCTTCAGCGTTAAAAGCAGCTTCTCTAGATGCAATGGGAGATGTTGTTACATCAAGCTGTGTTGTACTATCATTTTTAGCAGCTAAATATACAACAATACCAGTAGATGGATATGTTGGAATAGTAGTTTCTTTATTAATTTTATATGCAGGATTTACACTAGTAAAAGATACAATAAATCCACTACTTGGGGAAGCTCCAGACGAAGAACTTGTAAACTCAATAGTTGACGGATTGATGTCATATGATATGGTGATCGGTGTTCACGACCTAATTATTCACAATTATGGTGTTGGAAAAAGTATAGCATCTGTACATGCTGAAATTCCATCGGATAAAGATATTCTTGATATACACGAAGTGATTGATACAGCAGAAAGAGAATTGTCAGAAAAACTAAAAATATACTTAGTAATACATATGGACCCAGTAAACGTTCAAGATGAAGAAATATATGAAACAAGACAAGAACTAGAAGATATGTTAAAGCAAAATACTTATATACTATCGATGCATGATTTTAGGATAGTGGGTAAAGGTAAAAGGAAGAATCTAATTTTCGATGTAGTAGTAGATCCAAATGAGTTGGACAGAAATATTACTAAGGAAGAAATAAAAGCGAATATAACAAATCTAGTGAAATCAGTTCACCCAGAATACGGCTGTATAATAGGTGTGGATAGAAAGTTTTATTAAAAATATAAATACGTAATTATATATATAAAGTAGAATATATCTATAAGATAGAGTAGTTAGAGAACATACATGTGAAATAATAAGGTATTCACAATAAATTAGGGATGTATAGATAATTAGAAAAGTTAGGTAAAACCTATCTTAAATAGCTGATTATCTTTACATCCCTAGTTGTTTTAAGTTATCATTACTTATTATTTTGAATTTACTGAACTTCATTGCTACATATCGTTACGTTTGATATTTTTAAAGATCATCAATATGATTTACTTCGATATTTTATACAGGAATCTTATCAAAATCAATGCCGTTTAATACAAGCACATCGCCTAATTTAATCTTAGTAGAACCTTTAGGAACAATAGCTTTCTTATTTCGCTTAATCATAACTACTAGAATACTCTGAGGAATATTAGCTTCAGAAAGGGTCTTATTTACCCAAGGGCTGCTCTTTGTAATTTCAACTTCCATCAAATGAGTTAAAGATTCTTCTTCGTAGTCTGTAAATGTCTTGAATATAGATTCATTGTCATCTACAAGGTCTAATTTTCTAGCAAAAGTAGGTATTAAAGTACCTTGAACTAATACTGAGAACAGCGCTACGAAAAATACTATATGAAATATATCCTGATTTAGGTTTATATTAAAAGAGACTGCGTATATTGCAAAAACAACTGATGCAGCACCTCTAAGTCCGACCCAAGATACGAATAGTTGATGCTTAATTGGGAACTTAAACCAACTAAGTATTGAGAAAGTTGCTATTGGTCTAGCAACGAATATCATAAATATCGATACTATAACAGCTGGAGCTATTATTTTAGGTATTTCTGATGGGAAAGATAATAATCCTAACGTAAAGAACAACATTATCTGCATAATCCACGAAATCCCATCAAAGAAGTGAAAAAGACTTCGTTTGTTAAGAATATTGCTATTTCCAACGATTATACCTATTAAGTATACACATATATATCCATTGCCACCGACTGTTTCACTTAGAGCGTACCCAAGTATTACTATTGCGGTTACTAGAATTGGATAAAGTCCATCTATTTCTAAATTTATTTTTTGAAGAGTAAAAACTGTAATTTTGGCGAGTATAAAGCCTATCAGAAGTCCAAATACTATTTGTGAAAATAACATTGATAAAACGGATGCTTCACCATTACCTAACATAAGAGAAACTATGATTACAGTTAACATATATGAAATTGGATCGTTACTGCCACTTTCTATCTCAAGTAGAGATCCCAAGCCATCTTTTAGATTTAATTTTCTAGAACGCAAAATTGCGAATACTGATGCTGCATCTGTAGATGCAACGACTGAACCGATTAATAATCCCTCAAGAAGTGAAGTTTTTAAAACGAAATAACAGAACATACCGGTAAGTGACGCGGTAATTATAACTCCGAGTGTCGACATGAGTAATGCTGGAATAAATACAGGCTTTCCTGCTTTCCAATTGGTACCAAAACCACCGTAAAACATTATAAATACTAAACCAAAAGAGCAAATTTGTCTCGATAATTCATAATCGCTAAAGTATATACCGACTATACCATCAGATCCAAATAGCATCCCGAGTATTATAAATATTGCAAGAGTTGGTATACCGAACCTATAGAGCAGCTTGCTCGAGGCTATACATAAAAGTAAAATTATAGAACAAATAATCATTGCATAGATCATTTTTCTATCAATCCTCCCAACCATTTTAAATTTTCTAGGTTTATTTTATGCTAAAAAAGAATTAGGATTTTTTAACTTATTGCTTAAATTAAATAAAACCTATAATATAATTATATGTGTATGTTAAGTGTATATCAATAGTTAATATTTTTTAATTATGCAATTAACAAATATATTTAAGGGTATAAAAAATAAAGAGTGCATTGATATAACTAAATTTGGGGAGGTAATAAATGTTTGAAAATATTCTTTCAATTGGGAACATAAATTTTTTTCTTGTATTTGTCGAAGGTATAATATCGTTTTTTTCACCTTGTGTGATTCCACTTATACCTATATACATGAGTTATTTGGCTGGTAATGCTAAAAAAGAAGATTTAAATGGCAATATTACATATGAAAGGGGCAAAGTGTTATTTCACACATTGTTCTTTGTGCTAGGTATTTCAGTTTCATTTTTCATATTGGGGCTTTCATTTTCTGCACTAGGTAGATTTTTTAGCGACAATAAGCTGATATTTAGTAGAATTGGCGGGATTATAATTATAGTACTAGGTTTGATTCAAATAGGATTTATAAATTTCAATTTTTTAAATAGGAATTTTAAGATAAATATAAATCAAAACTTAAGGAAAATGAATCCGATCGTTGCATTTATTATGGGATTCACATTTAGTTTTGCGTGGACTCCATGTGTTGGGCCGGTATTATCTTCAGTACTTATACTAGCTTCAAGTGCAAAGAGTGCTATTGCTGGAAATGTACTAGTTTTGGTATACACAATAGGTTTTATAATACCTTTTATATTTTTAGGATTATTTACAACACAAGCTCTACAATTTATAGATAAAAAGAAACATATAGTAAAGTACACTATTAAAATTGGAGGAGTTATCCTTATAATAATGGGGGTTATGACTTACACAGGTTGGATAAATTCTTTAACAGGATATCTAAATACCAATACCAACCAATCAAATATATCTCAGAAATCAGATAAAAACGATACTAATGGTAGCAATAAGAATGATAGCAATACAGAAAATAAAGATGATAAAAATAATTCAGATAGCCAGAACGGCGTAGCTGATTCGAATAGTGATGAAGCAGAGCCGGGTGAGATGCCTGCATTTGATTTTACACTTTTAGATCAAAATGGAAAAGAACATAAACTATCTGATTACAAAGGAAAAGTAGTGTTTTTAAACTTCTGGGCGACATGGTGCCCTCCTTGTAAAGAAGAGATGCCGCATATAGAAGAGCTATACAAGGAATACAACTTAAATAAAGAAGAGGTTGTTATTCTCGGAGTAACAGGGACTCACGATCAGAGTGAAAAAGATGTTTTTGACTACTTAGATCAAAACAACTACACTTTCCCAACTGTTATTGACAAAACGGGTGAGGTTTTTGATAATTACAACATCAACTCATATCCGACAACTTTTATGATAGATAAAGATGGAAAAATATATGGTTATACAGTTGGAGCATTAAATAAAGACATCATGAAACAGATAATTGGGCAGACATTAGAAAGTAAGAAGTAATAAGAAATAAGAAGCAGTATAAAGAGAAGAAACCATACGTAATAAAGGATAAAAAGAAATAAAAAGTAAAACGCAATAAATTGACTTTGTTATTTCTGTATGGTAAAATTTATAAGATTAAACAAATTGTGGCTTGGGATTTTTAAGAGATTAGGGGGAAGTCGACTCTATCTCTTTTTTTGTAGTTGGAATACGGATAACTTAAGTACATATATAGGCAGTTTAAGTGAAATATTAAATTAGAGAGAGGAGTTGTAAGATGAAGTTAATATTAAAATATCTCAAGAATTATAAACTTTTAATAGCAGCTAACTTTGTTGGAGTATTTAGTTTTGCACTTGTTGAACTAGGAATTCCTACAGTACTTGCTAAAATCATAGACAATGGAATAACTAATGGAGATATTTCTTATATAAAGAAGATGATATTAGTAATGATACTTATATCGTTAGTCGGTGGGTTCGGTAGTATACTGTTAGGATACTGTTCATCTAAAGTATCTACAGGTATCGCTAGAGACATAAGAAATAACATATTTGAGAAATCACAAGAATTTTCACATACTGAGTACAACAAATTTGGAGTTTCATCGATGATAGTTAGGACTACAAACGATGTATACCAACTTCAAAACTTTGTAAATATTCTACTCAGACTGGCTTTTCTTACACCAATAGTATTTTTGATAAGTATCATTATGACATTTATCACAAGTGCTCAGCTATCATTAATCATTATGGCTACAATACCTTTTATATTCCTTGGTGTGTTAATTATAGCAAAAATTTCTCATAAAATATCTGATAATCAGCAAAAGAGTCTCGATAAATTAAACAGAATTTTAAGAGAAAATCTAACTGGTATCAGAGTTATTAGGGCTTTTAGAAAAGATAAATACGAAACAGAAAGATTTGCAGAAACAAACGAGTACTATGCAAAGGTATCAAAAAAGTTATTTAGACTTATGGCAATTACTCAACCAGCGTTTTTCTTAATTTTAAACGTTGCAATACTTGCAGTATTCTGGGTATCGAGTGGAAAAATAAATAATGGAACACTACAAGTCGGACAATTAGTAGCATTTTTGGAGTATTTATTCCACGCTATGTTCTCAATAATGTTGTTTTCTATGGTGTTTATCATGTATCCTAGAGCAGCTGTATCAGCGAGTAGGATTCAGGAGCTACTTGAAGCAGATCCGCTTATCAAAAATCCAGAAAATGGTGTAAAAGAGACAGAAATCAAAGGACTACTTGAGTTTAATAATGTTACATTTGCGTATCCAGATGGAGAGGCTGATGTATTAAAAAATGTATCGTTTACAGCAAAAGCAGGAGAAACGGTAGCATTTATAGGAAGTACAGGAAGTGGAAAGAGTTCGCTTATAAACTTAATACCTAGATTTTACGATGTTACAGATGGCAGTATAAAAGTAGATGGCGTAGATGTAAGAGAGTACGATATACATGCTCTTAGGGAAAAGATAGGATTTATACCACAGAAAGCTTTATTGTTCTCTGGAAGTATAGAAAGCAATATAAGATTTGGTAAAAAAAATGCAGATGAAAACGAAATTAAGTATTCAGCTAAAGTAGCTCAGGCGTACGACTTTATAAAACGCAAACCTAAAAAGTTCGATGAAGAATTGAGTGAAGGTGGAGCAAACGTATCTGGAGGTCAAAAACAAAGACTTTCTATTGCGAGAGCTTTAGTGAGAAAAGCAGAAATATATGTATTTGACGACAGCTTCTCAGCACTTGATTTTAAGACTGATTCTGTACTTAGAGCTAGATTAAAAGAAGAAACTAGAGATTCAGTAGTACTTATAGTCGCTCAGAGAATAAGTTCTATAATGGATGCTGATAAAATAATAGTTTTAGATGAGGGAGAAGTAGTATCGATTGGAACACATAAAGAACTTCTTAAAAATTCGAAAATATACTACGAAATAGCTACATCACAACTTAAAAAGGAGGAATTGGGTTAATGAAAAAAGTAAAACACTTTGGTTCAACTTATAAAAAAATATCTCCTTTCATAAAACCCTACAGATTTTCATTTTTAGTTGCGATATTTTTCGTAATTACTTCGGCAATTTTGAATTCGATCGACCCTAGAATAGAGGGAATGATAACTACTCAACTAGCTAAAGATGCAATAAATATATACAAGGGTGTAGAAGGAGCTTCGGTTAATTTCACATATATTTTAAAAATAATGGGGATATTAGCTGCAATTTATATAGTAAAAGCAATACTAAACTACAGTGCAGGATGTCTACTTGCAAATGCGATCCAAAGCAGTATAAGAGATCTTAGAACTGCAGTTGAAAGTAAAATAAGAAGGCTTCCAATAAGTTATTTTGATAAAAATAGTCTAGGGGATGTACTAAGTCGTGTATCAAACGATATTGATACTATATCAAATGCCTTTCAACAGAGTTTCATACAGATAGTCAACGGAATACTAGTATTTTCATTGGCAATAGGGATGATGTTTACTATCAATGTAAAGATGGCGCTTTTTACATTGCTAATAATACCGTTAAGTTACTTTATATCTAGATTTATAGTTAAGAAATCACAAACCCAGTTTAACGATCAACAAGATGCACTTGGTGTTTTAAATGGAAAAGTGCAGGAGATGTACACTGGATTTAATGAAATAAAATTATACGGTAAAGAAGAAGATGCTATAGAAGAATTTAAAGAAGCAAATAACAATCTTCGTAATTACGGATTTAAAGCTCAGTTTATATCGAGTTTGATGAATCCACTTATATCTTTACTAACTTACTTTGGAATAGTTGCTGTTTCGTTTGTAGGATCATTAAATGTTATATCAGGAAGCCTTTCTATAGGTAACTTACAAGCATTTATTCGTTATATTTGGCAAATTAACCAACCTCTTTCACAAGTAACTCAATTATCTACAATAATTCAATCTGCATATGCAGCTATTAATAGAGTTCTTGAGATACTTGAAGAAGAAGAGATGACAGAAGATGTACAAACCAATGAAGATGTGACTAAATTACAAGGAAATGTAAGCTTTGAGCATGTTCAGTTTGGTTATAAAGACGATAATTTACTTATAACAGACTTAAATGCCGAAGTTAAAAGTGGTCAGATGGTAGCAATCGTAGGTCCAACTGGAGCAGGTAAAACGACTTTAATAAACTTACTTATGAGATTTTACGATGTAAAAGGTGGAGCTATCAAAATCGATGGAATTGACATTAGAGACCTGCCTAGAGAAGATTTAAGATCTCTATTCGGTATGGTTCTTCAAGATACTTGGTTATTTAGTGGTTCAATATATGAAAATATTGAGTACGGAAGATTTGGAGCGACTAAGGAAGAAATTGTAGAAGCTGCGAAAAGAGCTAATGTACACCACTTTATCAAGACTCTTCCAGATGGTTACAATATGCTAATAAATGAAGAAGGATCTAATATTTCAATTGGTGAGAAACAATTGCTTACTATAGCAAGAGCATTCTTGTCAAATCCTTCAATACTTATATTAGATGAAGCTACAAGTTCGGTGGATACAAGATTAGAAATAATGCTTCAAGAGGCTATGAAGAACATTATGAAGGGCAGAACTAGCTTCGTTATCGCTCATAGGCTTTCTACTATTAGAAATGCTGATTTGATCCTAGTTATGGATCAGGGAAGTATAATAGAGCAAGGGACTCACGATGAGTTGATAGCTAAAGGCGGGTTCTACGAGAATCTTTACAACAGTCAATTTGCTGGGAAATCGGATGAGAGTAAATTAGAAAATAATAAATTAGATAAAAAATAATAGACGTATAAATAAGGTCAGGTAGCTTGATACAGATATGTATCAAAAGCTTCCTGACCATTTATTTTTTTGAATTAGTTATTTATATTAAACTGCTATTTATTTGTTGATAGTTTTGTTAAGTCTATTGTAAAGACCTCTCCTACTTTTTTGTATTCTGATTGATCTGGCATTTTTCCGCTTGATTCTGGCATTTTGACAGCGTAAGGTGTTAGTGTTAACGATTTAGCGTCTTTGTTTAAGTTTGAATCTAGATTGGAATATTCGAACATACCTCCTTCTTGGTTACCTGTTACAAATTCAAATGTAACATCATTTCCTAAATCATCTTTACCAATTAAATTCATATCATATCCATTTATACTTTTTTTATCGAATGTAAAATATATTTTTTGTCCAAGGCTGTTACTTGTGAATTTCTCAAGTTTTATTTTATGATCTTTAGATACATTTATCTTTTTATCTAAAGTTAAAGCCTGAGTGTCTTTCTTTAATTCCGTTCCATTAGTTTTAAATTTAAATACCCACGGACCACTGTATTCTTTGTCATCAATAGAGATTTTATCAAAGACTATTTTTACATTTATATCACCAGCTTCAGGTACCGATGTTAGGTTGTAATTAATAATTTCTTGATGTGTATATTCGTCTATACCTTGACCTGAACCGCGCGCTCCTTCTGAGATATCTTTTCCGTTGATGGATATACTTGCAGATGAAAATAAGTAGTCTTTAATTTTTTCAGTACTTGAGAAGCTAGTTGAAACAACTAGAAACTTGTCGTCTAATATAACTTCATTTAATTTAACTGTGATTCCATCTTTAGTAATTTCTTTATTTACAACTGTACTGTATTTGTCTAAATTTTCATCCAAGCCCATGAATGACGCCATGTTGGATACAAATATATTGATGCTAGCCCACGCACGTCCACCTGAGTTGCTAGCTAAAAGAGATACTGATAAAATTAATACTGATGCAGCCACTGCAACTTTCTTAAAGTTTTTATTTTTCTTATTCCTATTGTTTAAGCTTTTCTTAAAATTCTTTTTGACCTTTTTTGTTTCTATATCTGTAAAATCGTTTTGATCTAATTCATCTAAATCTATTTCTGTTTCATTAAGTAGGTATAATAAATCTTTATTTATATCGTTTTTCATTTTATATCCTCCTAGTTTCAATATCTTGTATTGTGTTTTTTAGTTTTTTCTTTCCCCTTGACAACCTATTGTAAAGAATGCTTTTTGAAATTCTAAGCTCTTCACTGATCTCATCGAAGTCTTTCTCTTCTAAATAAACCATTAGAAAAATCTTTTTATCTTCAGGTTTAAGAGGTGCTAGTAATTTCTCTAGATTATTTTGAACATCTTTCTCTAAAACTTTTTCAAGTAAGTTTTCAGGTGAAACAAGTTCAGTATTTTCAATATTTTCATCCTTTAAGTTTTTTAAGTATTTTCTCTGGTAGTCTATTGATTTGTATTTTGATATAGCAGCTACCCAGTTTTTAAATGAATTTTTATCTTCGTCAAATGAATCTATATTATCCCAGATTGCGAGCAAGATATCGTTTATACATTCCTCTTGATGTCCGATAAGATTGTAGAGTGATTTTTTTACTGTAGATTTTATTATCCAACCGTAGTTGTCGATTACAAAATATAAGGCCTTTTCATTTTTATTTCTTAATTCTGAAATAAAATTGTTTTCATGAATTTTCATTTTTTCCTCCAGTTCCAATAAGCTTATTTATGTATTTGTCTATTAATACGAATTCAATCGCAAGAATCTATCAATTTTAGAAAAATAAATTAAAATTGTTTTGAATATATTTAAAACATTTTAATTTATATTTATTTATAATATTAATATATAAATGCCGATTTACATATAGTTTTATAACGATGCAGAAAATAAATTTCTATAAAATTATTAAAAAGACTATTAATATGAGAAGAGGAGTTAAGTTGATTAGACTATTAAAAAGGATTCTGACTGCATTTATGCTGTCTTTTTTGACTATCGCAATCGGTATCAGTGTATATGCTGAACAAAGCAAATATGAATATGTGGTTTTGGGAGATTCAATTTCAACTGGAGTAGGCCTAAAAGATAAAGAAAAGCAGAAATTTTCAAAAAAACTTGCGAAAAGTATAAATAAAAGGTCGATTAATTTAGCTGTAAATGGAATAGATAGCAGTGACTTAGTTGATATTTTTAGATCTAATGATAAGGATATAAACAGATATATAAGGAGTTCTGAAGTTATAACTCTATCAATTGGTGGAAATAATCTATTACAACCTCTAATGTATTCAATTAAAGAATCTCTTGGTTTGTCTGATAATGCCTCATCCTATGAGATTGAAAGGGCTGTTAGATTAAATCCAGAACCCCTCGTAGATTTACTTACACCTGAAGGTTTGAGATCGCCAGAAGTAACTGGGAAATTAAAGGATGGGCTTAGAGAGTTTGACAGAGACTTCCCTATAATTATAAAGCATATAAAAGATCAAAACCCAGAAGTAAAGTTAGTAGTACAAACTTTATACAATCCGTTTACAGAAACTGCTATTTTAAAGCCAATGTCGAGTGTTGCAGACATATACATAAGTCAAATTAATCGTTCAATAAAACGAAATTCATATGAAAATAATTATTTGGTTGCAGATGTTTATAACGTATTTAAATCTAATAGCAGGGATGTAATGACTAATATGGCTTACTTTGATATTCATCCAAACGAAAAAGGACAAAATGAGATATATAAAACTATATTAAGTGTAGTAGATGATAATATTCCCCAGGAAATACCGACAATTTCATCAGATAAAGAAAATGGCTTTGGTGAGATCTCAAAATATTGGAAAATCATATGTAGGAAGATAGGGGAGTTTTTCACTTAAATTAATATAGACTATAATCATTTTAAGATTTACAATTAACTAAAGACTAGATAATTACATAAGTTTTGATTATGTACTAAAATATATAGAATAAAATTATAGATGAACGACGGAGGATTACAATGAATATTGAAATAAGAAAGATGGACAGTAATGATACGATACCGTACGATTTACTTTACTTAGCTGATCCATCTATTGATATGGTAGAAAGATATCTAAAAGAAGGAGAATGTCATATAGCTATTGCGGATAAAGAGACTGTTGGAGTTTATTTGCTTGCTAGAAAGTCATTTGATACTTTAGAGATTGTGAATATAGCAGTAAAAGAATCACACCAAAGCACAGGAATTGGCAAACTATTGGTTGAGGATGTAGTGCTCTTATCTAAGGATAAAGGAGCAAAATACCTGGAAGTTGGAACTGGAAATTCAAGTATTTCTCAACTAGCCTTTTATCAGAAGTGTGGATTTAGGATTGTTGGAGTTGATGTTGATTTTTTTAAAAACAACTACACTGAGAAGATAGTTGAAAATGGAATCGAATGCTTGGATATGATCAGGCTTAGAATGAATTTGTAGGTTGGACTTAGGAGTAAATTTAACTGATGATAAAATTATAAAGTCCAGAAGCTACAGTAAAAATTGTACTGTCAGACTTATTATGGATTTGCGGCTTAAGTTGAAAAAGAATAAATAAAAAAAGTATGCGGTATTTATACTAAATCGCATACTTTTCCTATTGTTATTTTATTCAATTGTAGAATTATTTAGTTCTAAATAAAAATTGATGTAAGTCATTTCTATATAAGCAGATAACCAGAGTACGTATGGAATCACGCACAAGATAATTACAATCCAAATTATATTAAATAAAAAACTAGCTAATATTATAGGGAGGATAATCCATAGTATAAAACTTAGACCAAGCAATAGATAATCTAGTACATGACCTTTAATTATTAAATCCATTCCTGAACTAATACAGCTTGTAATTGGCATATCTGGGTTTGCGCTGAGCATATAATAAGACATAGAAAATAGAACTACAATATAATATGAAGCGACAATCAGACATATTCCAAAGATAATAACTAGTAATTGTAGAAATATATTTCCACTGAAAGTTGATGTTATTAAATAACCTAAAAATGAAGAAATAAATGATATAGCAGAAGATCCTATTAATGAAACAACCCCTAAAAAAGTTGATTTAGATAAATATTTAAAGCCAAATAATATCTCAGATATCTTAGGATTTTTACCCAAAGCAAGATCCAACATAAACTTAATCTTGCCGACATATATAGGTGCAGCTAAAAAGATGCTAAGTAGTATATAGACAATGAGTGAACTCGTGTCAGATGAACCTTCAAATCTTTCCGTTACAGTTAGCACTATAGTTGATAAAAAAACTACGAGTATAGCCGATGGCAAGTGCCCTTTCAACTGATTTCTCGACCTTTCTTTTAATGTAGCAAATGAAACCATTATATATCCCTCCCAAATAGTTGTATAGCTTAACACAATTTTATACTATTCTTGCAATTAATAAAAGGTGAGGTATAACTATAAAGAAACAAATAAAAAAGTATTATTTTACGCCTTCTCAAAGCTTATAGTTTAATTTTATATAAACCATGCTCATTGAAATCGCATAAAATAATACTTAAAATTTCAATTAAAATATAGTGGTATAACTACTTACAAATCGATTATATTATAAATTGATTTACATTCTACTTTCAAAACTCCCACAATAAGTCTCAGAATATATAACAGGCTTATCGGTATTAGGTTCAACCTGGATATTTTGAAGATTGCAGACATCTCCATTTCCATTGTGCTCACAAGAGCTGACATTGCAAACTAGATCAGTCTGACCGTTGTTAGTATTGTTAGTCAATCTGCTGTAGTGTTCTTTTTCTAAAAATGAGCTACAGTTAGTGCTCTCACTTTTTTGAGCAGATTTACCAGAAATATTTATTTTTTCAGCATAACAGACATTGTTATCATAGTAAGAACAGTTTGTTACATTACAGTTAATTTTAGACATAAATTTACCTCCTAATCTTTCTTAATAGAAGTATGTCCAAATAGATTTATAAGTATAACAAGATCAACATTTTTTTGCTTATTATTTACATAAATTGTATAAAAGCCTCCCATTTGGAAAGAATATTAAAAAAGGAGGCGAATATATTGTTTGAGCAAAGAAGAAGTTTTAATTATCGCAAAATATCTGCTTATGTAGCAACAGCAATTATAGTTTTTGGAAGTGGATTTTATATAGGATCTAGAACTGCATCAAGGGATATGCTTATCAAAAATACAGCAAATATTGAACAAGCTAAAGTTCAAATGCCTTACGATTTAAATCAAGACTGTGAAGTTTGGCTTCAAAATGAAGGCGAGACAGAGACGAATTACAAAAGAACTTATATAATGGCTGGAGTAGTTCCAAACGAAGTTTTGGGCAAAACAGAAAATGAAATAAAAAATTACTTTAAAAATGAATATCCTGGAAAAATTATAAAGAGTTTATCAAAAGAAGAGATTGTATTAGAGGATGCTGAATACAAATCTGATGATAAAGTCGATACAATGAGTGATAATTCTAAACGTGGAAAATATGCAATAGAGACGGATAAAGGACATATAGCTCTATATAAGTACGACAAAAATGGAAAGAAAAGTTTAGTTGAAAAAACTAAAATAACTATGGATTCACTGCCTAAAACAGTGCAGGAAGAAATTAAAAAAGGTGTAATAATGGACACTGAAGATGAAGCGTATGCTAGGTTAGAGGATTTCGCAAGCTAGAAGACATCTTTAATTTAGAGTATAATTTTGAGTTAGAGTAAAATCTACAAGTTAGAATTTTGACAGTATATTGAAGGCATAGGGTAAAGGGTTAATTGATTTATAGTATAAATAGTTTATAAATAGAAGAGCTATCTTTGTATAAATATAAGTACAGTAGGTAGTTCTTTTTTATTTTCACCTTTTTATTTACATAATATATGTTAAGGAATATTTTAACTTGTATTTATGGTATAATTATTTAGAACATAAGTTTTGTAATAGAGAATTTAAAGTTTTTTAAAAGAAGATTTAAATTTTTTGATAGAAGATTTAAATTTTGATAGTATAAAAAGTGATTGTATTTGTTGCTAAATAAAAACAGCATAAAATATATTGCTAAGAAACATGTTTTATAAATTGGGGAAGGACGTATTTTATGATAATCTTGGGAATAGATCCAGGGATAGCTATAGTTGGATATGGAGTACTGGAATACAAAAACAATAAATTTACTCCGATAGATTACGGAGCAGTCACTACGCCTGCACATATGGATGTATGTAAAAGATTGGAGCTAGTGTACAAAGGAATAGACACAATAATAAAAAATTATAATATAGATGAAGTTGGAATAGAGGAACTGTTTTTCAACAAAAACGTTAAGACTGCTATTACTGTTGCACAAGCTAGAGGGGTTACTATGCTTGCATGTTCTCACAACAACAAGCCGGTTTATGAGTACACTCCACTTCAGGTGAAGCAAGGGGTAGTAGGGTATGGTAGAGCACAAAAAGCACAAGTACAGCAGATGGTTACAGCGTTTTTGAATTTAAAAGCTGTACCAAAGCCGGATGATGTTGCCGATGCATTAGCAGTTGCAATTTGCCATGCACATTCAAATAAGCTTGAAAAAACTCTGAAAAATATAGGAGGGAAATATGTTTAATTATATAAAGGGAATTATAGAAGAGATAAACATGACTTACATAGTTATTGAAAATAATAATATAGGATATGAGATAAATGCTTCTTCTAACACTATTGCGGATGTTAGAGTTGGAAAAGAGGCAAAAATATATACAAAATTAATAGTAAGGGAAGATGATTTAACTATCTGCGGATTTTCTACTAAAGAAGAGCTTAAGATGTTTGAGCTTTTGACTTCAGTATCTAAGATAGGTCCAAAAGTTGGACTAGCTATTCTGTCGTTTTCGACTCCCGCAAAACTAGGTGCATTTATACTTAGCGATGATATAGCTAATCTTTCAAAAGCACCTGGAGTAGGTAAAAAAACAGCAGAGAGAATTATACTAGAACTTAAAGATAAGATAGATAAAGATAGCGTGGCATTTGAACCGACACTGTTTTCTGAAAAGCCTATACTTGTTTCACAAGATGAAGCCGTTGAAGCACTTATAGCGCTTGGTTACAGTCCGATGGAATCAAAAGAAGCTGTTCAAAACTGTAAAAAGGACGGATTAAATACCGAGGATATAATCAAAAAATCCCTTGCCTATTTAATGACGAAATAGCTAACTATATTTTAGAGGGGAGGAAAATTTATGAACGAATTTGATGACGAAGATAGAATAATTACATCTTCTATGCAAACTGATGATGTAGACATAGAAAACAGTTTAAGACCTAAGACTCTAGAAGAATATTTGGGGCAGGAAAAATCAAAGGAGCAGCTTAGTATATTTATTCAAGCCGCAAAGTCTAGAAGCGAACAGTTAGATCACGTACTGCTTTATGGACCGCCGGGACTTGGAAAAACTACTCTTGCCAGTATAATAGCAAATGAAATGGGCGTTAACCTTAGAATAACTTCGGGCCCTGCTATTGAGAGAGCTGGAGATTTGGCGGCGATACTTACAAATTTAAATGAAAATGATGTGCTTTTTATAGATGAAATTCACAGAATCAATAGAACTGTTGAAGAGGTGCTGTACCCTGCAATGGAGGACTTTTGCTTGGATATAATTATAGGTAAGGGACCATCGGCGAGAAGTATAAGACTCGATCTACCAAAATTCACTCTTATAGGGGCTACTACTAGAGCAGGAATGCTAACAAATCCTTTAAGAGATAGATTTGGAGTAATTTGCAAGCTAGATTATTATACTGTTGATGAACTTGCACAGATAGTTTTGAGATCTTCTTCAATACTAGATGCAGAGATACACGAATCAGGAGCTTTGGAGCTTGCTAAACGTTCAAGGGGAACTCCTAGGATCGCCAATAGATTGCTTAAAAGGGTTAGAGATTATGCTCAAGTTAAATCAGATGGGATAATAAGCAATGGAATAGCCAAAGATGCGTTGGAGCTCCTTGGAATAGACGATCTCGGTCTAGACTATGTAGACGAAAAGCTACTGCACACAATAATAGAAAAATTTGGAGGAGGACCAGTAGGACTTGATACACTTGCAGCATCAATAGGTGAAGATAGAAATACTATTGAAGATGTTTTTGAACCGTACCTATTACAGCTTGGATTTATCAATAGAGGTCCAAGAGGAAGGTCTGCAATGCCTTTAGCATATAAACACTTAAATATAGAAAAGCCCCGTGATAAATAGACTGCACGGGACTTTTTTAAGTTGTATTCCAGTAGTCGACATGTAGTTTTTTTGTTATAATAAAAAGGTGAAATTTTTTTTGAGAGGAAGTTTAGTTTTGAAGACAAGTGATTTTAAATTTGATTTGCCAGAAGAGCTTATTGCTCAAGTTCCAATAGAGGATAGATCTAGTTCTAGACTTATGGTTCTTGATAAAAAAACTGGCGAAATAGAACATAAGATATTTAAAGATATAATAGATTATTTAAACCCAGGTGATTGTTTAGTATTAAATAATACAAAGGTAATTCCAGCGAGACTTATTGGAGAAAAAGTTGATACTGGTGGAAAGATTGAGTTCTTGTTATTAAAAAGAACAGAAGATGATACTTGGGAAACATTGGTTAAACCAGGTAAGAGAGCTAAAATAGGTACAAAATTCTCTTTTGGTGGAGGAAAACTAATCAGTGAAGTAGTTGGAATGGGAGAAGACGGATCTAGAATAGTTAAATTCAGCTACGACGGTATATTTGAAGAGATACTTGATGAGCTGGGAAGCATGCCATTGCCTCCATATATCACTGAAAAGTTGGAAGAAAAAGATAGATATCAAACAGTGTACTCTAAACACAGCGGTTCTGCAGCAGCACCTACTGCAGGGCTTCATTTTACTAAAGAGCTTTTAGATAAAATAGAGAAAAAAGGTGTTGATATTGCATTTATTACGCTTCATGTGGGGCTTGGGACATTTAGACCAGTTAAAGTAGATGATGTGTTAGAACACCATATGCACTCAGAGTACTATATGGTGGACAAAGAAGCTGCCAATAAAATAAACAAGGCTAAAAAAGGTGGAAAAAATGTAGTCTGTGTTGGAACTACAAGTTGTAGAACTGTTGAATCGGCTAGTAAAGAAAAAGGCATAATAAAAGAAACAAGCGGATGGACTGAGATATTTATATATCCAGGATATGAGTTTAAAATTGTGGATAAACTTATAACTAATTTCCACTTACCGGAGTCGACACTTATAATGCTTGTAAGTGCACTTAGCAGTAAAGAAAATATTCTAAACGCATACAATACTGCTGTAGAGGAGAAATATAGATTCTTCAGTTTTGGGGACGCAATGATTATAAAATAGTTAATACTATTAAAAGTTTATGTCAAACTGAAGAATATAAAATACAAAAGGTCAGATTTGAAGGGGGTTATCTATGAAAGAAATAACTAAAAATAGCAATAGCAAGGTGCTTAAGGTCGCGTTAATACTTGAAAAAATTCTAGCAGTAGTAGTTTTACTTACTATATGTCTGGGAATTATGGATATATTCAGATTGATTTGGTTTGAATACATCACTGATTTTCAGAATATTGTTCAATATCAAACATTAAATAATATCCTAGGCCAAGTACTTCTATTGGTAATAGGGGTAGAGCTTGTTATAATGCTTTCACTTCATATACCAGGCGCATTTATTGAGGCGTTGTTGTACGCAATAGCGAGAAAAATGCTGTTGTTGCCTAAAAACGATGGAATGATGGACGTTTTACTAGGAGTAATCGCTATGGGTGGACTTTTTGCAATAAAGAGATTCTTAATTCAAAGGGGAAGCTATATGACAGAGAAAAATGAAATAAAGGAAAAGTGCAATGACAAGATGCTTGAGGAAATCAATATGAAATATGAAGAAGAATATAAAAATTAATATAGAAATTAAAAAGAATTAATAAATAATATTAGAATTCACATAGAAATTAAAAAGAATTAATAAAATAATATAAAAATTAACATAAGAATTAAAAGAATTAATTTAGAGTTACTAATGGTTAGGAGAAAAAATATGAATGCAGTAAGATATGAACTTATAAAAACTTGCAAGCAGAGTGGAGCTAGACTTGGAAGGCTACACACACCACACGGCGTAATCGATACACCGATCTTTATGCCTGTTGGGACGCAAGCGACAGTTAAGAGTATGACACCAGAAGAACTAAAAGAGATTGGATCACAGATAATTCTAAGCAACACTTATCATCTGTACATGAGACCGGGACATGAAATAGTTAAAAAAGCTGGCGGTCTTCATAAATTTATGAACTGGGATAAACCTATACTTACAGATAGTGGAGGGTTCCAAGTATTTAGTTTAGGACCGCTTAGAAAAATTGTAGAAGAAGGTGTCGAGTTTAGATCTCACTTAGATGGATCAAAGCACTTTTTAACACCAGAAAAAGCAGTGGAGATACAAAATGCACTTGGATCGGATATAATGATGGCGTTTGATGAGTGTGCTCCATATCCTGCTGATAGAGATTATGTAAAAAATTCTCTTGAAAGAACGACAAGATGGTTAGAAAGATGTAAAGAAGCCCATAATAATACTGAAAATCAAGCGTTATTTGGTATAATTCAAGGTGGAATGTACAAAGACCTTAGAGAACAATCTGCTAAGGAAATTACGTCTATAGATTTACCTGGATATGCAATTGGAGGACTTAGTGTTGGAGAGCCAAAGCCGTTGATGTATGAAGTACTTGAATATACAACACCGCTTATGCCAGCTGACAAGCCAAGATATCTTATGGGAGTTGGAAGTCCAGATGACCTTATTGAAGGAGTAATAAGAGGAGTTGATATGTTTGACTGTGTACTTCCTACTCGTATAGCTAGAAATGGTACAGCTATGACAAGCCAAGGAAAAGTAGTAGTTAGAAACGCAAGTTACGCAGAGGACTTCACACCATTAGACCCAGAGTGTAGTTGTTATACATGCCAAAACTACACAAAAGCTTATATAAGACACTTGGTTAAGACTAACGAAATCTTAGGTGCGAGACTTATAACGACTCATAATTTACACTTCCTGCTAGACCTTATGGCTAAAGTAAGAGAGGCAATTATGGAAGATAGACTACTAGACTTTAGAGAAGAGTTTTTTACAAAATATGGGTACGAATTATAGGCTTTGCACTATGAATTATTATAGATTTAATGTATAATACTCTATAAAGCTTTAAAAGGCATAATTTAAATTAACAAGATAAAATTATGAAGAACAAGGAGTGAAAAAAACATGCCACAACAATCACTAATACCTGTAATAGCTGTATGGGTAGTTGTATTCGGTTTATTCTATTTCTTATTGATGAGACCTCAAAAGAAAAGAGATAAAAAACTAAAAGAAATGAGAGAAAACCTTCACGTAGGTGACAAAGTCACTACTATAGGAGGAATCATAGCAACTGTTGCTAAAGTTGATGAAGACAACTTAACTCTTGAAATAGGTCCAAGTAGAACTAAAGTACCATTCCAAAAATGGGCTATAGGAACTGTTGAATCTAGAAAAGAAGAAGTAGAAGTTAAAGAAGACAAAGAAGAAAAGTAATTTAAACACCTCCTCTTGAATATATTTATTTCAGGAGGGGGTTTTTTAATGGAAAAATCAAATTATATTTTTAAAGGTCTCGGTTTTGCATATATTATGACTTTAGCTATAATTCTAATATACAACTTGTTTTTGACATTCACAAACATGAGTGGAGAGACCATTACCATGGCGGCATCTTTTATAACTACTATATCTGCAGCCTTTGGTGGATTTTATGCGTCTAAGAAGATTAAAGAAAAAGGTATGTTCTATGGTTTATTGGTTGGTATGATGTACATAGTATGCGTGTTTTTGACTGTTTTTCTAGTACAAGAGAATTTTGTATTTGAAGTTTCAATGCTTTATAGAATCCTTCTAATGACAGCGGCAGGAGGTATTGGTGGAGTTTTAGGCGTCAACTTCAAATAGAGATTTTCAGAAATACCATTTTGTGTTATAATCAGTAGAGAATAATCGTTATGGAGGTATAGTCATGGAAAAAAAACACATAAAAACATTATCAGGAGCTACTTTGAAGCAAAGTGCTGAAAAAGGTGGATGCGGAGAATGTCAAACTTCTTGTCAATCAGCTTGCAAAACTTCTTGTACGGTTGCAAATCAAGAGTGCGAAAGATAGTAAGGCCTTGCCACAAAAATGCTCGATCAATTGAATTTGGCTTCATGCCAATGTTACGTTGCGAAATAAAATGCCGCGAAATCCAATTGATCGAGCATTTTTGTTTGTAAATCCTTGCGGTAGTACGCGAGGAAAATAAGAAATTATATTTATTATAAAGTCGGAGGTGGAGCTTCCGGCTTTGTTTTTTGTACCAAATTAATAAACTTAAAACTGATAAATTAATTAATTTAAAAATAAAAAAATAAAATGAACCATTTCACATCCTTGAGCATCTAATTAGTGAAGAAGCAAATAAGTAGCGCTACGGTTTGCTAGGAAAGGTAGGAAGCTAATTGAATAAAAATTTATTTATAGATAGAGTCCTTGAAGCTGAACGTACTTTATATCATGTGTCTAAGACTATTCTGAGTGTAGATCAGGACTGCGAGGACGCGGTTCAAAGTGCAATTTTAAAAGCTTATGAAAAATTAAATACATTGAAAGAGGAACAGTATTTTAAAACATGGATTATTAGGATTCTCTTAAATGAATGTTACCGATTGAAGCGTAGGGAACAAGCAAATGTATCTTATGAGGAGTGTTTTGAATTTGTAAAGGCTGAGGATGAAGAGGATTTTAGTGAGCTGTATTTAGCTATTAAAAAACTTCCTGAGCGAATTAGAATTACTGTTGTCCTCTATTATGTTGAGGGCTATTCTGTAAAAGAAATTAAACAGATTTTGAAAATACCTGCCGGAACCGTAAAAAGTCGTTTGGCAAAAGGACGAAAACTATTAAAAAATAGGTTAGAGATTATGGAGGTAGATTATGAATAAAGACAATTGGAATAATATCTTTCCTGATCCACCCGAAAGTTTTCATAATAAGGTGAACAATACCTTAAATTGTTTGCCGGATAAAGAGGAGATTAATGAAATGAATAATAGATTAATATTTAGAAGGATACCTTTAAAAAGGGGAGTTATGATTGCATTAATAGCTACTTTAGCGATTGGGACAACTGTATTTGCTGCTGGTAAGATAGCATCTATAGTAAGTAGTTCAAGTGTAATACCGACGTATTATTCAATGCCTAGTGCAGATAAAATAAATAAAGATTTAGAGTTTGAGCCTAAATTAGTTGAGAAATTTGACACAGGGTATGAGTTTAAAAGCGGTCATGAAGTAAAGAATGAAATTTTTGATGACAATGGAAATAGTTTAGGAGAACAAGAGGCTGTGGATTTTGTTTACAATAAGGGTGAAGATAAGATAAGCCTTAATATAAGTAAAGGTTATTTAGGAGAAGATTCACAAGAAGCTGAACATGTAGGAAATTACAGAGATATTTCTTTAAGCTACTTATCATCTACATACAAAGTATTACCAGAGGATTACAAAATGACAGAGCAGGACAAGAAAGATAAGGCGTCAGGTAAATATATATTTAGTTCTGGAAGTGACAAGGTAGAGATATCAGAGTTTAAACAATTAAGTTGGACTCAAAATGGAATTAGCTATATGTTTACTGCGATGGACTCAGATGTTACACAAGAGCAATTGGTTAAAATGGCACATCAGATGATCGATTCTCTATAATTTTTTAGGAACAACCATTTTAGGCTATAGGCGTTGATCCTAAATAAAATAAATGTTTTAGTTTATATTAGAAGCATCCGAATAGCCGTTCGGGTGCTTCTTTATTTTTTGTACATTTTCATCTATATAAATTATGATCCTATGACTATTATATTATTAATTTTTGCCAATTTTAGGAAATTGTAATATAATTTTATTATAAGTCTGTGTTAGTTGGGTTAACACAGACTTATTCTTTTATCCAAGATTTGGATAAAAAGCTAAAATTAAAATTATCTGAAGCAGAGATCAGCACTATGGAAACAAGTATACATAAGTATACAACTTGATATATGAGGGGGATCTATATGAAGAATAAAAAATTAATTATAACAATTGGTTTGACACTTTCGTTTGTAATTGGAGCATCGAGTTCATCAAATGCACTTTCGACAGTTGATCAGTTAAAGGGAAGTGATAGGTACGAAACAGCCGCTTTAATAGCTTCTAAGCAGAGTTATAAGACCGCGATTATAGTAAATTCAGATAAAACTTTGGCTGATGGTCTTAGTGCAAGTGGTTTAGCAGGAGCAGAAAATGCACCTATACTTCTTGTCAAACAAAACCAAATTCCAGCAGTGACTATGAGTAAATTAGATGGTGTTGAAAAAGTATACATAATTGGTACTGAAGATACTATAAGCTTACAAGTAGAAACGGTGATAAAAGATAAGGGTATTGAGACAGAGAGATTAGCTGGTAAAGATAGATGCGAGACGAGTTTAGCTATAGCTAATAAGATTAAAGAAATAAAAAGTATAGACAAAGTTATATTTGCAAATGCGTATAAAGGAGAAGCCGATGCAATAAGTGCATCTTCGGTCGCTTCTAGAGATGGGGTTCCTATAATCCTTACTGAAGGAAAAAGTACAGATTTTGATCTAAATGGACTAAATAGATATGCTATAGGATCTAATCTATCTTTAAGCGACAAGTTTGTAAGTGATATAGGTGCTAAAAGACTTGGCGGAATAGACAGATTTGATACAAATAAAAAGATAATACAGTGGTTCTATAAAGACTATAGCGAGGTTTATTTGAGCCAAGCGTACAACCTTGTAGATGCTCTTACAGTATCTCCACTGGCTAAAAATAAACCAGTTGTCCTAGTTCATAATAACAGTGACAAGAGTATACTAAAAAACTCTGATAAGTTTACAGTCCTAGGTGGAATCGATAAAGTTGCGGTTCAACAAAGTATAAATACAGCTACAAATAATAAACCGAATGAACAAGGATTTTACTTCGATATAAATAATCCAACTCTTAATAAGAGGGTAAAAGATCATCTATACAACTTAATCAATATATATAGACAAGAAAATGGTCAAAGTGTCCTTTCACAAGCAAAGAGGCTAGAAGGACTAGCTGGAGATTGGTCGGAACTAATGGCTAAAAATAATACAATGTCACATGTAATTAATGGAAAAAATTCTTACTCGACATTTATGCAGTACCTTGACTGGTCACCTATCCCAGAAGGTCATGTAATCGTTCAAGGGGAAAATTTATTTAAATATAAAGTTGGCGATAAATACGTGTACACACAAAGAGATGCAAATAATATAGCGCAGTCGATGTTGGATCAATGGAAAAGAAGTGAAGCAGATGGTGGAGTAAATATGCTTCATCCGGGATTTAAAATAATGGGATTTGGTATGTCTACTAAATCAGATAAGACTATATATGCAACACAAGAGTTTTATGGAGTTTATGAAAATTAGCTTCATCGTTATTCAGCTTAAAAGGTAATGTTGTTGAGTTGTGAAAAATTAAGTGAATATGGTATAAATATAATGAAGATAAAAGTTCGCACAGTTTTGTAAAAATAAACAAGATTGGTGTGAACTTTATGTAAAGAGGTGATAAGGTGAGTGAGAACTTGCAAAAAACAGTTCTAGTTGCTGATGATAGTCCTGAAATAATTGAAATAGTAGATATACTGCTTTCTAGTGAAGGATATAAAGTGTTAAAAGCTACCAATGGTCAGGAAGCTATAGATTTGGTTGATGAAAATGTAGACCTTATAATATTAGATGTAGTTATGCCTGTAAAAAATGGATTTGCAGCATGTAGAGAGATTAGAGAAAAAACTAATGCTCCAATACTATTTTTAACAGCAAAGACCCAGGAATCAGATAAAGTTATAGGTTTTTCATCAGGTGGAGACGATTATTTACTTAAGCCATTTTCTTATTCTGAATTTACTTCTAGAGTTAAATCACTTATCAGAAGATATTATGTATACCAAGGGATAAATGTAGAAAATGTAGAAGATGAGTCTAAGGAAATTATAATAAGAGATCTCAGCATAAATTTAGATACTAAAGAAGTGAAACTAAAAGGGGAAAATATATCGCTTACAACTATAGAGTACGATATGATTGCCCTTATGATTCAAAATAAAAAGAAGGTGTTTTCGTCCAAAAACCTCTATGAAAGTATTTGGAATGAACCTTATTTTTACACAGCAAATAACACTATAATGGTACATATAAGGAATTTAAGAAAGAAAATAGAAAAGGACAGGCAAGATCCTGAGTACATTAAGACTGCTTGGGGAAAGGGGTACTACATTGATTAAGCATTTAAAACCTTCTAGGCTTGGTTGGAAGATTCTATTTTATATAGTTGTGTCTGTGATAGTTGCCTTTATGTTAAATGTTCCTTTTTATAATATGCTAGAAAACACGGTCACTAAAGCCGCTGAAGAAAAGCACTATTTACAAAGTCGTCTAACAAGATTAGTTGATGATCTCCAGTTATATATTGATGACAACGAGTTAAAATCGAGCGATGGAGATATGTTATCTTATTGGAATGATGACAAATGGTATGTTTATATGAATATACACAAAGATAAGAAAATTTTGTACGACACAGTAAACTACCCTAAGAAAATTTCCGATGAAGATGAACAGAGAGAACTTCAAAACAACGATCTTATGAATAACTACTCTTTGAAGTTTAAAGATACAACTGCGACAGTTACAATAACTGCATTTTTTAACGTGAGGTATCAAAACTTTATAAATGCTGCATCAGTTGCTTTTTTAGCTATAGCATTTATATCAACTTTCCTTTTACTGTTTAGCAAAAATATAAAGTACATCAAAAAAATTGAACAGGGAATAAAGATTGCAGAGTCAGGAAGCTTAGAATACAGAATCCCAGTAAAAGGAAATGATGAGCTGAGTTCTCTTGCCAAAAGCATAAACGAAATGAGTGGCGTGATTACAGATCAACTTCTGCTTGAGAGTGAAATGAGGCAAAAAAATAGAGATATGGTTACATCTATATCTCATGATATAAGGACTCCTCTAACATCAGTGATATGTTATCTGGATCTAATTGCAGACGAAAAGTATTCAGACAGAGAGCAGTTGGATAAATACATCGAAAATGCAAGGTTAAATGCTTATCAGATTAAGAATCTATCTGAAAATCTGTTTATACATTTTGTGTCATCGCCGGAAGATATCGATTATGAAATTAAGAGAATCAATGCAAACGAGTTTATATTTCAACTTATACTAGACACAACTTTTGATCTAGAGGAAAATAATTTTGAGGTAAATGTAAAAAATGAATTGCATAAGCAAATACATATCGATATAGATATAACACAATTTAGAAGGATTTTTACCAACATTTGTTCAAATATAATAAAGTATGCAGATAAAAATGCTCCGATTGAATTTTCAGCAAGCATGACAAAAAATTTTCTGCTTATCAAGCAGTCGAACCAAGTTTCTAAATCAAATGATCAATCGGAAAGTTTTGGTATAGGTATAAAAAATTGTAAAGAAATAGTAAAAAATCACAATGGTTTCTTAAACATCTTTAAAGACGAAAAAGAATTTTTGGTTGAAATTGGAATTCCGATTAGTTCTACTGGAGATTAATAAAATAAAAATATAAACCTCTGAAACACTTAGAAATCAGTGCTTTTAAAAAAATTAAGAATTCTTAAGAATTATATTAAGTATTTCTAAAGATTTAGCAAATAAAATATTATATATAGCAGATAATATTACATAGTGAAGTTAATCGATAAAAAACATAAAATATCGAACTCAGTCGAAGCGACGAGTAAATAAAGATTTATAATTCATTTTTGCTAAAGGAAGGATGAGAAATATGAAAGTACTAATTCTAACAAGTAAATTTGGTATGGGACATCTTTCAGCATCTAATTCATTAGCTGAAGAGATAGAGGATTTGTACTTTGGATCTGAAGCAGTTGTAGAAGATATATTTGAATATATTATGCCAGAATACACAGATACAATGTATAAAGCCTTTAATGTTCTAGTAAATAAAGGAAGTAAACTATATAATTTATTTTACAGATTTACAGAAAATGGAAAAATAGACTCAACACCATTTGTATTTGAGCATTTTCTAAAAAAACTAGATGAGCTTTTAGATGAAATAAAGCCAACTGTGATTATATCTACATTTCCATTTTGTTCACAGCTTGTTTCAAAATACAAAGATAAGACAGGAGATAAAAGACCACTGCTTACATGTATAACAGATCTAAGTAGTCATTCAGAATGGCTCAGCAAAAATACAGATTGCTATTTAGTTGCAGATGAATATACTAAAGATGAATTAATTGAAAAAGGAATAGATATTTCTAAAATACTAGTAACCGGAATACCAGTTAGAAGAGAATTTAAGAATACAGACAGAAAAGATAAAGACCAAAACGAAAAAAACATACTTATAATGGGAGGCGGACTTGGAATTCTTCCAAAATTAAATAAATTTTATGAAGATCTAAACGATTTAGAAGGTGTAAAAACAACAGTAATAACAGGAAATAATGAGAAAATGTACTACAAGTTACACTCTATGTACAAAAACATAGAAGTATTAGGGTACACTAACCATGTAGATAAATATATGGAAGATGCAGACCTTATAATAACAAAACCAGGGGGAATTACATTGTTTGAGACAATACATTCCGAACTTCCTCTACTTGTATTTTCTCCATTTTTACTACATGAGATTAATAACGCAGCTTTTATTCTAGATAAGAACATAGGAAGAGTATTAAGCAAAAATCCAAAAGAACATATAGATAATATAAAAGAGATTATTTACGATGACGAGCTTTTAAATACATTTAAGAAAAATTTAAAATCTATAAAAGAAGACTTGGACGATTTTAGATTAATAGAGATGTTGGATTATCTAGATAGCGAGTCACAAGGAGAGTGCACTAGATGTATATAATTGAATTTATATCGATAGGATGTATTATAATATTTATTATATTTTTACTACATTCGGTACTACCAACATACTACAATAAGCATTATAATAATAACATAGTAAAAAAGACTAAAGGTAAAAAGAAGATCATGCTTACATTTGATGATGGACCTGATCCGAGGTATACAAGCGATTTACTAGATCTTTTAAATGAACAAAATGTGAGGGCAACTTTCTTTGTAGTTGCAAACAACGCAAAATCAAATCCGGATATAATTGAGAGGATGCTAAATGAAAGTCACGAAGTAGCAATACATTCTTTAGAGCATAAAAATGCTTGGCTGTACAGCTACTCGTATACTAAAAAAGATTTTTATGAAAGTTTAGATATAATGAAAAAATTAGGTGTTAATGTAAAATATTACAGACCACCATGGGGACATACAAATATATTTTCAATGAGTTTTGCAGACAAACACAACTTAAAAGTTATACTTTGGGATGTAATGGCAGAAGATTGGGAAAAAGATGCAACAGTAGAAGTAATAGTTGAAAGACTTAAAAAAAGAATTAAAGGAAACTCAATAATATGTCTCCACGATGCTGGAGAAAATTCAGGAGGAGCTGAAGGAGCACCTAGAAGGATGATTGAAGCTTTAAAAATAGCTCTACCTGAACTCAAGGCATCTGGATTTAGATTTGTTACACCAGAAAGGAGCTAAGTATGAACAAAAAAGTAGAAAAGAAGAAAAAATATATAATCTCAAAAGCAATTACTAAAAAAAATAACAAAAACAATAACAATAAATATATAGGAAGTCTTACATTTATGGTATTGCTTATGGCGATAACAAGTTATTACATCTTTAAGGATCAGTCATTCGCATCGCTAATAGGTGTTATTCAAAAAATAAACCCGGTTTATATATTGATCGGATTTTCTATGATGTTTTTGTACCTAGCTTGTGAAGCTGTAGGAATCAATATAATTATGAAATCACTAGGACAAAAAGTATCACTGTTTAAAGGACTAGGATATTCATTTGTAGGGTTTTACTTCAGTGCAATAACACCTTCAGCATCTGGAGGTCAGCCAGCTCAAGTCTATTATATGAATAAGGATAAGATAAATATATCCTATTCATCGCTTACACTCTTAATACTATCTGTTTTTCACCAACTAGTAGCTCTACTATACGCCGGAATAATGTTTTTAGTGAGATACTCATTTGTAAAAGAGGATATTGGAGCTATGAAGATACTTATAATATACGGAGTAGTTTCAAATGTAATCCTAATTGGTGGAATGATAGGGATAGTGTTTTCTAAGAAATTTGTAAATACATCAATTATATTTTTAGTAAAAATACTTGCTAAAGTTAAGATAGTAAAAAATATAGATAAAGCAATGGATGCTGTAGATAAGCAGATATTGGAGTACCAAAAAGGAGCAGAGCATATCAAGGAAAACCCTGCTTTGATGTTTAAAGTCTGTGTTATAACTATAGTTCAAGTAACATCGATGTTCTTAGTACCTTACTTCGTTTACAAGGCATTTAACTTATCAGGATATGGAGTATTAGATATAATAGCTGTTCAAGCTATACTAACGCTTGCTGTATCATCACTTCCACTTCCAGGAGCAGTAGGAGCATCTGAAACTGGATTTTTGAATATGTTCAAGGTGTTCTTTGCCGGAAGTATGCTGATACCAGCGATGCTTATAAGTAGAATTTTAAACTTCTACGCATTTGTAGCATTGAGTGCTCTTATTACACTTGTGATCCATATTAAACAAGTAAAAAAAGAAAGTTCAAAGAAAAAGGTATACAGACTTGTGAGTATGAGAAGGTTTGATTTTAAAAAGTACATGGTTAATAAAAAAGAGATTCGTATTTGAAATTATAGAAATAGAGAATAGTGAGAATAGCATATGTATTGGTGGTCATAAGTAGATTTAAAATGACCACCAATACACATGCTATTCTTTTTTACGTTTTTGAAAATTTTGCCGATCAAATTGAAATAGATACCAATCATTGGTATAATTTTAGTGAAATGAGATGAATTTGTACAAATTTAAATTGTGAGGGAGCATTTTTATGAGAAAAATATTAATAGTTGCATCGATGTTGTTGTTGGTATTTACGGTAGGATGTAATAGTAAAAATGATACAGGAAATAATCAAAAAGACAAAAATGTAGAGATATTATCTAATAAGAAATATAAAGAGAGAATCAATTTAGTACTTGATGAATCGAGAAAATACATTAGTGATTATACGTATGTACATGATGAAGAAGAATACGTTGAGAAGACCCCAGAAAATGAGGAGTATCAAAAACTATTAGAGAGTTATAAAATCAATGAAAAAAAGTATAAAGAAATGGGAGAGAAATTTTCTAAGTTTAGAAGTAAGGATGAAGAAACCAATAAAATTCATGATAAATTGATTAAAATATTTATCGATAAATCAAATAATTTCAAAGAGAGAGACGAATTAGAAACGAAGATTAGAGAATTCGGTGTTGAAGAATCGGTTAATGAATTAGAAATAGAAGCAGGCACCGTTCCAGAAAATCTTATGTCAGAAAAAGAACGAAATGAGATAGATCTTAGAATTGATGAGCTGGATCGATTGATTTATGAGGATAATACATTAATCGATGTGTGGAATGAATTAGAACGTAATTTAGGTGTAAACTTAGATTGATAGGATAGGAAAATATAAATAAAAGAATATGGGTAAAAACAAAGGCGATTGCTTAAATAGCTATCGCCTTAAAAATTTAAATGATTTTATTATTAAGTTATGTTCACTTATTTGTAAACTATAACATTAGATAGCTTAAATATATTGTTTTATATTTTTTGTTTAATTAAATCTATAGTATAACTACAGGTTTAATTAAATCTTTAGGCTTGTCTTTCATTAACATAAGAGCTTCTTCCATGTGGTCAAAGCCATTGAATTTATGTGTTAATAACTTGCTTGTGTCAAGCTTTCCTGTTTCCATTAAAGATACTAGTTTTTCCATACGTAATCTACCACCAGGCATTAAACCTCCTGCTATTACTTTATGGCCCATGCCGCAACCCCACTCAACTCTTGGAATTTTTATATAGTCGCCACTACCTAAATAATTTACATTACCTATTCTACCGCCTGGTTTTAGCATTTCTATAGCTTGTGCAAAAGTATCATTATCTCCTCCTGCAATTATAACTTTATCAACACCTTTACCATGTGTTTTTTCCATAATTTGAGTAACTATGTCACCTTCTTTATAGTTTAGTATATCTGTAGCACCATATTCTTTAGCAGCAGCTACACAGTTTGCACGTGAACCTACTCCATATAAATGAGAAGCACCTCTAAGCGCTGCTCCAGCAACAGCCATAAGACCAACAGGCCCGATTCCTATTACACAAACTGAATCTCCAAATTGGACATCAGCTAATTCTACACCATGAAATCCAGTTGGAACCATATCACTTAGCATAACAGCGTCTGCTACATCAACACCTTCAGGAATTAGAGCTAGATTTGCATCAGCTTCATTAACATGAAAGTATTCACTAAAAACTCCATCTTTAAAATTAGAAAATTTCCAACCAGCTAGCATACCGCCTGAATGCATTGAATACCCTGCTTGAGCTTCTAGAGATCCCCAATCAGGTGTAATAGCAGGAACTATTACTTTATCCCCAGCTTTAAAGGACTTAACTTCACTTCCGACCTCTACAACTTCACCCACAGCTTCATGACCTAAAATCATATCAGAACGTTCACCTATTGCACCTTCCCATACTGTATGTATATCAGATGTACATGGTGAAACGGCTAGCGGTTTTACAATT
The DNA here is from genome assembly GCF_017873185.1 of Metaclostridioides mangenotii. GTDB lineage: Bacteria > Bacillota > Clostridia > Peptostreptococcales > Peptostreptococcaceae > Metaclostridioides > Metaclostridioides mangenotii. The sequence goes on from NZ_JAGGJX010000002.1 coordinate 435,945, forward strand.
GCATCTAAATTACCACACTTTGGAACATCTTTTTCGATCCAACCAACATTTCCTATTCCCAACATTGCAAAGCCTTTCATCTTCATATAGACAATCTCCTCTTCAATTGGTTAATTTATAGAACTGTTTGTTAATAATTTATTTATGTCAATTTTATGATATTGCTTTATTATCTAATTGTCAATGATGAATTTTTTATATAGTAATTTCTATAGCTATAATAGCTAGCCGTATTAGAGTTACGTATATTAAATATTTTCCGATTTATTTGTAACGGATACCAATTATTGGTATAATCTGAGATGATTTGAGATAATTTAAGGATGAATTGGGGGAGTTTTTGTGAATTTTTTGAGGAGAAAATCTAAAAATAGGTGTTTTGCTGTAATCTTGACTGTTTCTTTGATGAGTTTTGGAAGTATATCTTTTGCTCACTCTGGAAGGACAGATTCTTCAGGAGGACATCACGACTATAAGAACAAGTCTGGTCTTGGAAGCTATCATTACCATCATGGTTATGGTCCACATTTACATACTAATGGATGTCCTTATGGAGGCGGCGGATCTAGTTCATCTGGATCATCTAGTTCTTCTGGAAATTCAGCAAGCTCGAGAGAATCAGAACAAAGAAGAGCTGAAGAAACTGCAATGAGGGAAGCAGAAGCTAAAGCCAGACAAGAGGAAAAAGATAAAGAAAGAGTTAAAAAAGAGGGAATTGATAAAGGGTATGAAAATGGATACTCTAGAGCTGGCCGTGACACTTCGTCGTATTCAGGAAGTTATGTAGATAATTATAATAACGGATACAATGAAGGGTACAACAGAGGTCTTGAACAAGTAGAAGAGGACGCTAAAGAAGCTTCTGAAAAAGGGTACAACCTTGGAGTTACAGGAGAAGATATAGAAAATCCTTATTCAAAAGAGATATTATTAGAATCATTTAAAGAAGGTTACGAGAAAGGTTTTGGAGAGTACAAGTCTAAGAAAAAAGAAGAGTATAAGGCAATTGGAAAGCAAGACGGCGCTGAAGACAAACCTATGATGGAGTTTGAAGAGGATATAAATAAAGAAATTAAAGCTGCGTACATAGATGGGTACAACAGTTCCCAAAAAGTAATAGAAAAAGAATTTAACGAAAGAGGATTTAAAGCTGCAATCAAGAAGGCTAAATCAGAAGAAAGTTCTATAAAAAATGAAAAACACTCTAAATGGTATAAAGCCGGGTACGAAAACGGTAAAAAGAGATTAGATAAAGAGCTCGAAAAAGCTTACCAAAAAGGTTTAAAAGGAGAGGAATTCCAAGTAGAAACAGCAGTGCTTGGAGCAAAAGAATACCTTAAAGAGGAATACGACAGAGGAAAAGAAGATGCAAAAACTAATGGGGCAATTGGAGCAGGCGTTATAGGCGTATCGGCAACAGGGTTAGTTCTATATAGAAGAAATAGAAAGAAAAACGGAAATAGAAAGTATTAAATTTTAAGAAGCTGTATCCTAAATAAAGTTACATATTTAAGATACAGCTTTTTAATTATCATTTATAGTATACGATTTTATGAAGTAATTTAATGTATTTAATTAAAATCAAAAGCTTTAAAAGCTTAAGGATAATTAAAAGTTAGCGTCTAGATTTTCCAGTAATATGATCTACAGTTATTTTTACCACATAAGTTTGCTCAGTTAAAGCTGTTATGTATTTTTTACCTTTGTCTGTAATATTAGAATCAGGATCGTATTTATTGATAAGCTCCATTAGAGCAGCGTATTTTTCATCATCTAAAGCCTCACTAGCTGTACCAAAAACAATTACACTTTCGTAATTGGTAGTGAATTCACCTGGAAGTATCTCAGTATTACCGACTGCATTAAATGATACTTTGTCGTTGTTTTTAATATTTTCGATTTTGTGACCAGTTTTAGCACTGTGGAAATATATAGCATCATTGAAATAAACATAACTAACAGGAACACCGTATGGATAACCGTTATCGCTTATTGAAGAAAGAACTCCATACTCGCAATTCTTTAGGATATCTTTTGCCTCATCAACACTTAACATTCTGTCTTTTCTTCTCATTTCTTTAAACATACAAATCCCTCCAATTTTAAATATAATCTAAACATTTGGTATTTTCCATTATTTACTTTAATTATACCATGTTGCAGAAAAATGTATAAGAGAAATAAAGTCAGTGGTAGTTACAGGAACATATGTAAAATATTTAAAAGTTTTTTCAAAAACACTAAAATTCCACAAAAATAAAAGGGAAAAAATATGGAATTGTTGCTATGTACAACCAAATAAGTTATAATATTCCATGATGGAATAAATATGTAAAAGAAGTAAAATCTTAATATATGGGGTGAAAATTAATGTTGAAAAGAAAAAAAATCGTATCGAAGTTACTTGCCACTACGATGGTATTAACATCGTTTACAGTTAATGCTAGTGCAGCAGAAGTAACGTCAACAACTATCGGTGGAAATGATAGATATGAAACAGCTATAAAAATAAGTGAAAACGGATGGTCAAAATCTGATCGTGCGATACTTATCAATGGGGAAAAAGGCTTAGTTGATGCTTTAACAGCTACTCCTTACGCATATTCAAAAAATGCGCCAATACTAATAACAGCAGCTGGAAAACTATCACCAGCAACAGCTAACAGACTTAAAGCTATGGATGTTAAAAATGTCGACATAGTTGGTGGAGTAAATTCAGTATCTAACCAAGTAGTAAACGACCTAAAGGCTATGGGAATAACAGTAAACAGAATAAGTGGAGCATCTAGATACGACACAAGTTTAGCTGTAGCTAAAGAATTGGACAAGATACAAGATGTATCTGAAATAGCGGTAGTAAATGGGGACAAAGGTATTCCTGACGCTGTAAGTGTTGCAGCACCAGCGGCAAGCAAAAAAATGCCAATACTTTTAGCTGAAAATAGTGGATTAAGTTCAGCAAGTAAAGATTTTGTAAACGGAGAAAGTGTTTCAAAATCTTATGTAATAGGATCAAATAACTCAGTGTCTGATACAGTTATGAACACATTACCAGGAACTAAAACTAGACTTGGTGGAGCAGACAGACACGACACTAATGCTGCAGTTATAAAAGAATTCTACACAGCAGCTTCATGGAACAATGTATATGTAGCTAAGTCAGGATTTGTTAAGACTAATGACGAGATAGTTGATGCTTTAGCAGCAGGTGTTTTAGCAGCTAAAAATGGTAATCCAATTGTTTTAGTTGGAAACAGCATAAACACTTCTCAACAATCTTTATTAGCTAGCAAGAAGTTTAGTAAGATGACTCAAATTGGTATGGGTATACCTGCTAATTCTGTAAATCAAATAAAAGCTACTCAAGCTGATGCAGAATCTAATGCAACAAGTGTATCAGTAGTAGATTATAAAACTATTAAAATAAAAGGTTCAAACTTAAATCTTATAGATAAATCTAAAGTATCATTATCAGGAAATACAGTTAGTTCTTACACAGTTAATTCTGATGGTACAGAAGCTACTATAGTATTTAATAATGCATTTAGTGGAACTAATTCTGTTAAAGTTACAAGTAATTTAGGAAAAATTATGGAGTTGTCATTTACATACAGCTCAGAAGTAAATAGTGTTCAAACTACTACTTCAGAAATATCAGTGGGAGGTATCCAATACCTTAAATTCACAGTTAACGGATCTCAAACAAAATCTATTGATGAGTTAAAATCTTTAGGATGGAAAATAGAGTTTAAAGCGAATGACAAGGTATTCTATGATAAAACTGGATTAGCAATTGATAATTCAATGACATCTGAAAATGGAAAATTAAGAACTAGTTCTGGAGAAGAAGGTAAAAAAGCTTTTGAATTAGGAAAGATATATAGTTATGAGGTAACTCTAACAAATGGATCTAAAGTGTTAAAGAGTAACAAGCTGTTCTTTGAGGTAGTTGATAAAAGTAACTTATACAGTGAAATAACATCTTTTAAAGTTCAAACAGGTAATTTGGTAAAATTAGATAGCACAAAATTAGTCGTAGATGAAACTGCTAATCTTGTGGATATTAAAGGTAAAGATACTGATGGGAATGTTGTTGATATATCAAATGATACTCTAAAAAGTGATAACTTTAAAGTGACTTCATCTAATAGTTCAGTTATAAGTGTTAACCAAACTACAAAAGAGCTAAAAGCTCAATCAACTGGTTCTGCAACTATAACTGTATCAAATGGGAATGTAAGTAAAACAATAAATTTAACAGTATCATCAGAAGCTAGAAAATTCAATACACTCACATTTTCACCATCTACAGTTTATGTAGGTTTAGATAAAGAGGTTACTGTAGTAGCAACAGCTAAAGATCAATATGGCGATCTGATTAAAGGTGAAAGAATATTTAAAGGTTCAGAAAAAGTTTTATCTGATGGAAAAGAAATAGCAACTATTGTATTACCAGTGGAAAAAGAATCACAAGTTACTAATGAAGAAGGAAAATTAAATGTAAAAGTAAAAGCTGATGCAGTCAATTCAGGATCAGGATCATTTACTGTAAAAGATACTAATAAAACATATGCAACTTTAAATGTAAATACTAAGAAATTAGAGGATAACGATGTTGATAGATGGAAACTTGAAATTGATCAAGTTGACAGCGTTAGTAAAGATAATCAAATTGATGTATATGATGTAGTAGGAGATAAAACTGTAGATCTTGATTTAAATAGATACAATTCAAATTATTTCTACGATACAGTTGTATCTGATATCGATACAACTGCGACTTCAATACCTGAAAATGGATATTATGTAGCGTCTTCTAACGAAGATGTTGCAACAGTATCACAAAGTGGTGGGAAAATAACAGTGACAGCAGTTAAAAATACTAGTAATAGTGAGAGCACAAGCACTAGTATAAAGCTATATTACAAGGGATCATTAAAAGATACTTTTAACGTAGTAGTTAAAGATAGTACTCCTAAAATAACAAAAATAAGTGCAAATTCTATAGGTACTTTGAACTATGATAAAGATAAAGCACCTGGTGAATATGATGTTATAAATAATTTGTTTAACATTACAAATGAAAATAGCGAAAACGTTGTAGAAGGTTTAACTATATCTGGTAAAAGTGGTAAAGTTATATATACCCCAGGTGAAGAAGAAGCGTCTGGATCATTTAATATAGGTGCAACACCACTTGCGAAAGTGAAAGTTGAGACTGATTTTGGAGCAACTGTATCAGGTGGAAAAGTTAATATACCTAATAAAAAAATAACAAAAGGACACATAATAGTGAAAGTATATAATGGTGCTGCTGATAGTGGGAATCCATTTGAAACATATACTATAGAAGTAAATGTTGAAATATAGTTAAAATTAAAGCCATTGAGGATTTTCCTCAATGGCTTTATATATTTTCATTTTATTTCCAATATACTCATAGCCAACTTATCAATACTATCGCTAAGACCTACCAACTTACCCTCTATCCTAATAAGCAAGTACATACACAAAGCGATAGGAAAGCCAACATTCGTGATCAGAAATTGAATATCATCAAACATAGAATCACCTACCTAAACTAACTCATAAACAGTAGTATCAGTCTCAGTAACCTTAGCGCTAACTAAAGAAACGAAATCCTTTCCATCAACAGCAAATATATTTTTACTAAGTATCAACCCCATAGTAGACTTTATCTCTTCCTCAGTTATATCACTCTTAGGATTATCAATTGAAATTGATGCAGACTTATCAGCAGAAGTCTTAAAACTCAGAACTAACTTTCTTTTAGTTTCCATACAATACCTCCATAATATAATTTTATATTTAAACTACTTAGATAAAGTTGCATTATCTATTTTATTAACTTGTAATAATTTGAAATCCTGTAAAGACATAATAGATTCAACGATTTCGTAAATATCATCATCAAGAGCATCTAATTTAAGGTTATTAAATGATTTACTACTAACTATAGTCTTTCCTTTCTCATCAATACCACAATCCAAACTGAGTTTTATACTAGATGAATTTTTAGTTGAAACAATAGCCATAAAATTACCTCCTAATTTTATTCAAAGTATGTGCACAATTACTTTGTAACTTTATGATAGCAAGATATGTGTTTATGTAGTTAAAACACTAGTTATTAAAATATATTTTAAAAAAGTTTGTCCAATTAATTTATATTTAACTATTGGATATATAGGGCTAAAATATAATCAATAAAATAGATTGGAGGGAATTATATGTTAGTAAGATTAGATGATATACCAGAAAATTTTCATGCAATGATAGTGGTTATAGGTATAGAAAAATTTTTAGAATTATCTAAGCTTTATGGAGGTATAAATATGTACATACCTATATACAGTTGTATAATTAGAGAGGCTAGAAATAGAGAGATAATAGAAAAATACAATGGTGTTAATTCAAATCAATTGGCACTAAAGTACGGGATAAGCAGTAACAGTGTAAAAAGAATTGTGCGAAATATAAGTAAATAGGAATATGAGGGACATGTATACAAAAAAATCGGCTATAGATAATGTATAATGTAGTTATTAAAGGTGAAGTTTGAATACTAAATTAAAATCAAATGTATATCGTTAGCAACAAATGACGTAAAATACTATCAACAATTTAAGTTATTTAAAAATAATATGTAATAGAAACATATAAGAAATAATATACTTAGGAGGGGATAGATATGAACGATATTAGAGATTTAATAAAAGAATTTAGAGAAGAAGATGTGAAAACAAATATTAGAGAAATATTAAAAGTTTTGGGAATTGAGGATCTACTAAAATTAAGTAAGAAATGGGGAGGAGGGCATATATATCTACCGACACAAGAGTGTATTTTGAGAGAATCACGTGATAGGTTGATTTTAAAGGGATTTAACGGAAAAAACTATGGAGAATTAGCAAGGGAATTTCATATGTCAGAGACTAATGTTAGAAAGATCATAAAGAATAAAAAATAGCAAAGTAAGAGTGGTTAAAAAAGGAAAAACAATTAGTAAAATTTAATTATATTTCATATTTAAGGAAATAAAAATGGTAAAATCTATTGAAATACTGAAAAATTTAGTATATGATAGATATGTGAGAAATACGAGAAACAACGGTTAATTTACATAAAAAGAGATGTAATTAATATAATTGTCGGGAGGAAATAAAATTATGAGCAAAAAAAGAAATTTAGCAGTATTAATGGCTGCAGCTACAGTTGCAACTTCTGTTGCTCCAGTATTCGCAGATACTGCAAAATCATTAGATGGTGAAACAATAAGTGCTAAAGATAGCGCAAAAATGTCAGACCTAAAGAACGAAGTAGAAGGATATCTTGATACAAGATATGTAAACGATGAAGATGAGTTAAATACTCCGGGATTAGCTGGAAAAAGTGTCTATACTGTTACAGCAGATGTTACAGATATATCAAATCAAAGTGCTTTAACTGGATTAGATATAAAAGATGATGAAAATGCTAAGAAAATAGCTACTATAGCTAAGATAAGAGACTTTGAAAAAGTAGTAAATGCATTAGATACAGATGCAGATACATTTACTTTATCTGTTGTAGATAAAATTGGTCATACAAAAGTTGACGATAAAATTGTTGACTATACAGTTGAAAAATATGACACTGCTGAAATGACAGAACTTAAAACAAAAATTGATGCTATAAAAGCACTACACTTTGATGCAAAAGGAGACCTTAAGCAAAATAAGGAAGACGGAGTAGTATCAAAAGCTCTGTTTAAAACTGTAGATACTGGTGTAGAATCAGGAAAAGATTATATACTATTAACTTTAAATAATTCAGGAAATAAAACAATTAAAATAAAGAAAGATGAATTAAAAACATTAGTTACAGATGGAGCTGATTTAAAAGTTGATATAGATTTTAAAGAAGACAGTAACAAAAATAAGTTAGATGCAAACGGTAAAATAGTTACTAATCCTGATGACTTTGTTATTGAAGGATTAAAATATAGTAAATCTAATATAGATGATGATGATAAAGAAGATCCAAAAGAATTTACAATTGTTAATAAAGATGTAGCAGAAAATGTAAATGCTAATACTTTATATAACAAAGATCTTAAAATGCTTACTAAAGAGGGTAACGAAATAGCTAAGTTTATAAAAGAATATCATGAGTCAACTAAACCAGGTGGAGATGTTGGCGGTACATTAACTACTAGTGAATTAAGATTAAATGTACCTACTGAAAAAAGTGATGTAAAATCTTTATTTACTAACTTAACAATTAAAGGAACTTCTTCAGAACTTAAAGCATTAGCAAAAGTGTTCAAAGCAAATGGTGCTTCAATAGTTGACGATTTATCTGCAGTTGAAGGTTTAGATATAAATACTTTAGCTGGTTTAGACAGAGAAGCAACAGCAATAGAAATAAGTAAGCAAAATAGAAAAGATACTCCAGCTATTAAAAATGTTGTATTAGTTTCTGGATATGCAATAGCCGATGGTTTATCTGCAACTCCATTTGCAAAAGCTAATAGTGCTTCTATATTATTTGCAGGTAAAGATTCAATATCAGAAGATACTATGGATGAGATACAAGCACTTGGTGGAAAAGTATTTATAGTGGGTGGTACTTCTTCAGTATCTAAAGATGTTGAAAAACAATTAGATAATAAATTTATAAGTTTTGAAAGAATTTCAGGAAGTGACAGAATGGAGACTTCACTGAAAGTTGCTAAAAAAATGACTGCTGTTGATGGAGTATTTGTAGCAGGTGGACGTGCAGAAGCGGATGCTATGTCAGTATCAGGAATTGCAGCTAATGAAAATAGTCCTATATTATTGACTGATGAAAATGGTTTAACTGCTGATCAAGAATCATGGTTAAAGCGCCAAGAAAATGTATCAGATGCATATATAGCTGGTGGTAATAACAGTGTTCCAACTAGTGTTGAAACTCAACTTAGAAAAATAACTAGTAAAGTAAAAAGATTAGCTGGAGACGATAGACAAGGTACAAATGCTAAAGTTTTAAATGAATTCTATAAAACAAGTGCATTTACTAAAGTATATGTTGCTAAATCTGACAACAATGGATTAGTTGATGCTTTACCAGCTGGAGCAATAGCTGGTGCAAACCCTGTTGTATTAGCTACTGATGCATTAAACAGTGAGCAAATATCAGCGTTAAAATCTCTTGATAAAAAAGTTGGTACATTAGATTATGAAAAATACCAAATCGGATACGGAATAGCCGATAAAGTTTGGGATGCTATAAACGATATAGACTAGAAAATTATATATATTTAATAATAAAGATTAGGTTAATACCTAATCTTTATTTATTTTTATTGCAAAGAAATAAAAAAGGAACTAATATCGTTGTCGATATTAGTTCCTTTTTCTGTGAGAAATACCTGAAATATAAGATGTAACCACTTTATTTCAAGTAAGACGATTATACTATATTTTCCAGAAAATGTCTATTAATTAAATCCTTAAATAAGAACACGTTTTCCTTCAACCAAAAAGAAGATTTATTTATTGATTTAATGTATAATAGATACTGTAGATTTTTAACAGGAGGAATGAATATGTCAATATTAGATAAAATTGTAGATAAGTCGGATAAAATAGAAATTAAATCACTTAATCATATAGTAGATAAGATAGAAGATATTGAAGAAAAGATTCAGGCGATGACTGATGAAGAGTTAAAAGGTATGACCGCTATCTTCAAAGATAGATTAAATAAAGGTGAAACACTTGATGATATTATGGTTGAAGCTTTTGCTGTTGCTAGAGAAGCTAGTAGAAGAATTCTTGGAATGAGACAGTACAAGGTTCAACTTATTGGTGGTATAGTTCTTCACCAAGGTAAAATTGCAGAGATGAAAACAGGTGAAGGTAAAACATTAGTTGCCATAGCTCCAGTATACTTAAATGCTTTAGAAGGAAAAGGTGCACATGTAATTACAGTTAACGATTATCTTGCACAACGTGATAAAGAGCAAATGCAACCGGTTTATGAATTCTTAGGCATGTCCGTTGGCGTTATAATTCAAGATCAGGACCCATCTCTTAGAAAAGCACAATACAACTGTGATATTGTATACGGTACAAATAATGAGTTTGGTTTCGACTACTTGAGAGACAACATGGTTACTAGAAAAGATGATAAAGTTCAAAGAGAGCTTAACTTTGCAATAGTCGATGAGGTAGATTCAATACTTATAGATGAAGCTAGGACTCCACTTATAATTTCTGGACAAGGTGATGAAAGTACAGCTCTTTATCAACAAGCAAATGTACTTATCGAAACATTAAAAGAAGAAGATTACGAAATAGATAAAAAGGACAACTATGCTAACTTGACTGAAACTGGTATGAAGAAGGCTGAATCGTTCTTTGGTCTAACAAATTTAACACATATAGATAACTTAGAGATATACCATCATATCAACCAAGCTCTTAGAGCTCACAAGCTTATGGATAAAGATGTTGATTATGTAATTAAAGATGGAGAGATACTTATAGTTGACGAGTTCACAGGAAGAATCATGGATGGACGTAGATATTCTGACGGTCTTCATCAAGCTGTTGAAGCTAAAGAGAGAGTAGAGATTAAAAATGAGTCTAAGACAATGGCTACTGTTACATTCCAAAATTTCTTTAGATTGTATAAAAAGCTATCAGGAATGACAGGTACTGCCAAAACAGAAGAGACTGAATTTGAATCTACATACAATATGAACGTTATCCAAATACCTACAAACAAACCTATTCTTAGAGCAGATTTGCAGGAAAAAGTATTTAGAACAGAAAAAGCTAAATACAATGCAGTAGTTGAAGAGATAATAAAAATACATAAAACTAGACAACCTATACTAGTTGGTACGGTTTCTATAGATAAATCAGAAATGCTTTCAGAGATGTTGAAGAAAAAAGGCGTTAAACATCAAGTGCTTAATGCAAAACAACATGATAAAGAAGCTGCTATAATTGCAAAGGCAGGTAAATTAGATACGGTAACTATTGCCACTAATATGGCTGGTAGAGGGACTGATATTTCTCTAGGTGCTGGTGATAAAGAAGAAGAGGAACAAGTAAAGGCTCTTGGGGGACTTTATGTAATTGGTACAGAGAGACATGAGACTAGGAGAATAGACAATCAGTTGAGAGGTCGTTCAGGTCGTCAAGGTGACCCTGGTACATCTAGATTCTTCGTGAGTCTTGAAGATGAGGTTATCAAACTGTACGGTGGTAAGAGTATAGAGAAGATAATGTCTAGAATGAAAGGCGATGAAAATGAAGCTCTTGAAAGTAAAAATCTATCTAAAAATATTGAGAGAGCTCAAAGAGGAATAGAAGGTAAAAACTTTGAGATAAGAAAAAATGTACTTAAGTACGACAATGTTATAAATCAGCAGAGAAAGATAATCTATGGAGAGAGAGATAAAGTCCTTGATGATATAGACTTATCAGAAGAAATTCAAAAGATGGTTAGAAGCATAATTGAAGAAGCTGCTGAGAAGTACTTAACTAAAAATAGAGATTACGTTAGATATTTAAAATATCTTTACAATGCCTTTATGCCAATAAACACTATACTGATTCCAGATATGGACAGCATGAGTGTGGACGAGCTTGTAGAGTATACTTATGATATATCTAAGAAAGTTTACGATTTTAAAAAGATGGTTACTGGTATAGATAGAGTAAAAGAACTTGAGAAGAAAGTATTACTTCAGGTAGTTGATTCATATTGGGTTGAACATATAGATGCTATGGATCAGTTGAGACAGTATATAGGGCTTAGAGCTATAGGACAAAAAGATCCAGTTAAAGAATACGAGGTCGAAGGCTTCCAAATGTTTGATGAATTAAATGACAATATAAGAATAAACACTATAAAATACTTGTATAAGTTTGATGAGGTTGAATAAGTAGAAAAATAAAAAATAGTCGGCTTTAAAAGCCGACTTAAAATATAAATACAAATAAAAAAAAGAGACCGAATGATCGGTCTCTTTTTTCGTGTGAGTAATACGGAAAAAAAGAGATGTTTGAAATTTCTTTCTTCCTATTAGCTATTATACTATAAAGATTTTTAAATGTCTATTGAATAATTCACTTAAGGTTGAAAAATATTACAAATTTGTAACCTTTTTTTCTCATATAAGGTTAATAGTCCCAAAAATGTTGAAAGCTACTATAAAATGTAATATAATGAATGAATTAGAACTAATCTAATATAAGGAGGTAAGCGTATGAATAAAAAATACCTTGCAATAGTAATGGCGGGAGCAACAGTAGCTACATCAGTAGCACCAGTGTTTGCCGCAGAGGAAAAGCCAGAGTTTGACAAAGAGACAATAACAGTAAATGAATCAGAGGGTTTTATATCAGAGATTAAATCAAAGTATATAAACTTAGAATACAATGCTCCAGGAGAAACAGTTCTGCCAGTTTATGAAATTAAGGCAGATGGAGCAGTTATGAAAGATACAGAAGACCTTAAAAAGAAAATAGCAGCTATTCCAAACAATGCTCAATTGGTTGTTAGAATAACTGATAAAGGTCATGCCAAAGTAAATGGTAAGATAACTTCAAAAGCAGTTGAAGAATATGAAACTCTAGCTGATTTATCAGAAGAAGCTAAAAATATAGAGAGTTTAATTAAAGAAAATACTAATGGCCTATATGGAAAAGCAACTGTAACAGTATCTTTAGATGAAGCTAAAGAAATATTAGAAATAACTTTAGTGGATAAAACAGAAACAGGAAAGACTACAAAGACTATAACTTTAAAAGTTGGGGACAACAAAGTTAATTTAGAAGCTCAACCTTTAGATAAAGCAGGTAATAAGATAGAATTTGATGATAAATTTAAAGTTGAGAATATAGTTGAACTAGGAGATGCTGACCCAGTTAAGATACCATCGAAAATAATAAAAGAAGTAACTATCAAAAATGGAGAACTAGCAGTTTTACCAGCTTCAGATATATACGATGGATACAGACTATCAGCAAAAGGTGTTGAGATAGTAAAAGACAAAGACAAAAAAATAAGTGATATCTCAGAAAAAGACGAGAAAACAGGGAAATACAACTACGTAGTTAAATACATAGATGCAGAAGGAAACCCTATAGAATTAACTATAGAGAGTACAAACTTAACAACTCTTGAAAAATCAAGAAATGCTTTACTTAATAATGATGTTAAAGTAAACGTATTAGCAGGAGATGACAGATATTCAACAGCTATAGAGATTGCTAAAGAATCTGGACTTAAAGATAATATAGTAATAGTTAACTCAAGTAAGATAGTTGATGGACTTGCAGCAACTCCATTTGCAAAAATGAAATCTGCACCAATACTTCTAGCTTCAGATACTGAGGTGCCACAAGTTACTTTAGATTACATAAAATCAGTAATAAAATCTAATCCATCTGCTAACATATACATTGTTGGTGGAGAGTCAGCCGTTTCTAAGCAAGCTGAAAAACAACTTACAAGCATAACTAAAAATGTTGAGAGATTAGCAGGTGATGATAGACATACTACTTCACTAGAAGTTGCTAAAGTTATGGGTGAGGTATCAGAACCTACAAAAGCTTATGTTGTCGGAGCAAAAGGTGAAGCAGATGCTATGAGTATAGCTGCAAAGGCTGCTGAAGATTATTCTCCAATAATAGTTAATGGTTGGACAGGATTATCTAAGGACTCTATGACTATGCTTAAAGACAAAGAGATAGATATAATCGGTGGAACTAGTAACGTTTCTTCAGATCTTGAAAACGACCTTAAGTTAGTTGCTAAAGATAGCAAAGTGGATAGAGTTGAAGGAGAGACTAGACACGATACCAATGCTAAAGTTATAGAAAACTACTATACTGATATAAATACACTGTATGTAGCTAAAGATGGATATGGTAATGATAATATGCTTATAGATGCTCTAGCAGCAGGACCTTTAGCTGCGAATAATGGACCAATACTTCTTGCGACAGATCAAATGACTGATTCTCAAGAGAAGGCTATAAAGTCTAAAGAAAATAAACCGGGGACAGTTGTACAAATAGGTAATGGAATAAAATCAGCTGTTTACACAAAATTAGCAAGTATTTTAGGGTGGTAATAAAAAATGATGATGGATACAACTTTATTTTTTACACCTCATCAAGATGATGAAGTTCTTAGTATGGGAAATGCTATAATTGAGCACGCAAAAATTAGCGATACCCATGTTATACTTTGCTCTGATGGATCTAAGTCATCTGTTAGAAAAGTACTTAAAGAAGATGGTACATGTTCTTTCCACTTAGGATTTCATGGATACTACCTTACAGAAAAAGAGTTCTCTAGTTATAGAGATACTGAGTTCAAAGAAAGCTGTGAGGCTTTAGGTGTAAAAAAAGAAAACATCCACGCTGATAATGATAGAGCAGTAGATGGAAGTTTGACAAAAGAAAAGGCTCGAAAGATGATTTTATCTTATCTAGAAAAATATCCGAATGCAAAGGTCAAGACTGTCAGTCCTTTTGGTGATATGATGACTCAAAATGACCACAGAGCTTTGGGCGAAGCAGCATTAGAGCTGTATGAAGAAGGAAAGATAAAAGATTTAAGATTCTATATAGAGCCATATAAATATGAAGAATTTAAACAAGACAAACCAGATATAAAATCTTGGAATGTTTTAAATAATGATGAAGAGAAGTTATTCAAAGCAATAAAGGCGTATAAGAAATGGGATCCAAAAGATCGTAGATATGCGATAGGGTACCATTCAGTAAAGCCATTGTTCGATTCTCTTGAAAGCAATAAGATACAGTATATACATGCTCCAAATTAGAAAAACAAAGGCTCATTGAAAATTAATTTGTATTTTCAGTGGGCCTTTTAGACTTTATATAAATTTATTTGTGGTGGTGGTTTTATGAGTTATGCGTTAACCAATTTCGGGAGAACAAGAAAATCAGTTGATGGTAGAGATGTTCTTAAAGATCTAAACAGTCTGGATTACGAAGAAGGAAGCAGTACTGGAAGCAAGAATAAAAAGCAAGGTAGCAATTCGAATAAAGACAAGAATCAAACTAAAGATAAGTATCAAGATAATGATAAATATCAGAATAAGGATAAAGGATCAAATAAAACTAAAAAAACGGGTTATTCTAGAAAGTCTAACAAAGACTCTAAAACTAGAAAAAGAGTTAAATCAATAGATGTAATAAGGGGCTTGGCTATTGGCCTTATGATAGTGGGTAATAATCAAGCGATCTGGCAGAGGGTTTATCCACCACTTAGACATGCAGTATGGAACGGGGTTACTTTGGCGGACTTTGCATTTCCGTTCTTCGTAATATCATTAGGGGTTACTATTCCTATATCTATAGATAGCAGATTGAAGAGGAATGATTCTACACTTACGATTTCTCTAAGTATAATCAGAAGAAGCGTGATGCTTATTCTATTCGGTATATTTTTGAATTACTTAAAGAATCAGGATTTAAACACTATTAGAATATTAGGTGTGCTTCAGAGAATGGGACTAGTGTACTTTGTAACTAGCTTTGTCTATCTTTTTATGAGAAAAGCTAAAAAGAAAGATTTGTTTATAATCACGTCTATGATTGCTATATCTGCTTTTATTGTAGTTGGCTATTATTTTATAGCAAAGCCTTATGGTTTCCAAATGGAAGGATCTCTAGCTCAAAGAGTGGACATGTACTTCTTTAAAGGTCATTTGTACAAACCTGAATTTGAACCAGACGGATTTCTTACTAGTTTTGTAGCGATAGCGTCGGGTATGCTCGGATGCAGTATAGGAAGTATTGTAAATAATAAAAAGCTAGGAGAATACAAGAAATTTTTATTGATATTAGCATTTGGGATAGTTTTGCTGTTGTTATCTAAATACTTCAATAACTATTTTCCGTACAATAAGAGACTATGGTCGAGCTCTTTTGTATTGCTTACAGCTGGTAGCTATGGTGTATTTCTATCGATACTGTATTTTATTTGTGATATTTTAAATGTAAATAAGATATTTACCCCTATTATCGCTCTTGGAAGTAGTCCAATTTTTGTTTATGTTGCCACAGAAAGTTTGGCGATTTTGTTTTGGTGCAGAGTGGTGACATCGAGTACGCCGCCTTATAATTCTTTGTATTTTATTGAGGACTTTACTTATACATATATAACGCCTTGGGCAGGATCGACTTGGGATTCGTTAGTGTTTGCTATTGGCTACTTAATTATTTGGATGATAGTGATGATGTTTATGTATAAAAAGGATATAGTTATCAAAATATAGTTAATAAATACAAGTGGTAATTTATGGTAAATATGCTGAACTCGAGTAGTTTCGGGAAATATTAACAAGTATTGTAAAAATTGTTACTTTTTTTCTTAAGATATTACAAAAATGTTACAATTTGTATTTCGTTGTGCTATAATGTAAAAAGATTGAAAATTGTTGAGTAATTTAGGAGGGGGTTCTATGAGAAAATTAAACAAAATATTTGCAACCGGAATGTTATCTATGGCGTTGGTTACACCAAATATAGCTATAGTAGCTAATGCTAGTACAGTTGAGAATAACAACTCAGACTTAAACATAAATTTAGAAAAGAAAAGTGTACTTCTAGGAACGAAGTCAAATGCTAGTGTTAAATTTAAAGAAAAGCCAAATGCAGACAGCATAACGCTTAATTTCTTGTGTTATGATATGGAGCTTGAAGCAACTCTAAACTACAATGAGTCGACTGGTGAATATGAGGGCGTGATCGAATACAATAAAGATCCAGAGTACTTAAATGTTTGGGAACTACAAAGCATAAAAATAAACAACCCAGAGAAATCTGAGGTTTTAAATAAAAAAGATCTTCAAAATATGGGTCTAAAACTTAGCGACTACGATGTCACTCAAGAGTTTATAATAAGTGATGCAAATTCACCAAAAGCCCTTCGTTCATATACGCAAAAAACATCAGCACCGATAACTCAATTATCTGGTGTAGATAGATACGAAACAGCTTCTGCTATAAGTAAAGAAACTTATCCAAATGGAGCTAAGACAGTAATAATAGTAAATGGAGAGCTTAGTGCAGACGGGATAGCAGCGACTCCATTGGCTACAGCTAATGATGCTCCAATACTTCTAACATACAAAAACGGTTTACCAAGCACCACTAAAACAGAGATTAAGAGATTAAATCCTAGTAAAGTAATAATAATCGGTGATGAGGGTTCTGTTTCTGCTAAGGCACTTTCAGATATAAAATCTACGGTAAATGTTACGAGCACACGTTTAGGTGGAAAAGATAGAATGGCAACATCATTATTGATTGCAAAAGAGTTAGACAAAACTGTTGACGTAAAAAAAGCGTACATAGCTAATGGATACCAAGAGTATGATGCTTTAAATATAGCTTCAAAATCAGGACAAGATAAACAGCCTATTATACTTACAAATAAAGAAGCAATACCAGCTGAAACTTTAACTTGGTTAAGGGGTGAAGCTTTAGAGACAGCTTACTTTATAGGTGGAGAGGCTAGTATAGATACAAATGTTATCCATCAAATGTCATCTATAACTCCATCATACCCTACAAATTCTGACCAAAATATATACAAGCACAGAGTTTCAGGTAGTGATAGACATGAGACTAATGCAAAAGTTATAAGTTATTTTTATCCACAAGAGGAGTACAATTCAATGCTAGTTGCAAAATCAGATGTAATAGTTGATGCTCTCGCAGCTGGACCACTAGCAGCGAAGTTAAATTCTCCTATACTTATAACTCCAAAAACTTATATTTCTGCTTACCATACAAATAACTTAAACGCTAAAAAAGCAAACAAAGTTTACCAAATAGGTGGAGGAATGAGAGATAGTGTTATCCAATCGATAGCTACAAGTCTTTCTAAACATACTACTAATCCAGACCCTGGTACAGGTAGCAAGACAGTAGTAATAGATCCAGGACACGGTGGAAGTGATTCAGGGGCAGTAAGTAATCAAAATGGTGTAGCTAAAGAAAAAGAATACACTCTTAACACAGCTTTAGCAACTACAGAGTACTTGAGAAGTCAAGGTATAAATGTTGTAATGACTAGAGACACTGATAAAACAATGGCTCTAGGTGAAAGAACAGCTATATCTAATCAAGTTAAACCAGACTTGTTTACAAGTATTCACTACAACTCTTTCAATGCATCAGCAAGTGGAGTTGAGGTATTCTACCAACTTAAAGATAAAAACGGCGGTCCTACAAAAACTGCTGCTACAAATATACTAAACAGTATTTTAGCTGAGTTTGATTATTTAAACAGAGGAATAAAAACTAGAGCTTTAAGCAATAGCCCTAATACAGATTACCTGTATGTTCTTAGAAACAATAACTATCCATCAATATTAGTTGAATGTGCTTTTATAGATAGTGCTAAAGATATGGGTCAATTAAAAACTAAGGAACAAGTTAAAAAAATGGGTACTCAAGTAGGTAAAGGAATCGTTAAGACATTAAATTAATGAGTGCGTAATTGCAAAATCATTATTAATATATATCTTGCTATAAGTATAAATAGGAGGAGGGTAACATCTTTTACAAAAGATGTTACTTTTCTCCTAATTTATTATAGAAATACAATATAATTTATTATATTGTATTTCTATAATAAATTATAATTTGGAAACTTAGGAGGAAGATATGAGTAGAATAATAGAATGTGCTTTTATAGACAATTATAATGATATGTCAAAACTTAATACTAGCGCTAAAGTAAAACAAATGGGAACTCAAGTAGGTAAAGGGATAGTTAATACTTTAAAATAAGAAAAAAATTTAGTATATTTTTGTTAAGTTATGTAAAAAAAAACGCCGAAAAAGTTAAAAAAATAAAGTGAAAATATGTCGTTTTAGGCTTGAACGTGATGAATTGCCTATAACGACGTATTTTTTTAAAGAAAAAATTTATTTACAATGCTGTTTCTTATATTGATTAAGTGTAGAAATTTGAGTATAATGTATGAATAAGTTAAATGTAAAAACAATATTCCAATGATGGAGGTAGCGATGTCTGGATATACTAATGAAGATTATGAAATAGCTGAATTACAGAACTATCCAGGAGCAGATAAAGAGATTGCAAGTGAGATTGACTACAGTATGGTTAGGGGATCGATTCTTTTTGATGTGTATCAAAGAATACTAGATGTGGTCTTATCTTTATTAGGACTTGTAATAGGTATACCTATAATAGCGATATTTGGAATTCTTATTAAGATAGATGACAAAGGACCAATTACTTATAAACAAGAGAGACTAGGAAAATGCGGCAAAAGCTTCTATATATATAAATTAAGATCTATGAGGTTAGATGCGGAAAAATATGGTGCTCAGTGGGCAGAGAAAGATGATCCTAGAATTACAAAGGTTGGAAAATTTATTAGAAAAACTAGAATTGATGAGATTCCACAGCTATTTAACATACTAAAGGGAGATATGGGTCTTATAGGGCCGAGACCGGAAAGACCAAACTTTACTGCTCAGTTCAATGAAGAAATACCTGGATTTATCAATAGGCTTGCAATTAAACCAGGACTTACAGGATGGGCTCAAGTAAATGGCGGGTACGAAGTTACTCCTGAAGAAAAACTTATAGAGGATATCTACTATATAAAAAATAGGAGTGTACTGCTTGATTTAAAAATACTCCTTAGAACTGTTAAAGTAATTTTTACAGGAGACGGAGCTAGATAATTTTAAATATTAGATTACAATCAGTGATTGAGCTCTTTTAAAAAGAGCTTTTTTATTGCTAAAAATGAGACTAATTAGAAAAGGATTTGAGAATTTATGATAAAAAAACTTTCTGCTACATTATCTATAGCTTTATCGATTTTTATATTTACGGGAACGTGTATCAATGCATATGATGCAGCTAAAAAAGAAGTGATAGATGGAAAAGTGCAAGATATATCTGCTGATCTAAATAAGAAAGTATTTAAAAAATCTAAAGAGGTTATTCTTGTAAATGAGAGATCTATAGTAGACAGTATCGGTGCGACTCCTCTAGCATATGCTAAAGATGCTCCGATAGTTGTAACTAAAAATGGTAATATTGGGCGTGTAACTAGAAGCTATATAAAGCAACTTGGAGCAGAGAACATTACTATTATTGGTGGTTTAAATGCTGTATCTAGGGATGCTGAAAAAAGCTTGGAAAAGATGGGAATGAATGTTGAGAGAATTAGAGGAAAAGATAGATATGATACTTCTCTTAAAATGGCTAGAGAAATATATAGAACTAAAGATTTCGATAAGGCTTTTATAGTTAGTTCTAGTACAGGGCTAGAAAATGCACTATCTATATATTCTTATGCAGCTAAAAACCATTATCCTATAATCTGGGCGGATGACAAAAACTTTGATAATGTAATGGATTTTTTAGAGGGTAAAAAACTCAAAGAGATATATGCAGTAGGTGAATCTGAAAAGTTTACTGCTGATCTAGAAAATAGATTTAAAAATCTTGATATACTTGGAGAGATAAATAAGTCTGATACTAATGTTGACTTAATCAATAGATTTTATAAAGAGGAAGATATTAAAAAGGTGTATACTGCTAACTTAGAGTTTGGTAGTCGTGCAGATGTAAACGAATACATATCTCTTGGTGTGGTAGCTGCAAAGGAGAATACGCCTATTCTTATTTGCAATGAAAACTTTAGTTATGTACAAGAGAAATTTTTAAAAGACAATAAAGTTGATGAAATAATCCAAGTTGGTGAAGAGGTAGGTCCTTATAGTATTTTAAACGTATTTATAAGCAGAACTTTTATTTCTTCGGCAATACTAACGTTATTATTATTAATAGTTACATTTAGAGGTATTAAGTATGAAACAAAATAGAGTTGAGGGACCCTTTAAGCTTTCAAGACATTTAGTTGACAGTTTGAAGTGTTATTGAGAGTTTAACTTAGATAAGGAGAAATAAGATGTCAAAAACAGCTAAGGCAGCAGCGTGGATTATGATTGCTACGATGCTTTCTAAAGTATTAGGTTTTTTTAGAGAGCAAATATTTGCAAACTTTTATGGTACTGGAGCATATGCCGATGTATTTGTACTTACATTAAATATACCGGGATTAATAATTGCCATAATTGGGTCTGCAGTTGCTACAACATATATACCATTGTACGTTGAAACTAGAGAGAAACACGGTCAAGAAAGAGCTTTGAAGTTTACAAACAACGTGCTAAACCTATGCTATGTTTTAGCTATTATAATAGCTATACTAGGACTTGTATTTACAGAGCAGTTTGTAACAGTGTTTGCTGCAGGGTTTGCAGGAAATCCAGAAAAGTTCCAAGCGGCAGTGACTTTCACAAAAATTATGATATCAGGAGTACTTTTCATAAGTGGAAGTAAGGTAATCGGATCGTATTTACAAGTAAATGATAGTTTTACCGTTCCGAGTTTGATAGGTTTACCTTACAATATTATACTAATCTCAGCTATAATAATAAGTGGTGTTACTCAAAAGATATACATTTTGCCTATAGGAGCTCTTATTGCGATGGCGAGTCAGCTGATTTTTCAAATTCCATTTGCTAAGAAAAAGTCCTACAAGTATCAGGCATATATAAATGTAAAAGATGAATCGATTAAAAAACTTGGTATTTTAGTAATGCCTATGTTACTCGGTGTTTCTATTGGACAGATAAATACTTACGTCGATAGACTTCTTGCCACAACTTTAAGCGATGGTAGACTAGCAGCTTTAAACTATGCAAGTAAATTAAATGACTTTGTTTTAGCGCTATTTGTTACTTCGATTATAACTGTTATTTATCCAAAACTGGCTAAACTAACTAATGATGATAACCAAGAAGGATTTATAAGTACTATAGTGAAGTCTTCTAACTGTGTTATTTTAGTGGTGTTGCCGATATCTGTTGGATTTATTATTTTGGCAGAGCCAATAGTTAGAATATTATTTGAAAGAGGTAAGTTTGATGCTACATCAACTGAGCTTACTACTATAGCTCTACAATTGTTCTCGTTGGGGCTTTTAGCTTGTGGTATTAGGGATGTGCTCTACAGAGTATTTTATTCTATGACCGATACAAAGACTCCGATGATCAATAGCAGTATTGCACTTACTATAAATATAGTACTAAACCTAATATTGATTAAACCTTTAGGACATGCTGGACTAGCACTTTCTACTAGTATTTCATCAATAATTACAGCGAGCCTTTTATTCTTTTCTTTAAGGAGAAAGAAAGGTCACTTTGGTGGAATGAAGATAGTAAAGACTGGACTAAAGAGTCTTGTAGCTTCAGCTGTTATGGGGGTAGTAGCTTGGTTTATATACAAAGAACTGGGTGTAATTCTCGGTGGAGGATTAGTAAATGAGATATTATCTGTTTCTGCAGCTGCAATAAGTGGAGCAATATTATACTTGATAATGATTACACTTATGAAAGTTGAAGAAGTTGACTTAGTTTTTGATATGGTTAAAAAAGGTAAAGACAAGCTGATTAAAAGATAATTTGAAAGGATGATATGATGAACTACAGAGCTAAATATGAGGAGTGGATCAATTCTCCTTTTATCGATATAGATACTAAAGAAGAGTTAGTTGCTATTAAAAGCGACGATAAAGAAATTGAAGATAGATTTTATAAAGACCTTGAGTTTGGAACAGGAGGTCTAAGAGGTGTAGTAGGTGCAGGTACTAACAGAATGAATATATACACTGTTAGACGTGCCACTCTTGGCGTGCTTAACTATATCCTCAAGACTGCAGGTGACAGAGGAAAAGAGATGGGAGTTGTGATTGCTCACGACTGTAGATTTATGTCAAAGGAGTTTTCTATTGAGGTTGCTACTACTTTAGCAGCCTACGGAGTAAAGGCGTATTTATTTGACGATTTAAGATCTACACCACAGCTATCTTTTTCTGTAAGAGAGTTAAACTGCATTATGGGAATAGTTATAACAGCTAGTCACAACCCAAAAGAGTACAATGGATACAAAGTGTACGATAGTAATGGGGGACAAGTTTGTCTTGATGTAGCAAATGAAATAATATCAGAAGTTGATAAAATAAAAGACTACAGTGAAATTCGCACTGTAGATTTTCGTGCTTCATTAGAAAATGGGTCAATAATAGTACTTAAAGAGAATATTGATAAAGCTTTTTTAGATGCAGTTAAAAAACAAGTTTTAAGACAAGATATAATAGACAAATACAGTGAAAATCTGAAAGTTATATATACACCGATTCACGGTACAGGAAACATTCCGGTAAGAGAGATACTTAAAGAGGTTGGATTTAAAAATGTTTCTGTTGTAAAAGAGCAAGAGCTTCCAGACCCAAGTTTTTCTACAGTAAAATATCCAAACCCAGAGGAAAGATCTGCATTTGATATAGCTATAGATATGGCTAAAAGAGATGGAGCTGATTTAATTATTGGAACAGATCCCGACTGTGATAGAGTTGGTGTTGTAGTAAAGGATTTGAGCGGAGAGTATATTGTATTAAATGGAAATCAAACAGGATCGCTTCTAGTTAGGTATATAATAGAAGGGCTAGTAGAAGAAAACAAACTTCCTACAAATAATCCTACAATAATAAAAACTATCGTAACTTCAGAATTAGGTGCTAAGATAGCAAATAGCTATGGGGTTGACTGTTTAAATACTCTTACAGGATTTAAATTTATAGGTGAAAAAATAAATGAATTTGAAGCAGATAGAAATAGAACATTTATAATGGGATATGAAGAGAGCTATGGATATCTTATTGGAACACATGCAAGGGATAAAGATGCAGTAGTTGCATCTATGATGATATGTGAAATGACTGCCTATTATTTATCTAAAGGCATGAGTTTGTACGATGCTTTAATTGATACATACAATAAATTCGGTTACTATAAAGAAGATCTAAAATCTTTTACACTTAAAGGTATCGAGGGTGTTGAAAAGATAAAAGAAATTATGGAGTACTTTAGAAATTCAAATATAGAAACTTTATCAAATATAAAAGTGGAAAAATCAAATGACTACAACAAAGGAATTGACGACCTTCCTAAATCTAATGTGTTAAAATACATATTAGAAGATGGATCTTGGGTAGCAATTAGACCTTCTGGGACCGAGCCAAAGATCAAGTTCTATTTTGGAGTAAACTCAGAAAGTGAAACAAAGACAGACGACAAGCTAAATAAATTAGTTGAAGATGTGCTTAATATAGTGAATGCTATATAGTGATGAGGAGAGAATGTAGATGAAGATATACAATGTCATAATGGCTGGTGGTGGCGGAACTAGATTTTGGCCACTTAGTAGACAAGAAGTACCTAAACAACTTATCAATTTAAGTGGACAAGATGCCCTTATCAATGAAACTATTAATAGAATAGAGACTTTAGCGCCAAAGAAGAATTTATTTATAGTTACTAATGATAGACAAGTGGGTGCTTTAAAAGATATAGTTAAAAACAAATGTGTGTATGATAATATTTTACTTGAGCCTTCAGCTAGAAACACTGCAGCAGCAGTTGGTTTTGCAGCATTTAATATAATGAAGAAATACGGCGATGGTGTTATGTGTGTTTATCCCGCAGATCACTATATTAAGGATGAGGAAGAATTCAATAGAATACTTATTAAAGCTATAAATGTAGCTGAAAATAACGATAAATTAGTTACAATAGGAATAAAACCTACTTTTCCATCAACTGGATACGGATATATAAACTTCAATAGAGAAATTAAAATCGGGGATGGAGCTTTTGAAGTATGTGAATTTGTAGAAAAGCCAAATTTTGAGAAAGCTAAAGAATATGTTGATTCAAAAAAATACGTTTGGAATAGCGGCATGTTCGTATGGAGAGTATCTAAAATACTTGAAGATTTCAAAAGATACCTTCCGAAAGTTTACGAAAAGCTTGAAGAGATATCTCAGTATATAGGAACAGAAGAAGAATCAAAAAAAATTAAAGAAATTTATCCTACAATACCATCAATTTCTATAGATTATGGTATTATGGAAAGAAGCAATGATGTTGCAGTGGTTCCTGGAGATTTTGGATGGAGTGATGTTGGTTCTTGGGATTCACTTGGGGCAATATACCCTACTGATGAAGAAGGCAATATCAAAAGAGGAGATAACATCACTATAAATACTTGCAATTCTATAATTTATTCTGATGATAAGCTTATAACCACAATCGGGATAAACGATTTAATAGTAGTTTCTACAAATGATGCAGTTATGGTTTGTAGAAAAGATAAAGCTCAAGATGTCAAAGAGATTGTAAATCAATTAAAAGAAAATAATAGACATGAATATATGTAAGAGGAGAGATTTTAGTGAGAGCAAACAGTTTACAAAATAATCAAAACTTAATAATAAATAAGGGGCTTTATACTTTAACTCTATTCATAATACTTTTAAGAAAGTATATGATTACAATTCTTAAGGCAGATTCAGCTGCTTTAAAAATTGTACCAATTCTATTTTATGGATCGATAATTCTGTTATTTATTCAGTTTATTATAAGAAAAGACCATAATAAGACAGAAGTGATATTATTTTTAATATCATGCGCTTTATATGTGTTTACAAGAGAAGGTTCGATTCTAGTTCTAATACTTTTAGCTATTAGCATTAGAGATATAGAAGATAAATACGTTGTTAAGAGTTATTTCCTTATAAGTTTAGCATTTATAATAGTATGTATGACGATGTCAAACTTCTTGCCTTTTGTAACTCAAGTTGAAGAGTCTCACTATAGACTTGTTCGAGGAGCTTATGTAATAAGAGAGACTTTTGGATTTGGTAATCCAAATTCAGTATTCTTATTTTCGCTACCTATATATGCAGCATACATCTTCTTGAGATTTGATAACTATAATAAATATGATAGAATATTACTTATAGTTATGACTGTATATATATATTTACAGACAATGAGTAGAACAGGAGCACTTACAATTATTGGTGCGCTGATATTTGTAGATATACTTAGAGCAGTAGATTTGAAAAAGTATCCGATCATTTCGTTTGGAATAAAGATACTTCCAGTACTGTTTTTACTTTTATCTATAGTTGTTGGAACTGTTCTATCAAATTTTACTATATTTAATAAAATTCTAGCTTCTAGACCACTTCATTGGCACGCTTACTTAGTTGAATTTGGTTCGATGTTTACACTATTTGGTAACAAGTACGATGAAATGGTTACAGTAGCACATCCATTGGATAGTTCATATATATATATACTTGCCTTATTAGGTATAGTTACATTAGTATTTTTCTTATTCCTGATTTACAGAGGTTTAAGTATATTTATAGAAAATGGTCAGAAGAAATACATAGCAGTAGTTATGATTTTCTTAATATACGCTTTTGCGGAGAATATACTTCTTGAAGTTGGTTACAACTTTACGATAATACTTCTTATTAAATATGTAATAAATAATGATAACGGAAAATTTACATTTAAAGAAATGTTAAAAAGACGATAGTTAGGTTGCTATAAAATTGATCGATTTATTGGGTTCGCATTATGCCAATTCATGGTACGAAGTATAATGTAGTTGCACCCAATAAATCGATCAATTTTGTTGGAACAATCTATTTTGGATATTGTAGAGGAGGAAAAAATGTTTATATCATTAATAATGCCTACTTTAAATAGGTTTGATGAAATAGATCTGCTTATGAAGAGCTTGGTTAGCCAGACTTATAAAAATTTTGAACTTATAGTAGTAGATCAAAATGAATGTGATAGAGTAAAAGCTATTTTAGAAAATTATGCAGATAAAATAGATGTAAAATATATAAAAAGCGATAAAAAAGGCCTTAGCTATAATAGAAACGTCGGTATCGAAAATGCAGCTGGACAAATTATAGCTTTTCCTGATGATGACTGTGAATATGAAAGCAATATACTTGAAACAGTTGTAAGTTTTTTTGAAAAAAATAAAGAATATAAAATTTTTAGTTGCAAGACTATGGATAGAAATAAAATTGATTCATTTAAGAAGATGGAAGATGGAGTATGTCATATAACTAGTACAAATGTGCTAGATACTATTACGTCTATAACTTTTTTTGTGAATTTCGAAGATAAGAACTACACGCTATTCGATGAAAAATTAGGTGTAGGTGGAGAATTTGGATCAGGAGAAGAGATCGATTACATACTTGATCTACTTAATAGAGGATTTAGAGGAAGATACTTTGGAGATAATATAGTTTACCATCCAGCTAAAAAGCACTCTAAGTCTAAAGAGAAGTATAATAGAGATTACAATTACGGAAGAGGTTTTGGCGCTCTTTGTAAAAAGGAAATTGTTTATAGAAAAAATAGTAAATTTATTAAAGTTATGCTGTCTAAGCTTACTAGAAATATAGGCGGTCTTATTCTTAGTTCGAATAGAGATTACCACAGTGCAACTATTAAAGGTAGAATAAGTGGATTTAGACAATATAAGTTATAATGAGGATGGTGTTTATGGAAAAAGTGAGATTTTTGGTAAATATGATTGTTGCCTTTATAATTTACCCATTTAATAAAAATAAATTTAAGAATCGAAATATATGGCTTATTGGCGGACATTCGGGTGATATATACAATGATAACTCGAAGTTTTTTTATGAGTATCTACTAGAAAGCCATAAAGATGTAGAAGTTTATTGGATTGTATGTAAAGACAGCACTGTTAAAGACAGGATACCTGGTAAAAAATTAATAAAGGGAAGTGTCGAAAACTACCTATACTATTACAATTCTAAGGTAATTGTATTTTCTCACTCTCCATCTGCTGATATTGCTCCATACAATTTTGTAGTGCCTGTACTCAAGAGGTTCCACGATAAGGTAGTGAAAGTATACTTAAATCATGGGACAATTAGCTTTAAAAAGAGAAAGGCTATGGACTCTAGATTTAAAGGTGTTATTGATAATCTTCTTAAGAGCTACGATATTTCTACTGCAAGTTCGGAGTTTGAAAAAGATGTTATGTCAGGTGAGTGGGGAATGAGTGAAGAGTCTGTGTGTATAGTAGGAAATGCTAGGTATGATAACCTTCCAACAGATGAGTCCCCTAAAACTAGGGATATTCTATATAGTCCTACTTGGCGTGATTGGATAAAGTTTAATTCGGGTAAATTTATAGATACATGTTATTTTAAAAATATAATGGAACTTTTAAATGATGAAAGATTAAATTTAGTATTAGATGAAAAAGATGTAAATATAAAATTTTATTTACACCATCTTATGCACGAGTTTATAGATGACATAAAAGAAAATATAACAGGGAAGAGAATAGTATTTTTAGATAAAGGTGTTACCTTGGCAGATGAGATAAGATCCTCTGCTGCAAATATAACCGATTACTCAAGTGTTGCGATTGACTTTTTATATATGAACAGACCAATACTCTTTTATCAGTTTGATGTAGACGAGTATATTGATAAGGTAGATTCGTATATAGATTTAAGAAGTGAAATGTTTGGATATTTGTCGTATAATAGTAGTGAAGCTGTAGATAAACTTATCGAAATCATTAATAATGATTTTCATGTTATGGACAATCAAAAAAATGAGAGAGACAAGTTTTTCAAATACAATGACAACCAAAATTGCGAAAGAATATACGATTGCATATTGAGTAAGTTAAACAAATAATTTGAAAAATGGTGAGGAAGGTAATATGAATAACAAATTAGTATCTATAATTACTCCCATGTATAATTCTGAAAAATTTATAGAAGGAACTATAAATTCAGTAATAAGCCAAACATATCAAGAGTGGGAAATGTTAATTATCGACGATTGTTCAACAGACAATTGCCCTAATATTGTGAAGTCTTATATGCAGGATGAAGATAGGATCAAGTATATAAGAACTGAGTCTAACCAAGGAGTTTCACACGCTAGAAATGTGGCTTTAGAAAACGCAGCTGGTCAGTTTATAGCTTTTCTCGATAGCGATGATCAGTGGGAAAGCAGTAAGCTTGAAAAGCAAATTGCTTTTATGAATCAAAATGACTCAGTGATAACTTTTACTGCTTATGAACTTATGGATGAAAACACCAGCAGGTTAAACAAATCAATAAGAGTGCCTAAGTCAGTGGATTACAAAAAGTTGTTAAAAGGTAATGTTATGGGATGTCTTACTGTTGTAATTAATAAGACAAAGTTAGATTTTGATATAAGAATGAGTGGTGTACCACATGAGGATTATGTTTTATGGCTATCTATACTTAAAAAAGGATATATAGCACATGGGATTGATGAAGTATTGGCTAAGTATAGAAAGTCGAGTACTTCACTTAGTGGAAATAAGATAAAAGCGGCAAAATGGACGTGGAATATATATAGAAATGTAGAAAAGATACCTCTACCAGTAGCTATATACTATTTCATATATTACGGAATAAACGGTATAAGAAAAAGTTAGCAAGAGAGGAAGGCCTAATAAATGTGTAAATATAAAATCACTGTATTTACTGCAACATACAATAGAGCGTATTTGCTTGAAAATGTATATAATGGTTTGAAGTCGCAAACATTGCCTATTGATATGTTTGAGTGGCTAATAATAGATGATGGCAGTGAGGATAATACAAAGGAATTAGTTGAAAAATTTATTTCAGAAGATAAATTAAATATTAATTATGTATATAAAGAAAATGGTGGAAAACACTCTGCAATCAATGCTGCAATGAAACATGCAAAAGGAGAATTGACTTTTGTACTGGATAGTGATGACGAGATTGTAAATGATGCACTTGAAATAGTAAGGGATGAATGGGATTCAATAGAAGACAAAAGCGGATTTAACGGAGTCATTGGCTTATGTGCTTATCCAGATGGAGAGGTCATAGGATCTAAGATGCCAGAAGATGTTAAAGAATGTCCATTTGCAGATATTTTCTTCAAATATGGAGTAGAAGGAGACAAGACAATTATATTTGTTACAAATATACTTAAAGAGTTTCCGTTTCCTGAAAGAGAAGGTATAAATTTCTTACCAGAAAGCGTCGTTTGGTTTGAAATGTCTAAATACTACAAGATTAAGTGTGTTAATAAAATTTTGAGAAAAAGCGATTATCTAGAAGATGGACTTACAAAAAACATGTTTAGGAAAAAATCTTTAAAAGGTAGAGCTTTGGAGTTTTTAATACTTACGAATCAAAATACATACCCGATAAATAAATATCCGTATATGTGGATTAAGAACTACATAAACTTGGCGAGATATTCATTGCTTTCTGGAAGCAATCATTTTAAAGAGATAAACGGGTTTTTTAATAAATTTATGTATATAATAATGTTTCCTCTCGGATTCTACAAGTATTGGGGTCAAAGAAAACAAGTGTGGGAATAGTTTTATGGTTATAGTTACGCCAGTTGCTATATAAGGAGAGAAAATTATGAATGAACCTTTAGTATCGATAATTACTCCTGTATATAATTCAGAGGAGTTTTTATCAGAGACGATAGAGTCAATCCAAAACCAAACGTACAAAAATTGGCAGCTTTTATTGATAGATGATTGTTCCACCGATAGTTCAAGCGAGATAATAAGGAAATATCAGGAGCATGATTCGAGAATTAAGTATACTAAGCTTATGAGAAACTCAGGAGCTGCAATTTCTAGAAACAAAGGCCTTAGAAGTGCTGAGGGAAGATTTGTAGCGTTTGTAGATAGCGACGATCTGTGGGATAGCAGAAAGCTAGAAAAACAGGTTGGGCTTATGCTTAAAGAAAACATTGGATTTACATTTACATCGTATAGATATATGAAAGAAGATGGTACAAAAACAAACAAGGTGGCGAGGTCACCAGAGAAAATAGATTATGAGGGATTATTAAAAAACACAATTATTGGATGTTCTACTGTAGTTATAGATAGAAAGATATTGGGTGATTTTGAAATGCCTCTAGTTAGAAGGGGTCAAGATACGGCAACTTGGCTACAACTTCTAAAGAAAGAAAAATACGCTTATGGAATTTACGAAGATTTAGTTTATTATAGGTTGGTAGGAAATTCTATATCGAGTAACAAAATCAAAGCTCTTAAGAGAACTTGGAACACTTATCGAAATATAGAAAACTTAAGCTTGCCTAAAAGCATGTATGTATTCTGTTTTTATGTGTACAATGCAATCAAAAAGAGAGTTTGAATAAAGTGGATAATGAAGAGTAAAATTATATAAATAAAGAATCGTTAAAAATAAATAAAAGCTAGTTAAAGAAGACAGGTTAAGTTTTAAGAAGTTGGAGGAAAGCACAATGAAAATAGCTATTGCTGGAACTGGATATGTTGGATTAGTTACAGGGGTGTGTTTAGCTGAAGTCGGCAATGAAAATGTTGTCTGCGTAGATGTTAACGAGCAAAAAATAGATAATATGAAGAAGGGAATTTCTCCAATATACGAAAAAGATTTGGAAGAGCTTATGGTTAAAAACTACGAAGCTGGAAGAATCGACTACACTACTGATTACAAGAGTGCGTATATTGATGCAGATGTGATAATAATTGCTGTCGGTACACCAGAGCGTAGTGATGGTTCCCCAAATCTAGATTACATCAAGACAGTTGCAAATCAGATTGCACAAACAGTTACAAATGATATTCTTGTAGTAATAAAATCTACTGTGCCAATGGGAACAAACGAAGACATTGAAGAATATATTAAAAAGAATTTAAAAAATAAAAATGTCAAAGTAGAATTGGCATCTAATCCAGAATTTTTATCACAGGGGACAGCGGTAAGAGATATGCTTAAAGGTTCGAGAATTGTGCTTGGAGTTGAGAGTGACTGGGCTAGAGAAACTTTAGAAAGTATATATAAAAGATTTAATCAGCCTATTGTAATTACTAATAAAAACAGTGCAGAGATGATAAAGTACGCGTCAAACGACTTTTTAGCTCTTAAAATATCTTTTATGAATGATATAGCGAACTTATGTGAAATAGTAGGTGCAAATATTGAAGATGTTGCTCTAGGTATGAGTTATGACGATAGAATAGGGAGCAAGTTTTTAAAATCAGGAATCGGATTTGGGGGCTCATGTTTCCCAAAAGATACAAAAGCACTTCATTGGTTAGCTGAACACAATGGTTACGAATTAAAAACAGTTAAGTCGGCTATAGAAGTAAATGAAAATCAAAAGCTAAAGCTTGTTAAAAAGGCTCGCAAATTAGTAGATGACTT
This sequence comes from Metaclostridioides mangenotii, assembly GCF_017873185.1. Taxonomy (GTDB): domain Bacteria; phylum Bacillota; class Clostridia; order Peptostreptococcales; family Peptostreptococcaceae; genus Metaclostridioides; species Metaclostridioides mangenotii. Next base: position 468,211 of record NZ_JAGGJX010000002.1, read on the forward strand.
TAGAGGTATAAAGGTAGCAGTTTTGGGGCTTACTTATAAACCTGACACTGATGACATAAGAGAAGCTCCATCTATAGTAAATATACAATATTTACTTGAAAGAGGAGCTGATGTTACAGCATATGATCCTGCTGGCATTGAGAATTCAAAGAAAATTTTTGGAGATTCAATAAATTACTCTACATATATAGATGAAGCTTTAAAAGATGCAGAGGTATGCTTTATTATGACGGAGTGGAAAGAAGTAGTAAATTACGATATCAATAAATTCAAGGAGCTTATGAAGAGACCTTTAGTTTTAGATGGTAGGAATTGTTACAATCTAGATGATATGAAAAAAGCGGAGATAGAATATTATTCTATAGGAAGGTAGTAATTATGAAAACTATTTGTTATTTGGCTGATGGATCAAATCCTCATACTCTAAAGTATTGTAGTTTTTTTAAAGACAGAGGATACAAGATACATGTTATTTCTTTAAATGGAGGATATATGGATGGTGTAGATATACACGATCTAGGTTCTAATGTTGAAGAAGTGAAAAATGAAAGTGTATTTAAAAAAACTGGTTATTTAAGCTATATAAAAGAAGTAAAAAAACTTGTAAATCAAATAAAGCCGGATATTTTGCATGCACAATACGCAAGTAGCTATGGTTTTATTGGAAGTTTAGTTGGATACCACCCATTTGTAGTATCGGTATGGGGGACTGATGTTTACGACTTCCCTAATAACGGTTTTTTACAAAAACAGATAATTAAGCACAACTTTAGAAAAGCTGATTATATTTTTTCAAATAGTAGAGATATGGCTAAAGAAGCTAATAAATATACAAAAAAACATGTGGATGTAACTTTTTTTGGAGTTGATATGGATAGATTTAAACCTATTGAAGTTGAAAAAAGTGAAGGTTTCACAATTGGAATTATAAAAAGTTTAGAAAAAAAATACGGGATAGAGTATCTTATTAGAGCATTTAAAGCAATTAAAGATGAATATAGAGACAAAAAGATAACTTTAAAAATAGGCGGATCTGGAACTCAAAGAGAAAACTTAGAAACTCTAGCTAAAGAGCTTGGAGTGGAAGAGGATGTTGAATTTTTAGGAAGAATATCTCCTGAAGATGTAGCGAAGACTTTTAATTCATTCGATGTTTCTGTATTTCCATCACTTAGAGAAGGTTTTGGGGTTGCAGCAATCGAGTCTGAGGCGTGTGAAGTGCCAGTTGTAGTTACAAATGTAGGAGGTCATCCAGAGTCATTAGATAATGGTAAGACAGGTCTAATAGTCGAGCCAAAGGATCCTGAAGGTTTAAAAAATGCTATTATAAAGATAATGGAAGATGATGAACTTAGATTTAACATGGGCAAGGCTGGCAGAGTTTTTGTCGGGGAAAATTACGAGGTTAATTCTAACTTTACCGATATTGGAAAGATATATGAAGATATTTTAGATAAAAATAATAACGAAAAATAATAAAGTAATTTATAAGCTATGCTATAATTAGTGTAGCTTTTATTGTTGTATAAAAGATTTATAATCGAGAGATTAATTTTTATTTTAGATATAGAACTAAGAATTTTAGATATAGAACTAAGAGCTTAGAGGCATAATATAGATGTAAAGGAGGTCGTGCAGACATGGAAAGAAGGTTTAGACTGAGCAGAGATAGTTTTTTAGCAAAGTTGTTAAAAAGGCATTCATTTAGACATATGATGTTGGTTGTATTAGATGCAATATGTATATTAGTAGCATTTGAGTTGTCTTTAAATCTTACAACTACATCAACGGGCTTTTATATAAAAGGAAACTTTATTCCATTAATAGTGTATATCATCCTTCATATTATTACGTTTATTATATTTAGGTGTTACAGCACACTTTGGAGATATGCGGGTGAAGAGGGAATAATATCAATTTTTGCTGCAACATTTGCATACTTAATACCAGTGGTTATTGTACACAAAGTTATTGGCTACAATTATTCTGTATTATTTTATATTTTAAATACGATATCTATAATAATGTTTACACTTGGATACAGAATAACATACAGGGCTATAAAAATCATTATTAACAGGACTTCTATGCAGGAGGGAATTTCAAATGTACTTATAATAGGTGCAGGGAATGCTGGTGAGATGGTAGTTCAGGAATTAAATAGAAATCCCAGACTCAGAAAATCACCTGTTGCCATAATAGACGATGATCCAAATAAAAGAGGAAGAGTGATTCACAATGTGAAGATTGTTGGCACTTCTGATGAAATTCCTGAAATTGTCGACAAGTACGAAGTAAATGAGATTATTTTCTCGATAGCGAATATAAATAATCAAAAAAAGAAGGATATTATAGATATCTGTAAAAATACAAATAGCAAAATAAAAACAATACCAGGAATCTACGAGATCATCGACGGAAAAGTAAATATTAAGCAGATTAGAGATGTAAGAATTGAAGATTTATTGGGTAGAGAACCGATAGAAGTTGATTATAAAGATATAAGTAACTATATAGCAGGTAAAAATGTAATAGTTACAGGAGGAGGCGGATCGATTGGTTCAGAGCTTTGCAGGCAAATTGCAAGCTTCAACCCAAATAGATTAATAATCCTAGACAACTACGAGAACAATGCTTACGCAATACAACAGGAGCTTATTAGAAAGTATGGGGACAAGCTTGATCTGGTAGTTGTAATAGCTTCGATTAGAGAGAAGAAAAGATTAGATGAAATATTCGATATGTATAGACCTGAGATAGTATTCCATGCAGCTGCGCATAAACACGTGCCACTTATGGAATTTAGCCCGAGTGAAGCTATAAAAAACAATATATTTGGAACATTAAATACAGCTAAAGTTGCATCTAAGTACAATGTAGAGAGATTTGTACTTATATCTACGGATAAAGCTGTTAACCCTACAAATATAATGGGAGCTACTAAAAGAGCTGCTGAAATGATTATACAGACTATGAATGAAGAGAGTAAAACAGAATTTGTAGCCGTAAGATTTGGAAATGTATTAGGAAGCAATGGAAGTGTAATTCCACTGTTCAAGAAGCAAATAGAAGACGGAGGACCAGTGACAGTAACTCATCCTATGATAATCAGGTACTTTATGACGATCCCAGAAGCTGTTGGGCTAGTTATTCAAGCAGGAGCTATGGCTAAAGGCGGAGAGATATTTGTACTTGATATGGGCGAGCCTGTAAAGATTTTAGATCTTGCAAATAACTTGATTAAATTTAGCGGGTTGGAGCCGGGAGTAGACATTAAGATAAAATTTACTGGACTTAGACCAGGAGAAAAACTTTACGAAGAACTACTTATGTCGGAAGAAGGTCTTTTAGAGACGAGACATAAAAAAATATTTATAGGTAAACCGATTAATATAAATAGAGAAAAAATCGATAAAATATTAAAAGAGTTACAAATGGTTACAGAGGACGAGGAGACCGATAAAATAGAATCATTGATGAAAACATTGGTTACTACCTATACAACCGCTGAGAAGGCAAATGAGAGGGAGATAGCTATAACAAAAATTGATGATTAGTTACATTAGTTACAATTTCGTTTGTATTTATTAAAAAAAGGACTAAAAATAGAAACATTTATTACTAAAAATAGGAAAAATTACAAAAATGTTACAAAAAGGGTTGCAAATTTTTTCCACATAGGTTAGTATATTAATTAGTTGTTTTGAGAAAGTAACAAATTTGTAAATAATAGATATGGGGGAAATTTTAACTATGATAACTAAGAGTAAAAGAAACATATTCAAAAAGACAATCGCTATGGTATTGATATCAGGATTCGTACTGATGGAAGGAATGGCAATTCAAGCTAGTGCAGCAGAAACTACAGATAGTACAGAGCCAACTGCAATAGTAAATGAATGTGACTTTTTAAATATGAGAAGCTCAGCTGGCGTAAGCGGGAGAGTTGTAGGAAGAATAAACACTGGAGATAAAGTAGACGTTTTAGATATGCACTACAATGGATGGGTACAAATAAAAACTGTTGATAATGTAAAAGGTTGGGTAAACGGAAGATACTTAACTATAAAAGGTGGAACACCAAACAAAGGAAACAGTGACAAAGTAGAGAGTATATTAAAGCTTGCTTATCAACAACAAGGTAAACCATATAGATGGGGAGCTACTGGACCTAACTCATTTGATTGTTCAGGATTCACTTCTTACGTTTATAAAAACGGTGCTGGAATAACTATACCAAGAGTATCAAGAAGCCAAGCTACAGTTGGAACTTATGTAAACAGAGCTAGTTTACAACCAGGAGATCTAGTATTCTTCGGTTCAGGTAAAAGTATAACTCACGTTGGTATGTATGTAGGAGATCAAAAATTCATACATTCACCACAAACAGGAGATGTAGTAAAAGTTAGCAAAATGGATACTGGAAGCTACTCTAAGAGATTTATAACAGCAAGACGTATAGTACAAAACTAATAAGCGAGTACTAAACTAATAAACAATAAGATTAAAAAACTACAATAATATGATAATTACAAATACATAGTTAAAAACAACTTAAATTATATACAGTAGAGATATTTATCTCTACTGTTTTTTATTGTCTAATTATATTCATTTATAGTTTCATATTTTATATTCCAAATGTATTGGATTATAAATAATTAAAAAGCCTGCCTTGTATAAAAAGTAGTCAAAATATATGATGGGATATCAAAAGAAACAAAGATATTACAGAAAAAATAAGAAAAGTTACAAAAATATTACAAAAAAGGGTTGTAATTTTTTTGGATATAGTATAGAATCATATTTATGAATTAGAAAAGTAACAAAATAGTAACAAAAAATTACAAGGTCATAAAAAGTAACAGAATGATTACTTTTAATATATGGGGGCAAAGATATGATGGAAATAAGAAATATAAGGTTCAAAAAAATATTAGCAGGAGTACTAATAGCGGCTTTTGCACTTTTAGAAGGTCAAGTAGTTGCTAATGCGGTTGAAGCAGATTCTCAATCAATGGTATCTCAGACAATTGAAAGTAGCGTTCTGCTTAATAAAAATTTAGTTGCTGCTAATAATGAACAAAACTCTAAAGTAAAGAAAGTTCTCGATTTAGCTTATAAGCAACAAGGTAAACCGTACAAATGGGGAGCTACTGGTCCTGACTCATTTGATTGTTCAGGATTTACAACTTACGCTTACAAAAATGCAGCTAGTGTAACTCTTCCAAGAGTATCTAGAGATCAGGCTACAGCTGGTACTAAAGTTGAGAGAAATAACCTTAAAGAAGGAGATTTAGTATTCTTTGGATCAGGTGGAAGCATAACACATGTTGGTATGTATGTAGGAGATCAAAAATTTATACATTCACCACAAACCGGAGATGTAGTAAAAGTTACAAAAATGGATACAGGAAGTTATTCAAATAGATTTATAACGGCAAGACGTATAATACAAGAGTAGTAAATTAAACTCACTAAACCAGCAAAAAGAATAGACTATTTAACCTAGTCAATCTTTTTAAATTTAATATATACCTTTTATGTAAAACAGCAGAGGAAATAATTTCCTCTGCTGTTTTACTTATTTTTAAAGAAGATCTAAATATTGATTTAATAGTTTCTTCTTTTATATGCTAGTTGGATCAGTATATAAGAAATAATGAAAGTTTAACTCATATAAATAAGAAATCGAAATAAGCAAAGAAATTAAAAGGAACAAAGATATTACGGGAAAATTATGTAAAGTTACAAAAATATTACAAAAAAGGGTTGTAATATTTTGGAATATAGTATAAAATCGTATTTATGAATTAAAAAGTAACAAAATAGTAACAAAAAATCCAGAGACGATAAAAGTAAAAGAATAGACGATTTAACCTTGTCAGTCTTTTAAATTTAATATATACCTTCTAAGTAAAACAGCAGAGGACATAATTTTCTTTGCTGTTTTACTTTATTTTTAAGATGGTCTATACGACAACACTTTTATTAACAATAATTGTAAAATTTAATATTAATGTCATTAATTGACATATAATATAGAACTTCGTTATACTAAATAAGTACGTGTAATAAATAGGCAACAAAGCAAGTAACAAAATAATTACAAAAGAGAAACAGGGGGAAATGATATGAAGAAAATAGGTTCAATATTTCTGGCCTTTATAATGGTATTCACATTCACTGGTGCAAGTGCATCTGCTCAGACTAAAAGCAATAAAGAGATGAGAGCTGCATGGATATCAACTGTGTACAATATAGACTGGCCATCGACTAAGAACAACGAAGCAAAACAAAAACAAGAGTACATAAATTTACTAAATAAATTACAAAGTACAGGAATAAATACTGTAGTAGTTCAAGTAAGACCTAAGTCAGACACAATATACAAATCAAAAATAAATACTTGGTCTGAATACTTAACAGGTGTACAAGGTAAAGATCCTGGATATGATCCACTGCCATTCTTGATAGAAGAGGCTCACAAGAGGGGGATGGAGTTTCACGCATGGTTTAACCCTTACAGAGTTACAATGGCTGATGAGAGCTTAAGTAAGCTTCCTGTAAACCATCCAGCAATTAAAAATCCAGGTTGGGTAGTAAAACATGGCAATAAGTACTACTATAACCCGGGATTACCTGAAGTTAAGAAGTATATAGTAGATAGCGTTATGGAAGTTGTAAACAATTACGATATAGACGGAGTTCACTTTGACGATTACTTCTATCCAGGTACTAGCTTTAATGATGATGACGCATACGCTAAGTATGGAAATGGTGCAAACAAAGATAATTGGAGAAGAGAAAATGTAAATGATCTTTTAAGACAAGTAAAGGCTGCTGTAAAAGCTTCTAAACCAAATGTGGTATTTGGTGTCAGCCCAGCAGGTATATGGAGAAATAAATCGGCTTCAGAGCCTACAGGTTCAGATACTAGCGGAAATGAAAGTTATGTAGGTACATATGCAGATACTAGAGCATGGATAAAACAAGGTCTTGTAGATTATGTAGTGCCACAACTTTATTGGCCAATAGGTTTAAAAGCTGCTGACTATTCAAAGCTTGTAGCATGGTGGGCAAATGAAGTTAAAGGTACCAATGTAGATTTATATATAGGACAAGGAATATATAAACAAGGACAAAGTAGTTACGGTGGACAAAATGTAGCTAAAGAAATTGTTGAACAAGTAGAATTAAATAGAAAATATCCTGAAATAAAGGGAAGTATGTATTTCTCAGCTAAAGATATAGTTAACAGTGCAACAATACAAAATGATTTAAAGAAACTATACCCTAAGGAAGTAACACCTCCTGAAGTTGAACCTGAAAATGTGAAAGTTGAAAAACTAGAGGGAAATACTAGATACGAAACAGCGGTTGAAATAAGTAAAAAAGGTTGGGCAGAGGGATCAGATACAGTAGTTTTGGTAAACGGGTATTCAATAGTAGATGGAATTACTTCTACGCCACTTGCAACTACTGATGGAGCTCCAACACTACTAGTGGAAAAAGATAAAATAGGTACTACAACAACAAATGAATTAAAGAGATTAAACCCTAAACATGTAATACTAATAGGTGGAGAAAACTCAATAGGATCAACAGTTGAAGATTCAATAAAAGGTTTAGGATCTGATATAACAATAGATAGAGTTGGCGGATCAGATAGGTACGACACATCTCTATTAATTGCTGAAAAAGTAGCAGAAAAGAACGATATAAACAAAGTATATGTAACTAGTGGAACAGGGGAAGCGGATTCGCTATCTATAGCTTCAAAAGCTGGAGCAGAAAAACAACCGATAGTATTAACTTCAAAAGATGATATAAGCACTGGAATATACAATTGGATTAAAGAGAAGGACGTAAAAGATGCTTACTTTATAGGAGGAACAGCAAGTATTTCTGACAAGGTAATAACTAAAGTAGACTCAATAGTTGCATCTGACGTATCTAAGAACAGAATAGCAGGAAACGATAGACAAGAGACAAATGCAAAAGTAATAGAGAAGTTTTATCCAGAGCAAACTTACAGCTCTGTATTTGTAAGCAAGAGCGACCAGTTAGTAGACGCACTAACAGCTGGACCACTAGCTGCAAAAACTAATTCACCAGTAGTACTGCTTGGAAATAGTATAAGTGCTACACAAAGTACAGTTTTAGATGTTAAAAAATCTGAATTAGTATACGAAATAGGTGGAGGAATTAATAAAACTGCTTTAATTAGATTATTAAACTTAATAGCTTAAAAGCTTAATCGGCAATACACCAGTTAAATTAGAATTTTATTACAACTAAAGAAGCACTTTGAAGAAATAAAATCTTCAAAGTGCTTTTAATTTGCAGTGATTAATAATTAATTACAATGTTACTCATTATCTGGGTTGTATTCTTTATCCTCGAATATAAAATCGTGTAGGATACTGATAGAATCTTCTTCAAACCTTAAAACCCAACCAGCATTTCCATAAATACCACCTGTACTGTGAACTTCATCATCAATAGGGAATTCAAATTGTTTAATATTGAAGTCTCCTATTTTAAGCACTTCTGTTCCTAAAGCCAGTATCTCATTAGGTTTCATATTAGTCTTAACATATGGTAAAACAGCATTCATAAGTTGAGGATATTTAGTAATAGGAAGTTCTTTAACCGAGTTTAGTATACTTTGCATAACCTCTCTCTGTCTTTTATCTCTTTCAAAAGCTGTATCGTTGTGTCTGATACGTGTGAAAGATAGAGCTTGATATCCATTTAAAGTTTGCTCGCCTGATTTCTTAATATACTCGATCTTAGTCTTTTTCTTACCCTTGTACCATTCATAAGTCTCTGGAATAAATTTATTTAACTCTTTAATGTATCCCTTTTCTACATTGACTTTAACCCCACCTAAAGTATCTATTATATACATAAATGATTCAAAGTCTACAGTAGCGTAGTAATTGATATCTATCTCGAAGTTTTGCTCGATAGTCTCAATTAATAAATCAGCTCCTCCATAGACATTAGCATGTGTCAATTTCTGATTGCCATGCCCTGGTATATCCACATAAGAATCACGTGCAAGAGATGTTAGTTTAACACTTCCGTGTTTACCATCGATAGTCAATATCATCATAGCATCTGATCTAGACTTGTCCTCATCTGGCCTCGCATCTGTACCCATCAATAAGATATTTGTTATTCCCTCTTCATACTTATAATCTAAGTTATCCAAAGCAGAGTTTCCAATGCTAGAATCGTGAATAGAAGATAATTTATAATAAAAATATCCATATACCCCAGCTGGGAAAGCTACAACAAGAATAGCCAAAAAGATAACAAATTTCTTAAGTTTTGACATATATATCCCTTCTTTCTGATTTTTCGTGGGTTTTAACATCGTACACCTAATTATAATAAAGTATGGGAATTTATTCAATAGAATATTTTGGTGTATATTATGAATAAAGTATGAATTAAGTGAAATAACGTCGACAGATCAAGTTCTATATATCGAGAGAAAGAAAAAAGGAATGGGGATGAACTGCGCCATTTTCAGATCAGCACTTTGGTCTGACATGGTCAGTATATCCCCATTCCTCCTTTCTATCCCATCTCATATAAAAACTAAACCGAAGACCTATTCACCGCCATTGTACTCGATGTCTTTAAATATGAAGTCATGGAGCACATTGATATCTTCCGAGTCAAAAGGTATAACAAATCCTGAATTACCTATTTTTCTTCCTTTATCTATATTCATAGGGAACTCAAGTGATTTAAGATCGAGATTTCCGATACCTATCAACTGTGTTCCAAGCGATATTATAGTGTTTGGATTCATATTTGTTTTAACATATGGAAGGAGGCTGTTTACAACTCCTGCGTACTTGCTCTTTGGAAGATCTTTAGCCTCATTTATTAAAGCTTGAATAACATCCCTCTGTCTTCTGTCTCTTTCTGCTGTACTATCGTTCTTTCTTATACGCGAGAAAGAAAGAGCTTGGTATCCGTTGAGCTTTTGCTTTCCGGAGTTTTGAATATACTCGATCGATCCTTTATCCTTATTTTTGGACCATTTGTAAGTTTCAGGTATAAATTTATTTAATTCTCTAATTTCGCTCTTCTGAACCTCTACTTCTACGCCTCCTAAAGCATCTATTACATCTATAAATGAATTAAAATCTACTGTAGCGTAGTGTTGTATATCTAGTTCAAAGTTCTGCTCAATAGTGTCTATAAGCATCTCAGCTTCACCGTACACATAGGCATGGGTAAGTTTTTGCTCTCCATGACCAGGGATGTCCACAAATGTATCCCTATTAAGCGATGTAAGTTTTATACTTTTGTTTTTGTTGTCTAAAGTAAGTATCATCATAGCATCTGATCTAGACTTTTCTTCTCCAGGTCTTGCATCTGTACCAAGTAAAAGTATATTTGTTATGCTCTTATCGCTCTTGTAATCGTTGCTGTTTAATGAGTCAATATTAATGCTATTATCTTGTATTGTTTTTAATTTAAAATAAACGTATCCATATATGCTAGCTGGGAAGGCTACTACAATTATAGTTAAAAATACCACCAGCTTTTTTAATCCTGACAAAAAATTTCCACCTCTCTAATTGAATATACACGTTTTCTCAACGTTCATACAGTTACCACAATTTATACATTTTGGTTTATAGGAGTTATCTTCCTTATATAGATTGATTAGTTCTGGTTCTCGTATAAGTGGTCTAGCCATTGAGAAGTATTCAATATTTGTATTGTTTAATATATTATTCATGTTGTCTACGGTTCTGTTACCGCCTACAAGTATTACAGGGCAATTTACAGATGCAGCTACTTTAGACGCATCGTCTTTAAAGTATGATTCACCTTTTAAGTTGTAAAATCCACCACCGCTTACCTCAATAGAATCGATACCCAATTTGTCTAATTCTTTTGTAGTATACAAGCAGTCGTTAATTGTGGCGCCTCCGTCTCTATTGTCGCTGCTGTTAATTTTAATTCCGACATGATAGTCGTCGCTAACGCTATTTCTGACAGCTCTGTAGACCTCTAGGATGATTCTAGATCTGTTTTCAATGGAGCCGCCGTACTCGTCAGTTCTCTTGTTGTGGTGTGGGTCTAAAAATTGGCTTAGCAAATATCCATGAGCTCCATGTATTTGAACGCCATCAAATCCAGCTATTTTACATCTTAAGGCAGCTTTTGAAAATGAATCTACAATATGTTTTATATCGTCTTTGCTCATTTCCTTTGGAACGGTACCTTTATTTATGTTTGGAACGCTAGATGGTCCTAGTATAGTTCTCGATTCTGTATTGTAACTAGCGCTAGAACCTCCATATACTATTTGCATCATTATTTTAGAGCCTTTTTTATGTACAGTGTCCACTAACTCTGTATAGACTTCTATTAAAGAATCATCATATATACCAAGCATCCTAGGATTAGGCTTTTCTTCATTAGTTATATATGCGTAACTAGTTATAATAAGACCTACCCCTCCATCTGCAAGATCACAGTATATATCGATTATATTTTCATCAATAGATCCATTTTCCAAAGCTCTATTTTCCCATGTTGCAGATCTTATAAATCTATTTTTCAGATCTATATTTTTCATAGATGTTTTGTCAAATAAAGTTTTCATCAGTATTCCTCCATTATTAATAAAAAAATCTATATTTATATAGTTTACTACACATTTATTAGGAGTTAAACGTATTTTGTATGAATTTAACAAATTATACTGATTAATAAAGTATATTTGTGACAATAATGTGTGGTAAGAGGTGATTAAAAATGAGAATACCAAAGCATGTTGGAATAATACCAGATGGTAATAGACGTTGGGCGAGCAACCAAGGAATGACTAAGGATAAAGGATATATAAGTGGGATTGATCCGGGGCTCGAAGCTTATAGATTCTGTAGAGATAGTGGATGTGATGAGGTAACATTCTACGGATTTACCACAGACAATACTAGAAGACCAGCTGATCAGACAAAGGCATTTACAGATGCGTGTATTAAAGCTGCAAATATACTTTTGGATGAGGGAGCAGCACTATTAGTAGTAGGAAATGTTAGTTCACCGATGTTTCCAAAAGAATTACTTCCTTATACTAATAGGATAGAAGCAAAAGAAAACCAAATAAAAGCTAATCTACTTGTAAATTACGGGTGGTACTGGGATGTAAATAATATAGCTGGTGCTCAGGGAGTAAACAAGAATAATATACAAGATCATATACAGTCATCTGATGTTTCTAGACTCGACCTTATAGTTAGATGGGGTGGAAGAAGAAGATTGAGTGGATTTTTGCCGATTCAGTCAATTTATGCAGACTTTTATATTATAGAGAATTACTGGCCTGACTTTAAAAACGAAGACTTAAATGAGGCATTTTGTTGGTATGATACACAAGATATAACATTAGGTGGATAAAAACTGCATATTTAAAGCTTTTTAGAAATATATCGAGTTGAAAAATATCTCTCTTGGTGATAAAATATCATTAATAAATATTTATTTTTTTGAAAATAAAGATTAATAAAAAATTACTAAATTTTATAACTGAGAAGGGTGTTGAGATGTCAGAAAAGAAAAGCGACAATTCGAGGGGAAAAACTTCAAAGGAGAAAAAGAAAAAAAGAATTAATAAAAAGAAGTTATTAATAGTCATTTTAGTTGCCGCGTTCTTTGTGTTTTGTATATTTAAAGCATCTCAAGGAGTAGTTGGGTTAATTAAGAGTAACAACAAAATAAGCTTGAAGACTGAACAAAAGGTGAAATCAGATGAACAATTTGATTTGGGGGATGAGGAAGAAAATAAAAACAAGAAATTTACAGTACTTATAGATCCTGGACACGGTGGGAATGACAAAGGGAGTCAGAGTAAAACAAACTCAAAACTGTACGAAAAGGATTTGAATCTTGAAATAGCGAAGAAGGTAGCAAATAACCTATCTAAGCAAAAAGATGTACAAGTATTGGTTACTAGAACTGATGATAAGTACGTGAGTTTAGACGAAAGAGTCAATCTTGCAAAGCAAAATTCAGTAGATGCCTTAATATCAATACATCTAAATGCACAAGAGGGAGTAACTACAGCGACTGGTATTGAGACATGGTATAGGACTGGCGCAACTGATGGTTCAAAAAAACTTGCAGAAAATGTGCAAGTTACAACTCTTTCTTATGTAAAAGAAAAGGATAGAGGAATTCTAGAAAACAATTTCGAAGTACTTAGAAATACAGATATGCCTGCGATTTTAGTAGAATGTGGATTTTTAACTAATCCAGCAGATGAAAAAAAATTGTTAAGTAGCAAGCATCAAGACCAATTAGCAGAAGGTATTGTTCAAGGGATATTAACATTTTTAGATAATAAATAGACAAAATATTTAATAATTTATTTTGAGAAAGTTGATTTTATAATAATCAGCTTTTTTGTTATCTATGAAGAGTTCTGATTGGAGGTCAATATGCGTGGTGATAGAAATTTCATTAAAGAAGATGACTTTATTGTATCAAATAATTATGAAAAGAGCTTAGATGAAGAGGTAAAGAAGAGCTCAGGCATATATTATACACCTAAATTTATCGTTGAATACATTATGGAAAAGACTCTATATAAACACGACATAATTGAAAATCCATATCCAAAGGTGTTTGATATGTCTTGTGGCTGTGGCAATTTTTTAATAGTAGCTTACGATGTACTGTACAGTATGTTTAGAAATAATTTAAAAGCGCTATCAAATAAATACGGCAAAAATTATTGGAATGAAAATAATCTTCACAGCCACATAATAAACAACTGTATCTACGGAACAGATATCGATAGCGAGGCTATAAATATATTAAGAGATTCGTTATCAAAGAAAGATCTCAAGAATTCATGTAATTATGAAAAAAATATACAGTGTTATGATTCATTAAATTACGACAATAAGTATAAATTTGACTATATAATAGGAAATCCACCTTATGTAGGGCATAAAAATATAGATAAAAGTTACAGAGAGTTTTTAAATAAAAATTTCGGGGAAGTCTATAAAGATAAATCAGATCTTTACTTCTGTTTTATTAAAAAAATCATGGATTTGTTGGATGAGGGTGGGAAAAGCAGTATAGTGACACCTAGGTATTTTTTAGAGAGCCCATCGGCAAAAGATTTAAGAAATTATATAAATGAAAACATATCTATTGAGGAATGTGTAGACTTTTTAGGAGCTAAAATTTTTAAAAATGTAGGAATTTCTAGTTGTATACTTACATTTGGTAATCAAAAAAGTAAGTCGTACGCAGATGTATACAGAGTTAAAGACGAAGATATGAGCATGAAAAATATAGAAAGGCTTTCAGTATATATTAGAAGTGATAAATTTGAGCACCTGAAGATCAAGAAAGACAGTTTAGATGATGACTGGATTATTGTGGATGAGGACAGTGAAAAGTTCTATACAATAATTCAAAACAAGTGTACTTTTCAACTTGGAGATATTGTTGAAAGTTTTCAAGGTGTAATAACTGGTTGTGATAAGGCATTTATTTATAGAAAGGGCGATAAGAGGCTCGACAAAATAAATAGAAAATTTTTAAAAAGTTGGGTAAAAAATAAAGACATACAGAAGTATTCAGTAGATTCAAGTGATTTCCAATTAGTGTATTCGGACATAATAGAAGATGAAGATGACCTAGATTATTTTGAAACTCTAATAGAGGAATACAGTGAAAGATTAAAGAATAGAAGAGAGTGCAAAAAAAATATAAGGAAATGGCATCAGCTGCAGTGGGGAAGAAGTGTAGATTTGTTTGAGAGAATTAAGATAATGTATCCTTACAAATCAAAAGAAAATAAATTTGCAATAGATTACGACTACAATTTCTCAAGTGCAGATGTATATTCATTCGCTATTAAGGAAGAATATTTAAATGAATTTTCATATGAATACTTGGTAGCTCTTTTAAATTCTAAAGTGTATGACAAATATTATAAAATTACAGCTAAAAAGATGAGTAGAGGGATATATGATTACTACCCAAATAAAGTACTAAAGATGAAAATCTTTAAAGGAGAAAACTACAAAGAAATAGAATATTTATCTAAGCAGATAATATATGAAATTAGAAATAAATCGCAGCATAGTATACAGAATGCTGAGTATTTACAAAGTGAAATAGATAATCTGATACTTAAATCTTTATGTTTAGAAGGTCAAAATATGGTAAAATATAATTCATAAATTGTATTTTATTATCAAATAAAGCTTAATTTGGTGGTGATGATATGAGAGGATTAGTACTAGAAGGCGGGGGTACAAAAGGAGCATACCAAATAGGAGCTTATAAAGCTCTCAGATCATTAGGTATGGAATTTCAAGGTGTATCTGGAACTTCTATAGGAGCATTAAATGGAGCTTATATAGTTCAAGATGACATAGAGGTTATGGAAGATATATGGCTAAACTACGATTATACATACTTTATGGATATTGACAAAGAAAATTATGAAAGAATTAAAGATATAAGTTTCTCTACTAAAAGTTTTAATAGTGTACTTGATCTTATGAATAAGGCTAGAAAAAATCAAGGTATTGATATCAGCCCATTGAGATCGCTACTAGAAAATACTTTAGATGAGAGAATACTGAGAGAGTCAAAGAAAGACTTTGGGCTTGTAACTGTGTACTGGGATAAAAAGCTAAATCCCCACCAATTGTATATAGAGGAAATGCCAGAAGGCAGATTGATAGATTATTTAATTGCAAGTTCTAGTCTTCCGATATTTCAGATGAACAGAATGGACGATAGATTGTATTTAGATGGAGTATTTTCAGATAATATACCTGTAGGCCTGCTGAAAGATAAAGGGTATGAAGATATAGTGGTAATAAGACTTGTTGATGACCTTATTGGTAAAATGAGTTTAAATAAATACAGCAATATGAATGTAAAGACGATAATTCCTTCTGAATACTTAGGGGGATCCTTAAATAAAGATAGAGATAGTGTTGAGAAAAATATAAAATTAGGATACCTAGATACTATGAAGGCGTATGAAAGATGCCATGGTGTAAAGTATTTCTTTGATTTAGATTATAAGTTCGACGACAAGTACTGTTTTGAAATGTTTAGAAGGCTAGATAGAGATGTAATAGAAAATATATGCAACTTGCTAAATATTAAAAAAGATCCTAATCTAAGGACTCTTATGGAAGTAGTTATCCCAAAAGTTGGGGATACGCTTGATTTAGCTAAGAATTTTTCGTATCAGGATTTATTTTATCGTATATATGAGACTAAGCTTGAGGAAAATAATATCAACAGAGTACAACTTTACGATTTCAATAAAGTATTTAATATTGTAAATACAAACATTGAATCAAACAACGATATAATATCGAGTTTCGGATCAAAACCAATAATACAAAAAAATATAAATTTATTAAAAAAGCATAAAACTTCAAAACTTTTGATAAATAGTATAATTACTGGTATAAGTGAACAAAGCAGATAGATTAAGATAAAGAGAGAGAATATACAGTAGGAGGACAGTAAAACTATGGAAAAAATAGTAAAGATAAAGAATAAAAGTGGGCTTCATGCAAGACCAGCAGGTATGTTTGTAAAGGAAGCATCTAAGTATAGATCAGATGTAGAGGTTGAATTTAAAGGTAAAAGTGTAAATGCAAAGTCTATTATGGGCATTATGAGTCTAGGGCTTTCAAAGGGAGAAGAAATAAAGATAGTTGTAAAAGGTGATGATGAGAGTGAAGCAATGCAGGCAATTGTAGATTTGATTGAAAACGAATTTGATGAAAAATAAAAAGATCGTCAATATCTAACAATTATGGGGGGAATATTTTATGTTTCTGAATGGTATAGGCGCTTCACCTGGAATTGCTATGGGAAAAGCTTTAGTAGTTGTGGACAATAAACCTATCATTGAAAAGAGAACTATAGACAATGTGGACTACGAAATCGAGAGGCTTGATAGAGCTGTAGAAATATCTAGAAAAGAGATGGATGAACTTAAAAACAAGGCTATAAAAGAATTGCCTTATGGTGAGGCAGAATTGGTTGTAGAACATCTGTCAATACTGGATAATTCGGACTTAATTATTTCGACAAAAGAAAGAATAGAAAAAGAAAAAGTAAATGCAGAGTACGCATTAAATGAAGCTAAAGAGTTATTTGTAACTATGTTTGAATCTATGGGAAACTTATATACTTCAGAAAGAGCATTTGATATAAAAAGTATAACTAATAGGTTGATTAAACACTTACTTGGACTAGAAGTAATCGATGTATCATTATTAGAAGAAGATACTATTTTGGTAAGTGATAAATTTTCAATAAACGATTTAAACTTGATTAATGTAGATACAATTGTAGGAGCGTTAACCGATTTAGGAACAAAGGCATCTATTTCTGCAATAATTTCAAGAGGCATTGAAATTCCTTCAGTTGTTGGATTAAATGATATAACCCAAAAAGTAAAAAATGGTGACTACGTTGTCTTTGATGGACGTAGTGGTGAAGTAATTTTAAACCCTGATGAAAAAATCAAAGCTGAGTATATAGAGCATAGAAAAAAATACTGTAAAGAAAGAGAAATGCTCAAAAGATTAAAAGGTAAAAAGACAGTTACACTAGATGGAAAAGAGATCAATCTATATGGAATTATAAGCAGTCAAATTCAAATAGACAACATAATTAAAAATGATGCAGAAGGAGTTGGGTTATTAAGAACTGAATTTCTATATTTAAATAGAGATACATCTCCAAGCGAAAATCAACAATATGAAGTATACAAATCAATAATAGAAAAAATGGATGGCAAGCCAATAGTAATAAGAACTTTAGATATAGGAGCAGATGAAGAGCTGAGTTATATAAACTTGAAAGAAGAACTAAATCCTTCACTTGGATATAGGTCAATTAGACTTTGTCTTGATCGATTAGATATTTTTCAAACTCAATTAAGAGCGCTCTATAGAGCCAGTGTACACGGAAACCTAAAGATCGAATTCCCTATGATATCTTGCCTAGCTGAATTACTAGAGGTAAAGTCTATATTAAAAGAAACTCTTGATAAGTTAGATGTAGAAGGCATTAAGTACAATAAAAATGTAGAAATCGGCGCAGTGATAGAAATCCCATCCCTGGCTATAATTTCAGATATAATAGTAAAGCATGTAGATTTTCTATCTGTGGAGATAGATGATTTGATACAGTTTACATGCGCGGTAGATAGAAGCAATCATAGGCTAAACGATATATTTGACAAGTTTAATCCAGGAGTTTTAAGATTATTAAGACACGTAATAGAAAGTGCGAAAAATGAAAATAAGTGGGTAGGAATAAGTGGTGAACCTTGTAGTGACTTAAAAATGGTGCCACTTCTTTTAGCGATAGGTTTTAAAAAACTATCAATGCCCCCTATTTCGATTTTAGAAGTACGAAATTTAATCAGCTCTATAAATACGCAAGATCTAGAAAAACTAAAGGATGAAGTTTTCACTAGGGGAACTTCTAGAGAGATATCTGATCTTATGGATAGATATTTAGAATAGTCTTTTAGTACATAATTTAAAAAAATTATTAAAAAATTTTTGCAATATAGAGAATTATATTTCAAAAATAGTATAATATATATATAAAGCAATATATTATATAATGAACAATAAATAAATAAAAAAATATAGAATAGATAGTAAAGAAATATGCAGCTAAATGGAATTGATAATCGAATAAACCCTAAATAGCACCGAATTTTTATATATAAGAGTTAAGGTTGAGTATGGTGGATTTTAATAGTAGAATTACTTTTAAATGATGTTAATGTAGATCTTAAGTTTAGAGATGCGAAACACTTATGAGGAACATTCTAATAAAATTATACAATTTGATCTATTTGTGGGTTTATTTGTTTATTATATATCAATAGGAGTGGTTATCCACTCCTATTTATTTTTGTTCAAAATTCTAATATTAAAAATATAAAAACTTATCAACAATTACTCACAAATTAATAGTGTTTACCCACAACTTATGCACAGGTTATCCATAATTTGTGGATTTTAGTGAAAATTGAAGGAAATGTAAAGATTTAGTTAGAATTAAATAGACAAAAGGGCTATTTTTTTTTATAATGAAAGATAAGACAAAGAATAGAAAACTTTGATTCAATTGAAAGCACAGGTGGAGAGCATATTTACTACTTTAGGTTAAAAATTTGACCAGTTATGCAATTTTAATGCCCAGTTTCACATAAGGTGTTGAAAAAAATAAAATGAAGGGTTATCCTTCATTTAATAGATATTTGAAAGGGTGGTCTTAAATGTTTAAATTAAGTGCAGATAGGATAACATCAGTTCTCGTCACGAATGAACTTATTGAAGAGAAAGAGTTCAGGGTATATTCGTACGGATTTGAGTTAATAATAGCTTTTGCAGCAAATGCATTAACTGTACTTTTGATAGGCTTAATTTTCGGAAAATTTGTACATACTTTGTTGTTCTTATTGACATACTGTCCGATACGACAGTACGCAGGAGGTTTTCATGCAAAAAATTATTCAAGATGCCTGCTAACTTTTGCAACTATTTATTTAGTTACAATATTAACCATAAATTATATAGATTTAGAAGTATATCAGATTCCAATAATGATTGGACTAGCAGTAAGCTTAATAGGAATTTGTATACTATCACCGGTAGAACACAGAAATAACCCACTTAGCGATGCAGAAAGAATTCATCATAAGAAAGTTGCAGCAAGATTGTCATTAATAATATTCACAGTAAATGTAGCTAGTATAAGTTTCGGTATATTGACAAATTACTTTATTTTTAGTGCATTTGCGCTTTACTGGATTTTTATAATGCAAGTACTAGCTATTGTTACTAGCAGAAGAACTAGTTGATAAAATAATTTTATGGGGGAGATTTGATTGTTAGAAATATTTAAGATAAAAGCATTAAAATGCTGTAGTGTATTAGCATTGTTCACAGCGGTTTTATCAACAAATACTACTTGCTCTTGGATCATGTATCATCCAGAGCCTTTAACGAATCAAAGGGATAAAGTTAATTAATATTAATTATAGATAGATTTAATTTTTTTTTGGAATATTTTTTTCATTAATAGGGTTGACATAGAGATGCCTTTTTAATGCTACATGGGGGAAGTAATGTGTTAATTACATAATAGATATATAAATAAAGTCATGGGCATTTGTCCATGGCTTTATTTTTGTAATTTAAACAGACAATATGATATAATTAGTTGAAATGTATATAAAAATAATTTAGATTTGTGACGCAACTTGGGAGGTAAGATTTAATGATACATAAGTTTTCAATGAATGGATATAATATTGCGCTAGACGTGAACGGTGGTTCTGTGCATATTTTAGATGATTTATCATATAAGATGTTAGATTTTTATGAAGATAAAACAATAGAACAAATAATAGCTCTTATGAAGGATGAATTTGACGAAAAATCGATAAATGAATCATATAATGAAATTACAAACTTAAAAGATGAAGGGCTTCTTTATTCTGAAGATACATATGAAAATCATCCTAGTTTTGTAAACAGAGAATCAGTAGTTAAGGCACTCTGTTTAAACGTAGCTCATGATTGCAACCTAAAATGCAAATACTGTTTTGCAGCACAAGGTGATTTCGGTGGAGACAAAGAGCTTATGAGCTTTGAAGTAGGAAAAGCCGCTATAGACTATTTGATTGAAAACTCAAGAAACCGAAGAAATCTTGAAATCGACTTCTTTGGTGGAGAGCCACTTATGAACTTCGACGTTGTAAAACAACTTGTTGAGTACGGAAGAAGTATTGAAAAAGGACATAATAAAAATATAAGATTTACAATAACTACAAACGGTGTTTTATTAAATGACGAAATAATTGAATATATTAATGAAAATATGCACAATGTAGTTTTAAGTTTAGATGGTAGAAAAGATATAAATGATAGTATGAGACCGACATTAAATGACAGAGGAAGCTATGATATTATCATGCCTAAATTTAAAAAACTTGTCGAGAATAGACCTAAGGACAAATACTACTATATAAGAGGGACATTTACAAGAGATAATTTAGATTTTTCAAAAGACATTATTCACTTTGCAAATGAAGGATTTAAACTTACATCTGTTGAACCTGTAGTCGGAGATACAAGCAACCCTTATGCTCTTAGAGAAGAGGATCTTCCAAAAATATTTGAAGAGTACGAAAAATTTGCAGATGAATATGCAGATAGACAGTTAAACGGAGAAGGATTTAAGTTTTTCCACTATATGATCGACTTAAATCAAGGTCCATGTGTTATTAAAAGGATAACTGGATGTGGGGCAGGAAATGAGTATCTTTCAGTAACTCCATCAGGTGATATATATCCATGCCATCAATTTGTAGGTAATGAAGAGTTCAAGATGGCGAATATATTCGATGAAAAAATAGAAATGCCTGAAGAATTAAAACAGTCATTTAGAGAAGCTCATGTATATAGCAAAGAAGAGTGTAAAAAATGTTGGAATAAGTTCTACTGTTCAGGTGGTTGCCACGCCAATGCAATTAATTTCAACAAGGATATAACTGTTCCTTACGATCTTGGTTGTGAAATGCAGAGAAAACGTACAGAGTGTGCAATTATGATTCAGGCAAAACTTATGACAGAAGTAGAAAAGTAATCTTTTTAGGAGGCTGTATATGGTAATTAGAGATTTTAAGGGAATAAATCCAGAGATAGGAGAAAATGTATTTATTTCAGAAACTGCGTCTATAATTGGCGATGTTAAAATTGGAAAAAACTGTAGTATTTGGTACAATTCTGTCTTAAGAGGAGACGGTGAAGCTATAGTTATAGGAGATAATTCCAATATACAAGATGGAGTCGTTTTACACGGAGATTATATAACTAAAATAGGAAACAATGTAACTGTAGGTCATAAAGCTTTGGTTCATGGTGCTACAGTTGGTGATAATACACTTATAGGAATGGGAGCAATAGTATTAGATAATGCTGTAATAGGTGCAAACTCTATAGTAGCTGCTGGAAGTGTAGTTACATCTGGAAAGACGTTCCCAGATGGCGTACTTCTTATGGGAATTCCAGCTAAAGTAGTCAGAGAACTTACTAAAGAAGATATAGAAGGAAATAAAAGTTCTGCAAAGTGGTATGTAGATACAGCAAATGGATATAAATAGATTCATACGAATTTAAATTTTGAAGGGGGCAATATATTATTGTCTCCTTCTTAGGATAGAAATTGAGTCTTGTCTATTAGAGGAGGAAGTAATTTGAGAATTAGTTATAGGCATTTAAAACGTTATAAAGAGATTGCACATGTTTTAATAAAATATGGATTTAGTTTCATAGTAGAAAAACTAAATATTGAAGGCATAGCCTATAAAATACCGATCTTTGACACATCAGAAAATATAAAAAATATGACTACAGGTGAGAGGTTGACATTCGCTCTTGAAGAGCTTGGACCAACTTATGTAAAGATAGGTCAAATACTTAGTACTAGAAAAGATCTAATCGATCAAGATATTATAGACGAGCTTTCAAAACTTAGAGATAATACTGGAAAATTTCCTACCGAAAAAGCCTTAGCGATTTTTGAAGGGGAGATCGGCCAAGGGATAAAAGAAGTATTTTCTTATTTTAATGAGGATCCAATTGCGGCTGCTTCAATAGGCCAAGTGTACGAGGCTACTCTTAAAACCGGAGAAGAGGTAATAGTCAAAGTTCAAAGACCGAATATAGAAAGCACAATAAAATCTGATCTCGAGATCCTTAAAACTATAGCAGTTTCGCTGAATGATTTAAAAAAAGATTATAAAGTCGACTTAGTAGAGATAATAGAGGAATTTGAGACACAGCTTTTAAGAGAACTTGACTATACATTTGAAGCGATAAGTGCAACGAAGTTTAGAAAGATGTTTAAAGATAGCAATGAAGTTTATATACCTGAAGTGTACTTAGAATGGTGCACAAAGAGAATTTTAGTAATGGAAAAAGTCAAAGGAATTAAGCTGAGCGATATAGATAAAATAAAAAGTCTTGGATGGGACACCGAGAATATCGCCAACATTGGTGTAAGATCGTTTTTTGTGCAAGTACTATCAGATGGATTTTTCCATGCCGACCCCCATCCTGGAAATATATTTGTGGTCGGGAAAAATAAAATATCATATATCGACTTCGGAATGATCGGGATAATAGACAACAAGACTTTAAAAATGCTAAACGAGGTATCATTAGCAGTAGTCGATAAAAATGTAGATAAGATAATATATCTTCTTTTAGAGATGGATGCTCTATCAGGTGATTCCAATATATCTGGATTTAGGCAAGATTTACTCTATCTTATTCACTACTACTACGATGTTCCGCTTGAGAAAATAAGTGCCACAGAAATTTTAAATGAGGTTTTTAGATTTTTTAGAAAGTACAATGTAGTTCTTCCAAATCAACTTGTGATACTAGCTAAAACAGTAATAACTCTTGAAGGAACAGCTAGACTTCTAAATCCGAATTTCTCTCTTGATTCACTTAGCAAAGAATTTTTAAAACACTACTATAAGCACAAGCTGAATATAAAAGATTTAATTTCGGATTCTAGGCAGAATATAGAAGAAATCATGTTAGATATAAAGTCTATCCCGAGACAACTAAAATCAATACTTAAAAATGTAGAGAGAAATAATATAAAGCTTAATATTGAAGATGTTAAGATGACAAAGTTGGAAGCTGTTGTTGTAGAGCTGACTTCCCAAATGTCTTTATCTTTGATTCTAGCTTCAATTATTATCGGTTCATCTTTAATAGTAGCGTCACCGAATATAGAAAAAAATGTATGGATAAAGTATACAGCACTGTCTGGATTTTTTATTTCGTTTTTAATTGGTTTGTTTTTAGTAATAAGAAGTATAAGATCAAAGTATAAAGATTAAAGCAAAACATTAAGGAGAAAAGACATTTTAAGATAGTAAAAAGTATAAAGTTAAGTTTTTTAAAGAGTAAGAGTTAAAGGGGGAATTGTTTTTGAAAAAGTGGACACTAAAACACACTGGAAAAATAAAAGAAGATGAACTTGCTAAAAATCTAGGGATTTCCCTGGAAATAAGTCAGATTTTGAAAAATAGAGGAATAGAAACAGAAGATGAAGCAGAAATTTTTATAAACCCTTCGCTAAAGTATTTAAGAGATCCGTTTTTAATGAAGGATATGAAAAAATCCGTCGATAGAATAGAGAAAGCAATAGCAAATAACGAAAAAATTTGGATATACGGAGACTATGATGTCGATGGAGTATCGTCGACATCAGTTCTTTGTCTATACTTTAAGGACATTGGATATCCTGTGAGTTACTATATTCCAAATAGGCTTGAGGAAGGCTACGGCATAAATGAAGACGCAATCAGACTTATAAAAGATAGAGGTTGTGACCTTATAATAAGCGTTGATTGTGGTATAACATCTACAAAAGAAGTAGATGTAGCCAATGATCTTGGAATAGACGTTATAATAACAGATCACCATGAGTGTCAAGATGAAATCCCAAATGCCTTTGCAGTAGTAAATCCAAAACAGGAAGATTGCAACTATCCATTTGATATGCTTTGTGGATGTGGCATTGCATTTAAATTAATACAAGCTTTGACACCGGCAGAAGAATTTGAGACAAAAATGTACAATTACCTAGAAATTGTTACACTTGCTACAATATGTGATATTGTTCCTCTTAAAGACGAAAACAGAATAATTGTAAAAAACGGTTTAAAACTAATGAGAAAAGGCAAAAATATGGGATTAAGAGAGCTTCTAAACGTTTGCGGAGTAGAAGGTGCAAAGATAGGTTCAGCACACATAGGATTCGCCGTAGGACCCCGAATAAACGCTGCAGGACGTCTAGGGTTTTCTTATCTAGGTGTAGAGCTCTTCACAACAGATTCTCAAAAGGAAGCAGAAGAAGTAGCGAATCTGCTAGAAGATAAAAATGAAGAACGTAAGGCTATTGAAGCTGATATGTACAGAAAAGCCGAAGAGATAATGAGTTTGGATAAAAGGTATGAAGTTGACAAAGTTCTAGTAATCGCTAGTGAAGGATGGCAACATGGTGTTATAGGAATAGTAGCATCAAAGCTTACCGAAAAGTATTACAAGCCGACAGTTTTACTAAACATAGAAGATGGCGAGGCTACGGGATCTGCGAGATCTATTAAGGGATTTAGTATATTTGAAGCTCTTATGAGATGCTCTGACCTTATGACGAAGTTTGGAGGGCATGAGCAGGCTGCGGGGCTTACTCTACCAGTAGAGAACATAGATAAACTTAGAGATGAAATCAATAAATTTGCAGACTACAGCTTGACTGAAGAAGATATGGTTGAAAATGTGAGTGTAGAGTACGAATTAGATGAAAAATCTGTAAGTCTGGATCTGGTAGAAGAACTACATAACTTAGAACCATTCGGCATGAGCAATCCAACTCCTAGATTTATTATGAGAAACTGTGAATTAAAAGATATAATCGTTATGGGTAAAACCAGACAGCATTTGAAGTTGAGGGTAGAGAAAAAGAGTGAGTACAATGCAGTTGGAGTTTATGAGTATGAATGCGTAGGATTTAATATGGCGTACTTAGCTGAAAACTACGAAGTAGGAGATAGAATAGATGTTTTATTTCAGCTAGATCAAAATACTTATATGGGAAACACTAAAATACAATTCTTAATAAAAGACGTTAGAATGTATCGTCCTAAAAATATAAATAACGACAAAGATAGCATAAGTCTAATGAATAAAATAATTCCAAATGATATATCCGAACTTTACTGTTTAATCGACGAAGAAGGTCCCGGTACCGATTTAGTAAATGGAGATGTTGTTTTAGACATTTTTGAGTACTTGCAACCTAACACGCTAGTAATTACAAACTCAGTAAATGGATTTAATTCAGCCGTTTCCGATATATCGTTAATAGATGGAGAATTTGATGTAAATTACAATATTATAGACAGTTCTAAAGATAATGCTAATATACAACTTATATTCGCTCCTAATATTGATAAAATAGACTTAAAAAGATATAATAATATTATTCTTTATGATTATTTATTCACTTTAGGCGAATACAATCATATTTATAAAAATAAAGGCGAAAAAAGTAAAATAGTTAATAATTATAATGAAACTAGCTTATTGTATATTCAAAATATAGTTGATAACATAATTCCAAATAGGGACGATTTTTTATCAGTCTATAAAAATGTTATGATAAATAAAGAAGTAAAACTTGATACAGTTGACATTAAAAAGATCTTTGGTGTATCGCCACTGAAATTTTTTACAGCATCAAATGTATTTAAAGAACTTAAACTTCTCGATTATAGCTGTGAAAAAGATAGTATATTTATAAGTATGCTGCCAAAGCCAGACAGCAAAATGGATTTAAACAGTAGCCTTATTTTAAAAAATTTGAATGAATTAATTAGTAAATTCAAAAGCAGCTATTAGGAGGGTTTGTATGGATTTGAAAAGCAAAATTAGGGATATTATGGATTTTCCAAAAGAAGGTATAGATTTTAAGGATATAACCACTTTATTAAAAGATGGAGAAGCTTTTAAATATGCAGTAGATACTATGGTTGAAGATTTAAAATCAAAAGATATAGATGTAGTAGTAGGGCCAGAGGCAAGAGGATTTTTAATGGGAACTCCTGTAGCATATGCTTTAGGAGCAGGATTTGTACCTATTAGAAAGCCTGGTAAACTACCTGGTGAAACTGAATCGTATGAATACGGACTTGAGTATGGTACAGATACTCTGGAAATACATAAAGATGCCATCAACAAAGGGACTAGAGTGGCAATAGTAGACGATTTACTAGCTACAGGAGGGACTATAGAAGCTTCAGCTAAACTTATTGAAAAACTTGGTGGAGAGGTAGTGTCAATTCAATTTTTAATAGAGCTAGAGTTCTTAAATGCTAGAGAAAAACTTACAAAGTACGATGTTAAATCTCTTATAAAATACTAGTTAGCTTAAGTAAATAGCTTCAATCAAAATTTGTTGAATCATCAGGTTTGCTACACTGCAATTTTTCGGTATTAATATATATAATTTTACCTGACGATTAACAAATTTACTAGGGAATTGCTTATATATAAGTTATTAGGGTATTAGGAGAAACAATCTATAAATTAAATATATTTATAGTACAATGTACGATCATATAGATTGACGAACAAAATTTTGATTAAACAGGTGGTTATATGCATGATAAAGAATTAGAAAAATTAATCGGTAAAATTAAATCCTATGCTCCTAATGCTGACTTCACTTTAGTAGAAAAGGCATATGAACTAGCCCGAAAAGCGCATGAAGGACAGTTTAGAAAGTCTGGAGAGCCTTATCTTATTCATCCTATTGCAGTAGCTAATATTTTGGCTAATATGGAGCTAGATATAGAAACTATAACAGCAGGTCTGCTTCACGATGTAGTTGAGGACACTGAGTATACCTATGAAGATATAAAGGAAATGTTCGGACAGGATGTAGCTGACTTAGTAGACGGAGTAACAAAGCTTGGACAGATAAAGTACCAGTCTAAGGAAGAGACTCAGTCTGAAAATTTAAGAAAGATGTTTTTGGCTATGGCAAAAGACATCCGTGTGATTCTTATTAAATTAGCTGATAGACTTCATAATATGAGGACCTTAAAGTATATGCCGCCAGAAAAGGCAAAGTACAAAGCTAAAGAAACTCTTGAGATATACGGTGGAATTGCGCATAGACTAGGTATTTCAAAGATTAAATGGGAATTAGAGGATCTTGCACTTAGATTTATGGATCCAGAAGGTTATTATATATTAGTAGATAGCGTTTCTATGAAGAGGAGCCAAAGAGAGGCTTATATAGAAAAAATAGTTGGAATTTTAAATGATACTTTTAAAGAAATGAATATCGAATGCGATGTCTACGGTAGACCAAAGCATTTTTATAGTATATATAAGAAGATGGAAAAGAAGCACAAATCATTCGATGAAATATTCGATTTAACGGCTGTTAGAATTTTGGTAAACAGTGTAAAGGATTGTTATGCTGTTTTAGGTATTGTACACACACTTTGGAAGCCTATTCCTGGAAGATTTAAGGACTATATAGCAATGCCAAAACCAAACTTATACCAATCACTTCACACGACTGTTGTGGGACCTGATGGTGAGCCGCTTGAAATTCAGATACGTACTTATGAAATGCACAACATTGCAGAAAATGGTATTGCTGCACACTGGAAGTACAAAGAAGGTTTAACTGATGCTAGAGTACTGAGATCACAGGAAAAACTTCAGTGGTTAAAGCAAATGATGGAATGGGAAAAGGACGTTAAAGATCCACAGGAATTTATGGATGCCCTTAAAGAAGATGTATTTAACAGCCAAGTATATGTATTCACTCCAAGAGGTGATGTCATAGAACTTCCAGCTGATTCAACTCCTATAGATTTTGCATACAGAGTTCATACAAAGGTAGGAAACAAATGTGTAGGAGCTAAGATAGATGGTAAGATAGTACCGCTTGATTATAAGCTTAAAAACGGAAATATTGTGGAAATACTGACTTCTTCTAATTCTAATGGGCCTAGCAGAGATTGGCTAAATATAGTTAAGACTCCAAACGCTAAGAGCAGAATTAGACAGTTTTTCAAAAAAGAGAGAAGAGAAGAGAACGTCGACCGCGGTAATATGATCATGGAAAGGGAGCTAAAGAGACATGGACTTCCAACTAAAGATCAACAGATAGATAAGTATATGGCACTTGTTGCTAAAAAATTCAACCAACCTAGTGTCGAGGACTTGATTGCTACTGTTGGATATGGCGGACTTATGGGATCTCAGGTTACAAGTAAAGTCAAAGAACTTTATTTAAGAGATGTCAAAAAACAAAAGGCAGATCAACAGCAACAAGCCGATGATATAGCTAAGCATAATATATCAGATCAGGAATACAGTAGTAAAAGAAAGAAAGGCTCACAACAAGGAGTTAGCGTTAAGGGGCTAGACAATATACTTATAAGATTTGCTAAGTGTTGTAATCCACTTCCTGGTGACAATATAGTTGGATATATAACAAAGGGTAGAGGTGTTGCAGTTCACAGAACAGATTGTCCTAACATTACGCCTACAGAAGACACTGGAGAATTTTTAGAAAATAGACTTATAGAAGTTGAATGGGATGGTGTGGATAAAGCTAAGTTTGAGGCTGAAATCCAGATAAGAGCAGCTGATAGAAGAGGAATTGTAAACGATGTTACTCATATTGTAACACTTGAGAAGATATGTCTAAATGGAATTAATGCAAGAAAAGGAAAGGAATCAATAGTTAATATAAATTTACTAATAGAGGTCGATGGTGCTGATCAATTAGATTCACTTATGAAGAAGATAAAATCAATACCTGGGGTGGAAAATGCCTACAGAATGACCAACTAAAATACAACCAACTAAAAATGGGAGGATGCAATGAGATCAGTAGTTCAAAGAGTATCTTCATCGAGCGTTACAGTGGATGGAGATGTTATAGGGAAAATTGATAAAGGGCTTATGGTTTTACTTGGAGTTACTCATGATGACACATCAAAGGATGTAGACTATATGATAGATAAAATCCTGAACCTTAGAATTTTTGAAGACGAGGATGATAAAATGAACTTGTCGTTAAAGGATATAGATGGAGAGCTTCTAGTTGTATCTCAGTTTACACTTTACGGAGATTGTAGAAAAGGTAGAAGACCGAGCTTTACTAGTGCGGCAAAGCCAGATTTGGCGGATAAACTATATGAAGAATTTATAGCTAAGGCAAAATCACAAGGATTAAATGTTGGAACTGGACAATTTGGAGCACATATGATGGTAGACTTAACAAATGATGGACCTGTAACAATTCTGTTAGATTCAAGTAAATCTTTTTAGGGGGAATTCGAAATGAAAATGGAAAAATTTGTTGATGATTACTGTGGAGTTAATAGTTATGTAGTAAGTGATGACGATACTAATAAATGTATGGTAGTAGACCCAGGCGGAAGCTTGGAAAATATATACAATTATATAAAGAAAAACGATCTAGACCTTGAGTATATAGTTTTAACTCATGGTCATGGAGATCATATTGGATACGTTATGGAAATAAAAACTAAGACTGGTGCGAAAGTAGTAGCAAATAAAAATGAAAAAGAAATGTTAAATGATAAAGATAAGAATTTAAGTTCTAGAATGAAATGTGGAGCTCAAGAGTTCGATGCAGATATATATGTCGACGACAAAGATACTTTGAAGTTAGGAAATCTAAACATGAGATTTATACATACTCCTGGTCATACTCCAGGAGGAATGTGTATAAGATTTGGCGATGATATGATAACTGGGGATACACTTTTTGCAGGTAGTATAGGTAGAACTGACCTATTTGGTGGGGACTACAAGTCTATGGAGAAGAGCTTAAAGAAACTTTGTAAATATGAAGATAATGTTAGAGTATATCCTGGTCACGGTCCAGCAAGTACACTTGGTATAGAAAAACAAAGTAATCCTTATCTTAGATAGTCTAAAACTAGGGAGTTGTTGATATGTTAGACGTTTTACTAAAAGGTCATGACTATAAATACGAAGTCGCTGAGTTAATCAAGATGTTTACTCATGATTTAAATTTTATAGATAGTATAGAAGAAGATAAGATTGAAAATATAACAAATGATAAAAAAGAAGAAAACAGATCTCTGATGATAAATTCGCTTTCACTAGAAGGCGATACATTGTCATCAGAGGTCAAATGCTATAGAGATGGCGAAGTAATTTTTGAACATAAAGAAAGAAATAGTCTTGAAATTTATAGAAAACTAAACTTTGATCAAGTTGATTTAGAAGATGGGAATTTAATAAAGGATATATTTAAATCCTTATCGAAAGAAGATCAAATGATAGCTAAAAAATCCTGTAAAGAGACCGTAAAGAGAAGTTTTTATGTGGTACTTAAAGAATTATACGATGTGTACGTTCCATGGGGGATTTTGACTGGTATTAGACCAGTTAAGGTCGTTCATAATTTGTTGAGTGAAGGATTTTCAGAGTCTCAAATTAAAGAAAACCTTAAAGAAAATTATTTTATAAGTGATGATAAAATAGATCTTTGTTTAAACATTGCAAAAAAAGAGAGAACTTTTATTTATCCAATAGATGAAAATAAAATCTCCCTATATCTAAGTATTCCATTTTGCCCAACTAGATGTCTTTACTGTTCATTTCCTTCAAATTCACTAGCTGATTTCGGTCATCTAAAAAGTGTGTATGTGGATAAGTTGATCGAAGAAATTAAAGCAGTGTCAATTTTAATAAAAAACACTGGCAAAGAGATAGAGACTCTTTATATTGGAGGAGGTACTCCAACTACTCTAAGCGCAGAGGAAATGGATAAGCTTATAAACGCTCTATTTAGCGAGTTAGACTTATCTAAAATCCTTGAATTTACAGTAGAAGCTGGTAGACCAGATACAATAACGAGAGAGAAGCTAGAAGTCTTAAAGAAGCATAATGTTAGTAGGATAAGCATTAATCCACAGACAATGAACGATGAAACACTAGTTAAAATAGGAAGAGAGCACAAGGTAGAGGAAATAAGGGAATGTTTTTACATGGCTAGAGAGATGGGATTTGACAATATAAATATGGATATAATCCTAGGTCTTATAGATGAAGATTTAGAAATGGTTAGAAATACTCTGGAAGAAATCGAAAAATTATCACCAGAAAGCTTAACTGTCCACACAATGGCGATTAAAAGAGCATCTAACTTAAAAATAAATATGGACAAGTACAAAGATAAATTGACTCACGATAAAGAAGTCATCAAGATGATAGACTTATCGATGAAGTACGCTTATGAAATGGGATTAAATCCATACTATATGTACAGACAGAAACATATGGTAGGAAATTTAGAAAATATAGGTTATGCTAAGGATGGATACGAATGTATATACAACATTCAAGTAATGGAAGAAAAACAGAGCAACTACGCGCTAGGCGCTGGATCGATATCTAAATTTGTTTACAATGATGAAAATAGAATCGAGAGAGTTGAAAATGTTAAAAACGTTGAACACTATATAGATAGAGTTGAAGAAATGACACACAGAAAAGAGAAGGAGGTATACAAAAATGTTAACAAAAGCTCCTAGAGGAACAAAAGACATAACACCAAAGGAAGTTTATAAATGGACTTACTTAGAAAAACATTTTAGAGACATCTGTGCTCTATACGGATACGAAGAAATGAGAACTCCGATATTTGAGCACACTGAGCTATTTGAAAGAAGTGTAGGCGATACTACAGATATAGTACAAAAAGAGATGTACTCTTTTACAGATAAAGGCGATAGAAATTTAACACTAAAACCAGAAGGAACAGCGGGTGCTGTTAGAGCGTTCATCGAAAATAAACTATACAGTGAAACACAACCTACGAAGTTATTTTATATAACCCCGTGTTTTAGATACGAAAGACCTCAAGCAGGTAGACAAAGACAGTTCCATCAGTTTGGTGTAGAGGCTATTGGAAGTGACACACCTTCGCTGGATGCTGAAGTAATATCTCTATCAGTTCAATTCTTCAGTGAATTAGGGCTTAAAGATCTAGTTGTAAGTATAAATTCTGTCGGATGTCCAGTCTGTAGAGAAACTTACAATAAAAAGTTAATGGAATTTTTGAGATCGAAAGCTGATGTTCTTTGCGAGACTTGTAATGAGAGAATGGAAAAGAACCCAATGAGGGTTATAGACTGTAAGAACCCTACTTGTCAGGAAAATTTAAAGGATGTACCTTTTATTGTAGACAACTTATGTGAAGAGTGTGAAGATCACTTCTCAACATTACAGACTTATTTAAATGAAATGGATATTAATTTTGAGATAGATAAGAAAATAGTTAGAGGGCTTGACTACTACAGAAAAACTGCATTTGAGATTATATCAAACGATATAGGAGCACAGAGCACAGTTTGTGGCGGCGGTAGATACGACGGACTTGTTGAGCAAATCGGAGGTCCAAAGGGAACTAGCGGTATTGGTTTTGCTTTAGGAGTAGAGAGACTTCTCCTTACATTAGAGAGCAATAACATCGAAATAGAAGATCCTAATTCTACAGATATTTTTATTGTTACGATAGGTGACAAGGCTAAAGTTAAGAGTTTTGGATTGTTAAAAGAACTTAGAGTAAACTACATAAGCTCTGATAAAGATCATATAGACAGAAGTGTTAAGGCTCAGTTTAAGTACTCGGATAAAATAAAATCTAAGTTCACAGTGGTAATAGGCGATGATGAATTGGAAAATGATTCAGCAACTCTTAAAAATATGGAGACATCTGAGCAAAAAACTGTAAAACTAAGTAATTTAGTCGAAGAGCTAAAAGCTGTTTTATAAATGAACTTT
This sequence comes from Metaclostridioides mangenotii, assembly GCF_017873185.1. Lineage (GTDB taxonomy): Bacteria > Bacillota > Clostridia > Peptostreptococcales > Peptostreptococcaceae > Metaclostridioides > Metaclostridioides mangenotii. The sequence continues at coordinate 501,741 of NZ_JAGGJX010000002.1, forward strand.
AAAAAGTCAATTTTAAAGATTTATAAAAATTAGTTTGAAAGTAAGTTTAAAAGTTAGACTGAACGTTAGGCTAAAAATCAGTTTAAGAATTAGTTTGAGAATCAGTTCAAATATATGATATAGAGCCGATTCTCAATAGTAATAACAATCGCCCTATATTGACATATCGATTGCGAAATGTTATTTTTAATAATTATGATCGAGTAATAAAATGACGAAATATAATAAATGGAGGTATAGATTTGGAAACGTTAAATGGATTAAAGCGAACTCATTACTGCGGTGAATTGAGAGAAGCTAATATAGACGAAGAAGTTATACTTATGGGATGGGTGCAAAAAAAGAGAAATCTAGGTGGACTAGTTTTTACAGATTTAAGAGATAGAAGCGGAATCTGTCAAATAGTATTTGACGTAGATGTAGATAAAGAAGCATTCGAAAAATCTGAAAAATTAGGATCTGAATATGTAATAGCAATTAAGGGAAAAATTTCTGAGAGACAATCTAAAAATCCAAATATGCCTACAGGAAATATTGAGGTTTTTGCTACAGAGCTTAGAATACTTAACAAATCAGAGACTCCTCCAATTTATATAAAAGATGATGATGATGTTTCAGAAGCTCTAAGATTAAAGTACAGATATTTAGATCTTAGAAAACCTCATATGCAAAATAACTTAATGATTAGACATAAAGTTACTAACATAGTTAGACGTTATTTATCAAATGATGGATTTTGCGAAATAGAGACTCCATTTTTAATAAATCCAACACCAGAAGGAGCTAGAGATTACTTAGTGCCGAGTAGAGTTAACCAAGGTAGATTCTATGGGTTACCACAATCTCCACAATTACTTAAGCAATTACTTATGTTATCAGGAATGGATAAATACTTCCAAATAGTTAAGTGTTTCAGAGATGAGGACTTAAGAGCTGATAGACAACCCGAGTTTACTCAAATAGACTGCGAGATGTCTTTTGTTGAGCAAGACGATGTTATTGCAATGATGGAAGGCATGTTAAAAGAAATATTTGAAGAAACTGTTGGAGTAGATATCAAACTTCCAATTAGACAAATGAAGTACGCTGAAGCTATGGAAAAATACGGTTCAGATAAACCAGACCTAAGATTTGGATTCGAACTTGTAAATATATCTGATATAGTAGCAGACTGCGGATTTAAAGTATTTGCAGATGCAACTAAACCAGGAAATAGCGTAAGAGGAATAAATGTAAAAGGACACGCAGACGATTTTACTAGAAAACAAATTACATCTCTAGAAGATCACGCTAAAACATATAAAGCTAAAGGGCTTGCATGGATGAAGATAACTGATGAAGGAGTAACTTCGCCGATTGCTAAGTTCTTTACAGAAGAAGAGTTAAACAATATAGTAGAGAGAATGGATGCTAAGGTAGGGGATTTACTGTTATTTGTAGCAGATAAAAACTCTGTAGTATTCGATGCACTAGGACAAGTTAGACTAGAAGCAGCAAATAGATTAGGACTTCAAGACAAAGATAAATTTGAATTACTTTGGGTAACAGAGTTCCCAATATTTGAAGAAGACGAAGAAACAGGGGCATTTGCATCAATGCACCATCCGTTTACAGCGCCACTTGATGAAGACTTAGACAAAATAGAGCAAGAAGACAAAGCTTCTCTAAGAGCTAAAGCTTACGACATAGTAGTAAATGGATACGAGTTAGGTGGAGGAAGTGTTAGAATTTCTGATTCCGAAGTACAAAAGAGAATGTTTAAAGCTCTTGGACTTTCAGAAGATACTGTTGAAGAAAGATTCGGATACTTTATTGAAGCGTTTAAATACGGAGCACCTCCTCACGCAGGAATCGCTCTTGGTTTAGATAGATTAGTTATGTTGCTTACTAAAGAGAATAATATAAGAGAAGTAATAGCGTTCCCTAAAAATCAAAATGCAGTTTGCCCAATGACAAATGCACCAACACGTGCTGAAGATAAGCAACTTGAAGAATTAGGAATAAAATTGTTGCCGCAAAATTAATCAATTCATTGGGTTCGGCTCCAAGGCAAAATTATAGGTACGATTATGATTGTCGCCTCACCCGATTGGATAGATCAATTTGCTGGGCCAATCTTTTAGGTGTCAGAATTGTAAAAACGGATATAATGAGTATAAGAAGGGCTAAATAAGCTAGAATAAATTTAGTATGAGGTGAATTTATGGAAGAAAAAAAATTATCTCAAGTAAATAATAAGGATGCCCTGTCTAAGAGGCTTAAAAAAATAGAGGGACAGGTAAAGGGCATTGAAAAAATGGTTGAAGACGAAAGATACTGTGTCGATATACTTGTCCAAATTTCAGCTGTTAGATCTGCGATAAATAAGGTTGGTACAATACTTCTTGAAAATCATATTAAAGGTTGTGTTATAGAGAGTATCAAACACGATGATTATTTAGAGACAGAGAAAACAATAGGTGAGCTTATGGATACTATTAATAAGTTTACGAAGTAAGGGGGAGTTGTAATGAATCAAAGTGGATTTATTGTTGAGATTGTCGATGAGGTAACTGCAAAGGTTCAAATGCAAAAACATTCAGCATGTGCTCATTGTGGAAAGTGTGCTACAGTTTCATCAGAGAGCAAGGAGATACTTGTTGAAGTGGATAATACTTATGGTGCAAAAGTTGGAGATCATGTTGAAGTGAATATGGAGAATATAAACGTTATAAAAGCGACTGCTATAGTTTATGTGCTTCCTTTAATTGCTTTACTTGTAGGGACAATTGGTACTTATTATGGGTTAAATGCCTTAGGTTTTGCTGGTAATGTAGAGATAGTTAGCGCTGTTGTAGGTCTCACACTGACTCTTGCATCTTATTTTTGGATGAGGGCAAATGATAAGAAATTTAAGGATAGCAGAAATTATATTCCGATAGTAACTAGAATACTAATTGATTTATAATAGACTGCATCAATAATTGAGTTTGGCTAATGTGTAATCAAAGCTAAAGTAGTAAATTGAATATAATTAAAACCAAATATAAAAAGAGAACCTGCTGGATTATAGATATTTATCTTAATCAAGTAGGTTCTCTTTTTATATTAATTTCTTGGTTTAGGGTCTAAGTCGTCTAAATCAAAATCTATGCTAGGTATGTTGTTGTAGTCATCATCGTCATAGCAAGTATTAGAATCTGATTTTTGACTTAAAACCTCGTATTCGTAGTCTAAATTAGGCTCAGCCTTTTTGTTGATTGAGCTGCTTTCACATTCGTATTGATCGTTAATTTGTGGGTTGATTTCTGATGAATTTGCTGCATTTATGGCTTCTTGTGCTAGTTTTTTCTGTTTTCTTTCCGCTATTTGTCTCGATCTAACTATATTCATTGTTCTTACAAGTGATGTTATTACAAGAACTCCAAGAGCTATTGCAGCACTTAAAAATATTGCATCAGTTCCTTTTGTAATCGACATGGAGTAATTTTTTTGAATCATGTATAACATCGTATTGTAAAGTCCTATACCGGGTATAAGTGGCAGTATTCCTGGAATTACAAATACTATAGCTGGTTGTTTCATCTTTCTGGCGAGTACTTCACTGCACAAGGAAACAAATGCTCCTGCAATAAATCCAGCAAATGCAGTACTTGCAGAAAGATTAAATAAATATATATACACAATCCAACCGACCCCTCCAGTTATACCAGCAGGAGCTAATAGACGTGCTGGGGTATTAAAAAAGACTGCAAAACCAACGGTTGCAAGTCCTGAAAACATAAAATGCAAAATTATTGGCATATCAGTCATTATAAGATACCTCCTATTTTGTACCACATATTAAGTACAAAACCTACTCCGGCAGCTATTGATATTATTATCATTGCTGCATCGAACGCTCTCGAAATCCCTGAGAGTAGATTTCCTGAAATTAGATCCCTTATCGCCTTTATAAAGGCGACTCCTGGTAACAATGGCATTATCGATCCAACTATAAGCATCTTGGGATCTCCAAGTATACCTATTTCTGATAACAACACCCCGGAGACGGCAATTAGGAAAGAAGTAACTAAACATGAAAAAACTGTTATAGAACTTAGTCTCATTATTTGATTGTAATTAATAGCCGCACATATAGCTATTATAAATGTTAGCATAAAGTTTAAAATATTATTCCCGCCAAGCAAACAAGCAAAGCATGCAGATCCGAGTCCTGTAAATGTATAGTAAATAGGTAGAGGATACGGTTTTAAATTTTGAATTTCGTAAAGTCTAGAAATAGCACTCTTAGTATCGTAATCTTTATTGCTTACAAATTCTCTAGAAAATTCATTAAGGAGAGAAATTTTATTTAAGTTTATTCCTCTAAAATCAATAGTCTTCATAAAAGATAACCCATCAAATTTTTCATCAGAAATGATAACTACAGTAGGGGTTGTAAAGACATTGACATGATTAAACCCTCTAGATTTACATATTCTAAGTAAACTATCTTCGACACGGTAGGTTTCTGCACCGTTTTTCATCATTAGTTCGCCAACGAATAAAGCAACCTTGAGTACATCTTTTTTCTGGCTTTGAATATTTTTTTGCCCCATAATGCACCTCCAATAAAAAGTTATGATATTGAGATTATATCAAATTTATGTACACATTTAATAGCTATTATTAAAAAAAATATTTTATTTTTTTTCAATAATCATTTGACATATTTAAGTAGCCGTTTATTGTTGATAATAAAACGTTTAAAAGCCTTTTATTATTTTGTACTTATTATTTTAATTTAAACAAAAAATAAAAAATACTTGACTATTCTCTACTTAAACACTATAATCATTTATTAATAATTTGTTATCATATTGATAGCACAAAAATTATTAAATATAAAAAAATAAGACTATATTTTAGGGGGTAACAACATGTTTGAAAATTTAAAAAAAATGGATCAAGAAATTTATGCTAGTATGAGAAAAGAACTTACGAGGCAACAACGTAATATAGAATTGATCGCCTCTGAAAATATAGTCTCATTACCGGTCATGGAAACCATGGGGAGTCATTTAACCAATAAGTATGCAGAAGGCTACTCAGGTAAAAGATACTATGGTGGCTGTGAATACATAGATGAAATAGAAACAATAGCTATAGAAAGACTTAAAAAAATATTTGGGGCTGAACATGCAAATGTTCAACCGCATTCAGGAGCTAATGCCAATTTAGGTGTATACTTTGCAATGTTAAAACCAGGTGATGTAGTAATGGGGATGAACTTATCTCAAGGTGGTCACCTAACTCACGGAGCTAAGGTGAGTATTTCAGGACAGTATTTTGATTTTCATGAATACGGGGTAACAACTGATGGTGGAACAATAGACTTTGATAATGTAAGAAAGGTTGCACACGAAGTAAAGCCGAAAATGATTGTGGCTGGAGCAAGTGCGTACCCAAGAGAAATAGATTTTAAGATATTTAAAGAAATAGCTGATGAGGTAGGAGCACTTCTTATGGTAGATATGGCTCATATAGCTGGTCTTGTAGCAGCTGACCTTCACCAAAATCCATGTGAAGTAGCTGATTTTGTAACTACAACTACTCATAAAACTCTAAGAGGTCCTCGTGGTGGAGCTATACTATGTAAGGAAGAATATGCTAAGGCAATAGATAAGGCTATATTCCCAGGAATACAGGGCGGCCCACTTGAACATATAATTGCATCTAAAGCTGTGTGTTTTAAAGAAGCTCTAAGTGATGAATTTAAAGATTATCAAAAGCAAGTAGTTAAAAATGCTAAAGTTCTAGCAGAAGAATTAAAAAATAGAGGATTTGATCTTGTTTCTGGAGGAACTGACAACCACCTTGTTTTATTAGATTTAACTAATAAGAATATTACAGGGAAAGAGGCAGAAAAGAGATTAGATGAGGCATATATTACTGTAAATAAAAATACGATACCTTTCGACCCAAATGGGCCATTTGTAACAAGTGGAGTTAGAATAGGGACACCTGCAGTTACAACAAGGGGAATGAAAGAAGAAGATATGATAGTTATTGCTGAAGCAATTGATTTATGTATAACTAATAATGATGAAGCAAATGCTCAGAGATTAGTTGTAGGCCTAACTGAGAAATATCCACTTTATAATGAATACAATTTGATGGATTAATTGAACCCATATTTAATGGAATTTTAATAATGACTCTTAATAATAGATTTTTATTAATGTAGTTTTAATTTTGAAATATAGCTTTAAAATATAATTATTACATTACAATTTAAGACATAAGTTTTTAAGGTTATTTTTCAATGATTCAATACTTTAAATTGAAAAGATAATGCTTAATATTTTATATACTACTGATATAGTGTGCTGTAACAAACAGTCAATAGAGCCATATAATATATTATCTTTTGTATTCGTAAAGGAGACATATATATGGCTTTGACGGCAGCACACTATATTTATATTTTGTTTATTTTTATTATTTTAGTCACTATGATATTAAAAAAAGATACCGTAGTTCCTTGTATATTAGGGGTGTTCTCACTAGGAGTTTTTTATAATAAAACTGTATTTGGAGCTATAGGGGCAGTGTTTAATTCTTTTATAATATCTTTAAATGAGTTAGGGCCAATTATACTTATTATAGCTATCATGGTAGCTTTATCGAAGGCGCTTGAAGAGAATGATTCTATTGAGTATATGGTTAAACCGTTTTCTAAAGTAATTAAAAATCCAACTTCCGCGTTTTTCGTAACCGGTGGAGTTATGTTGATTTTGTCTTGGTTTTTCTGGCCGACACCAGCAGTAGCGCTTGTGGGAGCTATATTTTTACCAGTTGCTATCAGGGCGGGTTTACCTGCTATTGGTGTAGCTGTAGCTCTAAATTTATTTGGGCATGGCTTAGCTTTATCTACTGATTTCTTTATTCAAGGTGCTCCTAGCATTACTTCAGGGGCAGCGGGAGTTGAAGTGTCAGATGTAATCAATGATGGTATGATGCTATTTTGGGTTATGGCTGTAGTGACAATTTCTATAGCTTTTTATACTTTAAAAAGAGATTTAAAACAAGGAAGGTTTTTAGATGAAGTTATAAATACAAAAAACATTCAAAATAAAAAATTCAATTTAAAAGCTAAATTAGCTACATTAATGGTAGGAGCAGGATTTATTCTAGATATAGCTGCGATGTATATTTTCGACCTTAAAGGTGGGGAGGCGTCTGCGCTTTTGGGTGGAACTGCTGTATTTTTAATTATTTTGATAGACATTATGAACTACGGAAGAGATAGTTTTGATAAAGTATGTGAAAATATAATAGATGGTTTTGTATTTGGTATAAAAATATTTGGAGCTATAATTCCAATAGCTGCATTCTTCTATATGGGGGAAGTAGATCCGCTTACAAATGTTTTTGGTCCAGTATTGGCTCAAGGATCAGGAGGACTTTTATCTGATATAGGTATGGCTATATCAAACACTGTTCCGTTAAATAAAGTAGCAGTAGCTGGAATTCAAACAGTAGTTGGAGCCATAACAGGGTTAGATGGATCAGGATTTTCTGGAATATCATTAGTGGGTTCATTGGCATCTGTATTTGGAACAGCAATAAATGCAAGCGTAGGTGCTTTGGCGGCTTTAGGTCAAATTGCAGGAATATGGGTTGGAGGAGGATGTCTAGTTCCGTGGGGATTGATATCTGCTGCTGCAATATGTGGTGTAGATCCAATAGAACTAGCAAAGAGAAACTTCAAACCAGTTATGATAGGACTTATAGTAACAACTATAGTAGCGATGTTTATTATATAGTTAGAAAAATTATAAAAATACTTTGACTGTCTCCGAACAAGAGGCAGTCAAAGTGTTTTTATAGTTGAATTTTAATAATTAATTTAAAAAGCTTATTAAGTATAGAAAAAAGGAATAAATACTGATAAATAGCCATATAGTAAAGAATATAAAGAGAAAAGTAAAAAAAATATAAAAAAATGCAAAAAAATAGTTGACCAAATTATTATTAGGTGATATTATAATACATGTACTCGACGCGGGTACAAAAAGAACATTGAAAATTAAACAGTAGGTTAATTTATAAGAAAACAAGAAACAAACCATATAAAGCCAGATATTAAAGATAACGATAGTATCTGAGCAGGTCAAATTATTATTGAGAGTTTGATCCTGGCTCAGGATGAACGCTGGCGGCGT
>NZ_JAGGJX010000003.1 GCF_017873185.1 Metaclostridioides mangenotii
CCGAACACAGAAGTTAAGCTCTCTTGCGCTGATGGTACTTGGTGGGAAACTGCCTGGGAGAGTAAGACGTAGCCACGTAGTCTTTTTTTAGTTTTGATTTAAAATAAATGAAGGGGTTAATGATTAAATTCCGAACGTATATGATGACGACATTGTGAGCTTGTAGGCTGGCTAAGAAACTACGCCAGACATCTACAAACTCACAACATCATCCTCATATTTGTTCGAAATTCAACCATTAACCCTTTTATTTTATTTAAATCTAAAACATGAAAGCTTCCTACGTTAGGGCTATGTTGTGGGGAAGATCAAAGTCAAAGTAAAATTCAAGAGCAAGGAGAAAATTCAAAAACTAATTATTAATATTTTTGTAGTGTAACCATTAGCATAGTATGGAAATTTATTCTAAGATAGTGTACAATATAACTTAGGTAATAGTTATCTACAAAAAAATTAATATTAGATATTACTGGTTCTTGCTAGATTAATAGGGAAAAAGGTTAAATTCCTTTACAGCCCCCGCTACTGTGATGTTGACGAGACTTTTATATGCCACTGTAATGTAATTTCATTATGGGAAGGTGAAAGTTGAGGTTGAGACTAAGTCAGGAGACCTGCCTGTAATATTAAAAGATTTCTTCGGGGAGGGAGAACGTTTTTAATATAGATGCAATAGTGTTTGTTTTTTTAATTGTGCTTATTACGGAAACCCAACTCGAGTTGGGTTTTTTTGTGTTAACTTTTATTGTGTTTAAATAAAATTATAAATAGGAGGTAATTATGAAACGTTTTTTAAATTTATCTATATTCACCGCATTGATATTGATTGTATTAAATCCTTTACCAGCTAATGCGATGCATATAATGGAAGGATATTTACCAGTGGGATGGTCTATTTTCTGGACTGTTGTATTTATACCGTTCTTAGTTATTGGTTTGAGATCTGTAAATAAAGTAATTAAAGATCAGCCTAAAAAAAAGGTATTATTAGCATTATGTGGTGCGTTTGTATTTGTATTATCTGCTTTAAAAATTCCTTCAGTTACAGGAAGTTGTTCTCATCCTACAGGAGTAGGTTTTGGAGCGATTGTCTTTGGGCCAAGTGTGATGGCTGTGTTGGGAACAATAGTGCTTTTATTCCAAGCTTTATTGCTAGCTCATGGAGGTCTGACTACTTTAGGTGCAAATGCTTTTTCTATGGCAGTTGTTGGTCCTATAGTTTCATTTGCTATATTTAAATTGCTTAAAAAGAGCAATGTAAAGACTTCTACATGTGTGTTTTTTGCTGCAGCTATAGGGGACTTGGCAACTTATACAGTGACTTCACTTCAACTTGGATTGGCATTCCCTGATCCAACAGGTGGTTTTGTAGTATCTGCTGTTAAGTTTTTAGGAGTATTCTTTGTTACTCAAGTTCCGATTGCAATAGCTGAGGGATTACTTACAGTTATAATATATAACCTTGTAACAGAAAATGAAGAGCAAGGAGTTGAGTTAATTGAGCACTAAGTTTAAGAGCAAGAAAAAAACTAATTTAATATTGTTGGTGTTAGTAGTTTTAATAGCAGTTGTGCCACTTTTATTTAATTCTGGAGCAGAATTTGGCGGAGCTGATGGAGAGGCTGAGGGGTTAATCACAGAAATTAATCCAGATTATGAACCTTGGTTCGGAAGTCTATATAAACCAGCTAGCGGTGAGATTGAAAGTTTATTATTCAGTGTTCAAGCTGCACTTGGTGCTGGCGTTATAGGTTATTTCTTAGGTAAAAGAAAGAGAGACTAAGTATGCTTATTATAGATAAATATGCCTATACAAATGCACTTAGAGATATGAATCCAAATAAAAAAGTTTTGAGTAGTGTATTTTTCTTGATTGTATCGATGATTATTCAAAATGTGTATGTACTGGCTTCTATAATAGTATTCATGAGCTTAGTGATTGTTTTTGTAGCGAAGATTGAGTTTAAAAAGTACTTGAAATTACTTAGTATACCATCGGGATTTTTGTTTTTAAGTATTCTTGTAACGCTTATTAATATAACTTCTAATAAAGAAATCCTTCTACATAGTGCGAATATTTTTAATATGTATATTGGAGTATCTGAAATGTCAATAAATGTGTCTATTCATATACTATTTAGATCTATGTCATGCTTAACTTGTGTGTACTTTTGTATGTTGACAACTCCATTTAATCAATTGATATATATTATGAAGAAATTACATATACCAGATACTTTTGTAGAGTTAGCGATGTTGACTTACAGGTTTATATTTATTTTTCTAGAAGAGTTTTTGGAAATATATAAATCTCAAGAGCTTAGATTTGGGTATATAAATATAAAAAACTCGTATAGATCGTTGGGTCTTCTGGTTAATTTGCTGTATAATAGGCTTATTAAGAGATATGAAGATATGTGTATTTCTCTAGATATGAAATTATATGATGGTGAGTTTCACATAGTTGAGGTAAGAAATGTATAAAATAAAAAACTTAAGTTATAGATACGAAAAAGAAGATTATGCGCTTAATAACATTGACATGGATTTTGATAATGGAGATGTCATTGGAATCGTTGGCTCTAACGGCTCGGGAAAATCTACTCTTTTTATGAATATGATGGGTATTCTAAAGCCGTCATCGGGTGAAATTCTATTTGATGGTAAAGCTATTAAATACGATAAAAAAAGCTTGTATAAACTTAGAATGAATGTGGGTATAGTTTTTCAAGATCCAGAAAAACAGATATTCCATTCTAGGGTTTATGATGATATTGCATTTGCTCTTAGAAATATAGGTATCGATGAGAATAAAATAAAGTCTAGAGTAAAGAAGTCTTTAGAAGAAGTTCACTGCTTAGATTTAATCGATAAGCCAATTCATTTTTTAAGCTACGGTCAGAAAAAGAGGATAGCTATAGCTTCTGTTATAGCTATGGAGAATAAGGTTGTCTTATTAGATGAGCCAACATCAGGTCTTGATCCATCGAGCACCAAGGCGGTAGTCAATATAATTAATAGAATGAAAGAAAATGGTGTGAAAGTTGTTATAACTAGTCATGATATGAATTTGATTTACAATATTTGTGATTATATATATGTATTAAAAAGAGGAAATTTAGTTAGTGAAGGAAAGTCTACAGAAGTTTTTGAAGATCAAGAGAAAATTTTAGATTCTAATTTGGATTTACCATGGCTAGTAAAGGTACATAAAAATATGAAATTACCACTATTTAAGTGCGAGGAAGAGTTGTTTTCCTATTATAAGAATAATTCAGTAAATAAGTTATAATAAAATGTTACAAAAGTGACGAAAAAATTAGTGTGAAGTGAGAAGTAATTAGAATATAGTAAGATCGTCTCAAAAATGAGGCGATCTTCTTTATGTGGCTTAATAAAAGACTCTAAAAAACTTATTTTTTTATTTATTAAGTAAAAATATGAAGGATTTTGATGTCAAAATATAGAATTATTTTATGAATACAGTAAAATTTATTTTAATAGTAGTATAATGAGAGTATTCAGATTTAGTAATTCTACTAAGTTATACATTCGATATATAGTGTACTAAAATAGTGAGGTTATTATGCGGAAGGGGATTATTATGAGATTGAGTTTGAAATTAGATAAAAAAATATTAACATTGGCTTTGTCGGTACTGTTTACAGCTTCAGTTTTTACAGTAAGCTCTACAGCCCTTAGTTCTATTGGCAAAATTCAAGGTAAGGATAAGTATGAAACTTCAGCATTGATAGCTGATAAGCAATCTTATACTACAGCAATACTTATTAATGGCGATAAACTTGCCGATGGTCTTTCAGCAAGTGGCCTTGCAGGTGTAAAAGAGGCACCTATACTTCTTACAAAACAGAATTCGATACCTGCATCAGTACAAACTAGGCTTAATAAAGCTAAGGAGATTTACATAGTGGGAGGAACTGCATCTGTAAGTTCTAGCGTTGAATCCTCTCTCAAATCAAAAGGTAAAGATGTTATTAGACTTGATGGCACAGATAGAGTTGAAACTAGTCTTCTAACTTATTTAGAATGCGGTATGGATACGTATTCAAATGATATATTTTTTGTTGCACCTTATAAAGGAGAGGCTGATGCTGTAAGTATAGCTTCTGCAGCTTATAAAGCAGGAACACCTGTTGTTTTGGCCGATGATTTTGTAGCTGAACTCTTTGAAGCTCATAGGGAATATTACGATTTGTATGCTATAGGTGGTAAAAATACTTTGCCTGATCGTATAGTAAATAGATTGGGCGCTGATAGAATAGCAGGGGTCGATAGATATGAGACAAATAAAAAAGTTATCCAGACATTCTATGATAATCCTAAGGAACTTCATATAGCTGACGGATATAACTTGGTTTATCCACTGATTGGAAGTTCTATTTCAAAATACGAACCTACAGTATTAGTTGGGAATAATAGCGATAAAAAAGTTCTAAAAGGAGCAGAAAAGATTACTGCTATTGGTGAAATTAATCCAGATGTTCTAACTCAATGTTTAAATGCAGCTAATCTTCAAGGTGATGGATATATTACCATAGCTACAGCTGAGAGAGCAGCCTTAGAAAATTGCTCTAGAAGAGCTAATGTAAGTATAAATGATTTGGTTATAGATTACTCTGAGCTAGATGTTCTTACTTGGAATGTTCCAATTTATAGGGTTAGAATTGATTCTAAATACGATGGAACTTATGGACATTTCTTTGTAGATGCACTAACTGGTGTAGTTTATAAAGATGTAAATGAAGGAACTGTATGGTAAGATAATAAAATAAAAATATTAATAAAATAAATAATAATAAATATTAAATAATTATTTAATTTGAAAAAATAATTAGTAAACTTAATAAATATAAATATTGATTAAATAAATTATAAGTTGTATATAAAGTAGTGTTATCTCGGACATAATAGGTTGTTTTGAGATAGCACTATTCTTATTTCAATTATACAAAGATTAAATTTATAAGAATAAAATATAATAAAGAGATTTAATCTTAGAAGATTTTAGGAATAGAGTTTGAAGAAATCTCTGTTTTGGATTAGAATATATTTATGACTTTAATTTAGGGGGAATAATATGAATTTAGATACATTAAATCCTGCGCAGAGAGAAGCAGTTGAAAAGACAGAAGGAGCTGTTCTTATTCTTGCTGGTGCTGGATCTGGTAAAACAAAAGTTCTGACGAGTAGAATAGCATATCTTATTGAAGATAAAGGGGTACAAGCACAGAATATACTTGCTATAACTTTTACTAATAAAGCTGCAAATGAGATGAGGGAAAGGGTAGAACAAAATATAGAGACAGATACAAGGGATATGTGGATTAGTACTTTCCACTCATGTTGTGTGAGAATACTTAGAAAAGATATAAATAAAATCGGTTACAATAGAAGTTTTGTTATATATGACAGCGCAGATCAAGTAACGCTTATAAAAGATTGTTTAAAGGAATTAAACCTTAGCGATAAAGTATTTGAACCTAAGAGCGTCATAAGTGCTATATCAGGTGCAAAAGATAAACTAATGTCGCCTAAAAAATTTAAAGATGCTAATATTGCTGATAATAGGATGGTTAAAGTTGCGGAAATATATGCGCTGTATCAAGACCGTTTAAAGAGAAATAGCGCTTTAGACTTCGATGATCTTATATTAAAAACGGTTGAGTTATTTAGAACAAATGAAGATGTTCTCAGCTACTATAGAAGTAGATTTAAGTATATAATGGTAGATGAGTATCAAGATACGAGTAAGGCACAGTATGAGCTTATAAAAGCGCTAGCTAGAGAGCACCAAAACATATGTGTTGTTGGAGATGATGACCAAAGTATTTATGGTTGGAGAGGTGCGGATATAAAAAATATCCTTGAGTTTGAAAAAGACTATGATGATGTTCATGTAGTTAAGCTAGAGCAAAACTACAGATCGACTCAGGTAATACTTGATGCCGCCAATAAGATTATTTCAAACAACATTGAAAGAAAGAGAAAAAGACTTTGGAGTGAGAAAAAAGAGGGAGAGCTAATTAAGATAGAACTTACAGAGAGCGAACTTGATGAAGCTGAATTTATTGCTGATTCCATAGCTAAAATATACAGAAAAGAAAAGAGAAAGTACAATGATTTTGCAGTTCTTTATAGAGCTAATGCGCAAGCGAGGGCAGTAGAAGATGCCTTAAATAGAAGTCAAATTCCATATAATATATATGGGGGCACTAAATTCTACGAGAGAAAAGAGATTAAGGACTTGGTTGCGTATTTAAGAGTAATTCAAAACCCACAGGATGATATATCGATAAAAAGGATTATAAATGTTCCTAGAAGAGGTATAGGACTTAGAACTATTGAGAAAATAGAAGATAGAGCCAGTCTAAAGCAAGAGAGTATTTACTCTGTTTTACTTGATATAGATACAAACTCAGATATATCTACTAAAGCAAAGGCATCTATAAGTGGATTTATCGATATAATAGGAACACTTAGAACTATAAAAGAGGCTTATCCAGTTAGCAAGCTTGTAGAAAAGGTATTGGATACTACTGGATATATGGATGAGCTTATTGAAACTAGAGATAAAAACACCGAAACTATGTCAGGTAAGAGTGAGGAAGCTCAAGATAGAATTGATAACCTTATGGAGTTTATATCCATTGCTATAGAGTTCGAAAGCAGTACCGATGAAAACTATGAGGATAAAACTTTAGAAACATTCTTGACTAGCGTTGCTCTTACTTCTGAAGTATCTGAGGAAGAGGATGATGACAGGGTTTCTCTTATGACAATTCATACTTCTAAGGGGTTAGAGTTCCCAGTTGTGTTTTTAACAGGTATGGAAGAGGGGCTTTTCCCTATCTCTAGGGCCATAAAATCTATGAATGAATCGGATATAGAAGAAGAGAGAAGACTTTGCTATGTTGGAATAACGAGAGCTAAGGAAGAGCTTTTTATGACCCTTACTAAGAGAAGAACTCTATACGGTAAGACAAATGTATCAGTGGCATCGAGATTTATGGAAGAATTACCTGAGGAATGTATAAAAAAATTATACTCCACAAGCAGCGAATTGCCTTACTCAAAGGCCAGCTACAATATGTTAGACAAGTACACAAAAAAGTACATGAATAATGTCAATAGAACGGCAGTTGCGAGTAAAGTTAACGCTACGGTTAAAGATTCAGGTAAGGAAACTGATATTGACGATATAAAACTGGGGTCAAAAGTTCACCATCCTAAGTTTGGAGTGGGTACTGTAGTTTCTATGATGGGATCTGAGTTGACTATAGCATTTGATCAGCAGGGAATCAAAAAGATAAATAAGGAGTACACGACTTTAGATATTTTATAGTTATAATTTTAAAAGGAGTGGTTGAATTTGAATAAAAATATACTATCAAATGAATTAAATAATTTATCAAACGAAATAATTGATTTTATATACAGTAGTCCAACTGCTTTTCACGCTGTTGCAAGTGTGAAAAGCATGCTGGATGAAAATGGGTTTACAGAACTTCAATTAAACAGAAAATGGAGTGTAAAAGATGGCGGTAAATACTATGTTACAAAGAATTTATCTGCAATAGTAGCTTTTATTGTAAATTCCGAAAATGTTGCGGAGGAAGGTTTTAAGATAATTGGATCTCATTCTGATTCACCTACATTTAGAATAAAACCAAATGCAGAGATATCTGTAGAAAATTCTTACCTTAAGCTAAATACAGAAGGTTATGGGGGCATGATTTTAAGCACTTGGCTAGATAGACCGTTATCTATAGCGGGAAGAGTGGTTTTAAGTGGAGGAAATACTGAAGAGAGTATTTTAAACCCCGTTGAAAAAATAATAAATTTCGGTAGGCCTATGTGTATAATCCCTAATGTAGCCATTCACTTAAATAGAGGTGTAAACGATGGATATAAATTTAATAAACAAGTCGATATGTTGCCTTTAGTGGGAATATTAAATGATACTTTAGAAAAGGATAATTATTTATTAAAAGAAATTTCTAAAGAGCTTGATGTAGATATTGAAGATATCGTTGACTTTGATTTATTTTTGTATGAGTTCGAAAAGGGATGCCTTATGGGTGCTAACAACGAATTTATTTCTATTGGAAGACAAGATAATCTATCAATGGCGTATACTAGTATCAAATCCCTTATTGAATCAAGGTCTGGAAAAGGCATAAATGTTGTATCTATTTTTGACAATGAAGAAGTAGGAAGTTCTACAAAACAGGGTGCAGATTCAAATATGTTACTAAATATACTTGAAAGAATCTGTATATCATTAGGAAAAGATAGAGAAGAATTTTTTGAAGCTATTTATTCATCTTATATGATATCAGCAGACTTGGCACATGCGGTACATCCAAATATTACTAGCAAGCACGATCCTACTAATAGGCCAGTTATGGGTGGGGGTCCGGCTATAAAAATAAATGCTAATCAAGCATATACAAGTGATGCGTATTCTACATCTATATATAAAAATATTTGTAAGAGTGCGGGTGTTAAATATCAGGAATTTGTCAATAGATCTGATGAAAGAGGTGGAAGTACAATAGGCCCGATATCATCAACACATCTAGATATACCTTCAGTGGATGTTGGTTGCCCAATACTCTCAATGCACTCAATAAGAGAACTAGGATGTGTGGAAGACTATATCGACATATACAAAACATTTAGAACACTTTATTCATTATAATTTTTCAGAAAGGGAGTGGATGTAGTGAAATTAGGATTATGTTTAGAAGGTGGAGGAGCTAAGGGAGCATACCAAGCGGGAGTTATAAAAGGGCTTTACGATGGGGGAATTAGAGAGTACCATTCAATTTCTGGGACTTCAATAGGAGCAGTTAATGGATATTTTTTATTCACAGGAAACATATCAAAAATGGAAGATATGTGGAAAAACTTCTCTACTGGAGAAGGTGATGAGGTAAAAATAATCGATAATACTGTTGATAACTCGCCTCTAATGAGGAGATTAGAAAGTTTATATTGTGAAGAAAAGAAGATGAATTCAAATTTTTATGTTAATTATGTGGAAGTAAACGACCAAAAACCAGAAGAAGTAGTATTAAATCTAATTGATAAATCCGAAAAAGAGTGCCTAGAGGGAGTGAAATATAGTTCATTATATCCATATACTCCAAATGGGTCTCAAGGTTTTAGAGAAGAATTTTCAAAAAACATAGTTTCAGGATTGTATGATGGGTATAAATTAGATGGAGGATTATTAAATAATCGACTTTTGCAACCCCTAATAGATGAAAAAGTCGATAAAATTATTTTAATAACTATGAGATACGACTATGTTGTGCCAGATAGTCTAAAAGAAGTTCTTTCTGAAGAGAACATAGTGGTTGTAAAGCCTAAGGAGGAATTCGGACCAAAGGATACCTTTAGATTTGAAGAAGGTTTTTGTAAAACTAAATACTCAGAAGGATATGAAATTGGTAAAAATATAGCAAAGATGGATGTAATTGATATATAATTATCTTATATTACATAAATAAAATTTATAACAAAAATTATAATGTAAAACTTATAACGAAAGGTAAGGTATACTGTATGGAAAATAAAAACCCAATAGTAACTATAGAAATGGAAAATGGAAAGAAAATAGAAATAGAGTTATATCCACATATAGCTCCTAACACAGTTAATAACTTTATATCATTAGTAAATAAAGGATATTATGACGGAGTAGGATTCCACAGAGTTATAGAAGGCTTTATGATACAAGGTGGTTGCCCAGATGGTAATGGAACTGGCGGACCAGGTTATGCTATAAAAGGTGAGTTTTCTGGAAATGGATTTACTAACAACTTAAAACACGATAGAGGGGTAATTTCAATGGCCAGAACTATGATGCCAAATTCAGGAGGATCTCAATTCTTCTTAATGCACCAAAATTCTCCGCATCTTGATGGACAGTATGCAGGATTTGGTGTAGTGATATTAGGTATGGATGTAGTAGATGAAATTGCTACAACTAGCGTAGATAGATCTGATAGACCTAAATCTCCACAAGTTATGGAAAAAGTTACTGTAGATACATTCGGAGTAGATTATCCAGAAGTGGAAAAAATGTAGTATAATTTAATTTTAGTTATGGTAATAAACTACCATAATGTACTATTTACATTTTTGGAAGTTTAGTTTACAATAATGGTGAGACAATAAATCCTAAAAACATAATTACAAGCATTGAATGAATATTAAAGAGACCAGTTTAGACACACCAGCTAAGCTGGTCAAGGAATAATTATAAAATAATATCTATAAAAAAAGTAACCATTGATTGTGGTTACTTTTTTTATTTATTATAATAAAAATATATATCCATTTTAATAAAAAAGCTTATAATAAAAACTATTTATTTAATTAGTGTTATATTATATAGCATCTGTTAAATTAGGTACTAGCTGTTTCTTTCTAGAAACAACGCCTTCAGCAAATACTCCTTGTCCTGCATTTACATCGAATGCTTTAGAGATTACAGTATCTTCGCCTTTGTATATTAAATATGAACCTTCTTTAATTATATCTGTAATAGCAAGTATTAACATATCGTAATTTGTTGAGTTTATATAGTTTAAAAAATCGTCTTTTTTAGCGAATATACAATCTATATCCATTGTGAAGACTTGCCCTATGCCAACTTTTTTACCACTCATATCAAATTCCTTAAAATCCATATTTACTATTTCCTCAACACTTAGTCCGTCTAAAGATGTTCCAGCTTTGAACATATCCATAGCGTATTTTTCCATATCAAGTTTAGCTATTTTACTTAATTCTTCTCCTGCTATCTTGTCAAGTTCAGTAGTTGTAGGTGATTTGAATAATAGAGTATCTGATAATATAGCAGATAGCAAAAGTCCAGCTATTTCATAAGGAACTTCAACTTTATTTTCTTTAAACATATTGTAAATTATTGTACAAGTACATCCAACAGTCATAAGCCTTACAGATATAGGAACACTAGTTGAGATTCCTCCAAGTTTGTGATGATCTATTATCTCAAGAAGGTTAGCCTTTTCTAATCCATCCGCACTTTGTCCAAATTCGTTGTGGTCTACGATGATTACATTATCATCAGATCCTACACCATCTATGATCTTGGGTGCTTCTACTTTGAAATAGTCAAGAGCGAACTGAGCTTCCTTTCTAATTTCGCCTAATGCACAAGCGGTAGCTTTATATCCTAATTTGTTTTTTAAATATGTCAACGATAGTGACGAACATATTGAGTCTGTATCTGGATTTTTATGTCCAAAAATAAGTATATCCATGGTATTGCCCCTTTCAATTATATATATCTTTCAATAGTTTTATTATAACAAAAATGATGTGTAGATTGGTATAAAAAATCAAATCATTTAATAAATTAATGTAAATGCATTTTAAAATAAGTTAAAAATATGAGGAAATTCAAATAATATAATGAATGATACTTTAAAATTTTCTAGAAAGTTTGTTAAATATTTTATAATTGTGAATTTTAAAACTAGTAAAAATTTTACGATAATTAGCTTGACAAGACTCTTTCGAATAAATAGAATTAGTTTTAGAAACACCAAAACTAGTTATATAGTAGTTCAAAAGCAATTCAATAGTTATTCAAAAAAATATTCAAAAATAGCCCCTAGGTGATCTCAGAGAAATTCAGTTTCAAACGACATTTAAGTTTCAGGCAAAAAGAGCTCAAAATAATTCATCACGAAATACAACAAAATAAGATTTACAGAAAAAGCAGAAGGACTCATCAAGACAAAAAAATACAAGAACTTTTGGGGAGGAATTTTTCATGGCAAGTAAAGAAGTAGTTGTAGAAGAAGTGGTTAAGTCAGAAGAAGTAAAAGAAATAAGCCCAGTTTTAGTGAATAGTGTAGAGAGCTTAAAGATTAGGATTGATGAAATCAGAAAAGCTCAACAAGAATTTTCTACATTTAGCCAAGAGAAAGTAGATAAAATATTTTTAGCTGCGGCTACAGCAGCAAACCAAAATAGAATCTATCTTGCGAAACTGGCATATGAAGAAACAGGTATGGGTATTGTTGAAGATAAAGTAATCAAGAATCATTATGCTTCAGAATATGTATACAATGCCTACAAAGATACTGTAACGTGTGGTGTAATAGAAAGAGATGAAGCATTTGGATTTACTCAAATAGCAGAGCCAGTTGGAGTACTTGGGGCAGTTATACCTACAACAAATCCAACATCGACAGCTATTTTCAAGTCGTTAATATCTTTAAAAACAAGAAATGGTATAATATTTTCTCCACATCCTAGAGCAAAAAAATCAACAATTGAGGCAGCAAAAATAGTACATGATGCAGCAGTAGAAGCTGGGGCTCCAAAAGGATTTATAGGGTGGGTAGATGAGCCATCATTAGAAATTACAACAACTATCATGAGCGAAGTTGATCTTATATTAGCAACAGGTGGGCCTGGAATGGTTAAGTCGGCGTATTCTTCAGGTAAGCCAGCAGTAGGGGTTGGGCCGGGAAATGTTCCAGCTATAATCGATGAAAGCGCTGACATAAAGACAGCAGTTAGTTCGATACTAGTATCTAAATCATTTGATAATGGTATGATATGTGCGTCAGAACAATCAGTAATAGTTCCAGAAAAAATTTATGAAGAAGTTAAAAAAGAATTTAAATATCGTGGCGCTTACTTCCTAAATAAAGAAGAAACTCAAAAAGTAGGAGATGTAATATTAATAAACGGTGCACTAAACGCTAAAATAGTTGGGCAACCGGCGCATGTTATAGCAAAAATGGCAGGGGTAGATATACCTAAAGAGTCAAGAATAATAATAGGTGAAGTTGAATCTGTAGATATTGGGGAACCGTTTGCACATGAGAAACTTTCTCCAGTTCTTGCCATGTACAAGTCAAAGAGTTTTGAAGACTCAATTCAAAAAGCTGAAAAATTAGTTGAAGATGGAGGTCTTGGTCATACATCATCACTATATGCAGATCCAGTAAATCAACCTGAAAAAGTAGATAGATTTATAAAAGCAATGAAAACGTGCAGGGTTTTAGTTAATACACCATCATCTCAAGGTGGAATCGGTGATTTATACAACTTCAAATTAGCTCCTTCACTAACACTTGGTTGTGGTTCTTGGGGTGGAAACTCGGTTTCTGAAAATGTTGGGGTAAAACACTTACTTAATATCAAAACAGTAGCTGAGAGGAGAGAAAATATGCTTTGGTTTAGAGCTCCACAAAAGATTTACTTCAAAAAGGGGAGTTTAGGTGTAGCAGCTAGAGAATTTAAGGATGTTCTAGGTAAAAAGAAAGCTTTTATAGTAACAGATTCTTTCCTTTACAACAATGGGTACACAAAATGCGTAACAAAGCTACTAGATGATATGGGAATAAGACACACGACATACTTTGATGTTGCTCCAGACCCAACGCTTGCTTGTGCAAGAGAAGGTGCTAAGGCCATGGCCGAATTCGAGCCAGATTTAATAATAACTCTAGGTGGAGGAAGCGCAATAGATGCTGCTAAAATAATGTGGGTTCTATACGAGCATCCAGAAGTTGATTTCCAAGACCTTGCTATGAGATTTATGGATATAAGAAAAAGAGTTTATACATTCCCTAAAATGGGTCAGAAAGCATATTTTGCAGCTATTCCAACAACATCAGGTACAGGATCAGAGGTAACTCCTTTCGCTGTTATAACTGATGAGAATACAGGTGTAAAATATCCTCTTGCAGATTATGAGTTAATGCCGAATATGGCTATAATAGATGCAGATTTAATGATGGAGATGCCACCAAGACTTACTGCAGCATCAGGGGTAGATGCGCTTACACATGCTTTAGAAGCATATGTGTCGATGCTTAGAACAGAGCCGGCAGATGGAATGGCATTGCAAGCTGCGAAAATAATATTTGAGTATCTTCCTCGTGCTTACAAGAATGGTAAAAACGATCCAGAAGCTAGAGAGAAAATGGCTATGGCATCTACAATGGCAGGGATAGCATTTGCAAATGCGTTCTTAGGAATATGCCACTCCATGGCGCATAAATTAGGGGCATTCCACCATGTGCAACATGGAGTTGCAAACGCATTGATCATAAATGAAGTTATTAAATTTAACTGCGCAGAAGCTCCAAATAAGATGGGGGCTTTCTCGCAATACAAGTATCCAAACTGCTTACAAAGATATGCAGAGTTCGCTTCATTCGCAGGGATAGATGGTGCTAATGACCAAGAAAAAGTTGATAATTTAATAAAGGCTATAGATGATCTTAAAGAAACAGTTGGCCTTCCTAAGACTATTAAAGAGTTGAATATAGATGAAAAGAAATTCTTAGACAACTTAGATCCAATGGTGGAGCAAGCATTCGACGATCAGTGTACAGGTGCAAATCCAAGATATCCATTGATGAGTGAACTAAAGGATATATACCTAAAAGTATACTATGGTAAATAGAAAAATAATTAAATTGGGGCCTTTTTAGGCCCCCTTATTTTTGACTAAAATATATTTCAAATTGTATAGAATTTTAGAGGCTCTTGTTTCGAATGGAAAATAAAAAATATTAAATGTCGATTAGTGAAATATATTGTTGGGAATATTCAGAAAATTCGATTGACAAATGATCATAGAAAGTTTATAATTAAAAAATAAGTTAAACAGGGGCCTATTAAGGCCCCCTTATTTTTTACCTATTTTTAGTTGTTTAAATCTGGGCTATTTTCTCTTCTTATTGATGAAAGAAGATCCTAGGTATTTTTTAATATCTTCTTCAGGAGAAAAGTCGTCCACAACTATTTCTTTACCAGAATCCTCAAATACAACTAAAACTTCACAGTCACCTTGTAAAAAGAACTTTTTAACAGTATCTTCTTTGACTTCTCGAACCTTGATTATATCCTTTTTTTCCTTTAAGAAATCTTTCGTATAATAGCTTCCCATAAATGTTATTACTTTTGTGTATCTTACCATTACTTATAACTCCTTTATCATTTAATAAATTACACTTATTATATCCATATTGATTATACTTATATTATAACGTTAAAAAGTTATACATGCTAATATTTTATAATTTAAAAATTAATTTAAATTATATGTAACTAGCTAATTAAAGAGCGTTATAATTATCTTAGCAATAAAATTATAAAAACTATGGAGGTACAGTCATGGAATTTAGCAAAGTTACAGTAGTTTATTTTAGCCCAACAGGAAACTCTAAAAAGTATGCTTATGAAATAGCGAAACGTTTTCACGGTGAATTTGATGAATTAAACTTAACTGAATACGATAGTAGAAGAAAAAAACACTACTTTAAGAGTGATGAACTAGTTATTTTTAGTGTACCAGTATATTATGGAAGACTTCCTATTATAGAAAATGGTATATTTGAAAATATAAGTGGAGAAAATACAAAATCGATTTTTACTGTTACATATGGCAACCGCGAATTTGAGGACTCATTGTTAGAGCTTCAAAATATTTGTGAGAAAAGGGGATTTCATGGTATAGGTGCTGGAGCCTTTATTGGGCAACATACTTTTTCTGAGAAAATTGCACAAAGTAGACCTGATGAAGAGGATTATAAAATTATAGATGAATTTGTAGATAACATTAAACTAACTAAAGATGTATCCAATGAATTAAAAGTAAGTGGAAATTTTCCATATAGAGAGATTAATAAAATGCCTTTTGTGCCTACAGGCGGGAAAAGTTGCAATGAATGTGGAATATGTGAATCAGTATGTCCAGTAAAAGCTATAGATAAGCATGCTTTAAAGAATACAAATAAGGATCTCTGTATAGGATGTTTCGCATGTGTAAAACAGTGTCCAGAAAATGCCAGAGGGATAAGCGCAAAAGAATTTGAGGCAATGGTAAATAAATTAGAAGAAAATCTAACAAAAGTCGATAAAAAGCCAAAACTATTTTATCTATAGCAATTAGTGTTTGTAACTAACTTTTCCTCTAGAATATTTGTTTGATACGTGCTACAATTGTTAAGGTACAGTATAATAACGAATGCAATATAAGGAGTTAATTTGAATGTCTAAGATTGAAAAAGAAGGAATTCTAGAAGGTATTGATTACTCAAATAATAAAGAAATGTTTACAAAACTAGATAATCTATATTCAAGTGTGCCAAAAGGTATATGCACTGGTTGTGGAAATTGTTGCATGGAGTCGGTTGGTATAAACTTAATTGAATTTTTAAATATATATAATTATCTATATACAAAAGAAGATCTCAGAAAAAGATCTCTAGATAAAATTATAGATTATTATTTTTTAGAATATAAAGAAAAGAGACCATGTCCATTTAGAGATGGAGATCTAAGATGCTCAATTTATGAAGTTAGGCCTCTTAACTGTAGGATATTTGGGCATTGGGACAAGAATGACTATGAATCTAATTTATCCAATGTACTTAAAAGGAATAATAAGTACAGCGATCTTATTAATTCAAGATATGGTTTTAAAATAAATGAAGGTGTTACAAATTTTAAAATTAATTATTGTTATGATTTCAAACCCGAAGATCGTTATTTGAGTAAATCTGAAAGGCTTGAATTTGCGGATTCTGCTATGATTTTAGACTCTGAAATATACAGAAGTGGGCTGTTAAATGTAGAATTTAAAGATAGAGGAATAGTGGAATATTTTCTAGAAACAATAATAGATATAGATACTGCTTATAGCATTAAAATAAAAATATCTAAAGATGATAGTATTAGACTTAGAACAATCAATAGAATCAAAAGATTATTTGTGAAATAAGATTATTTTTTATGATTAATTTGTATATATATGTTTAAAAGAGTAGATTTATTTATGGGGTAATGAATACAAAATTTAAAAAGATTATGTTAAAATAGAAAGGGCTGCAAAAAAAGTAATAAAGGGTGAACAAGATGGAATATGAAAAGTGGGATGAAGTGTTAGCTCCCTACGATCATGCGGTGGAAGAGTTGAAAGTTAAATTTAAGAATATAAGAAAAGAGTTTTTGGCTAAAGGTGATTATTCCCCTATAGAATTCGTGACCGGTAGAACTAAGAAGATCTCATCGATAATATCAAAGGTGAAGAGATTAAATATTAAAAACATTGAGACTGAGTTAGATGATATAGCTGGAATTAGAATCATGTGCCAATTTGTTGAAGATATATATGCGATTATTGATTTGATAAAAGCAAGAAATGATATGACCATAATAGGTGAAAAAGACTATATAACTAACTATAAAGATAGCGGTTATAGAAGTTTCCATGTTATAATCAAATATCCAATTAACTCTATTGCAGGATCTAAAGAGATTATATGCGAGATTCAAATAAGAACACTAGCAATGAACTTCTGGGCTACAATAGAGCACTCACTTAAATATAAATATGATCATTATATACCGGACACATTGGCAGAAAGACTTAGAAGAGCATCTGATGCAGCATTTTTATTGGATCAAGAGATGAGCGAAATTAGAGGGGACATTATGAATGCTCAGGCTATGTATCAGATGAAATCTATAGCTATGAGAGATACTTTAAATAGAATACAAGAATTGTATGATCTAGGAGAAACACATAAGGCTATGCAATATCAAAGAAGACTCGATAAAACTCAACAAGAGCATGATATAACTTATATATTAGAGCTTAAAAGAGAGATAGACAGACTTTTAGAGCAGTATAGGATTGATGGCATAGATGGCAAAACAAGTGAATAAAATAACAAATTCAAATACGGTTGTCTCTGCTAGAAAAGCTTTTCTAAAACGGGACAGCCTATTTTTAAGGGATGTGATAAAAAATGAGTCTGTACACAATAGGTGATTTGCATTTTTCAACATCTGTAGATAAGCCGATGAATATATTCGGTGATAATTGGAATGGGCATATGGAAAAAATTATAGCAAGTTGGAAAGAAAATGTAACTGTTGAGGATACTGTAGTTGTGCTTGGAGATACATCTTGGGGAATAAACTTAGCTCAGGCAAAGTCCGATCTCGATTTAGTCGACTCACTTCCGGGAGAGAAGATTTTTATAAAAGGAAATCATGACTACTGGTGGACTACGGTTACAGGTTTAAACAAACTTTATGATGACATGAAATTTTTACATACTAATTTCTATACATACGAGGATTATGCAATCTGCGGTGGTAGAGGTTGGATTTGTCCAAACGATGTAAAATTTGATGAAAACGATCATAAGATTTATATGAGAGAGGAACATAGGCTGAGATTGTCATTGGAGGCTGCCAAAAAAAGAGGATATAAAAAATTTATCATGTGCGTTCACTATCCACCGACAAATGATAAATTAGAAGATTCAATTTTTACTAGTCTATACGAAGAGTACGGTGTTGAAAAAGTACTTTATGGGCATCTGCACGGGGAAGAGTCATTTAAGATGGGGCTTAAAGGAATTAGAAATGGTGTAGAGTATGCACTTGCATCATGTGATTATACTGATTTTAAATTAATAAAAGTTATGTAATGGATGAATTTATAATCTTAAGGAATTTAAAAATGAATAAGACAAGCATATGTTTTTTTCAATGTAATGTCGAGTGTTATAATATCACTAATAATTTTAGCTGTATGTTTTTATAGTCATATATCGTTTAAATTTTTTGCAACAGATATAAAGGATGAAAATGATGATACTATTGTTTAGTTTAAAAAGGTGTGTCTAATTTAGGCACATCTTTTTTATTTTAATTGAAATACAAATATATACATAATGAATAGTAAAAATTCCACTAATATCAATAAGTATATTTTATTTTCTAGAATAAAATTTTAAGAGTTATGTAAGTAAAACTTAAGGTTTTTATAAGCAAATAAAAATACATTCTCTACACAATTACATTAACATAGTATGTAAAGTGTTATCTAAATGAGTAATACATGATAAGAAAAGGAGAACTAATAATGAAAAGAAAAAAAATTTTAACAATCCTAACTTCAGGGTTACTTTGTTTATCACTGGTAGCATGTGATAATGGAACAGAATCAGACAAAAATCAATCTACTAGTAAAACTAAAAAAACTAAAAAGACTGAAAATCAAAATGAAAATGATAATGTAGGAGTAAGGAGATTTGAAGATTTAGGTTTGGAAGTGACATTACCTAAAAAGTTAATAGATAAAGAAAGATATATTGATATGTATGGAGAAGTCCCAATAGAAAACATAAATGGGCAACTAAAAATAAGCTATATACCGTTTGAAATTATGGAAAAGGCAGAAAAGTTAAACAAAGAATCTGAGAAAATTCCTGAGACAGATAAAGCAAAAATCGAAAAAATTGCAAAGGAACTTATGAATTTAACAAAAGAATTTAAAGAATTATGTATTGTAGCAAATATAGATAAGAGTAAAACATCAGGAAAAGCACAAAAAGAACTATTCTCAAGATATGAAAATAAGGAAATTATAGGTAAAGAGGGCAATTATGAATTTTACTTATTATATAATAATAAACCAAATACCGATGGGTTGTCAGATAAAACTAAAAAAGATTATGAAGAAATATGTAAGGAAATAAAGAATTTTGGAATTAAAACATTTAAACCTATATCAGAAAAAGAAAAATTAAGTAAACATAAAAAAATTGAATTTAACACTAAGACTATAGATGGTAAGAAAATAGATAGTAACATCTTCAAACAGAATAAACTTACAATGGTAAATATCTGGGCTACTTATTGCGGGCCTTGTATAGAAGAAATGCCAGATATTCAGAAACTATATGAAGAAGTAAAAGATGATGATGTAAATGTTATTGGCCTTATATCAGATACCCCTGATGAAGACAATGAAGAATTAGCTAAGCAAATTATTTCAAAAAAGGGAGTAAAGTATACCAATATTATCCCAGATAAAAGTATTGAAAATAATATTCTAAAGGATGTATCAGGAGTTCCTGTAACTGTGTTTGTTGATAGAAATGGCAATATTGTTGGCGAGTCTTTAACAGGTGCTCATAGTAAAGAAGAATATAAAAAGGAAGTCCAAAGCAGATTAGATAAATTAAAATAGTAAATTTTATACCTCATCTGATTATAGATGAGGTTATTTTCAATAAAAAAATAGATAAGGATATGAGAATTATGATTGCTAATGAAATTAAAATGAAAGAAGTTTATTTAAAATATAGTATATTCTTCATGAGTATATTGTTTATATTTGCTGGTATTTATAGAAATGAGATAAAAATTTTGTTTACAAAAGCGATAAACATATGTCTGGAGTGTATAGGAATTGGATAAGAGGATAATAACGCAAACAATTACAACTATAGTTACAAATTTAAATGCAAAAGGTTATTTAGAAGGCAATATATATAAGGGTAATACAAAGCAAATCTGTGTTCCAGGGCTAAATTGTTATTCATGCCCTGGAGCTTTGGGGTCTTGTCCAATTGGTTCATTACAGGCTGTTATTGGAACTGTAAAATATAATTTATCATTTTATGTTATTGGACTAATGACATTGTTTGGAGTTATATTTGGGAGGTTTATATGTGGATGGTTATGTCCATTTGGATTTTTTGAAGATCTATTACATAAAATACCTTCCAAGAAAATAAAAGTAAGTAATAAAATTAATAATATACTTAAATATTTAAAATATATAATATTAATTTTCTTCGTTATATTATTCCCTATGTTTTTAGTAAATGAATTTGGAATAAGCCCTCCTTATTTTTGTGAATTTATATGCCCAGCTGGTACACTTGGGGCAGGTATACCATTGGTTTTATTAAATAAATCGTTAAGAGGAGCAATAGGATATTTATTTGCCTGGAAGATGCTTATATTAGTAATAATTATTATATTATCAATATTTATATATAGACCATTTTGTAGGTATTTATGCCCGTTAGGTGCATTTTACTCATTATTTAATAAAGTAAGTTTTTTAAAATATGATATCGATAAAAATAAATGTACAAGTTGTAATGCCTGCACTCAGAAATGTAAAATGAATATAGAAATATACAAAAACTCTAATAGTTTAGAATGTATTAGATGCGGTGATTGTATAGAAACATGCCCTACACAATCAATAAAAAAATCAATAAAGTTTAGATAACTCAACTTTAAATAACTAATTATTATTAAAAATTAAAAGAGACAATAAAAACAATCCGATATATTGGATTGTTTTTATTGTCTTTTTTTATATCTTACTTTTAAAGTATATATATCAATATAATACCTACCTTACTATCTATACTAAAAATTTAACAGTTTTAGTTTATTTAATAAGAAGATGTATCCTCACCATTTCGAATGTTATACTTAATCCCTTTACCATTATAACTAGGGTAGAATTCATCAGCTATTTGGTTAAGCATGTGAGTAAGGTTTATATCTTCATTATTTAGTTCTATATTTTGAAGATTAAACCTTGTAATTTCAAAAAATTCATTAATCAAATTTACCCCTCACACCATTATCTAATATCAATAAATCTTCACCTGATGATATTTATATTATTTATCATTTCCAGTGAAGATTTTATTCTTCTTTAAGTTATTCAAGTTTTTGTATATTGTTAAAGCTAATTTGTGAAATAAGTATTGTATATATTAAAGGCATCTACTATATTTGAAGAGGGCTCTTTATCAGTCTTTTTTGCACCTGTAGTAATTAATATATATTCATTACCGTTATTCTTGAGAAGGCTTGCTAAACAATTCCCTGCTTCTTCAGTATATCCAGTTTTACCACCCATTACTTTCCCTCTTACAAAGTTTTCTGCATCCATTTTTTCAAATGTAGAACTACTAAATGTTATTCCTGCCGAGTTTAAATTTGTAGGAGATGTCGAGTATTTTTCTGTTGTGAATATAGTTCTAAATATTTCATCTTCGAGAGCATAATCAAGCAGTAAAGATAAATCAAAAACTGTTGTATAATGATTATTATCATGAAGCCCAGTTACATTTGTAAAATGAGTGTTTTTCATACCCAGTTCTTTGGCTTTTTCATTCATAAGTTTAATAAAGTTATCTTCAGACCCAGATATATATTCTGCAACAGCGATTGATGATTCAGCTCCAGAAGGCAACATTATACCATAAAGAACATCCTTAGCCTTAACTTTTTCATCTGGCAGAAATCCAGTCATAGAAGCTCCAGATTTTCTAAGAGATTCGAACATACTGCTTCTTATAGGTATTTTTACATCCAAATCGTTTAATTCATCTATGGCAACAATTGTTGTCATTATTTTTGTAAGAGAAGCTGGATAGCATCTAGTATTGCTATTTTTTTCTGCTATGATTTCACCATTATTATTATCTACTAATATAGCATTTTTACTTCGTATATTTTTTAATTCGTCAATCTCACTATTTTCTTGACTAAGTGAGTTAACAGTAATATTATTTAATTTCCCTATACTATTAACTAATAAAGTAATACTTAATAAAATGATAGCCATTAAAAAAATTGGTTTTAATTTTCGTTTTTCATGTTGTTTAATGTTCTTTCTAGACATTATTGATTCCTCCGTAGTTAAATTATCTTTTACAATACTATTTAACTACATTTATAGATACGAAGTTTTAATATAAGCTTATTTAAATCTTAATAAAACCTTAATTATATTAATACGTACATTTTAGTAGGTATAATATGTCTTGGATGTAAACGGCTCACCACTTATATCTAGTTTAGAATTATACCTAGAGGAGTTTTTTTCTCTATTCCTAACTATGGATTTTCACATATAAATCGCAAGTTATAGTTCACTTTGTTAGAGTTGGCAATTTTAAATAAAGTATTTCTAAGGGATTGAATGTATTTAAAATATACTTTATAATTGTTAAATGGATAGTAGATAATAAAATGGATTAATAAATCACAACTTGGTAAATACTATAAGGTATATAAATATAAAAGGAGAAGTGATTTATGAGGTGGATATTAGTTTTTATATTTTTATATCTGATCCCGTTAGTGATTTTATTTAGAAACTACAAAAATAAAAAGCGATCTTTAGTTTATAGTAGTATTTATGTAGTGCTTATAACGTTGATAGTTATCAGCAATATATATATGAGTGGGCTTAAAAGAATCGAAGAGTCAATGGAGAAATACAGAGCAGTAGAGGTTCAGGTCAATAATAATGGAATGATAGACTACAGCAGTGTAGATTCAATAGATAAAGATAACAATTATAAAGTCAATAATTCTAAAGAGGATAGCCTTGAAGAAGAGGGTTTAAACTTAGATAAAGAAGTATACAAAAAATCAGAGTTAAAAAACAACGATAGTCTAGACTCTGATGATTTTGATGATGAGATAGATGATGAATTAGATGATGACAGCGAGGAGAGCAGTAATTTTGTTGTAAATACAGATAAAAATACTGCAATTGAGTCTAATAAAAATATATCGAATGAAAGTAAGCAGAACTCAAGTTCTGGTGATAAATATAAAGTGGACAAGAAAATTAAAAAAATTAGGCAGTCTGATCTAGAAAAGATAAATGGATTTAGGAAAGAGGTCTTCTCAGTAGAAAAAACTGCGTTAGTACCTATGCAAAAATGTCTGCCTTACACTAAAAATGTAGCTAGCAGTCTATCTAATATAAAAACGGTAAAGAAAGATATAACGGACGCTCGGGATAAATGTAAGGAATTGGCCGAGTTTTATCGAGAGATGGATATTCCTAACCTGTCAGAAGAAAAATATGAGAGAGAACTTAAAAGTGCAAAATCGGATATGCAAAAAACCTACGAACTTAGGGAAAAGTCGATGGATAATGCACTTAAACTTGTCGATTCAAAAAATCCTAAGTATATAGCGAAGGTTACTGATTACTTGGATTCATCGGATAAAAAAGTAAAAAAATTTAGCGAGCGAATTAATGATTTAATATATAAAATAGAAGATGAAATAAAAGATAGATAACTTATAAAATCAAGTGAAAACTTTATAAAACAATATATGAAATTAATTGTAAATAAAAACGGATTAAATAGACAAAGAAAAAGTAAATTATTAGAACATATAGATTTTACACAAAAAGGGGGGAGTATTCGTGAATAAACAGAATATAGCAAAACTAAATATGTTTTTTATGGGTATAAGTCAAAGAAACAGTGAAAATAAAGATTTTTTTAACAAGCTTGAAGTTACATTTAAGTCTGGGATAAAGTCATTTACAGGCGTTGGAGAAGATCAAAATGGAAAGTACAAATTTAATTTTAAAGGTAAGACAGATGTATTCACATTTGAAGATTTATTAAAGCATATAGCTATAGAATCTGAGAATTACGATTCAATTAGTTTTAGATATATTGAAAGAGGGACGACAGTACTTATTGAAGGAGATAACAAAAAAGTAACTGTAAAATATATGGATAATGAAGATGTAAAGCCAAATATTGATGAGTACACAGCCTCTCAAATCAAGAACAGAGACTACTATGTAAAAGTCGGACAAGCAAATGATCTTCTTAAAGAGATTGGAGTCCTTACTAAGGACGGAAAAATTAAAAACGATAAGATAAGGAAGTACAACCAGATAGACCATTTTGTAGAGCTTATAGATAAACTTTTAAAGGAAATAGAATTTAAAGATAGCATAACTGTATTAGACTGTGCGTGTGGGAAGTCTTACCTTAGCTTTGTTTTGAATTACTATATTAAAGAAGTATTAAAGAAAAAATGCTACTTTGTTGGTATAGATTATTCGGAGACAGTAATAAAAGCTTCCAAAAAAATGGCGGATAACCTAGGTTATAAAAACATGGATTTTATAAAAGAAGACCTTACAAACTACACTCCAAACAGAGAAATAGACTTAGTGATAAGTTTACATGCCTGTGATATTGCAACAGATATGGCTATTGGCTTAGGAATTAGGGCTAAATCAAAAGCTATAGTTGTAGTTCCATGTTGCCACAAGGAGTTACTTGGACAGTACAAATATGAGGCTCTAGAACCTATAATTAAACATGGTGTTTTTAAAGCGAGATTTGCAGATCTTATTACGGATGGTATGAGAACATTGATGCTTGAAGCTAGAGGGTACGATACTTCAGTTGTAGAGTATATATCACCTCTTGATACTCCTAAAAACCTTATGATAAGAGCGATCAAGAAAAAAGAAAAAAATGAAAAAGCTCTTAAAGAATACAATGAACTAAAATCTATGTTTGACGTAGAACCAACTTTAGAGAAATTGATATAATTTTTCGAAGTATAAAAATATTATGTTTCATAAATACAACACTCCAGGAATAATTTTGAATTATTTTCGGGGTGTTTTTGTGTACTAGTTTGTTCTCTACATATATTATATTTAAGTTAAATTATATGTTATTGGATATTAGAAGAAGGGCTAATATGGTATCATATTTTACAGAATATATTATTTAAAATTCAGTTCTTTGATTTAAAGTTAAACTTATGCTATAATTACTTGATTGATAGAGTTGTTTGAATAGCTTAAGTTTACAAAAATTCTCTAAAGAGGGAGTCTTTAGTAGAAGGAGCTGGGCTGGTTATTGATGAATATACTTAAGAGCAATTAGATTTAAAAATTAAGAAATTAACTTTAGGGTATAGAATTAATAATGATAAGAAGATTGGGGAGGTGCTAGTATGATAAATTTAACGCTTATGAGTAATAAAGGAAAGATCCATATTAATAGTGGTGAGGTTAAAGATACTTTGTGTTTGCGCCCGGATTTTGATTATGTTCAGGATATATCGAATACTATAAATCAAGATCAAATACTAGTATTTGATTGTCAATTGACAGGAAATAAATTTGATATAGATGATATTGATATAGAGGAATTACTGGAAGAATTGAGCGAAGAAATAGATGAATCTTATTTCAATATACTATTTGAGGATATAAGAGCCTATCTGAAAGATATTTCAGACGAGATAGAGGCAGATTTACAGGAAAATTATGCGTTAGATAATATAAGATGTTATTTTGATATATACAATATAAATCAGGAGTTTACAGACTTTAAATTTGTTTTTCTAGTATCGTTTAAGGATATTAAAATATCTTCATTAGCAAATCTGGCAAAAATAGTATCGAAGAGACAATTAGTCGGGGCATCAAAGTTTTATTCTTAGGAAGCTAAACTACGGGTTGAAAAACCCGTTTTTTTATTTTATAATCTTTTTAATACATCGTGGGGAGGGGTACATGTTAGTCTCATATTTTGCATTATTAATTAGAGTAGTGCTTTTATCATTTGAGAGAATTGTAGTAAGAATGCTTGGAGATCAAGAAGGGGATATTTATAAAAATATATCTAGCTCGTTCTTATTTTTCTTTATAGGCGGAGTATGTTTGATGCCTTTCTGTTTATTTGTAAAAGTAGATAGTTGGGTATTTTTATTACCTTGTTATTTAAGTAGTTTGGTTTACGCTATTGGTTCTGTAGCTTATGTAACCTCACTAGCAACAGGAGAAACTTCGCTAGTAACACCAATAAATAGTTTGAACTCATTATTTTTATTAATAGTATCAGTTATATTTTTAGGAGAATCTCTGTCGCTAGGAAAAGTTATCGGAATATTCGTAATAATAATGGGTGTATTTTTACTAAAGAATGTAAAATCGCCATTAAAGAGCATGACAGCAATTATAAAAAATCTCCCTTGTAGGTTGATGATCTTGTACATATCAATGCAGTCTATCGGAAGGGTAATAGACAAGATGTTTTACGTAGAGGTATCGCCGGTTTTATACTCTACAATATTATATTTCTTTGTAGGTCTGAATCTTTTTGCAGTGCTGCTGTTTAAAAAGAAAGCGCATGTAATAAAAGAGATATTTGTAAACAAAAAAGTACCTTCAATAGTAAGTGGAGCAATAAACGGATATTCATATCTAGCATTGCTTATAGCACTTAACTATATAGAGTTAAGTGTAGCAGAGCCTTTTACGCAAGTATCTATGATACTTACAATGGTACTAGCTCATTTTATATTTAAAGAGAGTATAAAAGAAAAGATATCGGGATCTGTATTGATATTAATAGGTGGATGGCTACTATTTATGTAAACTACAAATAAACATAAAATAAGAGTAGGAAGTTATAAATATCAATGAAGACGACAATATCAGCTGAAGTGTAGGCCGACTGGAGTAAATTGAAATTATAACTTCCTACCCGATTTTACTACTTTATGAAATTATTTAACCGAATTAGCAGAACCTAATACAGTATCTATTTTATTTTCAACAACTGTTTGTATAGCATCTCTACCAGCACCTATGTATTTTCTTGGATCAAATACAGTTGGGTTTTCAGCTAAGTATTTTCTTACAGCAGCAGTCATAGCTAATCTTAAGTCAGTATCCATATTTACTTTACATACTGCCATAGAAGAAGCTTTTCTAAGCATATCCACTGGAACACCTTTAGCACCTGAAATATCTCCTCCGAATTCATTGCAAGTTGCTACTGCTTCTTGATCAACAGCAGATGCCCCGTGAAGGACTATTGGGAATCCAGGTATTCTATTTTGAATTTCTTCTAATATATCAAATCTTAATTTTGCTTCACCTTTAAATTTGAAAGCGCCATGAGAAGTTCCTATTGCTATAGCAAGTGAATCAACACCAGTTCTTTCAACAAATTCTACAGCCTCATCTGGTTTTGTGTATTTGTGAACATCAGATGTAACATCATCTTCAGTACCAGCTAAAACTCCTAATTCTGCCTCAACTACAACACCTTTAGCATGAGCGTAATCAACAACTTCCTTAGTAACTTTAACATTTTCCTCAAAATTAAAATGAGAGCCATCTATCATTACTGATGTAAATCCAACTTCGATACAAGTTTTAACAGCGTCTAAATCTGGACCGTGATCTAAGTGAAGAGCAACATCTACACCTATTTCATTTGATGCAGTAGTAACCATATCAACTAAAGTTTTTGGACCAGCATATTTTACAGCTGACATTGAAGCCTGTATCATAACATAAGAATTTTTAGCTTTAGCAGCCTTTAAAACACCTTGAAGTTGTTCTAAATTACTTATATTGAAAGCTCCAATAGAATATCCAGATTCATAAGCATTTTTAAACATTTCTTTTGTAGTTATTAAAGCCATATATATTCCTCCTAATAGATATTATTAATTTTGTTCATCTATATATATTATAACTCCTATATGGAAAAAGTATATAGTAAAATTGTAATAAGGTCGGTTTACAAGTATAATGGTAAGAGTGAATAGATGAGTATAATCGATGTATATATAATATAGATGGAGTGTGTTTTATGGCAAAAAAACAGAGGATAGATAAGATACTTTCAAATCTCGGATATGGAAGTAGAACTGAGATAAAAAAATACTGTAAAAATGGTTTGGTTGTAGTAAATGGAGCAACAATATCGAATCCAGGTCAGCAAGTCGATCATGAGAGCGATGAAATATATTTTGAAGGAAAAAAAGTTGTATATAGAGAGTTTGTGTATTTAATGATGAACAAGCCAGGTGGTTATATATCGGCAACTACAGATAAATATGATCCAGTAGTTATAGATCTAATAGACCCATCTTATCTGATATTTGAACCATTTCCAGTAGGAAGATTAGATAAAGATACAGAAGGGCTTTTAGTTTTAACAAATGATGGACAACTATCACATCGGGTTTTATCTCCAAAGAAGCATGTTCCTAAAACTTACTATGCAAAAGTAAGTGGAGTGGTTGGAGAAGATGACATTAAAGCTTTTAAAGAAGGGGTAGTGCTCGATGATGGGTATAAAACAATGCCATCTGAACTTGTGATAATCAAAAGTGATGATGAGTCGGAAATAGAGCTTACAATTCATGAAGGAAAATTCCACCAAGTTAAGAGAATGTTTGAAAGCGTAGGCAAAGAAGTGGTATATTTAAAAAGATTGTCTATGGGAAATCTTAAACTTGATGAAAGTTTAGAACTCGGTGAGTACCGTGAACTTACAGATGAAGAAGTTCTCTTGATTGAAGAAAGAAATTAAGTAAACATAAATAAAAAAAAGAGAAGTGAAAAATAAATCATAAAATAGTTTTTATTAAAATATAAGAAATATATGATTATATAAATTGCATAGAGTCGATAAACATAAGAAAAAACTGGAGGAGAAATTGTGAAAAGAAAAGATATAATTGAATTTGAAATTGATAAGATGGTATTTGGTGGAACATCATCTACCAAACTAGAAGATAGAGATATAAACATGAAAGGCGGAATTTCTGGTCAGAAAGTAAAAGCTGCCGTTAAAAAAGTTAGAAGAGGAAAAGCAGAAGTTAAACTTCTTGAGATTTTAGAGAAATCTCCTATAGAAACCGAAGAAACTTGTGGGCATTTCAACGAATGTGGTGGATGTACGATGCTTTCTGTTCCTTATGAAAAACAACTTGAGATCAAGGAAAAGCAGGTAATGGAGCTATTCTTAAAGCAAGATATATTAGGATTTCAATTTTTAGGAATAGAAGGAAGTCCAGACAACCACTACTACAGAAACAAAATGGAGTACACTTTCGGAAATGAGATGAAAGATGGACCTTTAACTCTTGGGCTGCATAAAAAAGGAAGACATATAGATATTCTTACTGCTGACGGATGTTTACTTGTTGACAGTGATTTTGAATCTATACTTAAATCAACTGTAGAGTATTTTGGTGAAAAGGGTATACCTCAATACAGGATATTTGATCATAGCGGTTACCTTAGACATTTAGTAGTTAGAAAAGGATTGAATACTGACGAGATAATGGTCAATATTGTTACTTCTTCTCAGATGGATTACGAAATGAATGAATATAAAGACATGTTAAAAGCTCTTAATTTGAAGGGCGACTTAGTAAGTGTACTTCACACTATTAACGACGGGCTTGCTGATGCTGTTCAATGTGATGAGCTTAGAATACTTGACGGTAGAGACTATATTTACGAAGAGATACTTGGTCTTAATTTTAAGATATCTCCATTTTCTTTCTTCCAAACTAATACCAAAGGAGCAGAGAAGCTTTACAGTATCGCGAAAGATTTTATAGGAGATCACAATGACAAAGTTTTATTTGACTTGTACAGTGGTACTGGTTCAATAGGTCAATTAATGGCTGATTCAGCTAAAAAAGTGTACGGAATAGAGATAGTTGAAGAGGCAGTGTTTGCCGCCAATGAAAATGCTAGATTAAATGGGCTTACTAACTGTGAGTTTATAGTAGGTGATGTTGCTAAAACAGTTAAAGATCTTAAGGAGAAGCCAGATCTTATTATCGTAGATCCTCCAAGACCAGGTATCCATAAGGATGCTATAAGGGATATCTGTGGCTTTGGAGCTGAAGAGATAGTATATATTTCTTGCAATCCTAAGACTATGGTTCTTGATTTGGAGTTGTTCAAGGAGTACAGTTATGAGGTTAAGGTTGTTAAGTGTATGGACATGTTCCCAAATACTCCTCATGTGGAAACTGTAAGCAAACTTGTGAGAGTATAGCTTGGTTACAACTGTTTTACAATGATAAAAAATGTGTAATGTGTGCCATGTTGTATGCCTGAAATATTAAATGGCACACATTATTTTATTATAGACTCTAAAATATCAACTGTTTCACTTTCCATTTTATCTGTAACATGTGAATAGGTATCCATAGTTGTTGATAATTTAGAATGTCCTAATCTTTTTTGTATATCTTTTATATTGGCACCAGAC
This sequence comes from Metaclostridioides mangenotii, assembly GCF_017873185.1. Taxonomy (GTDB): domain Bacteria; phylum Bacillota; class Clostridia; order Peptostreptococcales; family Peptostreptococcaceae; genus Metaclostridioides; species Metaclostridioides mangenotii. The sequence goes on from NZ_JAGGJX010000003.1 coordinate 30,747, forward strand.
TCTAATAACATTGTGGCATGTGTATGTCTCAAACTATGAAAATCAAATTTTATCATTAGTTCATAATTTACAACCCTACTTAGATATTTAATACTATAAGTTGTGATATGTTCACCATTTTCTTTTGTGCATACCCAATTAGAACCAGCATACCATTGCCCATATTTAAGCTTCATTTCCTTTTGATACAATTTATGTTGTTTCAATATTTCAATTAGCGTATTACCGATTTTTATATTTCTATATGAACTCGTTGTTTTTGGTGTGCCTAATTCAAAGACGCCTTTCCCTTTTCCTATTAATGTATGTTCTACTTTTATTATTCCTTTCTCTAAATCTATATTATTCCATTGCAAAGCAGTAACTTCTCCACCTCTCATCCCTGTATGAAAAGCAATCTGTAAAGGAACATAAAAACTAGTGCCTTGTGGGAATCGCTTAATAATTTTATTAAAGTTATCTAATGACAAGACTTTTAAATCTTCTTTAGACTTTTTATTTTCTTGTGTCTTTGGTGCTTTTACATAAAACATAGGATTTTCTTTAATGTACTTATATGGATGAACAGCCATTTTTAATGATCCACTTAAAACACCAAAAAAATTATTAATTGAATTCTTACTATAACCTTCTAAGTGTTTTTGGTTTAAAAACTTCTGCAATATAGCTGGGTTTAGGTTTTTTAATTTGTAATGTCCGATTGCAGGAGTTATATGGTTTTTTATTATCCTACCGTAATAATCTTGGGTACTATACTTGCAATTTAAAAGTACGTATTCCTTGTACCAATAATCAAGGTAGTTATTAAAAGTAATGCTACTTTCTAAAAGTACACTTCCTTTATTCTCTAGTTCATTTTCGGCTTTTCTTAATGCTGCTAATGCTTCTTTTTTAGTACTTCCGCCTTTCCTTTTTATTCTTTTCCTTTTGCCATCTACTACACCTAGATCAATGCAGTAATACCATGTTTTTTCATCCCTTTTGTAAACATGCCCCATGATTAAACCTCCTTATCAAATGTATGTTTGTTGAAATTTATATATAAAAGAGTAGCGTTTACTACTCTAGAATAGATTTAACTAAAAATTTTCTATTTTTTCATATACCTTATAACCAAAGGTTTCATTATCTTCCGACCCTTTACAAAATACTATTGTATAATTATCTAGTTCTGCAGATAATCCGTATTTAGATTTATAACATTCCAATGCTTCACTTAAGAATTCTACTGTCACATTTAAATATTCAGCCATTTCGTATATATTTCGGCAATTAGCCTTATGAGCATCAACTAAACCCTTTAAGCTAACTAATTTATTATAAGAATACAGCCTAGCTCTATACTCTTGCTTACTGCTCTCAATATCATCTAAATCTAATATATCGCCATAAGATGTATGATGATGAGCTAATTCTTCAGCTAAAGTACAGGATTTTTCTGCTAGCGTCTGAAGTTTAAATTTATTAAGTGCTATCTTATTATTTTTATACAGCCCTTTTGCTCCAGAATCGAATTCGATTTCCTTAACTAAAATATTGTTTTCGTAAGCCTCGTTTTCCAATTCTTCAAAAGTATTCAAAACATCACCTACCATTCCCAATCATCCATTTTTGCTAAGTCTTTTTTGACCTTTTCCATTTCTTCTGGCTCGTCCCAATGATCGTTATGCGCTGCAATAGTTTGTACTGGATTTTCTTTATTTAATTTTTCTAATTCTTCTTTAAGATTAATTTCCTTATTGTTTTCTTCAGTTTTATCTGTGTATTTATCTATTTGAGTTAAATCTTGAACACTATCTATAGCTTTGTCTTTGCCTAAGCTATTTAATTTATTAAAATTATTCAATAGTGTCTTTTCTTTTAAGTCTAAAATATTATTAACATCTTTTTTACTTTGATACTCTTTTTCCCAACCCATTAAGTGTGCTGGTGTAGTTTTTAATGCTTTAGCTAATGGTTCAAGCACATTTATTGATAAGTTTTCTATCTCATCGCTTTCATATCTATATATAGTAGCACGATTTTTATTCAGTTTTTTAGCTATGTCATCAACAGAGATGCCGAGCTCTTTTCTTCTTTTTTTTATTCTTTCACCGATGCTCATTTTGTTAATTCCTCCAAACCATTATTTTATTAAAAGTATATCATGTGATTCGCATTTTTGCAACTAAAGATTGATATATATATAAAATAATCGCATATAATGCAAAAAAAGTATTGACTTGCGAAATTATTGGTGCTAAAATCAAATTAATCGCATGAGATGCGAAAAGCGAGGTGAGGAAATGGTAAATGTAGATAAGCTTAGAGGCAAAATTGTTGAAAAAAAGTTAAATATAACATGTCTGGCAAGGAAGATAGGAATAAACAAATCTACTTTATATCGAAAACTAAAAACAAACGGTGAAGAACTTTCAATTAAAGAAGCTCATACAATCGCAAAAGAATTAAATTTATCTTTAGAAGAATTAAACTCGATTTTCTTCAGCGATTTTATTGAAGAATTTGAATCTAAATCTAATTAACGAGAAAGGAAAAATAAAATGAATAATTTAGTTGAAGTAAATAACAAAGAATTAGAAGTTAAGGAGTATGGAGGTAAAAGGGTAGTTACTTTTAAAGAGATCGACATGATACACGAAAGAACAGAAGGAACAGCAGGGAAGAACTTTAGAAACAATAAAAAGCATTTTATTGAAGGTGTAGATTACTTCGAGGTCACGGCAAAAAATTCCGACACCATAAATAGTCCGAAAAACGGACAAAGCTTAGAGGATTATGGTTTCAGCAAATTTGCATCAAATGGGATCTTAATAACCGAAAGTGGCTATCTAATGTTAGTAAAGTCCTTTACAGATGATTTGGCATGGGATGTACAAAGAGATTTAGTAAGTAAATATTTTAGAAAAACAGAAAATCCATACTTAAATATGTCAAAAGAACTGCAGGCAATATTTATGGTAGACAAGAAACAGCAGGAACTAGAAAAGGGGCAAGAAGTTCTAACTGAAAAAGTTACTAACTTAGAAAATAAAATGACTATCAATTATGAACTAGCCGAGAATATCAGATCAGAGGTTAGTGCGAAAGCGGTACATAGTTTGGGAGGTTATAACTCACCAGCATATAAAAAACTAAGCAAGAAAGCATACAGTGCGCTGCACAGAGATTTAAGAGGTTATTTCAAAGTTAATAGTTATAAAAATTTATCTATAAAAAGATACGAAGAGGCAATTAATTACATACAAGGATGGACACCAGGAACAAATTTAAGACTTGAAATAAAAGAAATGAATAATCAAATAGAATTTGCAATTAATTAGGAGGGAAATATGAGAAAAGTACATAGATACTACGTCAAAACAATACACGACGATTTCGGAAATACAGATGCAGAGTTATTAACTGGTAGACAAGCTAGGAATTTAGGATATTACAATGATTACTACCAAACAACAGATGAACACGATATATATGTAGATGGGTTTGATTCTAAACAAGAGGCTAAAACATTTATGTATGAAGTATTAGAAGAACAGGAGGGATTAATATGACAAATAATCAAGCATTAGAAGCTGTAGTAAGTGCAATGCAAGCACTAATAAAAAATGATGATAAAACAGAACAAAAAACAAAGTCAATTGAAATAACTAAAGAGATAATCAAAGAAGATACCTTATTATCTGCAAAAATTGAAAATGTATTGTTCACCGTTAAGGAGCTAAAACAAATATTCAAAATGAGCGAAGGTGATGTATATGACTTAATAAATAAAGGAGAATTAAAGGCTATGAAATTAGGAAGATTAAAAGTTCCTTATTTTGAAGTAGAGAGGTTCTTGAGGGATAACTTAGGTAGAGATTTTGATTTGAAAAATTAACAGGAGGTCTTTAAATGAACAAATTATCAAAAATTATAGCAGGGTTTTTAATATTATCAAGTTTAACAATCGGAGCAGTAGCAATCTACAACATTAATCATATTTACGATAGGATCGCAGAACTAGAAGAGGTTAATAGCCAACAATATCACAGGATTCTAGAATTGGAAAACAAATAAAAACTGGACAAGAATAGGAGATAATTAAATGAACTTTATAACGTATCTAATAGGTTGTATTAAACACAGAGAGAAACCGTCTCTAAAGCACTACGTAGATTGTGTAAATGTAATAGAAAACGCTAAATCTGAGTTAAAGGAGTGGATTTAAAATGGACAAGTTAAAGGAAAGCATAATGATTGTTGATTCAAATATTAACACAGCAGAGGAAATGCTAAAAGATAATGAAATAAGGTTGTCTGAAATAAAGTGTACTGCAATTAAATATTGTTCGCGAGATGAGGGCAAAATAGAAAATCAGCAATTAGTTGTAAATGATTTAAAATCTCAGCTTAAAATGGCAAAGACAATTAAAAAAGGTCTAGTTCTGATACAAGAAAGAGAAGAGCAAAAAGAAAAGAGCCGCTCCAACGACTCAATTCAAGACTTGCAAAAATTAATTACGTTAATTATACCACAGGAGGCATAATTATGAAAATAAAAGACTTAGAAACAGATATATTACTTACAAAATTAGATACTAGTTTTGTAGATGAAGATTACAAAATGGGATATATAAACGGTTTAGAATTATTCACGAAAAGATATAAACAAAATTATAGTTTAGTAGATTTAAATAAACATCTAATTGATTTAACTAAAGGTTTCAAAGGAAGTTATATAGATGGTTTTGTGCTTGCATATAAAAGCAATCTTACAAAGCTAGAGAAGGAATTAAAACATTAATATATTGGGGGAATTAATTATGACTAACAATAGAGATATTGTTTTAAGACAAGTAAATAATTTTACTGGAACTTTATTAACAAAAGAAGAAGAGGCACTACCTAAAGGGTTTAATCCACTTAGATTTAGACAAAATGCAATTACAGTTCTTAACGATACAAAAGATATAGAGAAGTTAAAAGGGCAAGAATTTCAGATAGCTAGAACACTAATGAAAGGTGCTTACTTAGGATTAGACTTCTTCAATAAGGAATGTTATTGCATTATATACGGCGGAAAACCAAGTTTTCAAACGGACTATAAAGGCGAGATTAAATTAGCTAAAAAATACAGTATGAATCCTATAAAAGATATATATGCAAAGTTGGTAAGAGAAGGCGATGATTATGAGTCAGAAATTATTAACGGACAGCAGACAGTACATTTTAAACCAAAACCATTTAATAACGGAGACATTATAGGAGCCTTTGCAGTATGCCTGTTTCATGATGGTAGCATGTTACATGATGAAATGAGTAAAGAAGATATAGAAGAAACTAGAAGGAATTACTCAAAAATGCCTAATGGTCCAAGTTGGACGAAGAGTCCAGGAGAAATGTATAAAAAGACAATTTTAAGAAGGTTATGCAAATTAATAGAACTGGATTTTGATAATATAGAGCAAAAAAGAGCATTTGACGAAGGTGGAGACGCTACATTCGATAATGCCGACGAAATAAAAGAAGCTAAGGAAAAATCAGTATTTGATGATGATAAGGAAGATGAAGATACAATTCAAGATGCGGAATTTAAAATAATAGATGATAGTGAGGAGCTTGAAGGACAAACAAATATGTTTGGAGGGGATGAAGTTGCTACAGATAAATAAGGATAACTACTTTAGTTTAGAAGCTGACAGGGAATATTTCTCTGTCTCCCAATTCAAAAGCTTTAGAAGTTGCGAAGCTAAGACAATGGCCAAACTTAATGGAGAATGGTCGGACAGAGACAATGATGCTTTCATATTAGGTTCTTATGTACATGCTTGGAATGAGGGAGCTAACTTAGGGGAATTTAAAGCTAATCATCCTCAAATGTTTAAGAAAGGTGGTTCTTTATTAGCTAAGTATGCAATAGGCGACAAGATGATTGAGACATTGCAAAACGATCCTTTCATACAACGAGTTAGAGAGGGAGAAAAAGAAGTAATAATGACCGCTGAATTGTTTGGGGCTCCTTGGAAAACAATGCTTGATATATACAATCCAAATAAAGAATACTTTGCAGATTTAAAGACTACAAGAGATATAATGTCAAGAATTTGGAATGAAGAGGCAAAGACTAAACAGAACTTCATAGTTGCTTATGATTATGTACTACAAATGGCAGTATATGCAGAGATAGAGAGATTAAATAGAGGCGGAGACAAACACTTACAATCTTTCATAATAGCGGTATCTAAAGAAGATATCCCAGATAAGGAAGTAGCTTGGGTTAAGGAAGAATATATGCTGGACAAGCTCTTGGAAGTAGAAATAAGGCTACCGCATTACATAGAAGTTAAGAATGGTTTAGTAGAACCAACTAGATGCGAATGTTGTGATTATTGCAGGAGTACCAAAGTATTAAAAGGTCCAGTTAGTTTTACAGAATTATAAAAGTAGGTGGTGGGATTGAGCGAGAAGACAGAAGTAAAGATCGAAAACAATAGCATATTAAGCAATGGATATGGCTTAATCCCACAGATGGTGGCAAGAGATAAGACCATATCCATAGGAGCTAAAGGATTATATTCTTACTTGTCTAGCATGGCAGGAGCAAATGGGACTTGCTATCCATCAAGAGACATAATTACTCATGAGCTTAGTATAGGTAAAAATACATTTACAAAATATTTAAATGAATTAAAGGATAGAGGATATATAAAAGTATCACAAAGAAGAGCTGGCAAAGGCAAAATGTATAACAACATTTACGAGATTGTATTTGATAAGAATTATATAAGCGATATGTGGATAACTGAACCGTGTACCCAAAACAGTGACACGGGTAATATAGGAGAAATACCTCCGTGTCCCCAAATTAGTGACACGGTTGATAAGATTGAAAACGCTATAGTTGAACCGTGTACCAAAAAAGAGGACACGGAAGAATCATTGGAATTTCAACATTCGACACCGTGTCCCTATTTACCGTACACCGTTAATGAGGACAGTAATAGTAACAGTATTAATATTAATAGTAAGTATGTATATGAACAGGAAAATAAAAAAGAGGATAATCCCATAACAGAATTTAAGAAACTATATGAACAAAATATCGGAGTTGTATATCCAATAAAAGCACAATGGCTTATAGAACTGTCACAAGAGATAGATATACATTTATTTAAAAGAGCAATAGAGATTTGCGCTGAAAATGAAAAAATGAGTAATTCATATTTGAATGGAATCCTCAGAAAGTGGCGAGATAAAAATATTACTACATATGAACAATTAAAAACCTATGAGCTAGGTGTTAGAAATAAGCAAGAATCTACGGGGAAAAAAACAACTAAAGAATCAAGTTATAGACCTAAGAAAACTAAGTTTCACAATTTTAATGAATCGTTTACACAATATTCAGAGGCTGAACTGGACGAGATTATCAGAAAGAGCCAAAGAGAAAAGTTTAAATAGGAGGGGGACAACCCCTCTAGAAAGGGAGAGAATATGCAAACTAAAACAATTATAAACGTTAAGCAAATTGAAGATAGAACACCTATAGGAGAAGGCAGTAAAGTAAGAGTTGTTCATCCAAGTGTTGGTGGATTTGATGCTATGGTTGTTCGTATTGAAGGGGAGTATTTTTTAGTAAAAATGGATGATGCAAAATACTTGCAGATCACATCCAATAGTTTATATGTTAACGGAACTACAAGCAGTGGAGCTGTTATTACAACAGTTTATAAAAAATGTGAAATAAACTTGGAAGGATAAAGGTGATTACATGTTAAGAAGAGATAGAAACACTTGCTATAAGATAGTACAGCAGATTCTAATAGAACTAAGGAGAGACGGATACTTAAGCGAGTTAGAGCTTGCAGATTACATAGATACGATATTTAAAGCTGAATATTCTAATAGAAATAATACAGATGAAATGAAAGCGTTAGTGAGTAGGGAAGTTTTGAAGGATCATGAATATAAGGCTTATTTGGAGGGATGTATATGAAAGTAAAACTTGAGATGTACAAGCCCTTATAAATAAAGCAGGTCATGTAATAGATAAAGCGGATCGATTGATAGATGAAGCAGATAACATTCTTGAAGCGTTAATTAAGGCTGAGAGAGATTTGGAGGGTGAATATGAGTAAATTTAAAGTTGGAGATACTGTATGTTTTGGAGATGATGGAGTTAAAAGAACTGGTAGGATTGTTAGGATAATAGGTCTATTTAGAAAAGAATATTTAATTGAGCATGAAGGTATATCTTTAATTTATTTGTTTGATAGAAGAGAAAAAGATATTTATAAACCTCTTGAGACGATAAAAGAGCCTATAAATGGAAATGAGGTGCAAAATGATTAATTATACAATTGAAATACCGCTAACAGGATATGTCTCTATTGAAGTTACTGCAAATAATGAAAAAGAGGCGATTAATAAAGCATTTGAGAGTGCAACTCTTGAAGAGATAGTGGAATGGGAATTACACGAATATGTAACACAAGGCAATTGCTCGCGTGCTTTAAAAAATGAAATTGAGGTATTTAAGGAGGATTAAAAAATGATTATACATAAATTTATAGTACATGTATTAGATAAAAATAGTGATGTACCAATACTAAATGACTTTGAAGGAAAGATTACACAAGAGGTGGACGGATTCTTTCAGAAAGTAATTAAGAGAGTTAGTAAGGATGATGATGTAAGAAAGGCAGTATTTAAAGATTATCACGATAATATAATTAAAAATTGTTGTGAACAGATTATATACAACGAAGATACGTTTTTAGATAACTCTAAGGAGATAGCATCATATTTATTTGAAATAATGAAGGTTAATTCAGAATTGGAATCGTGTGACTTGGCTATATGCTTATACACTAACAAGGATGAAAAGAATGTTGCTATATTAAAACTGGATTATAAAAAGATTTATAACCACTCAATAGAATTTGTAGATGAAAAGTTTAATATAAATTTTAAATCTAATGAAGTTGGAGTTGTCGAAACACAAAAGCCTAAGCAATGTGCTTTGATAGGGGTTAGTGGTATTAATGACGATTACCATCTTAAAGTGTTGGACAAGATCTCAGAAAAAGAGGGAACTGAAACTAAATTCACATCACAATTTCTGAATATTGAAAAAATACTTGATGATAAATATATGACTAAGACGTTTAAGGCAAGTGCTGATAATTGGATTACTAATGTGATTACTGATGTGAAAGAGGCTGAGAACGTAAGAAGTGAGTTAAATTATGTACTTAAGGAAAATGATGAAATAGATATTAAAGATTTTGCAGATAGTTTTTTACAAGAGGATAAAAAAGAAAGTTTTATAGAATTAATGGAAGAGAAGGAAATAGAAAGTTTTTACATAGATAAAGATTGGGTTAATAAGAAAGTTAAAAAGAGAAAAATCAAGACGGACAACGGATTTAGTATAGATGCAAATATAACGGATTTTGAAGATCCTATGAAGTACAGCATTAGAAAAAATGAGAATGGAACATTTGATATTGTTGTTAAAAATGTTTGTTTCTATGAAGAAAAGTAGGTGATGGTATGGATTATTTAGAGCTACTAGCAAAACTAAAACTATTATTTGGATATTTGTTGCCACTGATAATAATAGCTGTAACATTTATTTTATGGGCGATATCAACAACAATTATAAAGATTATAGAAATAAGAAAAAGGAAGAATGAGATAAAGAATGAAAGTGATTTTTACAATAGAAGGGGAGCCTCAAGGAAAAGGTAGACCAAGATTCGGAAAACACTCAGTCCGTACGCCTGAAAAGACTAAAGCATATGAAAATCTAATTAAATATACATACAAAACCAAAGCAAAGCATTTCTTTGAGGGATATGTGAATATGACAATTAATTGTTATTACGCTATAGCTAAAAGTAATACTAAGAAAGTGAAAGAACAGAAGTTAGATAATATATTAAGACCGGACAAGAAACCGGATATAGACAATGTTTTAAAGGTATTTGGTGATGCATTAAATGGAATAGCATATAAAGATGATGCTCAAGTTATTAGAACTACTTGTGAAAAATATTATAGTGATAATCCTAGGGTTGAGGTTGTTTTAGAAGATTTATAGAAATATAGGGGTGATGTTATGGCTAACGATTTAGAAAAAGATTGTATAAAGTTTACAGAAAGATTGCTAAAAGGATATAGGGAATTAAAACTACATTTGGAAGAATTAAAAAGGCTTAAAGAAACTTTAAAGTGTGATTATACAACACAAGCTATTACATATGACAAAGAAAAAGTATCTCCAACTAATAAAATATCCAAAGAAGTTGAGGAAGAAGTTATAAGGACCTTAAGCAAGATAGAGGAATTGGAAAAAGAGATTGAAGAGGAAAATAGTTTAATAGCTAAAATTGAAAGAGCTATAAATAATTTAAAACCTATACATAAAGAGATAATAGAATATAAGTACATAGATGGTTTAAGTTGGGATGAAATAATTGAAAAGACTAAAAATACTACTTATAGTGAAAGATCATTGAAATATAAAAGAAGTGAAGCTGTAAAAAGTATAGCCATAAGATTATTTGGAAGTAAGGTTTTTAAGGAAGATGAACCTAGTTTGTTTGAATTAATTAAAGAATAAAAGGATATAGAGTAGAATAATTCTACTCTATATTAGTAAAAACTATTTATTATTTTTCTCTCGTACAAATATATATATGGATACTATCAATAAAATTATAGCAATTATTCCAGGAGAAAAAGTTGCTAATTTTGTTAATGGAGGAAGGTAATCTAACCAACTATCTAATAAAGTTGCATATACGGTATTAGGTTCTGCTAGTATAAATATTAATTTACTTAATAAAAAAGTAACTGATTGTATTAATAGTGAAATAATACTTAATACTAGAAAATATAACGATATAAATTTACTTTCCTTTTCGTTTAAATTTATTTTATTCATATTTTACCTCTCAGTGTTTACAAATTTTTACTACTAAAATCCCAATTGTCAAATACTTTTACAGTTGCAGTTGCAGTTTTTCCAGTAAAAGTTCCTTTAGCATAGTATCTTTGTACAACTTGATAAGTTTTGTATCTAGGTCTAAAAATTATCATTTTTCTTTTGCCTTTAGGAATTGAAATAGAATATGATGCAGCGTATGTATCAGATTTTCCAATTGTCACTCCTAAACTTTTTCCAATAGAAACCGATCCTATTGGAAAAGAACCTGAAATAGTATTAGTATAAGATAAGTTAGCAATACTTCCTTTATTAATACCTATTGTAGCTGGACCAGAGCCGCTAGGTCCGTTTCTCCATGGGCCATAATTTGTGGAAACAAGCTTTTTAGAGTGAATTTTCCAACCTAAACTAGTAGCTGATCTTGCTAAAGAATTTGCAGAATTTACATCTGGGTATAATGTGTCGTCTTTAGATAAATCTACTTTTGGAATTTCATTTTCTAAATAATCTATATTTAATAATTCTTTTAGATACTCAGGTTTTTCTTCTTTTAATTTATTATATAGATCTACATTATCTCTCACTTCATCTGCTGTATATTCCGTATCTTCTATGTATATATTTTCTGACTCTGTTGTTTCTACTGCGTACGCAGTTGAGGCAATAGGAATAGTTAACATAACAAATGCCATTGTAGTAACTAATATTTTATTAATTCTTTTGTTTTTCATTTAAACACCATCCTTATTTATATTTACTCAAATTGTAATATATTAAATATATTAATTCAATAAATTTGACATAACTGGTCGTTTTAAGGGTAAAACTGGGAATGATTATCGTTATAATTGAATATTAAAAAAATTTTAAATTGCATTTTTATTGCCTGTTTCATTAAGAAATACATGAGATAATTGTATTGTGGAAAAATATTTCACGACATACAATTTCATAACTGGCTAGGCTTCGTTAAATGGATTGTCTAGCCAGTACATGCAAGTAGTGGATCCCGTAGGCTCGATTCCTACGACTTGCACCTCCTTATGATTTTATTATAGATAGGTGGGTGAGACTGGTGATCTCGCCCTAACGTGGAGAAGTAGCTCAGAGGTAGAGCAATTGACTGTTAATCAGTAGGTCGTAGGTTCGATTCCTATCTTCTCCTCCATTATCACCTTGTAGCTCAGATGGATAGAGCAACCGCCTTTATGTGGTAAGTCGTAGGTTCGATTCCTACTAAGGTGGCCAACTTAAAATGTAGCTTAGTATAGGTAGCTCCTGTAGCTAAGAAAAACATGCTAGTGGGGTTTTAGCCTACTATTTACCCCTGTAGCTGTGTAGAATTTAACAGCATAAACAATAAATCTCTTAGTAGACAACAAACTCACTAAGGTATTAAAGAAGTTTGTAAAGAATGGGTGCCAATAAAACCACTCAAGAACAATGGAGTGAGCCAAGTCCTGCTGACGAGTAGGGCGTTTACATGTGAAGTGTAGTATTAATCTATGTGCAACTCATAGACTTCGCTTAACAATGTATTTTAGCAAATACAACTCCCATTAGACTTAGATTAATTTCTAGGTCTTATTTTTTTATAAGGAGAAATTGATATGAAGGAAAATATTAAAGGATTTTGGTATTTGTGTTGGCTTGTAATTTGCATAGAAGTGTTTTTAGGAGGAATGAAAGAGGCGGTACATCTCCTTGCTATTGAAAAATATTTAGCAAGCGGAGGAACAGCAGTTATAACAGGAATATGTTTTTGGGGTGGTGGACATGTTTATGGATTAGCGAGAGAACATATTCAAAAGGAAAATAAAAATTAATATAAAGGAGTAATGATTATGGAAATGAAAGATATATTTGCAATTATCAAAACTTTAATATTAATATCTATAATTATTTTTATAGCTATATGTTGTGGTTATATTGGTTGTGCAGCTAAAGTAGCTTTTAAACTGGGATACTATAATTCTGCATTATACAATGCTTTTGGGTCATACGCTTGTGCTTATTTAATAGTAAGGGTAGTTAGAACTATAAATAGAGGTAAGGAAGATGACTAAAAAGAAAGTTTGGGTTGATGCTGGACTTATTGGTATGACAATAGATTTACCTAACGAGGAACTGAGAACGATAAATAAGGATATGAGGAAGATACCTAAGAGTCCTAAGGTAAGTAGAAAAGATAAATAAGGAGGTGGCGTTGTGAAATTAACACCTAAACAAAGGGCGTTCTGTGATTATTATATATCTACAGGCAACGCCACAGAAGCAGCAATTAAGGCGAAATATAGTAAGAATACAGCGGCAGTAATAGGAACTGAAAACCTAAGAAAACCTAATATAAAAAAATACATAGATGAAAAGCTAGAAGAGATATCCTCTAACCGAATTGCTGATGCCGAGGAAATAATGGAGTATCTAACTAAAGTTTTAAGAAAAGAAGAGGTTGAACCTGTTATCTCACAAGAACAAAAGCCTGTAATTGGTGAAGATGGAAAGAAAAGAGGATATGAGACGGTAACTAAAGTAATAGATGTAGCTCCAAGTATAAAAGACAGAAATAAAGCAGCTGAACAATTAGGAAAAAGATATAGGCTTTGGACTGATAAAGTAGAAGTTGAGGGAGCTATCCCTATTGTTATTGCAGGTGATGACGAACTTGAAGATTAAGAAAATATATTTGCCTGAACTTATAGGTAAAGGGTATAAAGATTACTGGAACTTTAAAGGTCGTTACAGAGTCTGTAAGGGGTCTAGGGCATCTAAGAAATCTAAGACTACAGCTTTATACTATATAACCAAACTGATGAAGCACCCAGAGGCAAACTTGCTAGTTGTTCGTAAGGTCTTTGGCACACTTAGGGATAGTTGCTACAAAGAATTAAAGTGGGCAATTAACAGACTCGGTGTAGATGCCTTTTGGGATAGCACAAGTAGTCCGCTAGAGATAACATATTTACCTACTGGACAAAAGATTTACTTTAGAGGATTTGATGATCCATTAAAGATAACTTCAATAACAGTTGAGGTTGGCTGTCTGTGTTGGTGTTGGCTTGAAGAATGCTACGAGATAATGGATGAAGATGCTTTTAATATGCTTGATGAATCTATAAGAGGGGAAGTACCTGAAGATTTATTTAAACAGTTAACGCTTACTTTTAACCCGTGGAATGAACATCACTGGATAAAGGGGCGTTTTTTTGATGCAGAGAATGATCCAGATATAATGGCTAAGACAACTAATTACCTTTGTAACGAGTTTCTAGATGATGCAGATAAAAAGGTATTCGAAAGGATGAAAAAAGATAATCCGAGGCGTTATCAAGTCGCAGGACTTGGTAATTGGGGTATAGTTGATGGTCTTGTTTATGAGAACTGGGAAGAAAGATTGTTTGATATAGATAAAATAAGACAGAAGGTTGGAATTAAATCAGCTTTCGGGATGGACATCGGATATACAAATGATGCATCTACGCTATTTTGTGGCTTGGTTGATGAGAAAAATAAAGAAATATATGTATTTGATGAAATGTATCAGAAGGGCATGTCTAATCAAAGAATCAAAGATGAAGTTACTAAGATGGGTTATGCAAAAGAAAAGATCACGGCAGACTCAGCTTCACCAAAGGATATAGATCATCTTAGAGAGTTAGGGCTTAGGAATATCAGAGGCGCTAGAAAAGGCAAGGACAGTATAAATAACGGCATCCAGTACATACAGGATTACAAAATTATAATACATCCTAAGTGTGTAAACTTCATAACAGAAATTAGTACATATACTTGGGATAAAGATAAATTCGGCAAGAAGATTAACAAGCCAATTGATGATTACAACCATCTAATGGATGCTATGAGATATGCGCTAGAGAGCTTCATCAAGGGCGATGTATTCAGTTTTAAATAAGGTAGGTGATACATATGTTTAGATTCATACGAAAGGGGGTTGCTAAGCTGAATAGTGTACTAAATAAACCACAAGAACAGTCACCAAGTAATATAAAGTTCTTGGAATATGAAATAAATCAATGGAAGCGCTCAAACGCTCGTAAGATGCAAATTATCGGGGAAGAATATTACGATGATATGCACGATATCTTAAAAAGAAAAAGGACTGCTATAGGTGAAGACGGCGAGCTAATAGAAGTAGAAAATTTACCGAATAATAAGGTAATGGACAATCAGTACAGTAAGCTTGTAGATCAAAAGGTTAATTACTTGTTTGGTAAGCCATTTACTTATGAGACAGAGAGTGAAACATATACAAAATTACTAAAGGTTGTATTTAATAAGAAGTTTCTAAGGATGTTTAAGAATCTAGCTGAGGACTCCTTAAATGGTGGTTTGGGTTGGCTGCATCCATATTACAATGACAATAGTGAATTAAGTTTTAAGCGGTTTGAAGCTAGAGAGATACTCCCTTTTTGGAAGGACTCAGAACATACAGAGCTAGACTTTGCAATTAGACTTTATGAGACAGACATATTTGAAGGTAGCGGAAAACAAATTGTTGAAAAGGTAGAAGTATATTCAACAGGTGGTATTGATAGATATATTTTAAAGAATAACTGTTTAATACCGGATTATGAAAATCCTCGTTCATCACATCTTACTATAGAAGAAAATGAGAAATTGCAAGAGGTTAACTGGGAAAGAGTTCCACTCATTGCTTTTAAATACAATAACAATGAGACACCGCTTATCAAGCGAGTTAAATCACTTCAAGATGGAATTAATATAATGTTATCTGATTTTGAGAATAACATGCAGGAGGATTCCAGAAACACTATTATGGTTGTTGTGAATTATGACGGAGAGGATTTAGGAGAGTTTAGACAAAACTTATCAACCTATGGAGCAGTTAAAATAAAGACCGTAGACGGAGCAGCAGGAGATGTAAAAACATTAGAGGTTAAAGTAAATGCAGAAAACTACAAAGCTATATTAGAACTTTTCAAGAAAGCTATTGTAGAGAATGGTAGAGGGTACGATGCTAAGAGTGACAGAATGCAGAACAACCCTAATCAAATGAATATACAAAGTATGTATTCTGACATAGATCTAGATGCTAACGGAATGGAAACAGAATTCCAAGCTTCGTTTGAGGATTTGCTTTGGTTTATTGATGTTCACCTTGCTAATACTGGCGAAGATGATTTTTTCAATGAAGAGGTAAACATTATATTTAATAGGGATATGTTAATAAACGAACCCGAGTCGATTGATAATTGTCAGAAGTCAATGGGAATCATATCTTCTGAGACTATTACATCTGAACATCCATGGGTAAAAGATGTTGCAAATGAACTTAAGAGAATAAAAGCTGAAAAGAAACAGGCACTTAAAGATTATATGAACGAAGATTTCCCCGATGATACTGGTGGTGGTTAGGTGGCGAATAAGAAAGTTAAAGTTAAAAAAAGAAATAGGGAATACTGGAATTACCGATTTACATATCTCGAAGAAGTTCAACACAGGAAGTCAAAAGCTCATAAGTACAAAGTAGAACAGCAATACATTAAAGCCATGAGAGATATCGAGAAACAAATATCTAACTGGTACATGAGATTTGCAGTAAACAATGAGATAAGTTATGACGAAGCTAAGTTATTGCTTAACACTAAAGAACTCAAAGAGCTTCAATGGGATGTAAAAGAATATATCAAGTATGGTAAAGAGAATAAGGTCAATCAAAAGTGGATTAGGGAGCTTGAGAATGCTTCAGCAAAAGCACATATAACAAGACTAGATGCACTTAAATTGCAGATACAGAATCAAATTGAAGTATTGTTTTCAGAGCAGTATTACAGTGCCAATTCACTAATGAAAGATGCTTATACTAGCAATTACTACCATACAGCGTATGAAATGGCTAAGGGGTTAGGAGTTGCAACACAAATAGCTGCTTTAGACATTAATAAAATAAACAAAGTACTAAGTAAACCTTGGACAGCGGATGGCTTGGACTTTAGTCGTAGGATCTGGGGAAAGTATAGAGGGGAACTTTTATATTACTTAGAAAATGACTTTGTTAACAGTATGATCCAAGGGAAAGATCCTAAGAAACTTATTAGTGAATTAGCTAGTAAGTTTGATGTACCAAAAAGAAATGCTGGTAACTTGATAATGACTGAATCCGCTTTCTTTTCGTCTGTTGCAAGGCGAGATTGTTTCGATGATCTGGGAGTAGAAAAGTACGAGATTATTGCAACTTTAGACTTTAAGACTAGCGAAAAGTGCAAGGGAATGGACACGAAAGTATTCCTACTATCCGAATATAAGATATGGGTAACAGCTCCGCCATTCCATAACTTCTGTAGGACTACCACAGCTCCTTGGATAGAGGACTTAATGACTATGAGAGCAGCAAGGGGAAAAGACGGAAAAGTTTATTATGTACCAGGTAATATAAGTTATAAAGAGTGGTATAAAAAATACGTTAAATAGGAGAGGTTAATATGGAAAATAAAGATAATAGAATCGAATTGGACAGATGTTGGCGAAGAATTGAAGCTATTTCAAAATCAAGAGAGTTTACAGGGGAAGAATTAGACCGTAAGTATCCGGAAGTAAATAGCGAGGGTTCCAAGCAATTACAACAAGCATATGAGAAATTTAATAGTTCTTTTGATGACCTGTTAAAAGGCAGAACACATTAGCGAAGAAATTGAAGAAATACTTCATATTTATATTTAAATGAATAATGCACCTAAAGGGTGCTATTTTTATGAAATAATCTCGTCATTTTGGTATTTTGGACGCAAACTATAAAGACAAATATACGCAGACTGAACTGTGATAAAAAATGTTTTTGAAAGGTGGTAAAAAAGAATGACTAAGAAAGAACTGATAGAGCTTGGATTAAGCGAGGAAGATGCTAAGAAGGTTGAAGAAGCTTCTTTAAATGAATTAAAGAGTTTTATACCTAAGAACAGATTTGACGAGGTAAATGCGTCAAAGAAACAGTTAGAAACAGATATAGCTGAAAGGGATAAGCAGTTAGAAACATTAAAGAAGGCTGGAAATGTAGACGATTTGAAACAACAAATAGAAAGTTTACAGCTAGAGAACACAGCTAACAAAGAAAAATATGAGTCTGAGATGTCTCAAGTAAAGTTAGATAATGTAATAGAGAATAGCTTAATAACATCAAAGGCAAGAAATACAAAGGCTGTTAAGGCTTTATTAAACATGGACAATATAAAGCTTGATGGTGACAATATAATCGGCTTAGAAGACCAATTAAAGCAGCTTAAAGAAGACGAAAATAGCAAGTTTATGTTTGATCTAGATACAAAACAGGACAAAGCTAATTTTAAAGGTGTTAATCCTGCAGAAGGCAGAACAGGAAATACAGAACCCGATAGACCTTTAACACTTACAGAAGCAATTAAAGCAAGATTAGAAGGAAATAATAACGAATAGAGAGGATGATATTTAATGGCAGTAACATTATTGGAAGCACAAAAAAACGTACAAGATGATTTACAAATGGGAGTTATAGACGAATTTAGAAAATCGAATTTTTTATTTAACAACCTAACTTTTGATGATTGCGTATCTCCAACAGGTGGAGGGGCTACATTAACATACGGATATACAAGATTAATTACACAACCTACTGCAAACTTTAGAGAGGTGAATAAAGAATATACACCTGCAGAGGTTACAAAACAAAGATATACAACTGATTTGAAAGTATTTGGGGGATCATTCCAAATAGACAGAATAATAGCTAATATGGGTGGAATTATAAGCGAAGTAGATTTACAAATGACTCAAAAAATTAAAGCCGCATCAGCATTATTTAATGACACAGTAATTAATGGGGATAGTGCAGTTGATGCTAAAGCTTTTGATGGATTAGAAAAGGCTCTAGCTGGAAGCTCAACAGAATATAAACCCGGTGTAATAGATTTATCCACTTCAAGTGCTGTAACAGCTAATTACACAACGTTTTTAGATGAATTAGACGAGTTCTTAATGGGATTAGATGGAGCGCCATCTTTCATAGGTGGAAACACTAAATTAATAGCCAAGATAAGAGCATGCGCAAGAAGGGCAGGTATGTATCAAGTGACTAAAAATGATATAGGTCAACAAATTGAGTCATACGGTAATATACCTCTAGTAAATTTTGGAGCTAAATCCGGATCAAATGAGGATGTAGTTAAAACAGATGCAGAAACAGGAGAGACATCTATATATGTAGCTAGACTTGGTTTAGATGGTTTCCACGCTATATCAATGGCAGGACAAGCACCAGTTAACACATGGCTGCCTGATTATAAAACATCTGGAGCAGTAAAAACAGGTGAGGTCGAAATGGTTGCAGCGGTGGCATTAAAAGCTACAAAAGCAGCCGGTGTAATGAGAAATATTAAAGTTAAATAAGGGGTGATTATATGGCTAAAGTACTTGCACCAAACAAGCAATACACTGGACTATCTGCTAGCGTAGGCTTTGTTAATGGAGTTGGAGAGACAGAGGATAAAGATTTATTGAAATGGTTTAAAGCTCATGGATATGAGATCGAAGAAATCGAAGAGCAAAAAGAACCAGAAGCGGAGCAAGATAAAGAACTAGAGAAAGAAAAAGAAGAAGAAAACGAGCCTGAGCCAAATGTTGAGGTTGAAGACAAGCCAAAAGGAAAAGATAAAGGCAAAGGCAAGAATAAAGAGTAGGTGATTATTCATGTCTAGCATAATGGAAGATATAAAAAATAGGCTTAAGTTCCTTGGATATAAATTAATTGATACAGATAGCCTTACAATAAAATTTGTAATAGACAAAGTAGAAAATAAAATAAAGAATGAATGTAATATAACTGAAATTCCTGACGGACTATATCAAGTAGAAATTGATAGGATTTGTGGGGAATTTTTATTTGCAAAGAAACAATCAGGACAACTTACCGAATATGATTTTGATTTGATAGAAAAGCAGATACAAGATGGCGATACCACTGTTACATATGCAATTGAAGCAGGACAAACACCAGAGCAGAGATTTGACAAACTGGTTAAAAATCTTATGGAGTCTGGCAAAGGTGAATTTGCTAGTTTCAGGAGGTTGAAATGGTAGATATAAGTAAAGCAAGGAAATCTATTGAAAAGATGTACTTTGATACTTGTAATATATATGAGTACTTGCCTTACAAAGATCCAGTAACAAAGCAAACTAAGCATAACTGGGATATAGTTCACGAAAATATACCATGCAAGTTATCTTTCAAAACTATTACATCTACTACAATTGACGATGGTGTAGGAAAGATTGGGCAAGCTGCAAAGTTATCTATAAACCCGGATATAGTCATAAAAGCAGGATCTAAAATAGTTGTAACTAGAGATAATAAAGCCTTATCGTTTAAAAATAGTGGTCAACCAGCGTTACATCGCAATCATCAAGAGATAGTTTTAGAACTATTTGAGAAATGGAGTTAACTATGGCTAAATGGGGAAGTGCTGATTTTAAAAAGTTGAAAAGGGTTAATGATAACTTAAAGAAATTGCAAAGCCAAGATATTGAAGCGTTTTGTAGAGAGTGTTCAAGAGAGCTTACTGCTAGATTATTAGGAAAAGTAATTAGACGTACACCAGTTGGTCAATATCCTGCAAGTTCCGGTAAAGTTGGCGGAACATTAAGGCGAGGGTGGACTCATGGAACAGGAATGAATGCTAAAGCATTTGCTTATGCCTTGCCTGTTGTAAAAAAAGGGGATATGTATGAGATAACTATAATTAACCCAACAGAATATGCGAGTTATGTTAATTTCGGACACAGGAAAAGAGGTGGCAAAGGTTGGGTAGAAGGAAGATTTATGCTAACAATATCTGAGAATGAGATAGAAGCTCAAGCACCTAAATTATTAGAAAAGAAATTAATGGAATATTTAAGGAAGTGCTTCGAATGATAAATAGATTGATAGATGGTATTTCGATAAGGTTAAATGAATTGTTCGGTGATGATTACGACATATACACTGAAGCAGTAAAGCAGGGCTTTAAAGAGCCTTGCTTTTTTATTAAGTCATTAGATCCTAGTAAAACGCAGTATCCTAATAAACAAAGCCTTAGAGAGTAGAGTATTTATTTGATGTTATGTACTTTCCGGGTAGCGAAGATACAAACAGCGAGATAAATAGCGTTACAGAGGATTTATTTGAGGGGTTAGAGGTAATAGAGTTACTTAATGGAGAATTAAATCGTGGATCTAGTATGCACGCTGAAACTGTAGATGATAAATTACATTTCTTTGTTAATTACAATGTACTTGTGAGAAAAGTAGAGCAATACGAAGAGTTGGGAGATTTAGAGCTTCGAATAAATATAAAGAGGTGATTGGATGGCTAAAAAAGCAGAATTAGAGAAAAAAGATACTGTAGGGATTGCTAGATTTAGCAAAGAGCAGTTAATTAATTCTGAGAAATATGCGGCTAAAAGAGATTTATTAACTGCGTTATTAGATGCAGATAAAGAGTATTCCTTTTTAGAAGTAGATAAAGAAATAGATAAATTTGAAAAGAAGGTGATGTAATGGCTTTAGGAGGCGGTGTATTTGTAAAACAAGATAAAGTATTGCCGGGTACTTATATAACCACTATAAGTGCAAGTAGAGCGCCCTCTATGTTATCCGAAAGAGGAGTTGCGGCTATGCCAATTCTCCTTGACTGGGGAGTAGAAGGCGAAATTATAGAAGTTAATATCGAGAAGGTTGAAAAAGATTCCTTAAAACTGTTTGGATATGATTTAGCACATGAAAAACTAAAGGGATTAAGGGATTTATTTAGAAACATTAAAACCGCTTATCTATATAGACTTAATGCAGGAGAAAAGGCTAAAAATACTATGTCTACAGCTAAATATTCAGGAGTTAGGGGAAATGACATAAAGATAGTTGTATCGCAGAACGTAGATGATATAACAAAGTTTGAAGTAAAGACTTTTATTGATACTACAAAAGTAGATACGCAGTTAGTTAAAGATGTAGCAGAGCTTAAGGATAATGATTTTGTAGTTTGGAATAGAGAAGTAGCATTGGAACTGACAGCGGGTATGCCTTTAACTGGTGGGGCTAGTGGAGATACAACTGGAGTTGAATATCAAGATTTCTTAAAGAAAATTGATACATACGCTTTTAATATATTAGGAACTACATCTACAGAAAAGACAGTGCAAGACTTATTTATTGCATTTACTAAGCGAATGCGCGATGAGGAAGGTGTTAAATTCCAAACTGTACTTTACAGACGAGAAGATGCTAACTACGAAGGCATTATATCTGTAGAAAATAAAGTCCTAGATAAAAACTGGGAAGAATCTTCGTTAGTATATTGGCTTGCAGGTAAGTCAGCAGGGTGTGAAATTAATGATTCAGCTTTAAACAAGACTTATGACGGAGAGTTTACAATTGATGTAAGTTATAACCAAGACGAACTAAAGGATGCTTTATTGTCAGGCAAATTTATATTTCATAGAGAAAGTAATGAAGTCAAAACACTAAAAGATATAAATACCTTAACGACTTTTACAGAAATTAAAAATGACAGCTTTAGTTATAACCAAACAATTAGAGTATTAGATCAGGAAGCTATTGACGCATCAAAGATATACAATGCAAAGTATATCGGATCTAGAGGGAAACTAAGTTCTCTGGTAATAGCTTACTGGAATGATCTTGTAGATTTAAATAAAGAGTACGATAGACTAGATGCTATAGAAAACTTCAACGCTCAAGATATTGTGGTGTTAGAAGGAGAAGATAAAAGGAGTATGGTATCTACAATGGCTATTCAGCCAGTCAATGCTCCAGAAAAATTATACATGACGATAGTAGTAAATTAATAAAAGAGAGGTGATTAGATGGCACTTGCAGCAAAACAAATAATAGTGCAAGATATGCTTGCAGGTTCGCAAGGTGAATGCTATGTAGACATAGAGGGAAATAGATATCATTTTGCAAGTATAATAAATTTACAATTTAATTTTGAAAAAACAAAAGTAAAAAAGAGAGTATTGGGTAGAACTGGTGCTGTTAACAAGTCAACTGGTTGGGAAGGTGCAGCCGAAGGAACAATTTATTACAATACATCCGTTCTTAGAATGTTAATGTACAGATACAAAGAAACAGGAGAAGATATTTACTTTACGACAACTGTTTCAAACGAAGATACAACATCTAGGCGAGGCAGACAAACTTTTATTGCGAAGGATTGCAACACAGACGGAGGAATATTAGCAATGTTAGATGTAGATGCAGAGGTTTTGGAGGAGGATATTTCAATGACGTTCGATGATTTTGAATATCCGGAGCAATTTGACATATCAGATAACGTAATATAAGCACTCTATTTCTTAGATAAATAAGGGTGCTTTTTTTATGCAAAAATATAATTAATTTAAAAATAAGGGAGAATATAAAATATGGATTTAACAACGTTTTTAAGTCAAAATGCAATAAAATTAGAAGGTGTGAAATATGCACCATCGATAAGATATAAGGACAAAGATGGAAAACCTATAGAATGGGAATTAAAGGCTATTGATTCAGGACAAGATTCTGCTATAAGAAAGTCTTGTACAAAGGAGCTTCCAGTTCCCGGCAAAAAGGGGCAAT
This sequence comes from Metaclostridioides mangenotii, assembly GCF_017873185.1. GTDB lineage: Bacteria > Bacillota > Clostridia > Peptostreptococcales > Peptostreptococcaceae > Metaclostridioides > Metaclostridioides mangenotii. Next base: position 54,307 of record NZ_JAGGJX010000003.1, read on the forward strand.
TTAGACCTACAGTAGACCAAGAAAGGTATCAAGCAGAATTATGCATAGCTTGTGTAGCTGACCCGAATTTTCACGATAAAGAACTACAAGATAGCGTTGGAGTAATGGGAGCGGTAGAAGCACTTAATAAAATACTATTACCTGGTGAATATGTAGACCTTCTAATGGAAGTAAACAAGCTACTTGGATATGATGTAAGTTTTGAAGAGAAAGTTGAACAGGCAAAAAACTAATAAAAGAAGGAGATTTTGATTCGAATATATCACATTATCTCCTTCAAGAAAAAGGTATATTTCCAACTGATTTTCTTAAAAGAGATGTTAATGAAAGAGCATTTGTTGTAGGATCGATACAGTTAAAACTTGAAGCAGAAAAGAAAGAAGCTAAAAAAGCAAAGGCAAAAAAGAGATAATTCGACAATATATCTCCTGTATTTGTTGTATAATATTGGTATATAACAATTTATAGGGAGGTTATATTATGGCCAATTTTTGCTCTAACTGTGGGATTAATGCAGAGGGAAGTTTCTGTTCTAACTGTGGGACTAAACTAGATTCAAATAAAGATACCATTGATATCGAAAATATTGAGGAAGAAATTGATATAAATGACTATGACTTAAAAGGTGTAGATATACATAAGATAATGGAAGAAACGAGCTATATAAAAGCATCTAGTGTAAGGAGACTTTGGGAGAAAACTGGAATTGATAAGGATATATGCAAAAAAATTCTAGAGAAACCATATGGAGAATATTATTCAAATAATCCAGAAGTGGCAGAAAGACATAAGAATAGAGAAAATCTCGGAAAGACTGTTTCTATGAAAGAACAGTTAAACAAAGAAAAAAAAGACAATATAAAATGCCCCAAGTGTGGTTCGACGTCTTTCTCAGCTGATAAAAAAGGCTTTGGAATTGGCAAGGCGGTAATTGGAGCTTCAATTGCAGGCGGAATAGGTTTAACAGCTGGGAATATAGGTGCTAAGAAAGTAAGGATCACTTGTTTATCGTGTGGTAACCAATTTTGGGCAGGATCAAATAAGAAATAAACATTAACTGTTCAATAAAATAAAAAATCATGGAGGAGTATGTAATGGGGAGAAAGAAAGCATATTTAATTATTGTTATTTCTTTAGTTCTATTTTCGCTAGTTGGTTGTGATTCAAACTCAGCAAGTACTGACTCAAAACCTCAGAAACAAGAAGAAATAAAAAAAGATAACAGCAACGAAAAAGAAGTTGATAAAAGTAATATAGAGGAAAAAACATCAGAAGATAATGCTAAGAGTTCAAAACAGGATAAAGAGACTCCCGATAGAAAAGAAGGCATGTCGGATGATGAATACTTAAAGTACTTAAAAGAAATAGCTGAAAATACAAGTGAAATAGCTGAAAATACAAGAAAAAAACCTAAGAAGATATATAAGGAAGAAAATGTAGTATACTACAATGACATCTCAGGAGATAAAGAGAACGAAGGAAGAGACACATCAGAGAAAATAAATGTAAATACTAATAATAATAACAAAGATGATATGGATTTAGATGGCGTGGCTAATGATTTAAATAATTAATAGGAATATAATAAAAGCATTTACAGTTTTGTAGGTGCTTTTATTATGTATTTTTTTAGGAAAGGAGGGACTCTATGGCTAGCATTCAAACGGCTATACAACTGCATGACGGGATGTCACCTGCGCTAAGATCTATAACAAATTCCATGAATATAGTTATAAGTTCATTTGAACAAATGCAAAGGGCATCATCTAATCCTATTGATATAAATAATATTTCATCTGCTAGAGCAGAATTAAACAATGCTGAAACACAGCTTAGACAAGTAGAGCAACAGATAAATAATTCTAGAAATTCACAAGATAGATTCAACAATACTGTTAGAAATGGATCAAGCGGATTTGACACGCTCATCGGAAAGGCTAAACAACTATTTGGAGTATATGCTTTAATGAGAGGAATCAACTTTGTAAGTGGTCTATCCGATCAAATTACTAATACTCACGCTCGATTAAATCTTATTAATGACGGTTTGCAGACAACTGACCAATTAAATAAAATGATATTCCAAAGCGCACAAAGATCTAGAGCCGCTTATGCAGATACAGCAAATATTGTCGCAAGAATAGGCATGAATGCTGGTGATGCATTTAGTAGTACAAGAGAAGTTGTTGCATTTGCAGAGCAATTAAATAAGAAGTTTGCAATTGCAGGTACAACTACAGCAGAAATGAACTCGGTTATGATTCAGTTAACACAGGCTTTAGGTTCTGGAGTACTTCGTGGAGACGAGTTAAATTCAGTGTTTGAAGCGGCGCCTAACATCATTAAATCTGTAGCGGATTATCTAGATGTGCCAATCGGGAAGATACGTGAGATGGCATCAGAAGGAATGTTGTCAGCAGATATTGTAAAAAATGCAATAATGGAATCAGCAAATGAAACAAATAAAATGTTTGAACAGATGCCTTATACATTTGCACAATTAGGTACGGCGGTAAAGAATCACGCATTTATGATATTTGGGCAGATCAATAAAAAAATTCAGGAAGTAATGACAAGTAACCATTTAAAAGTATTTGCAGAAGATTTTGTAGATGCAATGTATGTAATCGGGAATAGTGTAGCCACCGTTGCAAGTAGCTTTTTAAATATATTTAATAACCAAGGATTTCAACAATTTGCAACTATAGCTTTAACTACATTTACATTAATTGCGCAAGGTGTAGGCATAGTATTAACTGCTGTAAATAATCTTGTATCCTTTATTATGTCTGGATTTTCTATGCTGGCGCCTATATTAATTGGAGCAATTGCATTATGGACGGCTTATAGAATGGCTATACTCGCAGGAGTAGTAATTTCAGGTATACAAGCAACTGTAACAATGCTACAAACCTTATGGACAAACATATTAAATGGATCGCTTCTAACAAACATTATGATGACTATTGCCGCGAAGATAGCAACGGATGCTTTAAGCGGCTCGATGTTACTGCTTTTAACTACAATGGTTATGGTAGTTGCAGTAATATTACTTGTAGTAGTAGCTGTGTATGCGGGAATTGCTATTTTTAATTATTTCGCAGGAACTAGCATAAGTGCAACTGGTATAGTTGTAGCCGCTTTCTATGTAATGGGCGCTATTATTGCTAATATATTTATAGCGATGGCAAATAATGTGGTTAATGTGATAGGTATATTCTGGAACGGGTTCGCAACTGTAGCAGAATTCCTTGCGAACGTGTTTAATGATCCGATCGGTGCTATTTGTAGGCTATTTACACAATTAGGCAGCTATGTGTTAGACATTTTAAAAGGTATAGCTAGTGCAATAGACACGTTATTTGGGAGCAATCTAGAGTCGGCTTTAGGAGGATTTCAAAACAAACTACAAAAGTGGTCTAATGATAAATTCGGAGACAATAAAATAAAAGTTGAGAGGTTTGACGCTTCTAAATATAGTATAGATAGATTAGAATACGGGAAAGCAGCTAAAGCTGGATACAAAGTAGGGCAAGGGTTCGAAAATAACGTTAAGGGCATGTTTGATATAAATAAATGGGGAGACAAGGCTAGAGAAGATTTAGGATTGGGAGATTTATTTGATGATAAATACGGTCTTAACAACCTAAATAATGGTCTTGGCGGAGCTGGTAACCCGTTAACAGGCGGAAATAAAGCCGATAAAGAAACAGCCGCCAACACTGCAAAGATGGCTAAGACAATGGAAGCTACACAAGAGGATTTAAAGTATCTTAGAGACATTGCAGAACAAAATACAATAAATAATAGCACTGTAGAGGTTAAAGTGGATATAACTAATCACAATACAATCAATAGTGATCTAGACTTAGATGGTGTAGTGGAACACTTGAATTCTACAATAAAAGAACAGGTAGCTATTGGAGCAGAAGGATTATATATTTAGGAGGGGTGTAAATGGCATATGATTTTTATCTAGATGGGGAACTGATGCCAATTCCTCCTTCTAAAATGACTATGGCAATAAATAATAAAAATAAGACAATTGATTTGATAAATGGAATAGAAGTAAACATCTTGAAGCCGGCAGGTCTTACAGAAATAGATGTAAGTTTTAACATACCGCACAGACAATATCCGTTTGCAAAGTATTTAAATGGATTTAAAGATGCAAAGTACTTTTTAAAAAAATATGAGGATTTAAAATTAAGTCAAAAGCCTTTCCAGTTTATAGTCTCTAGAACGATGGATAATTCGTCAGAGGCTTTTTTTTATACCAATTATAAAGTTAGTTTAGAGGATTATAAAATAGAAGAGGATGCAGAAGACAACTCCGACATAACTATAATAGCTAAACTTAAGAACTATAGAGAATACGCAACAATAGTATATAAGCCTGCGAACAACAATAATAACGGAACTACGGTTGTAAAGCCGGAACAAGAGCGACCTGCAGGAGAGAATAAGCCTAGCGGTAAGACTTGTACAGTAAAATCAAATGATAACTTATACGACATATGTAAAGCACAATTAGGAAATGGGGCGCTTTATAAAAAAGTTTATGAACTAAATAAAGATATGATGGATAAGAGGAATGCAGGTAAAAATGTTCCTAAGTATACCATATATGCGGGGCAGGTGTTGAAACTTGAGTAATATATTAGAGGATGCAATAAACTCCGCGGATAAGCTTAATGATGCACTTAAAGCAAAGGTAAGGTACGACAATAGTTACAGACTGTTAATCGCAAAGTTTGAAAACTTTTATGAACCAATTACAGCAGATAGTATTGTATTAGACATGGAAAGAAAAGGGTCACCAAGTAAATTGACTTTTACAGTTATAAAAGATAGTATAATAGATTTTTGCGAGGGGAACTCTGTAAGACTCATGAAAGGCGATACATTGCTGTGGTATGGTCGTATATATCAAAAGAAAAGGGACAAGAATCAGCACATACAAGTAACTGCATATGATAGGCTCAGATCTTTTAAAAATAAAGATACATTAGTATATGAGAATAAAACTGCAAGCGAACTAGTAAAAATGATTGCTAAAATTTATGATTTTACTATGGGAACTATAGAAGATACAAAGTACAAAATAGCTTCTAAGGTCGAGGAGAACAAAGCATATTTAGATATGATCTACGGCGCGTTAGATGATACTATACAAAATAGCAAAGAAATGTTTGTATTGTACTGTGATCGATCCGAAATATGTTTGAAAAACATTAAGAATATGAAACTCGACTTGCTTATAAATAATGAGACAGCTGAGGATTTTGATTATAACTCTTCTATAGACGATCAAACATACACAAGGATTAAATTAGTAAGGGCAAACGAAGAGACAGGCATGAGGGATGTTTATATCGAAGAGGACAGCAATCATATAAAGAGTTGGGGACAATTACAATATTATGAAGAGATAGACAACACAGTAAATGCAGTAGAAAAGGCACAGATATTGCTTAAATTGTTCAATAAGAAGACAAAAACTTTAAAGATACAAGATGCTTTCGGAGATTTAAGAGTTAGACCGGGATGCACACTTCCAGTTCATTTAAATTTAGGCGATTTAGAACTTAAAAATTATATGATGGTTGAGAATATAAAACATAAATTTGAGAATAACCGACATACTATGGATTTCTTGCTTGTTGGAGGCGAATTTGTTAGCGGTCTAATATCTACAGGAACCAGTTCCGAAAGCAAAGGCGGCGGTAATGCAAGCAACATGTCACCGACAGGTACAGATTGGGGGCATGGAATCACAGCTAAAATGTTAGACAGTGTATTTAAAGGCGAACTATACGGAATGGGAGAAACATTCTTGAAACATTCTAATGCTTATAAAGTTAATCCTGCTCTAATGGCGGCTATATCGATTCACGAGACTGGTAACGGCACATCTTCACTTTGTAAGAATAGGAACAATTTCTTTGGAATGAAAGGGAAGACATATAGTAGTAGAGAGGAAGGAATAAAAGCTGGTATCTCTAACTTGTCTAGAAATTATATTTATATAGGTAAAAAGAGCTTAGAAGCTATAAGAAATAAATATGCTCCATTGAGCGACAGTTCTCTCAACAAACACTGGATCCCGGGAGTAAGCAAATACTATCAACAAATTGCAGGTAAAGCTTATAGTGTATCTTTAAGTGGTACGGGAGTAAAAGCGGATGCAGATGCTGTTTATACTAAACCAGCAACAACTAACTCAGGAGGTTTAAGTGACAAACAAAAGAAATTAGTTGCAGAAGCAGAAAAACATTTAGGAAAATCTTATAAATGGGGCGGAGAAGGTCCAAGTCATTTCGATTGTTCTGGTTATACAAAATGGATATACAAACATGCTTTAGGCATAACTATTCCAAGGAATTCGAGAGCGCAAGCAACTGCAAACAACGGAAGGTCTATAACTAGAAGTGCCTTGCAAGTGGGAGATTTAATATTCTTTGCTAAAACGGCAGGAGGTACATATATAACCCATGTTGGTATGTATATTGGAGAAAATAAGTATATACACTCACCACAAACAGGTGACGTAATAAAGAAAAGTAATTTAACTGGCACAATGGAGAAACGCTTTGTAAAAGGCATGAGGTTTATTTAAGGGGGATTATATGGACGAAAATGGAAAAATATATGACACGATCAAAGAAGCGGCATTGACGGCAGTTGAAGCTTCGAAACCTGTTGCCATCTGTTTTGGTAATATAACAAGTATTTCCCCTCTAACGATATTAGTTGAATTAAAGATGCCATTATCAATGGCTCAACTAATTCTAACTGAAACAGTGAGAAAAAAAGAGCTTAAAATAGGAGATAAAATGATATTAATTAGAATGCAAGGCGGACAAAAGTTTGTTGTAATAGATAGGATGTGATGATATGGATTATAACTTATTTGCGGATAATGGATATTTAGACGATCCGTTTGAGCAGATTCCAGATTTTAAGGTTATAGAATATCCAAGTAAAGCTTTTAAAATAGACTTTGAGAATAACTGTATTGTTGGATTTATAGATGAAAAAGAAGCTCTAAAACAATCTATATACATGATTCTTAATACCGAGAGATATAAAAATTTAATTTTTAGTTGGAATTATGGAGCTGAGATTAAAGATTTAATAGGCAAGCCTATTTCTTTTGTAATTCCTGAATTGGATCGAAGAATTACAGAGGCTCTAACGCAAGACGATAGAATACTAGATGTAGGTGGCTTTGAGTTTACTAAAGGGAGAAGGTCTTTGCATGTAAAGTTTACTGTATATAGTAAGTTTGGGGAAATGGAGATAGAGAAGGAGGTGCAAGCATAATATATGTACGATGAGCAAACATATGAAAATATTTTAGATAGAATGCTAGATGATGTGTCAGACGAGTTTGACAAAAGAGAGGGAAGTCCCATATATGTAACGCTAGCACCTACCGCTATCGCTCTTGCAAGACTATATATGAACTTGGGGTCTGTCTATGACGAAGGATTCCCAGATACAGCAAGTAGAGACAGTTTAATTAAACATGGAAAAGATAAGTCTATTGAGCCTTACGAAGCTACTTATGCAGTAGGTAAAGGTGTATTTGATATGGAAATACCTTTAGGTTGGAGATTTACCCTTGATGATTTATATTTCTTAGTTACAGAGAAAATTGAGGGAGAGGAATATACATATAAGTTACAGTGTGAGCAATCCGGAGATATAGGAAATGTAAGCGGCGATTTAGTGCCAGTTAATTACTTGCAAGGTTTAAAGACCTCGGAGTTAGTAGGTTTATTATTACATGGCGAGGACGAAGAGGACACAGAAGATTTAAGAGAGAGAGTAACTAGTCGTACTAATCAACAAGCCTTCGGGGGAAATGAAGCAGATTACAAAGATAAAGTTAAAGGCATCCAAGATGTCGGAGGGGTTAAAGTAACACCAGTTTGGCAAGGTGGCGGTACTACTAAATTAACAATAACAAATAGATTCAACGAAGTTCCAGAGCCTAATCTTATAGAGTATGTACAAAATATGATTGATCCTCCTGAATCAGCAGGAAAAGGCAAGGGGTTAGCTCCAATAGGACATGTAGTAACAGTTGTAGGAGTAGAATCGGACGTTATACATATAGAAACTAAGCTAACACTGCAAAGCGATTGGTCTTGGGAGGATGTATATCCTATTATAAAAGAAATATTAGAGGAATACTTAGATGAATTAAATGTAAATTGGGAAGAACAGGACAACACAATAGTCCGTATATCTCAAATAGAAACTAGAATCTTAAATATTGATGGCTTAATAGATATAGAAGGAACTAAGATAAACGGCTTAGAGAAGAATTATATTGTAGAAAAAGATAATATAGTTAGATTAGGCTCGGTAGGTGAGATAGTTGAATAAGATAAGTACACTAAATTATTATCCGGAAAATTTGCAGAATATAGCCGAGTTTAAAGAGATATCTAGGGTTGTAGATAAAGAGGTAGCAAAGCTGCAGGAAGCTATAAACAACGCTTTAAAAGATAGATTTATAAGAGAATTAACTATAGATGGTATTTTAAGATGGGAAAGCATTTTAAAGATAACTCCAAAAGGAACTGAAACACTTGAAGATAGGCGTTTTAGGATAGCGGCTAGGTTATTCGACGAGTTACCATATACAATAATAGTTCTTAAAGAGAAGCTTGCCTTGTTATGTGGTAAAGATGGATACAAAGTTAATTTAGAACATACAAAATATAAAATAACTATAAAAGTCGAATTAACTGCAAAACACCAAGTAGAGGAAATCAGAAAAGTACTTACTAAGATGATACCAGCTAACATGTTGCAGTATGTAGAACTAATTTACAACCAGCACCAAACATTCTATAAATACACACATGCAGAGTTGCAAGCTAAAACCCATAATCAACTTAGGGAAGAGGTGATTTAATGAAACATACAGAGAAATTAGGTTTAAAGCAACCGGATCCAACAGACTTCTATAATGTAGAAGATTCTAACTTTAACATGGATAAAATCGACTCAGAAATAACTATTTTAAAAGATGGCATTGAGGAAACTAAGGAAAAAGTAGACAATATAGAGCTTACAGGAAACAAAGTAACTATAGCGGACGCAGAGAACAATTTTACGAGCGTAAATGTAGAAGGTGCGTTACAAGAGTTAGCAAACAAAGATAAGGAACTAACAAATAAGGATAAAGCACTAGATACCAAGATAGATACAACTAAAAGCGCTTTAGAAACGGCTATAGCTAACAATAAAGCAGAAGTAGACGGAGAAATAGCCAATTTAAAGCAATCTGTCAGTAGTGGGAAACAGTTAATCGCTACCGCTGTTACTGGCAAGGATGTACCGACAAATGGTAGCGATTCGTTCCAGAAGATGGCGGATAATATAGATAGTATTATAGTAAGATCGCCTATTGCAGAGGATGAAATAGGGGTTGTTCAATGGGAAGATAGTAATTACAAAGGTTTTAAGGAAACTTCATATAATAGAATTACATTGCCTATATCAGAACAAAAAAATACTATAAAAGACTTAGGTTTTTCTGTACAACGAATGAATATGGATAAAGAAAGAAATTCTTATTGTTCACCATATAGCCGCTATAGTGCGGATAGTATTTTGAGAAAAATATCAATCAACGGTACAGTATTATGGCAATATAAATTTAATGGTTGGGTTGAACGTGTTGTATTTGATGGTAACGGACATTTTATAACTACTGGTGATGCTTCATCAGAAACTAAGACCTTAGTATATAAATTTACTTTAAATGGTGATTTAGTTTGGGTTAAAGAGTTCCCAGTTACAACTATTCAAGCATTTACTACAGATGATGAATTTAATGTATATGTAGGATATTTCTCCCATAGAGAAGGCGAAAGACTTATAAAGCTAGATGGTAATACAGGCGAAGAAATAAAAAGTATAGTAATCACAGATGGAATATATGCTATGGATTACAATGTAAAACAAAATATGATAGCTGTGGCTATAGGCAATTCAATGTCAATATATGATAAGCAATTAAATTTAATTAAAACAGCTATTACAAGTACAAATAATCAAGTTATTTTTCATGATGATGGAAGCGTAACAGGTTCAGTATCCGGATCAATGTCTTATTTTGACTCGAATCTTATACGAATATGGGGGTACAATTTTGGAGCTAATCTTCATGCAGTAGCAACAAATAGTCTACTAGATCATTTTATTTGTGCAAATAATGAAATTACACGACATGATAAATTTGGATTAAAACTAATGACAGTTTCGAGATCAACTAATGGTAATGCCGTAATGTTAGGTGAAAATTTAGTATCATGTGTAACGAATAATAGTTATGTATTTTTCTTGCAAGATAATTTTAAAGTAACTGAAAACATTGTAGTTAAAACTATATACGATACTATATAAAAAGGAGTGTATTAAATGCTAAGTGACAAACAAATATTATTAACACAATTAGTGAAAAAAGAAGATGATATATATTTAGTGACAGGGGTAAATTATTTCCCATTTACTCATGGGGGTGATATAACACAAGGAGTATTAGTAAATGCTGAAGATTTTGAAAGAGAAGATTTAGAAAAATGCAAAACTCATGATTATAATAGGTTATTTAATACGACAACTAAAAAAGTTACATTAGAATATATTGAAAAACCAAAAACAGAAGAAGAGTTATTAAAAGATAGAGTGTATGAGTTAGAACAAGGGCAAGCAAATACGGAGTATGTTCTAATGATGGGAGGTTTATTATAATGCTAATACTAAACTTCAATAAAATAAAAGAGTATTTCGAAAGAGAATTTTGGAATAAAGAAATGGTTAAAAATGCAGTAGATAAACAGAAGATAACAGAAACAGAATATAAGGAAATAACGAGCGAGGACTATACTAAGTAGAGTTCTTTTTTATTGCATAAAAAAAGTCAAAGTGAATATAATAAAATATAATACTGATTAAATCACAACAAACACATGAAGTATCAGTGTTATAAACATAATAATACCTTGAAAAAACACCTTGATATAAACGAAACGATTATATCTCATTAAATTATTCACCTCAGGATAGAGGTGTTTTTTCGTTTGCATCTACATAATAGTAGGTGCTTTTTTATTGCAATAAAACAGTGGGGTAGATAATTCTATCCCTTATATAAATTTTTAAGATTCGGAGATGAATAAATGAATGAGGAACTGATTAAACATCAAATTGATACTCATAAATGTAGAATAGACAACCACTCAGAAAGATTAGACAAGCTAGAACAGCAACAAGCTGCTTTTGCTATACAAATAGAAACATTATGTAGTGATTTAAAGGGATTAACAGGCGTACTTAAATGGCTAGTAGGTGTAATGATAACATCGCTTATAGGGTTCTTTATATATATGGTGCAATCAGGATTAATAAGATAGAAGGGGTGATTTTATGGATATTATGAGTTTTATACCAGAGCAACTATTTATTATTGTAGTTGTTCTAAATGTATTAGGGGTAGCATGCAAAAGCTACCCTATTTTAAATAATAAGTATATTCCTATTATACTTTTACTTCTAGGAATAGTATTTAGCGTTTGCTTAGTTGGATTCAATGTTACGTCAATAATGCAAGGTATATTGTGTTGGGGTGTAGCTATAGGAGTTAACCAAACATACAAGCAGTTTAAACAGTAGATAAGGGGGATTAATTAATGAGTTTAATACAAAGTTTATTACCAAGTTCAAAATATAGTAAGAAGTGTCCTTATAGCATGACACCTATAGGTGTATGTGTTCACAACACATATAATGATGCACCGGCTATAAATGAAATAACATATATGAAGAATAACGACAGTAGTACAAGCTACCATATTGCAGTAGATGATAAAGAAGCAATACAAGCAATTCCATTTAATCGTAATGCTTTTCATGCTGGTGATGGTGGGAATGGAACAGGAAATAGAAAATATATAGCATTAGAGATTTGTTATTCTAAATCAGGTGGCGAGAGATTCAAAAATGCAGAGTCTAGAGCAGCTAGTGAAGTTGCTGCAATACTTAAACAATATGGATGGAGTATAGACAGAGTAAAGGCTCATAGAGACTTCGCTAAGAAGAATTGTCCTCACAGAACAAATATGACAGAGTTTAAAAAGCTAGTTCAAAATGAATTAAATAAATTAACTAATAAATCACAACCTCAGACATATGAAAATGTAATAATCTATAGTGGAGATAGAGACAAAGCAGTTGCTATTATAATGAAAGAATATCTCCCTAATTCAACTATAGTTGATATAGCAGACTACAAAAGTTATATGTGTAGAAATGCCTACGCTATAGGTGGTGGAGCAAGTAAAGGATTAGAGAAGTTCCCAGATAATGTTACTAAGTTTGTGGGTAATGACTTTAAGGATACGTATATAAAAGTGATTGATTGGTTGGACAATAGAAAGTTGATGTAAATATTAAAAGGGAGTAACAAATTGTTACTCCCTTTTATTTTTATGTTCTGAATAGAGAAAACTAAGGAAACATGCAAAATATGCTAAGAAGAATAAACCTATAAAAGTGTTTGTTCCGAATGGAAGTTCTTTGTACATATAAAAGAATATACAAGATGATATAGTTGCTATAATTAAATTAGGTATTGATTTGATAAAAGCTGATTTTATTTTATTATTCATAATTTAAGTTTGATAAAACCAACCATTATATCTATATGTATAAGTTGCTCCTTGAAAATTCCATTTATCATTTACATATTTTAAAACAATACCATAATTTGTATTAACTCCATTCATATTTATTCCAATAATACTTCCTACAGCAACTACTGCTAATCCGACATAAGTGTTCTTAATAAATCCTCCGAATGTTGTAGATAAATTTGCTCCTGCCTTAATTTTCTTTAATGTTTTGCCACTAACATAAATATACAAATGTTCTTTGCCATTTTCCTTGAATGTTCTGTACTTATTATAACCGTTTATATATTTTACTGCCCTTGCATTTCTTAAAGAATTAACTTCGACATCATATTCAGTATTTATTTTGTCTAATTCTTCTTGGGTAAATTCTCCCGCTTCAATAAGCCTTCTATCTATTTCCTCATCAGACACAGGTGTATCTTCAGGAAAATATTCGTTCAGTTCTTTTACTTGTTCGGGAGTTAATTCAATTCCTAAACTATCATTATTTGAAATGTCGTTCATGCTTTCTAGCGCATTTACCGATGATAATAAAGGTGTTGATATTAACATTGTTGTCATAGCTGTGACAATAAACCTTTTAGATGATTTGTTCATTTATTCGCCTCCTTTTAATGGTTAATTTGTTTATACCATACTAAATATTAAATATAAATAAAAACAGCATAATTGGTCATTTAAACGACATAACTGGGATTTTTATAAATAATATGATAGCTTTCATCTATTTTTAAAAGTTCAACTATAGTATTTATGCTTAAAACCACCCTTCATTGACCATACTATCTCTAAGAGGTGATTATATGGATATATTCAAAGAAAAAGGAATCAAACCAATGTTAATAGCAGAAATGCAAGAGGCGTTTGACTCACCTGATTACATTTACGAATTAAAATTAGATGGAATAAGATGTATTGCCTATTTAGATAAAGATAGTACAGATTTAAGAAACAAAAGAGATTTTAAGTTGATACCAAGGTTTCCAGAACTAGACCAGTTACATAGATACGTTAATGAAAAATGTATTTTAGACGGTGAACTTATCGCAATGAATAATGGGGTACCAGACTTTTACGAGTTACAAAGACGGACATTATTAAATGATCCCTTTAAAATGCAACTAGCAGGCAAGAAGTATCCAGTAAGTTTCATTGCATATGACATCATTTATTATAAGGATAAGTTAGTTACAGATTTACCTTTAATAGAACGAAAGAAATTACTAGAGAAAACTATAAATGAAATGGATAGATTTGCGATATCTAGATATATAGAAACTAACGGAAAAGCATTATATCAAGTAGCTGAACAACAGAAACTTGAGGGTATTGTTGCAAAGCATAAAGATAGTAAATATGGTTCGATAAAAAGAGTAGAGACTGGATAAAAATCAAGTATATGAAAGATGAAGATTTTGTTGTGTGCGGTTATATACTTAAAGAGAACAACATGACTAGTTTAATAATAGCCCAATATAATGAAGATAATGAGTTAGTATATAAAGGTCACGTTACATTAGGTGTGAGCCTTAGGAAACTAGATCAGTATAAGTATAAAAAAGCTAGTAATCCACCTATTAAGTACGTTCCAAGTGGATCAAATAATGAGGATGCTGTATGGTTAGAACCGACACTTGTATGTACTGTAGAGTATATGCCAAATGACAGAGGGTCATTAAGGCAACCGGTTTTAAAAGGTATTAGAGGTGATAAGTTACCAATAGAATGTAGAGAATAATATATAGATAAAGAATTGGCACACATAAATCTAAATGTGTGCCAATTTGTGTACCATAGTAGTAGTATATAATAAAATGTAATACATTATGAAAAATATTGAATTAAAGTTTGTTAACTGGAGTAACTAGATATTAATGATACAATAAAAAGTATTAGCCAATAATAAAATGTGTTAGGACATAATGTAAATACACACTCCTCATGTGGAAACTGTAAGCAAACTTGTGAGAGCATAGCTTGATTTCAGAGTTTTAATTTTGTGAAAATAAAATATATAAATTGCCAACGTATTGCCAACGTAAGAATTTCCTCGTTGGCAATTTATTTTATAATCAATTTTTTATTGGTAGCAATCTCAAAAATATCGACTGTTTGTTCAGCCATTTTTTTAGATATCTTTTATTATATATTTGATATCTATGAAAAAAGAATAAGAATAGATTTCTAGAGAACACAACCTAGCAAATAGAACAATTTGCTAGGTTTTTTTATTGAATAACGTAAGCAATGCCCTGTTTAAGCTAATTAAATCTGTTTATTGACATCTTCTTATGGTTACGTAAAAAAGGGCTTGTTAGAGGGTGACTACTTAGATATAACAGAACCGTTTGTTTCGTGTGGCTTTTGTCAGCGATATTAATTTTTTCAATAGGGTATACTCTATTAGGCTTTTTCTGAATACCCTGTTGATGATGCCGTCGATATGTGTATATTGAACTTAATCTTTAAAGTCAGAATCCCTCGCTTATTTTTTCAAGAAAGAATCCACTTCAGAAGATATTTCTTTGAATTTCGTGTGATGTAAATAGTGGTCGCCTTTAAGTACTTTTATCTCTCCATTTGGATTATCTTTTATCATGTCTTGATGTATTTTTTCCCAGTTGGGATCTGATTCAGTGCTCTCTGTTGCTAAAAAGTACATTACAGGGAAATCTTTTGGGTACTTCAGGTCAATTGTTTCTTCAAAGTTTTCTGGCATCTTTTTCCCTTCATCGGTCATCGCTTTAGACCCTAAACTACGCAAGTAGACATACTTAAATTGTTCTGATTTTTCAGCAGAGAGCTTTGGTATGTTAAATAACGACTCGTCTGCCTTTCCAAGAATCCTAAATATTCCAGATTTACTTAAAAATCTAACAGTTTCTTCCTGGTTGTCCCCTGCTTCTCCTTGCGACGGAAGACTACTGTCTATACCGATATAACCAGTTACTTCGTTCGGGTATTTATTAATATAGCTTAACGAATAAACCCCTGATATTGAATGAGCCATTAAATTATACTTACTAACGTTGATTTTTTCTAAAGCTTCATGTAATTCTTCATTGATGTTTTCAACTGTCCTCGGTTTGTCAGTATCGTCACTCATCCCATAACCTAAAGGTTCAACTACTATTACTTTGTAATTTTTCTCTAACTCTTCTGTTAATTGTGTGAAGTCAAGCTTAGGGGCAGCCGTCATGAATCCTGGCAGTATCACAATATTCTCATCACCGTTTCCAGAAACTGTCACATTCATTCTCCCACCGTTTACTTTCACCATCTCACCGTATGGAGCAATCAATTTGGCCTCTATTTTTAAATCTGATTTGTTGGTGAAATAAGTAAAAGCCAAAATCAATGTTGCAACAAGAAAAACCGCTCCAAAAATCATCCCAATTATTTTCAATACTTTTTTCATATCATATCTTCCTCTTCCGTTGTGAGATTTAAATTCTTGATTGAATTTATCATTCTCTCAGTAAACTCTTCATTTAATACGTCTACTTTACTCATTCTTAATATAGTACTTGCTGTATCGATTTTATCGAAAAAATTCTCAGGAGTAGTTACATAAAGAACATTTATAAACCACGTGCTGACAAGCAATAATATTACTTCTGACATTTGTTTAGGTTTCTCAACGTTCGTCGAACCGTCTTCATTCCCTTCAGTTATAAATCGAATTAGCCGTTCAATTGTTAGTTCATTAACCATGCGTATGTAGATCGAATAAAACGTCGTTTCGTTTAGTAGACCATAATATTTTGCAGTTTCTTCATGAGATGCTCTGTTAAACATTCCCTCAAATAAAGTTTCCTGGATTTTCTCAAGGCCCGATAACTCTTCGTTTAATTCAATTTTATCAAGTATGTCGTCTTTCGGAATAAATCCTCTCACTAGAGAGTTGATTATCTCTTCCTTAGAATTGAAGTGATGATATACCGCTCCCTTAGTCAGTCCATCCAATCTACTTACAATGTCAGATATAGAAGTATCTACATATCCTTTTTCAATAAATAGGTCGGCTGCTGTATCAAGTATCAACGTCTTGACTTCTTCAGCTGTGAGTTTTTTTGTCATAATATCCTTCCTCCTTCCTGAAACATTCAATCGGTATGTTTTTATTCTATTCGATTATCTCTTTTCTGTCAATCATTTATGATTTTAAAAAATAAGATGAAATTTATTTTGTGTTCCAAGTTTCTCTTTTTTTGACTACGGCTCTTATGTCAATAATTAGGACATAAAAATTCGAATACCTTTCGATAAACCAGCAATCACTCTCATTTAAGTATGAAGACTATAAAATGGGTTATATCAATGGCTTAGAAGCATTTACTAAAAGATATAAACAAAATTTTAGTTTAGTAGATTTAAATAAATACCTAATTGATTCTACAAAAGGTTTTAAAGGAAGTTATATAGACGGCTTTGTACTTGCATATAAAAGCAATCTTACAAAGTTAGAGAAGGAATTAAAACATTAATATATTGGGGGAATTAATTATGACTAACAATAGAGATATTGTTTTAAGACAAGTAAATAATTTTACTGGAACTTTATTAAACAAAGAAGCGGAAGCACTACCTAAAGGGTTTAATCCCCTTAGATTTAGACAAAATGCAATTACAGTACTTAACGATACAAAAGATATAGAGAAGCTAAAAGGGCAAGAATTTCAGATAGCTAGAACACTAATGAAAGGTGCTTTCTTAGGATTAGACTTCTTTAATAAGGAATGCTACTGCATCATATACGGCGGAAAACCAAGTTTTCAAACGGACTATAAAGGTGAAATTAAATTAGCTAAAAAGTACAGCATGAATCCTATAAAAGATATATACGCAAAGTTAGCAAGAGAAGGCGATGAATACGAGTCAGAAATTATAAACGGACAGCAAACTGTTCATTATAAGCCAAAGCCATTTAATAACGGAGACGTTAAAGGAGCCTTTGCAGTATGCCTGTTTCATGACGGCAGCATGTTACATGATGAAATGAGCAAAGAAGATATAGAGGAAACTAGAAGGAATTATTCAAAAATGCCTAATGGTCCAAGTTGGACAAAGAGTCCAGGAGAAATGTATAAAAAGACAATTTTAAATGCGGATGTTGCGATTATTGCAGGAGTACTAAAGTATAAAAAGGTCCAATTAGTTTTACAGAATTATAAAAGTAGGTGGTGGGATTGAGCGAAAAGTCAGAAGTGAAGATCGAAAACAATAGCATATTAAGCAATGGATATGGCTTAATCCCACAGATGGTGGCAAGAGATAAGACCATATCCATAGGAGCTAAAGGTTTATATTTCTATCTATCCAGTATTGCTGGTGCAAATGGGACATGCTATCCATCTAGAGATACTATAATGGATGAATTAAAAATAGCAAAAAATACATTTACAAAGCATCTTAATGAGTTAAGGATAGAGGATATATAAAAGTAACTCAAAATAGGATTGGTGAAGGTAAAATGTACAACAACATTTATGAGATAGTTTTTGATAAAAAGGCAATAGAAAAGATATGGATAACATCACTGTGTCTTAAAAATTGCGACACGGATGAAGTTATTGCGAATACTAAAGTTGCACCGCAAGTATTGAAATTCCAACAAATTCAACCGTGTCTCAAAATTTGACCGCACCGTGTCTCAAAATTTGCGACAGTAATAGTAACAATATTAATATTAATAAACCTTATATGTATATAGGAGAAGAAGAAAATAAAACTGTGGATAAAAATATATCAGAGTTTACAAGGCTATATGAGCAAAACATAGCACCTATATATCCAGCAACAAGAGATTGGCTTATAGAGACATCTAATGAATTAGATTTACCTTTGTTTAGAAGAGCAATAGAAATTTGTGTAGAGAAAGAAGCGACACAATTAGCGTATCTTAAAGGCGTATTAAGAAAATGGAGTATACGAGATATAAATACATATGAACAATTTCAGGCTTATGAAGTTGATCGTAGGAAACAGCAAGAATCTACGGAGAAAAAAATAACTAAAGAATCAAGCTATAAACCTAAGAAAACTAAGTTTCATAACTTCAATGAATCATTTAATCAGTATTCATCGGATGAAATGGACGAGATTATAAGGAAAAGCCAAAAGGCTAAGTTTGGATAAGAGGGGGACAACCCCTCTAGAAAGAGGCTAACAATGGAAAGAAAAGATAACGTTAAAAAAAATTAAATTTAATTAAAAATTTTATTAATAATAATACCTAAAATAATAATCCAAAATAATAAAATTGGAATTGAATAAATCCATTTCTGAGGCTTGCCATCCTTCCATAGATCTTTTGATTGTTCTTTACATTCATGCATAATATTTTCAGGAATTAACTTAATAGATAATGTAATTAGCAATGAAACAATTATAACATCATCAAGATATCCCAAGATAGGTATAAAATCTGGAATAAGGTCTATTGGAGATAAGGCATATCCTATTGTAGCTCCTATAATTAATTTAGCAGCTATAGGAGTATCTGTTCGTTTATAAGCAATATATAATGCAGAAAGATTCTCTTTTAACTCCTTTGATTTTTGTTTGAAATTCATCATTATAAAATTCATCCTTTCAATTGTTATAAACAAAATTATAAACAACAAAGGTTTTATAAACAAGACAATTGTTCCTTAAATAGTTATTTATGCATTATAAGTAAAAATTTAATCAGAAACTATTAGATCATTGAAATATTATTGAATAGATTTAGATTTTAATATTCTTGAGGCAATTAAACAGGCTGAGAGAGGTTTGGAGGGCGAACTTTATGAAATAATCATAGCAACTAGAATAATACTTGTCCTGATAGGGATAGGGGCGTTAATTTCTATGTTCTGTCTCGGGCGTTGGGCTGGACAAATGAGGTTTTATAAAAAATATAATGAAATTGTTTCGAAAAATAAAAGGCTTGAGAGAGATAACCAGTATTTGAAGGAAAAAGCAGGTTTGAATAATATAAATGATGATATGGGAGGTAAGTAATATTAAAAGGTGGAATTGACACATGGGAACGATTAAAGTCGAAAATTAATATAATAAATATTGTAAGTTACTTTAACATAATATGAATTTCATGCAAAGCATATAGTCTTACAAACAAATAAGATTGATTAAATTCAAATAATCTATCTAAAGGAGGATTGCAGAATGCTTAGACAAACATCCTGTGAATATCAGCATGAATTTACAAGGACACCTGTTATAGAGGTAGAACGTAGAGGGAATGATAAAGTTCTTATACATTATGACGTATATTTCTGTGAGTCATGCGGTTATACGTTTAAAATAATCACAGAGATAGCAGAAGTCAAAGACTACTATAAATGGATGTAGTTGCACTTAGAGGGTGCTTTTGCAAACACATAAGCACCTTCTTAAAATACAGAAATATGAGGGGAAGAATTGAAAGTAGAATTTACGATACCAGGAGAGTGTGTCAGTAAGGATAGACCAAGATTTAATAATGGACATGCTCGAACGACGATAAAACGAGATATTTTGAACAGTCAATAAAGTATTTGTATGGCAAGAGACATTATTTTGAGGGATTAATAAAAGTAAGTATTGATATTTACTCTAAGAAACCTAAGAAACCAAGTTATTTAAGACCAACAAAGAAAGATAAAGACAACATGGTTAAGGCTGTTTTAGATGGGTTAAATGGCAAGGCTTTTAAAGATGATAGGTACATATGCGAGTTACATGCTAGTAAATATTATAGCGATGAAGCAAGGGTTGAGGTTATTATAGAAGATTTATAGGAGTGATGTTATGGCTAACGATTTAGAAAAAGATTGTATTGAATTTACAGTTGAATTACTAAAAGGGCATAGGGAATTAAAACTACATTTGGAAGAATTAAAAAGGCTGTGCAAGGTATCTTGTGTTGGGGTGTAGCTATAGGAGTAAATCAAACTTTTAAACAGCTAAAGAAGGGGGAATAGTAAATGAAAATAGCAATTACAGTAGGACATAGCATATTAAGTACTAGTAGATGGAGTAGTAAACGAGTATCAATACTGCAAGGGCTTAGCACCAGTATTATCAGAGAAACTTACAAAAGAAGGACATACAGTAAATGTAATTATTTGCCCTGAGAAGCAATTTACTAGCAAGAGCCAAGAACAACCATATAAATTAAGTAGAATAAATGGTAAGTGTTATGACCTAGTTATAGAATTACATCTTAATAGCTCGGATAATAAAAACGCAAAAGGTGTAGAGGTTATATATTATCAAAATAGTTCAAAAGGTAAAGCTTATGCAGAGAGAATAGAAAAGAAAATAGTAGGGTTAGGTATAACGAGTAGGGGAGCTAAAAAACAAACTGAGTTTGTACAAAAGAGTTTTTATATACTAAGCGGAACAGATTGTCCAGCGGTTATAATAGAAAGCTTTTTCTGTACTAATAAAACAGAAGTAGATTTAGTTAATAAATTAGAGTACAAAGCTATTGCTATTGCTATATTGGAAGGCATACTAAATAAAACTATTGATGACATAATTAGTAAAAAATACACTAATGGAATAATCTATAGTGGAGATAGAGACAAAGCGGTTGCTATTATAATGAAAGAATTTCTCCCTAATTCTACTATAGTGGACATTGCAGATTACAAGAGTTATATATGTAGAAATGCTTACGCTATAGGTGGTGGAGCATCTAGGGGATTAGAGAAGTTCCCTGATAATGTAACTGAATTCGTTGGTAATGACTTTAAAGAGACATATAGAAAAGTGGTAGAGTGGTTGGAAAATAGAAAATATATGTAGATTATACTTTTCAAGCAAAAGTAACAAGTCAACTATTTTAGGATTTTTATAAGAGTAAAGGTAGCAGAATTACTACCCTTATTGTGGTTTAATTATATATTTTACGTTTTTTAATTCTGATTAAATGAGTTAGAATTATAAACAATATAGAACTATTTATCCAATTCATTTTGATATTCTGAGTATTCTATAGCCCATTTTTCTAAACTTTCCAGTACAGGTAGAAATTTCCTTCCTATATCAGTTAAAGAATATTCTACTTTTGGAGGAATTTGATTATAAGCATTTCTATGTATCAATCCATATTCCTCTAATCCTTTTAATTGTTTTGACAATGTGGCTTGTGTCATGTTAGGAAGACGTCTTTGAAGTTCTCCAAAACGTAATGTTTTCTTGCTTAAATAATATACAATAACCATAGTCCATTTTCCACTTACAATTTTTTGTACAGATGCTACTGGACAATCTTTAATATCATCTACTGTATAATCTCTCAACATAATTAATTCTCCTTATAGTATCTTAAAAGATACTAAGTATTATAAAAAATTGTACTATTATATTTTATTGTACTATGGTAAATTATAATTGTCAAAGAAGAAAGCGAGGGAATCTATATGAAGATAATTATATTTGGAGCTTCTGGAGGTATTGGTAAATTTGCTGTAGAATATGCTTTAAAAGAAGGGTATGAAGTTAAGGCTTATGTTCGAAACCCATCTAAATTGAATATAAAAGATGAAAATCTTATGATTGTAAAAGGTCAAATTGATGATTATGATATGATAAAGCAAGCAATTTCAGGGTGTGATGCAGTTATCAGCACGCTTGGTGTACCTATGAAATTCACTTACGATATGATGAGTTCTTATGAAGGGCATAAGAATATTATAAAGGCTATGCAGGAACTTGGAGTTTCACGTATTATTGATTGGGCTACACCGAGTGTTAAATCTTCCAGGGATAAACGTTCTTTCATTACTACAGTTCCAGGTATTATGGCAAGCATTTTATTTCCTAAGGCAAAAAAAGAAGTAATTTCTATAGCTAATTTAATAACAGATACTGAATTAGTCTGGACAATAGTAAGATTTATGGCTCCTAAAGACACTCCATATACTGGAAAATTTAAAGTTGGCTTTGGAGACATAAAAATGAATTTTAATATATCCCGTGCTGATATTGGTGCATTTATGGTTAATCAGATAGAAAGTGATAAATACATTTATGCGATGCCAATTATAGGAAGCTAAAGATTAGAGAAGTACCCAGACAATGTAACTGAATTCGTTGGTAATGACTTTAAGGAGACATATGGGCTAATGGTTAAGCGGTTAAAAGATAGAAAATTAATGTAGTAGAAAAAGAATATGCCACCTTATATATTTGATAAGGTGGCATATTAACTTTACTATATCTTACATATAGGAATGAAGATAATATGATCCACAGAACACGACAATGGAGTCGTTTATGAATCTCACAATAAAATCGAAAGGAATCCATTATTGAAGTTAATATTATGGATACTTTATAATATGTAGTTTTAAAATAATATGTGAATATTAAATTAAAAGGGCAGAGCTTTGTTAATAAGGTTGATAAATTTGCTTAAATTGACCCATCTTAGACCAAACTACTCAAAATAAATGGATAGTATTTTAAAACGAACATGCCATCTTAATAAACTTAAATAAGATGGCATGATACTTTACTATTTTTCCCAAAAATTATATGAATGAATAAATGAATAAATGAATATTTGTTACTGTAATATTGAAAAAAGGTTTTGATATTTAATTAAAAACAATGTATCTCAATTCACTTAAGGCGAACTTAAATGCAAAACTAAAACTTTAGTGTATTATATTCTTGTCCACTGATATATAATATGAAATTTATGTCGAAAAAGTTTTGTAGTAATGAAAATTGTTATTAGCGTAACTTAGTTTGTTAGTAATGACTTCAAATATACTTATAGGTTAGTAGTTGAGTGGTTGGGATATAGAAAACTAATTTAAAAAATAAGGGTAGCATAATTGCTACCCTATATTATCTACATTAATTAATTAACATTACAATAATTTATTCTCTGCAACAAGTGCAACAACTAAAACAACGGCAACATTTGCTGCATATACGTCTTCTTGAAAATCTTCTTCTGCAACATAAGCATCTTATGCAACAACATGAAAATCTTTCCATATAAACACCTTCCCATTAAATTAATAGGAGTAAAGAAATACTCCTATTGTATGGTATTCAAATTACATTATTTCTGTTAATTCTACATTATCCATTCAACAATTACATAAAAACTAATATACTATGTAGCATATAAAAGATTTTAAAAGTTATACAGTAGGGAAGCTATTTGTAATAGGTGGAATAACAGAGGAAGATTTACATAAAAATAACAATTATAATCAATAACTATGCTATCTTTTTTTCGCTTGTTTCTCTAATAAGCAGATATGGTTTTTCAGTATTTCTAATTGTGCTTCAATTTCATTATCTTGATTGTCATTACTATTTAAAACTGTTTCTTGTGCAGCTGAAGTTGAAATATTTTGCCCTATATTTGTCAAAAAATTTCCGAGTGCATCCTGTTGATCTATATCAAGGTTGTCTATTAATATGATACCTATTATTGAAGATAGAAGCGAAAATTGTTTAGCAGGCAAGTTAAAAAAACAAGATCCTTTTAAGCAATTTTTATTTGTTTTGTCATTACAATCCATCACCATCACCTTCCTTATTATTTATAATATGAAAATATTAATTGATAGTGAAGAAATGAATAGCAATGATAACTGATTGGCATGAAATCAATGATTAGATGAATAAGTAATGATTGTTTATTCTAATTAATACTTTACTATAATCTTCAAATATGTAAATTATAATAATATTTACAATGATATCACAGGAAAAGTAGTTCTAATTCCAATTATAGACTCAGCTCAGGAGTCAATTATTTACATCAAGTCACGAAAGCTTTATTTTCTACATAATATATATAGATCGTAGATCAAATAAAGATTAGGAGTTGTAATTAATGGGATATAAATATTTTAGCGATGATAACTATAAATTCAACAAAAACAATTGCTGTAATGATTGTTGTGATGACCACTGTGATGGTTGTCATGATGATTGCTGCGATGATTGTCATAGACCTAAACCACCACATTGCTGTCCACGCCGTGGAGCAACAGGAGCGACGGGAGCGACGGGAGCAACAGGAGCGACAGGGCCAACAGGGCTAGCTGGAACAGGAGCAACAGGACCGACAGGTCCAACCGGAACAGGTGGAGTAACAGGTCCAACCGGAGCAACGGGATCAACAGGACTAACAGGAGCAACAGGAACAGGAGCGACAGGATCAACAGGATCAACAGGGTTAACAGGTCCAACAGGAGCAACGGGAACAGGAGCGACAGGGCCAACAGGATCAACAGGGGTAACAGGAGCGACAGGATCAACAGGATCAACAGGGTTAACAGGTCCAACAGGAGCAACGGGAACAGGAGCGACAGGACCAACAGGAGCAACAGGGGTAACAGGAGCAACAGGGTCAACAGGAACGACAGGAGCAACAGGGTCAACAGGAGCGACAGGTCCAACCGGAACTGGTGGAGTGACAGGTCCAACAGGAGCAACTGGAACCGGTGGAGTAACAGGTCCAACAGGAGCAACGGGATCAACAGGACTTACAGGAGCAACGGGAGCAACAGGGCCTACGGGAACTTTTGAACCGGGAGAAGTTTTATTTGATGTAAACGGTAATGGTGGACCAACAGTTCCTGTCACATTTGGCGGACTTTTGTCTTTTGAGTCTGGATCATTGGATATTTTTACGGATAATTTTCCTAACTCTACCGTACGCATCGAAACACCACCACCTAAGATTTTAACTGCATACGGAGGGCTTTTTTCAGTAATACCTCAGTTATTTACATTTAGTAGCACAGGCGAGGTTGAACAGGTAACATTTAATGATTTTATGCCTTCTTTTGATGTAGGTTTAAATCCTAGCAGTATTCAAATTTTTATTTCTAGTGATTATGAAATTAACTTTATGGTTCGTATCGACCCGGTTGCTACGGTTACTTCAATTTCCGTAGGCGTGCGTATAAACGGAGGAAGCAATTTTATTACTTCTACTCTTCAAACGGGACCGTTGTCCCTTACTGAAGTTACCCTTTTCCAAGGAAGTGTTATTGCAACCTTAAATTCAGGAGATATCCTCGATCTGGCTATTCAGTCTACAGAGGCTGCAACATTCGAGTTAGCCCCAAATACGAACGCCACGTTAAGTGTTGAGAGTTTTAGGCCTTTCTAATCAGCAATATGACCTTTCTAGGGTATCAAGAGTGATTGCTAGTAATATTTATATGTAACATTTAGATATAAATTAATGTTAGATTATTAGACTTAATAGAAGTTGAAAATGTAGGAGCGCTTATTCGTAAAGGATATGCGTTCTTTTTTAGCAAAATGACCTTTATATAATTAAATAATTTATTTAATGTTATAAAGAAAAAAAAGAGTTTAATTTTTCTACAGCTTCAACCTTTTTATCCTCCATTATATGAGTGTAAATATCCATAGTGATACTAATATAATGATGTCCCATTAAAGCCTGTACAGTTTTAGGTGGAACTCCAAATAGCGAGTAGCAACTATGCCTTAAAGCATAGAATTCCATTTGTGGAATTTCATTTGCGGAATATCTAATTTTTTAGTGTAGCATGAAATAACTTAGTAGGTTTATTATTGTCCATAGACTCCCCAAAGTCATGTAAGATGTGAATAATAAATGGTAGAGGGTAGGATGAATATTATACTGGAGTACTAAAATACTAATACTTAAAATAGCAAAGCTTGTACATACTATACTTATGAGGGTGATTATATGGATATATTTGATGAAAAAGGGATCAAGCCAATGTTAATAGCAGAAATGCAAGTGGCTTTTGACTCTCCAGATTACATCTATGAATTAAAGTTAGATGGAATTAGGTGTATAGCATATTTAGATAAAGATAGTACAGATTTAAGAAATAAAAGAGATTTTAAGTTAATACCAAGATTTCCAGAACTAGATCAGTTACATAGGTATGTTAATGAAAAATGTATCTTTGACGGTTAATTAATAGCCATGAAAAATGGAGTACCAGACTTTTACGAATTACAAAGGAGGACTTTATTATCTGATCCCTTTAAAATGCAACTAGCAGGCAAGAAGTATCCAGTAAGTTTCATTGCGTACGATATTATTTATTATAAGGATTTAGTTATAGATTTACCATTAATAAAACGTAAAAAACTGTTAGAAAAGACTATAAATGAAATGGATAGATTTGCTATATCAAGATATATAGAAACTAACGGAAAAGCATTATATCAAGTTGCGGAACAACAGAAACTCGAAGGTATAGTCGCAAAGGCAAAGGATAGTAAGTATTGGTTTGATAAAACGAGTAGAGACTGGATTAAGATAAAATACATGAAAGATGAAGACTTCGTAATTTGCGGTTATATATTAAAAGAAAACAACATGACTAGTTTAATAATCGCACAATATAATAGAGATAATGAGTTAATCTATAAAGGACAGTTACTTTAGGCGTTAGTCTTAGAAAACTCAATCAGTATAAATATAAAAAAGCTAGTAATTCACCTATTAAATACGTACCAAATGGATCTAATAACGAAGATGCGGTTTGGCTAGAGCCAACTTTAGTATGTACAGTAGAGTATATGCCGAACGATAAGGGTAGTTTAAGGCAACCAGTATTAAAGGGTATTAGAGAAGATAAGTTACCGAATGAATGTAAGGAATGAAAAAAGACTTGAAAACTATCTTAGGTCTTTAACGTAGCATATTATACATCAAATAAGGTAGTTCAGTGGTAAGTATGAAGAAATGGTTTGATTATGATAATAAAGGTTTCAAATGTTAAAAATTATATTCTTTTATCTATTTCTGAATCATTTCTCTTAATTATAATATTAGCATATTGTAAAAAGGAGACTAAAGTCTCCTTTTCTTTTTATCTATGAAGAGACCCCTTTATTATCTATAGCATACTATAACATTTTATATTATTGCCCATGATTTTGATCATCTTAATCAGATATATCTAAATTTATACTGTTAAGATTCTTCCTAACCTGAAAAAATCTATATATACCTATAGATAAAATCGCAGGTGAACTTACAATAAACACAATTCCTATGCAAACAAAAATCACATCACCGATAAATTTTATAAAACCAGCTCCTGCAACAAAAGTACCTACAAATGATCGAAAATATGACAACAATGTCCGTTCATTCGCAAGCTTAGTTCTATCTAGAGCTAAATAATCTCTTAATATGAGTTTATTTAATAAATTTTCATAATGATTCAAATACATACACCTCAGTAATATAATTTTAAAAAGTATTTTTCACTATTTTAAAAAATCTCTCTTTATGGTTGTACAATGTTAAAGTCCATTGTCATCCTATCGAGAAGATCAAGAAATTGTTGAAACTTAGCCTTATCTCCATCTATTTTCGCATTTCCTGCATCAATTTCCTTGTCCAGATCAGATAAATTCAGCAGAACCAAAGTAAGCCTATCGCGATCAATGTATATTGTAATAGCGGCATCCCCATATTTTTTATTTTCATTGTATAAAATAACTCCATTGCGTAACATAAGGCCATGTTGCGTTCCTCTGTC
The DNA here is from genome assembly GCF_017873185.1 of Metaclostridioides mangenotii. GTDB lineage: Bacteria > Bacillota > Clostridia > Peptostreptococcales > Peptostreptococcaceae > Metaclostridioides > Metaclostridioides mangenotii. Next base: position 82,556 of record NZ_JAGGJX010000003.1, read on the forward strand.
GGTAAAGAAAATGTTGAGTGTCATATACTCGTCGCCAGCTCTCGGCCCATTCAGTCGACTTGTCATATAGTCAAAGAACATGTCATCCGTCATACTATAGATCGTACCAAGAGTATCTCCACTTATTGGAATGCCCAGGTTTTTACCAGTGGATCCCATACGCAATTCTGCAGCGCCGGTTAAGAAAGAATTACGCCATGTAGCGTTTTCGCACTGGTAACCTAATTGCTCAAAAGCGTCGGCCAATAAATAGGCAGCTGCTTGATTTTTAGAATCAGTAAAGACTAAATGCTTTCCTACCTCTACTACCCAGCGGTAATCACCATTATTATAATATTCTTGAAGTTTCTTAAGCATTACATCAGCACCGCCCATCATCTCCACATAACGTGGCGCACCATCCTTCGGCGGATAAGTATAGAGATTGGAGGGATTACCATCATACCAGCCTAGGTAGTGCTGATAGACCGCTTTGCAGTTATGGTTTTCACTTCCGTAGTAGCCACGCATATGCCATTTTTCTGCAATAGAAGAGGGTAGATGGAACTGTTCAGCGATTTCCACCATATTGTAGCCCTGATTGATCATGCGTACACATTGGTCATGCATGTATTTGTACCCATCTCGTTGCATAGTTAGCAACTCAATACAGCGGTTATGATCCCATGTAGGCCAGTGATGTGAGGCACAAATGATTTCAACATCATCCCCCCATTTGTTAATCATATCATCAATAATTTTCCACCAAAGTCGGGTGTCGCGCACCTTAGCACCACGCAGTGTTAGTACGTTATGCATTGTATGGGTCACTTCTTCGGCGACGCACAGAACTTTAAAATCTGGTAAATACATTACCATTTCTGAGGGAGCCTCGGCACCAGGAGTTAACATAAATTCAATTGTTACGCCATCTATGACATGGGTCTCAAATTTCTCTTTGATTTCCTGTGTAGGCGGTGGTAAGTTTACATCACCGCCTCTAGCTACACTTTTGCCAATACCGGTATCAACCTGACCGGTAGGCGTTTTCGGTAGCATAGAACCATATTGATAAAACGCTCTACGCCTCATTGCTGTGCCCACAAATGCATTTTCAGAAATAGATTCAAATAAAAATGACTCTGGCGTAATAATCGGAATTTTCCTAGAAAGAACATCATCTTCATCTACGACACCCTTGATACCACCGTAATGATCGGCATGACTATGTGTGATCAATACAGCCTTAATATCCCGCTTACCGCGCTCTGTATAATAAAGGCTCATGCCGGCCCTTGCCGTTTCACTGGCACATAAAACGTCTATCAGGATAATACCTGTGTTAGATTCGATTATGGTTATGTTTGATACGTCCATACCACGCACCTGATAAACGCCATCACACAATTTAAAAAGTCCATGTATATGATTAAGCTGGGATAGCCTCCAAAGGCTAGGATTTACTGTGTCAGGGCAGGGTTCGTCTATATCCTCAAAATCATAGGCATCCAGCGCCCACATAATATGTCCGTCCTCTTGAGATTTAATATCTCTTTCCTTTAGGCGTAAAACAAAACCTCGCTGAGCATCCTCAAAGTCTTTGCTATCCTAAAAATTTAGTTTTTTAATGAAGTCTTCGTTAAACTTCTTTGTATACTTCGTTGCTGGCTTACAATTATTGCACATAATTTCACACTCCTTAATCATAATTATTTGTATTTGATCACAAATTATACTATTTCAACCTAATTAAAGTTGATGATGTTAATGTTATTGGCCTTATATTCAGATACCTCTGATAAAGACAATGAAGTATGGAATGCTTTTTAAAAGAAAGTTATAGATAGTTCATTAGAATAGTATGAACAACAAGGTCAGTAAAAAGTCCATGTAATACAACAAATGAGATATTTGACAAGGCATTTGAGCTGTTTAAAATTCATCATCAACCTTTTATACCTGTTAGAAAGTTAGGGGTTAGAGCATGAAACTTGTCCACATCTAACTATGTACAATTGAGTTTTGGCGATAATTTCAAGGAAATAGAGAAACTTGAAAAGATTGATAATACTATAGATAAGCTTCGTTATAGATTTGGGCATTATGCTGTCTAAAGAGGAATATCACTGGTTGACACCGAATTATCGCATATAAATCCCACGGAAGATAATGTAATACACCCTACAGCATTTAGATAACATAAATGTAAATATTTTCCTATATTTGCTATAATATATATAAAGGGAGTATAAGGAGATTAAATCATTATGGACTTAACATTGGCTTTAATTGGAATTTCGGGTGGCATTTTAGGATATGCAGCTAATAGAGAAGATGAAAAAGAGCTAGCACATTTAAAAGAATTATTAGACATGGGAGAAATAACTGAAGATGAATTTAACACTAAGAAGAAAGAGTTATTAAATATATAGACAATTAAAAAGAGCTGGATTATAAAAATGCTAACTCTTTTTAATAATATGTTGGCAATGTCTACAGTTTGCCAACCATGAGGATTTTATAATAAAATTTGATAAGTGATGTTAAATAATGATAAGTAATATTGCTTCTTTCAAAAATACGTTTCAGATATATAATAAATAACGTAAAATACTAGTAAGTAACAGTAAATAAAGTATACTCAACTTACACCTCATGTGGAAGCTGTAAGCAAACTTTGAGAGTATAACTGAATTGTAGCTAAATATAAAGTGCTAAGAATTTGTAATGTGTGCCATTATGAGAACCGAACGGTTTGAATGGCACACATTATTTTATTATAGACTCTAAAATGTCTACAGTTTCATTGTCCATACTTTAACTTCATTTCTTATTGATAAACTTTATGTTGTTTTAATATATAAACTATTATAAATAAAGGTGTATTGCACCAAATTACTGAGAAATTAGATTGCCATTATAGAAGTTTTATATTTCCCGAATAAGCTAAACTTGTTAGAGTATAGCTTGTGTTCAGCAATTTATATTAAAAATATCTGATTTGCATACTATATGCCAATGTAATTTATTTTAGAGAAATAAACAGCTTAAATTATTAAATTGCATGACTTATCAATAAAACTGCTAAACGGTGCTTAATTTTACTAATTAAAATATAGTTTTTCCAAATTAAGTTGATCGTATTGATCAGAAAGATCAATAAAATAATCTAACTGCCATTTTTGTGTAGATTCAGCATTATAATTAAGGTTATCACACCAACTAGGATATATTCTGATAGCCATTTTCCCTTTTGAATCTACACTTGTAAGAATTTTTTTATCAACTAAAATTTTTTTTGGAAATATAAATTGTCCAATTTTATCATTATCAATAATATTAACGACTAATTTTTCTGGTGATGTTTCTTCATCATATGGCTTATTAACGTTATTAAAATCTTTTTCTCAAAAAGCAACAAAATACCCCTTTTTTTTAAGAGTCTTCTTTGCTTTTCTACTCCTGAATCTCTTCTTTTTTATAGAGAAAGTAAAACCTTCATACTCTAGATTTTGTTTTTCTTCAACGATATCATCGATTAATAAATCGTAATTGTTTCTAATAATATTTTTTACAAGAATCAAAGATTCCAATTTAATCACCTCTCCATTCAGGTACATTATACACGAAATTCACACTACTGAGTAAATGATGCTTAAAAGTTGTATCACTTGTTTAGTATACTCTAGAAGGTGATTTTATGAAAACATATAAATTATAGGGTCGCTATTTATACTTTGTATATTAATAATTTGTGAGCTGTATTAGGCTTAGAAATTTTTTTACTTAATATTGTTGGATATGATTTCAATCCATATATTATATTCACAGTATCACAATATTTAACTGAAAATAAATCATTTTGTGATTTTAGATGGACTGAAAAAGTCTTTTCTGATAAAGAAGACTTACTAGTTTTTAATAAAGAAAGAGCTGAAATTACTGAAAGAGTTGTTAAAGATTTTCTATATCATAGTGCTCATTTATACTCATGTGCCGAAAGAACATTAACAGATAACTATGGAATTGATAAATCAAAGAAAGTTCTCAATAATGTAATGACCAAATATAAAAAAGAATTCAGTACTCGAAAATGCGATTTAATTATTCAGTTCAAATAAAAGAAGCTTTAGAGCAATGAAGGGATTATGTTATTAGATGTATCATGTATAATACTCTTTCATTATTTACATACTAAAGTAAAGAATCAATTGATGAGTCAAGTGGTGGCTAGCGGGGGCCTATTGTGGACGCAAAAGTCAAACTATTGCGCAGAAAAGAATAGTTGTATTGAGATTTAGTGTTTTACCTATTTGTATGATATAATATGGTTAAAATCCTGATGTAAAGTATCAGCATAAAATAAAGAAAAAAGGAAAGTGGACAGAGTAAAAAACCTATGAAATAAAGAACATACAGTAATTATGAATTTATTTCCTTAAATAAAGGGCATTAATGGAATTAATTAGGGTTTGGGGGTTGTATTGATAAATTAGATAACAGCTGTTTCTTAAGGGATTGAGATGTATAATAGATCATATGATGATGGATTATTTGCAAATAACTTACCATGAGTTATAATCTTGAATACAGGTAAAGCGTTAAGGAGGTGGCGACTTGGCACAGCAATATACCAAAAAAATGATTTGCGATGCATTCATAAAGATGCTGAATGAGCGTCCACTTAACAAAATCACAGTTAAGGCTATTGCTACAGCGTGTGAGATTAACAGAAATACTTTTTATTATTACTACACAGATGTATATGCACTTCTGTCAGAGCTGTTCCAAACAGAACTTCAGACAGTCATTGATGAATATAATGATACACTCTCCTGGGAGGAGAGCTTTATTGTGGCTACTAAATTTGCTTTAGAAAACAAAACAGCTATTTATCATGTATATAATTCCATGCAGAGAGAAGAATTAGTGAACTATATATACAATGTATCAGGAAATGTTATGATACGGTATGTTGAAAAAGTAAGCGATGGTATCTCAGCTTCTTCGGGAGATAGAAAACTGATTGCTTCCTTTTATCAGTGTGCCCTCACTGAAATGGTACTACGCTGGATTGCTTCTGGAATGAAGGAAGACCCTGATACTATCATTAGACGAATCGGGTATCTCTTCGATGGAAACATTGAGTTATCCCTTATGCGAAGTGCTGGTTTAAATGATACCTAGTAAAAAGAAATAGGAGATTACCTTTTTATCAGACATTTTAATCTCAATGCCTAAATATTAGACAAATCAACTGCGGTGTTCGAATTTCGAACTCCGCAGTTTGTTTATCTAATGAAAAGGACACAAAAAAGCTATATTATAGACTTATACAAACCTTACAGATAATAAGTATTCACAAAGCTAAAGGAGGACTTATTATTTATTACAAGAATAATATTCTTTAGAAGACTATAAAAAATTGAGAAAGAAGGAGATAAAATGAAATTAAAGACACATGATGATAGACTTACACTTACAAATGGAAGTTATCATTCTTTAGTAAATGCAAGAAAGCCTGAAGGAATTGAAGACAAAAAAGCTTATTTAGTTGGTACTGGAATTGGTGCTTTGGCTGCTGGTTGTTTTTTAATTCGTGATGCTCATATGGATGGTAGCAAGATTACTTTCTTAGAACAATTAGACATTCCTGGTGGATCTTTGGATGGTGAGGTTCGTCAAAATATGGATTATGTAGCACGTGGCGGACGTGAAATGGGTCATCATTTTGAGGTTTTATGGAGCTTATTTAGTTCATTACCATCTACAGAAGATCCTAATATGACTGTTTTAGATCATTTTTATTATACAAACTACGATGATCCAAACTTTAGCAATTGTCGTATTACTAAAAATCAAGGTGAACGCTATGACAATGGAAAATTTAATTTGGGTCAAGACTTGGCAAAAGAATTAGCTGCTTTTGTAAATATAGCAGATGAAGAACTTGAAGATAAATCTATCGAAGATGTTTTTTCTGAAGAACTTTTAAATACTGATTTTTGGACATATTGGAGAACAATGTTTGCTTTTGAGAATTGGCATAGTGCTTTAGAAATGAAATTATATATGAATCGTTTCATTCACCATGTTGGCGGCTTACCAGATCTTTCTGCTTTACAATTTTCAAGACATGATCAATACACTTCATTTGTAAAACCTATGGTTAAATATTTAGAAGACCATGGTGCTAAATTTGAATATGGAGTTGCTGTGGATAACGTTGAATTCTCAATTTCAGATGATAAAAAAGTTGCAAAGAGAATAGTTGCAACAGATAAAACTGGAAAGAATATATCCATTGATTTAACGGAAAACGACTTAGTGTTTATCACTAATGGTTCTATGACTGAAGGTTCAGGATATGGAGATGACAATACTCCTGCACCATTTAATAGGGAACCAGAAGGGTGCTGGAAGTTATGGAGAAATATAGCAGCTCAGTCAGATGAATTTGGAAGACCAGATAAATTCTGTACAGATACAGAAAAATCTAATTGGGAGTCTTGTACAGTAACTTGTCATGATGAACGTGTTCCTGAGTACATTGAAAAGATTACAAAACGTTCACCATATGGTGGACGCACTGTAACAGGTGGAATAGTTTCAGCTCTTGATTCTTCATGGTTGATGAGTTGGACAATAAACCGTCAAGAACAGTATTATGGACAACCTGAAAAAGACGTTGTTGTTTGGGTATATGGTTTATTCTCTGATGTTCCTGGAGATTATATTAAAAAACCTATGAGAGATTGTACTGGTAAGGAAATCACAAAAGAATGGTTATATCATATAGGTGTTCCTATAGATAAAATTGAAGAATTGGCAGGATCATGTAGTGCAGTTCCTGTTATGATGCCATTTATCACATCTCAATTTATGCCTCGTGAAGCTGGAGATCGTCCATATGCTGTACCAAAGAATGCAGTAAACTTTGCTTTCCTCGGACAATTTGCTGAAACATTGGATGATCCAGGTCGTGATACTGTATTTACTATAGAATACTCAGGACGTACAGCTATGGAAGCAGTATATGTTTTAACTGGAGTTGAAAAAGGAGTTCCTGAAGTATTTTCTTCAAGATATGATATCCGTTATTTATTAAATGCAGGTAAATGTTTATTAGATGGTGAAAAACCAGAACTTGATTTACCACCAATGGCTAAACGTAAAATTTTAAAACAAGTAGCAGGGACAGACATTGAAAAGTTATTAAAAGAATATGGAATTATTTAATGGCATATACAGTTAGATAATTTGATTAAAATCCCGAATTTTAAAAAAATCGGGATTTTAATTTATATGTAGTTATTATTTATATTGCTTCTTGGCATATTAATAATATAATAGAACATCATGCAAAGGAGGAAACTTCTGTGAAAGAACAAACAAATCTTAAACAAGCTTATATTCATACTATAGAAGAAATGCAAAGTTGGTATGAAGATGATTTACGCAAGGAAGCCCTAAAATCATCGGAATATGAGAATAATAAAAAAATAGAAGAACAAGGGGCGTTTTTTAAAGCTTTTCGAAAATCTGAAGAAAGGGATTATAAAATTCCTCCAGATTTTAAAAAAAACAATGTTTATTACGAAAAATATAAGGTTTATGTGAAAGAAGAAACAGCAAACAAGGGAAAAAAGATACAAGAAATTGAAAATTCTATTGAATATGAAAAGTTTTTTCTTCGTTGGGAAAGGAGGGTCAATAGCGAGAGTAATAATTACAGTCATTATGGGAGTAATTCAGCTACAAGATATCGGGTTGATTGCATAAAAAAATTGGAAAAAAAGTTAGAGATAATCCTAGGAGACTCTCCGGAAGCTTGGGAATTTTATAATAAACGTCAACTGATAAGCGATATAGAAACTCAACATAAGCAGCGTTTGGTAACTGTACCTTATGTAGTAAAAGCAAAACAAAAAGTAATAGATTCTTTGAATTTAGGTGTTCCTGTATATATTATAGGACATTTAGGAAGTGGAAAAACACAATTAGCAACTGAAGCAGCCTTAGATTTTACTATTCAAAATAGAATGCAAAGAGAATTAGAAGATAAAATGGAAAATTGGTTTTCTGCAAATCCAAATGTGGCAGAAAAAGATGCTATTCAAAAATTTGGAGAATTTAATGAAGAAAGAAAACTTCACTATAAAAATATTTTAACTAATGGAAGTAAAGAGGAAATAGAATCTTTACAGCCACTATTTATATCTGGCTCCCACAATTTAACTTATGAAGATATGTTTGTAGAGAAAACTTTGTCTCTCAGACACAGTTTCTCTAAAGGATCTTATTCGGATTATCTGAATATGATTATAAAGGATTTTTATGAGTGGATGGATGAGCACAAAACGAGACTAGAGAAGATGACTGATGAAGAGCAGTTGCAGCTTAAGATTCAAATATGGAAAAGCTTTTCTGATTTATTGGTAGCAAGTAATAGTGCTTTTGGTACTGAAATTAAAAAAATAGAAAGAGAAATTTTGATTGCAGTAAGAGAAGGTCGCCCTGTAATCGTAGACGAATTAAATACAATTGCCATGCAAAACTTAATTGCTTTGAATGATATCTTGCAACGTTATGCAGGAAATACAGCTTATATCACAGGAGTTGGTCCTGTTCTGATTAAGCCTGGATTTGGATTTATTGGTACAGGAAATCTATCAACTCAAATGGTTAATTATGAAGGAACCAATGAGTTAAATCCAGCATTTAAATCACGTTTCGTAACCATTGAATATAATTATGTACCTCAAAAGACAATTGGTTCCTTAGAAGATCAAGAGTTTCCAGAAAAAAATGAACTTTTTAGAATAATAATAGCACGATTAGCTGATAAAAATGGAAATATTCATATTCCTAATTCCAAAAGGTCATTAGAAGAATTGTTTAGATTTTCTCAATTGTGCAGGGTTACTCAAAATGTTTTTATAGGCAAATGGAAAGATGACGAAGCTCAAAAAGATTTTGGAATGGATGAACTAGAACTGAGGGAGTCTGTATTATCAATTCGTAATATTTTACACGTTTTAGATAATTGGAATCGAGGCGAAGAAAAAGACTTGAGCAAAGCTTTGTGGGATGGTTTTATTAGTTCAATCACTTATCCTGACGACCAAAACTATATTCTCTCACAAGCGGTACGTTTTGGATTTTTCCCTATAAGCGAAGGATGGAAAATTGAGACAAAAGGCATAGGGGAGTCAAGCACAACATATGATGAAATTCGTACTCGTCCATATCATTATGTTCGCCCTTTAACAGAAACTTTAAGTTATTTAGATGTAGTTCATCTTATATTTGGGAAAGGAACGCCGAGAAAAACTTTGCCAAAAGGACTAAAAGAAAACTTTGAAGATAATATTAATGGATCATCGCGAATTGATGCAAAAAAATATCAAGAACTAGACCAACAATTATCTCATTTAGAGCATTCAAAAGATCTACTTGAATACTTAGAAGATAATGGAGGAAAAGAATGAAAATGAATTTGTCAGTAGACGGAAAGGATTTTAAAAGTCAAGTTAAAGATCTAAGAGAAAAGCTGAATGAATGCCAAACAAATGGAATTTTAGATGATGGCTTTAAAGAACAATTAGACAAACTTTCACAAATAGAAGAAGAGTTATTGGCTGAATTAATTCCGTATTACCGAGTTTATGCAAATAATATCAAAAAGACTTCAATGCAAGTAAATCCGATAAAAAAATTGGGAGCTTTTAGTTTTGATAGTTTTTCACAAACTATATTGAGGATTAATAGAAATCTTTTTATTATAAGTAGTATAGATAGAAAAGTTCAATTTTTTTATATAGATAATGTAGATGATTTTTATGGTCATAATCAAATAGAAGGAGAGTGGAGTCCTCCTATTAAAGAAATAAAAGAGACAATTTCCTTTATATATAAATTGAATGACAAAGGAATTTTGCTTTTGGGAGTCAGAGGGGGGTGTTATCTACTTTCAAGCGATAATTTTGATCAACTACCTAATGTTAATGGGCAGATTAAAGTTAAAAGGATTCAAACAGATTATGGTTTTAATGGATTTGGAAGATGTTTAGCAATTAGAGATAGTTTGTTTGTAGTGGAAAATGGAGATGAAAAGTTAAATTTATTTGAAATAATAAAAGAAAATGATGAATATCGTTTGGTTTTTCATAAAGATATATATTGCACTATTCCAAATTGGACTGCATTGGGAAAAATAAAAGATGATTATTTTGTAGTTGGAACAAGGATGGGAAAATTATATTTTATTAAATATGAGAACAGACAACTTACTATTACAGAAAAAATTGATTTTCTAGATGATGAAATAAGGCAAATTAGATGTTTAGAAGATGAAAATGGTAACAAGAAATCCATTATAGTGGCCGGTAATAAGGGGCAGCTTAAGATATTTTCTTTATATGAAGATTCAAAAACTATAAAAATAGAATTGAACGATTTAAAAGGGAATTTGTTTGACGTTCAATCTAAAGAAGGCACAGCTATAGTTTTAAGTGAAGATGGGATCATATACTTACTTGAAGAGAATTTTGAAAATTGGTATCTAAATGAAGTGGCTACGATCAAAGATATCTTTTTTACAAATGTCTTTAAATTAAATATTTCAAAATATTTACTTATGGATATAGAAGGTAAATTAAATCTGTTACACATTGATCGAATTGATACACCAAAAGACTTGTGGAATCTGCCATTGTATTAATAGGAGGGTATGAGTATGTTTGACTTTGATGAACAAACACTAATTGAAGAATCTAAAAAACATTGTGAAGAATTTTTGCAAAAAGAACAACGCTCATTAGCCACATTTACAGGAGATTCTAGTTTGATGTATTTTACTGATTCGAAACTACAAAAATTTCTATTAGATCCTTCCAAAGGAGTTTTGTACTTACCGTTGGAAAGTTTTTTGGATAGACAGTTAGATGACAAACAAATCATGTGGCATATCTACTATGAGCTAGCCTTATATTCTGATTGGAAAAAACAAACTAAAATATATATGAATAGAAAAAAAGATTGGCAGAAAGAAATAGATAGTATGACAAGCTATATTCTGGCTATGATAAAAAAAGAAGGACTTGAAAAAGAACCTGCATATCAGCCTAAAATTATTTCGAATTATGTAAGAAAAGAAATTCTTGATTTGTTATATATATTAGATAAATATACATCTTTTCTGAGAGTTTTGCAGATGTGCCCTATATATAAAGATAAAGAAAATTTCGGGGCGATTGTTTCATATATGAAACAAACAGGTAAGACCACTGAGTCGATTTCTCAAATGTCTAGACATAGAGCTTTTGCAAACAGTTTCTTAATTATTGAATTATACAAGAAAGAGCCTATAATAGAAGGATGTGCTGAAAATCCATTTGATAGGAGAATTTTCAATGAACCCTATTTTTACTTTATTCATAATCAACTAGTTAGACAGTTAAATAATGGTCAAGGAATTGTAGAAAGAGATCCATTCATTCGTTCTTTTATCTTTCCAACTTTTGAGCAATTGTGGAAGGAAAAAATTGATGAAATGGTGTTTTACAAATCAAAAGGACAGGAAAAAGAGCAAGTCAAAGGAACTAAGAACCCTTTTGAACAATCTAGTGAAGAGGAAATACCAGATTCACTGGAATCTACGCAGGAAGAAGTGGAAAAAATTATAGAAGAAATGATAGATCAACAAGACCAAGTAAGTGAGAGCGTACAAAATACAATACAAAGTAACGTAGATTTAGAGGCTTATGGCATTAGCCAATCAGATCAACAATTGTTTCAATTTTATTCAAATAAAATGAAATTGGAAAGAGAACAAATGCGTCAATTTTGGAAAAAGCTGATAGGGGACGCAAAAAAAGAAATAAGCGTAAAAAAAGATGGTCAAGTAAAGGGAAAATTGGATGTAAATAGCTTTATTAATTTTTATACGGATTTTGTAGAAGCTGAGAAAAAGGGGATTTACAAAAATCTTCCGATTTTCAATAGATACTTATTAGAGACTCAAGCAGATATATTACCTGAAAGAATAGAGATTTCTTTTGTGATAGACAATTCAGGATCAATGAATGCGTCAAAAATTGAGATGGCAAGAAAAGCTTTGGCTGTGACCTTACTGTCAATAGATGATTTTAATCGATATTTGAGAAGCAATGTAGAACAATTGAATCAGAAAGTAGAAGTTTTAAGCGAAACCTGGTTTTTTGGCAGTAAGTATTATAATGTTAAAGAATTTAATGATAAAAATGTGAAGGATAAAGAAAAAAGTGACATAATTAGGTCAATCGTAAAGCTAGATGCAACAGATGGAGCAACTGACGATGCAAGTTGCCTTAGAGAAATATGCGATAGAATTACGTCCATACAGGAAAGCGAACTCAAAAAAGGGAAACAAATAAAGATAGTCTTCGAAATTACAGACGGTGCATCAAGCTTTCCAGGATCAGCAAAAAAAGTTATACAAGAATTATTATCTAAAAATGTCGAGATCTATGCATTTCAAATAGGAAAAAATAGCAAAGCAAATGAAAAAATCTTTAACTTCGTATGGAATGAAGGATACAAACAACCACATGGTGTAATGATTGGTGAACAAGTAGAAAAACTACCAGGAGAACTGCTAAAAGCAGTAAGAAAAAATATGCAGTCTATTTTTAATAATTAGTTGTGCATTAAAATCCACCTGCATTTTAATCCTTCAATTTCTATGAGATAATATCCCCAACGTCAACAAAGGAGGTATAGTATTATATCTCATTTAATATCTCAACACCTTTGGATAGAAGTGTTTTTTCTTTATAAATTTAAATAAAAATGGAATTAAATATAGATATTGTTAATATATTTTAAGTCAGTTATACTAATATAAGCATTTCAAAGAAAATTTATATAATGTATAGCCATATCCTTTTGTCGGTTTATTTGTATATTAAAATATCGAATCAGGTTTTTGACTAGCAAAGAGGGGAAATTGAAAATGAAAAAAATTAAACTTGAAAACCAGGCGATTGGGCCATTTCCGGCTATGATTGTTGGTGCAATGATGAATGAAAAGCCAACATATACTACTGTTGGCGCGGGTGGTTGTGCTTGTCTTGAACCTGTACTGTGCGTGTCTTTGAAAAATACCCACTATATTACAGAAGGGATTGAGCAGACTGGCTATTTCAGTGTCAATATTCCTTCAACAGTATTGGTAAAAGAAATGGATTTCTGTGGCATAGCTTCGGGTAAGAACGTTGATAAATCGGGTTTATTTACCCCTTTTTTTGATACGGTAGTACAGGCACCGATGATAGAAGAGTGTCCGCTGAATTTTCTCTGCAAGGTTTGCGACAGCAAAGAAATACGTGGCTTTACTATGTTCTTCGGCGAGATTGTCGCTGCGTTTGTCGACGAAGATTGTATAACACAAGGCCAACCCGATCCAATCAAAATTGACCCAATCATTATGATGGCTCTAAATTATTGCAACTTAGAAAGTGTTGTTGGCCGACCTTTCTCTGAAGGGAAAAAGTTGAGGAATTTTACTGATTAGTTGTAAAGTGAAAACAAACTTTTATGACAGTCTGAGGTGGGCCATTAGCACAAAACATATCACTACCTTAAATTGTATAGTGTGATTAGTATTATAATATGGGGCTAGTATCTTACAAGCATCTACAATTGACATATAAGCTTATCGTTGAGTGGTTGGAAGATAGAAAGTTAATGTAGTATTTAGAAGAATAAGGGTAGCTTAATTGCTACCCTTGTATTTTATTGATATTTAGATTGAATTAAAACATCAATGGCTAATTCATCTCACTACTTATAAAAGGAATTTTTTTGTCATCGTAAATAATTTTGACCAATTACAGTACTATTATCCATATTATCCGCTTTAGTACCGTATGAATTATTGAAACAATTGAAACAACACTCAAATATTTTATTTTTTTATTAATAATGATATTGTGATATTAATTTTTATTATTTTTTTGTAGTTTATTTAAGAACTGCCTTGTTCTCTCGTGTTTCGGATTGTCTATAACACTTTGCGCAGAGCCTTGTTCAATGATTTTGCCATCAAACATAAAACACACTTTATCAGAAACATTTCTAGCAAAATTTATTTCATGCGTAACAATTAGCATCGTTATTTTTTGCCTAGCTAATTGTTCTATTATTAATAAGACTTCATTTACTAACTCTGGATCTAATGCTGAGGTAGGTTCGTCAAATAGAATAATCTTAGGTTCTAAGGCTAAAGCCCTACCAATCGCAATTCTTTGTTGCTGCCCACCAGACAAACTTGAAGGATACTTATCCTTTTTTTCCAGTAGTCCAATCTGTTCTAATATTTCTAACGCTTTTTTTTCAGATTCATTTTTTTTGATTTTTTTTACTACATTTAAGCCTATATTTATATTCTCAAATGCTGTTTTATTATTAAATAAATGAAACCCCTGGAAAACCATTGATGTATTTCTTCTTAACCAGAGGACATCTTCTTTCTTTAAACTTGCAAGATCAAATCTATTATTATCTATTATGATATTTCCAGAATCAACTTTTTCGAGACAATTTATACATCTCAATAAAGTTGATTTTCCTGTTCCTGAAGGTCCAATTATAGATACTACCTCACCTTTTTTTATTTCTAAATTGATACCTTTCAATACCTCGTTATCTCCAAACTTTTTATATACATTGTCTAGTTTTAACAATCCAATTCACCTACCTACTCCCTAATCTTATCTCTAAGTGTTTCTGGAATTTTCCCATAATTGCAGTTATGCCCCAATATACAAGTAAGACACATACATATGCTTCCAAATATCTATATCCTGAAGATCCCTCTAGCTGAGCTTGGGCCATCATTTCTTTCACCCCTATAGCAAATACCAAAGAAGTATCTTTAACTATATTTATGAAGCTGCTAAATAGAGTAGGTATAGCAACTTTGATCGCTTGTGGTAATATGATATAAAACATAGATTGAATATATGTCATACCGATGGAATTTGCGGCTTCCATTTGCCCCTTATTTATTGATAAAATTGCGGCCCTAAGTGACTCTGCCATATATGCTGAACTTGCTAAACTTAAAATTATAAGAGCCGCATGGAATGAATCTACTTGTATAATATTTCTAATTATTGGGATTACACCAAAATACAAGCAAAATAGTTGTGCAATCAAAGGTGTACCTCTAAAAAACGATATATAAAACTTAAAAAAGGTACTTAATACTGGTGTTTTGGCAACGGTTAATAAAGCGATTATAAAAGCAATCATTAACCCGAAAAAAACTGCTAAAATAGATAATTTTAAAGTTACCCCGCTGTATTTTAACATTGTTGGGATGAGTTTAATCATAAAATTGAAGTCAAATGTCATACAATCACCCTATTTCTCGACCTCTGTTGTGTCAGTATCAAACCACTTTTCAGACAATTTTTTTAAAGTACCGTCTTTCCTCATACTATCAAGTGTTTTACTTGATAATTCAGCGAATTTTTGTCCCTTGTCATCTTTTTTAAATGGATATGCATTAATTTCGTATACCATTTTTTCATTTAGTTGACGTACCTTTAAATTTTCATCTTTAATAGTAGTTTTTGTTTTTATTTCACCTTGCCATAATGCATCTATTCTATCTATAATCAACTCTTTCTCCATTGCAACACCATCATAAGTTACAATATCAAAACCTAGATTATATTTATCATTAATCTCTCTTAATGTAGCCTCTCCATTTCCACCTAGCCAACATCCAACTTTCTTACCCCTTAGGTCTTCCTTGTTTTTAAAATCACTATCATCCTTTACAAAGAAGTCATAATAGCTATAGGCATATGGTTCGCTAAAAAGATACTTTTCTTTTCTTTCTTCAGTTATTGACATTTGATGAGCTACTGTATCAATTTCATTAGCATCTAACATACCAACTAAACCGCTAAATTGACCTAATTTAAATTCTACGTCTAAATTATTCCTTTTTGCTATTTCATTCCAAATATCAATTTCAAACCCCTTTATTTCATCATTTTCTTGAAATGCCCAAGGTTTATATGAAGCCGATGTACCTATTACTATTTTCTCTTTTTTACTATCCTTTTGATTGGCATTATTACTTTTGCTGCATCCAATCATCCCAATTAAGATTATTCCGACTAAGCATAAAATTCCAAATTTTCTTAAGTTCATATTGTTTTCCTCCTTATTTATGTATGTCCATATTATATAATAAGGAGGGAATTTACAATTTACAAGGCAATTTTAATTGTATAGTTTATTCATATATATACATATAAGTTAATAGCATAAGTCTATGTATGACAAGCACTGAGTAAGTTTGTATGTAATGACTTTAAGATTTATATAGATTGGTTGGAAAAGAGAAAATTCATGTTGTTAGTAAAAGGGTAGCTTAATCGCTACCCTTATTTTTATTTTAATTAATTTTTGAATTATTTACTACAAAAAAATGTTATTTCGCAACATTTTAAACATAAATTAAATCTTTTTATTATATATTAGTGTATAAGTTAGAGTGAATTTTAAATATCTGAGATAAAAAGGAGTGCAAAGGTGATGGTTTTTATTTTTAAGAAATTAAAAAAGAAATTTTTCGTATTATTACTTGTAAATGCTTTATTTTTTAGTAGCATTTGCTCAGTTTATTCATTAGATAGTGTAGAAAGTTCTTTAGATGATAATATTTCACAGACTAGTCAAACTTCTAATGTTGAATTAGAATATTTGATTCCTGATTTGCAACTTAGGATGATAATAAATTCTAAACTTGGAAAAAAAGGTGAAGATCTAAAAACGTATTCTGCTAGTCTAGAAGAGTTAGAAAGTTTAACAAGTACATTATGTTTTGATTTTTCTTGGAATCAAGATATTTATCCAAACATAAATCCTTTAGAATCTTATATTCAATTTGAAACTTTGAAAGGACTAGAATATTTAAAAAATGTAAAAGAAATTAGGTTTCTCCGTACTATTATACCAAAAGATGGAATTGAAAATATTTCAAAAATGGCATCACTAGAAGATCTTAATATTAATTCAAGTTTTTTTGATGGAGAAGATACAACAACAACCGTGCTTAAAATAGGTATAAATGGAGGGCAAATTGAAGATAAAAAAATAATACCTATTTCTAATAAAGTGGATTTAGGCCCAATAGCAAATTTAAATAATTTAAAGTCATTTAAGTTTAACATAAATGGATTTCAAGAAAATAGCCCGTATTCTTATTCTTTAAGAACTAACTTTTCATTATCTGGTCTGTCTGATGCTGTAAACTTAGAAGAGCTGGAATTATCTTATTTAGCTGATGTTGACGATAAAAATTTCGAATGGATTACTTCTCTTGCAAAATTAACAAGATTATCGATAACAGATTCTCCACTTGAAAGCGTAGAAGCAATTTCCAAGCTTCAAAATCTAACTAACTTAAATATTAATGCTACTTATGTAACAGACTTTTCCCCTATAATTGATAAGGATTATTTCAAAGGGGCTAGGTATATGAAGTATAGGTTTAATACACAGTACTTCGAAAATAAAACTGAAAATGGAGAGAATATAAAAGTAATTGGCTTAGATCATACATTTAATTTTGGCAAAGGTAGTATAACAAAATTTTCTACAATGCAAAATTATTTGGGTTCATTTAACATTTATGATAACAAATTTACTGATCATGGTCTTTCTGTATCTCTTAAGCTAAATGAAAGAAAAGAAATAAATGCTTATAATTATGTAACCGGTAAATGGGATGATAAAACTTCGGGGATAGTATTTGGTTTTGAGGGTACAACAGAAAATGGTAAACCAATATCATATCTCCCTATAACAGTTCCGATTGGAAATAAGATTACTTTTGATTGTAATTATGAAAACGGTCCTATAGAAGTTGGCAATGTGGAACCTTTAAAAAAAGTAACCCCAGTCAAAATGACTAGACCAGGATATACACTAGAGGGATGGTATACAGATAAAGAAACAACATCTCCATATGATTTTGAAACAGATGTAAATGATAATTTTACATTATATGCTAAGTGGAAAAAACAAACAGGTGGAGGAGGATCAGTGGATCCAGGCCCTGGAACTACTCCGGAGCCTTCAAAGACAGTTATACTAGCAAGTGGCGAAAAATATACAGATGTACTTACAGCTACAGTATTAGGAAATGAAAAAGATGCACCAATATTACTATCTCAAAAAGATAGATTAGATGACAAAACTCTAGCAGAGATTAAGAGATTAAATGCAGAAGATATAATAATATCAGGAGGTACTGATTCTGTATCAAATAAAGTGGAAGAACAATTAAAAGATTATAATGTAATAAGAATAGCTGGCCAAGATAGATTTGAGACAGCAAAAAAAATAGGTAATGAAGTAAGAAAAACAGGTAATAAATATGGTGCAGTATTAGTAGATGGAACGAATTTTCCAGATGTAATAACAATGTCAAGTTTAGCATCACATAAGAGAGTTCCGATACTTCTAACAGAGCCACAAACATTTACTAATACAACTAAAGATACAATAAAATCTTGGGGATTAAATGATGTAACTATAGGTGGAGGTTATAACTCTGTATCTAAAGATATAGAGGGTAACATAGGGGTAAGTAAAGTCAACAGATTTGGAGGAGAAGATAGATACAAAACCGCTGAGTTAATAGGCAATGAGGTAAGAAAGGTATCAGGAAGCCTAGATGACATGATACTAGTGGATGGAACAAACTTTCCAGATGGAATAACTATTAATAGTTTAGCGGCTCATTTCAAAGCACCAATAATGTTGACAGAGCCAAATGAATTAAATAGTATAACTGGCTACAAGATAAAAGAATGGTCTATTAAAAATATATTAATAGGTGGGGGATACAACTCGGTATCAAAAGAAGTAGAAGATAATTTAGGTGTAAGTAACAAAGAGAGAGTTGCTGGTCAAGATAGATATGAAACAGCAGTAAAAATCTCTGAAAGATTATCTCAAACAAGCAAAGCTTTAGGAAGTAAATAGAGAAGATATAATATTAATTCAAAAGGGCTAGATATTTTTTACAATACTAGCTCTTTTTTTATGCTTAAAATAAACCATTACTGATCATACTATTCCTATGAGGTGATAGTATGGATAAAAAGGAATTACTTACAATATTATCCAATTAAAAATTAAATTTATTTGATATATCTAATATCATTTTCAAAGATAAAAGATCAAAATTATCAAGATTATTATTTATTTTGCTTATTAATTCTATTTTATTATCTGTGATGTATTGGGGATCAGAGTCATACCGATTGCCTTTTATACAATCTGCTTTATTTTCTGAAGCAAAGTTAATAAATCTATCTTCAGCTTTTTGATTTTGTATCAACTCTTCTATTAATATGCTATAAACAGAATCCTTTATAGAAGTATTATTTATTTGGGAATGATCCATAGCTTTTTCTAACATATAATTTGCAAATAAATAATATTTGGGAATTTTATCTGTTTGTACAATATCTTCTGTAGAAATTTCTAGTGAACTTGCTATGTATTCGATATCTTCTTTGCTTGGATTTATTTCATTTCTTTCATATTTGCTAATTTTATTTATAGTTATAGATGATCTTTCAGATAATTGTTTTTGTGTTAATCCTTTTTCTTTCCTAATTTTTTGAATATTATCTCCTATGCTCATTTTTGTCTCCTTATATTAGTCTATTTTTTATTATCTTTTTATTTTTAATAAATATATAATAGAGTAAATAAACTAGTTAATCTATATTTATTGTTATAATAAATAACAGGATATATAAGTAGTCAAGCTTCCTATACTATTATTAATGTATTTAATTAAATGTTAATAATGGTGCACTAGACATAACCAAATACAAAAAAGAGTTAGTTTTAATTAAAAATCTTAACCCTTACATATATTACGTTTGCAATGCCTACTATTTGGCAACCATGAAAAAGAGTCTCCATTTTGCTTTTAAATGTGATTACATGTATATTATAGTATAAGAATCATTGCGTAGTAGAAATTTAAGATATAAAGGATATAGGCTTAAATATGTTGTATAATTTAAATATTGAATAAAAATAAGGAGGACATTTTATGAGACATTATAAAAGATTGTTATCATTATCAAAAATTACAAAGAAGTTAGGAACTATTACATTAGCATTTTCGTTAATAATCCCAATTGCGAATACAACTTTTGCATATGATAATTTAGAAATTAGCGATAAAATATTGTTGAGTGAGGCAAAGAGTTCTAATTCGTCATATGAAGAAAACAAAATGTTAGAAAAAGGAAATATTTCTGGGGATGAAGGCATTTTATTGAAAGACGCATTTGATGATGAGAATTTTAAATCATATATAAAAATGCAAATTATAAAGGATACCAATATAAATGAAGATAAATATAAAATAACATCTAAAACTTTTGCAGATGTTGACACTTTATATTTAAGCAATGAAGGAATTAAAAGCTTAAAAGGAATTGAGTATTTTGAATCATTAAAAACTTTAGACTGCTCAAAAAATGCTTTGGGATCACTGGATTTATCCAAAAATAAAAAATTAGAGAAGTTAATTTGCAATGATAATAATTTGAAATCATTAGACCTATATAAAAATGACAGCTTGAAATATATCTTATGTTTTAGTAATTCTATATCTAAATTAGTATTACCAGAACAAGTTGTTTTGGAAGAGTTAAATTGTTCCAATAATAATTTAAGTAAATTAGAAATTCCTAAGAATTCAAATATTGGTAAGTTGGATTGTACATACAATAATTTAACATCATTAGTGTTACCACAGTCAGACGTTGAAGAATTACATTGTAGTAATAATAAACTAACTAATTTGGATGTTTCGAGGGATGTTCATTTGAAGAAATTGAATTGTAGATTTAACAAGTTAGATAACCTAAATTTATCAAAAAATACAAATTTATCTGAAGCAGATTTAGGAACACAAAATGCTGAATACAATTTAATTAGACACAATAGCCAATACTCAATTAATGTTGGTAAAAATATTGATGGTAACAATTTCAAATCAAGTGTTGAAGTTTCAAGACCTATATATGGTCAATATACTTCAGATGGATATATCGATTTAGGATATGTTATAAAATTTGGTGATGACAACTATGCATTACATGATGCTAAATTCAACAGAATATATAAAATTAATGATAAGACCTTTAAAATGTCTATTGTAGCAAAATTAAAAAAAGCTCAAAAAGAAGAACCGGAGGAAGTTAATACGAAAATTGAGTATCTTACTGGTAAAGACAGATTCGATACAGCTGTCAAGATAAGTCAAAATGCATTTACGTCTGCAAATAATATAATATTAGTAAATGACTCATCACTACCAGATGCATTATCAGTAACCCCATATGCAAAAGTGAAAAATGCTCCTATATTATTAACGCAAAGCAACAAATTAAATGATCAGACAAGGAAAGAGATAGAAAGGCTAAAAGCAAAAAATATATATATAATAGGTGGAGAAAACTCAGTAAATAAGCATGTAAAAAATGATTTAGAGTCTAGAGGTTATACAGTTGAAAGAATATCAGGTGAAGATAGATACGCGACATCTTTAACAGTAGCAAAAGAATTAGATAAAATATCTAGTATATCAGAGATATCGGTAGTTAATGGTGAAAAAGGTTTAGCAGATGCTGTAAGTATTGGAGCTATATCGGCACAAAATGGAATGCCTATCATCTTAACAAGCCCAACTGATAATATGGTTAATATAATTGAATTAGTTAAAACTGAAAATATTGATAAAACCTATGTAGTTGGTGGAGATAGATGGTTTCCAAATGATATAGCTAATAAATTGCCATCAGTCGAAAGGATATCAGGAATAGATAGAAATATGACAAATTTAAAAGTAATAAATAGATTCTATAAAGATTCAACATTAAATAATCTTTATGTATCAAAAAATGGGATGGGAAATCAAGAAAACCTTATCGATGCCCTTTCAGTAGGCGTAGTAGCAAGTAAAAATCAGTCACCTGTAATGTTAGTGGGTAAATCACTTAATATTAGTCAAAAACTGTTAATAAGTAGTAAAAAATTCAATGTAATTACTCAAGTAGGCGGAGAAGGAAATGAAAACGCATTTAATGAATTAAAGGAATTGTTGAAATAGAAAATAAATATTTATAGAGAGCCGATAAGGATACGGCTCTTTTTTAATTATCGATTTTATTTTAATGTATAACTGAGAAATATTAAGATCCAGATGGCAATAAACACGAAATTTTTGCTGACATAAAATAAGACAAAGAACATTCACATAAATAATAAAATTAAAAGAACTCTAAGTACAGGGTTCTTTTAATTTCATGCAATTAATTAATTAATTATCAAAATATAATTTTTCCAACTTATGTTGATTGTATTGATCAGAAAGATCAATTCTTTTCTATTGAAAAAGTAAAACCTTCATACTCTAGATTTTGTTTTTCTTCAACGATATCATCGATTATTACATCAAAATTGTTTCTAATAATATTTTTTACAAGAATCAAAGATTCCAATTTAATCACCTCTCCATTTGAGTACTTTATACACAAGACCCAGCGTTACCAATACTAAAAGCAGAAGGTAGATAGTATGGATATATTTGAGAAAAAGGTATTAAAGTAATAATACTCTAGGAATATGATATAATAAAAAACATAACACAACAAATGAAGCAGAAGAATTTAGAGTTTAAATTATAAAGATGATAGAGGGACTGTCAGAAACACCAAAAATGTAGAGTTAGAAAAAGCTACTGCAGAGTCCAAAGAATATAAAAATGAAACTATTATAACTAAGGTTGATTCAGGGAATTTATATGAAATGATTATAATATATTTAAAAATTGAAAGGAAATTATACTTATGATAGGTGTAGAAATTGATATGGTTGTGCCAGATTCTATAAAAGCTATTACAACTTATGAAAATATATTTGAAGTAGATCGAATAGAAGTAACAGATTTTATAGAGGGTGGAAACGAGGCAGTTTTTAATATGTATGGAACAAGGTTTCACCTTTTAGATGAAAATGTGGAATATCACCTGATAGCGCCGAAAGAAAATGACCCTAAACCGATGTGGATTAATATTGTAGTACCGAATATTAAAGAAACTTATGATAAAGCAATGAAGCAAAATTGTAAAGAAATACAGCCTATTACTGAAATGAAAGAAATGGGATTAATAAATGCTATGTTCGAAGATCCTTTTCACTATATTTGGATGCTTCACCAAATTGAAAGGGAAGTTAGTTTTAAAGAAAGATGCGAGATTCTTGAAGAGAAATTTGAAGAAAATGATAACTAGTTACTATTGACGAAAAAAATATGCAAAAATCCTGTTAAACCAAGTATGAAACCGCAATCCCTTTAAAAACGGACTGCGGTTTTCATTTGCAAAAATCAGTGATTAAATTTACTTCCAATCCTGAAGCCAAGTTTTATCATTTGCAATAGCTGTTACTATTTCTTCTCCAGATTTAAAATCATCAAAAGTTCCTTTTTCAATTTCAGACATAGCTTTGTTTAATATGTTTTCATAATAAGCTTCAGGTGTCATATCAGTTGTAGTTTGGTGGAAATGCTCCTGGGATTCAGAAGCGGCTATCTTGGCATATTCGTTTTTTATCTGTTCTATGAGTTTATCACGATTCATATAATTTGCTCCTTTTCATGAAAATTTATTATTTATCGTTACCGGGTTTATGGTGACTACCAGACTGCTTCTTTGCATTACGGCTTTCACCATCTAATGCGCTCTCTGCCATAGTTGGGCCACCTTTTGATTTTTGTTTACGGATCGGTTTTGGATCAAGTTGTGAATCTTTAGCCATAATTTTTCTCCTCCATTTTATTATTGGTAAAGTTATTATTTGCAGAGGAGAGGATTTTATTCAGAAATTTAATTGTGATGTAAGCAGGTATAGAAACCTATTTAACGGCAAATGATAAGAGCGTACGAAATTATTTATACAGGATGGTGAATTATGGCTAAAGCAGGCATGAGAAGACCGGATCCAAAGGATCCACATGGAACAGAAAGCAATAAAAAAATGAAAACAAAAAAGAATGATGTAGAGCCTGTTCCAGAAATACAGGGCAAAGCAAAGGCAGGACACAATAAAGCAAATGATATTCAAGATAACAAGAAGAGTTAATAAAATACGAAGGAATTTACCATTGTATGTAGGGCTGAGGCAAATAATTGTCTGAGCCCTTTGTATGTTTATATATCACTAAACCAAGCCTTATTTAACCTAGAAATACAATCTGGGATATCTAAAATATCAATTTGACTAAAAGCTATAAATAAGGTGTTTTTAGGACAATGTTCTTTATTCTGCCAATATTGTATAGTTGGATAAACTATTATCTGTTCATCTAACGCTTTTTTTATTAGCCAATCTTGACTATACTTTTTAGGAAATTCTAATATAAAATATAGCCCCGTTCCATTTTGATGTATTTTTATTTCACTATTCATATTTGTAATTTCATTAATAAATAGATCGAATCTCTTTTTAAATTTTAAACGTAATTTGCGAACATGTCGTTCATAAAAGCCGGTTTCAATAAATTTACTTAGAATGTATTGGTCAACCCATGAAACGCTATTGTTATATTTATCAAAAGTCTGGTTATAAATATTCAATAAATGTCTTGGTAAAACAAAATAACCAATACGAATTGATGGAGATAGCGTCTTTGAGAATGTTCCTAAATATATTACTTTATCGTTTTTGTCAATAGATTGCAATGATGGTATTGGGTTTGTATTATATCCAAATTCACTATCGTAATCATCTTCAATAATGTACGTATTATTTATATAAGACCAATTAAGTAGTTCATAGCGTCTATTAATTGGCATTGTAGCTCCGGTTGGGAATTGATGCGAAGGTGTAATATATATAGCATTTAAATTTGAATTCTTATGATTCTCTAATTCAGATATTTTTAGACCTTTGTCATCAACTTCTAATGCCTCTATTTTTAAATTATTGTTTTTAAATACAACTTTTGCACCATCATAACCTGGTTCTTCAAATCCAATAGTTCCTCCATCAGAAAATATAAGTTTACAGATAATCTCTAAAGAATGTTGCAAACCTGAAGTAATTATAATTTGGTCTTCATTGCAGCATACTCCTCTCGAATTATTCAGGTAACTTACAAGTTGTTTTCTTAAAAGTATGTCACCTTTACCATCAATACATTTATTTATCTTACACATATTTTTTTCTGATAGTGCATCTAACATATATTTCTTCCATTGAATAGCTGGAAATAAATCATCTGTAAAGTCACCATAGGATAAATTATATAATATATTATTATCTTTTAAATTTTTTGATTCATATTTAAAGCTTTGATTACTTTCAGTATTTGTAATACTGAGATTAACTTCATTAATATCCTGGACAATAAAGCCAACCCCTTTTTTTGACTCAATGTAACCCTCTGCTGCAAGTTGAGAATATGCATTATCTACAGTATTTCTACCAACACCTATTTCTTTTGATAACATACGACTACCTTTTAGAACATCTCCGGATTTCAGTTTTTTATTTAATATATCTGCCTGAAGCTTAGAATATATTTGTAAATAATATGGAGTTTTACTTTTTTTATCTATAAAAATCATTCTTAATCTCCTTTGTGTGGCCCCTATATTTTCTGCATTAGTGGATCTTGTTATAGGACCAGTGCAAGTATATACTAATATTTATAAAAAGACAACCATTTAGATTATCAAATAATTACATGATTTGGTGTACTATACACAAAAAGGTATGCAAGAGTATTACTAATATTTGTTATTATATTTCACTTTTTCTTTAAAATTAAAATAAAACATAAAGGAGATTACAACATGCAACATAGAATGAAAGAACACCAACTAAATAAACAACAAATTGAAACCCTGCTAAATCGTATACAAACCGGTACAATAGCAACAATAAACATAGATTCTACACCTTATGTTATACCTGTACATTTTGTATATTTAAATGATAAGATATATATTCATGGACTTCCAAAAGGTCAGAAAATAGATAATATTAATTTTAACCATAATGTATGTTTTAATATTTATGAAATGTATGGAATAACTTTAGATAAAAACGGAAAAATTTGTGATACTAACACAATGTATGAAAGTGTTGTTATATCAGGAACTGCTAAAATAATAGGGGATTTAAAAGTAAAGAGTGAAGTTTTAAATAAAATTATTACTAAATACACTCCTAATGTAACAAACTCTGAAATACCTGAAAACATGCTCAAAGGGACAGCTATTATAGAAATCAGAATAGATCAAATGGATGGTAAGTACTATTAAAGTGAACCCTAAAAATTAGATTTTTAGGGTTCACTTTTAGGATTCACTTAATAATTGCTGCCATGATTTTTCTCAAACAATATTTTATTATAAAACTTTAGAGTAAAAATTCGTGATTTTTTCTGTACTTAATTCTACTATTTGCGGAACGTAAAATTTAAAATGATCTGCTTGTGAATGTTTATCTAGACACTCTTGATTCTTCCATTCTTCTAAAATCACAATCTGGTTTTTATCATTATTATCTTGATAAACTTCATAACTTACGCAACCAGCTTCTTTTCTTGTTTCAGCCACTAGTTTTTCACATAATTGCAAAGCCTTTTCAAATTCATCTTCTTTTATAAAGAATTTTGCTATTATCTTTACCATAATATCTACCTCCCTAAAATGTTTTTCATTTTAAAAACACCTTGTATTTAAGCAGAGTTTCATACTTATAATACCCAGTATTTTCATTAGTTTATTAAGAATATTATACTTTTAACTATTTGTATAATCAACAAAATGAAATTTTTGTACCACAATTTACCTTAGGTTTAAAATATTTCAGTTTTATTAAAGAATAGCATTTGGGGAGTATTGGATTTATGCATTTTGGTTATATCCTATTAAATATACCGGAAATAAACAAACGGAGTGATTGAAGAATCAATTGCTCTATTCGTTTATTTCCGGTATATTTAATAGGATAGATTATATAAAATTAGGGTCTGGAGGATGATGAGTAATGAGTTGGATAAAAAATGTATTAGTGGAAACAAGTCTAGAGGAAGTATCTCAAAATAACATCATAACAAAGACAGAGCAAGTGTGTTTGTTGGTTCAAGATGGAATTATAAAAGAAATCACTGATGTTTTACCTAATGATGCAGAAGATGTTGTAGATGCAAAAGGATATTTAGCGGTACCATCCTTGTCAGATAATCATATTCACTTGGATAAAGGGCATTATGGCGGTAAATGGCATGCTGTTGTTCCTATGAATAGTGTCGCAGAAAGAATTGTAGAAGAGCGAGGGTTTTTACAGGATTTTTTAGTTGATACACCACAAAAGGCGCAGGCTCTAATTGATTTAATTACAAGCAAAGGTGCAACTTACTTAAAGGTACAAGTCAATGTTGATCCTGTTATTGGATTAGATAATTTAGATGTGATTAAAAAAGTTCTTAAAAAGAATATACATAAATTAGATTATGAAATCGTAATTTTTCCTCAGCATGGGTTATTAGATACCGAAAAACTAGGTCTACTAAGTAAAGCTTTAGAAGATAATGCTGTTACCGTTTTAGGAGCTTTAGACCCAGCTACTATTGATGGAGACATTGAAAAATCTTTAAAGACTACATTTGATTTAGCAATGAAATATCAGAAGGAAGTTGATATACATTTACATGATCAAGGAAGTTTAGGGATTTACGAAATAAATCGTATTATTGATTATACTTTAGAATCAAATATGCAGGGTAAGGTACAGATAAGCCATGCACTGGCATTAGCAGATATATTTGGCGATGAATTAGAGAATATTATTAATCGTTTGAAAGAGGCGGATATAGTTATCAATACGACTGTTCCAATTGATACAAAGGCATTATCTATTCCTGCACTAAGAAAGCATGGGATAAAAGTTAATGTTGTTAATGACAATATCAATGATCACTGGAGCCCATTTGGTACAGGCGACTTAATTCAACGCGCTAGTCGAGCAGCAGAGGTATTTTCTTTAACTGATGAAGTTTCATTATCAAGTGTTTTAGGGCTTGTTACAAACGGCGTTACTCCACTTGATACTAAAGGCAAGAAGGTATGGCCAAAAGTTGGCGATAAAGCAAATATTTTATTCGCAAAGGCTGAATCTTCTGCCCATTTAATAGGAAGAGTTTGTGAGGATAGAGTTGTTCTATTTAAAGGAAAGTTTGTTTCAGGTGAATTCAAATAAATAAAGCTTTAGGAGATTGATAGACCTAAAGTTGTTCCAGATGGATGTGTAAACTTTGCTTTTATTGGTCAGTTTTCTGATACAGTAAGGGATACTGTATTTACTACAGAATATTCAGTAAGAACAGCTATGGAGGCGGTTTATACATTACTGGATGTAGTCCGTGGAGTACCAGAGGTTTTTGGTTCTTGTTATGATATTCGTGTACTCTTGGATTCGACTTCAAAGATGATGGATGGTAAAAAGCTTATTGATATGAAGCTTCCACTGTTAGCTTTTACATTATGTTATGAAAATAGAGATTAGATATAAATGTATAGATTTTTTCGATTTAATAATACATTTGTATCTAAAAAATACATACAGTAATTTCCATTAATCAATATATTGTTACATTAATAGTGATATAATTAAGAAAAAGCAAGGGGGTATTTTCAGATGATAAATTATGATGAAGAATACGAGATAGTAGCAAAAAACGGTGAGCTATTAGGTGAACAAAGCCCAGCAGTCATGAGAAAATTTAAAGGTATAGCTGGAGAAGTACTAAAAGATAATAAATTAAGCTTAAAAACTAAAGAACTAGTGGCTGTAGGAATTGCGATATCTGTTAGATGCGATGCGTGTATTCTATCACATGTTAGAAATGCTATAAGTGCTGGAGTAACAATGGAAGAGCTTGCAGAAACAGTTGAAGTAGCTATCTTAATGGGCGGCGGACCTTCAACAGCTTACGGAGCGAAAGCCCTTTCAATAGCAGAACATCTTTTTAATGAGAAAAAATAAAAAATTATATAGAAAAGTGGTAAAGAATTGTATAGATTCTTTACCACTTTTATTATGTATAAATTAATATTACGATAAACCTCTTTATAAGTAATCAATAATATCAATACATAAAATTATAAAAGCAATTTGATAATGTAATATTTTGTCAGATATATTATAATTAAGATGGATAGTATAAATTTAGAAAATAAGAGGAGGAAAATAATGTTTAACATGTTTAAAAATCAACCTCTTTGGGAAGTATCTCAAAGCTTATCTGCAATTGCAATGGGAATGCAAAGTGCAGATATTGTAATCAGAGATGGAAAACTGATTAATGTTTGTACAAAAGAAGTAATAGATAATATAGATGTCGCTATCAAAAATAGTAGAATAGTCTTAGTTGGTGATGCAGACCACTGCATAGGAGAAGATACAAAGGTAATAGAAGCAAATGGAAGATACATATCGCCGGGGTTTTTAGATGGGCATATTCATGTTGAGTCATCAATGATGAGTGTAAGTGAATACGCAAAAGCTGTAGTTCCACATGGTACTATAGGAATCTACATGGACCCACACGAAATTTGTAATGTACTAGGAATGGACGGCGTTAATTATATGATAGAGGATGGGAAACGTACACCTCTTAAAAACATGGTTACAATGCCATCTTGTGTTCCTGCGGTTCCGGGGTTTGAAGACTCTGGAGCATTTATAGGGCCAAAAGATGTAGCAGACAGTATGAAATGGGATAGCATGGTTGGGCTAGGAGAAATGATGAACTTCCCTGGCATAATCAACAGCAGTGACCACGCCCATCAAATTGTAGGAGAAACACTTAAAGCAAATAAAACAGTTACAGGGCACTGGTCTATTCCAGATACAGGAAAAGCATTAAGCGCTTATATTGCAAGTGGCGTACGTGCATGTCATGAGTCTACAAGCAAGGAAGAAGCATTAGCTAAAATGAGACTTGGAATGTACGCTCAGTTTAGAGAGGGCAGTGCTTGGCATGACTTAGTTGAGGTAGCTAAAAGTATCACAGAGGAAGATATTGATACTCGTTTTGCAATGCTTGTATCTGATGATACACATCCGCACACCTTAGTAGAAAAAGGTCATATGGATCATATAGTTAGAAGAGCCGTTGAGGAAGGTATAGATCCAATCACTGCAATTCAAATGGTATCACTAAATTGTGCTCAGGCATTCCATATGGATCAAGATTTAGGATCAGTAACACCAGGAAAATGTGCAGATATATTAATTATAGACAATCTTGATGATTTAAACGTTGAAGAAGTCATAATAGATGGGAATTTAGTAGCAAAAAACGGTAAGATGTGTATTGAGATAGAAAAATATGAATTTCCTAGGGAAGCTCTAAACACAATGCACATAAAGGAAACAATTACACCAGAATCATTTAAAATAGAGACTAAAAAGGAAGATAGTGCAGAAGTTCGCGTTATAGAGATATCACCATTAAAAGTAAATACTCATGAAAGACATATTAAAGTTCCTGTAAAAAATGGTTTAATTCAAGCAGATCCGAGTAATGATGTATTAAAAGCTGTTGTATTTGAGCGTCACCATTACACTGGAACTAAGGCATTTGGATTTATCAAAGGGTTCCATATAAAAGAAGGGGCTATGGCATCTACAGTAGCACATGATGCACATAATTTACTTGTTATAGGGACT
The DNA here is from genome assembly GCF_017873185.1 of Metaclostridioides mangenotii. Classification (GTDB taxonomy): domain Bacteria; phylum Bacillota; class Clostridia; order Peptostreptococcales; family Peptostreptococcaceae; genus Metaclostridioides; species Metaclostridioides mangenotii. The sequence goes on from NZ_JAGGJX010000003.1 coordinate 113,381, forward strand.
AATGACGAGGATATGTCAATCGTAGCAAATGCACTTAATGAGTGTGGAGGAGGAATGGCTGTAGCTAAGGGTGGAAAACTTATAGGATTGCTGCCTCTTCCAATTGCAGGACTTATGAATGATAAATCAGCTGAAGAGATGTCAAAATTTGTAGAAAATATAAGTAGAGCTTGGGAGTCAATAGGATGTGATATAGCTTCACCTTACATGACTATGGCAGGAATACCTTTAGCTTGTATACCAGAGATCCGTCTTACAAATAGAGGGTTAGTTGACTGTACAACATTCAAACTTGTACCCTTAGAAGTTGAGTAAAATAGCAAATTTAATAAAATCTATATAAATTAAAGCAGTAAGGGGTTTTAAATCTTTACTGCTTTTATTTTATAATAATTATATATTGAGATTAGATGACAATAAAGTTTGCACAAATTTACGACCATTAGAATAGTCTGTTAATGAGATAATGATAATTTTATTGATGGAGGTATTACTTTGGGATATTATGTTAGAGTACAACCTAATGTAAAAATTTATGTAGAGGATCTTAATCCTTGCGGAAGAAAAGTCATCTTGTTTTTACATGGATGGCCGGGTAGTCACAAACTATTTGAGTATCAATTCGATCAGTTATCAAAAATGGGATATAGGTGTATAGGGATTGACACTAGAGGATTTGGATATTCAGATAAGCCTTATGACGGTTACAATTATAATCGATTATCGGATGATGTTAGATGTGTAGTTAATGAATTAGGTATAAAGAACTTTATACTTGCAGGACATTCTACGGGTGGGGCTATAGCTATTAGATATATGGCTAGACATAAAGGGCATGGGGTAGCGAAACTTGCTCTTTTTGCAGCAGCAGCACCTAGTCTTATAAAGCGTCCTAATTTCCCATATGGTTCAAATAAAGAAGACATAATTAATATTATCCAAGGAACATATTCAGATAGACCTAAAATGCTGAGGGATTTTGGAGATATTTTCTTCTTTCAACATACAACGCAACCTTTCTCGGAGTGGTTTCTTCAACTCGGTTTTCAGGCAGCAGGATGGGCTACTGCGGAAATTGCAAAGATGTGGATTGAAGAAGTTCTATTTAATGATTTAGGGGAAATAAGAGTACCAACATTAATTATACATGGAATTCATGATAAAGTTGTTCCTTTTCAATTAGGGGAAGTACAAAATCAGTGTATTAAAAATTCAAGGTTAGTACCATTTATATTCAGTGGTCACGGTTCGTTTTACGATCAAAAAGATGACTTTAATATGGAACTTATGAGATTTATTGAAGAGTAATGGGCTGTTCATAGTTAATTGAAAAGTTATCAAAATAAATGATAAACCCATATAAATAAAATATGATATATAAATAAGAAAAAAGGTCATATAAATACTATGGCCTTTTTGTCTGTTTATTTAAATTATTATTTTATAGGCTTACACATAATTCACGATTCACTCTATTAATCTGAGTTATTTGAAATCAATATTTTAATTTTTCAAGAATATGTAAGTAATTACTTTAAAACCAAAGAATTTATAGATATATACATAAATTATATATTTTTACAAAAAATAAATAAGTGAGCTGTATAAAATATCTATATCATATATATACAGATTGCCTTATTAATTTTTAATTTATAAATAGAATGAATATTGTGTGTATTATAAATGTATATTATTTATTATGATATACTTGGTATACATAAATGGGAAGATTGAATGATTTATGAAAATACCTTGTTGTATAGTAAAAAAGGAGGTGGGTAAGTGGTAAATTTATTTATACCATTACTTGAACGAGTTGGTCTTATTATAATTTTAGCATATATATTATTAAATATAAATTATTTTAAAGTATTATTAAAAAATCGAGATGTATTTTCTACTAAAGTAAAATTTATAGTTATTTTTAGTGCTTTTGCGATAATTTCTAATTTTACTGGCGTTGAAGTTAACGGTGAAAGTACATTCTTAAATGGTTTTTTACTAAAAGTTGGACAACATTCGTCTATTGCAAATACAAGAGTTTTAACAATAGGGGTTTCTGGATTGATAGGAGGTCCTTTTGTAGGTTTCTTTGTCGGTATGATTTCCTCAACAGTACGTTTATTCCAAGGTGGAGACGCTGCGTATACATATTTTGTTTCTTCTGTTTTAGTCGGGTTTTTCTCAGGTTACTTTGGAAGAAAATCCTTACGAAAAAATACATTTCCATCAGTAAAGGAAGGTATGATTATTGGGGTTATTATGGAATGTATTCAAATGATGTGTATTGTTATTTTTAAAGGAAACATAAATGGATCAGTGGAGCTTTTAAAAATTATAGCACTACCTATGATTTTGATTAATGGAATTGGAACAGGGATATTTCTATCTATTATTACATCTACATTGAGACAAGAAGAAAGTGCGTTAGCAGTTCAGACGCATGATGTATTGGAACTTGCCAATCATACATTGCCATTTTTTAGGTCTGGTTTAAACGAAGAATCTTGCAAAGAAGCGGCTATCTATATTTGTAAATTTTTACGTGTATCAGCAGTAAGTATTACTGACAACAAACGGATATTGGCTCATGTAGGTGAAGGAAGTGATCATCACATTCCTTCATTTAAAATCCTAACTGATTTATCAAAATCAGTGATACAAACAGGGAGAATAAAGGTAGCTAACTCACCTGAGGAAATAGGGTGTAATCACAATGGGTGTCCTTTAAAAGCAGCTATTGTAGTTCCGCTTCATTCCGGTGGAGAAGTTGTTGGGACATTTAAATTGTATTTTACAGATCCAACAAAATTAACTTTTGTCGAGAGACAGCTAGCTGAGGGATTGGGAGAAATTTTTTCTAGTCAAATTGAATTTGGAGAAATTGAGTTTAAAAATAAATTGCAAAAAGATGCAGAGATAAAGTCTCTTCAGGCCCAAGTAAATCCACATTTCTTTTTTAATGCTATTAATACTATTTCTGCATTGATAAGGATTGACAGCGAACAGGGACGTAGATTATTATTGCAATTAAGTAAATTTTTTAGATCAAACCTACAAGGCGCGCGCAGAAATCTCATTACTTTAGAAGAGGAGCTTGAACAAGTAAGGGCTTATTTATCAATTGAGCAAGCTAGATTTCCAAATAAATATACTGTAGAGTTCCAAGTGGAAGAGTCTATGAATGACTATTTACTGCCCCCGTTTGTAATTCAAATTTTAGTAGAAAATGCTTTAAAACATGCTTTTGGATCTAGAAAAAATGGCAATAATGTATGGGTTAAGGTAACAGAGGTAAAAGAAAGTATAAGATTAGAGGTTAAAGATAATGGTTTTGGTATTGATGAATCTAAAATTGAGAAATTAGGCAAAGATGTTGTAGAATCTGAAAGTGGTACTGGATCAGCTATTGAAAATTTAAATAAGCGACTTAAAAGTTTATTTAGCGATAGTTCAGCACTCCAGTTTGAATCATCATCTTCAGGAACAACTATATCATGTAATATACCTAAACGAGAATTTGGAGGTGTATAAAAATGAAAACACTAATTATTGATGATGAGCCATTAGCACGTAATGAACTTCGTTATTTATTAGAACAGTGTGAGGAAATTACAGATATAAAAGAAGCAGAGACAATTGAAGAGGCTTTCGCAGAGATGTTGAATAATAAGCCGGACTTATTGTTTTTAGATATACATTTATCTGATGAGAGCGGTTTGAGTCTTGCAGAAAGATTACAGAGTATTGAGGAACCTCCAATGATTATATTTGCAACAGCTTATGACGAACATGCGGTAAGGGCTTTTGAGCTTAATGCAACCGACTATATCCTAAAACCTTTTGATTTAGATCGTATAAAAAAAGCAGTAAAGAAAGCTTACAAAAAGTATGAAATTAAATCAAATTACTCATTAGATAGTTTGATAACTGATGTGACTACACTGCCTATTCAAGTTGATGAAAGTATATTCGTATTAAAAATAGAAGATATACTTGCTGTAGTTGTTGAAGAAGGCAAGACATCTGTATATACTAATCAAGAGATTTACCATACAGCAATCGCTTTGAGTACATATGAGAAAAAACTTCCAAGTGCTCAATTTCTAAGAGTTCATAGAGCTTATATTATTAACAAAAATTATATTAAAGAAATACAACCTTGGTTTAATCATACATACCAAGTAACATTAGAAAACAAACTAAAAGTTCCCGTTAGTAGATCGTATATAAAAGAGTTCAAAAGCGAGTTGGGAATTTAGCTGTGAATTTAAAATTGATAATAGTGTATTTGGGACTGTAAATGTCGCATTTCACTCTGAAAACATCCTTCTTTTCATTATTTTTATTATAATTTGTATATAAACAAATATAAAAAATAACCAAAGGGGGATGTTTCCTATGGAAAAGAAAGTATATTCATATATGTATCAAGCAATAGTTATCTCAGTAGTAATGATAATTTCAAAGTTAATTGAAGGGGTATTACCTTTTGTAATGCCAGCTTCTGTAATAGGTTTAATATTACTTTTTACAGCACTATGTACAAATGTAATAAAATTAGAGCAAGTAGAGCCTGTAGGTAATATGTTAGTTGACAACATTAGTCTTCTATTTGTTCCAGCGGGTATTTCAGTTATAAATTCTTTTAATATTTTATCTCAGCATCCAATCCTAATTATAGGACTTATAATAATATCAACATTTTTACTTTTAGCTTTCACTGGATGGATTACACAATTAGTACTTAAAGTTAACCCAAAAAGTTTCAAAGTAAGCTTACCAGAAAAAGCACCACAAAGTGAAGGGGTGAATTAATATGAGTACAATGACTCCATTTTTCGGTATCTTAGTAACATTAATTTCTTTTTCAATTGGAAAGTATTTATTTACAAAAACAAATGGATTTTTCTTATTTGCACCATTATTCATAGGAATGGTACTTGGAATTATATTTTTAAAAACAACTGGTTTTAGTTACGATGACTACAACCAAGGCGGAAAGCTAGTTAGTTTCTTCTTAGAACCAGCAACAGCTTGTTTTGCAATCCCCCTATATAAAAGAAGAGATGTTCTAAAAAAATATTTTATACAAATTATGAGTGGAATAACATTTGGTACATTAGCTGCGATTATGGGTATTTATTTTGTAGCAACAACTTTCCAGCTAGGGCCACAAATAATAGCATCTATGTTGCCTCAAGCAGCTACAACAGCAATTGCAATGCCTGTATCAACTTCTATTGGAGGAGTTGCTGAAATAACTTCTTTAGCATGTATTTTAAATGCTGTAATAATTTACGCTTTAGGTAAAAAGATGTTGAAGCTTTGCCGTATAAATGATCCTATTGCTAGAGGTTTAGCTCTAGGAACAAGTGGACATTCTCTTGGAGCAGCTGTTGCCAATGAGATGGGTAGCGTAGAGGCTTCGATGGCAAGTATCGCATTAGTTATTGTAGGGGTTATAGTTGTAATCGTTGTTCCGATTGCAAGTACATTCATCTTATAAAAAAATCAATATAACTCTAGACTATTCGAATAGTCTAGAGTTATATTGATTTTTTTATAAGATGATTAAATGTAAAAATAAGGTAACATTATAACGAAGTATTGATGGAGAGTAGATTTATTTAATTGTTATATAAATTATGTTGCAAATAATTTATATTTAAAGCATACTATTCTATAGTGTAATTATATAATTTAATATATCGAATAAGTGAAAGGATAATTTGGTTTTTTATGGGACATAAAATAGAAAAATGGAAAAAAGAATTTTTGATTCTTTGGTCTGGACAAGCAGTATCGATTTTAACCAGCGCAATTATTCAGATGGCAATTATTTGGTATTTAATAGATAAAACTGGATCGGCGGCTGTTTTAACATTTGCCACTTTGATTGGATATTTGCCTCAAGCAATTATTGGGACATTTGCGGGAGTATTCATAGATAGATATAACCGAAAGAAGATTATGATTATATCTGATGCGTCAATAGCTATTTTAACATTCTCTCTTGTAGTAGTAGGTTCGTTTGGAGATATACCAGTATGGTTTATTATGTTAGTCTTATTTGGTAGGTCGATAGGATCGGCTTTCCACAATCCTTCTTTACATGCGATAACACCGGTGATTGTGCCTAAAGATAATTTAACCAAATACGCTGGGTATTCGCAAGGATTTACATCGATGTCCTATTTAATAAGCCCTGCTGTTGCAGCGCTTTTATACAGCATGTGGGATCTTCATATTATAGTATTTTTGGATATAATAGGAGCCGCTTTTGCAATTGTAATGTTGATGTTTATAAAGATTCCTGATATCAGAAAAAGTGAATCAGAACAAAAGAAAGGATATTTTAGTGAATTTAAAGAGGGCGTAAATGTATTGAGGAAAAAGCATGGAATGATGACCTTAGTTGTAGTGGATGCAATTTATGCAATAATTTATTTTCCTATGGGGAATTTATATCCATTAATTACTATGACGTATTTCAAAGGAAATTTCTTTGATTCAAGTGTAGTTGAGATTGTATTTTCATTAGGTTCATTCTTGGGATCTTTCTTATTGGGAGTAATAGGAAGTAAGATTAATAAATCGAAGTCATTGGGAAGATCTATTGTAGTTTACGGAATTGGGCTTTTGATTATAGGAATGCTTCCTTCAAGTGGATTTAAGATATTTGCAGTGATTTCAGGGATAATGGGAGCTTCTGTACCGTTTTTCACAGGTGTAAAGACATCTATATTCCAAATGAAGTTTGAATCCGAGTATTTAGGGAGAGTTTTATCTCTGACTTCTAGTTTAACAATGTTTGCTATGCCAATAGGTTTGGTTTTAGCAGGAGCGTTTGCTGAGGTTATAGGGGTAGAGCGTTGGTTCTTTATTTCTGGAGTTGCGACGATGTTTATAGCTATATTTACAATGTTTGCTCCTAGTCTTAGAAATTGTGCTGATGAGCATATAGATTAGAAGAATTTAAATAAATATGTTTAAAAGAGGCTATCTCGAAGTAAGTTATGCTTCCCTAGGTTAACAGACAAAATCGTAAAAATCTGTTACCCCAGGGAAACATATCGCTTTCAAGGTAGCCTCTTTACACTTTATAAGTATAAAAAGTAAACCTATACCAAAAAATAAGATACTAAAAAATAGTACAATGGCAGGGATATACATCATTTTAATAATGTCTTTGGGGCATTAACATTTATACTGATAGCGTATAAAGATATCAGTATAAATTAGCAGCGATGTTTAATTTATAAAATATTTGTACACAGATAGAGAATTAATAATGAGAATTATTCAAAATTTAATTCGTAATTGTATCCAACATTCAAAAGGAGATATATATGTTAGTTTAACAATAATAGGAGATTAAGTATTTACTAGTTTAGCAACTCAGTCGATAATCCAAATTTGATTGATGTAGATAGAATATTCGATAGATTTTACACTGGTAATAAAGCTAGAAGTAAAAGTATAGGTTTGGGTCTATCTATTGTTGGGTTATTGGCAGAACAGAAGAATTTATGAATTAACCTTATGAGTTAATAAATTTAGTTAATGATCATTTTAATTGCATATATTCTATAAACTTTCTTAGGACGATCTTTTGTGAATAATTCAGAAAAATGTGGATAACTTTAAATTGTTGAAATTTAACTAATATTATGATGAAAAATTATTTTTATAATTATCAAAAATATGAAGCTTTATTTATTAGATACATATAATTAACTAATATAAGCATTAAATTATACACTAAATCAATAAAAATAAATAGCCGATTATAGGGTCGGTGCTGGATATATACTAACTATATTTTGTAAATGGGGGATATAATTATGATCTACTTAATGAGTGATATTCATGGTGACTATAAGAGATTTCAAAGGATGCTTAAGAAAATTAAATTTGGTGTGGATGATAGACTTTATATTTTAGGTGATATTATCGGCAGAGGAACTGAAAATTTAGATATGCTTGAGTTTTGTATGAATGAATCAAATATATATTTGATTAAAGGAGACCACGAACTTTTTATGCAGCTATACCTTGAAAATTCAAGTATAGATATTAGTAAATGGAAGCAGTGGGATGGTCAAAATACTATAAACGAACTTAAAAATGTTACAGATAAAGAGAAAAAAATGTACGTAAAGTATTTAAAAGAGTTGCCTCTTTATATAGAGATATGTGAATTCGACATAAAATATATACTTACACATTCAGGATATAATGCAGATATTGATTCAATTATAAATGATGATGGCAAAGTCGACACAAAACTTACGATAGAAAAATCAGTAAACCATGATGAGTGTAATTATCTGATATCAAAAGATATTCACTACATTCCAGCGGGGATTAAATTTGATAGGTATATTATTGTAGGACATCATACTACAATAAAATATGGAGAAGACAAAATTATGAAAAATAAGCGATATATGAATATAAACTGTGGAAATAGCATTAGGGATAGCGGTGGAAAATTAAGCTGTATATGCCTAGATACTATGCAGGAATGGTATGTATAAAGATATAACACTTAACCATATTTATATTTAAATGGTTGATTATTCTAGAATATATACTATAATAGATCTTGTCGTGTTTTTAGTGGAAATTTTTAAATTACTACTAAGGGCAAACAAAATGTAATTATATTGGTTCATTAGCATCTTCAAATCAAAAAATATAAGATTTTATAAAGACACAGTGATTGAATCAAAAATTAAGCGATTAGAGTTTAAAATCATAAAAAATATTTGGAGGAATTGATGGGCGATCAACTTAAGAAGACATTGGGGCTACCGATAGCATTATCAATAGTTGTTGGTATGGTTATAGGTTCAGGTGTGTTTTTTAAACCACAAGCGGTTTATGAACTGACAGGAGGAGCACCTGGATTAGGTATTATAGCGTGGATATTGGGTGGTTTAATTACAATAGCAGCAGGTCTTACAGCTGCAGAGATATCAACTGCAATACCGAAAACTGGGGGTATGATGGTATACCTTGAGGAAATTTATGGAGAGAAATTAGGATTTTTGGCAGGATGGGCACAAACCGTGCTTTATTTTCCAGGGGCATCTGCAGCTCTAGGGGTTGTTTTCTCTCAACAAGTAATAGAATTTATTGGTAAAGATCCTAACAATATGTTATATACACTACCTATTGCTGTAGGGGTTATTGTATTTATAGCAATGTTAAATAATATAGGGTCTGAATTTGGTGGAAAAATACAAACAATTTCTACAATTTGTAAGTTAGTGCCATTATTTATAATTATAATATTCGGATTTAGCAAAGGTCAGAGTTCAGAGATATTTACTCCGATGGTAGGAGAAGGTAAAACGGTTTCAGGTGTTTTAGGAAATGTATTATTAGCGATATTATTTGCGTATGATGGCTGGATAAATGTGGGTTCTATAGCAGGAGAAATGAAAAACCCAGGTAAAGATTTACCTAAGGCAATAATAGGTGGACTATCTATAGTAATGTCAGTTTATATTATAATAAATATAGCGTATTTATGGGTATTACCAGCAAGTGAGCTTGCACAAGCCGTATCACCGGGGGCATTAGTAGCGACAAAAATATTTGGTCCTATAGGTGGCAAGATAGTAAGTATAGGTATAATGATATCAGTGTTTGGAACATTAAATGGATTTATATTAACCGGGCCTAGAGTACCTTATGCTTTGGCTGTTAAAGGATTTCTTCCGGGAAGTAAGTATTTGTCAAAGGTCAACAAGGGTGGATCACCGTATTTCGCAACTTGGTTAATAGCTATAATTGCTTGTATATATGCCACATCTGGACAATTTAATTTATTAACGGATTTATCAATATTTGCAGTATGGATATTTTATGTATTTACTTTTATCGGAGTTATAAAGCTTAGAAAAGATAGACCGGATATGGAAAGACCGTATAAAGTGCCACTGTATCCGATAATACCGATAATAGCTATAGCGAGCGGATTATTCGTTATTATAAATCAATTAATAACAGCAACAGTTTTAGCAGCAGGATGTATATTCTTAACATTACTTGGGTTACCAATATACACTTCGATGAAGAAAAAGTTATAATATATAAATTTCTGTGTTTTTATAAAAATTATATTTACAATTTTAGTAATATTGAGTGGTAGAGCGAACTAACATAGCGGACTAATATAAATTTAAAAAGTATTAAGAAAATAAAGTTGATTTCTATATTACATAGGAGTCAACTTTTTTAAATTGTATCAATTTGTATTGAAAAGCAGACTTGAAAAAATATGCAAAGTTAACGTATGCATCTGTCACTTGTTTAGTTTTTGCTATATTTAGTTTTGGTATGGGTATTCCTTTATTCATATTACTATAAAAAGTTTTAATAAATATATTGAAAAGATGTAATAAATTAGATTGGGAATGGTTAAAAGGGAGTAACGAAATAACTAAGCTCATTTCTCCCTTTTATTTACTTAACAGCTACATCTATTAGTAACTAACTTAGCTCTCTGTATATCTTTTACAGTTTTGCAGCCAGTAAGCTGCATTGCTATTCTAAGCTCGTAGTTGATATGATCAAATACCGATTTGACACCTTCCCAACCACCGAGGGCTAATCCGTAGTACACAGGTCTGCATAAACCAACTATATCAGCACCGGAAGCTATAGCTTTAAATACATGCTGACCTCGTCTAACTCCACTATCAAATATAACAGGGACTTTTTTATTTACGGCCTCTGCTATTGATTCCAGCACATCAAAAGAAGCAGGGGCACCTTCAAGTTGCCTTCCACCATGATTTGAAACCCATATTGCTGATGCACCATGTGATATAGCAATTAAGGCATCTTCAGGTGCTTGTATACCTTTAACAATTACAGGCAATTTTGTATAAGCTGCTACTTTTCTAATAATAGAAGGATTTATTTTACGTAGAGTGTCCGATAATAATTCTTCTATCGACATACCTTCAGCTTGGACATATCCTTCTATATTTGGCATGGTAAGTGGAAATGTGAAGTCGTTTCTTATATCAGCTTCTCTATTGCCGCTTACAGTTGCATCGAGAGTTAGGACAATGGCCTTTGCCCCAGCTTCCATTGCGCTATCTAGAATATGTTTATTAAAATCTTGATTCTTGCTCAAATAGATTTGGAACCATTGAGGTGAACCACCTCCAGCCATTTGAACTTCCTTGAAAGTTTTATTGGCAAAAGTGCTTACAGTCATTATTGTACCAGATGCAGAAACTCCACGTGCTGTACCTTCATCGGCAGTTTCATGTGCTAATCCTTGAGCTGCTCCAGGGCTCATGACCAGTGGAGTATCAATGTTGATGCCAAGAATTTTGGTTTTTAAAACAGGGTTTTCTACTCCAGTCAATACCCTAGGAACAATTCCTTTATGATTAAATGATTTTGTATTTTGGATTAGCGTCCATTCATCTCCAGCTCCTCCTGCTATGTAGTCAAAGGCACCTTTAGGTATTACGGCAGATGCTCTTATCGGTAAGTCGTCGATATCTACAATTTCTATGGGTCCTTCCAGTTGGCTTGCTTGATAATTATCGCTCATATAATAATTCTCCTTTATCTAATTTGTTAATATACTATGAATAAAAATTATAAAGTTTACAATTTAGTGCAAGTTATATGATATATTATATGAAAGATTTAGAATATATTATAACTAATGTAGCATTTGTCAGTGTATAACGGGAAGGTATTTATATGAAGAAGATTAATAAGAAAATATTATAAGTTTTTCATATAATAATATTTTTATAGATAAAATAAATTTTAATGTAGCTTAAAGGGTAGAACCGCATCAATTTCTAAATGATGTGGTTTGTTTTGTTATATTACAAAAGTGTAATATTAGAGTATGAAAAGTAATCTTAATCGCAGGATTAAATATTATAAAAATATTAAAATATAAGTATATTAGAAATTCAATAAATAAAATTTGGAGGAATATTTATGAAGGAGATACTTAGAGTAAAAGATGTTTCAAAAGATTACGGTTTAAAAGGATTTAAAACTAATGTACTTAAAAATATATCACTTACAGTTCATGAAGGAGATTTTATATCAATAATGGGACCTTCTGGAGCTGGCAAGACAACATTACTCAACTTAATGTCGACACTTGATAAGGCTACATCGGGAGAAATATTACTGGATGGTATAGATATAGACAAAGTGAAAAACAAGGATCTATCAAAACTTAGGAGAGATAAGATAGGTTTTATATTTCAAGATTATAATCTATTAGATAATATGACGCTAATGAATAATATAGCCCTTCCCCTAGCACTGGGCAGAAAAAGGAGCAAAGAAATAGAGGATAGAGTAGTTGAGATTGCTAAAAAATTTGGACTTGTAGATCACTTGGACAAGTACCCTTATCAATTATCTGGTGGTCAGAAGCAAAGAGGAGCAGCGGCAAGGTCTTTAATCACAAATCCATCTGTTATATTTGCAGATGAACCTACTGGTGCACTGGATTCAAGATCTGCATATGAGCTACTGGATTCACTAGAGAGGGTAAATAAAGAAAATAATGCAACTATAATAATGATCACACATGACCCTCTAACTGCAAGTTACTCAAATGAAGTATACATGATTAGCGATGGATATATAAAGTGTAAACTTAACAAAGGTGAAAGTAGAAAAGAATTCTATGGAAAAATCATGGAGTTGCTTTCTTCTATGGGAGGTGGACTTTAAGTGAATGTATTTAGCATTGCATTTAATAATTTTAGAAGCAACATAAGAACATATGCAGCCTTTTTTATTTCTATGGTATTTTCTGTAGTAGTTCTTATAAACTTTGAAATTTTAAAGAATAGTGAAACAATAAAATTTTTACAAGGAGAAAATAAAAAATTTACAGAGGCGGTTCTTATATCTGTAATAGTGATTTTATCGGTGTTTTTGGTATTCTTTATTTGGTATGCTACAAATGTGTTTTTTAAAAACAGAGTGAAAGAGATTGGTATATTGTCGTTTATGGGACTCGATCTGTTTACAATAGGAAAAATATATTTTGTCGAAAATATGCTTATAGGAGTGAGTTCTTTTATATCAGGTTTAGCAATTGGGGTAGTGTCTTCTAGATTTTTTCAAGTTATTATTGTTAAAATTTCTGGATTTGATATAGATGTATCAAGCAAATTTGGACTAAATGCTTTAGTATCATCTGCAGTACTGTTCTTATCAATATTTTTAATAATGACTTTAAAGGGCTTTATAACTATTTGTAGAAGCAGTGTTATAAGTCTTATGAATATGGCAAAACAAGAAGAAAAGATACCAAAAGTGGGTCTTTTATTGTATATAATGGCAATTGTTTCATTAATGATAATTGGGTATGGATATTACCTTTCATTTGATATAAGGTCTGGAAATATAGGTAAAATAGTACCAATAATCATCATTATATGTATAGGCACATATGGATTATTTAAGTCGGTTATTCCAGTTGTTTTTAGCGTATTGATGAAAAATAAAAAGATACTATTTAATGGTGAAAATATTATTTCTATAAGCAATATAAACTACAGGCTCAGTAAAAACTATAAGACCTATGCCGTAATTTCTATAATAATTACAGCGACTATATCCACTTTAGGGTCTGCTGTAGCTATAAAAGATATACAAGAAAATGCGGCAGTTCAAAGAAACATATATACTGTTAGTGCGGTGTCTAGTGATAAAAATGTTGTAGATAGATATAGACTAGAAAATATAATTCGTCAAACCAATGATATTAAATATTCTGTAAACCCAGAAATGATTGTTGTAGAGAAAAAGAATAATAAATATATAGGAGATATTGGCAATATATTTATGAACTATAGAGATTTTGTAAAGATATTAAAAGATAATGGAAATGAAGAAGCGATTAAAGAGTTGGGGCCAAAGTTTGTAAATGGAAAAAATATAATTCAGTTAAAAAGCCCTCAAATGATAGGTTCAGTAGCAGAAAAAGTTGAAACAGTGGATGTTGATGGTTTTACATATAAGATATCAAAGGGAGAAGTAAAGACTCCAGTTTTAGGTACCGGTTTTAGCTATGAGATTTATATTGTAAACAATAGTGAATACCAAAAACTAAGGGAGAAAGGGAAGCAATTATATTTCTATGGAGCAAAAGTAGAAAATGAAAAAAATAGTCAGGCTATGTTTAATAATCTTAAAAAAGATTTAAAAACAAAAAATATTTTCTCTGTTCAAAATGGCTATAAGGTACAAGAAGAAAGCCAATGGATGAAATTTGCATATGCGGTATTAGTATTCCTATTTATAGTATTTATAATGGTTGCAGGAAGTATAATTTATATGAAAATATACAATGACGCATATGAAGATAGAGATAAATATGACATTTTGATTAAAGTGGGAGCTAGTGAGGGAGAAATAAAGAAAAGTATTGTAAAAGAAGTATCTTTATTTTACTCTTTACCAATAATAAGCGCTGCAATTTCTAGCTACTTTGCACTTAGATTAGTCGGAGATATACTTATTACTCTTGAAAACGTATTTAGTATATATATTTTAAGTTTAGTTGTATGTTTTTTAATTTTCCTAATATACGGGGTTGTTTCGGTAAGTAAATTTAAAAAAATTATCGGTATAAAGTAGTAATGTAAATATTAATAATGGCAAGTGTAACTAAGGCGAAATAGAAGATAAAAGCAAATATGTCGTGTAGTTACATAGCCATTATTTTTTATTTATTTAATAGTATATAAACAAAAAAAGTTTATTTTAAAGTTTATTTTATATTAGAATTGTATAAATAAAATTAATTAATATACAAATATAGTTATATAATGTACTTATAAATAATTTAAAAATATAGAATTAATTACAGATAAAATATTAGAGTAAGGAGGTCGCATATGAAAGAGATTTTATTGGTAGAAGATGATATAGCTTTGGCAAAAGAAATTTCTTTAGCTCTAGAAAAATGGGGATTTAATGTTAGTTTAATAGATAGCTTTGAAATGATTTTAGAAGAATTTGTTAAGAAGAAGCCTCATGTAGTTATTATGGATATCAATTTACCCTTGTATAATGGATTTTATTGGTGTGAAAAAATACGAAAAATATCGAATGTTCCTATAATATTTCTATCATCAAGAGACTCAGACATGGATTTAATTATGGGAATAAATAATGGCGGAGATGATTATATAACAAAGCCTTTTTCAATTGATGTTCTTGTTACAAAAATAAATGGAATAATACGCAGAGCTTATAATTACAGTGATTCTAACAATCTTATTTACTATAATGATGATATAATTTTTGATATTGAAAAGGGAACGGTAAATTACAAAGAAAAAAATCTTGACCTTACAAAAAATGAAATTAAAATACTAACTTTACTTCTAAAAAATAAAAACAAGATAGTATCGAGGGAAAGTCTTATGATGTCTCTGTGGGATAGCGATGAGTTTGTAACAGATAACGCTCTTACTGTCAATATAAACAGATTGAGAGTGAAGTTTAAAGATTTCGGATTTGATGATTTTATAAAAACTAAAAAGGGGATGGGGTATATAATTGAATGAGTATAATAAAATATTTAAAATATAAGATAAATTATATTACCCTTGTTTTTATTTTAATTGCAATAATAGATATATATCTTATTTCTCTACGTTCATTAGAAAATAGGTATATTGAGCTTGTTTATATCAATATGTTCGCTCTAGTAATTGCGATTGGTTTTTTCACTTTGGATTATTTAAGATGGAAGTATAAGTACAGTAATATTTTTAACTGCATAGAAGAAGGAAGTAGCATTGAAGAATATTTAATAAATGGGGATTCTTTTGAAGAAGAGATAATTAGAGAAATAATAAAGAATTTGAAGAAAGAAAGTGAAATTGAATTAAGCAAGTATAAAAATGCAACAAAAGATCTAGACGAATACATCTCAAAGTGGATTCACGAAATTAAGATTCCAATATCCGCATTAAATATTATTACGGAGAGACTAGATAGTCCAGAAGACAGTATAAGTATAAAAAATGAAACAGAAAAAATGAATTTTCTAGTGAACTCGATTTTATATGGAAGCAGAAGTACAAATCTGTTTGATGATGTATTTATAAATAAAGTAAATTTAGATGATTTGGTCAAAAAATCTATTAAGAACAATGCTTTTTTATTGATAAAAAACAATTTGGATGTGGAATTAAAGGATTTGAACTATGAAGTATACACAGATATTAAGTGTATTTTGTATAGTTTTGATCAAATAATAAATAATGCGATAAAATATTCTAAAGAAAGAGGAAAGATCGAATTCAATGCAAAATCAGAAGAAAACTGTGTGGTATTGTCTATAAAAGACTATGGTATTGGCATAAGTAAAGAAGATGTAAGTAGAGTGTTCGATAAGGGATTTACTGGATCAAATGGCAGGGAGCGAGTTTATAAATCCACTGGTATGGGACTTTACTTTTCTAAGAATATAATGGACAAGTTAGGGCACAAAGTGGAAGTTAGCTCAGAGAAAAATGTATATACGGAGTTTAGGATATTTTTTTATAATATCTCGGATTATTTCGTTTAATAGTGCAAATATATGTGTGTAGGTCAAAAAATTATAAAAGAATATAAAGTTGGTACTATACTACAAATATTGTAAAAAATATATCGATACAAATTAATAAGGGGAAGTTTATTTCAATTATGGTCCGTCTGGATCTGGAAAAAGCACACTTTTGTATATTCTAAGCGGACTGGATATCCAACAAAAGGTAAAATAAATAGTTAATATAAATAGTGCGGAGAAACAGTAGGTACTATTTTGAATTTAGAGGGTCAGATAGGAGAACTATTATGAGGCCAAATAGAGTTAGACAATTTTATATAAATGTAACAGATAAAATGAGCAAATCAGATATAGAGTATGTAAAAGATAGATTAGACGATAACGAAGGAAATTTATTTTTTAAACTTTTAAAATCAGAACAAAAACATAGCGTAAGAATAGCTAGAAATATTGAAGCGATTATTGAGAATAACGAAGTAGATGATGAAGAAATAACTTACAATAAAGATAAGCTTATAAAAATCGCACTTCTGCATGATGTAGGAAAGGCTAGAAAAAAGTTAAACGTAATCGATAAATCTATAATAGTTATATTAGCAAAAATTACAGATCATAAACTTAAGAATGTAAAGTTTTCTAAAAAAGTTCAGTGTTACTACAATCACAGCGAGTACGGTTATGAAATCCTAAAAGATATTGTAGACGATGAGAGAATGCTTTATATAATAAGAAATCATCACAGTGAGCTGGATGATAAAATGATTAATTTTTTTCAAATAATAGATGATAAAAACTGATTACTCAATACAAACAAATCAATTGCAGTAAGTCAATTTTAGACAAAATAGATATAACAATGGCTAGATTTACATGACTCTAACACTAACAGATGAAACATATTCTGTTTTGTGTTCACTGAAGTATCCTGATGATGTAGATGAGCAAAAAGTAGATTTCTATATTGCTTCTTTGTGCCATCTATTATGGATTTAGTTGTACAATTGGTGCTTTGTTTGGAAAGATGTTGCCTTTTGAAGCCCTATTAGTTTGATAGTGCTAGTCGTTATGAAAGATAGAATAAGCATTTGTGATTGTATTAAAAGTAGCTAAAAAAAAATACAATACTCAGTATATTGTCTGGAACGGCGTGCTATATGATTCTAATCCGAACAGTGTTTCCAGTATAGTAAGTTAAATAATTATTTTAATTAAACTAAAATAAAATTATTTTTAAAATAATGTGTTAAAATGATTGTCATATTTAAGCGATAGTGTTATCTTAAAAGTATTGTAATTGTACTTAATTGTATTAATCATAAGAAAAGATGACTAATATATAAGATAGGGGTGTCGAAAACAATGATAGAGTATTATAGACAGGTTCAAGAAATTGATAAAAATAAAGTTGTAATAAACGCTGTAATTTTAGACGGAGAATTTGAGGGAGAAAAAGCGTTATGGAGCGACGAAGAATATAAGTATAAAAGTAAAGATTTAAATATATGGGAAAAGTTAGAGTCTGACATAAAAAACTTAAAAAAAGCACAGAGTTTTGATATCGATGGTTGTAATGTATTTTGTGAAGTTACAAATGGGCAAAATCATCTTATAATTTGCGGTGCAGGTCATATTTCTATACCTCTTATAAAAGTAGGTAAGATGATTGGATTCTATGTAACTGTGATAGACGATAGGTCTAAATTCACAAATAATGTACTTAAGACTACAGATGCAGATAGAGTGATCTGCGATAACTTTATGTCTGCACTTGACAGTGTTGAAGACAATATTAACAACTACTACGTAATAGTTACAAGAGGCCATAAGTACGACCAGGATTGTTTAACAAAAGTACTAAGAAGACCTAATTCATATATTGGAATGATAGGAAGTAAATTAAGAGTTAAAAAAGTAAAAGAATCAGTTATAGAGCAGGGTTTTGAACCTGAAGAACTAGACAATATCTACTCTCCGATCGGTCTGAGAATAGGTGCAGAGACTCCAGAGGAGATTTCTATTTCTATAATGTCTGAAATAATACAGGTTAAAAGCAAGGGCAATAGTAACAGTGGCATAAATAAAGAGTTACTGAATGCAATTTTATCAGAAGATGATTTTAAAATGAAAATGGCAATGGTGACTATAATAAGTAGAAGAGGTTCGGCACCTAGAAATGTCGGATCGAAGATGCTTGTATTTGAAGATGGAACTTTTTTTGGCAGTATCGGTGGAGGTTGTGCAGAGTCAGAAGTATTCCACGATGCTCTAAACTGTATTAGAAAACAGCAGTGTTTAGTAAAAGATGTTGATATGACAGGAAATTCTTATGAAGATGAAGGAATGGTTTGTGGTGGATTTATAAAAGTGTTTATCGATCCTATAAAGATGTAATGTTGATAAGTTAAAGTAGATTTATTTGATAAATTAATATGATTATGTAAAGTTAGATCAGGAATATTTTTGAATTTTTGATCTAACTTTTTATATAAAAAATAAATAGTTATAAAAGTATTGAAACCTCTGTGATACAAAATAAGTATATAATAATATAATATATTGACATATACAGTCAGACTATATATAACTTTTAAGAAGGAGGAAGATTTCGAGAGCCACTGTACTATTTCTGAGGATTTTGGTTGGGGTGGGAAAAATTCAAATATACAATATTTTAAAAAGATAGGTGGAAATATTGACGATGATATTTTTTACTACGTCAAAAGCTATGGAGTATAAGAGGTTGTAAGAGTTTTGGGGATTATTGGCTATATGTTATTTGCCTATATTCAGTGCATTAGTTTCTAATCTTAAATACTTATACCTAACTCCAGGATTGTGGGAAAGAGTAGGCGATGAATTTTGGAGTGTATTTTGGTTTGAGACACCATGGGCAATTATAAGGGGAATATTTGATCTCTTCTTTCCAACAGCAATTATATTTTTCATTATATTATCTATAAAAGTAAAAAGAAAATACAAAAAAATTAAAGATGACGAAATATAAAGAAATTTCAGCTTGCCTTGTTGCAGGAGGTGTTACGGAGCTGATATCTAAAGGTTCTATCTCAATAGACGATAAAAAGAAATTAACCATACTAAAAGAGTCGTTGCTACTGTTAGCCATTAATTAATGTAATTATAAAATTTACCCCAGTCAAGTTGTTTTGATACAACTAGATTGGGGTAAATTTAATTATTATAACAATTAGGATTCTTAAGTTATTATTATGATGTAAATTATGATTAGCTATGACAATTAAATATAAATGATAAAAGATAAAATAAAAAAAATTATAATTGGACAACTAATAAAATAAATTGAAGGATTATAAAAGAGGGGATGATATAAATGAGCCAAGATAGAATGCCAATGATATTTGTTGGACATGGATCACCAATGAACGCAATCGAAGACAACAAGTACACCAGAGGGTGGAAGGAAATTACTAAAAAACTGCCGAAACCTAAGGCTATACTTGCTATTTCTGCCCATTGGTATACTAAAGGTACAAAAATTCAAGATGAGGAATATCCAAAAATGATATACGATATGTATGGGTTTCCAAAAGAATTATATGAAATAGTTTATCCGGCTAGAGGCTCTGTAGATTGTGCGGAGAAAACTATAAAATTACTAAAAAATTCAGTAGAAGTAGATAACTCTTGGGGACTTGATCACGGAACTTGGTCTGTACTTGCTAAAATGTATCCAGGAGCAAATATTCCAGTATATCAAATGAGTGTAGACGGATATGCAAGTAGTAGGGAACACTATGAAATAGGCAAAAACCTAAAAGATTTGCGTAATCAAGGAGTACTTATATTTGCAAGTGGAGATGTAGTGCATAATTTAAGCAAATTGAGTTATATTGATGAAGGTTTTACATGGGCAGAAGATTTTGATCTGTATATAAAGGATTCAATTCTAAATCGTAATTTCGAAAATGTAGTGGATTTTGAAAAACATGAATTGTCTAAGTTAGCAGTACCTACACCAGAGCATTTTTATCCCATTCTTTATACTTTAGGAGCCTACAATAATAGCGATGATATTGAAGTATTTAATGAAGGATGTTTATCTGGGAGTTTGTCTATGACCAGCTATTTATTTAAATAAAATGTATGTTCTAAGATATTATAATGTGAAGTCTTTAAATTTTTTAAAATAAACAATAGGATTGATATAATTAATTGACACAATTCAATTTATTGAATATAATATATAAATACTCTTTGCACTGCATATAAATCTACAGTACAAACTGAGCAGGCTGTGAATATTATATTCATGGAGCCGGGTCACGATAATGTGGCAGCAGATGATGAATTTAACATCTGTGGGACAGTAGTTTACTATTATTGTTCCATAGGTGTTTTTTATTTTGGAATAATAATGATTTAAATTTTTAGAAAGTGCCATAGAGATATTTTAATATCGGAGGTGGCTATTATGAAACAATTAAAATCAAACAATATAAATAGCAAAGAAATTGCTATGAGGGTATCCATAATAAGTATAATAGTAAATATTATTTTATCATTAGGGAAATTGGCTGCTGGTATTATTGCAAATTCCGGGGCTATGATATCAGATGCAATACATTCAGCTTCAGACGTATTTAGTACATTTATAGTAATTATTGGTGTAAGTATCTCAAATAGAAAAGCAGATGACAATCATCAGTATGGACACGAACGTTTAGAGTGTGTCGCGTCAATTATATTGGCTGTAATTTTATTTATTACAGGAATTGGTATAGGTTTTGAAGGTGTTAAAAAAATACTTGAGGTAGATAATAATAAATTACAAGTTCCAGGATTAATGGCGCTAATAGCTGCAGTTGTCTCTATAATAGTAAAAGAATGGATGTACTGGTTTACTAAATCAGCTGCTGAAAAAATCAATTCTGGAGCTCTAATGGCAGATGCTTGGCATCATAGATCAGATTCATTATCATCAGTAGGAGCGTTTATTGGTATCTTTGGCGCTAGGATGGGATATCCGGTTCTAGACTCAGTTGCAAGTGTTGGAATATGTATATTTATAGTAAAAGCATCTTATGAAATTTTTATAGAGTCAATTAATAAAATGGTTGATAAATCCTGTGATATTAATACAGTTCAAAAAATGAAAGATATTATTAAAAGTCAGAGTGGTGTAATTGAAATAGATGACATTAAGACTAGAATATTTGGTTCAAAAATATATGTAGATATAGAAATATCAGCTGATGGAAGTCTAACTCTAGAAGAGGGGCATAAGATTGCTAAAGGAGTACATGACGCTATTGAGATGAATTTTTCTGAAGTAAAGCATTGTATGGTTCATGTAAATCCTGCTGAAGAAAATTCATTAAACTGTACATTATAAAAAATATAACTGTCTTAATATAATAGATTAAATTAAAAATTGAGTAGTGACTAAATAAGGATATTGCTAATCTAAGACAATATCCTTTTAAGTATTATAATGTATTTACCAGACAATTGCAGTTTTTACTATTCTCATTTCACCATAAGAAGTTAGTATTTCAAGAAGCTTAAATGCGACATCTGCGCCAGTTAGAGGGCAGTAAGATGTTATTTTAGTTCCTGTAGAGCGTTGTGGAATATGTTATAAAATTTTTCTTACATCTTATACATTTTCATATTTGTTTGTCCATTAGTACTTCGAATTCATTACTGATTTTTCTTAGGTTAATTCATTAAAAACTTTTACAATATCTTTATAGCAGCAAGTCTTTTTTGGGTTATTTACAGCACAGTTGCTGTTAAGCATAGCACCAGTCGCTTTTATTACAGATTCTACTGAATCAGCTCCATTTTGTATGGCGTTAAATATATCATCTTTCGTTACATTATTGCAGTAACAGACTTTTTCGTTACTATCTTTGTTATACAATTTATACACTTCCTTTATTTTAAATTAAGGTTTAATTATAAATATTTATGTTTTAATAATATAAATTATGTCTATTAATGTCAATGTAATTATAGCTTTTATTAATATTTAAAAGTTTATAATTAAATCTCTAACCTTACATCTTAAAGAGTTTTTTTACAGGCTACTTTTGATGCAATTTTATTGATGCCACTTGGAATTTCCTTACGATATTTTTTTAAGAGAAATTTAAAACAAACTCTTATTATTACATTTTTAGTATCATTATTCTTTGAACTGACTCAATTAACAGGTCTATATGGAATTTATATTGCTCCTTACAGAATATTTGATGTAGATGATTTAATGTTAAATAAACTTGGTGGATATATAGGTTATTTATTTTAGCTCCCGTATTCCTTTATGTTCTTCCAAAAACTGAGGAGTTAGATGGTGATATAGATATCAAAAATCTTGAAGTGGGCTATATTTAAAAGATTCTTTGCATATTTATGTTAAAATGTAATAATTAGGGTATATATAGTTAATACATTAAATATTATTTGGAAGGTGATTTGAATGAATTTATTCGATTTTAAAGATAGAGTAGCAGTAATAGCAGGAGCATCTAGTGGATTAGGAGCAGATGCAGCAAGATCATTTGCTGAGCATGGAGCAAGTGTAGCAATACTAGCTCGAAGAAAAGATAGATTAGATGAGCTTGCAGATGAAATAAATGCTAAAGGCGCTGGAAAAGTATTTACAGTGCAATGTGATGTTTCAGACGAAGAAAGTGTAAAAAAAGCTGTTGATACAATAGTTAATCACTATGGAAAAATAGATATACTCTTTAACAATGCTGGAATAGCTGTCAATGGTAGCGTTGAAACTCTTAGCGATGAAGACTGGGATAAGGCTATAAACGTAAACTTAAAAGGAATTATACACATGAGTAAATACGTTTTACCAATAATGAAAGAAAATAAGTACGGAAGAATTATAAATACAGCTTCTATAAATGCTATATTAGCAGACAAACCAGAAGCATTGTGGAGACATTCATACAATACAACTAAAGCAGGTGTAATTGGGCTAACAAAAGGTATGGCTGCATCGTATACACAATATGGTATTACAGTAAATGCTGTTTGCCCAGGATTGTTTGAATCAGAAATGACAGCAGATACACTTTTTAAAGCTCAAGATTTCTTAAATATGTACAATGCGCTTTGCCCAGCTGGAAGACCGGCTTCTAGAGGAGAATTAAACGGACCATTACTATTCTTCGCTTCTGAAGGCGCATCATACGTAAGTGGACAGTATCTACTAGTTGATGGTGGATTCTCAATAGTATAAAAGCTTCAATTTAAATTTGAATTAATAGAAAACCAGAAGCATTGTAAATGCCTCTTGTTTTTTGTTATAGACTAATCTTAGTTAGAAAACTATATAATAGTTACACCTTGATAAATGATTCATAATAAAGCTAATATGTGAAAGTTTTAGTTTTCCAATAACTAAAGAGTTACTTGAGAATATGTAAATCAATTAAAAATTTAGAAAAGTAAGTTCAATAGAGAATCTCTCCTTTCTGTTGTCATAGATTAATATGTTTAATCATATATAATCTTATGACAAAGAAAGGAGATTTTTTATGATTAATGAACAAAAATACGTTGTATTATCTTTAGAATTACATTTATTTTTTGCACGTATAATGAAAGAGCACGGAATTTTTTTAGAAGCAGGATTTACTCCAAAGGATTCTGATAAGTCAAAAATGGCAGATCAATTTAAACAGCAATTTGAAGGGCTGTTGGATCATGCAGTTAGACTGAGCAATGGAATCGTGAGCAGTGATTTTCTAACATCTGGTGAAATGATTACAGATTATACACTTGGAAGTGAGCAAAAAACAGAAAATTTCACAGGGATTACAATTAACAGAAATATAACTATGATGCAAGCGCAATTACATAGTGGAACCAATCCAAATATTACCCCTGAAATGTATCAAAATGTAAAAAAACTAAATGTTAATGCTAGAATATTAATTGACGCTTTTATTAGTTTCAAAACGATGGTGTTAAATGAAGTGCTCTCTTGTAATATAACGACTTCAAACTATCCACTTATGATTCAGCATTTAATACATGAGATCGATATGTATAGTACTCAATTAATGAGGCTAGAAAGCGGAGAGGATATAGATAAACCAGATGCAAGTCAGACTGAATCTTTCTGGGATCAAGTAATGCTTGAGCATGCTCTTTTTATCAGGGGAATGTTAGATCCAACGGAAAATGATTTAATAAATACTGCAAATGATTTTGCAAAAGAATATAGCCAATTATTAGCTAAATTAGCTCAAGCTGCTGACACAATGATAAATAATATAACTTCTGAGACATTAGCTGAAACAGTAAAGTTTAGGGACTTTAAAGAAGCTGGTGTTAAGGGAATCAATGAATGTAAAATACGTTCTATAATTCAACCTTTACTTGCAGATCATGTTCTGCGTGAAGCGAATCACTATATTAGACTATTAAAAATGATGGGTTAATATAGATTTAATACAAGAAGGAGATTAGATATGATTAGTGATCAAAAATATGTAATTTTATCTTTAGAACTTCATTTATACTTTGGGAGAATTATGAAAGAACACTCACTTTTTTTAGAAGCAGGATTTACACCCAAAAATGCTGAGCACTCCAAAATGGCAGAGAATTATAAACAGCAATTTGAAGCGTTGTTATTACATGCTGTCCAGCTAAGCAATGGTATTGTAAGTAGAGAATCTCTTTCTTCAGGAGAGTTGTTTACAAACTATACACTTGGAAGTGAAGAAAAAACAGAAAATTTCACAGGAATACCAATTAATACAAATATTACAATTATGGAAGAAAAATTGCAAGGTGGAACTAATCCACAAATAACACCACAGTTATTGCAAAATATAATGCAGCTCAATTCAAATGCAAGAATGTTGATAGATGGTTTAATTAATTTTAAAATTATGGTATTAAATGATGTACTATCTTGCAATATCTTTACAGTAAACTATCCTTTGCTAATCGATCATATCTTACGTGAAGCTCAAATGTACAGTACTCTTTTAATGAATATAGAAAATAGAGAAGATATAAACACAGATAGAAAGCAGATGGAGCTTTTCTGGGATCAGATAATGATGGAGCATGCTTTGTTTATAAGAGGATTACTCGATCCAACAGAAAATGATTTAATCAATACAGCTAATGATTATGCAATTCAATTTAATGATTTAATAAATGAAGCGAGGGAGGCTAGTGATGCAACCTTACCTAGCATTACAGGTCAGACGCTAGAAGAGACTATAAAGTATAGAGATTTTAAGGAAGCTGGCACAAGGGGTATAGCGGAGTGCAAAATAAGATCGATTATACTACCATTATTAGCCGATCACGTATTGCGTGAAGCGAATCATTATATTAGACTATTAAATGAAAAATAATAAGTAAAAATTGATATTTCAATACACCATTCATAATTTATTCATAAATATTGTTTAGTATAAACACAAGAATAAATATAAAGGAAGTGTGTTGAATGAAAAAGTCGTTAATAGGTACATTGGGGTTAGGTTTAGTATTAGGCTCTCTTGGGATGAATGTTTTTGCAAATGACAGAGCACCGTTAGATGATCAGATATACAGAAATAATACAAATTCAGCAATTAATACATCAAATCAAGGAACTGCACAAGAAAGTGCAAAATTTGAAACTTTGTATCAAAATATAAGTCAAGCTGAAACTTTAGATAACAATAGTAACAATAACCTAGAAACAAATAGTCCTGATAGAAACAATCAAAATAACTACAACAACCAAGTTAGAGATAATCAAGGCTACGATAACAATAATGGAAACAACAATGGGGGAAATTGTAATGGACCAGGAAGTTGTCGTCGTTAGTAAAAAGTTATTAATTTAAATGCTATAAATTTCAAAAACATCTACACTAAATAATGTGTAGGTGTTTTTATTGATTTCAATTAGAATTAAACTTAAAAATTCATAAAGTATCTACAATTGTATGATATATTTGATTTAAGGATTCCTATATAGAAATAGTTGAGGGAGGATTAAAATGTTTAACATACTTATAGTAGATGATGAAGTTAAGATAACGGAGGTCGTAAAGGCCTATCTTGATAAAGAAGGATATAACTGTACAGTTGCAAATAACGGAACTCAGGCAATGGAGTATTTTTATGAAAATGAGTTTGATCTAGTTATTTTAGATAGAATGCTTCCAGATATAAGTGGAGAAGAAATTTGTGAGAAGATAAGGGAAACATCAAAGGTTCATATAATTATGTTGACCGCTAAAATAGAAGATGAAGATAAAATAGAAGGTTTTAATACTGGTTGTGACGATTATGTGTGTAAGCCATTTAATGTAAAAGAGCTTGTGCTTAGAGCAAAGGCTGTTTTCAGAAAGTTGGATACTGAAGATAGAGATATGATAAAGTTTGGAGATGAATTAGAAATAAACACAGCTTTACATGAGGTAGCAGTCAGAGGACAAATTGTCATTCTTACAAATACGGAGTATAAAATTTTATTGCTTTTGGCTAAAAACCCAAAAAGGATATTTAATCGAGAGCAATTACTAGAACTCACTATCGATGAACACTATGAAAAACTTGATAGAATTATAGATGCCCATATAAAAAACTTACGACAAAAAATAGAAAAGGATACTAAAAAGTCAAAGATTGTTCTAACTGTATATGGAGTAGGTTATAAATTTGGATTATAGAAAAAAGAAGATAAGTTTAAATAAAAGGCTAATTTTAACTCTAGTCTCTGTAATATTATTAGTTGTAGTAACTATTGGGATATCTATAAATAAAGTTCTTGAAAAGAAGTTTAATGATTATATAAGTAAAAACTACGATAAAGAAGTTTTGGGAATATTAAATTCTATAGAATCTGACTATGAAGACGATAAGTGGGATTTTCTTAGCATTAAAAAGCTTGGAAATAATGCTATTTCTAAAGGAATATTTGTAGAAGTATACGATCAAAATAAAAATTTAGTTTGGGGTGCAATGCAGAGCAATAGGAGCAGGTGCCATGAGGTTATGGGAAGTATAAGAAATAATATGAACAACATGCACAATGATTGGAGCGGAGATTACACTGTTGAGTTGCATGAACTTTTCGATGAAAACAATAAACCTATTGGAATTGCAACTGTAGGATCATATGGTTCACTTTATTATATGGATAACGATGTGGATTTTCTAAAGGAAATAAATAAAGTGATAATAATATTAGGAATTATTATGACAGCTTTCACTGTTATAATAGCAATAGTTTTGGCTAATAAAATTTCTAAACCGATAGAAGTTGTTTCAGATATGGCAAATAATATGGGAAAAGGCGGATATAAACAGAAGTTAGAGTATGAAAGTAATATAACAGAGATTGACAATTTAATTTCTTCAATAAATGGACTAGCTCATAAATTAGACGAGCAAGAAAATCTAAGGAAGAGACTAACTACAGATGTTGCACATGAACTAAGAACACCTCTTACAAACGTACAGACACATGTAGAAGCTATGATCGATGGAATATGGGAACCTAGTAAAGAGAGGCTAAATAGCGTAAATGAAGAAGTCATAAGGCTTACGCATTTAGTAAATGAGCTTAAAAATCTAGCTAAGTTTGACAGTGAAAAAAGTAAACTAGAGTTTAGTGAAGTAGATCTTTCTGGTGTTATAACAAATGCAATTTACAACAATCAGGGTTGTGCGCTCGAAAAGAATATAAATATAACTTCTGATATAGAAGGTATAAGCATGTATCTAGATAAAGAGAAAATAACTCAGGTTGTAGTGAATTTACTATCAAACTCTATTAGATATACAAATAAAGATGGCAATATAAATATAAGAGCGTATAGAGAAAATAACAACATAAAAATTCACTTTAAGGATGATGGAATAGGAATACCTAAAGAAAAATTAAACTATATATTTGAGAGATTTTATAGGGTAGATGAATCGAGAAGCAAGGGAACTGGTGGAATTGGTGTTGGACTTACAATTGTAAAGTCTATTGTAGATTTACATCGAGGAAGTATTTATGTAGACAGTGTTGAAGGCAAGGGAAGTGAGTTTGTGGTAATTCTACCTACAATTAATCATAAAATATTTAAAGATAATTAGAAAATTAAGAACATGTAAATAGATTAAAATGTTTATATATGTAAATATTTATTGAAATAAAAAAACCTTTTAAAGTCTTATATCTAGATTAAAAGGTTTTTTTATATTAATTTTATATTTACTTATTATTTTTAATTAGCTTATGTGTAAAGAAATAAAACATAAATAAACTTATAACCAAAGCTGCAACTACAATTGTTTTTCCACTTCTAGACTGAAAATAAGTTGATACTTCTGGAATTCTATAACAGATTGATATTAATGCACTAGTGTATATAACAGATAAAGAGGGTTTAAATAGTTCATTTCCTCGTTTTAAGCAATACCAAGATGCCACAATAAGTAATACTATAATAAATGCTATTCCAAATAGACCATCAATTGTAATAGAAAGTATATTTGGTAAAAGTGAATTTGAAAGAAGTAGTAAAAATACACCTAAAAATGGGACTATATATAATTTAACCTTGTTAAAAGTTTTACCTTCATTTTTATCTTCTTCATAGATAGATTGTTTCACATTATTTAAAATAAACATTACAAATACCGATGTTATTAAAAAACCAACGAATATTTTACCGATGTCAAAGCTTTTATCAGGAGAAACTAAACTTGTAAAAACCGTCATTAGAAAATAAAAACCAAATACAATCATTACATATTTGAATCTTGATAATAATGAAGAAGGAGTTATTTCCTTCATCATTGCATCTGCTACTTCTTTAGGATTTTTACTGAAATAATCAGATGCTGATATACCATCTCTTTGGGCATCTGTCATATCATCAAGTATAACTAATAGTATATCTTCAATTTGATCGTCATCATAAAGAAGCCCACCTTTTAAACGCATATATATTAACAAATCATCATAGTACTCTTCATTTTCACTATTTAACTCTTTTCTTAGCTGATTATTTTTTTCTATTTTATACGTAGTTTTATTTTTCACTATTTTCATCTCCTTTTAATAGATTATTTACACAGTTATCAAGTATCTGCCATTGTTGTGTAAAAATATCGCATTCGATTTCGCCGAGTTCTGTAAGTTTATAGTATTTTCTCTTTGGTCCGTCCGGGGAAGGTTTTGACTCTCCTATGATTAATTTTTTATTTTGGAGTTTTAAAAGCAAAGGATATATAGTTCCTTCTGATACAGCTGAAAATCCAAATTGCTGTAATTTTTCATTCATTTCATACCCATAAACGAAATCTCTTTTTATAATGACTAAAATACAGCCCTCAAGAATGCCTTTAAGCATTTGAGATGATATTTTATAATCGCTTTCCAAGTCGCTTACCTCCTTCATGATACACTATGTTGTTTAACAAAGTAGCTAGATTAATTTTAATTATACATACTTAGCACTATCTTGTAAAGCAAAATAGCTTTTGTTGGTTGTAATAAGAGTGCCTTTAAAGAATCCCGACAACGATAGAAGAACTACTAAATAAAAACTTTGATAAAAAAATTGTATTTGGAGGAATAAATAATTCGGCTGGCACAAGTGTAATACAAGGTATATGGTATAAATATGGAGAAACAAAGGTACACAGATTTATAGATAGTAGTATAATTAAAGAGATGCCAATACAAACTTTTGATTCTATAAAAAAAGTAGAAAATAAATTCAATTTTACATATCCTAATGATGATTGGTTTGCTCATTTAGATTATAATGAATTTATTGATAAATATAATAAAATTACAAGGGTGTAGGAGGAATAAGAATGAAAAAGTTATCAACGTTATTATTAAGTATTGTATTAAGCACAGGTGTACTAGCTGGATGCTCTAATAGTGACAATAATAAAAGCGCTAAAGAGCAACCAAAGCCAGAAACAAAAACTGTAGCAATTGCATCCCCAGATGGTCTACCTACGATGTCTATAGCTAAGCTTATAAAAGAGAAACCAGAAATAAAAGAAAACTATAAAGTTGATTACAGTATAAAAGCAACTCCAGACGAATTGTCTACCACAGTTATGAAAGGAGAAGCAGACATTGCCATAGTACCTTCAAACATGGCTGCAATAGCATATAACAAGACTAAGGACTATTCTATAGCCGGAACTACAGGCTTTGGATCTTTATATTTGGTGTCTACAGAGGACATAAACGGTTATGATGATTTAAAAGGAATGACTATCTTAAATATTGGTAAAGGTATGACTCCAGATATAACTACACAGACAATTTTAAAAGATAGAAATTTAGATGTAAAAAGCGATGTTACCTTAGATTATGTAAATGCAGTTAGTGAATTGGTCCCTATGGTTATTTCAGGTAAAGCAAACATAGCTGTTGTTCCAGAACCAGCGCTTAGCGCTTTGATGACTAAAAAGGAAGATGTAAAAATATTTAAAAATTTAAATGATGAATACAAAGAATTGAATGATTCAAAGTACGGGTTCCCTCAGGCTACAGTAATAGTAAAGACTAGCTTTTTAAAGGATAATAAAGAATTTGTAGAATCGTTTTTAACACAAGTAAATGACAGTGTAGAGTGGGCAAACTCAAATAAAAGTGAACTTGCAAGTTATTGTGCAGAGATAGGAGTTTCTACAGAAAAACCTATGATAGAAAAATCAATAGAGAGAGCTAACTTAAAATATGTACCTATTAGCGATACAAAAAAAGAGTACACTACTTATTATAACTACTTATTTGAGAGTAATCCGAAATCATTAGGAGGAAGTGTACCAGATGAAGGCATCTTCATGGAAAAATAGATCTCAAGTATTTATCGCAACTATTTTGCTTATTGCAATTTGGGAGATCGCAGCAAAGATAATTGACAATAGCATTTATCTGCCAACTGTTGAGACTGTCGTATCCAACTTAGGGGTAATTGTAAGACAAGAGGATTTCTTTCTAAATATTTATTATTCTATGTATAGAACAGTAGTTAGTTTCTTTATAGCTCTGATTTTAGCTTTGATAACGGGTGTTTTATCTTCATTTAACTCACTTATAAAAAATATGTTAAAACCTATAAACGCTTTGGCAACATCTATACCTACTATGATATTAGTGGTGCTATCTCTTATTTGGTTTGATAAAAATAATGCTCCATACATAGTTGGAATTTTTATCGTATTTCCACTTTTGTACGATGCAGTAATTAGCTCGATAGGTGGAGTTGATAAGAATATAGTAGAGATGGCTAAAGTATATAAGGTAAACAAACTAGAGATAATAAGAAAAATTTATTTTCCTGCAATTAAATTTCAGATTTTAGGCATGTTTATATCATCTTTCTCATTGGCATTTAAAGTAGTTATCGCGGGAGAAGTGCATGGGCAGCCAGAGTATGGTATAGGTACAGTTATTCAGTATGAAAAAATGAATTTTAATACAGAAGCTATATTTGCTTGGATTGTAATAATTGCTTTAATTTCATTTGCATTAGAAAGGATACAAACTTTTAGTAGAAAATCATTGTTTAGGTGGATGGCGTAGATGGATATTGTTATAAAAAATTTAAATAAAAGTTATGGTGAAAAGACAATATTTAAAAACTTTGAAATAACTTTTAAAGAAAATGAAGTAAATACATTAGTAGGTAAATCTGGTTGTGGAAAAACTACACTTCTTAAAATTATTTCAGGGATGGAGAATAAAGATGGCGGAGAAATTGAAGGTGCTGATTTAGGCTCTATAAGTTATATATTTCAAGAAGATAGGTTAATCGATTGGCTTACTGTAGAAGAAAATATAGAATTTGTATTAAAAAACGATTACAATAAACAAGATGTTAAAAAAATTTGTGAGAAGTACCTAAAAATGGTTGGGATAGAGGAGTATAGAAATTTTTATCCTCAAAAACTAAGTGGAGGTCTGAGACAAAGAGTTAATATAGCTAGAGCACTTTCAAAGCCTTCTAAACTTATAATTATGGATGAACCGTTTAAATCTATAGATATTATTAATAAAATGGATATAATGAGCTCTTTTAAAAGCATAATATCTAGAGAAAAGAGAACTGTGCTATTTGTTACACATGATATTGAAGAGTCAGTATACTTTGATGGATTTATCTATGTTCTAGGGGAAAGCCCTGTCACAATTAAAAAGTATTACATAAATATCGAGGATAATCTAGATATAAGAGAAGAGATAAAGGAAGATATAATAAAAACTATATAGATTTGTAAAGGTTTAAAACAATTTAGACAGATTAAGAAGATCCAATAGAACATATGAAATACTTTATGTTGTACTGGTTCTTTTTATTTTTTAGTATCAAACTTTCTACTTAGATCTATTTTAAAAATGGCATAATTTTTGAACTGGCAACTTAGAATCAGTATTTGGCACCTTACAGTATTGCTAGTTGTAATAAATAAATTAGCAATGTATACTCAATTTATTATATAAATACTTTTAATTATAAAATGCTAGTCAGAAGCAATACAGATAAAATCTGAACGATTATTATACGCGGAGGATCTATGAAAATTATAGTTGAACATACTTCTTGTGAAGAGAATAAAATCATATTACAATGTGCTCATTTAGATGATGAAATGATTGATATATTAGCATTTCTAAAAGACAGGACTACAAAGTTAGTAGCACATAGAGATGGTGAAGTTTTTATGTTAATGCCAGATGAAATTTTCTATGCAGAAACTCTAGATGGTAAGACTATACTTTATACTGAAGATGATATTTTCGATTCACAGGATTCACTAGCTCATTTAGAAAATAAGTATACAGATATGGGATATATACGAATTGGGAAATCACAGCTAGTTAACTTGAAATATATTAAAAAATTAAGAAGTATGTCTAATAGGCGGATAGAAGTAACTCTTAAAACAGATGAAAAATTAATCGTCTCGAGACACTACGTACAAGAATTTAAAAGTAAATTAGGAATCGTATAATACAAAGTAATAAGGAGGATTTTAAATGGAAGGTAAAAAAGCTTTTGATTTTATTCAGAGGTATTATCTATTTATTTATGAAGCAAAGACAACTTCGGGAGTTTATTTTTTGGCATTTTCAGTCTTGTATTTGTTTTTAGGTCTAGCAGTTCCAGAAAAAATAACTATAGATTTATTTACAGCTATACAAATGATGATTGCATGTTTCTTAATAGGTTTTAGCCAACATATAATTATTCCCTATGAGAAAGTCACAGTTAAACGAGCCTTTATATGGATGGTATTTTCGATTATTGTTACATTTGGATTTTCTTTAGGCTTTGCTTGGTTTGTAGGTTTCCCTAAGTGGTGTGCGGTTGTATTTTATACATTTATGATATGGGGATTTGCAATGATGTGGCTTGCTGTTAAATGGCATTCAGAAAAAGAAAATAAAAAATTAAACGAAAATCTTAAAGCTTATCAGAAAAGATTACTGTAATATATAAATAAAAAATATAATAATTTGAGGGGGAAATCATATGGATGTATTAGTAGTCGACAATATAACTGTTGATTATGGAGGAGGAAAAGGAGTTTTTGATTTATCATTTTCTGTAGGGGAAGGAGAAGTTTTAGGATTTTTAGGACCAAATGGTGCAGGAAAGACTACTACTATCAGACAACTTATGGGATTTGCTCATCCAGATAAAGGAAGTTGTAAGATACTTGGTCTCGATTGTAAAACTAAGTCAGCTGAAATTCAAAATAGTGTTGGCTACCTTCCAGGTGAAATTGCTTTTATGGATGATATGACTGGAATGCAGTTTATAAAATTTATCGCCGAGATGAAGGGGATTAAGGATCTAAGTCGTGCTGATGAACTAATTTCATACTTTGAATTGAATACGAATGGTAAAATCAAAAAGATGTCTAAAGGGATGAAACAGAAGATAGGCATTGTATGTGCATTTATGCAAAATCCTAAGATTTTGATTTTAGATGAACCAACAAGTGGTTTAGATCCCCTGATGCAAAATAAATTTGTGGAACTTATAAGAACTGAAAAAGAAAGAGGAGCTACAATACTGATGTCTTCGCATATGTTTGAAGAGATTGAAAGAACTTGCGATAAAGCTGTAATAATAAAGTCAGGTATACTCGTAGCTAATGAAGATATGAATACCCTTAAAGAAACTAAGAGAAAAGGATTTGTGGTTACTATTGATACTGATGATATGGCAGAAAAATTTGCAAATGAGGTAACTGGAGTTGAATCTATTAAGGACAATAAAGTTACAGTCGGAATACAAGGCGATATAATGCCATTTATAAATATTCTTGCAAAATATCAAGTTACAAATCTAGAACCAGTTACTCAAAACTTGGAGAATCTTTTTATGCACTATTATGGAGGTGGATATAATGATTAGTATACCTTTATTTAAAAAAGAACTGAAATCTATATGGAAGATATTTATTATATTTTTAGCAGTACTTACAATGTATACGACTATTATAATGTCAATGTTTGACCCCGATCTTGGCAACCTTTTAGCTGATTTTGAAAAAGCTATGCCTGGAATTATGGCTGCTGTTGGTATGAAAGGTGCTGGGTCCACAAGTTTAGTTGGTTATACAGCATCGTATTTATTTGGATTTATAATGATTATTTTTCCGATGATATTTTCTATTATACTATCTAACAAGTTAGTAGCAAAGTATGTAGACAATGGTTCGATGGCTTACCTTCTTGCCACTCCAAATACTAGAGGTAAAATAGTTGTTACTCAAGCTGTATTCTCAATATTTTGTATGGCATTGCTTATAACATTTGTGACTATTATAGGAATTGCATTTAGTGAATCAAGTTTCTCAGGTGACTTAGATATAGAAAAATATGTACTTCTAAATGTCGGTGCATTTGCACTTCAAGTGGCGATAGGTGGATTTGGATTTTTGGTATCTTGTTTGAGCAATGAAACGAGAATATCTTACTCTATAAGTATAGGTGTTCCTATAGCCGCTTATATTATTCAGATGATAGCAAATCAAGGCGATAAATTTGAAAATCTTAAGTATGCGACATTCTTTACACTGTTTTCGCCAGATAAGATCGTTGCGGGTGATGAAAGTGCTCTTTGGATGGTAGGAAGCTTGCTTGTGGCAGGGCTTCTAATGTATATTGTTGGATGCTTAAGCTTTAAAAAACGTAATTTACCAATTTAATTGGATTTAGATATAATCTAGCAAGGTGTTATTAGATTTAATAATACTTTGCTAGATTTTTTATTATAATTATGACAAATAATCTTATTAATCGCATTACTAGATATATCTTAAAACTTGTTTATTTTAAAGCTAATAATGTATACTATAAGTTACTGGATATAAGTCAATTATTTTAAAAAAGTTAAAATGATTTGGAATATTAGAGTAGAAGTTTTATTATATAGGAGTGATAATAGATGAATTTAGAGAATTGTATACTTTTTAAAGGTATAAACTCTGAGGATATCAATAGGACATTAGAATCTTCAGATTCCAAGTATTTTACATATAAAAAGGACTCATGTATATTTGAAAGGGACGATGTACCTAAATATATGTACGTGCTTACAAGTGGAGCTGTACAAATAGAAAAAGTGGACTTAAATGGAAAGAGAATAATAATGAATGTATTCAGAGAAGAGGGGACGATATTTGGTGAAGTATACTTGTATTTAAATCAACACTCTTATGATTATTCCTGTATAACCATAGAGGACTCTGAAGTATTAGCAATACCAAAATCATTTTTTGATGTAGATAACGGAGATAATGAAGTTCAGAGAAAGATAACTTACAATATGCTAGAAATACTTTCGGAAAAAGCCTATCATTTAAATCAAAAGGTGTTGATACTTGGAAGTTTTTCGTTGCGTCAGAAGTTATCAAATTTTTTGATTCAAAAATCAAGAGATTCTGGTACAGTTCATTTAGAGTTCAATAGAGAAGAGCTAGCGGATTATATTGGAACGACTAGACCATCGCTTTCTAGGGAATTTGCAAATATGGAAAATGATGGCCTTATAAAGGTGAAAAAAGAGGAGATAATTATAATAGATATGGAGCGTTTGTCGGAAATATCTTAGAGTTATTACATAAAAAAATAAGTTTTAAACATAGATATAAATGAATTGGAGGACAGCGATATTACTAGTCGATGTTCTCCAATTTTTATTTTTAAATATTTATATTTTCTACAGTCCTTGCTGTTTTAACCATATTTTCATCATTAATTTTTGTGGCAAAAATTTAGCCACAATATGAGAAAGTTTTGTATACCAACCATAAATAGAAATATCTTTTCTTTTTTTAGAGTCATCAATTGCCTTTTCTGCCACCTTATCAGGTGTTACCATAAAGGGAAAATTATTAGTTGCTTTTTTTGCACCAATTATGGCTCTATCAAATAAATTTGTATCCATCCATCCGGGGCATACTGTAGTTACATAAATTCCTTGATCCTTAAGTTCTATATTTAAAGCTCTAGAATAATTCCGAATAAAGGCTTTTGTTGAGCTATATAAATTTTGATATGGAAGTGGTTGAAAAGATGCTTGAGATGCAATATTTAAAATACGAGCGCCTTTTTCCATATATGGAATACTTATAAGCCCCATAGAAACGGTCCCACTAACATTAAGATCGATCATGTTGATTGAATCTTTAAGATTCAAATCATTATAGGAACAGAATTTTGCGAAGCCAGCATTATTTATTAGATATAAAATTTTAGGGTTATTACATTCTAGATTATACGAAAAATCTATAATCTCTTTATTGTTTGATAGATCTACAGAAAAGGTTTGAACCTTTGTACCACAATCTTTTTTTAAGAGGTCTAATTTTTCTTGTTTTCTTGCAATTGCCCATATCTCATCAACACCCTTATCTTTTACGAGTATTTTAACAAATTCCTTTCCCAAACCGCTACTTGCACCTGTAATTATTGCTATATTTTTCCTTATCATAAATTTATCTCCTATAAAGTCTATATTTTTAAACATTCAAACTTAAATTTGAAAGTAGAGTGTGCTTAACAAGTTTTTGGCTCAGAACATTTCTTCTTATATATGTTCTGATATTTAAACGTATTATATTCATATAATGGACTTCAAAGCCAATGGTAATAAAAATTTTAAAAAATAAAAATTATATGTATTTGTAACATATGTTACAGAACTATCTATTGATTATCTTTATACTTGTAATTACAGAAAGCGAAAAAATTAGGAGGTTTTTAATATGAGTAAAATGTTTTGTTATCAATGTCAAGAGACAGCAGGAAATAAAGGATGTACAATGGGTGGAGTTTGTGGAAAGAAACCAGAAGTTGCAAACGCACAGGACTTCTTAATATGGATTACAAAAGGTACATCAGAAATTACTACTAGACTTAGAAAAGAAGGAAAATTAGTTAGCAAAGAGGTAAATCATTTAATAACTTTAAATCTTTTTACTACAATCACAAATGCTAACTTTGATATAGACTCAATAAATGCAAGAGTAGAAAAGACTTTATTAGCTAAAGAAGAATTATTAAAAGAACTTTCAAATAAAGCTAATTTATCAGAAGCAGCACTTTGGAGTGATAAAAACTCTAATGTTTGGGCTGAAAAGTCTACATCAGTAGGAGTACTTTCTACAGAAAATGAAGATGTTAGAAGTTTAAGAGAATTAATAACTTACGGATTAAAAGGACTTTCAGCTTATTCTAAGCATGCGAATGTACTTTTAGAAGACGATAAAGAGCTAGATGCCTTTTTACAAAGAGCTTTAGCTTCAACACTAGATGACAGTTTATCAGCAGACGATCTAGTAGCTTTAACATTAGAAACAGGAAAATTTGGTGTAGCAGGTATGAGTTTATTAGATAAAGCAAATACTACTACTTACGGAAACCCTGAAATGACTAAAGTAAATATAGGAGTTGGAAACAGACCAGGTATATTAATTTCTGGACACGATTTAAGAGACATGGAAATGCTTCTTAAACAAACAGAAGGAACAGGTGTAGATGTATATACACACTCTGAGATGCTTCCTGCTCACTACTATCCAGCATTTAAAAAATACGATCACTTCATTGGAAATTACGGTAATGCATGGTGGAAACAACAAGATGAGTTTGAATCATTCAATGGTCCAATACTAATGACTACAAATTGTATAGTTCCACCAAGAGATAGCTACAAAGATAGAATTTACACTACAGGTGCTTCTGGTTTTCCAGGATGTAAACACATTAATGGTGATATAGGAGAAGAAAAAGACTTCAGTGAAATAATTGAACATGCTAAGAAATGCCAAGCACCAAAAGAAATAGAAACTGGTGAGATAATAGGTGGATTTGCACACAATCAAGTATTTGAACTTGCAGATATAGTAGTTGAAGCAGTTAAGAGCGGTGCTATAGAAAAATTCATAGTAATGGCAGGATGCGATGGTAGACAAAAAGGTAGAAATTACTACACTGAATTTGCAGAGACACTTCCAGAAAAAACTGTAATACTTACAGCAGGATGTGCTAAGTACAGATACAATAAATTAAATTTAGGTGATATAGGTGGAATACCAAGAGTACTTGACGCAGGTCAATGTAATGACTCGTATTCACTAGCTGTAATAGCGCTTAAACTTAAAGAAATATTTGAGCTTAACGATATAAATGATCTTCCTATAATCTACAATATAGCTTGGTATGAGCAAAAAGCTGTTATAGTTCTATTATCTTTACTATATTTAGGGGTAAAAGATATACATCTAGGACCAACTCTACCAGCATTCTTATCACCAAATGTTGCGAATGTATTGGTAAAAGAGTTCGGAATAGCAGGAATACAATCAGTAGAGGAAGATATGGATCTTTTCTTCCCAGAAAACAAGGAAGGTGAAGAAGTGGAAGATAATAAAGGAACAATAACTGGAAATATGATAATGGGTGATGTACTTCGCAATTATCCAGAGCTAGCAGCTGTTTTCATGGATATGGGAATGCACTGTTTGGGATGCCCATCATCTCAAATGGAGAGTATATCAGACGCAAGTGTAGTACACGGATTAAAAGAACAAGAAGTATTAGAGAAATTAAACAGTTATTTAAATAAATAATTACTAGATAGTTACTAAACAATAAGATCTGTACAGATGCAAAATATATTGTGTTTGTGCAGATTTTATTATAAGAAGGTGAAAATATGAGTAAATTTTTAGGGCCAATTCATTTTTTAGTTTATGGTAAAGTTCAAAAAGAAGAAGATATGGTTGAACAAATTATAGATTTAGCAAAAAAAAATGGATGGAATTTGGGATTAAAAGAAGAAGTAGACAAGCAAGTTGGGATTATAGAAAGAGCACCACTTGATACAGTTATAGATACTGACAATATTCATGCTTGGCTTCAAGTACAGGTTTCACTTGTAGAAAGTCGTTTTGCATATGTAGTTAGTAAGTTGCTTTTAGATGATAAGGATAGAAAAGACTTGTTGCTAAAAGTTATGACAGAATTAGGACGCGAAAATGCTAAAGAAATTGAAAATATAGAATCTATAACTCCAGAAGATGTATACTTAACAATAAACAAGATATTTTTAGATGGAATGCCATGTGATAGAGCAAACGAAATAATCGAGAAAGAAGAAGATAAAATCGTTTGGAGACTTAGAATAGATGTTCATGAAGATTACTGGAATCACGGAGTATCTGTTGAAGTTTATCATGAGTTAAGAAAAGCTTGGCTTGATGGATACATTGAAAATTCGACTATCGAATTAGAACAGCTAAATGCCAATACTTATCAATTGATGAGGAGAAGATAATATGTATGCTATAGAGATATTAGTAAAAGAACATGAAAATATAAAGAAATTTACTGATCAGATGGAGAGAATCTGCATAAACATTATGGATGGAGCAGAACTTAATACAGAATTATTTAGAAAAGCCATAGTTTTTATAAGAGAATACGCAGATGGCCATCACCATGGAAAAGAAGAAAAGATTTTGTTTCAGTATATGATAGATAACTTAGGTTCAGTTGCAAATACGCTTGTAAGAAATGGGATGCTTGTTGAACACGATTTAGCTAGACTTAATGTACTTGAAATGGAAAATGCAATAAATAGATATGAGGAATCTCACAGCACTAAAGATAAACTAGATATAATTTCAAATATGATGGGATATGTATATTTACTTAGACGCCATATAGATAAAGAAGACGGAGTAGTTTATCCTTACGCTGAAAATAATTTAAGTCAGGTACTTCTAAATGAAGTTGATGCAAAATCTAGAGAGATTGAAGACGGTGTTCTTGAAAGAGATGATTATGCTGAGCATTTGAGATTTTTAGAAAGTTTAATAGAAATGTAATAACTCCCCTTAAAGTAGACTTAAAGATTAGTTGAACTACTTTAAGGGGTTATTTTGTTTTGAAAACTAAATCTGTATTGACATTTAATATGAGTGATGATATTCTTTATACAAAGTACAATATATTATACATTTGTATAATATAAGAAACGAAAGTAGTAATACAGTAATCGTAAGACGTTGAAGTTTTCTCAAAGAATATAGTTAAATACAATAGATATTATAAACGCTATAAACGTACGATATATCGTACAAAATATAATAAAAAATATATTAGTTTGAAAGAAAGGGGATAATTATGATTACAGAAAGAATTGAATCAGCAAGACAGAATTACATCAACTCAAAACCAGCTATCTCATATGAGAGAGCCAGAATATGGACAGAATCTCATAAAAAGACTGAAGGTCAATCAATAGCAATAAGAAGAGCTAAGGCATTTAGAGATACTTGCGAGCAACTCGAGATTAATATTTTTGATGGAGAGCTCATCGTAGGTGCTATTGGTGAATTCAGAAAGTGTGGAATCCTAACGCCTGAATTTTCTTGGACTTGGGTTGATAGAGAAATGGATAACTTTGATAAAAGAGTTCAAGATCCATATATAATGACTGATGAACAAAGAGCATTTGTAAGAAAAAATATATTCCCGTACTGGGAAGGAAAATCTCTAGAAGAAGCATTTTTATCTCGTTTACCTGAAGATACTGCGAAGGTAGCAGTAGATACAGGTTTTGTAGATAACGATTCAAAGTGGAGACAAGCCGTTGGTGAAATTACTCCAGATTACCAAGACGTGCTTTTCAAAAAAGGTTTTGGAGGCATCATAAAAGAAGCTGAAGAGAATATAGCTAATCTATCTTTAACTTCAGCGGATGATATGGAAAAGAAACAGTTTTATGAGTCTATTATAATTACTTCTGAAGGGATTATAACATTTGCAAATAGATATGCGGCTAAAGCAAGAGAGATGGCTGAGGAAGAAACGGACAGTGCTAGAAGAAATGAATTGATAATAATTGCTGAGATCTGTGATGTAGTGCCTAGAAATCCACCTAAGACATTTTATGAAGCTATGCAATTCATGTGGTTTACACAGGTTGGTGGTATAATTTCAGAAAATCCACTAGCACTTAATCCAGGTAGATTTGATCAATATATGTATCCTTATTACAAAGCTGATCTAGAAAAAGGATTTATAACTAAAGAGAAAGCACAAGAACTTGTAGACTCTCTTTGGCTAAAGTTGTCAGAGTGGGTTTGGACTATATCAGCAAACACTGCTGACTTCTTCGCTGGATACAACCAATTCCAAAACCTGACAGTTGGTGGGAAAACAAGAGAAGGAAAAGATGCAACTAATGATGTGACTTATTTTTGCTTAAATGCTACGGAAAGAGTGAAAACTCATCAACCTGGTTTGAGTGTAAGAGTTCATCAGGATTGCCCTAGTGATTTTTTAGATTCAGTTACCCATTTAGTAAGTAAAGGAACTGGATTCCCTGCTATTCACAGTGACAGTGCAGGATATCAAATGCTTATAAATGCAGGATATGATCCAGAAGATGCAAGGGATTGGAACAATTGCGGATGTGTAGTTCCCCACTTTAGAAAAACAGGTGAGTGGACATCAGCTGTAAATATAAACTTCACAGCTGCTCTGGAATTTGCGTTAAATAAGGGTAAAAGCAGAATTTCTGGAGATAAAATAGGCATAGATGAAAAAAATCCAGAGAGTTTTGTATCTTATGAAGAAGTTGAAGAAGCTTTTTATAAGCAATTTGACAATTTAATAGAGCATTCAATTATAGCAACATTAGTGGCACAAAGACTTCATAAAGAGATGGTACCGAGACCGTTTTTATCATCATGTATAGAAGATTGCATGACAAAAGGAAAAGATTTAGTAGATGCAGGTGCAAAATACAACCTTGGACCAGTTTTAACAGGTATAGGCCTTGCTGTTACTTCAAATTCACTAGCTGTTATTAAAAAGCTTGTATTTGAAGATAGAGTGACAACAATGGAGACTATAGTAAAAGCTCTGGATGCCAACTGGGAAGGGTATGACGAGTTAAGACAACTTGCGTTAAACGTACCGAAATACGGAAATGATATAGATTATGTAGATGATATTGCAATAAAAATGGCGAATCATTACTATAGAGAAGGCCACAAGTACACAGATATAAACGGTAATAATTTCAATACTGCATTTATGGGAATTTCGAATTATCTACCAACTGGTAAGGTTGTAGGAGCTACACCTTGTGGAAGAAGATCAAAAGAGCCCTTATCTGAAGGGGTATCTCCATTTGCAGGATCAGATACATCTACACCTTTAGCTGCGATGAGATCAGCTGCAAAACTTAATCAAGATGTTCACTCTGGAGGGACTTTATTAAATCTTAGATTAAACGAGGACTTACTTAAGACAAAGAGAGGTCAAAGTAATTTAGGGTCAATGATACAATCATTCTTCTCATTAGGAGCCTTCCACGTTCAGTTTAACACAATTTCTACTGAGGTACTTCGTAAAGCTCAAGAGAAGCCTGAAGACTATAAGGATTTACTTGTTAGAGTTGCTGGATACAGTACTCAATTTGTCAATCTATCAAAATCTATGCAGGACGCTA
This sequence comes from Metaclostridioides mangenotii, assembly GCF_017873185.1. GTDB lineage: Bacteria > Bacillota > Clostridia > Peptostreptococcales > Peptostreptococcaceae > Metaclostridioides > Metaclostridioides mangenotii. The sequence goes on from NZ_JAGGJX010000003.1 coordinate 157,001, forward strand.
TAATAGCAAGAACAGCTCATGAAAACTATTAAAATAAAAAGTAAGTTTATGTCTAGGAGGAAGTAGTATGAAACATATTAGTGGATATATTATGGAACCACAGAATTTTTCTGTTAACGATGGCGATGGAATAAGAACAAATATATTTTTCGCTGGTTGTCCTCTAAGATGCAGTTGGTGTTCAAATCCAGAGAGCCATACTTACACTAACAAGATAGCATATTACGAAAAGACATGTGTAAACTGCGGTAGGTGTACTGACTCATGTGTATACGGCGTAGGAATAAATTTAAACGAGCAAATCAATAGAGATAAGTGCAAGGCATGTGGCAATTGTTCAGAGGTTTGCCCAACAAAGAGCAGAAAAAATTTAATTTATAAATACACTGTTAAAGACATGATTGAAGCTATAGAAAAGCAAAAAATATTTTACAGTTATTCAAATGGCGGAGTGACTTTTTCAGGAGGAGAAGCCACATTGCAAGAAGCTTTACTCAGAGAGCTAGTAAATGAACTCTATGATAAAGCAATTAATATGGCGATAGAGACATGTGGATATTTTGAATTTGAGCAAGTAAAAGATATACTGACAAAATTAAATTTGATATTTATAGATATTAAGCATATGGATGAAGGTAAGCACAGAATATTCACAGGAGTAGGAAACAGTAAAATTCTCGAAAATATAGCAAAAATAAATGAGTTGGAAGTACCAATAGTTGTAAGAATTCCAGTAATTGATGGAGTAAATTCAGACTTTCAAAATATCAAAAGAACAGCTAAGTATGTCAAAGATAACATTAAAAGACCAAAAATAGAATTACTACCATACCATTCCTTTGGAGACGGAAAATATGAAGCGCTCGGATTAGATAAGCCGACAGAAGAATTTAAAAGGCCGTGTCAAGAATATCTTGAAGAGCTATTCAAGATTATTGAAGGAGAAGGAGTAGAAATAGTAAGCTATAAATAATTTAATAAAGAAATATCAACATTATAAAGAGGCTACTAAACTAACCGATTAATAAGGCATGTACAATTATTAATAAAGTATAGTGGTCTTTTTTATGCAATTATATTTATTACAATATTATAGCGTTGTAATAAAATAGCTTACACCAATATAGTTAATATATTTAAAAAAGTTATTGACATATGTCATCAATAGAGATAGAATTAATAATGACATATGTCAATAACTTATTTTTGTGATGAAAAGGGAGGATAGTATGCCTAGACCGAGAAAGTGGAGAAAAGTATGTTGTCTCCCAAATTACATAAAATTTGGACCATTAGACAAGACAATAAATGATGAACACTTTATTAAGATGACTGTAGATGAATACGAGACGATAAGACTTATTGATCTTGAGGGTTTAAACCAAGAAGAATCTTCTAAACAGATGGGTATTGCGAGAACTACTGTTCAGGGAATATATATTGAAGCCAGAAAAAAATTAGCAGATTCTCTAGTAAATGGAAAAGTGCTGTGGATTGAAGGTGGAGAGTATACACTATGTGATACTGACGATGGGTGTGGAAAAGGTTGTTGCAGAAGAAGATGCAGGCATGACAAAGAGTGTGGCAAATAACAAATGAAATTGATTGATAAAAATAATATAAAAAATTGGAGGAATTAAAATGAAAAAGATAGCTATTGCAAGTAAAGAATTAGTGATTGATAATCACTTTGGTCATTGTGAAGAATTTAGGGTATTTGATACAGATGGAAATGAAATAGTTAAGGAAGAGACTATAAAAAATCCTGGACATAAAAAAGGATTTATACCTGAATTTTTAGGAAATATGGGTGTAAATGTAGTTATAGCTTCTCACATAGGAGAAGGAGCTACAAGATTATTAAACGAAAAGGGAATCGAGATGATTGTTGGAGCAAGCGGAAGTGTTGAGACTGCTGTTAAAGAGTATCTAGCTGGAAATCTTAAATCTCAAGAGAAATCTTGTTGCGGTCACGGTGATCATGATAAATGTGGGGGACACGGAGAAGGAAGAAAACACGAAAAGCACGGAAAGTGTGGAGGACATGGGAATCATGGAGAACACGGAAAATGTGGTGGTAACAAAGAGCATGGCCAATGTGGAGGGCACCACCACGAATAATTTTTAGATCTTATAATTTAATTGCGCATATAAAACATTTTGTTTTGTATGCGCTTTTTAATTTTTTCTCTATTATATAAAGTTTTGATTCTCGTCTAATTTTTTGAAAAAATTCCCACTTAAAAAAACTGAGCTAGCATAAATGATTAAAAAGAGATTGATAATACATATAAAAAGAAATATAATTAATAAATGACAATGAATTACATTATCAATAAGTTCACTTAAATTACAATAACAATACAGGAAAGGAGGTTTAGCAATGACACATAAATTTAAAATAAATACAAGAGATGAATGCTCATCAATGATCATGCAATATTCATCAATTCGTTCACAATTTTCCACAATACGAGATTCTAAATTTATTGATAATGAAAAAGAAATAATATATGATATAAAGCCGGAATACGGAAAAGGTTCAATTAAATTTTATAACTTGATGGGTAATGTAATGCTTGTAATATACGATACGATATTCGATCACGATATGATTACTGAGTTTGACTTGTCTGAGAACTATTTTGAAATAGAATACTGTGTTGATGGATGTCTGAAATTCAGTGAAGATAAAGTGGGGGATACATGTTTATATTCAAACGATCTATCTATTTCAACATCACGTGAAACTCGTGGTAAGGTCTTTAATTTTGCTGGTCAGAAATACCAAGGGATTTCTATAACTACTGACAAATCAGCTATTTCATCGTACTTTGGAAGTAGTGGTATAAAATTATGGGAAGATACCATAGAAAAATTGGAAAATGATCAAAGAAACAAATACTATCGAGGTATCAATGTTTCACCAGAACTTTCTAATATATTTTTACAGATATTTAATTGCAAGTTACCTCAGAGATCTAAAGTTTTATTTTTAGAGAGCAAAGTTATGGAATTATTGTCAAAAATAGCATCTTATGAAATTTTAGATACTTGTGAAACAGACCAAGCGCAGTTGGATGTATTTGAGATTAGTCAGATAAAAAAGATTCCAGAGATTTTAATGGAAAATTTATATGAACTACCAACGACAGATATAATTTCAAAGCAACTAGCAATTAATAAAAATAAGATTGTTAAAGGTTTTAAAGCTATATATGGTGATACAATTTTTAGATATCACAGAAAAATGTGCTTACAACGAGCATCTATGTTATTGTTGGATACAGATAAAACTATTAGCGAAATAGCTTTGGATGTGGGTTATTCAAATCCGAGTAATTTCTGTTATGCTTTTAAGAAGGAATTTAATGTAACACCTCTTCAATACAAAACGGATTCAATTAAGTTAGCTAGAGATATTTAGAAAATCCTTGTTGTATTTAGATATAATTAATTATAAATCGAAGGATTTTCTAAATGAACTAGGTGTAATACCATAAACTTTTTTAAATGCTGCAGAAAACTTGCTTGCACTTTCATATCCCAAAGTTGTTGAGATATTGTGTATACTCATATCGTCGTGAGATAAAAATCTAAGAGCTTGTTCCATTTTTTTATGTCTAATGTATTCGTAAATTGTTTTGCCATAAGTTGCTTTAAAGCATCGTCTAAGTTTTGACTCGCTCATCTCAGTAATACTTTTCATTTCTTCTAATGTAGGTGGATTTAGAATATTTTTATCTATTTCTTCTTTTAATAGCCATATAAACTGCATGTTTTGATAGCTTAAGTGATTATGACGAGATATATTCAAGAAATTTTCATTTGTTAAGTTTCGTGTAATTATTGAGAATATTTCATATATCTTACCTAAATAGTAAATAAACGGTAGATCACATCTTCTAATGGCGTATTTTAGCTGTTCAAAGATCATAAGCAATTCAGGTGTGTTGTAATGATTTGGATTTATAGCTAAATTGACGGATAAATAATGTGAAAAGTAGTTCATATTTGTCAACATAAAATCTTCTTGTAACAGGGTAAATGTATACCATACAGGTTCATCTGCACCGATAATTATTTTAAATTCTTTACCTCTATTGATAAAAAGATGTATGCCTTGGTATAGATGCCTTGTTTTTTTCCCATTTTCAATAATAGTTATATTTCCGCTATATAAAGAGCACATCAATATATGATTTTCTGGAATATTGTAAATATAAGTGAATGGTTTAAGTAGCTCAAAATAAGCATCGCTAAATATTAAACCATCATATGGATTTACTTCTACAAACCAACTATCTCCATTTTCTTTTGGAAATCTATATACACTTCCATTTCCGTATTCAGATTTCTTGCAATTTAATCGTAATGCAAAGTCCTCGATCAATTCAGCTGTTTTTTTATCTATACTCATAAATCTAACCCTTTCATAAAATATTGTGTAAGAATCATATAATTATATCCACATGTTAACATATTAATATTTTTTAAACAATATATCTAATGATCCAAAACGGTATAATTATGTACCAATACTACACTATAATCAAAGTTGAATTACTTGTAAAATATTGAAAACACTTGATTCTAAATGAAATGATTAGAATTACAACCTGATGAAATGCAAATGATAATTATTGACAGTTGAAAAAACATATTGATATAATACTCATGAATCGATTATAGCTAGCTAATATAATTCAAAGGTTAATTATAAATTTATTTTATATACAAACAGAGGAAAAAATGAATATCAAAAAATTTAAAGTACTAATTGTTACGTGTATGGCTTTTGTATTTTCTATAATGGCAATTGGTTGTTCTAAGAGTAGTATTAGCGATGAAAAATCGGATGATACTTCTAAAACCAGAATTGTACAAACAGTAAAAGGAGATATCGAAGTACCTGCAAATCCCAAAAGAATAATAATTAATTATTTTCAAGGGGACCTACTTGCATTGGGCGTAAAACCAATGGCAAGTTCTTTTATGGAGGGAGAAACTGCATTTGAAGAAGAACTTAAAGATGTTACTAAAATTGAAAAATGGGAGCCTGAAGAATTGATGGCACTTGATCCAGATTTAATAATAGTAATAAGCGAAGAGGATTATAAAAAATTCCATAAGATAGCACCTACAATCTTTATTCCTTTCACTGAAATTACTGCAGAGGAGAGGTTGACCCTAATAGGTGAGGTAGTTGGAAAGCAGGATGAGGCTAAGAAAGTACTCAGCGATTTTGACAAGAAAATTGAAGATGGCAAAAAGAAGTTAGAAAAAGCAGGTGTAATGGATAAAACTTTTACTTTGTTAGAGAATAATTCAGGGAAAATATGGGTGTTCGGTAATAGATGGGGTAGAGGCGGAGAGATATTCTATGATTATCTAGATTTAAAAGCTCCAGATGTGATAGAGAAAGATATAATAGACGGAGAAGATCAATATATAGAGCTATCATTAGAAGCTTTACCTGAATACTGTGGTGATTACATAATTAAATCGGTTTGGGCTAAAGAAGATAATTTAAAAGACAATGGTCTTTGGAATAATATAAAAGCTGTAAAAGAAGGTAGAGTTATAACAACTAGCGCAGAACTATACTACTATATGGATATTTATTCTATGAATGCACAGCTTGATATTTTTGTAGATGATATTCTAAAATTGACAAACAAATAAAAATCTGGGTGAAATAAATAAAAAAAGGTTTATATATAAAACTTATATAAAGATGAGGAGTTAAAAGATGACTATAAAAAAATTAAAATTTATTCCTATAGCTTGTACTATTTTTATGATTTCGATGTTGGCAATTGGGTGCTCTAATACTAGTAATAACGACAAAGAGACACAAGAAAAATCTAAAACTAGAACGATTAAAACGGTTAAAGGTGAGATAGAAGTTCCTGCTAATCCAAAAAGGATAGCCGTTAATTTTTATCAAGGTGATTTACTTGCGTTAGGTATAAAGCCTATAGCAACTGAAAAAGCAGAAGGAGAAACAGCATTCAAAGATGAGTTAAAGGGTGTCAAAGAAATTGAAAAATGGGAACCTGAAGAAGTAATGGCACTTGACCCAGATTTGTTGATAGTTACAAGTGAAGAAGACTATGAAAAATTAAATAAAATTGCACCAACAGTGCTTGTTCCTTTTGGAGAATTTACTACAGAAGAGAGAGTAACTCTTTTAGGTGAAGTTGTTGGAAAGCAAGATGAGGCTAAGAAAGTACTAGAGAATTTCAAACAAAAAGTGGACGATAGCAAAGAAAAGTTAAATAAAGCGGGATTAATGGATAAAAAATTTACTCTGCTAGAAAGCCATTCTGGTAAAACATGGATTTATGGTAATAAATACGGTAGAGGTGGAGAAATATTTTATGACTACCTTGATCTTAAAGCACCGGATGTAATAGAAAAAGAGATAATAGACGCGGACCAGTACAGAGAGATATCTTTAGAGGCTTTACCTGAGTACTGCGAAGATTATGTAATTAATTCAACATGGGGCGGGAAAGATACTTTAACAGAAAATGATATATGGAATAATATTACAGCAGTAAAAGAAGGAAAAGTTATAAAGACTAGTGCAGAATTATACTTCTATGTAGATATATATTCTATGGATGTGCAGCTTGATAATTTTGTAGATGCTATTCTAGCTACTACAGATAATTAGATCTGATCTTGATAAAAAAATGTAGGTCATACATAAAATACTCATAAAGGTGAGGAGATACAAATTGATTGGAAAAAAAATAAAACTAACTACTATAGTTTGTATGATTTTTATGATTTCGATGCTATTCTAGACACTACTAATAGATAGATCTTTTATAATTTTAAGTTTTATAAAATAATTATGTAAGAAGGAATTGAAATGCAAACACAAAATTTAGAATCACAAAAAAGAGGTAAAGTAGATTTTATATTATTTATGGCTATAGGATTAGTACTTCTAATTATCTTTTTAGCTGGATCTATTTCATTTGGTGCAGCAAATATGGATATAGCAACAGCTTGGGAAGCTATAATAAAATTTAATCCAAGTGTAACAGAGCATCAAATTATTAGAACACTTCGTGTGCCTCGTACTTTTGGAGATATTATTGTTGGAGCGAGTTTGGCGGTTGCAGGAGCGATAATGCAGGGTAGTACTAGAAACCCATTAGCCGACTCGGGCTTGATGGGAGTTAATTCAGGTGCCGCTTTTGCGATAGCGATAAGTTTAGCCTTTTTTCCAGGGGGTTCGTACTCTAATCTTAGTCTATTCTCATTTGCAGGAGCGGGGCTAGGGGTAGGGATAACTTACTTCATAGCTTCATTGAGCAAGAGGGGAATGACGCCACAAAGGCTTGTACTATCAGGGATATCAATATCTATGCTTTTCAGTGCGATGAGTTCATTTATTGCAATTAAGTATAATATCGGTCAACAACTCAGCTACTGGTCATCAGGAGGCGTTGCAAGTGTCTCTTTTGGAGAGCTATTAGTAGTTTTACCGTGGTTTGTAATTGGTATAATATTATCGATCGTGCTTTCCCCATCAATCACTGTATTGAGTTTAGGCGAAGATGTAGCAAAGGGATTAGGGCAGAAGACTGTATTTGTTAAATCTGTTGCATCTATAGTAGTGCTTATTCTAGCAGGGATATCTGTTTCTATAGCAGGCCCTATAGGATTTGTAGGGCTAATTATACCTCATATGATGCGCTTCTTAGTAGGGGTTGATTATAGATATATAATACCTGCATCAGCTTTATATGGAGCGGCATTTATGGTAGGTGCAGATTTATTTGGGAGGTTAATCAATAAGCCTTATGAGACTCCATTAGGAATAATGTTTTCGATTATTGGAGTGCCCTTCTTTCTTTATATATCAAGAAAGGAAAGGAGATCATTTGAATGAAAATAAATCCAGTCATGAAAAAAAATATACTGATTTTTATGTTGTTTTTAGCTTTACTTTCATCAGCTATTGTTAGTATGAATGTTGGTAAGATGGACCTAAATCCTAGTGAAGTACTTAATGTAGTACTTGGTAATGGTACATCAAAACAAAACTTAATTGTTTACGAATTTCGTCTACCTCGTATTGTTTTATCAATACTTGTAGGTATTGGTATGGCAACATCAGGTTGCATTTTACAAGCTTTGTTTAAAAATGATCTGGCAGATCCGGGAATATTAGGAATTAGTTCTGGTTCAGGATTATTCATGCTTGTTTATATATCAGTATTCGCTGTTAATGGGGTTTCATCAGCCATTGCTTTACCGGTGCTGTCGTTTATTGGTGGAATGATTGCCGTCGTACTAATTTATGCGTTATCTTATAAACGAAATTCGGATATTTCCTCTACAAGGCTTGTTCTTACAGGTGTTGCTATGAATACTGGATTTGGAGCTCTGTCTCTATTCATTACACTAAAATTAAACCGCAATCAATTCAACTTTGCACAAAAGTGGTTAGTTGGAAGTCTTTGGGGAGATGATTGGAGATATATAGTTATTTTACTACCGTGGATATTTGTATTTTGTCTATATGCCTTTTATAAAGCGAAAACTTTAAATATTCTTAATTTAGGGAATCAATTAGCTACAGGAGTTGGAGTTCCAGTAAAAAAAGAATTTTTAGGATTATCTATAGCAGCAGTAGCTTTGGCTTCTGGAAGTGTAGCATTAGGTGGATCTATGTTCTTCGTAGGACTGATTTCCCCGCATATAGCGAGAAAGATTGTAGGTCCCAATCACAAGGTACTTCTTCCAAGTTGCGCTTTAATAGGCGCATTGGTTATGATCTTAGCCGATACAATAACGCGTACTGTAAGTTTTGGGGCTGATATACCTACAGGTATAATCATAACAATTCTTAGTACTCCTTATTTCATATATCTTCTAGCTCGTTCAGAATAATAATTGTTCATATATATAGAAAGTAGGTAAAAAAATGATTAGTATAGAAGCAAAAAATCTATCTATAGCTTATGATGAGAGTGTAATAGTAGAAAACTTAAATGCAGGTATTCCAGAAGGCAAAATAACCACTATCATTGGTCCTAATGGCTGTGGTAAATCTACGATATTAAAGTCTTTAGGTCGCATTATGAAGCCAAAGAATGGAATGATTTATATAAATGGTGATGACATTAGAAAACTATCTACAAAAGAGATTGCGAAGAGAATGGCGGTTTTACCACAGTCGCCTCAATCGCCAAACGGACTTACTGTAGGTGAGCTTGTAGCTTATGGAAGATATCCACATCAAAAAGGATTGGGAAGTCTTACACCTGAAGATAAAAAAATTATATCTTGGGCACTAGACGCTACAAAAATTTCGGAATTTGCTGATAGGTCTGTAGAGACTCTTTCTGGAGGACAGAGACAAAGAGTTTGGATAGCTATGGCTCTTGCACAACAGACAGGTATAATTTTACTAGATGAGCCTACTACTTATTTAGACTTATCTCACCAATTAGAAGTATTGGAATTACTGTACGATTTAAATAAAAAGCAAGGAAGTACTATTGTCATGGTAATACATGATTTAAATCTTGCAGCTCGTTTTGCTGACTATATGATTGCAATACGAGGTGGAGAAATTATTTCAAGCGGAACTCCTGATGAGGTTATGAATAGGTCGGTACTTAAGAAAACATTTAATATAGATGCTGAAATAGTAAAAGACCCTCGAACTCTTCGCCCCGTTTGTATTACTTATGATTTGATAAAAAATGGTTACACAGAAATAAGGAGAGTGAATTTTAATTGAATATATTGAAGAAGTTTTTCTCCTATTACAAGCCTTATAAAAAACTATTTATTGTAGACTTCTCATGTGCTACTTTGTCAGCTTTATTAGAGCTTGTTTTCCCATTAGCAATAAGTATCGTGTTAGACGATCTATTGCCAAAAGGAAATTGGACATATATCCTTTATGGATGTATAGTTTTATTAGGTATATATTTTGTGAGCTCGATTTTACATTATATTGTTACCTATTGGGGGCACAAGCTAGGTATTAGTATTGAAGCAGATATGAGAAAAGGGCTTTTTGAGCATGTTCAGAGATTATCTTTTAGATTTTTTGATAATAATAAAACTGGACATTTAGTTTCTAGGATGACAAACGATTTAATGGATATGGGGGAATTAGCGCACCATGGACCAGAAGATATGTTTATTGCGGCGATGACTCTTATAGGTGCATTATCTATTATGCTTTCAATAAACTTAAAGTTGACGGTTATAACCTTTATTACTGTTCCATTTATGATATACCTTTCTTTATACTTTAGTAAGAAGATGGCGATTGCATTTGATCATATGTATGAAGAAATAGCTAATTACAATGCACGTGTAGAAAACAATGTAAGTGGAATGCGTGTAGTTCAAGCTTTTACTAACGAAGATTACGAAATAAATAAATTTCAAAAAAATAACCACAGTTTCTTTTTAACAAAGTGTGTTACATATAAAATTATGGCGTGGAACTCATCTATAAGTTTTATACTTATGAAACTAGTATCTATATTTGTATTACTATGTGGAACTTGGTTTGTACTTAACGGAGAAATGAGTAATGGTGAATTCGTTTCTTTTGTAATGTTGTCAAATGTATTTTTATCTCCAATCCAAAAGATTGCATCTATTATTGAAACCTATCCAAAAGGCGTAGCAGGATTTAAAAGATTCATTAATCTTTTAGAAACTAATCCAGATGTAAAAGATAAACCAGGTGCAAAGACTATTGATAAAGTTAAAGGCGATATTTTATATAAAAATGTTACATTTAACTATGATAATACAGATAGAAATGTTTTAAGCAATATCGATTTAAAAATTAATGCCGGCGAAACTGTAGCATTAGTCGGACCATCCGGATCAGGCAAATCGTCGCTATGCAGTCTTCTCCCTAGATTTTATGATTTGGAAGAAGGCAATATATATTTAGATGGAATTGATTCTAAAGACTTGACGGTTAATTCATTAAGAAGCCATATTGGTATTGTACAACAGGATGTATTTTTATTCGATGGGACAATACGTGAAAATATAGCTTATGGTAAATTAGACGCAACCAAAGATGAGATTTGGAAAGCGATAAGGCAAGCCCAACTTGAAGATGTAATACTAGCTATGCCTGATGGTTTGAATACTTTTATTGGTGAAAGAGGAGTTAAATTATCAGGAGGTCAAAAACAAAGATTATCAATAGCAAGGATGTTCCTAAAGAATCCTTCTATATTGATATTAGATGAGGCTACTTCTGCACTTGATTCGGAAACAGAGGCAGCTATACAATTGGCATTAGAAGTATTAGCTGAAGGACGTACTACATTAATTATAGCTCATAGATTGTCTACTGTTAAAAATGCGGATAAGATAGTAGTCTTAAATAATGGAGTAATTGATGAGGTGGGTACACATAAAGAACTTGTAAATAATAAAGGGATTTATTCAAAATTGTACGATAGACAAAGTGTTTTAGCGTAGAAAAAATAATATAAAACAAAGAAGTCAGGAAGCATACGTTTCCTGACTTCTTTATTTTATACATTAAAAAATTAAACTGAATTAAAATTCAATTTTGGTTCAAAAGATTTTCTCTCAATATAAATGGTGACTGTATCAACATAGATCATACATGTTCCTTTGATATCATAGTTCTTGAGAAGATAATGAAAATTATTATCAATTAAATATTTCAAGGAGGTAAAAATGTTTAAAAAGTACATGACACTATTTATAGGAGCTGTTTTCATTTTAATTTTGCCAGGTTGCTCACAATCTTCGCAAAATGATAACAAAGAAAATCAAAATATAGGTGTACATCAACAAGAAGACAATAGTAAGCAAAGTAAAGAAAATTATCCTATAAAGCTCAATGTTTATACAAATGAAGGAAATGAGGTAGCCCAAACTATATATAAAGAGCCAAAGAAAGTTGTAATAGTCGGACAAGCAATGGCTGAACTTATGATTGAATTTGGGCTTCAAGATAGAGTTGTAGGCGTAGGATATCTAGATCAATCTTTCTCGAAGTATGAAGATGAAATATCTAAAATGCCTGTTATGTCTAAATCATGGCCATCTGTAGAATCTATAATCGCTTTACAGCCTGATATTATTTATGCAATGTCTTCATCTTTTAAAGAAGATAGAGTAGGCGATATTTCATTTTGGAATGAGAGGGGTATTCCAACTCTTCCTGCGGTGAATTTTACTATCGGACGAAGTATCGATGAATACATTAAAGATATCGAGAACTTTGGAAAGACTTTTAATATAGAGAGAGAGACAAACAAGTACTTAAAAGAACAAAATGAAAGGATAGATAAAGTTAAAGAAGTTACAAAGAAGGCATATAATAAACCTAGTGTTTTACTTGTAGCGAGCGCTGGCCGTGAAAATTATGATTATTATCCGCGTTCAGGGTGTGTCATCGATGAAGTTATTGAGGATACAGGTGGAAAATATGTAGAATTATCAAAGGATTCATATATGGAAATGTCCACTGAATCAATTATCGCTGCAAATCCAGAAAAAATAATTATTACAGAATTTCAAGGTTCAAATAGCGAGGAAATAAAAAACAAGCTTATTTATAACAAAAAACTTCAAAATGTTACTGCAATAAAAACGGGAAATGTGATGGTAGCAGATTATACAAATGCAATACGTGGAAGTCTTGAACTCTCTGGTTTATATAAAGATGTTGCAGAGTTTATTCATCCAGAGTTGTTTGGAGGAAATTAGATATGTCATCGACACAAATAATAGGTACAGAGAAAGACAATAAAATTAATTATGATAGTATCTTAAAAAAACGCTCAACATTTACAATAGTCATTATTGCATTAGTTATTACACTAGTACTTTCTATAATAATTTCAGTATCAATTGGCCAAGTATCTATTCCGATTGCAGAATCTTATAAAATATTAATTAAGAAATTTACTGATTTACTAACTGGCAATTCAACTCAGTTAGAAATGTTTGAAGATATTATCTGGCAAATCCGTTTACCTAGAGTTTTACTTGCAATGGTTGCTGGAATCGGACTTACATTGTGTGGAGTAGTTATGCAGGCTTCAGTGCAAAATCCATTAGCAGATCCTTATATACTGGGAATATCATCTGGAGCTTCATTAGGAGCAACATTTTCAATTATGATTGGTTTTGGGTCTGCAGGGGTTTTTAGCCAATTTGGAGTTGCATTTTGGGCATTTATTGGTGCATTTATTGCTGCTATTTTAGTAATGGGTCTTGCAGGGGTAGGCGGAAAGATGTCCTCTGTAAAATTAGTTCTTACTGGAACTGTGATAAATGCACTATGCAATGCAATCTCAAGTTTTATTGTTTATTTTGCCAACGATGCAGAAGGTATTCGCTCTGTGACATTTTGGACTATGGGAAGCTTAAGTTCAGCACAATGGGAGAAGCTACCTATAGTTGCAATTGTTGTAACATTGGCGGTAATTATACTTTTATTCCAGTCGAGAGTAATGAATACTATGATGATTGGAGAAGAAGCTGCGATAACACTGGGTGTAAATTTAAATGCGTACAGAAGAGTTTATATGGTAATTTCAGTCGCAGTGACAGGAGTTATAGTTGGTAGCTGTGGGATCATTGGATTTGTGGGATTAATAGTACCGCATATAATCAGAAGCATTGTAGGATCTGACAACAAAAGATTATTGCCGATAAGTATTCTATGTGGAGCTATATTCTTGATCTGGGCAGATATATTTGCCAGGACTATAATTCCAAATGGGGAACTTCCAATCGGTATTATAACATCTCTGCTTGGAGCTCCTGTATTTATGTATATGTTGGTAAAGAAAAGTTATGGGTTTGGAGGTAAGTAAATTGAATTTAAAAGTAGAGAACCTATTTGTGACTTTATCAGGATCAAAAATTGTAAAAGATATTTCATTACATGTTGATGATGGAAAGTTTGTGGGGATTATTGGACCAAATGGATGTGGAAAGTCAACTTTGTTAAAAAGTATATATAAAGTAATTAAACCTGAAAAGGGATCTGTATTCCTCGGAGAAAGGGATATATTAAGATCGAAATCAAAGTCAGTTTCTAAACAGTTGGGAGTTGTTGGGCAGTTTAACGATATGAGCTTTGACTTTTCTGTTTACGATATGGTTATGATGGGGAGAACGCCTCATAAAGACCTTATGGAGGCAGATAGCAGAGAAGATCATGAGATTGTATGTGATGCCTTAGAGAAGGTGGATTTAGCTGCATATTCAGATAGAAGTTATTTAACACTTTCGGGTGGAGAAAAACAAAGGGTAATACTGGCTAGGGCTATAGCACAACAACCTAAGTTTCTAATTTTAGATGAGCCAACAAATCATCTAGATATAAAATATCAACTACAGATATTTTCAACTGTTAAGTCATTAAAAGTAGGAGTGCTAGCTGCCCTCCATGACTTATCAATGGCGGCCACATACTGTGATATTTTATATGTGGTAAAAAACGGAGAAATAGTAGCTCATGGAAAGCCAGAAAAAATATTAACTAAAGAGCTTGTAAAGTCAGTATATGAAATTGATTGTGACATATATACAAATCCTATAACTGGAGAAATGGCTATTGCATATAAATTGCCAGAAGTGAAGGAGTGTATCTCTTAATAAGGGAGGTTTATATTATGGAGACTGATATGACAAAAGGAAAGCCAATGGGAATAATTGTACGTTTCTTTATTCCTATGTTTATTGGAAATTTATTTCAACAAATATACAATGTTGTAGACTCTATAGTTGTAGGTCGATTCGTTGGAAAAGAGGCGTTTGCAGCAGTAGGGTCATGTTTCTTAATTATGAGTTTTATGACATCCATTTTAATTGGATTAGCTATGGGGGCATCTGCATTTTTTTCTCAACTCTACGGAGCAAAAAAATATGATCAAATGAAAAAAGCTATATCTACATCTTTTATCTTTATACTAACTATAAGTATTGTATTGAGCATTGTAACAAATGTATTTATGTATGAAATAATCAACTTATTTCAGATGCCAATAGATACTATTACGTATTCTGCAGAGTATCTAAGATTTATATTATCAGGGCTCGTATTTACAGGACTCTATAATGTGTGTGCTTATTTGCTAAGATCTATCGGGGATTCAAAATCACCATTGTATTTTTTAATTGTCTCTTGTATTTTAAATATTATATTAGATTTAGTATTCGTTATAGTATTTCATATGGGAGTTGTAGGTGTAGGATTAGCTACATTTATTGCTCAGGGATTCGCTGCAATATGGTGTGCTATCTACACAGCAAAACATATGAAATTTCTAAATTTCGAGAGAAATGATATTGTATTTAGTAGAGATCTATTTAAAACAATTTTAAGTTACTCTGTTTTAACAGCAGTGCAACAATCTGTATCTAGTTTTGGTATGTTAATGATCCAGGGATTGATTAATACATTTGGAACTACTATTATGGCAGCATTTGCGGCATGTTCAAAGATTGATGAGTTTGCAAATAGGCCTTTACAAGATCTAAGCAACGCGTTCTCAACTTATGTAGCGCAAAATAAAGGTGCAGGGAATACAAAAAGAATTCGCGAAGGGTTCTATGTTATTTTAAAACTAATAGCAATAATTTCTTTTATAATATCTATAGTTGTGTTTATATTTGCACCAGATTTAATTTCAATATTCGTAAAGAAAGAGTCAGTAGATATCATATTAGTTGGAGTAGGTTATCTTCGTATTGTTTGTATTTTTTATGTATTGCTCGGCTGCATAGTTATGTTTTATGGTTTTTTCCGTGGAATAGGAGCAGTAAATGTTTCAATAATATTAACTGTTGTATCACAAGGGATAAGAGTGTTATTAGCATTTGTATTAGCTAAAACATCAATGGGATTTACAGGAATAAGTTGGTCAATAGTAATCGGTTGGTTTTTATCAAACTTGTTAGGTGCAATTATGTATAGAAAAGTGATGATCGATCAGGTATAGTTTGTTGATTTTATAAACTAAAGTAATTAGATAACACAAGGACGTTTGTGATATAATACACATAAAAAAATTAAGTTAGGCGGTGAATTACCAATAAGAAAATTTGACCAAGATATGAATATGTTTAGGCATATTATTGATTCAAAGCAACACATGGGAGATCATGTTGTATACAATATTTCGGATAAATTCGGAAGTGGAACTATAAAAAGTTATAGTGTGATGAATGGTGTTGAACTCACTTATAATGACTTTGAAATATACAAACCACTTAGCGAAAAGTTTAAGATAAGTGTAGATTCCTTAGAAATAAACTACTGCTTAGAGGGTTGTTTGGAAAGTGAACTTCCAAATAGCAAAATTGTATATATGGGAGGTGGAGATATCTCCATTTTCGGGTACAGTACAGGAGTTGTTCTAGCGGATTTTACAACTAAACATTATAAGGGATTAACAATAATGCTTTATTTGAATGAAGCAACTAAGAGTATCGGAAATATGCTTGGTGTTTCAGAAGAAGAAATTAAAAATATGATAAATTCGTTATTTAATTCAGATACTTGTATAGTAAACCACGGAAATCAAAGTTTAGAGCATATTTTCAAAGAACTTTATGTGATTCCAGATAAGTTTAAGGATAAGTTTCTTAAAATAAAAGTAGTTGAATTATTACTTTATATTTTAAGTAATTCGGATTATAAAACTAAAGAAAAAACGTATTTTCCTAAATCATTTGTAGATAAAATAAAAGAAGCAAGGAGAATTCTAATTACAAATATGGATTCTCATATAACTATAAAAGAGCTATCTGACATGGTTGGAGTTAATGCTACAGATTTACAAAAAGGCTTTAAAGAAATTTACCAAAGCTCAATTTACGCATATGTAAAAAGTTATAGAATGAAAAAATCAAAGGAATTGCTTGTTAAAGAGGATTTAAGTATTTCTGACATTGCTAATTTAGTTGGTTATATAAATAATAGCAAATTCTCCAATGCTTTTAAATCTGAATTTGGTATGACTCCATCAGAATATAGAGTATCTAGCAGGTAGCAAAAGGTAAGATAATAGGGGGAGTATAAAAGTCACAAAGGTCGGGAAACGAGTATTTCCTGACTTTTTTTGTTTACATAATAATAATTAAAGAGTGATATAAGCTATCAAGTGAAATCGTATTTCAAAATGGAGCATTTACGGTTTAACGGAGTAGATAATGATTTGTCCATAAAGTATCCTATATTTACGAAAGAATATTGGAGGGAGATTTTATGGATAAGAAAAAGGAAAATCTTATTTTAGTTTTATTTAAATGGGCTGGCAAAGAAAAATATAAGTTATATTTTTCAATATTTTGTGGCCTTGTGAGCGGACTTATGGTAGTAATCCCATATATCACAATATATAAAATCATCGAAATTGTGTTTTATAAACATGGTTCGATGAATATGGTAATTCAGTATAGTGTTGTACTAGCGATTTCTATTATTGTAAGATATGTATTCATGGCGGTAGGTATAGTAGCTTCACATAAAGGTGCATACAATGCTCTTTACAAAGTGAGATGTATGATCATAAATCATATGGCTAAGATACCTTTGGGATATTTAAGTGATAGAGACTCTGGAGAAATTAAAAAAGTAATTAGCGAAGATATAGAGAAGTTGGAGTTGTTTTTAGCACACCATCTATCTGAAATTTTTATGTATTTAAGTGGACCGATAGCTATATTTATTTATCTGTGTACTGTAAATCCAAAACTAGCTCTAATCTCGTTGATACCAGTGCCTATTGGAATTTTAATCCAACTTAAAATGTTTAAGGGTGAAAATAAAAGAATGAATGAGCTCAATAGAGTTATAGGAAATTTAAATTCAGTAATGATTGAATATATAAATGGTATGAAGTTAATAAAAGCTTACAATATGGGTTCTGATTCTTTTAAAAAGTATAAAGGTGCAATAGACGAGCAGCAGAGTTTGTGGAAAAAAGTAGCACATAAAATGGGACCTTTATATGCGATTTTCGTTATAATTTTACAGTGTGGTGTAGCATTGATAATCCCAGTAGGAGGGATAATGTACAATCATGGACAAATAGGTGCGGGAGGATTGATGTTATTTGCTTTTGTAGGAAGTCTTTATCTTTCAGAGCTTCGTCCTTTGATGGAACTAGGTTCAAGCTTTTCTAAAGTGTTAAATGGAGTAAATAATGCAAGTAAGATTCTTGAAATTCCTGCATATAAAAAGGGTAGTTCAGAATTTCCCAAAAATACTGAAATCAAATTTAAGGATGTAAGTTTTTCTTATGATAAAAAAACAAATATATTAGAGAATGTTAATCTAACAATTAATGAGTGTGAGAAAATAGCACTAGTCGGAAAATCTGGAGCGGGTAAAAGTACAATAATACAGCTTATCGCAAGATTTTTTGATATAGATAAAGGAAGTATCAAAATAGGCGGCAAGGATATAAAAAATATGGACTATGAAACTTTATTAGATAATATATCAATAGTATTCCAAAATACTTTTCTTACAAAAGAGTCGATTTTCGATAATATTAAAATGGGTACAGATGCATCTATTGAAGAAGTAATTGATGCAGCTAAAAAGGCGCAGATCCATGATGTAATTGAAAGCTTACCAGAAGGATATAGTACAAAAGTTGGAGCATATGGTTCGCGTTTTAGTGGTGGCGAGAAACAGAGAATAGCAATTGCAAGAGCCATATTAAAAAATGCCCCTATACTTATTTTAGATGAGGCAACTTCAGCAGCCGACCCAGAGAACCAAAGAGACATAGACACAGCTATAGATAATTTATGTAAAGGTAAGACGGTAATTATAGTTGCGCATAGGTTAAACATAGTAAAGAAATGTGATAGGGTAGCGGTTGTTGAAAATAATACTGTCACAGATATAGGATTACATGATGAGCTTCTAAAAGTTAATGACTACTATCGCAGAGTTTTTGAAATATACGATAAAACAAGATCGATAGAGTACGCAGTAAAGGCGGGTGTGTAATATGGAAAAATCTGTATGGATAAGAAGAGATAGAAAGCTAACTGTTTCGATAATACTAAATGTAATCGAAGGTCTACTTACTGGTTCCGTACTTGGAATAGTATTTTTAACTATAGACTCTCTATTTAAAGATACTTTTGAAATAAGTAAGTTGACAAATTTATGTATACTATTAGCAGGAATATTTATAGTACGTTTACTTTTGTATTCAATAGGTTATACATTAGGACATACTGGTGGATCCTCAACTGCAAGGAATATAAGAATTTTTTTAGGAAAAAAGATAAAAAATCTTCCACTAATAAATTTCTCTAAGTATAAAACAGGAGAATTTATCAACATAATAACCAACGATGTGAATAACTATGAAGATATTTTAGGCCACAAAATTGGGGAAATAGCTAAAAATATAACTTTAGTAGTAGTTACACTGTTATTTTTATCAACTATAAATCCAATTATCGGTTCTATAAATATAGTTTTAGCATTGCTTATTATTCCTTTTATGGTACTATCAGCAAAAATTGTAACAAAATACGGAGGGATGAAGAAGGATATACTCGATGACAATGTAAGTGATTTAGTTGAATATATCAATGGAATTCAAACATTTAGAAGTTACGGGCTAGGTGGAGTAAAAAATGATAAGATTAATAAATCGTTAAAAGATATAAGTGATATAAGTTATAGATTCGAGTCTAAAGTTGTACCAGTAGGGAATCTTTATAGAATTATAATGGATCTAAGTATGCCGCTAACGATTGTAATCGGAGGAGCTAAATGGCTAGCCAATGATTTCGGTTCACCAGAGTATATAATTTGTGTAATACTATCGTTTTTTATATCTCAATTAATGGGAACACTTTTTATAGACTTAACAACATATAAAAACCTTATGATTTCAAAAAAATCTATGGATAGTTTGGCACATCAAGAAGAAGATAATTACTCTGAAAATAACTTTGATCCCCAAAACTACGATATTGAATTTAAGAATGTTTCGTTCAGTTATGTTGAGAACAACCCAGTATTAAACAATGTTAGCTTTAAAGCCAAACACGGTGAATTAACAGCTATTGTAGGTGATTCTGGATCAGGAAAGTCTACTATACTCAATCTAATTTCAAAATATTATGAGGCAGATAGCGGAAATATAAAAATAGGTGGATTTTGCACTAAATATATAAACTCTGAAAAAGTACTTGAGAGTGTTTCAATGGTATATCAAGATGTTTTCTTATTTAATGATAGTATAAAAAATAATATAAAATTTGCGAAACCTGCAGCCTCAGATATAGAAATAATAGAAGCTTGTAAAGCATCTAACTGTAACAATTTCATAAAAGATCTAGAAAAAGGCTACGATACATTTGTAGGGGAAAATGGAAATAGATTATCTGGCGGAGAGAAACAACGTATTTCAATAGCCAGAGCTATATTAAAAGATAGCCCAATACTTCTTTTAGACGAGGCTACAGCATCTTTAGATATTGAGAATGAACTTTATGTAAAAGATGCGATATCTAAACTAGTTAAGGAAGATAAAACTATAATTATTATCGCACACAATCTTTCAGTAATAAAAAATGCTGATAATATTTTAGTAGTAGGTGATGGTAAAATACTTGAGCAGGGAAGTCATGAAAAACTTATGAAGAATAAAGGAAAGTATTATTCTATGTGGATGAGTGAAGTAACAGCGGGGTAATAATCAACTATTAAGGAGGTTCCGATATTAGAGAGACTATAAAATTTGTTGATACAAGAGCAGTTAATTTGAAGAATTATAACAATGAATTACTTCCATATAAAATTCTATAAGCTATATAGATATCTTAAAAAAATGTAATTTAAAGGCAATGAGTTGAGATCACGAATCATAGAGATACGTTACGGCATGCTGATAAACTGTTACTTTTTACTAAGCGTTACATATCCTAATAATATATAGATAAAATTGGGAGGTAAAAGATGGCTTATAATAGAGAAAAAGCAGTAGCGTACGCACATAGATGGGCTTTCAATAGGAATCCAGCTTACTTAAATTTCGCTGGTATAGGGGGCGATTGTACAAATTTTATTTCGCAATGTTTATATGCAGGTGGAGCTAAAATGAATTTTACAAAAGATTATGGATGGTACTATATAAATGCAAATAATAGAGCACCAGCTTGGACTGGGGTAGAATTTTTGTATAGGTTCTTAATGACAAATAAAGGTGTAGGTCCATTTGGGAAGCTAGTTTCAATGTCAGAGTTACAGCCTGGAGATGTAATTCAATTGTCTAATTCGGGGATTATATTCACTCATACACTTTTAGTTGTTGAGACTGGATTTTTTAATACGGCGGATGATATATTGATTGCAGCTCATAGTGATGATAGCGATTATAGGCCTTTATCAACGTATGCAGTAGCAGATATAAGATTTATAAAAATAAATGCTAGGGGTTAGTATGTGGATATTAATCAATGTAAAATTTTATTCGATTTTGAAAGTTGAGGTGTCTAAAAATCGGTTCAAATAGAAAAGTTATAGTGTTGCGCAGTTTTGGCGAAATGGATAGTATACAAAAAATTTCAACGTACAAAATAATTAGCGATTAAATGATTTTAATATTAGTGAATAATAATTCCATACAGTGAGATAATATTAAAAATATGTTATATGAGGTGATTGTATGGAAATGAACACACAAGATTATCTGAAAAAGGCATTATTAGATACTCAAGAAAAGGTTAGAGATTTTATGCTGTATGCCGATAAGATAGAAGACAAAGATTTAAGTAGTTGCTTTAAAGCATACGCAGAAGTAGAAGGACTTCAAGCTCAAAAATTACAAGAATATATTGAGAAGTTAAAATAACTAATTTAAAATACCTAGCCATTTGATAATTTATCACGGTTAGGTATTTTAAATTAAAAAAGTATATTAAATAACGAATTTAAGTGATTTTATATATGGAGTATGGATTAATAGGCTTATTTGTGATAATTTGTATTTAAACATTGTAAGATGCTCGAAAATACATAAATAATTAAATAGATATTACAACGAATGTAAAGGATTCGTTAAATTATTGTATATCTTATTGTACTTCATATTTTATTGAGCTATAATATTTATATAGTTTTTAATTATTTTATGAGGAGAGTAGATTTACAAATTATGGATGATTCCGATGAAAGCGACTCTGAAAGGAGTCTCAACATAAATACATTAAAACTTAATAAGAATCAAGAATATACAAGGCATATCTGTGTAGTTTTTTAAAACTAAAACACTATGTCTTTTTTGTGTCTTGACTTATATAAATTAAACTAAAAAAGAAAGGAGTGATCTTCCTATTATGGAAAGTCACGGACGGATGCCTTGGCATTCAAAAAATATTGATGATGTTTATAAATCTCTTCAAACTTCAGAAGAAGGATTAAGCGATGCCGAGGCGGCTAAAAGGCTAGAAAAAAATGGACCAAATGAACTACGTCAGAAGCCTTCAAAAAAAATATGGCAGATGTTGTGGTCGCAAATTACAGATCCAATGGTTTTAATACTGATAGGTGCAGCAGCATTTTCTTTTATTTTAAAGGAATGGACAGAAGCTTTTGTAATCTTGACTATCGTAGTGTTAAATGCAGTGATCGGTATTGTACAGGAGAAAAAAGCAGAGTCGTCAATACAGGCTCTTAGAAGTATAAGTGCTCCAAATGCACAAGTTCTTCGACAAGGTGAGGAGAGCATCATACCTGCAAACGAAATAGTTGTAGGTGATATTGTGTTTTTAGAGGATGGATCAATGATTCCTGCTGATATGAGGTTGATTGAATCAGTTAATTTAAAGGTTCAGGAAGCATCGTTGACAGGTGAATCTGTTCCATCAGAAAAGGAGTCAGACGAGATACTAGAAGAAAATAGTGCCCTTGGTGACCGTAACAACATGGTGTATACGACATCAATAGTTACGTATGGTCGTGGGATTGGTGTTGTTACTGAAACTGGAATGGATACAGAAGTTGGAAATATTGCTGGATTGTTAGAAAATCAAGATGATTTTGATACACCTTTAAAGAGAAAACTAAACTCTGTAGGTAAAACACTTACAATAGTTGGGATTATAGTGTGTATACTGATTTTCGGCATAGGAGCATTATATAACAGACCTCTTGGGCCACAATTTTTAGTTGCGATATCTCTTGCTATATCAATAATTCCAGAGGGGTTACCAGCAACTGCAACAATAGTAATGGCTCTTGGAGTTCAACGTATGGCGAAGAAAAATGCACTTATTCGTAAATTGCCAGCAGTTGAAACTCTTGGTAGTACTACAGTTATATGTAGTGACAAAACAGGCACACTTACTTTAAATAAAATGACAGTAACTCATATTGCAGTAAATGGAGATTTTGAAGATAGTAAAACTACTTTAATTTCTGATGCGAAGGATAAACATCCAGATGTATATAGAGAACTTGTATACGCAGGTGCTTTGTGTAACAATGCAAGTTTTGACCCAGATAGAAAAGGTGAGATTATTGGAGATCCGACAGAAGGTGCTCTAATCTATATGTCTCAGGAATTTGGTATTGACCATGATACTCTAGAAGATAAATATCCTAGATTATTTGAACAGCCATTTGATTCCGAGCGTAAGCGTATGTCCACAGTTAATGATATAGATGATAAATTCACAGTGTACACAAAGGGTGCTGTAGATGAGATATTACCTTTATGTACACAGATACTGACTTCAAGCGGTATACGTGAGATAACAGACAAGGATAAAAATAACATACAGAAGTTGTGTTTAGATATGTCTAAAGACGCACTTCGTGTTCTGGGATTCGCTAGAAAGGATATAGTATCTGTTCCAGACGAAGATTATGAAAATATAGAGTTTGATTTAACATTTGTAGGTGCAGTTGGAATGATAGACCCACCTAGAAAAGAAGTTGCACAATCAGTTAAAACTTGTAGAAAAGCTGGCATTCGTACTATTATGATTACTGGTGACCACAAGGATACTGCTATAGCAATAGCAAAAGAGCTTGAGATATTAAATGAGGGAGATACTGTTATATCCGGAGAAGAGCTAGATAGTATGACAGATGATGAGCTAGATAAAGCAGTTAAAACTACTACAGTTTTTGCTCGTGTTTCACCAGCAGATAAATTAAATATTATACAGTCATTAAAGCGTACAGGTGAAGTTGCAGCAATGACCGGCGATGGCGTAAACGACTCTCCTGCATTAAAATCAGCAGATATAGGAGTATCTATGGGTATAACAGGTACCGATGTTGCAAAAGACGCATCGGATATGATACTGCTTGACGACAGCTTTACAACTATTGCATATGCGATAAAAGAAGGTCGTAGAGTTTATAGAAATATACAAAAGGTAATACAGTTCTTGCTTGCCGGGAATATTGCTGAGATTACGACTTTATTTGTAGCAACTATACTTAACTGGGATGCGCCGCTTTTAGCAGTTCATATATTATGGGTTAATCTTGCAACTGCCACATTGCCGGCTTTAGCACTCGGTGTAGATCCAGCAAGTAAAAATATAATGAAACATAAACCAGTAAAGTCTGGGACATTGTTTGAAAAAGATTTGATATCGAGAGTTGTAACACAAGGTGTATTTGTGGCAATACTTACAATAGCAGCGTTCTGGATAGGTGTTGAGTTTGGAAGTTACACTACAGGTCAGACAATGGCGTTTAGTGTACTTGCGTTTTCACAGATGCTTCGTGCATTAAATCAGAGATCTAATACGGAACCAATATGGGTTCGTGCAGAGGGAAGCAATCCATGGCTTTCTGTATCTTTTGTAGTTTCGGGAGCGCTAATGCTTTGTATACTTTTAATTCCAGCACTACAATCAGCCTTTAAACTTACTTTTTTAAGTGGATCAGAATGGGCTATAGTTTTAGGATTGTCAGTGTTATCAATAGTCCAAATGGAAGTTGTTAAATGGATAAAGAGTGTAAAAACTAAAGTTAACTAATAGATATTAAAGTTTTTAATAATTGAAAAAGCAGGATTTTGTTTGATGGCAGGTTTTTACCAGCTTATCAGCAAAATCCTGTTTTTTTGTAAACTTCAATAAGATATAAGCATTTTCCCATTATAGTTTTTTTAGCAGCCAACTTTGCTGAAAAATCTGAATATCCTCGACAACATCATTCTTCCGGCAACATGAACATATTTTTCGACATAAACGCAGATGGTACTGTAGTTATGCTTATAACTCATGATGCAAAGGTGTCAGCTCAGACAGAGTGTATTATGTTTATGAGCGATGGAAAAATCGTGACTGAAATGAGGCTTCAAAATTTATAATAAAAAAAATTAATTCCATAGAACCTTGTAAAAAGAGCGAAATCTATGGACTTTCTCTGAAATAATTACAAAATTAAGATATTTTGTAATTGACATTGGATAAAATTAGAAATATAATAATGATATCAAAACAATATCAAAAACATATAAAAACAATCAAAAAGGGGTGTTATTTATGAATGATTTATCCAATGTAGAAAAAAGAGAATTTAAAGAATTTAAAGCAAAATCAAAAAATGGTATGTCTATTCTACTACTGAATATCGTTCTTATGGTTTTAGATATAATAGGGATTGTATTTATGCTTTCAGGAGAGCCAAATGCATTTAAGATAGGTGTAGCAGTATTGCTTTTCTTATATCTATTTGTAGTTGCTCCAATCATCTTTTTTGGATTAAAAGTAGTAAAGCCAAATGAGGCATTGGTGCTTTCGTTATTTGGGAAGTATTATGGAAGTATACGTGAAGATGGTTTCTACTTTGTGAATCCTTTCGCTACAGCGATATCACCACCAGCAGATACAGAAGAAGGCGGTAGAAATGTGAGCAAGGGAGTATATATTCCAAGTAAGAGAATATCTTTAAAGGCAATGACTCTAAACAATGATAAACAAAAGATCAATGATCAATTAGGAAATCCAATAATCATAGGGATAGTAGTTATATGGAGAGTTGTAAATACAGCAAACGCAGTATTTAATGTTGATAATTACAAAGAGTTCTTAACTACACAATGTGATTCAGCTTTAAGAAATATAGTTCGTCTATATCCATATGATACAGCTGATGTAAATGATAACGAAAAA
Source organism: Metaclostridioides mangenotii (assembly GCF_017873185.1). Taxonomy (GTDB): domain Bacteria; phylum Bacillota; class Clostridia; order Peptostreptococcales; family Peptostreptococcaceae; genus Metaclostridioides; species Metaclostridioides mangenotii. Next base: position 183,185 of record NZ_JAGGJX010000003.1, read on the forward strand.
TCACTTCGTGGAAGTAGTCAAGAAATAGCACAAAAATTAAAAGAAGAGATACAATCAAAAGTTGATATAGCAGGTCTTGAAATTATGGAAGCTAGAATAACACACCTTTCATATTCTCAAGAAATTGCAGCAGCAATGCTTCAGAGACAACAAGCAGCAGCAATAATAGATGCTAGACAAATGATTGTAGAAGGTGCAGTTGGAATGGTAGAAATAGCTCTTGAAAAACTAAATGAAAATAATGTTGTCGATTTAGATGAAGAGCGTAAAGCTGCAATGGTAAGTAATTTATTGGTAGTACTTTGTGGAAGTAAGGATGCGCAACCAATTGTAAATAGTGGATCTATATATTAACTATAGAATAGTAGATAGGGTGACCTAGATGGCTAACAAAGATAAAGATAAAAAACAGGTACTTCTTCGACTATCTCCAAAGCTATGGGAAGAGTTAGCAGTTTGGGCTGAAGATGATTTTAGATCAATCAATGGCCAAATTGAATACCTTCTATCGGAGAGTGTGAAAAGAAGAAAGAAATCAAGTAAAAACTTAGAATAAATAATTATGTGTGCTCATAAGTTTGATCTAAGATTTTATAATTAAAGGTCAAACTGAATATTCAGTTTGACCTTTTTGGTAAGTATTAAAAAAATGGGGGATGGTTGTATGGTAGGTATTATTATTGGTATTGTTGGAATGTTATTTATATCATTAGGTATAATTTTCTTTTTTATAGAGTTAAAGTTAAATTTGCCGCTTTTTTATGGTACTGGTGAAAACACTGTACAGCAGAATGGATTACCAATTCTACTTACAGGAATAGCGCTTGTCTTCTTTAGAAATGGAATAGTTCAAATTGATTCAATAGTTGCATATGGAATTTTCATTACAATTGAATTGATTGTGATAGTATTGTATTTTATCATAAGAAACAGAATGAAAATATAAGTTCAAAGCTTCAAATTAAAATAGGGAGTGGTTATTATGAATGGAAACGAAGTGTTAAAATATGCGTCAAAAATTCGATTTATATTATTAAATATTGTTGTATTATCAGCCGCCGCCGCAGTATGGGGATATAAAGGTTCTATGTATTCTGCTTTCCCACCATTTTTTGTTTTTACTTTTAAAGTTTCAGCTGTTTTATTGTTAATATCATGTGTAGTAGTATTTACTATTAGAAGAATGCTTAAAAATAATTAACATTAATAATATTTAATATTTTATAAGAAAATTAACTATAGATAAAATTGTATGATTATAAGACGAGAATTTGAGAACTGAAGATGAAATGTATAAAATAATCTTAGACTTTGCAAAATCCAGATTATGATAAAGATATTAGCAATTATATTAAAAACATTAAAGAAATATAAAATTTACGAGCATTCGTTTTCCTTACATTTTTGTTATATAAATGTAATATCAATAAAAGGCACGTTTTCTGTAAATCCTATATTATATATTTATAATGAGTTAGTAGGAGGTCAGGAAATGGAAGACATAAAAAAAGGAATCACTAGTTTTCAGCTGAAATTATACGGTATTATTTTAATGGTATTTGATCATATAGGGGAATTCTTTGCATTTTTAGGTGCACCAGTATGGTTTCATTGGTTAGGACGATTAGTTGCGCCAATCTTCTTGTTTACAAGTTCAGAAGGATATATTCATACAAGAAATAAAAAGAAATACATGTTTAGATTGCTTTTGGGATTTTGGATCATGAATGTCGGGAACTATATAGTCAATCAATATTTTCAAATTGGGAATATGATGGTCATAAATAATATATTTGGTACTTTATTTTTAGGAGTATTTTATATGTATTCCATCGATATGTTTAACGAAGGATGGAATGAAAAGAAAAAATCTAAAATATTTGGATCTATTGTTTTAATGCTAATACCAATATTGATGTGTGTAATAGTATTAATAGCATTATCATCAACTGGTTCAAATTCTATATACCTTAAAATATTTACAACTTTAATGAATATTGTTCCGATACCAATTATAGTTGAAGGTGGTCCACTATTTATAATTCTTGCAGTTCTTTTTTACAAATTCCATGGTAGAAAGGGAATGCAGGTAGGTGCATTAGTTACTGTTGCATTATTAGCGTACTTTACAGGAACAGGAAATCCATTTACAGAGAATTATCAATGGATGATGTGCTTAGCATCAATACCAATTGTACTTTACAATGGAGAAAAGGGAAGAGGAATGCGTAATTTCTTCTACTTCTTCTATCCAGCTCATATTTATATACTATTTTTTATTTCATACTTTATGCAAAAATAAATATATAAAAAATCAAGAAATATTAAGATGATATAAAACTTTTTAAAATGCCCATTGCTAATAACACATTTGATATTGTTAGCAATGGGCATTTCTACTATTATATATGAACAAATTTATAATCCATGCTTTCTATTTTTACCTAACTCACATCTATATACTGTTTTTTATTTCGTACTTTATACAGAAAAAATGAACTTATGGAATGATTTTAAAACAGCCAAATATACTTTATTGATGTTATATTAGCTGTTTTAATTTATTTTATGTTATAGTTTCAGTAAAAGGAGGGGTTGTATGTTATACAGAAAGTTCGGAAAAACCAATGAAAAGGTATCTATTTTAGGTTTTGGATGTATGAGACTTCCGCTTATGCCAGAAGGTGATCCAAGCCAAATTGATAAGGATGAGGCGACTAAGTTAATTCATCGTGCAATCGACGGAGGAGTTAACTATATTGATACTGCGTATCCCTATCATGGTAATGGAATGGAAGACAGTGGTCAAAGTGAACCTTTCTTGGCAAAGGTATTAAAAAGTGGTTACAGAGAAAAGGTGAACATAGCTACGAAACTCCCAAGCTGGTTGATAAAGACAAGAGAAGATATGGATAAATATTTAAACGATCAGCTAAAGAGGTTGGAGGTAGATCAAATTGACTTCTATTTAGTGCATGCTGTTGATAGTCAGGTATGGCCGATTTTAAAAGAAGCACGTGTTGATGAATTTTTAGATCAAGCAATAAGAGATGGAAGAATAAAATATGCAGGGTTCTCATTTCATGACAAGTTAGATTTATTTAAAGAGATTGTGGATTATTACGATTGGTCATTCTGCCAAATTCAGTATAATTATTTGGATGAAGAGTTTCAAGCTGGAAAAGAGGGGCTAGAATATGCAGCTAAAAAAGGATTAGGGATTACTATTATGGAACCTCTTAGAGGGGGAAAACTTGCTGTAAATCTGCCAGAAGATGTACAAAATATTTTTGATAGTGCTGAAGACAAAAGAACTCCAGCAGATTGGGCTTTAAGATGGATTTGGAATCATCCTGAAGTATCAGTAGTATTAAGTGGTATGAACACTATGGATCAAGTTGAAGAAAATCTTGTAACAGCAGGCGATTCAAAAGAAAAATCACTGACTGAAGACGAAGTAAATATTGTAAACAAGGCGAAGGCTATATTTAAAGAAAAGATAAAAGTAAACTGCACAGGTTGTGGTTACTGCATGCCATGCCCTTCAGGTGTAGAAATACCTTTTTGCTTTACTATGTACAATAACCATCATATGTTTGGTGAAGAAACTTTATATAATGAATTGCTTGTGCCTAAACAAAAGGCATCAAATTGTGTGGAGTGTGGGAAATGTGAAAAGCACTGTCCTCAAGGAATTAAAATTCGTGAAGAATTGAAGAAAGTAAAATCAATATTTGAATAATGAATAGTGTATAGTGAATAATGAATAAAAAATATAAAAAATATGTTTTTTATGAAAATTTCTGACTGGAAACTTGAGGTAAATTTAAATTAAAATCATAATAGAAAAATTTTATAGAAGCACCTACTGCCATCAATATTTATATAAATAACTTCAAATATTGATGGCAGTTTTCTTAGTTATTTATTGACAAATTCGTCACTTAGGGTATATTGTAACTTAAGGTTACTTTGGTTAATATTAGAATATAAAGTTTTTTGAATTTTTTACAGAATAATGCTGATAATAATCTGGTAGTATTTCATTATTTGTATTATTAAACACAACAATACATAGAGTAGGTGAATAATCAAAATGAACAAAGATATATTAAATATTAAAACGAAAGATGGAAAAATAGAGTACGGAGCAAATCAAAACTGGTATAAAAGCGAATGGCAACGAAAGAGCGGTTGTGGTCCATCATCAGCTGCAAATTTATTTGCTTATATATCAAGTCAAAATCCAAAAGCTAAAGATTTATGTGATCTAAGACCACCATATGAGCAAGTATCATTTTTAGAGCATATGGAAAATTTATGGAGTTGTGTTACTCCAACAGCAAAAGGAACAAATTCGACATCTCTTTTTATTGAAGGATCTAAAAAGTATGCAGCTTCACGAGGAGTCGAGATTAAGGGACATTCGCTAAATGTACGAAGTAGATTGGATTGTAAAAGACCTACAGCTGAAGAATTTATCGATTTTATAAGGGAAGGTCTAGAAAATAATTGTCCAGTAGCTTTTTTAAATCTATCAAATGGTAGAGTCGATAATCTGTACAATTGGCACTGGGTAACATTGGTTGAACTTTGGGAAGATGAAAATGGGACAGTTTATGCAACAGCATCTGACGAAGGTGTGAAGAGAGACTTTGATATAAGGCTTTGGGTAGAAACAACTCTACTTGGGGGCGGATTGGTATATTTTACTATAGAATAGAAACTAAATTCTAAGAAACATTTTTGAATTTAATAAATTAAGGAATATTATGTAATAACCGATAATATAGAAGAGAACATTACATTATCTATAAAAATTTTGGGGGTAAATTAAAATGAAATCATTGGTCGTATATTATTCATTAGGAGGAAATACACAGTTGATTGCAAGTATTATATCGCAAAAGATAGATGTCGATATACTTGAGATAAGACCGGAGAAAGAAATACCTAAAAAGGGATTCATGAAATTTTTTTTAGGTGGAAAAAGCGTAATGCTAAACGAGAATCCGAAGCTATTAAATGAAAAAATAGATTTAGATGAGTACGACACTATATTTATTGGGACACCTGTTTGGGCAGGTAGCTATTCATCTCCAATTGCGTCGTTCATTTCGAAAAATCATTTAAAAGGAAAGAAGATCGCTTTATTTGCATGCCACTCAGGAGGTGGATCAGATAAGTGCTTTGAGAAACTCGAAAATACGTTACTAGGCAATGAATTCGTTGGTAACTCCAGTTATAATTCACCCCTTAAGGTTGGCTTTGATGATATTGTAATGCAAGTACATTCTTGGATTGATAGTGTGGTTTATTTATATAATACGAAATAAAATATAAATAAAAAAAGAGTGAAAAATACCTTTGAAAATTTTATGATATAAAACTTTATATTTCAAAATTCTATAACAAAAATTTTACTTTTTTCACTCTTAATATTAAACGTAATCTGTTTTATATAGTTTTAGGATTATCTAATTAATTACTTTAAAGCTGATTCAACTTCGTTTATCATACCATCAACTGAAAGTAAACCTCCGCCTGATAAGTACCAGAATTCAGGATCTAAGTTTATAATCTTATCATTTTTACCTGCGTTTGTGTTTTTAACTAGATCGTTGTTTAGAGTATCAGAACTCTTGATTTGTCCACCAGTTACAACAGCACGGTCAACTACAAATAGCATATCAGGATTTATTTTAGATACATACTCAAAGTTTACTTCTTGTCCATGTGTAGAGGCTTCTATTTTTTCGTCAGCAGCTTTTAAGTTAAGAACATCATGGATTATTCCAAAACGAGATCCTTTACCGTAAGCACTTAAACTTCCATCGTTAGTTAATATTATTAAAGATTTTTTGTCTGATTTTTCAGCCATTGCGCTTACTTTTTCGATCTTTTTATCTATTTTATCTAAGTAGTTTTTAGCATCATCTTCTTTTCCAAATAATTCAGCTACTTCTGTAGTGTTTTTCTTGAAGTCATCCATATAAGTTTCTGCATCTAAGTCTATGTATACAGTAGGTGCTATGTCAGATAATTTATCGTAGTATTCTTCTTGTCTTCCTGATATAAATATTGCATCAGGTTCGAATGCAAAGATTGCTTCCATATCTGGCTCTTTTATACCACCAACATTTGTTGATTTTTCAAAGCTTGAAAGATATTTTGGTAGGCTATCTAATGGTACCGCAGTATCTGCATCTACATCAAGTGCCTGCATTGTATCTAATATACCCATATCGAAAACAACAACTTTTTTAGGGTTTTTAGGAACCTTTGTTTCTCCTTTTGAGTGTTTAAATACTACTTCACCAGCGCTTTCTGATGATTCCGTTGCATTTTTACTTTCTTCTTTTTTGTCCGATTTTGGACTACAACCTGTTACTATGACTACTGTCATTGTTAATACTAAAAGCATCGAGAATAGTTTTTTCATTGTTATTTCCTCCAATTATTTTATAATTTATTTTTAATTAGCAAAATGCTATTAATTATCATTATCAACAGATTTGCAAAACTCAGCTAAATATTAGCTGTAGTATAGGCATATGTTTTTGCCGTCAATATTTTGAATGTCTATATCCATTCCATAAATCTCTTTAAGTACTGGGGAATTCATAATATCTTTTGTATCCCCATCTTGAACAATTTGTCCATTTTTCATTGCTATTACATAATCTGCATAACAAGATACGAAATTTATATCATGTATAACGATCATGACAGTCTTATTTAATTCATTTACAAGTCTTTTAAGGACTTTCATGATTTGAACAGAGTGTAGCATGTCTAAGTTGTTTAGCGGTTCATCTAGGAATATGTAGTCTGTATCTTGGGCAATAACCATTGCTATATACGCCATCTGTCTTTGTCCACCACTTAGCTCATCTAAGAATCTATCTTGTAAATCTGTAAGTCCTAAATAGTTTAGAGAATCATCAATAAATTTTTCGTCCTCTTCTGTTAATTTACCTTGAGAGTGTGGGTAGCGTCCAAAGCTAACTAAATCTCTAACAGTAAGTCTGATATTTAAATGATTTGATTGTCTCAGTATCGATAGTCTTTTAGATAATTCACTGTTGTTCCAATCTTTAAGTTCTTTGTCATCTATAAATACTTCTCCAGCATCTTTAGCGAGAGTTCGGCTTATTATAGAGATCAATGTACTTTTACCAGCTCCATTACTACCGATAAATGCTATCAATTTATTTTGAGGAAGTTCAAGATTCACGTTATTTATAACTTCTTTTTTACCGTAATGCTTAGATATATTTTTTAGTTTTATCATTTTTTACTCTCCTTTAATAAAAGATATATGAAGCATATTCCTCCGAAGAAGTTTATTATTACACTTATCGGGATTGAAAATTGAAACACTTTTTCAACAATTAATGTACCAACAGAAAGCGACAAGCATCCAATCAGTACTGCAGCAATTATCTGCAAGCTATGATGGTAGGATTTTACAATTCTACGTGATAAACTTACAACCAATATTCCTAAAAATGTTATCGGACCAACTAGAGCAGTAGATACTGATATCAAAATAGATGTTATTATAAGTGATTTTAGTACTGCTTTATTGTACGATATACCTAAGTTTATAGCATGATCGGCTCCAAGTTCGATTACATCGTATTCTTTAAGATCCTTTAGTGTGATTATAATGATAATTATTATCAGTAACAAACTAATACCTAATAAGTCCTGATTTATATTATTAAAAGATGCAAACATCTTTCCTTGAAGCACTGAAAACTCGTTTGGATCAAGAAGTACTTGCATAAACGTAGACATACCTCTAAACAGAGTTCCAACTATCATACCTGCTAGAACTAAAAAATATAGATTTTTATTTTCACCTCTAAACAAGAAGTAAAATAGTAAACACGAACTTCCTATCATAAATACTATCGACAGAATAAAATTTGGGTATCCGGTCATCATGGAAAGTTGCTTCGATCCGAAAGAAAAAACGATAACAGTTTGTATAAATAAATATAATGAATCAAGTCCTATAATACTAGGTGTTAGTATCCTGTTACCTGTTATAGTCTGGAATGTTACTGTTGAATATCCTACGCAGTAACTTACAACTATTATTGCCAACATTTTTAAACTTCTTCTTGGAAGATAATATCCTATATTTTTTTCAGTTAGGCCCCAGAAAGTGTAAAAAGACATTACGCATAACGTTGCTAAAAAGAGAAGTAAAATTATTTTTATATCTCTGCTGTGTTTTTTGAAAAACTGTCTTTTGATTATCATAGCGCCTCCTTCTTTTTAAATAAGACTCCCAAAAATATGATACTTCCGAGAATACTAATTACTACGCTTATTGATATTTCATATGGCGATATAAGTGTACGCCCTATGATGTCGCAAATAAGAATAAATAATGTACCGATAAGAACTGTATCGAGTAGAGTATTCTTTAGATTATCTCCTTTATAAAGCCTTACAATATTGGGTACTATCAAACCTACAAATGGAATACTTCCAACTGTTATAACAACTAATGAAGTTATAAATGCAACAATAATTAGACCAATCATTACAACCCACTTATGATTTAGTCCAAGATTTGTAGAAAAACTTTCACCCATTCCTGCGATGGTAAATTTACCAGCATATGTGTATGCGATTATTAGCACTGGTATACCTATAAAAAGTAGTTCATATCGACCCTTTATGATCAGCGAAAAACTTCCTTGAAGCCATGAAGACATATTTTGAATTACATCGTATCTATAGGCAAGAAACTCCGTTATCGCACTTACAACGCTCCCTAACATAATACCGATTAGAGGCACCATGATAGCGTTTTTATATGTAATACGTTGCAAAAGATTCATAAAGAGCATAGTTCCTAGCAGAGAAACAGCAAAAGCGATTAACATCTTAGATATCTTAGCTTCATTTCCTGCTACTATAATTGAAATCAGTATACCGAGACGACACCATTCCATTGTACCTGCTGTAGATGGTGATACAAAGTGATTATTAGTTATAGTCTGCATTATTAGTCCAGCTATACTAAGCGTTGCCCCTGTTATGATTATACTTATTAATCTTGGTAGTCTACTGATCATAAGCAGATACAAATCACTTTCATTGTATTTGATTAAGCCGCGAAAACTAAAATTTTCGACCCCAATTCCTATAGATACTACTGATAGAATTAGAAGCAAAATTATTAATGTGGTTCTATTTGAAATCAATCGCAGTATATTTTTATTCATTATAGTTCCTCCTATGTCAGTACTCATTTTAACAAAATAGAAAATGAAAGTCAATATCAATTACGAAGTAAAATTATGTGGAATTAAAAAATTACTTTATATAAATAAGATTTTTAAAAAAATATTAATTAAATTACTATATAAATATATTGTTTGTGATTGAAGAACCTCGGTTTTGGGTAAATAATTAATGAATAGTTTTTTTCTTATATTTAAAAAAATTAATTTATGTAAAACATTCATTGGTATATTATTTAGTTATGTAGTATAAAAAATTATAGAATACTTGTAAATCAATGCAGTTTTATTAGATATAATATTTAATATAGATTACAATTAAATTATAATTTAAATATAGTATATAGAAAATGAACGGACTTTTAAAAGTCTTGGATTAAATTTTGTAACTAAAAAGACAACTAATAAATTTAGACAATAGTATAAAGAGGTAGGTGGAATTTATGGATCAAAATATTTTATTTGCGTTTATGATGACGTTGATAGCTGGTTTATCGACGGGAATAGGAAGTGCAATAGCATTCTTTGCTAAAAAGACAAATACAAAATTCCTTGCAGTAAGTCTTGGTTTTTCTGCTGGAGTTATGATATATGTTTCTATGATCGAGATATTTACAGAAGCAAAAAATACGTTGATAGTTCCTTTAGGATTAAAAAATGGGACTATTGTAACTGTATTAGCATTCTTTGGAGGTATGATTTTGATAGCTTTAATTGATAAATTGATACCATCAGAAGATAACCCGCACGAAGTTGAACGAGTGGAAACTTTAATAAAAATAGAATCGGAGGATCAATTAGGAAATTTAAAAACTAAAGAAATTGCAAAAGCAGACGGGCATCAAAAAGGCCAAGACATATTCGATGGCTCAAAAGATGATAATGTAGAAGGACAATCTAATATAAACAACAGTCGTCTTATGAGAACTGGAGTATTTACAGCTTTAGCAATAGCGATTCACAACTTCCCAGAGGGACTTGCAACATTTGTTTCGGCACTACAAGAGCCATCTCTTGCAATACCGATAGTAGTGGCTATAGCGATACATAATATACCTGAGGGTATTGCAGTATCTGTACCAATATACTATGCAACTGGTAGTAAGAAGAAGGCATTTATATATTCCTTTTTGTCGGGTTTATCAGAGCCGGTTGGGGCTATAATAGGGTTTATGATATTACTTCCAATTATGAACGATGTTTTATTTGGAGTGATATTTGCAGGAGTAGCAGGGATAATGGTCTTCATTTCCATAGATGAGCTTTTGCCTTCTGCGAGGGAGTACGGTGAACATCATCTTTCTATATATGGGATGGTTGTAGGGATGGCTGTTATGGCAGCTAGTTTGATAATGTTTATGTAAAGTTAATTTTTTTTAACATTAGTAGAGTGGTTAAATAATTTTTGTATATAAAGTAATCCTTATAATAATTATTTGACCTCTCTATCCTTTTTGCTAACAGTGTCAGGGCAACTTTTAAGAATTATTAATTAGCAATTAATTATAAGGATATTTAAATTAAATTTTTTAACGTATAGTCGAATTATTCTTGTTTTTTTATTGATAAAATAAATAAACTGTTTTAAATAATAAATTAGTGGCATAATAACATATATGGAAGATTGTTTGGCAAATCCTAATTAAATTTTCCATGTCTAATATTATGCTTTTTTGGACATTTTGGAGAATTTATAAGATGGATTATAATGTTTTTTTAATTGAAAATATTATGTAAATTTTCTTGAATAGCTCAAACTAGCTTATATCAAGGTGTTAGACTAAAAATTAAAAAAAGGGTACTCCAATCTTTCATGAAATTATGGTATTATTTAATTGGATAATAATTAGCCAAAAAGGAGTGAAAAAAATGAAGAAAAAATTGCCTACGGGAGCATATGGTGGCGTTTCTGGTAAAGATTATGTACCTTATGTTACCGACAAATCGAGAACAGGCGGGAATATAGCAGTTCTCTTAATAGGTATACTCTTATCTGCAGTTTTCGCTGCATCAACTACATATTCAGGTATGAAAGCCGGGTTAACAGTTGCAGCGGGTATTCCAGGTGCTATTCTTGGTGCAGGATTAGTTGGAGTTTTTGCAAAAGAAAAAGGAATTTTAGGTAAGAACTTAATTCAAGGGATGTCAAGTGCTGGGGAATCAGTTGCTAGTGGTGCGATATTCGTGTTGCCAGCGGTTTTACTAATTGGTGGTAAGATTACGTTTTTTGAAGGTCTAGCAGTAGGAGTTGGTGGTGTACTATTTGGTATAGGTATAGCAGCACTAGTTCACAACTACCTTATCATTGAAGAGCATGGAAACTTAATGTATCCAGAATCAATGGCTATTTCTGAAACTTTAGTTGCATCTGACACAGGTGGAGAATCACTTAAGTACATGGGAATTGGATTTGGTATAGGTGGTGTCCTTACTGTGTTAACTGGATCTGTTTTAGGTCTTGTAAACAACATGGCTAGTTTTGTCGGAACAAGAGCTTACAAATGGAAGTTGGATATAGAAGTGAATCCGCTATTACTTGGTATAGGGTTTATAGTTGGTTTAGAGATATCACTTACTATGTTTGCAGGTTCAATGTTAGCTAACTTTGGTATTACACCATTAATCGGCTATTTTGCTGATATGGCTGCTCCTGGTGCTATGGTATGGAATGCTCCAGATGTTGCTATAAACGGTATGGAAGTTGGTACAATAGCAGGTTCATATGTTAAGTACATAGGCGCAGGAATGATGCTTTTTGGAGGAATTATAGGTGCTATAAAGCTAATACCTGTTATAGTTGCTTCAATAAAAGAAACAATGAAAGCTACAGGTGGTGAAGGTGACTCTAAAGGTTCTTTACAAATAATAATACTACTTGCTGGTATTGTTATATCATTTGTTGCTGGATTTATGATTACTGGTGGAAACATTGGTATGGCGATTATAGGAACTATAGCTTCATTAGTTCTAATGTTACTATTCATAATAGTTGCAGGACGTTTAACTGGTACTATAGGTACTTCTAACCTTCCTGTTTCTGGTATGACAATAGCGTCATTAGTTATAGTAACTATGATATTCGTTGTAATGAAGTGGACTGGTATAGAAGACAATAAATCGTTATTATTATTTGGTACATTAATAGTTATTGCCATTGCCATTGCAGGTGGATATTCACAATCACAAAAAGTTACTTATATAATTGGTGGCGATAAAAGTGAAATGCAAAAATATTTTGCTATCGCTGCTATAGTTGGTGTTATAGTTGTTATAGGAACAATGATAATACTCAGATCAATTAGCTGTAACTGGAGCAGACGCACAATTCGGTCTTCCACAAGCTAACTTAATGGCTACACTTACTTCAGGTATAATGTCTGGGGATCTTCCTTGGGTTATGATATTTATAGGTATATTCATGGCGGTAGTTTTATACTTCTTAAACTTACCAATAATGACAGTTGCTATTGGATTCTACTTACCAATATCAACAACATCTATAATATTAATAGGTGCTTTAGTAAGAGTTCTAGTTGAAAAAATGTCTAAATCAGACGCTGAAAAAGAAGCAAAAGTTTCCAACGGAGTAAGTTTATCTTCTGGATTAGTTGCTGGTGGATCTATAATAGGTCTTATAGGTATAATCCTACAAGTTACAGGAGTTATAACTCTTGGTGAAGTAACAGGATTTGCAGCTGGAAACGGAATGGCGCTTATATTACTTGCTGCCCTTGTTATATTGACAGCGATACCTATCATGAATTCTAAGCCTGCGAAGAGCGATGAAGAGTAATGAAGAGGTTTTAAACCTTGTGTATCAAATTAGAGATGATTTAGAATACGAGGTTGATGAAAAAAATATCGTCACAATAATAAAAAGACAAGATCATTGGGTACAGAGATTTTTTAGAAAATTACAATTTAAAATTCCTGAGGTTACTTATATTAAACTAGACGCTTATTCCAGTTTTATATTTTTAAATATAGATGGCAATAGGACAGTTAAAGAGATTGGGGAAATCATGGATGAAAAGTACGGTGAGGAAGCCAAACCACTGTATGAAAGATTGTTGCTTTTTCTAAATCATATCGAAGTAAATGCCAAATATATTGTTCGTATAGAAAAGGATTTTGTTGAAATTAATCCTGATGAAGACAAATCTTTAGAAAAATAGATGAATAAAAAAGCTACCTCAACATAATAGTTGAGGTAGCTTTTTTTTATATGAATTTTTAATTATATAATTAAATTTAAGAATTGATAAAGTAAGCATTATGCCAATGCTTAAATTTATATTTGACAGATAGATAAACAAGTAATATAATAATATTGTGTCCTAGGAAACTAAAAAGAGGTGTCAGTTATGAATGTTGATAAAAAAATAATTAAGGTATTAAAAGAGGTATATGAAAAAGAAGATGTACTTAGTAAGTTTAGAAGCAAAGGAATAATAGAGGGATATACATTATCAGAAATTCACACTATAGATGCAATAGGCAGAGCATCTGAATCAGTAAATGTCACTATAATAGCCGAAAATTTAAATATGACAAAAAGTGCAGTAAGTAAGATAATAAAAAAACTTGTAAATAAAGATGCTATTAGAGTTTTTCAAATTCCTGAAAATAAGAAAGAAAGGTATTTCTTATTGACTGAGGTAGGGAAAGATATATACTTGCAGCATAAAAAAATTCATAGTATGTGGGAAAAAACAGACGAAAGATTTTTTAAAGAAATAGAGGATAAATACAAAAATATAACTTTAGATGTTCTAGAAAAATTTAATGAATATTTAAGAATAGAAATAGAGGAGGGTAATTATGATAATTGATTTGACAACAAAGTTAGAAAAAGATAGTGATGCTATGAAGTGGGTTGAAACTCAGGAAAATAAATTAAGGGCAGCGGGTCACGTTGGAACTCATTTAGATACTTACTGTAAGAGCGATATTCCGATAGAGTACTTTAAGAGTATTGGTGTTTTAATAGATGTGTCAGAAATCTGCTATGATAGAGAGGTTGAGCCAAAAGATCTTGAAGGAACGAATATTTTAGAAAATTCTTTTGTGATTTTTAGAACATCTCACATCGATAAATTTGATTATGGGTGCAAAGAGTATTTCAACAATCACCCTCAACTTTCTCATAAATTAATAGATTATCTACTTGATAAAAATATTAATTTTATCGGCATCGATTGTTCGGGGATACGTAGAGGTCAGGAACACCAACCAGCTGATAGATTGTGTGAAAGTAAAGGGGTATATGTTATCGAAAATTTAACCAATTTACGAAAAATAGGATCTGATCCCTTTACTGTATATACTATGTGGCTGGATGATAGTGACCTTACAGGATTAAGATGCAGAGTCATCGCAGAGCAGTAGTCGAAATAACACTACAAATAATCATTTACATTAGTATTACAAAAAAAGATGAAGAAGCACTACGAAATAATATTTATTTAGAGCTATTATAGTACATTTCTATGTGAGGAATTTCGTCCTCTAAGTACATGTCAGAAGATATTTCAAATCCAAGGCTACTATAGAATTCTTTTAAATACTCTTGTGCAGAAATTCTAATCTCACATTCATTAAGAGTATTTTCAATGAATTCTATAGCCTTTATCAACAGTTCCTTGGCAACACCTTTATCTCGGTGATCTTTAGCGACTAAGACTCTACCGATAGATATTTCATTATAAGATATACCTTTTTTTAATACTCGTAGATAGGATACTATTCTGTCATTTTCGGCAGTGAAAATATGGTATGAGTTTTGATCATCGTTGTCACAGTCCTGAAAAGCACAATTTTGCTCTACTACAAAAACTTCACTTCTTATTCTTAAAATTTCATATATTTCATCAGCAGTTAGATCCTCAAATTTTTTTATCTGGAAGTTCAATGTAATCTCTCCTTTACTTTAAAAGTAGATAAATCTTAATTCTACATAAATATTACATAGATACAATTATAACTCTTATGACTCAATAAACCAATGATCTTCGTCTAAATACAGGTATCTCTGTTTATTTTTCACAGATATTGTGTACCTTATTCCTACACCTCCAGATTTTAAAGATGCGGCTCTACATACATCTGTGATCTTATCTATTTTAAATACTCGTCCATCATCCCATAAGATCGCTAATGGGTGAATTGAACCTTCATAAGTATATTTCGCTACTATTTCAACAAAAACTTTTTCTTTCATAAAGCACTCCTAATATATATTGACATTTGCCAACTTAATTTATTTTGTCCAAGCAATTGGATGGATTTTATGGTCGTCTTTTGGATTAAGACTCGAAAGTTCTGTGTCTACAAGTGAAACGCCTCGTTGTACAGCAAAGTGGCCAAATCTATATCTTATGGTATCCATTGTTTTGTCTAGTTCTTCATTTTTTTGAACATCTACAAATTGATCATCAAACGAAAGCTGTGTAATATTAGAGCTTGATAAATTACATGCTCTAACACCAAGTTTCCTTACAGGTATAAAAGGGTTATGGTGCCTTTTAAATAACTCGAAAGCCTTATTAAAAATCTCATTTGTGCATGAACATGGTATGTCTAAAGTTGCCTGTCTTTCGTAAGAAGTGAGTGTATTATCTCTTACAGTTATTTGAATCGTACTGCACACAAATTCGTGTCTTCGAAGTCTTTCGGTTACACTTTCTACTAGCTTATAAAGAATTATCTTCACATCTTCATAAGTTTCTAAATTTTTTTTAGTAGTTGTAGAGTTTCCTATACTTTTGATAAGAGACTTAGAGTCTAGTTCTGCAACTGGTGATGAATCATAACCATTTGCAAAGCTCCAAATTTCTTCACCTCTTTTACCCAACACTCTCTTTATAAACTGAGGAGAGGCGCTTGCGAGATCTCCTATGGATAAGATATTGTATTTTTTTAATGTATTCTGTGTTGATTTACCTACACATAAGAGTTCCTTAACATTGAGTTCCCAAATTTCACTTTTAAAATTATCTTTATGTATAACAGTTGTGGCATCTGGTTTTTTAAGGTCGCTACCTAGCTTTGCAAAAATCTTATTGAAACTTACACCGATTGATACTGTTACACCAAGTTCATTTTTTATTCTATCCCGAATAGTGTTTGCAATTGTTTCGCCATCTCCAAATGGGCTATTAGTAACATCTAACCAACATTCGTCTAGTCCAAAAGGCTCTATTTGATTGGTAAATTCATTGTAAATCTCAATAGCCATTTTAGAAAATCTAAGATATCTGTCAAAGTTAGCAGGTACAATTACAAGCTCAGGGCATTTTCGCTTTGCCTCCCACAGAGATTCACCAGTTTTAATTTGAAACTTTTTAGCTAAATAGTTTTTTGCTAGAACAACTCCGTAAGTCGCATCTGAATTATTTCCAACAGCTACTGGCTTATTGCGTATAGAGGGGTTGTATAAACACTCGACGCTAGCATAAAAGTTATTTATATCAGAATGTAATATAATTCTATCCATACAAAATCACCTCATATATTATTTTACCACAAATAACAGAACTTATGTTCTATTATATTCAATAAGGTGAAAAATATTCTACAGGTAATAGATGGAAAATTTACTTTTATGTATAGCAAACGTATGTACTTACTGATATAATTTTAAATAAAGAAATAAAGAAATAAAGAA
This sequence comes from Metaclostridioides mangenotii, assembly GCF_017873185.1. GTDB lineage: Bacteria > Bacillota > Clostridia > Peptostreptococcales > Peptostreptococcaceae > Metaclostridioides > Metaclostridioides mangenotii. Next base: position 200,117 of record NZ_JAGGJX010000003.1, read on the forward strand.
ATAAAGAAAGTTTAAGTAAGACATTTTAGGAGGAGTTTATGAAAAATATATTTATATACGAAACCGAGATTGGTGAGTTAGCTATTGCAGATAATGGTAAAGCTATTACAGAACTGTACTTCAAGAATAAAATAGACGTAGAAGGCAAAAATATCGAGGAAACAGAACTAATAAAAAAAGCTTTTAATGAGTTTAAAGAGTATTTATCTGGAGCGAAAAAAAACTTTGACATACCACTAGAGCCAGAAGGAACAGAATTTCAACTAAAAGTATGGGAAGCTTTAAAAAGTATTCCATATGGAGAGACTTGTAGCTATAAAGATATAGCAGAAAAAGTAGGCAGCCCAAAGGCATACAGAGCTGTAGGACTGGCAAACAACAAAAATCCTATATCTATATTTATTCCATGCCATCGTGTAATTGGATCAAATGGAAAATTAGTAGGATACGGTGGGGGCCTTGATGTAAAAGAATTCTTATTAAAATTAGAAAAGGAAAATTAAAGATAAATCTATGGGCTGTCTCAAAAGTATGATTGCTATTTGTCTAGATATTAAGAATATCAGAAAACTACTTTTGAGCCAGGCCTATTTCTATTTTTAATCTAATATATCATTAACCTTATAATATTAAAATGACATAGAAAAATTAATTAATTACGATGCTTTGTCCAGTAGAAAGGTATGATATTTTATCTCCGAGTTGCTCTTTCATTATTTTATAGGCTTTTTTTCCTGTACAATGACAAGTTAGAATTTTTTCAGTACAGGATTTATCAAGTATGTCTGCAACTTCGTGTATATATTCTTTATCGCAGTTTAATTGTTTGATACCAAATCCCATCATATGAAACCCACCTACAACATGGGAGATTTCTTTATTAGGGTACAAAAGCTGTGTAGTGTTTACTATATTAACTATTCCGCTATGACTACAAGCGCTTATTATAATTACTTTATTGCCTTCCTCAATAGTCAAAAATAGTTCATGATTAAATTCATCGGGTACTAGTTTACCTTTCTTCCTCTCCATAAGAGATTTATCTTTGCAAACAAAGTAAGGATCTTTTATAGTATCTGATCTTAAGTAAAAGTTATCTGAGATTTTACAGTCTTTTGTAAAAAATATAATCCTATCTTTATACTTTTCAAATATATTTATATCTATTCCGATGTATTTATTAATAAAAAGTTTTTTCAAATGGAAGGCGCCTTTAGCATCATTTTTTATAATTACATTAACATTTTTATTGTATTCAAGAAGTGATTCAAGACCTCCTATATGATCTAAATGATTGTGTGTAATTATAACCCAGTTTAAATCTGTCAAATCGATACCGAGCTCTTTAGCATTTTCTAGAAATTTATCAGAACCGCCAGTGTCCATTAGACACTTTATATTATCTTTTTCTATGTATAGAGATAAACCATGTTCTGATTTCAAATTATCAAAATTGCTAACGTTTTCTAGCAAGGATATTATTTTTATCAATATTTTTTACCTCCAAGATTATTTATAATTATGATTAGAATACCATATTGGGATGTAAGTTTACAGTTTTAATTTTCGACTGTATAATTAAATTTAGTATAATAATATTTTTAGAGTTGATTGAGGGGGTGGATTTTATGTATTTTAACAGAGTTTCAATAGAGGAACACGTTAAAATAAAAGCAGATAAAAATTACACATATATTTTTCCTCATCCTATTCTAAGAAAGTACATAGCGCATTACACTATATGTGTACCTGATAATAATTTAATAAATTTAGATCTAGGTTATTTAAATTTAATCCCAGACTCTAGTGGTTGCATAGTGTGCACATATGAAAAAAATAAATTTAATATTACTTTATGGGGTGCGACTACAAAGATTGTAACAGTGAAAAATGATATGAATGATGATATAGTTAGATTTTTTATTGAATTTTTACCAGGGGGATTACATGCATTAACTGGAATAAAACAGTCAGAACTTTGCGATGTCCAAACATCAATAGAAGACGTAAATAAAGATTTGTATAAAAAAATTATTTATTTACTGGAAAACTCTAAGAGTATGGATATTTTAATAACTTCTTTAAATAGTATATTTATTGAAGCGATAGAAAAGAACAGTAAATCAAGTTCAGTTATTGAGTCTTCTTTGATTACAGCTTCAAATACAAGTGGAATTATAACTATAAAAGATCTCGCATCTGCTGAATACATAAGTGAAAGGCAGTTGAACAGACTTTTTAATGAATATATAGGAATGAGCACAAAGATGTTTTTGAGGTTGGTAAGAATAAACAATACAATCAATTTTCTTAAAGCGACTAATTATAATCTATCGGATAATGCACAGATATTAGGATTTTATGATCAATCACACTTTATCAGGGACTTTAAGGCAATATGCGGAGTGACTCCAAAGTCTTTTTTAAAAAATATGTCCGATTTTTACAATGAAGAATTTAAATATTAGTTTAATATAGATATATAATCTTGCAGTTATTTAAATTTATTATAATTAAAAAAATATACAAATGACTTAAAAGATCAGAGGGGGATAAATATGATAGAATCTAGATGTGGTATCTTATGTAGTGAATGTGGTCATAAAGAACAGGCCGGATGTAATGGTTGTGTAAATATTGATAAACCATTTTGGGGGGATGTCTGTCCAGTAAAATCTTGCTGTGAAGGTAAGAAACTTGACTACTGTGGAGAATGTAGTGACTTTGCATGTGGTCTACTTGAGCAATTCTCTTACGACAAAGAGCAAGGTGATGATGGAAAGAGAATTGAGCAGTGCAAAGTTTGGGCGAGAAAAAATTTGAGTAAGAGTTTGTAATTATTATTTTATGTTTCTAATGATAAAATTTTTATTTAGGGGGAGTAAATATGAAGTTTTCAGGTTCGCTTATTTCAGTAAAAGATATAAATGTTTCGAGAAAGTTTTATGAAGACTTATTTGGTTTGAAAGTTGGATTTGATTTCGGCATAAATATAGGATTCGATTGTGGACTATCACTTCAACAAGATTTTGACTGGTTAGTTGGTTTGAATAAAGAGGAGATTAAATATAAGACAAATAATTTTGAACTTTACTTTGAAACTGAGGATTTAGAGGGGTTTATTAATCGTTTGAAAAAATATCCTGATATAACTTTTTTACACGATGTAAAGAGCTACGATTGGGGACAAAGAGTAGTAAGGTTTTACGATCTGGATTGGCATATCATAGAGGTTGGAGAGAGTATGGCAAGTGTTGTTAGGCGATTTTTGAAACAGGGTCTATCAATTGGAGAAACTGCTGATAGATCCCAGCACTCAATAGAGTTTGTAAAATCTTGTATAGAGTAATATAGTATGTTTTGAGATAATGGTCAACATAAAATTAATATAATGAGGCTGAATCAAAAGTTTTAGAAACTTACTTTTGACTTTAGCCTCTTTTTGTTTTTTTAAATGATGGTATAGTTGTGTGTATTTATATGTTATAGGGATGATTTAATAGGTATAGGATATTTAGATATTGCGAATGTAAGAAATATGTAATAAACTAGCAAGAAAAATGATCAGCGGAAGTATAATGCTCGACAGTGTTGCATTTGAAAAGACTACTTTTACTGTTAAACTTAAAAGGTATAAATAAGACAATTTAAGACGAAAATTTACAATATAAAGTGATAAATAAATTATACGTTGGGTTGACAAATTTTAAAAAGATACATATACTAAATACTAGAGAACTAAATAAACTCGGTAGGTGAGGTTACCGCAGGGATACGGGTTGCTGCCGCAAAATAGTGGAGACACTATGAGATGGTTAGCAGATTATGTCGATAAACAAGGCATAATCTAATGCAATTTCATTGCCCTGCGAAGCTAAAGCTTGAACGGTGATAGACTGTAATTTTTCAGTCTTATATTTAATGCGGACTTTTATCCCTTGTCACTGCTTTTGCTTTGGCGAGGGATTTTTTAGTTATCTTAATTTATCCCCTTAGGGGTTTATATAGATATTTTAATTTATGGAGGTGAACAAAATGGACCCTGAAAGTAGCAAAGGCATAAAATTTGATGGTCGAAGTAAAGGGATTGATGAAACTGATGTTATTCCACGGTTCATTTTTCCGCCTAATGTTTTTTATATAAAATTAAATAATTAATAGGAATTACTTCTTTCTTATTTTGTGTCGTTATACATCCAGGTGGTTTTGGAAAGAATATAACGAGGAGGTATAAAATAATGACTAGAAGAAATTTAAAAAAAGAAGAAAAATTAATATCAACAGATAGATTATTAGATATAGCAAGAAAAGATGTAGATACAATCTTAAACGAGTTTAACACCTCATTTGATGGATTAGATGAGACTTTAGTAGAAGATATACGCGACAAATATGGTGAAAATACGATCGATCACGATGAAAAAGAATCTATTTTCAAAAGATTAGTAGAGGCATTTATAAATCCATTCACAATAGTACTATTAGTACTTTCAGTTATTTCATTTATTACAGATGTTTTGATCGCTGCACCAGGAGATAAAGATTATACTGCAGTGATTATCGTGCTAACTATGGTTACAATAAGCGGTGTTTTGAGATTCATGCAAGAGATGCGTTCTGGAAATGAAGCTGAAAAGCTAAAGGCAATGGTAAAGATAACTGCCAATATTGAGCGTAAAGGTATGGGAGCAAAGGAGATTCCGCTAAGTGAAGTAGTCGTAGGTGATATAGTACATTTATCAGCAGGCGACATGATACCAGCTGATGTTCGTATAATTAAAGCAAAAGATTTGTTTATAAGTCAATCAGCTCTAACAGGTGAGAGCGAGGCACTAGAAAAATTACCTAATGCAGTAGATGATACAATTTTAAATCACCTTGAAAGCAACAATTTAGCTTTTATGGGGAGTAATGTAATAAGCGGTTCAGCAAGTGCAGTTGTAGTTTCTGTAGGAAATGGCACTGTATTTGGATCTATGGCTAAGTCAATAGTTGGAGTAAAAACTGAAACTAGCTTTGAAAAAGGTGTAAACTCAGTTTCATGGCTTCTAATTAGATTTATGTCGTGTATGGTTCCAATAGTTTTCTTTGTAAATGGATTTACAAAGGGAGATTGGATGGAGGCATTTTTATTTGCGTTGTCAATCGCTGTAGGTCTAACTCCAGAGATGTTACCTATGATCGTGACTACAAACCTTGCAAAAGGTGCAGTAAAAATGTCAAAGAAGAAGACTGTTATTAAAAATTTAAATTCAATTCAAAATTTCGGCGCCATGGATGTACTTTGTACAGATAAAACGGGAACTCTTACGCAAGATAAGGTAGTTCTAGAGTACCATTTAGATATACACGGGAATAGCAATGACAGAATACTGCGTCATGGATTTCTAAATAGTTATTATCAGACTGGTTTAAAAAATCTTATGGATATAGCAATATTAAATCATACAGAAGATATTGGGTTCCCTGACTTAACTAGGGACTATGAAAAAGTAGATGAGATTCCATTTGATTTCGATAGAAGACGTATGAGCGTAGTTATTAAAGACAAAAACGACAAAACTCAAATGATTACAAAAGGCGCTGTTGAAGAAATGCTTAGTATTAGTGAGTGGGCAGAGTATAAAGGCGAAGTAGTTGAGTTGTCTAAAGAAATAAAAAATGAAATTCTAAATACTGTAGAAGAATTAAATAGCAATGGAATGAGAGTTATAGCTATAGCTCAAAAGACAAATCCGTCTACAGAAGGTCTGTTTTCTGTAAGTGATGAATCAAACATGGTATTAATGGGGTATTTAGCATTTTTAGATCCGCCAAAAGAAACTACTAAAGATGCAATAATTGCACTTAATGATTATGGAGTGGGCGTTAAAGTCCTTACTGGAGATAATGATGCAGTTACAAGATCTATATGTAAGCAAGTAGGCCTTGAAGTAGATAATTTATTATTAGGTTCTGATATTGACAACATGAATGATGGTGAATTATCTAAAGTAGTAGAAAATACAACTGTTTTTGCAAAACTTTCTCCTATGCAAAAAGTACGTATAGTCAATATTCTAAGAAAAAATGGTCATACAGTAGGATTTATGGGCGATGGTATCAATGATGCTGCTGCGATGAAAGAATCAGACGTAGGAATTTCAGTAGATACAGCAGTTGATATAGCAAAAGAGTCCGCAGATATTATACTTCTAGAAAAGGATCTAATGGTGCTTGAAGAGGGAGTTAAAGAAGGAAGAAAGACTTTTGCCAATATAATAAAATATATTAAAATGACTGCTAGTTCAAACTTTGGAAATATGTTCTCAGTTTTGGTAGCAAGTGCATTCTTACCATTTTTACCAATGCTTCCTATCCAACTTTTAGTATTAAATCTAATTTATGATATATCATGTGTTTCGATGCCATGGGATAATGTAGACGAAGACTATATCAAAGAACCTAGAAAGTGGGATGCTTCTTCAATAGGTAAGTTTATGGTTTGGATAGGCCCTACAAGTTCAGTGTTTGATATCGTAACTTATATCGTTATGTTCTTTGTAGTGTGTCCGATTGCACTTGGAGGTTTTTATGGTGATGCTGGAGTAGACAAAACAATGTTTATTGCATTATTCCATGCAGGATGGTTTGTTGAATCTCTATGGAGTCAAACATTAGTAATTCATATGATTAGAACTCCAAAATTACCATTTGTACAAAGCAGGGCATCGTTAGCTGTTACTGTATTCACTTCTATAGGAATAGCAGTTGGAACAATTTTACCGTATACTAGCCTAGGTGCCAGTTTAGGTATGGCAGCACTTCCTATTTATTATTTCTCTTGGCTTGGATTAATAATAGCTTCTTATATGATTTTAGTAACCATATTAAAGAAAGTTTATATAAGAAGATACGGTGAGTTTTTATAGGTTAATTTATAAAGTTAATGAATTAGATTGAATTTTGAGGATTTAATATGAAATAATAAGTATATCGAAATAAAAAAATAAAAACTCTAGAGATAAATAAGTTGTTTCTTATTCTCTAGAGTTAATTTTTTGTCTTTAATTAAGGAAATTAATTGATAAAATATTCCATTGGAGTAAATTTCATTCCATTTGCATTTGTTTCATTATCGAGATCCAAAAAACCTAATTTGCGATAAAAGTTTATTGCATATGGTGAAGCATTTACAGTAATCTTATTTACTAAAGCAAAGTCTTTTAGGTACATTGTAAGTTTGGAAAATAAATTAGCAGCAATGTACTGATTATGATAGCTTTTATTCACAAATAGAAGAGCAATATGATTTGTATTTCTAGTCGCCATCACGCCGACAATCTCATCTCCGTCAAAGCACCCCCAAAAATTCATAGTTTTATTCTTGTAAAGTTCTAACATAGAATTATAATCGATAAACTGTTTAAAGTTATCGATCCCTTCATATGTATAGTCAGGAGCTACAAATTCTAGAAAAACATTCCAAGCTAAATTTAACCCGTATTTTAAATCCTCTTCTTTAAATGTTCTGATTTGATAGTTATTACTCATTAAAAACTCCTTTCTCAAAACATAGAATTGTTTTTGATCTAATAATTAATAGGCAATACTTAACATAAATAATATAGTTTTATATAGTTATTGTATATATAAATATCTAAATTTGTTCTAGAATTAGTGAAAATAAGTATCGTATATATTAAAAGCATCAATTATATTAGAAGAAGATTCGTTGTTAGTTTTTTCTGCACCGGTAGTTATTAAAATGTACTCTTTACCATTTTTTTCAAGCAGACTTGCTAAGCAAAGACCTGCCTTATCTGTAAATCCAGTTTTACCACCAATGACTTTTCCCTTACCAAAGTTTTCGTTATCTATTTTATCAAAGGTAGTGCTTCTAAATGTTATTCCAGCAGAATTTAAATTTGTAGGGGATGTGGAATATCTATCTGTTGTAAATATAGATTTAAAAATATCATTTTCAAGCGCGTAATCCAGCAAGATAGATAAGTCGTAGGCAGTTGTGTAGTGATCGGAGTTATGTAAGCCGATTGTATTTGAATAGTGTGTATTTTTCATTCCAAGCTCTCTTGCTTTTTTGTTCATAAGGTCTACAAATTTATCCTCAGAACCTGATATATACTCTGCAACTCCTAATGATGATTCGGCTCCTGATGGAAGCATTATTCCATAAAGCGCATCTTTTGCTTTCACCTTTTCATCAGGTAAAAAACCAGCCATAGAGGCATTTGAATTTTTCAGAGATTCGAATATACTTCTTTTCATTGGGATTTCCACATTTAAATCATTTAAGTTTTCTATTGCTACAATAGTAGTCATTATCTTTGTTAGAGATGCGGCGTAGCATTTAGCATCTTTATTTTTTTGAACAATAATTTTACCGCTACTATTTTCTACTAAAATAGCATTTTCACTGTTCAAGTTTCTAATTATAGGTATTACAGAGTTGTTTTTATCGCTTGATTTATTAAATATAAGTGAGCTAGTAAGCGAAGTATTACTATTGTTCCAGTTTTGATATTTACCTGTGTTGTACACGGTGAATAAAGTAATGCAGAGTAAAATTGTAGGAAAAATTATAGTTGGTATAAATATACTCATTGGTTTTAATTTTTTATTATTTCTTTCTTTAAACATAATTTGCACTCTCCTCGGTTATGTAATTCTTCATAACTCTATTTAACTACATATAAAAGAGCGATATTTTAATTCGAACTTAGTAAATTATTAATGTAAACTTATTTAAATCTTAAGATAACCTTAAATTTTAAAATAGCTAGTTGAATGAAGATAATAAGGAATGTAATATATATTTATATCAAGTTTGGAGTATATGTTTAAGCAATTTACGTAAATGAGGAGGGCTATACTGCAATCTACGCAATAAAATCGTATCGATAACTTATCGATACGATTTTAATGTGTAGATTAATTTTTCTTACTTGCTATAACAAAGGAAGTTGAATAGTAAAACTAGTAAATTCATCATTGCTGTTGGCAAATATTTTTCCACCGTGTAGTTCTACGATTTCTTTAGCAATAGCAAGGCCCAGACCTGAGCCACCAGTATTTGTAGAGCGGGCTGAGTCTAATCTATAGAATTTTTCGAAGATAGAGTTTAACTGATGTTCAGGTATCTTTTTTCCTTTATTTTGGAATGTGATATCAACATAGTCTCCAAAATTTTTTTCTATTATTTTGATTTCACTGTTGCTGTAACTATAAGAAAGTGCATTTTTTAGTATATTGTTAAATACTCTTGCAAGTTTATTTGCATCGCACTTTAAATATATATCTCCATCGCTTAAAACTGTGCACGAAATACCCTTAGATTCAAATGTTGGGTAGAATTCATCTGATAATTGTTTTATCATAAATGATAAGTTAACTTCTTCTTTTTCGAGATCTATATTCTGAAGGTTAAATCTAGTGATCTCAAAGAATTCATTTATTAGATCTTCTAATTTAAAGGATTTGTTCAGTGCTATATCGGTGTATTTACGCCTCTGTTCAAGTGGCATATCATAGGCTTCGCTTAGAAGTGTAAGATATCCTATAACAGAAGTTAGGGGTGTTTTTATATCGTGTGCTAAATAAACAACGAGATCGTTTTTTCTCTGCTCGCTCTCTTGGGCTTGTTCATTTCTCTCTCGAAGTATCATTTTAACTGCATTTAGTTTTTTTTCCATAAATTCTAACTCAGGTGATAGCTTGATCGATTCATGGGATTCATCAAGAAGTTTATCTACGCCTTCAATTGTTTGATTGAAGTAGGTTGTTAATCTAGAAAGTGCAAAATAAAATCCTATAAGTAGAATAATTATAAATGTGGAAACAAGAAGAAAACTTTTGTTGCCTCTAATAACATAGGTATAAAAGTAATACGAATTTCTAGAGTCCATTCCAAAGATATTTTCTAAGACTGATATAATGAAGTTTGCAAAAACTCCATTCATCATTGATAGTATAATAAAGAGTCCTATAATACTGATTACGATTGTTACAAATAAAATATGTAAAAATATCTTATTCTTTAATTTTGAAATATCACTTTTCAATTTTATAACCAACACCCCAAACTGTCTTAATAAATTTATGTTCACTCACAGTGTCGTTCATCTTTTCACGTATATGCCTAATGTGAACCATAACTGTATTATTGTTATTGCTGAAATATTTTTCTCCCCATACTTTTTCAAATAATTCTTCAGAGCTAACTACATTTCCTATATTTTCAGAGAGGATCCACAGAATTGAAAATTCAGTGGGAGTAAGGGATAATTCTTTTTCGTTTAGACTGCATTTATATGTATTTTTATTCATAACAAGTCCCGCAAAATCTATAACATCTTTTTGAACCTGTGATCCTTCGTTGTATCTAGTAAATCTCCTAAGTTGAGCTTTAACACGTGCAACTACTTCTAATGGATTAAACGGCTTGGTTATATAATCATCTGCACCAAGTGTAAGGCCCGTTATTTTATCTATATCCTCTACCTTTGCAGTAAGCATTATCACAGGAAAGTTATGTGTTTGCCTGATTTTTTGGCAGAGCTCAAACCCATCTATTTCTGGCATCATGACATCGATTACTGCTAAATCTAAGTCGACAGTATGGACACAGTTTAGTGCTTCTTTTGCACTATAAAACTTATATATATTGTAGTTTTCATTTTTTAAGTACAATTCAATCAAATCGGCTATTTCTTTTTCATCGTCTACTACTAAAATATTTACGCTCATGATTCCTCCTAATATTAATTTCTTTTAACTCAGAAATTTGATAAGTTAATCATATCAAAACCCTTTATTTAGAGTTTTAATTAAAGTTTATGAAAATCTTAATAATTTCTTAAGATACCAATACATTATACTATATATCTTTATTCTTTCAAATTGATGTAATTATATAAATTGTGTTGATTAAGGGAAAATTCTATAGTATAATTAGAAAAATTCCTAAAAATATACAATTCTTTGCAAATTAAGTAAATTGGTGTATATTAATCTTAGATAGACTTAAAATAAGAGTATTACTCTAAAAGGAGTGTAGAAATTGAATAAAGCAAAAAATAATATAACTATATATGCAATAATATTTGCAGTGTTGTTTTATGTATTGCCGCTGATAGCAAAATTCAACTATTCAAAAGAGCTACTTTTTACGTTTTTAGTGCTTGTAAATCCAATTGCATGTATTATAATAAGCATGGTTTTTGGATATAGAAATGGTTTTAGCTTGATGTATCTACTAGTTTTAGCAATACTATTCTTTCCGACAATATTTATATACTACAATAGTTCAGCTGCATACTATGGGGTACTTTACTTTATATTTAATTTTATGGGAATTATGTCGGGGAGTTTTATTAAAAGGACAAAAGATAGAATAAAGGAAAATAAACTATAATTAAATCGTGGAGTCAAAATGGATAAAATATATAAATTTGAAGCAGTTATAAAAAAGGTTCCTGATATAAATGGTGCCTATATAGAAATACCTTTCGATGTGAAAGAAGAATTTGGAAAGGGAAGAGTCCCTGTTCATGCTACATTTGACGGAGAACCTTATGATGGTAGTTTAGTCAGAATGAAAACGCCATGCCATATAATTGGCATCAGAAAGGATATAAGGGAGAAGATAGGTAAACAACCCGGAGATACAATAAAAGTTACATTAAAAGATAGAATTAAAAAATAGAATTAAAAAAGACTTAAAAATGGTATTAAAAAATAAAAAAATCTAAGAGGCGCTCAAACTGTGATTAATTATCACTGTAGAGCGTCTTTTAAATTTGTTATGAAAAGGTATGATCTTGTATCAGAGTCATTGATAATAAAAATACTATATATTACATTAATTATAAATATTCATCATTTTAGATATCTTATATGAAATAACATCTCTTAACCCTTGTGGTTCAATCACCTCTACATAAAAACCAAAGGAAAGTATATATCCATAAAGCCATTCATCTTGTGGGTATGATAATGATACTATAAGATTTCCATCAGCATCTATTTCTATATCATTTATATTAAATTCATCGTAGACCCTGTAAGAAATGTGATTTGAAAATTTTAGTACTATATTTGAGGCTTTATAACCCACAGATTTTTCTTTGATTAGATCTAAGTCATCTGGTAAATCCCGGTCAAAGAATATTTCTGTAGAATTTAAATTTGATATTCTAGAAATTTTAAATATTCTAAACTGATTTTTTAGTAGGCAAAATCCACTCACATACCAGGACTTGTTCTTAAATATAAGCTTTAGAGGTTCTATTTGACGAGTAGTTTGCTCTCCATTTGAGTTGGAATAGCTAAACCCTACAGTGTTTTTGTTTAACACTGAGTTCTTTAATGTTTGAAATTTATCTTTTTCCTCATTTCCACTTCCCCAATGAGAAAAATCTACCTCAATCCAGCTTTGCTTATTTTTACTAAATAAGGCTCCAAGTTTTTTATCTAGTGTTTTTATATCTGGATAGTTAGCAACTTTAAGGCTTTGAAGTCCTATTAAGATTTCTTTTTGCTCATCATCTGAGAGTAGAGATTTATTGAGTACATAGTCGTCTAAAATACTAATTCCTCCACCTCTACCTTGGCTAGTATATATAGGAATACCAGCAGTACCGAGAGTATTTATATCTCTATATATAGTTCTAACAGACACTTCAAAACGATCAGCTAGTTCTTTTGCAGTGATGGTCTTTCTGTCTAATAGTATGTACACAATTTGAAATAATCGGCTTATCTGCATCTTATCACCTCGAAGATATAATAAACACATTATAGCATACATATTATTTTATTAATTCACAATTTTGTTTAATCACAGAAAGGTCTAAGAAGCATAAAATAACATTATACTTAAGAAAGTGGGAGGTGTTCAATCTGAGAGGGCTGATCATTAAAGATGATGATAGATATGATTATGTGAGTTCATATTTAAAAGAACACGAAGTAATAATTGATATTGGTACTAATAATATTCAAGATCTAGATTTTATATTATTTCCATTTAAAGAAGATATTGACAACGAAAAATACAACAACAGATTCTTTGAATCATTGAGCAAAAATACATTGTTATTCTCAGGAGTTAGAAATAAATTTTTGGATAAAATGAGCGAGATTTACAATTTAGATTATTTGCCTTTGATGGAAGATAAGAGTGTAACCCATATGAATGCGATTCCTACATCAGAAGGAGTAATTTCACATATTATTCAAAATACCAAGATGCCAGTATTTGACAGTAAAATACTGGTTATTGGCTATGGGGTATGTGGTCAAGACTTGTGTAAAAGATTAAGCGGATTGAATGCAAATGTATATGCTTTAGTTAGGAATGAGATTAAAGAAGCTAGGGCTATAGGAAGTGGAGTAAAACCAGTATATATTGAAGATATCTACAATTACTCCTTTGATGTAATTGTAAATACTGTACCAAATAAGGTGTTAGAAAGAGATCATATAGAAAAATTCAAAGAATCTCTAATAATAGATATATCTTCTAAGCCTCATGGATTTGATGTGGAGTTTGTAGAGAGTATAAGTGAAAACTTTGTAATGCTATCAAGTATTCCAAGCAAATGTGCAGTTAAGTTTGCGGGAGATATACTAGCTAAAAATATTTATAGGAAGGTGAAGTCATGCTTACAGGAAAAAAAATAGGGTTTGGTATAACAGGATCATTTTGTACAATAAAAGAAATTTTAGAACCTATGAGAACACTAGTAGAACTAAATGCGAAAGTATATCCAATAGTTACAGATATTGTGTACAACAGCAGTTCTAGATTTCACGATAGAGATGAATTTTTGGGAGAGTTGAAAAGTATAACTGGAAACGATGTTATATATTCTATAGATGAGGCTGAGATTTTCGGACCTATAATGCCGCTTGATATGATGGTAGTAGCACCTATGACGGGTAACTCTATGGCGAAACTCGCTTATGGAATAACGGACACAGCAGTTTTAATGGCAGCAAAAGCAACACTTAGAAATAAGAATTCTCTCGTTATAGCGCCATGTACTAACGATGCTCTTGGGATGAATGGAATAAATATAATGAAGCTTATAAATACAGAGCATATTTATTTTGTTCCATTTGGTCAAGATAACCCTGTTTCGAAGCCTAGTAGTATGACTGCAAACTTAGATAAGCTTGTAGAGACTATAGAACTAGCATTTGACAAGACTCAGATACAGCCACTTATTATTGAAAACTTTAAAAAGTAGCTTCAAACAACACAATAAAATAAAATGATTTAGAATTTATATAAAAGAGAGTGGATTTAAATTAGATTCGCTCTCTTTCATATGTTATAATAATATAATACTAAAAAATTTGAATAGAAAATAAGTAATTTTTATATTAATTAAATGAGAATAAGTTTATAATAAACACTGGGAGTTGTGATAATATGGAAAATTATTTTCAATTAGATCCATCTCAACAAGAATTACTTAAACAACAAATTGAAAAGAAAAATGAAAATTTAAATAAATTTGCAACAAAGGATAGTGAAGCATTTAGAAGTGACAAGATGAGAAGCAAGTCTGATTTAATCAGATCGAGTTTTGTAATTGACACTGATAAGATACTTCATAATTTATTTTATAATAGATACTCTGATAAAACACAAGTATTTTCATTTTATTTAAATGACGACATAACTCGAAGAAGTCTACATGTCCAGCTTGTGTCTAGAATTGCGAGAACAATTGGTCAGGCGCTCAATTTAAATATAGATTTGATAGAAGCTATATCACTTGGTCACGATATAGGGCACACGCCATTTGGACATAAAGGAGAAGAGTTTTTAAATGAAAAATTCTTCAAAAATACTGGCAGATACTTCACGCATAATGTGCATAGTGTTAGAGTATTACAGGATATAACAAATAGCAATTTGACACTTCAGACACTTGATGGAATCTTATGTCACAATGGAGATAAAGATTTTTCACATTTCGAATCATCAAAGATATATAATTTTGAAGAATTAAATAGAAGAATTGAGATGTGTTATTTAGATAAAAATGCTGTAAATAAAATGAGACCTGCTACACTTGAAGGTTGTGTGGTTAGGATTAGCGATATGGTAGCTTATGTAGGAAGAGATAGACAGGATGCCATAAGAGCAAAGCTTAGAACAGATGAGGATTTTGATCACAGCGGAATACTCGGAAAAGATAATAGAGATATTATAAAAAAGATGGTATCTAATATAGTGAAAAATAGCTTTGGAAAAAATTATTTAAAGATTGATGATAAAGTATACAGTGATTTTATAGCTTTAAGAAATGAGAATAATAAAGTAATATATAGAAACCCTAAAATCGATGACGTTTATAATGAAACTATAAGGCATATGTTGTTTGACTTGTATGATAAATTTATAGAAGATATAGTAAGTAAGGATTACAATTCTTATATATATAGACACCATGTAAACCATCCTAAGTTAAAAGATTTTTATAAAAAAAATATAACAGGTGACTTAGAAGTAAAACCTGATGAAGTAGTTGTAGATTATATTGCGAGTATGACTGATGATTATTTTATAAATCTATACGAAACTTTATTTCCAAAGAGCGAGCTTAAAATACAGTATAGATCTTATTTTAGATAAACAAGTTAGTAAACAGATGTGGAGGACATTTTATAATGGAGATAGTAAAGTTAAAACCTGCCTTTCAGAACTATCTATGGGGAGGAACTAAACTTAAAGAATTATACAATAAAAAAGTGGATTTAGATAAAGTCGCTGAGAGTTGGGAGTTATCAAATCACAAAGATGGGCAGAGTATAGTGGCAAGTGGGACTTACGAAGGACTTAAGTTTGGTGACTATTTGAATAAAATAGGTAGAGAAAGCTTAGGTACAAATTGTGATCAATTTGACGACTTTCCTGTTTTAATCAAATTTATAGATGCAAAGACTTCTTTATCTGTTCAAGTTCATCCCGATGATGAATATGCACTGAGAGTAGAGAAAGAGCACGGTAAAACTGAACTATGGTATGTTATGGATTGTGAAGAGGATTCATTTTTATACTATGGGGTAAACAGAGATATATCTAAAGACGAATTTAAGCAGAGAATAGAAAACAATACTGTTTTGGAAGTCTTAAATAAGATATCTATAAAAAAGGGTGATGTATTTTTTATTGAAGCGGGCACTATACACGCTATAGGCTCAGGAATCGTAATCTGTGAGATACAACAGAATTCAAACAAAACTTATAGAATATACGATTTTGGAAGAGTAGACAAGAATGGAAATACCAGAGAGCTACATATAGATAAAGCTATTGATGTTGTAAAGTTAGAAAAAACTGATGAACATATTAATATTGTAGATAAATTTGAGAAGTTTAAAAACTACACAAAGAGGAAGTTATCTTCATGTAAATACTTTACAGTGTTCAAGTATGACGTATTATCAGAGTGTCTTATAAATGTAGACAAAGCTAGTTTTAATTCTGTTATTATACTTGAAGGAGATGGAAGAGTTGTAAATGATAATGTCTCAATAGATTTTACAAAAGGGGACAGTCTTTTTATACCTGCTAACACTGGTGATATAAATATAGAAGGAAACTGTCAATTTATACTTACGAGGATATAAAATAGAAATTAAAATATATAAATATTAATTAAAGAACAAAGTCACTTCACTTTGAATAAAATATAACTATGAATTCATGTGTATTTAAAGGAGGTGATTTTTTTATGCCTGATTTTATTACATTAATAAATAAATATATAAGAAGTGAATTACTTGTACTGCTACCGGTACTTTATATTTTAGGGAAATTTTTAATTGCAGAAAAGCTGAAACCAGACAAAGTAAACATAATTTTATTGATTATATCAGTTCTGCTAAGTGGGTTATATCTATTTTCTACGCTTAGTATACCAAATTGGAAAGGAGTTTTATTTGCAATATTCACATCCTTTGTCCAAGGTATACTGTTGACTGGGGGGATAGTATTCAGTAATAGTATGTTACGATTGACCTCAAAAAAAAATTGCGTGTCAAAGGATTCATACGTTGAGGATGAAAATAATAATATAAAAATTAACAATGAATAAAAGATAAAAAAATAAACATAAAATAGAAAGAAACTAGGCTAATATTGAAAATTACTTATAAGACTAGTTTCTTTATAGTTTTAATAAAGATCTGTTCTTCGATGTTTAAGTAAAGGCAGTTGTTCACGAATACAGCCTATCATTGTTCTATCAATATCTGCGTATAAGATACATTCTCTTTCATCAGCCGAAGCAATAATATCTCCCCAAGGGTCAGAAATTCTAGAGTTGCCATATGCAGTGTAAGATGCCTCATTATTTCTAGCAGGAGCTGCACCTACGAAGAAAACTTGATTATCTATAGCTCTCATCCTTACTGATAACTCCCAATGGGCAGGACCAGTAGTCATATTAAATGCAGCTGGCAATATTATTATTTCGGCTCCCTCTAGAGCCATCATTCTTGATAGTTCGGGAAATCTAATATCATAGCATATGGCTATACCTATTTTTCCAAGGTCGGTGTCGACAACTGTGACTTTATTTCCAGCTGAAAGGGTATCGGATTCTTTAAAGTAGACTTTATCTTTTACATCAATATCAAATAAATGTATTTTTCTGTGTCTTCCTATTAATTCACCGTTTCTATTATATATGTAACAAGTATTGTATATTTTGCCTGAAGATAATTCTGGTATACTTCCTGCGACTAAGTAAATATGGTTTTTTTTCGCTACATTTGACAGAGATTGAGTAGTTTCACCTGGATATTCTTCTGCAAAATTGGGAAAATACTTATTTTCATAAGGACAATTAAACATTTCTGGAAGAATTATTAATTCTGCTCCTTTTTTCGAGGCAATATTTACCATGTCTATAGCATGTTCTATATTTTGTTCTTTATCGTCTGTGGTTTTCATCTGACAAACTGCAATTTTATATTTACTCATAATAACCTCTCCTTGAAATTCTATTTTGAAGATATTATAACACATATAAATTTGTTTTGATTTTAAAGTTAGAAGGTTTGTAGAAAAGATATCAAAAAATTTAAATAACAAATTAATAATATATTAATCGGTTTACTATAATTTAAAAAAACCGCTATATAAATTAATGAGAAATCGCCAATAAAGATTGAAATAATATTAATTTATAAAAATTAGAACTAGTTTTCTCGATACTGCCAATAGTTTTTTTATTTTATAAATATAATTCAAACATAAAGCAAATACTATCTGTATTTGGAGGTTTGATATGATTTATAAAAAAAGTAAGAGAGGCAGAAAACTACATGAATTTATTTTTTTAATTGGATTTTTTATTATTACAGTTACTGTAGTTGTTTATACAAATAAACAACTTAAGTTGGAAACAAATAAGACAACAGGAAATATAATTGAGTCAAATTATGTTGTTAGAGAGGATAATAAAGGGCAAAATTCATCCGATAGCAATAGTTCTAAGAGTATAGTAAATAATGAGAGAATAGATAAAACTGATAAATATATCAATAGTGTATTAAATATACCTAATATTGTAAATGAAAATAAAAATGTTGAAAAAACTATAAATGATAAAATTAAAGGCGATGTAAATTTATTTTTTGAAAAAAACTATAAGGAAGCAAAAGATAATTTTGTAAATAATAATTTAGATGGAGTAAAATTTGAAGCAAATACGGATTTTGAAGTAGAAAAAAATACAGATTCTATTTTGAGCTTAAAGATGAGGTATTATAAATACAGTGGAGGAGCTCATGGATTTTATGATGATATTGCATATAATATAGATATTAGAAGTGGGAAATTTTTAGAGCTGTCGGATCTATTTTTAGAGCAAAGCAATTATAAAGAAATAATAAATAACGAAATAAAATCTCAAATAAAATCTTTAGAGAGTGAGAATAAAGAAAACGTAGGAATTTATCAGTTTAATACTATAAAAGAAAACCAAAAATACTATTTTTATGGAAATAACATAGTGCTATATTTCGACCTATATGATATAGCTCCATACGCTGCAGGAATACCTGAATTTACTATAAATAGCGATATATTAATGCCGATTGTAAAAAAGGAGTATGTAGATTTGTTTAAATAGTAAAAAAGGTATGATACCCAAGAGTTTGGATATCATACCTTTTTCTATATCGTAGGATTTAAAGAAGCTATTTTAGTTACAGCTACATATAGCCTAGAGATTTCATACCAAGTTTTAAAGTCTACAACACCATTTTGAGGGAGTCCGAAGATTCCTTGAAATACTTTTACAGATTCAGCAGTGTTATTACCAAAAATACCATCTTCTTGAACCTTAGGTATAGCTGGATAGTTATTGGCAATTGCATTTATTTGGTTTTGAATAGTTCTAACATATCTACCTGAAGATCCAATTTGAAGAGTATAACCTGGAAAAGATACAGGAACGCCTGTTACAACTGGAGCTTGATCAAAGCTTAGTTCGTTTCCATAAAAATTCCTAAGTATGTTTTCCCAACTGTAACCTTGATCTCCTAGAGACTTACTTCCCCATTGTGTCATCTGATTTGGGCATTGTGTTCTTTGTCCATCGCAATACTGAGCAAGAAGAGGCTGTCTAGAAGTAGGAGGTCTTCTAATGAAGGTATTAAAGATATCGTCTACAACGACGCTTATTGTATCAAATATGTTTCTTTTATAAACAAATTTATGATCAAAAGCAGTAGAAGTAGTAATCGTAAAAGTGTATCCTTTGTTTCTATACCACTCTGTGAAGACTCTGTTTAAAGTAAATGAAATTATAGCTATAACATTTGCATAAATCGTCTGCTCAGGCCAAGTTGAATAAATTTCACAAGAAGCTACATTTTTTATATAATCTTTAAACGGTATCCAGTAGTTTTCGGCAGAAGTATTTTCTGGAAGCCCATCATGAACTACTATAAACTCTGGTACTACTGGATTATCTAGTACTACAAATCCAGTTGGAGGTGGAAGAGGTTTTAAACTGCTCTCAGGTATCTTAGGAGGAAATATTCCGTATAGAGTATGTTCATCTATAGGGAATATTAATTCATTTTGTCTTGAGTAAGAAAGTTTACTTCTGGTTCTTGGAATCATAGTAATATCCTGCCTAGCTTCGATTGTAGCAAATAATTGAGCACCATCTATCACGACAGTTTCATATCCATCCACTACTGCCTCTATAATGTACTGGCTGTAAGGTCTTATTGTATTAGTAGGATCTAGTGAATACTCCTTATCAGGAGCTGGAAGTACTAAATCTAATACTTGACCAGACTCATTTGTTAATAAATTTTGATACATGGAAGTGCTTGCTTTACTTACATCATCTGAAACTGAGTAGATATTAATTGACCCATTTTGTATGGGTCTGTTATTTGTTGAGTCAATCAAACTGACTGTTAAGTAACCATCCTGCATATAATCATCCTTTCTAAAAAAGTCTTTATTACTATTTATATTCTAAAAAAATAAATATAAAGCTATTTTGTTAAGATATTTGGAGATAATAAATAAATATTAGTAATTTAGATTGTTTGAGGTTAAAAAATTTAAAGTTAAGGCAGGATAGAAAGGAAGTTTATGGTATACTATTTGATTTTTTTATCTATTTTACCTATATTAATGGGGATAGTGTGGATATATTCAACGAAAAAGTATTCGAAAGAATCTATAATTGCATCATCAAAGTTTTTTCTAATGGGAGTATTTTTAAGTGTAATTGTAATTTTCGCCGAAGAATTTTTATTGAATGTAAATAATTTTACTGGGTATTCAAATATTTTATATATATCTTTTGTAGTAGCTGGTTTTACTGAAGAGGGATTTAAGGCATTAGTATTGATACCTATACTCATTAAGAAAAAAGAGTTTGCTAAAAGAGTTGATGGGATAACTTATTCAGTGTATTTATCATTAGGATTTGCAACTGTAGAGAATTTGATTTACTTGCTTGCTGAAGACCATGATATTGTATTTCAAGTAGCTTTAAACAGAGCTTTTATATCAATACCAGCGCATATAATGTTTGCAATAGCTATGGGATACTATTTGTCAAAGTATAAGTTCTGTGACTCTAAAAAGAAGAAAAGAAAGTATTTAATTTTATCTGTTTTGGTTCCCATTCTTATGCACGGCACATTTGACTTTATTCTAATGATTCAGTACAGATGGGCTATAGTATTGTTTTTATTGTATGTTATTATACTTTTAAAATTTAATTTAGAGAAGTTAGAAAAGTATATTGAAAACTCTAAGAAAATATTTAAAAGCAATATGAAGAAGCAAAGAAATATTCATATAAAAAAGAAAATGGATGAAAAAAGTATTAAAATTGAGAAGGAAAAATCAAAAATTTATGATGAATCTGAAAAGAAGTGACTACTTTATAGTACATTATTGTATCAATATTATATTATTGGTTTAATATTCTTTGAAAAAGAAGTATAATGTATATAGTTTGAAACGACAAAAGTAATAGTTTTAGGGAGATGTGCTTATGAGTGAAAATGTAAAAAAAGAAATTTTTGAATGGATTAAGGTAATTATAACCGCCTTAATATTGGCATTTGTAATAACTAGATTTATCATACCGTCAAGAGTACAGGGAGAATCAATGTTTCCAACTCTACATGAAAATGATTATTTGATAGTAAATAGAATGACATACAAATTTAGAGAGCCAGAGATGAAAGATATAATAGTATTCAAATCAGAGATACTTCAAGATAACGGTAAGAGTAAAAAAGATTTAGTTAAGAGAGTTATTGGAGTTGAGGGAGATCATATAAAGATACAAGACTCAAATGTATATGTAAATGATAAATTATTGGATGAGAAAGCTTATATTCACGATAATTACACTAGCGGAGATATAGATATAACTGTACCAAAAGGCAAGATATTTGCAATGGGAGACAATAGAGAGAGAAGTTTAGATAGTAGGGCTCAAGAAGTTGGTCTAGTAGATGAAGATTCTGTTATAGGTAAAGTTATGGTAAGACTTTATCCATTCGACCAAATAGGTGGAGTTGAGTAGTTATGAAGTTAGTCTTATCTGTTGTATATAGTATGAAACGACAAAAGTAATAGTTTTGGGAGATTTGTTTATGAGTGAAAATATAAAAAAAGCGATCTTTGAATGGGTTAAGGTAATTATAACCGCCTTAATATTGGCATTTGTAATAACTATTTTTATCATACCATCAAGAGTGTATGGAGTCTCAATGTTTCCAACTCTACACGAAAATGATTATTTGATAGTAAATAGAATGACATACAAATTTAGAGAGCCAGAGATGAAAGATATAATAGTATTCAAATCAGAGATACTTAAAGATGATGGTAAGAGTAAAAAAGATTTAGTTAAGAGAGTTATTGGAGTTGAAGGAGATCATATAAAGATACAAGACTCAAATGTATATGTAAACGATAAATTATTAGATGAGAAAGTATATATTCATGATAATTACACTAGCGGAGACATAGACATAACTATACCAAAAGGCAAGCTATTTGCAATGGGAGACAATAGAGAGAGAAGTAAAGATAGTAGGGTTCAAGAAGTTGGACTTGTAGATGAAGATTCTGTTATCGGTAAAGTAATGATAAGACTTTATCCATTTGATAAAATAGGTGGAGTTGAATAGCTATGAAGTTGGGTATATCGTCACTTGTACAAGATATTGACTTTGCACTAAATTTCTGTGAAAAATACAGTAAAATAAATCACTTAGAGGTTGGTGTAGATTGCATTGAAGATTGTAAAAAATTATATACGTATATAGATAGAATATATAATTTAGGTTTATCCATAGGTATTCATTTGCCTATGGAATTAAACGCTTGTGAAGAAGTTGAGTATATAAGAAGATCGTGGATACATTTTTTACATAATGTAGATAGAGAATTAAAAGATTTAGATATAGAATACTACAACCTACATTTAGGATATGCAATTACGGGTAGGTTGGGAAAAAATAAAATCAAATTTTTAGAGAACTGTATCGATTTTTTAGATAATTTAAATATAGACTCAAAAATAACATTAGAAAATACATATTCAAAAGGTGGAGATATATCAAATATAGGTACTACTAGCATTGATTTTGAATATATATTTAAAGGAATAAAAAAAAGTGGAGTATTTTTTTGCTTTGATACCGGACATAATTTAATAAATGAAAGCGATTATATTGAAAAATTAGAAAAAAATATTAAGCTTATCCATCTAAGCGACAATGATGGAGTAGATGATCTGCATATAGGGATAGGTAAAGGTTTGCTTAGTGATAAGGATATAAAAAAATCAATAGAAGTTGATCCAGAATATTTGATCTTAGAAGTACGAAAAGAAGATTTAATATATACTATGGAGAGAATACACTGTTTTATTTAGTTTAGAGTGGATTCTCTTTATAATGTGATTTATTTGATATCCAATATTAAAGAAAGGATTTGTTTTAATGAAATTAATAACACTGAATATTGATGGAAATGAAAAACAATACAACTTAGAAGAAAATAATTTGGGTATACCACTTAAAGAGATCGCAAAGGATTTTGAAGATAAACACAAAGGCAAGATATGTATTGCAAGTGTAGACAATAAACTTAGAGAGCTAAACTACAACGTGTTTGATGACTGCAAAATAAAGTTTATAGATACTACTGAGGAAGATGGAAAAAGAGTCTATTTTAGAGCGTTATCATTTATACTTGTTATGGCTTGCAAAGAATTATTTGGTGATGGAAAAGTAGTCATAGAGCATTCTCTATCAAAAGGGCTGTACTGTGAAGTTCACATTGGTAGGGATTTAAATGAAGTTGACTTAGAAAATATAAAGAGAGCAATGCAAGAAAAAATAGATAAAAACTACGAGATAGAAAAAGTTGAGATGTCTAGAGATGAAGCAATAGAGATATTTAATGAAAATAAACTTTACTCAAAAGCAGAACTTCTGAAATATAAGGATTACGATAGCACTACTGTGTACAAATGTGGAGATTATATAGATCATTACTATGGCTATATGCTGCCATCAACTGGGGATGTATCTATATTTAATGTAGAGCTTCACAATAAAGGGCTTATATTATTTGGACCTAATAAAAATGACAAGACTGTGCCAACAAAGTATGTATCGCAGCCGAAGCTAGCAAATATTTACTATGAAACAGAGCAGTGGTCGAAGCTCTTAGGAATAGATAAAGTAGTATCTTTAAATAGGATAGTTGAAAACAATGAGTACGGTGATGTAATTAGAACGGTTGAAGCGCTCCATGAAAAGAAGCTCGCTCAAATTGCAGATGAGATAAGTAAATACAACAAGAGAATAATACTTATAGCAGCTCCCTCGTCTTCTGGAAAAACTAGTTTTGCAAATAGACTTTCTATACATTTGAGGGTAAATAACCTAAACCCTATATCTATATCACTTGATAACTATTTTGTAGATAGGGAATTTACACCTTTAGATGAATTAGGAAACTTTGATTTTGAGTCTATATATGCAATTGACTTAGATAAGTTCAACTCAGATCTAAAGAAACTATTAGACGGAGAGGAAATACAGGAGATAAAGTTCGATTTTAAGACAGGAAAAAGAGTAGAGACAAATAAAACTATACAAATAGATAAAAACCAGCCGATCATTTTAGAAGGAATACACGGATTAAATCCCATGTTGACAGAGTCTATAGATGATGATGAAAAATTTAAGATATATTTAAGTGCTCTAACGCAGTTGAACTTAGATAACCACAACAGAATTCCTACTACGGACTTGAGACTGATAAGGAGAATAGTCAGAGACCATAATTTTAGAGGCTACAGCGCAGAAAAGACTATACTTCAATGGGAATCGGTGAGAAGGGGAGAGAAGAAGAATATTTTCCCTTACCAAGAGGAAGCAGATATTATTTTTAATTCAGCATGTGTTTATGAGCTGTCGATTTTAAAAGGTTATGTAAAACCGTTATTAGAAGAAATAGAAACTTCGAGTGAAGCCTATATAGAATCTAATAGATTACTTAATTTTTTACAGTATTTTGTTGAACTTGAGGATATATCAGATATTCCTTCAACTTCAATACTTAGAGAGTTTATAGGCGGAAGTAAAATAGTAGAAGAATAGAGATCTATCTTTTTAGATTTTTAAAACTTTATAGAGCGGTTGATTGTTTGTATTTGCATAGCAAATGTTAAGTGAGAAACTTAAACCTCACTACAGATGATCAATCGCTTTTGTTGTCTACTATATTTAGAGGGAAATATAAAGAGATATTTAGATAAAGGGTATTTATTTAAGTGAATTGATAAAAAATACTATAACTAAGACAAGTCGAGGTGTATATATGGAAAAAATTTTAAAAGACATAATTGAGAAAAATAGAAAATATACAGAGTTTGGATATGTTGCAGACTATATACCTGAGCTTAAAAAAGCATGTAAAGGAGATTTAGGTATCTGTATTATAGATAAAGATAACAATATCTACACAGCCGGAGATGTAGATAAAAAATTTACTATTCAAAGTATATCAAAGCCTATACTTCTGTCTATGATTTTAATGGAAAACAAATATGAATATGTAAATACCAAAGTTGGATTTGAGCCAAGTGAGAATCCATTTAACTCAATAGTTAGCATTGGAAATGAAATTAAAAAGCCATCCAATCCAATGATAAATTCAGGCGCTATAGTCATAACTTCAATGATAAAGGGAAATAGCTATGAAGAGAAAGAAAAAAGGATGTTAGACTACTTCAGAAAATTTGCTGGAAATGAATCTTTGGATATCAATCAAGAAGTATATAAATCTGAAAAGCTTACAGGAGATAGAAATAGAGCAATGGCATATCTACTTAAAAGCAGTGGATTTATAGATGGAGATATTGATGAGATACTGGATCTTTATTTTAAACAATGTTCTATAGAAGCAGATATAAAGGATCTAGCTAAGATGGGTTTGAATTTGTCAACTGATGGGTACAAACATGGAGATGAAGAGTGTTTAATAAGTAAGGAAGTAGCCAAAGCTGTTAAAACAGTTATGTTTACATGTGGTATGTACGATGGATCAGGGGAGTTTGCAATTAAAACTGGAATTCCAGCAAAATCAGGTGTTGGCGGTGGTATTATGGCATCTGTTCCATGTAAAATAGGGATAGGCGTTTATGGCCCATCTCTTAATGACAAGGGTAATAGTGTAGCTGGGATAAAAGTATTAGAAGATTTATCTAAAGAATTAGATTTAGGGATATTTAAAAACTAGAAAGATTTACAAATAGATATATCTATAAATTCATAAAGTATATTATTACAGATGTTAAAACTTCAAATAAAAAATAAGATAAGTAGGTGTAGTTATGTTTTATATAGGACCACATATTTCAATAGCAAAAGGATTTAAAAAGGCAGCTGAAACTGCTGTAGACATAGATGCAAATACATTTCAATTTTTTAGTAGAAATCCAAGAGGAGGTAACGCTAAAAAGTTTGATGAAAAAGATATAAGTGAGTTTCAAAAGATTAGAAAGGAACATAACTTTGGACCTATTCTAGCGCATGCCCCTTATACTATGAATTTAGCAGGAGTTAAAGATGAAGTTTACGAATTTGCAAATATAGTAATTAAAAAAGACATAGAGAGAATGGATTCGTTAGGAATAGAGTATATGTGTTTTCATCCGGGAAGTCACGTGGGATCAGGTGTTGAGGCTGGGATAGAAAAGATAGTTAAAGCACTTAACTTAGCTCTGACAGGAGAAGAAAATATTACAATACTGCTTGAAACGATGGCTGGAAAAGGAACTGAAATAGGGACATGCTTTGAACAAATCAAAGAGATTATAGATCGAGTTGAACGCAACGAAAAATTAGGTGTATGTTTAGATACTTGCCATATATTCTCAGCGGGTTACGATATAGTAAATGATTTAGATGGTGTTATTGACGAATTCGATAGAGTTATAGGCTTAGATAGACTGAAGACTATACACTTTAACGATAGCATGATGCCTTTTGGAAGTAAAAAAGATAGACACGCCCCTATAGGAGAAGGAGAAATTGGAATAGATGCTTTTATAAATATTTTAGAGCATCCAAAACTAAAAGGTATACCTCTGTTTTTAGAGACTCCTTTTGATGATGAAGGGCATAAAAGTGAGATAAAGATGATCAAGGGATTGATAGAAGCGAAGTAAAATATTATTTAGGTATACTTAAATTCACTAAAATATCTGAAAATAAAGAATAGAGTTCTATTTTGCTGTATAATATACATTAATAAAACTTTGTGGGGGTGTATCATGAGAAATTTAGGAAATACTGATATAAAGATTAAAAGAATAGGGTTTGGGGGACTTCCTATACAAAGAATCAATCAAGAAGAGACTAATGATGTTATAAATGAAATAGAAAAATACGGTATAAATTTTATTGATAGTGCTAGAGGATACACAATTAGTGAAGAGGCAATAGGAAATGCAATTGAAGGAAGAAGAGATAAGTTTTTTATAGCAACAAAGAGCATGGCTAGAGACTACGAAGGTATGAAAAAAGATATAGAAATAAGTTTGAAAAACTTTAAAACTGATTTTATAGATTTATATCAATTACACAATGTAAAAGCAGAAGAATACGATAAGATTTTTGAAGAAAATATGGCCTATAAAGCACTTTTAGAAGCAAAAGAAGAGGGCAAGATAAGATATATAGGTATAACTAGTCATAGCTTAGAGACAATAGGAAAAGCAATAGGTACGGATTATTTTGCTACAGTGCAATTCCCTTACAATATGGTGGAGATTCAAGCGGATGAAGTTCTTAAAAAAGCTCATGAAAAGGGAATAGGAACAATAGTAATGAAGCCATTGGCTGGTGGAAATTTGGATGATGCTGAACTGGCACTTAAGTACATAATGTCTAGAGACCACATTGATGTTGCAATACCAGGTATGGATAAAGTTGAGCAAGTAGGTGAAAATATTAAAGCTGCGGATAATCACAAATTAACAGACGAAGATGTTAATAATATTGAAGAAATTAGAACTACATTAGGAAATAAATTTTGTAGAAGATGTGAGTACTGTATGCCTTGTACAGTGGGAATCAATATTCCGACAAATTTCTTATTTGAAGGTTATTACACAAGATATAATTTAAAGGATTGGGCGACTGGGAGGTACGAAAGCCAGGAAGTTAAGCCATCTGCTTGTATAGAATGTGGAGTCTGTCAAAGCAGATGTCCATATGATTTACCGATTATAGATATGTTAAAAAATGTAGGAGAAAAACTTGAAAAATAATAAGTTAAATAAAATAACAGGACAAATGCCCTATTTCTTAGTTATGTTGTAACTTACATCATACTTAGAAATAGGGTAAAGTTCTATCTCAACGCGCGGATTTTCCTTATCTATAAAATCAAACATCAATACTGGCTTTAATTGTTTATCATTTTTTATAATACCGCTTTTTTCAATTCCATCGCATATACTTTTCGGATAGTTGTGTAGATCTCCCATTCGTTTATCAGGAAAATACAATTTCAGTACAGTAATAATATTTTCTTCAATTGTTTCTCCTTGATATTCTTTGTTTATATATCCAGCAATCATATTTTCATAAGCTAAATATCTAGAATGTTTACCTTTGGAAGGCATCCATGCTTGTCCATTTACATTTTGTAATTTAAAGTTGGATTTACTTATAGGTCTTCCAGGAATAGTTATTTTTATCAAATTTATCACCTTCCTATGCTATATTTATTATAGTGGTGAAGTTAATAAAAATCAAATTTATATAGGGGTAGTGTAATGAATAGTGAGAGACTTAAATCTATATGTAACTCTATAGGTATAAAAACTGTTGGAGTTGCGGGAGTTGATAAAAGCGAAAACCTTAAAGAATTGCTTGAATACAGAGCATTTAACAATTTAAATACAGGTCTTGAAGAACCTGATATATTAAAGAGAATAGATCCAAAGCTTATAATGGAAGATGCAAAATCTATAATAGTTTGCGCTTTTCCCTACTATGCTGGGGAATTTGAGAATTCAAATATATCGAAGTACTGTTATGGTTTAGACTACCATATAGTAGTAAGAAATATGTTAAATAATTTATGTGAATTAATAAATGATGAAGTTGAAAATTTTGAATACAAGGTATTTGCTGATAATGGACCACTTGTTGATAGATATTTAGCCTATCTTTCTGGGATAGGTTATTATGGTATAAACAATAGTATTATAACTGATGAATTTGGGTCCTATGTGTTTATTGGTTACATTGTAAATAATTTTGAATTTGCTGTAGATAAGCCTTTGCTGAAAACTTGTATTAATTGTGGAAAATGCGTTAAATATTGTCCGGGAAATGTTATATTAGGAAATTATAAGATAAATCCAACTAAGTGTTTATCTTATATTACACAAAAAAAAGGGAATTTGTCAGAAGAAGAACAGAATATATTAAAAAATAGTGACAAAGTATTCGGTTGTGATATTTGCCAAGAAGTATGCCCACACAATAAAGATATAAAGAAGACAAATATCGAAGAATTTAATAATAATTTATTAGTAAATTTAAATCGAAGTGATATAAGTGAACTTTCCAATAGGGAATTTAAAAGAAAGTATGGGGATAGAGCATTTAGCTGGAGAGGCAAAGGAATAATAATTAGAAATATGGATATTTTATCAGATGAATAACTTATAGAGAAACTTAATGCCTTCTATTAGCTTAACATTTATATGTTAAAAAACATAACATATTAGAGAAGCAAATAGGGAGGTTGGTTTATGTTAAAATATAATAACACATCCGAAATAAAACCATCTGATGATATTTTAAGTCAGAAAAGAGCAGAAAAAGCTATTGAGTTGGGTTTGAAAGTTGATAATCCTACTTATAATATATATGTTGCTGGCGAACCAGGTTTAGGTAAAAGTAGATATGTCTTGAAGATGATAGAAAAGCAGACACCAGTAGTAAATAATTTTAGAGACTGGTGTTATCTATATAATTTCAAAAATCCTAGAGAGCCTATGATTTCAAATTTTGATCCGGGTAAAGGTAAAGAGTTTAAGGATGATATTGAAGGTCTATTAGAAAATATTTTAGATGAATTGAATAGTATATTTGACAGTGAAGGTTTTGAATTAGGTAAATCTGAGCTTCTGGAAGAGTACGAAAATAAAAAGGATCATTTACTAAAAAAGATAAAAAAATATGGAGAGGATATGGGATTTATTCTTAAGAATACAAGTTCAGGAATAGTATTTTTACCAAAACATGAGGAAGAAGAAGATAACGGCGAAGAATTTGATGAATTAGCATTTAAAAATAATAAAAAAAAGCTTGAAAAAATGTCTTTACAAGTTGTATACAAATTGAAAGAATTAGAGGAATCTGCGGAGAAAGCAGTTTCAAAGCTTGAGAAACAGATTGCAGAATACATTATAAATCCCCTTATAGAATCTCTTAAAGAAAAATACAAAGGTGATAGCAGTGTTTGTATTTTCTTAGATAATTACAGCAAGGAAATTATAAAGGATATGGATTTAATATATATAGATGCAGATGCTTCTAAACCGAAATTAGAAAAAGATTTCTTTAAAAAGTATAAAGTTAATTTATTTATAGATAATTCAGAAATGAAAGATAGTAATTCTAAACCAGTAGTAACAGAATTAAATCCGACTCCATTAAATTTATTTGGTAGAGCTGAATATGATTATTCAAATGGAAATATAAAGACTGACTTTACAAAATTACTTCCAGGATCTATACAAAAGGCAAATGGAGGATATCTAATTTTACATTCAGATCATCTTTTTAGAAATGCAACTTCATGGGAGATGCTAAAGAGAACATTGAGATCTCAGTCTATAGAATTAGAGACTCAGACATCGCTTAAACCACAGAGTATGCCACTAGATTTAAAGATAATTTTAATTGGGAACAAGCAGATTTACAATACTTTATATAGACATGAACAAGATTTTAAAAGTTACTTTAAAGTTTTAGTAGACTTCGATGATAATATAGAAAATACTGAAGAAAGTGAAGACTTAATAGCTCAGTATATTGCATTAAATTGCACTGAAAATGGCCTAAAACATCTTGAGTACGATGCAGTTTCTGAGGTTATAAAACACTGTATAAAGCTTGTGGGTGATAATGGAAAGATTTCTACTAAACTTGATAAGATAGATGAAATATTAATTGAGTCAGATGCAATTGCAAGGAATTCTGAGTATAAATATATTAGAAAAGAAGATGTAAATAAAGCTATAAAAAATAAAAAAGATAGAATAAGCAAAATTGAACATAAAATGAATGAGTCTGTATCAGAAAAGTTTACATTAATAGAAACTAGTGGATCTCGAGTAGGGGTAATCAATGGGCTTTCAGTTCTAAATACTGGTGAGTACTCATTTGGAAGACCTTCGAGAATAACAGTGACTACTAGTCCAGGAAATAAGGGAATAGTAAATATTGAAAGAGAAGTAGATATGAGTGGATCTATCCATAATAAGGGAATATTGATATTGGGTGGATATCTATCTGAAAACTTTGCTCAAGATTTTGTACTTTCGATAAATGCATATATATGTTTTGAGCAAAATTATGGAGGAGTTGACGGTGATAGGTCGCCATCTACTAATTACCCTTAAATACAAACTTAGAGTTTCCAACAGTTCTAGAATTAATTTATGTCAAGGTTTAATTCAATTTCAATTTTAAAATCATCTTTCTTTGTATTTGGTTCTTTTATACAGAAGATTTTTTTAATAACTGTTTTTAATAGAGAGTTTTTCTTTTCAATATTAGTGATAGTAGGATATAAATCTATTACATTTTTAAGTCCGTCTATTATTTCCTTTTCTGTTTTTTTAGGTGATTCATATATATTTACTTTTTCGAGTTCTTTTAACTTGACTTTTATATTCGTTATTCTATTTTTTAGATTTTCTGAACGTTCTAAAAAAACATCATCATCATAGATTCCACGTTCTAATAGGTCATATAGTTTAATTTTTTGTTGCTCTAATTCTTTTAACTCTGACTCGAATTTGTAAATGATAAATAGATCTTTAGATTCTTTTGACGCGTCTTTTTCTTCATAGTCAATCTTATTTACTTGTATCTTATAACTATCTAGTGTATCTTGTAATGCTCCGATTACAATGTCTTCGAAAACTTCAAAACGTATCTGTCTATTTCCACAAGTTTTATTGCATCTTAAATAAATGCCTACATCTTTAGTGTTATAATTCATAGAAGCACCACATTTACCACAAACAACTAATCCTGAAAAAGGATTTTTAATTGGCCATTTACCCCTATGTTTGAGTTTACCACTTCTTATAGCTTGTGCTCTTTCAAACATTTCTACACTGATTATAGGTTTAATATTAGCTTTTATATATTCCACCTTGTCCTCTTCTTGCTTTTCAAAAATATAATTACCATTTTCATTTAGTTTCCTTGTCTGTTTAACACGCCCACGGCTAAAATACCCACAATAAGCTTTGTTTTTTAATATCGAAGTTACACTTGTTGGATGCCAACTATCAGATTTTGCAGGCTTAACTCCCAAACTGTCAAGATAACGAGCAATTTTATATACACCAAGATTTTGATTAACATATAGATCGTATATTAGATATACAGTTTCTGCATTTTCATCCTGAACCAAATGTCTTTTACCCGCAGAATCGTATTGATTTTTATATCCAAAAGGTGGATCACCGAAAACATAATTACCATCTCTAAAGCTTTTTAATTGCCCTCTTGTAAGACGCTTTTTAATCATTTTCAATTCTTGTCTAGCGATGAATGTTTGCATTTCAGTCATTTGTTCGTCTAAATCATCATCAAGATCATATATTTTTTGCGGAGTTATTATTTTAGTATTTGAATATTTAAAAGTCTCTAGAATAAGTCCTTGATCTTTCATTCCACCACGGCCAAGACGATCGATATCCATAACAAGAACTGCGTCATATTTGTTGTCTTCAACCTCTTGTAATAGTTTGATCATTTGAGGGCGGTTTATTATAGAATCTCCTGAAACTATTTCTTCTTTAATATCAACTATGTTTAAATTTTTCTTTTTAGCCACGTCAAGAAGAACAGCTTTATGTTTGGCAAGAGTTTCGAATTCTCCAATCTGCTCTGCCTCTAAATCAGCACGTGACTTACGTAAATACATAGCAACGTTCATTTTTTATCCTCCTTAAATCTCGTTTTAACTTATGGTTATATATTATCATAAAAAGAACATGCGTAGAAATATTACATTTTTTGTACATTAATCGTTTTCCTTATTGTATGATTAATAGTATATATTGAGAGAGGGAGATATACATGAAGTTCAAACAACTGGCGGATACTCCGGAGGAGTTCGTCTATATCCTGTTTATGATAATTAATCAGAAGAAAAAGTATAAATTAATTGATAAAAACACCTTGCAGTTAATTAATAGCTGCGAGGTGTTTTTATCAATTAATTATATTGTATTTAAAAGGTTAAGATTATTTAGCTGCCCAGATTTCAATTTCTAATTTTATCTCTTTTAACCCTAAAGCACTAACATACGCAACAGTCATTGAGGGATAAGGTACTTTAAAAAAATTTTCATATACTTGATAGAAGTAATCCCAGTCGATTTCTTCTATAGCCCATATATTTACTTTTATTATATTATCCGGTGTCAAACCTACACTCTTTAATAGATTTGATATATTTAAAAATGTATTATTCACTTGCTGATTAAATTCTACAGGAAAATTGCCATCTAAGTCTGCACCAACTTGTCCAGAGAACGTATAGAACGTTGCATTAGGTTCTATCTTTGTAATATGTGTATAGTTGCCTACTGCTTTACTTACCTTTGATGAATTTAATCTGCTAACTACATTATTATTCATACTATTAATTCCTTTCTGTATTGGGATATAATAATTTCTACCTCAATATATTCTTTATAATATATTGTTATCCATTGATAGAAATCTTTTTGTCAAAAACAGAAATGGAAAATTTATTGAATTTTAAATAACTAGCATATAAACTTTTTTTCATTTTGACACCTCCTATACTACAGATTATATGAATTATAATATGTGTTGTCAATTAAAGTTAAGATTGAGTAATAAAAAAGACGCTATTTAAAGCGTCTATTATTCTTTCACCATTTTTTTCATCAAATCAAATCCATTTGGAAATTTCTTTGATCTTCAGTTAGCTCACTAAACACTTTGATCATATTTTTCATAAATTTATCGTAACTACCCAATATAACGCCATAAGTGAGTACATGTGTTAAACAAGACATAGGACAAATTTATTTAAGCATACCTTTTTATTAGAGGTGATTATATGGTTAAGTTAATTGCGGAAAATTTTGAAGAAAACGGAAAGAAGTATAGCAGATTATACAAACGCGGAAATGGAAGAGCTTATATAATCTCTGCAAATAATACCAAAGAAGAACAAGAAGAAGTATTTAAAGCTATGAAACGCGAGTATATAAACGCAACGATAGATATGTATTAATAAGTTTAGAAGTTGTGCTTCGGCACTTCTTTAAAGATAAATAGGACAAGCAGAGGGGAAAATAAATGAATATTTGTTCACGAGACGAAGGGAAAATTGAGAACCAGCAAGCAGTTGTTGACGATTTGTATTACGCTTTGTCGTGTTATGGAAAAATAAGAGCATGAGATGATGTACATATGAAATTATGTGATTTAAGAATATGGATAGGCAAAGTATACTGCAGATGTGTACAGTTAAGCAGAGATAATAAGTATTTGAGAAGTAAACTGGGTTTGAATAACGTAACAAAAGATGAGTGATTTGAAAAGAATTGAATTAATAAATATATTATGTACAAGACAGTGAAAGTTAACACATATAATCAATTTTTACTAATATTAATACAATGATTATAGTAAGATACTTTTAGCATTAATATGTCAAAAGTCTAAAGATTTACAAATAAATATATGATTGAATCTCAAGCAATCTATCAGAAGGAGGATTGTAAAATGCTTAGACAAACTCCTTGTGAGCATGAACATGCGCATGAATTTACAAGGACACCGGTTACAGAAACAGAACGTAGAGGGAAGGATAAAGTTTTTATATATTATGATGTATATTTCTGTGAGTCATGTGGTTGTACGTTTAAGATAATCACAGATATAGAAGTAAAGATAAACTACTATAAATGGATATAGTTGGTATGCAGAGGGTGCTTTTGCAAACACATAAGTGCCTTCTGAAATACAAGGAATATGAGGCGGGAAATATTGAAAGTAGAATTTACAATACCAGGAGAGTGTGTCAGTAAAGATAGACCTAGGTTTTATAATGGGCATGCTCGAGGTTCTTAGTGAAGAAGAATCATTTGTTTGATTTGAAGGATATATAATAAATAAAAAATAGAAGGCGATAAAGGCCTTCTATTTTTTATTTATTGAAATTTTGGAGGTTTTGCATCAACATTAAAGTTTTCTCCAGGTGATGGACTAGAAAGATCAAAGTATAGTTTTGAATCTTCCGTTACTCCAAAGCTTTGATTTGATCCAGTGTTACTTACTTTATTAAATGCCTCTCTAAACATAGCATTATGAGCCTCTTCTCTATTTAACAAAAAGTCTATCGTTTCTTTTACAAATTTATCATCTATTTGTCTGTATAGATATTGATAAACGACCTTTGCTCTTTGTTCTGATGCTATGTTTGATAGCAGATCAGCACATAAATCACCTGTTACAGTTACATAATCGCCTGTCCAAGAGTATCCTGAAGCATTTATTAAACCAGGATTTAATCCAAGTAAGACATGAGATTGTATTTCACCTGCACCAACTGCTTCATAGTCGACATCATGGCCATTAAGCATATTAATCATAGTCCCTACCATTTCCATATGGCTTAATTCCTCAGCAGCGATATCTAAAAATAAATCCTTTATTTCAGGATCTTTTATTCTGAAACTTTGAGAGATATATTGCATTGCAGCTTTTAACTCTCCATTACCTCCTCCTAATTGTTCTTGAAGTAATGCAGCGTATTGAGGGTTAGGTCTCTCGATTCTAACTTCTTGTAAAAGTTTCTTTTCGTGTTTAAACATAACATACCTTCTTTCTATTTTTATCCTTAATTTTAATATTGTCATTGACGATATTTTTATACAATGTTTTTATAGATAACTTCAAAAACATTTGTAATTGCATTTTAATTTCCTGTTTTGGATATAAACCTATGAGACAAGTTGGGGGATAGTCTTTTCTTTATAGGAATTTATTGGTATTATGATTATAATAGATGATACAAAGGTGATATATCTAAAGGAGATGAAGATATTGACTTATATAAAAAGAATGCAACTATATTTAAATAGAAAAAATATTGATATTGCGTTTGTATTTGTAATGCTAGGAATTATTATGAGCTCATTCTTCGCTAATGCTTGGATAATTTCTTTATTAGCTTGTCTTTTCATTAAAGATGACGAAACAAATACAAATTAAAACATAAAGTTTACACTTTCGTTACAGAGGTTAACGAGTATTGTTTTCCTCGATAAAGGTATTATTGAATTTGACTGAAATAAAGAAAAATTTTTATAAAGTACAAATCAAAAACTTCAGAGATATTTATAGAAGTTTATTAATTAAGTCAGCATATGCTGACTTTTTTTATTGGTTACTTTATTCTATAAAGTTTCCTTATTGTGGTAAAGAATATAAAACTGCCTAAATTTGAGAGGGTGATATAGTTTAATGGATTAAATGCAATTAATTAATAATATAAATAGAACTTTAGAATAAGTAAAACTCCCAGCTTTACTGTGTTAACATATATTAACAGTAAAAACCCTGCAATAGTTATGTTAGTATAAATTTAAATCATAATATAAAAAAATTATACTAATAGATATCTATATACTAAATGGATATGTATAGGAATAAATTTTTTAAAAAAAAGGGGAGTAGATTTTAAATGCATATTAAAAAGTACATATCAGTTTTAATGGCAGGTTCAGTAATTATAAGTGGATTACTTATGACTAGCACAGTAAATGCATATGCAGAGAGCGGAAACACGAAAAGAAAAGTAGTAAATTGTTCAAAAAAATCGGCGGTAATTTTGGCTAGTGGTGAAAAGTATACAGATATTTTAACTGCTACAGTTTTAGCAAATGAAAAAAATTGTTCTATACTTTTAACTTCAAAAGATTTTGTTGATCAAAATACTGTGAATGAAATTAAGAGATTAAAAGTTGGAGAAGTTATAATATCTGGTGGGGTAGACTCAGTTTCTGAAAATGTTGAGAGACAGCTTAATGATTTTAATGTCAGAAGAATAGCTGGTGAAGATAGATACGAAACTGCAGTTAAAATAGGAGATGAAGTAAGATCATTGTCTGGTAATCTCGATGATGCAATGTTAGTAGATGGGACAAATTTCCCTGACGTTATTACAATCTCTGCGTTGGCATCTCAAAAGAGAGCACCAATATTGATAACTCAACCGGAACAATTGGTTAAATCTACTAAAGATACCTTACAAGAGTGGAACATCAAAAATACAACTATTGGTGGAAGTTATGATTCTGTGTCAAAAAATATAGAAGATAATCTTGAAGTTACTAATGTTAGTAGAATAGGTGGAGCTGACAGATATGAGACAGCTGAGTTAGTTGGGGCAGAAGTAAGAAATCTAACTGGAAACTATGATGATATGATCTTGGTTGATGGGACTGATTTCCCTGATGGTATAACAATAAATAGTTTAGCATCTAAATTTAATGCTCCTATAATGTTAACACCACCAAACAAAATTTCAGAAACCACTAGTAACAAAATTAATGATTGGTCAATACAAAATATACTAATAGGTGGAGGCTATAAGTCAGTATCTAAGAGTATTGAGGAGAATTTAGGGGTAGAGAATAAGGAAAGAGTTGCTGGAGTTGATAGATATGATACAGCGGTTAAGATATCTCAAAGACTATCACAACTAAAAAACTATATAGGAAAATAAAGATAAATTAAAGAACTTAAACAAGTAATTTTATATAGGAACAAAAAGGGACTTAAAATATATATTTTGAGTCCCTTTTTTGTTTTTAACTAAAAACAACTCAACTTTGATCATACTACACATATAAGGTAGATAGTATGGATATATTCGATGAAAAAGGAATTAAAACAATGTTAATAGCAGAGATGCAAGAAGATCTTATTGATCTATATAATAGGATTAATGAATACTGAAAGTAGTTTATATAGAATTATTTTATAATTAACAATTAATTAACAAAGTTCTTGTTTTATTTGATATAATACATATGAGAATAGATAATTTCATATGGCAAGATGAATTTCCAATTTTCAGACCTAAAAACATCCGTCCCTTAAGCGGATGTTTTTTATTGCAATACTTAATAGGTACAAAGTGTTATTTATTGGTGATACTGTTGGAGTGGATTATATTCTTATCCACTAATATATTATATGAAATAAACATAGAATAGTATTTAAAAGTTTATCAGCTAATCAAATGGTAATGGAATTGATAGGTAAAATTAATTGTATATTATAAATATTAAACTCTAAATAGGAATGATTTTAAGATAAATATTATATCTAGACGGATATATCTATCTTTTTATACAATTTGAGAATAAAAAGATAAACAGAAAATATAATAATAAGGGGTTTAATAGACTAGATATTAAATAACTACAATAAAATGAGGAGTGGTTATTAATGACTAATAGTAATGATTATAGATTAGATGGAAATAATAATGTTATTTATGATATAACTGTGACATTTACACCTAATTTTTTTAATGAGTTCGAATCAGCCGGTTATCAGTACGATTTCATAAGATTAACTAATAATATAGGAGTTATGCGTTTAAGTGAAGAAACTTATACACAAGGGTTAGAAGATATATTAGCATTGCGATCAGTAGTAAATGTTGAAAGAACTATAAGAATGGCGCCATTATCCAAAGTTAGTCTAGGGGTTGAAAATGGTATTGTGGCAACTGAAGAAATAGGTGTTAATTACTTTAAAAACAACCCCAATATATCTATAACTGGTAGAGGAGTAATAATAGCGGTTGCAGATAGTGGTATAGATTATTTACATCCCGATTTTATATATCCAGATGGGACGTCAAAAATACTTTTTCTATGGGATCAGACAAAAGATGGTATACCTCCAGAAGGTTTTTATTTTGGAACAGAGTATACAAGGGAAGACATTAATAGAGCTATACAGAATAATGACTCAAGCCTATCTCAAGATGAAATAGGAAGAGGAACGATGATTAGCGGTATATGTGCTGGTATGGGAAACGTAAATCCAGAATATGCAGGAGTTGCATATGAAGCCGATTTGATTATTGTAAAACTTGCTACGATAGAAGGATATTATAATAATGCAATGTTGTACGCATCAACAGAGTATGCATATAGAAAGTCTAGACAATTAAGAAGGCCTATAGTTATAAATATATCTTATGGAAGTAATAATCTTATAGGGCTTACAAACGTAAATACAACAAGATACTATGAAAGAGGCTATTGTGAG
The DNA here is from genome assembly GCF_017873185.1 of Metaclostridioides mangenotii. Taxonomy (GTDB): domain Bacteria; phylum Bacillota; class Clostridia; order Peptostreptococcales; family Peptostreptococcaceae; genus Metaclostridioides; species Metaclostridioides mangenotii. The sequence goes on from NZ_JAGGJX010000003.1 coordinate 239,813, forward strand.
GTTGCTGGGGCTGGAGATGAGGGAGATACACAGACACATACTACTGGGAGACTACAATTTAATGGAGATACAGCCAATGTCGAGATTGAGCTTAATGAAGATGAAGAGGATCTAACTATAGACCTGTGGGTACAAAGGCCAGATTTAATAGATATGGAATTAGTTTCTCCATCAGGTGAAATTACTAGGGGGGTAAGCGCATACTCTAACTATCTTGAAGTAAGAGGACTACTTGATTTAGAGGGTACTTCTTATACAATAACCTCGAGATATCCTACAACCGTGTCAGGTCAACAATTTATACAAATACATTTACGAAATGTAGTACGTGGTGTTTGGACAATAAGACTCACTGGAATTAATATAATTAATGGAAGATATAATTTATACTTACCTAATAGAATATTTATAAATAGTGGAACAAGATTTAGGAATCCCGACCCATCTTATACAATAAATTTTCCTGCGATCAGAGAAGAAATTATAACCGTAGGTACCTATAATTCATTTAACAGGAGCTTGTGGAATAGTTCTTCAAGAGGTCCAACTATTCAAAATTGGGCAAAGCCTGGTATCATTGCTCCAGGTGTAAATATTATTGCTCCTTATCCTGGAAATACTTATGGGACTATAACAGGGACAGGAGCATCAGCAGCGCATGTTTCAG
>NZ_JAGGJX010000004.1 GCF_017873185.1 Metaclostridioides mangenotii
CAGATACTATCGTTATCTTTAATATCTGGCTTTATATGGTTTGTTTCTTGTTTTCTTATAAATTAACCTACTGTTTAATTTTCAATGTTCTTTTTTGTTTTCTTCTTGCTTCGTTGTGTTTCGTTTGCCGCTCTCTCGAGGACAAGTATTACTATATCAAAATCTAAAATTTAAGTCAACACTTTTTTTAAATTTTTTTATATGTTTTTAAATACTCATACTTAAACTAACTGTAAAACTGATTCTCACCATTAGTAATTTCAGTTCTTTTAGACTCTTTTTTCTATCTAAAATTATTATTATATTATCTAATTTAAAACTTATATTTTTTAAACTACATAGATTTTACATTATTCAATTGTTATCTAGCATCACTATTTTTATTACTATTTTCATTGAATTTATTTAGAATTTAATAAAACTATTTTTATTTATATTTAAAATCTATCTATTTTCTGTCATTTTGAAGTATAATAGTCTATATTATATAAAATAAGAAACAGGTCAATAATAGATTTAATTCTATAATAATCTTTTCTATTCTATATATTTAAGTTAAGAGAGGTGATTAAAAATTGAATAAATATCTTAGAGAACCAATCAATGGATTTACTCACTTGGCTGGGGCTGTTCTTTCCTTTATAGGTTTACTAGCTCTAGTTATAAAAACAAGCTTGGATAATCCTTCTGCATTATCACTTACTGCAGTGATTATTTTTGGTATAAGCATGATACTTTTATATACTGCATCGACTGTATACCATCTTGTAATCTCTTCTGATATGGTAATCAGTTGGCTTAGAAGACTAGATCACTCAATGATATTTATATTGATTGCAGGGTCTTACACTCCATTTTGTTTAATTGCGCTTAATGGACCTACTGGCTGGGCACTGTTCGCTGTAATTATGACTGCAGCAATCGCTGGGGTATGCTTTAAACTAATATGGTTTAACTGCCCAAGATGGATATCTACAGTTATATATGTTGCTATGGGTTGGGTTTCTGTACTACTTATTGTTCCTCTATACAAAGCTATATCGCTAGAGGGTGTTATATTGCTTGTAGGCGGTGGTATTTTCTATACAATCGGCGCTGTTATATATGCAGTAAAGCCTAAGTTTTTAAAATTCAAGAATTTTGCATATCATGAGATATTCCATGTATTTATACTTTTAGGAACTTTTACTCACTACATATGCGTATTTAAATATGTAATATAAATACTTTAACAGAAGGGGAGTCTTAAAAATGATCTAATAAATCATTTTTAAGACTCCCCTTTAATGTATATCAATACTATTGAATATAATTTTTCACTTTACAATAAGTCACTTACTTCATAGCTCTCATTGCATTAAGAACTGCTATTAACGCTACCCCTACATCTGCAAATATTGCTTCCCACATAGTAGCAACTCCTCCAGCACCTAATACCATAACTATCGCCTTAACAGTTAGAGCAATCGCTATATTTTGCCATACAATCTTATTAGTTTTATTTGCAATACCTATAGCAACTGATATTTTGCTAGGTTCGTCGTTCATAAGAACTACGTCAGCGGCTTCGATAGCTGCATCAGATCCAAGTCCACCCATCGCTATACCTACATCTGCTCTAGCAAGAACTGGCGCATCGTTAATTCCGTCTCCAACAAATGCTACTTTTTCTTTATCTGTTCTTCCTTTAAATATTTCCTCTAGCTTTTCAACTTTTTCATCAGGTAGTAGATTTGAGTAAACTTTATCTAATCCTAATTTCGATGCTATATTATTTGCCACTTTTTCATTATCCCCAGTAAGCATTACTACTTCTTTTATACCTTCATTTTTTAAATCTTTAATTGCTTTAACACTGTCCTCTTTTATTTCATCAGATATAACTATATATCCTCTGAATTCTGAGTCTACAGCTACATATACTACTGTTCCAACTTCTGTAGCTGGAGCATAAGAAATATTTTCGCCCTTCATAAGTTTTTCGTTACCTGCAAGAATTGTCTCGCCAAAGTAATTTATCTTTATACCATGAGCTGCTATTTCTTCGTAGTTTTCTACTTTATCTAAATCTATTTTTTTATTGTAGAAATTAGTTATAGATTTTGCTATTGGGTGATTTGAGTTTGCTTCAGCTAACGCTGCATACTCAATTAATTTTTCTTCTGAAATTCCAACTGGATATACTTTTGTAACATTGAATACACCTTTTGTAAGGGTACCTGTTTTGTCAAATACTACTGTATCAACATATCTAAGAGATTCTAGATAGTTACTTCCCTTAATAAGAATACCGTTTTTAGATGCTAACCCTATCCCGCTGAAGAAACTTAGCGGTATAGATAGGACAAGAGCACAAGGACAAGAAACTACTAAGAATATGAGCCCTCTGTAAACCCATTCTCTAAAAGAGGCATCCGGCAATACAAGCGGAGGAATAAATGCAACTGCTAAAGCTATTGCCACTACTGCTGGTGTATAGTATTTTGAGAACTTGGAAATAAAGTTTTCTGTAGGTGCTTTTTTACTACTTGCATTTTCTACTAGGTCTAAAATCTTAGAAACAGTCGATTCTCCAAACAGTTTAGTTACTCTAACAGTAAGTAAAGCGTTTTTGTTAATTACACCAGATAAGATCTCCTCATCTTTTGAAACTTCTCTCAGAACTGATTCTCCAGTTATAGCTGAAGTATCAAGCATAGATGAACCATCTACTACTACACCGTCTAGAGGGACCTTTTCACCAGGTTTAACTACTATTATATCTCCTATATTAATATCTTCAGGTGATACCACTTTTATTTCTGATCCAACTTTAAGATTGGCGTAGTCTGCTCTAATTTCCATCAGTGCAGTGATAGATTTTCTAGATTTTCCAACTGCCATATCTTGTAGATATTCTCCTATTTTGTAGAAAAGCATAACTCCTACTGCTTCAGCTAACTCTCCTATTGCTAATGCTCCGACGGTTGCAATGGACATAAGGAAGTTCTCATCGAATACTCTACCATTAGTTGCATTTTTTATAGCTTTTAACAGTACATCTCCACCGATTACTAAATAAGCTACGACAAATATTACACTGCTTACTATACTCTCATTACCTGTTGCTGTTTGATATATACCTAATATATAAACAGCTACACCTAAAAGTAATTTTATTAATTCTTTCTTATTGTGTTCTCCACCACCGTGATCATGTGAATCATCACTGTGGTCACTTTGTTTTTTACCTGACTTCATTTGGATATCAAGGCCAGGCTCTATAGTATTAATTTTATCTATAATTTTTTCTACTACTACTTTTTCATCGGCATATGAAGTAAGCTCAAAGCTTAATTTTTTATTTACAAAGTTTAAGTTCGAAGATTTTATTTCATCTAATTTTCCAATAGCTTCCTCAATCTCTGCTGCGCAGTGTGCACAACTTAAACCGCCTAAAATCATTTCTTTTTTATTTGAATTTGCCTTTGCTGTATCTTTTAATTTTATATCTAGCCCAGGCTCTATAATATTAATTTTATTTACTATTTTATCTACAACTTGCGATTCATTTACGGAGTCTTGCATTTCAAAACTCAATTTCTTGTTTACAAAGTTTAGGTTTGCAGATTTTACTTCATCAAGTTTGCCTACTGCCTCTTCTATCTCTGATGCACAGTGTGCACAACTCAAACCACCTAAAATCATTTCTTTTTTGTTTAATACTTCAGATGACATTTAGAAGACCTCCTTTATTTTTTATTTAACTCTTGGATATGACATAGACCGCAATTAAATATTTGACTTACATGATCGTCGTCTAATGAGTAAAATACTGTCTTACCTTCTTTTTTAAACTTAACAAGTCTAGCTTGCTTTAAAACTCTCAACTGATGTGAAATCGCTGAGTCAGTCATATTTAGTAAATTTGCTATATCACATACACACATCTCACTTGCGAAAAGAGCGTATAAGATTCTTATTCTTGTTGAATCTCCAAATACTTTAAACAACTCAGCCAAATCGTATAATACCTCTTCATCTGGCATAGTAGACTTCGCTCCACTTACTATTTCCTGATGTACATTTTTACATTCACATGTTTTAAATTCTTCATTTATATTCATAAGATTTTTTCTCCCATCATTTAATAATTGAATAATTGTTCATATGTTCATTATAGTCCTAACTGTAAAATTATGCAATATCTATTAAGATATTTTTTAAATAAATAAATCATACATATTATTTAACTATCTTTTATATATATTAAAAGAATAACTTTTTATAGTTTTTTTGGGAGGTGCTTAAATGAGTTTCGATGAAACAAAAAACACTTTAGATACCAGTTACATGCCATACTTAAATCAAGATTCCTATAAAGATTATATTGATTTTAGTAACGACCACGATATGAATAGGATTGATGGTGCTGGTTCTGGATCTAATCTAAATCAAATGAATAATAACTATCAACAAGCTGTAAATACAAATACCCATCCTCAGAACGCTCAAATTATGCCTAATAGCAATGCAAATTCATACTTTGCAAATTTTGCTAATACAGGTGGCAATCAGAACCAGACAGGTACAAATCAACAATCTGTTAATCCAAATATCTATCCTGGAATTAACTTTATGGGAAGCGATGTAATTATAATGATACCTGGGGTAATTAGGGGGACTATGCAAGGTCTTCCTGTTGTTGTTCCACAAAGTATGAACTTTGGTGGTGGCATAACTCCTTATGGTGCTAACATGAGTGGCTCTAGCATGGGCAGCTCTCCTATGGGCGGCTCTCCTATGGGCGGCTCTCACATGGGTGGCTCTCCTATGGGTGGCTCTCCTATGGGTGGCTCTCACATGGGCGGCTCTCCTATGGGCGGATCTAGCATGGGCGGCTCTCCTATGGGTGGCTCTCCTATGGGTGGCTCTCCTATGGGCGGCTCTAGCATGGGCGGCTCTCACATGGGCGGCTCTCCTATGGGTGGCTCTCCTATGGGCGGCTCTAGCATGGGCGGCTCTCACATGGGCGGCTCTCCTATGGGCGGCTCTCCTATGGGTGGCTCTCCTATGGGCGGCTCTAGCATGGGCGGCTCTAGCATGGGCGGCTCTCACATGGGCGGCTCTCCTATGGGCGGCTCTAGCATGGGCGGCTCTCCTACGGGCGGCTCTCACATGGGCGGATCTAGCATGGGCGGCTCTCCTATGGGCGGCTCTAGCATGGGCGGCTCTCACATGGGCGGCTCTAGCATGGGCGGCTCTCCTATGGGCGGCTCTCACAATATGAGCAATACTAATCCATCCCCTTACTCAACTCCTCCAAGTTCTGATATGTTTAATTTAAATCAGAGCCCTTATGGAGTTGGAGTTAATAGCGGAATGGGTAATTCTAACCCTATGAACAGCAATATGAATCAAATACCGAGTGGCTCTAGTACTGGATCAACTGCAAATTCAAGCAAATTTGGGATTAATTTTGGAACTTACTCAAATAGTTCAGTTTCTACACCAAATATGTCCGGTACTCCATCTAGTGCAGGAACCCCTAGATATGTATCAAATGTAGATCCTGCTCAGATAAATCAGGAAGAACTCGATGAAGAAGAAATGTAAACTTTTTAATTATTTAAAATTTAATGTATATTTTTTAAATATAAGACAATAATATTAATATATTCCTCATAATATTCCCCCAATATTATAGAAATAAAGTTATACAGATAAAAAAGACTAGATTAAATTCTAGTCTTTTTTATTGAAATAATTAATATCAATATATATTTTTTTAAAACATGTATATATTTAAATATTTTGACCATAATATTAATGTATTCCTCATAATATTCCCCCAATATTATAGAAATAAAATTAAGAGTGACCAGCTGCAACTGGTCACTCTTAATTTTTTGAAAATATATCTTTTAATGATAAATATATCTTCTAGTTTAAAAAATCATTGAAGTCTTTAGATCCTGACTCTGCAAAATCGTAAAGTGCATTTTGCTCAAAATAGTAACTGTCCATTAACTCAACGCTATCACTGTGGTTAAATTCTATAGCTTCATTTATAAACTCGTTATCCTCTTTTGAATAAGTACCAACAAATAGCTCTTCCTCAGAAAAGTAATAAATTGCTTTGATATCATTATTTATTACATATTCACTCTCTTTTACATGATCATTATTAAAACTAAATCTAGTATACAAATTACCATTGTCCATAAAGCTCTTAAACAGAAATGGATTTTCTTCATGAAAGTCTTTTTCAAAGGCATCAACATTTTTAATATTGTATATAGAGACGTACTCAGGCTTTGAAATTTCGTCAAACACTTCGAAATCTAACACTTCCTCAACATCGGTAATCAGTAATGAATTTAGTTTAAATCCTCTTCTTTGATGTATATCTTTTTCTATACTAAAGGCTATCTTACATGAATAGTACCCATCTACATCTTCATATATAGCTGTACTTATGTATCTAGAGTTGCCCATTGATTTAACTATAGTTTTAAGTAAGGTACCATTTATCTTTGTTACATGCATACTAGAAATCTCTTCACTTGCGGAGTAATACATCAAACCCTCTCTATCCCAAGCGATAAACCTCATGGTCATGTAATTAACAAATTCAATTTCATCTACTATCTCTTTGCAGATCTTTGGATACATATCCTCTATCTTTAGATCTCCACTGTATTTTTCTATTATATCAATGTATTCCTCTGTATCTCCAGGAAGATCTTTATTATAGTATTCATTTTTCTTTCCATAAAAACTCACCAAAAATCTAGCTTCATCTTCAGATATTCTAATCTTGTCCGATCCTAGACCTCCCATAAGTCTTTCTTCTTCTCTATACACTTCATGTCCACTTGGATCTTCAAGACTCACATAATCAGCTATTCCCAATCCTTCAGAATCTAATAAAAAGTATTGACAAAAAATTTTATCATCCTCATTGTTCCAATTTATAATAAGACCCATGCTACCCATAAGCCTTGAATTCGTAACCTTTGCGAAGTTAAACTTCATAAAATCATTTCCTCTCATTTTCAAATAAAAATTATTTATATTAGTTATTATACATATAAAATGGTAACATAGATATAATTTATAATATAATAATAATATAAAATGATAAATATAGGGGTGATTTTTTGGGAAAAACGGCAGCCTTTTTCGATATAGATGGAACTCTGTATAGAGATTCACTAATGATAGAACATTTTAAAAAACTAATTAAATACGATATAATCGATCAAAAAGACTGGTATAGCAATGTGCGAGATACTTTTATGGACTGGGATAAAAGACAGGGAAACTACGATGACTATTTATTAGAGGTTAGTGAGCTATATGTTAGATCAATTATAGGGCTGGATACTACGTGCATTAATTTTACAAGCGACCAAGTTATAAAGTTAAAAGCCGATAGAGTTTATAAATACACTAGATCTAGAATTGACTGGCATTTAGCACAAGGTCATATTGTAATTTTTATTTCAGGAAGCCCAAATTTTTTAGTTGAGAAGATGGCTAAGAAATACAACGCCACTGATTTTTGCGGAAGTGAATATATTTTTGAAAATGATGTTTTTACTGGTAATTTAGTTCCTATGTGGGATTCTGAGAGCAAAAATACTTCTATAAATAATTTTACTAAAAAATACGATATTGATCTTGCTAATTCATACGCTTATGGGGATACAAATGGTGATTTTAACATGTTGAGACGCGTCGGGAAACCAATCGCTATAAACCCTACAAAAGAACTTTTAAAAATGATAAATCTCAATGGAAATATGAAAAACAAAACTAAGATTATCGTAGAGAGAAAAGACCTTGTATATTCTTTAGTCCCAAGTGTTGAAATTGTCGATATATAATATATTTTTACAAAGATTAAAGCTTCTCAATTAATACTCATACATTAATTGAGAAGCTTTAAAATTCTAAATATATTATTTTTTTTAATTTTTTATTAACCTATAGAGTTCTTTTATATATTTGTTTTTAACTTCTTTATCCAAACATCTATAGGCATTGCTTCTGCTGATATCGAATTATCATATCTTCTAGATAAACTACCTATCCTCTAAAAATCATTTTTCTAAGTTTTTGATTGTAGTAATTGATAAATACTGTATAAGCATAATCATAAACCAAAAATATCACTTGAAACGCTAAAATAATGAATATGTTCATTGGAATGTAGACTATAGCTCTAAGCATAAAATAAAGTGTAAAAACAGCTATATTTGCAAATACCAACTTCAGAACATACTCTAAATATATCGGTCTGTCTTTTTCAATCAAGTACTTTACTATACCATAAATCGCAAAAGTACAAACATACACTACCCAGTGTACTTTATTTGACATAACTAAAAATCCAAGTAATGCTGACCCCATGTAGAATGCAATTCCTATTTTTAAACCCCACTCCATTACTACAACTGCTACAAGAAGAGATGCTAGACCCATCAAAAACATTGTATTATTAGGGATTATATTTATCAAAAACAGTAGTATTACATTTACTGCCAACAACATTCCAGCAAAAGCTATTTTCTTATTCATATTCATCACCTAACAACAAGTTATAAGATCTCCTCCGCAACATTCGCAACATGAATCTAAACACCATAATTTACAACATGTATCACAGCAGTCATCACCACAGCAACAACAACATCCTCCTAGATCACTTTGGCGTCTTCTATTGTAATTATCAGCTCTATCATTGTAATTATTTCTATATTGAGTATAGTTGTCAAAAGCTCTATTGTACTCTCCATTATTTGGGTCCATAAATCTAGCTCTTTTAATATAGTCTTCTCCTTCTTCATAGTAACCTATATTCATTGCAGATATCCCAGATAAATAGTACCACTCAGCACACTTGTCAGATATCGACTTTAAGAAATTGTATGCCTTTCTAAATTCTCTATTGTCTATCATTCTTCTAGCTTCAATAAAACCGCCATTGTTATACATTTTTTGTTCTCCCCTTTCAAAGTACTTCTTAGTTTACCTAAAAACGACATATAATTTCCCAGGAAATTTTACACAATATTTGTAGTTTCGGTTTTTATAACTAAATACAATTTTCATTATTTTTATATTAATTTTTCTGTTGATTTATTTAACTATTTCCTTTGTTTAGTATTTTTCTATATCTAAGGTAAACCCCAGAGTATATTATATTCTCAAGGATATTCCTATTTACTTTTATATCTAGACTATCTACTGCATCTCCCATTAATCCAAGTGAAAAACCTATTATTTTATCTACTCTTTCTCTTAACTCATCTCTTCTATCTACATATTCTTTAAATGGGTTATAGCTTCCTTTTTCTATATCTTCATCCAGATCTTCAAACGCATCTAGTATATAGATGTACTTTCCTATGTTAAACCCTACTGTTCTGAGCCTTTCCTCGTACTCGTCTTCTCTATATGCAAATATCTCACTCATCAGGTTTCCAAAAGTATTTGATACTTCATCTATATTTATATTGCCATCTTTTTCAAGCCTATCTAGCTCCTGAAGTTGATCTTTTATATATTCAGCTTTATCGGGATATTTTTCATAAGCATTATTTATTTTACCTTTGTATATATTATATGCTAATTTATTTTTAATACCTCCCTCATCGCGAACATTGTCTTCCAATTTATAGTAAGTGAGTAATACATTCATACTTGCTGCGTATTCTGTAACTTCATTTATAAGAACTTTATTCTTTTTAATAGGAGATGAAATACATATCTCATCAGTTACAACTGACTTAGGTCTGTATATTGATGACAATAAAACGATCAAAAAAGTTATATCAAAATTTAATGAAAGTCTAGATATCTCTCCATGATTTCTCTTAAGGCATTTACATAGACCACAGTAGTATGACTTGTAATGGTCGTACTCTCTAAATGTTAAGTCCATCTTGTTTATTTTTACATATCCAAACATATTTATTCCCTTCTAAATTCTATTTACGTAGAAATTAATATCTTATAGTATAACATTTTTTTCTGAATATTTCTAACAACAAAGTGTTACATTTAGATTAGAATTTGATTAAAATAAAAGAACAACATAGTAATAATTAATCTATGTTGTCCTCTTAATCGTTTATTTATTTATATTCTCTATCTTCATTTACAATCGTCTATTTCAATATCAATTAATCCGCGTTTTTTGATTTTCACGTTATATTTTAGGCGATAATTTTTTTGTTTATTAGCTATCGCTTTGTAAATATCTTCAATCTCATTTTTTATATCCTCTTCAGATGCGTACCACCCCAACGGGACAGTGTTTTCTCCCCAGAAAGTGTGTTTATCAATACCTAAAAGCATAGCGTAAGGTTGATTATTTTTAGGTTTAAAAACCCGAGACACATTAAATTTATAGTATGATGATAAAATTTTTCCTGTACAATCAATAATAGATATTTTATCGGTATTTCTGTTATTATTACGGTCATTGTTTCTATTGTAGATATTGCTAGTATAGACTTTTCCACCTTTAATACTTCTATTTAAATTTTCGTCGGAAATATCACTATATTCAACATTTGATATACCATCAACTGACTTTCTAACACTATCTATTATATCGACTTCATCATTTAGCAGATAATCATAAGTTACATCGAAAACTTTTACAATCTTAGTTAACTTTTCATAATCAGGGACTGAGCTCCCATTTTCATATTTTGAAATAGATTGCCTCGATACATCCAATACTTCCGCTAATTTTTCTTGTGACATATTATTTTCTACTCTTAAAAATTTAATCTTCTTTGATAATTTCATTCTTTCACCCCCATGGACAATTATAGATTAGAAGCGAAAAATTAAAACCAATTTATAGTTGCATGTTGCTACTATTAGTTGCAATAATATAAATTTAAGGCATTACAGTATAGGTTTGTATATAAAATCACCTTTTGTTTCTACTAACTCTTCTTTAGCCTTTTTAACTAATTCTTTATCATTCATTACATCTACTACCGTGCATGCTATAGATTTAGATGCTAATAACATAGCTTTAAATCCCATATCTGATCCGGCACTTGAACACGACTGCCAAGTATGAGCTGAAACTCCTATAGGCCAAACTGAGCATGAACACTGTGCAGTTGGAACCAAATAACTTATATCTCCTATATCTAGCGATAACGGTATACAGTTATTTTGAACTACAGTATCATCAGTAACTCCAGTGTGTAGGTATTTATCAATTATATTTAAATTTCCACTTAGCACGTTTGCAACCATACTTCTGTCAGATTTAGATATCTCTTTAGTCAATGCCTTTGCAAATTGGATGTCTTTATCATTGTATTTTTGTGTACCAATCGCCTTCATATTTTCTGAAAGCACATCTGTTAAAGCATTGTTTGGTATATAGTCATAAACACCACTTATTATCTCGTACTCCATCTGTGTACTAGTCATAAGTGCCGCCCCTTTAGCAACATCTACAACCCTTTCAAATACACTCTGTACATGCTCCATCTTAACTCCTCGAACGTAGTACCAAACTTCTGCAAAGGCCGGAACTATATTAGGCGCTCCCCCACCATCAGTAATCGAGTAATGTAATCTACAGCTGTCAAATATATGCTCTCTTAGATAATTACAACCCACATTCATAAGTTCAACTGCATCAAGGGCACTTCTACCATTTTGAGGAGCCTGTGCGGCATGTGCGCTTATTCCTCTAAATCTAAATTTAATTGAATAGTTCGCAAGTGTCGGAATTCTTATAGGTGTATTTATATCAAATGGATGCCAACTAAATGCACAGTCTATTCCATCAAAACATCCTTTATCTATCATGTATATTTTACCTGATAAATCCTCTTCTGCTGGAGTTCCAAAGTACTTTACTGTTCCACCTACCTTTCCATCCTCAATCATCTTCTTAACGGCTACAGCGGCTCCTATCGCCCCCGTTCCAAGTAAGTTATGTCCGCATCCATGTCCCGGTGCTCCTTCAGTGACAGGTTCTTTAACCGTTGATACTTTTTGAGATAACCCAGCTAAAGAATCGTATTCGCCAAGTATACCCATAACCGGCTCGCCACTTCCAAAAAAAGCTATAAATGCAGTATCCATGCCATCCACTTCTTCAATTCTAAAACCCTTGCTTTTTAAGTACTCTTTGTGCAGGTTTGATGCAAAGTATTCCTTGTATTGAAGTTCTGGATTTGACCAGATTTGGTCTGAAATATCTCTTAGTTCCTTTTCAATACTGTCGATGTAATCTACTGTCATTTGCTTGTTTGGATCAAGATTGCTCATAGTTGTCATCTCCTTGTAATATATTTTAGAAGCATTAAACACTTCTAAATTTTAACTAATCATTCTGTATATTACAAAAACCTCTTGAAAAGTCAAAACGAGACTATTCAAGAGGTTTTAAAGTTCATCTAATTATTTTGTTAACCAGTTTACCATGTTAACCCATAGTGTGTTGTAGTATTCCCAATCAGTGAATTCTTTTGGTCCCCAGTGAGGAGCACAGTCAGAACTGAATATAGCTGATTTACCTTTACCGAATTCTCCAACTGCAACAAATGGATCTCCACCTATTGTAGCTAAAACTTCGCAACCTTCTCTAGCTATAGTCTTGTTATATCCTAAGAATTTTGGCCACTCTGTTGGTATACCTTTTAAAACATCGTGGTTTGAGTTTACTATTACAGGAGTTATTCCCGCTGGTCTTTCTACTCTGTCGTCTTTATCTATCATTGTTACAGGAAGAACTTCTGCAAGAGCAGTTTCACCGTAACGAGTTTTTGCATCTATACCAGTAAATGACATGTATCCACCTACCATTATTAGAGCCCCACCATCCCTTACGTAGTCGCTTAATAATGCTAATCTGTCAGGATTAGAATTACACTCTACGAAAGTGCTGTTTGATAGTAAGAATGAGTTAGAACCTATATCTGAAAGTATTATACAGTCATACTCTTTTAATCCCTCCATATGGTATGGGAAGCCATCTACTGCTTCATGAGCTGGCATATGAGTAACTTCATATCCACCTGACTCTATACCCTCTTTGATCCACTTTACTGCTACTTCGTAGTGAGAAGTCACAAATGTATCAAATCCCTTTATATGAGTTATATTCTTAACCCAAGATTCTCCAACAATTAAAACTTTTTTCATTCTTTTGTTTCCTCCTATTTTGATAAGTTTAAGATCATGCTTGCATACATAAGTATGCTCTCTAAATAGCTATCTATTTCCACATATTCATCTACTGAGTGACACTGATTAATTGAGGCTGGTCCTAATATAATAGTAGGAATCTCTGCCATGTTTTGCATTATTCTAGCATCATTTCCAGCTGTAGATGAAATGATTTTCACTTCTCTATCAAGCGTATCTTCAAGTATATCCTTCGTCTTAGTTACAAACTCAGACTTTGTATCAATTTCAAACCCAAATCCTGATTGAGATATTGTTATCTCTGGCATATTCTCTCTTAGCCAACTATCTCCTTCAGCTCTAGTCTTAATAGTGTTAAATATATCGTCTACAACTTGATCATAGCTCATAACTGTAGGTAAGAAATGCGCCATAGCTTTAAAAGTACATTTACCTGCTACAGTAGAAGCTGCATCTCCGCCCTGTATAACCCCTAGATTTATTGTAGGAGCAGGAAGCAGTGGATGCTTGTAGTTCATAAGCCAGTTGTGTTCAAGTTCTTTAAGATCCTGAATAAGTAACATAGCTTTTTCTATTGCATTAACACCTTTCCATTTGCTACCAGCGTGAAGGGCAATACCCTTAACATCTACGTCAAATCCAACAAATCCCATATGAGCGACTATCATGTTCTTTTCTGAACACTCACATACTACACAATAATCCCCTTCAATGCCATTCATTACAGCGTTTACAGTACCATTTCCTCCACCTTCTTCGTCACATACAGACATGACTTTTACAGTTCCTGGAAGCTCTAGTCCACTCTCTTTTATAAGTTTAACCGCCATAATTGGTGCTATAAGACCTGATTTCATATCAGCAGTACCAAGGCCGTAGATCTTCCCATCAACCTCAGTACCAGTATATGGATCGTATGTCCATTTACTTAGATCTCCTGCTGGCATAGTATCTATATGTCCATTAAAAACTATTGTTTTACCTGGATTTTTTTCACTGTACTCACAAATAAGGTTGTATCTATCATGGTCTTTATAATTATGACCTATATTTCCTTCTTTGTTTATTTTTCTCGATTTCAAAATTGTCTCTTCGCTCATATCTTGACGTTGAGCATCAAATCCAACTTCTTTTGCAAGCTTTTCTAAATAAACTTGTCCTTCTTTTTCATATCCACCAAGTACACCGTGACCGATATTTTCGGTCTTTATTCCGATTAGACCTTTCAGGTCCTCAATATACTCTTGTTTGTTTTTGTTTAAAGTATCAACTAAAACTTTTTTCATAATAACCTCCAAATATTAGGCTATATAATCCTAACTAAATACAACTTTTTTAGAATTAGTTAGAGTTTGCTTTTTTTAACTTTAGGTTATTGATCCATATAGCAAATAACATAACTAAACCTTTTATAATCATTTGATTATATGAAGAAACACCTAATAAGTTTAGACCATTTCCAAGTATACCTATTATACCGACACCTATACATGTACCAAGTATTGAACCAGAACCACCCATCATGTTAGTTCCTCCAAGTACAACGGCTGCTATAGCATCAAGCTCAGCACCATCACCAACTGTTGGAGATCCTGAAGCTAGACGAGAAGAAAGTATAATACCTGCAAGAGCAGTAAGTACACCAGCTAAAGCGTAAACCTTAACTATTACGCTTGTTACTTTTACCCCACAAAGTCTTGCTGCTTCTGGGTTTCCACCTACTGCAAGTACGTGTCTACCAAATGAAGTCTTTTTAAGTAAATAATGTCCTGCTATAACTACTACAATCATTATTATTACTGGAATAGGAATTGGACCTATGTAACCTCTACCTATCATTTTAAATGCGTCTGTATTTACAGATATTGGTCTACCACCTGTAAACACGAAACTAAGACCACTTATGATAGTAAGCATCGCAAGCGTAACGATAAATGGCGGTAGTTTTTGTGTAGAAATAATTAAACCTTTAACTACACCTAATAATCCACCTATACATAAAGCTAATATTATACCAACCCATATAGGCATATTGTAATTTACTACAGTAGCAGCCCACAAAGTACCCGTTAAAGCTATAACAGCACCAACACTCAAGTCTATACCTGCTGTTATAATTACAAATGTCATACCAACTGCTAGTATCGCATTTATAGAAATTTGTCTCATAACATTTACTAAGTTATCCATTGTCAAGAAGTTAGATGAAGCCACACTCATAATTACAAACAGTATTATAAGCCCTGCTGCTGCACTACCTTGCTCTCTTAAAAAAGGAAGTACTTTACTCTTAAATGTCGATGGCGTATTTTCCTCTTTTTTAGTTATTGAACTCATCAATCTTACCTCCAAAAGCTAATTTTAAAACGTTGTTTTCTACTTTTTCTTCACCTTCTAAAAATCCGCCTACTTTACCTTCTCTCATAACCATTATTCTGTCACTCATAGAGATAAGTTCTGGAATCTCAGATGAAATCATGATTATACTAACTCCATTTTCTACCAAATCACCCATCAAGTTGTAAATCTCCGATTTTGCATTTACATCAATACCTCTTGTCGGTTCATCCATTATAAGTATGTCTGGACTCAATAATAACCATCTGGCTATTATACCTTTTTGTTGGTTACCACCACTTAAACTTTGTATTATCTGATTCATATTAGGAGTTTTTACATTTAGTGATTTTATATATCCATCTACTATTTCTTTTTCTTTAGCATTATCAATAACTGACCCAAACTTAGAGATCTTACCTAAACCAGGCATTGTTATATTTTCTTTTACAGTCATCTGTAAAAACAGACCAGTTTTCTTTCTATCTTCTGTTATCAAACCTATACCATTTTTAATTGCTACTGAAGGGTCCTTAAATTTGACTTCTTTTCCACTTAAGAACATCTTTCCTGAATCGAATGAAGTTAGTCCAAATATTGATTCTACAATTTCACTTCTCTTACTGCCAACTAGACCACCAATACCAAATATTTCACCTTTTCTAACATTGAAACTTACATCGCTGAAAACACCATCTCTAGTTATGTTTTCTACTCTTAATATTTCATCAGTAATCTCAACTTGTCTTTTAGGGAAAAATTGGTCTAACTTTTTATCTATCATTAAATTTACTAACTCTTCTTCAGATTCAACTTCTTCTGTTATAAGTGTAGTAATGGTTTTTCCATCCCTCATGATTGTTATTCTGTCACATATCTCGAATAACTCTTCCATTCTGTGTGATATATAAATTATACTCACGCCATCTTTTCTCAAATCTTTTATTAATCTAAATAATATCTCTGTTTCTTTCTTACTTATAGATGATGTCGGCTCATCCATTATCAATATCTTCGTATCTAAAGACAGCACTCTCGCTATCTCAACCATTTGTTTCTGTGCAATGCTCAAACTGCTTACTAAACTTTTTGGGTTTATGTCGATTCCCATATTGTCAAAGATTTTTTTTGCTTCATCATTCATTTTCTTATCATTAGTTAAGATTTTTCCGTTTATTTCTTTTCCCATAAATATGTTCTGAGCTACGGTAAGCTCGTCAAATACCGTTAATTCTTGGTATATTGCGTTTATACCTATTTCTTTCGATATAGTTGGTGATATATGTTCTATCTCTTTGTCTTGGAAAACAAATTTACCTGATGTTTTAGCATGTGCTCCAGTAAGAATCTTTATAAGTGTAGATTTACCCGCACCGTTTTCACCTAATAAGGCATGAACTTCACCTTTTTCAAGATTAAAGTTTATATCGTCTAATGCTCTAACTCCAGGAAATTCTTTGGCAATATTAGTTAATTTTAAAATTGTATTGCTCATTACTTCACTCCTTATATAAAGGTTGTCCCAAAATTGAATGATTGATGATCTCTTTAAAATCTAAAGATTATAATCAAATGTCACTTACATAAACCAGACAATTTTGAGACATCCTCTTGATGCACTTCCTATTTAAAATCTTTTACGTTTGCTTTATCGTATAGAACTACTGGTACTGGTAAGTTTTTATCTACTTTTTCGCCTTTTATTGATTTAACAACTGCTTCTACTGCCATACGACCCATTTCTTTAGGTTGTTGCTGTATCATTGCAAGTACTGTTCCATCAGTTATTCCTGATGCAGCTTCTTCTGTTAAGTCAAATCCTACTATTTTAGCTTTAGTGTTTTTAGAAGACTCAAGAGCTGCTTTTGCTCCAAGAACACTGTTTTCAGCTGTAGCGTATATTATATCTACATCTGGATTTGATTGTAGTAAGTTTTCTACTGTGTTTAGAGACTCTTCTCTGTCATATCCTGGTAAGCTGTTTAATATCTTTATGTCTGCTGAATCTTTGAAAGCTTCTTTGAATCCTTCAACTCTCTCTCTTTGTATATGAGATTTTAACTCAGTTACTATAGCTATTTGAGCTTTTCCACCTAAATCTTTATCTATATGTTCTTTAGTGTATTCACCTAATTGCTTACCTGCTGCTTTACTCTCAGTACCGATGTAAGTAAGTACATTGTCTGTTGTAAGTTTAGCGTCAACTGTTGCTACTGGCACTTTTTCTTGTGCATTTTCTACTGCTGGAACTATTGCAGAGTTATCAGTTCCCATAACTATCATTCCGTCAACACCTTGTTGTAAGAAATCTTCTATTGCAGAAGTTTGCTTAGCAACGTCTTGGTCTGGATCATTTACTATAACTTTTACACCTAGTTTTTCAGCTTCTTCTTTGATACCCTCATCAATATCAATGTAGAATTGGTGTTGCATTGTTATTGTAGATACCCCAATAGTAAGGTCTTTTTTGTCTTTAGAATCTTTCTTATCCGATCCTGAAGAACTTTCCATAGAGCAACCTGTAAGAGCACCTAAAGCTAGTGCAGTTACTACCCCTAATGATAATACTTTTTTCATAATTAACCTCCATTTAGTTAAAATAAAATAAATAAAACTTGTCCCAAAACCACTTAGCCTCCATTTAGATATAATCCGTAAACTGCGTACTATTTATGTCTTAGACTTTTTTATACCTAGAAAATTTATCTCTAGAAGCAAGCAGAATTATTACAAATGTTTTAACTTAAAACCAATAAAACTAATCTTTTATTTGTTTTGTAGATACTTAAGCACTTCAACTTGCGTTGGCATTCCAGGTTGAGCTCCAAGCTTTGTTACAGATATACCCGAAGCAACTACTGCGTATTCAACAGAATCGAAAAGCGACTTACACTCTGTTATCCCTGCAGCTAATGCACCGTTAAATGTATCTCCTGCACCAGTTGTATCCTTAACATCTACCTTTATGCTAGGTACATGTCTAACTTGTTCTCCATCATGGAATCTAACTCCATTACTACCCTCTGTTATTATTAATTTATTTGGGTACTTGGCTAAAATACTTGGTATTTCTTCTTGAGTATTAAATACAATCTTGTACTCATGCTCATTTGGTGTCAAATAAGACACTCTATCTATAATTTCACATGAAAGTTCTACTGCTGGTGCTGGATTAAGTAACACCTTTATTTTGTTTTCATAGCAGAAGTTTATAACATATTCAACAGTTTTAAGCGGTACTTCTAGTTGTAGTAGTACTATATCTGCCTTCAATAGTTCGTCTTCAAACTGCTTAACCATATCTACATCCAATTTCTCATTTGCACCTTGAACTACGATTATGCTATTGTCGTTATCTGAAAGCACTATAGATGCAACCCCTGATGATACTCCTTCTTTTTTAGTTATCAAATTTGTACTTACATTGTTGTTTTCAAAGTTTTCCAGCATTTGATCACCAAAAGCGTCGTATCCCAAACAAGCTACAATGCTGACATTTCCGCCCAATTTTGATGCTGCAACTGCCTGGTTTGCTCCTTTTCCTCCAGGTGAGGTAAAGAAATCATTTCCTAAAACAGTCTCTCCACTTTTAGGTCTCTTATCAACTGCGCAAACCATGTCTAAATTTGCACTTCCTACAACTATTATATTTCCCATTCTTTTACTCCTTCATGTAGTCTCTATATGTCTTACAATTTTCTAGTGGATTCTCTAACAACTAGCTCTGGTTTAAAAACCATATCTTCTATAGAATCCATATTATTGTTTTTATTTTCTAGATTTTTTATGAGGATTTCTCCAGCTTTATATCCAATATTGTACGAAGGCTGTTTTATTGTAGTAAGCGATGGACTTATCATACTAGACATATATATATCATCAAATCCAATTATGCTAATGTCCTGTGGAACATTGAGATCTCTACTTTTAAGGCCTTTCATAACTCCAATCGCTATAAGGTCGTTTGCGCAGAAAATTGCTGTAAAATCTAATTTTTCTATACTTCGGATAAAATTAAATCCCCACTCAATTGTGAACTGGCCTATAACTACACTTTCAGGATCCCATTCGATACTATACTCTTCTAATGCTTTTTTATATCCTCCCAATCTTTCTGATGCAATTTCGTTTTGGTTTGGACCACTCAAATACAATATTTTTCTATGTCCATTATCTAAAAGATATTTTGTTGCCTTATAAGCACCATCTAGATTGTTTACTCTTACTTTTCCCTTTAAATTCTCTAGATTTATATTGATATTTTTATCAATTAGAACTGTAGGTATTTTTATATTTGTATAACTTACTTCGTCTAAATTTGTATTTGAAGAAGCTGCAAATATTATTCCATCAATTTTTCTCTCAAGCAATGTAGTTATCCCTGCTTGTTCTCTCTCAGCATCTTCATCTGTATTACAAAGAATTACATTGTAACCGGATTCATGCGCTTTATCTTCTACTCCACGAGAAATATCCGTAAAAAATGGATTTCGTATATCTGGAATCAAAAGTCCAATAGTGTTAGTTTTCTTTGTTACTAAACTCTGAGCCAATTTATTTGGAACATAATTGTGCTCCTTTATAATTTTTTGAATTCTCTCTCGTGTTTCTTGGCTGATATTCTCATCCTTGTTGTTAATTACCTTTGATACTGTCGTCTTAGAAACACCAGCTAGCTTACCTATTTCCTTAATTGTAACACCCAATGTCACACCTCCAAATTTTAGGTAACCGGTTAGAGTAAACGGTTACCTAAATATTATCATAATAGTATTTTGAATACAATAGTTTTGATTTTTTATTTAGTGAAATTATTTCCAATTCTTTAAATTTTCTATGCAAAATAAAATTCACCTTAATACAGCGCTAAAAAGCACTGCAAAAGGTGAAATATACATATGATTATTTTTTTATAATATGAATTTAGATTTTGATCCATCACTTTTTTCTATTGTTATAACCTCTAGGCCGCTATAATTTTTAAAAAGCCATTTTATATTACTCATACACTTATTCACCTGATTTTTATTTAAATTGTTTATAAAATACTCTTTCCTAGTTTCTTCATACTCTTTAGTAGTTAAAAAGTTTCTAAGAAAAGTAAATGCAAAGACATTAGGTATGTTGTTTACATTTGCTTTTTTACTTTTATTGCTTTCACTATATATTTTCATTATAGATACCTCACATATATTTATTTGGTAACACCCTCATAATCTTTATATGCATTTAAATTAAAAAGTATATAGTATTTTAAAATATTTTAGATTTTTATTAACTCGTAGTCTTTATTTCCCATACCCATCTCGTAAGCATAATCAATTATCCTTGTAGCATTTATATTTGGATGAGCATGTTTAAATACATCATGTCCCATTTCTTTTACTACTAAATCATAGCATGCTTGCTCAATAGCGATTGGGTCTGTTGAGGCAACTATCCCTATATCATTTGCTATAGGTCTACCTGACCAAGCAACGCAGTCACATAGCGGAGTTACATTCATTATAAAGGAAATATATCCAACCTTTCCTTTTTTGTTTGAAACAGCTCCATAAGCAAATTCCGCCATTTTTTCAATAAAAACGTTTTCGTCGCTTTCCCATTGAACATTTATAGCCCTTGTTGGACATACTGTTGGGCATTCTCCGCATCCATAACAAAGATCATGATCAATATTAGCCTTTTTATCTATTACTTTTATTGCTTCTCTAGGGCAATTCGCAACACATTTTCCACATCCTACGCATTTGGCATCTTTTACTGTAGGTGTTACATCAGAATGTTGCATCTGCTTACCAGCTGCACTTGCACAACCCATTGCTAAGTTCTTTAATACACCACCAAACCCAGCCATACCATGACCCTTAAAGTGACTCATAACTATCATTGATGAAGAATTATATATTTCTCCACCGATTTTCACATCATTGAAGTGTTTTTGACCTATCTTTACATTTTCATAGTTTCTACTAAAAATTCCATCCGCGATGATTATAGGAGCATCAACAACTGGATACGCAAATCCATTTTGTATAGCTGTTGTTATATGATCTATAGAATTTGTTCGGCTTCCTGTATAGAGTGTATTTGTGTCGGTTAAAAACGGTTTTGCACCACAATCTTTAACCTTATCTACAACCTGTCTAACAGCAAGGGGATTCATGTAAGTTGTATTACCTTTTTCCCCAAAATGCAGTTTAATTGCCACTAAATCATTTTTATCTATAAAACTATCAAACCCAGCCTTATCAAATAACTTTTTAACGCTATTTAACAAATTTTTATTTTCTGCATTTGAATACAAATCACAAAAATATACTTTTGATTTTTCCATATGTTCCTCCTATTTATACTCGTTAATTGGATTATTTTTCATCATCTTCATTGTTAGCATCTTCTGTGCCTGAACATTCATTATGTTTTTCATCGTACATAGTCAAAACCTCATATAGTGTGTGCTTAGACATTTCATCCATCATTATCTTTTGTATTCTACAAAGTTCCCTATTTACCTTACAAACTTTACCACCAGTATTATTTGCACAGTTAAACCCATCCTCAAGACAATCATTTATATAAATGTCGTCGTCTAAAGCACTAATTACGTCAAGCAAAGTTATTTGTTTAGGATCTGATAGAAGCTTGTATCCTCCATTTTTGGCACCTACTGATATTGATATAATATTGTTTTCTTTTAGTTTTCTAAATATTTTATATCCAGCATCTATTGGAATATTTTCATTATCACAAATAAATTTTATCGTACGAGTTTCGCCATCCGCTAATGCCCGTATAGTACGTATGCCATAATCAACTTCTCTGGTTATCTTCATATTTAACCTCCTATCAATCTGGTCTAATTGTCTTTGCTAAATAATGTCATGGATACCTTAAAAACCTTTTCATCATGCTCAGTATTGAATATCCCATTGTACTTCTTAACGATTTCTTTTAAGTTATTCATCCCTATACCATGATCGCGGTCGTTTCCCTTGATTGTTTTAAAGCTAGAACCATCTTTTCTCACTATTCCACTGTAAGTATTCGATATTTCAATAGCGAGCACATTAGATCTAGAGTTTACAATTAATAAAATCTTTCTGTTATTGATAGGCATTCGTTCACAAGCTTCGATAGCATTGTTGAGTATGTTTGAAAACACAGAAGATAAATCTACATCATCTATATTTAAATTTTCGACGTTATTTATCTTATACTCAAAATCTATATTTAATCTCTTAGATTTTTCTATTGCCCCTATCATTACAGCATCGACTATCTTATTGTTAGTTATCTGCTTATATGGAATATCAAAGATGTTATCTGTTAAGCTATTTATATATCCAATAGCGCCTCTGTAATCACCCTTTTTAATTAATGTTAATATTAAAAAATTATGATTTTTAATATCATGTCTAAATCTACGTGTTATTTCTATGTATTTTTCATATGACTCATAGTGCTCTAACTGAAGCTTTAACTGTCTCTGAAGGTCATTGATTATATTTAGATATCTACCAACTTTTGATAATTCCTGAATAAAAATCATGACACAAAAGGATAGTATGAATATCAATATTGCAGATAAATCATTAAATGCGCTACCATAATCTAAGCTCAGCCTAACATATTTGTACATATACACTATCTCAATCAGTATAACTGTAATACAAATAATTAAATTTACTCTTTGTGGCATTGTATTGAATTTCTCTCTTTTTTCATATAGTTTTGTAGATACCAATACTATTGAAAAAATAACAGTCAATAATACTCCATAAAATTTGGACATATCCCCCATATAGTTTGAGATATATCTTATTAACATA
This sequence comes from Metaclostridioides mangenotii, assembly GCF_017873185.1. GTDB lineage: Bacteria > Bacillota > Clostridia > Peptostreptococcales > Peptostreptococcaceae > Metaclostridioides > Metaclostridioides mangenotii. The sequence continues at coordinate 23,349 of NZ_JAGGJX010000004.1, forward strand.
AATGATACAATATGTGAAAATTCCTGTAAAAATGTATACTGTACATTTTTGTATACTGCATAAATTGCTGGCCTTTCTATTATTACAATAGTTAACATTGAAGTAATAATTAAAAAAGTTATACCTACTGCTAAATTTCCATTTAAGTTTTGCTCAATTACCCTTATTGATAAAAATATAGGAAATACATAGAGCATGGTTAAAGGTCTGCTAATTCTTAAATCGTCACGATATACATAAAAACATGCTGCAATTAAAGTTATAATAATATTTAGCATAAAACCCTGGCCCCCTTAAACACCTTTAGTGATTTTATTATTGTTACATATAATAAAAATTCACTCCCCTAAGTGAAATCACTAATATATGTTCGTCCAATATTCTTAAGAATAATTTTAACATATGTCCAAACTAATGAACAAGGTCAAAATATATTAAGATATTTTTTAAAATAGACTAGAAGTATTACAAGCCCAAGCGTTCTTTTTATGAAAATAGCTATTTTTAGGCATTATTGTTATTCCGGATATCAATTAAAATTTCTGAAATTTCAACAGTTTGTGGTCTTTTATAGATATACATAATTAACCAACAATGCTATAATAAACACAACTTATTTTAATCCAGTAATATTTTTTATTGCAATTATGTTTTTAGGAGGTAATGAAATGAGAGATGTAATTTTGGACAATAGTTCTCATGAATCATCCGAAAAAAAATTTCTACAAATCAAATCAAGCGAAAACACTAACATGGCAAAACTCGGCCTATCTCTGTATATTTTAATAACCTTATTTTATGCAACAACTAAGATTTTCTCTAATAGCGGTCTAGATATAAAATATATAGTATTTACATATTTAGTTCTATTAGTTCCAATGGTTTTAGTTTTAGGCCTAACATTTACAAAGTTCGGACAAAAATATATTTTATACATGCTATCGTCCCTATCTATGTATTCTGGAGCTTATCTCTGCTATATGCTTGTAATGTTTAAATTTAATATAATCTACTATATTGGATTATTTTTTATTTTTTTCTCTATATATTCACTATTTAATTTAGGTAGTAAAATTACCCATATAACAGGTTGGAGCATTACAATTTTTTATTTCGTACTTTATTCATTATTTAATAGCAACTTTCACACTGGATTTATAGGCACTTCTATTTTCCTGATAGGAATCAATGGAGTTGGTATAGCCAGTTATTATTATAGGGAAGAAAGACTTCATAAAATTTTTTTACTTGGAGTTGAAACATCAAAAATCAACCAAAACTTATCAAAAGATATTGAATTATTAAAGACAAAGTTACATAATTCTAAAGAAGGTTTAAGCTATACGATTGAAAATATTATAATAGATATAGATGAAGATTTCGGACTATATATAAGAAGAATAAAAGAGTATATCAAGATCATTTCTACTTCATATGCAGAATCAAACATTTCAGATGATCAAAAAAATGATTTTATCGACAACATATGTTATGCAGCAACATTTCACAAAATAGATGAATTTTTAATTCGATTTAAAGAAGAAAATTATTCTAATTCCAAAGAAACTTTACAAAAGATTATAGCCCTTTATCCAAATGATGATGTTATGAAATACGTGTCAATTATTGAGAGTAGCTATACTGAATTTTTTGATGGTTCTGGATCACCTAAAGAATTGAGCGGATGCGATATCCCGATTGAAGCACGTATAATGTGTGCGGTAGATTTGTACGACGAATTTACAACAGCTAGAGATCCTGAAATGGATCATTTCGAATCGTTAGGAGAACTCGAAAAATGTAGTGGAAGTATAATAGACCCATATATCTACGATTTATTCGTTCAAAATTCTGAAAAACTTGAAGATATAGTGGTGTCTCCTAAATTTAGTTAATATGATTTATGTTTCTATAAATAGCTACACTAAAAGAAATCTACTATTTCCTTTTGTGTAGCTATTTATTTATATTGTCTAAAATCTATCTTCTAGCATTAGTAAAATTTATAAATTATTGAAACTAATAATCTAATTATATATCTAATTATTTTGATATTATCAGGTTCATGAGTTTTGAGTTTCTTTTTATAAATTCATTCATCTCTGAAGGATCTAGTTCTTTATTCGACATTAACGCCAGATCGACTATTTGGTTACATAAAAGATCAATAGTGTCTTTTTTATACGCTTCTTCTTTATCGCTATTTTTTAGATCCACTATTTTGTTTACAATCGGATTATTAGCATTAATAACTAGAGTTTTTTCTTCTTCAATGTTTACTCCAAAATCAACTCCTGCAAAGTTTGATTTCATCTCCGACATCCTTATAGAGTCCTCTGAAATCAGTATTATTGCTGGGGTTTCCTTACTTTTAAGAGACTCCACTTTACAGTTTTTGATTCTTCCAACTACTGAATCTTTGAATATATCTTCTATAGCTGATTTACTTTCCTCGCTTCCATCCTTTGTGTCTGTTGTATCTTTTCCATCGCCTGTGTTTAGTACATCATTTAAATCTGAATCTATTCTGCTAAACTTAACCCCGTTTTCTTTAAACTCTATAAAAGATATAAAGTTTACATCTATTGTAGAATCTAGCACTACAGCATTGATTTCGTAATCTTTAAACAGTTTTATATATTGAAATTGCTGCTCTTCATTGCTAACATAGAAAACCTTATTCTCATGTTTTTCTTTATTTTCTTCTAAATACTCTTTAAGGGTGATATGTTTTTTATCTATTGTTTTGTACATTATATAGTCTTTTACTTTTTCGTAGAAACTCTCATCTTTTAAACAACCGTATTTTATAAAAAGTTGTATATCATCCCAAAACTTCTCATACTCTTCTCTTTCATTTTTAAATAGAGATTTCAATTTATCTGCTACTTTTTTTACTATATGTTTTGATATCTTACCTACTTCTCTATCATTTTGCAAGAAGCTTCTGGAAACATTCAGAGGAAGATCTGGACAATCTATTACCCCTTTAAGTAAAAGTAGAAATTCCGGTATTATTTCTTTTATATTATCTGCTACGAAAACTTGATTATTGAACAGTTTTACTTCGCCTTCTCTTATTTCAAATTCATTTTTAAGTTTAGGGAAATACAATATACCTTTTAGATTAAATGGATAGTCTACATTTAAGTGCATCCAAAACAGTGGCTCATCAAATGCGTTAAACACCTTTTTATAGAATGCAATATACTCCTCGTCAGTACAGTCATTTGGCGCTTTTAACCAAAGAGGATTTATATCGTTCAAAGGTTGCTGTTTATCTTTTTTAACCTCTGCTTGTATATTTTCTTCTTTTACTTCCTCTTCTTTTACCCTCTCTAAATTTAATTTTTCTTCTTTTACTTTCTCTTCATCTACTAAGAATATCTCGACAGGCAAGAATGAACAATACTTAGTTATTATAGATTTAACAGTATAATAGTCTAGGAATTCTTTGCTGTCTTCTGATAGATACAAAGTTATAGTTGTACCTCTTGATTTTTGAAAATCTGACTCAGTTATTTCATACTCAGTTCCACCTTCAGAGGTCCATCTGACTGGTTTAGATGATTCAACGAAAGACGCAGTATCAATTTGTACTTTATCAGATACCATAAAAGAAGAATAAAATCCTAGTCCAAAGTGTCCTATAATGTCATTAGACTCCTCCATCTTGTCCTTGTATTTGTTAAAGAAATCTTCTGCCCCAGAAAAAGCAACTTGATTGATATATTTTTTTACTTCTTCTGCAGTCATGCCAATACCATTGTCAGTAAATTTAATAGTCCCTTCACTTTTATTTACTGATACTGTGATTTTGTAAACTTCTTCTCCTGAGTTTGATATCTCTCCAAGAGATTTTAATCTTTTGTACTTATTTACAGCGTCGCATCCGTTACTAATAAGCTCTCTGATAAAAATGTCCTTATCAGAATACAACCATTTCTTAATTATCGGAAAAATATTTTCTGTATGAATTGAAATACTCCCTTTTTCAATACTCATAATCATCCCTCCATTAAATAATAAATTTATATATTTTATTAAAATTAAAATATCAACTTTGATATGTAATCTCCCTGTTGAGTAAGCTATTTTTTTAATATTTCTTGAACTTTTGAATTGTTGTATAGACTATCTGGAAGCTTTTTCTTAAATTCTCTAAATACATCTTTAGACTTTTCTAATTGGTCATCTTCATAGTAAATTAACCCTAGATTATAGTATGACTCTTCATAGTACGGATATTCTTTATTGTATTTTTGTATATACATAGAGTAGTATTTTGCTGAATCACTGTATTTTTTCAATGTCTGGCTAAGATTTGCAACTTGATAGATTGATTCAGATACGTATTTTTTATTAACACTATTTTCTAAAACATCTTTATATAGATTTATAGCCTTATAATACTCCTTGTTATTTTTAAATTCAATAGCCTTTTCGAAAGACTCTTGATCAGATAATATAGTTGATTCTTTATTAGATTTATCTTTTTTATTTTTAGTGTTATCTTTAACATCTTCATTCTTTGAACTTTTATCTTTATCAGTTTTATCCAAATCTTTTTCTTTATCTATATTTTTATCATTAATTCCTACGTCTTGATTTACCTGTACACTAGGAGTATCTTTTATTAAATCCTTTTTTAAGTTTTTAATTTCATAAGAGTTATAAGCTAGCACAACTAATAACAATATAAATACTATGAAAAAAACATATCTTTTATTCATAAATTTCTTTCGGTAATCGGGTTCTTTTTCATAATTTCTTTTATCACTATCTAAATCTGATGTACTTTGTGTATCTAAGCCGTTATCTATGTAGCTATTGTTGCCTTCGTTGCTTTTTACTTCGCTCATTTTTTCTATAAAGTCATTTCTATCAAAGATTTCATTACCTCTATCTAATGTGTATACTTTATCTAAATATTTTTGTGCTTTTTTTATCTCATATACTTCTCTACATACCTTGTAAAGTATTAAATTAGGCTCTATTAGATAGCTTTCATCTTTTGCAACTTTTTCAAATCCTTTTATTGCATTTTCATAATCCTCTATATTTGCAGCTTTTATAAGGTTATTGTACTCTTTTATAAAACTAGAAAACTTATCAGATAAAAATATTTCTATATATTTTCTTGCTATTTCATTCTCTTCTATTTTCAAACATTTATAAAAACTCTCAAATGATTTATCAAAATCACACTTGATTAAATTTAAAATACCGTATAAGTTCATTGCATCGGTGTTATTTTCATCTATGTAAAGACTTTTTCTTAAAACTATATAAGACCTAGTAATATCTCCTGCTTTTATCAAGTCAATCGATTCATTGTATAATTTGTATGAGTGCGTATCTTTGCTATTTTTATCAAAATTGTGTAAATCATATTCTACATTAGTAAACAGCAATAATTTTCCTCCAATCTCTCTAAAAATCTAGGGGTTGCCCCGAAGCGAGTTGTTATTTAACTCTATACAAAATTGACTTTCAAAATCGAATAGTATTAAACTTAACTTATTAACAATCAACTCTAGGACAACCCTATGATTTATATAAATGTTTTGACTAATTCGTCTCCTTCGACAATACTAGTTATCTTAACTCCAAAATTTAAATCAACTACCACCACTTTGCCATATGCGAGAACTTTATCGTCAATTAAAATTTCTACATCTTGATCTACAAGAGCGTCTAATTCCATTAATGAACCTTTCTGTAGTGACAGTATCTCTTTAAGTTTCATCTTCGTTCTACCTATTATTACTGACAATTCTAAATTTACATCTAATATTCTAGATAAATTTTCATTTATATAGTCACTATCTACATTCTTACTGTTTGCAATCTCTTTATTTAAAAGTATCTTTGCATCTTCATTTGATATAGTTTTACTACCATCCATAATCTACACCTCTTTATTTACAGAGTCTAAAACTTCCAACCCTCTTTTACTATTGATAATCCCTGGCTTTGCTGTATACGATTTTATATTTTCTATGTATATATCTGCGGGATTATCGATGCCTTTGTCTGTAATTAATATATCTCCTTCTTCTAACTTAAGTAGGTCTCCTATAGTAATATTTACTTTACCTATTTCAACACTTAAATTTAGGTTCGCTTCATACACACTTTCTTTTAATTTTGATGAAAACTCTTCTGGATCGTTTGTAAATTTATCTACTATATCGTTTTCTGGAAGATAATTTTCAAGCCACTCCTCCATACTACTGTACGGCATACAAAATGATATTTTCCCTATATTCATACCTTTGTGATCTACATCTACATCCGATATACAACTAGAATCACTTGGAATGAAAAATTGTGGCATAGCAACTTTTGTATAAATTCCTTCCACTTCTATAGAGTCGAATTTTTCTGGAATATACAGCTTCTCCATGAGTTTATTTACCAAATAAGTTAGAATATTTTTATCAACATCGGTAAAAGTTCTATCTAGATCTTCAATATTACCATCGCCACCAGAGGCTATGTCAACCCATATCAACGCTACTATTTTATCAATTTTTAATAAGAAACTTTTAGATATCGGCTTTATGGTAACTTGTACAACAATTGACGAAGCAGATAGTTTATCAAAAAAATCTTGATAGCTAGACTGTTCAATTTCCACAACATTTAAACCCGATCTATATTTAAGTTCATAATTTAGGTACATATTGGATTTTCTACAGAAATCATCAGTTAGTATACTTATATTTCTTATATTTTCGCTAGAATATCTCTGCGGTTTTCTAAAATCGTACTCTCTAGTTTTATTCATATCTATTACACATCCAGACTATTTAGATCTTAAATTGTTCGCCATCGACCACATATCATCGGCGACATTCATACCCTTTGAGTTAAGTTGAAAAGCTCTCTGAGTTGTTATCATTTCAACCATTTCATCTTGCAAATTTGCATTGGACATTTCTAAGAAACCTTGTTCAATACTCGAATTATTCTCTACATATAAAGCGGCTCCATCTTTTAATTCATATTGACTATCCCCAACAGATATAAATGCTTCATTGCCAACTGAATTATACAAATTAATTTTTCCTATATGATTATCATCAATATATATATTTCCGTCCTTTGCTATATTAAGATTTTCATTAGTTATATTGCTATTTGCATAGTTAAATCCTGCATTAAATTGTACATCTAACTTATTTCCTCTAGCATCTACAATGTTTCCAGCTTTATCAACACTGAAGTTTCCATCTCTAGTGTATAAATATTTTCCATCATTTTTTATCACTCTGAAAAATCCATCTCCATCAATCGCTAGGTTAGAACTTATTTCAGTAGACCTAATGGCTCCCTGCGTAAAATCTCTTATCGGAAGTGTTACTTTACTTCCTGTACCAGTGTCTATTTTATTCTTTCCAGTTGGATATGTCTTTCTGTTTAAGGTCTCATTTACTAAGTCACTAAATTCAATATTTAATTTTTTATAACCGACAGTATCTACATTCGCTATATTGTTTGATACTATATTTAATTTTTCTTGATTGGAATTCATTCCAGCTCTGCTATTATTTATTATTGTATACATACTAGATTCCCCTCACTATCTATACTGCTCCAATCTGATTTGCTATTTTATCAAGTGTAGAGTCAATTGTCTGAATGACTTTTTGACTTGCCTCGTATTCTCTCATATACATCATCATATCGGTTACTTCAGAAATCATGTCGACATTTGATGTTTCAACAGCGCTTTGTACTGTCTCAACTCCCTCAGTTGCTACTTCACCTTCTCCGGTGTACACATTATTTCCTACTTTGTTTAATGTGGTATAATCCCCAATGTCAACTATATTAAATTTGTACATTTGAGTATTATTTATTGTTATTAAATTATCTCTTGATACTTCAAATGATCCACCGTTGACTTGAATAGGCTCTACTGCTCCAGTTTGAACATTTGTACCCAAAACATAATAACCATCACTAGTAACTAGCTTTCCCATAGTATCTTCTCTAAAGTTTCCATTTCTTGTGTAAAACTGCTGTCCATTTTTATCCTCTACCTTGAAAAATCCCTTGCCGCTAAGTGCGATGTCCATTTTATTACCCGTTTGTTTTACAACACCTTGTGTGTAATTTACTACAACATCGTCCATAGCTACTCCTAAGCTTATATTACCTAGAATTTGTTTATGACCTTTTCCACCCGCAAACTTATCTCTATTTGATAAACTAACTTCGTCAAAACTTTTGGATATCAACTTTTCGTTTTTATACCCAATTGTATTTATATTTGCTAAATTATTGGTAATAACAGCTTGTCGTTTTTCGTTAGTTATCATAGATGATACTGATGTATATAAACCTCTTAACATCGTTAAGCCTCCTATTCAACAACCTTCATTTCACTTGGATACTTCATTCCAAGTTCCATAGCTCTCTTCTCTATATCTGCATCGCTTAAGGTTCTTGTATTAAATATAATTGTACTAAGTGCAGATATAAGGATTCCAACAGCCATTCCAATTAAAAACTTTTTATCTATGCTGATAATTCTTATTCTTTGTAACAATTTATTATTAATTGCAATTCCCCCTTGCCAATATCAAAATTTTTGCATATTTGTTCTTCTGTATATCCTTGATTTAACATCGACACAATATCTTTTATAGATTTATTTTCCTCTATATTTTCTGTTTCTCCTAGTTCTTCCACTTCTGTTAACTCTGCTAATTTTTCCAGTTCTTCTAGCTCTGCTAGTTTTTCTTCAAAATTGCAATTAGATATTTTCTCTAGAAAGTTAGTTCTTTTTTCTTCAAAGAATAAATCACGTTTCTTGTATTTATTGTCTAGTACTTCGTCAAAACTTTGATATGTATCACAGTCGATCTTCTTTTCTCTTCTGTCTATTATAAAAACAATAAACAGTATAGATATCCCTATAAACACCAACACTATCTGTGTCATAATCAATCATTCCTCACTGAGTATTTCATCTTGTCTATCTCACATTTTAGATTAGTTATAGCTTTACGATGCAATTGTGATACTCTAGATTCTGATACTTTAAGAACACTAGCAATCTCCTTTAAGTTTAACTCATCGTAATAGTATAGTGACAACACTAGTTGTTCCTTATCTTTTAAGTTTGATATAGCTTTTGAAAGTATCTCTGCTTTTTCATTTTCATCGACAATACTACTTGGGTTTTCATCGTCACTTATTTTTAAAAATCTTTCAATATTTTCACTCGTATCTTCAAATATAACTTTATCTAGAGAATATGTACTCAGCATATCTATATCCGTCTCAATTTCTGAAACATCCATCTTTGTTATGTTTAATTCATCTGCTATTTCACCAATGCTCGGCTCTTTAAATAGTTTATTTCTTAAATTCTCAACCACTTTATTGTAGTTATTTATCCTAGATATCCTCTGTTTTGAAATAGGTTGCTGTCTTCTTATTTCATCTAATATTGCCCCTTTGATTCTTATATATGAATAAGTTGAAAACTTTGCATCTCTCTCAACATCGAATCTATTAACTGCATCAATTAAACCTAATATACCTGTATTCACTAGATCATCGAACTCAAGCCCTTTGTTTGGAACAAACAGCTTGTTTGCAATGCTCTTTACAAGAGGAATATTGTCTTTAATTAATTGTTCTCTATCAAGAACAACACATTTTTTACTATCTACATTATTAAACGGCTCAGTAATTGATTTATCAACTACTAATTTTCTCAACATATACGCTTGATCCATCATATACATTCAGCCCCCAAAAATAATCTTATTATTTTATCCTTGTCTGGTTTCAAAATATCCTCTGGAACATTTTGCCCAGTTGTTAGATAAGAAATTGGTTTTTTTGAATGATTTAAAATATTCATTATTGAACCATATGTAGTAGTTTCATCTAATTTGCTTATTACTAAACTAGTAAAATTCAAGGGTCTATAAGCGTCAATTGTCGATTTAACACATCTATCATTTGTTGTACAGCTTAGAACTAGTAACACCTTCTTATCGCCAACTTTTTCTATATATTCTTTTAATTCTAAAATTTTTTTAGAATTTGTATAGCTTCTACCTGTGGTGTCAATCAGTATAGTGTCACAATCTTTCATATACTCTAGAGCCTCATCCATTTCTTCTTGAGTAATAACTCCTCTAAATGGCATATTCATAATTTCTGCGTAGATCTTTAGTTGTTCAACTGCACCAATTCTATAAGTGTCTGTCGTTATTAAACCAACTTTCTTATGATCGTTAAACAATAGATTCGCGGCAATCTTGGCTATAGTAGTTGTTTTTCCCACGCCGGGTGGTCCAACTAAAACTACTCTTCTTCCTGTTAGGTTACTCATATCTATTTTTATACTATCTTTTAGTGCTTCTACTACATCTAAACTTAAATCTCTTCCATTAAATTTCTTTTGGTCAAGTTTTAGCTTCATCTCTCTGATACTAACTTCATTAAAATCGAGATTGCTCAACTTAAAACAAATTTTTTCTACTCCACTAGATCTTTTATCTATGCCTGATTTGTCCGATACTATCATTTAGATTTCCACCACACCTTCTGCCTTGATTTGGATATCATTTGGTATCTCATTTAATGACAATACCATTAGATTTGGAAATACTATCTCAGTCAACTTTCTAAATGGCGCTCTTATTTTGGGAGACACCACTATAGCCGGAATATTATTGTTAAAGTAAACCGTCCTAATAATCTCTTGTATACCTTCGAATATTTTGTTAGAGTATTCTGGATCAATTGCAGGATAATTACCATTTATAGATCTCTGTATATTATCAGAAATCATATTTTCTACATCTTTACTCAATGTGGATATCACAATAGTATTGTTTTCATCTACTAAATTTGCACAAATACTCCTGTTTAGAGCAATTCTCACGTACTCTGTTAAGACTTCTAAATCTTTTGTACCTATAGATTGATCTGCAAGAGTTTCAAGAATAGTTACTCTATCCCTTATACTAACTTTTTCCTTAAGAAGGTTTTGGAGTATTTTTTGTATTTCACCTAGTGTCATAAGATCCGGGATAAGCTCTTCCACGACAGCACTATAATTTTCTCTAGTGATATCAATTATATTTTTAACCTCTTGCCTTCCCAAAAGTTCATGAGCATTAGATTTAATTACATCCATCAAATGAGTAATCAAGATAGTTGCAGAATCTACTATCGTGTAACCCTTTAATTCCGCTTCCTCTAATTTATCTTTATCTATCCATAAAGCTTCCAGACCAAAAGTTGGCTCTGTGGTCTTGATTCCATCTATACTAAAACCCTGATTTACAGAATCCATACATAAAACCATGTTGGGTATAATTTCATAACTAGAAACTATATTTCCCTTGATTTTGATATTGTACTGGTTGGGATTTAGCTGTAGATTATCTCTTATTCTTATAGGCTGTACGATTATTCCCATATCTATTGCACACTGTCTTCTTATTGAAGCTATTCTCTGCAACAAGTCGCCACCGCTAGACTCATCTGCTAGTGCAATAAGTCCATATCCAATTTCGACTTCTATTACCTCTACGTTTATTAAATCCTTTACATCTTCGGCTTCATTTTTATCAGCTGAAACCATATTTGCATCTTCAACTATATAATCATCAAGCTCTTCCTCAGAATCTTTAGATAGAAAATATCCCGAAACCATGGCACCTATCCCTAAAGAGAAAAATGCAAATTTAGGAAGTCCCGGCATTAGCCCTAAGATTATAAGTACAACACCTGTGATAATAATTGCCTTTGGTATAGAAGTTAATTGTTTACCAACTAAAGTACCAAAATTATCATCACTAGCTACTCTAGTAACTAAGATACCTGATGATACAGAAATCAACAGCGCTGGTATTTGGCTGACTAAACCATCACCAATAGTAAGTCTAACAAATGTCTGACCTGCCTCTGTTAAAGTCATGTCCATCATTAAAACTCCAATAATAATACCGCCCACTATATTTATTAGAGTAATTATTATCCCTGCAATTGCATCTCCTTTTACGAATTTAGATGCTCCATCCATAGATCCAAAGAAATCTGCTTCTTGTTGCAGTTCTTCCCTTCTTTTTTTAGCCATATCTTCATCTATAGTTCCAGAGTTTAAATCTGCATCTATACTCATCTGTTTTCCAGGCATTGCATCCAGTGTAAATCTTGCTGAAACCTCAGATACCCTTCCGGAACCATTGGTTATAACTACAAATTGAACGATTATTATAATAAGAAATATAATAATACCTACAACATAATTTCCGCCCACAACAAAGCTCCCAAACGCTTCGATTACATTTCCAGCATACCCCTGACTAAGTATTAATCTAGTTGAAGACATATTTAGTCCCAATCTAAATAATGTAGTTATCAGTAGCATAGTCGGAAATATTGATAGCTCAAGAATATTTTTTGTGAACAAAGTCATAAGTAGTATTAGTATAGATAAACTTATGTTGACAGATAACAATAAGTCTAGTAAAAATGTTGGCAGTGGTATTATTATCATCAGAATAATGCACATAACACCTAAAGCTACTATAATGTCTAGTTGGCCTTTAAGGTTTACTTTTTTCATTGTTTATCCTACCTTCTTAACGATACATTTATATTACTATCGATATTTAGTTTTTTATTTCGATCTCTTTTTATTTACGTATTGGTTTATATCTGTTTTTTATTTTGTAGACTGCTACTAATATTTCTGCAACAGCCTGATACATTTCTTCAGGCACCTCTTGGTCAATTGCAACATTTTTGTACAAAGTCTGAGCCAGAGGTTTATTCTCCATTATTTCTATGTTGTGCTCTGCTGCTATCTCTCTTATCTTAAAAGCTAATTTATCAGCGCCTTTTGCTATCACTACAGGAGCTTCATCGACTCCTTTTTCATATTTTATTGCCACCGATATATGTGTAGGATTGGTTATTATAACCGTCGCTTTAGGCACTGCCTGTATTCTTGTCTGCGATGATATTTCTCTCTGCTTTTGCTTAATCTTAGACTTCAGTTGAGGATCTCCTTCTGATTGCTTATACTCATCTTTTATTTCTTGCTTAGTCATTCTTATTGATTTTTTATAAGTAAATTTTTGAAATAAAAAATCAGCTAGTGCTATTACTGATAAAGCAATGCAAATTTTCGTAAGTATTTCAAATACCAAATTCTCAATTTCATAAATAAGCGTCGGAATATATACGTTGCTTAATTTAATTACTTCCATGTATTTATTTTTATAAAACGAATACCCAATATATCCTAGTACCGCCACGATAAATAAATTTTTGACCAAAGTCCCTAAATTCTTCATAGAAAAAATATTTTTAAGTCCTTTGATTGGGTCTAATTTTGAAAGTTTTGGTTTCAAACCTTCCGATGTAAATAAGAGCCCTGTTTGAAGTAAATTTCCAGCTACTCCAAGAACTAAAAAAATTGATGCAATAGGTAAAAATAACTTTAGTATATAGGTTATTCCGTTTATGACAATATTTTGAATTCCACTATAGGTTAGTTCTGTATAGTAATTAAATGTAAGAAATTCAGACAATACACCTGTAAATGAATTCACCATAAATTTTGTAAGCGATGGCAATAGAATAGTAAATCCTACTAATGTCAAAGCAGATGTTACTTCTTTACTCTTAGCTATATTTCCCTTTTTTCTTTCATCCTTCTTTTTCTTATTAGTAGCATCTTCTGTTTTTTCAGACGAGAGCATAAATACCATTGCTCCTGCTTGAAATGTCCCATCGTACATATTCGGTATCTCTTTAAATAAACTGATTATCTCATTGATAATAAGTGGGAGTACCATCATCAGTAATGTCATACCTACTAACAATTTTAAAGGCATCCCGATCAACATTACATTTAATTGAGGTACACTTCTAGATATAAGTCCCAGTATAAAATCAGCCAGAATCAAGCAAATTATAATCGGTATAGCTATTTTAAAACCGATTGAGAAACACTGTACAAATATATCAACGATGTATTGAGTGTTGTATATCAAAAGTCCGCTTCCAATCTGAATGACTTCGAAACTATACTTTATTCCACTTATCAATATCTGAAATCCATCTATGCTGAAAAACAACATAATTGCTAGCCAATTCATTATATTTTCCGTAAGGGTAGTCTGAGAATTCGATCCTGGATCGAATATACTCAGCATTGATAGACCCATCTGGAAATCAATCAAGCTACCTGCAAATCTGATACTATAAAAACATATATTTGTAATGTATCCTAATATAAGTCCGGTCAATGTTTCGGATACACCACATAAAATAATCTCTACTGTACTGTCTGTATGTTCTAATAATTGAACATCCATATTAAATGCTAAAAGTACAGATATCATAATAGAAAAAATCACCTTAAAAGCATTTGGAGTACCTTTTGGAAATAGCATTGTAAGAGAGGCAAAAAATGCTAACACTCTAATAAATACATACATTTAGTCCTCCTACTTTGTTATGAGCTTTATCATGTCAAATATCTCTACTGTAAAAGTTGATAGCGTTCTCAACATCCACCCGCCTAATACCGCTATAATAAGCAGTATTCCAATCAACTTTGGAACAAATGTAAGCGTCTGTTCCTGTATCTGTGTTGTAGCCTGAAATATACTTATAGCCAGACCTATTACAAGCGATACAATAAGGACTGGCGATGCTATCATAATAGCTGTGAATAGAGATTTTTTTACAATACTCATTATAATTAATTCACTCATAAATTTTCTCCTACCTTAAAATCCCATAATCAACGATTTTATAACTAAATTCCATCCATCAACCATGACAAATAGTAGTAGTTTAAATGGTAAAGAAACCATTGCTGGTGGAAGCATAAACATCCCCATAGACATTAATATACTTGCTACTACAAGGTCGATTATTAAAAATGGAATATACATTAGAAAACCTATCTGAAACGCTGTCTTTAGTTCGCTCGTAACAAATGCTGGCAAAACAACACTTAGAGGAATATTGTCCCTTGTAAGTTTTTTATCCTTTAAATCTGCTTGCTCTACAAAAAGATCCAGATCCTTTTGTCTAGTTTGTTTTAACATAAACTTTCTAATCGGTATCTCTGCTCTATTTAACGCAACTTCCAAAGTAATTTCCTTTTTTTCATAAGGTTGTATAGCATTTTTATTAATGTCATCAGTCACGGGTCTCATTATAAAGATCGTCAACACTATTGCTAATCCTGCCAACACCTGACTCGGTATTGCCTGTGATGCTCCTAAAGCTGATTTTAAAAATGACAAACTAATTACCAATCTGACAAAGCATGTCATCATAAACATAAGAGATGGCAAAAACATCAAAATTGTCATAAAAATAAATAGCTGCATTTCCGGCGTATACTGCGCCTTACCTGCAATTAAACTAGATAGTAATTCCATCTTTTTAGTCTTCCTTTTTTACGATTTTTTCTATATATTTCCCAAATTCGTTTTTTAATTTAAAGTTATTAAAGTTTATATCAGAGCTTTCTTTAAGATTTTGATCAAGCTTCAAAATCTCCTCTTCAGTTAAATCTTTTAACTTTTCTACACCCGATGGAGTGGATGATACAATACATCCACTCTCTCCAATTTTTAATACAATGATACTGTTATTCTTACTGATATTTAAAACTTCTAGAACTCTTACATATTTATTCTTATAACTACCGACCAATGTTTTTTGGCTCATTTTAAGGGATATAACAATCAAAAAAATTACTATCGGAATAAATACCAGTATTTTAACCACATAAAGAAACATACTAATCACCCTTTATTGAACTACTAAGTTTGTAAAATATACTTCACTAACTGTACTTGATCCTAACCTTTCGTTCAGTTTTTGTATTAATTGTTCCTTCAAATTATCTAAATTATCCGAAGAAAAATCTTCGGCTTTTTTAGACATCAAAAAATTAATTATTACATCTCTTACTAGAGGTAATTTTTCTTCAAACTTTTTATCATTAGAATAGTATTCTACACTCATAGTTGACTTTAAGTATCTCGCTGAATCCTCATCAGATAACTTAACTAATATTTCATCTTTTAAATCTAAAATTGTTGTAGTAGAATTTTCTTTTGTCGTATTGGATATGTTTTGCCCAAACATAGCATATCCTGCTCCAAGTCCAAGTCCTGCTACAATTAATAGCATTATTATAAGAAATCCTTTTTTACCTTTCACTTTTACCCTCCTGAAGTGTAGTTATAAGAATATTAACCCTTCTATTTTCAGATCTATGATCACTTGTATCATTTGCATGTATTGGCTTATATTCACCGTATCCTGTAGCAGAAAAAAGATTTGGACTCATTCCCCTCTCCTCTACAAAATACCTAACCACACTTACTGCTCTATTAGACGATAACTCCCAATTGGTTTCGCTTGTCCTAGATCCAACTGGCACATTATCTGTATGTCCTTCTATTACTATCTGGTTCTTCATATCTTTTATCATCTCGTGAACTTCTTTTAGCATCTCTTTACTGTCACTTCTCAAATTGGTTTTTCCTGAGTCGAATAATATTGAATCTTCCATTTCCAATAATATTCCCCTCTCGTCATTTTTCAACTTAATGCTTCCATCAAGTTCCTTTTCATTTATTTCTTTCTGCAATTGTTCCTGCACTTGTGCCTTTTGTGATTCATTTGTAATAAATCCTTCTAAAGCCTCTTTATCACCTAAATTTGAACTTCCATTCAATACACCCTGACCTTGAAATTGCCCTTTTAGAGCGTTATTGACATCATTGAATTTTTCATTATCTACACTCGCCATAGAATAAAGCAATACAAAGAAAGTAAGTAATAACGTTACGGTATCAGCATAAGTCGGCAACCACGCATCTAGATTTACTGATGTCTTTTTTTTATTTCTACGAGACATTTCCAGTTGCTCCTTCTACGAATGAATTAGACCCAGAAGATTTAAGTTCTCTAAAGTACTCAACCTTTTCATCATTTGAAAGGTATGAAAGTAATTTTCCTTCTAAAATTCTGCTGCTATCCCCTAGCTGGATGCTAATTATCCCGTCCGTTATCATTTCCATTGTATTTACTTCAGTTGCTAATTTCGCTTCAATGTTATATCCAATTGGATTTAGTACAATACTAGACATAAAACTTCCATAAAATGTAGTTATTAACGCCTTACCCATACCAGCAGCAATCATGTCTGGTGAAGTCAGATCTGATAACATCTGTATTAGACCCACTAGAGTTCCCATCATTCCAAATGCAGGTGCATATGAACCCCAAATTTTAAACATTTCTGAATACTTACCAGTACTTGATTCATATTCAGCGATTTCATTTTCTAGGATTTCCTTTACTACTTCTTGTTCTACTCCATCTATCGAAAGTTCTAATCCTTTTCTCAAAAAAGAATTATCTATACTTTGTAAGTCATCATCTAGTGCCAATAAGCCATCTCTTCTAGCTTTTCTAGATAGCATCTTAAACTGGTTCAACAATTCAACCTTTGAAGAATCTCCATTTGTAAAAGAGTACTTTAAGGCTTTTGGAATTAATTTAACATCCTCTATAGGATAAGTTATAACTATAGCTCCTAAAGACCCTATTACAGTTATTAAGATGGACGGGAAGTCGTAGAATATTTTTATGCTACTTCCACCAGATATACAAGCCCACAGTATTAATCCTATGGATACAATAAGACCTAATGGAGTTAAAATATCGCTTTTTCTCCTCATTTTCTCCCTCTCCTAATCAAAAGTAAATTATCTCTTTAAGTTTATAATGTCTTGTAGTATTTCATCTGATGTTGTTATAATTTTACTACTAGCCTGAAATGCTCTACTAGAAACAATCATCTCTGTAAATTCCTCTGCGAGATCTACATTAGACATCTCTATAGATCCCTGTTTTATTACACCACTTGCTCCTTCAATTTGAGGGTCACCAGAGTTTGCAGAAGGAGAAAATAAGTTTCCACCTTGAGCATCTAATCCTGCTGGATTTTTAAAAGCATATATTTGAACCTGTTGTGTTCTCATATTAGTAGCAACTGTTCCAACAGATCCTGATGGTGTATCAGGTGGTATATCGTATACTTTGTCAGTTGTCTGGCCATCAGCCAATGAGTATGTAATAACGCCATCTTTGGATATTGTGTACGATACTACATCTTGTATTGTGCCATCTTTAGGACTAACACTTTGAAGTGGAATTTCTATTATTCCATCTGCAGCGGCGCCCCCTTCTGGAGTTATCTTTCCTTGTAATATAAACCCTGAAGAGTTTACAAGTCTTCCTTGTTCATCTTCACCGAAAGATCCATCTCTCGTATATAGAACTTGTCCGTTTCTTACCACCGGAAAATACCCTTCCCCATCTATAGCTAGATCTGAAGTAATACCTGTAGGTTGAAGTCCACCTTGCAACATATTTTTTACTATAGAAGAAACTTGAGTACCAATACCTACTTGACCTAAGTTTGTACCTCCCATAGCTGCTGTTGGTGCACTTGAATATATCATAGTTTGATAAAATGAATCCGTAGTTCTAGCTGTTGATTTTTTAAATGCTACTGTACTAACATTAGCAACATTGTTACCAACAACATCTAATTTAGTTTGATTCGCTTTTATCCCGCTTATTCCCGAATACATTGCTTTTATCATAGTTTATACGCCCTCCGAATTGTTTTTACCGCTTATTTTCAACAAATCTTCATATTTAAAAGACTTAATCTCTCCAGTATCATTTAACTTTACATCTAAGTAAATAATCCCATCTTTGATATATGCCGATTGTACTTCTCCTACATAATTCTCATTCTCCGAACCTTCTACTCCCGAATTCTCATTTGAAATCTCTACTTCTTTTCCTATAAGAGATGTCGCCATTCCAAGAGCAGAGTTTATTAGGTTTGCATTTCCAAAAGCCAACAATATCTCCATATTTGTATTCATATTCATCATTTGCTCTAATCCAGAAAATTCCGCCAACTGTGATACATATTGAGATGGATCTTGTGGGTTTAATGGATCTTGATTAGCCATTTGAGCTACAAGTATCTTCATAAACATTTCTTTATCTACTGCACCACTAGATCTTTGCTCCGTGTTACTTCTACTTTCAACTGATTTATTCTTAGCAATATCTAAATAATTCGTATTAAATGAACTTAAATTATCCATAAATAACCTCCTACATCTAAGCTAATATATCTAACCTATCGTCAGTATTTTCATTGATTTTATCAATTTTATTTTCCGTGTTTATATTTTCTTTATCCTCGCCACTAAAAGATTTCTTGTTTTCTCTATAGCTGTGTTGATCAAAATCTTGCTTGGATAAATCAAACTGCTGAGCTCCTTGATCAGAGACATTAACCGTTATTTCTTTTAGATTTATATTGAGAGATTCTAGATGCTGTTTCAAATCCAATGTATTTTTATTAACTAAATCATATACATTTTTATTTGCAACAGTAATTATTCCGAACATCTCACCATCTTGTTTTGACAACTTTATATTCATCTCTCCAAGTTCATCTGGTTTTAATCTAATTGTCATCTGCTCTAATCCATTAGATTTTATGTACTTGACAATTTTGACTATATCTTGTTCAATGTTTGCTCTTGTGATGTACGATGGCAGTTTATCAGTACCTATATCTCCGAGCTTAAACTCCTTGTTCTGCGCTAAATTCACATCGTGACTTGGCTCAACGACCGAACTGAATTCACTAGATATATTATTCTTGTAATTTTTTAAATCGGCTATCTTTTCTAAAACAACGAGACTTTCATTTTTGGATAATTTATCATCTATTTCGCTTACATTATTCATACTTTTCAAATCATATAGATCGGAGTATTGATCTCCTTCTACAGATAAATCTTCCTGTGAACTGTAATCAAAATCTTTATGCTCAATTATTTTTGAAATTTTATTTTTAATTATGTCTAAATTTTTCTCCAAAATCTCTTTTACATCAAGGGGTTCCGTCTCTTCCAGCATCAGAGCTATCAACTTATCAAGCTTAGTAATTCCTTCATCATCAGAGCTTAATTTTCCTAAATCTGCAGCTGTAATTGCTGATTTGAGATCATTCATCATTTTATTTAATTCTTCTCGACCAGCTAATTGATCTATTAAATTGACACTGCAATCAAGTTTTCCTAGTTTATCAGTCTCACCAAGACCAATTGTTACTTCAGCCAACTCTGTAGTTTGATTTAATATGCTCTCTAAAAAAGCATATAAAAGAGAAGAATCTTCCTCACTGATTTTATTGCTATCTAATTCTTCTCGATCCTTGTTTTTTTCCGTTTTTTTATTGACACTACCTAGTTTATCGGTAAACTTATTTTTATTTGTTTCCGAGATTTTTTTAGAAGTTGAAAATGTATCGCGTACTTCATTTTTTTTTTCACTGAAGGCAATAGACTCAGAATTAAAATCTAGTTTCATACAACACCTCTTACGCTTTTTTATACTGTTTCTTTTCTTCTTATAAAATTTAAAATAGCAAATTCATCACTTTCGATCTGCTCTTTTAAATTTTGCTCTTTCAAAAACGATCTATATTTATTTTCTTTAAGTTTTTCTAGAGATTTCACTTCTATCCTTCTCTCTATCAACTTACTTTTATTTATTTCAACTTCTTTAACAGATTGATTAAGTTTGTCATTTGTATCTTGAATAGAATTATCGAGAAGTGTTATGTAATTTCTCGTTAACTTTTGTGATACTCGATCTCCATCTATCTGCATATTCATATATTTATGGTAACTTTTTTCTAATTTTTTTAATTGATCTTCAATGCTCAACTTATTGTTTTGAGATTGAAGCAATTCTCTCTCCGCTTCTCTTTTATCATCAATCTTAATGTCTAAGACTTTCTGAAGTTTAAATTTAAAGTTCTTCTCCATGCTAATTCACCTTATCGTCGTTAATTTAAAGTTTGAGTTCAACAGCTAATATCATTTTAAGTATTCTGTTTAAAATGACGATAAATGGGCATTAATGAGTTATAGCTTCAATTGTATATTGCAGCTAACAGGACTTATTGATATTTATATAAATATTGATTTTCACTACTTGTCGATACTCCGCTATTGTTATATGTTTTTAGATACTGTATCCATCTTCAACATGTTTACAATATCATTAAGCATTACCATACCAATTGAACATTTGCGGGGTATTGATTACCTGTTTAACACCGAAAAATAATATTTTATTATCAATCTAATCATGCCCTTCTACAAATTTTGATTAATATCTTCATCAAATACTGCCTTTAAACCCACCATAGCGCTCTCAAATGTACATCCTTCATCAGTTCCTTGTTTTAAAAAGTCTACAATTGGATGGTAGTATTCTATTGCTTTATCTATTTTTTTATTAGATCCAATCGTATATGCACCTATATTAATAAGCTCTTCAGCTTCACGATAATCAGCTAGTATACTTCTCGCTTTAGATACGGTATCTAAATATTTTTTATCAACTATATCATTCATAAGTCTACTTATACTACTTAAAACATCAATTGCAGGATATTGGTTTTTATGTGCCAAATCTCTTGATAAAATTATATGACCATCTAAGATACCTCTAGTTGTATCTGCTATAGGCTCATTAAAATCATCCCCATCAACCAATACTGTATAAAAAGCTGTTATGGAGCCTTTTTCAGACGTTCCGGATCTTTCCATAAGCTTTGGAAGCATTGCAAATACAGATGGTGTATAACCTTTTTGCGCTGGCGGTTCACCAATTGCTATTCCAACTTCTCTTTGTGCCATAGCAAATCTAGTAACCGAGTCCATCATAAATATCACTTTTTTACCTTGATCTCTAAAGTATTCAGCAATTGCTGTAGCTGTTAATGCACCCTTTAACCTAAGCAGTGGTGGTTTATCTGAAGTCACACAAACTACTACAGACTTTTCCATCCCTTTTTTCTTCAGGTCATTTTCAATAAAATCTCGTACTTCTCTTCCTCTTTCTCCAATTAAGGCAATTACATTTATATCTGCACAGGCATTTTTAGCAATCATAGCCATAGTAGTACTCTTACCTACCCCACTACCTGCAAATATGCCTATTCTCTGTCCTTCTCCACATGTTGTAAAACAGTCTATAGCCTTAATCCCTGTTGTCATTACATTTTTTATTTTTTGTCTTTTCATTGGATCTGGAGGTTCATTATTTAGATTGTACCTATCGCCCATACCATTGAGATCAGTACCATCTAATGGATTGCCTAAACCATCGAGAACTTTACCTAACATTGCATCACTACACACTACGCTAAGCGGTATTCCTTTAGAAACAACCTTGCATCCTGGCGATATAAGAGACAACTCACCTAAAGGCATTAGTATGACTTCATCGCTTTTAAATCCGACTGCTTCACAATTAATAGGTTGATTTAGTTTGTTGTATATTACACACAACTCACCTACAAAAGCCTTTATACCTTCCACTTCTACAGTAAGTCCAATTATTTTCTTTACTTTACCTTCAGCGATAGTAAGCTCTAAATTGTTTACTACCTTACTAACTTTATCGAAATCTATATCTATGAATTTTTCTTCCATTACGCATTTCCTCCTAAAAGCTCCTCTTTTAGTTTGCTAATAGCGCAGTCAATACCTAATATTACTCGTCCATTTTCTCTTTCTATCACAGCATTTCCCTTTTCTAAACTGTCATCAGCAACAACAAATATGTTTCTTCCTAAAGGTAATTCTTTTTTCCAAGAGTTTAGATCTTCCCTAATATCTTCTTCGTAGTAAGAATTGCATTTAACTATAAAAGTTGAATCCTGTTCATATTCAGAGATGATGTTTTTTAGTAATTCGGACATAGATTCTTTGTCGTCAAATTTTTTTCTTAAAACAGAACTAGCTATATTGATAGCTAAGTTTATTACATCTTTATTTTTTTCCTTAAGATAGGCTACAAACTCTCTATTTGATCTAAACAATAATTCATCAGCTTCTTTTTTTATTTTTAAAGCTTCTTCTTTTGCTTTATCCACATATTCAGTATAAGCCTCTCTATATCCATCTTCGTATCCATTTTTTTTACCTTGGTCGTAACCTTCAATATATGCACTTTTTTCAATTTCTTTAGCATTTAATCTGGCTTCTTCAAGGATACGTTCTTTTACTTCATTTAATTTTTGTTTGTATTCATTTATATTTTCGTTTAAGATATCTTCAGATTCACTATCTCCTCTATCTTTATCTACATAAAAATCTGATAAACTGAGTTTACCTTTGCTCTGAGCCTCTTTGCTTTTAATTACTCTATCTGACAAATTCATCTCTAGAATTCCTTATTATATTGATTGATCCTTCTTTTTCAAGTTTCCTTACGATATGTACAATAGACTGTTGCGATTGCTCTATTTGGGAGTTTTTTACCGTTCCAAGTAGTTCTATTTCTTCTTTTAAAGCCTCCGCAGCCCTACTAGATTGGTTTTTATATACAGTATCAACGATTTCTTCTCTTGCGTCCTTTAAAGCAAATGCTATATCACGCATCTTAACTTCTTTTAGAACTTTCTGTATACTTGATTTATCTAGTTTAACCAAATCTTCAAACACAAACATATTCTCTTTTATTCTCTCTGCTAGTTCTGTATCTTCATTTTCTATTTTTTCCAGCAGATTTTTTTCCGTCCTTCTATCTACGTTGTCTAAGATATCTACTAATGCAATAACTCCACCAGCAGTTTCACTTTCGCTATTGTTTATCGATCTAAGTTTTCTTGTTAGGCTCTCTTCAATTATTTTAATAACTTCTATTGGTACTGAGGAATCATTCCCAATTTTAACAGCTACTTCTTTTTGTAGTGGTAAAGGAAGCTCAGACATTACGGCTGCAGCTTTTTCTGGTTGTATATGGGCAAGAGTAATAGCTATAGTCTGAGAGTTTTCATCCATTAGTATATTTATAATACTAGGAATATCCGCTTTCCTGACAGCTAAAAAAGGTCTCTGCTTAACGTCTTGAAGTATACCTTCTAAAAGTTGCTCGGCCTTTTCATCTCCCAAGGCTTTGCTTAGCAATCTCTTTGCATACGACATCCCACCTGCAATATCAAAATCCTTTGCCTTATTTACCTCTATAAATTCTTTTAATACCTGCCTTCTATTTTTAGAAGATACATGGTGAATGTTTGCAATTTCTAATCCTATTTTTTGAATTTGGTCATCAGGTAAATCTTTGATGATCTCATTTGAAGTCTCAGGCCCCAAAGTCATCAATAAAATAGCTGCTTTTCTTATTCCAACTTCTTTGTATTCTTCTTCGATATCGCTCATATCAAAAGCACTTATGTCATTTTTCTCTTCGTTCAAAGGTATCACCCCTCTTACTCATTTAGCCAAGTCTTAATTATCTCTGTAACTTGATCAGGCTTATCTGATGCATACAATCTAACTTCATCCTCTAGAGATAGATCTTCGCCATCCACTATGCGGTTTGCTCTTCCCACTGTTTCATCAAAAGTCGACTGACTTTCCGAATCTATTAGATTTGCATCGTAGTCTTCATCATATACATCTTCACTTTGCTTTTTATTTTTTCTTATTACTAAGAAGTATACCGCTGCTAATACGATCAGCGAAGTAACAATGAAAATACCTAATGCAAGCAACTTAGCTTTAAGCTCTTGTGCTTTTATCTCTTCAATCTCTTTTTTAGCCTCAGCTTTTCCTTCTGGATCAAAATCCATAGAAGTTACGAATAAATCGTCGCCTCTTTTTTTATCGAGACCTATCGCATTGTATACAATATCCTCAACATCAAACAATATTGCTTTTTTGACTTTTCCATCAATTACAATTGATGTTGTTAGTCTTTTGATCTCACCAGGAGCTTTAATAGTATGAGTTTCTGTTTTACCGGTTTCGTACTCATAGCTTTCTTCTAAAGATTCCTCCTTATTATTTGTGTAGTCATTTACAACATTTGTCATATTGTCATCTACAAGTCCTGCGTTATTAACGCCTCCTTGAGATGTATTTTTCATTTTAGTCTCTTTTATTGCGACTTTATTTGGATCAATTTTTATTTCAGTCTGTTCTACAGAATCAAAATTTAAATCAGCACTTACAGTAGCTTTTACCTTACCTTTCCCAAATATAGGTTCTAACATATTTAAGATAGATTTTTCTAGCTCAAGGTTTAAAGCACTTTCTGCCTCTTTAGCTTCTTTTATATTTGTATTTACACCTGTTTTATTTTTACTTTCACCTGCAACAAATAATCCTTCAGACAGAAGATTCATTTTGTCATCTATAACTTCAACATTTTCCTTTGCCATATTATCGACACTTCCTGAAACCAGAGAAACTATAGATTTAACTTGATTTTCATCAAGATCTGTACCTTTTTTTAAAATTATATATACCGCTGCTTTACCAGGTTCTGACTCTTTTTCAAATACAGATTTTGTTCCTGGTGTTATATGAACTCTTGCTCCATCAACTTGTGGAAAACTTTTTATAGTTTTCTCAATTTCTCCTTGGAGCATTCTCTGCTTCTTTAGTCTAAATTCTTCATCAGTAAGTCCCATAGAAGAACCCTCATCCATTAGCTCAAACCCTTTAGATCCATTTGAAAACTCTGGTGCCAACTCAAGTCTCAATTTATCAGCTTGATTTTTAGGAACGTATACAGTATTTCCTTTTATTTTTGTCTTAACACCATCGGACTCTAGATTTTCAACTATTTCAGCTGCATCTTGCGCATCTATATCAGAAAACAAAACAGCGTATTTGTTTTTGTTGATATATCCGATAGTAAATACGGCTGCTAGTAAAACTGCCAATGCGCTTGTAATTATCGCTATTTTGACGCCCTTTTTAGAAGATTTAAATTTTTGAATTAGAGGATCAATTCTTTGTTTTTTAATGTCTTTGACGCTAACTTTCATGGTATACTCCTCTACCCAAAGTTCTATATTTGTACTTTATACATTTCTTGGTACGCATCATAAATTTTATTTCTCACCTCTATGAGAAGCTGCATTGAAATTTGTGCTTCTTGACCTGCCAACATAACTTCGTGCATAGATACGTTTTCACCTTTAATAAATTGCTCTGTCCTATCACTAGACACTACCTGATATTGATTAACTTTATCAAGAGCATCAGTTAGTACATTTGCAAAACTAGATTTCTCTACACCTGAATCAATATTTTGTGGTGTATTCCCAATATTCCCAGCTATATTTGTCACTTGTGAAACATTATTGAGCTGATTTACATCTATTATCGGCATATTTGCAACCTACTTTCCTATCTCTAAAGCTTTTGAAATTATAGTTTTTTGCGCATTTAGAGTATCTACATTAGACTCATAAGATCTCGACGCAGCTATTAAATTTGACATTTCTACCAGTATATCCACATTAGGGTATTCTACATAACCTTCTTCATTGGCATCTGGATGAGTCGGATCGTATACTTTCCTTAAATCAGATTTATCATCTACCACGCCTGTAGCTTTAACACCTAACATTCCTAGCTTATTGTCATAATTTTCTTCAAACATTGCCACTTTTCTTCTATACGCTTCTCCATTTGCACCTCGAGTAGTACTTATATTCGCTACATTCGAGGATATAACATCCATTCTCAGTCTTTCTGCAGATAAACCACTTGCACTTATTCGCAAACCACTAAATACACTCATCTAATTACCTTCCTCCTATAACACTTTTAATCATAGATAGTTTTCCATTTGCCATGGTAACTAGAGCACTATACTGCAAGGTTGTAGCTGCTTGATTGACTTTTTCTGATTCAATATCTACATTGTTTTTGTCAACTCTCATTGATCTTGATCTATCTACTTTTACTTCTACCTTTGGTGTACTACTCTCTAATGTCTCCTCAAAGCTTACATACTTTCTTTTATAGCCCGTAGTGTTTATATTAGCTATATTATTCGCAATCGTCTGACTCCTCAGATTCGAAGCATCTAGTCCAAGTTTTATCAACCCATAACTTTCCATCTACTACCTCCTTTTTTAATATTTTTTAAATTATTATATTATTTAAAATTTAAATTCAGGCATTAATATTATAATTTACATATTATTATATCATTTTGATAATTTTTTTGGTAAATTTTTATATATTTTATAATTAATGGATATATTATATTTTATTATAATATATACAATTCTTAAAGTTTTTTTAAATTTTATTTAATATTTTCCCATAGTATGAAATTTAATTATTCTTATCCTATACAATAGGATTCTCCTAATTTCACTTTCAAATAATTTATATTATGGATTGTATCTTCATTGGTAAAGTCCATTGATAGTGCACTTTTAAAAATTAGATCTGCTTCTTCAAATTTACTGTCTAGAATAAGTAGTATTCCCTTTATATTTAGTACTCTTACATCTTCATCAAATTTACTCAAATATTCCGTTAGAAGACTATTTGCAGCGTGAATTTCTCCAACATTGATCATATTCTCTATATTATCTAAAAACATATTTCTAAGTTTTCTTAATTCTTCTGTCTCCTTCAACTCTTCCTGTAAATCTTCAATTATAAGCTTAATTGCTTTTGCATACCTCGGATATTCATATAAAAGAGACTGCAATTTTTCTATAGATATATGTTCTTCACAACGGTAAGCTTCATTAAAAATCTTAAACTCTATTACAAACCTATCTACATCATTATTCACATATTTTAATAATTCATGATCGTTAAAATTTTTGTACAGACTGCATATATATTGATATGAATACATTGCATATATGTATAATATCTGTTTGTACCTACTGTCATAAAGAGATCCATTTTCTAAAAGCACTTTAGATAATATTCTGTAGATTCTTATTTTATTAAAATCATCTGTATTTGGCTGTGACATTATATATTGGTACAGAACAACCGATAGATCTTTATTGTGTTTTAGTTCGTGCTGCATATACTTCTCAACCCAAACTGAATCCAAATCATAAAATATCTCTAGTAAATTTTCACCTTTGTTTATAGCTATATTTATAACTGGGCTGTACAAAGTATCTTTTTCATTTTTCAGTATTTTTTTACATTCTTCAATGGATACATAACTTTGTAATCTAGCTTTATTTAGTCTGCCGTAATTGTCATTTAAAGAAGATAGTTTCTCATAAATATAAGTTTTATCTTCCTCTTTTAAAGTTCTTACAAAAATTTCGATATTATTGTAGAATATATTCTTTTCTATCCTTGAATTAGGGATTTCAGCATAATAATCTAATATCTCATTCCTTTTATTTAATTTATCTAATGATGCAAATACTAGCTTATATACATCTTTTTTATTTTCAAAAGTATTTATACTTTTATATTTTTCAAGTACTTTTTCATATTCTTCAAATACATAGTGCATTTCTATCAGTTCTATTATTACTCTATCTCTATTTGATAAAGTTGCACTATCAGTTAACATGTCATTCGCCTGTGTACTCAGTTCATAGTTTTCTAAAAGATATAAGTATCTTTCATAGTAAAGCATGGAATTCTCCATATTACCTAAATTTCTCTGAACTTTTCCCAGGAAATAATAAATATCTATATTATTTTTATCATCTTCTATGTATTTTAGACAAATTTCCTCGCATTTTTTGTATTTACCATTTATAAAATACAACATCACCAATGTCGAAGTTACATAGCCTGGTATATTATTTGCATCTTCATATATTTTGTATGATTTCTCTATATAATCTAATGCCTCTCTGTCCTTTTTTTCAGACATAAAATTTTTCCCAAGTTGATAAATTAAATACGGTTCATTTGGTTTATCTTTTAATTCCTTGACTAAAATATCGTAATTTCTCTTAATTTTATTCATTCTGAATTCTTCATCTACGAATAGATAGCCGTAGTGATTAAACTTAGATAACCTTCTAAATAATGGTTCCGAGAAAATCGGTTGCTCATGAATTTTCCCAGTATATTTAAAACCAGATTTTCTAAAAAGCCTAACTAATTCTACAGAACTTTCATAATTATTGAGCTCTGTTTTTCCATTCATTATATTATTTACTTCTATTGAGGCGGAATTATATATTTTATGCATGTCGCTTTTAAAAAACTCTATTAAATCCTTGGATTCGTTGAGAACTTCATCTGCATCGATAACAAGAAGCCATTCACCTGAGGCATAAGAAATAGATTTATTTCTCATAGATCCAAAATCGTCATTCCATTCGCAGAAATAGACTTTATCCGTAAATGTTTTTGCTATCTCTACAGTTTTGTCTGTAGATCCTGTATCAAGTATTATGATCTCGCTATCGATAGAATCTGTTATAGGCTTTAAGGCATTTAAAGTTTTCCGAAGAAACCGATCTTCGTTTTTTACCATCATTACTACGCTAAGTAACATAAGCCACATCCTTTCTTTCATAAATTGATACATTTTTCAAACTTAAAACAAAAAATAAAGGAACTGTCTCAAAATTGATCAATCGACTAATTTACTCCATACAATCCTATAAAATGAAATAAACGTCGTTTAGCAAAACACTCGATCAATTTTTGGATTCAACCTTGAAATAAAGCTCAAGTTATAAAATATAAATAACTTTTTATAAATCACAATGATAAGTTTTTATATAAATAAAGTCATGAGACATCAGTCCATGACTTATTTATATACTTTATATTTTTATATACTTAAGCCATCTCCATGGGTTGATCCACCAAAATCGATCGAATAATACGGCTAAATGACAACAATATTGCTCTGCTTAATTTACAAAGCAACTCCGATAAATCAATCAATTTTGAGACAGCCCCTTTAATAAAAAAAATTCAAATTATTAGTTTAGTAATTGTAATATACTTTGTGGTTGTTGATTAGCTTGCGCTAACATTGATTGGGACGCTTGTGCTAATATGTTTAGTTTAGATAATTGAACCATTTCACTTGCAACATCAGTATCTCTTATTCTTGATTCTGCAGCAGTAACATTCTCTACAGTATTAGATAAGTTTACTTGAGTTGACTCAAGTCTATTTTGTTGCGCACCAATAGTTGATCTTGCAGAGTTTACGCTAGCAAGAGCACTATCAATATTTGACATCATAGTTCTAGCTGCAGCAGATCCCTCAGTAGTTCCAGCTTTCATAGAAGCTATAAGGTCTGAAGTTATTCCAGCATCTGTCATTATACTTGAAGTATTAACTAAACTTACACTTATTTGATTGTCTGTTGATCCGTTTGAACCAACTTGTAAGCTTAATTCTGTAGTTGTCCCATCTAACAACTGTTTTCCATTGAATTCTGTAGTTTTAGACATTCTAGCTATTTCTTCACTTAATTGTGTCAATTCATTAGCTATTTTTTCTCTTTCTGAAGCAGTATTAGTCTCATTTGCTGATTGAACAGCTAGTTGAGACATTCTCTTTAAAATATTTCCTGTTTCTTCTAAAGCTCCTTCAGCTGTTTGAACTACAGATATACCATCTTGTACATTTAGTCCCGCTTGATTTAAACCTTTAATTTGATTTCTCATCTTTTCAGAAATTGCCAAACCTGCAGAATCGTCAGCAGCTCTTTTGATTCTTAGACCAGAAGATAACTTCTCCATAGATCTACTTTGTAAAGCTGTATTCTTATTCATTTGATTGTTTGCTATTAAAGCATTTACGTTGTTGTTAATTCTCATTTTATTTACCCTCCATAGTTTTTGACGACATCCTTGTCATAAAATATAATCCGCATTCGTAAGCATATAATTACTTACAATATTATAATCGTCCAAACCATATAAAACTTTATACTTTTTTATCAAAAATATCTATTTTATTTCTGGAAACCCTAGAATACCCTATATTTCCCTGTTTTTTACAGTTATATTCAATCAAATCTTGTTTTAATCTGTCTAATCTTTCAATAAAAAGTCTTTTTATGTTCTCATCAACTGCGAACAGTTTTTTATCATTATATATCTCAATAAATTTATCTTTGTCACACTCATCTATACTTTCTAACAACAGCATCCGCTCATCCAATTTATCATCTATCTTTAAATACTCTTCATTTTCTAGTAACTCTATCAGCTCAAGTGATTTCTTTTCATATATAACACTTTTATCTTCTATACTGTTCATTAAATCTACACCTGATTAAAGTAGTTCATTTGTGCATTGTATTTATTAAGTGATGCTTCAAGATTCGCAAACTGCGCATATAATCTACTTTCTCTTTCTTTCATTTTTTCGATTAACCTATTTATTATCTGCTCTTGATCTTTTATTTCTTTTGAGTATAAATTATTTGCACTTGTCGCTGATTTATCTATTCCAGATTTTTTTGCAAGTATAGATGTCGAGCTGCCGGCATATTCGTAAAGTGTATCTTTTACTTTTTCAAATATACCTTTTTTACTAGGACCACCCACTAGTATTTCTTTTACTTTGTCTCCATTTTGTTCAAGTGCCTGCCTAAATTTATCTTCATCGAAATCAATTTGACCTCTTTTATTATAATCTTGGGCTACTGTTAGTCCCATATCAGATAAATTAAATCCAGCTTCACCTATATTTCCAAATATATCTTCACTTAGATCATCAACAAATTTCCTAAGCTCATCGTCATTTTTAAGAACTCCTTCTATTGCCTTTTGATTCCAGTTCTCTATTTCTTTTTCACTCATTTCTTTCTTTTGTTCATCTGTCAATGGAGCATAGTCCTTTGCCTTTTTCTGAATGACATTAGTATACATTTTGTCTAATAAACCATTGTACTCTTTAATAAAGGCCTTCATGTTGTCAACTGAATTGCCGCTATCTACAACTGATGTAAGTTTAGACTCTCCAACAGAATTAACATTATACGATATATTGTCTATAATAAAGTTACTTTTATTTTCATTTAATTGCCTGATTACTTCGCCTGTAACAGAGTCTTTAACTTCGCCTTCAAGATTTTTACCATTCCTTGTATAAACTCCATTTACACTAGCCCCTAAGTCTTTAAGATCTGTAGTAGTACTATCTGATACTATACCTTCTATAAAGTCCCCGCCGATCTCAAACTTCGAGTCCGCTCCTTCTTCACTTCCAGAAATTATCAGCTCTCCCCTCATATCATTAAATCTAGCTTTTATACTACCATCACCTTCAAAAGCTTTATTGATCTTGCTTGCAATATCCTTTTCTGAATCAGATGCGTCTACTTCGATATCTTTTCCATTTATAGTTATTGTGCTAGATCCTGAAGCTATTTGTTTTTTTAATGAATCCACGCTTATAGATATTTTAGGCGGTTCAGCTACCTGTGTGATGTCAAAAGTATAATTGATTCTATCTGTTCCAGATCCGGATACAGCTGTAATTACATCTGTATTTGAACTATTTATTTTAAAAGTGGAATAATTTTTGTCAGATAACAAATTATTCTTTGATGTCATACTAAAATACTTATCGTACAATGATTTTGCATCTTTAATTATATCTCTGTATATCTCTTGCTTCCACTTAGTTATTTGTTGATTTTGCTTTGCTTTATCGACTTGTTCTTGGTTTTTAACCATCATATCTTTAATTATTTTCTCAGTGTCTATTCCACTTCCAGATAAACCTGTTATCCTAACTGGGTTTATACTCGCCATAAAAAATCCTCCCCACTATCTAGCATTTTCGTCTACTTCATACCATAAATCTCTAATTTGCTCTATTAGTGGCAATAATTTATCTAAAATCTCTGCATCTTTCTTAATATTAGCTTTCATAAGCTCTTGTCTTATAAAGTCATAAACATCATATATATCTGTAGTCCAACCTCCTACACTTGTATCTAAAGTAGACATAAGCTCGATAAATATGTTTTGTACTCTAACTAATTCTGAATGCGCTTTATTAATATTTTTATCCATTATTGCCAATCTAGCGATTTTAGTGTATTTTACTGCCCCATCTAAAAGCATTAAAAGCAGTTTATTTTGAGTTGCTGTATTCACTTCATTTTGTTTATATGTGTTATATGGATTAGTTTGATTCATTTTTTACCTCACAGTGAATTTACTTTAATAAATCTGAAAGATTAGATTTTTTATTTATTGCCTTTATATTTTCTTCTTTTACTTTTTCATAGACTTCTTTTCTTAAAATACTTACATCTTTAGGTGCTGATATACCCAATTTAACAGTGTTGTTATCAACACTTACCACTGTAATTTCTATATCATCGCCGAGCAGTATTGTCTCATCTTTTTTTCTAGATATTACTAACACTATTTATCACCCCTTAATTTAAAAGGAGTTCTTATATCGTATTTATCGTTCTGTATTACTATTTGAGACGCTAATTCCTTATTTATATTTAATACGATAGGAGCTCTCATGTTTACAGTTGATGTATCGAGACTTTCCCCTAGAGTTATTATATTTAACAATATTACATCCTCTGGATTTTCTATCTCAAGATCCTCAATATCGCTATCACTTAGATCTATTTCGTAATCTTCATCAACGGCAAAAGGAGATATAGATAAAAAACTTATATTTTCATCCTCCGTTGAATTAATCTCCTTGAATAACGGATTAGCTTCTACATCCAGTATTTCAAACTTATTTAAATTGTCAAATCCTAGTAATGGCTTTCTAAATTCTACGTTCATAATTACCTCTTTCATTAAACATAATCAAGTATTGTATTATTGAGAAATTGTGTTGTCGTCTTTAATGTCGCAGTATATACAAATTCAGCTTCTTTTAACTTAGTTAGTGTAGTCGCGTAATCTGCATCCTGTTTTTTTGATAGCGCTTCTTTTATTACTACTAAATCGTCTCCATTTTTATCCTTTAAGGCTTCAAATTGTTTTGTCTTAGCACCATTTTGTGCTCTTGCTCCAGATATATCCGATATAATTTTTTCCATTTTATCTAAGAATACAGTAGATAGATTTTTATCACTGTCATCTCTTACAGCCAATTCCTGAGATAAATCGTTTAAATCCTTAAACGGGTCATCAGATCCAAATATATCTTTAAGAGTAGTATTATAATTACCCTTTACCCCAGATCCTAGATCTAGATGTAGGTTGTTGTCCATCTTATCAGAATCCAGATTATCGCTTACCTTTATTGTTATTGCACCAGTCAAGGCATCTATCTCATATGTCACTGGAGCTTCATCTGTATCTGTTCCAGAAAATATATAGTCTCCACCATGAGATGTATTTAGTGTATCCACCATCTGCTTCATTAAAGAATCAATGTTATTTTTTATTTTATCTAGATCTTCATCTGTATGAATTCCATTTCCACTCTCTATTAATAATTTTTTTATATCAGATGTTATTTTTCCAAGTTGATCGAGCGCATTATCAGTCTGATCCATCCAATCAATTCCCTCATTACAGTTTTTTTCATACTGTTCTACTGATTTAACTTCATTTCTCATGTTTAGAATTTTAGCGGTATTAAACGGATCATCTGATAGTCTATTAACTTTTCTCCCAGTCACAATACGCTGATTTTCTTTATCCATTTTCTGAAGATTATTTTGAATAGAATTTAAATGGCTTGTATTCATCATGCCGTTACTTATTCTCATTGTAAGCCTCCTTATCTTATAATTCCATTTATAACTACATCTAATAGTTGGTCTACTGTAGACAATACCTTTGCACTTGCAGTGTATGAGTGATTTAACTGTATAAGGTTAACAAACTCCTCATCTAAAGAAACACCAGATATACTCATTCTAAAGTTGTCTATTTCAGTCAGCAGACCTCTTTGATTTTTTTCATCCTGTACAACTTTGCTAGAGTCTATCCCTATTCTCTCTGCATAGTTATTATAATATTTGTTTATAGTGGTTTTTTCACCATTCATATTAAATTTTTGATTTTGTACGTTTCCAACTGCTTCTGCTTGTTCAGATGTTATATCTATTAAGTATGGGTTATTTTTTATAGTCTCCTCTACCTTTATCAATTTATCTGCTGGAGGATTCCCTTTTTCAAAGAAAGTTCCACCATAAGCATTGTTAACTTGATCTACAATAGTGTCTGACAAAGTTTGTAAGTCTTCCATATACTCATTTAGTTTTCCATCCATATCATGATAACCTTGAAGTGATCCTGACACTTTAACTCCGTTGTTAAACGCTTCTTCTAACTCAGCTCTATCTAATTTTCCATCTGCAATCATTGTAGCAACATCTTTATCTTGAATATCCAATTTTGAGCTAAGCTCGTCTAATATCCTGTCTTTTTCATCTAGTAAAGTATTTGGATCAGATCCACTTGCATTTACCAAATCAATCTGTCTCTCTATCTCTTTTAAAGAATCCAACATTCCATTAATTTGTTCTATTTCAGTGTCTATATTTCCGCTTATTCCCTCTTTTAGATTGTTCAATTTATTGTAGGCATCGCTCAAAGCATTTGCTAAATCTAAACCTTTTTCAACGACAAGGTTTTTACTGCTTTTGCTAGAAGTATTTTTTGATAATTCCTCCCACCCAGAAAAAAAATCTTTTAGCTTTGATGAAATCCCATAATCACTTGGTTCTTTTATTATACTTTCTATTCCATTGTAGTAATCATACTTTACATTAGTTTCCCCATAGTTATGAACTTCGCTTCTGTATTGATGGTCATAAAATGCGTTTCGTGCTCTAGTGATGGCTGATATTCCAGCACCTGTACCCATTTGTCCATTGTTTGTTATATTAGTTCTGGATGGATTATAAAGTGCACCCGATGATACTATTTCAGCTCGCTGTCTTGAGTATCCTGGAGTATTTATATTTGCGACATTGTTAGATGTTGTCTGTATTGCCTTTTGATGTACTCGCATTCCAGACTCAGATGTCCTAAGTGTTAAAAATAATCCTGACATTCGTTTTTCCCCCTATCTACTTATCTGACCTTTAGCATTATATGTACTTACTTCTGAATTTTTTGGCTTCATAAACTCCATCAATCTTTTAGTAAAATTTAATTCTTTCTTTATCAGATCTACATTAAACTTTTGTTGGCTAGATACCCCTTTAAGCAATATCTTTATTTCTCTATAGATATTTTTCAAAAAATCATCCTCCGTTATTTCGATAAATTCTATGAATTCGCTATCTTCTCCAATTATCTGTCTTCTTTTTATTTCTATTGTCGCCAGATTTCTACTTGCAGATTCTAACTTCTTATTTAGTTTATTTAGGTTTTTTATATCCTTTTTCAAAATATAATCTAACTGTACATCTAATAAATTTATCATATTATCTAATTCTTCTTTTTCCTCGTAAAGTACAACCTTCAGATCAGCAATCATTTTTTTATCCTTTCACTATACCTACCCAACATCTTTTTAGCTATTTTATTTGAATCTATTACATATGTTCCATTTTCAATGGCTTTCTTGATTCTATCGATTTTTTTATTGTCTATGTACTCATTCATTGTCTCTGTTGTAATCAACATTTCTCTTGCTACTGGTGATAATTCTATCTTATCTGTACTTGTAACTGAACTTACATCTTTACTATTATAAAACGTTGAAATATTCTCTTTATAGCTATTCACAGCTATATTTAAATTGATATTTTTTATATCCATAAATGATCCCCCAGATATTCTCCTTATACAATAATTATCGTCTATTAAGCGAAAATATTTAATGTTTCTGGACTATTTGTTTAAATTTATAGTACAAAAAAAGACTAGTCAATTTATTATATAAACTAGTCTAATCGTTTCTAATTATAAAATTTTAGTTAAAACGTGAATTTTGCACATCCAATACCTTTACTGATATGTTGTTGTCAAATACTACACTCTCACCACACGCTATCTTTTTATCATTAAGGCATATATCTAATTTTTCATCTATGTGCTTATCCAATACAATTGTAGATCCCTTATGTAATCCAAGAATATCCCTTATACTTTTTGTAACACTTCCAATAGAAACCGATACTGAAACTTCTGCATCAAATAAATTATTATTTGTAGTCAATACATCTGTTTCTCTTTCCACCAACTGATCAAATTCAAGTTCGTATACTTCTTCTGTCTTATTCATATTTTTCTCCAACTTTGATAAAATTTTTTAATTATCTATAAAGATCTATCAACAGACCTTGTACCTCATCAACTAATGATATTATATTTATATTATCTTTTTCTTCTTTTAAAAGTTCCTTAGTTAAATGTTCAAGCCTCTCATCTACTACTTCTACTGTCTTAAAATACTGCTGCTCCCAAAAACCGCTTTTATTATTTAACGTATAAGTATATTCAACAGCCGACTCTAAATAATCTTTGATAGCCATTTTATATTTTTTTATATCTAAGTAACTTTCAGTTATTGTAAGCCTCTCTCCTAGACTTTTCACTTTTTCTAAACTCTGCTTAACATCTTCAAGCGACTTTTCCTTTTGGATATAGTTAAATTTCTCATTAAACTTTTTATATCCATCTATCTTTCTTGTTTCATATATTGTGGATGGCTTTAATTTTAGATCCTCTATTTTCATATCCGACTACCCTAGATAATGCTTCATTACTTTAGGCACGTAATTTTGTGTTTCTTTAGGCATTTTATATATATCATCCGGAGAAACGACCCCTCTTTTTTTCATTCTTGTAGGCCCTCCATTATATGCCATCAACGCCATTTTTACATCGCCTTTGTATAAATCTAAATACTCTTTTATATGTCTAGTGCCACCATCAATATTTTCTTCAATGTTAAACGGATTTTTTACATTTAAATCTCTACAGTTTTCGGGCATTAATTGCATAAGCCCCTTAGCACCTGCTGAAGATACTGTATTTGGGTTGAAATTTGACTCTACCTTTATTATCGCTTTAATTAGGTTTTCGCTAACTCCATATTTTTTAGATGCTAATGCTACTGCGTTCTCTATTCTAGCCTTTGTATCTCCATCTTTACTAGTAACATTCACTACTTTCTCTGCCATATTATAGTTATTAAGCGGTTCCCTCATATAGCTTAGGTTATCTAAATAATCTGTCATAGTCTCATTTTGATTTCCTAAAGCATTGTTCTGTTTGGATCTTTGGGATAAAGCTAATAACAATCCCTCTACTACCAGACTAAATATATCTGTACCTTTATTACTGCAGTCACAGCTATTTGTGCTATTGTTTAAATTTGTACCCATAAGTGTGCCCGCGCTTAACAAATTGCTTATCTCAAATGACATAAATTCTTTCCTTTCCATTATAATAATCCTTAAATTATTTAGAATAATGCAAATTATGCTATGTTTATATCATAATAAACATAGCATAATTATTTTAGCACAAGAATTATTTATAATCCACGATTTTATAAACCATGTTTTTTAAATAGCCTATAGAAACATAGTATTTACAAGTCTTTCACAGTACTTTATTAATTTATTTAAAGTAGTTTACGCCGGATTCAAATATCTTTTGATCTTTTTCTCCATAGATATTCTTAATAACATTATTTCCTAATCTTTCAGAGTGTCCCATCTTACCAAATACTCTTCCGTCTAAACTAGTTATACCTTCTACCGCATAGAATGAACCATTTGGATTAAATTCTACATCGTAAGTGGCTTCGTTGTTAAAATCTACATACTGAGTTGCAACTTGTCCATTTTCGATTAGTCTATCTATCATCTCTTCGTCTGCAACAAATCTACCTTCGCCGTGTGATATTGGAATACTGTGAATGTCGCCAACTTCTGTCTGAGTTAACCAAGGGGAATTATTTGATGATATTCTAGTTCTAACAATTTTTGACTGGTGGTGTCCAATTTGATTGTAAGTAAGCGTAGGTGATTTCTCATCTATTGTTCTTATCTCACCATAAGGAACCAAACCTAATTTTATAAGCACCTGAAAACCGTTACAGATTCCAAGAATTAAACCATCTTGTTTTGTCAAAAACTGATTTATAGCTTCCATTACTCTTGGATTTCTAAATACTGTAGCTATAAACTTACCAGAACCGTCTGGCTCATCTCCAGCACTAAATCCTCCTGGAAGCATAATTATTTGCGATGATTTTATCTCGTCTACCATTGTATATATCGAGCTTTCTATATCATTTTGGTTGAGATTTTTAAATATTTCTATACTAGTCTTAGCTCCTGCTTTTTCAAAAGCTCTTGCTATATCATATTCGCAATTTGTTCCTGGGAAAGCTGGTATAAATACTTTAGGTGACACTGTTCTAAGTAGTGATTTTTTAACCTCACCTGTTGACTTATAGCTTATAGTCTCTATCTTAGATTTGATATCCGATGATTTTGTAGGGAATATACTCTCAAGTGTATTCGCATAACTTTTATACAATTCATCTAGATTTATATTCTCGCCACATATAGATATTATTTCATCTTCTGTAGTTTTGCCTAGTACAATATAGTTGTGAGCCTCTAAATTACTTATAACATTCTCACCAAGCTCTAATATTATACTTCCGTAGAACGGCTCAAACATTTTATCTTCTCCAAACTTTTCTTCCGCTTCTTTAGAGAATTTAAATCCTATTTTATTGCCAAATGACATTTTACTTATAGCTTCACCTATTCCTGCAAATCCTACTGCATATGTTGATAACACATCGCCATTGTGTATAAGAGATCTAACTTTATCTAAATTCGATTTAAATTCTTCAAAATCCAATACATCATCTTCGCCTTTTTCTGTGTATAACATAATAACTTGTGAATTATTTTTCTTAAAGTCTGAAGAAACTACTTTTGAAGCATCTACAGTATCAACAGCAAATGACACTAATGTAGGAGGGACATCTATATCTTTGAATGTACCAGACATACTGTCTTTTCCACCTATTGCAGGTATCTCAAGTTTATTTTGTGCATAGTAAGCACCTAATAATGCTGAAAATGGTTTACCCCATTTTTTAGGATCGTTTCCTAACTTTTCAAAGTACTCTTGGAATGTTAGTCTAGCTGTTGAGTAGTTTCCACCTACAGCTACCAACTTAGCTATAGAATCTACAACTGAGTAAAGCGCGCCATGGAATGGACTCCATTTCCCTATTCTAGGATTATATCCATAAGTCATTATTGTAGATGTATTCGTCTCTCCACCTAACACTGGTATCTTCGCTACCATAGCTTGAGAAGGTGTGCTTTGATATTTACCACCAAAAGGCATAAGTACAGTTCCAGCTCCTATTGTGCTGTCAAACTTATCTATAAGACCTTTTTGAGAGCAAACATTTAAGTCAGACATTACTTTCTCAAACCTTTCTTTCATACTGCTGCTATCTATTTTATCTAGTATCTCATTTTTTCCAAAGAATTTTTTTTCTTCATCAACCTTAGTAACGTGTACATCTGTAGTTTGCTTTACACCATTTGTATCTAGAAATGCTCTGCTTATGTCAACTATAGTTTGACCGTTC
The DNA here is from genome assembly GCF_017873185.1 of Metaclostridioides mangenotii. Lineage (GTDB taxonomy): Bacteria > Bacillota > Clostridia > Peptostreptococcales > Peptostreptococcaceae > Metaclostridioides > Metaclostridioides mangenotii. Next base: position 63,803 of record NZ_JAGGJX010000004.1, read on the forward strand.
CAAAATAGTCTCATATATCCAGTATTCGTAACTGAAGCAACATGAGTAGCTTCTAAGTTTTCTGCAGAAGCCAATTCTATAAATCTATCTTTATTCTTCTTGTCAATTGCAACCGCCATACGCTCTTGTGACTCAGATATTGCGAGCTCAGTACCGTCTAATCCATCGTATTTTTTAGGAATTAGATCAAGGTTTATATCTAGACTGTCTGCTATCTCGCCTATAGCTACACATACTCCACCTGCTCCAAAATCATTACATCTTTTTATCATTTGCGCAGCTTCTTTATTTCTGAAAAATCTCTGTATCTTTCTCTCGTTAGGGGCATCACCTTTTTGAACTTCAGCACTGCAAGTAAATATAGACTCTTCACTATGCTCTTTTGAAGATCCAGTTGCTCCTCCACAGCCATCTCTACCTGTTTTTCCACCAAGTAAGACTATTATATCTCCCGACTCGGGTCTTTCTCTGACCACATTTTCTTTTGGAGCCGCAGCTATAACTGCACCTATTTCCATTCTCTTAGCTACGAAATCTTCATCGTAAACTTCTGAAACTTGTCCAGTTGTAAGACCTATTTGATTTCCATATGAACTGTAACCATTTGCAGCCTCTGTAGTTATTCTCTTTTGCATAAGCTTACCTGGCAAAGTCTCATTTAAAGACTTTCTAGGATCGCCGCTTCCTGTAACACGCATAGCTTGATAAACATAACTTCTCCCTGAAAGTGGATCTCTTATTGCCCCGCCTAAACAAGTAGCTGCTCCACCAAATGGCTCTATTTCAGTCGGGTGGTTGTGAGTCTCGTTTTTAAACATTACTAAGTATTTTTCTATTTTTCCATCTATTTCAACATCAACATTTATACTACAAGCATTTATTTCTTCACTCACGTCTAAATCGTCAAGTTTTCCTTCTTTCCTAAGCTCTTTCATTGCGATTGTGGCAATATCCATTAAACACATATCTTTATTTCTATCTACATAAACATTCTTTCTAGATTCAAGATACATGTTGTATGTATCTTTTATTACATCAGTGTACTTTCCTGACTCTATCTCTACATTCTTTATTTCGGTCATAAAAGTTGTGTGCCTACAGTGATCAGACCAATAAGTGTCTAATACTTTTATCTCTGTAACAGTAGGATTTCTGCGTTCTGTCTCTTTAAAATAATTTTGGATATGTTTTAAATCGTCAATAGTCATTGCCAGCCCAAAGTTATCTAAAAACTCTTTTAATTCATTTTGTGAGAAATCGTTGAAATTATCAAGCACTTCTACTGGAGAAGGCACCTCGTATTCAACTTTTAAAGTTTCAGGTTTTTCCAAACTTGCTTCCCTACTGTCAACTGGATTTATACAGTAGTCTTTAATTTTAGCAAAATCTTCATCGTCTATATTTCCACCTAAAATATATACTTTTGCAGTATTTATTTCAGGTCTGATTCCGTTATTTAAAATCTCAACACACTGAGCCGCCCAGTCACCTCGTTGGTCGTACTGACCAGGTAAGAACTCTATGGCAAATACTCTCTCACCATAAGTACTCGGTAACTCTTCATTGTACACTTCGTCTAGATTTGGCTCTGAAAATATCGTCTTTATTGCGTCATTATATATATCTAAAGAAATACCTTCTATATCGTATCTATTTAAAATCCTTACATTTTCTATGCTACTTAAATGCAGATTTTCAACTAAATCTTTTTTTAGAGCTTTGGCTTCAAGATTGAATCCATCTCTCTTTTCTACTAGAACTCTCCTAACGCTTAAATCTACATCAACAGTATTTGGCATAATACATCCTCCATGTTTGAAAATTATATTCCTATATCTGTTCTATAGTGCATTCCCTCAAAATCAATTCCTTTGATGTTTTGGTATACTTTCTCTGCTGCTTCTTTAACTGTAGAGCCTTTTGCTGTTACACCTAGTACACGTCCACCATTTGTAACTAATTGTCCTGAATCAAACTTAGTTCCACTATGGAATACCACTATATCTTTATCCAATTTATCAAGTCCAGTAATTTTTTTACCTTTTTCGTAGTTACCAGGATAACCTCCTGATGTCAACATTACACATACAGCTTGGCTATTGCTATACTTTATCTCTATACTGTCTAATTTATCTTCTAAAATTGCACTTATTATCTTGTTAAGGTCTGTTTCAAGTCTAAAAAGTACTGACTGAGTTTCTGGATCTCCAAATCTAACATTGTACTCAAGTACTTTTTCACCTTCTTCTGTTATCATAAGGCCTACAAATAGAATTCCTCTAAACTTTAGACCGTCTTCTTTAAATCCATTTAAAGTTTTCTCTAGAACATCAACTCTAATTTTTTCAGACAGTTCATCTGTATAAATCTCGCTTGGAGAAAAAGTTCCCATACCCCCTGTATTAGGTCCTTTTTCATGGTCGTAGATCTTTTTATGATCTTTTGCACTCACCATAGGAACTATAGTATTGTTATCTACAAAAGCAAGTATAGATGTTTCTATTCCCGCCAGAAATTCTTCCACTACTATTTTTTCTCCAGCAGCTCCAAATTGTTTAGATTCCATTATGCTTTTTAAGCTTTCTATCGCAAATTCTCTATTTTCACAGATTATTACGCCTTTTCCAGCAGCTAGTCCGTCTGCTTTAATAACAACTGGGTATCCAAAGTCATCTATCTCGGCAATTGCACTATTTATATTTGTATACTCTTTATATTTCGCTGTCGGTATACCGTGTCTTACCATAAATTCTTTAGAAAAAGCTTTACTTCCCTCTAATCTAGAGCACCCTTTATTAGGTCCAAATACTTTGAGTCCTTCTTCTTCAAATTTATCAACAATTCCCATAACTAAAGGTACTTCTGGTCCAACTATAGTAATGTCAATATTTATTTTCTTTGCGAAATCAATCAAACCCTCAATATCGCTGTCACTTATATCAACACACTCTGCAACTCCACTAATACCTGCATTACCTGGAGCACAGTATATATTTTGGACACCATCTTCGCCTCTAAGTTTCCAGCATATTGCGTGCTCTCTACCTCCGCCACCTATAACTAATATATTCATAATATCTCTCCTAGTGTTTAAAGTGTCTTATTCCCGTAAATACCATAGACATCTTATATTTATCACAGGCCTCTATTGAGTCTTTGTCTCTGATTGATCCACCTGGTTGCACTACTGAAGTTATTCCGTATTCATGTGCCAACGCAACACAATCATCAAATGGGAAGTAAGCATCTGAGGCTAATACTGCCCCTGTAAAGTCTTTTTCATTATTGTTTTCTAACGCATTTTTAAGTGCCCAAATTCTAGAAGTTTGACCGCATCCAAGCGCTAAAGTCTGTCCATCTTTTACTACTGCTATTGCATTAGATTTCAGGTTCTTAGCAATTTTCATTGCGAACTCCATATCTTTTAGCTCTCTATCGCTTGGTTTCACCTCTGTTACTACTTCCATTTTTTCAAATAAAACATCGTTTTTATCTTGAACTAATAATTTACCATCTAAATACTTCATTTCAAATGGCTGTAAGCTGTCTTCAATTTTGTCAATCTTTAATACTCTCAAGTTTTTCTTTTGATTAAGTATTTCTAGTGCTTCTGACTCGTAGTCATATGCTACTACTATCTCTAAGAATATTTCATGTAGTTTTTCTGCTGTTGCTTTATCTACCGTTGAAGTTATACCAACTATTCCACCGAATATTGATACTGGATCTGCTTCATAACATTTTGTGTAAGCTTCAAAAGGATTTTTACCTAATCCAACACCGCATGAATTTGCATGCTTTATTGCAACTGCAACAATCTCATCGCTATCTTTAAATTCCCTCATAACTTCTAAACAACCGTGAAGATCATTTAAGTTATTATAAGAAATCTCTTTACCATTTAGCTGCTCGTAATTAAGTATAGGGTTTTTAGCACTTGAATCTGAATACAATAAACCGTTTTGATGTGGATTTTCGCCGTATCTAAGCTTGTGCTCTCTTTGGAAACTCATATTCAGTATATTGGGATACTTATCTCCAACTTCTTCAGCGAAGTAATTAGATATTAAGCTATCGTATCTACCAGTAGTTGAAAAAGCTTTGTACGCTAAATTCTTTCTATCCGCTACCGTTAAATCATCTTTTTTAAGTTTATCTATTATATATCCGTAATCGTTTATATCCACTACAACTGCAACATCTTTATAATTTTTAGCTGCTGATCTTATCATCGAAGGTCCACCAATATCTATGTTTTCAATTATTTCATCGTGGTTTTTACCTGCTTTTAATGTTCCTTCAAAATCATATAAATTTACGACTACTATGTCAATTGGTTCAATGTTGTGCTCTCTAATGGTGTCAACATGGTCTTTGTTGTCTCTTTTGTATAAAATACCACCGTGAATCATAGGATTTAGTGTTTTTACTCTTCCGTCTAGTATCTCTGGAAACTTTGTAACATCGTCTATCTGAATTACATTTTCAACTTGCTCTTTTAATACTCTGAATGTATTTCCTGTTGAAACTATTTGATATCCTAAACTGCTGAGTTCTTTTGCAAAATCTACTACACCTGTTTTATCTGTAACGCTTATCAAAGCTCTTTTTTTACTCATTTATTAACACTCTCCTACCTTCAACTTTTAATTTGTTTTCACAGAAAAGGCTAAGACTTTCTTTAAGTATTCTATGCTCAACTTTCAGAACTCTCTTTGCGAGAGTTTTTGCATCATCATCTACTTTAACCGCGACTATATCCTGCATAATTATCGGGCCTGTGTCAGTTCCTTCATCTACAAAATGAACCGTCGCACCAGTAAATTTAACACCATAGTCAATTACACCTTGGTGCACTTTTTTTCCATAAAACCCCTTCCCACAAAATGCAGGGATCAATGAAGGGTGAATATTTATCATTTTGTTTCTGTACTCATTTATAAATTTTGGACTTATTATTTTTAAATAACCTGCCAAAACTACTACATCTATATCTCTATCTTTTAATATTTCAATTATATTGTCTTCATTAGATTCGTATATTGCTTCTATATTGTTATTTCTAGCTCTTTCTAATCCATAAGCATCTTCTTTATTTGAAATTACAACCTTTACTATTCCTTCAATTTCTCCTGAATCAGTTCCATCGATAATTGATTGTAGGTTTGTACCCCCACCTGATATCAAAACGCCTATATTTAGCATAATTCAACACCTTGGTGGCTATCTACAACTTCTCCGATTGCATAAGCATTGTCTTTAAACAACTCTTTGTACTTACTATCTACAAAGGCCATATTGTCGTTTTCTCTTGAATTTATAAAGTCTACTACACCTTCAGCTTCTTCTTTATTTACAATTAATACCAAACCTATTCCCATATTAAAGCTCTTGTGAAGCTCTCTTTCATCTACTGCATCAAATCCTTCAATCATCTTAAATATCGCTGGTTTATCCCAAGATTTTTTATTTATGTCTAACCCTAGGCCTCTTGGTATTACTCTAGTTATATTTTCTATAAGTCCGCCGCCAGTTATATGTGCTACTGCCTTTATATTGTGTTTTTCAAGAATATCTAAAGCTAATTTAACATATATCTTTGTTGGAGTTAAAAGAGCTTCTCCGACTGTCATTCCTAATTCTTCAACGTATTGATCCATTTTATAGTTGTAAGTATCTAAGAATATCTTTCTTATAAACGAAAATCCGTTACTGTGTACTCCACTAGATGAAATCCCTACTAGCACATCTCCTGATTTTACATCTTTACCAGATACTATCTTTTCTTTATCTGCTATACCTATTGAAAATCCTGCGAGATCGTAGTCGTCTTGACCGTACATTCCTGGCATCTCTGCTGTTTCTCCCCCGATTAATGCACAACCTGACATCTTACAACCATCTGCAATTCCGCCCACAATTTTTTCTATGTGCTCCGGAACTAATTTTCCAAGAGCTATATAATCTAAGAAGAACAGTGGTTTAGCACCTTGACATATTAAATCATTTACACACATTGCAACTAAGTCTATACCTACAGTATCATGTTTTTCCATCATTTGAGCGATTTTCAGCTTTGTTCCAACCCCATCAGTTGATGCAAGTAAAACTGGCTCTTCCATAGATATAAAATCTTTTAGACTATACAACCCACTAAAGTTACCCAAATCTCCTATTACGTTGTTGTCATAAGTACCTTTTATCTTCTCTTTAATAAGATCTACTGCTCTGTTTCCTTCATCTATATCTACTCCAGACTGCTTATATGTCAACATATAACCTAGTCCTCCTTATCAATTATTTTAACTGCATAATCTCCATCAAAACAAGCCATACAGAAAGTTGTTTCACTGTCTGTAGCTTCCAACATTCCCTCTATATCTAAAAATTTAAGCGTGTCACAACCTATATGTTCTCTCATCTCCTCAACAGTATGATTTGATGCTATCAGGTTCGATCTATTTGGTGTATCAATCCCATAAAAACACGAGTACTCAACAGGTGGTGATGTCACTCTTAGATGTATCTCTTTGGCCCCTGCTTCTCTCAGTGATTTTACTAGACGTTTTGATGTAGTCCCTCTAACTATAGAGTCATCTACCAAAACTATAGATTTACCTTCAATCATTCTCTTTAAAGGATTTAATTTTATCTTTACTGCTATTTCTCTCTCTTCTTGTGTAGGCTTTATAAAAGTTCTGCCCACATATCTATTTTTTACTAGAGCTTCACTTACTCTGATTCCACTGGCATTTGCATAACCGAGTGCTCCTGGCCAACCAGAATCAGGTACTGGAACCACTATATCTGCATTAATATCGTCATTTTGCGCAAGCCTTTCTCCACATTTTACTCTGAAATCATAAGCGTTGACATTATCAATAGTTGCATCATTTCTTGCAAAGTAAATATGTTCAAATATACAGCTTCTCTTAACTGACTTTAAATTTTCTGAGTAATGGTAAGAATTCATTTTTCCATCTTTAACTACTATTATTTCACCAGGCTCTACGTCTCTAATTACTTCTCCACCAAGTATATCTATAGCGCAGTTTTCAGATGCAAATATATATTCATCACCCTTTTTACCCATTATAAGTGGTCTAAATCCATTCGGATCTCTTACTGCAACTAATTCATCATCGCTAAGTATTACAAGTGCATATGCGCCTTTAATGTAGTCCATAGTAAGTTTTAAACTTTCTACTATATCTCCTTTGTAATATCTAGCTAGTATATACAAAATAACCTCTGTATCAGAATCAGTTTGAAACATATATCCATCTTCTTCAAGCATATCTTTTAGGTAATTTGCATTAACTAAATTACCATTATGTGAAATAGCTAAATTTCTTTTTCTGCAAGTTCCAACAAATGGTTGGCAATTAGAAATATGACTACCACCTGCTGTTGAATATCTAACATGTCCAATTCCTATATTTCCATTAAGGTTTTCGATTTCTTCCTCCTTGAATACTTCACCTACTAACCCCATGTCTTTTTTATATTTAATTTTTTCGTCGCCCATAACAGCCATACCACAACTTTCTTGTCCCCTATGTTGTATAGAAAAAAGACCGTAGTACAGTTCTTTTGATACGTTTTTATCGGAGTAAATACCTATGATCCCACACATAAAAACCCCTCCTATTTATTCATTCTTGAAAGGACTTCTGTGTAGCTCTCTATAAGTCCGCCAAGATTTCTTCTGAATCTATCTTTATCAAGCTTTTCATTGGTGTCTACATCCCAGAGTCTGCATGTATCTGGAGATATTTCATCTGCCAATATTATATTTCCGTCCGCGTCTTTACCAAATTCTATTTTAAAATCTACTAGTTTTAAATTTAATTTTAGGAAGAAGTCTTTTAATAATTTATTTATCTTTAAAGTCTCTTCTTTTAAGTATTTAAGTTCATCTCTATTTGCAAGTTTCATTGCTACTGCATGGTCTTCATTTATCATCGGATCGTTGTAATCGTCATTTTTATAGCTCAACTCAAATATAGGCTCATCGAGAACAATACCTTCTTCCATACCTACTCTCTTACAAAATGAACCTGCTGTTATATTTCTTATGATCACCTCAAGTGGCAATATTTCTACTTTCTTAACCAACATCTCCCTCTCTGACAAACTTTTTATAAAATGTGTTTTTATACCGTTTTCATTTAACATTTCAAAAATTATAGTAGATATCTTGTTGTTTAAAATACCTTTTGAATCTATTTCAGCTTTCTTTTCTCCGTTAAATGCTGTTGCATCATCCTTATAGTAAACTACATACTCATTTTTATTATCTGTTTCATAAACTTGCTTCGCTTTTCCTTCATATAATAACATTTCATTACCCCCTTAGATTTTGATCATCTTCTAATACTTTTTGAGCCATCTCGTTTCTGTATTCTTTTAAATCTTCTTTAAGTTTAGGATATTTAAGTGTCATGATTTGAATTGCTAAAAGTGCTGCGTTAAGTCCTAAGTCTATAGTTACAGTTGCCACTGGTATACCTTTTGGCATCTGTACTATTGATAATAATGAATCTAATCCATCCATAGTAGATGATTTTATTGGTAAACCTATAACAGGTATTAAAGTCTGAGCAGCTATAACGCCTGGCAAGTGTGCTGCTTTTCCAGCAGCTGCAATTATTACATCTACTTCATCTTCTATTTCCGTTATAAACTCAGTTAACTGAGTAGGAGTTCTGTGAGCTGACAACGCTCTAACCACTACCTCAATACCGAATCTTTCTAAAAGCTTTATTCCCTCTTCTAATTTTGGGTAATCAGATTTAGATCCCATTACTACTGCTACTTTCACTTAACTTCACCTTCCTTATTTATATTAAGATTTATAATCATTTTGAATTAACACGAATTATATACTTAAATTTTATAATAATATACAGCTTTTTTCAAGGTTTTTTTGAATTTTTCTAGAAATATTATTTTATACCCCATTATAAATGTTCGTGTTTTTTAATTAAATACACTATATTTTACTATTTATTTAATTATAGTTCAATTCTATAAACTATTTAGCCCAAATTACATAAATATGTATAGAGCGGACTGTTCAATCATTTAATAATAGTATATAAATATTATCGATATTTAAGAGGAGGGAATATAATTGTCAGACTTAAAAAAAGTTTTGATAGGAAGCCCCATACACCAAACACCAGATATTTTAAAAGAGTTTCTGATGTCGCTAAAAGAATTAGATAAGAGCAATTTTGATATTAGCTATTACTTTATAGATGATAATATTGAAGAAATTTCTTCGGATTATCTTAAAGATTTTAAAGAAAGTGAAAAAAATGTAACTCTTATTGCTTCAGATTTTCAAGATAATTATGTTAAAAATGAACATACTCACATGTGGAGTCCTAATCTTGTTGATAAGGTAGCAAATTTCAAAAATGAAATTATTAGATATTCAATTGAAAATAATTTTGACTACCTTTTTTTCATCGACTCTGATTTAATAGTAAATCCTGGAACATTGAATCAACTTGTAGGAGATAACAAGGATATAATATCTAATGTATTTTGGACTAAGTGGGAGCCTAACACAATTGAAATGCCACAAGTTTGGTTAAAGGATTCATATGATATGCACGATGATAGTATTCCAATAGATCAAGCACAACAAACTATGGAGTTTATTAATAAGATGAGAATACCTGGAGTTTATAAAGTTGGTGGACTTGGAGCATGTACTTTAATAAGCAAAAAAGCGCTCTTATCCGGTGTAAGTTTCAGCAAAATATACAATCTCTCATTTTGGGGAGAGGATAGACATTTCTGTATAAGAGCTGCTGCTCTAGGACTTGAGCTTTATGTAGATACCCATCTTCCTGCTTACCATATCTACAGATATACGGACCTTGAGGGTGTAGAGAATTACAAGACTAATACAATAGCTAAAAGTAAAGATCAAATAAAATCCAAAGTGTTAAATAGTATAACAAAGGGAATTAACGCATTAGAAACATACTCATATCAAACTGAATTTTCTAATGACTTTTTAGAATACTTTACTTTAGATGAGGGAAAAAAACAATTGCTTTTGATTAACAGTAAAAAAGACAATGTAGAGTCTAATAAAATAATTAATAGAGCTTGCATAACTAAGTGCGACTTTGATGACTTTGATATAAACGATACAAAAATTGACTGTGATCTAGAATTGACTGTAGATGGATTTAAAAACTTTAAAAGCTATTACAATAAATACTCTGCAAAGTGCAGGTTAACAAAACAAAATGATGGTAAGTATCTGATCGATGAATTTATTATTGGAAATGAAATAACTCTAGAGAACGCACCTATTGTTAGATATTTTAGAGATAAACCTACACTTACTTTATCTATGATCGTAAAAAACGAAGAAGGTAGATATCTAAAAAAAGTGCTTGAATCTGCTAGGGAATATATCGACAGTGCTGTAATAATAGATGATGCCAGCACAGACAATACTGTTGAAATATGTAAAGAGACCCTAAAAGATATACCTCTTACATTAATTTTAAACAAAGAATCAAAATTCAGCAATGAAATTGACTTGAGAAAACAGCAGTGGAGAGAAACTATAAGTACAGATCCCGATTGGATACTATTCTTAGATGCAGATGAAATATTCGAAGATAAATTCAAAGACAATGTCAAGGAATTAATGATTAACTACGATATAGACAGTTATATGTTTAGACTTTACGACTTTTGGAATGAAGATCATTACAGGGATGATAATCTATGGCGTGCGCATAATTCTTATAGAATTTTTATGATAAGATATCAAAGGAATTTCGATTACAAATTCAATGAATCAGCTCAACACTGCGGAAGAATGCCCTACAATGTCGGAGAACTTCAATACTGCCTTTCTAACATGAGATTAAAGCATTATGGTTGGTCATGTGAAGAAGACCGCATTGAAAAGTATAATAGATACTTAAAGCTAGATCCAAATGGTGAATTTGGATCATTAGATCAATATGCTTCTATCCTCGATGAAAATATAAACTTGACTAAATGGGATGAAAACAGTTAGTATTTTAGTAAATTTAGGATGGTGAAAATAGTGAAAATAAAAGTTTTAACTATATTTGGAACTAGACCTGAAGCTATAAAAATGGCTCCTTTAACTAAAGAGCTTCAGCTTTGCGACAGTATCCAAAGTATAGTATGCGTTACAGCCCAACATAGACAGATGTTAGATCAAGTTTTAAAAACTTTTGATATAACTCCTGATTATGATTTAAACATAATGAAAGATGGTCAGACATTAACTGATATAACATCAAAAGCTTTATCGAGCTTAGATAGCGTAATGAAAGAAGTTAATCCAGACATAGTTTTGGTACATGGAGATACAACTACTACTTTTGTAGGCGGACTATCTGCCTTCTACAATAAGGCAATGATTGGCCATGTTGAAGCAGGACTCAGAACATATGATAAATACTCCCCTTTCCCTGAAGAGGTAAACAGACAACTAACAGGCATTTTAGCAGATATTCATTTTGCTCCAACAGAGCACGCTAAAGAAAATTTATTAAAAGAGGGAAAAGATATCAATAAAATATTTGTTACAGGAAATACAGCTATTGATGCACTTAATACTACTGTAAACGACGACTACCATCATGAAGTATTAGATAAATTAAAAGATGACAGAATGATTTTATTGACTGCTCATAGACGTGAGAATCTTGGTAAAAATATGTATAGCATGTTTAGAGCTATAAAGAGAATTGCAGATGAATTCGAAGATGTCCAAGTAGTTTATCCAATTCATTTAAATCCTGAAGTTAGAAAAACTGCACAGGAGGTATTTGGAGATGACAATAAGATACATTTAATAGAGCCACTGGAAGTATTAGATTTCCACAACTTTATGAGTAAGTCTTATATAATCATGACAGATAGCGGTGGGATACAAGAAGAAGCACCTTCTCTAGGAAAACCAGTATTAGTACTAAGGGATACTACTGAAAGACCTGAAGGGGTAGCTGCTGGTACATTAAGGTTAGCTGGTATTGACGAAGATACAATATATTCTCTTACCAAACAACTGTTAACTGATAAAGATGTCTACAATAAAATGGCAAAGGCTTCAAATCCTTATGGCGATGGAAAAGCTAGTAAATATATAGTACAGCATATTTTAGAATTATTCTAAACACGAATTAAAGAGGATATATCAATTCAAAATTGATATATCCTCTTTAATTTAATACTTTTATACTTCTATTTATCTCCTCTAAACCTATAATAATATTATCTTTATCTAGGTTTATTTATAATAATTATGATATTTATTATAATAATTATTATCGCTATATTTCATCTTATTTTCTTTATCGCTTTTCTGTGAATCAGAGAAACCATTGTAAGAATTGCTTTCATAGCCATATAATGGTTTATGATGATCGCGCTCTTTATGTCGATCACATTCATCGCAGTCACATTCATCGTGGCAGTCCCATTTTTCATGTCTGTCGCATTTATCGTCGTGTTTTTTATCAAATTTACACTTATCGCCAGTGCGAACTATAAATTCAATTGCTATTTCTCTAAGTTCATCTATTAATTTCTCAACTTGATCTAACTCTTTAGATAAATCACATGTTAAACACTTACAGAATGATGAAGATACTCCACTAAGGTTACAACAACTTCTATTACAGAATATAATCAGGATGATTATTTTAGCTATAATAGACAAAATTAGAAGTATTAGTTGTAGTAGTACACAGAATAATTCTCCTACTAAAGATTCATGTTTATCGTCACAGTTTACTTGTCTTATTGCATCAGCTAAGCAACTGTTAAGTTTTAAAGCTCTCTCTAATTCTTCTTTGAGAGAACAGTTTTCTATTAAACCACTTTCTATTAATTCCTCTAATATTCTAGAAAGGAATCCCAATATTCCCCTATCAGAACTGTAAACAAAAATTTCATCTACTTCTTTTACAAGTGCTGCTGTATGCAGACTACCCCCTACTAAAATATACTGAATTATATCCCATATATAACAAGGTGTTATTTGATATAGATCACTTTCCACCTTTAAAGATTCTAATTTTTGTTGAGGTATTATATCAATTAATTTTCTTAAATCTGCAGTACAGGCTTCTAAATCTGATTTATAGTTATTTAAAGTTTTAGCATTATCCATTTATTTCACTCCTATATTTTTTTAGAATAAGTTTTATACCCTAATATAAATATATTAAATAAACAAATTTTTGACACTATAAAACAATATTTCTTAAAAATAGTATAATAATGCGTATTTTCATCTTAATCTGCAGGACTCAATGCGCTAATAATAGTTTTAACTACCATATCTTTTTCAGTTTTATCATCCCATTCTAAATTCGGGTATAAGATAAATCTCGGTATAAAATATCCTAATACATTTGTGATGATTATACGAAAAGCTGTCATAGTCGGTATATCAATGATATCGCCTTTTTCTTTAAATTTATCATATAAATTTTCAATCTTATTATATCCGTACTCATAAAATAAAGACTCGATTTCGTCCCTTATATATTCTTGTGACATAAACTCATTTACAAGTATTTTTAAAATAGGTGTCTCTTTTTTAGCAAACTCAAATCTATCATCCACAACAGCTCTTATAAACATTTCAAATGTGATATACTCTTTGTTTAATACAGTTTCATAAAACTCTTTGAAAAATTTAGGTGCCATAAATCTAATAAACGATGGAAATACAACCGCATCCAATAAACCTTTTTTAGTTCTGTACTGTCTAAAAATACTTCCCTCTGCTACCCCAGCCCTTTGAGCAATTTCTGCAGTAGATACTTTTTCGTATCCTTTTTCACTAATTAGTTCTACTGCTGCAATCAAAATATTTTGCTGTTTCTTTGTCAGTTTTCCATCCTTGTTATTGTCATTTATAATATAATCAATCCAATCGCTCATATAATTACCTCTTTACCATATTCTATGTTTTTTAAGTGCAAATACATTCAATACACCAAAAACCACTGTAAATCCAAGCAACACCAATAAATCTGGCGCCACATCATAAATTGAAGCTCCACACGTCATTACATCTCTAAGTGCTTCACCAGCATATGTTAATGGCATACATTTCGATAAAATCTGTAGTGCCTCCTCCATACCTCTTATAGGGAATATTCCAGCAAAAAACGCCTGTGGAACTATTACAATCGGTATAAATTGAATTATTTGAAGTTCATTATTGGCAAATGCCGATATGAACATTCCAAAACTAAGAGCACATAGTGCAATTACTATACTAATCACTAAAATTAAACCGATATTGCCTACATTGTATATTTCTAATACCCATATGCTATACGATGATATTATAGCTGATTGCAAAATAGTGAATACACCAAATCCTATTAAATATCCTAAAACTACTTCGTATCTTCTTATCGGTGTAGCCAATAATCTCTCTAGAGTCCCTGTTGTACGCTCTCGTAAAAAACTAACTCCAGAGATTAAAAATACAAAGAAGAATATAAAAAATCCTATAAGTAAAGGCCCCAAGTAATCAAGTGTATTCATATCATCCGATCCATAATAACTATCAATTTTAAGTTCTAAAGAGTTCATATTAGTAGGTACATTTTTCTTTATAGCGCTTTGAATATCTTTTACCACCTGCGAACTAATAGAGCTATCTGATCCATTAAGTAAAATATTTATCTTTGAACTTTCTTTTGATATATACGCATCTAGATCTTTTTCTTTAAATTTTTCTTCAGCTTCCCTTTTTGTCATAACATATATATTTTTATCACTTTCCATAAAAGAAAGTATCTCTGCTATCTGCTTATTTTCTACGCCAATATTTACACCAGCTTCATTATCTGTGAATACAAAGTTCATAAGAGTCAGTATAAGTATTGGAGCAAATATCAACAGGGCAAGTGTACGTTTATCTCTAAAGAACTGTCTTATAATCCTCGTTACAATTGCATTAATTCTCATATACATCTCCCCCTAACTTCAAGAATACGTCCTCTAAAGTACTACATCCTTGTTCCTTTATTAATTCTCTTGGAGATCCAACAGATATACACCTACCACCTCTGATCATGGCAAGTGTATCGCATTTTTGAGCCTCATCCATAACATGTGTTGTCATTAGGATTGTAACTCCTGATTCCTTTAGGCTTCTCAATTCATCCCATATTTGCTGTCTAAGGAGTGGGTCCATTCCGACTGTAGGTTCATCTAAAACAAGGAGTTTCGGTCTATGTAAAAGTGCTATTGCTAAAGATAGCCTTCTCTTCATTCCACCAGAATAATTTGCCACTACTTTTTTGCCATCATCATTCAAATTGACAACCTTTAATGATTCATATATTCTCCCTTTCCACTGTTTTTTTGGAATTTTATACAATTGACAGTAGAACTTCATATTTTCCTCAGCTGTCAAATCTGTATACAGCGCATCAGCCTGTGCTGTATAGCCTATATCTTCTATAATCTCTACATTTGGAACCTTTTTATCCATTATATATATTTCTCCATCATTAGCCGATTCCATCCCCATTATAAGTCTAATTAGAGTTGTCTTTCCAGCTCCAGATGGACCTAACAATCCGAATATTTCTCCATTTTTCACTTCGAACGAGATATCTTTTAGTACTTTCTGCTTATTATATTGTTTAGATACCTCTTTAATTTGAATGCAGTTTTCATTTTCCATATCTTCATCCCCTTATAATACATTCTAAATGAGTATTCACTCATTTTATTTTTATTCTACCATGTATATATTTATAACACAATAACAAAATGAGTTATCACTCATTTTGTTATTGGAAGTTTTTATCTATAATATTTAATATTATTAGAGTATAAATATAAATTAAAACATATTAATATAATTTCCATAATATCCTATTGATAAAGGATTTTTTGGTATTACAAACTTTAAACCGCCTTCATTGACTGCATAAACTATTTTTTTGCTTACTATTTGTATTTTGATAAAATAAATGATAATATTATAATATAATAATTTAATAGGTGATGGCGTTCGCCTTTTAAATATCATTAAATGATTGATGACGCCTACTTAAATATTGGGACTTTATGGTTCCTCTATTTAAGTAGGCGTTTTTTAATGTCTATTTTAAAATCAGGAGGTGAAATTTTTGAATTTAGTTTTCAAAGAATATATTAACAACGCAAAATCTATCACTTTTTACCTTATAAAATGGCTTATAGTCTCACTTGTTGTCGGTATAATAGTAGGTTCTTTATCTGCATTTTTCCTAGTTAGTCTTGATTTTGTCACAATCAAGCAAACCGATTATAGATGGTTATTATTTTTGCTACCTTTTGGAGGAGCATTTATCTCCTTCTTATATAAAAGATTTGGCAATAATGCCATTAAAGGCAATAATTTAATTATTGAACAGGCCAATGGAGAGGAAGAAAATATACCATTAAGACTTGTTCCTCTTACACTTTTTGGAACACTTGTTACTCATTTATTCGGTGGGTCAGCTGGTCGTGAAGGAACTGCTGTACAAATGGGTGGTGCCGTCGCTGAATTTACTGGTAAAATTTTTAAACTCAATAAATTCGACAGAAAAATAATAATTATATGCGGTATAAGCGCTGGATTTAGCTCTGTTTTTGGCACTCCATTAGCTGGAACTATCTTTGGTCTTGAAGTTTTGTCACTTGGACTTATTAAACATGACGCGCTAGTACCGAGTTTTCTCTCTGCTTTCTTTGCAAATATAGTAACTTTAAGCTACGGGGTTAACCATACGCACTATAGCATTGGCGTTATACCAGAATTAAATTCAATCTTAGTTATAAAATTGATAACAGCAGGTATTGCATTTGGTATAGTTGGCCTTGCTTTAAGCCGATCTATCATTATAATTAAAAAATTCTATATAAAATGGATGCCAGACCCCGTTATTAGATCATTTGTAGGTGGAATTGTCATAATATTGCTAGCTTTTTTAGTAGGAACAAGAGACTACTTGGGACTAAGCCTTCCTCTTCTTCAACAAGCTTTTGCTGGAACTTCAGAGGTATTCGCGTTTTTATGGAAACTTGTATTCACTGCTTTTACTCTAGGAGCTGGATTCCAGGGAGGTGAGGTTACCCCGCTATTTGAAATAGGTGCAACATTTGGTTCTACTCTATCTACAGTTTTAATGTTACCTACTGCATTTTTGGCTGCACTTGGATTTATAGGGGTTTTTACTGGAGCTACAAACACTCCAATAACTTGCTTCATTATGGGCGTTGAATTATTCGGATCTGAAGGTGCAGTATACATTTTCTTAATATGTGTAATAAGTTATTTATTCTCAGGCAACTCAGGAATTTATTCATCACAAATAATTTCAATAAAAAAAGGCACCTTTACCAACGATAATGGGCCTTGAAACCTTTAGATTTTATTTATGAAGACAAGGATATTAATCCTTGTCTTCAATTTTATCAAGTTTTTTATTGTATAAAAACATATAAAACGATGCAATAAATACTATTAAGTATCCAAGCAAACTGAGTGTATCTGGAAATTGATTGAAAAGCAAAATACTAAGTATCGCTGAGAATATTATGTTTGTATAATCGAATATAGATATCTCTTTGGCTGGTGCATATTTATATGCAAGAGTTATTCCAAATTGACCTAAACTAGCAAAAGCTCCTGCTAAAAGCAGATATACAAGTTGCAACCATGTCATAGACTTATATACAAGTATAAATGCTGGAAAAGTTGTCACGAGAGAAAATACTGAGAAGAAAAATACTATTGTATAGTACTCCTCTTTATCCCTCAAAACCCTAAGACATGTATACGCTGCACCTGCAAATAATGCCCCTAATATAGCTACTATGTACGGTACTAAATCTACTGAAAATGTTGGTTTTATAATAAATAAAGACCCTATAAATGCAACCACAAGAGATATTATCTGCTTAGCATTTATTTTTTCTTTTAAAAATAGTGCGCTTAGTATAATAACAAGAAACGGGCTTAATTTGTTGATCATATTTGCATCTGATAGCACCAACTTGTCAATTGCATAGAAGCTAAAAATAACTCCCAATGTCCCAAATAGCGATCTATATATAAGAAGCTTTCTATTCTCTTTTTTTCCAGTCATACTGCCCTTATGCTTCATAATTAGATAAAGCGCAACGGTTGCTGAAACCAAGTTTCTAAAAAATACTTTTTGGAAGTTTGGAAGATCACCTGCAAGCTTTACAAAAGCTGACATTAAAGCAAAACCCAAAGCTGAAGCTGTTATAAATATAATTCCTTTTACTCTATCTGATTTGATTATATCTAGCATAGCATTTCTTCACATCCTTTCTAAAATTTTAAATCATTTAGTATTATTATAGTATATTTTATTAATATCTATCAAAAATTTAATATATAAAAGTTTTAACTTACTATTTATACCCGATAAAAAATAAATTAATCATATCTTGAGAAAACATTATTGACAATTAGTATTTTTTAACTTATCCTCATATTAAGGACATGTTTAGGTTATGTCCTTAATATATAGGAAATCGTATTCTATAGGGGGAATAATCATTTCCCAAAATTAATAAAAAGTTTGGAGGAGAATATGGAAAATAGCAAAAAGTACTTCATCAATGCGTTTTTAACATGCGCAGTAATCGTTATCATTTGTGAATTTATAGGTCAAAGAAATGTAGGTATAGGTTCGTTTACTATGGCGTTATTCCCAATGTTGTATGCAGTTATAATTGGACTTATAATAACACCTGACCTTTTAGGTAAAAAAATACCTGTATTTAAAAAATTTATTAATGAAAAAGAAATCAATATCGCTGGGGAAGTCGTTGGTATTGCCCTAGTTATGCTAGGTATAAAATATGGGACTACAGTTGGACCAAATATACAAAATATTGTTCAAGCTGGTCCAGCATTTATAGCTCAAGAATTTGGGCATATACTTGCCCCAATTGTCGCACTTCCACTAGCTCTATTATTTGGTATGAAAAGAGAAGCTGTCGGAGCTACAGCAAGTATTAGCCGTGAGCCATCACTTGGCGTTATTTCTGAAAAATACGGAATAAATTCACCTGAGGGAAGCGGTGTACTTGGTACATATCTTATGGGTACAGTTTTGGGAACTATATATTTCAGCTTTTTAGGATCAGTCTCAATATACAGTGGACTTCATCCCTATGCTTTAGGTATGGCATGCGGTGTTGGTAGTGGTAGTATGATGACAGCCGCTTCTGCATCACTTTCTGCAATGGTTCCAAAAGGTATGGAACAAACTATACTTTCATATGCAGCGACAAGCAATATGATGTCCAGCATTACAGGAATAATATTTTTAGTATTTGTGTCTCTACCATTTACTAACTTCCTATACGATAAATTAGAGCCGGTTTTAGGAAGAAAGAAAAGAAAGAAAATAAACGTCGAGGAAGGTGAATAGCTATGTTTGGAAAAATAGATTTTAAAAGAAGCTCGTATCAACTACTTGTAATGACATGTGTAGGAGCGATTATACTTCTTGGACAAAGAATAAGTCTTGGTACACCTGTAATGAAAGCCCTACCTGGTATGATTATGGTTATCGCTGCTGCTATGGCCGCTATGATTTTAAAAGATCTGTTCCCTAAATCGATATTCCCTGCGTTTGGATTCGCTACTATATTAGGTCTATTACTTAGTATGCCGTACAGCCCTACTGCAGAGGTTTTTCTAGAAAATACAGACAATGTTAACTTCATGGCAATAACTACTCCACTACTTGCTTTTGCTGGTATATCAGTTGGAAATAAAATAGAACAGCTTAAAGAAATGTCATGGAAAATTGTTGTGATTTCGATGTTGGTATTTACAACAATTTTCTTCGCCTGTGCAACTATAGCACATGTAGTATTAAAACTTCAAGGAAGAATATAATTAATATTTTGGAGGAAATGTATTATGAATAAAGAACAAATAAAATCATTAATTATCAAAACTATTGATGATAATAAAGATAAAATAGCTGAAATTAGTCGTGGTATCTACGAAAATCCTGAGTTCGGATATAAAGAATTTAAAACTACTGAATCAGTATCTAAATTTTTAGAAGAAGAATTAAACTTAGATGTAGAAAAAAATATCGCTGTAACTGGCTGTAAAGCAACTGTAAACAGTGATAAAACTGGTCCACATATATCAATCCTAGGTGAATTAGATGGTATCTCATGTAAAGATCATAAAGATGCCAATGATATAGGTGCATCTCATACTTGTGGACATAACAACCAAATAGCGGGTATGCTTGGTGCCGCAGTCGGTCTTATCAAAAGTGGTGTACTCGACTCTTTAGCCGGTAAAATCACATTTATGGCTACTCCTGCCGAAGAATTCATTGAGTTAGAATACAGACAACAACTTAAAGATAATGGTGAAATAACTTATTTTGGTGGAAAACAAGAACTTGTTAAAAGGGGCCATTTTGATGATATAGATATGTCTATGATGTTCCACTCATCTGATTTAAACGGAGATCTTGCATTGGTTGGACCCGAAAGCAATGGATTTGTAGGTAAAAAGGTTCAATTTATAGGAAAAGAATCACATGCTGGTTCAGCTCCACATGAGGGAATAAATGCTCTTAATGCCGCAATGCTTGCTATAAACAACGTTAATGCACTTAGAGAAACTTTCCAAGAAAAGGAAAGGGTTAGATTCCACCCAATTATAACTAAAGGTGGAGATATCGTAAATGTAGTACCTGCTGATGTACATATGGAATCATATGTAAGAGCCAGAACTATAGACGGAATGAAAGATGCAAGTGAGAAAGTAAACAGAGCTTTAAAAGCTGGTGGATATGCTGTCGGTGCCGATGTTAAAATAACTGAAATACCAGGATATTTACCAATAATAAGATACCATGAATTCGATGATCTATTTAGAAACAATCTAATCGAATGCGGTATTCAAAGCGATAAAATTGTTGATGGCGGAGACTTCACAGGCTCATTTGACTTTGGCGATATATCTCATTTAATGCCTACTCTTCATCCAATGGTAGCAGGTGTCAAAGGCGCTCTACACACTAGAGATTATGAAATCATCGATGAGGAACTAGCATATATAGTTCCTGCAAAAGCAATGGCATTAACTGTTGTAGATCTATTATTTGACAATGCCAAAGTAGCCAATGAAATATTAGCAGACTTTACTCCTGCAATGTCAAAAGAAGAGTACTTAGAATTTTTATCTGAATACGATAAAACATTATAAAATAAATACGTATAAAAAAGTCTAAATTACATTTATATAATAATCTAAAAAGAGGATGCTCGGTGATTTTTTATCTTTGAGCATTCTCTTTGTAATACAGTAAATTATTAAAATAGTATTTCGATCAAGTGCCTTGGTCTTCCCACTCCATTGCTACTCTCTTTTGCATATATTTTGCCAAAATTAGCAGATACTATTTTATTTAATATACGTCTAGCGCTTCTTTCACTTATATCTAGATAATCGGCAAATTCTTTAGCATCGTAAACCTTACTCTGTCTAATTTTATTTATTGATATGATCTTTGATACAGATTCACTACTCAGACCTGTTTTTTCCGAAATCTCAATAACATTCTTATCAGTAGAGGCTATAGAATAATCTAATTGTTTTTTGGATTTTAACGGCCCTTTCAAATTTTCTTTTTCATCTATTAAAAATACATCTTTATTATTAGAGCTTTCACTGCGTTTAGCTGATTTATACGCATTAGTCTCCGCTTGGTACGCCGTAAACCCAATGCCTATTCCTGTACACAAAACAAATCCCATAGATTTTATACTATTTTTCAAATCCCATAACATATTGTAGTTATCTATATTTTCTGCAGCACCTTTATGTGCAAATACTACATATTCATCACGTCCAAATTTGAATATCGCTCCTTGTAACTCTTTGACATACTCTATTACTTTTTTATCTATCTCCGCCATCTTAATCATATCCGAATAGTACTTTTCTTTTTCTTCACCATATTCGATAAGCCTCAGCACCTCGACTGCTATTTGAGAATTTTTAGCCTTGTTCAACTTATATCTACTATTAATCTTTTCATAGCTAGCTTTAATTGCCGGAACCGTTGCTTGAAGTCTATAAACTGGGTAACCTAATTTTTTCAATTCATTATATACTCCGCCAAATCCTGTTAACATTAAATCTATTTTATTATTTTCATATAAATCAATATGCCACTTAACATACTTATCCTCATGTGTTTCACTTGAAAACGGCTTTGAATATACTCTCTCAATATCTATATTTAATTCAGTTAGAGTGTCGACTAACTCCTCTTTTTCTACAACATCTAGACTAAACTTATCGTATATAATATTATCGTTATTGACTTCCCACAAAGCTTTTGTAATGCTTGTCCCACCTCTTGAAACAAATGAATGCGGCTTCTTTAATTCATACTTTGCATTAATTGCCTCATATACTCCACAGCCAGTGAAAATAAACGCATCGCATTCTTTATCACATATCTCCATAACTTCAATAGCTTGATGTACTTTTTCTCTTATATATAAATTTATCTCTAATCCCAAATCTAAATTACTAAGGCATTCTTTTATTATCACACCTGAGTCTTCTGGACCGACAATTCCTAATTTCATATTAAGCCCTCCCTATCTTACCACATTATTATTATCACTTAATACAGCGTATATTACAACATATTGTATTAATAAAATCATTTTTATGAAGCAATAGGATAACCCCTTCAACTTTCTATTTTAGAAAATCAAGGGATTATTTAAATTTAATACTATATATTCTCTTTTTATGTCACATAAAATTTAAATATAACTTAACGTAAACTTGACAAATATATATTAAATTGCTATTTTATTAATAGTTATACAACTGACGGAAGTGGAATTGACCACATGAAGTATAGCAATTATTAGCCGACCGTCTGGGCAAAAGCCTAGATTGATTGGCTTTTTTTGTGTTTATAATTAATTCAAAAGGAGAATTTTTCAATGATAAGAAGTAGAGTTAAGAGAATGGTTATTATGGGAATTTTAATCGCGTTACAGATTGTATTATCGCGTTTTTTATCCATCAATACACCGATTGTTAGGATAGGATTCTCATTTTTACCAATTGCGATTGCAGGCATTATGTTTGGTCCTCTATATACTGGAGTTGGATCAGCTATTAGCGACATTTTAGGCGCAGTACTATTCGGATCAGCCCCATATTTTCCAGGATTCACACTGTCAGCATTTCTATCAGGATTAGTATATGGAATATTTTTATACAAAAAACCTAAAAAATTATGGAGGGTTTGTTGTGCTGTAGCAATTATAAATATTTTTATAAGTATACTACTTGGAACATATTGGTTTTATATGATAACTGGGAAAGGATATTTAGCCTTATTACCTAATAAGATAGTTCAAAACGTGGCAATGTTCCCAGTAAAAGTGATCACAATTTGGTTGATTGCATATAGAGTTGTAGATACTCAATCAGATAATACATTAATCTAGCAATATTCAAACTTTGGGTTCAGAAAGAACCCAAAGTTTGATAGAAATTGTAATTTTAAATTATTTATTTTCTTATATAGCTGTACTAAGATATTAATTTTAGGGCAATCACGCTAAGTAGTATAACGCATATAAATAATATTCTTAAAAATGATTTCGATTCTTTAAAATATATAATTCCTACTAAAGCACCACCAAAAGAACCTATACCGGTCCATATTGCATATGCAGTAGCCATTGGAAGGTAATTCATAACATAACTCAAAAGAGAAAAACTTGCAATAAAGAATAGAATAAGAAGAAAAATATTTTTTTTGCTTCTATTTTCTTTTAATTTTCCCATCATAGTAACTCCAAGCATTTCGAAGAGTCCAGATGTAACGAGTGCAAACCAATACATTATTCTTCAAGCTCCTTTCTTACACGCATATCTTCTTCAACCTTAAGGCCTATAACACCCATAAGTAGTGTAGCTGTGAACAATAGCTTTAAAGGAACTACTGTCTGACCAAATAAAATAATTTCAGATAATGTACTTCCAAATGTACCTAACCCCACAAAAACAGAGTAAGCTGTACCTACTGGAAGCTCTTTTGAAGCATTAATCAAAAAATAGAAACTTCCGAAAATAGCTATACCGGTTAATAAATACTCTAATATGCTCCCAGAGTATTTTAAACCTATAACCCACAAAATTTCAAATACTGCACCTATAATAATTTTCCCCCACGGATTTATCTTCATATTAATACCCCCTCTAAATTTGCAAAATAAAAAAGCCTAGGGATTATAAAATAACTCCCAGGCTTTTATCCTTCCGTGTACAAACTATCGTTTGCGATCTCTCTCGGACCAGCTTTGCAAAGCAAACGGAACCCTAGAAATCTTTAAGTCATTGTAATATATCACAAAATCTTAAAGTGGTCAATAACTTTGAAATTTTTTACAATACTTAATAATGCTTCGATATAAATCATCGTTTATGATTGTTAATTTTTTATCTATTTAGTTCCAGAATCTTTTAAAACATAGTTATCTACTTGCTTTCGTAATTTTAGTATAATTTTTATTAAAAATGCTAAATATACAATATATTTATTGATAAAAAATAGACAATATTTTGCGGCTTAAATTGCTTAAATTCCCTTGTTTTTTGTACTATTTTGTGTAAAATATATACTTAAGATGCAAATTTATTTTTTAAGTATGTCAATTAAATATTTGGGTGGTGAAAAAATTTGCAAAAGAAAAGAGTGTTAATAATCGGTAGCGGTATTGCTGGATCTATGGCTGCAAACCTACTTCAACGTAACTTTATCGTTACTATTTTAACAAAGAAAACTATAACTGATTCAAATTCCATGTTGGCTCAAGGTGGTATAGCCGTAGCTTTAGATAAAAACGATTCTTCAAGAGATCATTATGAAGACTCTTTATCTGCTGGTTGTTTTTACAACGATTCCCAAGCCCTTAAGCAGCTTGTAACAAAAGGACCTAAAGTGCTGCAAAATCTTATAGATTCAGGTATGGATTTTGATAAATGTTCAGATGGTGCTTTTTCATACGGACTTGAGGGAGCTCACAAAAGACCTCGTATACTTCATATTGGCGGTGATAAAACAGGGAATAAAATGACATCTTTTTTGCACTGTAATTTACGAAATGTGGAGATAAAAGAAAACACAGCAGTTGTAGAGATACTCTCTAAAGACAATACCTGCTTTGGCGTTAAAATACTCAATTCTAAAAATGAAATTGAATTACTTTATTCTGATTACGTGATTTTAGCTACTGGCGGAATTGGTCAAATGTACCCTCTTACCTCTAATTCTAAAACAATAACTGGTGATGGAATAGCTATAGCATATCGTGCTGGATGTGAGTTGAAAGATATGGAGTTTGTCCAATTTCATCCAACACTACTTTCAATTGATCATAGTTGTTACGGACTAATTTCTGAAGCTGTTCGTGGTGAAGGAGCAACTCTTGTAAGAGAAGATGGCAGCAGAGTCATGAAAGGAAAACATGAATTTGAGGATCTAGCGCCTAGAGATGTGGTCAGTAGAGAAATATCATCGGAAATCCATAGTGGTGAAAAGGTTTTCTTAGATATTTCTGGTATACCTAATTTTAAAGAAAGATTCCCTGCTATCACTGAAAATCTAAAGAAACATAATATTCCATTTGAAGAAACTAAGCGGATACCTGTTCATCCTGGAGCTCATTTCTTTATGGGTGGAATCAAAACCGATTTAAATGGAGAAACTTCAATAAAGAATTTATTTGCTATCGGAGAAACGGCATGTACAGGTGTACATGGTGCAAATCGCCTAGCTAGTAATTCACTGTTGGAGGCTATTGTTTTTGCAGAAGCGACATCAAAAACAATTCTGGATAGAATTAATGATATTGATACAATTAATCCTTATTGTCACCAGAAAATCAATTCAAGTAAAGCATATAATTGTAGAAATGGAGCTTCTACTGAAAAAAGTGTTAATTTGCCCAATATAATTGAGCTACAACAAAGATCTTGGGAAAATATAGGTATTACTCGCTCTGAAGAAAATATAGCCTCTTTTTTAGATTGGTTATCCAATTACGACTTTTTATCTCCAATAAGTGATAAATATTTAAACAAAGAAAATTTCGAATGCCAAAACCTTTGTTTAATCGCACAGCTTATTGCTAAAGCTGCACTCAAGAGAAAAGAAAGTATAGGTGCTCACTACATTACGAAAGGAATTTAAACAACAATGAATTTACTTTTAGCAAAGGAAAAAATTAATGAATTCTTATTAGAAGACATTGGCAGTGGTGATTTATCTACCAACTCAATTTTTGATAAAAACGATAAAGATGATGGTATTTTTATTGCAAAGCAAGATGGTATTGTAAGTGGAATCGATATTCCGAATATTGTTTATGAGATCCTAGGAGGACAAGCTTCTTTTACACCCCATAAGTTTGATGGTGAAACTGTTAAAGCAGGTGAAACTATAGGTGTAGCATCTGGTTCAGTGCAATCTCTATTGACTGGTGAACGTGTTATATTAAATTTAATGCAACGAATGAGCGGTATTTCGACTGTTACAGCTCAAGCAGTTAAAACTTTAGACGACCCAAATATTAGGATATGCGATACACGTAAAACGGCTCCAGGTCTTAGAATGTTTGATAAATACTCAGTTCGAATGGGTGGCGGATATAACCACAGAGTTGGACTTTACGATGGCGTTATGTTAAAGGACAATCATATTGCTTACGCAGGCGGTATTCAACAAGCGGTAGAAAAAGTCAGAGATAAAATAGGGCATATGGTGAAAATTGAAGTCGAAGTAGAAAGATTAGATCAAGTTAAACAAGCAGTTAATTCAGCAGTAGATGTAATCATGTTTGACAATAGAACTCCAGAAGAGGTAAAAGAATTTGCTAAATATGTCCCAGCACATATAACTACCGAAATATCGGGAGGAATTACTCTTCAGAATATAAATTCATATAAGGGAACTAATGCTGATTATATATCGCTTGGATTTTTAACCCACTCAATCAAAGCGTTAGACATTAGTTTTAATAATATAAAAGGAGATAAGATATGGAGACCGTAAAACTATCAACAGAAAATACCTTACCAACATATTATTTAGAAGCTTCAAAGGAAGAGCTAGAACAGAGAATATCAAAAGCTAAAGAAACTCTTGGAGATCGTTTATTATTGTTATCTCACCATTATCAAAAAGATGAAGTAGTAAAATTTGCAGATGAAACTGGAGACTCACTTCAGTTAGCACAATCTGCTGCTAAAAATAAAAAAGCTGAGTATATTATTTTCTGCGGTGTTCATTTTATGGCTGAGACAGCAGATATGTTGACTGAAGACTTCCAAAAAGTTATTCTACCAGATTTAGATGCAGGATGTACGATGGCAGACATGGTAGATGAAGCTGATCTAGAGTTAGCATGGAATAAATTAACTGAAGTCTTTGGTGATATTCTACCTTTAACATATATTAATTCAACTGCTGCAGTAAAAGCTTTTGTAGGAGATCATGGTGGTGCTACTGTAACATCTGGCAATGCAGAAAATATTATTACATGGGCATTAAATCAAGGTAAAAAAGTTTTCTTCATGCCTGATCAACACTTAGGTCGTAATGTTGCCAATAGTTTAGGTATTTCTCTAGATGATATGGCCACTTGGGATTTTATATCTGAAGAACTACAATATGATGGCAAAATAGAAAATTGCAAAGTAATACTATGGGATGGATTCTGCGCTGTTCATCAACAATTTACTCCTGATCATGTTAAAAATATGAGGGAAAATCATCCTGATATAAATATTATTGTTCACTCTGAGTGTTCACATGATGTGGTTAAACTTTCAGATTCCCATGGCTCAACAAACAATATATTAAATGCTGTAGAAAATGCAGCCCCTGGTACTAGCTGGGCAATAGGAACGGACAACAACCTAGTTGGGCGTATGATCGAGAAATACCCTGATAAAAATGTATATTCTCTCAATCCTATATCATGTCCATGTGCTACTATGAATAGAATTGAACTTCCCCACCTAGCTTGGGCAATAGATAATATATTAAACAACAATGTAAAAAATCAAATTATTGTAGAAGATAAAATTAAAGTTTCAGCATTAAAAGCTTTAGATCAAATGTTATCACTCAGTTAAATGTTAGGGTTGACTCAAAACACATTAAATTCATTGATTTCGCTACTACAAATATAACAGATACTATTAAATTTATTCTAAGATTTACTCAATTTAAATGTCGCTTATATCAATGGTTCAATGTGTTTTGATAGGTCAATCACCATTTTTTTATACTTTATAATCGGAAATAGTTTTTCTAATATTTTCGGATTCCATAATTGTGGACATTACTGCAAAATCATCACTGTATCTTAATACTTCCGATACATTTGATGGTAGAATTCCACCCAAAGCTACTATTTTGATATCTGTAAGCTTTCTTGAGTCTTTTAACAGATTTAATCCCTTTGCTTCTAGACCTATTTTACAATTTGTTTCGTATATATGAGATAGCGTTATATAGTTCACTTTAATTCCTGTCTTATTTACAATATCATTTAATTTTCTAACTTCATCAACACTATGAAGAGATAGCCCCAATATTTTACTGCGTTTAAAATGATACTCTCTTTCTATTAGATCCGAGAATAGACTAAATGGCAGGTGAATTCCATCGAAATCCAGCTTTTCATATAAGCTTGTATTGCTGTTTATAATAAAGTTAGCCTTCACTTCTTTGCATTTGAAGAATAATTTATCAAAGATATCTCTTATTTCTAAACATAGATTCTCTAAGTCTTTATCAGATAAATCTTTCTCTCTTATAATAATATTCTCTACTCCACAATTTACAGCTTCTTTTATAACCTCAAAATACCTTTCCCTACTGCAAAGATGTCTATTTGTTATTAAATACATCAAAATCTCTCCCAATCTTTAAATACATATTGGTAACCTATAGATTTTAACATATTATCTACATCGCTAATTTTACAATCTTCTTCAATCTCAAATTGAGCTGTATCGTGCTCATCCTGTGAATGTCCTCCAACATCGGTAGTAACGCTTGCACTTAGTTTTGTTACTCCTAAAGGCATCAAATGTTTTCTAAACTCTAAATTTTCTCTTGTTGATACGTTAAGTGCTGAGTGTGGATCAAATAATCTCATACACGTCATGACTTGATATAAATTTACATCACTTACTTCTACTATACCTTCAAAAGAACCTTTAAACGGCTTTATTCTCGGTGCTGAATACGCCAACTCTAAATGTGGGTAGTTAGTCTTTAAATATTCACCATGGAGCATTGTGAAAAACGCATCTTTTCTAAATTCACTTAATCCTAAAAGTGCTCCAACAGATAGACTCCTCATTCCAGCTATAGCACCTCTTTCAGGTGCATCGAGTCTAAACTTAAAATCAGCCTTGGGACCATTTAAATGTACTTCTTTGTACACATCTTCGTTATATGTTTCTTGATAAACAGTTAAGCTATCTGCACCCTTATAAACAAGATGCTTATAACCATCTACTTCCATCGGATATACCTCTATACCTATCGAAGGAAACTTTTTAGATAAAAGAGCTACTGCATCGCCAATATACTCTATACTTGAATGGTATTCGCTTTCACCGGTCAAAACTAAGATATGCTTAAATCCTTCCTGCGAAATGGATTTCCCTTCTCTTTCGATCTCTTCCATATTCAATTTTTTTCTCTTTATACCGCTTTTTATATTGTATCCACAGTATACACACTCATTAATGCAATAATTCGCTATGTACATAGGAGTGTACAAACATACAGTTTTACCCATATACTGCATAGCCAACTTATTAGCCTTTTGTGCCATAGGCTCTAGATGTTTTCTAGCCCTTGGTGATAGCAAATTTAGTAAATCAAGGTTATCTAACTTATCTTTATCCAAACTTCTGAGTATATCCGAATCTGAAACCTTGTCAAAGTAGTCGCTAAATTCAAAATCTCTATACTTATCTATAACTTCATAAAAACTCAAACTGTTCACCCTTCCTAATTTTCATACAGTCAGAAATTATTACTTCTATGCTTCAGATAAAAATCCAGTTAACGGAGATGACGCACTGGCAAGCTCCGAAACAGCTCCGGTTTTTGCAATATACGCATCTCTTCCACCCTCCACAGCATATTTAAATGCCTTAGCCATTCTAACTGGATTGCTGGCAGATGCGATTGCAGTGTTAACCAAAACCGCATCCGCTCCCATCTCCATAGCTTCCATTGCTTGAGATGGTTTTCCAATTCCTGCATCGACTATTATTGGAATATTCAATTCTGAAATCATAATTTTAATCATTTCCTTCATTTGGAGTCCTCTATTTGAACCGATTGGAGCGCCAAGTGGCATAACAGCAGCTGCCCCTGCTTCTATCAAATTTCTTCCTGCGTATAAATCAGGTGACATATAAGGTAACACTACAAAACCTTCATCTGCTAGAATTCTTGTAGCCTTTATAGTCTCTTCATTATCTGGAAGTAGGTATCTAGTATCTGATATAACTTCTATTTTTATGAAATCTCCGCAACCCATTTTTCGTGATATTCTAGCTATCCTGACCGCCTCATTGGCATTAGTTGCCCCAGATGTGTTGGGAAGTATTTTTATATCTTTTGGTATGTATGTAAGTATGTTTTCTTTTTCATTATCTAGATCAACTCTTCTTAAAGCCATAGTTATAATTTCACTGCCACTCGCTTCTATAACTTCCGGAATTATTTCATTCGATCCATACTTACCGGTTCCAACTAAAAGTCTACTGCTAAATTCATAACCGCCTAAAACTAATTTATCCATTGCATTTCCTCCTATAGAAATTATTTGTATATTTCTTCAACTATAATTTGTACAGCTAAATTTGCCATGTGATTTGCACATATAGCTACCCTTGGAGCCATTAGCCCTTCACCAAATTTAGCTTCATTTACATAATCTCCGCATATATAAAACCTATCCCTTATCTTTTTTGTCGTTATTATATTAGAGTCATAATATCCTGCCATTCCAGAGGATGCTATAAGGTATTTTTCACTTATTTGAGTAAGTACATAGTTGCATATCACAGCTTTACACTTGGAATCATCAAAAGCTTCAATTATTATATCTACATCGTTGAAAAATCCACTTCTTCTCTTTGTATCAAGAAATTCTTTATCCACAAATATATTTAACGTTTCAATTCCTATAAAAGGATTTATTTTATTAATATTTTCCTTCATTGCTGTTGTTTTGTTCTTACCGATATCGTCTATAAAATACTGTTGTCTATTCAAATTGGACGGTTCAACTACATCGTAATCTACTAATACTAATTCTCCTACCCCTATTCTAGAAAGAGAGATAGCTATATTTGATCCCAGACCTCCTAATCCAAGTATAACGACTTTACTCTGCTTCAGCTTCCTGTGTACATTGGGCGTATGTCTTGCAATCATCAAACTTTCAAGCTCTTCATCAGATGGAATTACACCTCTCTGGATAAGAGTAACCCTATCATTATCTCTTAATTTCGTATCTTCCTTTATTGGAAACCCATTTATCACTAACACATCACTGTTTTCATTGAAAATATCTCTTACACCATATGCAGTTATACCGTCGTCAACTGTCTTTATGTTTTCATTTATGTAAATATCCATTTTATCCACCCCCAACAAAACTGATTATTTCTACGATATCTTCTTCGTCCGCAATATAGCTATAAAGCTCTTCTTCTAAGATATCGAAGTTTATCTCGACAACTACTGTGTTTTTATTCAATTTATAGCTTTCCAATATGTCTAAAATAGTTGTACCCTCTTTGAACTCTACATCTTTTCCATTTACCTTCACGAAATCACCTCCTATCTTAAAATTATTTATATATTAAAATTTAGCTACATAGTTAGTTTTCTCTATATAATTTTCTCTATATTAAGCTAAATTCTTCATCATTCAATATCTTTTTGACTGTTCTCATTGAGCACATCTTTCCACACATTGTACAACTATCTTCGTGAGTTGGTTTTGATTCTTCTCTGTATCTAGTTGCCTTTTCAGGATCAATTGCTAGTTTAAACATCTCAGACCAGTCTAAATCAGCCCTTGCTTTACTCATTTTGTTATCCCACTCTCTGGCACCTTTTACGTTTTTAGCTATATCACCAGCATGTGCTGCTATCTTTGTAGCTATAATTCCTTCCTTCATATCCTCTAGATTAGGCAATCTAAGATGTTCAGCGGGAGTTACGTAGCATAAGAAATCAACACCTTTTGCACTTGCAACGGCACCGCCTATAGCACTAGTTATATGATCGTATCCAGGGGCGATATCAGTTACTAAAGGTCCTAATACATAGAATGGAGCTTCGTGACACAATCTTTTCTCTAAGACTACATTTGCCTCAATCTCGTCTATAGACATATGTCCCGGTCCTTCTATCATAACTTGTACATTTCTCTCCCAAGCTCTTTTAGTAAGTTCACCTAGGTTCACTAGCTCTTGTACTTGTACTGTGTCAGTAGAGTCAGCAATAGATCCAGGTCTACAGGCATCACCTAAGCTAAGAGTTACATCGTGCTTCTCACAAATATCAAGTATTTTATCAAAATTAGTGTATATAGGATTTTCCTTATCATTCAATTCCATCCATGCAAATAATAAAGATCCACCTCTCGAAACTATATGAGTAAGTCTCTGATGATTTCTAATTTTTTTGCATACATCTCTAGTTAAACCAGCATGTATAGTTATAAAATCAACCCCATCTATAGCATGTTGCTCGATGACACTTAAAAATTCCTCTTCTGTAATATCTTTTAGTTCTTTATCTAAATATCCAATTGCATCGTACATTGGCACCGATCCAATCATAGCAGGTGACATATCCACTACTTTTTCTCTAAACTCCCTAGTCTTACCGTAATTGCTAAGGTCCATAATAGCCTCTGCCTTCATGTCAATTGCTGTTCTAACTTTTTCAAGCTCTACTTCAACATCCTTGCAATCTCTAGATATACCAAGATTTACATTTATCTTAGTTCTCAGATTTTTACCCACACCTTCTGCACTTAAAGATTTATGGTTTTTGTTTGCTGGTATAACTATTTGCCCCTTCGCCATAAGCTCCATAAGTTCTCTTACATCCATCTGCTCTTTCTTAGATACTTCTTTCATCTCTTTAGTAACTATTCCTTTTCTTGCTGCATCCATTTGTGTAGTGTAATTCATATTATTTCCTCCAAATTTTATATTTTAAAAACAAAAAAGTGCTTATCCTTGTTCAGGAAAGCACTTATACACTCAAATTAATTTGGATAAATCTAAAAACACTCAATATAAATAGTCCTAGAGTTTGAGAAAAATCCGTATCATAAAAGTCTTATGAGCTTCCCTTCGCAAGCATTATCTTGATCAGGTTCTTAGGGTTTGTAAGTTACGGCTTTATCTCTCAGCTATCCAATCATAGCGCCCCTAGCTATTCGTCTAAATCATATATGATTTTTTATAGGTTAAGTTTATCACAGTAAAATCATTAATTCAACATAATAATTTTTTAGTAGTGTTTATTTGTTTTGTTCTTTCAATAAATTTCTTATTTCTTTTAAATACTCTTCTGTATGATTTACCTCAGGTCTGACATCCTCTACAACCTCTTTTTTCTTCATAAGTGAAGTCGAAACCTTAATAAATATAAATATTGAAAATGCTATAATTAAAAAGTCTATAACAGATTGAATAAATATTCCGTATTTAATAGCAGAATCACCCACTATTATAGATAAATTTGTGAAGTCTAAACCGCCAAGTAACACTCCAATCAGCGGCATTATAATATTATCGACAAGCGACGATACTATCTTTCCAAAAGCACCTCCAATAACAACCCCGACTGCAAGGTCTACTACATTTCCCTTTAGTGCAAATTCTTTAAATTCTCGCATCATTTGTTTCATTTTATTCCTCCAACAAAAAATTGTATAAGTAATGTTATAATAACTTTGTTCATAATATTATAACATAATAATATCTTTATTTTTTTACCCTAAACTGAACCCAATAATCCTATTTATAATTTCAAATCGAGAAAATAAAAAACCACACCCCAAACCTTGATTCAATAAAGTAAGTAATTATTGAACTGCTCTACACAAATTTAGATGTGCAAGTTCTTTTAAATTCTGTAAATTAGAATTTAATCAATCAAAATTTTGGGTGAAGCTTTTTACATAATTCATTTATACTATGTGTTTAATTGTCTCTTCACCTACATTAATGAACTTTTCCGCAATTTTCAAGAATTTAGGCTTTCTATCCTCGTATATACATGTATATTTATATCCAATATAATTTAAAATCTCATAAACCTTATCAAAATCACGACATATATCTTCTGATCTATGCGCATCTGAACCTATTGTTATTAGCTCCCCTCCAAGTTCTTTATATCTTTTTAAAACTTCAATACTAGGATGTGTCGAATCTACCTTATACCTGTAACCTGATGTGTTTATCTCTATACCTTTTCCCGCTGACAATATTTCTTTTAATACTTCATCTAATATATTTTTGTAGTCGTCGTAAACATATTTACTTTTTCTGTATTGTCCATATCTTCTTACATAATCTAAATGACCATAAATATCAAAGTTGTTATATTCTCTTACAGTGCTTACAATGCTCTCGTAGTACTTTGTATACGATTCTAATTGAGTCAAATTTTCAAAGTACTCATCTCTACTGACATGTTTATTGTCTATTGTGTGTGTTGAACACAAGACATAATCAAATGGATAAGAGTTTATAATAACGTCAATTTCCTCTTTAACAACTCTTTGGTATCCAACTTCAACTCCTGTAAATAAATTAATTTTATTTTTATATTTTTCTTTGCACTCTATTATTTTGTTTATATAGTTGTTGAAATCCAGGCTAAATTTATCCTTATTGTATTCTAAATGATCTGTCAAAGTTAAATATTTTACTCCAAGGTCTATCGCTCTTTCTATCATTTTATAGATATGATCTCTCCCATCATTTGAAAAACGTGTATGAACATGACTATCTGCTTTATTCATATATACTCCCCTCTCCTAAATACTATCTTAATTTTATTTTATTTGATATTTGTTAAAGCTATATAAAAACAAAGTTAATCCGCAGTTAATAGTGTTAAACTAATTTATCTATTCCAACAAATATTCCTGTTATATTAAAGACTTAACACTATTTTATTAAACTTTATAGTTTAATTATCTATTTATACTTTTTATTAGTAAATACACATAGTATTAATTCTAAGCAAAATTTACCCCACATTGTTTCGGTACAATGCTTATAAAGTCCCAAATTAAACCAATTTTATTGAATTAAAAAAGCCTTTATACTAATATTTAATCAATTGATTGCAATCACATTTACTATAAAATTAAATTTTGGAGGTAATTATGAGTAATAGATATGAAATAGACAAAAACGTGGCTCAAATGTTTAAAGGTGGGGTAATAATGGATGTAACAAATGTTGAAGAAGCTTTAATTGCTCAAAATGCAGGAGCTTGCGCTGTAATGGCACTCGAAAGAGTACCTTCAGATATAAGAAAAGATGGCGGCGTTGCTAGAATGTCTGATCCAAGCATGATACAAAAAATTCAAGAAGCTGTAAGTATACCTGTTATGGCAAAAGTTAGAATAGGGCATTTCGTCGAAGCTCAAATTCTTGAAGCCTTAGAAATAGATTTTATAGATGAAAGTGAAGTATTGACTCCAGCTGATAAAACATATCATGTAAATAAAAATGATTTTAAAGTACCATTTGTTTGTGGTGCTAGAAATCTCGGTGAAGCTCTTAGGAGAATTGGTGAAGGTGCTTCTATGATAAGAACTAAAGGAGAAGCTGGAACTGGCGATGTAGTTGAAGCAGTAACACATATGAAAACTATGACTGCAGATATTAAAAAAATAACCTCACTTGAAGAAGATGAGCTTATGAATTCTGCAAAAGAACTGGGAGCCCCTTATGAATTAATTAGATATGTAAATAAAAATAAAAAGTTACCGGTCGTAAATTTTGCCGCTGGTGGAATAGCAACTCCCGCAGATGCTGCTCTTATGATGCAGCTTGGTTGTGACGGTGTATTTGTTGGATCGGGTATATTTAAGTCTGACAATCCACAGAAAAGAGCAGAAGCTATAGTCAAGGCTGTTATAAACTATAATAATTCAAAGTTTCTGGCAGAGATATCAAAAGATCTTGGCGGTGCGATGAGCGGAATTTCAGTATCATCTCTTCAAGAAGAAGAAAAATTAGCTGTTAGAGGCTGGTAATTCATTGAAAATTTATTTGATTTTTACTTCTCTATAATATATTATTTTATATACATTAATATATAAATAGTGTGGAAATATTTATCTAGGAGATGTAATTATGGATTTAAATATTATTATAGAGAACTTTGTAAACAGCTATGGAGTAGTAAGTATATTTATCTTAGTATTTCTTGAGTACGCTAACTTCCCTATTCCAAGTGAAATAATACTACCAATGGTAGGGGTTGTAGGTAAAAAATACAATATAGATATATTTTCACTTATTTTATTATCGACTTTAGCAGGACTAATTGGTTCATTATTAAACTATTGGATAGGCTATTATTTTGGAGAAAAAGTTGTTAAATATGTAGTAAACAAATTTCCAAAGACTAAGAAATCAATTTCAGCTTCAAACAATTTTATGAGGAGATACAGTAAAATATCGGTTCTATTAACAAGATTCGTCCCTTTAGCGAGAACAGCTATATCTCTTGTCGCTGGTGTGGCAAGGATGAATTTAGCAGAATTCGTAATATTTTCAACTATAGGTATATTTATATGGAACTGTCTATTAATAACTGGTGGAACTTTTATAAGTGAACTATTTAGCCTACAATATCTCACAATAGAAGTATTGTTGGCATTAATATTAGCAATAGTTATTATATGGCTTATAAAAAAACTGTGTGATAACTACCGCAATAAATAGAACTTAAAAATTCACAATGAAAGTACTTTAAATTTAAAGTTTATTATAATATAACTTATAATGCTAGAATAATCTGTGTTTTTGTATTATAATTTTATTAGTTATTAAATAGGAGGTATTGTGTATATGGAAATCAAAAGATATGAAGGAACTGGAAGAATGAGTAGAGCTGTTGTACACAACAACACAGTTTACCTATGTGGACAAACTCATGCTGAAGGAGATGTGAAAGAACAAACTGAAGAAGTTTTAAAGAAAGTTGAAGATCTATTAAATAAATACGGTTCTGATAAAAATCATATATTATCAGCTAATATATATTTGAGAGATATGAAAGATTTCGCAGACATGAACTCAGTTTGGGATGCGTGGATAGAAGACGGAAACGAACCTGCAAGAGCTTGTGTTGAAGCTAGAATGGCTAGAGAAAGCTTATTAGTTGAAATAACTATAGTTGCTGCAGTTAAATAGTTACCTAGATAAGCCTTGAAGTAGAACTTAATGAAAATATAAATATAAAGTATTTTTATAGTGAGCATCTAATGATGTTCACTATTTTTTTATTATAAACTTAAAATTTATAATATTAATGAAGAAGGATTTATTTGGCGTATCTCATAACTAATTTAAAAAAATTATTAAGCCATATTTTATTGAATAAAAAAGCCATCTATAAAATAGATGGCTTTTAGGGCTAGCGTATACTTGCAATTAATGCAAGCTCCCACTGATATTCAGTATATCTCACTTTAGGTTAAATGTAAATATAATTATTATTATATTTAATTTTACTTATACAACAAATTAAGCATGTTTTAAATATATAAGACTTTATTATTATAAATTCCTATAACCCGCTTAAAATAGCATCCGGAATAACAAACTCGACAGCTCCCATATATCCTGGTGCAACTTCATATTCATCAAATGATATCACTAACTGATTCTTATCATTTATATAAAAATCTTGATTCTTATCAATCTTGTCAAAACTATCCATCTCATTATCGCTTAGATCAATAAAATATACTTTGTTGCTATCTTTTTTCATTTGAGATTTCATCTGCTCTTTTATATTTTTACTTATAACCTCAATATACTTATCATTTTTGAATAGCATAGGAAGTGTTAATACAATCTTTTTATTTTTGTCTATATTATAATGTTTTTTTGTTGTATATGAAGAAGCCTGAATTTCCAATCTTTCTCTTTCTATAGATAATCTATCTTTCGTTTCGCTCTTTATAATATAATCTGTATTTACATATTTATAAGCTCCTTGATCTAAGTTTATCTCTTTTGATAGATCATCATATAATGCCTTCCCTTCACTAATAAAACTTTTATTTATTCTTTTTTCTAAATCTTTATCATCTAATCCCTCTATTGCTGGCACCTTTATATTTGCTTCACTATTGCCTTCTTTTATTTTATATTCTTTAACTATAACGAGCTTTACTAGTTGTGATAATACAGGTACTTTCGATATAGTTTCTGCAAATATTGGGCTTACATTTATTAATACAACTATAGTTAAGACAGATGCTAATGCTACGCTAAATCTTCTTTTAAATTTTGGGGACTTTTTTCCTTTTACCCTACTACTTTTTATTTGATCTTCAATGATCGAATATAAGTTTTCTGGTATTGGAGTGCTCATATACTCGTTTTTTAGTTCATTTAACCTCTTATCACTCATACTAACTTCTCCTTTCACTTTCTATATTTACTCTTAATTTTTTCAAACCATGATATAGTCGCGTCTTAACTGTATTAACATTTTCATCCAATATCTTTGCAATCTCTTCTATCTTTAAATCTTCAAAGAATCTGAGTACTATTATAATTCGATATTTTTCTGGGAGGTCATCCAGATTCTTTTTTAGATCTAAATTAGTATAATCTTCGTAGCATTCAATTTTTTCCAATTGCTCTACTTCCAAAAAATTACTGTATTTCTTATTTTTTCTCAAGTAATCAATGCTACAGTTTACAACTATTCTATAAAACCACGTTTTTATAAATTTAATTTCCTTTAATTTTTCTACAGAGTTTAATGCTTTATATATAGAATCTTGTATAATATCGAGGGCATCTTGCTCATTTCTCACATAGCTGTATGCTACTCTATAAAAATTTTCACGATTTTCTATTATAAACTCTTCTACTTTCTTTCTTTTTAGAGTTTTAAACACTTTTTTAACCTCTCTTCCATAAATCTTAGTACATTTTATAACACTTATTTATTAGACGCCAAATTTGCATGTAAAAGTTTTAAAAAAACATATATTTTCTATTGGCAAGCTTTTTTAAAACTTTTTTTATAAATTTATATCGCTATATAGCTATTGTTCAGCGTGTTTTTTTATTATTTACATATCTTTACAGTAAAAAAAGGCTATCTTATATGTTAGTATAAATGCACAGGGTACCCCTACACTAAAGGTTACAATTTAGTAACAAATTTAGAATCTTCAAATTAAGAGGTGTTTTATATGAAAAAGAATATACCAATGAAATTAAAAACTTTATTAGCTTTAGGAGTAGTAACTGTAGCAACAGCTTCTAGCGCTGTTCCTGCAAGTGCTTTATCTCTTCAAAACTGTACAAATTTAAACAGCAAAACTGTAAGTTGTAGCAATGCTAAGTATAAATTTGCAGCAAAACCAAATTGCTCTTCTAAACCAGAGCTTAATGCAAGCAACGATAATTCAGGCTCTACTAACAAACCAGACAATAATAATTGCAACAATAACTCTGGTTCTAGCAATGAGACTAATAACAATGACAATAACGGTTCTACTAATGAAACTGATAACAATAATAACGGATCTGGCTCTACTAATGAGACTGAAAACAACAATGATAATAACGGTTCTGGCTCTACTGGTGAAACAGGTGAAAGCAACAATAATGGATCAGGTTCTACTAATGAAACTGAAGAAAACAACAGTAACAATAATGAATCTCAAGCTGGAAACTTCTCAGCTCAACAAAAAGAAGTTGTTGAATTAGTAAATGTTGAAAGAAGTAAAGCAGGTTTAAGTCCTCTTACTCTTGATGCAGAAATATCAAGTGTAGCTACAAAAAAATCTCAAGATATGATAGACAACAACTACTTTGATCATACTTCTCCAACTTACGGTTCTCCGTTCGATATGTTGAAAAAGTTTGGAATAAGCTATAAAACTGCTGGTGAAAACATAGCAATGGGTCAAAAAAGCCCTAAAGAAGTTGTAAATGCTTGGATGAATTCTGAAGGACATAGAAAAAACATATTAAATGCTAATTTTTCTAAAATAGGAATTGGTGTTGCACAAAAAGGAAATGGTGCAATTTACTGGACACAAATGTTTGTCGGATAATATAAATAAGTTCTGGTACATATTTAAATGGGGTCGTCTCAAAGTTAATTTTCAAATTAACTTTGAGGTTACCCTATTTTTATATCTTTTCATATATTTTCTATTATTCTACTATACTATAAAATGGCTTTCTATTTTAGTATGTTAAAATATTTTAAAAAGAAATAAATAATAATGGAGGATATATGAAGAAATATAAAAAAGTGATACTTATTATACTTTTTGTGATCGCAATATTGATAATCATAGCTGGATTTGTTGTTGGCAACATGTTTTATAACTTAGCGCTAAATCCAACTACTGATAAATCATCAGTACTAAATGCCCCACACAATGTAGGAGATAATGCTGCTGATGTCGACTCATCTGGTGATATAGAAAAGACAAAAAGCGAAGAATGGTTTAAAAATATTGGATTTGAAGATTTGTATATTCAAACATTTGATGACCTTAAACTTCACGCCTATAGTATACAAAATACAGACCAATCAAATAAATACGCTATTATTTGCCATGGATATGGTGGCCAGGGATCACTTATGACAAAGTCTGCATCTCGTTTCTACAGCATGGGCTTTAATGTTTTACTCCCAGATGCTAGAGGACAGGGTAAAAGCGAAGGTAATTATATAGGTATGGGTTGGCATGACCGTCTTGATGTAGTCTCTTGGATTGATGATATATTAGAGAAAGATTCAGAAGCTGAAATAATTTTATACGGTGTCTCAATGGGAGGGGCTACTGTTATGATGGCCTCTGGTGAAAATTTACCCGAAAACGTAAAAGCTATTGTAGAGGATTGTGGCTACACATCTGTCTGGGATGAATTCTCATACCAGCTTAAAGAAATATTTAATTTACCAGCTTTCCCATTTATGAACTTTTCATCGGCAGTTACAAAACTACGTGCAGGTTACACTTTAGGTGAAGCAAGTGCTTTAGACCAAGTTGTAAAATCTAATACTCCTATGATGTTCATACACGGAGGTAGTGATACTTTTGTTCCTTCTTTAATGTTTAATGAAGTTTACGACGCTGCTAAAGTGCCTAAAGAGAAACTCTATGTTAAAGATGCAGGTCATGGTGAATCTTCCAATATAGCTGGTGAAATGTACTGGAAGAAAGTCGAAGATTTTCTATATAAATACTTAGATTAAATAATGTATAAAAGATAAATTTGAATTAATAGGAAAAAAAATGAGAATCTGATAGCTATCAGATTCTCATTTTTGTTTTTTCTATTAATTATTTCTGAACTCCTGTTTCAACTGGATTGGCGGGATCAGTGCTCCAGCCTATCCATCCATCACTGTATAGAGAAGAGTTTTTCACACCAATAACATCTGCATAAGTCATTACTTCGGCTGCTCTCCATCCACTTCCACACATAAATATAAGGTTTTTGTTAGTATCAATTTTTGATTTATCCCAAAGTGCCTTTATCTCATCTGCATTTCTCATAGTATTATCTATATTACGGTAATCTTCTAGAGTTGTGGAACTTGTCCCTGAATATCCATAAACAGCCCCAGGTATGCGACCTTTTTTATCATGATAACTGTAACCAGAAATTTTACCTTCGAACTCATCTTTTGTTCTGTCATCAACTAAAGTATATTCTGGATTTTTCAAATGCTCTTTAAGCTCTGGTATTGTATCTATTAGATCTGGATTCGCAGGTATTGTAGTTCCAAAGTCAGTTCCTGGTGTCTTTTTATTAGATTTAGTTTCTAAATCATACCCTGCTGAAACCCATGCGTCATTACCTCCGTTTAGAACCCTAACATCATTTACTCCAATATATCTAAGAACAACTGCTACTCTGTATGAAGCCATCGTATCTGGACCTGTAACTATAACAGAATCATCCTTTGTAAATCCATAATCTAAAGCAAACTTTTCTAAATCCTTATCATTAGCCAACATCCATGCTGGTGGTGGCTCTATTGTGTCAGTATTTATATGAACACTTGTAGGAACATGCCCCTTCAAGTACGCTTCTTTTTCTTCACCCCAACTAGCTTCTACTATTTTTACATTTTTAGCATTTTTAAAAGTCTCAGTTGTTTTTCCGTCTAATACATCTTTTACAACTTTTGCAGGTACTATTAATTCATAATTTTCATATGATTTCATTGGCAATTTATCATCATTTGCCCATTCTTTTACATCGTATGTATATATGTTCTCATAGCCTTTTTTGGAAAGATAATCCGCTACCTTATTTGCATCTTTACCATTAGAATCATACAATACTATATTTTTATTTGATTCAATACCTTTCGTTTTTAAAGCCTTCTCTAAAACTTTCTCTTTATCTTTGTTATCAACTGAAAGCCAGTTTGCAGAAAAATCGACTGCTCCCTCAATATGGCCTCCTCTTTCTTCCCCATCCAATGCCCATCCATTGTAAGAATCATTTAGTCTAGTATCTACTATAACCCAAGATTTATCATTTAAATTAGATTTTAGATCTTGCGTAGATATAATTTTGTAAGCATCTGCCCCCTCATCTTTTTTTGTTTCGCCTTTGCTACAAGCAACTAACGAGAATACTCCTATTACAAGTATCACACTTAGTAGCAAATTCTTTGCTGATTTTATTCTCATTGTAATCCTCCTATTAGAAATTTTAAACAATTTCCTAAGAATATACTAAGATAAAGTTAACTAAATATAAAGAAAATTAGATAAAAACTATAGATAACCAAACTAATATAGATATTGTCTATCAATCAGCTATATATTTTTATATACTTTAGACTTTATTTATAAATAACCTATAGCTTCTTCTCTTGACATAAAAAAGTGTATCCCTTCTGTAGAATCATTCCAACGATCTTCATTAAATCCACTTGGAATAGCCATTTCCCCTACTCGGTACTTGAAATTGCCATCTGCATAAGATATTGCCTCGTCAAATGATTCCTTGTAGTCTATACTTTTAATCGTCAACACTT
The DNA here is from genome assembly GCF_017873185.1 of Metaclostridioides mangenotii. Lineage (GTDB taxonomy): Bacteria > Bacillota > Clostridia > Peptostreptococcales > Peptostreptococcaceae > Metaclostridioides > Metaclostridioides mangenotii. Next base: position 107,302 of record NZ_JAGGJX010000004.1, read on the forward strand.
TTGCTTTATCGCATCTACAAGCATTATATGTAGCTGAACATCTCTTCGCATCTGCTGGGATCAATAGCTGTACTACCCTGAAATTAAAGCACTTTTTCCATCCAATAAATGCACCTTCCTCAGGGCAAGACATTTTAAAATACTTAGTGTTGTCATTAAATACTATGCCTTCAAGTAATGCCCCTTCTAAATTCGATCCAAATAGATTGGCTCCTTCTATATTTATCCCTGTTAAATTGCAGTTGCGAAAATTTGCTCCACTCAAGTTTGAATTCTTAAAACTCGAATTCCTTAGATCTATATTATGAAAATCAAATCCCTGTAGATCCATATTATCAAAAGAAGTCATACTGAGATCAATTGATTTTTCACCTCTTTTATCCAACATCTCTATCAATTTTTGTTGCTTCATACATTTCATAATCTACACCTCAAATTTTTAAAGTTTTGTATAGCAAATATAGTTAAATATCTTTTTATTATAAAATTTTCTAACTATCCTTTCTATAAAGTATATAATATTACACAAAAAAATAAAGGGGTGCTTCAAAATTGATTAATTCTTGTCTGTCTCCAGTATCTTTATATGTAGCAGTATCAGTAGCATAAATTTAAATCAATTTATTTCTATTTGTTGTGAAAGGGTGTTTTTTTGTTGTAAATAGTATAAGCCGCACAAGCTAATGTATTTACACAATGTAAAAAACGTGCTGTATGTTACTGAATATTAAGTAACATATAACACGCTTTAATTTAATCTTTATCCCTTATAATCACTTATTTTGAACCTAATGATATATTTAACACTGTTTCATTTGTTACTATATCTAAACTTAATCATTATATTTTTTAAGTTTTAATCTAACTAGTGAGGCATAACATCAGCTGAAATAGCTGACTCGTACTTTTTGCCACCTAGAGTATTCAAATGCTCTTTATTCATAGTTTCAAGTAATTCAGGATTTATTAAAACATCGTACGCTGTTAACGCAATTGTTTTTCCAGCATTCAATAAACCTTTGTGTGCAACTGATGATTTACCATTTGCTACCCACTGCCGTTTTATATATCCATATTTTTCTTATCTTATACCTAACAACTATAATAATCATCACAATAGCGTGCTGCATGCTATTTAAAATTAAGTATATTTAACACACTTTAATTTAATTTTTATACATCGTAAGTATTTATGATATTTTATTTATATTCAATAGCCTGATATTCCTGATTTCTACCAAATTCTTTTCTTACAAATGAGCACAAAGGAACTATTGATTTATTTTGTGAAATAGCTAAATCAACTATATGCTTTACCAATCTATTTGCTATAGATTTTCCTCTATATTCCTCCTTTACATACGTATGATCAACTATCAAAACCTTATCTCCAGCTTTAGTAAATGTTATTTCTCCAACTTCTTTTCCTTCATGATACGCTGCAAATCTATTTTTCGTTTCCTCAAATTTATATTTAATCATAAAATAACCTCTTAATCTACTGATTTTAAAATCTTATTGTTATGTATTATACCTTGTAATTAAAATTTTAAACTTCTATATTATATTCTAAAATATTTATAAATCAATTTACTTTACATTTTCAAAGTCCATCTACTTGCATTCTTGGATATTATTATCGTCTATGATAAAATATCTAAAAAGGGGGTATTAGCATGGATTATTCATCACTTACAAAGCAAATAGTTTCAGTAATAGAGAACGAAAAAGATTTTATAGCAAACACATCAAATATAAGTGCAATGCTATATGATGCGATAGAAGATATAAATTGGCTCGGGTTCTATTTTATAAAGGATGGTGGGCTTGTTTTAGGGCCTTTTCAAGGCAAAGTTGCCTGCACTAGAATTAATATTGGAAAAGGTGTATGTGGAACTTGTGTTTCTAGCAAAAAAACACAGCTAATAGACGATGTGCACAAATTCCCTGGACATATTGCATGCGATAGTGCTAGCAATTCGGAACTCGTTATACCCATTATTATAAAAGGCGAAGTAAAAGCTGTCTTAGATATAGATTCTACAACTTTCTCTCGTTTCTCAGAAAAAGATCAAGTAGGATTAGAGAGTTTAATTGATGAAGTTAAACATTTTCTTTGGAATTAAATATAAACAAAAAAGCTGTCCAAAAAATAATTATTTGGTTAGCTTTTTATTATGAACTTAATTTAATATACTTCAGACTGTTTCGTCTAAATTTTTTTAAAATAGTTCATCCTTTTTATTAAACTATCCTGTCAACTTGTTAAGTAGTTTTCTTTTTTAAATGAATATGATAGGAAACAGACGCTTTAACATTGCCGTTTATTGAACTTAGAAAGATTTTTATACCAACTTGCTTGTATCCTGTCTTTACTTGTTTTATCTAGTAGCAATAAATGTGATCAATGACGATTGGCTATCATGTCCGTAACCCAACTCATAGTTTATGTTATAAAAACCTACTTCTTTTAAAAGTAATTCAAATTCTTTTATACCATACCAAAATAAAGTAAAGTGCGAAACCTCAGTACTTTCAATTGAACCATTATTAAGTAACTCATACTTATGGATATATGAAGTTTTTTGTGTGAACCAGTCAATTTCTTCACTAATGTTTGTAAAAAGTATCCCTTCCTCTTTAGATAAAAAATAACTACTTGAGCTCACTTCGCCAAGCTTAAAATCTATTGGTAATTCTAAATCGATAATTATTTTACCATCTATATTTAAATGATTATAAAAAGAAGTTAAAACTTGGCTAACTTTATCTTTTGGCAACAAACAAAAGCTACCAGTGGGCATTATAATTGCATCATATTTATTAGGTGAAGATAAATTAGTTAAGTCTTGTTGATAAACTTTGGCATCTACCTTGTGTTCGTTCATATTTACTTTGCATTGTTTTATCATTTCTAAAGATAAATCAACCCCTTCGACATGCAGTCCTTTTTGAATAAGCGGTATGAGTAAACGCCCTGTACCAACACCTGCTTCTAAAATGCTTCCTTTCAAATTTTTTAATTTACTTAAGTAGTATTCAATATCCCCATTAATTGAATATCCTACTGGTTTGGTTATTTCATATAACTTAGTACTTAATTCGCCGTATTCTTTAAACATATTTTTCCTCCAATAATGTATCATCAGAATTCACTAATATCTAAAAAACTAATATTTTCTGTAGTTATATACTTATAATTTAATGTGTCAAATATTAGTTCGATTCTACCATAAATTTCATGACCTATCAAATAACAGAATAACACCTTTCTTTATAGATTTTTATTACCTATCTTAAAGAAAAAATGTATATTATTAAGTAAATGTTAAATAAACAATCTATTGAAAAGTTGATGTTATGGCTATCGTTTAATCAGCTTTGAGCTTTCGGAATAGATATGAGAAAAGGAATCTGTGAATGCAGTAACAATTAATCAAAAAATTAAGTAAAGAATGTAAAGAATTATAAACAATGTTTACTCTTTATTTACGCATATATAATAATTGCTTAACATAATTTAGTTATTATTAATTTAGAGTTTAAAAAACAATTTATTAGGAGGATTAGTAGATGTTAAAAAATAAGAAGTTTATTGTTCTAGCACTTTCAATGATGATAGGAATTGTTTCAGTAGGTTGTGGAAAAGGAGCGGACAGGCAAAAATCTAATTCTAATAGTGTTAGAATTTCGGGATCTACATCAGTTGGAGCTGTAATGGAACCTCTTGTTGAAGAATATAAGAAGAGTGAAGGTAAAGGGACTGATATAGAAGTTCAACAAATAGGGTCTTCTTCCGGAATAAAAAATACAATTGATGGTACATCTGAAATAGGAATGACATCAAGAGATCTTAAAGAAGGGGAAAAACAAGCAAGTCTAAAAGAAACTCAAATTGCTATAGATGGGATTGCAGTTATAATTAATAATGAAAATAAAGTAAAAGATTTAACTATTGAACAAATTAAAGGAATTTATACTGGTAAAATAACAAATTGGAAAGAAGTTGGGGGAGATAATTCACCTATAGTTGTTGTATCAAGAGAAGACGGTTCTGGAACAAGAGAAGGATTTGAAACTATAATAGGATATGCTGCTGAAGAACTCGTAAACAGTGCAATTATAAGCGATGGATCAGGGAATATAAAGACGACTGTAGCAGGAAACAAAAATTCAATAGGGTATATATCACTTGGATATGTAGACAAAGAAGTAAATAGTATATCGATTTCAGGAGTAGAAGCAACAGTCGATAATGTGAAATCTAATAAATATCCGATATTAAGACCTTTCTTATTAGTTAATAAGCCAGAAGGATTATCAGATAAAGGTCAAGCATTTATTGATTATATATTAAGCGAAGATGGACAGAAGGTAGTAGAAGAACACGGTTTTGTTGGAGTTAAGTAATTAATTAATAGATAGATTTAATTAATTAAAAAGCCATGAGAATTTTTTCCATGGCTTTTTAAAAATCAATATTTAGTAGGTTTTAATTTATAAAAATACTGAATATTTCCTTATGTATGATTACTAAAAAATCTTAAATTAGATCTAGATGTATTAAATAGTGAAAGAGAGGGTGGAAATGATACTTAAATTTAAAAATGTAAAAATCGAACAGAAATGTGATCTTAACAATAATAATAGACTGAAGTATTTAGTCGAGAAAATCACTAAAAATATTTTTATGTTAAGTGCTTTATTAGGAGTTGCTTGCTTATTTTTGATAATAGGTTTTGTATTTTATATGGGTCTAAAACCGTTTATTTTAGAAGGGTATTCGTTTACCGAATTCATATTTGGTAGTAAGTGGATACCTTCAGCTGAAAAGTTTGGCATACTACCGATGATAGTAGCATCGCTATATGGAACTTTAGGAGCTCTATTTATTGGAGTTCCAATTGGAATATTAACTGCTGTATATATAGCTGAATTAGCACCAAAAAAAGTCTCTAGGATTGTTTCTTCAGCAGTTGAATTACTAGCTGGAATACCATCTGTTTTGTACGGTATATTTGGTATAGTGGTAATTGTCCCGGCTATACAAAATACGTTTAATATACCAAAAGGACAGACTTTATTAGCTGTGATTATTGTACTATCTATTATGGTACTACCAACTATTGTTTCAGTATCAGAAACTGCTATTAAATCAGTTCCTAAGGAATATAAAGAAGGATCTTTAGCATTAGGTGCTTCACAAATAGAAACAATATTTAAAGTTATATTACCCGCATCAAAATCAGGCATATTGTCAGCAGTAGTACTAGGCTTGGGAAGAGCGTTAGGTGAAACTATGGCAATTATTCTTATAGCAGGGAATTTAGCTATTTTACCTTCTTCAGTATTAGATAGTGTTAGACCCCTTACCACAAATATAGCTTTAGAAATGGGATATGCCTATGGAGTACATCAAGAAATGTTATTTGCAACTGGGGTGGTGCTATTTGTATTCATACTAATACTAAATCTTATACTAAATAAAATTTCTAATAAGATGGTAAGATAGTGAATAATTTTAGTAAATATTCTGAAGTAATTATTAAGGTGATAATATTTCGCAAAGTTATATTCTTATGATTCATTATATTACTTGCAAGTGTAATATGATACCCCACTGTGATAAGTCATTTTCACTTCTATTCATATCTATCAGATATAAGTATTTCGTGTTATATTCTAGTATTCAAGATTTGCCACTTTCGATATTAATCCTATATCCCATATTAAAAGAGAACCATATCGCAAGTTGCGATATGGTCTCAATCACTTAATTAAGTTAAATGTCTTGTTGACTTCCCACATCTATTAGGAACTATTATCACTGTTATCTCGCCTATCACTTGTCAGCGCAACTGTGCTATCGATATAACTATAAATTCTTTATTTATATTTACACCTAAGCCTATAATACCGAATTAGAAAATATTATTATGCAATTATTCGCGATATTTATTTAAAATATGTAAATTTGAGAAGTATATGTGTTATAATTTAATTATTTAATATATAGAGCAGATATATTATGGTATCTGTTAATTTTTAGCTTAATAATTTCTTTATTTTTACAATTCAAACGTTCTCCCTATTGACCAATGGCAGGAATAAATCATTTTATATATCTCCTTTAAAATTATGTAAGAAAGGTAGATATTTATGTTAACAATTATTTTAGGAATATCATTATTATTAATAGCATTATCAGCTTTTTCTCTTTTTAGTTTGAAAATGCCAAAAGGACAACTCGCTATGTCTGGAATGGCCAATGCCGCTGTGGCAACTTTTTTAGTTGAGGCGATTCATAGATACATTTCAGGAGATTTACTTGGTCTTAAATTTTTCCAGATATTAGGAGAGACTTCTGGTAGTTTCGGAGGTGTGGCAGCTGCCATTTTAGTTCCAATTTCAATGGGAGCCAATCCTGTATTATCTGTGGTGGCAGGCGTTGCTGTAGGTGGTTATGGAATTCTTCCTGGATTCATAGCTGGATACGCGGTAGGTTTTTTAGCTCCTCTAATCGAAAAAAAACTGCCAACAGGTATTGACATCATAGGAGGTGCCCTTCTCATTGCTCCAATAGCGAGAGCAATTGTAATTCTTGTTGATCCAGGAGTAAATATGGTAATGTCACAGATTGGAACCACAATCACACTTGCCACAGAACAGTCCCCTATTATAATGGGGTTACTTCTTGGAGGAATCATTAAAATGATATGTACATCCCCTTTAAGCTCTATGGCGCTGACTGCAATGCTAGGACTTACAGGATTACCAATGGGCATCGCTGCGATAGCGTGCGTTGGCGGTTCTTTTACCAATGGTATTATCTTTCATCGCTTAAAATTAGGAGATAAAAGTAACGTAATAGCAGTTATGCTAGAACCTTTAACACAAGCAGATATCGTTACATCCAACCCAATCCCTATTTATTGCTCTAATTTCTTTGGAGGAGGATTTGCAGGAATTGCTGCTGCTTCTCTACATATTGTAAACAATGCTCCTGGAACTGCTTCACCTATACCAGGACTTCTAGCACCTTTTGCTTTTAACCATCCCCTTAAAGTATTAGCAGCAATTGGACTTGCTATTTTAGGAGGTACTGTTGCCGGTTTGGTAGGAAGCATGATATTTAAGAAAAAAGCGACCAAAGTTGCGGAAGTTGCTTAAAAATGTAAAAACAAATTAATCTGTTAAAAGAGTAATATAATATGATTTGTAAATTGTTTGAGTAGTTACTTGAAATTATTAGTTTATTAGTTAATTTTTTAACTATATAGTTAAAAATCGTTCTTTCTATATATATTTAATATCTATTTTTAATAACTCTGATATTATAGATTTATTTTCAAATGTCATTATAAAAATATAATGTGTTAAAATATGTAATAATACGATTGAAGATAAAAATAAAGTAAGTAAAGAGTAATAATATTAGATATATTAATCGAGGTTAAATCCCTCGATTTTTTTATCTAAAATTTGAATGTTAATATATTTTTTTAGTGTTTATTATGGATTTTATCCCCCTCATTTTCCCCATGTCTAGTTATAATCGAAGCAATTTTTTACAAGCGTTTTAAATTCAATTCTTATGGACTAGTATTTAAATTGGGTATGTAAAATAAAAACAGAGATACCTAATTTAGATAGTATCGCTCTGGAAATTGGCATGATATTATTATTATGGGTATCCTTAAATTTGAATACGTATCTGAATTATCTGTTGAATAATATTTTTTGGAGGACTATTTATGAGAGTGTATCACTGAATCTAGTGCAGTTTGCAGAAGCAAAACAAGGCTGAAAATTCGCGATGACACTGTATGTACATAAAAATGCAAAAAAGCGTGTTGTATACCACTAAAAATTAAGTAATATCTAACACGCTTTAATTATTTATCAAATTCATTCAAATTTGTTAATATTTCACCAGTTATTTTTGGTTTCTTATTTTTCTAGTATCAAAATAGTATCATGGTGTATGAGCTAATGATTTGTCTAAAAGCTGATTGCAATCATAATGTGGAGTATTCTCGAAACCTCGCGAGAAAAATTTTTAATGGTTGTCAATATAATTTTGAACCTCACTATGATATTCAACAATATTGGTCTCCTGTGGATCTGTTAACTCATTTAGCAAAAGATCAACCATATGATGTGCAGTTTTTCCACCAATTGTCATAGATTTTATACAAGAAACGCAATAAACTGCCACATCTTGACAAGGCATCTGGGCTGCTCTCTTCTTTTGAAATGCTATTACCTTCTCGACCGGCAATTGGGGATAAAAATTGTCCCCACAACAAATTGATTTTGTTCCCGAATATTCTGACTCAATAATTTCTATATCCATTTTTCTTAACAAACCTCTAACTGCAGCATGAACTTGAGGTTTTGGACGATATGAACAAGAATCATGCACAGATAGAGTTAGCCCAGAATATTTGGGTAAGGGTAAATTCTCTATAGAATTTAACACTTCCCATAGAGAAATTGTGTTTACCCCAGCATATAGACTACGAAAACGCCTATCACAACCTGCACAATTATTAATTATAATAGACCCATTTTCCAATTTCGGTTCATGATGACAACACATTTTATGCAGTTTCACTGGTCCAAAATATTTCTGTAAAATTTTAAGTATTTTTTCTTCTGATTCTGGCTTATATGTATTAAACGCACAGCCTGCATTGAAATAGCATTTATCCATATCTATGCTTGACAGGGGTATGCTTGAAAGTCGTAATCCATTCATAAAAACCTCCTATTAATTAAGTAAAATATAGTTATTCCTCCAACCTGTTGCGGTGGATTATTTAAATACTCCCATCTTACGATCTTACGCTCCGATTTTTTAATTACCATAAGGGGTCTTTTCCATTATACTACGCTTTTCCACACTTTGCTAGCAGGACTAGCACCGCCTCCCCAAAATGCTGTTCTAATTGTCACCTATCAACGGATGTCCTGTACCTTTCGCCACTGTGGTTCTTATAATTTCTCGACTCTTCAAAATCCCTATTACTCAAACTCCTACCAACATAAATTTGACTTTCGACATCTACACCCATGATACTATATTTTAGTACACAAAAACGTAAAAAAGCGTGTTGTATACTACTTAAAAATAAGTAATATCTAACACGCTTTAAAATTCATCTAAATCATACTATCTTGTAGTTTCAATACTTTAATACTTTAAGTCTATTCCCACTCTATTGTTCCTGGTGGTTTAGAAGTTATATCGTAAACTACTCTGTTAACACCATCAACCTCGTTGATTATTCTGTTAGAGATCTTCTCTAGTATATCATAAGGCATATTGTACCAATCAGAAGTCATTCCGTCAGAAGAATTAACTGCTCTTAAACCTACTAAATGAGCGTAAGTTCTCTCATCTCCCATAACTCCAACTGTCATAACATCTGGTAAAGTTGCAAATGCTTGCCATATTTCAGTGTAAAGCCCAGCTTTTCTAAGCTCGTCCATATAAACTGCATCAGCTTCTCTTAATATGTCACACTTCTCTTCAGTCACTTCACCAATTACTCTTATTCCAAGTCCTGGACCAGGGAATGGATGTCTAAATATTAAATCTTCATCTATTCCTAACTCAAGACCTATTCTTCTAACTTCGTCTTTGAATAACTCTCTTAAAGGTTCAACTATTTCTTGGAAATCTACATCTTCAGGTATTCCACCAACGTTATGGTGTGATTTGATTGTAGCCGCATCTCCAAGACCACTTTCTATAACGTCTGCATAGATTGTTCCTTGTACTAGGAAGTCCATCTTTCCTAATTTATTTGATTCTTCTTCAAATACTCTTATGAATTCTTCACCGATTATTTTTCTCTTAGACTCTGGCTCAGTAACTCCCTTTAATTTTCCTAAAAATCTATCTTGAGCGTTAACTCTGATTAAGTTCATATCAAATCTTTCTTTGAATATTCTCTCAACATCATCACCTTCATTTTTTCTAAGTAGACCGTGATCTACGAATATACATGTAAGGTTATCTCCAATGGCTCTGTGAATTAGTACAGCGGCAACTGATGAATCAACTCCACCACTTAATGCACATAAAGCTCTCTTATCGCCTATTTTCTCTTTTATTTCTTTTATTTTGTCATCTATAAATGAAGTTGTAGTCCAGTCTCCACTTACTTTACATATATTGTATAAGAAGTTTTTAATTATTTTATGTCCTTCTAAACTATGCTCAACCTCTGGATGGAATTGAACACCGTATATTTTCTTAGCAACATTTTCCATAGCCGCTACAGGGCAAACCGATGTAGTTGCAACTACATCAAATCCTTCAGGTGCTTTTTCTATAAGGTCAGTATGACTCATCCATACAGAACTAGTAGTTATACCTTCAAATAATGCTGAATTTCCGTAAGTTATCTCAGTTTTTCCGTACTCTTTTTCTTGTTTTTCACCTTTTCTAACTACTCCACCTAAAGTGTGAGATATTAGTTGGTCTCCATAGCATATTCCTAGTATTGGAATATCTAATTCGAATATATCCGCTGATATTTGAGGAGAATCTGGTAAGTACGCACTATTTGGCCCACCAGTAAATATAATACCTTTAGGATTTTTTGCCTTTATCGCATCAACTCCAGCTGTGTATGGAATTATTTCACAGTATACATTGTTCTCTCTAACTCTTCTTGCAATCAATTGGTTGTATTGACCACCGAAGTCTACTACTAATACTAGTTCATGTTTCATAATCTCTCTCCTTACAATATTTTAATTTTAATTACATTATATATAACTATATTAACACATTTTTTATAATTTGATAACTCAAACGAATATTAATCAAATTATTCTCCGTTTTTGTTCGACTTATAAATCTATACAAAAAACCTGTATAATAACTTCCAAAATTTTCAGGAAAGTGAAATTACTATACAGGTCTCCAGAAGAGCTTATAAAATTTATAGCCAACACATAGGGATATTAATCAGCCTACATATTTACTTTACTAGCTATTCTGCTATAATAATTTCACTCATAGTTAAGATATTTACGGTATCTTAGGGTAACTCTCAGACCTTATTACTGAGTATATACGAGTGATTTTATATTAAATTTATAATTACAACTGAGTACTAATTTATCACAAATTCGAGTATTATGTCAATAAGTTTTCGTCAATTTCTTCTATAATTCTCGAATTTATATTGTCAAAAATCGCAATAAGTGGAAGCCCTGTTTTTTCAGCTATTTTTTTGCAATCTTCGTATTCAGGTGCGAACTTTATCAGCTTACCTTTATAGTATCCCAATTTTATAGATATTAAACCATATTCAGTGTTAATTTCAGTGAATTGCCTTTCTATTGCACTTCTTTTATACTCAATGTACCTAACACCGAAAGTACTAGTCTCTTTAAGTATCATTTCTACAAATTTCTTTCTATCTTTTTTAGCACATAATATTGAAAGTTTAGTTGCAGGTCTATTCTTTTTCATAAATATACTCTGAGTGTATACATCCAATGCCCCTTCACTTAGCAATTTATCGTATATATACGAGTATATCTCACCTGTCATATCATCTATATTAGCTATTAGTTCATATATAGCTTCATCTTCAGAACTGTATACCTCGTTGCTAGTTACTTCTTTTTTTTTTCGGCTAAAATAACCCTAAGCATATTAGGTATCTCAAATTTTTTATGACCAATTCCATATCCTATTTTCTTAGGCTCTACTTCAAGCACATCTACAATTTCATTGCAGAGTGACTTTATTATTGCAGCTCCAGTCGGTGTAGTGCACTCTCCCTCAACTGTATTGAATTTAACTGGAATATCTTTTAGTATCTCAATAGTAGCAGGGGCTGGTACTGGCATAATTCCATGATCACATTTTACAAAACCAGATCCAACAGGCACTGGACTTGAATAAATTACATCTACCTCTAGCAAATCTATCAGAATACACACTCCTACAACATCCACAATAGAATCAACAGCTCCAACCTCATGGAAGTGAATTTTTTCTACAGTTGTACCGTGTACTTTTGCTTCAGCTTCTCCAATAGTCATAAATACCTTTTTAGCATTTTCTTTAACTCTATCGTTTAATTCGCTATCATCTATTATTTCAAATATATCTTTAACATGCCTATGGCAATGACCTTCTTTTGAAATAACTTCTACAATAGTTCCCACTACTCCACTTTCATTTTTTGAATCCACTTTTATTTCAAATTCATCACTCATTCCGAGTTTACCTAACTCCTGTAAAAATACATCTTTTGAAGCTCCTAAATCCAGCAAACTTGAGATTGTCATATCTCCAGATATTCCATTTACTATATCAAAATAAATAACTCTACTACTCATACCTACCTCCTATATGTCTTAATATTAATCTAATTTATTAATCATGGATGCTAGATATCCAGCTCCAAACCCATTATCTATATTGACTACAGATAATCCTGATGCACAGCTATTTAACATACCTAAAAGTGCAGATAAACCTCCTAAATTAGCTCCATACCCTACTGAAGTCGGAACAGCTATTACAGGTACATTTACAAGACCACCTACAACACTAGGTAAAGCCCCTTCCATACCCGCTACAGCCACTATTACCCTTGCCCTATCCAATAATTCCTTCTTATCCAACAAACGGTGGATACCAGCAACCCCGACGTCATATATCCTTTCCACTTTGTTTCCCATAAACTTTGCAGTGTAATAGGCTTCATCTGCTACAGGAATATCCGATGTTCCACCTGAAACTATTAAAATTTCACCTTTTCCTGTATCTTCTATATGGTGTTTTTGTATCATCAGTGTCTTTGATAATTTATCATATTGTGCTTTTGAATAAATGTTTTTTAGTTTTAAAAAAGTTTCTTCTCTACATCTTGTTCCCAGCACATTAGAATCTTTTTTGTACATTTTATCTACTATCCCTAAAATATGATCATCCGTCTTGCCTTCACAGTATATTACTTCTGGGTATCCGTTTCTGATCTCTCTGTGGTGATCTACATTGGCGTACCCTAAATCCTCATACGGCAAATTTTTTAGCTCATTTAAAGCCGAATCTATATCCAATTTATCATTTTTTACTTCTTCTAGTAGTTTTTTTAAATCCATTATTTTTGCTCACACCCTTTCTGTAGTATTATCAAAAATCTTATCTGTATTAATCCTCTAGAAACCTAAATAATTTCCAGAACTTTACTGCTTCTTTTTTAAATAATTCCTCTATTTAATAGTATACAATATTTGTATACTATATTTATGCAATAATCTAACAAATATATTTAAAATTAAAGATTAGCTGTTGCAAATTAAAGATCATCCAGAAAAACAACTAGAATACTGCGGTGAATTGAGTAACTGTTTGTAAAGTTATATAAATAGTAATATAAATACAGTTTCTTAATTAATTCGCAAATTTAGCGCAGGTTACTCTACATTGGTAAAGTAGTAAGATATTCAAAGAATATTTTTTTAAAGCTTATATACAAAAGATCGATATGTATTTAATCTAAAAGTAAAGATAAGGAGTATTCGACAAAATAACTTTATTTAGTTATAATGATCTTGAATTTATATCCATACGAAAATAAGGGAGGATTAAAAAATTGTCAAAAAAAAGAATTAAACGTAGAGTTAAATATAGAATTAAACGAAAACCTTTATTATTATTAATCGCAATATTTTTTTTATTAATTGTTAGTTATAATAAAATCTCTAAAAATGCCAATGAAAAAGATGTTATTAAAGAAAAAAATCATACAAGCATTACTTTGAGCTTTGCTGGAGATGTTACAATGGGTAATTATATGGGTTCAACTGGGATTGAAACTTTTAACGGAGAGTTTGAAAGACAAAATAGAGACTACTCTTATTTCCTTAAAAATGTTAAATCAATCTTTGAAAATGATGATATCACTATAGTTAATTTAGAAGGACCATTGACAACTTCTACTGTTGGAAATACAGAGAAACAATTTGCTTTCAAGGGAGATCCCTCTTATGCAAAAATTTTGAAAGAAGGAAATGTAGAAGCTGTAGGTATAGCAAATAATCATTCCTTAGATTATTTCGAAAAAGGGTTAGAAGATACTAAAAATGTTTTGGATAATAATAGGATAAAATATTCTGGAATGGGTGAAAAGGCAATAATAGAATCCAAAGGTATTAAGGTCGGACTACTTGCATATAATGGATGGGAATCTAACTATAATGATAAATATTTAGAAGGGATTAAAAAAGATATAGATCAACTTAAAAAAGAAGCCGACTTAGTTACAGTTTATTTCCATTGGGGTGTAGAAAAAGAGAATTATCCAACACAGGTTCAAAAAGATTTTGCTCATTTTAGTATTGATAATGGTGCTGATTTAGTAGTGGGGAGTCATCCTCATGTACTTCAAGGTATTGAATCTTACCAAAATAAAGATGGAGAGACAAAAATGATAGCATATAGTTTGAGCAATTTTTGCTTTGGTGGAAATAAAAATCCTAGTGATAAAGATTCTATGATATATCAGCAAACATTTAATTTTGAAGATGGAAAATTAATAGACTCAGAAGAACCAAATATTATTCCATGCTCAATATCGTCATCTAAAATCAGAAATAACTACCAACCTACTCCATTATTAGGGGCTGAAGCTAATAGAGTTATGAATAGAATTAAAGCATATAGCAACAACCTATAAAATATTTTTTAGTGCACTAAGTTTGTGGTAATGACTTTAAAGATACTTATGGGAAAGATTTGAGTTGTTAGTATAATTCATTAAATCGAAATAAAAAAGGCAGGAAACAAAAGTTTCCCACCTTTTTTTATTTCGACTTACCTCTTGAGCTTTACTACATCATACCTGGCATTCCTCCGCCCATTCCTGGCATTCCACCAGTTGGATCTTCTTCTGGTAAATCTGCTACTGCAGCTTCTGTAGTTAAGAATGTAGCACCTATTGATGCTGCATTTTGTAGAGCTGATCTAGTAACCTTAGTTGGGTCAACTATACCTGCATCTATCATGTTTACATACTCTTCGTTTAATGCGTCAAATCCTATTTCTGGTTTAGAATCTATTACATTTTGAACTATTACAGCTCCTTCAAGACCAGCATTTATTGCTATTTGCTTTAATGGTGCTGTAAGTGATTTTCTTATTATTTGAGCTCCTAATTTAACTTCGCCTTCAAGCCCATCAACTAGATTGTCGATAGCTGGAATTACATTTACTAAAGCAGCTCCACCACCAGCAACTATACCTTCTTCAACTGCTGCTCTTGTAGCGTTAAGAGCATCTTCTATTCTTAATTTTTTTTCTTTCATTTCTAATTCTGTTACAGCTCCAACTTTAACCACTGCAACTCCACCTGCTAATTTTGCAAGTCTTTCCATTAATTTCTCTCTATCGAAATCAGAAGTTGTTTCTTCTATTTGATGTTTGATTTGGTTTACTCTTTCTTCAATTTCACGTTTGTCTCCACCACCAGCTACTATTGTAGTGTTTTCTTTAGAAACTTTAACTGAAGAAGCCTTACCTAACATTTCTATTCCCGCTTCTTTAAGGTCAAATCCTAATTCTTCAGATATTACTTGTGCTCCTGTAAGGATTGCAATATCTTGAAGCATTTCTTTTCTTCTATCTCCAAATCCCGGAGCTTTAACTGCAACTACATCGAAAGTACCTCTTAATTTATTAACTATTAAAGTAGCAAGAGCTTCACCTTCAACATCTTCTGCTATTATTAATAATTTTTTACCCATTTGAACTATTTGCTCAAGTATTGGTAGTACTTCTTGTATGTTAGTTATCTTTTTATCTGTTATTAATATATATGGATTGTCTAAATTAGCTTCCATCTTGTCTACATCAGATACCATGTATGAAGATAAGTATCCTCTGTCAAATTGCATACCTTCAACAGCGTCTAATTCGGTGTTCATAGTTTTTGACTCTTCTACTGTTATAACACCTTCTTTACCTACTATTTCCATAGCTTCTGCTATTAACATACCAACTTCTTCATCTCCAGCAGAAATTGAAGCAACTTGAGATATAGCTTCTTTTCCAGAGATTGCTTTTGATTGAGATTTTAATTCTTCAACGGCTACTTCTACTGCCTTTTGAATACCTTTTCTTAAAAGTATAGGGTTAGCACCTGCAGTTACATTTTTAAGACCTTCTCTTATTATTGTCTGAGCAAGAAGCGTTGCTGTAGTCGTACCATCACCAGCAACATCGTTAGTTTTAGTTGCAACTTCTTTTACAAGTTGTGCACCCATATTTTCAAATCTATCTTCTAATTCTATTTCTTTAGCTATCGTAACACCATCGTTAGTTATAAGTGGTGATCCAAACTTTTTATCTAATATAACATTTCTTCCTTTAGGCCCTAATGTTACTTTAACAGTATCAGTTAATTTATTTACACCAGTTTCTAAAGCTCTTCTTGTTTCCTCTGAAAATTTAATTTCTTTTGCCATCACAAATCCCTCCACTTAATATTTCTTATATTTTTCTAAACTCCACGTTGTAAATACATCTACACTAGTTTTAAATTCTTTTTAGTTTGATCTCTTTTGATGAATTGCTATATCTTTATACAAATTGAAATAGCTATTACTCAAATAATAACTATCTCTAAATTTGTACTAGTCTTCTAATACAGCTAGCACATCACTTTGTTTTAATATTGTGAACTCTTCACCTTGCAGTTTTACTTCTGTACCCGCATATTTTTGGAATATAACTTGGTCCCCAACTTTCAATTCCATAACCACTTCTTTTCCTTCTACTATTCCACCAGGACCTACTTCTACTACTTCAGCAACTTGAGGTTGTTCTTTCGCAGCACCTGGTAATACTATTCCGCTTGCAGTTTTTTCTTCTGCTTCTACTTTCTTAATTACTACTCTGTCAGCTAATGGTTTTATCTTCATTTTTACTCCTCCTATACTATGTAGAAATAAATTTTATTTTATAATCTGTCTTGTTATCACTCTATCCAATAGAGTGCTAATAATTATTATGATATACCAACTCTACATAATTTTCAATACTTTTTTAGTAATTTTTATAATATCGGTGAAAATAATCTAGCCACCGATTCTTTAACTTTTCTAGTGAATCCTCTCTTATTAAAATTCTCTAAAGTAAGTTCCTCACTACACTTTAAATCATTAAAAAAATCATCTGTCATTCTCTCTATAACTTTTTTATCATAAATGAACGCATTTACCTCGAAGTTTAGCATGAAACTTCTAAGATCCATATTTGCAGATCCTGTTGATGCTATTTCGTCATCAATAATAACTACTTTAGAGTGAATAAACCCTTTGTTATACAAGAATACTTTTCCACCAGCTTCTAAAATTTCTTCAAAATATGAATGTGATGCTATATTTACAATCTTATGATCTGCAATCTTTGGAAATATAATTATAACCTCGACGCCTATCAAAGCTACACTCTTTATTGCCTTTAATATACTTTCATCCGGTATGAAATAAGGAGTTTCAATATAAACTCTTTTTTTCGCCTGACAAATTGCAGTAAAATAGGCGTAGTGAATATCCTCCCAATCGCTATCAGGTCCACTTGCTACTACCTGTATCATGCTGTCTCCAACGTAATCCACAGTTGGAAAAAGCTTTTTAGTCTCTATAACTTCTTTTGTTGTGTAGTACCAGTCTATTATAAATGTCATTTGAAGCATATAAATAGAAATTCCTTCTATCCTTATATGAGTATCCCTCCAATAACCGAACTTCTCTTTTTTACCTAAATACTCATCTCCAATATTTATGCCACCAGTGTACCCAATTATTCCGTCAATTACTACGATTTTTCTGTGATTTCGATAATTTAACTTACCACCTATAATAGGAAACTTCGTAGGTAAAAACGCAGCAATCTCTATACCTACAGATCTCATTTCATTAAAGAACTTCCTATTAAACCAAAATCTCCAACACCCTACATCATCGTATATTATTCTTACTTTGACACCTTGCTTTGCCTTTTCAATAAGTTCATGTTTAATTACTCGACCAATTTCACTGTCTTTAATAATAAAGTATTCTAAATGTATATGATCTTTTGCATTTCTTATGTCTTTTATTAAATGTTCAAACTTTTCATTTCCATCTATAAATACATCTACTTTATTATTCTTCGTAAATGGAAACATACCTGTTTTTAAGAGTAAACTTATTACTCTTTTTATCGAGCTTCCATCCTCTTCCTCTGAAAGCAGCTTATTTTGCTTTATTGATTCTATTTCTAATTCAACAACCTCTTTGATTTTTTCTAAGGTATTAAAAAGTCTTTTTTCCTTTATAGTGTTAGCTAGCTTCTGGGTTTTAAATAATTTGATCTTTCTAATATTTCTCCCAGAAACAGCGTATACTACTAACCCTATTCCAGGAAATAATATAAACATCAGAAGCCAAGACATAGTTTTAGCAGGGTCTCTATTTTCAAGCAATATTATTACCGAAATAATTGCTCCCACTAAGTACGAGATGGCTAAATAAATTAGAAATAACATTAATCCTAATCCCATAAATATTACTCCTTAGTTTTGTTTATTTGCCAATACCAAGCTCTCTTGCATAATAGAATAAATATTGTTGTGCAAATCCCGCTAAAGAACCAAATTTATCCATAGAGTATGCTCTTATTTTAGGCAAACTAAGATCCTCTTCTAGGTAAAATTCTTGCATAACTCTCTTAACCCATACATCTACAGGGAAAGTATCGTATTTTTGCATTCCAAATAGCGCGATGCAATCACAAACTTTTGGACCAACTCCATTAAATTTCAAAAGTTCTTTTCTACAGTTTTCTGTATCTAACTCAAAGTATCCACTTACATTGTCTTCATTTAAAAATACCAATTCTGCTGTACTCTTTATGTATTTATCTCTAAATCCAGTTGAGCATGCTCTTATTTCTTCTTTTGTCGCTTTATTTAGTTCCTCTGGAGTAGGAAAAGCGTAATATTTTTGCCCTTCGTACTCTCCTATATATTTTCCAAATTTCTCAGATAAATTCTCTATCGCTCTTTGTATCATCGGAATTCTGTTATTTGACGAAATTATAAAGGATACAAGCATCTCCCATCCGTCTTGTCTTAATATTCTTATTCCCCATCCAAAGTCAGATGCCTTGTCTAAGTACTCATCCATATTTTTTAAAGTATTCTTTATCTCTGTATAATCTGTTCCTAAATCGAAGTAATCATACCAAATATTATTAAAATCTTCTAAATTTGTATTGTTAAATATTGCTTTTCCTTCTTCACTTTTCACATTTAGTATTTTTCCTTTTACAACTCCAGTATACGAACCATCCTCTTGTAGCTTCCATCTAAAGCACTGACCACATTCAAATATATGCTTGGCATCAAAATCTGTTAATCCTTCTACTATAACAGAGTTATTTTTTTCAAAAGTTTTCATTATATGTTCCCCCTTTGTAAGCATTAGTAATTATTTTATCTATTTTAGTATATACACATGTTTTTACTATTTTAACACATATAATGCTATTTTAAAAATACTGTCTTCAATTGTATCGATTTGTAAGTAGATAAAACTTTATTATAGAATAAAAAAAGCGCAAATGCAGTATTTTGTATACTTATAGCATCACTTAGTGATTTTTGCTATACTGCTATTCGCACCTATAAATTTATCTTATCAACTTATAATGTAGGTTAATTTAATCTGTTATTTAGTACTTTATCTAAGTCTAGTCTAGCTATTATTTAACTAATTTACTATATTAATCGTTATTTAGGCTAAAATAATATACCTATTAGAAGTATCGCCGAAATAACTTGAATTGTTCCAACGCCTAACCCGTACATTGATACTTCTTTCCCCTGCTTTACTAGATCCACTACGTTTACTTTTAAACCGATTGCTGCTAAGGCTGTTATTTCAAATTTATTGCTTATTGCCTTAAATCCAAGTGACATACTTTCTGGAATAACATTTAAGGAGAACAATGCACACATTATAAAAAATCCAAATACATACCAAGGGACTTTTGCCCTAGTTTTTGATTTATTCGTTCCTTTAATATCTCCATTATCACTTGACGCTTCCTGATCTGACCTATTTTTTAGATATCCAAATAGTAAAACTACAACCACTAGCATTATTACTCTCATAATTTTAAATATTGTAGCTAGATCTTTTACTTCTTCTCCAACAATAGCTCCACTTGCTACAACTTGCCCTATAGATTGAAGAGTTCCACCTATTAGCGCAGATGTTCTAAGGACTTCCTGATTGTACAGAAATTTAGATAAGATAGGCAATATAAACATCAGAAAAATTCCCGTTACATTAACAATTGTTATCGCTATTCCTTTATCTTTATCGCTTGCGTTTATAACTGGTGCAGTTGATGCAATAGCCGATGAACCACACACTGCGTTACCACTTGCCATCAGATATCTAAAATTTTCTCCAAAACCAAGCTTTTTTCCTATAAACATAGCTGAAATTATCGTAATGGACATCTGTATTACTATAAATGATATCCCAGATATACCAAGTCCTAGCAAAGATTTTATACTAAGTGTTCCACCTAACAAAACTATTGAAAAAGCAAGTAAGTTTGACTCAGAAAATTTATACCCTTTTTGAAATATCTGCTGACCTAAGAATAAATTACCTACAAACATCCCCAAAAATATTGCAATTGATGCTGCTCCTATTTGTGGAAATAATTTAGATAATAGTATACTCAAAAAGGCAACTCCCACCGACACTATTAACCCCGGAATGATATCTTTTATATATTTTATCGACGATTCTACTGTTATTTTAGTCATAAATTACGTCCTCTCTTATTGATTATATTTATAGTATATTATTTGTATAATCATAAGTAAAATAAATATATCTTATAGTAACCATTATATATTTTAATCATTATTAGAAGTGTTAAGTTTTATCTATTATTAAGTTATTGGAATTGATATATAGTATAATTAATTTAAGAAGCAAAAATATAATTTAAATAAAACTCGGAGATGAATGCAATGTTAGAGGAATTAAAAACACTTATAGCTGTCGTTGAATGTAAAAATTTTACAAAGGCAGGTGAAAATCTAAAACTTTCTCAGCCAAGTGTTAGTACACATATTAAAAACCTTGAAAACAGATTTGGAGTCACTCTTATTGATAGATCTATAAAGCAAAAGACTATATATATTACCGAAAGTGGATATATACTTTACAATAGATCCAAAGAAATCTTAAATCTACTCGATAAAGTTGACCATGAAATGAAAGATGTTTCAGACTCGGTAATTGGGCATGTTAAAGTTGGGGCTAGTTTTACCATTGGCGAGCATATACTTCCTAAATTTCTCACTAATTTTACCAAATCTTACCCCGATATAGATATAGAAATTTTTATTCAAAATACATCTCAAGTATCTTCTCATATAAAAAATCTAAACTACGATGTAGGACTTGTAGAAGGTACAACTTCTTCATCACACTTTATACAAAAATATTTTTTAATGGATAAGATGATTTTGGCAATGCCATATGATAGAAATTTATCTTCAGAAAATTTTTCATTTGATAGCCTTCAAAATAAGATATGGGTTGCAAGAGAAAATGGATCTGGCACAAGAGAATACTTAAATATGTTTTTAAACAGCAATGAAATAGTACCTAAAAACATAATAATACTCGGCAGCAATTACGCGGTAAAAGAAGCTGTCAAAAATGGTCTTGGAATAACGATCATATCTAATTTAGTTACTAAATCAGATGTAAAAAACAAGACACTTTCTACAATAGAATTAGATGAAAACTTCAACAGACATCTGTCATATATAATTCCAAAAAATACAACATTATCTAAGTCTGTCGATGTGTTTTTAAGTGAACTATGCAATTACTGCAGTAAATTTAATAATTAATGCTAAGAAAGATAGGGGTTTTGATTATTTTCAAAACCTCTATTTAATGATTACAAATTCACAATACTTTGCTTTAACTTTTTCCATATTCCCTTCACCCAAAAGTCTGGTATATAAGATGCCGCACTGCTTCCAATATTCTAGTATAAAATCTTTAATTTACCTTCTTATATCAAGTCAACTTATAAATCAAAACTGAACATAACAATTCTGTTAGTTTATTGTTATAGACATCGATTGAATCAAGTTTATAAATAATATAAAATTTGAATAATCAAAATAAATTTAATTCCTTTTATAAATTTATTATGGAAGCGATTTTTACCAAACGGACTAAAATTTCAACTTATATTAGGGGGTTATAATGAAAAAATTCGATTCATTTACTTTAAAAATAATAGCGATAATAACAATGCTACTAGATCATATATATACTTATATTGGACAAAGCAGCTTAAATATCCCGATATGGTTCGGGTATCTAGGAAAGTTAGCAGCTCCAATATTCTTCTATTTAATTGTTGAAGGCTATTTTCACACAAGCAATAGACTTAAATATCTGACTAGGTTAGCTTCTTTTGGGCTGTTGATGATAGTCATAGATAAGGTGATAAATATTAATAATAATATATTTTTATCGCTTACTCTATCTATAATTATAATGATGTTAATAGACACAATTCGTTTTGGAAAAAGCAACAAAATTGCTGTATTTTCTGCGATTGCTTTAATAGGCTGCTCATCGATATACCTTTTTACAGAAGCATCAATTTACGGTTTAATAATGACACTTACTTTTTACTTCTGTAGAGATTATAAAATACTACTGGCTCTATGTTATATCTTATTAAGCATTTTTCCAATTTTCCCAGCACTTTCTACAAAAGATGCCTATGAGCAATTATTCTTATATGATTACCAGTGGATGATGATCTTTGCAATAATACCTATTCTTATGTACAACGGGAAACTAGGATTAAAAAATAATTTTACTAAGTGGATGTTTTATATTTTTTATCCATTACATTTAGTTATAATTATGATGGCTTCGACCATCATATAATTCAATTATCTGGAATTTTTTTCTCCTATTATGATATATAATATATATTAATTAAAATTGAGGTAAAAAAATGGGCATAAGAGTTAATGTTTTATTAAAATTACCTTCAATAAGAAATGTGGAGGTCTTGTCAGGTGAACAAACTATAAAAAATAAACTTGCCCAAGTAGCAAATGCAATAGGAGCTTCCATATCGCAAATAAGTGGTCAATACGAGCAAATATACATCTACACAAAACAAAGTAGAGATGACAGCTTAAAAGATGCTAAAGAAAAGGCAACTCAGCAGGCAATACTTGCTGGTGCAGTTCCATAAACTATCGAACTTGTTGAAGTCGAGGAAACTCTTTTGGCTTATCACCCTTAAAATCCTATTTAGTATCATTTTACAATACAATATTTTATTTATTCATAGTTAAAACCCCAAAACCAGTATATTTTTATTGTATACCAATTTTGGGGTTTATATAAAGTCTTAAATAATATTAGTTATTATGTATCGTATCTACTCTAACACGAATATATCAATATTTCTTCTACCAAATTGTCTTGCCTCTTTATTTGAATTCATAAATACATCAACTTTTGTACCTTTGATCGCTCCACCTGTATCATTAGCTCTGAATGTCTTATCAAAGTACGGTATATATACCTTAGAGTACATAGGGATCACATTAGGATCCGTAGCTATTGTACCCCAATTTGGCTTTTCTCCACTTGCAGTTACTCTATGTCCGGAGTATGCTGAAGCATTAGAAGTATATTTTTTACCTTTTCCCATAAATTCTCCATTTGATTTAAATAAGTACCATTTGCCATCCATATATGTATGTTTCTTTACAAGATTAGAGTTATTATCGAAAAAATAACTTTTTCCATCTATATCTTGCCATCCTTTTACAGCAATATCTTCTTTGTAATACCTGTCCCCTTTCCAGCCATTAAATTTAATAACTGGATCAATCGAAAGTCTCTCACCTAATATAACAATTTTCTCTGCTTCTACATATGTAAGCTCTTTTGCATTATTTTTAGATAGTACTATATTAGTATCGTTGTTTGAAGCTAAAGGTATACCAGTTATAGAATCTGGGAAACTGTCTCCTTTAGTAGTGTATACTACTTCTGTATTATCGAAGAATTTATTATGTATTTTTTTAGATGTATCATATCTATCTTCACCCGCTACTCTTTCAGTATTAGCGAAATTCTTTTCTACCCAGCTACCTACTACATTTTCTCCACCGGCTACATAGACTTTATTCGGATTGAAGCTTTTAATCTTATCTATTAAGTCTGAATCGGCATCTTTTGGTGTGATAAATAGAGGAATATTTTTATTATGCGCATACGAAGATATACTGATTGAATCAGCGAAGTTCTCTCCACTTACAATTATCAACTCATCTATGCTATCTTTATCATAAACGTAATCATTTACTATAACTGAAGTATCATAACGATCGTCGCCAGCAAATCTTTCAATTTCTAACCCGTTAGCTATAAGTTTATTCTCAACATCTAAACTGATAGATGTCTCGTCTCCTATCAATATTACTTTTTTTGTATTTAATTTTATTAATACTGATAAATTTCCACTATTTAAACATTCTTTTTCATTTAGTATGATAGGTGCCTCATATTTTTTAGATAAACCTATAGCAGATATAGAATCTGGATACGAACCCCCATTTGCTAAAATTACAGTATCTGCTGTTGCATATGTATTTAACGCAATTTCTCTAGATGTTTCATACCTATCTTCCCCTGATATTCTTTCATAAACTATATTTTCTTCTGCATAACTTTTATTATTAAAAGAGAATATTGCTACTATAGTTAATAAAGATAAAATAAATTTTTTATGTCTAATTATAATATTCATTGACTATCTCCTTTTTATGTCTAACTTATTACTATTTTACATTTTCTGGTAAATTACATTTTTTGAGTATATCATTAAATCAAAAAAGTTACAAGTTGTAACTTTTTAAAATTAATAAAGATTTTTGCATTCATTATGAATTAACGAAAAGTAATAGTTATGTTTTAGCGTTTATGGCCATTACCAAAAACTCGTTACGTTTTAAAAACACAACAAATTATTTAGTACACTATATTTGTAAATAGCAGCAATCAAAATATAATTTAAATTAAATTAATAAACAGAGAATAGAAGGAAAATAATATGGAAAGTAATCTAAATGTCTGCAATATTTAGAAGAGAATTATAATTTATCTAATAAATCTTTTAAATTTAAATAGCCAGTGAAATTTAAATTTAAATTTCACTGGCTATTTTTTATTTTAACTAAATCATTCGAAACTAGTGTCGTTTTGTCAATACTATTTTAAAAGATAGTAAATTATTCTCCTGATTGTTTCGTCAAAATAGATGTTATTAAACTTACCTTTTATTTTGTAGCAAACTCTCTACTACCTGGCTTTATTACGTCTATCTTTCCTTCTTTACAAAGCGGACATTCATTGACATCATAAACTTGAATATCAAGCTTTATAGCACTGTATATTGGTATTCCGATATCTCCGCTAGTTCTGTTGGCTATACAAGCAACTCCTATAACTTCTCCACCAAGCTCCTCTAAAACTTTCTTAGTTTCTAAAGTAGATTTTCCTGTTGTAACAACATCTTCAGCTATTATGATCTTAGCTCCTTTTTTTATTTCAAATCCTCTTCTAAGTTCCATTACATTGTCTTTTCTTTCAGTAAATATTGCTTCTTTACCTAATTGTCTACCTAACTCATAAGAAACTACTACTCCACCCATAGCAGGCCCTACTACTATGTCTATATCTAAATCTTTTATTTGGTCGACTACAGGCGCTAAAACTTTAGCTGCTCTATCTGGAAATCTTAATACTTTAGCACATTGTATATATCTATTACTGTGCTTTCCTGATGAAAGAAGAAAATGCCCTTCTAATAATGCACCGCTATCTTTTAATATTTCTACTATATCTAAATTTTTCATAATTATCTCCTATTCGTATACCTAATATTTATAAAATTTCAGTTATTTTTTACTAAAGTATTCCTCTTATTTCGTCTAAGTTCTTAATTCCTTCACTATCCATGAATTTATTTATTCCTTCTATTATATCTAATCCTATCTTAGGATCTATAAAGTTTGCAGTTCCTACTTGTATACAGGTAGCCCCTGCCATAATAAATTCTATAGCATCTGTTGCTTTAGTTATTCCACCCATTCCCATTACTGGTATGTCTACAGTTTTACATACTTCGTGAACCATTCTAAGCGCTATCGGCTTAATTGCTGGCCCAGATAGACCTGCATATACATTTTCAAATACAGGTTTTCTTGTCTTAATATCTATTGCCATAGCTTTAAATGTATTTACTAGGGATATTCCGTCAGCTCCCTCTTCTTCACACACTTTTGCCATTCCTACTATATCTTTTGCATTTGGTGATAATTTTATGATTAATGGTAATTTAGTGATATTTCTTACTTCTCTAACCACTTCTCTAGCTACTTCATTTTTTATACCAAAGGCCATCCCACCTGCTTTTACATTTGGGCATGAAATATTTAATTCAATAATATCTATAGATTGATCATTTAATAACTTAACGCCTTCTAAGTATTCGCCAAGTGTTCCTCCACCTAAGTTCGCTATTCTAACTAAATCTAATTTACTGAAATTAGGAAGTTCTTTTTCTATAAATCCTTTAACACCAGGATTTTCTAGACCAACACTGTTCATCATTCCTGAAGGCGTTTCCCAAACTCTCATACCGCTGTTTCCATCTTTTTTATTAAGTGTCAGTCCTTTACTACTTATTCCACC
Source organism: Metaclostridioides mangenotii (assembly GCF_017873185.1). GTDB lineage: Bacteria > Bacillota > Clostridia > Peptostreptococcales > Peptostreptococcaceae > Metaclostridioides > Metaclostridioides mangenotii. The sequence goes on from NZ_JAGGJX010000004.1 coordinate 134,167, forward strand.
TAATTTATCTATATTGTAGATTTCCCCATACTCTCTTCCAAATCCAAATGTTCCAGACGCCATTATTACTGGGTTTTTGAAGTTGATATCCCCAAACTTTACATTTAAATTAGCCATTGAATACCACGTCCTCTCCCCAAAATACTGGGCCATCTTTACATGTCTTTTTATTTCCTTCTTTGGTTTTACATGTACAAACTAGACAAGCCCCTACCCCACACGCCATATGATTTTCTAAAGATACCATAATCTTAGTATCTGCACCTTTAACCATACCTACTAATTTCTCCATCATTGGTGTTGGCCCACATGTTAGTATATAGTCGTACTCGTTTACATCTATTATGTCAGTTACAAATGTACTTCCCGTTGTTGTATAAACATTTTTACAAACTGCCTTGTATTCATCTTCAAGTATTACTTCATTTCTAAATCCAAGGTAAGCATCGCAGTTATCTATATTTTTAGCTACTAAGTGAAGTGGTGCTATTCCTATTCCTCCACCTACTAAAGCAACTTTTCCTTCTACTTTTGTATATCCATTTCCATAAGGACCTTCTAGTTTAATATCATCATCCTTCTTTAAATCACTTATTATTTTAGTTCCTTCTCCAACAACCTTGTATATAAAAGTTATTCCTTCAGAATCGATATCAAATATGCTTATTGGTCTCGATAAAAGCGGGTACATATCCCATGCTCTAAGCATATAGAACTGACCCATCTCTCCTTTGAAGTCTCCTTCAACTTTAATTTTATACATATCATCGCCGATATATTTATTTTCTATAATTTTATACATTGAATTTCTCCTATTCATTGATCTCATCATCTAAAAGCATCATTATTAAAGCCATTCTCGCATACATTCCAAATTTTGTTTGCTTGAAATACACTGCCCTCTTATCTGAGTCTACATCTGCATCTAGCTCTCCATTTCTTGGAAGTGGGTGCATAATAAGCATGTCATCTTTAGCTGCTTTAAGTTTTTCTTTATTAAGATGGTAACAACCTTTAAGTCTTTCATACTCGTCCATATCGCTAAATCTCTCAGATTGAACTCTTGTCATATAAAGTATATCTAAATCGCCCATCACATTCTCTAAATTGTCTGTTTCAATGTAGGATGAATCATCTAATGCATCTTTAACATACTCAGGCATCTTTAACTCATCTGGTGATATGAATATAAATTTTATATTTTTGTACTTAGATAGCGTCTTTACAAGAGAATGTACTGTTCTTCCGTATTTTAAATCTCCACAAAGTCCTACTGTGTGGTTATCTAAGCTTCCTTTTAATGATTTTATTGTAAGCAAATCTGCTAGGGTTTGTGTAGGATGTTGATTTCCTCCGTCTCCTGCGTTTATAACAGGTGCTTCAGAGTAGTCTGAGGCAATTGAAGCCCCTCCCTCTTTAGGATGTCTGATCGCAATTAGATCAACATAGTTTGAAACTGTTCTAACAGTGTCTTCAAGCGACTCACCTTTTGTAGTAGATGATGAATTAGAATCTGAGAATCCCACAACTTTTCCGCCTAATCTAAACATAGCTGACTCAAAACTAAGTCTTGTTCTTGTAGATGGCTCGAAAAATAGTGTTGCGAGCAATTTCCCTTCACATGCAAGTGAATATTTTGATGGGTTATCAATTATTTTTTGAGCTAACTCTAATAATTGATTAATCTCCTCTATAGAAAAATCTTCTGGTTGGATCAAGTTTCTTGATTTCATATTTTCCTCCTTTTTTAGCCTCTCTGGACTAAAATTAAAAGTTATTTTTGTACTTTTTTATACTGCTAGTAGCTTATCATTTATTTAAGATAATGTCAATATAGGTCGAGGGTTTGATAAATAAAAAACACCCCAAAATATCTTCGTTTATCTTTGGGGTGTTATACACTACTATATTATATATTAAATTATTTACTATTTAAATTATTTACTTATTCAAACTATATATGGTTGATATTTCCATCTATTAAACAGATGAACTTATCACTTTTATAAAACTCTCTTAGCTGTCACAAATCTTTGAGTGTAGTAATCTGACTCAATACTTGTCACTTTAATATTCTTACCTGAAGATGGCGCATGTATCATACTACCTCCACCAACATATATACCAACATGGCTTACTTGCCCAGAGCCATCTGTAGTAAAGAATACCATATCCCCTGGCTGTAAGTTTGATTTGCTAACAGTTTGTCCAAATTTAGCTTGCTCCTTTGAAGTTCTTGGAATAGATACTCCTGCAGAGTTATTGAACACATACTTAGTAAATCCAGAACAGTCAAAACTATTAGGTCCTTCTGCTCCCCATACATATGGAAGCCCTTGTTTTGAGTACGCTAGGTTAAGAACTGATTGCACTGATGATGAACTAGCTGCTGGGACATCTGAAGATGAATTGCTAGATTCTTCCTCTGATGATTTAGATCCATTATTTGCTGATTCATTATTTTCTGAATTTGTGTTAGTGTCCGCATCACTTGATTCAGTTACATTTTCTTCTGTTCCATTTGATTCAGTACCTTTTACTTGAGCAGATCCGTTCTCTTCTGTTCCTTTGTTTTGTAACTCAGGTACAGTCTTTTGTGTAGAATCAACTCCAGCATTGTATTCATCAACTATTGGAGATTTATCAGTTACATATTTTGAGTATACATAACCTTCTTGCTCGTTATGTTTAACTTTTAACCATTCTCCATTGTCCTCTAAAACTGTAATCGCAGTTCCATAGTCTAACACCTCAAAGACTTCAGAATCAGTTCCTTCTTCCGATCTAAAGTTTAGTTTGCTAGCATCAACATATCCGTCACATTCCTTTAGGTCTAAATATTTAGCTGACATCCAACCTTCTAGTGATCCATTTTCTACCTTAAGCCATTCTCCCTGCTTACCTAGAACCTTAAAGCTATCACCAGAATAGGCAACATTTTGTACTTGTCCGTCTACTTGCTCATTTCTTACGTTTACTGCTACTCCATCTTTAACCACTGCAGTTTTAAATCTTACATCCTGGTATTCTTGTGTTTCTGTCATATCTATCTTTTCTACGTCTTGATTTTGTTGTGAATAATCTGCAGGATTTGCATAAGAAACTATACTTGCCGATAAAGCTACTGCTGTAGCAAAGACTGGTGCAAAAATTTTCTTCCTCATTATATTCCTCCTAAAATTGACATATGTAAATGTCTTTTTCATGAGTACATTTAAGAGCTTGTCCAAGATAATGGATACTAATTTAATTGTAACTATTTTGTAATCAAAAGTTTCAATATTTATAGTATCCTTATATTATGTAATATTGTTATTATTAATCTTGTATAGTAGTATAGAATAATTAATTCGCCCAATTAATTATTCAGATAGCTCAATTTCTAAATATACATCATCTATTTTATTATATCTTATGGGTATATAAAAGTAAAGCTATGCTTAAATATTTTAGATATAAGAGCCCAACAAATACACAATGGAATTGTGTATTTTTTTGTTTTATCAATTAATAAGCCGTTAAATTTTTCCATAATATACCAATATATTTTTCATAAAATTAGACTTATAAAATCTACTCATTTAAAGAATAATAATCTAAAAGATAATAAGATTTTAAATATTAGTATAAATATACTTAAGCATTGTAATAAATATGTTTATACGTAAATAACACAATAGTAGACACAAAAAAGACGAGTTAAAATAACTCGCCTTTTATTATATATAAGGATATTTAATTTAACGAACTAAATCTTAAACCCATCCTCTTAATTTCATAGCATCTGCAACTCTCTTGATTGACATCATGAATGCAGCAGTTCTCATATCAACACCAAACTCTTCTTTTAAGTCCCATATAGCGTTGAAAGCTTTAGTCATTGAAGCAACTTGCTTCTCTTGAACTTCTTCAAATGTCCAGTTGTATCTTTGTAAGTTTTGTACCCACTCGAAGTAAGAAACTGTAACACCACCAGCATTAGCTAGTATATCTGGAACTAAAGTTACTCCGTTATCGAAGAAGAATTTATCAGCTTCTGGAGTTGTTGGTCCATTAGCACCTTCACAAACTAATTTAGCTTTTACTTTTGGAGCTGTTTCTTCGTTTAATTGTTTTTCAAGAGCACATGGCATTAATATGTCAACTTCTCTCTCTAAAACTCTTATATCAGAAGCTTCAGCACCTGGGAATCCTTTTATACATTTGTGTTCAGCATTGTAAGCTAATAAAGCTTTCATGTCTATACCATCAGCATTGTAGATATTACCAGTGTGGTCTTCTACTGCTATTACTTTAGCACCAAACTCTTCTATATATTTACCTGCATAACTACCAACGTTACCGCATCCTTGAAGACCAACAGTTACGTTATGTAAATCTATTCCTAATTTATCAGCAGCTAATAATGCCATCTTAGCAACACCGAAACCTGTAGCTTCAGTTCTAGCTAATGATCCGTAGAATTCTACTGGCTTACCAGTGAATACTCCTGGTTGGAATTCTCCTGTAACTTTAGCGAACTCGTCAACCATCCAAGCCATTATTTTACCGTTAGTATTAACATCTGGAGCTGGTATATCTATTTTTTCTCCTATAACTGGAGCTATCGCTGCAGTATATCCTCTTGCTATTCTCTCTAATTCTGCATCAGAATATTTAGATGGATCTAAAGTTATACCACCTTTACCTCCACCATAAGGTATTCCTACTACTCCACATTTAAATGTCATCCATATTGATAACGCTTTCACCTCATCTAAATCAACAGCTGGATGGAATCTTACTCCACCTTTATATGGTCCACAAGCGTTATTATGTTGAGATCTGTATCCAGTAATTGTCTCTACTCTTCCATCATCCATTTTAACTGGGAAATTTACTTCTAATACTCTCATAGGATTTTTTAGTGTTTCGTAGATTTCTGGCTCAAGTCCTAATTTATCACATGCATTTTTAACTTGAGATTGTGCCATTTCAAAAACGTTTAAATCTTTTACTGACATTTTGAAAGCCCCCTTAAATATATTATTGTTATATGTACTCGCCATACTCAGAAAAACCATTTCCCGAGTTCACACTTAGATTATAGCATACTTTTCCCAATATTAGTATATCAAATTTCAAGTTTATTTTTTAACTTTAATTCATTATTTATTTTTATTATTAAACCTTTTCTGAATATTTTGTTTTTTCTTTAAATAGATTTATTATTTTTACCCATTGCATATAATGAATAAAAACCACCTTAAATAGGCTCCAAAACACTTAAATCCAGTGCTTTTTATTCTATTGAATACTACATAATATAAGCATATTCTACAAATAAATAGCTTTAAGAAGTTTTAAAAATTTTAGTTAAAATTTTCCAAATATTCGTAAATAGTAAACTTCTTTTTACAATTAAATTTAAAATAAATATGATTGTTATATCGAAAGATATTTGTTATAATACTATTGAATATAAAATATACATATCAAGGAGGATTTCAAGATGGCATATAAAATTACTGACGCTTGTATAAGCTGTGGAGCATGTGAGGCTGAATGTCCAGTTAGCTGTATATCAGCAGGAGATGATAAATACGTAATAGACGCAGATACTTGTATAGATTGTGGATCTTGCGCTGGCGTATGTCCAGTTGACGCTCCTCAAGGAGAATAGTTTATTAAAAAGACTGATTTAGGAAAATCCCAAATCAGTCTTTTTTTATTATAGAAATTAGTCTTTTTAATTATATTAGTTTTCTTCCTTCATAAGGTATGAAAGTGTAAACAAACTCTCTGTTAAGTTAACATTCTCTACTATAACACCTTCTGGAACTTCCAAATCTATAGGTGCAAAATTCCAAACTCCCTTAATTCCCGCTCTAATTACTCTATCTATAACCTCTTGTGCACCGTTTTTAGGTATACACATGACTGCTATATCTATATTGTTCTCTTTAATAAAGTCTTCAATAATATCTGGATCTAAAACATCGAATTCTCTAATCTTAAGCCCTATTATTCTTGGATTTGCATCGAAAAGTGCTTTTATCTCAAAACCTGCATTTCTAAATCCCGAATAATTTGCTATTGCTTGTCCTAAATTACCTGCCCCAATAAGTATCGCATTGTACTTATTATCTAAACCTAGTATCTTGCCAATCTCAGTGTATAGAGCTTCAACATTGTATCCATAACCCTGTTGGCCAAATCCCCCAAAATTATTTAAGTCTTGTCTTATTTGTGACGCAGTAAACCCTATGATATCACTCAATTCCTTTGAAGATATTCTCTGTATATCTCTATCCAATAAGTCACCAAGATATCTATGGTACTTAGGTAATCTTCGTATAACTGCCATTGATATATTTTTGTTAGTCACACAATCACTCCTTCTTACAAATTTCTATTTCTTTATTTAAATCGTTTCATTGATCAAAACTAATATATATAAGCTTGATTATATTATATCAAAATATTATAATTTTAGATAGTTCAAGGAGGTGGAAATTTTATGATTGTTTTATCATGTAACAATCTTAGCAAAAATTTTGGCATAGAGTCAATATTTAAAAATGTAGATTTTACAGTAAATGAAGGGGACAAAGTCGGTGTTGTTGGAGTCAACGGTACTGGAAAAACTACATTATTTAAGATAATCGCTGGCATTTATGAGTACGATACTGGCCATATTTATACCTCTAAAGATTGTGAAATTGGTTATTTAGAACAAAATACTAATTTTAACTCAAACAATACTATATTAGAAGAAGTCTTAGAAGTTTTTAATGATTTGATAAATATGGAAAAAGAACTTAGAAATTTAGAAAATAGAATAGCCGAAGAAAGTGTAAAATCTAGCTCTACTATTTTAGAAAAATTAATGGATGAATACTCGCACAAGCTTGAGCTATTTTCTGATTTAAATGGATATGGATATAAATCTGAAGCAAAAGGGGTCCTTAAAGGTTTAGGATTTAACGATATTGACTTTGACAAACAGATCAATGTACTTTCAGGTGGCGAGAAAACTAGGGTTCTTTTAAGTAAATTGCTACTAAATAAACCTACACTACTGCTACTAGATGAACCTACTAACCATTTAGATGCAGATGCTATAGAGTGGTTAGAATTATTTTTAAGGCAGTATAAAGGAACTGTTTTGACAATATCGCACGATAGATATTTCTTAGATCAAACAGTTAACAGGATATTTGAGCTGAATAATAAGAAGCTTAAGCTTTACAACGGAAACTACTCCGACTTTATTGTAGCTTCAAAGACAGAGAAAGAAATAGAACAAAAGAAATACGATGATCAACAAAAAGAAATTAAAAAGCAAGAGGAGTCAATAGATAGACTTAAGGCTTACGGTAGAGAAAAACACTTAAAAAGAGCTAGAAGTAAAGAAAAGGCTCTTGATAAAGTCGATTTGCTCGACAAACCTGATGCTGAAAGAGAAAAAGCTCGTATCAGATTTTCTCCATCTGTCCAAAGTGGAAACGATGTACTTGCTTTAAGAGATATATCTATGGGTTATGGAGAAAGAGTTTTATTTAAAGATCTTAATTTAGATGTATATCGCGGAGAAAAAATCGCTCTTATAGGTGCGAATGGTATTGGAAAATCTACTCTATTTAAGATAATAGACAACGAACTAAAACCATTGTCGGGTTCAGTTAAATTCGGAACCAATGTACACGTTGCATACTTCCATCAAGAGCAAAAAACTCTAAATTTAAATAATACTATAATAGATGAGATTTGGGAAAACAACACTCACTTAACCCAAACCTCTATAAGAAGTATGTTAGGTGCTTTCCTATTTAAAGATGAAGATGTTTTTAAAAAAATTTCTACATTGAGTGGTGGCGAAAGATCTCGTGTCGCAATACTAAAGATGATACTATCAAATGCCAACTTACTTCTTTTAGATGAGCCTACCAATCACTTGGATATAGACTCAAAAGATGTACTAGAAGAAGCACTTTCAAGTTATACTGGTACAATATTTACAATATCTCACGATAGATACTTTATAAATACAATCGCCAGTAAAATACTGGTTTTAGATGAAGAAGGAATAACTGAATACCTAGGAAACTACGACTACTATGTAGATAAGAAGAGACAAATGTCCGAAATGAGTGTAGTTGAAGAAGAACCTGAAAAAACTAAAACTCAAATAAAAGATGAAAAAAGAAAACAGAGAGAGCAAAGAGAAATTGAGAAGAGATCGAGAATTGAAAGACAGAATATAGAAAAAGAAATCGAGAACTTAGAAAAACAAATAGAATACTTAGATGAGATGCTCTGTCAAGAAGAGGTCTACTCTAATCCAGATAAAGCTAAAGATGTAAATCAAGAAAAACACAACAATGAAGAAAAGCTTTCTTCTCTGTACGAAAAATGGGAAAAACTAATATAATATTGATTTTCGTTTAACAAGCCAAATTCATATATGTGAATTTTTATCAATATATCTAAATATTAGATTATTCTACAGCACTTTAAACCAATATGAAAGTGGTGATTTATTGAATTTAGGACTATCAATAACTGAAGAAAATAAAAAGTTCTATAAGATTTTATTTTTCTTATGTATACCAATAATTATCCAAAACTTAATTTCTGCATCTGTAAATGTTATTGATACTGTAATGGTAAGTGGTTTGGGAGAAACCTCAATTGCATCAATAGGTATTGCAAATCAAGTATTCTTTTTATTTAATATGTCTTTATCCGGTGTAACTGGTGGTGCTAGTGTATTTATTTCACAGTTCTATGGTAAAGAAGATACAAATAATATAAAAAAAGTTGTAGGACTAAGTTGCGGATTTGCACTAGTTCTTTCTTTATTATTTTTGATTCCAGTATCATTAAAACCAGAATTGATAATACACATTTTCTCATACGATCAAGAAGTAGTAAGAATATGTAAGGATTATTTCAGTATTGTTATTTTTTCTTATCCGCTTATTGCGATAAGTACTGTATTTAGCACTGGATCTAGAAGTATTAGAAATCCAAAACTTGGTATGATATGTAGTTTATTCGCACTTATTGCAAATATTATCTTAAACTACGGCCTTATTTTCGGAAACTTAGGAATGCCTAACCTTGGTGTTAAGGGAGCTGCTCTAGCTACTGTTATAGCAAGGATGGTTGAAATAATATTATTATTATTTTATGTATACATTTATAAAAAAAATTATGCACTTAGATTTGGATTTACAAATATTAAATCTATAACTAAAGACTTTACAAGTAAATTTTTATCAAAAAGTATACCGATCTTCTTAAACGACTCAGCGTGGGCTTTTGGAACAGTTTTATACGCTGTTGCATATTCAAAGGCTGGAACCTCCGCAATAGCATCCAGTCAGATAGCCACTACTACTGGTAACTTCTTTATAATGACTTGCGTATGTATAGCTTCAGGTGGAGGAATTATGCTTGGAAATGAGCTTGGTGCTGACAATATAAAAAAGGCTCTAGAGTATGCAAAAAAATTCTCTATCTTAGTTATTATAGCAGGGATTATTATGGGCGGGCTTTTGATTATAAATGTACCATTTTTGCTAAAAATGTTCAATGTAACTGATGTGTTAGCTCCTAATATCATAAAAATATTCCTTATTTTAGGTATATTGATGCCACTTAAAGCATTTAACACCCTAATGATTATAGGTATACTTAGAAGTGGCGGAGATACTAAATACGCACTTATTTTAGAGCAGGCTAGTATATGGTTTGCCGCTTTACCGCTTACATTCTTTGCAGCATTTAGTGGATACCCTATATACATTTTATTTTTACTGACGTATTCAGAAGAATTAATAAAGCTTGCATTTGGACTTCCGAGGGTTTTATCTAAAAAATGGGCTGCCAATATTGTAAAGGAAATGAATTAGATTTATCTGTATATATTTCTGAGAAATAAACAAAAGCCGGTTCCTTATATCGTTAAGAAACCGGCTTTTTATATGATTTATATATTTTAAAATGTGTATTCTACATGTATTTATCTTGGCTAAATTATTACTTAAATCACTTTTTATTTTTATTGTTACATTAATCATTTATTTTATGAAATTTAAATCAATTCTATAAATTTATACTTAATTTTTACTTACTCTATACTTATTCTTACTTCTTATTATATGGATTATAATTAAAATCAAACATGATAACTTTGCTAACATTTTTCTTTTGTTAATTCTATTTTTACATTTATCATTTATATTCACTCTAATAGTATTATTCTGCATTTAAATAGTTTATTGTTACTTTAATTTTCTGTATTATTCTATATTTCATCCACAATTAATCTTTTACAATTATATATCCTGTTGTAGTTTTTCTTCCCATATTGTTTACTCTATTATAATACGAGGATTCACTCTCATTATTATTTCTTGGAACATACACATCAAATCTATTTACAGTCCCAAAGTATCTCTTATTTCCTGTATCTTGAACCACTTTATGTCCATGGCCATTTATATATAAATCAGTTCCAAAATCCAAGAAGTTATTTGCCACAGTCTTACTATTCATATCAACACCTGAAGCAGTTTTTAATCCATAAGGCCCATTTTCACAAGCTAGACTCGAATAGTAAGTAATCTCACAAACTATAGGCTCTATTTTTTTTATATCTACACCAAGTTCTTTTTCCAGATCTTCTCTAACCCTAAAAAGTTTATATTCTTCACTATTTTTGTACTCATTTAAACCCTTTTGTAAAACAGCACTTACTTCTGAGACTATATGTGTTTGTCCTTTTTTAAACATCTCATCATCCACTTTTTTTACTGATGTATCTGTTTCCGCGTATATCGTCACCGTTACTAATAGAAATAGTAACGTACTAACTAAGACCCACAATATCTTTTTTCGAATAAAAATCACTCCTTATAAATTATTATTATCTATTAAAGTTTCTCTTCTTTTTGACTAATGGGATATTGTTTTTGCTGGATACTTTAATAGTTTATTGCAATACTTCTATTTTTTCAACATATTTCTTAATTTCTTCTTTTAATTCTATGACTTCTTTTGTCGTTTTTTCAACTTCGATATTATACAATCTTTTATATCTATATTCCAGTAACCCACCAATTATTACTCCAATAATTAACAATATTACATCAGTTAATATTATATTCATCATTCACCCCAATTGTACCTCTTTACTAAGGTTTATTAATTTATTTTTTATTTGATATAGTCTATCAATATAAATTTAAAGTTCATTTTTTACTAACTTTATATTGTTCTTTACATTAGTTATTTTATATTATTTTTGCAAATATTATTGGGATAAATTTCATACGAAAATTTTTTCATAAATTATATTTTTCCTTTCATTTTTGTAAAAATAACTCCTCATATAACATTATCATCCAGAAGCTTTTACACAGACTTTTTTTGCTCTTTTTATATTCTTTCGGGAAGAGTTGCGAATTTTCCTCTGTTTTTGGATCTATTGTTATATTTTTACAATTAAAGCAAGTTACTTTTTCTTGTCTATGTACTACAAGCGTTGGATTCATTCTATTATATACTATTAAATCTCTTTTACAATTTTCACATGTAAACTATATGTACTCTTATCATTTAAACTGTACAGACTGGAGCTAAAGCTTTACTGTATTGATATTCATTCACTACCCCACTTGCACTTGTGCAATTACCATTTTTCAGGATGCTATGTCCTACTGTTATACATATTTTCATAATTTATTCCTCCCTACTATTTATAAGATTATCTAGTTTTTGCTCTATTCTCTCGGTGCCCTTTACTACATTTTCAATTCTAGAACTAGGCCCTTGAATGCTATCAGCGAACTGCCTAGAGACTTCCGTAAAGGTATCTACACTTTGTCTATATAAATCTCTATCTTCCTTTTTTTCTGAAAAAATATTGCTAGGTAGAAGGTATGCTATTACACTTACAACCCCTAAATTTATAAGCTCTGATCCTATTTGTTCCATTTTTATTCCTCCTAATTTTAAAGAAAATTATTAGTTGTTTTGATTAAATGGTTTAAATGTATCTTACAATCCCATAGATGACCCAGCACATAATAATCCTTGTAATACTGATCCAGGAGAGACACCTTGAATCCAAATACTATATATAATTCCTAATGTTAACAATATATGTGGCATAAAAGTATTTTATATTTTAGGATATTTATCACAATCAAACCCAATTACATTAAGTGCAGTACCTTTTTTTAATTGTCTGTAATTTTAGTATGACTAATCAAACTTTCAAGATCTAGAATTATTCAGTTTAAGTCGTCTGCTAAATTTTCTCCTCTAGAAACTCTGAAGTAGTTCATCCCCATAATTTAAATTAACATATTTTCATATACATTATCAATAATTTGAAAATATGTCAATATTTTTTTACAATTTATCCATTTAAAGTTAATTAATTTAAATTATTTGATTTTATATTCAATTGACATAACTTCATATAATTTCTATAATAAAGACATGATTTAAACAATAATTTATATTATTGAGTATTAATTAGTTATTAAGAAATGTGTTTTATAAAATAACAAACTATTTTTTATAAATTATCTACAGCTTACCTACCAAGTTATTTTATAAATCGATCTTAAAGCATTTAAAAATAAACTTTAGTTTAGAAAAGGATAACCGCTTACTCTAAACATCAAATTAGTTTAGAAATGAAATATAACTTTTGAGAAATGATTTAACATACGAATGTAAATATATAAAGGAGTGTCTTTATGAAATATAACCTTCTAAATCAACAAGAAATTGAAAATTTAATAGAAGATTGGTCTCCAAGGGATAAGACTATAGCCTCAAAAATGTATTCTGAGTTTATACATTTTTTAAATAAGGATAATAAACTTATAACTGAAGAAAATTGTTATATCGCAGTAAATTTAACGTCTAAAGATACTGAAAATTTTGTAAATGATACCCTTGGGAAAGACAGATATAAAACTAGCGCGACTAAAACAAGCATACTTACTAAGCTTATGAATGAATTAAATTTAGATATATCTTTTAAATGTATAAATCCAGTCAACATAGAAAAAAATCTTTTTGAATATCCTACTCTAAAGGAAATTATTGATATATGCAATAGTTTAATTAATTATCAGGATAGATTTATAGTTTACTCTGTTTTCTGTGGTTTTACTGAACTAAGCCTTCACAATCTTAGATATCTAAAAGTTTCAGATGTCGATTTTGAAAATAATATTGTTGTTGATAATGGTAAAGAAGTAATTGTCGATGATATATTTATTGACCTAGCAAATAAAGCTAAGAGACAAAGAACATACTACAAACTTATGAGTCCTGAATGTTTAGAACATTTAACTACTAGTTTGTCTTATGATTTCAACCAAGAGTCCGAATACTTTATTAAGACAAAACCTACTTCAAAAAATGAAAATGGTGTAAAACCTATCTCCCAGATTGCACTTAGACAGAGGTTTAGTTTTTTAAATAAAACTCTCAATTTCTGGACTTTGACTCCTAGGCATCTTAGAATAGCTGGTTTTTTACATAAGATGTCCGAAGAGAAAAAAGATAAGTGGACAATACAAATGATAAATGATTTTAAAGAAAAATTAGGTTATAAAATAGATTCACACGAAGCTTTAATCACATATAATCAAAAATATAATCCATTGTAAAATGGATTTTTTTGTATATTTTTTTAATCCCTATTGAAAATGTATTAGTAAAGGTATATAATTTACACAGAACATATATTCGATGTTGTATATTTTATTCCAAATACGATTCAATTAATTTTTTTTGCAATACTTTTTGCCTTAATTGGATTTTGTATTTTTGTATTACTAAAGATTATAAAGTTTAATATTAGTGTATTTGAGATAAAAGATAGTGTATACTTTAATCTTTTTTATCTATAATGGGGGTATTAGATGTATATAAAGACTATTAATGAAATTTCCACTGGAAACATAGTAGAAAGCAATAACAAAAGAATAGAATTAGTAAAAGATATTCAAAATAGCAAAGACCTATTTCTTTATTTGGATATAATTGGGCAATATCTAATAAATGATGATCTTTCTGGAATTAAATATATTTGTAAGCATAAGTTATTTTTTGAAGAAATAGATATACATATAGATAATATTTTTAAAAGTCTAGAAACAAAGATTAAGACTAAAGATTATTCTATAGACTCCATTATAAATATACTAGAAGTATCTTATCTAGATAATGCACATGATGGATTCTTAATGTCTTGGGGTGAAACCCTCCGACACATATAACGTCCTACAACTATAACCCAATGGAGATCTTAATATAGATAAAACCCTTCCTGAGGGATTTAAAATTTTTACTCTCGGAAGGGTTTTAATTGATCATTTTTATCTTTAAAAGTAAATTTTTTTTTATACTTATCTTTCCCCTATTTTAAGATTAGGGACAGCGTTTAAACTCATATCATTGCGAACACCATTTATATAGTTATAATAACCAGCGCATCCAATCATAGCAGCATTGTCAGTACATAGTATAAGTGGCGGATACTTTATATTGATTTCTATTCCCTTAGAAAGTTCCACAATTTTTTCTCTAAGTCTAGAGTTTGCGGCGACCCCACCGGACAATGTTATAGTATCGTATCCTTTGTCTTTAGCTGCCTTTATAGCTTTATTTGAGAGAACTTCTACAACAGCTTCTTGAAAAGATGCAGCTACATCTTCAACTACGATATCTTCATTTTTCATTTTCTTACCATTTAGATAATTAAGAACTGAAGACTTCAGACCGCTAAAACTAAAATCGTAGCTGTCATCTATATAAGCTCTAGGAAAATCAATTGCATCCTTATTGCCCTTTTTAGCAAGCTTGTCTATAATAGGTCCACCAGGATATCCGAGATTCATCGCCCTTGCAATCTTATCAAATGCTTCTCCTGATGCATCATCCCTAGTTCTTCCAAGTATCTCATATCTACCGTAGTCTTTTACCTCAACCAAGTGAGTGTGCCCACCAGACACTATAAGAGTTATAAAAGGAGGTTTTAGTTCTAAGTGCTCAATATAATTTGCACTGAGATGTCCTTCAATATGGTTTACTCCTACTAGAGGTATTCCTAAAGTAAATGCAAGAGATTTTGCATAAGAAAGTCCAACTAAAAGTGCTCCAACAAGACCAGGCCCATATGTAACAGCTACAACATCTATATCTTTAAATCCAACTTCAGCTTTATCTAAAGCTTCCTGAACTACTATATCTATATTCTCTACGTGTTTTCTAGAAGCTACTTCCGGTACAACTCCACCAAATTTTTTATGCGTTTCAATTTGCGTAGAGATGATATTTGCTAGAACTTCTCTTCCATTTTTTAAAATGGCTACTGCAGTTTCATCACAACTACTCTCAATAGCCAATGTTATAATATCCTTCATTATTACACCTCTTTTAACTGATTCCACATTATTATTGCATCTTCTCGATTATTTGAATAATATTCATTTCTAATACCAGCAATTTTAAATCCATATTTTTTATATAAATTTTGAGCCACAGTATTTGACTTTCTAACCTCAAGAGTCATCGCCACAATTTGATTTTCTTCACAAAGCACTATAAGTTCTTTCATGAGTCTATCGCCAATTTTTCTACCTCTATAGTCATTGTGGACAGCAATACTGTTTATATGACATTCGTCTAAAATAAACCATGTTCCTACATATCCCACAACTTTATCTCCAATTTTAGCCACTAGAAAATGTGCCAAGTTATTTGATAGCTCTTTTGTAAATGATTCTCTACTCCAGAAGTCTTCAAAACAGTCTCTCTCTACTTCAAACACACCGCATATTTCTTTTTGTGTCATTTTTACTAATATCAATCCATCGTTTTCAATCAACGCTTTATTTTTATTGCCTAAACCATTATCTCTATTATCTAACCCACTAAACTTATCATTATTATTAAGCTTACCATCAATCATATTTATACCTCTTTATTTTTCTGTTCATATTGTATTTCTGCTTGAGATTTCTTTATATACATTGGTTTTATATCATAGCAATTATATATATCTTTTCCTAGTTTATATTTATTTATGGCTGATAAACAAAGGCTACTTCCTTTTGAAACATTGTATATACTATCGCAAACTGTTGCGTTTTCAATATTCTTAAATTTATCTAAGTACTTATACACCGCTTCACCTAAAATAACGTACTCTTCATCGCTATTCTTTATCTCTTCAACTAATGCGTCTACTTCTTTTATCTCAATATCTTTTTTAACGTTTAAACTATCATCTTTATCAGTCATATTGTATTTATACTCTGCAGAGTAAACTTGATTCTTCTGAGCATCTAGAATAGGTACAATATTTTTTTTAGTTAGACTTGCATTTTCTGCTAGTGATTCTAATGAATTTACAGCAACTATAGGCACATCGTTTACATGAGAAATAGCTTTCGCTGTAGACACACCTATTCTTATTCCAGTAAACGATCCCGGTCCTATACAAACTGCCAATAAATCTATATCATTTATATCTATATCAGAAATTTTAAGCATATTTTCTATCATTACCATAAGTTTTTGCGAATGCGTCTTTGTATCATTAACCACAAATTCACATATAAGTTTATCATCCTCTATTACTGCTATACTAGCCGCCATAGAAGATGTATCAATTCCTAAGACCTTCATTATTTTAACAACTCCTCAACAATCCTAGTATACTCTTCTCCTTTTGGAGTTAGTATCATTTCTCTTCCGTCTTCTACATATTTTAGTTCTATAGTTAAGCGCTCTTCTGGCACGATATCTTCTATTAGATTTGCCCACTCGATTATACACACTCCATCTGAGTTTATATATTCATCATAACCAATATCGTACATTTCTTCACTACTTCCAATTCTATACACATCGAAATGATACAACGGAATTCTTCCGTCGTATTCGTTAACTATTGTAAATGTCGGGCTTGTTACATAATCACAAACACCAAGACCTTTTGCAAGGCTCTGTGTGAATGTAGTCTTTCCTGCACCTAAATCACCCAACAAACATATTATACTCCCTTTTTTAACTATCTCACCAAGTTTGTATCCAAAGCTTTTCGTTTCTTCCTCATCTTTAAGGTACACTTTATACATTTGCCCATCTCCATTATTTATATCAACTTTTAATTATTGTGCTCATTTATTGCTATATTAATTATTATATAATAATATCCATGTATTATAAAGTTCTTATACTGTTATTATAATGTTGTTATAAATTCAAATCTATTAGCAAGTAAATATCATTGTTAAATATTAAATTATTTTTTTCATTATATTTATCATATGTTTTTATTAGTTATTTATTTAACTATTTTCTCGATCATTTCTGTGATTTAATTTTCACCTTAATCTGCACTCCAGTCTGCGCTTATAATAATTTTTAAGCTTTTAAAAATACTATTCAAATAAAATAATAATAACCTACTGCCCCTGAACGTATACATATATTAGGAAAGGTGGAGATAATAATATGTTTGACCCTAGTGTAGTTGATCCAAGGATTTCATTGCTATTAAATGTCTCAACAAATCATGCAGTTGTAGGACATATAATACAGTACAATCTAACAGTATACAATAAAAGCAAAACAACCATAGATAACGCTGTTGTAATTGATAAACTCAATCCATGTTTTAAGTTTGTAGATGGAAGTGTAAAAATTGATTCTATTGAATATAAAGATGCTAATATAGTTTCAGGTATTGAAACTGGAACTATAGAGCCTAAAGGTAAAAAATTAATAACTTTTAATGTCGAGGTTGTAAGTTCTGATGAGAATTGCAATGCTATGACTACTAATATTACCGTTTTTTATAATTACAACTCCAATGACAAGGATAATGCTTTTAATGGAAAGGTAACAGCTAGCCCACTAACTATAATGATCCATGACAACAATATCCAAGTTAGTAAAAGCTCTAGTTCAAACAGCGCTTCATTAAATGATATTATAAAATACACTATACTTTTAGAAAATAATAGTCATTTAGAAGCATATGACGTTCTACTAGAAGACAACAACCCCAATTCCACTAGTTTAATAAATGGTACATTTACTATAAATGGAACAGTTATAGAAAACGTAAACTTAAATTATGGCGTAAACTTGGGTAATATTGGCGTTGGTCAAAGCATAGTAGTTGAATATCAAGTACGAATTTTAACATCTGATTGCAGTGGTATTATTCAAAGTAGCTCTAGTACAACATACAACTACATTTTGCCGAACGGATATGTAGGAGCACATATATGTTATTCAAATATAATAGAAATAAGTATCAATCTAAGCTATAAAAGACAATTTATTTTTGATAATTCTACTTGTATACCAAAACAGCTTCCAGATATTGATCATGTAAATTGGATGAACGGAGATTTGATTATATCAGATTGGAAACCAATAAACTCTATAAGATGTAATTCAACATCTCCAAATAGTATAAATGGAGTTAAATTACTTGTAACTGGTAAAATACTATATAACTTTTGTTATTCGACAACGAATTTAAATGAGGAAATAAGAGTAGAAGGAATAGAGGCTCCTTTTAAAGGCACAATTATATTACTATGTGATTACACGAGTGAAAATGCAATACAAGTAAATGGATGTGTAACAGATATCATATACCAGTCATCTGATGACAGATGTGTAGTCTCCAAAAGTTATGTTGAGCTGACCGCTGAAATTTCACACTAAGCAAAGTTATAAAAAGCTATATTAATAATTATTTTTAGGACTCTAATCGATCTTTACTTCACTATCCAAAGCCATATCAACTTGTAGAAATATACTGATATTCTCTAATTGTAAACACCTTTAAATAAACAATAAATTATATTATTCATCTGCAAGTTGATTTTTTATGTTTTTGTAAATCCCATCTATAGGCTTTCAGAACCCATATTCTGCAATCTGTTTATTACAAATTGTTCCATTTGATAGACTGGCGGCCTTATTGTTGTTATAATAACAACAAAGATGAATATAATTATAACAAAGGAGATGTTTATAATGAAAAGCAATAACTTAGATCCATCAAGTTCTAAAGTTAATTGGAAAGGTGTTTTTGGTGTTGCTTCAGTTTGGTTTGGCGCTCATGTAGGTGGGGGCTTTGCTACAGGTAATCAGACAATGAATTTCTTTGTTAAAGAAGGTTGGTACACACTTTGGATGCCAATCTTAATTATTGGAATCATAGCTTTAGTTTATAGAGAAACAATGTTGATGGCTAGAAACTATAACGCATACGATTATAGAACACTATCTAAAAAACTATATGAGCCTTACGATAAAGTTCTCTCTATTGTATTCGAAGTCTGCTATATAATTATAGTACTACTTGCAACAGGTGGATCAATAGCAGGTGCTGCTGCTCTATTTAGCGACTTTGGTTTAAGTTACAATTTAGGTGTTGTAATAACTGGAACTATACTATTCATACTAACAATCTTTGGAGCTAATCTTATAAGAAAAGCTTCCACTCTAATGACAGTTATAATTGTTATCTGTCTAACTCTAATCTGCTACATAGGAATAACTGCAAACTCTGGAAATTTTATAAATTTAACTACGACAGGATACACAACTGAATCAATTTGGAACGCACTTTGGCTAGGCCTAAAATACGCTGGATTCCAAGCTATCGTCTGGTCTATCATTATAAGCGTCTCCCAACCTCTTAAAACAGATAAAGATATTAACAATACAACTATTGTAGGTTTCATTCTAAACAGTGTAATGATAGTTCTAAGCTGTATGATGCTATTTGCATGGCTTCCAGGAACTTCAGGAGAAACTCTTCCAATTCTTTATATCTGTAAACAGTTAGGTCAAGATTGGCTAGTTTTAGTATATACAATTGTACTTTTACTCGCGTTTATTTCTACAGGTATAAGTTGTGTATTTGGCGCTATTACAAGATTTGAAACCCTTATAAAAGTTCCAGAAAACATTACTGTAAGAAGAGGTCTTCTATCTTTATGTTGTATGGTATTATCAATGGCTATATCCCTTTTTGGGCTTACAGCTATAGTCCAAATTGGATATGGATATACTGGAATACTTGGAATATTTGTAGTAATCATACCAGTATTGACTGTTGGTCATATGAAAAATAAAAAGTTTAAAAATGAGCATCAAAACGTTGTAGAAGAGGAAATATAATAAAATTAAATAGAAATAAGTTTTACAACAATCACACAATATGTTCATCTTTAAAATATTAAATATATAAATAGATTCATTTTTTAACTAAATTTATTGTTCTAAATGAGCTTATCTTTAAATTAAATTAAGATAAGCTCATTTATTTTTTCTAGTAATATTTAATTTAAGATATTTAAAAATTTAATTTCTTATAATTATTTATAACGATATATAAATAAAATCACATAGGCTATGCAAATATATATCGCTTTTTCAGTATCAATTTCAAGCATATTAATACAAAACAGTATATAAACAACGTTTAATAAGCATTTTTTTGATATTTTATATTTTTTAACACATTTAAAAAGAGCTTATCTCAAATACATACTTTTGAGATAAGCTCTTTATTCTTTATTTATATTTATCGTACTATTATATACTAATATTTGTTATTGATTATATGACCCATTTTCTTAAATAAAACCACACTGCATATTGACAACAATGTTCCTTTTAATATATTGAATGGAACTATCATCCAAATTACAAAGCTAAATAAGTCTGTTATTCTGTGATTTATAACTGACCCTAAATTTATTATAGCATCAAGTCCCATAAGTTGACCGTAAAATGGAAGAGTTATAAAATAGTTAACTATAGCCCCTACAACAGTCATTGCCAGTGTTCCTAAAACGATTCCTGCTATTACGCCCTTGATGTCTGTACTTTTCTTGTAAATATAGCAAATCACAAACACGTAAACCCCGCCAATTAAAGCATTTGCTATCTCTCCTACACCACCAGATGTAGTCGCTGTTATCGCATGAACTATATTTTTGACAACTACTATCCCTACACCCACTATAGGGCTAAAACTCATCCCCCCTAATATTGCGGGTATATCAGATATATCTATTTTTAGAAAATCTGGAAAAATACCTGGTATTGGCATCTCTATATACATAAGTATAAATGATATAGTAGATAAAATTGCCATCATAACTAGTGTTCTAGTTTTTAATGAAGTCTGTCTATTGACTGTGTTTTGATTATGCATCGTAATTCCCCCTAATTGAATTTATTAGGAAAAATAAAAAACTCGAAGGTCTTTATCTTCGAGTATATGAATCAGTCTAAAACAAAATAACTTGTTTTTAAGCTTTTCCAATCTCTTCTCTCATCCAGACTTTACTGTCGGCTTTGGAATTTCACCAAATCAACTACTCCATGGTAGGTCGCGGGCTATCACCGCCGGTAGGGAATTTCACCCTGCCCCGAAGATCTTCTATATTTATTATTTTCCTTACATATACTATGATAGTTACTTTTTTATTTAAAGTCAAGTAGTTTTAGCTTTATATTTATAAAAATCCTTTTTATTATTTAAAAAAAATATTAAAAGCTTGGTACCACTAATAATACAGAATATATTATTTTTATATTATCCAATTATCCAATTCCTGTTTTATCGTTTCTTGTTTTTTTATATTAAGGGTGGCAAATTGGCGGCAAATGCACACTACACTATTACATCTATATAATAGTTAAAATCATTGTAGCCTCAATACTTATTAATTTTAATTGATTATTTTTTATTAATTATCAAGGCATTGCCAAGTTTTTATTATCTCTTAAATCGATATTAAAATATATCTCTAACTTTTAAGAAATCCTCTCCAAGCTCTTTCTGCATCGCTTCTTTAAAAATGTCTGCGTTTTTATAAAAGTACATATCGTGTCTAACACACTCTGCAGCTAATACTATCAAAGGCCTGCTCTCTGTCCATATGACCTCTACTGTTAAGTCGCTTATAATTTGCCCAAATACTACTTCTTTCATATCTGAAACAAGTGTAATCCATCTTCCACCCATCTCTTCTAATTTCTCTTCTACTAATCCATGTCTACAGTATTTCTCTAGTGGAACCTCTGATTTTTCATCATTGCTAAAATATACAATACCCATTCTTATCCCTTTGTCTTCTAGCCTTTTGATCTCTGGTAAAAGTTTTGGTAGATCTTCTTCCCATATCTGTAGTAAAAGTTCACTCTCAGTTCTTTGAAGAATTTCTCTACACTTAGCAAATACATTTGAGTTCTGGCGAATATGCCATAGGTAATCTAAATCAGTATTTGATGGAAAATCTTTTAAAGATGTTGTAAGTTCATCTAGTATGTCGTTAGTTTCATTTTTTACCTTTTTTTCTATTTCATCTATAGGTACAGCAGCATATCTATTGTTGTTTTCTTCTTCTGCAAATAATATATAGCCTTTCATAGTCAAAGACTCAAGTATATTATATATTTTTGAACGCGGAACTGCTGAAATTTTGCTTGCCTCATATCCTGATGCACTTCCATTTCTAAGCAGAGCTAAGTAAACCTTGGCCTCTGAATCTGTCAATCCAAGCTTATTTAATAAGGAAATCTCTTTATCAAACATATAATTATAACCACCCTTTACTTTATTACTTCTATTTTAACATATTAAAATTTTTTCTAAAACAAAAGGCCTGACTACAAATACATTTATGTCAGACCTAATATAATATTTCATTTAAAACTTGTCTTTAATTACGTGTTTTTCTAATTGCAGCTACCAATTATACTTTACCAAGGCTGCATAGCCCCACCTTCTTCTGCCGGTCTACAATTCTTAGCAAATAAAGCAAGTAGACCCTTTGTTTCTTTCGGCTCTGGTCGAGTCCAATTTTCTCTTCTCTTTGAAAGTTCCTCGTCAGATACTTCTAAAGTTACTTCTGCTTTTGCAAGATCTACTACTACTACATCTCCATCTTCAACTAAGGCTATAACCCCTCCGTCAAAAGCTTCAGGAGAAACGTGACCCACTATGGCACCATAGTTAAATCCAGAGAATCTAGCGTCTGTCACTAAACCTACGCTTGTATGTAATCCTTTGGCAACTAGAGCATCTGTAGAAAGCATTACTTCCTTCATTCCTGGTGCTCCTTTACATCCTTCATATCTTATAACTATTACATCTCCCGGTACTATATTCCCTGATTCTATAGCCTCTAACGCATGGAAGTCATTATTAAATGTCTTAGCTTTTCCTCTAAAGTACTTCATCTCTTTTGGTACTCCAGTAGGTCTGACAATTGCACCATTAGGGGATAAATTACCTCTAAGAACTTTAAGTCCAGGTTCATCAAATAGAGGATCTTCTAAACTTCTTATAATTTCTGTGCTCTCTGCTTTTACATCTTTTAAAACATCTTTCCATGTATTCCCTAACATTGTAGGTACATCTGTGTAAAGTTTTTCTTCAAGCATCTTCATTACAACGGAAATTCCTCCTGCATAGTGGAAATCGACAACCGTATAATCTCCACTCGGAATAACTCCACATATACATGGTATATCCTCAGCCAATTTATCAAAATCTTTCATAGTTATATCTATATCTAATTCAACTGCCATACTTAAAATGTGGAGAACTGCATTTGTAGATCCGGCAACTGCCATGTCTACCATAATCGAATTTAACAGAGTCTCTCTTGTTATTAGGTCTGATGGTTTAATTCCCTTTCTAACAAGTTCAACTGAATAGCTTCCAGCTTCTCTAGATTTTCTAATTTTTTGGTTATCTGACGCCGGAATTGTACCAGTACCCGGAAGCACTAAGTTAAATACTTCTCCTAACATCTGCATCGTATTCGCAGTTCCCATCGAAGGACACGCTCCATAAGATGGACAAACATGCTCTTCCATATCTGCAAGTGATTCTTCACTATCGCCTCTTAATACTGCAACATCAAGTTCAGCCTCTACTACTTTTTTACCACGATAGTTACCCGGTTGCATCGATCCACCTGTAACAATCATACTAGGTATATCAAGTCTAGCTGCTGCTAAATACGTTCCTGCAATTATGTTATCGCAAGAGGCCACCATAACTAGACCATCAAAATGATGAACTTTCGTTACAAACTCAATCGACATAGCTACTATATCACGACCAGCTTGTTCGTACTTTAATTCTTCTGCACCGTTGGCAACATTTCCACATGTCGCTGGAATTCCAAACTCAACAGGTATACCCCCAGCTGCCCAAATGCCTTGCTTTACAGCTTCTGTTATTTGTCTCAAGTGAGCACTTCCCGGTGATCCTTCCATAAATGAATTTGCAACTCCAATATGAGGTTTATTCTTAATCTCGTTGTCTGTATACCCTGAAGCTTTTAACATTACTCTTCTATGTGCTGCTTTAGGTCCATTCCAATATTCGCGATTACTTTTCATCCTAATACCTCCCCAACATACAAATTAATTTAAATTAATTCCACTCTATTCCAACGCCATAAGTTACCGCTTTGTCGTAAATATGTTTTGCAGTTATTAAATCTTGTGTTCCTATTCCTACAGTTTTAAATACTATTATTTCGTCGTCATTTTCTCTTCCAGTTATTTTTCCTAGTATTAAATCTCCCAGATCCCCTGTAAAATCGTCTTTTGTAATTGTTCCATTATCTAGTGGTATAAGTATATCTCCTGCCTCTGAAAGAACTGCATCTACTGAGTCAAAATATATTTTAGTCGCTCTTGTTAATATAACTGGATCCATCTCCTGCATTTGAGGCTGATAAGATCCAACACAACTAACAGTAGCTCCTTTTTTCACAATGCCTCCGTCAAACACTGGTTTTTCTGATGGTGTTACAGTAATTATCAAATCTGCATCAGTTACAGCTTCACCAGAAGTTTTCACCGCTGTTATTTTTGTGTTGTATGATTTTAATTCTTCTTGCATTCTTTCAGCGAATGCTTTAGTCCTATCGAAATTTATATCATATACCATTACTTCATCTAGGCACCTTACTTCAATCATTGCTTCTAACTGTTTAGCTGCTTGTCCACCTGTTCCGATTAATGCGCCTTTTTTGCAGTCTTTTTTAGCTAATAAATCAAATGCTGCTCCTGAAGCAGCCCCTGTTCTAAGTTGTGTTACATATGTACCGTCCATAATAGACTTAAATTCACCTGTTGTTCCATCCATTAGTACTACAGTTGCTGGAGCTGAAGGTTTACCCATATCTATATTCTTTGGAAATATATTAACTAGTTTTAATGATGCAATATCGAGATCTTCAACGTATGCAGGCATAGATAAAAATGTTCCGCTGTGCTTTGGCGCTGGAATTTGACCTCTTAGTGGAACTTCACTTTTCCCCTCTGAAAATAATTTAAACGCTTCTTTTACACCTTCAATAGAGTCCCTCATAGTAAATACCTTATCGATATCGTTTTTTGATAATAGTAGCATAAATCTTATTCCTCCTTTGTATTTTTTATAGATTTTAGACAGATAATAATACTTAATTTACAATTGAATAAATTGTACCCTATATTATTAGTCTTATTATTAACATGTTATTTTATCTTTTTTAATAAAGTTTTTTAATCTACTATTTTTGAATATTATCTGATTTTTTACTTAATTCCTTTAGGATATCGTTTTCTTAGATCATTAACTCTTCATTAAAAATAGTATATCCCTTTAGTAACTATTATATATTTTGATTATATTTTGTCAATATGTAAAATTAATTTTAATAATTTAACTCAATTTTCTGTCCTCTCTAGTGTTTCTATTCTGAGTTAATTCTATAAAATAAATTTATTATATAAATATTAAGTAAAAATAAAAAAATCATCAAAAAACTACTTAATAAATATCTAGTAGTTTTTGATGATTCTCGTTGTTAACTTTTTTCATTGTTATAAACAACTTTTCCATCTATAATTGTGCAAACAACATTGCTGTTTATCTCAAGTGGATACCCATCCCAAATTACAAGATCTGCATCTTTTCCAACTTCAATTGACCCGACCCTATCATCTATTCCAATTGCCTTTGCTGGATTTATAGTTATAGCTTCTAAAGCTCTTTCATTAGTCATTCCATGTTTGACAGCTATTCCTGCACATATTGGTAGATAATTAACTGGTATAACAGGATGATCTGTCATAATACATACATCAAGTCCTGCATTCGAAAGTTTTCCTGCAGTATCAAAAGTTAAATTTCTAAGCTCTATTTTAGATCTTTCAGAAAGCGATGGACCTACTATAACAGGATAGTTTTCTTCAACAAGGTCTTCTACTATTAAATGACCTTCTGTACAGTGATCTAATGTTAGATCTACATCAAATTCTTTTCCTATTCTTATAGCAGTAAAAATATCATCAGCTCTATGTGCATGTACTTTAAAAGGAATTTCCTTTTTTAAAACAGGAAGCAGACCTTCTAATTTTATATCGTACTCTGGTCTATCTCTCTCATCATCTTCATCTTTTTCATAAAGCTCAATCTCTTCTAAATATTCTTGAGCTTTTTTTAAATTTTCTCTAAGCATAGCTGCAATAGCCATCCTAGTCTGAGGCGCTTTTTCATCAGCCCCATAACAAGTCTTTGGATTTTCTCCAAATGCAATTTTTGATGCAACTGGATTTTTTATAATCATTTTGTCTATTCTTTTACCGTAAGTCTTTATGGCTATACACTGTCCACCCATTACATTTGCACTTCCTGGAGTTACACATACTGATGTTATCCCTCCAGAATACGCCTCCTCGAAAGTTCTGTCCATTGGATTTATACCATCAATAGGGTTTAATTGTGGTGTTATTGGATCAGTCTCTTCATTTCCATCAGCACCTTCTGCTCCCATACCATCTTCCCATAGTCCAAGATGAGTGTGGGCATCGATAAATCCTGGGTATATAAACTTTCCTTTTGCATCTATAACTTCAGCATCCAATGGAACTACTATCCCATCGGATATCTCAACTATTTTTCCATCGTCTACTAGTATATCTCCAACTATAACTCCATTAGTTATAGTATTTATGCTACCATTTTTTATATAAATCATTATATCCCTCCAAACTTCTTTAAACAAAAACTTCAAAACAACTACTTATTTATAAGATACAATTCTTATCTTAAATAAATTATTTTTTGTTTAATAATTTATTTTTCCATAGAAAGAGAAACTCTTCCTTTATCCATATCAATGCCTATTACCTCAACTTCTACTATATCCCCAACTGTAACTATAGACATAGGATCTTTTACAAATGAGTTGCTCATCTTAGACTTGTGAACTAGCCCATCATTTTTTATGCCTATATCTACAAACGCTCCGAAATCTACTACATTTCTAACTGTACCTGTCAGTGTCATACCTTCTTTAATATCTTCAATCTTAAGCACATCTACTCTAAGTATTGGTTTTATTCCCTCTTCTCTAGGATCTCTACCAGGCTTTTTGATTTCTAAAATAATATCTTTTAATGTAACTTCTCCAACTCCTAATTCTTCACTTAAATTCTTTATCCCTATTTTTTCAACTCTACCGTCTATATCATCTATATTTTTAGATTTCAAATCGTTTAATGTATATCCTATTTTTTCTAACATGCCTTTACATATGTCATAACTCTCCGGATGGACACCTGTGTTGTCTAGAGGATTCTTAGCATCTAGTACCCTCATAAACCCTGCACATTGAACAAAAGCTTGAGGCCCAAGGCGTTTTACTTTTTTAAGCTGTGCTCTAGAAGTAAATTCGCCGTTTTCTTCTCTGTAAGCAACTATATTTTTAGCTATTGTTTTGCTTATTCCTGCTATATGCTCAAGTAGAGAATATGAAGCTGTATTTAAATCTACTCCTACGCTATTTACTGAGTCCTCGATAACTCCATTAAGTACTTCTTCTAGACGTTTTTTATTTAAATCATGTTGGTACTGACCTACCCCTATGCTCTTTGGATCTATCTTAACTAATTCCGCGAGAGGATCTTGAAGTCTTCTAGCTATAGAAATTGCTCCTCTTATAGATACGTTTATATCTGGATGTTCTTCATTTGCAAGCTCTGAAGCTGAGTAAACTGAAGCACCCGCTTCATTTACAATAACATACTGAACGTCTCTGTTTAGTTCTTTAAGAAGCTCTGATACAAATAGCTCTGATTCCCTAGATGCTGTACCATTTCCAATTGATATAATATCTATACTGTGCTTTTCAATAAGATCTTTTAGAGTCTTTTTAGCACCTTCAACATTGTTCTGAGGTGCTGTTGGGTATACAGTAGTGTAATCTAGAAGCTTACCATTTTTATCAACTACGGCAATTTTACAACCAGTCCTAAACGCTGGGTCGAATCCCATTACTACTTTCTCCTTTATCGGAGGTTGTAGAAGTAAACTTTTAAGATTCTTAGCAAATACACTTATTGCTCTCTCTTGAGCTATTTCAGTTAGATGGTTTCTTATTTCTCTTTCTATTGAAGGGAATATAAGTCTCTTATATGAATCCTCAATCGCTGCAACTATAACTTCTCTATTTTTTCTATTGTCGTTATTTATATATTTATCTTCTATAAATTTCTTTATTCTATCAGTATTTATATCTAGTTTTACCTTTAAAAACTCTTCTTTTTCACCTCTATTTACTGCTAAAACTCTATGAGGTGCTATAGTTTTAACCGACTCGCTGTAGTCATAGTACATATCGTATACAGACTTTTCATCAGTAGTATTTTTTACAATCAATACTCCATCTCTAAGGGCTATAGTTCTAATAAACTTTCTTATCTCAGCATCATCTGAAACCATTTCAGCTATTATATCCATAGATCCTTTTAAAGCATCATCTACTGTTACGACTTGTTTTTCCTCGTCTATATAATTGCTTGCCTCGTCATCAATATTTACGATACTGTGTTCTAAGATCGATAGCGCTAAATTTTCTAAGCCTTTTTCTTTAGCCATAGTCGCTCTAGTTCTCTTTTTTTGTTTATAAGGTGCATAAACATCTTCTACTTCCTGAAGAGTATTTGCTTTTTCTATGTTTTTAACTAGCTCATCAGTAAGTTTACCTTGTTCATCTATAAGTCTTTTTACATCTTCTTTTCTAGACTCTAGGTTTCTCAGATACATAAGTTTCTCATGTAACTCTCTTAAAGTTACATCGCTCATTTCACCAGTCATTTCTTTTCTGTATCTAGCTATAAACGGGATAGTATTTCCCTCGTCTATAAGTTTTATAGTGTTGTTGATTTGCTCATCTCTGAGCCTAAATTCTTTTTTTAATATTTCATTGATATTCACTATATTACCTCTTTCCTATCTTTATCTAAACTATCCCAAAGGGGTGTCTTTAAAACTTTACAGCTTCATTTGCTGTTAGTCAGTTTTAGAGACACCCCCTATAGTTTTATTTGCTTATCGACTTATTCATCTTTAGAAATTCATTTATAAATAAATCTATCTCCCCATCCATAACTGCGTCTACATTTCCAGACTCTGCATTTGTTCTAGAGTCTTTGACCAATTTGTACGGTTGGAATACATAAGATCTAATTTGACTTCCCCAAGTAATTTGCGAGTACTTGCCTTGCAGATCTTCAATTTTTTCTTTATGTTCAGATTCCTTTAACTCTATAAGTTTTGCCATAAGCATCCTCATAGCTCTCTCTCTGTTTAAATGTTGAGATCTCTCATTTTGACACTGTACTACGATTCCAGTAGGAATGTGTGTAATTCTTACAGCGGAGTCAGTAGTATTTACATGCTGCCCGCCAGCGCCAGATGCTCTATACGTATCTATTTTAAGGTCTGATGAATTTATATCCACTTCTATACTGTCATCTAACTCTGGTACTACATCTACAGATGCAAAAGATGTCTGTCTTTTTCCAGATGAATTGTATGGAGATATTCTTACAAGGCGATGTACCCCTTTTTCTCCTTTAAGATATCCATAGGCATTACTTCCCTCTACAGATATTGTAGCTGTCTTAATTCCAGCCTCAGGATCAGATATTATGTCTAAAAGCTTAACTTTAAAATCTCTATCCTCAGCCCATCTTATATACATCCTAAGAAGCATCTGAGTCCAATCCTGTGCATCTAGCCCACCTGTACCTGCATTTAATGAAAGTATTGCATTGCCTCCATCGTATTCTCCATCCAAAAGAGTCTTTATTTTGAAATCATCCAGTTCTTTTTCAAGTGTATTTATAGAATCTTTGACTTCCTCGTAAACTGAGTCATCATTTTCTTCTACAGCAAGCTCAATAAGTATCTCTATATCATCTACAGATTCCTTCATACCTTCATAGCTTTCTATACTCTCTTTTATATATTTTACTTCTTTTAAGACTTTTTGGGCATGATCATTGTCATCCCAAAAGTGTTGTTCATTTATCTGTTTCTCATAGTTAATGAGCTTAGATTTTAGGACATCTAAGTCAAAGAGAAACCCTCAATTCTTCTAAATTTGTCTGCATATCTTCTATGCTATGTTTAACTTCCTGTGTATTTAACATTTAACCCTCCACTTACATTCTAGAGTTTACTTTCCACAACAGTTTTTATATTTTTTGCCACTACCACATGGGCATGTATCATTTCTTCCTATTTTATCACCTTTTACAACTGTGTGAGTTTCTTCTTCGTCGTCTGATGTACTAGCTGTTAAATTCTCTACATCAACTACTTGTTTTCTTTCAACTGGTTCTTCAACTGTTATATTGAAAAGATATCTAACTGTATCTTCTTTGATGTTCTTATTCATCTCTTCAAACATATCAAAACCTTCCATCTTATATGCAACAACTGGGTCCTGTTGACCTATTGCACGAAGTCCGATACCTTGACGTAATTGATCCATTGCATCTATATGATCTATCCAGTGATTATCAACTGCTTGAAGTAGTATAACTCTCTCTACTTCTCTCATTCTCTCACTTCCAATTTGATCTTCTTTTAATGTATAGATTTTTTCTGCTGTCTCGTATACTTTTTCTATAAGTTCAACAGAGTTCAATTTGTCCATTTCAGGAATCTCTAAGCTACCTTTTGGCATAAATAAACCATATATATGATCTTTAAATGCTTCTTCTTCAAAACCTTGCTCTGTTGTATAAGCATTCACAGATTCCTCTATTACAGAGTGAACCATACTTTGTATTTGATCTTGTAGATTTTCACCTTCAAGTACTCTACTTCTTTCTGCATACATTACTTCTCTTTGCTTATTCATAACATCATCGTATTGAAGTACGTGCTTTCTTATTCCGAAGTTTTTACCTTCTACTTTCTTTTGAGCACCTTCTATAGATTTAGTAAGTATTTTATGTTCTATTGGCATGTCTTCTTCTAGACCTATTTTGTCTACTATCCCAGATATCCTATCACTACCAAACAATCTCATAAGATCGTCTTCTAGACCAATATAGAATCTCGAGCTACCTGGGTCACCTTGACGACCAGCACGACCTCTTAACTGATTATCTATTCTTCTAGATTCATGTCTTTCAGTACCTATTATAGCAAGACCGCCCGCTTCTCTAACTTTTTGCTGCTCTTCTTCTGTTTGTTTTCTAAACTGCTCAAATAGTCTTTCATATTCTTTTCTAGCTTCGAATAGTTCTTCATTTCCTTCCAAATCTAAACCATCGATCGGAGTATCTACTATACTTATAGTTTCATCATCGAAACCTGCTCTCTTCATTTCTTTTTTAGTAAGTACCTCTGGGTTACCTCCTAAAACTATATCCGTACCACGACCAGCCATATTTGTGGCTATTGTAACTGATCCTAATCTACCAGCTTGAGCTATTATCTCAGCCTCTTTATTGTGGTGCTTAGCGTTTAAAACTTCATGTTTAACGCCTTT
The DNA here is from genome assembly GCF_017873185.1 of Metaclostridioides mangenotii. Lineage (GTDB taxonomy): Bacteria > Bacillota > Clostridia > Peptostreptococcales > Peptostreptococcaceae > Metaclostridioides > Metaclostridioides mangenotii. The sequence goes on from NZ_JAGGJX010000004.1 coordinate 166,092, forward strand.
TTTCTTTAGTATATGTGAAAGAAGCTCTGATTTTTCTATAGAAACCGTACCAACTAGAACTGGCTGTTTCTTTTCATGTCTTTCTATTATATCTAGAGAAACTGCATTAAATTTACCCATTTCACTTTTGTATACAGCATCTGCTAAATCTTCTCTGATCATCGCCATATTTGTAGGTACTTGGAAAACATCCATTTTGTATATTGCCTTAAACTCTTCTTCCTCAGTCTTAGCAGTACCAGTCATACCTGCAAGTTTGTTGTACATTCTAAAGTAATTTTGGAATGTAATTGTAGCCAAAGTTTTAGACTCTCTTTGTATTTGTAGTCCTTCTTTAGCCTCTATAGCTTGGTGAAGCCCTTCTGAGTATCTTCTACCAAACATAAGTCTACCAGTAAATTCATCAACGATTACAATCTCTCCGTCTTTATCTACATAGTCTACATCTCTCTTCATAATTGTGTGCGCTTTTAAGGCTTGATTTATATGGTGGTAAAGCTCTGTATGTGATATTTCAGTTATATTTTCAACATTGAAGTAAACTTCTGCTTTGTGAATTCCAGATTCAGTTAGAGAAACAGCTTTGTCCTTCTCTTCTTTTGCATAGTCATCACTTTTTAATGTTAAAACAAAAGTATTTGCATCTGAATATAGGTGTGTTGATTTGTCTCCAGGTCCAGAAATTATAAGCGGAGTTCTGGCCTCATCTATAAGTATAGAGTCAACCTCATCCACGATTGCATAGTTAAGCCCTCTTTGAACTCTCTCTTCTTTATGAATTACCATGTTATCTTTTAAGTAGTCAAACCCGTACTCATTGTTTGTACCGTAAGTAATATCGCAATTGTACTGAGCTCTCCTAACTGTCGTGTCTTGTCCATGTACTATAACCCCAACAGTCATACCTAAGAATTCATATACCTTAGCCATTTGATCCCTATCACGCTTTGCCAGGTAGTCATTCACTGTTACGACATGAACTCCTTCTCCTGAAAGCGCATTCAAATAAACAGGTGCAGTTGCAACTAAAGTCTTACCTTCACCCGTCTTCATCTCTGCTATTCTTCCTTGGTGTAGAACTATTCCTCCTACTAGCTGTACTCTGTAGTGTCTAAGCCCAAGTACTCTTTTAGATGCCTCTCTAACAACTGCAAATGCCTCTGGTAATATAGAATCTATACTTTCGCCATTTGCCAATCTTTCTTTAAATTCATTAGTCATATTTTTTAATTCTTTATCATCCATAGTCTCAAACTTAGGTTCAAGTGATTCTATTATATCCACTGTCTTATTAAACTTTTTAAGTTCCTTTTTATCGGCCATATTAAACAAACTATCTATAAAACTCATTAACTATCTCCTCGTTCCTGTATATATTTAAACTAATCTACATTTTAAAATATAACTTGTAACCAAATTTCAAAACATTCATATCTCAAAGTTACAAGCAATATCAAAACAGTTATCCACAAATTATAAAACAATTATACTAGAGTTAAGTTGATTTTTCCAGTAAGAAACCCTAATATGTAATATTATTTAAAAAGACAGCTTAAAAAAAGCTGCCTAGTATTTATTATAGCATTATTTAGGGCTATTAATAACTCTTTTTTGTTTTTTTGCTATCTAAGCATAAAAGTTTATTTTTTATATATAAAAGGTAAATAATGTTATCTCCAATAAGGTTTAAATTTATCCAAAATTCTGTGTAGAAATATGTCCAGAAATAACCCTCTAATACGATATAATTATGTAAGACATTTGATATAACTTACTCGCATTATATACTAATTGCAGATAACATAGTATACATCATAATAGGAGTTATTTTAGGTTTAGATAATTTTTTACTTGAAAAGGAGAAAAACGGATATCGGCAAAAAAATATAAAGAGACTAGTTTTTGAAAGTTTTTACATCAAAAAAGGTTATCTTTATAATCTAAGACAACCTTTAAAGATTTATAAAATTTTTATTTCCATTTTGCCATACCCCCAAAGTCATAACCCAACAAAATTTGTCAAACTTTTGGCGAGCGGCAATCAAAATCGTACCGAAAAATTTCGCTTTGAAGCGAACCCAAAGATTGGCAATTTTTGTGGGAACGACTTAGTCGTGTTCAATGATTCCATATCCACCGTTATTACGCTTATAAACAACCGCGATCTCATCAGTATCAGTATTTCTAAACATGTAGAAATCGTGTCCAACCAAATCCATTTGAAGAACTGCTTCCTCCTCAGTCATAGGTTTTAGACTAAACTTCTTACGTCTTTCAATAACTAACGACTCATTTAAGTCAGCGTCATCCTCAACGTTATCTTCTGCTACATCTAAGAATCTAATACTCTTATTATCTTGTTTTCTATCTTGTAATCTCTTTTTATACTTTCTAATTTGCTTTTTAAGCTTATCATATACCAAATCTACAGCAGAATATAAATCTTCTTGTGTATCCTCTGCTCTTATAACTGGCCCATTTATTGTGCGAATTGTAACCTCTATAGTTTGTCTATCTTTTTTAGCGCTAACAGTTACTTTCACGTCCGTGTTAGAATCAATGTAATTGTCCAACTTTTCTAATTTGCTTTCAATCTTTTCTTTAATTGCGTCAGTTAATTCTATTTGTCTCCCAGTTATTATTATATTCATAAAAACATCCCCTTTCATTTATGACAGTATATAAATAATTCTATTCGTATATAAATTCTATACAAAATAGATATATCCCTTTATTTTTACAAATTAATATAATTATTTTAATTTTCAGATATCTTTATGTAATTAAAAGTGTATAAGTCTGTATATAATGTGGACTATATTCCACATCAACCTGTGGACAATGTGGATTAAATTGTGAATAAGTTCAAATCTGTTAGTAAATAGCTTTTTTGAATTAATAATATATCCACAAAGAAAGTCATTATTTGTTATTAATTTGTGTATTAATTAAAAATAAGTAAGTTTTGATATAAATTTAGATATATTTAAACTTTGCTGTACTATCGTGTTCGTTAAATATTATTTAATTAATATCCCTTATAATGTTTATACCCGCTTTCTCGATCTATACACATAGATTAATTTTATTGTGAAATTTTACCATTATTATATAAAAATAAGAAGGGGATATTTCAAAACATAAAATAAAAATCTTATATCTTAAAATATCCCCTTCATGAATAATATCTAGTTGACCTGGTCTTTGACCCCACACTCGCCTACTGGAGGGTTCGCTTGGGTTCGCCGCACTACTACGCTCTCTCGATTTTATTATCGGTAGGTCTTACTTCTAAGCCGCACCATGCTCATTAGCAACATTTTTATCGCTAACTTACGTGGATCCTTTTGCCTGCGACTGGCTTGGACTTGCAACCACAAACCTAAATATTACTTGTTTAGTTTAATATCAAAATCCTTTTTTGTCAACATTTACAGTTGCGACAAAATGGATTTCTTGCTTCTTATAACGCATCATCTTTTACATACTTCTCGCTGCTTTTCGTAAGAAGTGTTATTACATATACTTTTCCTACTCCTGCAAGTTTAAGCACTTTCGATATCTCATTTACTGTCGACCCTGTTGTAAATACATCATCTAAGAGGAGTACAACTTTGTCCTCTACATTTCCAATATTTATCTCCTCATTTATTTTAAATGCGTTTTTTAACTCTTTACTTCTTTCGTCTCTTTTTAGTTTGTAAAGCATTTCTGTGTATTTATGCCTTACTACCAAATCAATCAACGGCACATCTATTAATTTTACTAAGTATTTTGCAATTTTTTCCGATTGGTTAAATCCTCTTTTTTTAAGTCTCTTTTTATGAAGAGGTACATAGGTTAAATAATCAAATTTGATATTCTCTATATCTAACTTCTCCTTCATAATTTGAGCTATATATTTGCACATGTACGTCTTTGAGCTATACTTAAGCCCTAATATCAATCTCTTACTTATATCATTGTACTCTATACAAGATATAGCTTTTTCAAAGTAAAATGTTTTACTGTGGCAAAAATTACACTCATCTATAAACTGCTTTTCTAGTGAATAGTTTATTTTGAATTTTCCACATTTCCCACAACCATTTAATATAAAGTTTAATTCATCGAAACACGATTTACACATTGAATAAGAATTTGACTTTTTTATCGGTCTGCTGCACAAAATACAATTTATATTTTGAGGATATAAAATTTCTAAGAACTCTCCGTAAATCTTGTAAAGTTTGTCTCTATAACTATCGCTATTATCGCCTTTATTGCTACCCTTGCTATTAGCGTTATTATACATAATAGATCTAATAACTTTACTAATCTTCATTCTTAGCCAATCAACAACCCTTCTTTTTTAAATTTATTTAGTTTATAACCTAGGTTTGAGTATCTCTCATTGACCCTGTTATTTCTGATCATATGCTCTAAGTATTTGACTTCTCCTACTAAGATTACTAATTTTTTTGCCCTTGTTACCGCTGTATAGAGTAGGTTTCTGCTAAGCAACATTGGAGGTGCCCAAGTTATCGGTATTACTACTACTGGAAATTCACTCCCTTGGCTTTTGTGTATTGTAGTGCAGAAACTGTGCTCTAATTCATCTAATTCATCATATGTGTACTCAACTATTCGCTCTTGATCAAATAGTGCATACAAAATCTTTTTTTGTTTGTCTATATGATATACATAGCCTATATCGCCATTGTATACTCCTTCCCCACTATCGCTTTGATCTTCATTTTCCCATTTTTTAGTGTAGTTGTTCTTAATCTGCATAATTTTATCGCCAACTCTGAAAAGTCGTTTTGAAAAAGTTTCTTCTACTTTATACTTTTCTTTTTTATTTAGGTACTTTTGAAGTAATATGTTTAAGTTGGTAACTCCCAAATCACCTTTTCTCATAGGAGATAGAACTTGTATATCTTTTAGCTTATCCACCCCATAAAACTTTGGAAGTCTCTCGTTTATAAGCCCTATGATTTCACCTACAATGTCCTCAGGTGTTTCCTTTTTTATAAAAAAGAAATCTTTTCCCTTTGAATTTAGAAATAGCGGCTGTCCGTTATTAATTCTATGGGCGTTTACAACTATCATACTCTCCTGAGCTTGCCTGAAAATTTCAGTAAGTCTTACTACATTTATTACCTCTGAATCAATCATATCTTTTAATACATTACCTGCACCAACTGAGGGAAGTTGATCGCTGTCTCCAACTAAAATTACTCTGGTTCCAACTTTTATAGCCTTAAGCAAATTATACATAAGAATTATATCCACCATAGATACCTCATCTACAATTACTACATCTGCCTTTATTGGATCATCTTCATTTTTGAAAAACATTAGATCATCATCCGTAGAAAATCCCATCTCAAGCAGCCTGTGAATAGTCTTAGCTTCTTTATTTGATGTTTCACTCATTCTCTTTGCCGCTCTTCCTGTAGGAGCTGTTAATACTACTTCTTTTTTATTCTTCTCAAATACCTTAATAATAGAATTAATAGTTGTAGTTTTACCTGTACCTGGACCTCCTGTTATGATTACCAGACCATTGTCTATGCACTCTTTTACTGCAGCTATTTGATTATTTGCAAGCTCTATTTCTTCTTCATCTTCTACTTCTCTAATTTGTTCATCAATATCTACATTTAAATCGTCAAGCTTATGCTCCGATAGTTTTACAATTTGAGAGCACACTCCATTTTCAGATAAATAGTATGACATTAAATACACTAGTTCTCGTCCTTCTATTTTTTCTATCTGAATTTTCTTGTTGTACACAAGCTCGTAAACACATTCTTCGATTATTTTTACATCGATCTCAAGCAACTTTAGTGCATCTTGTATAAGTGTATTTTTAGGTAAATATGTATGACCGTTGTTTAAAGATAGATTTAAGGTATATATAATCCCTTGAGCTACTCTATTTTTAGAATCCTTCTCTATTCCAATTTTATCTGCAATATTATCGGCGATTTTAAACCCTATACCCCTTATATCTTCTGCAAGTTGATATGGATTGTTGTTAATCACTTCAATCGATTTTTCTTTATATCTTTTAAATATTTTTAAGCAGTAACTTGGAGTAATTCCATATGGAGATAACTCTATAATTACATTTCTAAGCTCTCTATCTTCTTCATAACTCTTTACAATTTGCTTTACTTTTTTACTTCCTATACCTTCAACTTCTTGAAGTCTTTCGGGTTCATTTTGAATTACATTTAATGTATCTACTCCAAACTTGTCTATTATCCTCTTTGCCATCTTTTCTCCGATTCCATTTATCATGCCAGAAGACAGATAGACATGAATCCCCTCAAGTGAAGATGGCGTAATAGGCATAAAAGCATTTACCTCAAATTGCGACCCATAAACCTTATGGTTAACCCACTTACCTGAAACTTCTACGCTCTCTCCAACTGCTAGGGTTGGCATACAACCTACAATTACAACATCATCTTTTTCATTTGATAAATGTGCTATAGTATATCCGTTATCATCATTTTTAAATACTATATCACTAACCATTCCCTCTAATCTTTCCATATACATTCTCCTAAAACGAATAGTATTTCTATACTCGACTCTGATTCCAATTAATATTCATTTTAGCAGAAAAAAATTAAAAAGGCTATCGCTAGAAATTTTAGCAATTATAAAGCTCTAATTTTTTAGGCAAAAAAATAAGCATTGATACTCGCTTCAATGCTTATTTTCCATTTATGTTCTATTTATATACTTTTTCTATATTCTCTTGTCTCTTTCCATCTTTCCAATGATTCCAGCATAAATGCTCGTATATCAATATCATATATATCTTTTAAAGTCTCCCCATCTAAAACACTCTTCGGATTTCCATAAGATACAAGCTCTCCATTGTGCATTATCGCTACATTATCGCCAAAATACTGGACTAAATTCAGATCGTGAAGCACTCCTATAACAGTTTTATTGTTATCCTTTGCCCACTGAGTCAGATAGTTAAGTAGCTCAATTTGATGTTTTAAATCCAGATGGTTTGTCGGTTCATCCAGCAAAATAATATCCGGATTCTGTGCTAATGTTCTAGCTAAAAATACTCTCTGGAGCTGACCACCAGATAATTCATCTATCATCTTGTCCTTCATATCATACAATCCAACTCTATTTATCACATCTGATATTATCAACTTGTCCTCTTTAGTCAAACTTTTAAGTATTCCCGTAGAATGTGCATATCTTCCTAATGAAACTGCATCGTAAACACTGTACGGAAAATAAATCTGTGACATTTGACCCATTAATGCAATTTTTTTAGCTAATTCTTTTCTAGATAATGTTGAAACCTCTTTTAAATCTAACTTTATATTGCCTCTGTAATCTATAACATTTCCTATTGCTTTTAATAGTGTACTCTTTCCACTTCCATTAGGTCCAACTATACATAAGTTGTCGCCCTTATTTACTTTTATATTAATATTTTTTACTATATCTACTCCGTCATATCCACAGTAAAGATCGTTTATTTCTAACACATTATCACCTATCTCTTTTTAAAATATACCCATGCAAAGAAAGGAGCTCCTATTATTGCGGTTATTGCTCCAACTGGAAGTTCTGATGGAGATACAATAGTTCTCGCGATTAAATCAGTTACTACCATTAAACTTCCCCCAACAATAAAAGACATGGGTATAACATATCTATGGCTTGATCCGACTATTTTTCGCGCCACATGCGGTGCTATCAAATCGACAAACCCAATTGTACCACTAAGTGATACAGCTCCACCCGTAAGTATAGAAGAAAATATAAAGAGCTTCTTTTTTACGCTTTGAGTCTCCACTCCGACCGATTTTGCCTGTTCTTCTCCAAATGTCAGTATATCCATTTCTTTTGTATATCTTAGTACACCAAGTGTTCCTATTATAAAGAATGGAAGAATAAGCCTTACATAGAGCCATCCTTTCATAGCAAAACTTCCCATCTGCCAAAGTGATACAGCTTTTAACTCATTTGAGAAAAGTGCAGTTAATGTTGTAAGTAAAGCATTTACAAATAGTGAGAAAACCATACCACAAAGTATTATCGTATTGTTAGACATAGTTTTATCTATTTTATTTGAAAAAACTATCACCGAATAAACAGTAATAAGGCCGAATAAAAATCCAACAATCGGTAGAGTAAATCCACTTATTATAGGAATAGACAGTCCAGTTATTATAACAATTCCCGCTCCTAAAGATGCTCCTGATGATACACCTAATGTATACGGTGAAGCTAGTTGATTTTTTAGTATAGATTGAACTACCGCTCCACTTATTGATAAACATCCACCGACTATAAACGCAAGTAATACCCTAGGAAGCCTTAATTTCCATACTATAGAAATATTTTTAGCATCTATATAATTTTGCATTGGTAAGTTAAATATTTTATCAATAATTATCACAATGGTGTCGTATATACTAATGTTGGAACTTCCTAAAGACGTTCCAACACAAATAATGAAAAATGCAAACGCAATACTAACTAAAATCTTATTTCTATTTGTCATACTTATCTGGATATACAGCTTTTGCCATTTGCTTTAATGCAAGTATTATATGGTTTGATGGGCGTGAAGATGAATCTGTATCAATTTGATGAATATCATTATTTTTAACTGCGGTGATATTTTCAAATCCTTCTCTATTTTTTAATTCATCAACAGGATTATCTGTATAGTTTACGTTAGTAAGTATTACATCAGGATTTTTATTTATGACTGCTTCTCCACTTGGAGATATCCAGCTTTTTTCGTCTGCAAATACATTTTTAGCTCCAATTATATCAATCATCTCATTTAAGAAAGTGTCATCTCCAAAAGTGTATATACTAGGAGCTGGTGATAATTCAAAATAAACCGATTTTTTATCTTTTATCGTAGCTCCTACCTTAGATATTTCGGCTACTTCAGACTTCATATCTTTTACTAGTTTATCGCCCTTCTCTTTTACATTTAAAGTATTTGATATGAACTCAATATCTTTGTATATGCCATCAATACTATCGCTACTTGGTATATAAACTACTGGTATTCCAGATTCACTAACTAATTTAAACGGATCTTCACCAGTTCCAGTTTTATTGTGACCAGAAGCTATAATTAAATCAGGTTCTAATCCTATTATTGCTTCAGCATCAGGGTTAGAAAAATCAATCTTAGTTACATCTTTACCAACGCCCTTTATTGGCCCCGAGAAGCTGTCTACTGCAACCAACTTATCTGCAAGTCCTAAATCCGCTATAATCTCAGTATTCGATGGAGCTGTTGATATTATTTTTTCTATCTTATTTGGGACTTCAACTTTATTTCCCAATCTATCTGTAACTTCTCTTTCTGTTTTTTGACTACATCCAACTAATGCTATCATCAGCACAGTCATTATAATTGCTATCAATCTCTTTTTCATATGATTTTCTCCTTAATTTTTTTATTAATAAACTCTGCTTGTAAATTCTGTTTCCTCGAGACCATCCTCTTTGTTTAGCTTTAATGCCAAAACAAAAAAATATCCCGAGTATAAATTTACAAAATCAAATAAAATATCTTCTACATCATTTCCTTGCTGTTTGTATCTGCTCAAAAGTCTAATTAAAGACTTGCATTTACTTCTTATGACATGACAATACGAAGCTTGTATACACCCTTGTGGTAAAACAAACTTAGTAAAAGTATCTTTTACTTCTTCTTGAATATCTGACACTTTTTTGGCAAGCCAAGACAGCTCTTCCTCTGTAACAGCAACTTTTGTTCTCAGAGATGGATTGATATGATACATTATTTCATTGATTTTGCTTAAATCTTCTCCTAGATCTTCATTACTTACCATTGATCTAAGTAACCCAATCATGCTTGATATTTCGTCTGTCAAAATTTCAAAATCACATCTTAGGTCTGAAGATTCATCATACAAAAAAGGATATGCTAAATATTTATTCATTTGTTTCCTCCTAACATAGTATTGTTAGGTAAAATGCTTAAATTTAAGACTAAAATTATCTTATTTAAGTCTAACATCCTACCCTCAGAAGATATTAGCTATATATTGGGCAGTTCTCCCGGCTTAACTTCATCCTCGATCTTACCTTCCCGAATTTGATCAGTGGTATTTTAAGATCTCGTCCATATCACGGTTACTGGGTTAGCTTGGAATTTCAATCCAATTCCCTATTAAGTCATCTTGACACCAAATATATTTTTAACCTCTATTCCAATTAAAATATACCTTATTTTTAGATTTTTATCAATAAAAAAAGAGATAGTCTCTTTTTTTTGAGTCTATCTCTTTTTACTTTATTGTCTATTAAATTAATTCTTAAAGCGCTTCTTTTCTAAGTAACTCTGCTTTATCTGTTCTCTCCCATGGTACATCTATATCCGTTCTACCAAAGTGTCCATACGCAGCTACTTGTCTATATATTGGTTTTTTAAGATCTAGGTCCCTTATTATCGCACCCGGTCTTAAATCGAAATGCTTTTCTACTAATTCCACTAATTTTGCTTCTGCTACTTTTCCTGTTCCAAAAGTATCTATAAATATTGATAATGGTCTTGCTACACCAATCGCATAAGCAAGCTCTATTTCACATTTATCCGCAAGTCCAGCAGCAACTATGTTTTTAGCTACATATCTAGCTGCATAAGCTGCTGATCTATCAACTTTCGTAGGATCTTTACCTGAGAATGCTCCCCCGCCGTGTCTTGAGTATCCTCCGTAAGTATCTATGATGATCTTTCTTCCTGTAAGTCCTGTGTCGCCTTGAGGTCCACCTATAACGAATCTTCCAGTTGGATTGATGTATATTTTAGTTTCATCGTCAAGTAATTCTGCTGGTATAACAGCCTTTATTACATGTTCAATTAGATCTTTTCTTATAGTCTCTGTTTCTACAGTTTCACAGTGTTGTGCTGATATAAGTATAGTGTGAACTCTAACAGCTTTGTCTCCCTCGTACTCTACTGTAACTTGTGTTTTTCCATCCGGTCTTAAATAATCCAAAGTTCTATCTTTTCTAACTTCTGTAAGTCTTCTAGATAATTTGTGAGCTAGTGATATAGGCAAAGGCATTAATTCAGGAGTTTCATTGCAAGCAAATCCAAACATTATCCCTTGGTCACCTGCTCCTACCTTTTCTATTTCTTCATTTGTCATCTCACCAGTTTTACTTTCAAGGCCCTCGTCGACACCCATTGCTATATCCACTGATTGCTCATCTATAGATGTAATTACCGCACATGTATCGCCATCAAATCCGTATTTAGCTCTTGTGTACCCTATATCTTGTACCGTTTTTCTAACTAATTTTGGGATATCAACATAAGCCGATGTGCTTATCTCTCCCGCTACTAAAACTAGCCCTGTTGTAACTGTAGTTTCACAAGCTACTCTTGAATTAACATCTTTTCTTAATAATTCATCAAGAATTGCATCTGATATCTGATCACAGATTTTATCTGGATGCCCTTCAGTTACAGACTCTGATGTAAATAAATGTCTCGCCATTTTCTAATCCTCCTATTTTACTATTTATTTTATCCATTTTACCTTATTCAAATGAACTATTTCTCACGAATGACAATCAAAAAAACCTCTTCTATATTCCACAGAAGAGGTTAATTAACGTAATAATGCATTAATCAACTGACCTCATCTCTCAAGACAATTGTCTTGTAGGAATTAGCACCTTCTCCCATATGGGTGGTTGCTGGGCTTCAAAGGGCCTATCCCTCAGCCTCTCTTGATAAGGTAATCAAGAATTTAATTTTTTATACTATTTAATACTACTATTTTTGTTTTAAACTGTCAATATTTTTGTGGGACATGTGCAATTTTTTAGTATACTTTTATATTATTATTTGAGAAGTATTTAAATCTTATTCGTTATATAGTAAATATAAAAAATTATAGTATATATGTATTAATCTAATTTACTTTATTTAAGCTAATTGAATGAAAATATGGTATTTTATATGTTAAAATTGAGCAGCAAAATAGGTATCTTGATTATAATTTATTGATTTTAGGTTTTACAGAAATAGTCGATTAAGATTTAGTTTTATATACGATAACTATTATTGAAGGAATATTTTTACTAATGGACGCATTTTATTACTATAGGATCTCCGATGTTAAGTTATATTCTATAGCAAACTCTATAATAATAATTGTTCCTGTTACATATTTATCTACTAATTAATTATTTCAACAAGATACTATCTCAAATTGTAAATATCATCTAAATGAAAGTTAATTAGCAAAAAATAAACAGTATAAAAAACATTTTTATCGTTGATAAACAACTATAAAAAATAATAGACGACCCTTCTTATGTATATTTCGTGAATATATTCAAATAATGGTATTTTCCACTACAGATATTCATATATATCTTTTGAAGGGGGTGTTCCTATTGTATTTGACCAAAGTAAACTACAGTGAGGAAAACGCAGTTGATCTCCTTAGTTCATCCCTCAAAGGCATAATAGATGACGACACCATAGTAGTTTGTATAGGAACAGATAGGGCTATTGGCGATACTCTTGGCCCTTTAGTTGGAACAATCTTAAAAAAAAGCAGTTACAAATACCCTGTATACGGAACACTAGATAACCCTATTCACGCACTAAATATATATGAATCTTTAGATGAGATTAAAAACAAACATCTAAATGGCAATTTTTTAGCCATAGACGCTTGTCTAGGATCGCAAAGCACTATAGGAAATATACAAATAAGAGAAGGACCTATTCTCCCTGGAAAAGGTGTCGGAAAGAAACTCCCCCAGATAGGTAACTATTCTATTGTGGGAATTGTGGATAAAATAGATGAAAACAACAGATTTTCGTTTAATAACATACGTTTAAGCTTTATCTTTGATTTAGCTGAGGCCATTGCTCTTTCAATATTAGTATCTACCTGATCATTATACATAACAGCAAGGGTAGGTGATATTCTGAGAAAGGTATGTAAATTTTTTGTTCAATTTGCACTAATAAGCATTGTTTTTAAAGTATTCTTATTTCCAGTATTATTAAAAGTCACAAATGATAACATTTAACTAAAGAAAAGGTGTATTTTGGAGTAAAGTTATATAAAACTCTTATCTCTCAAATACACCTTTTTTTATTTAAATCTCTGACTATATTTATTTCTATTTTTATTCGTTTATATTCATTTGTATTTGTTTATATGTTTTTATTTTCACTTTTTTGCTTTATCATTTCGGCAAGTTGATTTGGACCTATAGAATTTGAAATCGAGTTTATTGCCGTTATTTGTCTCTTATCTTTCCCTTCAAAACTATACAATATCTCCGTACTGTAACAATAATTTAATGCTTTTCTATCCAATGTGAAAGGAACTTCTACTTTTGATCTCTTTCCTGGCTTTATTGTTATATTATTTTTAAGTTCTTCAAGTTTAAAATACTTGTCATCATTTACTCTAATTTCTTTAATTACTATATCTGTTTTATTTTTATTATCTATCTCTGTATCGAATGAACTTTTAAAATAATCTTGTGACTCATATTCAGTACCCTCGCCTAAACTCATAAAACCACTACCTACCGTGAATTCTAAATCCGCTCCGACTTCCTCTCTTGGATAAACTTTTAAATTAAATTTACCTAAATTGATTTTGTGCATTTCCTTATTACCAGTTATTTCGACTTCCATATCATCAAGTTTAAATTCACCTGATTTTGAAGGTGTGGCATTTATAAACAATGAATATGTTTGGTAGTATTTTTTATATTGTTTCACTTCATTGTCTATTTTCTCTAATCTTATATCAGCAATCTCTAAATTCTCATTTCCCTTTAGCAGCATTGTTGTTCCTTCTCCAAACTCATCATCAAAATCATAAATATTCATCTGTATCAAAAAACACTCACCAGCTGACGTGATAATATTACTTGACCATTTGTTGTCTACAATTAATTCTTTATTACTTGAAAGTATTCTTTTATTTTTAAAAGTAATCCTTTCTGCATTATCTGTTTTTATAAATGTGCTGAGTACTAATAATGTTACGGCTAATACTATTATTCTTACTAAAACTTTTTTTGACATATCTTAATTCTCCCAAGCCAATTATATAATTACTTCATATTATATAATATTTTGAGCATGATAATAACTATTATTTTTACTATTTATATTTAATTTAAAGTATTAGCTTTTTGTATTTTATTTTATAACTTCAATAAAACATTAAATCCCTTATACATTATATGTTTAACATTTAATGTATAAGGGATTTATTAATATTTTTAAGAAGAGAGGCCGATCCTAAAGTGATGGCAACCACTCTATAATCAGCCTCTATAGATTCTTTTGGATTTTTTCAGAAGATTATTTCGAACACTCAATCTATAAGCCGTGTCACCTAAAACTCTTCTATCAACTATTTAATTTTTTATAGCATCAACTTTACAACCCGAACTTTGTATATTTTATAGGATTATTAATTAATTCGTGGAGTTTTTCATCCACTAATATACTATATTACAATAATGTCTTTTTGGTTCGTAATTTGTCAAAATTTGTTTTTTAATCCTACTTTTCAACTAATGCAAACATAAGGTCCCCCTTACATGCAAGTTCTTCTCCTACACGTGCCTTAGCAGTTACTTTTGCTATATTTCTTCTTATGGAAATAACCTCTACTTCCAATGTAAGAGTATCTCCTGGCCTTACTTCTTTTTTAAATCTAACATTATCTATCCCTGCAAACACACCTAGTTTGCCTTTATTTTCATCCATAGACATCATTGCTACAGCTGCAACTTGAGCTAGAGCCTCAATTATAAGAACTCCTGGCATTAGAGGGTACTCTGGAAAGTGACCTTGAAAAAATGGCTCATTAACAGTTACGTTTTTGATGCCTACTGCTTTTTTCCCTATTTCTAATTCAATTACCTTATCCACTAAAAGAAATGGATATCTATGTGGTATTATCTCTTTTATCTGATCTATATTTAGCATAATTTTACTCCTTAATTTCTATCTTCTAAATGATCCACCTGTCTCTAACATATCTATAGAGCCAAGAGCTATCCCTGTACCTTTTGCTACACATGAAAGTGGTTCTTCAGCTATTACCACATTTATTCCTGTACTTTGCTCTATACGCTTGTCCAATCCATAAAGTAAAGCTCCGCCACCAGTCATTATAATTCCAGTGTCGCCAATATCAGCTGCTAGCTCTGGCGGAGTTTTTTCTAGTACAGAGTGTGTTGCAATAACAATTTGCTCTATACATTCATTTAATGCTTCAAGAGTTTCCGATGAATTTATTTCTACAGATATCGGAAGACCTGTTACTAGGTTTCTACCTGTAACCTTCATCGATACAACCTCTTCTCTTTCAAACGCGCTTCCGACTTCCATTTTAATTTTCTCTGCAGTTCTCTCTCCAATAAGAATATTGTGCTGTTTTTTCATATATCTAACGATTGCTTCGTCAAATCTATCTCCGCCCACTTTTATAGATTCGCTTACAACTATACCACCTAAAGAGATAACTGCCATATCAACAGTCCCCCCACCGATATCTATGATCATACTTCCATTTGGTTCAGAAATGTCTATACCAGCCCCTATAGCCGCTGCTATAGGCTCTTCAATAATATATACCTCTCTAGCTCCAGCTTCTCTTGTAGCCTCTTCTACGGCTCTTTTTTCTACATCTGTAACACCAGTTGGTACACATACCATTATTCTAGGCATAAAAAACTTACCAAATCCTTTTTTTTCAGCGATCTGGTCTATAAAATATTTAAGCATTTTTTCTGTTACATCGTAATTAGATATAACTCCATCCTTAAGTGGTCTAATAGCTACTATATTTCCTGGTGTTCTACCTATCATTCTTCTGGCCTCTTCACCTACCGCTAAAACCTCTTTAGATTTCTTCTCAATCGCTACAACTGAAGGTTCCTCTAGTAATATTCCCTTGCCACTAACATAAACTAGCACATTTGCAGTACCTAAGTCTATGCCTATATCAGCTCCAGCCATGTCTTCAACTCCTTTTATGATTATTGATTATATTTTATTAAATTAAAGTTTATAATATTTATTATCCTTAAATTACCTTGTATATAGTATTTACAAATTAGTATCCTTATAATACAACATATACAAAAACTTTATTTTAGTCAAGACGAAATCCTATATTTACCATAATATTTAAATAATTATAAAAAAATGTAGGCATAATTACCTACATTTTTTTATAATCATTTAAGTATTTTAATTTTGTCGCCATTCCCCCTCTGATATGTCTTTCAGATTTGTTTTTATCTAGGACGTTTTTCACTTCCTTAGCTAAATATGGATTTATCTCTTTTAATCGCTCTGTTACATCCTTGTGAATAGTACTCTTACTGACTCCAAATGTCTTTGCAGTCTGTCTTACTGTCGTATTTTTCTCGAGGATATATTTTGCTACTACCACTGCTCTTTCTTCTATATGCGATTTCAATGATTCCCCCCCTCACATAATAGCTTTAATGATATATATGTGAAAATGAGGGAAAATATAACAAAGCATGTTTAAATAAAAAAAGAGGATGCTTATTTAGTGATAGTTATCACTTTTAGCATCCTTTAGTAATTCTATTATTTTAAATTTAGTTTGCTTCATTGCTTTATTACTATTTAATCTGAATTGCTTTATTGCTTTGTCACTTTCTTTTCTACATTACTATATACGTCGATATCTTTTACTTTCTCATGGTCTAGAATCTTATTTTAAAAATTCTGATGGATCTACCAATTTATCATTTTTATATACTTCTAAATGTATATGAGATCCGTCCTCACTCTCTGCTTTAGATGATTCTCCAACTTTTCCTAAAACTTGACCTTCTGCTATCTTCTGATCTTTTTCAACTTTTGTATCTTTATCAAGATTCGAATAAACTACCACAATACCTTTTTCTTCATTCTTCACTTTTACAGAATATCCGTATTTATCGCTGCTAAATACATCTGTAACTACTCCACTAGTAAGTGACTTTACATCTGATCCCTTAGTTGAGCTTATATCTAATGCTTTGTGTATCTCCCACACATCTAAAGTTTTAGAATATGTAGGCTTTTTTTCCGAATATTCTCTTAGTACTTCAGTTCCTAAATAACTCAATTTTGAAGTTTTGTTCTCTGCTTTACTTACATTTTTATCTTCAGTTTGTTTTGCTTTCTCAAGATTTTGCTTTGAATCCGTAGCAGTAGGTACCTTATCGTTTTTATTGTTCTCAATTAGGTGTATTTCGTTATCTTTATTAGAATTTTCTAATTTTTCATTATTAGAGGCTAATTTATCTACATTACTGTTTGTAAACCAAACCCCGCCTACTGCTATTAGGCAAACACATACAAATAAAGATAAATAAAAACCATCTTTCTCTAATAGCCTTTTTTTCATATTGCACCTCCAAATATATTTGTACATTTGGATTATTGACGTCATTTTATGGTTTTATACATCTAATATATATCTTTTATACTAGTATCTGAGTAATAGTGGGATAATATTTCATAATATTTAGAGCCATCCTTTGCCATCCCCTCTGCTCCCCATTGGCTCATTCCAACACCGTGACCGTATCCCTTTACATTAAATTCTAAATTTTCGCCATTAAAAACTATTTCAAAATTTGCTGAATTAAGTCCAAAAATTGTTCTTATTTCAGTTCCTGCAAATGTCTTATTTCCTATTTTTATTTTATCTACTGCTCCACCTTTACTCTTTTCAACTACACTTATTTGATTTTCTAAATTTAGCTCACTCAACGATATAGATCCATTTGCTCTCTTAATAGAGTTAACAAATTCTTTGTTGCTCATGCTCATTTTTGATATAAATTTAGGGGATATTTTATCATAAGGACTGTCTACTGACTTTAAATATGGGTAACTTGCTGAAAATACTTCCTCACTGTTTTCTGTTTTTCCAGACGATGTAGAGAAGTACAGAGGCAGAATTGCTTTGTCATCGTACGCTATGATTTGACCTTTTGTAGATTTTACAGCTTCTTGTATTTTAGAATATCTGCTTTTCATCCACTCTTTGCCGTTTATTTTCTGAAGCTCACTGTAGCTTTTATATTCTTGGCAGTGTTTGAAATCTGTACAAACTACTGCTTTTTTGTGTCTAGATGGATAAGGTCTATCCATTTTATACATTACATAAGTCCTCGCAGCTATAGCCTGCGCTCTTAGAGCTTCAATATCAAAATCTGGAGACATCTCCCCAGCAAGAACCCCAGATAAATATTCTTCTAGATCTATTTTCTGATATTTGCCTAGTTTATGATTGTATATATCAATCTTAGGTGATTCTTTATTAACCGTTTCTAAGTTCAATATCTTTTCACTTTTTACATCCGTTTTATTATCTGCTTTATTTTCCTCTTTATCCGCTTTAGCAACAGTTACTTTATTGCTACTAGACAACTCTGTCTCATTGTACGACACAGCTGTTATCAGTATAGGTGCTGCAACTGAACATATAACTAAACAAAGTAAAATCAAAATAGGGTTCTTCATACACTCTCCTCCTAGCATTTAGCTTTTACCTTAAAGTATATGAACAACCCTTTTATTTTATGATTAAGTTTTTAGTAATATTCTAATTTTTATTAGTCTTCAATTATTTCTATATTTCCGCCTAAAGACTTGATCTTCTTGTCTATATCAACGTAACCTCTTTGGATATGATAAATTTCTCCAATTTGAGTTTCGCCCTCCGCTATAAGTCCGCATAGTATTAATGCAGCCCCAGCTCTAAGATCTGTGGCATTTACATTTGCTCCATGAAGTTCATCAACTCCATTTACAACAGCGCTTCTGCCATCTATTTTTATATCTGCACCCATTCTGTTGAATTCAGCTACGTGCATAAATCTATTTTCAAATACAGTCTCTATAACTACACCAGTTCCATTAGCAACTGTAAGCATAGCCATAAATTGAGCTTGAACATCTGTAGGGAAACCTGGATGTGGTAGAGTCTTTATATCTATTGGCTTTAGTACCTCTGGACCTATTACTCTAACTGAGTTTTCCATTTCAGTTATCTTACAACCAGCTTCTCTTAATTTTGCTATTACAGGCTTTAAGTGCTCAAGTAGTACATTTTCAACTACTATATCACCTTTTGTCATAGCCGCTGCACACATATAAGTTGCCGCTTCTATTCTATCAGGTATTACATTATGCTCAGCACCTTTTAGTTCTTTAACACCTTTAATTCTTATAGTATTAGTTCCTGCACCTTTTACATTTGCGCCCATTTCATTTAGGAAATTGGCTAAATCTACTATTTCTGGCTCTTCTGCAGCATTTTCTATTATTGTAGTTCCATCTGCAAGAGTTGCTGCCATCATTATATTTTCAGTAGCACCAACAGATGGGAAGTCTAAGTATAGTTTGCTTCCTTTTAAATCATCAGTTTTAGCCTCTATAAATCCATGATCCATTTCTATCTCTGCACCTAATGCTTTAAACCCTTTTAAATGTAAATCAATAGGTCTTGTTCCTATAGCACATCCTCCTGGCATAGAGATTTTTGTGCTGTTAAATCTAGCTAATAGCGGTCCCATTACTAAGAATGACGCCCTCATCTTTCTAACTAGCTCATAAGGGGCCTCACAAGTATTTATTTTACTTGCATCTACTGTTAATGTGTTGTCTTTGTACTCTACATCAGCACCTAAGTGTCTAAGTAAATTTGATATAACTTGAACATCTTGTAGATTTGGAACTCCGTGTAGTGTTGATTTTCCGTTCGCTAATAAAGTTGCTGCTATTATTGGTAATACTGCATTTTTTGCCCCATCTATTTTAACACTACCTTTAAGTGGATTACTCTTTTTCACTATTATTTTTGCCATTTTGCTTTTCTCCTCATTAATTAATAATCTATTTTTATAATCGGACTTGCGATATAGACGTACGTTTCCCCAATATCTTCTTTGTATCTAATCGCTATATTTAAATTTATCTTTTTTCCTAAATAATCTAACTCGCTGTATCTTAATACTTTACCATATGCTACAGCTGATAAAAAGTGTTTATTTTTTATTTTATGTATTTCTTCAGCACTCATATTATATAATATTTTATCCAAAATATCATCATATTTGTCATTTTGTAACTTTTTTGTGTATTTCCCTACAATGCAGGCGTATATTTCCGTGTTATTTGAATAATTTTTTAACAGCTTTTCAAGCTTGTTATAATCATCCTCTATATGTTTATATACCTTGTGTTCTGATATGTCAACTGTAATATACGCTTCATTTGAATTTTCTTTAATCCCTTTTACGCTCAATTTTATATTTTTTAATTCGACATTTATAAAAATTTCTTTCTTTTTAGTATTCCAATTTTCGTCATACTCTATTTCATTTTGACTGGCACCAAAAATCTCTACTATATTAAACAATACTTTTTTTAGCTTTTCTTTTGATATATTGTATTCTAATTCCGAATTATACTTTACATTATAAAATTCATATTCAGCATTTATACACTCTAATGAAGATTTTAGTGTACTATATTTAGTATTAATATTTGAATCTGCGTAAGAAATTGCCGCACCTAAAATCATCAATAATATCATACTTATAAATATTTTTATCTTTTTCATTTAAATCCCCCTAAATAAAAATAATTTTTATTTCATTATATATATAAATTATTGACATATTTTACCTATGTATACTCGAGATAAACTTTTATTTTCTACTTAGATTCTTTAAATAAAAATAATTAGATAAAAAATAGACATACTCTATCGATTACCGTTTGATAGAATATGTCTATTTGTTTACATCTATATATTCACTTCTCTTCATTTATGCTTTTATTTTACTAATTTAAATTCGTACTCATCTACGCCATCAATTGAATTTGTAACTTTAGTGAAGCCTTTATCAGAAAGAATCTTTGCAGTTTGTCCACTTCTGTTTCCTGTTCTGCAGTATAAATATATATCTTTGTCTTTATCAAGAGTATCTAATTTTGATTCTATATCTTCAAGTGGTATATTTTCTGCTTTTTCTATATGACCTTTAGCAAACTCATCTGCTTTTCTAACATCAATTAACACAGCATCTTTATTATCCGCTATTGCCTTTTCTAGTTCTGCCCCAGTTATATCGTTATATTTAACTAAATCATATTTGTAATCTTTTACTCCTTGTGCATTGTAAACTTTTGTAAATCCATTATTAACTAGTATATCAGCAGCTTCTGCACTTTTCTTACCTGAGTTACAGTATAGGATTACAGTTTTATCTTTGTATCCATCTATATCACTCAATTTTCCTTCTATATCATCTACATATATGTTTATAGCGTTCGCAATATGTCCTGAAGAATAATCTTTGTCGTCTCTAACATCAATTACAATTCCATCTTTCTCTTTTTCCATTAATTTTAATGCTTTTTCTCCGTCAATATCTTCATAAGCAACCTTGCTCTCATCATTTTTTTCTTCTTGTTTCGCTGGTTCAGATGCTTGTTTATCATCTTTTGGACTACATCCCACCAAGCTTCCAAAAGTAAGTGCCATAATCATCCCTAAAACCAAGACTCTAAATTTCTTACTAATCTTCATAAATATACCCTCCATAAACTTATAATTTATTAATACTTCCTAGGACAAACGTTTTTCTACTCTTTCCATTTAATTATAACAAAATATAAGCTTATTCTTCATTTCCATTTTCTATGACATACCTTTTTCTATAGTTTTTTTCTATCTATTCTAGATTACAATTTTTTTATCTTCTTAATTCCCTTGCGTCTTGTCATCCATTTTCCTACTGTGGAGCTATTTTCTTGATTAAAAATCTTTTTATTTTTTACATCTTCATTAAACATAAAATCCAGTACATGAAGAGTCGACTTCCCAGCTAACATCATTGATTCACAGCATGACTCACAGTACGAAATAACCGTATCATTTTCAGTTTCTTCAGCTCTCTTTTTAGTTTGTGTTATAGAGATCTCATTGCTTGTAACTCTAGTCATTCCGCCAGACCCGCAACACTCTGTATTCTCTCTATTATTTTTAAATTCATCTATTTTTAATTCCAATGAATTTAGGATTTCTCTAACATCATCGTGAACTTCACAATTATATCTAGTGGGACAAGGATCGTGAAGTGTAAATCTCTTCTCCAAATTGCCGTAATAACCTTCCAACTCTTTTGGTAAACCACGCTCATTAATTATACTCCAAATATATGTAACTTTAACATCCGGACTGTTTTCTTTAACTACTTTATAACAATTTGGACAAGCAACTATAACCTCGTCTATAGAGCTTAACGCCTCTGCTAATTTTGAATAATACTTTTTAAACTTTTCTGTATCTCCCATAATCATCGTAGGCTTTGCACAACATTCATATATTATAGAGATATCTTCTATGTGGCTTTTTAAATATTTAAAAGTATCTACAACGATTTTATCACTGTAACTTGCCAAACTACATCCCGGCATAAAAACAGTCTTGTGATCCTTTTTTATTGAACTGTATGAAAAAACTGATGAAAAACTATTTTGCTGATGAAACTTTACAGACTTATATCCCAAATCTTTTAAATTATTTTCTCCAGCTGAGAATATATCTTTTCTAGATTTGTGAAATGCATCCCCTAGATCTATATCTTTAGGGCATACTTTTTTACATAGGCCACAAAGCATACATGAGTATGCTAAAGCTTTATCTATTTTTTTATCAGTAGTTATTCCTTCCATAATAGCTTTTGGTGATTCTCCAAATTTATCCATCATAGGGCATACATTGTAACATTTTTTGCAATCTATACATCTTTTATTTTCTTCTTTTATATATTTTATCGTCTCTTTATTTAGAGATATTTTTTGCATTTATAACACCGCCAATTCGCAAAAGTATTGAAATCGATATAGTAGCTAAACAATATATTCAATACCTTCATTTATAAAGTATATTTGTGTATTTTGTACTGTATTTTTGTTTGCATAACAAATACATTATACCAAATAAACGAAGTATTTTCTAAATTACATATACTTAACTCTTCAAATAAAATAAGGAAGAGCGCTATTACTAGCTCTCCGCCTTGATTTTAATTATTAAAATATTTTATAAATTCTTCTAATGCCTTCTCGTTTACATTTCCGCATACTTTAGTTATTCTAGAAAATTTCTTACTTGAAAGTACTGTCTTCTGACCTTATTAGGGCGTTAATTGATAATATATTAAAATATATTTTTAAATTAAACCTAACTTAAAATCTACAAAAACCCTCCATAAACTACCTATAGTAGAATAAATATTTTTATCACATAAATCCTTTTTTTAATCTATTCTTAACATAAAAAATAATGCGTAATAAAAGGATATGTAATATAATAATATTAGTTGAACTTTCAACTAATATTAGGAGGTGATACCATTACAGAGTTAAAAAATAAAATACTCAGAGAAGTCGGAGCTCTTTCAAGAACTATCAACACTTTAAACGATAATAAATACAAAAAATTCAATATCCAAAAGGGTCAATACATATTCCTAACACGTATATGCGAAAATCCTGGAATAAACCTTATACAACTCACATCAATACTAAAAGTTGACAAAACCACAACTACAAAGGCAACACAAAAACTGATAAAAGAAGATTACATTACTAAAAAAATAAATACTGATGATAAGAGGATCTCAATGCTATATCCTACAGAAAAAGCATTAGAAATATATAATGTTATAATAACTGAAGAAAATAGAGGCATTGATATTTGCTTTAAAGATTTTTCAGAAAACGAAAAAATCCTAGCATACCAGCTAGTAAAAAAGATGCAAGAAAATATAGAATCAGATTGGTACGATCTAAAACATTACAAGGAGTAATAATATGATAAGAAAAGCAAACATAAAAGACCTAGATCAAATTATGAATATAATTTCGGATACTGTAAAAGAAATGAAAACTTACAACAATACACAGTGGGACGAAAACTACCCACAAGCAAAAGACTTTGAAAACGATATTAAAAATGAAGACCTTTATGTAGATGAATTAGACGGTCAAGTCGTTGGCCTTATCTGTGTAAACTATATAGAGCCCGATGAGTATTTAGATATAAAATGGGCCTTTGATAAAAAAGCTATGATTATTCATAGAATGGCTGTAAACTCAAACTTTAGAAATCAAAAAATAGGTACTCGATTAATGGAGTTCGCCGAAGAGCTCGCCAAAAATAACGGCGTAGTTTATTTAAAGACGGATACCTATTCGCTTAATATTAAAATGAATTCGTTATTTAAAAAATTTGGATATAAACTAGCAGGTCAAATGGAGTTTTTAGGTAAAGAGGAGCCATTTAACTGCTACGACAAATTCCTAGACTTCCCTAGTAAGTAGTTCCAAATACCACAATTTTTATAATCTAGAGTAAGAACTACAGTTTATATATCATATAAAAATGGCATTTAGAAATATTTTCATATACTAGAATGCCATTTTTATCGGATATTTTCCTCGAATATTGTATATTGAATATATCTTATAGTATAAAGTACCTATTTTAAGAACTTTTTATCTTATATTTATATAAAAAACCCCTTTGAATAATATCCAAAAGGGTTTTTATCAACTTTATTAAAAGTAATTTTTATATATTTTTACCTACTCAACAGTAACAGATTTAGCTAAGTTTCTTGGCTTATCTACATCGCATCCTCTAAGAATAGATACATAATAAGCAAGAATTTGCATTGGGACAACTGATAAAATTGGAGCAAGTATATCATCAGCATCTGGGATATAAATAACATCGTCAGCTGCTTTTTCAACATCTTTATTGTGCGATTGAGCTATTCCTATTATATAAGCGCCTCTAGCTCTAACCTCTTCCATATTTGAAACCATTTTTTCAAATAACTTCTCTTGAGTTGCAACAGCTATTACTGGTATATCTTTCTCTATTAAAGCTATAGTACCGTGCTTTAATTCTCCTGCAGCAAATGCTTCAGCATGTATATAAGATATCTCTTTAAGCTTAAGAGCTCCTTCCATAGCTAAACTACAGTCTATTCCTCTACCTAAGTAGAATGCACTAGTTGTATCTGCAAACTTTTTAGCTATTTCTTTTATATAGTCTTCACCTTTTAATACTTCCTCAATTTGAGCAGGTATTGCTCTCATCTTTGCAATCATTTCGTCGTAGTACTCTCTTGTTATACTACCTTTTTTAAGAGCAAAGTCTAATGATATCATATATAATGAAACTATTTGAGTTGTATAAGCTTTTGTCGATGCAACTGATATCTCAGGCCCAGCCCAAGTATAAAATACATCGTGTGCTTCCCTCGCTATTGAAGATGCAACTACATTGGTTACTGCTAATACTCTAGCACCTTTTTCTTTAGCGTCTCTTAACACTGCAAGTGTATCCGCAGTTTCTCCAGATTGACTTACTAACACTAATAGAGTATTTTCATCAAGTATAGGATCAGAATATCTGAATTCAGAAGCTATATCAGCTATAACTTGAACTTTCATAAATTTCTCCATAGCGTATTTTCCAAGTAATCCTGCATGGTAAGCAGTACCACAAGCCACAACGTATATTCTCTGGATTTTATCTAAATCTTCTTTAGCCATATTGATAGTGTCTAGAGTTATAGTTCCGTTGCCATCTAATCTTCTCTCTAATGTCTCTTTTATTGCTGTAGGCTGTTCATGTATTTCTTTTGCCATATAATGGTCGTAACCACCTTTTGAAGCTGCTTCTATATCTAAATCTATATGAACTGAATCTTTTTCTACTAAATTTCTATCGAAGTCGTATACTTTTAAATCGCTGCCCTGCATATGAACTACTTCACCATTGTCTAAGAAATATACATCTCTAGTGTATGCTAATAGAGCAGTTATATCTGAAGCTATTATATTTTCATCTTTACCTAATCCAACTACTAGTGGACTATCTTTTCTAACAGCTACAAGTTCTTTGTCATTATCTTGAGAAATTATACCTAGGGCAAATGCTCCTCTCAATCTTGATATTGTTTTGTAAGCTGCATCAAGTAAATTTCCATCGTAGTATTTGTCTAATAAGTGGGCAATTACTTCAGAGTCTGTTTGAGTTAAAAACACTACTCCGTCTTTACTTAACTCGTCTTTTAATTCCATGTAGTTTTCAATTATTCCATTATGAACTACAGCTAAACTCTTGTCTTTATTAAAATGAGGATGACTGTTTGTATCCGATGGCTCACCATGAGTTGCCCATCTTGTATGGCCAATTCCCAATGATCCTTCCATTCCATAAGACTCGACATCATCACCTAATATTGCAAGTCTACCATTATGCTTTCTGATGTCTAGTTTATTGTTATTGTTTACTGCTATTCCCGCTGAATCATAACCTCTGTACTCTAGCTTTGAAAGTCCATTCATAATTACTTCAGCAGCATTTCTTTTTCCTAAATATCCAACTATTCCACACATATTTGTGTCCTCCTAAAATTTTATTAATATATTTTAAGAGTTAGGTCTACATTTACTTGAACTTCCCTTTGTCCACACGATTACTCATATGTTTTGAAAAAGTTCTTCGATGGTAAACACACCGCAGAGCATCCGCCGATAATTCGATTAACTCTGACCTCGTCAACTCACATATAGTGAGTTCTGGCGCTTTAGCGGATCCTTAGTTTTAATCTAAAGATCCATTCTATCTACGACAATTTTTTTGTAATAAGATTAGCTAAATTTGTCGCCAATTTTTTTAGTTGACCTTCCTCTTTACCCTCTAGCATTACTCTTACTAATGGCTCTGTACCTGATGGTCTTATTAAGACCCTTCCTTCACCATGTAATAAATTCTCTATCTTTTCTATTTCTTCTTTTATATCTGTTATTTCCATGTATTTATTTTTATTTTCATTTTTAATTGTTGCATTTATTAGCACTTGAGGATACTGCGTCATTACAGAAGCTAGTTCAGATAATTTTTTATTTTCTTCTTTTACTATACTTGCAAGAAATAAAGAGCTTAAAACTCCATCTCCTGTAGTATTGTAATCTAGGAAAATCATGTGACCTGACTGCTCTCCACCAAGGTTGTAACCGCTTTTAACCATTTCTTCAAGAACATATCTATCACCAACACATGTAGTGGCTAGTTCTATTCCATGTTCCTTAGCAGCTATGGTAAGACCTATATTGCTCATCACTGTTACAACAAGTGTATCCTTTGCAAGTTTCTTTTTCTTCTTTAGATAAATAGCACTCAAAATCATTATATGATCCCCATCCACTATTTGTCCCTGTTCATTTACAGCAATAAGTCTATCTGCGTCTCCATCATATGCAAGACCTAAGTCTGCACCGTTTTTTAAGACAGCCTCACATAATAGTTCAGGATGAGTAGATCCACATTTATCATTTATATTTATCCCATTTGGATCATTGTGAATTGCAATAACTTCTGCTCCCAGTTCTTTAAATACCTCTGGAGCAACCTTATACGCAGCGCCATTAGCACAATCAAGAACAACTTTTAGACCACTTAAATCTTCTTTTATTATCGATTTTAAGTATTCTACATAGTCCTTCTGTGCGTTATGTAAGAAAATCTTTTTACCTAATTTTTCACCAGTTGGGTAATAATCAATTTTATCTATATCATCTATATATTCTTCTATTTTAAATTCTAATTCATCGTCAAGTTTGTATCCATTATCATTGAAGAACTTGATTCCGTTGTATTCAAAAGGATTGTGGGATGCAGAAATAACAACACCACAATCAGCATCATATTTTTTAATTAAATACGCTACTGCAGGTGTAGGTACAACCCCTACTGTTATTACATCACAACCTACAGACATAAGCCCTGCTATTAATGATGCTTCTAACATATCTCCCGATACTCTAGTATCTTTTCCTACAACAACTTTTACATTATCTTTATGCTCATTTTGAGCTAAAACATATCCCCCAGCTCTTCCAAGCTTATATGCTAGATCGCATGTTAGTCCGGTATTGGCTACCCCTCTAACACCATCTGTTCCAAAATATTTCCTCACTAAAAAATCTCCTTTCAAAATCGAAAGCATAAAATGCACTATCTTATATATTATACCACATTATCATAAAATCAAAAAATAATCTATCTTTACAATAAAGATAACAAAATTGATATAAGTATATAAAATACTACATAAAATTACAATAAAGGGGATATCCCTGATAGTAAGCAGTAACTTACATTCGGGATATCCCCTATTTATACTAATTATTATTAGTTTTTAGTTGCATCCATACCTTTTTGAAGAGCATCTCTGTTTAATGGAACAAATTTCTCTTTTGAAGGACCGAAAACTTTCTTAAATGCGTCTAGTACTGATTCTATATCAACAGTATCAGATACTTCTAAGTAAGCACCTAACATTATCATGTTGGCAACTTTTGGATTTCCTAATTCAACAGCTAAATCATTAGCTGGTATATAGTAAACATCAACATCATCTCTATCAACTTTTGTATCGATTAATGAACTGTTAACTAATATTTTTCCTCCAGGAACAACGTCTTTTTGGAATTTTTCAAATGCTGGTGCATTCATTAATATAGCTGCAGTTGCATCATCTGTTATAAGTGGAGAGCCTACTGGCTCACTAGAAACTGTTACTGCACAGTTTGCTGTACCTCCACGCATCTCTGGTCCGTATGATGGTAACCAAGATACTTCTTTGTTCTCTAACATTCCTGCATAAGTAAGTAATTGTCCCATTGACATAACACCTTGGCCTCCGAAGCCTGCACATATTACTCTAGCTGTAGACATTTACTTCACCTCCCCATCAATTTCAACATCTTTAAAGTTTCCTAATGGATAATGTGGCATCATATTATCTCTTAACCATTGTAATGCATCAACTGGTGATAATCCCCAGTTAGTTGGGCATGTAGAAAGTACTTCAACTATACCAAATCCTAATCCTGCTTTTTGAACTTGGAAAGCTTTCTTTATTGCTTTTTTAGCTTTTCTTACGTTAGCTGGAGTATCAACAGTAACTCTCTCAACGAATACT
This sequence comes from Metaclostridioides mangenotii, assembly GCF_017873185.1. Taxonomy (GTDB): domain Bacteria; phylum Bacillota; class Clostridia; order Peptostreptococcales; family Peptostreptococcaceae; genus Metaclostridioides; species Metaclostridioides mangenotii. The sequence goes on from NZ_JAGGJX010000004.1 coordinate 195,234, forward strand.
GCTCCATCTAATGTAGATAACATTTCACTTACTCTTATTGGGAAACCTTGAGTTTCTGGGTTTCTTCCTGATTGAGCAGTTGTAGCTTTTTGACCTACTAGAGTAGTAGGAGCCATTTGCCCACCAGTCATACCGTAAGTAGTATTGTTAACGAATATAGTAGTTATTTTTTCACCTCTAGCAGCAGCGTGAATTATTTCAGCTGTACCTATAGAAGCTAAGTCTCCATCTCCTTGGTAAGTAAACACTGTTTTGTCAGGGTGTACTCTTTTTACTCCTGTAGCCGCAGCTGGAGCTCTACCATGAGATGCTTCTTGAGTATCCATATTAAAATATTTATATCCTAAAACAGAACATCCAACAGGTACTATACCTATTGTTTCTCCCAATAATCCTAATTCTTCTAGAGATTCCGCTACTATTCTGTGGATTATACCATGAGTACATCCTGGACAGTAGTGAGTATGGGCTTGAGTTAAACCTTCAGTTCTTTTAAATACAACAGCCATTATCTAACACCTCCTGAAACTTCTTTACCATCTAATATGTCTTTAGCCATTTGAACAATATATGCTGGATCTGGAGTCATTCCTCCTGGTCTTCCGTGGAAGTATATTGGTAATCTTCCTCTTACAGCTAAGTCAACGTCTTCGATCATTTGACCCATACTCATCTCTACTGTAAATATAGCTTTTGCATTAGGTATATTTTCAGCTTTGAATGCGTCAAATGGGAAAGGCCATATTGTTTTAGGTCTAACAAGTCCTGCTTTTATTCCTTGCTCTCTTAAAGTAGTAATAGCAGTCTTAACTATTCTTGAAACAGTTCCATAAGCTGCGAAGACAATTTCTGCATCTTCTGTTTTGTACATTTCAACATCTACTTCATTTTTTTCTATTTCTTTATATTTAGCATCTAAACGTAAGTTGTGTTCCTCTAACTCAACTGACTCTAAGTATAGAGAGTTTATGATATTAGGCTTTCTGTTCATTCCTGTTCCTACAGTAGCCCAATCTTTTGGAGGCAACTCTCTTTTCTTTCCTGGACCACTAAAATCAACTGGCTCCATCATTTGTCCTATCATACCATCAGCAACAACCATTACTGGTGTTCTGTAGTAATCAGCTACGTCAAAAGCTCCCATGATCATATCAACAGCTTCTTGAACAGTTGCTGGTGCGTAAACTGGAGTTCTGTAGTCTCCGTTTCCTCCACCTCTTGTTGACATGTAGTAGTCAGCTTGAGAAGGTTGTATACTTCCTAGACCTGGTCCACCTCTCATGATGTTAAGTATAACACATGGAACTTCAGCTCCTGCACAGTATGTTATACCTTCTTGTTTTAATGCAACACCTGGTGAAGATGAAGAAGTCATTACTCTTGCTCCTGCTCCTCCTGCTCCGTATACCATGTTTATTGCTGCAACTTCTGATTCAGCTTGAACAAATGCTCCGCCTATTTTTGGTAATTCTCTTGATAAATACTCTGGTAATTCACTTTGTGGAGTTATTGGGTAACCGAAGAAATGCTTACAACCAGCTTCTATAGCTGCTTTTCCGAAAGCTTCGTTACCTTTCATAAGTATTTTAGCCATTAAACTTCCCCCTTTATTAATTGATTAAATTAGTCTCTTTCTACTGTAATTACTTGATCTGGACACATAGTTGCACAGCTTGCACACCCTATACATTTGTCCATATCAACTACTGTTGATGGATTATAACCTTTTTTGTTGATTACATTTGTATCAATTTTCATAATCTTTACTGGACATGCGTTAACACATAGTCCACAACCTTTACAACGGTCTTGATTAAAAGTAACTGTTCCTTTTGCTTTAGCCATTTGTCTTTGCCTCCTTAAACTTTCTATATATTTGAGCCCAAACTACATCCAATCTTGTCTCATATACATCTTTATTGGGAATATTTCCCCTTCTAAACCATCTGGCAACTGATCAACTAAAGTCTCTATACATGTGTTGTACTTAACTGGTATATTAAGCGCTTTAGAAACTTCTTTGACTACTTCCTGACCTTTTAAAATATCCTCAACTGTTGTATCCCAGATCATATGAGTATTATTTACTAGGCCGCTTACCTTAAGCTTCGAAGCATTCTCTATAATAGATATATATTCGATAACTTCTTGTGCTGTTTGAGTTTTCTCCCTATTTGCATTCACTACGAAAAATAAATCGTAGTCTCCATCTTTAATAAGATCTTTATATCCTGCAATTACCTTAGCTCCTACATTATCTCCACCAAGGTCGATAACATAGTTGTATGAACTATCGTTCATAGGCGTCTTTACTTGAGCTGATATTGCTGGTACATCTAAACTTGATGCTTCGATTGAGCTACCCATAGGAATTATATCAAGAGACTCCATAAGTTCTTTCTTTTCCCTTGTTCTGAAATAAACATTTACAACGTCCATATCAGCTATAGCTACTTTACCAGATACCATCTCTCTTAATTTTATAACATAGTTCATTGAGAATTCACTTTTTCCACTACCATAGTGGCCAGTCATGATTCTAATTCTTTTGTCATTAGTTACCATACACTTTGGCCTCTTCTTCAGCATTTAAGACTCTAAGTCCACCTTGTGCTAAAGCTATCATTTCATCTTCACCAGGATAAACAGTAACATCAGTTATATACTTAACTCTGTCTATTATCATTTGAGTGAATGATTTTGAGTATGCTATGCCACCAGTAAGTAGTATTCCATCAACATTCCCTTTAAGAACTGATGCACATGCTCCTATTTCTTTAGCTATTTGGTAAGCCATAGCTTCGTATAATAGTTCAGCTTTTTTGTCGCCTTTTTCTATCATCTCTTCTACTTCTCTAGCGTCGTTAGTTCCTAAATACGCCACTAAGCCACCATTTCCTTTAATTTTTTTCTTAATATCATCTAAAGTGAATTCACCACTGAAACACATCTTTGCTAGTTGTCCAACTGGTAAACCACCACTTCTCTCTGGAGAGAATGGTCCTTCACCATCTAAGGCGTTGGCAACATCTACAACTTTACCTTTTTCATGAGCTCCAACAGATATTCCTCCACCCATATGGGCTACTACTAAGTTTATTTCATCGTACTTTTTATTATTCTCACTTGCAAATCTTCTAGCTATAGCTTTTTGATTTAATGCATGGAAAATACTTGCTCTGTCTATTTCAGGCATTCCTGATATTCTAGCTAAATCATTTAATTCGTCAACAACAACTGGGTCAACTATATATGATGGAGCGTTTACTTCATCACCTATTTGCTTAGCTATTATACCACCTAGGTTTGATGCATGTTCTCCTGAAACTCCTACTTTTAAATCTTCTAACATTGGAGCGTTTACTTCATAAGTACCGCCTTCTATAGGCTTAAGAAGTCCTCCTCTACCTACAACACAGTCTAAATCAGATAACTTTACTCCACCTTCTGCTAAAGAATCTACTATTACTTGTTTTCTGAATTCAAATTGATCAGAAATTCTTTCGTATTTTCCTATTTCATCTGAAGAGTGTCTTAATGTTTTTTCAAACACTTCTACCTCATTATCAAATACTGCTATTTTAGTCGAAGTAGACCCTGGATTAATCGTTAGTATTTTGAAAACCTTATTCATTTGTTTGTTTACCTCCTGAATATTATGCTTTAGCCGCCATTAAGACACCTAACGCTATTGAATTAAGTTTAGTTTCTTCATTGTCTGCTCTTGAAGTTAATATAACTGGTGCTTTTGCCCCAACTATAACTCCTGCACTCTTTGACTTAGCAAAGTATGACATTGATTTATAAAGTATGTTCCCTGCTTCTATATCAGGAGCTAATAGTATATCAGCTTTTCCAGCAACTGGATGATCCATACCTTTGTGTTTAGCTGCTTCTTCTGAGACAGCATTATCTAGTGCAAAAGGTCCACCAACTATACATCCTTTGATTTCGCCCCTCTTACACATATCTTCAAGTTCTTTTGCATCTACTGTATCTGGCATTTTTGGATTAACTTTTTCTTTAGCACATAAACAAGCTACTTTTGGCTCTTTTATATCTAATGCATGTGCTACTGTACATGAATTTTCTATGATTTGTTTTTTTGTTTGTAAATCAGGAGCTAAGTTCATAGCTGCATCTGTTATAAAGAACAGTTTGTCATAGCCCTCAACATCGAAAACCGCAACATGGCTTAAAACGTTTCCAGTTCTCAGACCTACTTCTTTATTTAAAACCGCTTTTAAGATTATTGATGTGTCTACTAAGCCTTTCATTACCATGTCGGCTTTTCCTTGTGAAACTAATTCAACAGATTTTAATGAAGCTTCTGCTAAATCTTTTATATCGATAAGTTCGTAATTGTCTAGATCCATATCTATACTTTTTGCAATCTCTCTAGTCTTTTCAATATCCCCTACTAATATAGCTTTTGCTATCTTTTCTTTTCTTGCCATCTCAACAGCTAGTAAAACTTCTTTGTCTTGACAACAAGCAACAGATATAGTCTTAGGACCTCTTTCTTCTGCAAATCTTATTACTTCTTCAAAGTTTCTCATGCGATTACACCTCATTTAGAATTTTTGAAATCGTTTTTAACATTTCAAATTAAATTATACATCTAGTTACAGGCTTTTCATAGTTTAAATTAATAATTTTTTTCAGAAAACTATATTCAATTAAAACAATTTAGTTTAATATTATTATTTAATTTAAATCAATATATTATTTATTAAATTGTTCTATATTTATATTACTCTATAATCCTCATAATATAATAATATCGCTAAAATAAACAAGATGCAACAGAAATATAAAATTAACAATGTCAATATTTGTCGTATTCTGTCGCATCTTGTTTTTTTAATATCATTTAATTTTTAGACTATTTCACTTCAACAACGTTAGGAGTTATCTTAACATTTTTAAAATTGAAACTAGATTCAAATTTTATTACATATTTATAATTTGTTGTACTTTGCTGAGTCAAATCTATATATAGCTTAATATCTGATTTTTTTGCAGCTTCCAAAGTATTGTCGTATTCAACATCTACCTTAATTTCATCAGTGTTTATTATAGCTTTATCTGCATCTTCTTCGATATTATTTCTAATTTCGATTTCAGATGAATTGAAGCTAAATGAATCCTTTGATAAGTCTTTTTCCTTTTTACTAACGGTTATTGTACTAAATTCAGTGTTAATTCCTTCAGGTACTGTCAAGGTTACATTAATCTCATTAGCGTTTTCCAATTGCTTTAAGTCTATTGTATCTGTGTCTATTGCATTAACCGCTTCTACAGCTTCCTTTTTACCTTTTATAACTATTTCTTTGCTACTTACATTGTAGCTCTTTATATCTTCTGTATTGCCTTCCTTTAAATTAAATTTTATCGGAACTGTCTTTTGTTTGAACATTTCAACGTCTGCGTTCACGTAATAATTTGAAAGAACAACGTCCTCCACTTTTTTACCTGACTCATCTACTGGAGTTAACTTTAAATTTCTAGTAAAATTATCTTTACCATTTTCTACATTTAAGTCCGCTTCAATGCTTTTAACTTTGTTGACCATACTTCGAGGCCCTGTCACCTTAACTTTGTTTTTCTCTAGTTTTATTTCGCTTATATCGTCTTTCTTCTCACCTTTTACATTTACTTTTATAACTTTATCCCTCTTTACAACCCTTTCGAGGTTCACTATAATCATATTGTTTTTAAGAGAGCTATTTACACCCTCAGAAACATTTGATCTTAGATACATATCATTACTGCCTTCAAGTGGTTCCTTTATTTCACCATATACATAAATTTTACTCTTTGTTGTATTTTTTACCTTAGATAATTCACCCGAAATGTATACATCTGCTGTAAGATCATTTTCTGGATAAACTACAAAGCCCTTGTCTTCCAATTCTGTCGTATTAGTTATGGATACTGGGACATCTTCTATTAAATTTTTACTTTGTGGATCTATAGCAAGCATCACGTACATCCACAGAACCATCGCACTGATCAGCGCTATAACCTTAATTCTAGTATTATGTTTAAACTTATTTATCATCTAAATAAACCACCTTTAAAGAAGCTTTTTTCATCTGTATTTACCTTTAAATTGCTGCGTAGTATGTTGGTCATTCTCTCCTTAGATATATCTCTATAAAGCTTGCCCGATTTGGCTATAGAGACACCTCCAGTTTCCTCTGAAACAATTAAAGTTATACAGTCTGACACTTCACTGATTCCTATACCAGCTCTATGTCTAGTTCCTAAATCCTTACTCAAATCTTTAGTTTCAGTAAGAGGTAGAAAGCATGCAGCTGCCTTTATCCTAGATTCCCTTATCACTACTGCACCATCGTGTAGCGGAGTATTTGGAATAAATATATTTATTAATAACTGTCTAGATATCTCAGAATCTATAACAGTACCTGTATTTATTATCTCATTTATTTTAGTGTCTCTCTCCATTACTATCAACGCGCCTATCTTTTGTCTAGACAGTGAGTACAGAGATTCCACTATTTCTTCAATCGTTCTATTTAAAATTTCTTCTGATGAATTGATATTTTTGCCAAAGAAAGACAATCTAGTTCTTCCTATACGCTCAAGACCTGCTCTTAGCTCGGGTTGGAATATTACCGCTGCTATAATACCTATCTCAAGAGTATTATTTAGTAGCCAATTTAATGTATGAAGCTTTAAAATACCACTGACTTGCACAATTACCATAAATAGTATTATACCTTTAAAAACTTGTTCTGCTCTTGTATCTTTTATGAACATAAAAATCTTATAAAAAATGTATGCAACTATTATTATATCAAGTATATCAGATATACTAATTTTTGTTATTATATTAAAAATTTCATTTAAAAATAAATTAAGATCTAACAAAATTTTATCCTCCTATTTATTTTTGCTTTTACTACTTTACACTATGTATTATACACTATATTAATCGAAGTATATACAAACTATTCAATTTTTCATCAAATATTCATTTTCAGCTTTTTAAGAATATTTTTCTAATTCTGATCTTCTCTTTCAGCATATAAGGCTCTTTTAACACATACAAATTAGATATTTATATTTTAATACATCAGATTATATTCAATTATAGAAGTATAGTTAATTTTTGTGGTGTAAATGAGATAAAAAGGAGATTACATTGTTAAAAAAAGAACGAAAATAACGTTTTTTCACTTTTCTTAAAAGGCATTATTGCTTAATTTCTATTTATATTATAATTAAAATTCTAATATCAGAAAGTTCAATACAATCTAATTATTTCAAGAGTATATATACTATCAATTTTATTATAAGTAACTATATATTAGATTAAAGGAAAATGATGATTGTAAGACAAAGTAAATCTTATATTACTCCTTTGCAAACTTAATGAATATAAGAATCTAATATATAAATATTATTTTATCTATACTTAGTTCAATGTGTTTAATTTCTATTTAAATTAATTTCTTTACTTTCTGTCCCTAACATATTTGCTTTTTTACTAAATACTTTGGAAATCTTACAGTCTATCCAATCTATTCCAATAAAATAACCTAAAAGCGAACCAAGTTGTGCAAATTCAGAAATGATTTTGCACTTCAAAAATATTTTGTGCTCAGAAATAGTTTTAAAAAACAAAAAACAAAAAAAGTTCCACATTCGTGAAACTTTTTTATTAATTAATGGTGAGCGCACAGGGATTCGAACCCCGGACACATGCCTTAGAAGGGCATTGCTCTATCCAGCTGAGCTATGCACCCATTATTATATGGAGCGGGAAACGAGATTCGAACTCGCGACATCGACCTTGGCAAGGTCGCGCTCTACCACTGAACTATTCCCGCATATTTTCAAGAATTACCTTTAGATACTATTTATCTAAGGATCAATCATTATTAATTTAGTTTGGCGACCTGGAAGGGGTTCGAACCCTCGACCTCCAGCGTGACAGGCTGGCATTCTAACCAACTGAACTACCAGGCCGCAAATGG
>NZ_JAGGJX010000005.1 GCF_017873185.1 Metaclostridioides mangenotii
CAGATACTATCGTTATCTTTAATATCTGGCTTTATATGGTTTGTTTCTTGTTTTCTTATAAATTAACCTACTGTTTAATTTTCAATGTTCTTTTTCTTTTTTATTTATTTTCTTGCTTGTTGTGTTTCGTTTGTCTCTTTCTTAAGGACAAGTATAACTATATCATCTATTTTTACATGAGTCAACACTTTTTTACATTTTTTTTATTTTTTTATTCTTCTTCCATTACTTTATTGTCGATAATCTGTAAATTATAATTTTTTATAACTTCTATCAACATATCGGCATATATTTTCTCTCCACGTTCATTTATCTTAGTGCTGTATCCAGCATCTTCTAAGGATTGTGCTTGATCTGTATAAAGCTTAGACTCAAATAAACCATGTTTTGTGTAACGGCTGTTTTCTGTTAGGAATTTTCCATAATCCCTTACGGAATCTTTTAGAGAACTGTATGATCTAAAGTTTGCAACTATCTTATCATTGTAATTTTCTGTAGTTTCAATTCCAAATTTATCACCATTCCATCTTTTATCTGCTTTTATTCCAAATAAATTATTGCTCTTTTCAGTAAGTACTGAGTTACCCCATCCAGATTCTAATATAGCTTGGCTAATTGTTATTGAAGGCAGTATTCCATATTCATAATAGTTTTCTACAGCTGCATCCTCCATTTGTTTAATAAATAAAACCCTGTAATCATTTTTATCAAGTTTTTTTCCTAAAAATACATATTCTAAGTCTGATATATTTTGATGGACTTCTTCTTTTTGTACTTCAGTAAAATTTAACTCATTTAATACATTATCAAGTTTTTTTACTTTATATATAGTTTTCCCTTCTTCATCCTTATCTTTTATTAAAAATCTTTCTCCAATTTTTAAACTGTCATTTTTTCTTACCTCACTTAAATCGCCATCATTTTTTACAGATTCTATAGCTAATAAATCTTTCCAACTCACTTGCGCTTTTCCATCACTAACCTTATCTGCAATATTTACATAGTACTCGACTTTTGCGTTTTCTATATCTTTACTTCCAAATAAATCTTCTAACGTTTTAGTAACATTAAATAAGACAATTATACTTAATACAGTTGTGATAGTTATAAAAATTTTTTTCATACCTCTTTTAAATCTGCTATTTCTTCTTTTATTCTTTTTTATACTTTTCTCAGTCTTGTTAGGCATAATTATCCTTTCTTATTACCAATAAATGAATTTATTTTAATAATTTTAACATACTTATCTTTTTTTAAAAAGATGTACATTTATTAAAATCGATTTATAGAATTTTTTAAGTTGTAAATATTTTTAAAAATAATTCACCTTTTTTATCATAATTGTATAATTAATGTAAAATATATCTTATATTTTAGTGAGGTAATTATTATTGAAAATTAATTAAGAAGATGGATGATCTAGAAATGCACACCTCATTAATTGCTTTGAGAATTGCCCTATAGATATTTATACTAAAAAAGATATTACAATAAACTTGCAATATCTTTTTATTTTGTTATTAAATATATCTAAACTACATATTAAGTTTATTTTGATTTTAATTCTATCCAAGCCTTATCATAAAGCTTTATGCTATCCCCAATATCCACAAAAGTCTCGCACTTATTCAAAACTTCATCTGATGGATACGCTACAGGATCGTTTTTAATTTCGTCATCCAAAAGTTCTAAAGCTCCGTTATTAGGTGTAGAGTAACCTATATACTCAGTATTCACCTTGGCGTTTTCAGGATCCAATAAGAAATTTATAAACATCTCTGCTTCTTTTTTATTCTTATTTGTATTTGGAATACACATCGCGTCTATCCATTTATTTGTACCTTCTTTAGGTATTGCATACTCTAAATTAGGATTTTCATCCTTTAATGTAACTGCATCTCCAGAATAGATCATGCCCATGGCTACTTCTTCTCCAAGTAGGCGATCTTTACCTTCATCATTAACATAAGCTAAAACTAAGTCTTTTTGTTTCAATAATAGTTTTTTCGCCTCTTCAATTTCTTTAGAATTTGTACTGTTCATACTATATCCTAGCTTCTTTAGAGTTATTCCAATAGTATCTCTAACAGAGTCAAACACCATCATATTTCCTTTATACTTAGAATCCCAAAGTATATCCCATGATTCTATAGGTTCTTTGACTTCTTTTTTATTGTAAAGTATACCCAGTGTCCCCCACATATAGGGTACACTGTACTCATTAGTTTTGTCATACTCTGGATCTAAAAAACCATCATCTATATATTTAAAATTAGGTATATTTTTAAAATCTATCTTCTCCAATAAATCTTCATTTTTCATTTTTTCGACCATGTAATCAGATGGAAATACTAAATCGTAGTTTGTACTTCCACTCTTTACTTTTTGGTACATCATTTCATTTGTATCGTAAGTTTCGTACTGTACTTTGATTCCAGTTTCTTTTTCAAACTTTTTAAGAAGAGTTTCATCTATATAATCTCCAACATTATATACGTACAAGACTTTCTTAGATGTATCTGTAGATTTATTACATCCTGTAAACATCAATACAGACATAATTAAAACAAGTAAAAGAGATAATATTTTTTTTGTTCTCATTATTTTTTATCCCCTCCTACTATAGACTGTTTTTTATTTGATAATAAAAGTAGTGCTAAAACTACTGTAAACATTATTGTAGATAGAGCGTTTATCTCTGGTTTAATTCCTCTTCTCGCCATTCCATATATCTCTATAGACAAGTTGCTTACACCATTTCCTGTGTTAAAGAAACTTATTATAAAGTCATCTATAGACATTGTAAATGCTATTAAAAATCCTGAGATTATCCCCGGTTTTATTTGAGGAAGAATTACTTTTCTAAGAGCGTACATCGGTGTAGCCCCTAAATCCATTGCTGTATCTTCAATATTTTCAGGAAGTTGCTTGATCTTAGGTAAAACTGAAAGTATTACATAAGGAGTACAGAACATTATATGAGCTAAGAGCATAGTCATAAAACCAAATTCCATTTTTACAAATATGAATAAACTCATTATAGCTACGGCTGTAACTATCTCTGTATTTAAAATAGGAATATAGTTAATATTTAAAATCAACTTTTTACTCTTTCCTCTCATTTTTACGATCCCTATCGCACTAATTGTACCTATAATAGTAGCAAGAACTGATGCGATGATTGCAATTGTAACTGTATAATACAACGCACTCATTATACCTTCATTTTGGAATAATTGGCCGTACCATTTAAATGTGAATCCATCCCATTTAGACATGTACTTGGAATCATTAAACGAAAATAGTACTAGTGCGAATATTGGTGCATATAAGAATAAGAACACCAAGAATAAATATACATTCGATATTGCTTTCTTTAACTTTAAAATAGGAATCCACCGCCTTCCGTGCCAGTATCATCATCCATCTTAGACATTATAGCCATAGATATAAGGATAATTACCATCATAAACATAGATATTGCGGAACCGAAATTCCAGTCACCCACTACTGTGAACTGCTGCTCGATTAAATCTCCAACAAGCATTACTTTTCCGCCTCCTAGAAGTCTCGAGATAGCAAATGTCGTTACAGCTGGCATAAACACCATAGTTATTCCAGAAAAAACTCCGGGTAAACTTAACGGAAAGATTATCTTCCTAAATACAGTTAAGTTGTTAGCTCCCAAGTCGTGAGCTGCATTTATAAGATCTTCATCCATCTTTGACAGCGCTGTGTATATAGGCAGTACCATAAACGGTAAGAAATTGTAAACCATACCCAGAAGTACAGCGTAATTTGTATAAAGGATATTTATTCCCTCTATTCCGAAAAATCCTAAAAGCGTATTTAAAAGTCCGTTTTTACCCAATATTGCAACCCAAGCATATGTTCTAAGAAGGAAGTTCATCCACATAGGTAAAATAAATAATAATATTAATTTACCTCTTTTACTTACAGGAAACTTTGAAATTAGAAATGCTACTGGATAGCCAATAACAAGACATAACAAAGTTGCACCGCCTGCTAGTACTATTGATCGTCCAAACACCTTAGCGTATATTGGACTTATTACATCTTTGTAGTTCTCAAGAGTAAATACATATCCAGTACCTACTTCTTTAGTAAAGCTAAAAAACACAACTAGTAATAAGGGGATTACTATAAAAATTAGACTCCATACGAAATAGGGATAGGCTAGAATTGATCTTTTTTGTGTTATCTTCATTAGCTTCTCACTTTTTTCATTATATGGATGTCTTCTGGATATATATCCATGCCTAATTCAGTACCAATTTCTGCATTTTTAGTGTTTTGAATAAGCCAAGTTCTTCCATTCTCATCTAATTCCATTTCGTAGTGAACCCCTTTAAATACAGAAGATATAACTTTTCCTTTAAGCATCCCTTTTGTTGGATCTACCATCTTTATATCTTCTGGCCTTACAACAACTTCTATATTTTCGTTTTTCTCAAAACCATTATCGACGCATTCAAATTCCATTCCAGAAAATTCAACTCTGTAGTCATCTAACATTACTCCATCGATTACATTACTTTCACCAATAAATTTCGCTACAAAAGCATTTTCTGGCTCATTGTAAATATCCTCTGGAGTTCCCATTTGTTGTATCTTTCCTTTGTTCATTACAATTATAGTATCAGACATTGTTAAAGCTTCTTCTTGATCGTGAGTTACAAATATAAATGTAATTCCAAGCTTTTGTTGGATTCTCTTTAGCTCAATTTGCATCTCTTGTCTTAGTTTTAAATCTAGTGCTCCTAATGGCTCATCTAGTAATAACACCTTTGGCTCATTTACTAATGCTCTTGCGATAGCAACTCTCTGTTGCTGTCCACCACTTAGGGACTCGACTTTTCTGTTTTCAAACCCACTTAGGGCAACAAGCTTTAACATGTCCTTTACCTTTTGGTCTATCATGCTTTTTTCGACTTTTTTAATTTTAAGTCCAAAAGCTATATTTTCATAAACATCCATATGAGGAAATAACGCATACTTTTGAAAAACAGTATTAACACTTCTTTCATACGGTGGTACATCGCTAATTTCCTTACCCTCAAAGACTACTTGACCTTCATCAGCAAACTCAAATCCTGCAATAATCTTAAGTGTTGTAGTCTTACCACAACCACTAGGACCTAATAAAGTCAAAAACTCATTTTTCCTTATCTCCAAGTTAAAATTATCTAGTACGATATTATCTTCATACGCCTTTGATATATTTTTTAATTCTACAATATTTTCCAATTATCCAACACCTCTCTTTTAGAATGATGGAGGAGTAGTCACCCAAAGAACCTTTGCTATAGTTTTTCCTTCATTTGAAATATAGTGATTTTCGCGTGATCTAAAATAAAAACTCTCTCCCTTTTTAACTTTCATTTTTTTACTTCCCATATGAACATATATCGATCCTGCCAATACATATCCAAATTCCTCACCTTCATGAGGCTTTTCTTCTTTATATCTTCCTGAAGATTCTAGAGTAATTATTATTGGCTCCATCTCATTTTTTTGTGCATTTGGTACTAGCCACTTTAATTTGTAGTTTAACTCTTCATCTTCAGTTTCAAACATATCTTCTTTTGTAAAAGTTATTCTTTCATCATTTCTTTCATTAAAAAACTCTCTTAAATCTGTTCCTAAAATTTCTAATATATCTATTAATGTCGCTATGGATGGTGATGTCAAATTATTTTCAATCTGTGATATAAAACCTTTTGATAGTTCGCATCTATTTGCTAACTCTTCCTGGGTCAGCTGTTTCTCTATCCTTAGCCTTCTGATTTTTTCACCGATATCCATTTTGTTCCTCCTAATTTTTACTAAACATTAAGTTTAATTTTTCTAAACAACATAGCTAATTATATATAAATCCGCGTATAATTTCAAGTATTTTTTATTTTTTTTGTTTTTTTCGTTATTCCTGAAACCAAGTTATATTAATACATTTATCATGAAATTAAAAAATAAGTTTATATTAATAATTTAAAAGTTTAGTGTATGTAACTTCTTTATTTTTTATTTAAAAAAAGCAATTTATTGATATTTTCTATTAATCAATATATCGCAATAATTATTATTTTGTATAAATAATTGTTTATAGTAATAGTTTTATAATCAAAAATTGGCCCTCTTACAATGAAAGAGAGCTCAATATTTTTAGGCTAGTTTATAACTAAGATTAATTTTTTTGTCAATAAATTCTCAATATATATAGGTTTAAATACCCTGATAAAAATATAAATAACGGAATGTGGAAAGAGTAAACAGGAAACAATTCATCTGGTTTTGTAAAATATATAGGTATACCAACATACTTATATATTCCTCCAACATGTCCACTAACTACTAATTCCTAATGCTTTAGCTATAGTAATATAGTTTAATTTATCTTCATTTGCTTTCATGCTATTCACTCCTAAGTAATCATTCTCACATTCAACGTTATTAACACTTTTCTACGTTATATTCAATATTCAACATAACTTTAAGAAATATCCTAGATAAAATTTATAATTTTATCTAATCACCCTTCTCTTCCTAAATAATTTTGTAAATATTAACGCAATAATCATAATCAATATAGATATACCAACTATGATTAAATTTTGCTTAGTATTTCCTCTGCCATTAGGATTTTCGCCCATTTTAGGGTTTCCTTTATCTGTTGAAGCTTCTCTATTTGCTCCGTTTGGATCATTGTTTTTTGTATTCGACTTAACCTCTGCATCTGCAGGTAAATCTCCATTTTGTGGTATATCTCCATTCATAGGAGGCATATTACCGTTTCTAGGTGGTTGATCTCCATTTTGGGGTAAATTTTCTCCATTATTATTAAAATCTTTTGTATTTCCAATATCCTCTGGAGTATCAGTAGATGTCTCTGATGTCTCTTCAGTATTTTTATCTTTTACAGATGATGTCTCCCCTGAAAGCTGCGACTTTATAGCATTGCTCATTTTTTGTGCTACTTCTAGAATTCCTGGAGTTGATTTTTGGCCCTTATTATCACTACTTCCTTCTACTTTTGAGGTCATATTTGTTTTAAAGTCCTCATAACTATAAAATATAGTTGGATCGTCTTTAACATATGGGTCTATTAAATCTGCTACTTTTGTTGTCATGTTTTCTAGATAGTCTGAATCTAAATACTTTGTAACTATCTCATTTAAGTATTTATGATATTTCTCTTTATACTCACTATCTTTAAGTATTGTAGATACAAGAGGTCGTTCATCCATACTTCCTGTAGTTGGCTCATCTATATATATACTTTGGTCATCTTTTTGTGCTTCATTGGCCTGATTCCTTTCCTTATCATTGTCTGTTAAATTATCATTCTTAGTTTCTTTATTTGATGCTTGATTTTCTGTTTGTTGATTATTAGCCGTTTGCCCACTTTTTTCCTCTTTTCTAGACATACCTCCAGCTCCTCCAAAGCCTCCAAAAGACATATTGAAATCCCATGGTAACATTGTAAATACTCCATCTTGCTCATACAAATAGTAGTTATGAGCAAAGTTTCCTTGGTAACTGTCTAAATTTAGCAAAGCTGTGTTTATCGCAGTATTTTTTAGCACTGAGTCTACATCTATATACTTCTCTACATCTTCACCTGTTTTTAGTGATTTAAGTAATTTAGTAACATTTGACCAAGAGTTATTCTTCTTATCACCTTTATAAACTAAAGATGAATAACTCTCGCTGTCGTCATTTTGATAAACTAGTGTAGCTCGCTCTTCAGCCTTATACAATTCTCCAGTTGTATCTCCAAAGTTATTTTCTAAATAAGAATCTCCTATATCTTCTACTGCAAGATAAAGTCCATGATACTCACCATTTATAGATACTTTTGCAAATGCAAACTCTGGAGTTGCTAGCCCCATGTCTTTACATATACTGTATGTTATGTATTCTCTCATATACGATGGATCTGAATAATTGTTGTTTAAGTTTAGCGTAGATAAACCTTTCATGCTTTGCCCACTATTGTATTTATCAAAACTTATCTTGAAACTGTAACGGTCACTATCGCTGTTGGCAACCGATGTAAGACTGGAGTTACCTTTAGTTCTAACTCCCACATTATTGTAAACATCGCCGTTTACACTAACATTGCCTAGTTTGAACTCTTCTTTAATCGCATTTTCATCCATATCTTTTAAATCTTCCTCTGATATCTCAAGATTTATATTCATTACTTTTTCTTTATCAAAATATTTTTCAATATATGTATTGTCAAATAGATCAACACTAGTTACGTCAGAAATGCTATACAAGCCTATTATTATGCATAAAAATACTGCCATTACTGAGGTCAGTAGCAAAAGACTCTTGTTTTTCTTCATATAAACTGCTCCTCTCTAAGCTACATAATCTCCATTGTAGCTTACAAGAACTGTATTAGAAACTCCTAGTACATTGTTTAATTTATTGACAAAGTCTGTTTCTCCATCCTTCATCCTAACCTCTACAACTAATTCAATTCCCTTTTCCCTAGTGATACTTTTTGATTTTAACTGGTACTTTGTAAATACTTTTTTAACCATAGCCATAGTTTCTTTTTCAGCATGCTCTGTATCACAATCTACCATAAGTATGTACGGTGTTGAATTTAAAGTCTTATTTGAGAATACTACTAGTATAAGTCCTATAATCATAGATCCTAAAACGGCAAGAGGTAATAGTCCAGCTCCAAGTACAATTCCTGAAGCCAGAGACCAAAATAAGAACACTAAATCCATTGGGTCTTTTATAGCTGTTCTAAAACGCACTATTGATAACGCACCTACCATACCTAGCGATAATACTACATTTGATGTAACCGCTAGTATAACAAAAGTAGTCAGCACTGTAAGTGCTACTAAAGATACATTAAACGGTCTTGAGTACATAACCCCCATAAAAGTCTTCTTGTATATCAAGTATATAAACATTCCTACTAAAAAAGCGGCTCCTAAAGCTAAAGTGCTATCTATTATAGAAAACCCTGAAACCTTTTCTATAAAGCTCGATTTAAAAATATCATTAAACGTCATTTCCAATTCATCCTCTCTTATTTTAAGATTTATTTTATTTGATTAAATTATTTTTACTTTAATATTAAATATATAAACTTCATATAAATTTGAATTTACAGTTTTTCTTACTATATATACAATCTGCTTGAAACATACTTTGATATAGCGGAACTGCTACATTTATTTATTTGAATTAAATCCCGTACAAAATCTGGAATAAACTCATCGTATTTTACCTCAAGTACACTCATTTTATTTTCCACTATGGGAGCCGACAAAGTATCGTATTCAAATGGATCTAACGAATTCACCACCTTTCTTATATTTCGGTCAAGCGTTATTCTCACATTACCAAGTGGATATATGTATGCTTCCCTTTCATAATCAACTATTGATTTTGGCTGTAATCTTGTGCATTTTAACTTTATATAAAACTCCTTTAGCAAAGTATCATTAGATTCTTTTAAAAATCCAATATCGTTATTTAAAATCTTTACTACTTCATCTTTTGTAAGAGCAGCGGAAAACTTAAGTGTCATTCCGTTGTTTTTTATCTTTTTTTCTAGTTTGATAAAGCTGGAGTCGTAATTATAAAATCGTATTCTAAACTTTTCTCTATAGGGAACCCCATCTAACTTTTCTGCAACAGCCTTATTTTCAGGAGTATCAAAGTATAAACTTCTTATAGTATACATCCCTTCTCCAGATGAGTTTTTGTCAATTTTCATAACTCTAGATAGTTTTGATTTTATAGAAACTACATCTGCATCACTTATCTTATGTTTTATCTCAAATCTATATTTAAAATTACTTTTCATACATTCACTCCCTTTCCTTTGCTTTTTAATTATAAAATATATCCATGCACCATTTCTCCGTAAAATGCAGGCAAATTTGCGGCAAAACAAAGGCTTTTGCAAAATTCAATTTTAATAAATAAAAAACCTGTAAAGATTATCGGTATTTTTTCATTACCTAATAACTTTACAGGTTCATAGCCTTACTTTATAGTTGTATTTTTGGAAACTCAATTAAAAATACAGCTCCCAGTTTGCCATTTGATGCAGTTATAACTCCACTGTGTTTCTCTATTATGGATTCTACTATAGAGAGCCCTATTCCATGTTTTCCACCTTCACCTTTATAAAACCTATCGAATATATAAGGTAAATCTTCATTCGAAATTCCAGACCCATCGTCCTCAATCTCTATTCTTATCTGGCCTTCAAAATACTTACATCTAATAAATATATTCTTGTGAGCGTACCTTAAACTATTCTCAATCAAATTAAAAAACGCTCTAGTTAGGTGCTTCTCATCGCATTTATACAACACTGGTTTACTTTCAAAGTCGTATATAAACTCTATTTTACTATTTATAGCCTTTGCATTTAATTTTATACAGCAATTTGAAAGTACCTCTCTTAAATCACACTCAGTAAGCACATAACTCTTTGTAATATTGTCTACTTTAGAAATATATAGAAGATCTTCTACCATTTCACTTAACCTGTCGCTCTCCTCTAATATAATTTCACTGGCTTCACCTTTTTCTATGACATTGTACTTAATAGCTTCTGCATATCCTTTTATAGACATAAGAGGCGTTCTAAGCTCATGAGATGCGTTTTGAAAAAATGTTTTTTGCTCCTTATCATACTTATCCAGATATTCAGCACTTTTATTCATAACTTTAAACAACTCTGAAAGTTCTTCATCAGAATAATCTTTTTCTATTGTTCTAAAATCGCCTTCTCCTATTTGCTTTGCAAAGCTCGACAATTCCTTTATAGGGCTTGCTATCTTTTCAGATAATAATGAAGCTATTATTATAGACATTACTTCTGCAACACACATGACCAGTATTAGAGCTAAGTTTATCCACGTTGCCAAATTCATTGTGCTTGTTGTATCTATAAACATGATAAGGTACTGATCTTTACTCTCATTTTGATTAGATATATCTACACTAGAAATATAGTAATACCTATCTGTTGTAGATACTTTTATATTATTCTTAGATTTTAAATCGAAGTTTTCTCTTTTTAACCATTTGTTAATACTTTCCATTTCATCTATATCTTTTAAAAAATCATCATACCTATTAGGAAATAACAATTCGTATTTTGAATTTACTACCATAGCGTTAGCCTCAGATTCTATTTCAGCTAATCTTACTTTTTCTTGTACATTTCTCATAAATTCGGAGAACTCCTTGGGTTCATCCATCTTTCTATCATACGGAGGTTTTAATGGTCTTGGGAGATCGCTTATTTTTTCTACACTAAGTCTTGCCCTTGTCAACTGCTTACTTGAGCTTGATTTAACATACTTGTCTAAAAGTATGTTAAAAGAAAGGATAATAGCTAAAAATACTACAGTAATCAAACACATTATACTAGCTAATATTCTAACTTTAATACTAAATTTCTTTGCCTTTATTTTATAATCAAATGCTCTTTTAAATTTATTTATCATCTACACCTTCTTTTAACCTAAATCCAAAGCCCCACACTGTCTCAATAGAAATATTTGTACACAATATCTTTTTTCTGAGTCTTTTAACTGTATCGTCTACAGCTCTAGTCTCTACTTCAATATTATAACCCCAAATTTTGTCTAGAAGTTCTTCTCTAGATATTGCTCTATCATTGTTCTTAAAAAGATAAGTCATTAGATTATACTCATTTGGGGTAAGATAAATATTTTCATCTATTCCGTATTTTACTGTCTTACTTAGTTCATCTATGATTACATCCCCAAATCTAAGTTTTCTTTGATCCAAATTATTCAAATTATGATTTATATATATATCGTCGTTTTTTCCTTGATCTTTTTCAAATTCAATTCTTCTAAAAATAGATCTCACTCTCATAACGAGCGCCATTGGACTAAATGGCTTTGTAAAGTAATCATCGCTACCAAGTGTAAGACCTGCTATATAATCCACATCAGTATCTCTGGCTGTTAACATTATTATCGGAACTGTACTAATCTCTCTTAGTTTTGTACACACTTGAAAACCATCTAAACCTGGCATCATAATATCTAATATAACAAAATCACATTTATTTATATAGAACTCTTCTAATAGTCTACTTCCATTTTCAAAGTCTTTAACCTTGTAACCATCATCTTCTAAAAACTTCTTTACAAGTTTTCTAATGTTTTCTTCATCATCAGCTATATATATTAGTTTTGACATAATACCCTCCTATACACTAGTTAAAATAAATTATATCAGTTTTTTATTAAAATTCTCTTAAAAACAAAATTTAACATGTGGCAATTTTATGGCAACTACCAATTTTTTGTATATTATTACTTAATCCTGTATGTTATTATAAGATAAGAAGATAATATATTAAGAGGTGAATTATTTGATAGAAATAGGAAATTACAATAAACTAGAAGTTAAGAGAAAAACTGAATTTGGTTATTTTTTAGATGGTATGACTAATAACACAAAAGATGATATTCTTCTTCATAATAGATTGCTTGGAGAGAACAAGGTAGATATAGGGGATGAAGTGGACGCTTTTATATTTAAGGATTCTGATGATAGAATTGCTGCTACTCTTATTCCCCCAATTGCAAAAGTAGGAGATGTAGCTTACTTAAAAGTTGTAGATAATACAGAAATAGGAAGTTTTGTAGATATTGGACTTACTAAAGATATACTCGTTCCTTTTAAAGAAAAAACTTATACTATTTTTAGAGATGAAAAGTATCTATTTTATATATACTTAGATAAAAGTGAGAGAATTGCTGCTACAACTGATATTGACCTACATCTAGATACTGATCACGAGTATAAAGTTGGAGATATTGTAAATGGTATAGTGTACGGATTTCAAACTAATAACTCTGCTATGATTTGTGTAGACCACAAATATGCAGCCGTTATTCTCCACAATGAGTATTACAATGAATTAAAAGAAGGAGACGTATTAAAGGATCTAAGGGTTATAAAAATTTATGAAGATGGAAAACTAGGACTTACGCCTAGACAGGAGAGAAAAGATGAGCTTGATGATCTTGAAAAGAAAATTCTCAGTTATTTAGAAGGTTCTGATGGCTTTATGAGATTTAACGATAAATCAGATCCTAAAGATATATCTATTCTATTTAATTCCAGTAAAAAGAACTTTAAAAGGGCTCTTGGAGGGCTAATGAAAAAAGATTTAATTACACAAGACGAAGGTGGAACTACTTTAAAATAATTTAACTATAAGTGGAATACCAGAAATGGTATTCCTTTTTTATTCTCTATTCTATATTCTTTATAACTTACTAGATTAAAAACATAGCAAAATATTACCAGTTCTATTTCTGTTTTTATTTATGTATATGTTGATTTTTACAATGTCCAAATGGGCTCTTAATAAAGAAACTATACATTAAAAAAATAAGGAAATTGAGATTATATTCTCAATTTCCTTATTTTGATGAGATTCATTCTATATTAAATCTTATTATATTCTATTTACACCAGTTTTGATAGCTGCTTCTTTTACTGCTTCTATAACATTTTTCGTTACGTTTTTATTGAACACATCTGGAAGTATATAATCAACAGATATCTCTGCGTCTGTAATAGTATTTGCTATTGCATGAGCTGCAGCTATCTTCATTTCTTCATTTATTTCACTAGCTCTTACATCTAGCGCTCCTCTGAATATTCCAGGGAATGCAAGTACATTATTAACTTGGTTAGGAAAATCTGAGCGGCCTGTTCCCATTACAAATGCTCCTGCTTCTTTTGCTTCTTCTGGAAGAATTTCTGGAACTGGATTTGCCATTGCAAGTATTATCGGCTTATGGTTCATACTTTCTACCATTTCTTTTGTAAGTATTTTAGCAGCTGAAACTCCTATAAACACATCTTTTCCTTTTATTACATCTTTAAGATTTCCTGCTTCATTTCTTTTGTTGGTAATATCTAGCATTTCTCTTTGAGCCCAGTTTAATCTATCCATAGTTGCTTCGATCGCACCGCTTCTATTACATAAAATTATATTTTTTACGTTCATTCCAAGTAATATCTTAGCAATAGCAATACCTGCTGCCCCAGATCCGTTAATTACTATTTCTAGATCTTCTATGTTTTTGTCTTCAATTAATTTTATTGCATTTATTATAGCTGCGGCTACAACTATAGCTGTACCATGTTGATCGTCGTGAAATACTGGTATATCTAAACACTTTTTAAGCTTATCCTCAATTTCAAAACATCTAGGAGAAGATATGTCTTCAAGGTTTATACCTCCAAATACTGGCTCCATAAGCTTAACTGTATGTACTATTTCATCCACATCATTTGTGCTTAAACATATTGGGAAAGCATCAATGTCTCCAAACTTTTTAAAAAGTATCGATTTTCCTTCCATAACTGGTATCGATGCTTCAGCTCCTATATCTCCAAGCCCTAAAACAGCGCTTCCATCACTTACAACAGCTACTAATTTTCCTTTAGAAGTATATTTGTATACATCATCTTTATTTTCATGTATTCTTACACATGGTTCCGCTACTCCCGGTGTATAGGCTACTGATAAATCTTCCATACTCTCGACCGGTACCTTACATTCTAACCCTAGTTTTCCATTACATTCCTCGTGCATCTTAAGCGCCATCTCTGAATAGTTTTTAGACATTATAATCCTCCCGAATTTTGATTGTTCTAGTTTTATATATCTATATCATATATATAGTAATCTTTTTTATATTGTTTTAAACTTTTCTCTTCCTATTTCATATATATTATTGCCTCTACAATCTATTGCAACTACAAGTTGTAGATCTTTAACTTCTATTTTTCTAATCGCCTCTGCACCTAAATCATCGTAAGCAATTACTTCACATTCTTTTATTGAATTCGATATATACGCTCCAGCTCCACCTATAGCTGCAAGATATACTGCACCGTATTTTTTCATTCCTTCAATAACTGTGTCATTTCTCTTACCTTTACCTATCATTACTCTTAATCCCTTTTCTAATAAAGGAACTGTTAAGTCGTCCATCCTATAGCTTGTAGTTGGCCCAGCAGCCCCTATTACTTCACCTGGTTTTGCTGGAGAAGGACCCACATAGTATATTCCCTGTCCATTTACATCAAAAGGAAGATCAATACCTTTTTCTATACAATTTATCAACCTTTTATGTGCTGCATCTCTTGCTGTATAAAGTGTTCCTGTTATACAAACTGTATCTCCACAGTTTAGTTTTTCAATATCATTTATAGTTACGGGCATATTAATATTTATCATATTATCCTCCTACAATACAATCTCTTTATGTCTAGACGCATGACAGTTGATGTTTACTACAACAGGTAGACCAGCTATATGAGTTGGAAATGTTTCTATATGTATATCTAATGCTGTTGTAGTTCCCCCCAAACCTTGTGGCCCTATTCCTAGTTTGTTGATAGACTCTAATAGTTCATTTTCTAGATTAGCTATCTTACTATCTTCATTTCTTTTTCCTATTTCTCTAAACAAAGACTTTTTTGCAATCTGCGCACACTTGTCTACAGTACCGCCTATTCCTACGCCAACAACCATAGGTGGGCATGGATTAGGACCAGCTTCTGAAACTGTACCTAATATAAATTTCTTTACTCCTTCCAATCCATCTGAAGGCTTTAGCATTTTCATTTTACTCATGTTTTCGCTTCCAAAACCTTTTGCAGCAAATTCAATTTTAAGCTTGTCGCCTTTTACCATTTCATAGTAAATGATGGCTGGAGTATTATCCTTTGTGTTAATTCTTTCAATAGGGCTAACTACAGACTTTCTTAGGTAACCTTCTGTATATCCTCTTCTAACTCCTTCATTTATTGCTTCAGAAAGCGTGTCGCCTTCAACCAATACCTCTTGGCCAATTTCCACAAAAAAAACTGCCATACCAGTATCTTGGCAGATAGGTATGCTTTTTTCTTTAGCAATATTAGCATTTTCTATCAATATATTCAAGATATTCTTTCCTGCATCACTTTTTTCTACCTTTAGGTTTTCTTCAAAAGAATTGATTACATCTTTTCCTAGGTAGAGATTACCTTCTATACACAACTTCTTTACCGCATCTACTATTTTATCCGAACTAATTTTCTTCAACGAACTTACCTCCTATGTTTCTTATAGAATATTCGTATTAACACCTATATTTTATCATTTATACGCGAACTTCTCAACCTTTTATCTCAAAATTCAAACTTAGACATCTAGCTTCAAACGATTTACTGCTATTTACTCCATATATGTAATCAAATGAAGCAATAAAAAAAAGGTCACCTTTAAGCAATATTGTCTTCAAGATGACCCCAAAATTTTATATTTTAATCTCCTATGTAGTATATCGAGTCATCTGGGACTCTCTCATCCTCTAATTTATTCGATAAACTAAAAACCTTTTTATAGTAATTATTATAGTCGGCTATTGTATTATTAATTGGCGTATATTTTAAATTAGATCTATCAAGTGTTTCTTTGCTTATTCTAAGTTTCGGGGAAACATCCATCTCTTTGATATATTTATTAGTATCTTCAGGATTTTTAATTGCCCAATCTGTACTAGTAGATACTTGACCTACAAATGAGTTTACAAAATCGTTATTTGTATTTAAAAAGTCATCTCTTACAACTATTGTATACTGTGGACAACCTTTAGAATTAGCATAGTTTTCTTTCCAAGAATCATTAATTCCTTTTACAACTCTAATATTTCGTTCTGGATTATCATTTAAAAGGGTTGTCAATACTGGTTCTGGGACAAAAGCATTTATAGGTTTATTTGCTTCTATCTCTGATATCATATTTGGCTCTGATTCATAATAGTCCATAATATTTATGGTTTTCATTTCAATATCATCAGAATTTACACCACTTTCATTTAAAGTAATCTGAATAACATCATCATTTGCATCACCATAAGTAACATTAACCACTTCTTTATTTTTTAAATCAGATATGCTATTTACACCCTCTTCATTTGATACAAAATAGTATGGGTTCATTCCTATTGTACCCATTATCTTATATTTTCCATTTTGATTATATGCCCTTGCAGCTATATCAGGCGTCACAATAGCTATATCGACATTAAATTCTAAAAGGGAGTTAAGCAGTTCTTCCTTATCATCATTGATAATATATCTAGTCTCATATCCTTCTTTAATTTTTGGCGTTTCATTGTAGAGTTTTGCGACAGAAACAGTTGGCAAACCATCTAATGTTGCTACTTTTACCTCTCTGACTACGGATGTTCTATCTTCTGCTGATTTTTCAACCTCGTCACTTTTACTACATCCTATCACTATACTTATAATTAATATAGCCAGTAGCAGTATATATATTACCCTTTTCAATTCCTTTCCCCCTCAATCTCTAAGTTTAATTATATATGTTTATTAAATAAAAATATTTAATGTCTCTTTTTCCTAGCTGTCTTAGGCACTTTATTATTTTTTTGTGTCTTAGCATTAGTAGTTTTATAGCTACTTGTTCTATTATCTTTATTTCTAAACGCACCGTTTTTATAATTTGATGGTTTAATTAAACACCTAGGCCCAAATCCGATTAAATCTTCTCTGCCGGCTTGAATTAAAGCCGCACGAACCAATTCATAATTTCTTGGGGCTCTGTATTGAAGAAGAGCTCTTTGCATTGCTTTTTCTGTTTTACTCTTTGGAATATAAACTTCTTTCATAGTTATTGGGTTAAGCCCAGTATAAAACATCGTAGTCGATAGTGTACCTGGTGTAGGATAAAAATCCTGTACTTGCTCAGGTTGATAGTGTATGTCTCTTAAATATTCAGCAAGTTCTATAGCATCTTCTAATGTAGCTCCTGGATGACTAGACATCAGGTAAGGAACTAAAAACTGTTTTTTACCTATTTTCTCATTTATTTCAAAGAATTTTTTACTAAATTTTGAATAAGTTTTTCCAGCAGGCTTTTGCATATAATCCAGTACATTTTCTGATATATGCTCTGGTGCTACTTTCAATTGCCCACTTACATGGTGCTCTATCAATTCCTTCAAAAACTTATCACTCTTATCTGCCATAACATAGTCGTATCTGATACCAGATCGAACAAATACTTTTTTTATATTCGGCAAGTTTCTGACTCTATTTAAAACTTGTAAATAATCTGTGTGGTCCACATCCATATTTTTACAAGGAGATGGGTAAAGGCACTGTCTATCTTTACAAGCTCCTTTTGTTATCTGTTTTTTACAAGCAGGACTTCTAAAATTTGCTGTAGGCCCACCTATATCATGTATATATCCTTTAAAGTCTGGAAGTTGAGTTATTTGGATAGCCTCATCCACTATAGACTCTTCACTCCTACTTTGTACTGCTCTCCCTTGGTGGAAAGTAATTGCACAAAACGAGCAACTTCCAAAACATCCTCTTGAACTAACTATACTAAATTTAACTTCTTGTATAGCAGGTATACCTCCTGACTTCTCGTATGTTGGATGATATGTATTTGCATATGGAAGCGAATATACTTCATCCAATTCTTCTCTAGTTAATGGCTTTTCAGGTTTATTTTGAACTAAAAATTTACCTGCGTGCTCCTGAACCATTACTTTTCCTCTAAAAGGATCTTGCTCATCATATTGAATTTTAAACGCTTCTGCGTATTTTTTCTTATCTTGACATACATCTTTATACGATGGGATCAATACATAGTCATCGTATATCTCATCCAAACTATCAGCTATATAACATGTTCCATCTACATGTCTGATGTATTTTCTATCATATCCATCATTTAAAGCGTTTGCTACCTCTACTATTTGTTTCTCACTCATTCCGTATACAAGTACATCTGCACCACTGTCAATAAGCATAGATTTTCTAACTCTATCTCCCCAGTAATCGTAATGAGCAAATCTTCTAAGGCTAGCCTCAATTCCACCTATTATAATTGGAACATCTCCATACGCCTCTCTTATTTTGTTACAGTATACTATAGTAGCTAAATCGGGCCTATGTCCCATCTCGCCACCTGGTGAGTACAAGTCCTTTTGTCTACGCTTTTTGCTTACTGAATAATGATTGACCATTGAATCCATATTTCCACTGTTAACTAAAAATCCTAGTCTTGGTTTACCAAGTCTTTTAAAATCGTCAACTGATTTCCAACTAGGTTGAGCAATAATTCCAACCTTATAGCCACTTTTTTCTAGCACTCTTGATATAATTGCAGTTCCAAAGCTGTGATGATCTACATAAGCATCACCCGTAACTAGAACAAAATCAAGTTCATCCCAACTTCTATCAATCATATCTTGAATACTTATTGGTAAAAATTTATTTTCCATCGTTCCTCCTGCTTACAATAAAAAAGCATTTCTATATTAAATAATTTATAAATTATCTGAATTTTTACAGTAAATTCCACGTTAATTAATCCTTATTACATAGTATATCAAACTTTCTTTCCTAAACAAAGTTTTATCTTTGATCTTAAACTTGCCAATTCTAGATAAAAATATATCAATAAATTAAATGTATAGCTGTGTTAATTCTAAATACTATATCCTATATATAAAATTATCATAAAGCAATATTTATATTCACAAAATATTTAACAAAAATTTTATAAATAAAAATATGATTAGATAAAACTCGCCATATTTTATCTAATCATATTTTTTTAGTAAACATATAATTTTTCAAAACTTTAGAACGCGGTTTAACCTATAATTGATTATATAAACATCCGCCAATATTTATATAACTAAGTTTTAAATGCCATTTATTTTTAAAACTAGAATATAACATTATCCACAAAAAGGATACAAAATGTTGTGAAATACCATTTTTTGATGTGAATAAATATTTTCGAATTTTTTATAGTCTTAAACACCTCTAAAGTTCTATGTACTCAACCTTTTCATCATCTTCAACACTTATCCATTCTTCTTCATCAAGTTCTGCATCAGAAATTTGGCCTATAGGCATCTTCATATACTTGCCATGTGCAGTTGCAGCTATTTCTCCATTCGGAAGAATTACCTCACCTGTACCTTCAAATAGCTTTCTATTTTCTTTAGTTATTCTGCCAACTACTTTTATTGTTTCATCCAATGGCACTGGTTTTTTATACTTTACCTCTAAAGAGACAGTTACGCCCCAAATCTGATCGTCATTGATGCTTACAGCTCTTCCTATAGTTTCATCTAATAAAGCTGCAGTCATTCCTCCATGAAGTCTCCCTGGATAACTTTGATGCCAATCTTTAGTCTTGCAAATTGATACAAGCTCTCCATTTTCTAATTCATAAAATCCTGTTTTTAATCCAAGGTCATTTTTAACACCACAAACTATGCAAGATTTTGAAACATTTTGTTTTTTCAATACTTTATACTTCAAAGTTCATCCCTCCTTTAACTACTCTACACCTAATTCTTCTGTAGTTATCTTAAATCTTTTACTAAGTTTACTCAACAGTTTACTTTCATTTTCAGCATCAATAGCATTTAGAAAAATTTTTGATTTTCCTTTATCTGTTATGATTTCAATCTTTCTATCGTTTAGAATAACATCTTTAATATCCCAAAAACTTATTCTTACGTTTCTTTTTTGTCCTGTCAAAAATGTAAATTTATTATTAATATCGATTGAATAGTTATCTATAGACAGATAAACTTCCCTCTGATATTTATTTGTAAATTCACGTCCCTGTCTAAATGCAAATACTGCAAGTAAAATCAGTGAAAAATACAACATTTTACTGTAATCGTAAGCTAGAAAAGCTAATCCCAATGTAGCTATTGATGTGATCATACTGATAATAGTCGCTTTTCTAAAATACCCTCTATCTGAATGCTTTATATGCAAAAATTTATTTTTCCCCAAAGTATTCACTCCTAATACTAAATTTATAATTATCTAGAAATCTACACCAAAGAACTTAATTATCTCATCTTCGTTGTAATTTATAACCAATTCATCTGGAAAATCTACTTCCTTTAATATATCTAAAGCATTTGAAAAATCTCCTACAGAATAGCAAATATGTGCATCACTTCCAAGAATTATCCTAGTTCCATACTCTTTACACAACTCAAGCATTACAACTCCATTTTCTCTAGCTCTTTGTCTATAAGAATTCGGGTTCATAGAAGAGTTATTTACTTCGAGTAAAACATTTTTCTCCTTAGCATATTTAACTATCTCTTTGTAATCAATAGGAAACTGACTATCATCAGGGTGACCTATTATTTTAATTTTTTCATGATCCATAACTTTTAAAATAGATTTTGTATTTTGTTTAATATCACCTGGAGAAATACAAGGCATGTGAAAGCTGGCGATTATATAATCCGCACCTATTGCTATATCATCGCTCACATCTATATCGCCATCAAAATTTATAATATTGGCTTCAATTCCTCTAAGTACCTTAACACCATTTACTTCCCTAGGTATAACATACATATTTTGAAAATAAAATGGATGCCCACCTCCAGGCATATCAGGTGCATGATCCGAAACACCAAGGAACTTTATCCCCTTACTAGATGCAATTTCTATATTTTCCTTAACAGTACTATAAGCATGTCCACTCTCAACAGTATGGCAATGCAAATCTAAAATAGGTTTTGCCATGTCATCCTCCTTAAATCCTTCTATTGTGATCAATATTATATTGTTAATCAAATTAAATCAATTAATACATACAATTAGTTAATCGATATAAAATAAATCATCCAATCTCCTAAATAATATATTAACTCAAAGTAATATAATTTCATATATTATTATCAATTAAAATGAGCTGCCTCAAAATAGAGACAGCTATTTTTTCAAACTCATCCCAAGGCTTTCCTAGTAAATCAAATTGATTTACTAGATGAGTTACAATTAAATTCGTAACGAAAGTGTTACCTTGGATCATGCCTAACAAGCCAATCTGACTTGATACAGCATTTATATTTCTAAATCTTTAAATTTATCTTTAAACAAATCGCCTATACTACCCAAAGAATCCTCTACCTCTAAAAATCCAGAGATATCTTCTTCTGGCTCTCTATTAGCTTCTTTAATTGAAACCAACATTCTCTTGTTCTTTGGCTTAAACTCTAGTACTTTTACTTTTATTTCATCATCTACATTTACTATATTAGTAATCTTAGCTACTCTTTCATCACTAAGTTCAGATATAGGTAAATACGCATCTACACCCTCTGTAACTTGAACAAATGCAGCATTTTCTATTATTCTTAAAACTTTAACATCAATTATATCGCCAACACTAACTTCTTTAGCTATAAGATCCCAAGGATCGTTATTTATATCTTTTAATGCTAAAGCAATTTTTTTAGTTTCTTTGTCTATATCTAATACAAATACTTCAACCTCTTGACCTTCAGAAAGTACATCTTCAACAGAATCTACTCTAGTCCAAGCTAAGTTTTTAATATGAGCTAGCCCTTCAACGCCGCCGATATCTACAAATGCACCGTAAGACATTATCTTTGTAACTTTACCGTCTTTCTTTTGGCCAACTTCAAGGGAATTGAACAGATCTTCTTTAGCTTGTTTGATTCTAGCTCTTTCAGCATCTCTTTCCTCTTTAATTTGCATTCTTCTCTCTGCTCTTTCTTTATCAAGTCTCTCTTGTAAAACGTCTCTATGAGAAGCAACAAGTCTATTCTTCTTGATATCTAACTCTTTTATATAAACTTCTAAATTTTTACCTATATATTTTGATGTGTCTGTTACAAATTTAGTATCTAATTGTGATATAGGTATAAATAAAGTGTACGCTTTAAACGCAGCAAATACGCCTTTTTCAATACTTTTTTCTACATCTACAGTTATTATTCTGTGTTCGTCAAAAGCTTTTTGTATTTCCCCTAAATCAGCTTTTTTATCAGCTTGTAATTTTGAAAGTTTAATTGTTCCATCTTTTTGTGATACCTTTGTTATTACTGCACTTATTTCGTCTCCAACATTAAATAAATCGCTTGGAAATGTTCCTCTTTTTATATTTAATTCATCCAATGATATAATTCCATCAAAACCATTTCCTAAATCTAATTGAACACCATCATTTGAAATGTTGTTTATTTTTCCTGTTATTATTTCCCCTACTTTTACTTTATCTAGCTCTTGCTCTTGTTGTGCAAGTAACTCTTCCATCGTCAGTTCTTGATCCATATTCTACATCCTTTCTTTAATTTAATAAGCATATGTAAATATTATACCATTAATATATGAAATACATATAAATTTCTTAGATCAATTTATATTATTCATCAATTTTTGATAAAGTTTTTTTATAAAAAACTATAAAACATGTAAATGTTACTGTAGCAGCTATTATATCAGCTATTGGTTCCGCTAAAAGCACTGCAAATAATTTATTTTCCATAAAGCCTGGAAGTATAAATATAAGTGGAACCAAAAGTACTATTTTTCTGAGTATAGCCATTAAAAATGATATTTTTGATTTTCCTAAAGCTAAAAATGTCTGTTGACATGAAATCTGAACTCCTATAGTCATAATACCTGCAAAGTAAATTCTCAAACTCCAACTAGTTATATTTACTAGATCAACGTCATTGTTAAAAATTCCGACAAAAACTTGGGGGAATGTCATTAGAGCCAACCACATAATTAAAGCAAAAGAAAAGCATACTATTATAGATAGTTTAAATGTAGATTTCACTCTGTCAAACTGTTTTGCACCGTAATTATAACTGATTATAGGTTGCGCTCCTTGCATAAGTCCAACAATTGGAAGCATTACTATCTGCATTATACTGCTCATTATAGTCATTGCACCTACTGCCAGATCTCCACCAAATAATTGCAGTCTACTATTTAAAGATACTAACACTAAACTTTCTGTTGCTTGCATTATAAATGGCGATACTCCAAGTGCCATAATTCCTATCACAACTGCTTTATTTGGTTTAAAGTACTTAGATCTGATTTTTATAATACTCCTCTTACCAAACAAAAACAAAAGAACCCAAAGCGCTGATACACCTTGCGCAATGATAGTAGCAAAAGCTGCCCCTTTTACACCCATTCCTAATCCAAATATAAATATAGGGTCTAATATAATATTAATAATTGCTCCTATTACAACTGTAACCATACCAGTTGTAGCAAATCCCTGAGTATTTATAAATGGATTCATTCCCATAGAAATAAGAACAAATAAAGAACCCCAAAGGTATATACCTAAATAATCACTAGCATACCCAATGGTTGCTTCACTTGCCCCAAATAGCCATAGTAAATGTTCTTTATTAAGCTGAAACACCACGATTAACACTATAGATACTAATATGAGTATAGAAAAACTGTTGCTCATTATCTTCTCTGCACCATCGTTATCTTTTTCTCCCATTTTAATAGCAGCTAGAGGTCCACCACCCATACCTACAAGTGCACTGAAAGCTGATATTATAAGGATTATTGGAAAAGACACTCCTACCCCAGCCATAGCTATCCCACCATCTACCATTCTGCCAATAAAAATCCTATCAACTATGTTGTATAAGACATTTACAAGTTGGGCGATAATAGCTGGAGTAGCCAATTTAAAAAGAAGTTTGGATATTTTTTCTTTTCCCAGATTCGAACCTCTGTTATTCATCCAATCCCTCCAAATACCTCTAATTATATTTAATTTTTATTATAATATCTAATTTACTTTTTCTTTAATTTCTCCATTGCGTTTGTTTACATAATAAGCATTTTTTACAAGGCTAAGCATATCTAAATCGCTTTTTGAATCAGAAAAAGCATATGAATTTTCATAATCTATTTGAAAAGATTCCTCTTCTAAGTATTCATTTAATCTCTTCACTTTTTCACTTTTTTTACAATTTTTTCCTACTATTTTATTTTGATATTTTGATCCTATACACTCTAACTCGGTCCCAATTACCTTATCTGCCATATCATAACTTTCAAAGTACTTCATATAAGCATACGGAGATGCGGTTATCATTATGACAGGGACTCCATTTTTTTTATAATCTAATATCAATTTTTTCATACAAGTATTTATTTTAGGAATTAATTTTTGCTCAAAAAACTCCTTTAACTCATCCTCTTCAAAGTACTTGATTGCATAATAAATAGCTTCCTTTGCTCTTTCTATTGAAGTCAATCTTAGAATATACATAATTAATACTGAAAAGACATATGGTAAGTTTAAGATAAGTTTAACCGGTTTTTTTTTAATTGCGTAAATAAAAAATTCTCTCATACTGTCTGTATGTATAACAGTATAGTCAATATCCAACAATAATATTTTCTTTTTCATGACAAAATTCCTCATATCTATCTAAAATTGTATAATTATACATGAAACAACCCACAAAAAAACAGTTATTTGAATCCCTCTATCACTAAGTACAATAGTAGTCGGATTTCCATCATCAACCTTTTCTAAAATATAGTTGTATCTAAATACACCATAAACTACAAATATTGTAGTAAATATCATTAATGTCTTTGTAGGATCGCTAGTTGAATAAAGTGCATATGACACTATAATACTACTCATTATAACAGTCATCATTTGGTTTATATTTTCAACACTGTATTCTTCAAGTATCTTTCTGTGTTGTGATGCTCGTCCTTTTAAATATTCAATCTCGCTTTTTCTTTTTCCTAATGCAAGATATAATGATAAAAAGAATGTACATAAAATTATCCAATTAGAAACACTAACCCCAATTGCCACACTACCTGCGAGGACTCTAAATAAAAATCCAAATGCAATAGAAAATACATCTAATATCACTACATGTTTTAATACAAAAGAGTAAAATAAATTATTTATTAAGTATAATGCCAAAACAATCAATAGTTTTATATTTACAGAGTAAGCAGTAAATAATGCTATTAGACACAATAAAACACCTAAAACAGCTGCGTTTCCTATCTTGATGTCTCCACTTGCTAAAGGTCTATTACGCTTTTTAGGATGTTCCCTATCTTTTTCAACATCAGCTATATCATTTAATACATAGACAGATGACGATAAAATACAGAACGATATAAACGCTAAAATATTTGGAAGTATAAGCTGTACATCTAAAATATTATTTGAAAATATTATAGCTGCAAATACAAATAAATTTTTTATATACTGTTCTGGTCTCATTAATTTTATATACTTACCGAGTAAACTTGTTTTATTAACACATGAATCATTCATTCTAATAATCCCCCCTCGTATACTTATCTTATAAATGGATAATATTTAACCCCTATTTCGAATATCTCTTTAAAACCAATTATATTACTTATAATTATTGCTAAAAGTACTATTCCTAAAAAAATATTATACACAACTTTTTCTTTTTCCTTTAATGATTTTGTGAAATAAGATAGCAGGATTATCACTGCAAAACTAAATTGTATCGTCATAATACTTGCATTCAATAAATTATATCCTATGATGCCGTGCAAAACTATATTTGTAATTAATACTCCAAAAGAAAGTTGTACTATTTTTCTATCCAAATTATCTAGTAATGTAAGTATACAAAAGCATAATATCAATAAAATTAGAATTACATATATTTTATTCACACTTCCATTTTGTAAAAGCATTCCTTTATCAAATTTTGCGGCTGGGAAAAATAACACTGGGCATAATAGCCTATTAACTATCATCGATAATTTTTCTAATATGGGAATACTTGCTAAAAATTTAGTATCACTTTGTGCCGTTTGAGCAAGAGTAAAGAAAGATTCATAAGATCTAGTAGAAACTGTGATAATATAAGCTGAAAATATAAATACTCCTATATGTTTTAACATCTTTTTTACTTTAAATTTATATTTTAAAATTAAATCAAATAAATATAAATATACATTTGTAATTGTTATTCCAAGCAAAGGTATTGCTGCAATATCCACAATATACGAATCTTTATCTTTAAATTTCTCAGACAACATCATAAATAAGACTAATGATAACTGAGCATAAATAAATCTCTCTACATTAATAGTCATCAGCATCTGTGGAAACGAAACCATCATTATTGACATAATCAATACTGTTGTTATTCTCTGAAGTTTCAATTTTCTTATATGATTGAACACCATAACAATAGATGTAGAGCTTATGAGGATCTGTACAAATATTAGTGAAAAACCATAAATTGTCTTAAAATCAAATAGACCAATATTTGACATCCATAAGCTTAATTCGTATGCTGGATAACAAAATATTGATACAATAGCTGAAAACAAAAAATGTTTCCCATTATCAGTAGATGTAACAAAAGTATTCCAATTTATAAGTACACCTGTATCTGTATCGAGTACAACATCATAATTATTATTTAGTTCATAAAAAATTGTCGTTTCTTTAAAAAATATTAAAGTCACAGTAAGATAAAATGCCACACATATTACAAATAAAATAAATTCACTCTTATATTTTTTTGCATAACTTATAAGTCCAGAGTTTTTTTCCAAAATTTTATCACTCCTAAACATTTAATTTTCTATTCTTTACTATATCAAACTTCCACTTATTTAGCTATGCTTTAGCAATAAAATAAGTAGAATAAGTCCCTTTATAGAGAGATTCATTCTACTTGATTTGTTTGCTAATAAAATAAATTTTATAATTTCTAAAGCTTATAAAAAGGTTCAATATGAACAATAACCTGAGTATTTGTATTTATCTCAGTTTTTATTTCTTTCTCTATTCTATGTGCTAATTTATGTGACTCTTCTACACTAATGAACGGCTCTACCATTATATGCATATCAATATGCAAGTCGTTTTTACTTCCCCTACTTCTTATATTATGAACATCTTTGACCTCATTAAACTCAAATACAAGCTCTTTTATCATACTTTTATCTACAGCTGCTCTATCTATCAAAATACCAATAGAAGACTTTAGAACCTCATACGATGAGTTTATAATAAACCCTGACACCGCAAGTGATACGATAGGATCAACTATTGAAGGAAGGCCTAATCTGACCCCTAAAAGCGTGAATAAAACTCCAATAGAAATAAATATGTCACTTTTCGTATGTATTGAGTCTGACATCAATATCTGGCTATTTAGCTCTTTACCAACTCTATACTCATATGTAGATACAAATATATTTATAGCCAGAGTTACAACCATAACGATTAAACTCAGAGCATTAATAGATAATTCTACAGGATTTTGCAGATTATAAAATGCCGTAAGTATAATTTTAATAGCAATGAATAAAAGCATTATTCCTATAATTAAACTTGCTATAGCCTCAATTTTCTTGTGTCCATACGGGTGGCTCTCATCCTTTGGTTTAGATGCAAAAAATATAGCTATAAGTCCGATAATATTAGAAGTACCATCTGAGAGAGAGTGAAATCCATCGGCTGTCATACTTGCACTTTTAACAGAGCTACCTACGATTATTTTTATCAGCGCTACACCGAGGTTTGCAAATAGAATTATTGAAAGAACTTGATTAACTTTTTTATAATTATCTGATACCATCTTTGTTTCCCCCTCGTTTTGTATTTAGACGGATTTGTATTTATACTCTAATATATTCATTTACTCACCCATTGGTTACTGGTTTTTATGTAATCCTAAAAAAGGATGCTATGATGTTGATAGTGGTTGTGTAGTACATTTTTAGACGCTCTATGTCTAACATGTACTTCACGACCACTGTCAATGTCGTCGCATCCTTTTATTTATATTTTATTTAAACCTTTTATTTACTAATTAATCCTTCTTGGACTAGGAAGTTGTGTGCTACATCCTCTGGTGATTTGCCTTCTTCATCTACTTGGTAGTTAAGCTCCATCATTTTTTCTTGGCTTATTCTGTCTGATAACATATTCAATACTTTTTTAAGCTCTGGATATTTTTCTAGGGTATCTTCTCTTACTATTGGTGCTGCATAGTATGGTGGGAAGAATCCTTTGTCGTCATCAAGTATTTTTAGTTTGTATTTTTTAACTAGTCCTTCTGTTGAGTTTGCATCTATAACTTGTGCTTCATTTTTATCCACTGCTGAGTATCTTAGACTTCCGTCAACTGCTTTTACATCTTTAAAGTTCATGTTGTATAGTTTTGATAATCCTACATATGCGTCTTCTCTGTTTTCGAATTCTAGTGTACATGATAAGATTAAGTCTTTGCTGTACTTGCTTAAATCTGACATTGTTTTTATTCCGTATTTATCTGCTAACTCTGGTTTCATTGCAAGTGTCCATGTGTTGTTAAATCCAATTGGATCTAGTAATGTCAGCTGATGTTCTTTTTCCATTGTTGATTTTACTGTATTGTACGCTTTATCTGGATCTCTTACCATGTCGTGTTTCATTACATTTAATAAAAGTACTCCTGTATAGTCAACGTACATGTCTAATTCCCCACTGTCCAATGCGTTAAATGTTACTGATGCTCCGCCTAGGTTTAATTTTCTCTCTACATTCAGATCTGTATGCTCTTCAATTAAGTCTGCATACATATTTCCTAAAACTAATTGTTCAGTGTAGTTCTTAGATCCTACTGTTATTGTTTCTTTCTTCCCTGAAAATGCCGGTACTACTGCTGTAAATATTATTGTCACTATTAATATTGCACTTACTACTTTTAATCCGATAAAGTTCTTTTCACCTCTTTGTAAATCTAACCCTCTAGGTGTTACTGCTATTTCTATTTGTGAGAATATATAGTCTACTAAAAGAGCTAGTATACATGAAGGTATAGCCCCTGCTAGTATCATGTTGTTGTTTACTGTTTGAACCCCAGAGAATACTAAATAACCAAGCCCTCCAGCTCCTATGAAGGCTGCAAGCGTCATAAGTCCTACTGCTGTAACTGCAGATATTCTAACCCCTCCCATTATTATTGGAAGAGCTAGTGGAAATTGTATTTTAAATAGCGTCTGGTTTCTTGTAAGCCCCATTCCTTTTGCTGATTCTAGAACTACTGGGTCGATACTCGTTATTCCTATGTAGGTATTTTTTACTATTGGTAGTAGCGAGTAGATTACAACTGTAAATATTGCTGGCTTACTTCCTATTCCTAGTATTGGCACTAGCAATCCAAGCAGTGCCATCGATGGTACTGCTTGTACCAAGTTTACAAAACCTAGTATTATTTTTCTAAGTTTCGGAGTTCTAGATATCAAAATCCCAAGTGGAACCCCTACTAATATAGCTATTATGATTGCTGTGGCTGTTAAACTAACGTGTTGTACTAGTAAGTCTATTATCTTTCCTTTTTGTTGAAGTACGAAATTAAAGAAACTATCCAAGTATGCTCACCTCCATCTCAAGGAACTGTTCACTTAATACTGAAAGTAAACTACTTCTAGTTATAAGCCCAACCAATCTTCCTTCTGAAGATACTACTGGCATGTATCCAATTGAGTTTTTGTTCATTACTTCAAGTATCTCTACTAAACTATCTCCTTCATTTACATAAAGAGGATCTTTTGACATTATATCCTTTAAAGTCTCTGTCTTGTCCATAGTAGCTTTTATGTCTTTTACTGTTACTATTCCCTTAAGTTGCTCTTCTTTATCTACTATAAGTAAACTGTCTACTTTACTAGTTCTCATTATTTCTATTCCCTGGGTAACTCTTCTGTTACCTTTAACTGAAATAGGATTTTTGATCATTATGTCTCTCGCTTTTATATACTCTGGATTATCCCAAAGTCTATTTTCTCCTATAAAGTCTTTTATAAATTCATTTGCTGGGTTTCTAAGTATGTTTTCAGGTGTGTCGTATTGAGCAATTTGACCGTCCTTCATTATACATATTTTATCTGCGATTTTTAGCGCTTCATCCATGTCGTGAGTAACGAATATTATTGTCTTTTTAAGCTCTTCTTGAAGTGTAAACAATTCATCTTGAAGCGATGTTCTTGTTATTGGATCTAATGCACTAAATGGCTCGTCCATTAGTATTATATCTGCATCTGTGGCTATTGCTCTAACAACGCCTATCCTCTGCTGCTGACCACCACTTAATTCTGAAGGGTATTTGTCTAAGTATTCTTCGCTTTCTAAATCAACCATCTTAAGTAGATCATTTGTTGTTTGCTCTATTTCTTCTGTTGACTTTTCCTTTTTAAGTTTTGGAATAAGTTCAATGTTTTCTTTAATTGTTAAATGAGGGAACAACCCTGTATTTTGTATGACATAGCCAATATTTCTTCTTAACTCTATTTCATTTTGTTTTGAAATCGGCTTGTCATTGATATATATATCTCCCGAAGTCGGCTTTATAAGTTTGTTAATAAGCTTTAATGTAGTTGTTTTACCACATCCACTTGAACCTATAAGGACAACTAACATACCTGTATCTATTGATAGGGAAATATCGTTTAATATCGTTTTGTTACCTATCTTTTTTGTAACATTTTTAATCTCTATCATATAATTCATCTCCTTATTATACAAGCAACTTATAAGTTTTTTATAAGTTGCTTCATTAAATTATAACACAAGTAATAAATTGTGTAAACAAACCAAAAGGTTACATAACTGTTTTATCTGATACTAATTACGTAGTAAAACGTCTATTTCTCCTTAAAAAATAATGTATATTAATATATTTTTATACAAAAAAACACCTTTAGTTGTAACTGCTTTAAAACTTTCGTCACTTCCATAGGTGTAATTTTATTATATTAAATGTTATTTTAATTTTATATTAAATGACTAACTGTAGTAAAGATTTTGTGATTGGTACTCTGGATCACAAGTTACATCTACACCAAGTTTTCTAAATGTTTGTTCATCATCAAGACTTAAAATTGTAGTTGAGTGAGCTTGGCATCCTTTTAGCTGATCTAGTTTTTCCATTGCAAATTGTGCAGTAGGATTTGTTACAGCACAAATGCTTAGCGCCATAAGTATCTCTTGACAGCTTAATGAAGCATTTTTACTTGAAAGAACATTCGATTTTAGATTTATTATCGGCTCAAGTATTACTGGTGATATTAAGTGCATATCGTCTGATATATCACCTAAATACTTAATTGCATTTAACACAGCAGCTGCTGTACCATTCATTAGATCCGATGATTTACCCGTAATTATCTTTCCATCTTCTAGCTCTAAAGCTACAACAGGACAAGTATCGTTCTTTAATGCTTTCTCTTTAAGTTTTTTACTATATTCTCTCGCTGGAGTAACAACAGTTCTATCTTCTGGCTTAAGATTAAGTTCCTCCATAATTATCTTCATTCTATCTAGAGCTCCTATATCTACTTGTCCTTTTTTACACTCACAAGCAGTTTTAAAGAAACGTCTTATTATCTCTTCAATGGAAGCTTTTTTAACTACCTCATCATCAATTATACCATATCCGACACGGTTCACACCCATATCTGTAGGAGATTGGAATATAGACTCTTCTCCTGTTATTTTTTCTATGATTTTTTTAAGAACAGGGAATAATTCTAGATCTCTGTTGTAGTTTACTGCCATTTCTCCATATTCTTCAAGATGAAATGAATCTATCATATTTACATCCTTTAAATCAACTGTCGCCGCTTCATATGCGATATTAAGTGGGTGTTTTAATGGTACATTCCAAACTGGAAATGTTTCAAATTTAGAATATCCAACTGCATTTCCTCTTTTGTTTTCATGATATAACTGGCTAAGGCATGTCCCAAGTTTTCCACTATTTGGACCTGGAGCTGTAACAACAACTATAGGTTTATAAGTTTCTATATACTCATTTGCTCCAAAACCTGATTCGCTTACTATCATATCTACATCAGACGGATATCCTTTTGTTGCGTAATGTTTGTAAACTTTTATACCTCTATTTTCAAGCTTATTGATAAAAACAGTAGTAGCTGGTTGACCATCGTATCTTGTAATAACGACGCTCGTTACATCTAGTTCATATCCTTTTAAGTCGTCAATAAGTCTTAAAACTTCCATGTCGTAAGTTATACCAAAGTCGCCTCTTATTTTGTTTCTCTCAATATCTCCTGCATAAACACATACCACAACTTCAACTTTTTCTTTCATGTGTTGCAAAACTTTTATCTTAGCATTCTCATCAAATCCAGGTAAAACTCTCTTTGCATGAAGGTCCATTGTAAGCTTACCTCCAAACTCTAAGTAGAGTTTATCAAAATTATTTACTCTCTCAAGTATATATTTAGACTGCTCTCGTAAATATTTCTCATGGTCAAATCCTATTTTCATCTTAACACCCCACTAAAATAAATTGTTTTTTATCTATATTCTTGTTACAATAAATATCTATTAATATTTAATTTAACTTTTTTAACTCAACTTTAAATTATACATTTTTAGTAGATATTTTTCAAGAATGTTTTAGTCTTAAAATTGATTTTATTTTCATAAAGAAAAGAAGGTAGTAATATACTACCTTCTAAGTACAAATAATATTCTTATTTCCAAAATATTTCTTAAGTGAAAGTATTTTTCAACTTAGATTAGCATCCACTTACGTCTTCGCATTGACCACAAGATATAACTATTAATAGTACTATTAAGAATGGAATCCAGTCACAAATTTCTATTTCATCCCAACATTCTTGGAAAGCTAGGAATAGGAAGAATAATATTATTATCCACCATCCGCATCCTCCAAAAAATTCATTTCCTTTTCCACATCCTCCAAAGAATCTATCTAACATAATGCTACCTCCTAGTTGATTTAGTGTGGAGTTTTAACTCCTAGACTATACTATGAAGATAAACTAAAAAGTGTTAATCTATAGATTTTAATGATTCTACCATTTTCACTTTTTTAAGCTTGAAGTACATAGCAAAATTTACTATTACCCCTAGTAGTAATGTTATTACTATGGATAGAATATAGCTTTTAGGGCTTATTATTCTCCCAAACATCAAATTGTCTACTTCTAGTGTAACCATAATAAATCTATGAAGTAATTTTCCTATGCCTATTCCCGAAAATGTACCTACCACTGTAAGTAAAATATTTTCTCTGTATATATATGCAGAAACTTCATTGTCATAAAATCCTAAAACTTTGATAGTCGCTATCTCTCTAATTCTCTCAGAAATATTTACATTTGTAAGGTTGTAAAGTACTACAAACGCAAGAGCTCCTGCTGAGATTATCATTATAAGTACTACATAGTTTAGGTTGTTTACAGTATCGCCGAAGTTTTCTTTTATTCCTGTGTTAAAGCTTACTCCTTTAACATCAAGATCTTTAATTAAATCTTTAGATACTGAAGATTCATTTTTCTCTGAAGTTTCATTTACGTTTCCAAATACCCTATTGTAATTAGCCTCTCTTCCAAATACCTTTTGGTAGTAGTCCTTTGACATATAAACATAATGTGAAACATAGTTTTCTACAACATCAGTAACTAACACTTCAGATTTTTTATCCTCTTCATTAGTCAACTCTACCTTGTCTCCAGCTTTTACTCCCAGTTTAGTGGCTAATTTTTCAGTAAGTACCACACCATTGTTCTCTATATCAACATTTTTTTGCGATTCTCTTTCTTTTAAAACTATGAATTTCTTCATATGCTCTTTGTCATCAGGAATATATATCGAAATTTTATTCTCTTCGTTTCCTTTCTCGATATCCCCATTCTGTAAATTGGCAAACTGATAATCTGTAATTCTCTTATCTTTTGAAATATAGTCAGCTGCTTTTATAATACTGCTAGATTTAGAATTATTATCGAGCGTTACCATAATATCGTACTTATAAATCGCTCCGAATTGTCTATCCACAATCATTTTTATTGAGTCCTTGATACCAAATCCTGTAAGTATAAGTGCAGAGCATCCTGCAATACCTAACACTGTCATCAAAAATCTCTTTTTATACCTAAACAAGTTTCTTATAGTTACTTTTCCTATAAAGCTTATTTTATTCCAGATAAATGGAAGATTCTCAAGCATAATTCTCTTTCCGTTTTTAGGAGCCTTAGGTCTCATAAGAACTGAAGGAGTCTCTTTAAGCTCTTTCCTACAGCTAAAGTATGCTGCCAGTGAAGTTATAAGTATAGAAACTATAGTAACTCCTAATGCTATTGGTATATTAAATTCAAGTATAGCCGGCGGTACAATAAACATCATCCGATAGGCATTGTAAATAATAAACGGAAAGGCTGTATAACCAACAGCAATACCTAATACACTTCCCATCAAGCTTGCACTAAGAGCGTATACAATATACTTTTGAGCGATTCTACTTTGATTGTACCCTAACGCTTTTAAAGTACCTATATTTATTCTCTGCTCATCAACCATTCTTGTCATAGTTGTAAGTGAAACTAGTGCTGCTACAGAAAAGAAAAATACAGGAAAAATTGATGCAAGCGCGTCTATATTTTCAGCTGCTTGTGAATACTGAACATATGAATTTAAACTATTTCTATCTAATATATACCATTCTGGCTTTTTAAGTTTTGCCACTTCATCTTCAGCATCTTTTAATTTCTTTTCAGCCTTTTCAAGCTCATCATTAGCCTTATTCTTTGCTTCTTCAAACTCTGGCCATCCACTTTCTATCTTGTTTTTAGCATCTTTTAATTCATTTTCAGCTTTTTTAAACTCAACCTTAGCTTTTTGCTCCGATAATTTTAGATTTTCTTTTCCCATTTCGATCTTTTTCTTGTTTGCTTCTAGTAAAACTTTTGCACATGTAAGTTGAGATTTAGCACTCTCATACTGTGCTATACTTTTATCTAACTCTCGTTTACCTTTATTGTACTCTGATGTAGCATAATTTAAGTCTTTCTTTAAACTATCAATCTGAGATAATATTGTTTCCCTTTGTTCTTCAGTGAGGTTCTCATCATTTAATTGATTTTCTAATTGCGAAATTCCAGCCTTTATTTTATCAATCCCAGTTTTAGCTTCATTGAGTTTAGCTTTTCCAGCTGCTATGTCACTCTCTATC
Source organism: Metaclostridioides mangenotii (assembly GCF_017873185.1). Taxonomy (GTDB): domain Bacteria; phylum Bacillota; class Clostridia; order Peptostreptococcales; family Peptostreptococcaceae; genus Metaclostridioides; species Metaclostridioides mangenotii. The sequence continues at coordinate 35,970 of NZ_JAGGJX010000005.1, forward strand.
TTTCCTTTATTAGTTTCAAATTGACTTTTAGATTGCTCGTACTTATTGTATCCTGCTTTAAGCTCTTTTTCACCCTTTGCTATCTCTTCCGTACCATTTTTAATTTGGTTGCTTACTTCTATTTTTTTAGCCTCTAATTGTTTTTTTCCATCTTTTAACTTCTGTTCCGAATTAATTAATTTATTTTCAGCATCTGATAATTTATTTTCTACTTCTTTTCTCTTGTCTTCAAATTCTTTCTTACCATCTTTTAATTTTTCAGTTGCCTCTTTTTTTACCTCATTGTACCTTGCATCTATTCTAGAACCCGATATAGCATCAAGATTATCCGACACTTCATCCACTAAATCAAAATAATCATCCTTATAAGTGTTTTTCTCTTTCGCTCCTTTTACAGTTAAAAATATATCTGTATAAGCTTTCATATCGAAATCACTCTGAGGTACCATAATAAATCCAGAAACTGTTCCACTTCCAATACTGCTCTCCTCATTGTCATGAGTAGTATAATAGGGTGTCTGAACTTGGCCAACAACTGTGTACTCAGTATTTTTCATACTTTCATCTAGATTTTCTTCTTTTCCAGATTCAAGTTCTAACTTAGTGCCTATTGGAATATCATAATCTTTTATTCCAAGGCCTTCAACTACGCATTCCCCAGATTTCTCTGGAAGTCTACCTTTTACTACTTTCACTCTATTAATGTAGTCTTTGTCTTTACTATCTTTATTAGACACAGGTAGCCCGTGCACTCTAAATACCTTTTCTTGATCTTTATACTTTGAAACCACATCTATCGAATAAGTTGGAAGAACCCCCTCAACACCTTTGACCTTCTCTATTTCATCTACATCCGGATCAGTTAGTCCTAGTGTAGACAAAAGTCTTATGTCCATAAGATTATACTCATCGTAATAATTATCAGTCGTATCTTTCATAACTATAGGAGATATCTTTATCCCAGAGAAAAAAGCAACTCCCAGAGCTACTATAAATAAAATAGATAAAAATCTACCTATAGACCCCTTTATATCCCTCAAAATGTCTTTAGTTAAAACATTTTTCATCTTACCACTCTATCCTTTCTACAGGAATAGGATTTTCATTTATCTCCACACTTTCAATCTTTCCATTTTTTACCTTAACTACTTTATCTCCCATAGGCGTAAGAGCCAAGTTATGGGTAATTATTATAACAGTCATACCCATCTCTCCAGATGTATCCTGAAGTAGTTTTAGAATAGCTTTTCCTGTATTGTAATCAAGAGCTCCTGTAGGCTCATCGCACAAAAGCAGCTTCGGATTTTTAGCCAATGCTCTAGCAATAGCAACCCTTTGTTGTTCCCCGCCGGACATCTGAGCCGGAAAATTATTTTTTCTATCCTCCAAACCAACAGCTTTTATTATTTCATCTATATCCAGCGGATCTTCACATATTTGAGTTGCCAGCTCTACGTTTTCTCTAGCAGTTAAATTTTGAACCAAATTATAAAATTGAAACACAAACCCAATATCGTATCTTCTATATGTAATAAGTTCTTTATCAATACAAGAATCAATTCGTTTACCATCAACAATTATATGCCCCTTTGAAGGTCTATCCATACCGCCTAAGATATTCAAAATTGTGCTCTTACCAGCGCCACTCGCACCAGCAACAACCACAAACTCGCCCTTATCCACCGTCAAATTAACACCACTAAGTGCATTTATCTCAACTTCCCCCATTTGATATGTCTTTTCAACATCTTTAAATTCAATGTATTTACTCATTATATACCTCAATTCCTTGTAAACTATTTAATGTATTAAATATCTTGAACTACATTATATATCAACCTCAAACATAATTCAACGCAATTACATATAACCACAAACATAAGAAATATGAAATAATTACACCGATAAAAAGAAATTAGTAGGAAGATATAACGAAAAAAGGCAGGGTAAACAGTACGCTAGTGACAGTTACAGCCTTTTTCTCAAGCTGTGGTCACTAGCGTATTGTATATCCTGCCTTTTATTGTTATATCTTCCTACTAATTTCCCTCATCTACTACTTCAATCTATCCAGATTTACATCTTCGAATCTCTTTATCTCTTTATTTGACATAACGCTCTTTTTAGAAGCTTGTGCATTCTTTTTATCAAATGTATTTTTTGATCTACTTCCAGAGAAAAACTTCCCAGATCCATTTATACATCCACCTTCACACATCATACCTTCTATAAAATTTCCGTTTACCTTACCTACATTTGCCATACTCATTGCCTTTTTTATTTCTTTTGCTCCAGATACTTTAACAGGTTTAAATTCTACGCCTATACCTTTCTCTGTTACATAGTTTTCTATAGCTTTCGTAAGTCCTCCTGCAGCACCAAATCCTCTACCAAATATTGATGCTTCATCTACCTCTTCATTTGAACACATAGCCATATCAACATCAAATGCGTCAAATAACGCCATAAGTTCTTCAAATGTTAGAACATAATCTATTGCATCTTTAAGCATAGGCTTAGCAGCTTCACTCTTTTTAGCAGTACAAGGTCCGACGAATACTACCTTAGCATCAGGATCTTCTTTTTTGATAAGTCTCCCAGCTGCTATCATTGGAGATACTGTATGTGAAATTTTATTAACTTGTTTAGGGAATGATTTTTCTACATAATCTAAAAACCCTGGACAACAAGAATTTGTCATATATTGATCGCCATTTTCCATTCTCTCTGCGAACTCTTCACTTTCATGAGCAGTTACAGCATCTGCTCCACAAGCAGCTTCTATCATATCTACAAATCCTAATTTCTTAATTGCATTTCTTATCTGACCGTAAGTTATGTTAGGATCCACTTGTCCAGTTATTGCTGGTGCAACAACAGCGTACATATTCTTTTCTTCAACGAGTTTATTAGCCACTGAAGCTATAAGGCTCTTGTCTGAAATAGCACCAAATGGACATGCTACCATACACGCTCCACAGTTAACGCACATCTTTTCATTAATTTCAGCCTTCATATTATCTCTATCAAATCCTAGTGCTGAAGTAGGACATACAGTTTTACACGGTCTCACAACTTCAGATATTGCATCGTATTGACATGCCTTCTTACACATACCACAAGCTTTACATAGATCGTGATTAATATAAGCCATACCATTTACATATGTTATAGCACCGAAGTTACAAGCTTCTTTACATCTATGTGCAAGACATCCCCTACATAAATCCGTTACAGTAAATTCATTTATAGGACATCTGTCACACGCAGACTCTAGTATATAAATTATTTGTTCATCTTCTTTTATCTCCGCAGTATCAAGGTTCGGGATTTCACCATTTTCTTTAACTCCTGCAATTCTCTCAGCTCTTTCTAAAAGAACGGCTCTTTCCTTGTACACACAGCATCTATATATAGCTTTATCTCCTGGTATAATCTCATACGGTATCTTCTCTATTGCTTCTTTAGTCAAGTCATCTTCCTTGCCAAGCTTAGCAATTGCAGTCAAAACTTGATGTCTTAGTTTGTGAATTTGAGTTTCAAATTGAAACATTAACGCCACCCCCTGCGGAATAATTTTTGTCATTTTTTTAATTCAGATTTATTATAACATAAGAAAAGTAAAATTGTAGATAAGTTTTAAATTTAATTAAAATTTAACGTTTCTATATAAAATATTAAAAATGTTCGGAAAAATCCCTTCATTGTTAATTATTTATACTATATATACAAATATAAATAGATAATATTTATATTTGTATATTGTTAATATACTTCAAAACATATATATTCTATATATAGATATATTTTTAAAAGTATAATTCTGGAGGTATTTATGAACGATACAATAAAAGGAAGCATTTCAGCAGTCTTATATTCAACACTTATTGGTCTCTCTTTCTTATTTAGCAAAATAGCCTTAGTAGAGGGAAACACCATAGACATACTTGCGCATAGATTTACATCTGCATTTATTGCAATTTTTTTATACACATTAATAACTAAAAAAAGGAAGGTAGTTTCTAAATCTGATATTATTGCACTATTACCACTCAGTTTGGTATCTCCAGTTTTATATTTTTCCCTTCAATTATTAGGACTTTCTATGTCTTCATCTTCAGAAGGTGGTATAATTCAATCTACTATTCCTATTTTCACTATGATATTTGGTATTATATTGTTAAAAGAAAAACCAAGTTTAAGGCAAAAAATATTTACTTTTATATCTATGTTCGGTGTATTGTTTGTATTTATAGCTCAAGGTAACACTATAGATTCAAAACATCTTTTAGGAATAATACTGCTTACTCTATCTTCTTTAGCTTTATCACTCTACAATGTTATGGCGAGAAAAGATGCTAAACAGTACAATGTTATCCAAATGACCTATGCAATGACGCTTTTCGGATGTATTGTGTTTAATGTAGTCTCAATTATTAAACATTTATTTTCATCAGATATACAGTCCTATTTTGCTCCATTAGCAAGTATGAATTATATCGGAGCTGTGTTGTATTTAGGTATTATGTCTTCGCTGGTCTCATTTATTCTATCAAACTACGCTTTATCTAAATTAGAAGCTTCTAAAATGGGGGTTTATCTAAATTTAACTGTTGTAGTTGCTGTTTTTGCTGGAGCTATATTCTTAAAAGAAAGTATAACATTTATACATGTAATTGGTGTAGCTATTATACTTATTGGTGTTCTTGGAGCCAATTTATCCAACCCGTCAACTGCTAATAAAGATGTAGAAGATTCAAATTAAATATATTTACAAAGAGCATATAAATAAATTGCATAAAAATAACTCTAAGTGAAAAGAACCTGAGATATTCATCTAAACTCCTTTAATTTAAATCAACCAATAAAATTAAACATATAAATCAAAAAATACAGCGTACATGAAATATGTACGCTGTATTTGCCTTAAATATATAAAATTAATCTTCTATTTGATTTTCTATTTTTGATTCAAGTTTACTGCTTAGCTTCTTTAAATCTACTTTGTTGTCATCAGACATAACTTCTTTGATTCCCTTAAAAGTTCCAAGTAAATTCACTGTATCAGATGGAAGTACTAACTTAGTTGACTCTCCTTCAGCAAGCTTTGCAAGAGCTTCCATAGATTTAAGTGCAAGCATGTTGTCGTCGATATTTGACTCTTTCATAGCACTAAAAACTAATCTTAAACCTTCTGCAGTAGCTTTTTGAGTTCTGCCGATCATTTCAGCTTCACCTTGTGCTTTGGCTATAGCCATTTGTCTTATAGCTTCAGCTTCACCTTGTGCTATAAGAACTGCTGATTCTCTTTCACCTTCTGCCTCACGAACCATAGCTTCTTTCTTAGCTTCGGCTCTAAGTATAGCAGATTGTTTATCTCCTTCTGCTTGTAGGATTGAAGATGCTTTGTTACCTTCTGCTTGCAGGATCGATTCACGTCTCTCCCTCTCAGCTCTCATCTGTTTTTCCATCGCAACTTGTATATCGTTTGGAGGCATTATATTTTTAAGTTCAACTCTGTTTACTTTTATACCCCATTTATCAGTCGCTTCATCTAGTATTGCCCTCATTTTAGCATTTATTATATCTCTTGAAGTAAGTGTTTCATCAAGATCTAATTCACCTATTATATTTCTTAATGTTGTAGCTGATAGATTTTCTATAGCCGAAATTGGATTTGCAATTTCAAATACATATCCCACTGGATCAGTTACTTTGTAGTATACAACAGTATCTATTTGCATAGTTACGTTGTCTTTAGTTATAACTGGTTGAGGTGGAAAATCCATAACAATTTCTCTTAAGTCTATTACATAAGCCATTCTATCTAAAAACGGAATTAAGAAATGAACTCCAGTATCTGCAGCCTTGTGGAATTTTCCAAGTCTCATAATAATACCCATTTTTGATTGTTGGATTACTTTTATGCAGGCAATACTTGCCAAGGCAACTATTACAATCACAATAACCATTAAAATCATATCTATTCCTCCCTTTAGTCAGCTTTTACAGTTGCAAGTTCAGACTTCTTTACAACTAGCTTTACCCCTTCTATTTTTAAAACTTCTACATTACTTCCTTTTTCTATCTTTTCATTATCAAATGAGATCGCTGTCCACTCTTCCCTATCAACAACCACTCTTCCTGGTTGGTTAATAAGTATATCTTCTTTTACAAAACCTTTGGCATTTAAAACAGCCTGTAGATTTGTGTTGTATTTATAGCCCATGTCTTTTTTGACAAATTTTTTAGTCGCTACAAATAACAGTGTAAATGAAATAATGGCAAAGATCAAAATTTGAATAAAAAGGTTTTCAATAACCATGCTCAAAAATATGAGAGCTACAGCACCTATACTGAACCATATTAGTGTCAAACTTGGTGTCAACAGTTCAGCTATTCCAAAAACAATTGCAACACCTAACCATATCAATTGCATAGTATACCCTCCCTTTGATGATATTGTTTCAATACCCTATTAATATAATATTAGATTATATTGATTTAATTATAACACTATTTTATAATTATGTGAAAATTTTTTAAAGTTAAATCTTGACTTTTATTTTTTTATATTTTATAATTATCGATAAGTCTAGGAAGTAAAAACTTTCTGACAATTATTTAAAAATTTTAAGGAGAGATAATTATGATTACTTTATTAAACAAAAACAGATATTATTACTATAGCCAATACTTATAGGGTTTGTAACTATTTAAATATAGATGCAAACCCGGTCGATAACTCGAATTTGGGATTGTATCTATGTTGGTTATAGGATTTTGTTTATATATAGTTTTCATATAATATATAAAAAAGCCACGTAGATAATACTATGTGGCTTTTTCGTTTTTGCCACATAGTGCTTTACTCTATGTGGCTTTTTTGTATTCAAATATCTAAGGGGGTTTTAATATGAGCAGTATTTTATCAGTAATAACGCAGAGTCTAATTTTATCAATTATGGCCATTGGTGTATATATCACCTACAAAATTCTAGATTTTCCAGATATGACAGCGGATGGAAGCTACACTATGGGGGCATCAGTAGTTGCCGCTTCACTAGTAAATGGTATGTCTCCCATTACTGCAACACTACTTGCAGTATTATGTGGTTCATTAGCTGGAACGATAACAGGAATACTACATGTAAAGTTTAAAATTACCAGTCTACTTTCTGGAATACTTGTAATGGGTATGCTTTACTCAGTAAATTTAAGAATTATGGGAAAATCGAATATACCGCTTTTTAGTTTCAAGCATTTGTTTAACTCTACAGCATCTCCAATACTACTAGCACTTATATTTATGATTATCTGTAAATTATTTTTAGATTTATTTTTAAAAACTAGAATTGGATACACTTTAAAAGGAGTTGGAGATAACTCACAGATGATTAAATCTCTAGGAATAGATATAGGCTATATAAAAATCCTAGGACTTATGATATCAAATGGGCTTATAGCTCTGGCTGGAGGACTCATGGCCCAATTCCAAGGCTTCACAGATGTAAATATGGGCACTGGAACATTAGTACTCGGCATAGCGTCAATAATAATCGGCCTTACTCTATTTAAGACAATTAAGTTTGTAAAAAATACTAGTGCGATAGTAGTTGGAGCATTTATCTACCAGTTTACTATATACTACGCAATGCAGAGAGGGATGCTTCCTACAGACTTAAAACTTATTACAGCTTTGGTGATAGTTATATTCTTATCTATCAGTAACTTAAAAATTCCTAAAAAAAATAAAGAAAAGGCGGTGGCGTAAGTGTTAGAGATAAAAAATATATCAAAAACTTTTGACAACCCATATGGAGATTCAAATACTATTTTTAAGGACTTGTCGATAGATATAGCAACTGGCGAATTTGTAACGATAATAGGCAGTAATGGTACTGGTAAATCCACACTACTAAATATCATATCCGGTCTTATAAAGCAAACGTCTGGAGAAATATGGGTTGGAGAAAAAAATATTACCAATGCTCCCGAACACAAGAGAACTCAAGTAATAAGCAGGGTGTTTCAAGATCCAAGTTTAGGAACCTGCCCTAGCATGACAGTGAGAGAAAACCTGTCACTCGCATTAAATAAGGGAGACCTTTTAAATTTAAAGAGGTGTCTAAAGTATAAAAAAGACTTCTTATCAAGTTTCTTAGAAGGTGTCTCACTAGATCTAAAAAAATACTTAGATGTCCAAGTTAAATACCTCTCAGGAGGTCAAAGACAGTCACTAGCTCTTATAATGTCTTGTCTTACTGAACCGTCTGTATTGCTTTTAGATGAACACACAGCAGCACTAGATCCTAAAACTTCAAATGAGGTTATAGCTCTTACAAATAAAATAGTTAGAGAAAAAAATATCACAACCCTTATGGTCACTCATAACTTAAAACATGCACTTGAATATGGCGACAGATTGATTATGCTACATAAGGGGCAAATCGTACTAGATGTTAAACAAATAGAAAAGCGTAAATTAAGCATTGAAGAAATCCTAAATAGATTTGAATATGCAGTATAGGATATTGAATTGACTAAAACTTAATGAAATTTGAATTACAGACTTAATTATATTAAATCTGATTTATACATTTAGTATATTAAAATTTTAAAAATAAAAAATAGGAGGAATTATTATGATAAAAAAAAGAAAGATAATAAGTCTAGCCCTTACAGGAGCACTTGTGGGTATGGTACTTACAGGATGCTCAAGTAAAGAAGCTCCAAAAAATAACGATGAATCAAAAAAAGAAGGCGAAATCAAAAGAATAGGTATTACTCAGTTAGTTGAGCATCCTGCTTTAGATGCTACAAAGACAGGATTTTTAAATGCTCTAAAAGACAATGGATTTGAGGAAGGTAAAAATATTGAAATAGATTTTAAAAACGCGCAGAATGATATGCCTACAACACAGACTATAGCAAGTTCATTTGCATCTGACAAAAAAGATTTAATTTTTGCTATTTCTACTCCATCTGCACAGGCTGCATTTAACGCTACTAAAGATATTCCAATACTCTTTACAGCTGTAACCGATCCTGTTGAGGCTGGGTTAGTGAAAACTACAGAAAAACCAGAGGGCAATGTAACTGGGACTTCTGATTTTATTCCTGTATCAAATGCAATAGCTCTTATAAAAAATCTTGTTCCTGAATCTAAAACTGTCGGAATAATTGGAAATACAAGTGAAATAAATTCTAAAATCCAGATAGATGAATTTAAAAAAGAAGCTGATAAAAACGGATTTACTGTAGTTGTAAAAGGAATAACTACTTCTAATGAAGTTAATCAGGCTGTGTCTAGCTTAGTTGGAAAAGTTGATGTAATATACACTCCTACCGACAACTTAGTTGCATCTTCTATGCCTATCATAGCTAAAACAGCCACTGAAAATAAAATTCCAGTTATAGGAGCTGAAGAAGCCCATGTAAAAAATGGAGCACTTGCTTGTAACGGTATAAGCTACGAAAAACTTGGATACAAAACTGGTGAGGAAGCTATAAAGATACTTAGTGGTGAAAAAGTATCCGCTATACCTGTTTCAACTCTTGATAATACAGAAACTATTATTAATGAAACTACTTTAAACGCCTTAGGTATTGAAAAGCCTAAAGGTGAAGGAATAACTTTTATAAAATAAAAAAATGTAGCTATCCCCACAAGTATAGTACTATACTTGTGGGGATAGAATTTTTCCTACATCTAATCATTTTTTCCCTTTTCAATAAAAGCAGTAAATGCATTTTTGGAACTATCAAACGCTGATTTAATTAATGTATTGCTAGTCTCTTCACAAAATTCTTTTATATTTTCACTAAAACTTGTATCACTTGATTTTATCTCTAGAACTTCGCCGCTATTCAGTTTATTCGCTTCCTCTACGATCATTTTTATTGGATCTGGACAATTTAATCCACAAGTATCAAGAGAAAAAGTAGCAGCTACTTCACTTGAATCTATATTTCTTGAATCGTCCAATAATTTATCATCAGAGCTATTATCAAAAATTTCTGTAAGAGCATTTTGAGATTTTAGTCTATTTTGAGCTCTCTTTACAGTTAAATATGTCTTCATCCCTCCGTCTATATTTGCACAGTCAAATCCATTTTGTTTAAGTATTCTACAAGCTATATAACCCCTTAGACCAACTTGGCACGTTACATATATTTTTTTATCTTTAGGTATCTCTATTAATCTATCTCTAAGTTGCCAAAGGGGAATATTTACTACTCCGTCTATTGCTCCTGTTGCAAGCTCAGCCTCTTCTCTTACATCTATAATAAATCCTCCACCTTCATTGACACTATCTACTTGGCTCCACTGGATATTTTCAACATCGCCTTCTAGTATATTAGAGGCACAGTACCCAAGCATATTTACTGGATCTTTTGCTGAATTGTAAGGAGGTGCATAACAAGTCTCTACATCTGGAATGTCGTACGCTGTAAGTCTCCCTTTTATAGCTGTTGCGATAACATCTATTCGCTTATCTACTCCGCTGATACCAACCCCTTGCGCTCCTAATATCTTTCCTGTATCTGGCTCAAAAATCATTTTTAATGAAATTGGAATTATAAAAGAAATTATAAAATACTTAAAAATATTTTTTATAAATTATTTTATAAAATAAAAAAATATCCAATAGAGAATTATTAACTCTCATTTCAGATATCTTTTTAAATTGATCATATTTTAAATTATATACAGAACAATTTATCCTTAGGAAATTCCAGGTATACACTATCATTTTCCTTATATATATATTTATTTTTTTCTAACTCAACCTGAACTACACTACTTTGATCATCTATTATATTACTGTCTGAAAGTACTTCTTTAGAATTACTTTTCCTTAAATACATTGTATAGTTAAAAGGGTTTTCCACCTTATTTTCAAGACTAAATTCAAATGTATTCTCAGTATCACACTCTGTAAGCATTACAACTATATCATGTTCCCTTATTCCAATATATTCAATATCATCATCTACATTTTCCAAAAGACATAACTCGATATTCCAATCCTGTGCGAATACTGTATATCCACCAGTCTTTTTGGCTTTTGATATATTTTTGCAACCAGTGATTTTAGCTTCAGAATAAGATTTTGGTCTCTCAAATATCGCCCTCTTATCCCTCTTCTCTAGCCCATTCCCACTATCGTAAACTATTAAATTATCGCAAACTCTATACGCTTCCTCAATATCATGAGTTACAAAGAGAATATCTCCTTTATAATCTTCTATTAGGTTTAAAAGTTCTTTTTCCATATTTCCTCTCAAGTGATGGTCTAGAGCAGAAAAAGGTTCGTCCAAAAGAAGTATTTCAGGAGATGGAGCTAACACTCTCGATAAAGCTACCCTCTGTTGCTGTCCTCCAGAAAGTTGCCAAGGGTATCTTTTCTCCATACCTTTAAGCCCAACGATTTCCAAATAATGTTTAGATATCTCATTTTTTTCTTCTTTACTTATATCTTTTAGGCCCAACTCAATATTTTGGCTAACTGTCATATGAGGAAATAAAGCGTAGTTTTGAAACAAGAATCCTACATTTCTTTCTCTTGTAGGTATGTTTATCATTTTTTCAGAATCAAATAATACTCTGTCATTTAATATTATTTTTCCTCTTGTAGGCTTTTCAAGACCTGCTATACATTTTAAAGTCATGCTTTTTCCAGATCCCGACTCTCCTAAAAATCCTAGTATACCATTTTTTTGATCTATATTTACTCTTAACTTAAAAGAGGACAATTCTTTTTCTATATCAACATATAAGCTCATTATCTCCCCCTCTTTCCTACAAGTTTTTGTTGGATATCAGACCAGTAGTTAAGCAATAAAATCATCGCTATAGACATTACAACAATTATCATAACCCACATCATTGCTTTATTCATATCTCCGCCTTCAACTGCAAAGAATATAGCTAAAGGCATTGTTTGTGTTTTCCCCGGAATGTTTCCTGCTATCATAAGAGTAGCTCCAAATTCACCAAGCGCTCTAGCAAAAGATAGTACCAGACCTCCGACAATACCTGGTAGTGCAAGTGGAATTGCAATTTTAGTGAATATTTTCCATTCATTTAAACCCAGAGTCCTCGCCGCTGAAATCATATTGTCATCTATTTGCTCAAATGCTGATCTCGATGATCTGTACATCATCGGGAAAGATACAACAACTGCCGCAATAACAGTTGCGCTCCAACTGAATATTATATTTTTATCCATAGCTAAAAACACTTTACCAATAAATCCATTTTTACCACATATCAATAATAAGAAAAAACCAACAACTGTCGGCGGAAGAACCAGCGGTAGTGTAAATATACCGTCGATTAGCCCCTTCCATTTTCCTCTATAAGTAGCCATTGCATAAGAAATTAGTATTCCTAATACAAAAGTTATCACAGTTGCTAGGAGAGCTGTCTTCGCCGATATCCAAAGTGGTGCCCAATCTGTAATCATATGTCCTCCTTATATATATCAATAAACTATTTTCATCGTTTTTTAATCAACAATATACCTTTAATTGCTCTATTTTTAAATTAAATATTACTAAATAACTTTATTTTCCTAAAAAAAAGTGAAATTAACTTTTAGTTAAAAGCTAATTCCACTATTTATTGTAACTTATTTATTATATTTTTTAAAGACAAGTAATATAATGAATTATTTAGCTATTTTCTTATACCCATATTTTTCTAGTATTGTTTGACCTTTATCACTTAATAAGAAGTCCTCGAATTTTTTAGCTTCATCAACTTTCTTGCTGTCTTTTATAACTGCTATTGGATATGTAATTGGCGAATGTGTATCTGCTTCTGTAGTAGCAACTACATTTATCTTATCGTTATTTACTGTATCGCTTAAATAAACAAATCCTGCATCAGCCTCACCTGATTGAACCCAAGCTAAAACCTCTTTAACATCTTTAGCGAATACAAGTTTATCTTTTAATTGATCTTTTACATTTAAATTTGTTAGTACTTCATCAGCGTATTTACCTGCTGGAACACTCTCTGGCTCACCAACTGCTATTTTCTTAACATCGTCGTTCTTTATTCCATCTATACCTTCTAACTTACTATCTTTTGGAGAAATAAGTACTAAATCGTTTTCAACTAAACCTTTATTAGTTTCTTTTATTAAAAGGTCCTTTTCATCCAAAGCATCCATTTGTTTTTTACCAGCTGAAATAAATACATCAGTAGGTGCACCTTGCTCTATTTGCTGCTGAAGTGATCCTGATGCTCCAAAGTTAACCGTTAACTTTACATTTTCATTATCTTTTGCATACTCTTTTTCAATCTCAGCCATTGCCTCTTTAAGACTTGCAGCTGCGGAGATATTTAACTCTACTACTTCTGTTTTGCTTTGAGTATCTTTTGTATCATCTTTCTTTTGTTCATCATTCCCTGAACATCCAACTAAACCAAGAGAAAGAGTTAGAACTAATCCTAAAATACCTAAACTTCTTTTCATTTTAATTCTCCTTTATACCCTTTATTATTGTTATAAAAACACCGCAATTATGTTTTGTTGCGTTTTGTCATGTTTAATATAATTATATATTCATTTGTTCTATTTTTCAAGAAAATATTTCTTTTATCTCATAAATTGTTATAATCTATTATAAAAATATGTAGTTTAATGTTAGAATAGAGTTGGGAGGTGTGAAATGGAACCATTATCATCTTTAACACCCGCAGAGGTGGCAGATTTATTAAAAATCACAAAAAATACAGTTTATGAAATGATTAAGAGGGGAGAAATCCCATCATACAAGATCGGTAAAAAAATTAGAATAGATACTAAGGATGTAAAAGAATACATCGAAAGCCAAAAAACATCTAGTATCGCCAATTATCAGTCAGTTTCCAAAACAGTTGACAAAAACATAAGTTTTAATGTGACAAATGACCATGTGGCTAACAGTGCTACTGTAGATTCAACTCAAGATATAATAATATCTGGGCAAGATGTAATTTTAGATATACTAGCGAGATATATCGATGAAAATTCTGAAGGGGTTAAGACATTTAGATCTTATATCGGAAGTTATAATGCTCTAAATGAACTCTACAACAACAAGGTATCTATTGCCTCTGCTCATTTATGGGATTACGAAACCAATGAATATAATACGACATTTGTAAAAAAATTACTACCGGCAATTCCATGTGTTTTAATCAATTTAGCTTGCAGGACTCAAGGTTTCTACGTTGCAAAAGGAAATCCAAAGAATATCAATACATGGGAAGATTTAACTAGACAAGACGTGTTTATTATCAATCGAGAAAAAGGATCTGGAACTAGAATACTTCTAGACGGTAAAATGAGAAATCTAAATGTAGATTCATATAAACTTAACGGTTATAAAAACGAGGAAAATTCTCATTTAGGAATAGCTAGTGCAATATCTAGAAGACTTGCCGATGTAGGCATCGGAAACGAAAAAGCAGCTCTACAAGTTAGTAATATCGACTTTATCCCGATACAGATTGAGAGATATGATCTAGTTATTAAAAAAGAAGATTTATTAAATCCTGTGTTTAGAAATATAGTTTCAATAATTAACTCAGATGAATTTAAATCCGAGATCGAAGGATTAGGTGGCTATGATTTGAAATTTACAGGTAAAATAGTTGCAGAAGTTTAAGTATTTTAATTGAATACGATTTTACGTAAAATAGTAAGAACTATACGCACATTTTTGAATACTCAAAATTTGAGAATCTCCATCAATGTATATATAGTCCTTACTATTTTGTATTTGTTATATTAAAATTTAGATGCTAGGTATCGAAGATATAAGCTGTTTTGTATACTCGCTTTGAGGATTTTCGAAAATATCTTTAGAATTATTTAACTCAACTAACTTGCCTGACTTTACTACTGCTATTCTATCTGCAAATTTTCTCATCATAGATAAATCGTGAGATATAAATACAATACTTATTCCTAATTTTTCGACTAAATCTTTAAATAAATTTACAATCTTAATTTGAGATTTTATATCCAACGAAGTTATAGGCTCATCAGCCAAGATAAACTTAGGCGAAGTTATTATTGCTCTGGAAATACAAATTCTCTGTTTCTCTCCACCTGAACAATCAAACGAATACTTATTTATAAAACTGCGGTCTAAACCAACTAAGTCTAAAATCTCTTCTACTTTAAAATTTTGTTCAGCTTTACTAGAACATAATTTCTGTATTTTCAGTGGCTCCGAGATTAAATCTCCAATTTTCATTCTAGGATTTAACGCAGAATCTGAATTTTGAAATAGAATTTGCATATTTTTACTGAAATATGCTTTGTTTTTCCTATATATCTCTTTGTTTGAAATACATTTTCCATCAAAATATACCTCTCCATAAGTTGGTTTTTCTATGTTCATAATTAATTTAGCAAGTGTTGATTTACCCGATCCAGACTCTCCAACTAACCCAAATACCTCGCTTTTATTTACAAATAAATTCACACCATCTAAAGCCTTTACCTCTAGATTTTTACTGTAATAATATTTTCTTAGATCCTTAACTTCCAATAATTTTCTATTATCCATATTATTCATCTATTAATCCTTCTTAAAAATCTATTTTCTTCAAGGAGTTTAGCAAATCCTTCGTATATAAGCTACTTGGATTTTCGTATATATCCTTACAGTTTCCAACTTCTAAAATTTCACCTCTATACATTACAGCAATCCTATCTGATATACTCTTAGCTAGTCTTAAATCATGAGTAACAAATATTATAGATGTATTGTATTTTTCTTGAATCTCCAATAGCAGCGTTACAATTTGTTTCTGAACTATTGTATCAAGAGATGTAGTCGGCTCATCTGCAATAATTAACTTAGGCTTATTAGATATTGCCATAGCTATCGCAATCCTCTGCAACATACCTCCAGATAATTGATGTGGATATTGATTAAATCTCTCTTTTGGATTATCTAATCCAACATCTCCTATCAGCTTTACAGCTCTACTTTTAGCCTCTCGCTTTGATAATTTCTTTGATATAAGTAGACCCTCAATAATCTGACTTCCTACAGTCAATGTTGGGTCTAGATAGGAAGTGGGGTTTTGAAAAACTATAGAAATATCTTCTGTTCTTATTATATTTGTAATTTTAGTTTTTTGAATATTTTTATTTTTTCTACAGAGGCTGTTATTGTCACTCTTATCGTTCTCATCAAATCTATATATCAAATCTACACCTTCAAACTTAATGCTCCCAGACTCAATAATGGCATTTTTAGGGAGTATTCCCATGATAGATTTACATAATGAGGATTTACCGCTTCCCGACTCTCCTACTAGGGATAATACTTCACCTCTTTTTACATCTAGCGATACTCCATTTACTACTTTTATATTATTTTCAAATGTTCTGAAATTTATATGTAGATTTTCTATACTAAGCAGGGTGTTCAATCCATGTCAACTCCTATTTATGAATTTTATTTTATATCCCAATCCACTATATTTGAAAATATCCCAACACCATGATGCCCGAGTACTTTATCAGTATTTAGACCCTCAATATTATCTTTACCCACATAAACAGCATTAATATAAGCTATAAATGTATACGGAATATCTTTTGTCATTTCACTCTGAAAATCCTTGTAAAGTTTTGTCTTATCATCATTATCCGCAGTTTCCCTTGCACTTTGAAGAAGTCTATCTACATTTTCATTCGAATAACCACTTAAATTTGAACCTTTATCAGTTCCAAAAACTTTGTATGTATGATCATCTGGATCAAACGGACTTCCCCATCCAATTATAGTTGAGTCTTGATTTTCCCAATCAAGATTAGTTGTTATAGTCGCTTTCGCATTTACACCGATTTCTCTTAATTGTTGTGCACAGACTTTAGCCATATCTACTCTGACTTCATCGTCTTCACTAGCCGTAATTTCAAATTCCAAATCTATTCCATCTTTTTCATACACCTCATCTTCGCCCATTTTCCATCCGAGTTTTTCAATTTCATCTTTAGCTTTTTCTTTATCGTATTTAAATTTTTCTATTTCTGGATTGTTGTATTCTCCAAGTTGAAGTGGTGAATACGCAGATTCCCCATAACCTAAAAGCACACTTTTTACTATTGATTCTCTATCTATTGCATAACTAAGAGCATTCGGCAGACCCTTTGCTATGTTCATACTGAAAAATCCTGCATTGTGATTATAAAGTATTCCCCTATAATCTGCAGTCTTCATAATATCGATTTTAAACCCTTTTTCATCTTTAAATATAGTTATATCTTTTGGAGCAACTTGAGCTAAATCAATTTCGTTTGCCTTTAATTGAATAGTCTTTGCTTTGTCATCTGGAACTATTTTAAATACTACTTTATCTAACTTAGGAATTTTTTCAAAGTAGTCTCCATTTTTTGATAGTGTAATACTTTGCCCTTTGTCCCAATTCATTAATTTAAACGGGCCAGTACCAATTGGATTTTGATTAAATTTATCTGTTATTATATCTTTGCCATCAAGGATATGTTTTGGAAGTACTCCAACTGATAGATAATCTAAAATTGCAGTATTTGGAGCTTTTAGTGTAAGCTTTATTTCGTCGTCGCCAATTACTTCAATTTTTGTTATATCTTCATAATTTGATGCTATCTCAGATGAATTTTTAGGATCCATTATTGTATCAATTGTAAACTTCACGTCATTAGCTGTAAATTTTTCTCCATCATGCCATTTTACATCATTTCTAAGTTTAAAAGTATATGTATTGTCAGACTCGTTATAATCCCATTTTTCTGCTAAACAAGGAACTATTTTATTATCTTTATCATGCGCAGTAAGTCCATTGAAAATAAGAGAATTTATTTCTCCATGTTCGTAAAGTGCTGGATTTATATTCGTGTAGTCATTACTCCCATAAATTAATACCTTTTCATTTTTTTCTGAAGAACTATTCTTACTTCCTGTAGAATTATTAGTACATCCAACTACAAGTAAAAAAGCCATTATAAGTACTAAAATTTTCAATTTCTTCATGTTTAACCCTCCCATACGTTTTTATTTTTGAATAAATTTTCTATAAATTTTTCTATAAATTTCCTAGCTTTTTATTTAAATTTTCTCTAATAAAATTTCCTAGGTTTGTTATTGAAACTAATGTCAAAACAATAAAAAATCCCGGTATAATAACTATCCACCATGAATTTGATAAAAGCGCTCCTTCAGACATAGATAACATACTCCCCCAAGATGCAATTTCCACAGGAAGACCTAACCCCAAGAAGCTTAGTGTAGACTCCATAACAATTGCACTTCCAATATTGCTTACTATTATAAACATTATAGAAGGTATAAAGTTTGGAATAAGATGCGTTTTTAATATATGTAGGAAACTTCCTCCCATAAGCCTCGATATCACTACAAATTCACTGTTTTTTATCTGATTTATTTCAACTCTTACAATCTTAGCTATACTCATCCAACTACTAATACCTATAGCAACACAAATAGTAAATGTATTATTTTTACCAAGTATTCCCTGTACAAAAATCACCAAAAGTATTGTGGGAATGCTAAGCGTAATTTCACAAAATCTCATTAGTAAAGCGTCAATACTCTTACTAGCAAGTCCACTTATACTTCCATAAATCACTCCAATAACTGTTGATATAATTGTAGATGTAAATCCTATAAATATCGATGCACGTCCGCCGTACCATATCAAGTTAAAAATATCTCTTCCTAAAGAATCCGTCCCAAAATAAAATATATTATTTGGATGCATATTTATACTATTTAAATCCATATATCCATGGTTTCCACCTTTTATGAAGGGTATAAAAATACAACCTAATATTATCGCCACTATTATCAATATAGAAAATACAGGAAGCCCCTTATTTTCTTTAAAGAAGTGATTCAATATTATCACCCCTATCAAAATTTAATCTTGGATCTATTTTTCCATTAACAAATTCGGCAATATCATTTAATACCACAACAACAATTCCTGTAATTAGACATAACACTAGCAACATATTGTAATCGTGGTATTTAGCACTTTCAAAGCACAGAGTTCCAAGTCCCGGATAAGAGAATATTTTTTCAACAACATATGTGCCCGCAATTATATGTGGAGCTGACACAGCTATCATGCTTATATAAGACGGTAAAATATTTCTTAGGCAATGTTTGTATACAATATCTCTATGATTCAAACCTTTTGTCCTATATAAAAGTACATAATCTTTTCTTATTTCTTCTACCAATTTATTTCTTACCATATAGGCGTAGTACCATAGATGGCTTAATACTAAAACTGATATAGGCAATACTAGATGGATGATTCTATCAAATAAGTTTTTATCCCCTCCGATTGAATATGCTCCACTTGTCGGAAGCAGGTTTAGATTTATACTAAATACAAGTATTAGAATAAGAGACATCCAAAATGATGGAATACTGTTTAACACAGTTCCTACTCTAATTATAAGTTTATCTGCAAAGCTATTTTCTCTTAGTGCACAAAATATCCCTAATATAAGCGAAATTACAAATGTAAGTATATAACTTATTCCACCTAATACTAATGTATTTATATAAACTTCTTTTATTACATCAACTGTATTTCTCTTGTACTTTAGTGAAATCCCAAAGTCTCCTTTAGCTGCTTTTATAATCCACACCTTATACTGAATATATATAGGTTTGTCTAATCCTAGTCTACTAACTGCTTTCATTTTTTCTTGAGTCGTCATTCTGTTTACACTGTCACCGTAGTATGAAACTAGTGGATCACCTGGAGCCAGTCTAGAAATATAAAATACTATTATAGATAATACAAATAAAAACGCTACTGATTTTAATACCTTTTTCAAAATTTTACCCACCAGTTTTTCACCTACCTTTTTCAAAAAATAAAACACCTCAGCAAAGTGTTTACTTTATGTAGTATATGAATATTAAATTATTACACTTTTAATTCCTATTAATCCAATTACAACTAAATTTTATCATTTCATGAATTCAATGTAAACGAAATCAAGTAAATACTTATTTTCCTTACTTTATTGATATGTATATCGGTATGTCGTAGGATTTGCTATATCAATCCTAATGACATTAAAGATCAATCAAGTAATTTTAGTAAAAACAATAATATTAATAAAAAATATGATAAAAGACAGTTGTCATTTATTTATTACTGTCTTATCTCTATACTTATTGCGAAATAAAGTTTTTTAAAAATAATGGTGAAATAAGAAGGAATTTAATTTTTTTTATCGAATATTATATAATTAACGTCTATTTTTATGCAAGGAGGTATTAAATGTTACAAGAAGGATTTTATTGGCTTATACTAACAATAATATCAGCAATAATTGAGTGGTCAGTACTAAAGTTAATGCTAAAAGAATCATGTAAACTTAAAGCAAGTAAAATAATTTCAAATTTGATTTTAATAGTACCAATTGTGATAGTTACGTTGATGATAACTATTGAGCTTAATATATTTTTAAAATTATTTATTTGTATGTTATTAACTTTTATAATAGCTAAGATTAATTATAAAACAACTGTATTAAAAGCAATATTTATCAGTTTGTCTTATTGGACATTGATAGTATTCATTGATGTAATAAGTTCTAGTATTGTTGTCTCATTTAACCAAATTTCAAATTTGGATCCGCTATTAGATGAGAATATGTTTAGATTGCAAGAGATTATTATAGCTAAGTCGATATTAATATTACTAATACCTATTATAAAAAGTACAAAATTAAAAAGAGAAATAACAAAACGAGAATATATTTATTTAATTATTCCTATGATAGCAAACATTGCTTCAATTTTAGTTTGTATTAGATTTACTTTTGAAGTAAAACCATCGGATAATACAAAGTTCATATTAATTTCTATAATCTCTGTTTTATTTTTACTATCTAATGTTTCGTTAATTTTTATTATTACTAGAGTAATAAATATAAACCAGATAAGATTTAAAAATAGATTAATTAATGAAAAAGTTGGAATGCAATCAAAACATTATCAAAATTTATTTAAAAAGTCTAGCTTTTATAATTTACAAACAGAGTTTGAAACACAAAATAATTTCCTAGATTTAATATTAACTGAGAAAAAATCTATCTGTTATGTAAATAATATAAAGTTGATAGTAAACCTTGATTTTACAAAATGTGATTTTTTTGAACTATCTGATATATGTAACGTATTCTCTAATATGATAGATTTTTTAATTGAAAAATGTGAAGATATGAAAGGTAAAAATTTGCCTAAAACAATCAAACTATCAGGAAAGGAAATTAATAATTTTTATATAATAAAATGCGAATGCTCAAAAACACTTGAAGTAATAAATAAAAATTCTACTAAAGAATCAAATATACTAGTAAGTGAAGAGTTGCTAAATGATCTAATAATAAACAGTATAAAAAAATCTGTTGATAAATATAGCGGAGAACTAGTAATAGAATCGATTAATGAAAATTATAGCATTACTATTCTCTTACCTTTAGCTAATAGAAAAGTACAAGAGTAATAAAAAAAATACACATTAAACTCGGGAGCGTTAAATATGGTCAAAGCATGTGCTGACAAAATAACTTCATATTTGATTAAAAAAGAAACAATTGAAAATGAAGAATTTGAAATTTATTCATATGGGTTTGAAACATTAATAGCTTTTATAGTTAATATAGTAGCTATATTAATTGTAGGATATATTTTAGATAGGTTCATTGAAACACTTATTTTTTTATGCTTTTATTGTCCGATAAGACAATTTTCTGGCGGGTTTCATGCAGAGAACTATAGAAGATGTCTATTAGTTTTTATAACCCTGTATTTATCTAACATATTTATTTTAAATAAAATTTTACATAATGATAGAACTGTATTTATGATAGTAATAACAATAATAAGTTATATTGGGGTAATTTATTTATCTCCTCAAGAGCATAGAAACAATCCTTTAAGTAACGAAGAAAGAAAACTTTACAGAAAAATAGTTATACGTATAAGCAGTTTTCTTATAGTTTTATCATTTCTAGGTATTAATTATACAGTTACATATGAATATGCAATGTATGCTGCATCTGTAATTGTATGTATTTTTATAATGTTAATATTAGGTATAATAAAGAAGGGGGTAAGAAAATTATGAAAAAAAGTAAAAGCTCAGCATTACTGGAGAAAGTGGGATCACTAGCAATTAGTACAATGAAGTTATCAGCAAACTCGACATCTGGATTTATATCACACCAACCTAAACTACCTAAAGATGTACAGAAATTTAAAAAGAAATAAGGTTTAGGTTTATCAATAAATCAGAAGAGCTTTTATAAAATAGCTCTTCTGATTTATTATCTACATTCAAATGCTGAAATTTATATATTCTTCAATTTGATTTATTCTATCTATATCTAAAAATCTTAGTTGTTTTAAGTATATATCTTTCCACTCTTCATCTGTGTATTTAATATCCATCAACACTTTTAACATATCTACCTCACCATTTCTAAGTGCATCATAGAAGACTATGGTTCCTAAAACAGATAACTCAACATCCCCTAATTGGCTAAATAAAAACTCGATTTCATCTTCAAATAGACAGTTTGATTCCAGTATATCTACAAAGTCTTTGATTGAATTTACATTTGTATTGATTAAATTTATTTTATCTACTTTGTTATTACACACTAGAATTTTATTGTACAATTCTCTAAATGCTGTATCATCCATTCTATTATCCTCGCTTATTACAAGGGTATCATGCTTTATTTCTGTAACCTCTTCAACAACTAACATATTTTTTATTAATCCATTTTTGGCTGCTGTTAAAATCTGCTCTGAAAATTTCTTTTTAAATTTATATAAATAGTTTATTATTTTTTTATCTTCTATGTTAAGTTTCTCAATTATAATTTGAAATGCACTGTCCACTTTGCTATTTATTATTTCTTCGGCTTGTTCTTTTTCATTTAAACTACGAAAAACCGATTCTAAATAATTAAACTCGTACTGAGATATTTTTAAACTTCCTACCTCTTTGCCTAAAAAAGTGTTAAAAATCATGTTTCCAATTGCTATTTCAAAAATATTTATGAGAATAACCCTGTAGTCTATTTTATAGTTTCTACCGTATTCGTTTAAAAGATCTTGAAGTTCATTTTGTGAAAGAAGACTACAAAACTTATTCTCCTCATATATACACTCTAAGTAATTTTTCACATAAACTATACCTTCAACATTCATATCATCTTCTATTGCCAAGGGGTAGTCTATTGACGCCATTGTATTATTAGCTGAAATCTCTATATCGTACTTTTCTAAAAACGGAGTAAATCCTTCGTATACTGTATCTTTGTATGCAATATTCTCAAATGTCAATAAAAAATCATCTTCCACAATATCTGTATACAGCTTCTTACAATATTCGAAATCTACTCTAAGTCTTTCAAGTCCTTCTTCATAAATTTCAATAAATCTTTTATTAGAAATCTTATTTGCTATCTCTTCTATAGTTTCAAACATTATACTATATGTATCTACTGCATACCAAATAGAATTCATAATTTCTTCAGCTATTTCAACTTTAATTGAACTGCTTTGACCATTTGTATATTTTAAAATCAATTTTTTTAATATATTTGCTACCTCTGATTGCACTCGATACAGATCATCTTGGCTTATCAGATCCATTTGAAATGATTTGTTTAATACGTCTATAGTAAATTTACTTTTTCCGTATGTTGTTTTATCAGTCCATGTTCCATATATTTTCTGAAGTTCCATATAAACACCTCTATCCTTCTAAACTGAATTTAAAGTTCTTTGAATACTCTTCAACTTCCGACTGAATATTTCTGATTGTTCCACAAAATTTTTCATACATATCGCTTAATAAGTCTATAGCATCATCATCGCTTATTAGATCTAATGTTTCATTTTTTAAATAGTAAAACAAATCTTGAATATCAACTACTGCTTCAAGGTAGTCTTCTCGATTTGTATACTGTGATTTGTAAATAAACTCTACTATCTTTTTTGTAATATCAATACCAAGGTCTATTCTTCCCATATGTTTTAAAGAAGCATCTCGCCATTCTACTATAACCTCTACATCTTCTCTCGATAACATTAAGCCATACTCAAATGACTCATTATTTGACTGTAATAGATCATTTTGCAGCGCTACGTTTAAACCATTATTCATAATGTCAATTACACTTAAGGAAGACATATTTCCACCTCTTTCTAATCTTTTTTTATTTCATCTTGACATTCATTTCGATATGTGTTATGATATAATTGTATTAATATAATTTTTTATCATTTTTTGTCATAACTTTTATTTTAATACTTTTTTTAATTTTTGTCAATACATTTAATTATAATTTAAATAATTCTCTAAAATAATAATAAAGGGGATCTACACGCAAATTAACTAATTGCATGTGGATCCCCTTTTCAAAATTTTTCACTTAATAAGTTTATTTATTTCTAAACTTTTTATTAATTTAATCAATTCCAAGATTTCTACTTTTTAGATCTATTTGCTTCTAAACTTTTTCTTTTACGACTATTATTTACATTAGCACAATTTCTACATGATGGAGAACAGTACAATGACTTTGCATTTGTAGGAATATATATTTTACCGCAGTACTTACATTTATTTAAATGTGAAGTGTCTCCTGTTATTGCAAAAGCGTATATCATTTCTATAGTATTTTTTAAAGAATCAAACTCCCAAGCAATATTTGCCTTATCAAGATAAGAAATTGTAAATCCTATCTTCTGCGGATTAAATCCTCCAGATATAATTGTTACTGCATCAGTTAAGTGGTTTGACGAATTTCTAAATACTAGTACTTGTCTGAAGTGCCTTGCAATATCTTTTGCAAAGCTCAGTATCCAATCGTATCTCTCTGCATAAAATTTTGAGAATACAACATCTAAAATAAGTGGTCTCTTTCCAAAAAACTTAGGAGAATCTTCTCTTTTCTTTACGTCTACTCCGCGCTTAAATTTCCTAAAGTACAGATCTTCATCTTCAATAAACGGTATAAACTTATTTATATATTCAGTAGCGTCTAATAGACTTTCCTTAGTTATATAATTTTTTTCTACCATTAATACTTTGTCTTCATCTACTATATTTCTATTGTAAACACTAGAATAAACTAATCCTAAAAGTCCGTATTTTTCACAAAATTCAAGTATCATTTGCTTTAAATTATTTTCTTTTTCTTCTGTTTTTTCCCCTAAAATAGCGTATTCTCCTATTTGTAGTATATCGACTACTATGACGTCGGCGACATCAAAAGGATTAAAAAGTTCAAATGTTGCTTCTTCTGTAGGTACTATATATAATTCTCCAGTTTCATTTTCTCTATATTCATAATCACTGTATCTGATCCATTCACTTGCAAAATTACCTACAAGTCCTAATTTTTTACTCATTATAATTACCTCCAAACTTTAGTAATATCTTTTTTAATTATACTATTACATTTTTATAATTGCAAGAGTTTATATTAATTGCTTATCAAATATTATTTTTATTAATTCTACATGCTTTTACTTCACTGTTTTCTTCCTGATTTTTTAATTAAATTTACAATCACTCAGAAGCTTTATATAAAAAATACCCGCAATATTTAAATTTATTATTGCAGGTATTATGTAATAGTTAATTTTTTTATATTATTAAGCCATCCAATATCTTTTCTATTCTAACAGCCAAAGCATCCCATGTTTTGTCCCTCATAGAAAACTCGTCCTTTTTATCGCGATGTGATATCAAATCTATTCTACTCGATATACATTTAGCTAGCCTCTTTTCAAAATCTAAAACCTCATCTTTTTTTGGAATTCCTTGGCCTACCATAGCTGGAAGCTCTACGTAATCTATTTTTTTAGTATTGTTAATAGTATCTCCCAACCATTCTTTAACACCAAATATATTCGTCAAAATCACATCGTCACCACATGCTAATGCTTCAAGAACTACTATCGGCAATCCCTCATAAAACGACGGAAGTATAAACAACTGCGATCTATTAAATAACTCTGCTAAATCATATTGATTCAATTTACCAACAAAATTTACTTTGTATTTACATTTTATTGCCATATCAAGTATTTCATTGTATGTCTTTGCATCGCTTCCTATACCAGCAAAGTTTATCTCTATGAAGTCCTCCGGGTAATTTAACAAATCCAATGAATTTATTAGAGACTTTAATCCCTTTGACTCACAAATTTTTCCCGCGTAACTTATATTTATCTTTTCATTATGTGTAAGGAAATTTTTGTCGTAAAATATCTTATCGTTATATCCACTACCAATGACAATCACTTTATTTTCATCTACAGAAAAGGTATTAATTATATCACTTTTCTGCTCATCGTGAAGTGCGAAAATTAAATCTAATCCTCTTATTCCCTCTAAAATCATCTCTCTCTCAAAATCTATTGTTTTAAACTGTCTAAGACAAGTTCCATGACATATTGACACTACTTTTATATCTTTAATTAAACTCCTCACAAATGAAGTAAGCAAATACAAATGATGGCAAATCACAATATCCGGTTTTAATCTTTCTATCGCTATATCAATATTTTTCTTAAATTCACTCTTTACAGTCTCTACTTGAAGCCTATCTAAATCCCTATATCTAGTGCTTTTATACGGCATTGAATCGCTCATGCCTACTACCGAGAAGTTAAGAGGATATCTGTTAAAAATAACGGGATAGAAATCAATATTTTCATCAAAACAATTCTTATTATCATCAACATCAATCCCAGCGATAACAGCTTGTTTATATCCCATTTTTTCAAATTCATTTACTATTCCAGACAAGTATACACCGCTACCTGTACTATTTGGTTTTTGTGTTATTATATGGAGAATGTTCAAAATAATACCTCCATTCTTATTCAAAAATCTCCATGTTTACCTTTATTCTCTATCTAAATTAAAGTAAACACAAGATGAGTCGTCTTTAATCTTAAACCTTGGTATTTTCATAGCATTTGAATCCTCTTCTTCAAATTTTCTGATTAGGCTGTATATGTGTTCTATACCATATTTTTCTGCGACTTCTAAAATTTCTTCTTCTCGAATAATACCATACCTTTCACAAGCACATGTAAATCCATCACTTGCCAACATAAAAGATGAGTTTTCTTTTATATCTAAGTAACCATGTAGCGAGTTTGGAATAGCGTCTTTATCAAAATCAAGTATCCAATATCCACCCTCTGTATTCTTTTTAAGCCTGTTAGAAATTATTATATCCTGAACTCTATCCCTAACTTCTTTAAATGGCTTATTGCTAGTTTTAACTATATCTATCATTTTATCATATACCAGATTATCAAATTCACATACTGTATTATCTTTTATTATACTATTTTCACCATTCCTCATAAATAGAGAACAGTCACCTAACATTAGATACTCTATTTTATCTTCGTGAAATTTAACTATTGCAATTGAACTTGATGGTAAATCTAGTTTGTCTACTGTAGCTCCACTTAGCCTATTTTTGTATTCAATATTTATTTCTTCAATGCCCTTTTCTATAATACGCTTTAGAGTAGTACTATTGGATATATTTTTGTATAAAAATTCATTCCACCATTGTACATACCATCTTGCATCGCTATTTTCAGAAACTAAATTCCTTCCATTTAATCCTGTCGCACCATCTAAAACCCAAGCTCCAGACGGTGTTATCCCTACTACATCTTCATTGTATTCAGAGGATCCTTGATTACAAAATAAGCAATAGTTCTTAATTATTAACCCCATAGAGCCCTCCTATAGTTGTATATTAAAAGAGTTTTATCTATTTATTTATACACATATTCATATAAAAATATATTTTACCTGCTAATTTAAAATTATATTGTATTAAGCTTTAATTATCAAGAATAAAAGGTATTTATAAAAACAGTAGGGATACCATTAGTTATTAGATAACTTTTGATATCCCTACTCATTAATTGCTATTTTATTCATCGTACATCCCATTTAAGACTCTACTCACTGTCGCCTTACTCCAATTGGTTACATGTGAAATTTCTCTATAGCTCATTCCATTTTGTCTTAAATCTTTAATCACATCTATATCCGAATCTTTTATCTGCTTTTCTTTAGGCTTAAGATAGTTTCTATGATCTTTAAATTTCTCGATTTCAGACCTTAACGTATCTATTTCCTCTTGTTTAGTTTTTAATTTCTCTTCATATAATTCCTTCATCTGATTAAAGTCTTTAATATAATCTTGTTTCCAATCCTTCTTTTCTTTAGTTTTAAAAATAGCCATTTTAACCTCCTCATTTCGTTTCTTACGTTATGTATCAATCATAGACAATAACTTCTATTGAGGAGCTTTAAAACCTTCTAAATAACTATATAAATATATAGTTAAATTCTTTTATATTCTTACAAGTTGATTGAATTTTTACCAACATCTCTTATAAGGATTGTCATAAATTACACTTCTATAACTTATTAAAGTGAATTTTTTCAAATTTTAGATCCGAATCTTCATATCTTTTTCTTACTTCACCGGGGTATCCTACAGATATAATACACTCTACCCTGTATTTTTCAGGTATATCCTTTGAATTTTTAGATGTAGGAGCCAAGATACATACATTTTACTGTATAGTCTAAGTATTCCTTCTTAGAAAAACTAATATTATCATTTTCGAAATTTTCAGCCTGCATAGAGAATGACTCCCAAATCTCTTCCATATTCTCTTGCATCACTATTGTATTTAAATTTAAAGCCTTAATTTTTTAACGCTCATAGTATCCTCTCCTATTATCATTAATTTATCTAAAGCAAAATAGAGCGCCTTCTGGCTGATAACATATCACCTAAAAGACGCTCCTAATAAACTCTAAGCAATTTAATCTACTCGTCACAATACCTTACAATGGCTTTTTGGGATGATAAATCAAAACACTTATAAATACTTACATACTTCGTCTGTGAACGCAGTAGTAGAAGCACTACCGCCTAAATCCACAGTTAAATTTTCACCTTTTAAAAATACTTGCTCTAATGCACTCTCAATTTTTGAAGCCTTCTCCTGCTCTCCTAAATGTCTAAGCATCATTACAGCTGATTGTATTATTGCAGTTGGATTAGCTTTATTTTGTCCAGCTATTTGAGGAGCACTTCCATGAACTGCTTCAAATATAGCTACATCTTTACCTATATTTGCACTTGGTATTATTCCAAGCCCTCCAACAAGCCCTGCTCCTAAATCAGAAAGTATATCTCCATAAAGGTTCGGCATTACCATAACATCGTACTTTTCAGGATTTAAAACCAAGTTCATAGCTGCTGCATCGACTATTAAATCATCAAAATCTATACCGTGTTTCTCTGAAACTTCTCTAGATACTTCTAGAAACAGTCCATCTGATAATTTCATTATGTTGGCTTTGTGTATAGCCGTAAGTTTTTTTCTGTTGTTTTCTTTGACATAGTTACAAGCAAAGTCAACAATTCTCTCACATGCAGGTCTAGTGATCAGTTTTATACTTTCTGCTCCGTAGTCACCTATTTTATGCTCTATTCCTGCATAAAGATCTTCTGTATTTTCTCTTACAACAACTAAATCTACATCTTCATATCTCGATTTAATCCCTTTAAAACTCTTAATTGGTCTTAAATTCACATACAAATCTAAAGCTTGTCTCAGCGTAACATTTACACTTCTAAAGCCCTTACCTATAGGTGTAGTTATCGGACCTTTAATAGCTATTTTATTCTTTTTAATGCTGTCTATTACATAATCGGGAAGCGGAGTACCGTATTCTTCCATAACTGCTTCTCCTGTTTCAACTCTTTCCCACTCTATATCTACTCCAGCAGCTTTTACTACTTTTACCATAGCATCTGAAACTTCTGGCCCTATTCCATCTCCAGGAATTAAAGTAACTTTGTACATCTCAGTACCTCCAATTAATTTTTTAACGACTGTATTTCTAATAATTGTCTTGTTGTAAAAGCAATCTATTTAGCAGCTGCTGTTTCGTTTTTAGTGTAGTTTAATTTTCCACCAGCTTTTAGTACCTCTATCTCTTTTTCTGAAAGTTCTACTCTAACAAGTATTTTTTGACCAGTAGTTACATTACTTATCTCTATACTTCCAGTTTCTAATTTATCTAAAATATTAGGAAACTCTAATTTGTCTAATAAGTTTATTTTATTGTAATCAGCCTCATCTATAAATTCCATCGGAACTATACCACTGTTTATAAGATTTGCTTTGTGAATTCTCGCAAAACTCTTAACAAGTACACCTTTAACCCCTAAGTAAAGCGGTGCAAGTGCAGCATGTTCTCTACTAGATCCTTGACCGTAGTTATCGCCGCCAATTATAAATCCTCCATTGTTTTCTTTAGCTCTATCTGGGAAAAACTCATCCACAGTATTAAAGCAGAAGTTTGCTAGGTATGGAATATTACTTCTAAAAGGAAGTAATTTGGCATTTGAAGGCATTATATGATCTGTAGTTATATTATCTTCAACTTTAAGCACTACACTTCCAGCTATACTTTCCTCAAGCTCTTTGCTAACAGGGAAAGGCTTTATATTAGGTCCTCTTACAACTTCAACCTCATTTCCATCTTCTGATGGATTAATTATCATGCTATCATCTATTAAAAAGGCATCTACAGTTAAGTTTTCAAATTTGATATCGTATTTTGATGGATCAGTTAATACTCCTTCTACAGCACTAACAGCCGCTGTTTCTGGGCTAACTAAGTAAACATCAGCACTAAGAGTTCCACTTCTTCCATAGAAGTTACGGTTAAATGTTCTAAGAGATACAGCATCAGTTCCTGGAGATTGACCCATTCCTATACACGGTCCACAAGAGTTTTCTAAAATTCTTCCTCCAGCACTTATAATATCGCCTAGTGCTCCATTTCTAGCAATCATTTCCATAACTTGTCTCGAACCTGGAGCTATAACTAAACTCACATTTTTGTGAACTTTTCTTCCCTTTAAGACTTGTGCCACCTTCATCAAATCTTCGAATGATGAATTTGTACAACTTCCTATTGCAACTTGATCCACTTTTATTTCACCTATATTTGATATCTCATCAACATTGTCAGGGCTGTGTGGTTTCGCTGCAAGAGGCTTTAATTCAGATAGATTTATAGTAATCTCTTGATCGTAAGTAGCATCTTCATCAGCCTTTAATTCCAACCATTCATCAACTCTATTTTGACTTGCGAAAAAGTCTCTTGTCTTATCATCACTTGGGAATATCGATGTGGTTGCTCCAAGTTCAGCTCCCATATTTGTAACTGTAGCTCTTTGAGGCACTGAAAGGTACTTAAGACCTTCTCCACCGTATTCATAAACTTTTCCAACTCCACCTTTTACAGTTTCTCTTCTAAGAACTTCAAGTATGATATCTTTAGATGAAACCATAGGATTTAACTTTCCAATTAGGTTGACCTTACAGACTATTGGAGCTTTTATATAGTATGTTCCACCAGCCATAGCTATCGCAACATCTAATCCTCCAGCTCCCATTGCAAGCATTCCCACACCGCCAGCTGTAGGCGTGTGGCTGTCCGATCCTAAAAGTGTATCCCCTGGAGTTGAGAATCTCTCTAGAAATACCTGGTGACAGATTCCATTTCCAGGTTTTGAAAATAACACTCCGTATTTTTCTGCTACAGTTTGTATATACTTGTGGTCATCCGCATTTTCAAACCCTTGTTGCAACATATTGTGATCTACAAACGCAACACTTCTCTTTGTCTTAACTCTGTCTATTCCCATAGCTTCTAATTGTAAGTAAGCCATAGTACCTGTCGAGTCCTGTGTAAGTGTCTGATCTATTTTAATACCTATAGAGTTTCCTGCTACAAGTTCTCCTTCAACTAAATGTTTCTTAAGTATTTTATAAACTAAATTCGTTCCCATTCTTAACCTCCCACAACTTCTGTACTGATTGTCTCTTCTTTAGCAATTACATCACAGTACAGATGTATTATTTCTTTGTCCATTAGACTTCTCTTTAATCTTATTGATGTAGCTCTAACTGCTTCTAATATTTTTCCTGCAAGTTCTGGAGATACATGTATATCGTATTCATTTAATTTATTAACTATAGAAGCTCTTCCAGAGTGCTTTCCAATTACTATCTTTCTCTCTAATGCAACTTCTTTTGGATCGAAAGCTTCATAGTTATGTGGATCTTTAAGAGCACCGTCAGCATGTATACCTGATTCGTGAATAAACATATTTTCCCCTACAACCGGCTTCCATATTGGAAGTTGTCTGTTTGAAGCTTGCGAAACATATTCACATATACCTTTGAACTTAGTAGTATCTATATTGTCAGCGCTGTATCCATATAGATATTTAAGTCCCATTATAACTTCTTCTAAAGCTGCATTTCCTGCTCTCTCGCCTAAACCATTAACTGTTACTCCAACATAATTTGCTCCTGCTTCTACTCCAGCAAGTGCATTTGCAGTAGCCATTCCAAAATCATTATGTGTGTGCATTTCTATATCAAAATTAGTTCTATCGTAAAGTGTTTTAATACTTCTTGCAATTTCCTGAGGATTCATTATTCCTACAGTATCACAATATCTAAATCTATCTGCACCAGCTTGTTTACCAACCTCTATAAACTCAGTTAAAAAATCTAAATCAGCTCTAGACGCATCTTCTCCATTTACTGAGACATAAAGTCCATTTTTCTTAGCAAACTCAACACTCTTAGCCATGTTTTCTAAGACCCAGCCCCTTGAAGTTCTAAGTTTATTTTCTATATGTATGTCAGATACAGATATTGATATAGCAACTGAATCAACACCACACTCTATAGATTTTTCTATATCAGATATAACCGCTCTATTCCAAGCCATTATGCTAGATTTCAAATTTCTATTGCATATATCTTTTATTGCTTTAAGCTCATCTCCACCCATAGTAGGTATTCCAACTTCTAACTGATCAATACCTAAATCACTAAGCATTTCTGCTATCATTATCTTCTCTCTGTTTGCAAATACTACTCCTGCAGTTTGCTCTCCATCTCTTAATGTAGTATCAACTATTTTAATTTTTCTCCCATTATCTTTTTCTATTAAGCTCATATTATAACCCCCTAATTTTTTAATTTTTCTTTTTTATCGGCTTTCTTTTGAATATTCATTTTTAATTTGTTCATTTCACGAAATTTTGCAAGTTGTTTTTTAAATCTTTCATTTATTTATTCTATTATATAATTTAATTAACGAAAATGCACTACCTTTTTGCCTAAAAATTAAACTTCTTTTTTAATAAAGTTTTTGTTTTATTTAAGCTCATAAATGTATATTTATTTATATTATTTGGGTGTTTTTACTAATTTTTTAAATTAAACCTTGATTATTTAACCACTATTTAACACTATTTTCACTTGTTAAAATAGTTTTTTTGAAATATTTGATATAGCAAGCATCATTTTCCTATAAAAAGCAATAATATTGATATAGGTCAACATGTATGATATCATTATATAGCTATAAATTATAAATAAAATTGCGGGGTAATTTAATGAACTTTAAAGATTTGAAAATTAGCAATAATATGATAGATGTTTTAAACCAAAACGGAATAGAATCTCCTACTCCAGTACAAGAGAAGAGTATATTACCTATAATGTACGGAAGAGATATTATAGCTCAAGCAAAAACAGGGACTGGTAAAACTTTGGCATTCCTATTACCTATATTCGAAAAAATATCAACAGACAACAAAGATGTACAAGCACTTATCCTTACACCTACAAGAGAACTTGCACTGCAAATAACTGAAGAAGCTAAAAAATTGAGCAAAGCTAAAGATGTTAATATCCTTGCTGCATACGGCGGAAAAGATATTTCATCTCAGATCAATAAGCTTAAAGGAAGTGTTCAGCTCGTTATAGCCACTCCTGGTCGTCTTTTAGACCATATAAATAGAAAAACTATTGATCTTAGCAAACTAAAAATGTTTGTATTAGATGAAGCAGATCAAATGTTGTTCATTGGTTTTAAAAATGAGATAGAAGCAATAATGAAAGAGACTCCTAAGAAAAAGCAAAACTTATGTTTTTCGGCTACTATAGATTCACAAGTTAAGAAACTAATGTACAGGTATATGCTAGATCCTGAAATAATATCTATAGACACATCAACTGAAGTTCTACCAAATATAAAACAGGATATTGTCGAGACTACAGACAGAAGAAAACTCGATGCCCTAGTAACAACTTTGAAAGAAGATAGTCCGTTTCTGTCAATAATATTTTGTAGAACTAAAAGAAGGGTCGATAAATTGGATGCAGAACTTAAGCAAAGAGGTTTTAATTGCGATAAAATCCACAGCGATATAAGTCAGGCAAAAAGAGAAAGAACTATGAAATCTTTT
Organism: Metaclostridioides mangenotii; assembly: GCF_017873185.1. Classification (GTDB taxonomy): domain Bacteria; phylum Bacillota; class Clostridia; order Peptostreptococcales; family Peptostreptococcaceae; genus Metaclostridioides; species Metaclostridioides mangenotii. The sequence goes on from NZ_JAGGJX010000005.1 coordinate 70,454, forward strand.
AGAGATTTAAAGATACAGTATTTAATAGCTACCGATGTTGCATCTAGAGGTTTAGATATTGGTGGAGTTGACTCGATATACAACTACGATATACCAGAGCACTATGAGGACTATATCCACCGTATGGGTAGAACTGGAAGATCTGGTGAAAAGGGATATACTTGTACTTTTATTTCACCAAAAAACAATAATATGTTGGATGAGATTGAAAAAAGACTTGGATTTAAAATATCTAGAAGAGATGTTTAAATTATAATCTTAATTATATTTTTATAGATAGTTCTGAATATAATTAAGATTATTCAAATTATATAAAGTAAAAAAGGTTGTCTCGATATCGAGACAACCTTTTTTACTTTATATAATTTGATTAATTTTTACTAGTAAATTAAACCCTAAACATCAGCTTTCCATAAACCATGTATATTACAGTATTCGTAAGCACTTACAGCCTTATCTCCGTCAGCCAATTCAAAAGTAGCTACTGGCTCTCCGTTATGATCTAAGTATTTACGTTGACATCCTTTTTCTGTGTAAAGTACTATCCAAGCTATATGGTGATCATCACCCATTGGATGTATTGTACTTCCTACAGTTACTTTAACAGTATTTCCATTTACTTCGATTACAGGAACGTGTTTTTCATTAGCTGCGTCAGTAGTATTAGGAACTAGTTCTTGCATGTAGTCCCCACAACATACTAGCTCTATTCCTGAATCTTCTATCATCTCTACTATATTTCCACAAGCTTCACAAAAATAAAATTTTGGCGTTTGGTTCATAATTAATTCCTCCAGTATTCTTTCTATTTTATATTTTTTGGTTTTCCCTGGTTTAAGTTTCTTTGTTTTCACAATCAAAGCAAATGCCTCTAAAGCTTATATTGCTTGATGTTATGTTTATACCCTTTTCCCTAGCTATGCAATCATTTAAATTTAATAAAATATCTGATTCTATATCTAGTACTTTCCCACATACGTTACATTTAAAATGATAGTGTTTGCTTAGAATAGCATCAAATCTATCTGGCTCTCCAGGAAAACTTACTTTATTTATAAGTCCGTTTACTGAAAGTTGAGATAAATTTCGATAGACTGTACCTAAACTTAAGTTTGGATTATCCTTTTTTAGCTTTTCATAGATATAATCAGCTGTCGGATGTATATCATTTTCGCGTACAGCTTCTAAGATCATATCCCTTTGTTTAGAAAATTTCACAGTCTCAAAAATTATTATTAATAGTTTTCAGACTTAACTTCAAAGAATGCTTGTGGATGTTCACATACAGGGCATACTCCAGGAGCTTCTGTTCCTACGTGTATATGTCCACAGTTTTGACATTTCCAAACTACAGTATTTTCTTTTTTGAATACTGTGCCATCATTTAAGCTTTGTAAAAGTTTAAGGTATCTTTCCTCATGCTCTTTTTCTATAGTTCCTACTGCTTCGAATAAGTATGCTAATTTAGCAAAACCTTCTTCTTTTGCATCAGCAGCAAATTTAACGTACATATCAGTCCACTCGTAATTTTCACCTTCAGCAGCATCTTTTAAGTTTTGAGCTGTATCTGGCATACCATCACGTAGAGCTTTAAACCATAATTTAGCATGCTCTTTCTCATTGTGAGAAGTTTCATCAAATATATCAGCTATTTGGTTATATCCTTCTTTTCTAGCTTGAGAAGCATAGAATGAGTATTTTACTCTAGCTTGAGACTCCCCAGCAAATCCATTAAGTAAGTTTTGTTCTGTTTTAGTTCCTTTTAAATTCATATTAATATCCTCCTTAGTATTTTAAATTTAAAAATAGTAATCATTACTATTTCTATTTATATATTATATTATATTAAAATATATATTTTGTCAATCAAATAAAATATCTAAATAAAAAACCTTAAGTAGAAGTTTCTACCTAAGGTCTAATATTCTCAATTGCTCAACATTTTATACAATTTTTACAAATAGTACCACTTATTCTGGAACTATCATTACTATGCAATTTGCTTGTTTTACCACACTAGCTGTAACAGAACCTATCATTCTAGTTAAACCTTTTTTTGTGGATTTTGTCATTACTATATAGTCGGAATTATCTTCTTTAGCTTTACGTATAATTTCCTCTCCGGGATATCCAAATGTAAAGTGAATTTTCACTTCATAATCACCCATTATATCTACGGCTCTATCAAGTATTCTTCTTCCCAAGGCTTCAGAATTTTTTATTTCTTCAGCCAAAGATATACCATCTATGAATACCAACTCTTTAACGTTCATAATCTCTATTATAACTTCGTCTTTATCAAATATGCCTTTAATAAATTCCAGGGAATGCATACTTCTCTCTGTTCCATCTATTGGCACTAAAACATTCTTTTTATTCATATTACACATCCTCCTGTCAAAATTTATTTTTATATATACAAGTATTATATTAAATATTAACTATATTATTGTATATCTTATCTTAATTTTATATCAGTTGAATTTTGATGTCAATATATGCAAAATACAGTTAATTTAATTATAATTATAAAAACCATAATATACTTTAATAATTTAAAAAAGTTGCCTATATAAATTCAATAATAGTTATCATTTCAACTATTTTGTAAATTTATTTTTTATTTTTTTATTTCTATATAAAAAAGGATACTAATAATTTTTTTTAGTAATATCCTTTTGTCTTATAACATGTTTATATTTACTCTATTGTTATTTTATAATACCTTGTAATATTTTTATTTAACTTATAATTATAAACTTTAGAAAATAAAACTTATGAAAATTTTTTTTATATGATAGAATGATGATTGTTCAAAAAATAAGAAGGAGTGTGTAATAATGCCACAAAATAAGAAAGAAGGTTTGTTTTTCACAACGATAGTTTGTTTTTTTATGGTTTTGGGGATGAGTTCATACAATCTATTGATACATAGCCAACTTACAGTTCAAAATTTAATAATCGGATTTATCCCTGGATTTATAATTGCATTTTTTATCGATATAGTAATTGTTTCAAGTGCTGCTAAAAAAATTGCTTTTTCATTGCCTATAAAAAAGGATAATAAAATTCATTTAGTTATTGCTATTTCAACATGTATGGTATTAGGAATGGTCACTTTTATGTCCATGTACGGAGTAATTATGCAATTTGGATTTACTAATAATTTTCTGCAATTGTATATAGCTACATTTACTAAAAATGTAGTAGCTGCATTACCGCTGCAATTGATTATTGTTGGTCCTCTTTGTAGATTTTTCTTGTCTAAAGTGCAGGATAGACAAATCCTTTCAATATAGAAATGTTTACTTATGAAAATAACTAACACAATTACAGATTTTATTGAGAGTATTCTTGCTAAGAAATAAAAGCCATAGAAATTCCTTATCTAAGGGACTTCTATGGCTTTTATTTTCTATTGATAAATTGAATTCTCTATGAGCATAGCATATTTTACTCCGGAAGTTACTTTGTATACTTCATAGGCATAACCACCTCTACTCTTTTATATCTATCGTATATTCACATATATTTAATATCTATTCAATATCTCTCTCATATAATTTATTAATTCATTCCTATTCATCTATTAGATCGTATGAAATGCATGAAGGTTTACCCGTTCGAGGATCTGTTGCAATCATAGCATCAATATTAAAAGTCTCTTTTAAAACCTCCTCAGTCATAACTTCTTTGGGCGTTCCATGGTGAATAATCTCGCCATCTCTGATAGCTAGCATATAATCCGCAAATCTAGCTGCAAGATTTAAATCGTGTAAAACCATAGCTACTGTGCACCCTTCCTCCCTGTTCAACTGATGTAAAAGCTTTAAAACTTCTAGTTGATATGATAAATCTAGGTATGTCGTAGGCTCGTCTAATAAAATCAAATCAGTTTGTTGTGCCAATGCCATTGCAATCCACACTCTTTGGCGCTGACCTCCCGACAAACTATGGACCATTATGTTTTCTAATTCTGTAAGTTTAGTAGCTTTAAGCGCCCATGCAACTACTTTTTTATCCTCTAAGTCCAATTTTGAAAATCCTTTTTGATAAGGAAATCGTCCATATGACACTAACTCTCCGACAGTAAGCCCTCCTGGAGCTTGAGGTGACTGCGGTAAAATCGCCATCTTCTTAGAAACTTCTTTGGTAGTCAAACTTGTTATATCATCTCCATATAAATGCACAATGCCACTCTTTGGTTTTAAAATACGTCCTATCGCTTTTAGTGCTGTAGATTTTCCGCATCCATTTGGGCCGATAATTATAGTTATTTCACCCTTTGGGATTTTTATATTTAAATCTTTAACTATCGTGATTTCATCATAAGCGATAGAAAGATTATTCGTTTCAATACTATACATCTATATCATCTCTTTCATTGTTATTTGCCTTTAATCAGTAGATAAAGTAGGTACGGAGCTCCAATAACTGCAACTGCGATCCCCGTTGGGATTTCTGTAGGTTGTAGTAAAACTCTTGCAATCGCATCCGCACCAGATACTAATACAGCACCAGTAAGTGCACAAGTAGGAAGCAATATATTGTGTTTAGGCCCTACAATCTTTCGTGCCAAATGCGGTGCTAGTAGTCCTACAAAGCTTATACTACCACTCACTGCAACACTTGATGCCGCTAATGCCACCGACGCTGCAAGTAGTCCTCGACGCTCTTTTTCAACATTTACGCCAAGCCCTCTAGCTACATCATTATCTAAATCCAATATATTTAATACATTGGATTTAGACATAACATATGGTATCAACAATAAAAGCCAAGGTAGAAGTGCCCATACAAATTTCCAATTGCTTCCCCATATACTTCCAGCTTGCCATGAAGCTACAAAATCAAACTGAGTTTCATCCAATTTAATCACCAAAACAGTTGTCAATGCAGAAATACCTGCCTGAACAGCAACTCCATTTAATACAAGATTAAACGAGGAACTTCTTCTTCTCTTTCTAAACGCTAGGAAGTAAATTAAAATCGCTGTTAGTCCAGCTCCGACTAATGATAAAAATGGAAGAGTGAATATAGAAAGAAAAGACTGAGATCCAAAGAACATAACATATATGATGACCACTAAACCAGCCCCTGCATTTATACCTAACAGCCCTGGATCAGCAAGATCATTCTTTGATATATTTTGTATTATGCATCCAGACAATGCTAATCCAACACCAACAAGCATAGAAAGTACTATACGAGGCATTCTGAAACTAAATAAAATTAGCTTTTCCTTCTCTCCTCCTCCTCCAAATAAAGTACTTAAAGTATCAAGTGGTGAAAGTTTTACATAACCTGTATTTAAGCTGATGACAATAATAAGTAGAAGTAAAATCGCAAACCCAATAATTACGCTGGTATGAAAAGCAATTTTTTTATCATATCTTTTATTTCTATTTTGCTTTACCATTAGTTCATACTCCTTTGCCTATTTGCCAGATATAAGAAAAATGGAACGCCGATTAAAGAAATAAGCGCCCCTACAGGTGTTTCGAAAGGCGGATTGATCATACGAGCACATAAATCCGCCAACACCATTAAAATTGATCCCAATATTGCCGATGCAGGTATTATCCTTCTATAGTCAATACCTACAAGAAACCGAGATATATGCGGGATTATAAGACCTACAAATCCTACTGCACCCACAACAGATACAGATGCTCCTGCAAGTATAAGTACGACAATGGAGCAAATAACATTAGTAAGTACAACATTTAGACCTAATCCTTTTGCAACATCCTCCCCTAGACTCAGCATAGATATACGAGGTGATAGGATAACCGCTCCTAATAAAGCTGTTACAATACAAGGTGCCATTATTTTTATCTGGCCCCAATTGGAGCCTGCAACTCCTCCAACCGTCCAAAACATCATGTTTTGAGCAACATCAAATGTAAGCCCTACCCCTTGACTAAGAGAGGTTAAAAGCGCATTGATAGCTACACCTGCTAAGACCAATCTCGCGGGAGTAGCTCCTCCCCTCCTCATATATACAACTCCATTTACTAGTAATAAGCCAAATGCTGCCCCTAAGAAAGAAAGCATTATAATCTCCAAATAACCAACACCAGGATAAAATGCAAAACAAATTGATAAAGCAAATACTGCTCCAGCATTGATTCCCATAATACCGGGCTCCGCCAATGGATTTTTTGTCATACCCTGCATTATAGCTCCTGAAACAGCAAAAGCTGAACCCACTAATGCACTTGCAATAACGCGAGGTAACCTCAAGTCCACTATTGTTAAATGAATAGAATTATCACTGTCAAATGAGAATAAAGCATCAAAAATAATATCGATGGATATATTTGTAGCCCCCTTAGTTATCGAAAATAACATAATCAGTACCAATAAAATAGATCCGAATAAAACTATCATCCAAAATATCATCAATTTATAATTTTTATCACTATTAATTTCTTTACTATTCTTTGTCCCTTGAATTGGCTGTTCTAAATCTTTAATTTCCTTCATTTGATAAACCGTCTCCTTTTACCCTTTTACAGCCTACACATGACTTATATATACTATTTTTTTTGTAACTTAGATCCTAATATATTACTCTTATGTATTACTTTTGGAACATATTTACTAGCTTTTCAGATGTTAACCTCATTGCAAGGGGTCCAAACGTATTTAACGAATCATCAAAGTAAACAATATTACCATTTTTAACAGCGTCTAAATTATTCCAAACAGATGAATTTTCCTGAGCTTTTACAAATGTTTTAGCTGTCTCTTCAAAATCTTGAAATATAATATAATCGGGATTCATCTTAGCAACAGCTTCTAATGACAATGTTTCATAATCATCTGGATATTCATCTGGCTTACTTATTCCAAAAGTTTCACAGTAGCTTTTATTAGCGTGCGTTATAAAAGATTTACCATCAGTACGGAAAAGCGCGACTGTCTTATCACTGTATTTGCTTATTTTGTCTTTAGATGAAGAAATTATCGATTCATTTTCTGTTACAAACTCCTCTGCTTCTTTTTCTTTTCCTACAATTTCAGCGCATGCAAGTATTTGATCTTGCCATGAGAAAGTGTGGTCTATTTGAACCACTGGTGCAATAGCTGTCAGTTGTTCGTATATTTTATCTAAATTAGTATGTCCTTTAAATGTGACAATAACATCTGGTTTAGATTCTAAAACAGCCTCTATATTTACTTCTCTAGCACTACCTAAATCAATAATATCAGCTTTTTCACTGTATCCTTGTAGCGTCTCCCACTCATCCAAAGCCTTCATCGTATTCCCTGTTGTAGAGCCTGCAGATGCTGTAGGTGGTGTCCCTAATGCTAAAAAGTGCTCCAGATACATAGTATGAAGAAGTGCAATTCTTTTAGGCTCCTCTTTAAGAATAACTTCATTTCCAGCTGAATCAGTAATTGTTCTAGGCCATTTAGATTCCTCGGTATTACTAACATTTTTCCCTGTGTTATCCTCATTTGTTTCTGAAAGTTTACCAGAGCAACCAGTCAATAAGCCTGTTACAATTATAATTGAGACTAACAGCCCCATAATCTTTTTCATTATACTTACCTCCTATAAATCTATATTTTGTCTTAATAGACGTTATAGATAAGTCTAACAAAATATATTTTATATTTGAATACAAGTATCCTGAAACTTATATGGATTATTCCTGAATTCTTTTCTAAATCCGCTTGGAGAAACCCCATATCTATTTTTAAAAATACGACTAAAATAAAGTGGGTCCGAATAACCAACACTTTCTGATACACTAGCTATAGATGCATTACACGAAATAAGTAAACCCTTAGCGCGATTTAAGCGATACTCTATAAGATAGTCTCCAGGTCCCATACCCGTATATTTATTAAAAACATAAAACAGCCTATTCTGATTTACATTATTCTGCTCAGCCAATCCGCGCACCGAAAGTGAATCCATATAATTATCCCTAATATATGCAGATACACTATCAAATAAACCTCGAGCAGCATCTTCTACCTTATTAGATCCACATACAAAAACCTCTTCCAATGCACATCGAAATAACATTTCTGCCTGAAAGGTTGATATAGCGCTTCCTTTATCAAAGGTCCTCCACATTCTCCACAATATTTCTATAAGACGTGGACTTTGCCCTATGTTTAGCTCAAAATGCATGTTTTGTAGATAAACATTTTTAGCATCAGCTGAATTAATATCATACAGTACAGAAATGTACTCCCACTTATCATTTCCAACAACTCTCTTATCAAGCCTCATATTGGCGCCTCCATGAATTACTTTTCCCGAACCAACTATGTACGAGGTACCGTTAAAGTGGTACTGTGCCTGACCACTAATCGGAAAGATAAAACCAGGAAAAGGTGCTGATTGTTCTAATCCAGCCATTCCTGGCTCTATTTTATGATGGTATACACCTTTTATTTGAATAGAATTTTTAATATAATGCTCTACAAGTTCTTCTGCTTTTATTTTCATATTAGCCCTCCTTTAATCTAAAAATTTCTAGCTATATAAACCGACTAAAAATATATCAAATATATATATTCCATTATATATATAACGATAATCATTATCAAGACAATCCTATTTGTAATCATTATTTTCATATACTTTTGTATAAAATAAAAACACCTTATTTGTAAGGTGTTAAAGTAACATTTTTTAGATATAAATACTCTCTAGTAAAATTGAATCATCCTTAATTATTTATTATGTATTGTAGATTATAATAGTATTGTTTATATACAATAGCATAGTAAAATAATATTGTATCGCCATACTCTGATTTTTTAACAAGTTCTAAAATTTTATCTTATATATCCTTTGATTCTCTTTTATCGTATACAGTTATACCTACTTAATATAATCCTAGCTCTATCCTTGTAACAATTCTCATGTATATAACTATCTATATCATTGAAGCTTCCATTTAATTTTCATGAACAGCAATTCTCCAATTATGTAAGTTTAAAAATAATAACACCACTAATTAATAACTGCACTAATTTAAATATGCAAATCGTTCCGATTGAAGCTAAAACATTAAGGATTTTATTTGCTTTTGTACTAAACAGCTTAAAAAATACAATATATACTCCGACTCCAATAATTCCACCTAATGTATTTCCGATAAGGTCAGTTATATCACTAACACCTATTGCAAAGGTGAATTGCAATGTTTCAAATAACAAACTAACTCCTGCTATTGGTACAATCTTTTTTAAGAAAGACCAATTTGGTTTTAGCATACTGATATAAATTCCAAACGGGATAAATGCAAGCACATTATAGATTGTATTACTATAATCTGTTTGATTGTTAACAATAACTGAACCAGTAGGGATTAAGTTGATTTCCCTAAAATGGGGCAATCCTTGAAATGAAAATTGCATTTTAAATAGTATAATCCATGTTAATACAAATAAATATATGATTAACAAGCCAGCAGTCAATATGTTTTGATAATTTTTTGATTTTTCCATATAAATTCCCTCAATTCCTAATTTTTTTTATTCCTATAATATTTCTGTATTATTTTAAACTTTAAAGCTGGCTCCAACTTCTTCTTATCTTTCGTTTTATTAAATCCTAAGCATTTTATAATGAATAAACTTTGGTTTATATAAACATCGATGCCGGAAACATCTTTTTATTGCTATTTTTGCTTAGGATGACTTGTCCACTTCCACTTTCTGCTTCGATTAATAAAGCATATTCACTATTTAGTTCTTGTGTATAAATACTTACGGATTGTTGTGATCCAGCGAGGTTATTCACCGTCTGAATATTTTCATAAAACATTATCCATTGAACTTTAAGATAAATATGATCATTCCAATCCATATTAATGCTTCATGTTTTCCTACTCTCTTTCTCTATCACCCCCTTAGTATAAAAGAATCACTCTAATTGTTTTTTAATATTTTAGGAAGAAAAGCTTAAGATTTTATTAATTTTACTTATTCAAAGTTAGATTGACCACTAACGTAAAATGGATCTTATATAGTGGACGAAAAAAAACGTGTCTATTAATATAGGATCTTTTTTTGTACTATATTAATTATTTTTCAATAATTTAATTAATAATGACATGTATATATTGATTTTACTAGAGTTAATAGATCGGCGTCAATAATAACATTATGGCAATTATATGATTAAAAGTTTAAATATTTAAATAAAAAAGATACATCAAAAATGTATCTTTTATTATATTTAAGTTATTAATTTATTATAAAAATATTATAGTAAAAGTTTAGATTTAATTTCTAAATTACCATGAGTTAATTTAAATTTTCTAGTGCATTTAAATGTTACATACTCATCATGTGTAATAATGGAGAATCCAAAACTTTTTTGAAATTTTATTAACTAAGTTTTCTAAGACTAATACTAAGCGTTGCATGTCCTTTTATACGAATCGATATTACTAAGCCGCTTTCAATTCATCTTCTTCTTTTTTTCTTCTACTTTTAACGAATTTCAATATATAATGTATGGTCATACCTACTCCTATTGCAAATACTAAATCAAATACAACAGTAAATACAAATGTTACAACTAATACTAAGACATCCGATTTACTTGAAGATAATAACCTTCTAAAATGTGACCATTCTCCCATATTATAAGAAACTACTATAAGTATTGCAGCTAGTGTAGCCATTGGTATAAGTTTAGCAAGAGGCATTAATACAACCATTATAAGTAATAATGTTATAGCATGTACCATACCTGATATAGGACTTTTACCTCCATTTCTAACATTAGCCGCTGTTCTAGCTATAGCTCCAGTTGCTGGAATCCCAGCAAATATTGAAGATGCCATATTTCCAAGTCCTTGTGCCACAAGTTCCATATTAGAATCGTGCTCATCATTTATCATATTGTCAGAAACTACACAAGAAAGTAACGATTCTATTGCACCTAGCAAAGCAACCGTTATAGCAGGTTTTATTAAAGTTGTAATTATTTGTAAATCAATATGAGGTATTTTTGGCTTTGGTATAGATGATGATATTTCATTAAATCTAGAACCTATTGTATCAGTTGGTAGATTAAATAAGTTTACAACTAAAGTAGATAATACTAATACTATTATTGAAGCTGGAATTTTTTTGTTTACCTTAGGCCAGTAAACTAATATAAAAATACATGCTAATCCTATTAGAAATGTTGCTCTATCAAATGTAGATCTATTATGTATATAGCTTTCTACCTTTTCTATAAATTCAGCTGGTACATCTTTTATTCTAAGTCCAAAGAAGTCCTTCAACTGAGTTGTAAGTAACGTTACTGCTATACCACTAGTAAACCCTACTGTTATAGTTTGAGGTACATATTTTATTAAATATCCAAATTTAAGTAGTCCCATAACTACCAATATAATTCCTGACATCATTGTAATCGTTATAAGTCCAGTTATTCCATAAGTTTTAACTACACCATAAACGATTACAACAAATGCCCCTGTTGGTCCACCAATTTGAACCTTACTACCACCTAGAAAAGATATTACAAATCCTGCAAATATAGCAGTTATAAGTCCTTTTTCTGGAGATACTCCAGATGATATGGCTAAAGCTATAGATAATGGAAGAGCTATTATAGCAACTATAATTCCTGCTACTATATCCTTACCTATTTGCTCCTTTGTTAGTTCATTTTCTTTCTTCATTTTAAATAACTTTGGTAACACTTAAACACTTCCCTCCAAAACTAATTATTGCGACATTTACTATATTAGTCCTATTTTGGGATAAAATCCATAGATAATAACAAATTTTATATAAAAACTAAATTGTATCAAGTACGACAAATTAAAAAAGCAAGCTCATAATTAGCGCTTTATCGTAAAATTATGTTGCGACACAAATTTTTATATATAATGAAATCTAACTATTAGATATAAACAACTTACCACAATGAAAGAGAAAATAGAAATTTTAATAAAAAAAGGGTATAATGATGGAAAAATTGCTAAAAAATTTAAAAGGCACCACTTACTATTTATTGTAAGTTAAATTGCAAAAAACACCTCTGAGATATGTTTATATAGTATTCTCGCTATATAAGCATATCTCAGAGGTGTCGTATATCTTAACTCTCTGTACGTGCATCATAATAAAAGCTAGTTTCTGACAATTCGACAGATGCTATAAAGATATAAGTGTTGATATTTCAATCTTTGTCTACTACTATTCCATTTCCCAGTTGTGGTAGATATCTTGAACATCGTCATCTTCTTCAAGCATCTCTATAAGTTTGTCCATAGCTTTTACTTGACCTTCTTCAGATAATTGAGATGTCGTTTGAGGTATTAATTTTATATCCGCACTTAAGAATTCGTATCCTTTAGATTTTAATTCATCTCTTACTGTGTTAAAATCTTCTGGAGCTGTCACTACTTCATATCCTTCTTCTTCTGTTAAGAAGTCCTCTGCTCCTGCTTCTAGTGCTGCATCCATAAGTTCGTCTTCACTTACTCCGTCTCCAGATGCTATAAATATTTGACCTTTTCTATCGAACATAAATGAAACACAACCAGAAGTACCTAAATTACCACCGTTTTTATCAAAGTAGAATCTCACGTTTCCAGCTGTTCTATTTTTATTATCAGTTAAAGTGTCTACAATAACTGCTACTCCACCAGGTCCGTATCCTTCATAAACTATGCTTTCATAGTTTTCTCCAGCGCCAGCTCCAGCACCTTTTGCTATTGCTCTATCTATGTTATCATTCGGCATATTGTCTGCCTTAGCTTTATCAATAGCAGTTTTTAGAGTCGCATTGTACTCTGGATCTCCCCCGCCTTCTTTAGCTGCAACAGCTATAGCTCTAGCGTGTTTTGTAAATATTTTAGCTCTTTGGGCATCTTGCTTGCCTTTTCTGTTGATAATATTACCTATACGTCCCATAATACCACTCCTTATACGTATAATTAATTATTCGAATCGTTAATATTGTATATTTAACTCCATTGTAGATTTTATCACATATCTTATTATTAGTAAATTAGAACTTAGGAGGTTTTGCAGGAGTAGCCCTTTTATGTTCACTAGTGCTATGTAATCTATTTATAATATCTAGGTCTTTTTGTGGAATTCCTTCTGTTTTTCCATTAACTACCGCATCTATCTTGTCATATGTTGTTCCCATTTCATTTTCATCAGTTTGACCTTCCCAAAGACCTGCTGATGGTTTTTTATTTATAAGGCTCTCTGGAACACCAAGTTCCACTGCCCACTCGTAAACTTCCGCTTTAGATAGATTTGCAATAGGAAGAATATCCACTCCACCATCTCCGTACTTAGTGAAGTATCCAGTATATAGCTCAGCTGAATTGTCAGTTCCTACAACTAAATATCCTAGGTTATTCGCAACAGCATAAATCGTGCTCATTCTAAGTCTAGCTCTTAAGTTTGCATCAGTAATTCTTAGGTAATCTTCCTTGAATAAATCGTTTTCTTTAAGGCTTTCGACAACCATTTGTAAAATATGTTCTTGCGGAACAAGTAAATCTAATTCTAAATGTTTTATATCGCATCCGTTAATTACTTTTAAGGCATCTTCCATATCAACTGCACTATTTTTTATATCCATTATTACACCTAATGAGTTTTCTGGACATGCCTTTTTTATTAAATAAGCAACCACAGCTGAATCTATTCCACCAGAAACTCCAACCATTAGGCCCTTAGAATGTGATTCCGATACTTTGTCTTGAATCCATTTTACAGTACTGTCTATCTTTTCTTTTCTTGTGCTCATCTCTATTCTCCTCTTATGATTTTCATCTATTTTTATAGTCATATTATATCATAAATTTTGACAATCAATACTATGTATCATCGTTAATATGCTATCAAATAATTATTAATACTTTTATCTTACATAATAGTAATATAATTGTCGCTTTTGGGCAATTTAAATAATAGGTGATTAAATGAAAAATATAAAAATTAAGGATACAGAATTTAACCTTAAAAATACACTTATAGGACTTTTTTCTGGATTTGTAAATGGGCTATTTGGTTCGGGAGGCGGAATTTTACTAGTTCCTATATTCAATAATTTAGTAAATACTGAGGAACATAAATCTCATGCCACAGCACTTGCAATAATTTTCTTTTTGACTACTACTAGTTCAATTTTTTATGTGTCCTCTGGAGTTTACGATACAAGTCTGACAATTAAAGTTGGAATTGGAAGTATTATAGGAGGATATATAGGGGCAAAACTTCTTAGCAAAGTTAACGGGAAGTTTCTTAGAATTACTTTTGGATTAATTATGGTTATCGCTGCTTTAAGGATGGTGTTTTAGATGATGTACAGTCTTATAGGTTTTTTTGCTGGAATTATCGGTGGTATGGGACTTGGAGGTGGAACGATTTTAATTCCAGCATTAGTTCTTTTAGCCGGAATAGATACTAAAATTGCACAGAGTACAAACTTACTTGCATCAATTCCCATGACTCTAGTTGCTCTTTTTATTCATATTAAAAATAAAAATGTAATAATAAAACTTGTTGTTCCTATAGCTTTATTCGGAATACTCGGAGCTATGTTTGGATCTTTGCTTTCTACCCATATTAAAGCCGAACTTTTAAAAAGATTATTCGGTATTTTCTTACTTATTGTAGGATTAATGGAAATTAAAAAAGGTTTTTCAAAAACATAAGTTTAAAGTTTATTGAATCTATTTCATACTTTGTGCTAATCTCTAAATTACTATAAAATAAAAAAATAGAGTGAGTATAAACAGTTATATAACAAAATTATATTATATAATGTTTATGTTCACTCTATTTTATATTGACTCACACTCTACTCAATTATAACACCATTTTCCTCTGACAAAAAAAACTCTTCCCCTAGCACTATTTCACATTTATCGCTAGTTATATTCACAATTTTCGTTGTAAATCCTTCAACATCTTCAAGTTTTGAATATACAAGTATGTTTACATTATCCTCATATACAATATCTTTTATATAAAATCCTAAATTCATTATCTCATTTTGAACTCGTCCTAGCAATGTATAATCTATACCAATCTTGACTTCTTGGTAAAGAACCTTATCTATAATTTTACCTGCTTCTAATCCTATTTTTGCTCCCTTTGTGTAAGCTCTAACAAGACCGCCTGCTCCTAGTTTAACGCCTCCGAAATATCTAGTTACAACGACTACTACGTCCCTCAGATCTTCTTTTTTTATAACTTCTAAGCTTGGTATCCCCGCTGTTCCTTGAGGCTCTCCATCATCACTATAACGTTGAATATTCATGTTTTCCCCAACAGTATAAGCCCATACATTGTGAGTAGCATCTTTATGCTTCTTTTTGATCTCATTTACAAATTCAATTGCTTCTTCTTCAGACTTTACAGGTTTTGCATACCCTATAAATCTTGACCTTTCTATTTCCACTTCATTCATTCCGTATTCGTGTAGAGTTTTGTAAGTCATAATTAACTCCTATCTTCTATTTTACAAAATAAAAGAGAGGACTCGATCCCTCTCTTTTATTTTGTCTGTATTTTTAGTAAGCTATATTCTCTTTTTCTGAGACTAGCCTTTTAAGATCTTTATATTTTTTATATGATATTTCAACTAATGCTTTTTCCTTATGGTGAGTAATCATTTCTAACGCATCTTTAAGCTTGTAAAATCCACCTTCACTAAATTCAGGAGCAAGTACACACTTCGTATCTTCCGCTTCCATTACATACCACATAATCGCGTTGCATACCTCTCGTTGTCTACTTCTTGAGAAAAATTCATACATTGTGTCACCAGCAACATCTACCATAAAAGCTGCGATTCCAGTTTCATGTTTAACCCTTTCGACAGCACTTTCATAAGGCAGACCTCCACCGTTGATTTTACCCTTTGGCAAAGTCCACTCTCCTCTGTCGTTTTTTAATAACAGTACTTTATTTGCGTAAAACACTACTCCACCTGCACAACGTCTAACTATCATTTCTAACCCCTCCCAAATAATTAATAGTCTTGATTTTAAGAGACACATTATGATTAGCATTAGTAAGTTATATTAAATTTTATGTTGTTCTAAGGTATTGATTGCTTCATCATATGCTCTCAATACATAATTTTTTTCTGAGTTTCTATTTTGCGACCTCAAACGTTTCAAAATCCTTAAACTGAGTTCATCGCCAATTTCTGATAATGCCTTAGCTGAGTACTGTCTAGTCTGAGCGTTTGAATCGTAAAGACCCTTTTCTAAAAACTCTTTACTTTCTTTTGACCCTATTTTTCTAAGGGCTGAATAAGTTATTCTTCTAACATCTGAGTGTCTATGATCTGTAAGGTGATGAAGCAAATTTAAAAACTTACTGTCTTTAAGTTCACCTGTCGCCCATATCAATGATATAAGATCCTCAGCATTTTTTTCTTCTGTGATTCTTTTAAAGAGCTTTCTCTTAAAGTATAACATTTTTTCATCATCTAAGCTATCCATAAAATCAAGTCTGCTAGATTTATCTAACTTCAAAAATTCATCAAGTATATCCTCTTTTACTTTGTCGCTTTCCTTGTGAGATGCTCTAATTAACAACTTTGCCTCTATTATTTGCTCTTTGACTTCTTCTTGTGATATGTTTCTAATCTTACTAATTTGTGGAACTGTCTTCGATTCTTTGTATAGAAGATATGTTATAAAAAAATCCTCTATTACTTCTATATTCTCCCAAGATATTCTCACTTTTCACTACCTACTTCTCTAAAATATAACTTTGGTAAGTATAAAAATCTTTCTCATTTAAACTTACGTTTACTTCTATACCGCTATCAACATATTCAAAGTCGTCTATAGTATATTTATTTTTAAGTTCACTAAATATATTAGCCTTATCATATGGAAGTAGTAAATTTACTTCATACATATCATCCATCAGAGCTTCTTCTATCATGTTCATCAGTTTATCCATATTTATGCCTTGTCTTGCTGAAATATACACTACATCTGGATGATTTTTAGGATAGATATCTAACTCTAATTTATCTACTTTATTGTATACAAGTATTTGTTTCTTATCTTGAATATCCAATTCTTTAAGAACTTTATCAGTTGTCTTTTGTTGAATTTCAAAGCTTTCATTAGTAGCATCAATAACATGTAGAATTAAATCCGCATACTGAACCTCTTCAAGAGTCGCTTTGAATGCTTCAATTAGGTCGTGAGGAAGTTTACTGACAAAACCAACTGTATCGACAACCAAAAACTCTTTTTTATTTGGCAAACTGGCCTTTCTAAGAGTTACATCTAGTGTCGCAAAGAGCATATTTTTTTGGAAAACTTCTTTATCTTGATGATAATCTTTATGTGTCTTTATTAATTCGTTAAGAAGAGTCGATTTTCCTGCATTTGTATACCCTACTAATGCAACAATTGGCGTTTTTGACTTCTTTCTCTGAATTCTTTGCGTTTCTCTATTTTTTCTGACAAGTTTAAGCTCTTTTCTAATATCTGACTGTCTGTTCAGTATATGTCTTTTATCCACCTCTAGCTTCTGCTCACCAGGACCTCTCGTACCTATCCCAGCTCCTGTCCTACTCATCTGTCCTCCCATTCCATAAAGTCTAGGAAGTCTATATCTAAGTTGGGCCAATTCCACTTGAAGTTTACCTTCTTTACTCATCGCCCTCTGTGCAAATATGTCTAGAATTAAAGTAGTTCTGTCTATAATTTTAACTCCAACAGTATCTTCAATATTTCTTATCTGAGATCCAGACAACTCGTCATTAAAAATAATAACAGTTGCATCTAAAGACTTTGAGTAAGCCGCTATCTCCTCGATCTTTCCCTTTCCCATATAAAACGCTGCGTCTATAGATTGTTTATTTTGAATTAAACTCCCTACAACTTCTGCACCTGCTGCTTTAGCAAGTTCTTCTAGCTCTTTCATAGAATCATTTATATCTATATCATCACTTCTTTTAAGATTTGTAGTCAAATTTAAGCCTACAAGCAATGCCTTTTCATGTTCTTTTTCTAATAGCTCCATCTTTTCCATACATTCACCTCTCAGCATTCGTTATTCTTTTACTTATTTGATAATTATAACATTAGATTTATTGTTTTGAATATATATACATATTTATCTTAATATAATTATTGTATAATATTATTATCACCAATAAACGTTTTGCTATAAATCGATTTGGTATATTTTTAAAATAATTAAGGAGGAATCATGACTGATAATTATAAATTTTTTAATCACAAAGACTGTGAGTACTTTCCATGTCACAAAACAGATAAACCAGAAGAGTTTAACTGTCTATTTTGCTACTGTCCACTGTACGCTTTAGGTAAAAACTGTGGAGGTAATCCCAATTTTACAGAAAACGGAATAAAAGACTGTTCAAAATGTATGTTGCCACATAAAAAAAGTAGTTACGAGTACATAATGAGTAAATTCCAAGATATTGTTAAAATCGCAAACAAAGAAGATTAGCTCCTTGATGCAACTTCTAAATAACCAACTTATATTTTATATTTTATAATAACAAAAAATCTCTCTTTATTTATAAACTTAAATAAGGAGAGATTACCATAAAAGGGCAAAAAATTGAAATAGCCATGATGACCAAGTCAATATAATAACCTACTCTCCTTAATTTAAGCATTATAAAATCGAACCTGTATACCACAGATTTAATCTCTAATAATACTTTAATTAATAAAATAGATTATATATTCATGACCTCAATTCATCCCTTTCTCTTAACATATTGAATTTCAAACATATTATAGCAGATTTTCCACTATATGTCTAAGTTAATTTTTATTATGCTTTTTTCAAGTTAATTTAATAATTCTATCCATCAGCATGTTCAGCTGTTTTAAACGCTCTGTAAACTAAATCTTCAACCACACTATAATCTTCTTCTCTCATTGTTATAGCTATATTTCGTCCTAAGAATAAAATTCAATTTGCTAATTTATTTTTAAGTAATTTATAAGATAAAAATAGTAATATACTTGTAAGTAATACGAGAGCTAATATCATCATCCCCGTATGAAAGAAGAACTGTTCTGGCAACATTGTAATTACAGGATCTAATGCTGGATCAAATATCCAATAGTCATTGCTAAATAATAGCTCGTGGAAAACCACAAAACTTTTTTCAAAATTTATTAAAATAGGGATTGCTACTACTATAGGCATTACTATCAAAGATATAGATGTTATTTTTAATATATCTATATTTTTATTCTTTATACTGATTATTATTCCGACTATACAAACTACTACACATACGTAGAATAAATTTATAACATTTTGTATTATATCTCTAACTTCCTCGAAATGTATTTTTCCGAACTCAGATGATGGTAGAGTTGGCAATTCAAAACTACCTACTTTTTTATCTAGATTGTAGTCTATTAGATAATCGTAGTTTAACTTTATATCGGCTTTAGTCATTCCAGATATCTCTTCTATCTTTAGTTTATCAATATCGTAGTAATAGAGTTCTTTAAAACCGACAGTAACCCTTACAGCCGCTCCTATTATCAACAAGCTAAAAAATATAGAAAAAACTATATTTAAACCTTTTTTCAACTCTTTCACCATCCTTTCTACTGTATAATTATAACATAAAATATAGCTTAGTTCAGATGAAAGCTGCTTTACAATGCCACTTTCTATCATAAGTTTTATTATATAATAAATATTTCAATACTAGAAATCAGTTGAGTATTAACTTGATTAAATTTATAATTTCCAAGGTTACCACTTACCCGTATTTATAAAGTCAGCAGCTCTATTTGAAGCTTTTTCAACAATATCAGCATCGTATCCCATAAAACTTAATAACTTTATTGCATTTCTACTCTGCGCTCTTCCGCTATGCAGTTTATAGTCAAACTTAATATCTTTATCCGTTATATTTTCTTCAAAATGGTAGTTGTCAAATTTTCCTTCCAGAAGGTGAGTAAGTTCTATATCATGTGTAGCTGCAAAACATAAACAGTTTCCTTGACTCAAATACCCGAGTACTTCACAAGAAGAGGCTATCCTTTCAATAGTATTAGTCCCTCTAAGTATTTCATCAACAAAACAAAGGGTTGGCTTTTCACTATTTACATTGTCCACAATTCTTTTTAATGACCTTATTTCAACCATAAAATAACTTTCACTGCTCAAAATATCGTCTTTTAAAGCCATTGAAGTGTATATATTAAACTTAGATGATATATACTTTTTCGAACATGTAGTGTATATTGTTTGCGCGAGAATCACATTTACTGCTACTGTTTTAATAAATGTAGATTTCCCAGAAGCATTTGATCCTGTAATCAACGCCCCTCTATAAAATTTTCCAGAGTTAACAACTGGATTTTCTATAAGTGGGTGATATAGATCTTCAAACTCTAGTCTATTCTTAAATTTACACACACTTGTCTCAATATCTGGCTTAACATAATACTTTAAGCTATCTCTATAAGATGCCACTGCTATTAATGCATCCAGTTCACCTACGTATTCATAGATTCTCATTAAATTGTTCTGATTCTTTATTATCCTCTCTTTTATCATTTCATATATCTTCAACTCTCTCAAAAATATTAAATTTATGTATTCATTAAAAATATTCACTTCTGAAAATAAATTATTTGGATTCGACTCTACACTTTTTCCTTTTATTTTATCTAATTTTTTTAAATCTATTTCTATATTTTTTATTCCATTAGCTAAAATATCCAAATTTAGTTTCTTAATTAAATTTGTAGTGTTTATTAGTCTTATCAAATAACTATATCCATCGACATTTAACTTTTTCACCCTATGCTTTAAACTAATCCCTACATTGACTCCTACAGATAAAATAGCAAATAACACAAACCATTTAGATACTAACATCATAAACAACAATGCTATAGGCATATACGATAGTATTCTGTAAATCCATAATCTATTTTTACTCTCATCAGGATCATTATATAGGCAGCTTGTAGTATACAAATCTTTGCTTATTCCGAGTTTAGCGAGAATATATTGAACTTTAAACCGATCCTCTTCATTTTGTCTAAAATATTCAATAACTTTATCTCTTTTTATTAGAATCGTTTTATCTACATTGTTATCTCTCAATATTATGTAAAGCATTTCTCTGCCAGCTGTACTTTGAGTATTATTAATCGTTTTAAATATATCGTCCATATTTAAATCATTCCAAGTTATGTCATCAATGATCCCGACCCCTTCAGATTTATTTCTAAAAAAGCTCGAAACACTTTTCATATTAATCATAGTTTCATCAATTGGCTTTCCATATTGACTTATAATTTGCCTTTTTATCATTTTTAGGCGTCTGCTTTCTTGATATATTGCTGATATAAATATTATAAATAAAACACATGAAAATCCTAGTATAAACTTTAAAAACTCTGAACTATTGATATAAGTAAACATAATTGCTCCTCCTATATATTTTGTAATAAATTTACCTTCACCCATGCATCTTGAACTCTCCTTCTTTGATAATATTATACCATTTTTATTTTTTAAGTTTATCTAATTCCTTCTTATAATTTGCAATAGCTTGATGGTAGAGCTTCAAATAAAAAATAAGCCTATAAAACGGTTAGGTTATAGGCTTATTTTTATTTAAATATTACGAAGTTTTAAGAACTTATCTGACAAATCTCATATGTAATTATAGATTTTCTATTTATTTATCAAAAAACTGCACTTTGTCCTTACAATTGTCATTTATAATGTTCATCAAAGTTTCTGAGTCATCCTCATTAATATCTTCTCTTTTTAAGAAATATCCTTGATTTTTAGTAAGCATGATTAAAATAAAATTATTAAATACAAATGCATTTTCTACTGCGTCCCATTTATATTCACTGCTAGTAGATTCTCTTTCAGATGTTGCCCCATCATCATCAAGTGTTAATTCACATTCAGCCATAGCGGCTTTATTTTGGCGATAACTTTTCTTAACTCCTCTTTTATCATCCATAAGGTTCATCCATAGCATCCATATGAAAATTAAGAATAAAATTCCTACATTTACTAAATACTTTCCTAAACTTCCGCCTGCTTCAAAATACGCTCTATTATTGTTGTATATCTCAAATACTGAATAAGATCTATAAGCAAATAATATAAAAGTCAAAATAGTTATTAAGCGCAGTATTATCTTTCTCTTTTTACCATATATCTTATAAAATAGTTTGTTTATCTCTAGCCAATCTTTTTCTGTTATATGGTAAATCATTTTAACTTGTCTGTTTTCTGATTTATTTATACCGTCATTTTTATCAGATTGTTTTGCATAAACATCTACACTCTTCACGTCCACTTTACTCGATTCTTCCGTATAATTACTTTTATTGATTTTATCCATAGCTATTCCCCCTTTACAATAAGTTTAAACTATCTTAGTAGTAAAGTCTTCTATATTCCATACATCATCAACTAAATCCATATAAAATTCAGGCTCATGACAAACTAAGAGAACTGTTCCTTTAAAGTTTTTAATAGCTTTTTTAAGTTCATCTTTAGCCTCTACATCTAAGTGGTTTGTAGGCTCATCTAGTACTAAGAAGTTTATTCCCTTTAACATAACCTTACAAAGTCTAACTTTAGCAGCTTCTCCACCGCTTAAAACTCTCATTTGACTGGTTATATGGTCATTTGTAAGTCCACATTTTGCAAGTACTTGTCTAACTTCGAAGTTTGACAATCCTGGGAATTCACTCCAAATTTCGTCCATAGGAGTATTTGAATTTTCTCTTGAACTCTCTTGCTCGAAATACCCAAGTTCTATATAGTCACCCAGCTCTACTTTTCCATCAAATGGCTTTATTAAGCCGAGTACTGTTTTTAAAAGTGTAGATTTCCCTATACCATTCATTCCTTTAAGGGCAATTTTTTTGCCTCTTTCCAACATAAAGTTTAATGGTTTAGTAAGCGCTTCATCATAACCAAGAACAAGTTTTTCAGTTTCAAAAAGTATCTTTCCAGACGCTCTTGTTTCCTTGAAATCAAAAGTTGGTTTTACCTTTTCTCTTGGTCTCTCTAGTATTTCCATTTTATCAAGTTGTTTTTGTCTACTATTTGCCATTCCACGTGTTGCTACTCTGGCTTTATTTCTGGCAACAAAATCTTCTAATTTTTTACGCTCTTCAACTTGTTTATCGTAAGCCTGTTCTTCTTGACGCTTTTTAATATCGTTAAGTCTTACAAATTCATCGTAGTTTCCTTTATATCTATTTAACTCACCATTCTCTAAATGATAGATTACATTACAAGTATTGTTTATGAAGTCTATATCATGTGAAACTAGTACAAAACTGTTCTCGTACTCTTGAAGATATCTTGTAAGCCAAGTTATATGTTCTTCGTCTAGGTAGTTTGTAGGCTCATCAAGTACAAGTATTGTTGGATTTTCTAAGAGCAACTTTGTAAGTAACACTTTTGTTCTCTGCCCACCACTTAAATCAGTAACGTCTTTATCAAGTCCTATTTCACCTAATCCAAGACCATTTGCAACTTCTTGTATTTTGGCATCTATTATATAAAAACCACTGTTTTCAAGAATAGTTTGGATTTCTGCTGTATCTTCTAGGTATTTAGCCATTTCTTCATCAGTAGCTTCACCCATTTTGTCGTATAGCTCTAACATTTCTTTTTCTAGATCGTACATATACTTAAAAGCTTCTCTAAGCACTTCCCTTATAGTTTTACCTTTGGTAAGCACTGTATGCTGATCTAGATACCCTACAGTTGCTCTGGAGGACCATCTAATCTCTCCTGCATCTGGCATTAATTTGTTTGTTATTATATTTAAAAAACTTGATTTACCTTCACCATTTGCACCCACTAAAGCAATATGCTCGCCTTTTCTAAGTCTAAATGATACGTTCTCAAGTATGGTTCTCGCTCCAAACCCATGGTTGATATTTTCTGCAACTAGCATTTTGACACCCCTCTAAAAAAATTTACTCTTATATATTATAGTTATTTTCGATTTAATTCAAGGTAAACAAGTGTTTTAACTAAAAATAATGTAAGAATTACGAAAATATATTTAAACTCGTATTAATTCTTACATTATTCTTAATTATTTTTTATATTATAAATATCAATATTCTTATTTAAAATTTTCTTCTAATCCATCTGCTATACTCTGCATTAATTTTCTCTGATAATCTGGATTTGACATCATTTGATCTTCATTATAGTTGCTTAAAAATCCCATTTCAACAAGCACGACTGGAACTTTTGACCAGTTAAATCCTGTTAAATCATCTCTTTGAAAAATTCCATTGACTTGAATATTTGATTTTTCCATACTCGACTTTATCAATTCAGCACATTTATTACTACTTTCATATATAGATGAAGTGTATTTTCCATTTTGCTGAGGTATTAAAATTGATGCTCCAGTTTTTCCTGAGTTATCTAAGCTATCTGCATGTATTCTTACAACCATATTGGCATTATCTTTATTTGCAAGAGTTGCTCTCTCAGCATTGCTTATATTTACATCATGAGATTCCCTAGTCATCTTGACTTTAAAACCCTTGCTTTCAAGAATGTTTTTTAACACTGTTGAGGCTTCTAAATTCAATACATATTCCGGTTTTTTTGTAGCAACTCCTGTTGCTCCTGAAGAAACTCTAGCTTTTTGATTGGAAGAACCTGGAGCAATTGGCTCTAAATTACTGTCTCCTTTTTCCTGGTGACCTGGATCGATATAAATCAAAATTTCTTTATTTGAAGAAACTCCTCTATTGATAAAATTAGTAACTTTATCTAGTTTTATTAAAGGATTTGATGTTCCCAATAATATAATACCAATAGCAACAATAGCAGAAACTAGCAATTTGTAATTTTTCATTTTTTATCCTTTCTTTGATATCCGTGCGTTTATCAACATCAAATTTTGTATATTCTTTTTAAACACCTATTCAAACTTTATAATATTGCTTTTTTTGAAAACTACGGATTTACTGTGTCAGTTTTCCAAGGATTAAAAGTTCAATCTTGCACATTATAATATCAAGGCATCAAAACAATTTTATATTTAGCTTAAAAATTTTTAAGAGAGAAGGTGTTTTATGTTAAGTGGAGATAAAATTTCAACTAAAGTAAAAACCTTAATTATTTTTACATTACTATTTTTACTATATTTTTTCTCAAATAATAATATTTATGCAGAAAATCCAGAAAAAGATGATCCAGATTTTTTAATACCAATAGGAAATGTTCTTCAAATTGATGCCGAGTTAAAAAATCTAATTGTCAGTGATGCTATAGAAGGATCTGCTATTAAAAAAGGAGATCTACTAATACAGATAGACAATAAAAATTTTGATGGATACAAAAATTTTGAAACAATACTTTCCTCTTTACCAAATGGTAAGGAAATAGATCTTACTGTAAATAGAGAAGGTCAAATTATCACCACAAGTTGTACAAGAGAAGTCTTAGAAAAAGTCAGCTTTAACAATTTGCTTTCCGGCTTCGCTACTCTGACTTATATAGATCCAAAGACTTCAAGATTTGGTGCTGTTGGACATCCAATTAGTATATATAACTCAAGGAAAATACCTATAAAAGATGGTTCTGTATCTACTACTAGAGATATTGATATACAGAAATCAACAAAAGGTAAAGTAGGTTGTATAAATGCAAAGAGACTTGATGTGATAGGAAGCTTCAATGAAAATACCGATTTTGGTATTAAAGGTGATATAGACAATTTTGATTTATCTCAATTTAAACAGTATAAGGTTGCTTCTTTAGATGAGGTTAAACCTGGTAAAGCAGAAATAATCTTTGGAACTACAAATAAAAAAGCTAAAAAATATGATATAGAAATTTTAAGTATTGAAAATCAAGTAGAACCAAAAAGTAAAAGTTTTAAAATTAAGGTTACTGATAAAAATCTTTTAAGACAAACTGGCGGTATTGTACAAGGAATGAGCGGTACTCCAATTATTCAAGATGACAAGATAATTGGCGCTGTATCTCATGCTGTTGAAAATGATCCTTCAGTTGGTTATGGTCTTTATATTAAATGGATGTTTTAGTGCCAATAACTCTTATCTCTAAAATAATTAAATAATATATGATTTATAAGGAATTATATTAAAGTAAATAAATTTACTTTAATATAATTCCTAATTTATTTGAATTTTTGAAAATACTTACTTTTGTATTTACTACAAAAATCCGCAGTGAAGATATAAATAATAATTTTTTTTATCTTTTTAATAATTTATTTTTTTACTTAATAGTATTGTTTCTTATTTTGGTTTTTTAATACTATTTTGTTAGAAAAAAATTAATTTAATTTTTTTAATTCAAATTTGTAAAATATATAATATTTTAATTATTTTTTAAATCGCTTTTTGAATCGCCAGAATTACTTGGATTACTTGGTATAACTTCTTTTATATCTTGATCAGGTATATTTACATAGCTATTTGGAACATCACCTACTATTATTGTCTCACATATCGGTATTTGTGCTTTGATCTCTTTTGTAGATGTTATAAGCGGTATAATAACTTTAACTTGTGTCTTTGCCTCAAGATATATTCTGTGTCTCGTTTGATTTATTCCTGATGATTCAAATTTTGTTTTAAAGTTTACTGAAATTGTTCCTATTGGTTCAGTCGATACTTCTAATTTAGGCCCGTATTTAGCTAGTATCGGACTTCCTAAAGCTGTTCCTATTGGAATATATGCACTCGATGTTTTTCCTTTTTTAAGCTCATCCTGAATCTCTAATGCTACAGCTGAAGCTAATTCATTCATCATGATAGTGTTAGCTTGAATCATGGTTATCTTACCTTGATTATCGAGTTGTACATCCATAAGATCCTCATAATTTATTTTACCTTCTACTAATTCTGCTACTGCTTGGTTTATAGACCTATTTGCTAATTCTAAAGCTTTTGTCTCAGCAAGTACTGTAATTGTCGGTCTAAGTGTTTTATCTATGTATATAAAGCTGCCAATCAACACAGACAATATAAATATCATTATAAATACTAAAAATAATTTTTTGACGCTCTTATCTCTATTCTCTGATCTTCTAGCCATAAAATCACCCCCTATATATTTATATGTTTAAATTAAGTATTTTTGTTTAAAAGGAGTATTTATTCTAAAATTTGGAAAAAATATTTATATAAAACTTTTACTTAGAAATATGGTAAAATCTTAGTGTACTATTTCACTAAAATATTACGGTGAATTCATTTTTTCTGATAAAATACACAACTACTTCCGTTTATGTTATAATATTGGATTAAGTAAGGAGGTTAAACTTATGAACAAAGATAATGAGAATAGCCAAAATAAGATAAGAAGAAAAAAAGTTAGTTCTTCTGCTAACGGAGGCAATTCAAATGAATTAAAGAAGAAATCTAAACCTAAAAGGAGAGATAAATTTAGAAATCTAAGAATAGCCGGTATTGTATTCTTGGTTTTATTTGTTGTTGGTGCTGCTTCAGCTGCAGGTCTTGTTTTTGCATCTTTAAGAGATGTGCAGCCTGTAACAGAAGCTCTTCTTGATAAGCAAACACATCAATCAACAACAATTAAGTACTCTACTGGAGAAAACTTGGCAATTGCTCCAAATATAAACAAAAGAACACCAGTTGCTCTCGATCAAATATCAAAAAATTTACAAAACGCAGTAATATCGATTGAAGATGAGCGTTTTTATGAACATAATGGAGTTGATATTAAAGGTTTATCGAGATCAGTACTAAAAACGATAACTGGTACTAAACAAGGTGGTAGTACAATAGCAATGCAGGTTTCAAAGATGTTGCTTACAACAAGTGAGCAAAGTCTTCCACGTAAAATCAAAGATATCTATTATGCTTATGAAATGAGTAAATCTGTTAAAAAGGATAAGATCCTTGAAATTTACTTAAATACTTTCTTCGTAGGTAAGGGGTTATCTGGTGCTGAAGCTGGTGCTAGAGGATATTTTGATAAATCAGCATCTGACCTTACATTAGCTGAATCAGCTATGCTTGCCGGATCAACTAAAAATCCATCTAGATTTTCTGCATATAAGACTTCAAAATTGGATGGAAATGAAACAAAAGCTGATTTGGAACACAAATTATTGTTATTTATAAATACACCAGAAGATGATTTAGACGATCCAAATCAACTTGATTTTGATATGGTAGAAAAGCTCGATGATTGGGATCTTATAACAAGCGATCAATATAAACAATTAAAAGCTGGAACTATGGTTGTCAGAAAAGCTATAAACAACCCTGAAGCTAAAGATAGACAAAAAATTGTACTTGATAAAATGCTTGCTCTTAATAAAATTACCCAAGCTCAATACAATGAGGCTTTAGCTGAAGAAATTATAATTAAACTTCCAGATAAAAAAGAAAAAGTTGCAAACTCTGTTGAAGACTACATTGAATCAGAAGTTGTTCAAGCTCTTATCGATCAAGGTAATACTGAAGATGAGGCTAAAAACTTATACTACAATGGTGGCCTTACAATAAATACTACTATAGATCCTAAAATACAGGAATCAATAGAAGAAGAGTATGATAAAAAAGGAAACTTCCCAGACAATGTAGTCGGTGAAGATGGGGTTATACAACCTCAATCTGGTATGGTTATACTAGACTACAAGAATGGTGAAATAAGAGGATTAATCGGCGGTAGAAATATAAAAAATAAAAAAGCATTAAATAGAGCTACAATAGCCCAGCAGCCTGGTTCTACTATCAAACCACTTTCTGTATATACACCTGCTATAGATACTCTTGAGATCACTCAATCTACTAAACTAAGCGACCAAAAAGGTGGATATAAGTTTGATTATGACGGATGGAGCCCTAATACTACAACAAAAGGTGAAGGTTCTATGAGTGTTCGTAAAGCTCTAGAATTTTCTTCAAATACTATAGCAGTTAAAACTGCTGAGATGCTTGGAGATACAAAGGAAGAATGTATCGATATAATGATAGATTACTTGAGAAATTTCGGTATCACAAGTGTTAGAGATAGTAAGGTTGATACAAGAGATAGATCTTTCCCTGCCCTTACTTTAGGTGGTATGACTAGAGGTATATCTCCACTTGAAATGGCATCAGCATATGGTACTCTAGCTAACGGTGGAGTTTACGTTCAACCAACTGTATTTACTACGATTACGACATTCGATGGTCAGCTTCTTGTAAAGAATTCTCCAGAGGAACATAAAGTTGTAGAACCTGAAGTAGCGTACGTTATGACAGATATGCTACTGGGTGTTGTAAGTGAAGGTGGAGGTAAAAAAGCTAACATTCCAAATGGAATGCCTGTCGCTGGAAAAACTGGTACAACAAACAGCTCAAAAGATGTATGGTTCGTTGGATACACTCCTTACTATGTAGGTGCTACGTACATAGGGGATGATTCACGTATTGATAAAAATAAAAAATCTATACCTCGTAGAAGTATCAGTGGTGGTAGTGGAACAGCTGCTACATTATGGTCAAAAGTAATGTCTAAAGTTCACAAAAACTTAGATGTTGCAGACTTTGAAGTTCCAAGCAAGGTTTACTTCGCTAAGATAAATCTTATCGATGGCGGTAGACAATCAACTGGATCAAAAGCTGCATTTATTGAAGGAACATCTCCAACAAGATACAGCTCTCAACCTTCTCCAACACAAGCTAACCAAAACAGACCTAATACTGATGAGAATCAAGGTAATAATGGTCAAGGTAATGGAAATGGCGATGGAGACGGAGATGGAGGAAATCCACCAACTGGTGGTGGCAATACCGGCGGTGGCAATAATGGCGATGGTGGTAACACTGGCGGTGGTAATACCGGTGGCGGTAATACTGGCGGTGGTGATGGCGGCACTGATGGTGGTAATACTGGTGGTGGTAATACCGGTGGTGGTAATACCGGTGGCGGTAATAATGGCGGTGGTGATGGCGGCACTAGTGGTGGCAATACTGGCGGCGTAACTGAATAGTTTACTTAAAAAAGGCACTCAAAAGAGTGCCTTTTTTAATCTAAAATAATTTTATTTTTATGTTTTGAATACAGCTAAATATTATATCTTCAATTTAGTAAATGTAAATATTAAATACTAATTACATCATAATGCTAACAAATAGCTTTCTTAATTATTTAAGTTTTTATTGATCTATGCTATAATATATGAAAAATTTAGGAAGTGATTATATGTCTAAAATACTTACCACTAATGAATGGATAGTGCTAAATGATATTATTTATAAAATTAATTTAGCAGAAGACTATAGGGACGTTCAAAAAAAATTTTTAGAACAAATTAATTTATTGATTCCAAGTACTGCAACATGCTTTTTTCTATCAGATGACAAAGATAATGGCTTCTTATCGTATCCAATGCCTCATGGAGAACTCACAATGAGTAATCTTGAAGAATATCTGTTAAATGGACAAGATCTAGACTACCTAAAAGATATCATGATATCTGGAAAATGTATGGTCTATAAAGAAACTGACTTTATGATTGAAGAGATGAGGATTCAAACTGAATACTATAAAAAGTACTACAAATCTAAAAACCTCCATTACTGCGTTCAATTAATCTTAGCACACAAAAGTCAATTTATGGGTGTTGTATCTTTTTATAATTCACAAGCATCTGGGGACTACTCAGAAAAAGATATCTTTATACTAGAAACATTAAAAACACACTTGTCACTTTGTTTGTACAAGTCTTTTTATCTTCCAAAACATTCAAAAAATAAAGATCTCCTATCTAAAAAATTCTCTCAACTTCATATTATATCGACCCAATACAACTTAACTAGGCGGGAATCTGAAGTCTTAAGATTAATTGTAGACAATCTTACCAACGGCGAAATTTCTGAAAGGCTGTATATTTCTATTAATACTCTAAAGAAACACATTGTAAATATATATAATAAACTCGGTGTTTCTAATAGAACCCAGTTGTTAAAATTAACTAAAAATTAATTATTTCTTGTGTAATTGTGTATCCTGAATAAGTAGAAAATTAAAAGTTATCTAAAAGACTTTACTGTATATCTTTGAGATAACTTTTTAAATATTATTTAGTTAATTTAATTATTACTTTATTTAAAATCTATTTTCCTAAGAAATCTTCTAAATTCTTTTCTAATTTATTAAAATCGATATCTACTTCATTTCTATTTCCAATTTCACAAACTCCAACTGGTTTTACATCAGCTTCATATTCATCTATATTTGTAGGAGTCTTTCTAAGTCCTTTAAATATGGGTGCACTTGTAATATCATCTGCGTAAGGCATCGGAAAATTGTAGTCTCTCAGATGCTGCAGGTAGTGATCTAAAAACATTGTTCCATACTCTCTAGATCTCCTTACTAAATCTAAATCCAGTGTAACTGTACATATAGTTTCAGTTTGACCTGCTTCCCATAGAAGTTGTCCTTCTGGGTTTACTACTAATGAATTTCCATATAGATGAGCTCCATTAAAGAATCCTACGCAATTTGTGGATACTAAAAACGCTTGATTTTCTAAAGCACGTGTAAAATGTACATTTTTATTTAGACCGTATAGCTCCTGTGGATCAAGAGTCAATTTAACAAGCACTTCTGCTCCCATTAAAGTTTCGTTTCTTGAAATTTCGGGGAAATTTAGATCGTAGCAAATCTGCACTCCAACTTTTGTATCTTTTTCTGGTATATCGAATACAACGTATTTTTTACCTGGTTCTGCTAAATCTTCCGATGGTCTCCATGGAGCCATTTTACGGTAAACATCTATAAGTTCACCATTTGGATTAAAAATAGGTGCCGAGTTGTAGAACTTACCCTTTGGCAAATCGTCGTGTTTTTCATACATGCTTCCAGGTATAAAATAAATTCCATGTTTTTTTGCAATACCGCTGAAAAACTCTGTCATTGATCCAGGAATATACTGAGGTGTGAAGCTTTCTATACACTCCACTCCAACTATTAACTCCGGTTTGTGATATGCTGACATCAATTCATTCGTTTTTTTCTCAATATATCTAAGATTGACTGCTGTATCATGATCAACTGGCATTTGAATTATCCCTACATTTAAAAATCTTCCCATAGTACTTCCTCCTTTTTTACTATTATTTTTTAAAATTTAAGATTTCATTTATTTAGCAATTTCGTTAAAATATACAATACAAAATAATTTTAATCTACCGAAACACCACTCAAATGATACACTAACTAAATTGAAATTGCTTAATCAAGCAATAGATTTACCATTATGTTTGGATACTATTTTTATCAGGGTCAAACATGCAAATACACCTATTAACGCAAGGGCAGCACATACTCCCCACCCAACGGTCCATAGACCTCTCACTCCAAATATAACTCCAACAACAAAAGGAGCTATAGGCATCATCATGTCTCCGAATCCACCGATAAAGCCTGTCGAAATTGTAAGGGTTTCTTCGCTAAACACATCTGGAAGAACTGAGTAAAAAACGCCAAGTCCCCAAGATGCCCCAAAAGAGAAAAATAACACTGCTGCATAAAGTACACTAAAACTTCCAGAAGATGAAATTAGCAATACTAATATAGATGCAACTATTATAATAGAACCAGCCATCAGTACACCTATTCTTCCTATTGCTTTATTTTTGCTCTTTGATGCAAAGTAGTCTGAGCATTTACCAGAGATTAGACAAGCTGATATCATACCTATTGTAACTGCTACTCCAAGGTTTCCATTTTGAATTTCACTGTAACCTAGAGAACTCCCATAAAGCGGTAAATCTACTGAAATAGCTTGCACAGCGAAAGTTGTAGGTATAAATGCTAGTATTAAGCAGTATACTACAGGCATTTTTAAAAGAACTGAAATAGATACTCCTTTTTTCTTAGAACTTTGTGCTTCAAGTTTAACAGTTTCCTCTGCTGCCAATTCATTTGCAGAATGTTCCCTTTCTTTAACTGTGAAAATCCACAGAAGACATATCGCAACTATAGCTATACTTATTGCATGAAATGAGGCTACCCAGCCCCATTTATTGATAACAAATCCGGCAAATGTAGCTCCAATACCACCACCACCGTAAAATATACCATTAAATGCTGCTGTAGCTATTCCTGTTTGAGTGTCTTTCACCCAGTCCATAATTATAAGTAAAAATACTGGAAATACTATCGATGTGAAACCTTGAATAAATTTTAGAACAAAAAAGATAAATACTGAGTTGTTGTAGGGAAAAATCGACTGAGGGATTACAGTAAGTAACATCCCGAGTAGAATAGTCTTTTTAGCTCCTAATGCTTTGAAACAAAATCCCGAAATCATCATCGAGATAACAACAGCTATAGTCTTTACTGTGTCTCCAATAAGTAAGATATCTTGTGAAACCTGCATCTTTTCTGATAAATATACTACTGCCATAGAGAATTGGGGGAAACCTGCTGAAAGCAAGCAACCTATAGATGCGCTTAATATTGCTATATACCAACCATAAGCATTATTCTTATTAGTCCCTTCAGTGTTAGCCATTTAGTTCACTCCCTTATTTTTATAAAAGTCTAATGTATTTCTTATCTTACTGTTTTTAAATTCCGGATAGATTAGTCTTTTTTCAAAAATAATTCTGTCATTAGTTAACTAATATAGTAATTGTAATCATTATATCATCAAGATCTAACTCTCAAAATGAGACTAATGTCGTATTTTTATAACTAAATAGTTCTAAAAGTCATAAAATATAATTTAATATAAGTATTTTTACGACAAATAATATAATTAATTTTTTTATAAAAATTCCCCTTAGAGTAAACAATTTTTATATCGTCTACTTTAAGGGGAACTTTTAACTTTTATTTTAATTATTAAATATTGTTTATTTTTTTATGGCTTGGGCTTTGATTTAAATATAACTGCCATAGTATAACCAAAGAATATTGCAGCTGCAATACCGCCAGCTGTTGCAATAGTACCTCCTGTAAATATTCCAATAAACCCGTCTGTATCAATAGCTTTCTTAACTCCTTCTGCTAAAGAATATCCAAATCCTATTATTGGTACTGTCGCACCAGCTTCTCCGAATTTTACTAAAGGTTCGTATATACCTAAAAATGCCAAAATCACCCCGCTGGTTACATAACTAACTAGTACATAAGGCGACTGTACTTTAAATTGATCCATCATAATCTGGGCTATCAAACAAATAATTCCACCTACAAAAAATACTCTTAAATACTCCATCAACATAATATCACTTCCTATTCATTAACTACTACCACCGCATGTGCCACACATGGTATAGTCTCTTTCTGTAGTGTACTCGTTGGAGACAACAAAGCTCCTGTAGACACCAACATTACTTTATTGAACTCTTTATTTTTTAGTTTTTGATAAATATACCCAGTAAATACTGTAGCAGAGCATCCACATCCACTACCACCACAGTGTACATCTTGCTTTTCTAGATCAAATATTTCTATACCGCAATCTATATGTGTTTTAGATATATCTACGCCTTTTTCTTTAAGTATATCCACCAATATTTGTTTACCAAATATTCCTAGATCCCCTGTTGCAATTACGTCAAAACTATCTGGGTCATCATTTGTATCTTTAAAGTAAGAGTATATTGTATCTATTGCAGATGGAGCCATTGCTGCTCCCATATTGTTTCCATCTTTAATTCCTTTGTCTACAACTTTTCCTATAGTAATATATTTAACTTTTGGACCGTCTCCATTTGGTGCTATCAAAACACTTCCAGAACCTGTTACTGTCCACTGTGCTGTCATAGGTTTTTGATTACCTAGCTCTAACGGAAATCTAAACTGTCTCTCTGCAGTACAGTAGTGACTTGAAGTTCCTGCAAGTACTAAATCAGAAAAACCTCCATCAACTATCATAGAAGCTAAACTAATTCCCTCAGACATGGTAGAACACGCCCCGTATATCCCTAAAAATGGTATATCTAACTCTCTTGCTGCAAAGGATGCTGGAGTAATCTGATTTATTAAATCACCAGCAAACATGTACTCTACATCTTTTAATTCTTTTCCAGACTTTTTAACTGTATTTTCCATTGAGGTTTTGAGCATTTTACTCTCTGCTTTTTCCCAGCTCTTTTCTCCATACATGTCGTCAGTAAGTACAAGATCAAAATACTCATTTAAAGGTCCTTCTCCCTCTTTTTTGCCGACAATTGAAGATGCTGATATTATTGTCGGATTGTTTTCC
Organism: Metaclostridioides mangenotii; assembly: GCF_017873185.1. Taxonomy (GTDB): domain Bacteria; phylum Bacillota; class Clostridia; order Peptostreptococcales; family Peptostreptococcaceae; genus Metaclostridioides; species Metaclostridioides mangenotii. The sequence continues at coordinate 105,693 of NZ_JAGGJX010000005.1, forward strand.
AATTTAACTGTTCTGCTACCAATTCTCTTGTTTTTCATAACACACACACCTTTAAAATTACATTTTAAGTATTTCACCTTAATTTATTTCTTTGAAATTAAGCAATATTAGCTAAATTAATACTTTCGCTTTATTATTTACTTTATCATTAAAAAAATATAATAAATAAAACCACAAAGTATTGATGAGCCTATTCCGTAAACAAGTACAGGACCAGCAACTTTAAATAAATTTGCACCAACACCCATTACATAGCCTTCTTGTTTATGCTCCATAGCTGGCGAAACTATTGAGTTTGCAAACCCAGTTATCGGAACAATAGAACCTGCTCCAGCTCTTTTTCCCAATAGGTCGTACACTCCAAGACCTGTCAAAAAAGCACCTATAAATATTAGCGTAATAGATGTTGAAGTTGCCGCTGCAAGCTTATCTAAACCAAAAGAATTTGTCCAAATATTATTTATAAACTGACCTAGTACACAAATCAGCCCTCCTACAACAAACGCATTTATATAGTTTTTTACAAATGTAGGCTTTGGACTGATCTTTTCCACATATTCTTGATATTTTTTATTATTATCAAGGTAAACTTCTTTATATTTTTTATTTTCCATATAAACACCTCTCATATCTATTATCTGTAAAAAGCAAAAAAATAAACCCTTAATTTCTAATATTTAGAATTAAGAGTTTAAATCTTATAAAGTATTCTTTATAATATTACTTTTCAATTTGGTTTTAAGCGCTTATATTTAAAATTTAACTTATGTATTCTTTAAGCTTTGAAAGCACTTTTTTCTCGATTCTTGAAACTTGCACCTGTGAAATATTAAGCATCTGACCTATTTCGCTCTGAGTCAGGTCTTCAAAATATCTAAGTACTATTATCTGTCTCTCACGTTTTTCTAATTTATTCAGAATATCTTTTAAAAGTATATTGTCTATTGCTTTTTCTTCTTCACACTCACCCTGCATGCTTATTTTGTCTATTAAACATATAGGAGCACCTTCTTCTTCGTGTATAACTCCATGCAAATACTCAACGCTGAAATTAGCTTCAAGAGCCATAACTAAATCTTCTTTTTCTATTTCTAAAATCTTCGCAAGCTCTTCAACACTAGGCTCGCGTCCAAGTTTCTTTGTCATAATCTCACTTTGCATTTTAGCTCTTACAGCTATTTGCTTAAGGGATCTAGAAACTTTTATCATTCCATCATCTCTCAAATACCTTTTTATTTCTCCTAAAATCATTGGAACGGCATATGTAGAAAACTTAACGTTAAATTTGGGATCAAATTTATATATAGATTTAATCAGTCCAATAGATCCAAGCTGAAATAAATCATCTCTATCGTACCCTATATTTAAAAACTTTGAAACCACACTTCTAACTAAACCTAAATTACTTGATATCAATATTTCCTTAGCTTCTTCATCTCCATTTTGAACTCTCTCAATCAGCTCAAGAGTCTCTTCATGGGTAAGAAGTCTCTTTTTTTCTTCTCTCGTAGCAGTTGTCCCCATAATAAAACCTCAATTCTCTTCGGACTTTATTTAGGCATTTATCTTTTTAGCCATCTCAATTCTAGTTCCTTGTCCTTTAATAGAACTAACATTTACATCATCCATAAAGCTCTTCATCACGGTAAAGCCCATACCTGATCTGTCAAGCTCTGGTTTAGATGTATAGAGTGGTTCCATAGCTTGTTCAAGATTTTCTATACCATATCCTTCATCTTCAACTGTAATTTTTATCGTATTTCCATCAATTACACATTTTAAGTAAACAAATTTGTCTTCATCTTCTTCATAGCCATGAATAATCGAGTTTGTAACAGCTTCTGAAACAGCTGTTTTAATATCAACTAGTTCATCTAGGGTAGGATCCAGCTTTGCTGCAAATGATGCCACTATAACTCTTGCCAAACTTTCGTTTTCAGATTTAGCAGAAAATTTTACTTCCATAATATTACTCATAACCCACTCCTCCTTACAAAGAACTTACTGCTTCTTCATACGTTTCGTAAATGCTAATAATTTTATTTAACCCCGACAGATCAAAGATTTTTTTTACTCTGTCATTAATATTTATAACTGAAACTTTTCCGCCTTCATTAGATATTTTTTTATACCTACCGATTATTACACCTATGCCTGAAGAATCCATAAAATTGATTTTTTCAAAATCAAACACGATATTTCTGACTTGATTGGCATTTAACAGTGCATCCAACTCTTCCCTAATCTCACTCGCTATGTGATGATCAAGCTCAGAACAATCAAACTCTATAAAAAGATTCTTGTCTTGAAAAGAATATGTAAACATCGATGTCCCTCCTTAAAATAAAAATATAGTAACTTTTAATTAGTTCTATAAGCTAGTTGTTTATCCTTCAGTGAAAAATGACTAGTTTTGTCTCCTAAAAATTACTATATTTATAAGCGGGCATCGACCCAATATTTAAATGTCTTTTTTTACAAATGCTACGAGTTTTTTATTTTTAATATAACTAGTATTCTTTTATTATCTTTTACTAGTTAATTGTATCTTATTGTTGGTGTCTCTTTTTTACTTCTTTTTTGTAATCTTTGTAATTATTTTCTTTTTTGTTATCTCTTTTATTTGCTTTTTCTATATTAATTTTATTTCCTTTGATCTTGATATCTTTCATCTTTTCAAGAACAGTCATTGCATTTTTCTTTGGTACTTCAACAAAAGTATACTTATCGTAAATATCTATTGATCCAACTACTCTTCCTGGAATTCCAGCTTCTCCAGCTATAGCTCCAACTATATCTTTAGCTTGAACTCTTTGGTTTTTACCTACATTTATAAATAGTCTGATCATACCACTCTGAGCTACAACTTTTTTATCACCACGAGATCTATCACCGCGTTCACCACGATCTCTTCTAGGTTTTTCTTCTATTATTTCTTTACTTAATTCTTCTCCTAGAGATAATTTAAGTAGTGCTGCTGCAACATCTACAGTTGAATAATCAACATTTTCACAGTATTCTTCTATCCATTTTAATTGCTTAGTTAAGTTTCCTTTTTCTAATGTTTCATTAACATCTTTAAAGAAAGCACTTACCTTCTTCTCTTCAACATCTGAAATAGTAGGTATTTCATGTTTCACTAATTTAGATTTAGTATATCTCTCAATATCCTTCATCTTTCTTACTTCTTTACCAAACACGAAACTGAAAGACATTCCTTCACGTCCAGCTCTACCAGTTCTACCGATTCTATGAACGTAGTATTCTTCATCTTGTGGTAAATCGTAGTTAAATACACATTCTACATCGTCTACGTCTATTCCTCTAGCAGCAACATCAGTCGCAACAAGAATATCTATTGTACCATGTCTAAATTTATCCATTACTATATCTCTTTGGGCTTGTTTTAAGTCACCGTGAAGTGCATCTGCAAAGTATCCTCTAGCTTGTAAATCTCCAACTAACTCATCTGCTTTTCTCTTTGTATTACAGAAAGCAACTGATAGTTTTGGATTATATACATCTACAAGTCTACATAATATTTCTAATTTATTTGCCGCTCTAGTCTCTATATAGTACTGTTTAATATTTGGAACTGTAAGTTCTCTTCTAACTACTTTTATATGAGTTGGATCTTTTTGGTATCTCCTAGTAAGATCTAAGATTCCCTTTGGCATAGTTGCTGAGAAGAAAGTTGTTTGTCTATCTTCAGGAGTTTTGCTAAGAATCATCTCGATGTCTTCTCTGAATCCCATGTCTAGCATTTCATCTGCTTCATCAAGAACAACCATCTTTACATTGTCCATTTTTAACGTTCTACGATTGATATGATCTATTGTACGTCCTGGTGTCCCTATTATTATTTGTACACCGGATTTTAATGACTTTATCTGTCTATCTATAGCTTGACCTCCGTAAATAGGTAAAGCTTTAATTCCAGGACAATATTTAGCTAACTTGCTTATTTCTGTAGAAACTTGTATTGCAAGCTCTCTTGTCGGGCAAAGCACTACAGCTTGTAGGCTTCTATCATTTGGATTAATCATCTCTAATATTGGAATACTAAAAGCCGCAGTTTTTCCCGTACCAGTTTGGGCTTGTCCAATTATATCTTGCCCTGCTAGAACAGCAGGTATAGATTGAGCTTGAATAGGAGATGGTTCCTCAAATCCCATTTCAGAGATAGCTTTCTTTATCCCTTCGTTTATTTGTAAATCTTCAAATTTTGTTATATTCATATATTATTCCTCTCCGTTTTAAATTATCTTAACCTATCCATTATATACTTTAAAATACTATTCTGCAATTTATATTTTATGTACTGATGTTAAATAATATACATAACATACAAAGTTCCTAGATATATTATATATGTAGAAAGCATGGCTATCCCTTGAATTCTGTACATTTTGTTCTTTAGTAAAGTAGGAATTACCAATATAAAAATAAGTAATATCATGAAAGGAAAATCTAAAAGTCTATTTTGGGATAAAATCGGCAATCTATTTGGAATGGCTGATACCCCTATCACACAGAGTAAATTAAGTGTATTTGCTCCAATAATATTTCCTACTGATATAGAATGGTGATTCTTCCTTATAGCAGTTAGAGATGACACAAGCTCTGGAAGCGATGTGCCAAGTGCTATTACTGTTAAACTAACTATCGCATGGGGAATTCCCATAAAAATAGCTATCTTAACTCCACTATTTATAAGGAGTCTAGATCCAATAATCATCATTATCAACCCAATAATAAATAAACTTCCTATTCTTATAATATCTTTTATACAAAATTCTACATTAATTTTATTTTCATTTCTTTTTAAATGTCTAGAATACCTACCCATTATTTCTCTGCTTTTAATACCTTTTGGATTTTTAACTCCCTTATAATTGCTGTACATATAATAGGCAAACATTAATAATAAAATAGCTGAATCTCCTCTACCTATCTCTCCGTCTATTCCTAACACTAAAAAAACAACTAAAGATAATATAAGTAAAACTGCCCTATGAACAAACATATCTCTATCTACTTTAAATGGACTTAATGATACTACCAATCCCAAAGCTAGACCAGTATTGCATATAATAGAACCAACAGCATTTCCCATACTCATAGTTGTGTGCCCATCTAATGATGCAAATACAGAAACAGTAAACTCAGGAAGTGTTGTTGCAAAACTAACTATAGTTGCTCCTAAAACTATTTCAGATATATTCGTTCTCCTGCCAATTTCAACCGTACAGTTGATAAAAATATCCGCTCCTTTGGTAATTAATACAAATCCAATTATAAATAAAACTATTATTAAAAACAAATAATCACCCCTAAAATATATTTCTTCGCGCAATCTTGCAATGTATGTGTATTATATATTTTATGATACCGTTTACATTTTTATGATACCGTTTACATTTTTAAAGTTTTTATAAATTCTGTTTAAACAAATAAAATATATGGTATAATTTACTTAGATAACAAAAGATGCTTTTGCGTATTATACAATGAAACGATATTTTTATTAAGTTTTCCAATTCGAATTTTTTTTGAAAATTCAATCGCATCGAAATTCATTCTCAACTATTACGGATCATTTAATTAAAATACCATTATATAATTCGTGTTTATAGCATCTTTAATATAGAATCTAAGGAGGCAATTTACATGAGTGCATGGCAAGGATTTACCCAAGGAAGATGGAACAAAGAAGTAGACGTTAGAGAATTTATTCAGTTAAACTACACACCTTACGAGAGTGATGATTCATTTTTATCTGGAGCAACAAATGACACCAAAGAGCTATGGAATGAAGTTACAGCCTTATTTAAAAAAGAAAGAGAAAACAATGGTACATTAGATGTAGACACTGAGACTATATCAGCAATAGACGCTTATGAGCCAGGATATATACACCATGAATTTGAAAGAATTGTTGGTTTACAAACAGATGCTCCACTTAAAAGAGCTGTAATGCCATACGGTGGTATAAGAATGGTAGAAGGTTCTTGTGAAGCTTTTGGATACACTCTAGACTCAAAAGTAAAAGAAATATTTACAAAATATAGAAAAACTCACAACCAAGGGGTATTTGACGCTTATACACCTGAAATGAAGATGGCTAGAAAATCTGGTATAATAACTGGTCTTCCGGACGCTTACGGAAGAGGTAGGATAATCGGTGATTATAGAAGAGTTGCTCTATACGGAGTTGATAGACTAATAGAAGATAAAGAAGATCAAAAAAGATCTTTAGAAGTATCTTGCATAGATGAAGAAATAATCAGACTTAGAGAAGAAATAAGCGAGCAAATAGTTGCTTTAAATAGATTAAAAACTATGGCCAATTCATACGGATTTGACATATCAAAACCAGCTACAAATTCAAAAGAAGCTGTACAATGGTTATACTTTGGATATTTAGCAGCAGTAAAAGATCAAAACGGAGCTGCAATGTCCCTTGGTAGAACATCTACTTTCCTAGATATATACTTTGAAAGAGATTTGAAAAATGGAGCAATAACAGAAGATGGAGTTCAAGAATTAATGGACCACTTCGTTATGAAATTAAGAATGGTTAAGTTCCTTAGAACACCAGATTACAATAACCTATTCTCTGGTGATCCAACATGGGTTACAGAGTGCTTAGGAGGTATGGGTATTGATGGTAGAACTTTAGTAACTAAAAACTCATTCAGAGTTTTAAATACACTTTACACATTAGGACCATCACCGGAGCCAAACTTAACAGTGCTTTGGTCAACTAGCTTACCAAAAGGATTTAAAGACTTCTGCTCTAAAGTTTCAATAGATACAAGTTCAGTTCAGTACGAAAATGACGACCTAATGAGACCATACTGGGGCGATGACTACGGTATAGCTTGTTGTGTATCTGCAATGAAGATAGGTAAGCAAATGCAGTTCTTCGGAGCTAGAGTTAACCTTGCAAAAACTCTTCTTTACGCTATAAACGGTGGTAAGGATGAATTATCTGGAATGCAAGTAGGACCAAGATTTGAGCCAATAACTTCTGAGTACTTAGACTTCGATGAAGTTATGAATAAATTTGAGCCATTCGCTGATTGGTTAGCTACGTTATATGTAAACACATTAAATGTAATCCACTATATGCACGATAAATACTCTTACGAATCATTAGAAATGGCTCTTCACGATAGAGACGTATTTAGAACTATGGCTTGTGGAATGGCTGGATTATCAGTTTGCGCTGACTCATTATCAGCTATAAAACATGCAAAAGTTAAAACTATAAGAAATGAAAATGGACTAGCTGTAGATTTTGAGATCGAAGGAGATTATCCTAAATACGGAAACAATGACGACAGAGTTGACGATATAGCTGTAGAATTAGTTGAAAGCTTTATGAACAAAATCAAGAAAAACAAAACATACAGAAATGCCTACCCTACACAATCAATACTTACAATAACATCAAATGTTGTGTACGGTAAAAAGACTGGTAATACTCCAGATGGAAGAAAAGCTGGTGCGCCATTTGCTCCAGGGGCTAACCCAATGCACGGTAGAGATACTAGCGGTGCATTAGCATCACTATCATCAGTAGCTAAATTACCATACGAGTACTCTCAAGACGGTATATCTAATACATTCTCAATAATACCTGGTGCCTTAGGTAAAAATATGGACGAAAGAATTTCAAATCTTTCTTCTATGTTAGATGGATACTTTGATCAAAAAGCTCATCATCTAAACGTAAACGTATTTGACAGAGCAACTTTAGAAGATGCTATGGAGCATCCAGAAGAATATCCGCAACTTACTATAAGAGTTTCTGGTTACGCTGTTAACTTTATCAAACTTACTAGAGAGCAACAACAAGATGTTATAAACAGAACATTCCACGGAAAAATGTGCTAATTATGACAAAAGGGAGAATTCACTCTATAGAAACATTTGGTACAGTTGACGGACCAGGAATCAGATATATAATATTTTTTCAAGGTTGCCCATTGAGATGTAAGTACTGCCACAATAGAGATACTTGGAACCCAAGTCTCGGCAAAGAATATACAGCTGACGAAATAATTACTGATGCACTTAAATACTCATCATACAGAAAATTCTCTGGGGGCGGAATCACTGCTTCTGGAGGAGAACCAACTTTACAACCAGCGTTTTTAAATGAGTTATTTATGAAAGCTAAGGAGAATTCTATCCATACTTGTCTTGATACTTCTGGATATGTAGATATAGATGTTATTGATCCTATTTTAGAAAATACAGATCTTGTCTTACTAGATCTAAAGCATATGATCGACGATGGATCAAAAGATCTTACTGGCGTTAGTATAAATAAAGCTATTGCTCTAGGAAAACATCTAGATAAACGCGGGATTCCTGTTTGGATAAAACAAGTACTTGTTCCAGGAATCACCGACACTATTGAAAACTTAGAAGCTCTTGGGAAATTTGTTTCGTCACTGTCTAATGTTGAGAGGGTTGAACTACTTCCCTACCACACTATGGGAATCCATAAGTGGGAAAACTTAGGTATAGACTATGAGCTGAAAGGTGTTCCTGATGCTACTAAGGAAGATGTTAAAAGAGCTAGCGAAGTAGTTTCTAAGTTTGGAGTTCAAGTTTACAACGCCTAAAAACTATTAGCGATATTGGAATATGATTGCTAATTCACTTTAATATCTTTGATTTAAATATTTAATTAGATATAATCAAAACACTAAAAGCAATTTAGATAATTGAGTTAGATTACTCATTACTAAATTGCTTTTTTATTTTTCTACCTATTATGATATTTATTATTACAAAAACTTATATTCAATCACAATTCTCTATTTTTAGACATATATTTATATAGAAAGGAGAATGAATTAATGATTTATTACAATAGAAAGTATTATAGGATGTTTAATGAAGATAAGTACTACAAAATTATTGAAAAAGATAAACCTAAGTACGCCCATAAAGAAACAAAAAATAAAAATGATCTTACCTATTTAGATAATAAATTTTATTCTGGTAAACATCAATTAAGTTATGTTCTTGTGGAAGATAACGAAAGTAGCCCTATCGAACAAATAGACTTATACAAATATTTCGATTACGATGATGACGACCAATATGAAACTAGTAATTATGTCAATGAAATTGAAGAATATAGAGATCATGAAGAAGATATTGATTCTAATAGTTGTGATGAAGAATACAGCTTTGATGAAACTATTACTGAGAATATAAATTCTGAAGAAGATGAAACTAACAGAGACTCAAATATAGATGAGCAAGTTCATACTCATGAATATGATGTAAGTGTTAAAGCTTATGGTATTGAAGGCGAATTACACAGACATCATCTGGCAGGAGCTACAAGCGAATCAATTTATTCATCTGATGGTAGCCATTGTCATGAGATTAAAAATAAAATAGATAATTTTAATGATCATTACCATTACATTAATGAAGTGACTGGACCTTCTATTCCAGTTGGAAACGGTAAACATATACACTTAGTTGAAGGTTTTACAAATGTTTATAAAGATCATAAACATGAATATCAATTCTCAACTTTGGTGGGGGATCTTATAAGTGAATAGATATTATATAAAGGCTACCTTATTTTTTGGGATAAGGTGGCCTTTGATTAGTTTTATAACATTATAGTTTTATCTTATATACAAAAAAGCACATACCTATCTCTAGATACATGCTCAAATCTAACAAAAAATTAAAATTCAATATCCTCAATCTCTATATTATCAATCGCTTCTTTGATCAACTTCTCAACATCAAGTTTGCTCTCTTCAGCTTCAATTCTATCAAGTTTGGGCTTAGTAGTAGGCTTTTTAGGAGCAAACAAACTACAGCAATCTTCCTCTGGAATTACAGAAGTTTCAAAAGTCCCAATTTCCTCAGCCGCCTTGACTATATCAGACTTGTCCATAGCAATAAGCGGTCTAAAAATTGGTATATCTACAACAGCATTAGTACATGTAAGACCGTGTATAGTCTGCGATGCAACTTGTCCTATACTTTCTCCAGTAATAAGAGCATCACAGTATCTCTTCTCTGCAAGCTCCTGTGCAATTCTCATCATAAATCTTCTAGATAAAATAGTTGTATCAGAATCATTACAATGAGTAGCTATTGCCTTTTGTATCTCTAGTATATTTACTTTGTGAAGTCTAACTCTTCCACAGTACTTTGCTAATATTTTTGTTAAATCTCTTACTTTTTCCAGAGATCTCTCATTTGTAAATGGATAACTGTGGAAATGAACTGCCTCAACATCCACACCTCTCTTTGCTACCATCCAAGTTGCAACTGGGCTGTCTATACCTCCAGATAAAAGCGACATAGCTTTGCCATTAGTTCCAAGAGGTAATCCTCCGTATCCAGCTATAGTATCACTGTAAACCATTGTGTGGTTTTCTCTGTACTCACAAGAAATTTTTACTTCTGGATTTCTAACGTCTACTTTGATTCTTCCATCGACTTTTGCAAGTAAGTATCCACCTATATCTATACTCATCTCTTGAGATGTAAGTTTAAAGCTCTTATCGCCTCTTCTAGAGTCTACTTTAAACGACTTATATCCATCTTCTATTTTCTCTTCTAACATAGCTAGAGCTATTTCTTTTAATTTATCGTAGTCTTTTTCAGCTCTTATTGCTGGGCAAACTCCAACTATTCCAAATACTTTTCTAACTTCTTCTATTATTTCTTCGTAATCGTAATCTTCTAAATCTACATAGATTCTTCCGTACTCTTTGTATACTCTAAATTTACCTATTGGCTTTAGCATATTTTTTATATTTTTTATAAGTTTATTTTCAAAGACGTATCTGTTCTTGCCTTTTACACCTATCTCACCGTATTTAACTATTAAAATATTGTACATTATTAACTCCCATCTATTATACTAACATTTTCAATGTTTTTTTATCATTTATGTTTTTTCTTTATAGACTTTCTTTATCTATTATCTTTACCAACTATCTTTTCATTATATTTCTTAAATCATCAACTGACTCTTTGATTATTTTAGCGGCCTCAAGTATCTCTTCTTCAGTATTCATATCGGATAAACTAAATCTTATTGTACCCTCTACTTCTTTTGGAGTAAGCCCTATTGCATTTAAAACATGGCTGCCTTTCTTTTTTGCGGAACAAGCAGATCCTGTTGATACATAAACACCTTTTTGCTCTAAATAGTGAAGCAATACCTCACCTTTAGCTCCTATAAAAGCTATATTTAGCACGTGGCAAACTCCATCTTCTGGTGAGTTTACTTTTACATCGTCTATAATTTTAAGCAGTTCTGTTTTTAAGAGTTCTTTTAGAGAGTACATCTTTTCTATATTCCCGCTCAGGTCATCAAATAAAACTTTTACTGCCTCTCCGATCCCGTATATGCCTGGAACATTTTCTGTTCCTGATCTGACACCGGACTCTTGTCCACCTCCAAATAGTATTGGCTTAATTCTGCTATTTGATTTTACATACATAAATCCAATGCCCTTTGGCCCATGAAACTTATGTCCACTCACACTCATAAAATCTATATTGTACTTTGAAGGTTTAAAATCGATCTTTCCAAAAGACTGGATGGCATCTACATGGAAGTAAACTTTTTCATCGAGCGACTTTAGATACTTCCCAATCTCTTTTACTGGTTGTATACTTCCTAACTCATTATTTACATGCATTATAGTTACTAGGCATGTTGTAGGTCTTATAGAGTCTTTAAATTCCTCAAAATCTATTACACCATTTTTATCTACTTCTAAATAAGTTACTTCAAATCCATCTTCCTCTAAATCTTTTAATGTATTTAAAACTGATGGATGCTCTATATTAGTAGAAATTATATGATTCTTTCTCTTTTTGTATAAATTAGCTACACCTCTAATTACGGTATTATTGCTTTCTGTTCCCCCAGATGTGAAGTAAATCTCTTTATCATATGCCCCAACCACTTTGGCTATATTTTGTCTAATTATTTTTATTTCTTTTTCTACTTCTACTCCTTTTCTATGAGCTGCTGATGGATTTGCATAATCTTCTGTCAAAGCTTGCACCATTTTGTCTACAACTTGCGGATAAGGTCTAGTTGTCGAACTGTTATCTAAATATATTTCCATATCTATTTCACCTACTTTAAATATTTTATCTTTATATTAAATTCACGAAATTTATTTACAATTCACAAGTATAATAAATGCGAACAACTCGAACATGATTTTCTCTATAAATTCGTTCGAATCGCAATAAATCATATCTTTTTATTATATCATTTTTAATTTGCTTTTACACTATCGATTATTAAAAGATATTTTGTTAACAAAAATTTGTATCCCTTTGCAATATTACCCTTTATAAGAGAAAAATAATTTTTTTAAGAATAAATAGCTAATATCATTGCATTTTTTGTCCTTTTTTATTATAATGTAAGAAGGTTATCCCCCTGGTAACCCTAGTTAGTTAATATATCTATTCCCAATCCCCTTTTTATAAAGATATATTTTATATTTATTATAATAAGATTAATTACGGGAATTAATCTAACGCAGAAAAAAGAGCTTACCCCAAGCTCTTTTTTCGTTTTTATAAACATATTTTCTGATCTTTGTTATGTATATTACAGAAATAAAAAATTAAAAACGAACATTTTCATAAAATTTATCTAATCTAAATAAACATCTTCAAACAAATAAATTCATTTTAATCAGTTAGTTTCCACTAATTTTTTTTCGTAACTTTAGCAATAACTAGTAGTTTTTATATCACCCCTATGACTTTATTTAAAGATATATTTATATTTTTCCATTTAACGTTATCTATATATTTGCAATAATTACAAATATTCTTGTAATTTTTTTAAAATTATTTTATGTTTAATTAAATTATATATATAAAAAAAAGCTATCCCAATACTCCTGAATAGCCTCTTTACTATATCTAAATTTATTCATTTTAATTTATATTAAGAAATCACTTTTCTTAAAAAATCTTTTGTTCTTTCATTCTTAGGATTGTTAAATACCTCCTCTGGACTTCCATCTTCTAGTATTTTTCCTTCATCGATAAATATCACTCTATCCGCTACTTCTTTTGCAAATCCCATTTCATGAGTTACTATTGCCATAGTCATTCCTTCTTCTGCAAGCTCTTTTATTACGTCTAGAACTTCTCCAACCATCTCTGGATCAAGTGCTGAAGTAGGCTCATCAAATAACATCAAATCAGGTTCCATAGCTAAAGCTCTAGCTATAGCTATTCTCTGCTTTTGCCCACCTGATAGCTGAGATGGATAGGCATCCTTTTTATCAAGTAAACCTACTCTAGTCAGCAGATACTCCGCTTTATCAGTAGCTTCTTTGTTAGTCATCTTTTTTAACTTTACAGGCGCTAGTTTTATATTGTCTATAATAGATTTATGTGGAAATAGATTAAAGCTTTGGAAAACCATCCCTATTTTTTGTCTTGTCTTATCTATATCTGCTTTTTTATCTACTATATTTTGACCTTCAAATACTATCTGTCCGCCTGTTGGAACTTCCAATAAATTCATACATCTTAAAAGTGTACTTTTACCAGATCCACTTGGACCAATTATAACAACTATTTCACCTTTAGCTATTTTTAGATCAATATTTTTTAATACTTTTATATTTCCAAAACTTTTATCTAAATTTTTTATACTAATCATATTATCACTTTCCCTTACATAACTTTATTCTTTGTAGCTAATTAGATCAGATACTAATTAGATACAGACATTTTCTTTTCCAAAAGTCCAACAAGTCTTGACAATGTAAATGTTAAGACAAAGTAGATAGCTGCTGCAACTAAGAATGGCTCTAATGCTATAAACGATGAATTTCTAACCATTCCTGCTACGAACATCAACTCTACAACTCCTATTATAGAAATTATTGATGACTCTTTGACAAGAGATATAAACTCATTGGCTAAAGCTGGCAATACATTTTTTACAGCTTGAGGAACTATTACATATCTCATAGTGCTCCAGTAACTAAGACCAAGAGATCTACTTGCTTCCGTCTGTCCTTTGTCAACTGCTTGAATCCCTGATCTAAGTATCTCTGCAACATATGCACCTGAATTCACAGAAAGAGTAAATGCAGCTGCTGCAAATTCACTCGGGAAATCTATTCCTATTTGAGGCAGACCAAAGTATACTATAGAAATTTGAACCATTATCGGTGTTCCCCTTATAATTTCAATGTATATTGAAGCTAAAATATTAAATAATTTATTATTTGATATTTTAGCCAGACATACTATCAAGCCTATGATCACACCAAAGAATAATGCTACAAATGATATTGATATTGTCGTAATTGTCCCGTCTATAAACATCGGGTAATACTTACCTAAAAAACTAAAATCCATAATTACATCTCCTACTTATTCATTAAATTAATTTCCACCTTTTGCTGCTAAATTAGTAGCATTTTCTAGCATTTTATCTATTTCACCGCTATCTTTTAAATCTTTTATTACTTTATTTATTAACTCTAAATACTCTTTATTGTTATCATCTTTTTTAATTGCTGCTGCCATTCCTTCTTCTACATTATCACCTAATCCTGAAGTAGCTAACTTAATACCATCGTACTGCTTAGTATTTATCATTCCAACAGTTTCATTTACAACAATTGCATCTATTTTTCCATTTTTAAGGTCTAGTACTAAATCAGGTACATTAGTTAAAGACTTCATACTTTCCATTTTCAAAGTATCTCTTACATACTCTTCTTGTATTGTTCCTTTTTGAACTCCAACGTTAAGTTTTTTTAAATCATCTTCTGTTTTTACTTTACCTTCATCACCTTCTCTAACTATAACTGCATTTTTAGTAACATAGTACAATTCAGAGAAATCAACACTTTTCTTTCTTTCATCCGTTGGCGACATACCTGATAGTATAATATCTATTTTGTTTGCATTTAATGCTCCTATAAGTCCATCAAAGCCCATCTTTTTAATTTCTACTTCTACACCAATTTCTTTTGATATTTTATTTGCTAGCTCTACATCAAATCCAGCAACCTCGTCTTTTCCATTTTCAACTTTTGGAAACTCAAATGGTGGATAATCTGGATTTAATCCAACTATTAACTTTCCATTCTCCTTTATTTGATCTAATTTAGTAGCATTACTTTTTGATGAACATCCAACGACACCTACTGCCAATGCCAATACTAACCCCAAACTCAATAATTTCTTTAATCCCTTCATATTTACTTCCCCTCTCATTTTTTATTTTTATTTCTAAATTATCTTTTATTTCAAATACAAAAAAGTCCCTTAGCCAAACGACTAAGAGACGAATTTACCGCGTTACCACTCTTATTGATAAGTAATAGTTAATTCAAGAAAATGTTCAGCCACTCGACTTGGATACTCAATTTTTGTATTAAAAAAGTCCCTTAGTCAAACGACTAAGAGACGAAATATATCCGCGTTACCACTCTTCTTGATAAGTAATTACTTATCCTCTCAAACCCTTAAGGCGGGCTACCTATTATCATACTAATTTTCTGATAATCTTCTCCAAAGTTCTATTCACATAACACTTCATTACTGGGCTCACACCAACATCCCAACTCGCTGAAAATCCATATTAGTTACTTTCTTTTTCATAGAATTTATTTATTTAAATTATTACTACAATTATACTCATTTAATATACCTTTGTCAATAAGTTTTTAAAAATAATTTTAATTTATTTCTTATTCTTAGTTTCTTCAATAAACACAGACCCCTGAACCTTTTTATTGTGCTTAAATGTAGGATAACTTATACACACACTCTCTTTAGCTCTAGTAATACCAACATAAAGTAGTCTTCTCTCTTCTTCAATATGCTTTTCTAACTCAGTAGTATCCTTATCTTTCTCAGTCTTGTATGGAATAGTATTCTCATCGACTCCAACTATGTAAACATGCTTAAATTCAAGTCCTTTTGCACTGTGCATAGTTGTAAGCATAATACCACTTACATCATCTTTACCCTTTTTTGATATTTCAGATTTAACTTCTTCAATATGTTTTAAAAACTCTTCAGTTGCATTGTACTTTTTGGCAGAATCTCCAAAATCAATAAGTATATTCATAATATCTTTTACTTTTATTTTTTTATTAGTACAGTAGTCAAGAATATATCTGTCGTAATCTAAAGTTTCACGAATGTAAGAGATTGCGTACTCTGGGCTTAACCCCTTTATGTAATTCATATCTATATCCAGATCTTCCAGTGTTTCTATCTGTTTTTTATGGAGATCACATTTATTTAGAAGTGCAAATAATAAATCCTCTTCTTCCTTAACCATATTAATGCTATCCCTAGAAATATATCTAAATGGCTTATTTATTATTTTTATCCAATCATTATTGCTACCTTTTTCGATCCCTATTTTTAGATAAGAAATTAAATCTCTACAAGCCCAGTGATCGTAAATTGTAACAGGTATATCCTTTACTGAGAAGTTTATTCTCCTGTCTATAAGTATGTCAACAAAGGCTCTTGACTGAATATTATTTCTATAAATTATAGCATAATCGCTGTAATCAGCTTTTTTATTTTCCACTTTTCTAATAATTTCATCGATAATTATATTTGCCTCATCATCAGAATCTTTTGCAGTAATGTATTTTACACTTCCTCCTGAACCAATCTCTGATTTTATTACCTTCTTGTACCTATTTTTATTTTTCTCAATAAGTCTATTTGAAGTCTCTAAGATCTCACTGTAAGATCTATAATTCAAATCTAGAACTACCTTTTGACTTTTTCCAAAATACTCTTCAAATTCAACTAAAAAATCGGGTCTTGCCCCTCTAAATCCGTAAATACTCTGATCTTCATCTCCAACTACAAATACATTATTATCTGGAGTACCTATAAGTTTAAGTACTTCAAATTGCACCTTATTAATATCCTGAAACTCATCTACAAGAATGTATTTGTACTTACTTCTAACTACATTAAGTGCATTTTTATCCCTATTTAAAAGCTCATATGTTTTTATAAGCATATCATCAAAATCAATCTTATTTATCTCATGTTTTAAGTTCTCATACATATTATATAAGGTCGAAAAATCGCCTTTTTCAACAATATTTGAATTAAAACTTCTAGGGTCCATCAATTCATTTTTAACATATGAAATTTCATTGATCACCTCTCCAATAACATCATTGTCATCGGCATCTTCTACATTTAAACTTTTCATTATTCCTTTAATTGCAGTTACTTTAGTTTTATCATCTATCAAACTCTTTAGATCATACCCTTCAAAATATCTAAGTATCCTAAAAAATACAGAATGGAAAGTCCCAAAGTTGACTCTACCCATTCTGTGATCGTCGCTAAGCGATATAGTTCTATTTTTCATCTCTGTAGAAGATGCTTTTGTAAAACTTATTGCTAAAATATTCTTTGGAGATATATTTTCGTTTATTACTAAATTTACTAGTCTATGTGAAATAACTCTGGTCTTACCTGATCCTGGACCTGCTACAACTAAACAGGGACCATTAACATGTTTTGCTGCTAGTTTTTGCTCGCCATTTAGCTCGTTTAACAAAGAACTTCCCATCTATAGTATTCACCATCCTAATTTATAGCTACTCTATTATGTAATTATGCACATAAAAGATATCCATAATCATAAATTACAGATATACTATTATTTTTTATCTTTTGATATAAATTTTATATAAAATAAATATACTTCTTATTTTTTCATATAAATATATATTTATCTCCTAAAGTAATCACTTATAGAGCTTATATCTATCTTTCCGATAACTATTAAGTATCCGATAACTATTAGTACAACCATAGCAATTGAATAAACTACCTTGTAGTAATTTTTCTGCTTATATGAACCATAACCAACAAGTAATTGTTGAAATACCAAGGAAAGAAGCATTACAATAGCAATTATACTAAATGGTATGATGTTAGTAAATGAAAGTGCTGCACAGACAAGTAAAATAACTGCCACAACTATATGTGATCTAGCTATAATAACCGTTAGTGGATCAACTTGCTTTTCTTGAACTTCTTTTTTTGTATTTACTACATTGTTTCTATAATTCTGTTTATTTTTTCTAGTCTTTTTAGACTTTTTTTTGCTCATGTCATCACCTTTTCTTTAAATTCTACCTCTTAATTATACACACTTTACCAAGTATAATCCATAGCCTAATTATTTGACCAAACTAGTTGTAATTTTATTTTGTATTGTTATGATTATCTTATAATAATTATTATCCATATTTATTACTTTTTCTTGACTCTACCGTACAGGGTAATGTTTATACTATAATTGGAGGTGAATAAATGTACAAAATTGGTTTTATAAGTTTTGTTAAAATACTTTTATTTACAAAGGGTTACTATTTCATTTGAAAATTTTAGTTTTAATGATTTTTTATATTTTTTAATTTAAAGACTATTGAAACTTGTTTATTTCACATTTACTCCAAGTATTTGCTCCAAATATTGAAGAGACCACTTTTCTCGATCCGGGTTAAAAGAAGCACATGCTTCTGGATCAACATTTATATTTATCTTCTTTCCTGAATTTACTGCAACTGTATACAATCCTATTACAGTTTGAAATACACATATGTCAGTTACTAGGCCAACCACAGTTACATCATTATATTTTTTAATTATTCCATCTAAAAAATCTTGCTTCGGACAGTAAGCTTTTTTATTTACATGGTTTACGACATTGTCTTTTCCTTTTATATCTCCATATATCTGATAACCTTTAGTTCCATTTATACAGTGTTCATTGAATACATCTGCTTCTGGAGTTTTTTTATTTTTCCAATCATCAAAATCATGATCATCAAAAGTAAAATATATATCTTTCTCATCATAATCTCTAGCTAAGTTTTTTAGATGAACTTGAATATCTTGAGCTGCTTTTCCCACAGTTAACGCTCCATCATCTGCTACAAAGTCATATTGATAATCTACTATTATTAATGCTTTTTTCATCTTAATCACTCCTATAGTCTTTAATATTGAACTTATTACATTTGATACTATTTTATAGTTTATTATATCTTAATTCAAGTTAAATACTCTGTTTCAAAGTATTTAACTTTATTCAATTTAATTTATACACTTTAAAATAGCTCTAAGTACATTAGATATTAATAAATAAGAAAGGTGCTCATATAATGAACACCTTTTTTTAAAAGACTAGTATCTATGAATTTTTATTGTCCAAGTAAAAATACAGTTGCTATTTTACTAGTTGTTTGCGTTTCATCAACTATTTGCCATTTGTTTTTGCTATCTTTGTTTGGCTCAAGTTTAACTGGTACTGTTACCTCTGTATCGCTTGCTTCAATATTTTCTATAGCGTCTTTCATAACACTCATAACTAATTTAGTTACTTTTGCTTGATCTTGTGCTATTGTTGGATCTTTTTTTACTTCTTCCGTTACTTTTGCTTGAAGTGTTGTTGTAATTGAAGTCATATTTAACCCTTTTATCTTAACAATTACTTCTGGATTAGTTTTGTCATCTTTAACTACCTCTACTGTATATGTAGCTTTATCATTAATTTGCTTAAGAATTGCATTCCATAGATCTTCTATTTCTTTATCAGCAGCCGGTAAACCTGAAGATGTCGCAAATCCAGCTTTAAACGCCTTTTCTGCTTCCTCTTTTGATTGAGTTACATCTTGATTAAATACTGATTTATATTTCTTTATATCCTCATCTTTTTGATACATCATTGCATTTACTAATACTTCTGTCGCCTCTTTTGGATTTGGCTTTTTAGCCCCACAAGCTGCTACCCCTATCATAACTGTTAATATTAACATTAGGCATAATAATTTTTTGAATTTCATCTTAGTTCCATTCCCCCTTTTTTATGTGATATTTTATTTATATAGTTTAGATATTACAATTTTAGTTTTGAAATAATGTCTCTGTAGGCATTTATGTAAACTACCGTATCTAGTCCAACCCCTACACAATCAAACCCCTCATCCAAATATTTGTTTGCATCATCTACACTTCCTGTAAAAATAAAAGCTATTTTTCCAGCTTCTTTACAGGCACTTAGTATGCGTTTTATGGCTCCTTTTACTTCAGGATCATCAAATTTAGCTGGCTTATTCATTGCGATAGATAGATCAAAAGGACCAATTAAAATACCATCAACTCCATCTATATTTACTATTTCTTCAATATTTTCTAAACAACCTAATGTCTCACATTGAGGAATTAATAGAGTATTTTTATTGCAATACTCCATATAATCTTCTATTCCAGAAGCTGCATGGTCAGCAAATCCCCATCCTCCGTCTCTAGTTGGACAAAATCCTCTCGATCCTAATGGGGCATATTTTGAATATTGCACAATTTCTTTAACATCTTCAACTGTATTTACACATGGTACTACAAGTGCCTGTGCCCCTGCATCTAGTAATCTTAGTATAGGACTTCTCGAAACTCCATTTACTCTTACCATCGGTGTTAGACCTGCATTTTGTGCTGCTGATATATACTCTACTACACTCTCTACACCTACAGAAGTATGCTCTGTATCTATCACAACAAAATCAAAATCAGTGTAACCAAGTGCCTCTACTGCTGTTGCACTTTTTAGTAACGTAAATGTTCCAATAGTTTTCTCGCCTCTTTTAAACTTTTCAAGAATTTCATTTTTCATGATTATCTCTCCTCAAAATTAGATTTTAATGAATTGTTTATTATATTATAAATTAAATTTATATTAATCGACCATTCTATAACCGACACCCATCTCGGTTAAAATATATTTTGGCTCGCCGGGAGTACGTATTCTAGCAAGTAGTTCTGATGTTCCAAAAGGTATTACGCTTTAGGATGTTTGAAAGCTGTTTGGAATCTTAAAAGTGGCAATCTTATCTATTTTGATAGTAATAATATAAATATTTCTAAATAACATACTAATATAAAAAATAAAACCAAACTGCAGATGCAATTTGGTTTTATTTTTCCGTAGATACATAGTTAAATCTAGCATATATAAAACGGTCTGTACCCGTTATTGACTGTCATGTTGGCGGAGAAGGAGGGATTCGAACCCTCGCACCGGTTAACCCAGCCTAATCCCTTAGCAGGGGATCCTCTTGAGCCACTTGAGTACTTCTCCACTTGTTACATGACTAGATTATATCTCATAATTCTTTTTTGGTCAACTTAATATAATTAATCTTCTAAAGTTGCCTCGTAATCAGCTGCACTAAGTAACTCTTCTAACTCTCCTGCATCTGAAACTTTTACTTTAATTATCCAGCTTTCATACGGATCTTCATTAATGCTTCCCGGTTCGTCCTCTAATGCATCATTTAATTCTATAACTTCTCCGTTTATTGGAGCGATAAGGTCTGATGCTACTTTAGATGATTCAACAACACCAAAGTCTTCGCCTATACTTATTTCATCACCAACCTCTGGCATTTCAACAAATAATACCTCTCCTAGTTGATCTTGAGCAAAGTCTGTTATTCCTATATATACTGTCTCGCTATCGATTACTTTCACCCATTCATGGTCGCTTGAATATTTTAAATCCTGTAGTAATTTCATAAATTTACCCCCTAACATAAATTCAAAATCTTGATATAAGTTTATACTAATTTATATGTAAGCCTCATTATATCATATCATTATGATAATTTTAAGCTTAGTTAATTAATTAATTCTTTTATTTTCCGATAGAGTGTATAGCTTCCCCATTTGCATCATGAAGAGCTTCAATTAATCCTTCAGATAAACTCGGATGAGGATGAATTACATCCCCTACTTGCTGTACTGTTAATCCTAGATGTACAGCTAATGTAAGCTCTGTAAGCAACTCTGTAGCACTTGCTCCAATTATAGACGCTCCTAAAATTCTGTCGTCTTCTCCAACAATTACTTTTACAAATCCTTGGTATTTACCTATAGTTTGAGCTTTCCCAAGACCTCTGAACTCAAATTTTCCAACTCTATACGGAATTTCTTCCTTATTTAGATCTTTTTCTGTTTTTCCAACAGATGCTACCTCAGGTTCTGTATAAACACATCTAGGTATAGCAGTATAATTTAACTCTCTACTTCTTCCTAACGCGTTTTCAACAGCTATTTCTCCCTCTTTAGAGGCTACATGAGCTAAAAACGGTGTATCTATAATATCTCCTACAGCATATATACCTTCAACACTTGTTTGAAGGTATTTATCTACTAGCACTTTTCCACTTTTAGTTTCAATACCGATATCTTCGATGCCACTACCTTCAATATTAGATCTTCTGCCTACACTTAAAAGTACATACTGAGTCTCTATTTTTTTGCCATCACACAACTCGACTGACGCTTTGTTGTCTTTTACTTCACAGCTAACTATAGAAGTTCCAGTAATCATTTTTATCTTATCTTTTTTAAACTGTCTAACAAGTTGTTTTACTATATCTTTATCTTCATTGATAAGAAGTTGGTCTGCCATTTCTACTATTGTAACTTCAGTTCCCATAGACCTAAAAAATTGTCCTATCTCACAACCTATTACTCCACCACCAACAACTACCATTGATTCTGGTAATTCTTTAAGGTTTAACACATCATCACTTGTAATTACAGTCTTGCCATCATACGGAAATATGTTTGGTATTACTGGCTCTGATCCTTGTGCAAGTATAATTTTATCCGCCTTAATTTTTTCAATATCACCATCTGCTTTCGTGACTTCAACAGTATTTCTATCAATAATTCTTCCATATCCGTTGACTAAATCGACTTTTCTTTTATCTAGTAAAAATTCAACCCCTTTTACAAGTTGATCTACTACTTTATCTTTTCTAGAAATAACAGTATTATAGTCTATCGATATATCTCCATCAATATTTATTCCAAAGTCTTTGGCATCTAATACAGTGTTAAGAACGTTTGCAGATGCAAGTAATGATTTTGTTGGAATACACCCTAAGTTCAAGCAAGTTCCACCTACTTTGTAATTTTCGATAACTGTCACTTCCACATCAAACATAGAAGCTTTAAGAGCAGCTACGTATCCACCAGGACCTCCGCCTACAATCACTATTTTCATCTAATTACCCCCAAACATATTATTATAGTAAATCTGCATATTCTAATAATTCGGGAATTATATCCTCTGCCCCAATTGTCATAATATGTATACCGTCACATAGTTCCTCTGATTTTAATTTCTTTATCAATTCAGCAGTGATTTTTAATCCCTCTGTCTTCCAGTTTTCTTTGCATACTGATTCTAATCTTTCTATTTGATCTTCTGGAACGAATATTCCAGGAATCTTTTCATTCATCATTCTTGCCATACGAGGAGATTTTAAAGGAAGTACACCGCAAAGTATTTTGTAATCCATATCCTTTGTAATCTCTCTAAAGTTTCTCATTACTTCTATGTCAAATACAGCTTGAGTTTGAAAAAATTTCGCCCCTGTAATTATTTTCTTTCTCATCTTCATTATCTGTAAGTTTAAATTTGAATGTCCTGGAGAAATAACAGCTCCAAAATAAAACTCTGGAGTTCCTTTTAACTCATTACCAGACATGTCAAAACCTGATGTTAATGTTTTTCCTGCTTGTAGTATTCCTACCGAGTCTAAATCAAATACGGCTTTTGCTTGTGGATGATCACCTAATGATGTATGATCACCTGTAATCGCCAGTATATTCTCAATACCAAATACTCCTGCTGATAACATTTCCCCTTGTAATGCAATTCTATTTCTGTCTCTTCCTGTCATCTGCAGAATAGGATCTAATCCCATATCTTTTATTACTTTACAGGTTGCTAAGGATGTAGCTCTCATCATTGAAAGCTGAAAATCTGTGACATTAATAGCATCGACTTTTCCACGAAGCAGCTCTGCACTTTCTTTTACTTTTTTGAAATCTATCCCCTTAGGTGGAGCAATCTCTGCTGTAATTACAAATTTTCCATCCTCTAATAATTTTTCAAATTTACTCATAAATCTCACCATGCCCCCAACTAAAAACTACATGCTTTTAGCTGTTCCCCTCTGTTTCCTATTGTCTAAACGTATTTTATTATTTTTTTTCGAAAAATCTTTAGGTCCTCTAACTTCACGTAAATTATCTAGTTGGCCAATCGGTTCTAATCTTTCGTATATTTTTACCCAAGCGCAATCGTTATTTTCATTGACTTCACACTTGCTATTTTGTGATCCACCACATGCACCGTTTATAAGTCCCTTTGCACAATCCGTCATCGGACATATTCCTCCAGTCCATCCAAGTTCGCACTTTCCGCAAGCTCTACAAGCTTCTTCGTACTTTCCAACTCTTTGGACTTCACCTATAAAAAGTGTATTATTTGCTGGATAGACTGGCTTGTTTTTTATAACTTTTGCCAGTGTTTGAGTTCCATCCCCACATGCCAGTGAAAGCACTGCATCAGCTTCTTCTATATCTTTCTCTAAAGCTTTAATATCTTTCTTTGTCTTTTGTAAATTACACGCAGGATCTAAAATCAATTGTTTTAAAACTTTTTTATTTAGTCCAATTAATTTTTTCTTCATATCATCAATCTCTGTCTCTCCACCGCTATTACAAGCAGCGGCACATTGATTACATCCAACTAGTATTAATTTTTCAGATTTCCCAATCATCTCAAGTGTTTCTTTTATATCTTTATTTTCAGATATAATCATAATTATCCCCCCATGAGCCCCTAGCCTACTGTCAATTTTTAAATTATTCTTTAATCTTTAATCTTTAGTTAATCAATCTTATTTTTACTCTATCTGTTTAATATTTATCCTATCTAATTAATATGTATATTATGTCTTAACTGAACTTTATCTATTTAATTTTGTAATTTATAAGCTTTTAGTACATGTTTTGCCAAAATAGATGTAGTAACAGAACCCACACCAGCAGGTACAGGAGTTATAAGAGATGCTTTTAATGCTGCTTTTTCAGTATCTACATCTCCACATAAATTTCCTTCATCATCGACATTTATACCTACATCGATTACGACAGCACCGTCTTTTACATAGCTATCATCAATCATTTTTGCCCTTCCAACCGCAGCAACAAGCACATCTGCATTAGAACAGACTTCAGAGAGCTTATCTGTTTTAGAATGGCAGATTGTCACAGTAGCATTTTCATTTAAAAAAAGCATCGATACTGGCTTTCCGACTACTAAAGACCTCCCGACTACTGTAACATTTCTTCCTTTTAATTCTACTTCATAATGTTTTAAGATCTCAACAACAGCAGTAGGTGTGCATGGTGGAAACCCACCAAGGTCACCTTCTACAACTTTTGCCAAGTTTACTGGATTAAAGCAGTCTACATCTTTTTGAGGAGATACTTGGTATTTTATTTTTTTTTCATCTAAATGTTCTGGAAGAGGTCTAAAACAAAGTATTCCATTTGTTGCGTCGTCTTCATTTAATTTATTTAAAGTGTCTATGTATTCTTGTGTCGTTACATCTTCATTTAATACAACAACTTCAGTATCAATACCTATTTTGCCACATCTGTTTAGCGCTCCTCTTTCATATGACAAATCATCAGGTCGCTCTCCAACTCTGACTATAGCAAGTTTAGGCGATTTGCCTGAACTCTTTATAGTTTCCACATCTTTAATCAAATCTTCACTGATCTTATCAGCTACAGGTTTTCCCTTGATTATTTGCCCTTTTGTTGAATCAAACCTCAATATACACAACTCCTCTTTTACTTCTGGATTCTATTTTATTATTATCGCTTCTACTTTTGTATAAACTTCATCACAAATCTTTACACCATCTTCTACTAACTCATTTACTTCACTTTCAACTCTATTCACGTATTCAAGATCTTTAATTGAGTTTGTGTTTATGAACACACATAACTTTGCCGATAAAATTGCAGCTCTAAGACATTGAACACCCACTCCAACATCACTTATCAACAATCTAGAGCCCTTATCAACTAATTCTTCATGTAGCTTTATAGATTCATGACATGCTCTAACTATGTTTAAAGGAACTTCACAAGCTATTTTAAGATTTCTCTCCATAGTTTCCTGCTTTATTTTTTTCTCTTCATCAGTTTCAGTTGGAAGACCATAAGCTTTTGATAAAGGTAAAAAGCACTCTGCATCTTCGTCAATCATCTTAATCAATCTGTTTTCAAGTTCTTCTGCTTTTTTCAAAATTTCTTGTAGGCTTTCTTCGTACTCAGCATATTTTTTCTTTCCTACAGTAAGGTTAGAAACCATACTGCTAAGCGCTACTCCTATTCCTCCGACTAATGCCGCTACACCCCCACCGCCTGGTACTGGCTCTTTCGATGCCAATTGGTTTACGAAGTCTACACAGCTTTTATTCGAAATTTTCATCTAAAATCCTCCCACCAAATATTCCATAAGATTATAAATTGTCAAAAAATTGTTTATAATATTATATATCTATACTATAGAATTGTAAATGTAATTTTAAAAAGTTAGTCATTCTACTAGAACAATCCAGAAATTACACCTTTTTCATCCACATCGATTTTTTCCGCTGCTGGAACTTTTGGTAATCCAGGCATCTTCATAATTTCACCAGTAAGGGCTACTATAAAACCTGCCCCTGCAGAAATATTCACCTGTCTTACAGTGATTCTAAACCCTGTAGGTCTACCCAATTGAGTCTGGTCATCAGTAAGTGAATACTGTGTCTTAGCCATACAAATTGGTATATTGTTAAATCCTAATTTCTCTAAGTTTACAATTTCTTTATCTGCTTCTTTAGTAAAGTCTACTCCATCTGCACCATAAATCTTAGTTGCAATCGCATTTATTTTATCTTTTATACTGTCGTTTATATCGTATACATAAGAGAAGTTGTTCTCTTCTTCCTCAATAAGTCTAAGAACTTCCTTAGCAACTTCAATTCCACCTTCTCCACCCTTAGCCCATACTTCAGATAAAGCTACATTTACACCTAATTCTGTACATTTATCTTTTACAAGCTTAAGTTCTGCTTCAGTATCAAGTGGGAATCTATTGATAGCTACTACTGCTGGAATTCCGAATACTTTAGTAACATTTTCTACATGTTTTAGAAGGTTTGGTAGACCTTTTTCAAGAGCATATAGATTTTCTTCGTTAAGATATGCCTTCTCTACTCCACCGTTGTATTTTAATGCTCTTACTGTGGCTACTATAATAACTGCATCTGGCTTGATATCAGCCATTCTACATTTGATATCTATAAACTTCTCTGCTCCTAAGTCTGCACCAAATCCAGCCTCTGTAACAACATAGTCAGCAAAATGCATTGCCATCTTTGTAGCTATTACTGAATTACATCCATGCGCAATATTTGCGAATGGTCCACCGTGAACAAATGCAGGAGTTCCCTCTAATGTCTGAACAAGGTTTGGTTTAAGTGCATCCTTTAAAAGAGCTGCCATCGGTCCATTAGCTTTAAGTTGACCCGCTGTAACTGGCTCTCCAGAATAGTTGTATCCAATGATTATCTTACCTAATTTTTCTTTAAGATCTGTAATACTATTTGCAAGACAGAAAGAAGCCATTACTTCTGATGCAACTGTTATATCAAATCCATCTTGTCTAGTGACACCATCTATTTTTTTGCCCAGACCATCTATAATATTTCTAAGCTGTCTATCGTTCATATCCATGCATCTTCTCCAAGTAATTCTCTTTGGATCAATATTTAGAGCATTGCCTTGGTGAATGTGGTTGTCGATTAAAGCTGCAAGCAAATTATTTGCAACGCCTATAGCATGGAAATCTCCTGTAAAGTGTAGGTTGATATCCTCCATAGGAATTACTTGTGAATAGCCGCCACCAGCAGCTCCACCCTTAACCCCAAATACAGGCCCTAAAGATGGTTCTCTAAGTGCAACTATTGTATTTTTATCTAACCTAGCTAAAGCGTCTGAAACACCTATTGTTGTTGTAGTTTTTCCTTCTCCAGCTGGAGTAGGGTTTATTGCTGTTGTAAGGATCAGTTTTGCTTTCTTACCTGAACCATCGTTAAGTAAATTGTAGTCTAATTTTGCTTTATATTTTCCGTATAGTTCTATGTCGTCCTCTGAAAGCCCCAACTTTTTACTTATTTCCTTTATATGTACTGGTGTAGCCTCTTGTGCAATCTCTATGTCTGATTTAAATCCCATACCTAATCGCCTCCTAAGCTTAAAATATAAAACTATTATTAGTTCGTATTTACAATTATACTATAATATTTTAAGTTTAAATAGTAATAACTAAACTTTTATTGTATACAAAATACAAAGCTATTTTCCCATGTTTCAAGGAATTTCTTAAATTATATTCTTTTTTTAGATAAGTGCTTATATAAATCCAGTTTTTAATTCGCATTCCTTGTAATACTAAGGTATTTAGATTTATAAAACTATTTTGAAAATTCATATAAGTAAGTGTACGAAAGTTGAATAGCTTAACTTTAACTTTATAGTAATAAATACATGCAAAATATTTGATACAAACTTTAATTTATAATTTATATTATATTTATCATTCTATTTTTTATCTTTCTTTTTTAAATGTTCGGATTCTAATATATAATATCTCGCGAATATAACTACTGTAATAGTCCCTAATACAATAGATACCTTAGTTTCTAGATCATAATACCATTGATTTTTATATTTTATTAAATAATAGCACGTTTGTCCTAGTTCGTTCTTTTTGGTTTCTCCATCAAAGCTAAGATACTCTTCAGGTTCTTTAGATCCATAATGATATATAAGATTTTTTTCTCTCCCATTATACTTTTCCTCAAGATTTGGAAGATTTGTAATTTCATATTTGTTTTTTATTTTCGAAACATTTTCTGGTTGTAATTCAGGTATGTAGTTTATCTGATTGTAAATATCTATTGAAGCTATTTGATCGAACTCGCTTTCATCTAATAATTTATCTAGTCGACTTTTAAAGCTTGTGATATTATTAATATTATTTGATTTCGTAATTGCGTATAATCTATCTCTAAGTTTCTCTTCAACTTTTGAAGACTTTATTGACTCTATTGATAGAGATATATTATTATATCCCATAAATAAACTAATAATCGTTAAAACTAAAAATATTAAAAATATATTTCTGATTTTTTTCAGATTACTCTTTTCAATATATTCTGTATTTATCTCTTCAGTCATCTCACTCCCTCCGTCAAACCTACTAATAGCTTCTTTAATAGCATCATCTTCACTATAGCCTTTATTTATAAGCTCATTTACAGATTCAATCAGATGCTCTCTCATCTCTTCTTTTAATTCAATAATTTCATTACTCTTGCTGTTTTTATACAGTCTATTCAAATATTCATCAATAGCTTTCATACACTATCTCTCCTCCCCCAAAAATTCGTTTATAACATCTTGAATAAAATACCACTCTCGTTTTTTAATCTCTAAAAATTCCTTTCCTTCTTCGGTTAAATTATAGTACTTTCTCCTTCCTCCTGAACTTTCACTACCCCAATAGGATTTTATAATTCCTTTGCCTTCCATCCTTTTAAGAGCTAAATACATAGTCCCTTCCTTTAACTCAAATGAACTTCTATCCCGTACATTCTTAGCTATTTCATAACCATAGCAATCTTTGTCTTTAAGTATAGCAAGTATCAAAGTATCGATATGGCCTTTTAAAACTTCCTTGTTTAATTCCAATTAAATTCACCTACTTTTTATATTACTCTATAATGTAAAGTACTTATTATTATAATAATTCATAGTACTCTATAATGCAAGGCTATTTTACATAAAAATTTCTGTATATAATTTTAATGAAATTATATACAGAAAAAGATAGTATTAATGTGTTATCCACTTAATACTACCTTTTAATCAAACCTTTTTATCGTTTTAAATTTACAAAATTTAGTATGCTTACTTAGTTGCTATTAATGCCCCATAAGCTATTGAATACAGCTTAGATTCATGAGAATCAGCTCTCGATGTGAGCACTATAGGCGCCTTAGCCCCCATAACTATTCCAGCCGATTTTGAATCAGCCATATAAGTAAGAGCCTTGCCAATTCCATTTCCGACTTCAATAGTTGGAACTAGTAAAACATCTACATCTCCCGATATCTTACTCTTAAATCCTTTTACCTCGGCAGCTTCTTTCGATACTGCTAAGTCAAATGCAAGAGGACCTTCTACTATGACGTCTTTCCCAAACCTTCCATTTGCGCAAGCTTGGGCTAGCAAGTCTGCATCAACTGTAGCCTGCATCTTAGGATTTACTTTTTCTTTTGCCGCTAAACAAGCTACTTTTACTTTGCATACTCCTAGAGCCTTGGCAGCTTTTATAGAGTTCTCAAGTATTTGTTCTTTTTGCTCATAGTTTGGAGCTATATTCATACCTCCATCAGTTATAAGCATTAATTTGTGGTACTCATCTAGCTCGTATATCATTACATGACTTAGTAGATTATCAGTTCTAAGACCGTATTCTTTATTTAATACTTCTTTTAGTAAAATTGATGTATCTAAAAGCCCCTTCATAACATAATCTGCCTCGTTCTGAGATACCAATTTAACCGCTATCTCAGCACATTTTTGTAGATCATTTTCATCGATAATTCTTATTCCTGTCAAGTCAAATCCAATTTCTTTAGATATTTTTTCAATTCTGTCGTTATTACCGACTAATATAGGAGTTATAATGCCTCTTTCTACAGCATCCTTTATTGCCATCAAAACTTCTTCATCGTGTGCCGCTGCTACTGAAAGTATTCCTCTATTCGTTCCTTCAAGTTGCTTGAACATATCATCTAGTTTCTTAATCAATTAAAATCCCCCCTAATATTATTTTCTAATATCTGTCAGATTCTACTTATTGTCTAAATTTATTTATTTCATGTAGACAAGCTATTGTTACTTCATCTTCTGGATTTAACTCATGTGCATGTTCTACATAATATATTGCCTCATTTAATTCTCCATTGTTGAGATATGCCATTCCTAGGTTACATAAAATCTCTGGATCTTCTTTTAACTTAGCTGCTTTTTGGAAAAATTCTATTGCTCCATTTAAATTTCCTGTCTGCGCCTCTAAAAGTCCAAGCTCTACCATGGCATCCACTTGCTCTGGCTTTAGTATAAGTATCTTTTCGAAGTATTTTTTTGCATCTTCGACATCTCCAATGTCTTTATAACCAAGACCTATCATAAATAATAAGTTCCACCAATCAGAATACTCTTCTTCCAAAGGTAATAGCTTTTCAAGTCCTTCTTTTCCTTTTCCTTGGAAAATTAGGTTGTACCCTTGCTCATACTGAACTTTAAAGTCCATCTTCCCTAAGTTTTCTTGAAGCTCAGCATAAAGATCTTCTTCAATACCTAAGCTTATCGCCTTTTCCCAAGTAAGCTTTGACTTAGTATACTGGGCTTGGTTGTAATAATGATAACCTAGATGATAGTATGCAAGTGCAAAGCTTTCGTCTATATCTACAACTTTTTCAAGTTTATCTACAGCTTCTAATAAGAATTTGCCCATAGCCTCTTCTTCAGTATCTTTTTGGTATTGTTTCGCCAATTCTTGGCATACAATTGCGTAATGGTATATTCCATCCAAATCTTCTGAAAACATAGTAATTAATGCCTTTAAATAGATCAAAGCATCTTTATATTCTCCTATCTCGAAGTACTTTCTAGACATAAATCCCATGTAAGCTTTTAAATCTAGGTCAGTTTTTGATTCAAGTGCCTTCAAAAATTTCTCGTATTCTATGTTGTGTTTAAAATTACTGTCTATACCCATTATAAAAATCATCGCATCTGCAAGTGACATCGAACTAATTCTGTCTTGTGCAGTGTTCTCTTTAATTCCCTTTACAAGCACTTCATTTTTAATAGGTACATCAATGCCACCTCTTGGTATTTCATAACCATCTAGATGGAAGTCACTATCGTCTTTTATTGTAATAAAGGCTAGTTCTTCAGCTTTGCCAAGTATATATTTTTCTATTAAAAATTTCATGAAATACCTCCTATATTTGTATGCTGTAAGCCTTGGATTTATCAAATATTTTTTTGTTTCCATACTCAAATAGCACTACATTTCTGTCTTTTATCGCTTCACTGTCTATATTTTCTTTTAAATCTATCACATTGTAATCAAATACCTCAAAATGAACATATTTTATTATATTTTTAGCTGGTGTATTTTCATATTCTGGTAGATATTTCTTTAGATTTTCTTCTTCTTTTAAG
The DNA here is from genome assembly GCF_017873185.1 of Metaclostridioides mangenotii. GTDB lineage: Bacteria > Bacillota > Clostridia > Peptostreptococcales > Peptostreptococcaceae > Metaclostridioides > Metaclostridioides mangenotii. The sequence continues at coordinate 137,988 of NZ_JAGGJX010000005.1, forward strand.
AACATATGGCATCTGTTTTTAAAGTCATCTAGCTCTTCTCTTGCAAAGAAATTAGGAATATTTGAACTCTTTCCAAGTGATACATAGTCGTACTTTAGAATATCTCTAAATAGTTCTTTCTCTATACCGATTTCTTCATAGTAGAAATCAAGTAGTATTTTATACAACTGATTTTTTCCTTGAGCTAAATCGAAATATCCATTTTTATCAAAGTACGTAGCAAAAGATTCGAAGAATTTAAATGGACTTTCACTGTAAAATTTATTTATAATAAACTTCATTGAAAGTAAAAAGTTTTTAGAGTTATAATACCTTTCGAGTACATCCTCTATATCTTTTAATTTAAGTATATCAGAATAACTCATATAATCGTTATAAAGTACCTCATATGGAGGATAATCTTTATACTTAAATCCATGCTTGTCTGCGGTTTCTCTAATGCCCGTCCCTTTTATCATTTTAAGGAAACCGAGTTGTAGCTGCTCTATATTTAAATTAAATACGTCGTTAAAAGAGTTCTCAAAACTATTATAATCTTCATAAGGTAGCCCTGCAATCAAATCAAGGTGTTGGTGAATATTTCTATAAGACTCTACAGTCTTTACAACTTGCGATAATCTCTCGAAATCGTCTCTTCTTCCAACTTCTTCTAGGGTCTTATCATTTGTAGACTGAACACCTATCTCAAACTGGAACAATCCCTCTTTGCAATCCTTTAAAAACTCGAGCATTTCGTCGTCTATCAAATAAGCTGTTACCTCGAAATGATATGTTGTGTATCCATTGTCGTTTTCCATAAGAAACTTCATTATTTCCATCGCTGTTTTTCGGTCTGCATTAAATGTTCTATCAATAAACTTAATTTGAGAAACTCTTGCCTCAATAAGCGCCTTTAAATCTTCTTTGATCCTGTCAGTACTAAAGTATCTAAGACCTTTTAAAGTAGATGATAAACAGTACTGACAGTTAAATGGACATCCCCTAGATGATTCGTAGTACACTATTTTATTTTCGTACTCTTCTCTATTTATATCTTTATATGGACTAGGTATAATATCTAAATTTTCAATAAGTTCCATAGGATCGTTCATTACTATTTTTCCGCTGTTTTTACCATTAATTTGATTTGGTTCTTTTTCTCTATAAACAATTCCATTTACTTCATCTATATTGAGTTCTCCTTTTAGATGGCGAACTAGATCTCTAAATATTTTTTCACCTTCACCGTAAAGTATATAATCGACAAAGTCGTATTTCTCCATTGCATTTACACTATCGTAACTAACTTCTGGTCCACCAAGTGCTATCTTTGTATATTTAGATACTTTTTTTAAATTATCACATAATCTTACTATATCTTCAATATTCCATATATATGTTGAAAATAGTATCACATCGTAATTATGTCTATATAAATCTTTTAAAATATAGTCTAAATCGTTATTTATTGTATATTCGCGTATTTCAATGTCGGCGATGTCTTTTACAAATTCTTTTAAATACCTTATGGCTAGGTTTGTATGAATAAACTTTGAATTCAAAGTTGTAAGTAATATTTTCAAATTTTTCACCTCTTTTTAAAATTATACTATTTTTTAACGTGTTTATGGGTTAAAATGATATATGTATAAAAAATATTATTATTTTAAGAAAGGAAGTTGATTATGGAATCAATAGATAAAGTGTCTATAGACTCACTATCGAAAAAAGACCTGCTGCTTATAATTAAAGCATTAGAATTTACTAATGAAACTACTAAGCTTGATGATTTTATCGACCTTAGAAATAATATAGTTAAAGAATTATGCTTCTTAACTAACACTACTGAAAGTGACTTTATAAATTATTTAGAAACTCACAGTAATAATATTTAGTCATTATTTTAGTTTCATAAATTTAAGTACATAATTGCCAGATTTGCAATTAATTTCGATATTCATTGCATTGTCTGTTAATGTCTTAGAAACTACATACATTTGATTTAATATTGGATCCGATACCGATTCTTCTTCTTTAAGATTAATTATATATCTTGGATCTACATTTTTATCAAATACGTTTTTAGCTACTTTGTAATTTCTTAGCTTGTACAGATATTCAGACATTGAATTAACAAAAGCTAAATTATCTATACTATCACAGCTGATTTCTTCACCTAAAAGTGATAGTATAGATTTTTTTATACTTGCAAGCCCTTGATCTTCAACAACTCTATCTTCCACATATACATCGTGTAGTACATTTAATAAGCCTTTTAAAATATCATCGTCATAATCGTATGTTTTTAAATCTATATATTCATCAATAGTTTGTATCGCTTTTATCCTAGCCATCTGAAACTTTACTATATCTTTTTTCTCAAGTTCTAAATTAAGTCCTATAATATATTCCTTTGTTTTCTGTAATAAATCTTTATACTCAATGCTCTTGTCATCTATTATCAAATGGATTAACGAATTGTACATCACTGAAGACAATAAGTAATCAAAAAACTTTTCCTCTATCTTAAAATAGTTTACATATTTTGTTATCAAATCTATAACTTGTTCTTCACTCTTTTTAATATTTGTATTTGCAAGTATCAAAGGAATTAAAATATTTAAAATATTGCTTTTTAAACATTTGTCTCCGTAGTATCTGTAGTAAATTAGCTCACCTTTTAAACGGCTTTGATCAACGTATACATACCTTTGTGTCTTGTCATCTACTAGCGATTTTGTGTTAATTATGATTATATCTTTAATAATCTTATCATCTATATCAAAAGAATTTATGTACGCATTTTTTATTAATACTTCCTTCATAAATTTCGCCTTCCTTATCAATATCATATAATCAATTTTTAAGTATTTCTTCACACTCTGTAAATTTATATTTTCAAAAAAAAGAGACAGCTATTGAGCTGTCATTATATAGGGGGATAGTAGTGTACAAAATTCATGTAATCTACTATCTATCTCTTATTATACGACACCATTTTTTTATATGTAAAGTATCATTTTTCGACATCCCCATATTATGCAGTTGTATCCCTATTAATTTCAACGATTCTAAATTTATTTTTAACATTACTTTACAATTAGTTTTTGAGTTTTACATTCTCTCTGGGGCCTTCATTCCAAGTAAGGCAAGAGCATTCTCTATAGTTTGTCTAGTAGCTTCTACTAATGCAATTCTTGCTTTTTTAAGTTCTACATCATCCACTAATATTGGGTTATCATGGTAGAATTTGTTAAATGATTGTGCTAAGTCTAAAACAAATCTCGTCACAATATGAGGCTCGTTCTTTCTAAGAGCAGATAGTATATTTTTATTAAATGATTCTATTTGCTTTAATACTTCAGAACTTCCTTCATCAACTAATAAATCAAAATTTATATCTGCTGAAACTGGCTCACCGTATTTTCTAATAACTGAACAACATCTTGCATGAGTGTACTGAACATAAGGCCCTGTTTCTCCTTCAAAGCTAAGTGTTCTTTCCCATGAGAATGTATAGTCTTTTATTCTACTATTTGATAATTCTTGGAATATTACCGCTCCAACTCCAACTTGCTTAGATATCTCATCTACATTCTTAGCATCTGAATTTTTAGCAAGTATTATATCTTTAGTTTTATCTACAGCTTGGTTTAGAGCATCCTCTAAGAATACTACTCTACCTTTTCTAGTAGACATTGTTCCTTCTTCAAGCGAAACCATACCAAATTGTACGTGATCTAGATCTTTTGCCCATTCGTATCCCATAAGTTCTAATATTTTAAAGCATTGTTGGAAGTGAAGTGCTTGTTGTGATCCAACAACGTATATACATTTGTCAAAATTGTAAGTTTCTTTTCTATATATTGCAGCAGCTAAGTCTCTAGTCATATATAGAGTTGAACCATCGTTTTTAGTAATTAGAGCTGTAGGTATATTGTAAGGCTCTAGATCTACTATTTTTGCCCCTTTTGAATCTTCAAGTAAGTTCTTTTCATTAAGAGTTTTTATAACGCCGTCCATTTTATCAGAGTAGAAACTCTCTCCAGCAAGTGAATCGAATTGAATATCTAATAAATCGTATACTCTATCGAACTCTTTTAAACTTTCATCTCTAAACCATTGCCATAACTCTTTAGCTTCTTCATCCCCATTTTCTAACTTAGTAAACCACTCTCTAGATTCATCTTCTAACTCTGGGTGATTTTCTGCTTCTTCATGGAACTGAACATAAAGTTTTAATAGCTCTGGTATTGGATTCTCTTCAACCACTTTTTTGTCACCCCATTTTTTAAAGGCGACAATTAACTTACCAAATTGAGTTCCATAGTCCCCAAGATGGTTTATTCTTATAGTTTTATATCCTTGTGATTCGTATAATTTGTATATAGCATTACCTATAACTGTTGTTCTAATATGACCTATATGGAAAGGTTTCGCAATATTAGGTGAAGAGTACTCAACTATTACAGTCTCATCCTTTCCTAAATTACTTCTTCCATAGTCTTTTTTCTCGCTAAGAACTTTATTTATAACTGTCTCAGCAAGTTGAGTTTTGTTTACAAAAAAGTTTACATATCCACCAAGGTTTATAACCTTCGCTACTGCCTCTGTAAGCTCTATTTCTTTTGCTAAATCCTCAGCTATCATATTTGGTGCTTTTCTAAATATCTTTGCCAATTTAAAACATGGAAATGCGTAGTCTCCCATATCTTTATTTGGGGGAACTTCTATCAATTCCTTAATTTCTTCTAGTGATAAATCTTCAATTTTAGCCTTAAGACATTCTGCAACAGCTAATTTAAAATCCTGCATCTTTTTGCTCCTCTCGCAATCTTATCTATACTTTATAATATTTATAATTTAATTCTGTTTGATTAAATACATTTTATTTATAACATAAATCTCCACCTATAACATGTTAAAGCAAATTAATTCTTTTTTCAAGTATTTCCGTATTTGATTATTGTATTAAATATCTTTTTCACTTATAACAGATATTCCATTTTTCCTAAGTATTGATGCTGTCACGCCTTGCCCTTCTATTTTTACTCCAGAAAATGTACCATCATATACAAAACTAGATCCACATGACGGGCTTCCCTCTTTTAAAACAGCTTCTTTACATTTATATAAATTTGCTATTTTAAGAGTTTCTTCTGCTCCTTTTACAAAACAAGACGTAACATCTCTGTCTCTATTGCTTAAAACTTTACCCTCTCCCATTAAAACTGATTCTCCACCTTTGCCTACTATCTCAGATGGGTCTCTTGGAGTTGTAAGTCCTCCCAGTTGTTCCGGGCAAGCTATTATATACTCTTTTTCTTTTAAATACGCTTTTAACTTTTCGTTGCTATTATTATCTCCATTGTATTTACAATTTATTCCAAGTAAACATGCTGATACTAATATCATTATTTTTCCTCCATATTTACCAATTATTATTTAAAGATTACTATAGTTACACCTATACCACCTTCACCGTACTCACCAGGTCTTTGAGACTTCACATGTTTATTTTGTCTAAGGATATCCTGAAGCCCTTTTTTAAGTACTCCTGTACCGACACCATGTATTATAGTTGCTTTTTCGATACCTGATACGTATGCGTCATCTAAATACTTCTCAACGGCCATTATAGCCTCTTCAAGGTTCATACCTCTAAGATCGACCTCGTTCTTCACTCTTCCTGATTTTGACTTGATTATATTTCTAGTAGATTTTGTAACTACTGAATTAGTGCTCTTCTCAACTTTTTTAAGAGATTTAAAAGGTAAAGACATCTTCATTATACCTATTTGAACAACAGCCTCTTTTTTATTTTTATCTACTGATACCACTGTTCCCTCTTGATTTAATGTTATAACCTTAACTTCTTCTCCTGGTTTTAGATCCTTTATCTCTTTATTGGATAGCTTTGGAACAATCATACTCTTTACTGAAGGTTGTAAACTTCCCATGGAGCCTGTAAGTTCTTTTTTAAGATCTTCAATTTTTCTATTTTTCTCCTTGGAAGCTCTATCGTTTTCTAATCTTCTAAGTTCCTTTACAATTTCATCTACTTCTTCTTTAGCTTGCCTTACTATAGAGAATGCTTCTGATCTAGCTCGTTCCATCATTTTTTCTCTTTGAGCAGAAAACTTTTCTATTCTTTCATCATAATCGACTTTTAAGTTTTCTATCTCGAGCTTCAATCTCTTAGCTTCCAATCTATCCGATTCAGCTTGGATTCTATTTTTCTCTACATTTTGAAGTACATCCTCTAACGCTATATTATCAGTGTTTATAAACTCTTTTGCTTTTTCTATTACAAAGTCGCTTAGTCCCAATTTTTTAGAAATTTCAAAGGCATTTGACTTCCCTGGTATACCAATAAGAAGTTTATATGTTGGGCTTAGCGATTCTAAGTCAAATTCAACTGCCGCATTTTCTACTCTGTCTTTAGTAAGAGCGTAGTTTTTAAGTTCACTGTAATGAGTTGTCGCTATACATTTTGCTCCCATTGCATTTACAAATTCAAGTATAGAAATTGCAAGAGCTGCACCTTCAACTGGATCGGTTCCTGCGCCTAACTCATCAAATATAACTAGAGAATCCGATGTAATTTGGTCTAGTATATCTACTATATTTGTCATATGAGATGAAAATGTAGAAAGACTCTGCTCTATACTCTGCTCATCGCCAATATCTGCAAATATATTATCATAAACACACATGCTACTTCCAAAATTAGCAGGTATATGAAGTCCGCTCTGTGTCATCAGTGCAAATAGTCCCACTGTCTTTATTGTGACAGTTTTACCGCCGGTATTCGGGCCTGTGATTACAAGAGTATCAAATTCGTCCCCTAAGTACACAGTATTAGAAACTACATTATCAGAATTTATAAGTGGATGCCTTCCACTTTTTATATTTAAGTACTTTTCTTTATTAATTTGTGGTTCAATTCCTCTCATTTGAATTGAAAGCTTACCTTTTGCAAATATAAAATCAAGTTTTCCTAAAATCTCTTGATTGGAAATTAGCTCCTCACTTATCTCACCGACATCATTTGAAAGTTCTGCTAAGATCCTCTCTATCTCTTCTTTCTCTTTAAGCTTAAGCTGTCTTAGCTCATTGTTCATATCTACAATACTCATAGGTTCAATAAACAAAGTCGCACCAGAAGATGACTGGTCGTGTATTATACCAGCCACTTGAGATCTGTACTCAGCTTTAACTGGAACAACAAATCTATCATCTCTAATAGATACTATTGCGTCTTGTAAATACTTTTGATATGTCGACGAAGTTATTATGGAATTTAATTTCGACCTTATAGATTGATTCTTTTGAAGAATCTTTCTTCTAATATCTCTTAAAGTTGTCGATGCGTTATCTGATATTTCAATTTCACTAATTATAGAATTAAATATTTTATCTTCGACTTCTCTAAACGCATAAAGCGAATCAGACATTCCTTGAATTATAGGAAATTTAAAATCTTCCTCTTCTGAACTCGATAAACTCCTTTTTACATTTCTAGCCGCTTGTAAGTTCTTGGCTATATTTAATAAACTGCCAGCATCCAAAGCTCCTCCAATATTTGCTCTTTTGACTTTATCTTCTATATCGTCAATACCACTTAATCCAACAGCTCCTCTTTTAATAAGAATTGATTGTGCTTCGCTAGTTTCTTCTAACATATATTTAACTTCTTCTGTTTTTGAACTCGGAATTAATTTTTCTATATATTTTAAACCTAGAGAAGAGGAAGCTTTCTGCTTAAGCAAATCTATTATTTTGTTAAATTCTAGGACTTTCATTGATCGTTTGTTCATAATATCTCACCATCCTCATTCTTTTTTAATTTTACATTTATTTTTTTAACAAACTTCTATTTGGGTATACTTATAATATACATTTTGTATTATACTATTTATATAGCTATTTTTATACTATAAATTAAATTAAAGGAGATGTATTTTATGTCAAGTATACTAAATGGTCTAAAGCCTCAAAACGTTCTTAAGAACTTTGAAGCAATTTCACAAATTCCAAGAGGATCTGGAAACGAGAAACAAGTAAGTGATTACTTAGTTAAATTCGGTAAAGATCTTGGTCTTGAAACTGTACAAGATGAAGCTTTAAACGTAGTAATAAGAAAACCAGCTACAAAAGGTTATGAAAACGCACCTGGTGTAGTACTTCAAGGTCATATGGATATGGTTTGTGAAAAGGAAAAAGATGTTGAGCATGATTTCGAGAAAGACCCTATTAAATTAAGATTAGATGGGGACATGCTTTATGCAACTGGGACAACTCTTGGTGCAGACAACGGTATTGCTGTTGCTATGGCTCTGGCTATTTTAGAAGACGACAATGTTGAGCATCCAGCGCTAGAAGTATTAGTAACAACTAATGAAGAAACAGGTATGGATGGTGCTGCTGCTTTAGACCCAAGTTTAATAAAAGGTAAATACATTATAAATATAGACTCTGAAGAAGAAGGATATATCCTTGTAAGCTGTGCTGGTGGTAAAACTTCTGTAGTTACTCTACCAGTTGAATACACTAAAGCTTGCCCTGACAAAAAAGGTTTAGAAGTGGAAGTAAGTGGATTACTTGGTGGTCACTCTGGTATGGATATAGTTTTACAAAAAGCTAATGCTAACAAATTAGTTGGTAGACTATTAAATCTTTTAACTGTAGACTTCGATCTTGCAACTATTCAAGGTGGAACTAAACACAACGCTATTCCTCGTGAATCTAGCTGTATAATATTAGTTGACGCTAAAGATGTAGATGAAGCTAAAAAACAAATCGGTGATTTAGAAGCTACATTCAGAAATGAATACAGCACTGCTGATCCAGGTTTAGTAATAAAAGTTAAAGACGCTTCTGCTGAAGAAGTTATGACTGCTGAGAGCAAAGCTAAGATAATTCAAATGGCTTGCTTAATTCCTCATGGAGTTCAATCTGTGAGCATGGAGATAAAAGGTCTAGTAGAAAGTTCAACAAACTTTGCTATTATAGATAACCAACATGATACTATAAGCTTTATGAGTGCTATAAGAAGTTCTGTAATTTCTCTAAGAGAAGAAATAGCTGAGAGAGTTCAACTTCTCGCTGATGTACTTGGTGGAACAAATGTTATAAACGGTGTTTACCCAGCTTGGGAACACAGAAAAGGTTCTGCTCTAGAAAAAATAGGTTCTGATGTTTATAAAGATTTAACAGGAAAAGAACCAATAATAACTGCTCTACATGCAGGCCTTGAGTGCGGATTACTACTTGATAAACTTCCAAATGCTGAAGCTATATCAATAGGACCAGATATGTTTGATGTTCATACACCAAATGAGCATATAAGCTTACCTTCTGTTGCTAACATATGGGAATACTTATTAGCTTTACTAAAAGCTATAAAATAATAAATATAAAAAAACAGTTCATATTTTATGAGCTGTTTTTTATTTTATCAATTACGCATTCATATTATTCTGTAAAAATATAATTAAATTTTATCTTTAAAAGAATTTATAAATGTAAAAAAAGAACCTGCTTTTTTATAAAAATCCTGCAGGTTCTTTCATATTAATACGTCCTTATTAGAAGCTTTTCAACGACTTCTAATAGTATCTGTTTATATTCATTTTCGGGAAGCTTATTAATGTCTTTAAATGCCTTTTTAGTATATTTCTCTGATATCTTAATAGCATCTTTTATACCGTGATTGTTTTTAACAGCTTCTACAATTTCTTTTATTTCTTCATCTGTGTATTCATCGTCTTTTAGTAGACTTTCAAATTTTTCTGGATTATTTTTTATTGCCAATAGTAAAGGAAGTGTGTAAAGCCCCTCCTTTAAATCATTTCCTGCATTTTTTCCAAGTTGTTTATCAGTAGCAGTATAGTCAAGAATATCGTCTATAATTTGAAACGCCATCCCAATATTATGACCAATATTCCAAAATAGTCTACATGTTTTTTTATTACATGCACTCTCTGCTGCTCCTATATAAAAGCTCAAAGAAAACAGCTCTGCGGTCTTACCTGATATTATTCTAAAGTACTCTTTTATAGATAAATCTCTATTAAATACTGAATTTAATTGATTGATCTCACCTAAACATATTTTAGACATAACCTTTGTGTCTACATCTATACCCCTCTCGATAGATGATGTAGTTGCAAGTAATCTAAAACAAATACAGAACAAATAATCCCCTATATAAACAGCGTAGTTTTTACCGTACTTCGATTGAACTGTCTCTTTACCCCTTCTAAACTCAGCTTCATCTATGATGTCATCGTGTACTAATGTCGCCATGTGAAACATTTCCATTACAGAAGCTAGTGTTTGAGCTCTCTCTTTATTGTAATCTCCAAATCTCGATGCTATTAGAGTAAAAGCTGGTCTTAGCATTTTACCACCAGAGCTAGCTAATTCAATAATACTATTTTCAATAATCTTATCATTACACTTTGCATTTTTCTTTATTATATCTGTAATTTCTTCTATCTCTCTGTCTATTATGGGATAATCTCTCCAGAATTTACTCAATTTAATCCCTCACTTTACCTTGCTTCTTTTTGTTTGTCTATAAGTTAAAATTAGGAATACATTTTAATAAACATATCCCCATTTTTTTCACTTATACATATCTTACATGTTGTTTTAAATAATGTAAAGTATAACTAGATCTATTTTCCGCTATGCTCTTCATATATATGTCTTCTCTTACCCATCCAGAAGTCAATGAACTTCTGACTGATCCACGGCATTAGATAGTAATCTACGCCAAATGTTTTTCCTGCACCTGACCGCTATGCTCTTCATATATAGGTCTTCTCTTGCCCATCCAGAAGTCACTGAACTTCTGACTGATCCACGGCATCAGATAGTAATCTACGCCAAATGTTTTTCCTGCACCAGACATAAGAGCTATACTACCAAATGTAAACCACAGTATATCCCATCCAGCCATAGCTGTTAATATAAAGTTTAGAGTCATAAATGCTGAAGCAGCTGATGCTAAGAATGTAAATAGACCTATTATTAAGCAAGCACCAATAGCAAGCTCAGCTAGAACTACAATTCTTTGGAACCAAACAGCAACTTCTGGATTAGGCATAAACACTTTCATTATTGCTTCATAAAAACCAGGAGTCTTTGAAAGTATTGGAGTAACTGTAGCCACCGCTGAATCAGCAGCCTGTGACGCTCCAGAAACCGCATCGTGAAGCCATGGGAAAGGCATTTTTACATTTCCGGCAAGAACCCAGCTATCCGGTCCTATAGTGAACAATTTTGATGTAAGGGTTCCAATATAATCAAATATCCCATTTGCTCCTTTAGCAGATGTAAATGCTCCAGCCCATGTTTCCTCACCTACTAACTTCTTAGAAGCTTCAATGATCCATAAAAATCCTATATAAAGTCTTAATGGCACTAACCAAAGTCTATTTCCTTTAGAAGACAAGTGATTACCCATGATACTTCTTCTTTCTTTCATTCCAAAAAACTCGTGTAATAAATACTTGTAAACAGCGTGAATATCGTTAACACTAAATAAATATTTCATATTTACAATATGCTTCATAAGCATAGCAAAAAAGCCTGATAATTTAAGACCCATCAAGTTTGCAACACAGTATCTTCCACCGACAGATACCATAAATCCATGGTACTTAGGATTAAAGTCTTCGTGCTCTTTACCATCTATAGATGCCATTATATTTTTGGCTGCTGTAACACCTGTTTGTTCAGCTGCCTCGACTATTTGTGGGTTACCTTTTCCTTCTTCAACTTCTACCCAAGATAAGTCACCTATAACGTACATATTTTCTTTGCCTTCTATTTGCATCTTCTTGTTTGTCTTATATCTATTAGCTCTACCTCTTTCAACTTCTAAATCGTTTAAGTCTGCATTTGCCTGTATACCACATGTCCATATCAGTGTTTCTGTAGGTAGAATAGTACCATCTTTTAATTTTATGTACTCTTTATCGACTTCAACAATTGGTGAATTTTTCATAACCTCAAATCCATGCTTAATCATATAATTTTCAGCTTTATCAGCTTGGTCTCTGTCAAGCATATTTAGTATTGTACCCATTGCCTCAACAACAAGTAATCTTATTTCTTCTTCGTTTACTCTGTACTCCTTAGCTAAAGTCTTCTTCCATTCTAAAAGCTCTCCAGCCATTTCTATACCAGTAAAACCAGATCCTGCTACTATAAAAGTAAGCATTTTTCTTCTTTTTACTTCATCCTTTTCATAAGAAGCTCTTCTAACTATGTCTTCTATGTGTGCTCTAATTCTAAGTGCATCATCAAGCGACCATAGTGTAAACCCATTTTCTTTAACTCCAGGCACTCCAAAGAATGCTGGTTCACTACCTATACCTATCATTAAGTAATCAAACTTGTATTCTCCATCTGTTGTTTTAACTACATTGTTATCAGAGTCTACTTCCTCAATATTATCTACTACAACTTTAACTTTAGTCGTAGAGAATATCCTGTACAAATCTATCTTCACAGAATCCTCTGGGACCCTACCTCCTGCTACCTCATGAAGTTCTGTCATCAATGTATGATATGGATTTCTATCTATAAGAGTGATCTCTACATCTTCATTTTTCTTATAATGCTTTGCAAGTTTCTTAGCTGCATGTACACCAGCATATCCAGCTCCTAGTATAACAATTTTCGTTGACATATTTCTCCCCCTCTTCTTATTTTATTAGTTTTGAATTACATTAATATCATCCCGATTAAAATACACAATATATATGTAAATCCAAGCAAAGTAAAATTCTGAACAGCTGTAACAAAAGTTTCTGACTTAACTGGATTTTTTTCTAATTTATCTATATTTTTGTTTATAACTATAACTGTAAGTATAGCAAATATACAGCTAACAGGAAGCACTCTTGTAAACACACCTAAAAACATACAAACATATGCACTGTAATATATATATCTGTACAAGCGCAGTGCTTTTTCTCTACCTATATAATAAGTAAGTGTAAATCTATTAACTTTTATATCATCCTCTAAGTCACAAATATTATTTGCCAGCATTATATTAGCAATTCCAGCGACTAATGGCATAGATATTAAAAGTATTATAAGACCTTCAAGTAAATCAAACTTTGCAGTTAATATATATCCATTTAAATATACTCCAAAAAAATCTTCATTATAAATACTTGAGTATACAGTTAGAAAAGTTATGAAAAATCCCATAAAAAAACCTGAAAAAGCTTCTCCAAAAGGAGTTCTAGATATAGGGACAGGTCCAAATGTATATATAATTCCCATAAAAAAACACAGTGCTCCTATAGCTAATACTAATAGATTTGTTCTCACTGTTAATAAAATTCCAAAAAAAATCGCTACAGCCACAAGTGTAAGTATTATAAAGCTGCCTTTCTTCTTAGATATATTAAAGATAAACATTGGATTATTGCCATCGTAATTATCCTTAAAGTGCTTTAACTCATTTTTGTAGTCATAATAGTTATTTATAGCTGTAGTAGCCATATCAAAACATATCATCGATATAAACATTATAAGTAAATTTGCAGTGTCTAACTTTTGATACCTAAACAATGTAAATAGTATTCCAAGCATAAATGGCGTTACACTAGCAATTTTAGTTGGAAGTTCGACGTATTTAATAAATCCTTTTATTCCCATAAAACCACCTTCGCATAATACTTCTTTCGTTATCAATTTTTGCACAATACTCTTTTATTTACATAATATTTTTTTCTTATACAATACTTTTTTTCTTATACAATACTTTTTTTCTTATACAATACTTTTTATCGAAGATTCATTAAGAGCCTCTTCTAAACTATCTCTAAATTGACTTATACTGTTCTTCATTTTACTGTCCATATCTTTTCTATATGTAACATATAAATTATAATCCCATTCGTATTCACTTGCGTCTAAATTTACAAGTGACTTTGACTCTAAATCATCGCTTATCGCCATTCGAGGTAAAATCCCTATACATTCATTGCTGTAAATGTAACCTTTTAATATCTCTAGCGAGTCAGTTCTGAGTACTATATTTTCATATTTTACTTTTGCATTTACCTTGCCCGCAGTCTCAACTCTATCATTTAATAGCGCTATCGGCATGTTTTCTATTTTAGTTTTATCTATGTTTTTACGGCTTACTAGTATCATTCTATCTGTCCCAACATAGTCAGAAATCAAATCAGGATCACATATACATGAACAACCAACTGCTAACTCTGCTCTATTATTTAACAACATTGCATTTTCGTTAGCTATATAGTCATTATTTATATATACATCTGTTTCGCTGAAGATCTTTATGATGCTGTTTGAAACTTTATTTACTACATAGTTAGCATAAATATTCGAAATACTAATCTTAATTTTTCTTTGATCAGGGCTTTCTGACTTCATATCCTGTAAAAGGTTATCGTACTGCATAATTATTTCCTTAGCGTATTCGTAAAGAATCTCTCCTTTTTCAGTCAACTCTACCCCTCGATTGCTTCTCTCAAATAATTTTTCACCAAACTCACTTTCAAGTTTAAATAGTTGATTGCTAAGAGCTGGCTGAGATATATGAAAGATTGCAGCGACTTTTGATATACTCTTAATTTGGGCAACTTCATAAAAATACCTAAGAGTGCTTATTCTCATTACAATCCCTCCAGTAGTTTAGTTTGCAAGTTTAAAATCATCTTTTAATAGCTTAAAATTACCTTTAAGCCCACTAGTTATATAAACTTGTTTATCATTTGTAACAAACACAGCCTCCACATTTTTCATATCATCAACCATTTTTAAACCATCTTCCAAGCCTTTTGTAAATATCAATGTAGACAAAGCATCAGCATCTATCGATTTATCAGCAATAATTGAAATTCCAGATATATTAGTATCATAAGGATACCCTGTTTCTGGATTTAGTATATGGTGGTATTTAACACCATCTTTTTCTATAAATCTCTCGTAAATTCCTGTAGTGACAACTGTTTTATTTTTGACCTCTAAGCTTCCTAAAGCATTTCCTCTAAGTTCGACAGGGTCTTGTATTCCTATAGTCCATCCCTTATCTTCTGACTTAGATCCCATAGCAAATATATTTCCACCCAAATCTACTATCGCCCTTTTCACTCCAGCCTCTTTTAAAACCCTTACAGCTTCGTCTGCAGCATATCCTTTTGCTATACTTCCTAAATCGAGCATCATGCCTTTTTCTTCTAGATAAACTTCTTTAGTGTCCTCGTTTATCTGGACTTTATCGTAATCGATAAGTTTTTTTGCATTGTCGATCTCATCTTGAGTAGGAACCTTTGCTTCTGGAAGCCCTATACTCCACAACTTAACTAATGGTCCTACTGTAATGTCGTAATCACCATTTGATAAATTTGAATACTTAAGTCCTGAAGATATAATATCGAAACTTGTATCACTCATTTTTACCGGCTTTATACCAGCATTTTTATTTACTTCATCTATTTCTGTTCCTTTTTTGTTAATGCTCACAATATCATCGATCTCTTTAAGCTTATCGAATACCTTATCCATTACCTCATCGCTTTGATGATCGTACAGTGTAACTTTGATTACAGTACCCATAAACATCTCTGTTTTAGAGACTGGGTCTTTACTATCCTCTGCATTTTTTGTAGAACATCCAGTAAAATAAACAACTAGGAATACAGTTAATAAAATTGTAAGTAAACGTTTTTTCATAATCATTTCTCTCTTTTTTGTAATTTTTTATTCAATTTTTAGTTTTACTAAGTACTTAATGCTTTACATTCGATTTGCTGATTTTAAATTTACTGATTAGCGTCAGTTTATTTATTTTGTAAATCAAATCATTGTTAATTCTTTATTTTTTTAATGCGTACTTCTACCTATCTTGATGATTCAAATTATTATTGACTGTTAGAAATGTATTATTGGAGTGTTGTTTGTTTATATAAATCTTTATACCCAAATATACATTATTAAAACGCATCAACAATAAAATAACAAAACTACTAATATTAAAAATTAGTAGTTTTGTATATAAATCAACTTTATTATTCAGCTGCTTTAACTTCCATCATTTCTTTTTCAGTTTTTCCATTTCCTGCATTTTCGATAGCTTTAGCAAATAATTGCTTAGCTTTAGAACTTGATCCTGTTGCACCCGTTACGCCATCAATCTCTCCTGATTGTGCTTTGACAACTTGATCAGCTATCTTTACTTCGTATTCTTGAGGATTAGTTCCAGAAACTTCTTTCATCTTTTTATTGTACTCTTCATCGTCCTTTTTATCGCCTTTATCGGAAAACTCGATATACTTAGCTTCAGATATTTTTCCATCTTTAACTACTATAGTAGCTGTAGCTTTAAAGCCTTTATCATCTGCGTCTTTTGTTTCAGCTTCATAAGTTCCATCTTTTAACTTAGATTCATTATCCTTTGGAGTAGAAACTTCAGTTTTTTGATCATCCTTTGGCTCTTCTGCAGGCTTACTTGAACAACCTACCACTGAAATAGATATTATTCCTGCACATAGTACTGATAAAATTTTTTTGTTCATGAATGAATCCCCCTATAATTTATGATTTTTATAGTTATATATATTAGTTCTCTTGAGTAAATTATACTCTAAATTGTTAAAAAAATGTTAATAGTATTTATTTATACTATATAGTTTTTTTATATTGCAACTATCATTAATTATTAGCATATTGATATTTTTTCACATTTCATTTAAAATTCAATTTAGAAGAGTTTTAAATTTTTAACTTTTACTACGGGGAGATTAACATGAAAATAATAAAGAAAATGGATATTGTTATCATAGTGTTTTTAATTGTTTTATCATTTGTTCCAAATATTATTTTTGCTAAATCATCTATATTCGCAAACTACGATTCCACTTATGTTAGCATAACATTAGACGGAAAAAATTATGACAATATTCCTCTGTCATCTTTTAAAGGTAAAAAAGTCATTGAAATAGAAGATAAAGAACATAAAGGATACAAAAACAAAATCTTGATTAAAAACAACACTGTTAAAATGATCGAAGCAAACTGCAGTGATAAAGTTTGTATAAGACAGGGATCTATATCAAAAGTAGGTCAAAATATTGCTTGTCTTCCACATAAACTTATAATTGAGATTAAAGGAGAGGAGAAAGATAGTTCTGACGATTTAATACTATCTCACTAAATATATGAGAACTAATAAAACATCTAAAATGATTTATATGTCGCTATTAGTTTCAATGGCACTGATACTCTCTTTAATTGAAAAAACAATACCAGTGCCATTTATAACACCTGGCGCAAAGTTGGGGCTAGCGAACCTAATCATTGTTATTTCAGTGTATACACTGGATAATTACAGAGAAGCATTTACAGTACTTATTTTAAGATTACTTCTTTCAACACTACTTGGCAGCACTGTTTCTGCCCTTTTGTACAGCGCTACAGGTGGAATACTGAGCTTCATAGTTACTATTTTGGTTAAAAAACTTGGTGGAAAACATGTATCAGTAATAGGTGTAAGTACCTCGGCTGCAGTTTTTCACAATATAGGTCAACTGTTTGCAGCGTCATTAATACTCGACAACTTTGGCGTATTTATTTACCTGCCAATACTGTCGATAGCTGGAATAGGAACAGGATTTTTTATAGGATTATCAGCGAATTATATACTAAATCATCTAAAAAAACTTCCGCAGTTTAGAGAGAAGTTGTTACCAGAAGAAAGCCTTTAATTTGACCCAAAGCTTCTGGGTTCGAATATGTTGAAATACGATCACTTCGCTGATAGGCTTTGAATTTAAAAACTGGTTTTTTTGAACCAATTTTCTGTTATTTATATAAAAAACCATCTCAAATAAATTTTATTTTGAGATGGTTTTTTTATATTTTAATCTATCTATTTCATAGTTACATTAATTACTTTTCTGTTAGCGCCTCTTTTATACTTCACATCAGGATATCCTAGCACGACTGTAGTTGCTATTGCCTCTCCCTCTTTTAATCCGAGTTTTTCTTGAAGTTCAGGAATAAATCCTACAGCTCTTAGGAAAAATCCTATATGACACATTCCTAATCCCTGTGTATTAGCCATAAGCTCCATATTTGATGCTGCTAATCCTCCATCTATACGGGCAAATACTCCACTTTGAGATTCATCTACAACTACTATTATTGCCATTGGTGCGTTGTAAAAAAGCATGTCTACTCCAGTTTCTACGTAATCGTCGTACATTTTCTCAAACTTCTTTCTGTAAACTGCAGAAGACTTCAATGGCTCTTTGTCACCGTGGTTTACGGCTAAGTCGTGTAGGCCTTTCATAGCCATAACTTTTATATCTTCTAACTCTTTGTCTAAGACAATATATCTAGTAGCTTGTTTGTTACTTGCAGTTGGAGTGTATCTTCCTGCTTCTAAAATATTATCTAATTTCTCTTTTTCTACTTCTTTATTTTTGAAATGTCTTATACTTCTTCTAAATTTTATTGTGTTTAACATATTTTCTGGATCTATATCGAACGTAGCTTTATTGTACTCGATTACTTCTTCTCTATTGTAATCAATCATTTCTACAGCATCGACTGGACATACAGAAACGCAATGACTGCATTCTATACATATTCTGTTTCTTACAACAGGCTTTTTATCCTTCATAATTATAGCTGTAGGAAGACAATCAGAAGCACAAGCTCCACAGCCTATACACTTATTTTCATCAATTTTAATCAATTTAAATCCCCCTCTCTAATTTTAAGAGTTATTGTATTTCTAACAATTCTAATTTATCGCTTTTAACTCTCATAGCCTCCAAAGCTAACTCTGCAAAACTCTGGAAATTCTATTCCAACTTCTTCTATGCTGTTCATCGCATCCCTATTAGCACCAGCTGCAAATCTTTTTTCTTTCATTCTCTTTGTTATAGATTTTACCTTAACACTGGATAGTTTCTTATCTGGACTCCCAAATATGATACTAGGGGATTAATCTATCCCCTCATAGTAATGTCCTACCATTATACCACTTTTTTCTAAATACCTATATAATTGAGTAGATTTGCTATCTAGCTTGTTGTCATTTTCAACAACATCTAAATAAGCTTCTACAATCTCTTTTATCTCATGAGCGCTTTCAAATGTAAAATCTAACCTAAATACTGATATTCCAGCTCGGCTTAATTTATCTAAATCATCCATAATGCACAGAGGCTTTGAATTGTATATGGTACTTCTACAGTACATATCTTGCTGAACCTTAAAGTTTTCGCCATCAGCGCTTTCTAAAGCGTATCTACTTTGAGAACATATTGCACATCTTTTGTCCCTCTTACAGCCTCTTGCTACAACTCCCATAGGGCAATATTCTGTTATCATCATTGGTATATAAGCGTACACAACGGCTTCTGCTTCTACATCTGTTAATTTTAAAGTTTCCTCTATTTCGTCTAGACTCATTTCGACAGACATACATACTGATTTTACATTTTGGCCGTTAAAGTAATTTAATGATTCACTATTAAATGAGTTTAGATAGTAATCTACATACTTTTCATTTTCATCAAAAACACCAAGTGATCCCCATGTACTTACTTGAACGCCTATTTTATCAGTAGTCTCTTTAAATTTAGATATTAATTCAAATTCGCCATTTCTTATAATCCTTGGAGCTGAGTATACTATTTTCTCTCCTGATTTTTCTGAAACCTTAATTGCCTCTTCTAATGTATATATATCTTCATAGTAGATAATGTCCAAATTATATCCCAATACTGCATTTAATTGATCTATGTTCTTAACTTTTACTCTCAATTTACTGGCTTTTCCACTACCTCTATTTGCAGGTTTTGCACTGTATTCAATATTCTTATCTTTGAATTTTCTACCTTGTACTTCTAATCTTTTTTTACTCAAAAGTTCGATACATTCTCTTCTCATCTTATTCAAAGCACTTATAGACATACTTATATTATTATCAAGATCAATATTTACATTGTGCATAATATACGGTGTATTTCCTAGTTTTACAAGTTGAGTCTTTACCTTATCTTCGCTAAGTGCAACTTTTATAGCTTCTTCTACAGGATTCTCACCTTGAACAGCAGCTGAATTTCCCATTAAGTCCTTCATAGTAATAACAGGAATTTTCCCTAGCTTAATCTCAATATCTGCCTCTACTGGTATCTTAACAAACTCTTTATCATCTTTAAAAGTTTCTCTGACTTTCTCCAAAAGTTCTCCATCAGAAGTCTTAAATATCTTTTGATTTCTCTTTGCCTCACCTATAAAGTCTAGCTCTATGATCTCACCTTTGTATCCTATATCAAAAATTTCCTTATCTTTAATTATTCTACCAATAGTTCCTCCACCTAAATTTATGCCGTCCCCTTTTTTGAGAGTACCTTCAAGCATCAATCTAAGCCTCTTTGACTTTCTATTGCAATCCATTACTTTTCCGATATAAAGACCTTGGTTGTTTGGTTTTTCCCTATTCATAAGGTCATCTCCAATATCTCCAAGCAAATGGCCTTTAGTAAATCTTCTATTAAATATAGTGTATAAATTTTCCATTGTATTTTCAGATACATGGAAATCCCCATTTTCTAGATAATCATTTACAGCTTGTCTATAACTAGATACTACTGTTGCTACATACTCAGGTTTCTTCATTCTACCTTCTATCTTAAGTGAATAAACACCTGCATCTATAACTTTATCTATATCTTCTATTGAATTTAAATCTCTCGTGCTCAACAGATAATCTCCATCTTCATTTATAACTTTTCCGGTATCTATATCTATAAGTTTGTACATCTGTCTACAAGGCTGTGCACATCTTCCCCTATTTCCTGATCGATTTCCAAGCATACTGCTCATCAAGCATTGTCCTGAATAACATACACATAGAGCTCCATGTACAAATACTTCTATATCTGCATCTGTATTGTCGCAAATATGCCTAATTTCACTTACGTTTAGCTCTCTAGCTAAAACTACTCTATCAAATCCCACACTACTCAGATATTTTACATCTTCTAAAGAATGTGCAACCATCTGAGTACTTGCGTGTAATTCAAAATCCGGAAGAAGTCCTTTAACTAGTTTTGCTATACCGATATCCTGTATTATAAGTGCATCTACATCAATATCGTATAAAAATTTTATATATTCTATAAAATCTTCTATTTCTCTCTGTTTGATAAGTGTATTTACTGTTATAAATACTTGCACACCTCTAATATGGCTATACTTTACTGCTTCAATTAATTCTTCCCTATCAAAGTTATTTGCCGATGCTCTCGCACTAAAATCTTTTCCACCTAAATAAACAGCATTTGCACCATTTTGTACAGCTGCTTTTAGAGCTTCAAATGACCCTACTGGAGCGAGCAATTCAATGTCTTTTGTGTTTTTATTAGTTTTCATATTACCTGCTTCCATATCATTTTATTATACAGGAAAGAGCTATCTCCTTAATTTGAGACAGCTCCCCCATTTCTGTAAATATACAAAAAATATTTTTACTGATACCACTTTAGCCTATTATTTATTCATTGAGTTTTCTAATTCAGTGAATTTTAGCTGCAACTCATAAGCTTTATTTTGAAATTCAGAAGCTAGTTTATCAGATATCTTCGCTCTTTCCTTTGCTTCTGCAACTTCTTTTTCTAATACTTCGTACTTATTTTTGAATTCATCATTGCTGGCATTATTGCCCTTATTCTCTTTTATAGATATTATACTCTCATTAAGTTCTATAATCTCAGAATCTTTGTTTCCACATTCTTCTGATTTAGCCTTTAATTTCTCTTCTAATTCGGCTATCTGTTTTTTTAAATCTTCATCAGCAGAGTTAGTATTTTTACTAAGTTCTTCATTTTCTTTGACCAAGTTGTCGTTTTCACTTGAACATTCAAATAGTAGGTTAGCAATGTTTAATGCGGTTAAAATCCCTGCTTGTGACAGACTTAACCTAGGATTATGCTCAACAATCTTTCCCATCTCTTGATCTACAAAATCAGCTACTTTTATCATATACGACTCAGAATTATCTCCTACCATCGTATAATCAGATCCATTAATTTTGACTACTACTTTATTCATACTAAACCCCCTTACACTAGGCGTTAGTTTGATCTTAAGTTGGCGTCTAGTTTCTCACTCAACTCACTCAATATCTTATCATGCACCTTAGCTACATCTTCATCAGTCAAAGTTCTATCTTTACTTCTATATGTTATAGAATACGCTATTGACTTGTATCCTTTTTCTATTTGATCTCCTGTATAAACGTCGAATAGTTTGAAGTCTTCAACTAAACCTTTACCATTTGCACTTATTATATCATCAATCTGTTTTACATAAATACTATCCTTAACTACTAAGGCTATATCTCTTGAAGTCGATGGATATTTTGGGAGCGGCTTGTATAACACAGTCTTGTCAGAGTTATCAAATACAAAGTCAGTCTCTATTTCTGCAACATACACTCTTTGACCTAAGTCGTAATTTTCTATTACATCAGGATGTAACTCACCTAATGTACCAATATTTTTGTTGTTATATACTATTTTAGCACATCTTCCCGGGTGGAAAGTAGTATTATTATTTTCTGGTTCAATTTCGTATCCTTTAAACCCGATTTTTTCTAATATAGTTTCTACTATTCCCTTTAAAGTAAAGAAGTCTTTTCCTTTTCCATACATTCCTATACAAAGTCTACCAAATTGTTTTGGCTCCACATCAGCCTCTTCAAATATATGTCCGTATTCAAATGCAGATAGTTCTTCAACTCTATGAGAAATATTTGTAGCTACTACATCTAACATATTTGGTATAAGAGTTGTTCTCATTACAGATGTCTCTTCACCAAGTGGGTTAAGTATTTTTACAAAATTATGTTTAGAGCTATCTTTTGGCTCATTTATTTTTTCAATTCCTTTTGGACTTACAAAAGAATAAGTAAGTATTTCATCTAATCCTAAAGCAGTTGATGTATATTTTATTACATCGCCAAACTTTTGTTTGTCAGTTTTTATACCTAGTGTCGGGTTTCCCTCAAGCTCTAGAGCAGGTATTTTATCGTAACCGTAAATTCTAGCTATCTCTTCAACAAAATCTGCTTCTTGCTCCATATCTAATCTATAACTTGGCACTTCTGCCAAGATTTCATTTGATGGTGTTAAAATACATTTAAATTCTAGCGCTTCTAAAATATCTACCATTTCGTTAGCTGGTATTTCAATTCCTATAAGCTTGTTGATTCTATCAACACTTACAGTTATGCTCTTAGATTCATGCTTTGTAGGGTACTCATCTACAACGCCTTTTAAGACCTTTCCTGCCCCTAATAGTTCGACAAGTTGAGCGGCTCTATCTACTGCTAAAGATGCTAAGTCTTGATCTATCCCTTTTTCAAATCTAGAGGAAGACTCAGTTCTAAGACCTAGTCTTTTAGATGTAGCTCTTACATTTTCTGCTTTAAAATTCGCACTTTCAAATAAGATTTCAGTTGTATTATCTGTAACTTCTGAATTAGCTCCACCCATAACGCCTGCAAGGGCAAGTGTACGCTCGCCATTTGTTATAACAAGCATATCCTTATCTAATTCTCTCTCTGTATCATCTAGAGTTACAAATTTTTCTCCCTCTTCAGCATTTCTAACTATTATTTTTCCAGTAGAGACTTGTTTTAAATCGAATGCGTGCATTGGTTGCCCCATCTCTAACATAACATAATTTGTAATATCTACTATGTTGTTTATAGGTCTTACCCCTGCCTCAATAAGCTTTCTTTGCATCCAGTATGGAGAGGCTTCTATCTTAACATCCTTAACCATTCTAGCAGTGTATCTTCTACATAAATCTGGATTTTCTATATTTATATCAAATTTTATTTCTTCTTCGCTCTCTTCTACAACTACTGCTGGATACTTTTTCCTCTTACCTAGAGTAACTGCTGCTTCTCTAGCTATTCCTAGTATGCACCTACAGTCTGGTCTATTTGATGTTATCTCAAATTCTATAAGAGCATCATTTAATCCAAGGACTTCTCTTACATCTTTACCTAGCTCATATGACTCTTCATAATCTAGTATTAAGATTCCATCTTTACTATTTTCTTTTACATAGTGAGGATCTATTCCTAACTCTTCAGCTGAACACATCATCCCCTCAGAGACTTCTCCTCTGAGCTTACCAGTCTTTATTTTTACTCCACCTGGTAGCTTAGCTCCATGTACCGCAACAGGAATATAATCTCCCTCAGATACATTTTCGGCACCAGTTACTATTTGTATAACTTCTTTACCTATATCTACTTTTGTAACTATGAGTTTATCTGCATTTTCATGTTGCTTTATCTCAAGTATTTTTCCTACTAAGACATTCTCAATATCTTCTCCGTAGAAATCCACTTTTTCAACTTTACTTCCTGACATAGTCATCTTGTCAGCGAATTCATTTACATCTATATCTATATCAACGTAGTCTCTTAGCCATTTTAAAGGTACTAACATATAAAAACCTCCCTATTAAAATTGATTTAAAAATCTTTTATTATTTTCGAATAATAATCTTATATCATCTATCTCGTATTTAAACATTGCAAGTCTTTCAACTCCAACTCCAAATGCAAAACCACTATAAACTTCTGGATCTACTCCACAGTTTTTAAGTACATTAGGGTGAACCATACCACAACCTAATATCTCTATCCAACCTTCTTGTTTGCATGTAGGGCAACCTTTCCCACCACATTTAAAGCAAGTTATATCAACTTCTGCACTTGGCTCTGTAAAAGGGAAGTTGTGAGGTCTAAATTTAGTCTTAGTATCTTCTCCGAATAATTTCTTTACAAATGCGTCAAGAGTCCATTTTAATTGCGCCATAGTAACATCTTTTCCAACTACCATACCTTCTATTTGGTGGAACATTGGTGAATGTGTAGCATCAGGAGTATCTCTTCTAAAACATCTCCCTGGAGAAATTATCTTTATAGGTAGCTCTGAATTTCTCATAGTTCTCACCTGAACTGGAGATGTTTGTGTTCTAAGAAGTAAATCATCACTTATATAAAATGTATCTGTCATATCTCTAGATGGATGATCTTTTGGAGCATTTAACGCATCAAAGTTATTGCCAACTGTATCCATCTCAGGACCTTCTGCTATTGAGAATCCCATACCGATAAATATTTCTGAAACTTCATCAATAATTTGAGTAATAGGGTGTTTTTTACCTATTTCGTATTTTTTACCAGGTAAAGTAACATCTATGACTTCTTTAGAAAGTTTCTCTTTTTTGACTATCTCTTTTAATTCATCTTTCTTAGTAGCTAAACTATCTTCTATTTCATCTCTTACTTCATTTCCTACTTTACCTATTACAGGTCTCTCTTCCTCAGATAGTTTTCCCATACCTTTAAGTATTGACCTTAATTCACCTTTTTTACCCAGGTACTTTACTATAAGGTTTTCTACATCGTCCATACTGCAAGCTTCTCTAATTTCTTTCAAAGCTACATCTTGTAAATCTAGCAGTTTTTGTTGCATCAATATCACCCTTTCTATTTTTTTATATAAAAAAAGCCCCTCATCCCAGCTAGGGACGAAAGACTATAGTTTCGCGGTACCACCCTAGTAGTTTTACATACTTTCGCAAAACCACTCGAAAAACTTAACGCGTTCAGACGTGATAGCTTACTTGTTTTCAGCTAACATACTCCAGAGCGAATTTCTTTTGAGTTCTTAGAAAACACTTCCAGCTATTGTGTTTATCTCTGTACTAAGTTTAAACAAAATACTTATCTCTTTCACAGTATTTATATAGTATTACATTAGTTAATAATTATACCATTAATTTTTATTTTATTCAATAGTATGGAATAATTACGATTAACCATAATATATTAGATTATTATTTTTTTGTTACCATAAATAAAAAACGACATTACTACTTATTTCAGAAATTAGATTTGTTTATAATGTCATTTTATATTTTAGATTATTTATTTAGACTAAATGTTTTTTTATCTCGTATAACAATATCGCAGAACTGATTGCCGCATTAAGCGATTCAGCACTTCCATACATTGGTATTTTAACCAAAGTATCTGACTTTGATACTAAAAAATCACTTATGCCATTAGCTTCGTTTCCTATAACTAAGGCTACTTTTGATCCGTAATCAACTTTATCATAGTAATTATTAGTATCCAAATAGCTAGAAACTATGTTAAAATTTTTCTCATTTAAAATATCTGCTACTTCATGTTCATCAGCTAAGATAATTTTCATTGAAAATACAGAGCCCATTGTAGATCTAATTACCTTAGGGTTGTATATATCTACACTTCCTTTTAAAACTACTACTGCCTCAACTCCAGCAGCATCGGCAGTTCTTATAATAGTTCCCATATTGCCTGGATCCTGTACCCTGTCCAAAACTACGATAAACTTTTCATCTGATAAATTGTCTTCTAAATTTTTAGTTACAAAATTTCTAACACCTATAATGCCCTGAGTATTTTCAGTATCCACAAGTTCATTAAAATTTTTATTTGATGTCTTGTATATATCCACTTTTCTAGCTTCAAATTCTTTAATTAATTTTTTGTGTTCTTCTTTACTTTCAAAATCTTCATTTATAAATATATACTCTATATCTGAATTCGACTCTACAGCAAGTGTAAGGATACGAAATCCCTCTACAATAAATTTAGACTCTTTATTTCTATTCTTTGCTTTTAGTAGCGACCTTGTGTATTTTAATTTTTCATTGTCCCTACTTACTATCATTTTAATCATTCTTATTTTCTCCTAGGCATACTGTGACTCTCTGAAGTAATTTCACTGATCTTTGAATTTTGTCCAATTACTACTAGTATACTTCCTAACTCTAGTTTTTCCTCAGGAGATGGAGTTACATTTATCTCGTCTCCAGTTTTTATTGCAAGTACAGTTATCTCATATCTAACTCTAAGTTCTAGGTCAACTAAAGTCTTTCCTATCCACTTACTCGGAGTTACTATTTCAACTATAGAATACTCTGGATCAAGCTCTATATGGTCCAGTATATTGTCTGAAACTAAGTTGTGTGCAACCCTTACTCCCATATCTCTCTCTGGAAATACAACTCTATCAGCGCCTATTTTGTAGAAAACTTTTGCTTGAAGCTCATCTTTAGCTTTGCAAATTATCTGTGGAACTCCCATTTCTTTTGCAATAAGAGTAGCCATTATAGATGCTCTTATATCGGATCCTATAGAAATTACAGCTACATCGAAGTTCCCAAGCCCAAGAGATCTAAGAGCCTGCTCGTCTGTAACATCTACAATTACCGAATGAGTAACTTTATCAGAAAGATTTTGTATTATTTCCTTATTTTTATCAATTGCCATAACTTCATTTCCAAGAAGACTTATAGTTGTCGCAACAGAACTACCAAATCTTCCGCATCCAATAACAATATATTGTTTCATTTAATGTTCCTCCACATAAATAACTAATTTATTTTATCCTACTATTATTTTACCATCTGGATAGCTTATCGGTTGATTTTTTTTATGGCCAAAAGATAATACTGCCATAAATATAGTAAGCGATCCAACTCTACCCATAAACATACAGAAAATAATCAATAATTTACCAAATAGGTTTAAGTTTGCACTACCAGCCAAACTACTTCCGACAGTTGCTAAAGCTGAAACAACTTCAAACGCCGATTCAGTTAGGTTAAATCCAGGCTGTGTCATTGAAATAAGCAATGTTCCTGTAACAGCTGCTGCAATACCTACAATAAATATACCCAATGATTTTTTTACAACAGATGGTGCAATTCTTCTTTCGTATACTTCTATATCCGATTTCCCAGTTATAAAGCTCTTTACAGTAAGTATAAGCACAGCTAGTGTTGTCGTCTTAACACCACCACCGGTTGATGCCGGCGATGCCCCAATAAACATCAGGATAAGCATAACGAATATACTGCTCTCATCCATTGCAGTCAAGTCAAGCGTACTAAATCCAGCTGTTCTAGATGTTACTGATTGGAATAAAGATGCTAGTAACTTACCTTTCATTCCAAGCGGTGCTATCGAATCTGGATTTTTATATTCTATTATAAATATCAGTGCCATACCCACAAAGATAAGTGTCACTGTTGATATTAATACTAATTTTGTGTGTAAATTAAATTTAGAAAACTTTCTTTCCTTTGCGATATTTAACATTACAGGATATCCAAGACCTCCACATATTATAAGCATCGATATTGTAAGAGATACTGTGGCATTGTTTACATATGATGTAATCGATGTAAACTTACCAGATGTAGGTCCCAATAAGTCAAACCCCGCATTACAGAAGGCCGATATTGCATGGAATACACTAAACCATGCTCCTTTCACTGCACCGAATTGCGGTACAAAAACAGTCGACAGTATAAGTGCTCCTATAATTTCTATTGAAAATGTTATAAGAACCACATACCTAACAAGCTTAACAAGCCCTGATAAATCAAACTGATTAAGAGACTCTTGTATAACTAGCCTTTCCTTTAAGTTTATCTTTTTTCTTGTAAAAATTGCAAACATCGTGGCGACTGTCATAAATCCAAGTCCACCAACTTGTATAAGAGTTATACATATAATCTGCCCAAACAAATTCCAGGTTGTACCTGTATCGACTACAACTAGCCCAGTGACGCAAACACAAGAAGTAGCTGTAAACAAAGCATCTATAAACCCAACACTTTCACCACTATGTGTAGCGATAGGCAATGTCAATAAAAGACTTCCTATTAGTATCACAGAAGCAAATCCAATAACGATTATCTGAACTGGTTTCATTTTATTTGCTAATGATAGAAGTCTTTTTACCAATTTATTCAATTTAACGCCCCTCCTAATTTCAATTATGTTGAGGATAAATTTCGACTTTTTTAGCCCCTTCCTTCAACCATTACTATATTATATTACAAAGGTTCTCTAAAAACAATACGATGATTCTCCTACTATATTATTTAACTTTTATTTAACAGATATGTATACAATTTTGTAAATTCCAAATGTTTGAATAGCTTATCTAAAGTTAAGTTTATGTATAATTTTTTACACTTTGCTTACTATTATAACTCTATTTTGCTAAATGCTTCTAGTATTGTATGCTTTGACAATAAGATTATATTATCGTATTATTATATTAA
This sequence comes from Metaclostridioides mangenotii, assembly GCF_017873185.1. Lineage (GTDB taxonomy): Bacteria > Bacillota > Clostridia > Peptostreptococcales > Peptostreptococcaceae > Metaclostridioides > Metaclostridioides mangenotii. The sequence continues at coordinate 167,199 of NZ_JAGGJX010000005.1, forward strand.
ATTTCTGAAGAAAAAAATAACTTTACAATAACAATAAAAAACTATAAAAGTCTAGTTTTTTAGGATAAATTTTATAAATGTATAATCACGGGAGGAAAATTATGTTAGATAGCATTGATAAGCAATTAATTCTCTTACTTCAAGAAGACTCTAGAATTTCTATAACGGATCTATCGTCTAAAGTAAATTTAAGCAGACCAAGTGTTAATGAACGTGTGAACAAATTAATTGAAAAGGGCGTTTTGAAAAGGTTTTCTAATCATGTTTCACCAGAATCTGTAGGTCTAAATGTAAGCTTCTACATTCATATTAGCGATATTAAAGTGTCTTTTAACAAAATATGTGAGATTTTGCTTTCTAAAAAATGTATTACTGAATTACATGCTGTTACCGGTAAAATTAACTACATAGCAAAAGGCTCTACTAAAAATGTGACTGAAATGAATGAACTCTTAGAAGAATTAATGCCCTATGCACATATAAATACATCTATCATCTTAAACTCCCCATTGGAGAACAGTATTATAACTCCTGTCGATTAATAATTTTTCAAGTACTTTTTTTAAAGAGTACTTTTATTTTGCATTTTTTTCATAAAATAATCTTCTATTTGTAAAAAAATATTGTCAAAATAATTCAAATTTTCATATTAGCATGTCTCTTTATTTTCTATAATAGACTTAATCAAGTAAATCAGGTGTATTAAGAATGTAAAAATTATTGTTATACAAGGAGGTCATAAATGATCAAAAACAAATGGATAAAATTTTTAATCCTGTATATCGGGGCGACAGTACTGTCTCTAAGTCAGCTTAAAATAGTCCCAATATTCAATGAATTATCTAGCACTATGAATATCAGTATGAGTCAGACTTCACTACTTACATCGATATTCACATTTTCTGCACTTTTTCTAGCAATTCCTGGAGGAGGTATTCTTAATAAATTTGGAGTTAAAAAAGTAAGTGTGTTTATAATGGTTTGTTTATTTTTAGGTAATATATTAGGAGCCATCAGCAATAGCTTTTCATTGCTATTGATAAGCCGAGTAATTGAAGGCATTTCTTTCTCAATGATAATGATGGTCTCAATGATTTATATTAATTTTTGGTTTAGAGATGGATCTGCAGGACTAGCCATAGGTATATTTGGTACATTTTCAGCCTTGGCATCCATGATTGGTATGAATATTTTTAGGCCTATTTACTTATCAACTGGCCTAAAAAGTATCTGGTATATAATGGCGATTGCTTCTTTCATTATTATACTGTGTTATTACTTTTTACTTGATGGTCCAGAAGAATCTGATTCTAACACAGAGGAAAAAGGTGGTTTAAGAGAAGCTGCAAGCAATAAAAGTACTTGGTTATTAGCTTTTGCAATGGGATGTATGTCATTTGTACTCTTTACATTCATTACTGTCTATCCACAAATATTTACGCAAGTTTATCATTTGAGCCCAGACAAATCAAACTATTTTACTAGTTTATTTGGATTATTCGCAGTTCCATTTGGCGTAATCGCAGGACTTGTTACTGATAAAACTGGAAAGCCAGTAGCTCTTACTTTAATATCGTACATTGTTCTTTCAGTAGCTTGTTTTTTAACTGTTCGTTTGACAAACAGTATATTGATAGGGCAGGTTTTCTTCGCTTCTGCATGTTTAAGCCTTGTTTCATCATCGATATCAATTGCAGTTAACAAAATGGTTAAACGTCCGTCGCTGATAGGCTCAACATTTTCTATTATATACTTATTCTACTACATAGGTATATTTATTGGATCGCCTATAGTATCTAAGGTAGTTGAAGTATCAGGATGGAATGCAGGTACATTATTATTGACTGTTGTGTCATTACTTGGAACAGCTTCAATTGCATATTTATCTTTTTCGAAAAAATTAACTAAATCGAAAAGTGTTTAGGAGTAAAACAATATGCAGTATTTAATTTGTTAGATTTTATGAGAGATCGTTAATTATTTCAATAAAATAGTGATCGACTTGTATTCTATAAATATATTTGAAATTTAGGAGGTAATTAAATGTTAGATAGAAATTTTAAATTAGGGATGGATTATGCTTTAGAACTCGACTTAAAGGATCCTTTAAAGAAATTTAGATCAAGATTTTATATGTTAGAAAACAAGATTTATATGGATGGTAACTCTTTGGGGCTTTGTTCAAAAGACGCTTTAGATTCTCTTAATAATATGGTAGATCAATGGAAAAACCATGCAATAGGAATTTGGAATGTAGAAGATAGTCGTTATTTCCGCTACTCAGATGTTCTTGCTGAACTTTTAGCTCCACACATAAATGCTTCACCTGAAGAAATCTGTATCACTGGAACGACAACATCTACAATTCATCAAACAATTTCAACTTTATACAAACCCACTGATAAGAAGTATAAAATACTTGTTGATGACTTAAACTTCCCTACAGATAGATACGCTGTAGACAGTATCGTACGCCTTAAAGGACTAGAAATTGAAGATACAGTAAAAGTTGTAAAAAGCCAAGACGGTAAATTTATAGATGAAAATAAAGTTATAGAAGCAATGACAGATGATGTAGCGTTAATTCTTTTACCAGCAGTACTATATCGTAGCTCTCAACTCTTAGATATGAAAAAACTAACTGATGCTGCTCATAAAAAAGGTATCATCATAGGATGGGATCTTTGCCATTCTATCGGTTCAGTTCCACATGATTTCGAAAATATCCAGCCTGATTTTGCTGTTTGGTGTAACTATAAATACCTTTCTGCTGGGCCTGGTGCTACTGCTGGAGTGTATTTAAATAAAAAATACTTTGGTACTGTTCCTGGATTAACTGGATGGTTTGGAAATAAGGATGAAACTCAATTTTTATTAAGACATACATATGAACCTGAGTTAAATGCTACTAGCTTACAGACTGGTACTCCAAATCTTCTCTCTATGGCTCCACTTGAAGGATCACTTAAGATATACAAAGAAGCTGGACTTGATAATTTACGTGAAAAATCTCTACATATAACTGCTTATTTAATGTATCTAATAGATGAAAGACTTGTTAAATACAGATATAGTTATGTTAATCCAACTGATGATCATATGCGTGGTGGTCATGTTTCACTTGTACACGACGAAGCATATAGAATATCTTTTGCATTAAAAGCTAAAAATATAGTACCTGATTATAGAGAACCAAATGTAATTCGTCTAGCCCCTATAGCACTTTACAATACTTATGAAGAAGTTCACACGCTTGTAGATGTGCTAGAATCAATAGTCGCTACAAAATTCTATGAAGAATTCAGTGAAGAACGTATACTAGTTTATTAAATAAAAAAACCCTAGAACCGATGTTCTAGGGTTTTTTTATAATGATATCAAACATTCAATTTATAATTAAGCTAATTTTGATTTAGCTGTCTCTGCTAATTTAGCGAAACCTTCTGGATCTTGTATAGCTAATTCAGATAACATTTTTCTGTTAACTTCTATGCCAGATAATTTTAATCCATTCATTAATCTTGAATAAGATATACCATTCATTCTAGCTGCTGCATTTATTCTTTGTATCCAAAGTTTTCTGAAATCCCTCTTCTTTAACTTTCTACCTATATATGCGTTCTTTAATGCTTTCATTACGAAAGTATTCGCTGGTCTATATAATTTGCTTCTAGATCCTCTGAATCCTTTAGCAAGTTTTAATATCTTTTTGTGCTTTTTACGGGCATTCATAGCCTTTTTTACTCTTGCCATCGTTATTACCTCCTTTATGTTTTCCTTATGTTTATTATTTTCTTATAATGTTATTAATCCGATCTTAGTATGGTAATAATTGAGCTATTCTTTTAGCATCTCCATCACTTACTAGAGTAGATTTTCTTAAGTTCATTTTTCTTTTAGCAGATTTCTTAGTTAATATATGTTTCTTGTAAGCTTTAGCTCTCTTTAACTTTCCGCTTCCTGTTTTCTTAAGTCTCTTTGCTGCACCTCTATGAGTTTTCATTTTAGGCATGGTGTTTCCTCCTCTCGATTAAACATCTATTTTTTTGGATCTATAATTACAACCATATTATTTCCCTCAAATGCTGGGGCTTTTGTTGGTTCACCAAACTCTTTAACTATATCTATAAATTTAAGCATAACTACTTTTCCTAAATCTTTATGTCCTAGTTCTCTTCCTCTAAATCTAAGTTCAACTTTGACTTTATCCCCTTTTTTAAGGAATTTAATAGCGTTATTGGCTTTAGTATTTAAATCATTTTCCTCAATACCCGGTCTAAGTCTTACTTCTTTAAGGCTCACTATTTTTTGCTTTTTCTTAGCTTCTTTTTCTTTTCTAGATTGCTCATATCTAAATTTACCATAGTCCATTATCTTACACACTGATGGTTTTGCATTTGGTGAAATTTGAACCAAGTCCAAATTTTGCTCATCTGCCATAGATTGTGCTTCTTTTAAAGCCACTATCCCAAGTTGATCTCCATTAGATGATAGAAGTCTTACCTCTTTGTCTCTTATTTGCTCATTGATTGCTAACTCTTTGCTAATTGTTAGACACCTCCGTTTTTTTATATAAATAATGGCGAATGATATAATCATCCGCCATATAAGTCTCTAAATAATAAAGCTCTAAAATTTACACATTAGGCTTTAACTTATATATACCTTGCTAACTTTCGTTGCAAGGTGAGAAGCGGACTTCTTCTTTATTTCTTTTCCTCATATACTATACCATTTATAATGAATATATGCAAGTTTTTTTTATTTTTTTTTTGATCTATGCACATTAATCATTTGTATTTTCATTATTTTATTATCCCATATTTTACACAAAAAGTATATGCCTTAAATTACCAATGAAAATAATAATAAAATATCTTAAATATGGAAAATATAAAGACATCAAATAATTAATTACCAGAGGTGTTTATAATGAATATGTTAAACAATTTTTTCAAAAAAATTAAAAACCCTGTGCCTGCATTTGCACAGACCAAGTTAGAAAAAGAAGAGAAAAACGATGACGCTTACTCAACACATCCCAAAACTACATTTAAAGATGTAGCAGGACTTGAGGAAGTTAAAGAAGAGCTATTCGAAATAGTCGATTTTATGAGATCACCTGATAAGTATAAAAAAATGGGTGCAAAAATTCCTAAGGGTGTATTATTTTATGGACCTCCAGGGACAGGTAAAACGCTACTTGCTTCAGCTGTAGCTGGAGAAACCAACTCCGCCTTTTTCAATATCACTGGTTCTGAGTTTGTTGAAAAATATGTTGGAGTCGGTGCAAAGAGAGTTAGAGCTCTATTTGAAAAAGCAAGAAAAGATGCACCTAGTATTATATTTATAGACGAGATTGATGCTATTGGTGTAAAAAGACATATGGAGAGCAATAATGAAAAGGACCAAACATTAAACCAACTACTCGTAGAGATGGATGGTTTCAATAAAGATTCAAATGTATTAGTTATAGGCGCTACAAATAGAATGGACTTACTTGATGAAGCGTTAATTAGACCTGGAAGATTTGACAGACATATACACATGGGCGCTCCAAACTATCACACAAGATTCGAGATATTAAAGGTACATACAGATAACAAGCCTATTGATAAATCTGTAAATCTTGAAACTTTAGCTAAAAAAACACACGGTTTTAATGGTGCCCATTTATCAAATATAGCTAATGAAGCTGCTATATTCGCTGTTAGAGAAAATAGTGAACATATTACTTCTCTTCATTTTGATAAAGCTCTAGAAAGAGTTATTGCGGGACTAGAATCTAAAAGTTCTTCATTGATAGAGAGAGAAAAGAAAATTGTTTCGTTCCATGAATCAGGTCATGCTCTGGTAAGTGACATCATAGGTATAACCCCTATACAAAAAGTTTCTATAGTTCCTAGAGGTCAGGCTTTAGGATATGTACTTCAACTACCTGATGAAGATAGATACATCTATACTAAGGAAGAACTTATAGGAAAAATCAAAATCTTACTTGCTGGTAAAGCTGCCGAAGAGATTATTTTTAATCATAAATCTACAGGAGCTAAGGACGATCTAAAAAAAGTTACTGAAATTGCAAATCAAATGGTTTGTGAATATGGAATGAGCGATCTCGGGTTTATGACTATCGACGGCAATGATAAGACTTTTATGTCTGAAAGGATACAAATTGAAGCTAATAAAATAGTTCAAAATTGCTATAACGAAACTATTGAATTGCTTACTAGCAACAGAAATGACCTCGATATTTTGGCTAATCATCTGTTTGAAAACGAAACTATGACTCACGAAGAGCTTAAGTCTTTAATAAGGAAAGAGGCTGCAAATTAGATTTCAAATAATGTATCTAAATTAATTTAAATGATTTTAATTTAAATAGATAAAAAAGAAGTTCATGGACAATTACTATAATTTTCCTTGGACTTCTTTTGTATTATATTTTACTAATTGCAATGCCCCACCTCTTTTAATCAATTTATTTAAGGTCGAGATTTTATTTTATAACTACATAATCTCTAACTTTATAAGTAGGATACATAGCCCCACTAATATTTTCTGGCTGAATTACCAAGATTAAAAGAAGCAATATTATAGCTGGAAAAATTAATGATTTAGTTGAATTTGCTATTTTTCTTATGTTTTTCATTATGTTCACTTCTCCTCTACTTTTTTTGGTATTAACTTAGTATTATACCATATTTTTACTTATATATTCTAACGAATTTAACCAGTAAAAGTGGACACATTTTTGTATTTATTTTTTATATGATAACTAAAAATCATTTCTATTTATTATATAACCTCCTATTCCCTAAGTTATATAATAAATAGATTTAATTTCTAATTTAAATCTTTTTACTTGCAGTCTTAATTATTTGCATTTAAAAAGCTGCGTACACCTTGTTAGTTATTGTAAACTAACATATAAGTAATACACAGCTTTTTAGTATATAAAATATGTTCTAGCGAGTTAATTAATCAAGTTCTACATTTTCTCTTGATGCAACTTGATTGTTTATATTTGAGATAAATTCATCTAAGCTTATGTTTCCTAGTTCACCTTTATCTCTAGATCTAACAGAGATGTTTTTCTCTTCAACTTCTTTTTCTCCTACTATTATCATGTAAGGAACTTTTTCAAGTTGAGCTTCTCTTATCTTAAATCCTATCTTTTCTGCTCTATCATCTAATTCTACTCTTATATTTTGCTTGTAAAGAGTGTCTTTTATTTCATTAGCATAGTCTATATATTTATCAGATATAGGTAGTACCTTAACTTGAGTTGGTGATAACCAAACCGGGAATTTACCAGCATATTGCTCTATAAGTATACCTATAAATCTCTCTATACTTCCAAGTGCAACTCTATGGATCATTACTGGTCTGTGTTTTTCACCATCTTGACCTATATAAGTAATATCAAATCTTTGAGGTAATTGCATATCTAATTGGATAGTTCCACATTGCCAACTTCTTCCTAAGCAGTCTTTTAAGTGGAAGTCTATCTTCGGTCCATAGAAAGCTCCATCCCCTTCATTTAGTATATATGGAAGGTTTAATTCCTCTAAAGCTTCTCTTAGCCCGTTTTCTGCATTTGACCATTCTTCATCACTACCCATTGAGTTGTCTGGTCTAGTTGATAACTCTAAGTGATATTCAAATCCGAAAGTTTTGTATAGCTCATCTATAAGTGCAACTACACCTTTTATCTCGTCTTTAATTTGCTCTGGCAACATGAATATATGCGCGTCATCTTGAGTGAATGCTCTAACTCTCATAAGTCCATGAAGTGCTCCTGATAACTCATGTCTATGAACTCTACCAACTTCTCCAACTCTCATTGGGAAATCTCTGTATGAATGTTGTTTATGGTTGTAGAATATAAGTGATCCTGGACAGTTCATTGGCTTTATTGCATAATCTTCATCATCTATTTGTACAGTGTACATATTTTCTTTGTAGTGGAACCAGTGACCTGAAGTTTCCCAAAGTTGTTTATTTAATATTATTGGAGTTTCTATTTCAACATACTCATATCTCTTGTGAACTTCTCTCCAATACTTCATAAGTTCATTTTTAAGTTCCATACCTTTTGGTAAGAATAAAGGGAATCCTGGTCCCTCTTCTGGCATCATAAATAGGTCTAATTCTTTTCCTATTTTTCTGTGGTCTCTCTTTTTAGCTTCTTCTAATAAGTGTAGGTACTCTTCTAAATCTTTATTCTTCTCGAAAGATATACCGTATATTCTTTGAAGCATCTTGTTCTTTTCATCTCCACGCCAGTAAGCTCCTGCTATACTTAAAAGTTTTATAGCTTTAACTTTCTTAGTTGATGGAAGGTGTGGCCCTCTACATAAATCTATAAAATCACCTTGCTTGTAGAAAGAGATTATTTCACCATCTGGAAGATCAGATATAAGCTCTACCTTGTAGTCTTCACCATGTTTCTTCATTAGCTCGATAGCTTCGTCTCTAGGAAGTTCCATTCTCTCTGGCTTTAGATCTTCTTTAACGATCTTTTTCATTTCAGCTTCTAATTTTTCTAGATCTTCTGGAATAAGTCTATGCTCCATATCCATATCGTAGTAGAAACCATTTTCTATACTTGGCCCTATAGCAAGTTTAACCTCTGGATATAATCTTTTTAATGCTTGAGCAAGTATATGTGCAGATGTATGTCTGAATACATCCTTTCCTTCTTCATCTTCAAATTTAAATAAGTTAAGTTCACAGTCTTTATCTAAAGCGTAGTCTAAACCTACTAATTCTCCGTCTACTGATGCTGCTAATATATTTCTAGCTAAACCTTCACTTATCGATTTAGCTACATCTATAACTGAAATTCCACTTTCGAATTCCTTGATTGATCCGTCTTTTAATGCAACTTTTATCATAGTAATTCCTCCTGTTTATATTTATATTAAAAATCAAAAAATCGCCCCAAATATATATTTGGGGCGACTGTAATATCGCGGTTCCACCCAAGTTGACATACAGCTAACTGCAGTCCTCTTGTTGACTATAAGGTAGTCATCCGAATGCTTTTACAAAGCTACTCACATTCCGCTCCAAGGTAGTTTTTCGAATAGACCTATTAAATGGGCTTTCAGCCAAGACCCAATTTCTCTAAAAATGGTTTCTAATCTACTTTTCCTTTTCATTGCGTATTATCTTAAATGTTATTTCAAATTGTATCAGAAAAAATTCCAGTCGTCAATAATATTTTATTGATATTTTTACATTTTTTTTAAATTTTATTCGATTATTATAATATTTATATTAATTTTTTGTAATTTTGATTATTTTTATTATAAACTACATAAACACAACTATTAGTCCTTGAACGATTCCTATCAAGAATCCTAAAACAAGTCCTAAGAACTCTATGTGCTTCAATTCTTTTTTTGCTACACTTATTATTAGATCTTCTAAAACTAATAAGTCTAGTTCATTAATTTTCCCTTCAATCATTTCTTGAATATTTATGCGCTCACTTGCCTTTGCCATCATACCTTTACTTAAATCGTCTATGCTATTTTTTACCTCTTCTTCTACCATATCATTAAGATATCCCTCTATAAGTTTTTTAATACCTGATGGCACATATGAAATTTTTTCATTCAGCAGAACACTAATCCTAGATTTTATATAAATCACTACTTCATCTTTATCATCTTCAGTGATTACGTTGTCTAGTATTTCATCAAGTGATATAAATTCTTCCTCAACTATTTTAGCTATGTTAGTTGCAATTTCTTCTCTTCTTTTTGGTATTAGCCCTATTATTTCTATATTTAAAATTGGTATTTTTATAGCTTTAATTGGCCTAAAAATAAGCCTGATTGCAACGACATTGGTAATATATCCAATAACCCCACCTATAGATGCCAATATTAGTATTTTTATCAAATTGTCCATGACTAAATCTCCTTATCTTTTGTATACTATCATAATTCTACTATACAATTATATGCCATGTGACTTTAATTAAAAAGGTTTAATTTATTAGAATTAGATTAAAACACAATTCCTTTACTTGAATAAATATAAAATGAATCGATAACTAATTTATTCTAGATATATTAGTTATTAGATATTATATCTATCCTATTTTCAAAAATAGACTTCAAAGTATCTATAATCTCTTTTGAACTATTGCTATTTAATGTATCCATTACTTCAATTTTTCGAGGGCATAGTGAAAGAAGAGTACTTATCAAGAAATCTTCGTAGTTTAAGTTTTCTCTAATAACCATATTTATAATATCTTCATCATCTATACTATCTATTTTGTCACCATTTTTATCATAAAGTACGAAGCTGTTATCCTCCATTATATGGACTTTTAACAGATCGATCTTTACATCTTGAGTATCTATAAAGTACTTAAGTACTCTTATAAATTCTTCGTGATCTCTGTTTATTAAGTATTCCTCCAAAGAAATGTCAGCTATTGCAGAGATATATTTTATAAATTCCTTCATCCTGAACTTTATAAATCCGTCGATATTTATGTAATCATTTTCTAAAATATAATTACTTACCCTCATAAATATTGTCTCTCTGATGAATACTTCTTTGTTGCTAAATATTTTCAATGAATGCTCGTAAATATTGTCAATTTCCTTTGGATAAGCTTTTCCATATTGACTTTGTATATAATCTTTTAAAACCTCACCTCTCATAATTTTTATAATTTTATTAGTTATTCTCTCTGTTATTTCATCTAGATTCAGGCCCTCGCTACTAAAAACTTTATCGTCAATAACTTTTCTAGATATAACTTCATTTTTTCCCGAACTAGTTACTACCTCTACTATCCCGTTTGTATATATTAATTTATTATTGATGTTGTTGCTATAAAACTTCTTATCCGAAATTTTATCTTTGCTTATCAACTTCATCGCTCCCTTCTTGTCGGCCATCTCTGCATTATTGTAGTGTTATTTTTATAATATGAAAAAAGTTTATTTTAGTGCAGTATAAAACTTAGTAAATATAAAAATAATATAAGATATTGTTACAACTCATTATCATTTTTTACAAACCAGACTAATTTTATACAATATTATCAAAGTTAATAAATAAATCTAAAATATTACTTATAATTTTAATAAATTTATACATTTTTTGATTTAGTTTAAGATACATAAAAATTTTATTATTTATAAATTTTAATACATTTTTTTACAAAATACAAAAGAGAGCAAACTAAAAAGTTTTTACTTTGTTAGTTTACTCTCTTTGAAGATGATTCTAGTTTTTAATAATTAGATAATAACTATATTTATAACTTAGTATTTTATTCAACTTCTTCAATCTCTTCGTCCTCTATATATTCAAGTATATCTGCAGGCTGACAGTCCAAAGCCTTACATATTTCATTCAATGTTGAAAACCTAATAGCTTTGGCTTTATTAGTTTTCAGTATAGATAAGTTTGAATTGGTGATATCAACTTTTTCTGCTAAATCTTTTAGAGATATTTTTCTTTTTGCCATTATTACATCTAAGTTAACTACGATCGCCATAATATCTCCTCCTAAATAGTTAAATCATTTTCGTCTTTTATATTAATCGCTTTATCAAATACTTCTGCTATTACGAACGGTAATAATGCTAAAATAATATAAAAAATAGTAGATGGAGTAATACCCCATTTATGGATCCCAATAATCCACATAACATGCCCTTCTCTAGGTCTTATAAATTCAACAGCCAAATGTGCGCTTAAAAAATAACCTATTATCTTAAATCTATTTACATTCTCTTTAATAAAGGGTGTATTTTCAATACTTTTTACTATCAAATTTAAATTTAAAATAATAACAAAAAATCCAATAATATATACTACAAATAAAATAAATAAAATAACTTTACTTAATGTAAATCCACTTAATACAATTTTATTTAATTCCATACCCAATAAAACTATCCCTAAAATTGGTGTTAACACTAAAGAAAAATGTAAAATTGTTGATAACATATTTCTAAAAAAACGAGTTTCCATAAATATCATCTCCTCAATTTATTTTTATATACTAAGGATAGCATATTTATTATTGTTTTTCAATAATTTAATATTGTTTTTCAGCATTTATTTTCTTTTATTTAATAATTTTTTAATTCACTGCTACTTGTTTTATCATAAGCGGTACTAATGACCCTAAATCCAATAAGCTTTCTTCACTAAGAACAACTATTTCTTTATCTTTTCCATCCAAAAATAACTTAATATCATTATAGCTAGGATGTTTTCTAACATCTCCAAAGAAAGCTAGTTTGTCATTTGATATAAGTCCAGAACATCCACCAATAAAACCATAATTCATATCAAATAGTTCAATATAACCTGGTTCAATTAATAGACAATCTATTTCAGTCTCATTGAGCTTATTATAAATCCCATTATCAGATGTAATTACAGATTTATCGTCAACTATACAAATTGAACATTTCGTATAACCCTGTTCTACATTTATTTTTTTAAGTCCCTTATTGTTAATAAACTCCATAATTTTTTTATCAGTATGCTTAAAGTTATGTATAGCATAATCTCCCACAATAGCTACATTATAAGCTATATCGTGTGGATATTTACCTTTTAGCCAAGTTTCACCTTTAATTACATTGAAATTGTATTTTTTAAGTATGCTTTTATAACGATTATACATACTTGGCTCTACAACAATATCGCCATTGCCTAAATTGCAAATACAAATATCTGGGTGGCAGTTAATACTTTCATAGACTTCCTTACATTCGATTGTTTTTATTAATTCAATGTTTCTTCTCGCTAAATCTTCTTCCATACTTTTGGGCAATCTCTTATCGACTAATGCTAAAGCTAAATCACCCTCAACTACAAAAGGCTTTTTTGTAAACTTCATCTTCTAATCCTTCCCCCAACCTCAAAATTATTGCCTTATCTATTTCTTGAATAAAAAAGATGATATATTGCAAATAACGCATCTAAATAAAATGCCTAAAGCTGTATATCATCCATCTTTTTAATTATATAATTTATATTATTTCTTTCTCTTACATATAACTCCAGTAACTCCAGGACCTGAATGTGCCCCTATACAAGATCCTATTTGGAAGAACATTATTTCTTTTGGATTAAATTTATCTGTTAACATTTTTGTAAGTTGTTCTTTTTCCTTAATATCATCGCTGTATCCTATATTAACAACTTGGTCTGATAGGTCGCTTCCACAATTTTCTTCTATTATCTCTAAAATTTTAGAAATTACATTTTTCTTTCCTCTAACTTGAGATGCATGAGAAACAAGTCCATCTTTAACTTCAAGTATTGGCTTAATACTTAAAATATTACCTATCGAGGCTTTTGTAGAAGAAATTCTTCCTCCTTTTTGTAGATGATCTAATGCATCTACAGAGAAGATTACAAAAGTCTCATCACGTAAGACTTCTAATGCTGAAATTATCTCTTCAATACTTTTACCTTCAGACAAAAGTCTCCCTGCTTCTTTTACTAAAACACCTGCCCCAAAAGATACAGAGTTGGAATCAAATGCGTATATATTGCCTTCTAAATCCCCTTTTGCCATAATTGCGCTTTGGTATGTACCTGTAGCTGCAGCTGATCCAGCTATATAAAGAATGTCTTTTCCTTCTTCTATATATTTTTCAAAAACTTCTTTAAATTGTGCATATGTAATTTGGGAAGTCTTCGCATAAGTGTCTTTTTCTCTAAGTTTTTTGTAAAATTCATCACCTGTTATATCTACTCGATCTCTATACTCATGTCCATCTAAGATAACCGTTAGTGGCATAAGATCTATGTCATATTTTTTAAGTATATCATCTGGAACATCGGATAAACTATCACATATTATTTTAATGTTGCTCATTTGATATCTCCTTTCTAAACGAATTTATAATTTAAATTATCTTAAATCTGGATACCCTAATTGTCTAAGTGCTTCATAAGCTACAATAGCAACTGCATTTGATAAATTAAGAGATCTCGCCTTTTCTATATTTAGCATAGGCACTCTTATACATCCCTCTTTATTTTCTTTCAACAAAGACTCCGGTAATCCTTTTGTTTCTTTGCCAAAAACAATAAAACACCCATCCCCATAATCAACTTCTGAGTGGTTTTTATCAGCTTTTGTTGTCGAAAAGAAAAATTTTCCTTCTGGATATTTAGCCTGTAATTCTTCAAAGCTATTGTAATATTGTATATTAGCTATATCCCAATAGTCAAGCCCAGAGCGCTTTAAGTGTTTATCATCTAAAGAAAATCCAAGTGGTTTGATTAAATGAAGTGTAGAACCTGTTGCAGCACAAGTTCTAATTATGTTTCCTGTATTTTGTGGTATTTCTGGTTCAACTAAAACTATATTTAATGACATTCTTCCTCCTAAATAATAAAACAATTAATATATAATATATAAGTTCATGTATGAAATCTAATCTTTAATAGTATAAATTCCTTTATCAAAAATTTCAACTAGTAATATTATAACAGAAAAATCCCCCACTAAAAATAAAACTTAATTTAAAGTTCACCACTCCCTAATTATTTCTTTAATTTCATCATCTATTTTTATTACTTATTGATTTCTTTGTAGAAATTACAGTACTCAGTTATATTGCATTCTTCACATTCTGGTTTTCTAGCTTTACACATTCTTCTTCCGTGAAAAATTATTGTATGATGCGACTTTGACCATCTTTCTTTTGGAATAGCCTTCATAAGTGCAAACTCTGTCTTTTCAGGAGTCGGCTCATCTACAATACCAATTCTATTAGCGACCCTAAAAACATGAGTATCGACTGCTATAGCTGGTTGTCCAAAAGCATTGCTTAAAACTACTCCTGCAGTCTTTCTCCCTACCCCTGGAAGTTTAATTAATTCTTCTAGAGTTTCTGGAACTTCGCCACTGTAGTTTTCACATATTTGTATAGAGGTATCTTTTATTTTCTGAGATTTACTTTTGTAAAGACCACAAGTCTTTATTTCTTCACTAATCTCTTCTAAGCTAAGTTTTGCAAATGCTTCTGGCGTATTATATTTTTTAAACATTTCAGCTGTCACCTTGTTTACCCTAACATCTGTACATTGAGCAGACAGTATTGTGGCTATTAAAAGCTCAAATGGTGTAGTGTAGTTTAACTCACATTCGGCATCTGGATATAGTCCTTCTAATTTATCTAATATCGTATTTACATCTTTTTTATTTTTCGTTCTTTTTTTCATATATAATCATCTCCATTTTCATCATTCACATATAAAATACCTTAAAATACATATATCAAAATATAAAAAGCAAAAACTATATAAGTCTTTGCTTTTTATTATACAATAAATACTAGATAATTTATGTTTAATTAGTTTTAAAAGATATTTAATTTTTTTCCTTAGGCTTAGTTTGAATTTTGCTAAAGCTTTGAAGTTTATTTTTTACTTTTTCTTTGACTTTATCAAATTTTGTATCAGTCAATATCTCAAATGCCTCTTCAACCCTCTCTACTGTATGAATCTTAAATCTACCTGATTTTATTTCTTCGTTTAATTCATCTGAGAGCACAAGATTTTTGAAGTTTTGCTTTGGTATAATAACTCCTTGACCTTCTACCAATCCCTTAATCTTACAGATTGTGTAAAAACCTTCCACCTTTTCACTTATTCCTCCGACAACTTGTATATCTCCTTTTTGGTTTATAGATCCTGTTACTGCAATATTTTGTTTTATAGGTATATTGCTAAGTGACGAAAGGAGTGCATAAAGCTCAGCCGATGAAGCACTATCATCATGTTTGTATTACCCCATTTATATTAACGTTATCGATTAAAATATTGAAATCTAGCTATTTCAGCCTCATATTATACTTATATATTCTATTTACTTACATTATAGTATATTAATATACACAAAAAGGTTAGAGGATAACCAGGCGTAATACATACATTTTCATTAAACAATAAAAAAGCGCACATATTGTTGTGCGCTACTTTTATATACTTTATAACTCTTTTTTCTTAGTGTTAAATTCTCCTATGTTATTGTTCTGTTGTTTTAAATTATTTTCGATAGGTGAATTAACTGTGATATTACATTAATGTAATTATTATAGAATATTGTTTTATAAAGAATCAGATATTATTTGTATGGTTCTTTTAAAATCGACTAATCCATATCCTTGAGAATCGTTAGGATATTCATATAATTCATTTCTTGTTGCACCTATCATTAAGTATGTTTTTAAAACTTGAGAATATAATAATAGCTTTGGATATCTACCTTGTTTACTTAAAAACTCCATAATTAGTGCTAACATGCCAGATGTAACAGAACTGCTAATTCCAGTTCCTGTACCCGTTTTATAGCTATCATTACCGTAAGCTGATATAATATTTACACCAGGAGCTACAAAATCAGGTTTCGCAGAAACTCCTTTTGTCGGGCCCTTTGATGAACCAATCCATATACTTTCATATCTATTGTCATAAGCACCAACAGTAATTATATTCTCGCCAGTTCCAAAAACGGTTATAGTTGAAAAAGAACTGGTATCTATAAATCCATCATTAGCGCCTAAAAGATTGCTGTTTGGTAAATAAACATGGTATTCTCCATTTAGGAATACATCAGGTCTAACTCTAAATGTCCATGCTCCAGGTTTCATATTTCTAAGGTTTACCTCAAGAAATTCAGATCCTGTAGATAACCAAGGATAAAAGTATCTAATCCTGTATGTTGTATTTTCTAAATTGAATCTACCTGTGTATTCATAGTAATCTGGAGCATAAATTGCTGTATAACTCACTTCTCCTGACGGCGAAATTATAGTTGGATTTATTCTATCTAAGTCACCTCCCTCGAGATAAATATCTAAATTTTGACCATCCCCGAATTCAATAATAATATCATTTACATCCATCTGATTTCTAAATTTACCAGCATAATGTATATATGTATTTCTTTGATTTCCTGCACCGCTTACCACTACAACCCCTGGATAATCTAATTCAGTAAATGTGTTTAAGGCTGTTATAAATCCCAATGAAGATCTCTGCCCAACAGTTAAATTTATTATAAGAGACTTTT
>NZ_JAGGJX010000006.1 GCF_017873185.1 Metaclostridioides mangenotii
ACACAGAAGTTAAGCTCTCTTGCGCTGATGGTACTTGGTGGGAAACTGCCTGGGAGAGTAAGACGTAGCCACGTAGTCTTTTTTTAGTTTTGATTAAATACAATGAGGGGTTAGTGGTTAAAATCCGAACGTATATGATGACGACATTGTGAGCTTGTAGGCTGGCTAAGAAACCACGCCAGACGTCTACAAGCTCACAACATCATCCTCATATCCATTCGAAATTCAATCATTAACCCTCTATTTTATTTAAATCTAAAACCTTACAAGCTTCCTACGTTAGGGTTGTGTTGCGGGGAAGATCAAAGTCGAGAAAGAACAAGATCAAGATCAAGATCTAAAAAATTTTAATTAATATTGTGTTTTTAGCTTTTTACTTTATTTATTGGCTATTAGAATTGTATTATTCCAAATTATGTAAATGATTTGCTAAATTGCATATAATTTATAGCTATTTTGAAGAATAGCCTTCGGATAATAAATAATAAAAAAACTTAACAAGATACCTGGTATTCTAGTTATTACAAGGGGTTTGGTCTACCATCCCATAAGAGATGAGAAATAGGGATGGAGGTGTGAAAGGATAATTTCTGTCCAGTTATTGCCTTTTTCCAAAGCGGTGGTACAGAAATTTTCATTTCGTAATTCTATCTCTACTTTGTCACATATCTTCATTATGTTATAATAGGTATTGGATTAAAATTAAGAATAGAGGAGGACATATGAATAATCTATTTAATACATCTAGCTTAAGTTCGGCTAATGCAGCTTCTAACCTAGCTAAAAGGACTATTGATACTATGCTTTCAAAAATAATTGATAATGGACCTAATATAATCTATGGGATAATTATCTTTATTATAGGAATGTATATTGCTAAATTTGTGAGAAATATAATATTAAAATTATTTATTAAATATAATATGAATAAAGGAATATCAAATTTTATTGCATATGCCGTTTATGCGTTAATTCTGACTTTTGTTACTTTAGTTTCTTTAAATATGTTTGGAATAAAAACAACCTCATTTGTGGCTATGCTTGGTGCTGCTGGTTTTAGTATAGGTTTAGCTTTCAAGGAGATTCTATCTAATTTAGGATCTGGTATGATTATTCTTTTCTTTAAGCCATTTGAAATAGGCGATTATATTCAAGGATCTGGAGAGGAAGGTACGGTTGTTGATATTCAAATATTTAGTACTGTTTTAAAAACTCCTGATAATAAAACAATTATTATCCCTAATTTACAGCTTACTAGTAATAATATTGTAAATTATACTAATCAGAGAATGAGACGTGTAGATTATGCTTTTGATATTTCTTATGATAGTGATATAATTTTGGTTAAAAGAATTCTTTCTGAGATTTTTAAGGAAGAGGGGAGAATTTTGGATGATCCTAAACCTATTATAGGTCTTAATGGAATCGGTAATAATACTGTCCAGATTGTTGGTAAACCTTGGGTTAATACCGAGGATTACTGGGATGTTTACTACGATGTTATGGAAAAAATCAAGCTTAAGTTCGATGAACATAATATTAAGGTTCCTTATAGAAATATGCTTTCTTTGTATGATTTAAATCAAGCAAATATAGATTTAGATAAAAAGCAAAACTTGTAGTATTTAGGGATTTATTAAAAATACTTGTTATATTTTTAGTGAATCCCTTTATTATTTGAATTTTTTAGAAGTTATTTCATACTATTTTTACCTTAAAACCTTTATTTTACAATATATTTGTTAATTTTAAAAATTAAAAATAAATAAATTTAATGAAATTTTGAATATTACTATTGAAAAGAGTTAATATATGTAATATAATTAGTATCAATCAATAAAGATCAATTGAATAAAACAGCTGAGAAGGAACTTAGTAAGAATTATAGTTGTATACAGAGAGTGAGCAGTTGGTGAAAGCTCATTACAATATATTCTGAATCTACTCTGGAGCTTTAGTCTTAGACTACGTTTACCTACGTTACAGGGTTGAGAGGATTACAGGCGTTAAATGTAATCAACTAGGGTGGCAACGCGGATTTTACAAGATTTTCGTCCCTTTTACGAGGGTTTCGGAGGTCTTTTTTTATTGCAAAAAATAATTATAATACTATATATATATTTTAGGAGGATGTAGAATGCTGGATATTAGAAGAATTAGAGAAAATTTAGATGAGATTAAAAAAGGAATGGATAAAAGAGGCGAAAAAGAGGTTGATTTAGATAAAATAATCGAGCTTGATGATGTTAGAAAAGAGAAATTACAAAAAGTTGAAGTTATGAAAAATGAGCTTAATGTTGAGTCTAAAAAAATACCTGAGCTTATAAAAGAGGGCATAGATGTTACTGATGCAAAAACTGTTCTAAAGGATTTATCAGATAAGATAAAGGTTATAGATGATGAGCTTAGAAAAGTTGAAGCTGAAATAGAGTATCTTCTTATGAGAGTTCCAAATGTTCCTCATCCAGATGTTCCTCAAGGAACTACTGATGATGACAATGTTGAGGTTAGAACTTGGGGAGAACCTACTAAATTCGATTTTGAACATAAGCCACACTGGGAAATAGGAACAGGTCTTGGTATATTAGATTTTGAAACAGCTGGTAAAATAACTGGCTCAAGATTTACTCTATACAAAGATAAAGGGGCTAGACTTGAGAGATCTTTAATAAATTTCTTTTTAAATACTCATACTGAAGAACATGGATACACAGAAGTTTTACCACCATTTATAGCTAATAGAAAAAGCTTTGTGGGAACAGGCCAGCTTCCAAAATTTGAAGAGGATATGTTTAAATTAGAAGGATTGGACTATTTCTTAATACCTACTGCTGAAGTTCCAGTTACAAATATTCACGCTGATGAAATAGTGGATGGAGATAAATTACCTATGAAATACTGTGCTTATACTCCATGTTTTAGATCTGAAGCAGGTTCTGCAGGAAGAGATACAAGAGGTTTAGTTAGACAGCATCAATTTAATAAGGTTGAATTAGTTAAATTTGTTAAGCCGGAAGATTCTTATAATGAATTAGAGCTTCTTACTCATGATGCAGAAGTTATACTACAAAAATTAGGTTTACCTTATAGAGTAGTTAGAATATGTACAGGGGACTTAGGATTTACAGCTGCATTTAAATACGACTTAGAGGTTTGGATGCCAAGCTACAATAGATACGTTGAAATTTCTTCTTGTTCAAATTTCGAAGATTTCCAAGCTAGAAGAGCTGGTGTAAGATTTAGAAGAGATAAAAAAGGTAAGGCTGAATACGTTCATACATTAAATGGATCAGGATTAGCTGTAGGAAGAGCTTTAGCTGCTATTCTTGAGAACTACCAACAAGAAGATGGAACTGTTGTGGTTCCGGAAGCTTTAAGAGGATTTATGGGAGTAGATGTTATAAAATAGTTTAAAGATATCAATTAAAATCCTTTAATTTCAAGTTTATTTATCTAGAAATTAAAGGATTTTTTTAAAAATCAAATTAGTATCCTATAATAGGATAATTTAAACAGCCATCATTATATCCGATTCATTTATAATCTAAATATATTATGCTAAAAGTTTCAGTAAAAATAATTTAAAAATAACTAAATATTAAATATCTAGCTTATTTTAAAATATATAAATAATATATTATATTAAAATAAAGTTGAACAAGAAAATAAACTATGATAATATAGATTTGTTACAAGGTTTTGGAGGTAATATGGAGAATACATTATATATGAAAGAAGCTTTAAAAGAAGCATATAAAGCATATACTAAAGGAGAGACTCCTATAGGTGCTGTTATAGTAAAAGATAAAGAGATAATAGCTAGAGCCCATAATTTAACAGAAACTTTGAAAGATAGCACTGCACATGCAGAGATGTTGGCTATCAAAGAGGCATCTAATAAACTTGGTGGATGGAGATTGATTTTTTGTGAAATGTATGTTACAATGGAACCTTGCATAATGTGTAGTGGAGCTATAGTAAATTCTAGGATAAAAAAGCTTACTATAGGTACAAAACACATAAAAAATTCAAATATTGAAAAACAACATGAATTTAAAATGGATTATTTTGAAAAAAATAATATAGATATACAATTTGGAATGTTGGAAGATAAATGTTCAGTTGTATTACAGGATTTTTTTAAATCACTACGAAGAAGATAGATGGAGAGATGGCCGAGTTGGTCGAAGGCGCACGCCTGGAAAGCGTGTATACAGGAAACTGTATCGTGGGTTCAAATCCCACTCTTTCCGCCAGATTGTTTAATAATTAAATTTTGGTTGTAATTTTGCTGTACTAGATGGGGAGGTAGCGGTGCCCTGTAACCTGCAATCCGCTATAGCAGGGTTGAAGTCCATCTAAAGGCTCAATTTTTGTAGGGCTGCTCTAAATAAGTGATGTTGACGCTTAGGTCCTGCGCAATAGAAGCTCATAAACCCCGTCAGATCCGGAAGGAAGCAGCGGTAAGTGATCACTTCTGTGTGCCGCGGGGGTGCCTAGGTCGAGTTAACTGTTTAGATAACGCCTATGGAATTGTGTCGATAGATGGTGTACAGCATTTAATATATAGAAGACTAATCCCTTAAATACTGAGGGATTTTTTTATTAAGGAGAGATAAGAATGCACAAGGCATTGTATAGAGCCTATAGACCTCAAACTTTTGATGATATGGTAGGTCAGAGGCATGTAATTAAGACTCTTAAAAATCAAATAAAAAACGATAATATAGGACATGCTTATTTATTTACTGGTACTAGAGGAACTGGTAAAACTTCTACAGCTAAGATATTTGCAAGAGCAGTAAATTGTCTAAATTCAGTTGATCAAGAACCTTGCAATAAGTGTGAAACTTGTGAGTCGATATTAAACGACAATACAATGGATACTATAGAAATTGATGCTGCTTCTAATAATAGTGTAGATGATATAAGAGAACTTAGGGAAAGTGTTAAATATTCTCCGACTAATTGCAAATACAAAGTATATATTATAGATGAGGTACATATGTTGTCTCAGGGAGCGTTTAATGCTCTTTTAAAGACGCTTGAGGAGCCACCTTCATATGTAATCTTTATATTGGCTACTACAGAGCCACACAAGATACCAGCAACTATACTGTCTAGATGCCAGAGATTTGACTTTAAAAGAGTAACTGTAGATGAGATGGTTAAGAGAATGCAGGACATTTGTGCTGGAGAGAACATCGAAGCTGAAGAAAAGGCATTAAACTTGATAGCTACAAATTCACAAGGCGCACTTAGAGATGCGCTTAGTATATTAGATCAATGTATGTCGTTTGGCGAGGATAAAATAACTTACGACGATGTAGTTGAACTTATGGGTACAGTAAATATAGATCAACTTTTTGACCTGTCCCAGTATATAATAGATCAGGATATAAAAAAATCTCTTCAGAGCTTAAATGAATTTATATCTTGGGGAAAAGATATAAGAAATTTGATAAACGATCTTATAAGTCATTTTAGAAATATAATGGTCTGTAAAGTATCTAAAGACATGGAGGATATTTTATCGCTTCCAGAAGATACTATTGTGAAAATTTTTAAACAGTCCGAAGGAGTGGAAATAAATTCTCTTATTAGAATACTAAACGTACTTTCAGAGACTCAAGATAGCATAAAATCATCGTCAAATCCGAGAGTAATGGTTGAAGTTGCAGTTATGAAGATAGCACAACCTACTTTTGAAGATAGCAAAGAAGCGCTTTTAGATAGAATTGAAAACTTAGAAAAAATAATAGAGTCAGGAAATATAAGAATAGCACCTCAAAGCAGTGGGGAAGAAGCTTATGTAAATACAAAGTTACCTGAAGAGATACACACAGAAACAAAGCACTATGAGGAAGTTAAAAGCGAAGATGTAGAGCTTGTTGAATCTTCATGGAAAGAAGTATTAAAGCAAATAAAAAAAGATAAGAAGATGCCCATATACGCTCTGCTTACTGAAGCTAAAAACTTTAATGTACACAACAATGAACTCTATATAGTATTTGACGATAAGTTTAGCTTTGCAAAAGATAGACTTAGTGCAAAAGAGACACATGAATATATTGAAAAAGTAGTTAGATCTGTAATGAAGAGAAATTTCGGTATAAAAACTGTATTGGCTTCAGATATTAAAAATATAAATTTTGAAATGACTGAAAAGAAAGATAAAGGTATTGAAATCTTGGAAAATATAGTGGAAAGTGGAGTACTGGAAGTAATAGATAAATTGGATGAAGTTTAAGGACGAAATTTATTATAAATGATAAATATAAAATGAACTTTAAATAATAGCTAATAATAAATAAGTTGAAAAATAAATTAAAAATAATATAAAATGTAATATGATATAATTATTAATATAAAATTAATTCAGGAGGAAATTTAATTTATGGCTAAAAAAGGTTTTGGCGGAATGCCTGGTGGTGGAAATATGAACCAACTAATGAAACAAGCACAAAAAATGCAAGAAAATATGCAGAAAGCACAAGAAGAGTTAGAATCTAAAGAGTTAGAAGCTTCTGTAGGTGGAGGAGCTGTAACTGTAAAAATAAATGGTAAAAAAGAAATAATAGATATAACAATTAAACCAGAAGTTGTAGATCCAGATGATATAGAAATGTTACAAGATTTAGTATTAAGTGCAGTAAATCAAGCTATAAAAAGTGTAGAAGATATACAAGCAAATCAAATGAATAAATTAACTGGGGGTATGAACATACCTGGTTTATTCTAGAAGGTGGTCATATGCAGGAGTATACAATGCCTATTAATAGGCTTATAGAAGAATTTTCAAAACTACCAGGTGTAGGAAGAAAAACAGCTCAAAGACTAGCTTTTCACGTGATAAACATGGATGAAAAAGATGTAAAAGAGCTATCTCAAGCTATTTTAGATGCTAAAAGCGATATAAAGTATTGTTCAATATGCTGTAATATAGCAGATTCTGATCCATGTAGCATATGCTCAAATAAAAACAGAAGCTCAAATGTTATATGTGTTGTTGAAGATTCTAGGGACGTAGCTGCAATGGAAAAGATAAGAGAATTTAACGGTCAATACCATGTACTAAATGGGGTAATATCTCCAATGGATGGAGTAGGACCAGAGATGTTAAATGTAAAAGAATTAATCCAAAGACTTGGAAATCAAGATGTAAAAGAGATAATTATGGCTACAAATCCAACAATAGAAGGTGAGGCAACTGCTATGTATATAGCAAAACTTGTCAAACCAATGGGAATTAAGACTACTAGAATTGCCCATGGACTACCGGTTGGAGGAGACCTTGAATATGCCGATGAAGTCACTATATCAAAGGCTCTTGAAGGAAGAAGAGAGATCTAAATAAAGAATTATATAAATGATTTGTTAAAAATACTTCAATATTTATTTTATATATTGAAGTATTTTTATTACTGTCGTATAATCATCTTAAAACTATTATAATATTTGTTAGAGGTGCTAAATGAAAGCTGAATTGAATTTTGATGAGCATACTGCTATGAAGGAAAAAAGAATCAAAAAAATGGAGTCAAAGAACAGAGAAAAAACTGTTGAAAACAATTCTGAGGTTGGAATTGAAGTGGATGATATTAATTTACTTTTAAAGAAGAAGACTAAGAAAAATCCAAAGAGTAAAAACAGTTCATTTAGAAATAATTACAAAAATTATCAATACGATTACGAAGAAGATTTTTACGAACCATATTAGAAAGCCTTGAATCATATTAAACTAGTGGGAAAGTTCTATAATAGTACTTTCCCTTTTAAAGTTTATACAGAATTTATTATTTTATATTAGAAAAATTTTTTTATTAAATAATCACCTGTAAGAAAATTTAGATATTTAAAGTATTACATAATAAACTAGTTTTTATCTGCATGGAACATTTCTTGTATGACAGTGGATGCCACCGCCATATAAATTTAGAGGTAAAACATCTATAGCTACAACTTTTCTATCGGGAAATACCGATTTTAGGATATCTAGTGCTTCTTTATCTTTTCTTTTTACATCAAGGGATATTCCTTCTTTATAGTATTTTTGAGCTAAAACAATCCCATTTGCAATTAAAAAATTACAGTAGCTCATAGCTGGTAAAACATTCATTGTACCAGTCGGGAAATCACTTCCATCTAAGAGTTTATCTTCATAATCAAATCTAGCCTGTTCCCAATTACAGTAACAGTCATCATCTGGAGTTATATCTATATATATTGGCTCAGGATGAGGCATTTTTATAATCTTAAAAGGCTTGCCATATATGTCTGTCTCATTAAGTAAAGTATTGTATGCCATATCTAATCTCTTTTTATTTAGAGCGCTTAACTTGCTTTTACTTGCTTCATCATCTGATATACTAGCAATCAATATTGTATTCTTATCTACAAATCTGCACATTTCGTCTATATGTCCATTAGCTGTTGCTGCTCTGTAAGAAGAGTATTCGCCATTTATTGATGGAATAGGTCCTTCATATGAAAGGTCGTCATCGTAGGTACATTTAGGAATCCAAATTATTTTTTCTAAATTAAATATCCTTTTTAGTTCATTTTCTACTTCTTCTTTCTCCATACCAGGATTTCTCTTTGATACTTCTGTCTCCTCTATGGTCATAAGTATTCCATCGCCGTTGAACTCCCTATCGCCGCCTTCTCCAATAAGTCTAGTAAATACTCTATCATTAGCGCCAATTAAATTTGCGTGAAATTTATCAAATTTTTCGAGAGTTCTCGATAGTGGATCGTTTTTAGAACAGTATCCGTACATATCGAAATCAAAATCGACAAGTGCTTTATTACCATCATCATCTAACATTATTTCAGCTCCGAAATCCCTTGGATATACTATAGAAGATGGGAACACAGTAAACTCTATTTTATTTAAATCTATATTTTTTTCTTTTAAGAGACTTATAACTCTAGTTTTTACTTTTTCATCGTAACAACAAATTATACATTTTACATGGTCAATTAGATTTTCTACGATTTCTAAACTAACAGCATCTATGCAAAGTTCCTTTGTTGCATATGGAGTTAAAGGCCAAATAATTAGCACAGATTCTTGTTTTTCAAACTCACCTATTGTTCTATATTTTTTATGATTCATTACCTGATCTCCTTTTGTAAATATATTCAATATTAATTTTCTACTATGATAGACTATAGGGTAACACTATAGTCAATATATATTCAATAATAAGGAGTTGAAAATATGAAATTTAATCCTCAGACCCATTTTACTAGTGGAGAATTTTCAATCTTATGCGGGGTAAGCAAACATACTCTTTTTCACTATGATGAAATAGGGGTCTTTTCACCAGATGTAGTGGATTCTAATGGGTATAGATATTATTCTGTAGTTCAGATAGAAGTTTTTCAGGTTATAAAGTTGCTAAAAAATTTAGGTATGCCTTTAAAGGAGATAAAAGCGTATTTAGACAGTAGAAGCCCGGAAAATTTAATTGAAGTTTTAAAAGAAAAGGAAGTAGAAATAGACAATAAGATAATTCAGCTTCAAAGTATAAAAGATATAGTTAGAGATAAAATAAATCTTACTCAAAAAGCATTGGATTTAGAAGGACGCTATTTGAATACAGTAGAAAACTATATAGAAATAGTTGAAATTGATGAAGAATACCTGATGCTAACGGAACTTTTAGGTGGTCAGGAACTTAAGAAAATATCGACATCTCTATCTGCCCATATTAAAAACTGTGATAAATACGATATTAGGAGACCTTATTCTATAGGAGAGATATTTACAAGAGAATCTATCGAAAATGAAAAGTTTTATAATTACAAGTACTTTTACACAAAATTAAAACAAGGTGAAAACATTAAAGGAGCTTATAAAAAACAGAGTGGATCATATTTAATAGCATATCATAGCGATGGATTTGAAAACTCAATTAATACATATAAAAGCCTGATAAGTTATGCCGATAAAAATAAATTATGTTTAGATGAATACTTTTTTGAAGATATTCTCTTAGATGAATTATCTATAAAAAACTATGATGAATACTTTTTACAAATATCAATAAGAATAAAAAATAGATAAATAAATAAAGAACATATAGATAAATAAAGGATAATGACTGAGACTGGATGCAATATAAAAAACTGACTATCACGGTATATAGTCAGTTTTTTATAATTAATTAATTTATTATTTATATTATTTTGGTCTTGAAAGTATGTCTACAACCAAATTCGATATATTTTGTGATGAATTGGTTTTTCTTATAGATCTTATATTTGACTTCAATATTTCAAGTCGAGTTGGATCATCTATAAGAACTTTCAAAAGTATAGATAAATTAAACTTTTTAGTAGGATGTAATGCAGCTCCACAATTCATTAGAAATTCTAAGTTTTCCTGTTCTTGGCCGGGTATATAGTAAGGAACTATCATCGGTACATCTTTTAAAAGAGCTTCTGTTGTTGTAAGACCTCCAGGTTTTGTGATTAGAACATCTATAGAAGCAAGGATATCATTCATTTTATTGGTATATCCAAGTACAACTACATCCTTGTTGTGCGGATGATTCAGCACTTTTTTTTCTATCTTTCCTTTTAAAGAATGATTTCTACCTGTTACAACTATAATTTGAAAATCCCTATCAATATCAAGTAGCTCTTCTAGGGTTTCTTTTATGTTACCAGCTCCAAAGCTTCCACCCATTAAGAGCACTGTAAGCTTATCAGAGGACAAGTTCATTTCTGAAAGGATATCCTTCTTATTTCCGTGAGTTAAAAAAGATTTTTCAACAGGAATACCGAAACTTCTTATTTTTTCGTGGTCGACACCTTCTTCAACAAGTAATTCTTCAACGTATTCATGCCCTACTATATAATAGTCAATTTCATTTTGTATCCATGTAGAATGAGTAGTATAATCTGTCAAAACTGAAATTAGTGGAGGAATATTTAGATTGTGAAAGTACTTATGAAAAGGCTCTAAATATTTATTTTCTTTGTTATTGTGTATGGCTATATTTTTTTTAAGCATACTTAAAGCTATCATTGGAAAAGGATGTGTTCCTATAATTATGTCAGGATTGTAGTCTTTAAGTAAGTTTATAAACTTTTTAGCCATAAATGAAGTAATAGGGTTGTCTTTAAATTCATTTTTGGAAATAAAACTGTTTTCCGAAATGCGATAAACACTTCCATAAGCTTTTGGTGTATAAAGAGCAGATTTTTCATAGCCTTGAGATATGATTTTGTCCATTGTGTTGTTTACAAGTTTAAGGCTATCTATAATTTCACATTCTATTTTTATACCGTCTATTTCCTTAATGGTTAATTCTTCTTTTATAGCTTTAGCAGCTCTATTATGACCTCCTCCAGTTGAGGCTGACATAATAAGTACTTTTTTTACCATAATAAAATCCTCCCAGGTATTATAATTTATAGTTAATATAAATTGTGATATAGCTAAGTAATTTATGTTTTATTACTAATAATCTATTATATTACTATAAAAATTACAAGTTTAGTAAAAAAATAAAAATATTTTATGTAAAAATAGTATATAATATAAATAGTATGTAAATAAGTAAATTAGAGAGCAAAAAAATTTATAATTAATAGTGTAGAAAAAGTATTGACAATTAAAATTATAAATGATAATATAATACGTGTTCTGAATCTAAGAGATATACTCTATATTGCTTCAGGAAATGTGTGGTATTTTTATTCCAAGGTAGCTCAACGGTGGAGCACTCGGCTGTTAACCGATAGGCTGAGGGTTCGAGTCCCTCCCTTGGAGCCATAAAAAGCCGAAGTGGCGGAATTGGCAGACGCACAGGACTTAAAATCCTGCGGGACTTACCTCTCGTACCGGTTCGATTCCGGTCTTCGGCATTTAATACCAAACAAACTAATATCGCGGGGTGGAGCAGTTGGCAGCTCGTTGGGCTCATAACCCAAAGGTCGTAGGTTCGAGTCCTGCCCCCGCAACCATTAAAACAAAGGCCCGTTGGTCAAGCGGTCAAGACACCGCCCTTTCACGGCGGTAACAGGGGTTCGATTCCCCTACGGGTCACCAATTAAATATGCGGGTGTAGCTCAATGGTAGAGTTCTGGCCTTCCAAGCCAGCTGTGAGGGTTCGATCCCCTTCACCCGCTCCAGAAAATCGTGGGATTATAGCTCAGCTGGGAGAGCACCTGCCTTACAAGCAGGGGGTCACAGGTTCGAGCCCTGTTAATCCCACCATTTGCGGCCTGGTAGTTCAGTTGGTTAGAATGCCAGCCTGTCACGCTGGAGGTCGAGGGTTCGAACCCCTTCCAGGTCGCCAAACTAATTTTATTAACTAAATAATATGAATAGCATTTTAATTTTTGTGCTGGTGTGGCTCAACGGTAGAGCAGCTGACTTGTAATCAGCAGGTTGTAGGTTCGATTCCTATCACCAGCTCCACAAAAACATGGAGGATTTCCCGAGTTGGCCAAAGGGGGCAGACTGTAAATCTGTTAGCTTCGCTTTCGGTGGTTCGAATCCACCATCCTCCACCAGAATAAATAAGATGCGGATGTGGCGGAATTGGCAGACGCACTAGACTTAGGATCTAGCGCCTTTGGCGTGGGGGTTCGACTCCCTTCATCCGCACCATTTTATTTATAAAACTTTTTTTGGGTGCATAGCTCAGCTGGATAGAGCAATGCCCTTCTAAGGCATGTGTCCGGGGTTCGAATCCCTGTGCGCTCACCAAAAACAAAGGGGATTCGCCAAGTCGGTAAGGCACAGCACTTTGACTGCTGCATGCGTAGGTTCGAGTCCTGCATCCCCTGCCAGTTTTATACTAAGGTCTATTAGCTCAGTCGGTAGAGCACCTGACTTTTAATCAGGGTGTCCCGCGTTCGAGTCGCGGATAGATCACCAATGGAGAGGTGTCCGAGTGGTTTAAGGAGCTGGTCTTGAAAACCAGTGATGCTTAACGGCACCGTGGGTTCGAATCCCACCCTCTCCGCCAGCCCAAATAGCTCAGTCGGTAGAGCAGGGGATTGAAAATCCCCGTGTCGGTGGTTCGATTCCGCCTTTGGGCACCAGTGTGGCGGTATAGCTTAGTTGGCTAGAGCGTTCGGTTCATACCCGAAAGGTCACAGGTTCGACTCCTGTTACCGCTACCAATAAATGTGGACCATTAGCTCAGTTGGTTAGAGCGCCCGGCTCATAACCGGTAGGTCTGGGGTTCGAGTCCCTGATGGTCCACCACATTTAAATTGATAAATTAATTTTTTTATGGTGGGTATAGCTCAGTTGGTTAGAGCGCCAGATTGTGGCTCTGGAGGCCGTGAGTTCGAATCTCATTATCCACCCCATAAAGAAAACGAAGACATGGTCTATTAGCTCAGTCGGTAGAGCACCTGACTTTTAATCAGGGTGTCCCGCGTTCGAGTCGCGGATAGATCACCAAGAGGTGGCGACATAGCCAAGTGGTAAGGCAGTGGACTGCAACTCCTTGATCCTCAGTTCAAATCTGGGTGTCGCCTCCAATTTATTTATTCCAAGGTAGCTCAACGGTGGAGCACTCGGCTGTTAACCGATAGGCTGAGGGTTCGAGTCCCTCCCTTGGAGCCATAAAAACTATAACAAATATCGCGGGGTGGAGCAGTTGGCAGCTCGTTGGGCTCATAACCCAAAGGTCGTAGGTTCGAGTCCTGCCCCCGCAACCATTAAAACAAAGGCCCGTTGGTCAAGCGGTCAAGACACCGCCCTTTCACGGCGGTAACAGGGGTTCGATTCCCCTACGGGTCACCAATTAAATATGCGGGTGTAGCTCAATGGTAGAGTTCTGGCCTTCCAAGCCAGCTGTGAGGGTTCGATCCCCTTCACCCGCTCCAAAATCGTGGGATTATAGCTCAGCTGGGAGAGCACCTGCCTTACAAGCAGGGGGTCACAGGTTCGAGCCCTGTTAATCCCACCATTTGCGGCCTGGTAGTTCAGTTGGTTAGAATGCCAGCCTGTCACGCTGGAGGTCGAGGGTTCGAACCCCTTCCAGGTCGCCAAACTAAATTATATGATATTAAATTATATAATCATTTTTGCTATGGCACTATTAGTATAATTAAAACTAAAATGTCATATAATTAAATTAACTAACTAAATAATATGAATAGCATTTTAAATTTTTGTGCTGGTGTGGCTCAATGGTAGAGCAGCTGACTTGTAATCAGCAGGTTGTAGGTTCGATTCCTATCACCAGCTCCACAAAAACATGGAGGATTTCCCGAGTTGGCCAAAGGGGGCAGACTGTAAATCTGTTAGCTTCGCTTTCGGTGGTTCGAATCCACCATCCTCCACCAGAATAAATAAGATGCGGATGTGGCGGAATTGGCAGACGCACTAGACTTAGGATCTAGCGCCTTTGGCGTGGGGGTTCGACTCCCTTCATCCGCACCATTTTATTTATTTCGCGGGAATAGTTCAGTGGTAGAGCGCGACCTTGCCAAGGTCGATGTCGCGAGTTCGAATCTCGTTTCCCGCTCCATATCACAATGTGGGTGCATAGCTCAGCTGGATAGAGCAACGCCCTTCTAAGGCGTGTGTCCGGGGTTCGAATCCCTGTGCGCTCACCATTTAAATAAATAGGGGATTCGCCAAGTCGGTAAGGCACAGCACTTTGACTGCTGCATGCGTAGGTTCGAGTCCTGCATCCCCTGCCAGTTAAATACGGAGAGGTGTCCGAGTGGTTTAAGGAGCTGGTCTTGAAAACCAGTGATGCTTAACGGCACCGTGGGTTCGAATCCCACCCTCTCCGCCAGAGCCCAAATAGCTCAGTCGGTAGAGCAGGGGATTGAAAATCCCCGTGTCGGTGGTTCGATTCCGCCTTTGGGCACCAGTGTGGCGGTATAGCTTAGTTGGCTAGAGCGTTCGGTTCATACCCGAAAGGTCACAGGTTCGACTCCTGTTACCGCTACCAATAAATGTGGACCATTAGCTCAGTTGGTTAGAGCGCCCGGCTCATAACCGGTAGGTCTGGGGTTCGAGTCCCTGATGGTCCACCACATTTAAGTTATTTTCGAGGTGTAGCGCAGTTTGGTAGCGCACATGGTTTGGGACCATGGGGCCGGGGGTTCGAGTCCCTTCACCTCGACCAATAGTGGTGGGTATAGCTCAGTTGGTTAGAGCGCCAGATTGTGGCTCTGGAGGCCGTGAGTTCGAATCTCATTATCCACCCCAAAATAAGGTCTATTAGCTCAGCTGGTAGAGCACCTGACTCTTAATCAGGGTGTCTCGAGTTCGATCCTCGGATAGATCACCAGATTAATTGTAATTTTTATAAGGCGGCGACATAGCCAAGTGGTAAGGCAGTGGACTGCAACTCCTTGATCCTCAGTTCGAATCTGGGTGTCGCCTCCAATATTGCGCCCATAGCTCAACTGGATAGAGTGTCTGACTACGAATCAGAAGGTTAGGGGTTCGAGTCCCTTTGGGCGCACCATATAAGTTTATATAAGAGACTACTTAGTAAGGGATTATAGCTCAGCTGGGAGAGCACCTGCCTTACAAGCAGGGGGTCACAGGTTCGAGCCCTGTTAATCCCACCATTTCATCCTCTAGTGAATATTTGCTAGAGGATTTTGTTTTATTCAATATTATTAAAACAGGGAATATAGTAGAGAAATATTGTAGAAATTAAATAAAAAAATCAGTACGACAATTAAATTATATTAGAAAGAAAATAGAGATATTTTTAGGAGGAAGTAACTTTGTATATTATTATAGGGATGGATATAGTGGACAGTGAAGAGTTAAAGTCTAGTATAAATGAAAACAGTGTATTTGAAGTAGAAACAGATTTATCTAAAGCATCTAAAAGAGAAGATGTTCTTGCATACAAACTTAAAGTAGACATAGATGAGTTAGACAAGATTTTAGATAAAGAAGGAAAGTTTAGTAAAGATGAACTAAAAGGAATGGATGAAGAGGAAAAGTTCGAGATTTATATGAATTTAAGTGAAAATATTATTTTAAGCATAGAAAAATTAATGCCTAAATACACAATAATGAAATATAGATCGTATAAATTTGATTTATCAGAAAATTGCATTAAAATAGTAGTTGCGATATCGCATACAGACTTAGGTTTAATCAAGCTTACAGATGTTTTGAAAAGATTGCTATCACAAGTAGATTAAAAAGAAGAAATTTATATATAAAATGATTCATATTTAGTATAAACTATACTTTATGGTAAAAATAACCCTTAAAAAATGATTGGTAAAATCGAATATTACATATGGAAAATTACTTCTTTATACGTATTTGTCTTATTAATTAAGGAACTTGCGAAAAAGTATTCAAAAATAAAGTAATTTAGTCTATACTCTTTATATTATATATTTTTAAAAGGAGAAGAATGCCATATGCTTAAAAAGTTTAACAAAGTGTTAGTTGCAAATAGAGGCGAAATTGCTATCAGAGTATTTAGAGCTTGCTCTGAATTAGGTATAAAAAGTGTTGGGATATATAGTAAGGAAGATAAATATGGTTTATTTAGAACAAAGGCTGATGAATCGTACCTTATAGGAGAAGATAAAGGGCCTATAGATGCTTATTTAGATATTGATGGAATAATAGATTTAGCAAAGAGGAAGAAAGTAGATGCTATACACCCTGGATATGGGTTTTTAGCTGAAAATGCTGAGTTTGCACGTAGATGTGAAGAAGAGGGAATTACATTTATAGGACCATCATCAGATATTATGCATATGATGGGAGATAAAATAAACTCTAAGAAGATCGCACATGAGGTAGAGGTTCCTACTATACCTGGTGTAGACAAAGCTATCAAATCTACTGATGAAGCAAAAGAAATTGCTAAAAAAATTGGTTACCCTGTAATGATAAAAGCTTCTAACGGCGGTGGCGGCAGAGGAATAAGAATCGTAACTCGCGAGGAAGATTTAGAATTAGAGTATGAAACTGCTTGTAGTGAATCTAGAAAGGCTTTTGGTGAAGATATAATATTTATAGAAAAATATATATCAGATCCTAAGCATATAGAGGTACAGATACTTGGGGATGAGCATGGAAATGTAGTTCATCTATATGAGAGAGACTGTTCAGTACAGAGAAGACATCAAAAGATAATAGAGTACGCTCCAGCATTTTCATTAGATGATAAAATTAGAAAAGCTATATGTGATGATGCAGTTAAGCTTGCAAAACACGTTGGATATATTAATGCAGGTACACTAGAGTTCTTAGTAGATGCTAGTGGAGAGCATTATTTTATAGAAATGAATACTAGAGTTCAAGTTGAGCACACTGTAACAGAGATGGTTACTGGAATTGATATAGTTCAAAGCCAGATACTAATAGCTCAAGGATACGCTCTAGACAGTGATGAGATAGACATAAAATCACAGGATAGCGTTGAAGTAAGGGGTTACTCTATACAATGTAGAATAACTACTGAAGATCCTAAAAATCAATTTATGCCTGATACAGGAAAAATTCAAGTTTACAGAACAGGATCAGGTTTTGGTATAAGACTAGATGGTGGAAATGGGTTTACAGGATCAAATATAAGCCCTCACTACGACAGTTTACTAGTAAAGACTATATCATGGGATAGAACTTTTAAGGGAGCCGTTAGTAAGACTTTAAGATCTATAAGAGAATTTAGAGTTAGAGGTGTTAAAACTAATATAGGATTCTTAATAAATGTGTTAAACAACGATAAATTCCTAAATGGTCAATGCAGTACTAAATTTATAGACGAAAACCCAGAATTATTCGATATAAGAGAGAGCAAAGATAGAGGTACAAAATTACTTCAATTTATAGGTGATGTTGTAGTTAATGACAACGCATGTAAAGAAAAACCATTCTTCGATGCACTACACGAGCCTAGATTAGAAGTACCTGCGATACAAACAGAGGGAAGTAGAGATTTATTCTACAAATTAGGAAAAGAAAAATACTTAGAAAAAATTAAAAATGATAAAAAGATACTTTTAACAGATACAACAATGAGAGATGCTCATCAGTCGCTTCTTGCTACAAGACTTAGAACTTACGATTTACTTCAAGCAGCGCCTGCAACTGAGAAATACATGAAAGATTTATTCTCACTGGAGATGTGGGGTGGAGCGACTTATGATGTTGCTTATAGATTCCTTAAAGAGTCACCATGGAGAAGACTTCAAAAATTAAGAGAAGAAATACCGAGCATAATGTTCCAAATGTTACTTAGAGCATCAAACGGCGTAGGGTACAAAAACTACCCAGACAATCTAATAGCGGAGTTTACTAGAGAATCAGCTAAACAAGGTATAGATGTGTTTAGAATATTTGATTCATTGAACTGGATAGAGAATATAAAACCTTCTTTAGAGACAGCTCTTGAGACAGGAAAAATTGCTGAAGCAGCGATATGTTACACTGGTGATGTTCTAGACAAAACTAAGACTAAGTACAATATGGAGTACTATGTAAGAATGGCGCAAGAGCTTGAAAGTCTTGGAGCTGATATAATAGCTATAAAAGATATGTCAGGTCTTTTAAAACCATACTCTGCGTATATGCTAATTAAAGAGCTTAAGAAAAATGTTAAGACGCCAATACACCTACACACTCACGATACAAGTGGAAATGGTGTTGCTACATGCTTAATGGCTTCTGAAGCGGGCGTTGATATAGTAGATGCTGCATTAGAATCTGTTGCAGGTATAACAAGTCAACCATCATTAAACGCTATAGTTGAGGCTCTAAGAAATACAGAAAGAGACACAAATATCGACTTATACGGATATGATGAGCTGAGCATGTACTACAAGGATTTAAGAAAAGTATATGGAAAATTTGAAAGTGATTTAACTACTTCATATGCAGAAATATACAACTACGAAATACCAGGTGGACAGTACACTAACCTTAAGCCACAGGCGGATAGCTTAGGTCTTGTAAATAGATTTGATGAAGTAAAAGCTAACTACAAAGTAGCAAACCAAGTAGTTGGAGATATAATTAAAGTTACACCATCTTCAAAAGTAGTTGGAGACTTAGCTATATTTATGACTAAGAACAAACTTACACAAGAAAATATAATAGAAGAAGGAAAGAATTTATCGTTCCCTGATTCAGTTGTTGATTTCTGTAAAGGTATGATAGGTCAACCTGAAGGTGGAATACCAAAAGACTTATCAGACGTTGTTCTGAAAGGTGAAAAAGCTATAACTGAGAGACCAGGATCTTTACTACTAGATGAAGACTTCGGTCAGATAAAAGGGCATTTAGAAGACAAATACAAAATGGAAGCTAATATAAGAAATATATTGAGTTATGCTCTTTATCCAAAAGTTTATGAAGACTATTTAGATCATCTTGAAGAGTATAACGATATATCAAAACTTGAAAGCGATGTATTCTTCTATGGACTAAACAAAAATGAAGAATGTGAAGTTGAAATAGAAGAAGGAAAAGTTTTAACAATAAGATTAGTTGAAATAGGTGAAGTTAAAGAAGATGGAATGAGAACTATCGGATTTGAGCTTAATGGAATGTTTAGAGAAGTTGAAATCAAAGACACTAATTACACTGGTCAAGTTGCAAACATTGAAAAAGCTGATATGAGTGATCCTCATCAAGTTGGAGCAAGTATACCTGGTAAGGTTGTAAAGATACTTGTAAAAGAAGGGGATACTGTAACTGCAAATCAACCGTTGATTGTTATAGAAGCTATGAAAATGGAAACAAATATAGTTGCTAAAGCTGCTGGAGTAATTAAGTCTATCAAAGTTGCTCAAAATGACATGGTTGTAGATAAACAGTTATTAATGATGACAAGCGAAATTTCAGAATAAAATATAATTTTATATAATAAAAGTAGAGAGTTAATTTAAATATTAGCTCTCTTTTTTATTGTAATATAAGATGCTTAATTATAATAAATTAATAAAATAATCTAATAATGCGTCTTATATTATTAAAAAGGATTGCATCACAAGTAAAAAAGATATGAAAATAGAGAAAACTGGAAAAATTGAGAAAAATAAGTTTCAAATGTAACAAGACTATTTGGAATGGATAGAAATGAAACAAATGTAAAATTGTATAGCATTTTCATCCGAATAAAGATTCAAGAATATATATGTAGCAAAGGATGGGATGGTACCCAAATTTACAGAAATAAATATATATGCACTATATTGGATTAAGATGTATATAAGCATTAAATTTTAAGTATGAATAGAATATTCAAAATATAGAAGGGATTTGAGAGGTGTATATAGAAATACTTTATTGATATCTGTACTATTTTTAAATATTATTAATAAAATATTAAAAGGTATTTCTTAGGAAATAAAAACAAAATACATAATTAAAGGTGGGTGCTTATATGAAAGTCTATGAGAGCAACAAGTTGAGAAATGTAGCAGTACTTGGACACAGTGGATGCGGTAAGACTAATCTTATTGAAACAATAGCTTACACAGCAAATACAAATAAAATCCCAAAACTGACAGATAAAGCAAACATGACTTACCACATGTCGTTAAAACCTATTGAATACAACGACTATAAATTTAATTTATTGGACACACCAGGGTATTTTGACTTTAATGGAGATGTAATTTCGGCTCTTAGTGCTAGTGATGCGTCAGTGATAGTAATTGATGCAACTTCACCAATTCAAGTTGGTACAGAAAAATCGCTAGAGTTAACTGAAAATATGCCTAAAATAATGTTTATTAATAAAATAGATAATGAAAAAGCTAGATATAAAGATGCAATAGCAATGCTTAGAGATAAGTACAACAATAAGATAGTACCTATGATAAGTCCTATATACAAGGATAAAGAGTTTGTTAAGCTTTACAATGTATTTGAAAATGTAGATGATTTAGAAGGCGACTTCAAAGAGCAAGCTGTAAGTGTTAGAGAAGCACTTATGGAGTTAATAGCAGAGACTGATGATGAAATACTAGACAAGTACTTTAGCGGAGAAGAGCTTACCAAAGAAGAGATTCAGAGAGGAATTATAATAGGTATTCAAAGAGGAGATATAATTCCTGTAATATGTGGATCAACTATAAATAATATAGGTACAAGAGAAATTTTAGATACGATTACAAACTTCTTGGCCCCTAAAGTTAAAGAAAATAAAAAAGGATTTAACGGTTTTGTATTCAAAACTTTAATGGATCCTTTTGTAGGAAAGATGTCTTATATAAAAATTGTAGACGGAGAGATAACTAAAGATACAGAGTTCTATAACTTGAACAAAAAAAATAAAGAAAGATTAGCAGGACTTTATACTCTAAAAAATGGTGAGCTTGTTAATATAAAAAAAGCTAAAGGCGGAGATATTGTAGTAGTTACAAAGGTAGATTCGCTAAAAACAGGAGATTCACTGTCTACAGATAAAAATGCAGACTTACGAGAGGGTATCGAATTTCCGAAACCACAGATATACTACGCCGTTGA
The DNA here is from genome assembly GCF_017873185.1 of Metaclostridioides mangenotii. Classification (GTDB taxonomy): domain Bacteria; phylum Bacillota; class Clostridia; order Peptostreptococcales; family Peptostreptococcaceae; genus Metaclostridioides; species Metaclostridioides mangenotii. The sequence goes on from NZ_JAGGJX010000006.1 coordinate 21,455, forward strand.
GACTAAAAATAAAGGCGACGAAGATAAAGTAGGAACTATTTTAAATAAACTTGTTGAAGAGGACCCAACACTTCATTGGTACCGTAATGTGGATACCAGACAGTCTCTACTTGGCGGTCAAGGAGAGTTACATATAAAAACTATCAAAAATAGAATGAAGGATAAGTTTGGAGTAGATGTTTCTTTAAACGATCTAAAAGTTCCATATAAGGAGACTATAAAAGGAAGTGCAGATGTTCAAGGTAAGTATAAGAAACAATCTGGAGGTCATGGACAATACGGCGATGTTAAGATAAGATTCTCAAGATCTGATGATGATTTTGATTTTTCCGAGGAACTATTTGGAGGATCAGTTCCAAGGCAATATGTTCCAGCAGTAGAAAAAGGGTTAAAAGATTCAATGTCAAAAGGTATATTAGGGGGATTCCCTGTTATTAATATAAAAGCGGTTCTCTACGATGGATCGTATCACGATGTTGATTCATCTGAGATGGCGTTTAAGATGGCAGCTAGTGTAGCTTTTAAAAAGGGAATGGAAGAAGCGGACCCAATACTACTTGAGCCTATTATGAAACTTAAGATAACAGTTCCAGATGATTATATGGGTGATGTAATGGGAGATATAAATAAGAGAAGAGGTAAAATTCTTGGAATGGAACCGGATGGAAAAGGCAAACAAATTATATTTGCTCTTGCACCTCAGGCTGAGACATTCAAGTATGCAATAGATCTGAGATCTATGACTCAAGGTCGTGGAGTATTTGAAATGGAATTAGAGACTTATGGAGAGGTTCCACAACACTTGTCAGAAAAAATAATTGAGGAATCTGGAAATCTTAAGAAAGAAAAAGCCCTATCATAATAGATGTAGATGTTTATCTAATAATAAATAAAGAAAAATAATAGAGGATAATTTGGGTGTAAGTAAGAAAGAGACTAAAATATATTAAATAAAATAACAAAAAGGCAGAGTATCGATTAAACTCTGTCTTTTTGTGGTAAAAAGTATATTACAAAGTGCATTAAACTACTATAAATAATGTTACAAAATAATTTATATAGATATTAAATATTATTTATTAGACACTTTACAAAAAATCAAAAAGGTGTAAAATAGTAGTCAAAGATAGTCAAAAGAAAGCAAGTGGTGATAAATATGGCGACAATGACTGATATAATAGAGAATTTTATAAAGGAATTAATGAAGGAAAGTAATTCGATTCAGATTCAAAGAAATGAGCTTGCGAGTTTGTTTTCATGTGTCCCATCTCAGATAAATTATGTTCTTACAACAAGGTTTACCTTAGATAGAGGGTATTTTGTAGAGAGCAAGCAAGGTGGAGGAGGATATGTCCAGATTGCAAAAATACAACAAAACAAAAAGGACTATATAAAAGACCTACTCAATGAAAAGATAGGAGACCAGATATCTTTTAAAAGAGCTAAAGATATTGTAGAAAACTTAAAAGATACTGAATTAATTACCGAAAGAGAGTCAAAGATAATACTGTCCTCGATTGATGAAAAATCACTGATTATTCCAATTTGTGATATGAAGGAAAAAGTGAGGGCAAGTATTTTAAAAAATTTAATAATACTTTTAATTAACACGGGAGAGTGATAATTATGTTATGTCAAGAATGTAATAAAAATAAAGCATCCGTTTACTACAATGAAAATATAAATGGTGAGAAAGTGGAAAAGTATTTATGCAGTGAGTGTGCTAAAGAGTACACAAATGTTGATTTCGATTTTAATATGCCGTTTTCAATGATGGATGTAATATCAAAATTAGGATTTCAACCTGAGAAAGAAGCTGAAAGCAAGCTTATATGCCCAACATGCAATAGCACTTACAGCGACTTTAAGAATACTGGTAGATTTGGATGCAGTCATTGTTACGAAGCATTTAGCAGTCAGATAAATCCTATGCTTCAAAATATTCACGGTCATTTGGAGCATGTAGGTAAAGCGCCTAAAAAATCTTACCATAGTATAAGTGTAAAAAATGAAGTAAAGAAAATTAAAGAAGAATTGGATAGAGCAGTAAAAACTGAGGATTACGAAGAAGCTGCAAAGCTAAGAGATAAAATTAAAGCTTTGGTGGATTCAATAGATTAGGAGGGAGATAGGTTGTGGAAAATAAAATAGTTATAAAATCTAGAGTGAGACTTGCTAGAAATCTAGTGGACTATCCATTCCCCAATAGACTTGATGAAGAGAAGTCTTTAGAAGTCATTGAAAAAGTTAAGGAAGCCCTCTTTAAAGATAATAGCGGACTAGAAAGAGAATATAATTTTTACAAGATGGCAGATTTAAGCCAACTGAAGAAAATATGTATGGTTGAAAAACATCTTATAAGTCCGGATTTAGCAAGTAATGTAAATGGTGCTGTTTTGATAAAAAAAGATGAGACAGTCAGTATAATGATCAACGAAGAAGACCATATTAGAATACAGACAATGTGTGATGGTCTAGAATTAGAAAAGGCTTACCAAATAGCAAATAAAATAGACGATTTCCTTGAAGAGACATTAGAATACGCATTTGATGTAGAGTTGGGGTATTTAACTTCTTGTCCTACAAATACTGGTACAGGAATGAGGGCATCGGTGATGTTTCACTTACCTGCACTTACTCAATTGAGATATATAAACGATGTATATAAGGTATCTTCTCAAATAGGTGTCGCAGTTAGAGGGATATACGGAGAGAGAACAGAGGCTTTAGGAAATATATATCAAATTTCAAACCAACTTACACTGGGAAGAACTGAAAAAAATACAATTGAAAATATAAAAGGTATGGCGACCGATATAGTATCAAAAGAACTCCAAGCGAGAGAGATGATCAAAAAAACTTGGGGAATAAAATTAGAAGATAAGATATTTAGAGCTTTAGGTCTACTTGAAGGCGCTAGAATAATCGACACATCGGAAGCTATGGGATATTTATCTGTAGTTAAGGTAGGAGTTGAGATGGGATATATAGAAAATATAAAACTAGACGACTTAGATAAACTTATGATAAATATTCAACCGGCACATCAAAGCACGATGTTTGAAAATGCAGAAAGAAAAAATAGAGACATAAATAGAGCAAAATATATTAGGGAAACGCTAGAAAAATTAAAAGTTGGAGGTGCAAATTATGAACTTCAATAAGTTTACACAAAGAGCAAAAAATGCAATAGATTTAGCAATGGAATTTTCTAAGAGACTAGGGCACAACATAGTTGGAAGTGAACATCTTTTATTTGGTCTTTTAGAAGAAGGCGAGGGAGTAGCTGCTAAAGTACTTAAAGAAGCAGGTATCACAGAAGAGTACTTAGAAAGTAGAATTGTAGAAATTGAAGGGCAAGCAGATCCTATAACTGGAGATGTACCTTTTAGTCCTAGAAGTAAGCAAATATTAGAGTTGTCTGGAATGTTTTCAAATAAACTACAGACAAGTTATATTGGTACAGAGCACATTCTTTTAGCTGTAATTCAAGAAGGTGAAGGAATTGCAAATAGAATTCTTCATGCAGCTGGAGTGGATGATAGAACACTAGCTCAAGCGACAGTTGATATGATGGGAATGGGAAGTAAAAGCGAAGGTCAAAATAATAGTTACACGTCAAACAATAGTGAAAAGGGAGCTAAAACCCTTGAAAAATACGGAAGAAATCTAACTCAATACGCAAAACAAAACAAAGTGGATCCTGTAATCGGAAGATCTAAAGAAATTGAGAGAATCATACAAATCTTAAGTAGAAGAACTAAAAATAATCCTGTACTTATAGGGGATCCTGGTGTAGGTAAAACTGCGATAATAGAGGGATTAGCAACAGATATTTCAAATGGAAATGTACCTGATACATTGATAAACAAAACAATTTACACTCTTGATATGGGATCGCTTTTAGCTGGTGCAAAGTATAGAGGTGAATTTGAAGAGAGAGTCAAAGATGTAGTAGATGAAGTTATCGAAAATGGAAATATAATTTTGTTTATAGATGAAATGCACACTATAATCGGGGCAGGAACTACAGGAGAAGGATCTATAGACGCTTCAAATATACTAAAACCAGCTCTTGCAAGAGGTGAAATGCAGATTATAGGAGCTACTACGATAGATGAATACAGAAAACATGTAGAAAAAGATGCAGCTCTTGAAAGAAGATTCCAACCGGTAATGGTTGATGAGCCTACAAAAGAAGATGCTGTTAAAATACTTGAAGGTCTTAGAGACAAATACGAAGCTCATCACAAAGTAAAGATAACAGATGAAGCTATAAAATCAGCAGTAGAGTTGTCAGTTAGATATATTACGGATAGATACTTACCGGATAAAGCAATAGACTTAATCGACGAAGCTGCTTCAAGAGTTAGATTAAAAGAAAACACTCCACCTGCTGAAATCAAAGAGATAGAATCAGAAATAGAGAATATAGATAAAGAAAAAGAAGAGGCAGTAAGATGCCAAGACTTTGAAAATGCCGCCAAGATAAGAGATAAACAAAGTTACCTTAAAAATAAACTAAAAGAAGTGAGAGAAAATTGGAATCAATCTTCTAAAAATGCTGATTTGGTGGACAGCGAAGTAATAGCGGATGTAGTAGGATTGTGGACTGGTATACCAGTAAATACTATAGTAGAGGAAGAAGCAGACAAACTGCTGAATCTGGAAGAAAAACTTCACAATAGAGTAATAGGTCAAGAGCAAGCTGTGGAATCAATTTCTAGGGCTATAAGAAGATCGAGAGCAGGTCTTAAAGATCCGAATAGACCAATAGGTTCATTCCTATTCTTAGGGCCAACTGGTGTCGGTAAAACTGAATTATCAAAGGCACTTGCAGAAGTTCAATTTGGTGACGAAAACCAAATTATAAGAATAGATATGTCTGAGTACATGGAGAAACATGCAGTTTCAAGAATGATAGGTTCACCTCCAGGATATGTAGGACACGATGAAGGTGGTCAATTAACAGAAAAAGTGAGAAGATCTCCTTATTCAGTAATACTATTTGACGAGATAGAAAAAGCGCATCCAGATGTGTTTAATATACTACTTCAAATACTTGACGACGGAAGACTTACAGACTCAAAAGGAAGAACAGTTGACTTTAAAAATACAATAATAATAATGACATCTAACGTAGGAGCATCTACTATAAGAAAAGAAAAAGTTATGGGGTTCTCTACAGGTAAAGCGGAAGATGAGGCTAAAAATAAATACGAAAAAATGAAAGAAAACATAATGGGTGAGCTTAAAAACAGATTTAGACCAGAGTTTTTAAACAGAATTGACGATATTGTAGTATTCCACTCATTATCAAAAGAAGATATAGGCAAGATAGTAAAACTAATGGCCAAAGAAGTAATAAACAGACTTAAAGATATGGATATAGATTTGGATATTAGTAGTGAAGCTGTAGATTTGATTTCAAAAGAAGGTACTGATCTAGAGTACGGTGCAAGACCACTTAAAAGAGCAATTCAGAAGGCCCTTGAAGACGAGTTATCTGAAGCTATTTTAAAAGGTGATGTTAAAAAAGGAAGCAAAGTAGTAGCGAGTGTAGTAGACGATAAGATTGTATTTACTACGGTTTAGATATTTACTATTTAAAGGTTATTCCAAAGTTATTTATTTAGCTTTGGAGTAGCTTTTTTATTTTTATCTTAATATCTATAAATAAAAAAATGATTTTAATAAATAGTTATATCAATAGGGGAATAATAATATGAGTACATAGTAAGTAATGATATAATTTAAGAAAATCTAATAGATTTATTCATTTAAAGGAGTGTAGTTTATGTCAAAAAAGGTTAAGGTTTGGACAAAGCAGCATAAAGATATACTTAAAGACTTAAATGATAATGGCAGATACATAGTAAAAAAAGAATATATAGAAAATAAGATGGAAGATCACTCTGATTTGTATTTTAGCTCTTATAACTGGTTTAGAAATAGGGCAAAGGAAATTGTACCTGTTCCGGATGACGTTGAATTTCCAATCTGGGTAAGCGTTACAGAAGAATCTAAAATACCAAATAGCGAAGGAAATGTGCTTCTTGAAATTGAAGTAGATGAGGATCTTCTTATCACAATGGATTTGGATAAATGGGGCTATATAGTAAACTATATGTACATTCCAAAAAACAAAGAAGACGAAGAAAATCATGCAAAAATTCTCAAATCATATGGAATAGATGATACGAGAGGCTATATGAGCAATTTCTATCCGAATATAAAAAATAAAATAGTAAAAAGCTGGGAAAGGCTATTTGATGACAGCATAATATTAAGTAATGCAAGGGTGGGAACTCTGTGGGAAATAAAAAAAGAATGGATTACTAAGATAAGTAAATAATAGCTTTTATATTATAAATCAACAAAATAATCGAACATATGTTAATATTAAAATACAAGATAAGTTTAAATTGAAATAAAATAAATTAATGGAAAATATTAAAATATATAACTAATATTCAAAAAATAGGGGAAGATAATAATGGCGAAGATTAAAACAAAATATGTATGTCAAAACTGTGGTTATGAAGTAGCTAAATGGCTAGGAAAGTGCCCGGAATGTACAAAATGGAATACATTTGTAGAGGAAATAGACGATAAAAGTGCAAAAAAAGAAACGTTTATAGTAGATAAATCTAGCTCTAAACCGATGTCAATAAACACTATTGAATCAAAGAATGAAGAGAGATTTAGCACTTGTATAAATGAGTTGGATAGAGTTCTTGGAGGTGGAGTTGTAAAGGGATCTTTGGTGCTTGTAGGAGGAGATCCTGGAATAGGAAAATCCACTTTGCTTATTCAAGTTTCTAGCAATGTTGCAGAGTCTGGAAAAAGAGTTCTGTACATTACAGGTGAGGAATCTGAATCTCAAATAAAGATGAGGGCCCAAAGACTTGGAATAAACTCAGACAACCTGTATATATTTGCAGAGAACAATTTAAATCTAATAGAGGCGCAACTAGATAAAATAGATCCTGAGATGATAATACTTGACTCTATTCAAACTGTTTACAGTCCTGATATAGCGTCTGCTCCTGGTACAGTAAGCCAGATAAGAGAAGGAACTTCTAAGTTTATGAAAATAGCTAAAAAAATGGGAATATCTACTTTTTTAGTTGGTCATGTAACAAAAGAAGGGTCATTAGCTGGACCTAAATTACTGGAGCATATGGTGGATACTGTTTTATACTTTGAAGGTGAAAGGTACAATACTTACAGACTTGTTAGAGCTGTAAAAAATAGATTTGGATCTACTAATGAACTCGGAGTTTTTGAAATGAGAGACACTGGTCTAGAAGAACTTGAGAATCCTTCAAAAGTGCTTATTTCAGAAAAACCAAAGGACGTTTCGGGATCTGTAATAATTTCTACAGTAGAGGGAACAAGACCTATGCTTATAGAGCTTCAAGCACTTGTATCGCCAACTAGTTTTGGTATACCTAAGAGAACTGCTACGGGAGTAGACTATAATAGGGTTGCAATGCTTCTTGCAGTACTTGAAAAGAGGGTTGGTCTACAAATTCAAAATCAAGATGTATATTTAAATATTGTAGGAGGAATCAAAATAAACGAGCCTTCTATAGATTTAGGGATTGCAATTGCTGTAGCATCTAGCTTTAAAAATATAGCTGTAGACGAAAATATAGCTGTTACAGGTGAGGTGGGACTTACTGGAGAGATTAGAGCCGTAAGTTTTATTGAGAAGAGAATAGCAGAATGTAAAAAACTTGGATTTAAACAAATAGTAATCCCGAAGACTAACTACGACTTAGTAAAGGACACGAAAGGAATAAAAATCTTGCCAGCAGAAAATTTGAGGCAAGCTATAAATATAGTGTTAGGAGGCTAGTTATATATATGGATGATATTTTGAACAATAAAGACATGTTAGAAGCTTTAAAAATGATATCTCCAGGAACTCCTCTCAGAAGAGGTCTAAACAATGTTCTAAAAGCAAAAACAGGTGCTTTAATAGCGCTTTCAAAAAAAGATGAGGTTATGAGTTTAGTCAACGGAGGTTTTACAATAAACGCGGACTATTCATCGGCTTATCTATACGAACTTGCAAAAATGGATGGAGCGATAATTTTAAGTGGAAATTTAAAAAAGATACTGTGTGCAAATGTCCAGTTAGTTCCAGATAACTCGATACCTTCATCTGAAACGGGTACAAGGCATAGAACAGCTGAGAGAGTTGCCAAGCAGACTGATGCAATTGTAATAAGTGTTTCACAAAAAAGAAGTGTTATAACAATTTATAGAGGAAATCACAAGTATGAAATAGAAGATATATCTAAGATATTTACTAAAGTAAATCAGGCGATACAAACTTTGGAGAAGTATAAATCCGTTTTGGATCAAGTTATCGCAAATTTAAATACACTAGAATTCAACAATTTAGTCACTGTATACGATGTAGCATTGGTTATGCAAAAAATTGAATTAGTAATGAGAGTTACAAATATTATAGAAAAATACGTTATAGAACTTGGAGATGAAGGAACTCTTGTAAGTATGCAGCTAGAAGAGCTTATGGGAACAACATATTTAGATTTAGAACAAGTATTTAAAGACTACAATATCTCTAATGATGATATTTCGAGTTTTAAAACTAATATCAAAAAACTTTCTTCAGAGGATATCATAGATTTGACCAAAATAGCAAAACTTCTTGGATACAAAGATACAGCTGAAAATATGGATATGCAAATTAATTCAAAAGGATATAGGATTATGAGTAAAATTCATAGATTACCAAATACAATTGTCGAGAACTTAGTGCTCTATTTTGAGGAGTTTCAGAGTGTTTTAGATGCATCATTAGATGCGCTTTGTAATGTTGATGGGGTTGGAGAAATAAGGGCCAAACACATAAAAAATGAGCTTATTAAAATGCAACAGCTAGTGCTTTTAGATAAGAAGATATAGTGAATTTTAGGTGAATTTTCCTTATTTATGTTGTAAATAGTGTATACTTTAGTCTATAATATTAAAATACAAGGGGGGTGAAAATTTGATAAGGAAAGCCATAAGATTAGTATTTAGTTTAATTGGACTTATTATTGGTTTTACTTCTTACTCAACTCTTGCAAAGTCTTTTGAAATATTGACTTTTGGGAGTGAACTATATGGACTCATAGCTGCTATTATATTTGGTATTATAATTGCTATCTTAGGTTATCTAATTGAGCCTTGGGCATCTAAAAAAACAAAAGATGTCGCAAAGGTGTTAGATAAAGAGCTTTCTAAATATCCACAAGTTGATATCTTGCTAGCATCGATAGGTATAATTGGCGGATTTGTAGTTGCTTACCTAATTAGCGGTATTTTTGATAAAATACCAGTAGTGGGAGGAGTTATATCCTTACTGCTTTATCTATGTTTAGGATATGTAGGAATGAGGATCGTACTTAAAAGTAAAAATGACTTATTTAATATAAATAAGTTATCTAGACTTTCAGGTTCATCTAAAGATAAGGACAAAGAATCAAAAAAAGAAAAAATTAAACCTATACCACCAAAGGTATTAGATACAAGTGTAATAATAGACGGTAGAATAGCAGATATATGTAAGACAGGTTTTGTTGAGGGAACATTAATAATTCCTTCATTTGTTTTAGAAGAGCTTAGACATATTGCCGATTCATCTGACGACTTAAAAAGGGTTAGAGGAAGAAGAGGTCTTGATATACTAAACATAATACAACAAGAACTGAATATAGATGTTGAGATAAGCGAGAGGGACTTTGAAGATATAGCTGAAGTCGATAGTAAACTACTGAAGTTAGCTCAGGTTTTAAATGGTAAAGTAGTTACTAACGATTACAATTTAAATAAAGTAGCTCAGTTCCAAGGAGTAGATGTCTTAAATATAAATGAACTTGCCAATGCTATAAAGCCAGTAGTAATCCCTGGCGAGGATATGGTTGTTCAAGTTGTTAAAGATGGTAAGGAAGCTCAGCAAGGTATTGCATATCTTGACGATGGAACTATGATCGTAGTAGATGGTGGAAGAAGACATATGAACGAGACTATAAAAGTTTTAGTTACATCTGTACTTCAAACACCAGCTGGTAGAATGATATTTGCAAAGCCAAAAAACTAAAAAGATTAAATCGAAATCCCTGGATTATTTTCAGGGATTTTTATTTTTTAAAGATTTTTAAAAAAATAGTTGACAGAATATAATAGGCATTGTATTATTGTATTAACAGATTAATACAGTGAGCAATTAATACAGCGATACATAAATAAACAGAGGAGGTGCTCTAAGTGAAATTGCAATTTGATAATAATAAGCCTATATATATTCAATTAATAGAATACTTAAAGTTTAAAATAATTTCTGGTGAATTACAGATTGGTTCAAGACTAGAGTCAGTAAGGACGATGGCAGAAGAGGCGGAGGTAAATCCAAACACTATGCAGAGAGCTCTTTCAGAACTTGAAAGAGAAGGCCTTGTTTACAGTCAAAGGACTAAGGGTAGATTTGTAACAGAAGATAAAACAAAGATAGATGAAATGAAAAAAAATATAGCAAAAATTGAAATAAAAAAATTAAAAGAGATATTAAATAGACTAGGTTACAATGAAGATCAGATGATAGAAATAATCATTGAAAGTTTGAAAGGGGAGAACTAAATGAACAGTATTAGGGTTGATAAAGGATACGTAGCTGAATTTAAAAATTTACAAAAAAATTATGGTAAAAAAGAAGCTTTAAAAAATATTAATTTAAATATACCAAGAGGAAAGATAGTTGGACTTCTAGGGCCAAATGGTAGTGGAAAAAGTACAATGATAAAAATTCTTAACGGTTTATTACATCCTGACAGTGGTGAGATCTTGATAGAGGGTATGAAGCCTTCAATAGAGACAAAATCAATAGTTTCTTATTTACCAGAAAGAACATACTTAAATGATTGGATGAAAGTAAAAGATATAATAAAATTTTTCTCTGATTTTTACAGTGATTTTGATATAGATAAAGCAATAAAAATGCTGAAGGATTTAAATATAGATACTGAAGAAAAATTAAAAACAATGTCAAAGGGTACAAAGGAAAAGGTACAGTTAATACTAGTAATGTCTAGAAAAGCTGAACTGTATATACTTGACGAGCCAATAGGTGGAGTTGACCCGGCTGCAAGATCGTATATACTTAAAACAATACTTCAAAATTACAATGAAGACAGTACACTTCTTATAGCGACACACTTAATAAGTGAAATTGAAAATATATGTGATGAAATAATATTCTTATCTTATGGAGATATAGTTCTACAAGGGAATGTAGAAGAGATCAAAGAGGAAAAAGGAAAATCTATAGATGCATTGTTTAGGGAGGAATTCAAATGTTAGGAAAATTGTTAAAATATGAACTTAAAGCTAGTGCAAGAACTTTTTTACCGCTTTATTTAGCGCTAATAGTTGTTTCTATTATTGCAGGGCTGTCTGGAAAAACTACTTCTTTACTTGCACAAGGAATATCAGGATTTGTAATGGGTGGATTGTTCATCTCACTTATTGTCTTAACAATAATGGTTATAATACAAAGATTTAGTAAGAACCTATTGGAAGATGAAGGTTATTTAATGTTTACACTTCCGGTAAGTAGTAAAAAACTTATAATATCTAAGTGTCTCTCTTCTTGTATATACGGTGCTCTTAGTTTTATAGTAGCAATGATTGTATTATTTATAATAGCGGTTAGTACAGGTGGATTTGAAGTTATTAGATTTATGCCACAAGTATTCGGAGAACTTTTCAATTGGTTGTTTAAATTTGAAAATATATTAGACTTACTAATATTGATGTTAACGATGATATTAGGATTTGCATCTTTTATAGTTTTAATATATTTCGTACTTTCATTAGGTCAATTACCTGCATTTAATAAACATAGAAAGTTAGTTGCATTCACAGCATTTATTGCAATAACGGTAGTACTTTCGATTTTACAAAGTGTTTTAGGAGAGTTTATACCAGGAATTAACAACAGCATGTATATGTATACAGATGCACCAGTGTACAATCACTTATATAACAATCCAGGCATGTTATCAGTATTAGGATGGACACTTGCTCAAGTACTTGTATTTTTCTTCGGAACAAGTTATATTTTAGATAATAAACTTAACTTAGAATAGTAGTTAATTAAGAATAACTTAAGATAGATATATATTTTGATATGAGGTGAGAAACTTGAATAGTGTAGTAGTAGTAGCTGCCGGAAGCGGAAAAAGAATGAATATCGGAATAAATAAACAGTTTATAAAACTAGGCGAGAAGGAAGTAATTGCGCATACTATTCAAGTTTTTTACATCAATAAAGACATAGATGAAATAGTTGTATGTATTAAGCCTGAGGAAGAGAAATACTTTTTAGACAATATTATAAATAAGTATAATTTCAAAGGCGTAAAGATAGCATACGGTGGAAAAGAGAGACAGGATTCCATATACAATGGTCTAAAAAAACTAGATGAAAAATGCAACATTGTTTTAATTCACGATGGAGCCAGACCATTTATAGACGATAAAATCATAAAAGAATCTATAGAAGAAGCGAAAGTTAAAAAAGCAGTAGTAGTAGGAGTTCCAGTAAGTGACACTATAAAAATAGTAAAAGATGGAGAAATTGAAAGCACTCCAGATAGAAGTTTACTGTGGGCTGCACAGACTCCACAGGTGTTTGATTACAACACTATAAAAAAAGCATATGAAGATGCGTACGAATCTGGATTTTACGGAACCGATGATTCAATGCTTGTTGAAAGAATCGGTCAGAAAGTCAGCATGGTTATGGGATCTCATAAAAATATTAAGATAACGAACCAAGAAGATTTAAAGACAGCAAATCAAATAATACAGGATATTTAATAGAAAACAAATAGTTGTAATTTGCATTACAGCTATTTGTTTATTTATATTTGGAGCGTGAATTATGAAATATACAAAAACAATACCTGATGCAGATGAAAATTTAAGAAAAATGCTAATATCAGATGGATGGACAAAATTAAAAGAGCCCTCTAATTTAGTCTCAGCGACATTTCTATCAATACCATTTATGATTATAAATGGTATTATATCTATTGTTATCGCGTTTTATCTATACGCTCCTATAAGAGAAGTTTTAAACAATAGTAGTGGACTCAACGTTACATTTACAATAAATTTAACGTTTCTGTTATATATTGTTGCAATGGTTTTATTTATGGCATTACATGAATTTATTCATGCAGCATTTATACCAAATCTATTGAAATCTGATAAAACATATTGGGGGTTAAATGGACTATTTGGATTCGTTTATACCACAGAAAAAATCAAGAAAAATAGATACTTTATAATTAGTGTTATGCCATTTATGCTATTATCAGTTATTTTACCCTTTTTACTCAATGCATTGGGATATCTAAATTTATTTACATTATTTTTGTGTTTGCTTAATTCGATGGGCTCTTGTGTTGATTTTTTAAATATGTTTCTAATTGCAACACAAGTTCCAAAAGGTTCTTATATTATAAATAATGGGTTAGAGACATACTTTAAATAATTATGAGTATTCAGGTCTGTAGTTTAGAGAATGTAAAACAAAAAAATTGATAAATTAATAAAAAGTTAATTAGGAGGATATAATATGAGAGTAGGTTTAGGATACGACGTGCACAGGTTAGTAGAAGGTAGAAAGCTTATTTTAGGAGGCGTTGAAATTCCTCATGAAAAAGGATTACTTGGTCACTCTGATGCTGATGTTATTACACATGCGATAACAGACTCTATATTAGGAGCACTAGCACTAGGTGATATTGGGAAGCATTTCCCTGATACGGATGAAAAATACAAAGGCGCAGATAGTGTAAAATTATTATCTCATGTATACGAACTGGTTAAATCTAAAGGCTATAAAATAGGAAATGTCGACAGTACGATTATAGCTCAAAGACCAAAGCTGGCTCCTTATATAGATCAGATGAGAGAAGTAATAGCAAAAACACTTGAAACAGAAATAGACAATATAAACATAAAAGCGACAACTGAAGAAAACCTTGGATTTACTGGATCAGAGGATGGAATATCTTCTCAAAGTATTTGTTTATTATTATTGACATCTGGCAATAATTAATATATTATATGATATAAGTTAAATATTAATCAAAATATTAATGCAATTATGAAGTAATAGTAGATGGTGAAATCTTCACAGAGAGGAAACGGATGCTGAGAGTTTCTAAGAGGAAAACTTCGAACCTGACTTCTAGCTTAAAGTAAAACTTTACGGTAGGAACCGTTATATTCCAAAAAGTGGGCTAAGTTAGCTAACTAGAGTGGTACCGCGGAAATTACAACCTTTCGTCTCTATATTTGTAGAGATGATGGGTTTTTTTTATATTCAAAATGCTTAAACTCGCAAAGAAACAGATTTAAAACTAATCATGTAATAAAAAATTAATTTAATAAAAATTAGGAGGGCAATACAATGAAAATGTCTAAAATGTTTTTACCAACGTTAAAAGAAATTCCAGCAGATGCAGAAATTAGAAGTCATCAGTTGATGATTAGATCTGGAATGATCAAAAAAATGTCTTCAGGAGTTTACAATCAACTTCCTATAGGCCTTAGAGTTTTCAACAAGGTAGCTCAGATAATTAGAGAAGAAATGAACGCAAAGGGAGCTCAAGAAATACTTTGTTCAGCAATAATACCAGCAGAATTATGGCAAGAATCTGGAAGATGGGAAGCTATGGGAGAGGAAATGTTTAGACTTAAAGATAGAACATCTAGAGACTACTGCCTAGGACCTACTCATGAAGAGGCTTTCACTGATATAGTAAGACAAGAAATAACTTCTTACAAGCAGTTGCCAATGAATTTATACCAAATACAAACTAAGTACAGAGACGAAAGAAGACCTAGATTTGGTGTTATGAGAACTAAAACGTTCACTATGAAGGATGCTTATAGTTTTGATGTTGACCATGATGGAATGGCTAAATCATACCAAGATATGTTTGATGCTTATGTAAATATATTTAGAAGATGTGGACTTGATAATAGCCCAGTTATGGCAGATTCAGGTGCTATAGGTGGTTCAGTATCAGCGGAATTTATGGTTAAGTCAGATGTTGGAGAAGATGAAGTAGTATTCTGTAGCAAATGTGATTATGCAGCGAACGTAGAAAGAGCAGAATCAATAAATGATACATTAGAAAAAGAAGAGCTAAAAGAATTAAAAGAAATTCATACTCCAGGAGTAGGTACAATTAAAGAATTAGAAGATTTCTTTAAAGCTTCTCCTAAAAAATTAGCTAAAACTCTTGTATATACAGCTGATGGAAAAACAGTAGCTGTTGTGGTAAGAGGAGATAGAGATGTAAACGAGGTAAAAGTTGAAAATGCCATTGGTGGAGTTATAGAGTTTGCTCTTGCAACTGATGAAGTAGTTAAAGAGGTTACAAGTGCAGATGTAGGATTCGCAGGACCAATAAATATAAAAGCTGATTTCGTATTTATAGATAAAGAAGTAGCAGATCAAAATAATATGATAATCGGTGCTAACAAAACTGAGTTCCATATAGAGAATGCAAACTACGGAAGAGATTATGAAGGTGTTGTAGGAGACTTCAGAAATGTTCAAGAGGGAGATAAGTGTTTAGAATGTGGTAGTCCTATAGAAATAGCTAGAGGAGTAGAGGTAGGACACATATTCCAACTTGGAACAAAGTATTCAGAAGCTATGAACGCTAATTTTATAGACAAAGATGGAAAATCTAAGCCAATACTTATGGGATGCTATGGAATAGGTGTTGAGAGAACTGCAGCAGCAGTAATTGAGCAACATAACGATGAAAATGGAATAATATGGCCACTTGCAATAGCACCATACCATGTGAGTATAGTTCAAGTAGATATGAAGAATGAAGAGAATAGCCAAATAGCTGAAAATATACAAAATGAACTTGAAGCTATAGGTGTAGAAGTTCTTCTAGACGATAGAGATGAAAGAGTAGGAGTTAAGTTTAAGGACTCAGAACTTCTTGGAATTCCTATAAGAATAACTGTTGGAAAAGACGCTAAGGATGGAAAAGTAGAGTACAAACTTAGAGATGCAGCTGATAAAGAACTTGTAGAAATATCTGAAATAATCGAAAAAGTAAAAGCTGAGTTTGTTAAAAATGAAGTTAAGTTAGGATAATAAAATAGCGAAGTGTATGATGGAGGTTGGTATGAGTGGCATCTAAATACTGATAGTCCTAGAAGAGATAAGGGACTTCTAGAGGATGCGCCAGAAAAACAACCAAATTCATATTTTTAGTTTAAAATAATAGTTCTAGTTGGATTTAGATTAAAATCTGGATTAACTAGAGCTATTTTTTAGGTTAACTATATTTTAATCAATAGAATCTGATATAATAGTATAGGAATTTATAACTCGATTATTCTAAAATGTATAATCAACATATCCATGTGGATATACTTGTAATTGTGGATAAGTTTATATTATTAATAAGGAGTTATTAAGAGTTTTCCACAGATAAAGAATTACACTTGCAAAACAGCAGTGTATTTTAATAATATAAATATATTGAATAAATCAATCAGGAGGTACTAAAGATGGGCGTTAGAGTTAGATTTGCACCAAGTCCAACAGGATTTGTACATATAGGTAGTTTAAGAACAGCTCTTTATAACTATTTATTTGCTAAAAAAATGGGCGGAGAATATATTTTAAGAGTAGAAGATACAGATCAGAGTAGACTTGTTGACGGAGCTATAGAAAACATGCTAAATGCCATGAAATGGGCTGGAATTGAACACGATGAAGGCGTAGATTTAGATGAAAAAGGAAATATAGTTCAAAAAGGTGAATTTGGACCTTATATTCAATCAGAAAGACTTGATATATACAAAGAATACATCAAAGAATTATTAGACTCTGGTAAGGCTTACTATTGTTTCTGTACTAAGGAAAGACTTGATGATGTAAGAGAAAAACAAAAAGAAGCGGGAGATACTCCAAGATATGATGGCCACTGTAGAGATCTTTCTAAAGAAGAGGTAGAGAAGAGATTAGCAGCAGGTGAGGCGCATGTTATTAGGCTTAGACTTCCTGAAAATCATGTGATTAAGTTTACTGATTTAGTAAGAGGAGAAACTGAATTTAATACAAATGATCTTGATGATCAAGTTCTTATAAAAACTGATGGTTTCCCAACATACCATTTCGCAGTTGTAGTTGACGATTATCTTATGAAGATAACTCATGTAATAAGAGGTGAAGAGTGGGTTTCATCTACTCCAAAGCACGTATACCTATACGAAGCTTTTGGATGGGAAGCACCAGTTTTTGTGCACCTTCCAAATATATTAAACACTGAAAAGAAAAAATTAAGCAAGAGACAAGGCGATGTAGCTGTAGAGGATTTCAAGAAAAAAGGATATTTACCAGAAGGGCTAGTTAACTATGTTGCACTAGTTGGTTGGTCTCCAGAAGATAATCAAGAGCTATTTACCATGAAGGAATTAGAGGAAGCTTTTTCTATAGATAGAGTATCTAAGAGTGGTGGAGTGTTTGATACAGAAAAATTAAACTGGGTTGACCAACACTACATTAAAGATGGCGATGACAACCGTCTAACAGAATTAGCAATACCTTTCTTAATTGAAGGTGGGTTTATTACTAAGGAAGATGCTAAGAATAGATACGATTTCTTAAATGGAATGGTTTCTGCTGTTAAGGAAAAGTTACAATATATGAAGGAAATAACAGATCACGCAGGAATATTCTTTGGTGATAAAGTTGAGCTTGAGACTGATGAGTGTAAAGAATTCTTAGCGCTTGAGCACATCCCAACTTTACTTGAAGCCCTTGAAGAGAAGATATCAAACGCTGATGAGCTTATAGAAGATGGTGTAAAAGCTATGCTTAAAGAAATCCAAAAAGAGCATGGAATAAAAGGTAAAAACTTATTTATGGGTTCTAGGATAATATTTACAGGACAAATGCACGGTCCAGATTTACCAAAAGTCGTAGAGGTACTTGGCAAGGAAACGTGCTTGAAGAGACTTGCTTTTGTTAAAGAAAATCTTTTATAGAAAAGAAAATATTATAAACTCTAAAGTAACTTAAAGTTACTTTAGAGTTTTTTTAATTAAATCAAGTTTCAAAATATTATGCACGCTCCTTTTATAGCAATTTATATTAAGATTTGAACTTAATAAAGAGATATAATAGTTGTTAGAAGCTGAAAGGAGGATCTTGTATGAAAGGCCACATTGTCTTAAAAACTATTGACTATATAGAACGCAATTTGAGCAACGACTTAAGTCTAGATGAAATATCTAGAAGTGTTAATTACTCAAAATATCATTTGAGTAGAATGTTTTCAGAAAAGGTAGGATATACAATTTATAAATACATACAAATGAGAAGGCTTACA
Source organism: Metaclostridioides mangenotii (assembly GCF_017873185.1). Classification (GTDB taxonomy): domain Bacteria; phylum Bacillota; class Clostridia; order Peptostreptococcales; family Peptostreptococcaceae; genus Metaclostridioides; species Metaclostridioides mangenotii. The sequence continues at coordinate 39,916 of NZ_JAGGJX010000006.1, forward strand.
ATAGCTGCAAAAAAATTAATGTCTACAGATAAATCAATAATAGAGATTTCTTTAGAAGCAAATTATGATTCTCAACAGTCGTTTACACACGCTTTTAGGGTGATTTATAATCAATCTCCCCAAGCCTATAGAAAAATCGGTAAATTTTTTCCAGCACTTGAAAGGGTTCATATAGATAGCAATTTAGTATATCAAACTAAATTTAGTATAAATAAAGAAACTATGAAATTAGGAGAGATGGCGGCATGAGTACTGTACCCTATGTTGTAGGTAAAACAAGTAATGGTGAAATAAGTCAGGATATTTTTTCTCGATTGCTTTCAGATAGGATAATATATCTAGGAGAAGATGTTAATAGTAAAACGGCTGCCTTAATTGTTGCTCAGTTACTGTATCTTGAGTCAGAAGATCCTGATGCGGATATTCATCTTTATATAAATAGCCCAGGAGGAGAAGTTACATCTGGTTTTGCGATATATGATACTATGAATCTTATTAAATGTGATGTTTCGACTATTTGTGTGGGGCTTGCTGCTAGTTTCGGGGCATTTCTATTAGCTGCAGGAGCAAGAGGTAAGAGATATGCTTTGTCAAATGCTGAAATAATGATACATCAACCATCAATTTCTGGAAATATTAAAGGATCTGTTAGTGATATAAAGATAATTTCGGATAACATACAGAGAAATAAGAGAAAGCTAAATCAAATGCTTGCCGATAATACTGGTCATTCAGTTGAAGAAATTGAAATAGATACTGATAGAGATAACTTTATGACTTCTGAGGAAGCTGCTTCATACGGTATTATAGACAAAGTTGTTTATAGTTATAGAGATATTGATTAACAAAATGAGGAGTATATAAATTTATATACTCCTCATTTTTTCTGTAATGTATTAAAGTCTAAATATGCGCCTCAGTTATCGGGGATGTAAAAGTAGTATTAAATGAGCTTTTACATCATTTGAAGGAGACATCCCATAAACCTTGGATGGATTATGTAAAAATCTAAATAGTTATTTTATTCTAATGCAATAACCTTAATTTTTATATATTTAAGTGTGGATTTAAATTTGAAAATGATTGTCAATTTGCTTGACAACGATAATTTAATATGGTAAATTGAAAATGGTTTTCAAATTGAAGGGGTGATTTAAGTGAAAAAATCTACAAATTATAAAACGAAGCAAAAGGAATCTATCCTGTCTTACATAAAATCACTTGATGGTAAACATGTAACAATAAATCAAATTACAGATTATTTTTTAAAAAATGATATGAAAATAGGCATGTCAACTGTATATAGATATTTAGATAAACTTGTAAATGATGGTGCGGTTAGAAAATATGTAATAGATGGCGTATCAGGTGCATGTTATCAATATGTGGATGAAGAAGATCAATTAGAGGAGCACTTTCATTTTAAATGCGATGAATGTGGAGGCTTAATCCATTTTCAATGTGATGAATTAAATAATATACAGAAGCATTTACTAAAAAATCATGGATTTAATCTGAATTCATTAAAAACAATGTTTTATGGTAAATGTGATAAATGCTCTAATAAGAAAATATAAAATGAAAATTACGAGGAAGGAGGTTAATTACAATGAAAAAAAGTATTAAGATTATAAATTTACTTGCAATTACGATGTGTATTATTTTTATTGTTATTTACCTTCTTTCATCTTTTTACATATTAGAAGAAGCAAATCACAATTGCGTTGGAGATACTTGTCAAATTTGTGTACATATACAAGAAGTAGAAAATACTCTAAAACAATTAAGTACTGGTCTAATGCCGATAATAGGGGGATTACTTTTTATCAGTGTCTATTTAAGGCTACTCTTTTATGCAAATTCATATAAAGTAACATCTACATTAATTACGTTAAAAGTTAGGCTAAACAATTAACTCATACATAAATTAAACTGCAATATTATGGAGGGTTATTATGAAAAAATTAAAAGAGATTTGTTTACTGATTATAATTACAATTATGTTATTTAGTTTGTTAACGGGTTGCAATAAAGAAACTGAACAATTAGATTCTAAGGGAGAAGAGCTTAATGTTTTGACTAGTATATACCCAATGTATGACTTTGCTCAAAAAATTGCTGGAAATAAAGCTACAATTATAAATATGGTACCATCAGGTGTTGAACCTCATGATTGGGAGCCTACTGCTAAAGATATAACTAATTTAGAAAAAGCAGACTTATTTATATATAATGGAGCGGGTATGGAGCATTGGGTTGAGGACATTTTAAAAAGCATACAAAATGAAGATCTCGTTAAGCTTGAAGCATCAAAGAATATAGAATTAACCAAAGGTCACTCTCATGATAAAGAGGATGAAAATTATAGCAGCGCTAATGAATATAATGAAAATAGTATTTCTGATCCACATGTTTGGATGGATCCTAAAAATGCAAAACAAGAAATGAAGGATATAAAAGATTCATTTGTTCAAGTGGATCCTACTAATAAAGAATACTATGAAAATAATTATGCTAAATACGCTAAAGAATTTGATAAATTAGACAAAGAATATAAAGAAGTATTAACACCGCTTTCAAACAAAGACATTGTTGTATCTCATGAGGCATTTGGTTACTTATGCGAAGCTTATGGATTAAATCAAGTAGGAATTGAAGGTATTTCTCCTGATTCAGAGCCGGATCCAGCTAGAATGTCTAAGATTATCAAATTCGTAAAGAAAAACAAGGTAAAGGTGATTTTCTTTGAAGAATTGGCGAGTCCAAAAGTAGCAAAAACTATTGCTGATGCAACTGGAGCAAAGACAGATGTGTTAAATCCAATAGAAGGACTAAGTGCAAAGGAAACCTCAAGTGATGAAGATTATTTTTCTGTAATGCGTAAAAATTTGGCATCACTAAAATCAGCATTACAGTAGTAAAGTGGTGATATAAATGAATATTATAAGTGTTAAAAATTTAAAGTTTTCATATGGAGAAGATCAAGTTTTTTCAGATATAAATTTTGATGTATCAAAAGGAGATTTTGTTTCGATAATTGGTTCTAATGGCGCAGGAAAGAGTACACTAATTAAATTATTGTTAGGAGAACTTTCACCAACGGAGGGTGAAATCAAACTTCTAGGACAAAATATAAAAAATTTTAATCAATGGACAAAAATAGGATATATATCACAGAGTGGATTATCCTATCAGCGTTTTTTTCCAGCTTCTGCTGAGGAAGTTGTCCGTGCGAATCTTTATTCACAAATAGGTTTGTTTCGTTTCCCTAAGGGAGAACATAATCAAAAAACTAAAAATGCGCTAGAAATGGTTGGTATGCAAGAATATTCTAAAAGCCTTATAGGTAGTATGTCCGGTGGTCAAAGACAGAAAATTTTACTTGCAAGAGCCTTAGTGTCAAATCCAGAGGTAATGATTTTAGATGAACCAACTACTGGAGTAGATGAAAAAAGTTCTTATTCATTTTACGAGCTATTATCAGACCTTAATAAAAATAATCGTCTAACAATCATTATGATAACACATGATATAAAGCGAACATATAAGTTTGTTACAAAGACAATGTTACTTGAAGATAGAGTGTTAAAAGAGGTAAATAATTAGGATGAGCTTTTTAGCGAGAATTATTTTCCATCAATAGAGAGGTATAAATTTATGGAGATATTTGAATATGTATTTATGCAAAGGGCCTTTATAGTTGGGATTTTGCTAGCTGTGATTATTCCGTGTATTGGGGTTATAATTGTGTTGAAGAGACTATCCATGATGGGTGATGCGTTATCGCATACTTCATTAGCAGGAGTAGCAGCGGGCTTGATATTAGGAGTGAATCCTATTTTAGGTGCTATAGTATTTTGCATTATAGCCGCATTAGGAATTGAAGTTATTCGTAAAAAAATTCCACAATACTCTGAAATATCTATAGCTATTATAATGTCAGCTGGTGTGGGGCTAGCTGGTATACTATCGGGTTTTGCTAAGGACTCGGCTAATTTTAATAGCTTTCTTTTCGGGAGTATAGTAGCTATTAGTGATTTTGAAATGTATATGGTAATTATCGTAAGTTGTGTAGTTTTAATTACCTTTTTTATTTTGTATAAAGAATTATTTTTTATAACATTTGACGAACGCTCTGCAAGATTAGCAGGGGTTCCAGTAAATATAACTAACTTTATTTTTACAATATTAACGGCTATTACTGTGTCTATTGCAGCTCGTACGGTCGGAGCTTTAATTGTATCCTCTATGATGGTTATACCCGTAGCTTGTGCAATGCAATTTGCAAAAAATTATAGACAAACTGTATTGTATTCAATATTTTTTGCGGTTGTTTTTACAATTCTAGGTTTATTCATATCTTATTATTTAAGATTAAAACCGGGCGGCACAATTGTTTTAATTGGAGTAATAATATTTACCTCTATTTTATTATTCAAAAGAGTTTTCTTAAAGTCGTTAAGTTAATTTAAGAGAAAATGGATTGTATAAAATAAGGAGAAAAAAATGAATAGAGAAGTTTATGTTATATCGGGGTTTTTGGGTTCAGGAAAGACCACATTAATACAAAAACTACTAAGGGAGTCGTTTAAGGGGCAAAATATAGCCTTAATTGAAAATGATTTTGGAGAAGTTAGTGTGGATGCAGCACTTTTGAAAGACAATGGTTTCCAGGTTAAAGAACTGAATTCAGGTTGTATTTGTTGCACTCTTTCAGGTGATTTTGTAAAATCGCTATATGAGATTATAGATCAGTATAGACCAGATAAAATAATAATAGAACCTTCTGGTGTAAGTAAGTTGTCCGATGTTACAGAGGCATGTAAAGATCCTTCAATTTGTGACTCGATTAAAATAACAAAAAAAATAACTGTTGTAGATGCCAATAGATGTGAGATATATTTGGAGAACTTCGGAGATTTTTTTGAGGATCAGGTAAAAAATGCAGATATTATTATATTTAGTAGGTATGAAGAAAATAATAAAAAGAGCAAGTCTGCGCTGAGTATTATAAAGAAACTGAACACTAAGGCTGATATTTTTACAAATTCATGGGACGATATACAATTTGAGGATATCCTTAGCAGCACAGAGTTTAATGATTTTATAGATTTTTATGAAGATATACAGAAATGTAATTTATATGAAGATTGTAATTCTGATCCACATAATAATTGTAGCCATCATGGAGGGGACGAATATTGTTGTTGCAGTCGTATTCATAATGCAAATGATGTATTTGATACAATAACTATATATTTTGAGAATAATGTAAAGTGCAAAGAGATCATAGAAAAAATAAATGAGATAGAAAAATTTAATTATGGAACTGTTTTAAGAGCAAAAGGAATCTTAAAAGAGAAGTATCGTTTTGTAAACTTTCAATATTTACCCGGAGAAGTTAAATTAGAAGAATCAGCGGTTAGAGAAAATTTTTTATCTATAATTGGGGAGAACTTAGACCGCCAAAAATTGAAAGATTTATTTAACGAGAAGATATGAGAATGAGAACAAGTTATATTCCTGTATACATTATCACAGGGTTTTTGTATTCAGGAAAGACAACATTTTTGAATCAGTTTTTTAACAGGCAAAAGATGTTACAGAAACGATTATGTATAATACAATTTGAAGCAGGTGAAGTAGGGATTGCAGATAAGCACCTGAATCATGATGTTCTTTATTTTTCAAAAAAGGAACTCGAAAAAGATAAAAACTGTGTCGTTAGGCAAATAAAGGAATACTTGCTTAATAACGACATAGATGAGGTATGGATAGAATGGAATGGGGTTACGTCTTTTTCAATTCTTCAATCGATGTTTTTATATGTACCATCTAAAAGTAACACAGAAGATGAGTATTTATGCGATTTGTGCAAGATACAGAAGATAATTAATATAGTGGATATTGCTAAGTTTGAAGCTATATTAGGAAAAGTGGGTAGTCCGTTAATAGAGCAGATGGCAAATAGTGATATAGTTATGACAAGAAATATGAATAAAGAGTTTACTAGTATTAAAAGAACCATTCATAACATCAATAAAGGTGTAAAAATTTATCCTTTAAAGTCCATTAAAAAGATTGATAATCTTGTGTATAAAAAGAAATTTCATCCCATAAATGTATTATGTAGTGGCACATTGTTATTTATTGTATTCTATTATGTATTTAGAATGCTATTTAATACGATGGTTATGCAGGTTGATACAACGATAAATATTTTTTTAGGGATATTGCTACAGGGCTTACCTTTCTTAATGATAGGAGTAATACTGTCATCGCTTATTCAAGTTTTTATATCAAAGGAATGGTTAGAAAAAAAGTATCCTAAAAGAATTGGTACAGGGATTTTATTTTCTATAATAGCGGGATTTTGTTTACCTGTATGTGATTGTGCCTCTATACCTATTTTCAGAAGTATTGTGAAGAAAGGAGTGCCTCTTACTTCAGCAATAGTGTTTTTATTAGTTGCCCCTATTGTTAACCCAGTAGTAATCTTATCTACTTATGTGGCTTTTAATGGAAACATTAGAATTGTACTTGCGAGAGTTTGTCTAGGGATTATAATAGCTGTATTAGTTGGCATAGTATTTTATGTATGGGAGCCGAGAGACGAGATTTTATTGAGCAGTATTGATAATAGTCTTTGTAGCTGTGGTTGTTTTGAGGAGATAGAGAATATCACTACATTGTCTGATAAAATAACATTATTCATACGTCACTCTCAGATGGAATTTTTTAATGTGGGGAAATTCCTAATGATAGGAGCATTTATTTCATCATCTTATCAAGTATTTATTTCAAATGCGTTATTGATACACAAAGATACTAATTCATACATATCTATTATAGCTATGATGTTAATGGCGTTTTTCTTGTCTCTATGTTCCTCTTCAGATGCAACTGTTGCACGAAGCTTTGCAAATAAATTGCCAGTAGGCTCTATTATAGGATTCCTTGTATTCGGGCCTATGATTGATATAAAAAATATAATTATGTTATCAAGCGGATTTTCAGCGAAATTTATAGTGAAATTAGCCTTAATAACATTCTTTATTTGTTTTAGTACGGTGGCTATATTTTTCAGTACTGGATTAGGAGGTTACTTACTATGAAGGGAAAAGAGTTAAACTACCAGGTTCTTATAGAAATATCTTGTTATACTGTTTTTTTCGGTGTAATATTGAGATTGGTTTATACTGGAAAGTACTTGAATTATGTAACTTCTAAAATGATGCCTTATTTGATTTATATAATGGCAGTAATGCTTATATGGATTATTTTTAGTATTAGATACTTATATAAACCACAATATAGAAAAAGAGTATGCCATTGTTTTGTCTTAATTTTACCTATACTACTATTTGTATTGCCTCATGGTTCAGTCTCAGTAGAGAGTCTATCTTCTAAGTTAATAAATGGAAATGATCTAACTAGCGCATCTACAAATGATATAAGAGAGAATAATGGAGCACTACGGGATCAAGATTCAAAGAATTTATCTAAAAAAAGTAATATGGATAATGAATCAGTAGGAAGCGGAAAATATGTAACCGAAAATGTATTTGGTGAAGAAATACTACTTCATGGATATGACGAAGAGAATAAGAAGATAATAGTTTCTCATGATGAATTCTCTCAGTGGTTCAATGAAATATATATGAATATTGATAAGTATATAGGGTTTAAAATCTCTATAAAAGGTTTTGTATATAAGGATCTAGAATTGGACGAGGATGAATTTGTACCAGCTAGACTTATGATGACCTGTTGCGTAGCAGATTTGTCGCCATGTGGTTTTGTATGTAAGTATAACAAGGCCAGTGAGCTAGAGGCGGATACATGGGTAACGGTGGAAGGTATCATAATAAAAAAAGAAAGAAATGGCATAGAAGATCCACAAATTGATGTAAATAATATTTCTTCTGCAGATCCAACAGAAGATTATATATATCCATATTAAAAAGTAAATATTCATTTACAGTTTTAAATTGATTTGGGATTTAAAAATAAATTTAACAGTCTTTGGAGACATCTGAATTGCCGTTCAGATGTCTCTTTATTTTATATATTTTGTTTTCTAGTCTGAGGAAACTTCCTAGCAGAAGACAAACTCTTTTAGTGATTTGTTTAGAGAAAATAGAAGGTAGAATGCAAATAAACTTAGTTGTTAAGGGTATAAGTCATCTTAAAAATAAAGTGTATAAAAGTAGACATTTACTTATTGTTGATTAAAAAACCTACGTGTCGATAAAAAAATTGCACTTAAAATCTATATAGATTTTAAGAAAAATCAACAATATCTTATCATTTACAATAAATTAAATTGAAGTAAGATATGTTTTAAATAATTTTATTGTAATTCTTTATTAAATTTTATCATAAATAACCGAAAATGTTTAAATAACTCCCTGAAGGAATTTAGCATAATAAATTTAATATATTATGCAGACATAAAATACTTGTTTTGTTATAAACATATTAAGTGGGGGCTTAAAAGTATTTTAATAGAGTTGACCTTTTGCATTTGATAAATTCTTAAAATATAGTACTGTTGTTGTTTTTATTTAATTATAGGGGGGTAATTAATATGTATAGTAGTATGGATGAAATAAAAAAGGAGTTACAAGAACTTTGTAGTGAGTATTTAACGATTTTGGATGATTTAAAAGATGAGGAACTTATTTCTCAAGATACTTATGACAAATGTTCAGCGCAAAAGGTTTCATTTCTAGAGGAATAAATAAATGCTAGTATTACTATTATTTGTGTATAAGCTAAAAAGTAGTAGTAATACTATTATTTATACAGATTTTAACTTATAATATAATAATATGATAATTAATAATAATTAAAATAAATACTTGTGAGGTGATTAGTGTGAAGGTATATAATACGTTAAGTAAGTCAAAAGAAGAATTTGTACCGTTAGAAGAAGGAAAGGTAAAAATGTACGTTTGTGGGCCTACTGTTTACAATTTTATCCATATAGGTAACGCAAGACCTTTTATAATATTTGATACTTTTAGAAGATACCTTGAGTACAGAGGATACGATGTAACTTACGTTCAAAACTTTACAGATGTTGACGATAAAATTATAAAGAGAAGCATTGAGGAAGGGATAACTCCTACTGAAGTTGCTGATAAATATATAAAGGAATATTTTATTGATTGCGATGGTTTAGGTATAAAAAGAGCGGATGTACACCCAAGAGTGACTGAGAATATCGAGCAAATTATAGATTTTATAAAAGAATTAGAAGATAAAGGATTTGCATACGCATCAGAGGGTGATGTTTACTTTGATACAAAAAAATTCAATGAATACGGAAAGCTTTCTAAACAAAATCAAGAAGAGTTAGAAGCTGGTGCAAGAATAGAAATAAACGATAAAAAGAATAACCCAATGGATTTTGTTCTTTGGAAAGCAAAAAAAGAGAATGAACCTGGATGGGAGAGTCCATGGGGAGAAGGAAGACCTGGATGGCATATCGAGTGTTCTGTGATGTCTAAGAGATACTTAGGGGAAACTATAGATGTACATGCGGGAGGTCAAGATTTAACATTCCCTCACCATGAAAACGAAATAGCTCAAAGTGAAGCTAGAAGTGGGGAGCCATTTGCTAAGTACTGGATGCACAATGGGTATATAAATATAAACAATGAAAAAATGAGTAAATCTAAAGGGAATTTCTTCACAGTAAGGGATATATCAAAACTTTACGATTTAGAGATAGTTAGATTCTTTATGTTATCTGCTCACTACAGAAATCCAGTTAACTTTAGTGATGAAATGCTTAATCAAGCAAAAGCAGGGCTTGAGAGACTTTACAACACTAAAAATAAATTAGAGTTTACTTTAGCTAATATAACTGATGCGGTTTTAAGTGACAGAGAGAGAGAATTACTGCCAGAGTTAGATAAATACAAAGCTAAATATATAGAAGCTATGGATGATGATTTAAATACTGCAGATGCTGTAAGTATTATATTTGAATTAGCTAAATTTATAAATACTCATGTAAATGAAAACTCATCAAAAGAGTTTGTAGAGAAGTCTTTAGCTTCATTTGAAGAGCTTACAGGAGTAATAAACATAGTTAATAAGAAAAAAAATGAAGTTCTAGACGATGAAATTGAAGATCTAATCAATAAGAGAACTGAAGCTAAGAAAAACAAGCAGTTTGAATTAGCGGATCAAATAAGACAAGAGCTTTTAGATAAAGGTATAGTTCTTGAAGACACTAGACAAGGTGTACAGTGGAAAAGAGTATAGAAAATATCTTAGGAAAAAGTGACCTTATAACTATGTCTCCACTAGTACTTGCATACATTGGAGATACAGTATATGAAACTTATATAAGGGATCACTTAATTAAGTGCAACAAAAATAAAAAAGTTAACGATCTTCATAAATTGGCTATAAATTATGTGAAAGCAAAGTCTCAAGCGGATATAATTCATAGTATCGAGGATGAATTAACTGAAGAAGAGCATAGAATTTACAAAAGAGGAAGAAATCAAAAGTCTCATACATCACCTAAGAATGGGGATATAATAGACTACAAACACGCAACAGGGTTTGAAGCGCTTATTGGTTATCTATATCTTGATAAACAGATGGATAGGTTACGATATCTAGTAGATAGAAGTATCGATTTTATTGAAAAATAGTAAGATTAATGATTTAACTTTAATTAACAGAGTATAAATAGTGTCTAATCAATCAAGAAATTGAATGATATAAATGAAGAATTACAGTTATTTAAATTTGATCTTGCAAAAAATTATATGCGAATTAATCAGAAGCGCTCGAACAGTAATTGTTCGAGTGCTTCTTTAATTTGATTATTTCAGATAAGAGCTGTCTAACTTTTAACTTACTTTTACATTAATGGTAAATTTAAGGTAATAATAACGGTATAATCAGGTGTATTTATAAATTTAAATTTCACAATAGATTAAATTTATTTATTATTCAAATCTAGTAAATAAGGTCGATTTAAACACTTATGTAACCTAGCGTGACAGCGACAAAATTTGTGAATTAATGTATAATATAGTCAATGAAAAATTCAAGTGATATGGAATTGTTTTTTGAATATAATAAAAATTTTTTAGTAATAAACTATCACAAAACTAAAGAAGAAAGAGGGTTTTATATTGAGTAAAACAGATAACATTTTTATAAATATGTGTAAAGATATTTTAGAAAACGGGGTATCATCAGAAGGGCAAGAAGTAAGAGCAAAGTGGCTTGATGGTGTGGAAGCTCATACAGTAAAAAAATTCTGTGTAGTAAATAGATATGATTTATCTGAGGAGTTTCCTATACTTACACTTAGACCAACAAATTTAAAGGCGGCTATAGATGAACTTCTTTGGATATGGCAAAGAAAGTCTAACAATATAAAAGATCTAAACAGTAAAATATGGAATTCTTGGGCGGATGAAGAAGGAACAATAGGTAAAGCTTACGGTTATCAAATAGCGCAAAAACACAAGTACAAAGAGGGCGAATTTGATCAAATAGATAGAGTTATATACGATCTAAAAAATAACCCGTACAGTAGAAGAATTATTGTAAATATGTACAATCATGACGATTTACACGCTATGAATCTTTATCCATGCGCGTACAGTATGACTTTTAATGTTACAGGAAATAAGCTTAATGCTATATTAAACCAAAGATCAAATGATGTTTTAGTAGCTAATAACTGGAATGTATCTCAGTATGCGATACTTGTTCACATGTTAGCACAAGTTACTGGCTTTGAAGTTGGGGAATTTGTACATGTTATCGCTGATGCTCATATTTATGATAGACATATACCATTAGTAGAAAAACTTATTAGCAGAGAGCCATTTAAAGCTCCGAAGCTTAAAATAAATCCAGATGTTAAAGATTTCTATGATTTTAAAGTAGAAGACTTTGTTTTAGAAGGTTACGAAACTCATGAACAAATAAAGAAAATACCTGTTGCAGTATAGGAGGTACGATATATGAAGGCTATAGTTAATGTAGATAAAAACTGGGGAATAGGCCATGATGGTGATTTACTTCAGTTTATTCCAGGAGATATGAAATTTTTTAAAGAAAATACAATTGGAAATGTCGTTGTAATGGGGAGAACTACTTTTGATTCTCTTCCAGGAAAGCAACCTTTAAAAGATAGAACTAATATAGTATTAACGAAGAACAAGTCGTTTCAAAATGATGGAGTCATAGTTTTAAACTCGGTAGAAGAAGTTCTTGAAGAGGTTAAAAAGTACAGTGAAGATGAAGTCTACATTATTGGTGGAGAAATGATTTACAAGCAGCTTTTACCTTATTGTAAAGAGGCATATATAACTAAAAACAGCAGTGTAAACGATGCGGACAAATTCTTTCCAAGATTAGATCAAGATTCAAATTGGGAAATGATATATGAGAGTGAAAAACAACAGCACAAAGATATAGAGTATGTTTTTACAACATATAAGAATAATAATCTATAAAATATAAATAGTTTCGAGACTTTAGTAATTAAAAATAGGAGGTGAAGCTTTTGGCATTTGTTGAAGGTAGAAATCCCGTTATTGAAGCAATAAAAAATAACAGGGAAATAGATAAAATAATGATAGCGAATTCAGCAAAAGAGGGGTCTATCAAAAAAATAATAGGTATGGCAAAAGAAAAGAATCTAGTAATTCAATATGTAGAAAAACAGAAGCTAGATGAAATAGGTGAGAGTCATGCACATCAAGGTGTTATAGCTCAGGTAAGCGAGTACAAGTACGCTGATTTAGATGAAGTTTTAGAAGATGTTAAATCAAAGGATGAAGATCCATTCTTTATAATATTAGATGAAATAAACGATCCACATAACTTAGGATCTATAATAAGAACAGCCGATGCAGTTGGAGCACATGGAGTTATTATACCAAAGAGAAGATCTGTTCATATTACTCCAGTGGTTATAAAAGCTTCTGCTGGAGCCATTGAATACGTGCCAGTGTGTAAAGTAACCAATATAGTTAACACTATTAAAAAGCTTAAAGATGAAGGTCTGTGGATTGCAGCTGTCGATATGGATGGAGATGTTTTCTACGAACAAAATATGAAAGGGCCTTTAGGGCTAGTTATAGGTAGTGAGGGCTATGGTATATCTAGGCTAGTAAAGGAAAACTGCGATTTCAAAGTTAAAATGCCGATGGTTGGAAATGTTACATCTCTGAATGCCTCGGTAGCAGGAAGTATTGTCCTTTACGAGGTGCTAAAGCAAAGACTTGGCAAATAGAACACAAAGAAAGAAAACTCAGTATTTAATAATAGATGGTTACAATATTATTAATGCGTGGGAAGATTTAAGAGCGTTGGCAAGAGAAGATCTAGAAGACTCTAGAGAGAAGCTGATAGATGAAGTTATTGAGTATGCAGAATTTAGTGGATACAAGGCAATAATAGTATTTGATGCTTACAACGTAAAGAATTCTCGTGAAAAAGTAGAAAAACGAGACCATGTAACAGTGGTTTATACAAAAGAACATCAAACTGCAGATAGCTATATTGAGAAATTTATCACTACGCTATCTGAGTATGATGATGTAAAAGTAGTAACAAATGATTACGCAGAGCAACAAATTATTATGGGTAAGGGAGCGGCTAGAGTTTCCGCCCGAGAATTAAGGCTCGATATTGACAATTCTAAAGTGAAAATTAGAGAAAAAAATGTTGTATTTGGTAAAAAAATTGATCGAAATAGATTGGATGAAAGGCTAGATAAGGAAATATTGTCGAAACTTGAGAACATTCGTAAAAAGCGTTGAAATTACTGGATTCTTTAGACTATAATATAGCTATGATTGTTTATTTTGTTTTTATATGGGGGAGATATACATGTTAGTAGCAAAAGAAAAAAGTTTTGAAGAAATGAGCGCTTCACAGATAGATGATTACAACTTGGTTATAAAAGCGAGTGCAGGAGACAAGATCGCACTAGAGTACCTTATTTCTAAGTACAAGAATTTTGTAAAGGCTAAAGCGAAGTCTTATTTTTTAATCGGTGCCGACAAAGAAGATATTATACAGGAAGGAATGATAGGTCTTTACAAAGCTATCAGGGATTTTGATGGAACGAAGACGAATTCCTTTAAGTGTTTTGCCGACATTTGTATAACTAGACAGATCATCACAGCGATTAAAACAGCTACAAGACAGAAACATATACCTTTGAATTCGTACATATCACTAAATAAACCAATTTATGATGAGGAGTCAGACCGTACGCTTTTGGATATAATAACCACTAGTATGGTGACTGACCCTGAAGAACTTATTATTAGTAAAGAAGAAATAAAAAATATAGAATCAAAAATGAATGAATTGCTGAGCGAATTAGAGCAAAAAGTACTAGAATTATATTTAAATGGAAAATCGTATCAGTATATCGCAGATAGACTCGATAGGGATGTGAAATCGATTGACAACGCCCTTCAGAGGGTAAAGAGAAAAATGGAAAAACATCTTGAAAACAAGAATGATTAATAGTAGAATATTTACCATAAGGACTAAAATAAAGTTTTTAAATATATCAAATATAATAGGGAGGAAAGTAAAATGGCTAAATCTAAATACGAAAGAACTAAGCCCCATGTTAATATAGGAACTATAGGTCATGTTGACCATGGTAAAACTACTTTAACTGCAGCTATCACTAAAACGCTACATGATAGATACAACTTAGGAGAAGCAGTAGACTTTGCGAATATAGACAAGGCTCCAGAGGAAAGAGAAAGAGGTATCACTATATCTACAACTCACGTTGAGTACGAAACACCGAATAGACACTACGCTCACGTTGACTGCCCAGGGCATGCTGACTATGTTAAGAACATGATCACAGGGGCAGCTCAAATGGATGGTGCTATACTAGTTGTTTCTGCAACAGACGGTCCAATGCCTCAAACAAGAGAGCATATAGTACTTTCAAGACAAGTTGGTGTACCATACATCGTTGTATTCTTAAACAAATGCGACATGGTAGACGACGAAGAGTTGCTTGAGTTAGTTGAAATGGAAGTTAGAGACTTATTAACTGAATACGACTTCCCAGGAGACGATACTCCAATAGTTAAAGGTTCTGCTCTAATGGCTTTAGAAGACACTTCAAGTGCATGGGGAGACAGAATAGTTGAATTATTTGAACAAATAGATGAGTATATACCAGCTCCAGAAAGAGATATAGATAAAGACTTTTTAATGCCAGTTGAGGACGTATTCTCTATAACAGGTAGAGGTACAGTTGCTACAGGTAGAGTTGAAAGAGGAATTCTTAAAGTTCAAGATGAAGTAGATCTAGTAGGTCTTTCAGATGCTCCAAGAAAGTTAGTTGTAACTGGAGTAGAGATGTTTAGAAAATTACTAGACCAAGCTCAAGCAGGAGATAACATAGGAGCTCTTTTAAGAGGGATCCAAAGAGATGAGATAGAAAGAGGGCAAGTTCTTTGTAAAACTGGTTCTGTAAAAGCTCACACTAAATTTACTGCAGAAGTATACGTTCTTAAAAAAGAAGAGGGTGGAAGACATACTCCATTCTTTGATGGATACAGACCACAATTTTACTTAAGAACAACAGACGTAACAGGCGCTTGTAAATTACCAGATGGAATAGAGATGGTAATGCCTGGAGATAACGTAACAATGGAAGTAGACTTAATCAACTCAATCGCGGTAGAAGAAGGACAAAGATTCGCGATAAGAGAAGGTGGAAGAACAGTTGCTTCAGGAGTTGTTGTTTCTATACTAGAATAATGATTTAGCAATATGTACTATTGACTATTTATAAATAAGATGTTAAAACTCAGCTAATAAAGCAATTAAGTTTTTAATAGTAATAAAAGAGTCGTTGTTAAAATGTTCTGGTATCCAGTGAATAACAGGCTTGCCAGATTATAACAGAAAATATTTAAAGAGGGGTTTTAACTCCTCTTTTTTTAATATTGAGCTTTAATTCTGTTGACTTTCATATAAAAATGTGGTAACTTATACAAGGTAATGATTATGGAAGGTAATAATATCTTGAATTGTGTGTTTTTTTAAATACGTAGTTTGAGGATATTATATTCAATATATATATACTATTGTATAACAAAGTGGAGGTGTATCATGAGAGTTAAGATAACATTAGCGTGTTCAGAGTGTAAGCAAAGAAACTATAACACTACTAAAAACAAGAAAAATAACCCAGACAGAATAGAGTTACAAAAATATTGTAGATTCTGCAAAAAACATACAGCTCATAAGGAAACAAAATAGGTTTTATAAGGATGTGAGTTTGGAATGACTGAAGAAGTAAAAAAGAAAAGATTCAGTTTGTTTAGATATCTAAAAGAAACCCGTCAAGAACTTAAAAGAGTTACATGGCCTACAGGAAAAGAATTATTTAAAAACACTGGGATAGTTTTAGCTGTAGTTGTTTCATTTACTATAATAGTTTGGGGGCTAGATACTGGTTTATCATGGCTTCTATCACTTATAGTAAAATAGTCGAAAAGAGGTGGACAAAATGTCAGAGTTACAAAAAGAAAGTTGGTATGTAGTTCATACTTATTCGGGACATGAAAACAAAGTCAAAGCAACTATCGAAAAGGCTGTTAAGACAAGGGGAATGGAAGATTGCATTACACAAGTAGTTGTTCCCACTGAAGATGTAGTTGAAACTACAAAAACTGGAAAAGAAAAAATCAGACAACGTAAAGTATATCCGAGCTATGTATTAGTCAAAATGGTAATAACAGATGAATCATGGTATGTTGTTAGAAATACAAAAGGTGTTACTGGATTCGTTGGTCCAGGATCTAAGCCAGTTCCGCTTAGTGAGGAAGAGGTTAGATCAATGGGAATAGATATCAATACTCCTAAGATAGTTGATGGAGAGATTGATTTAGAAATTGGAGATGCAATAAGAATTGCCTCAGGGCCTTTTATGGGACAAATTGGAAATGTTGAAGACATTAATATAGAGAAAAAAGAAGTTAAAGTATCTATTAATGCATTTGGTAAGCAAACACCATTTACAATGGATGTTGAAGGTATAGAGAAAATCTAATACTTATTTTATAGAGAGATTTAGAGGAGGTGCGCTAAAATGGCTAAAAAAGTTATAGGTCAAATAAAATTACAAATACCTGCAGGAAAGGCTACACCAGCACCACCAGTTGGACCAGCATTAGGGCAACATGGTGTTAATATAATGGGATTCACAAAGGAATTCAATGCTAAAACTGCAGATCAAGCTGGTATGATAATACCAGTTGTTATAACTGTATATCAAGATAGATCATTCAGTTTTATAACAAAAACTCCACCAGCAGCAGTGCTAATAAAGAAAGCATTAAATTTAAAAACTGCATCTGGAGAACCAAACAAGAAGAAAGTTGCTAAAATAACTCAAGCTCAACTTAAAGAGATTGCTGAGTTAAAAATGCCTGACTTAAATGCTGCATCAGTAGAAGCTGCTATGAGAATGGTTGCTGGAACTGCTAGAAGCATGGGTGTTGAAGTAATAGACTAATCTTAAACGATATTATATAATTAATATTAAAGATTTCGCTTTAAATTAGTGGGAGGTTTTAAAAAACCGAATATTAACCACAAGGAGGAAAATAAAATGGCAAAAAAAGGTAAAAGATATTCAGGAGCTTTAGAAAAAGTAGATAGACAAAAATTCTATGATGCATCAGAAGCGTTAACTTTAGTTACTGATATAGCAGGAGCTAAATTTGATGAGACTGTTGAAGCTCATATTAAATTAGGTGTTGACTCAAGACACGCAGACCAACAAGTAAGAGGTGCTGTTGTACTTCCACACGGTACTGGTAAAACTAAAAAAGTTTTAGTTTTTGCTAAAGGTGAAAAAGCTAAAGAAGCTCAAGAAGCTGGAGCAGACTTTGTAGGAGCTGAAGAATTAGTTCAAAAAATACAAGGTGAAGGTTGGTTTGATTTTGATATAGTTGTTGCTACTCCAGACATGATGGGTGTAGTTGGTAGATTAGGTAGAGTACTTGGACCAAAAGGTTTAATGCCAAACCCTAAATCAGGAACTGTTACATTTGATGTAGCTAAAGCTATAGACGAAATAAAAGCTGGTAAAGTTGAATACAGATTAGACAAAACTAACATAATACACGTTCCAATAGGAAAAGTATCATTTGGTGGAGAAAAATTAAAAGAAAACTATGCTGCTCTTATGGATGCAATAGTAAAAGCTAAGCCATCAGCTGCAAAAGGTCAATATTTAAGAAGTGTTACAGTGACTTCTACAATGGGACCTGGAGTAAAGGTAAATACTGCTAAATCAGCAGAGTAATTAATGCTTGACGACGCTTGTCAAAAGTGTTAATATAATGTTTGTCAATCAAAATACAGAATAGATTTACCGTAGACAGTGGGTGCATTAGCTTAATTTCCCACCGAGGTTTTTAGATAAATTATTATGCTAAAGCTTTTGGTGTCTACAATGACAACAAAGGCTTTTTCGGTTTTACGGTGAAAACTAGTCTCAAATTGATAAAGGAGGTGCACGTTTATATGAATAAAGCTATAGAAGTTAAATCAGGTGTTGTAGCTGAGATAGTTGAAAAACTTAACAGAGCTACATCTACAATAGTTGTTAACTACAGAGGGTTAACAGTTGAAGAGGTAACTGAGCTTAGAAAGCAAATGAGAGAAGCTGGTATAGACTACAAAGTATACAAAAATACTTTAGTAAGAAGAGCAGCACAAGAAGTTGGAATAAATGAGTTTAATGATGAATTATTAGTTGGTGCTAATGCAATAGCGTTTGGATATGAAGATCCAGTTGCTCCAGCTAGAATATTAAAGAACTTTATAGACAACCATCCAAAATTGGAATTAAAAATGGGTGTTGTTGAAGGTGAATTCTACAATGAGTCTCAAATTGAAGCTCTTGCAAGTATACCATCAAGAGAAGTTCTTATCGCAAAATTACTTGGCAGCTTAAAAGCTCCAGTATCAAACTTTGCATACTTAGTAGATGCAATAGCAAAAAAAGCAGAAGAACAAGAAGCTTAATAGCAAGTTAAAAAATAAAGAATAAATAAAAGAAAATAATTTCGGAGGTGCGAAAAATGACAATAGAACAAATATTAGAAGCTATAGAGAACATGAAAGTTTTAGAATTAAATGAATTAGTTAAAGCTGCAGAAGAAAAATTCGGTGTATCTGCATCTGCTCCAGTAATGGTAGCTGGTGATGCTGGTGCTGCTGCTGGTGCTGCAGAACAAACTGAGTTCGACGTTATATTAGCAGAAGTTGGAGCTTCAAAAGTTGGAGTTATCAAAGCTGTTAGAGAAGTAACTGGACTAGGATTAAAAGAAGCTAAAGAATTAGTTGACAATGCTCCTAAAGCAGTAAAAGAAGCTGCTACTAAAGAAGAGTCTGATGAAATAAAAGAAAAATTAGAAGCTGCTGGAGCTAAAGTAGAAGTTAAGTAATTTTACTTAAACAACTTTACTTAAACAGTATATAGAGGGGTTGTCCCAAAACTGATTGATAAAATCGGTTTTGAGACAACCTCTTTTAATTTTGTATTTTTATTGAATTATTACTAAATTTTATATCTCCGATGTCCGTATTGATTTTAGCTTAATTGAAAATGTAGATGATCTTATCATGTAGATGCAAAAGTAATAGAGGGATATAGGCTGGTTATATCCGCAGCAAATGTTACAGGGGTTTTCAAGGACACTACACAGAAGTGTTAAACGAAAATTTAGGGGTGACTTATTTAGCTGTTGTAAAGGATTTTGATGGATATACAGTAAAGACTATTCTAACAAATGTGGTTAGGGCTCTTACTGGCAACAGAGTCGATTTAATACTAGTAGATGGAACTGATTTCTCAGATGGAATAACGATAAGTGTGATAGGGGGATAGTTCAAAATGAAAAATAATTGACACCTTAATTAATTAATGGTAAAATAGTTGGGTATGAGACTAAATATGTCTCATTTCTCTGCTCTAAATAGATTTTAGAGCCGTTAGTCCAAAGGGAGGTGAAATAAGTGAGAGATTATGAATTAATTTATGTAGTAAAGTCAAACTCTGAAGAAGAGGTAAAAGAGACTGTACTTAACAAAGTTAAAGATGTTATAGGAACTGATGGTGAAGTTGTTAAGATTGATACTTGGGGAAATAAGAAATTAGCTTACCCAATACAAAAACTTACTGAAGGTTACTATGTATTAGTTAACTTTAAATCAGGTGTTGATGTTCCTAAAGAAATCGACAGAAATTTAAAGATAAACGAAAACGTAATAAGACATATGATAGTTGTTGCTTAATAGCTAGTTTTATTATGAATAGGTGGTGTTTTTATGAATAATGTAACCTTAGTTGGAAGACTGACTAGAGATCCTGAGTTGAGATATATCCCAGGAACAGGAACACCAGTAGCCACTTTTACAATTGCAATAGATAGAGACTTTGTAAAAAAAGATGGTTCAAGAGATACAGACTTTATACCTATAGAAGTTATGGGAAAAGCTGCAGAATTCTGCGCTAACTATATTACTAAAGGAAGATTAGTATCACTTCAAGGTTCAATAAGAGTTGATAATTATCAAAACCAATCAGGCGAAAAAAGAACTTTTACTAAAGTAAGTACTAGATCTGTACAAGCTTTAGATAGTAATAAAAATAAATCTGAGAATTCATTCGGAGATGATTCTCAAAAGTTTGAGCCAAGCTTTGAGCCACAGGGACTTGATCCTCAAGGTTTCCAAGCTATAGACGATGACGATATACCATTCTAAAAAATAGTTTTAGATGGACCATTTTTAAAAGAAAAGGAGGAAACCAGTCATGATGAATAAAAAAAGACGTAAGAAAAAAAGAGTTTGTCAGTTCTGTGCTGATAAAAACGCTAAAATAGATTACAAAAATTCTCAAAGATTAACTAAGTATATAACTGAAAGAGGTAAAATATTACCAAGAAGAATTTCAGGAACATGTGCTAAGCATCAAAGAGAGTTAACTGTAGCAATAAAAAGATCTAGAAACATAGCTCTTTTACCATATACATTAGACTAAGAGGATGGGCAATCGCCCATCTTTTTTTATATAAAAAAGGTTTGTCGCATAGTTGACTCAAATTTTATATTTAAAATAGTTCTTTAAATAATGATAAAAAGCTATAAAAATAAAAAAGAGTACTCTGCATTGAGAGTACTCAGTTGTGAACGTAGAATCCCTACAGAAGCTGATAATATATTGTATATATTATTTAGCTTCTGGATATTTTAAATCTTCTTCAGTTATGTCTTTAATTTTCTCATAGTAATTTCTTAAATCTTCCTTGGCAAGGTCAACATTAAGATTAGCGTAATTACCACATTCTATTTCGCTCATCCCAGGCATCTCACCTTGATATGATATAATATCTTCAATTACTTTTTTTATTAGATTTATTACTTTGGCATGGTTTGCATTTCTTACAAGTAAGTAATACCCTGTTTGACATCCCATAGGACCAAAATAGATTACATCATCCTTTAATTCAGAATTTCTTACAAATGTAGCAAATAAATGTTCAGCTGAGTGCATTACTGAATTGCTCATTAAGTCATTTGTATTTGGTTTGCGTGTTCTTAAATCGTATGTTGTAATATCCCCATCAATACGAGATATATATACACCGGGATCTATATATCTGTGGTCAACAACGAAACTAGCTATTTTTTCCATTTTATATTCTCCTATCTTAAATGTGCTAAGATTTATTTTGATATAAATATTATATTTTCCAATTTATTTTATATTAGCATAGATCTAATTTCAAGACAACTCCAATACATAAAGCTATAATTAAGTTATTTCCTATTTATAGAAATATTGTTGTGCGGAAAAACTGCATTTTAATTGAACCTATCATAAATATTTTATTACTAAATCTCTATCACATAAGAAATTAATTAATTAAATTTAAAATAGAGTCTTTTTTTGTCAAAAATTAACTTAATTTTATTTACCTAAAATTAAGTCAGCGGAGCCGTTTTTTCCTATATATACTTAAATAAATTATGATTTATGTTATAATAATATTTATTAAGGAGGGCTGATTTGTGAGAGTAGATAAAGGTTCTGAGATAACTAGAAACATTAAGATAATTGAATGGATGAAGACGGAAATTTTAATGAGTGTGAGTGATCTATTCAACTTGCTTTTTAAAGGAGTAAAGCCACTAGATGAAGCTATTCAAGATACACTTGCTAATATAATTATGATTACGTATCTTTTGGCAAAGAGACTTGGTATTAGTTTTAAAGATGTTGATTATAAAGTGAAAGAAAAAATAAAAATAGGTAAAGAAGAAGATCATAGTGTTGAAAGATGGTATGGAGATCTTACCAATCTAGAGAAACATTTAGACAATAGGGAGTGATTCTGAATTGGAGATAAAGATTAGGCCATCTCAACTACTCGGTGTAGTTTTTTTGACCATTGCATTAGCAGCAATATTTGTATATGTTCCAGTACTAAGTTTGTTTAGCCCGCTTATTGCAGTAACTTACGTTTTAGTTGGAGCTAAAAATAATGCCAAACTCACAGTACAAGCGGTGATAATTACATTTCTTATGCTTTGGGTTAGTGTAGATATTTCATACGCATTAAATATATGTATAACATTTATGCTACCTGGAATATTAATAGGTAAAATGATAAATACAAGTTTTAAAGATAAAAACGCAGATAAACTTGTACCAATATTTTGGGGAAGTATTATTTTTATAATAAGTACAATAATTTATTTTTTAATTGTACACTTTGCATTTAAAATTGATCTTATGTCTGGAATAACTAAATTGATTGAAGAGCAAATAAAAGCAATGGATATGGAGTCAAGCAATCTTATATTTAAAAATATAAAAGGTATGGAATCAATTAGTGCGGATGAGGTTATGAACTATTTTCTAAACTTTATGCCAATATGGTTGATAGCACAAAATATAATGTATTCCTTTATAGTTTATTATTTGAGTATTTTTACTATAAATAAGATAAATAAAGAAAAATTAGAATCTGCTAAATTTACTGAAATTTTTCTTCCAGGCCATGCGGTGTGGGCTTTAATATTCATGTACATATCTATTTTGATATTAGATGTAGCTGGAATAAAAATGAATAAGGAACAAGTAATTCTTAATTTATTTTTTGCATTTGCTGTATTATTCTTAATACAAGCAATATCGTTATATGCTTACTATCTAAAGAATATATCAAAAAATGGATTAATAGTATGTGTATTGTTGCTAGTACTATTTATAGCAGGGATACTTGGAGCAACAGTTATTGGTATGTTTGACTGTGTATTAGATTTTAGAAAAGTTAAAAGTAACAAATCCACTTAGGAGGATGAGAATGAATAAGAGATCGACCTTTAAGATCAATATGCCAGAGATAAATCTATATATAATTGCTATTGGAATTCTAAGCGTTATTTTGATTTATTACAACTTTTATATAGGTGGCGCATTCTTTGTTTGTTTTTTGTACTTAGTTTTCCACAATTGGAGATTGAATTCGATGAGAACAAAGGAATGGGCTGAGTATATTCAGAGCCTGTCTTTGAATATAGATGAGACAACTAAGCAGGCGATTTTAAATTTGCCAATACCGCTTTGTATTCTTGAATTTGATGGGCATATATCTTGGTTTAATAAAAAGTTTTACGATATGATGGATGTTAAAGATCTTCTAAATCAGAATATAGAAGAGTTGATTGATGATCTTAACTTAAGAAAAGTTTTAAATGAAAATAAAGAGATGTATACTGACATCAGCTACAAAGATAGAGAGTATACAATTGTATATAATGTAGTAAAAAACGATAAAGAGGATAGTGCAAAGTACTACATGATACTTTATTGGCTGGATAAAACTGATAGCCTGAAGCTTGAGAGTGATTACAACAATGAAAAAAATGCAATGATGTTGATTCAGGTCGACGGTTACAATGAAGTAATTGAAAGTGCTAAAGAAGAGCATAGATCCCTTATTAATATGGACATTGAAAGACAACTAGGAGTTTTGGAAGCTAATAATAATTGTGCAATCAAAAAAACTGCTAGAGATAAGTACATCGTTGTACTTTATAAAGAAGATTTACTAAAATTAGAAGAAGAAAAATTCTCAATTCTAGATAGAATAAGGGAAATCGACCATGGAAATAACCTCCCAGTTACAATAAGTATCGGGATCGGTGTAGATGGAGATTCTTTAAAGGATAATTTAGAGTTAGCTACTGGAGCTTTAGATTTAGCTCTGGGAAGAGGCGGAGATCAAGCTGTTGTAAAGACAAAAGACAACTTTATATTCTTCGGTGGTAAATCAAAAGCGGTAGAAAAGAAGACAAAAGTTAAGTCTAGGCTTATAGGACACGCACTTAGAGAGGTAATCAAGCAGAGTGAACACGTATATATTATGGGGCATAAGTATCCAGATATGGACGCAATAGGAGCTGCAGTTGGAATATACGATATATGTAAATCGTGCGATAAGCGAGCAAATATAGTATTAGATAGCGAAAATGAGGCAGTGGAAATATTTATAGATAAACTTAAAGAAGTTGAATACTACAATGGATTGTTTGTAACTTCTGAGGAAGCTCTAGATAATTGCACAGAGGATACCTTAGTAGTTGTTGTTGATACACATAGACCTAATCACACTGAGTGTGAGGAGCTTTTAAATATATCTAGAAAACTTGTTGTAATAGATCACCACAGAAGAGGTGTGGAATTTATCAACGATACGGTTCTTTTATTCCACGAAATTTATGTATCATCTACGTGTGAGATGGTTACAGAGTTGGTACAGTATATGGAAGACGATGTAAATATAAATAAACTTACAGCAGAAGGACTTCTAGCTGGGATAAGCCTGGATACGAAGAACTTCTCGTTTAAAACAGGTGTTAGAACATTTGAGGCTGCTTCATATCTAAAGAAAGTAGGAGCAGATACTGTGGAAGTTAAAAAGTTCTTTAACTCAGATGTAAAGGACTTTATAGTAAAAGCAGAAACAATACAAAACGCAAAAATAATTGACGATAGAATATGTATAGCTTACTCAGAAACCGAGATGAGCAATATAAATATAGTAATAGCTCAAGTCGCAGATGAACTGCTTAATATAAAGCAAGTTGAGGCATCATTTGTACTTGGACATAAAGATGGTAAGGTATTTATAAGTTCTAGATCATTAGGAAAGATAAATGTACACGTACTTATGGAAAAGTTAGGCGGGGGAGGACATATGGACATAGCTGGTGCACAGCTAAAAGATGTCACTCTAAAAGATGCTTATAAGATGGTTCAAGACATAATACTAGATTATTTAGAGGAGGAAGAATAGATGAAAGTTATATTACTTAAAGATGTTAAGGGAACTGGTAAAAAAGGGGAGATGAAAGAAGTAAGTGATGGATATGCGAGAAACTTCTTGTTCCCTAAAAAGATGGCTGTAGCTGCAGATAGCACAGCTGTTAAAGAACTAAAAGAAAAAAATAAATCAGAAGAGTTTAAAGCTCAACAAGAGTACGACAACGCTGTACTTTTAGGCAAAGAAATGGAAAAAGTGAGTATAGATATATACACAAAAGCTGGCGAAGGCGGAAGATTATTTGGATCAATAACTTCTAAAGACATAGCAGAGCAGCTTAAAAAGCAAAAAGATATAGATGTAGATAAGAGAAAAATAGTACTAGAAGAGCCTATAAGAGTTTTGGGATCTACTAAGGTAGAGATAAAAATACACCCAAAAGTAACTACAAATATAAGAGTTGATGTAAAAGAAAAGCAATAATCTCTCGAGGTGATATGATGGAAGATATAACGAGAGTTCCCCCTCATAGTGTCGAGTCCGAACAATCAATACTCGGATCGATACTTCTGGATAAAGATGCAATGATTACTGTTGCAGAGATTATAAGTCCAGATGATTTTTATAAAGAGGCACACAAGATTATTTACGAAAGTATGGTCTCGCTTAGCAATAAAAGCGAGCCGATTGATATAATAACTTTGACCGAGGAACTAAAAGGAAAAGGGCACTTAACTGATGTTGGAGGAATTAGCTATATAACTAGTTTATCGACTGTAGTTCCAACTACATCAAATGTTAAATTCTATACAGATATAGTAAAAGAAAAGTCTGTATTAAGAAAACTAATAAAAGCATCAAACGATATAATTAAACTTGGATACGAAAAATCCATAAAGATAGAAGATGTAATAGACCAAGCAGAGAAAAAGATTTTTGATATATCACAAGAAAAAGCCAGTGATGATTTCAAACCTATAAATGAAGTCTTAATGGATACTTACGATATGATTGAACAATTGTATACAAACAAGAGCGATGTTACAGGTGTGACAACAGGGTTTAAAGACCTTAATAAGAAAATGAATGGATTTCAGAGAACAGACCTCATACTTATAGCGGCCAGACCTGCAATGGGTAAGACCGCTTTTTCTCTGAATCTTGTTCAAAATGCCGCTATAAAGGGCAATGCGTCTGTAGCAGTATTTAGTCTTGAGATGTCTAAAGAACAGCTTGTACAGCGTATGCTATCGTCTCAGTCCAGTGTTGATCTTAAGAGAATAAAGACTGGTACACTAGGAGATAGTGATTGGCCGAGAATAATAGATGCGATGGCTGTACTTTCTGATACTAAGATCCATATAGATGATACTCCTGGTATTAAAATATCGGAGCTTAGATCCAAATGCAGAAAACTTAAGATCGAGCAGGGATTAGATTTAGTACTTATAGATTACCTTCAACTTATGGAGGGAGATGGAAAGAACGAGAGTAGACAGCAGGAGATTGCTCAAATATCAAGATCATTAAAGATACTTGCCAAAGAGCTAAACTGTCCTGTTATAGCGCTATCTCAGCTTTCTCGTGCCCCTGAGCAGAGGGCGGATCACAGACCTATGCTTTCAGACCTTAGAGAGTCTGGTTCTATAGAGCAGGATGCGGATATAGTAATGTTTTTATACAGAGATGAGTACTATAATGCAGATTCAGAGAGCAAGAATATATGTGAGGTTATTATTTCTAAAAACAGACATGGAGAAACAGGTTCTGTTGAGCTAGTATGGTTAGGTGAAGTTCAAAGATTTGGAGACAAGCTTAGAGATCTTTAAAAATCCGATAAATATACACATATGTCCACAGAACAACCTTTCTTTTTACAACAAAAATGTGGATATATGTCGCTAGAATATCTATAAACATTGAAAAATAGATATATATTTATACACAGTATCCACAGATAGCCTGTTGATAAATGTGAATAACATGTATATTAATGTGAATAAACTTAAAAATTACTGTTAGAAAGTGCAAAAAAGAAGATATAAAGTTTATAAATTTACGTTTTTTATTAATTTTAAAAACGAAGGGTCGGTGAAAATATTATGGAAAAAATAAGCATATTATATTTTTATCCTGATTATGTTAAGATAAATAACGAAATAAATTTAATTAGAATAGTAGACAATGAAATAAAAGAAGGCATAATTATCTTTGCAGAGGATAAAGGCGATGAAGTAATTTTAAACCTGACAAATACAAATGTAGGTGAAGTAGTACCTATGCTTAAGCTAGAAAGTGTGGATAAACTAGTAATAGCTGTAAATAATATAAAAGAAAATGAAAACAAGATCAAGTCGTTGAAAGACTTGTCAGAGATAGAAAAACATGTATTAAAGTTATTAAGTTGTTAAATTGTTTGAATTAATAACGAATATTTGATAATATATATATGTAAAACATTCGATATTATATGAATAGAGGTGGAACATATGAAAACAGTTGCGGTTGTAGGTTCTCAATGGGGGGACGAAGGAAAAGGTAAGGTTATAGATTATCTTGCAACACAAGCCGATGTAGTAATAAGAGGACAAGGTGGAAACAATGCTGGTCATACTCTAGTAGTTGGAGATAAAAAATATGCACTGCGTTTAATACCATCAGGAATATTAAATCCAGAAGCTATAAATGTAATAGGGAACGGAATAGTTTTTGACCCAAAAGGATTTTTAAAAGAGCTAGAGATGTTTGAAGAGGGGACTATAAACCCAGACAACATAAAAATAAGTGACAGAGCGCATGTTATATTCCCATATCACAAGGAAATAGATGCTTTATCTGAAGAAGCTAGAGGAGACAACAAAATAGGTACTACTAAAAATGGTATCGGCC
Organism: Metaclostridioides mangenotii; assembly: GCF_017873185.1. Taxonomy (GTDB): domain Bacteria; phylum Bacillota; class Clostridia; order Peptostreptococcales; family Peptostreptococcaceae; genus Metaclostridioides; species Metaclostridioides mangenotii. Next base: position 68,196 of record NZ_JAGGJX010000006.1, read on the forward strand.
CTTGCTATATGGATAAAACTGAAAGATCTGGAATAAGAATATGTGATCTTATGGACAAAGATATATTTGCAGCTAAATTAAAGCCACAAATAGAAGCTAAAAATAAAATAGTAAAAAATATATACGGAAAAGAAGAGCTATTCGACTTTGAAGCTATATACAATGAATACTTAGGATATGCTGATCGAATAAGAAAATTCGTAGATGACACTACAGTAGTAGTATACGATGCTATAAAAGAAGGAAAAAAAGTATTATTTGAAGGTGCTCAAGGAACATTCCTAGATTTAGACCTTGGAACGTATCCATTTGTTACTTCTTCACATCCTATATCAGGAGGATTTGCAGTTGGAGCTGGAGTTGGGCCAAACATGATCAAAGATGTTGTTGGTATAGTTAAGGCTTATACAACAAGAGTTGGAGAAGGACCATTTGTTACTGAGTTAAACAACGAAATAGGCGAGCAAATAAGAAAGCAAGGAAATGAATTTGGAGTAGTAACAGGTAGACCGAGAAGATGTGGTTGGTTCGATGCTGTTATGGTTAGTTATGCTGCAAGAGTAAATGGACTTACTAGTATGTCTTTCATGTTACTAGATGTACTTAGCGGTTTTGACAAATTAAAAATATGTACTGCTTACAAAATGGGAGATAAGATAATCAAAAACTTCCCAGCATCTTTAGATGATCTTGCAAAATGTGAGCCAGTTTATGAAGAATTAGATGGATGGAACGAAGATATAACTAAAGTTACTAACTACGATGAGCTTCCAGAAAACGCTAAAAAATACATTAAGAGAATAGAAGAACTTGTAGGAGTTAGCGCTGATATAGTTTCAGTCGGACCAAATAGACTTCAGACGATAGTTAGAAGAAATATATTTTCTTAGGAAATTGAGATAAATTTTATTTGAAATTTATCTATAAAAAGCAAAGAATTTATTAAAAAAGTGGGAAATCACAAAAGATTTTAGGTACTTTTGTGCTTTTCCCTATATTTTTGTAGAAATTATAAAAAAAATAAATAATTTTGTAAAAAAGTATTGACGAAATATCTACCACACGATATAATCTTACTTGTGGTAAAACAGAGACAAAAAAATACGGTCTATTAGCTCAGTCGGTAGAGCACCTGACTTTTAATCAGGGTGTCCCGCGTTCGAGTCGCGGATAGATCACCAATAAGTGGCCCGTTGGTCAAGCGGTCAAGACACCGCCCTTTCACGGCGGTAACAGGGGTTCGATTCCCCTACGGGTCACCATTTACTACAACATATAGACTAGCTTAATATTTTAAGCTAGTTTTTTTATTGTATTAATAATACCTATAAAAGTTCTAACATTTAGTTATATTATTATAATTAATTCAATATAAAGTATAACGAGTTTATAATATTAACTTTATTAGAAATTAACTTTATTAATAATATATTTAATACTAATTTATAATTGTGAAACTTAATATAGATTTGTTATACTTAGATTAAATAAATGTTGAAGAGGTGTGTATATGTTTCAAGAGGAGTTTTCGGTAATAGTAGAGACTGCCAGAAAAAAAGCTAAGTTTTTAGAACGTAATTTTACTGGTTATTTGATGGCATCAATGCTAGCTGGCTTATACGTGGGATTAGCTATCTTATTTATCTACACATCAGGTGGAATGCTCGCAGGAGCACCTTACGTAAAGATTTTTATGGGTGCAACTTTTGGGATAGCACTTAGTTTAGTACTTATGGCAGGTTCAGAGTTATTTACAGGGAATAATATGATTATGACGGCAGGAATGTTAAAAAAGACAGTTAACCTAAATCAAACTATCAAATTATGGGTTGTTTGTTATCTAGGGAACTGGATAGGGGCAATTATAGTATCACTTATGTTCATTGGTGCCGGGCTTGCAAAAGGACCAGTAGGCGAGTTTATAGCGGCTACAACTGCAACTAAAATGAGCATCGAGCCTATGCAATTATTTTTTAGAGGTATGCTTTGTAATATACTAGTTTGTTTAGCTGTATGGTGTAATTATAAGCTGAAATCAGAGAGCGGAAAACTTATAATGATATTCTGGTGTCTATTTGCTTTTATAACTTCAGGATATGAGCATAGCATTGCTAATATGACTTTGCTTACAGTTGGATTATTAAAGCCTATGGGAGCTGCAATTACGCTTGGGGGTTACTTCTATAATATTCTTATAGTTACACTGGGCAACATAGTTGGAGCGATCTTATTCTTGACTATACCGTACTACGCTATTTCAAAAGATAAAAGCGAAGAAAAGGATATGACGAAAAGTAAGTCATAAAGATAATATTTTTAAAGATGGATAGAACTTAATAGCTCTATCCATCTTTTTTATTATTGATAATGAATAGTAACTAGCCGTAGAAATATGATTGAAGATAATAACGATTAAATCAATAAGACTAGCTGTTAGTGGTAATTATGATAAAGTTATGTATGCTGAATACGACAGCAAAGTGAAAGAGTTCTACAGGACGACTACGTTACTCTGAGAGGTATAAGCGCAGGTTTATATACATATAAATCAATAATGGGACCAAGCATTACTATACTATCAATGAGGGTCGATAAAATAAATTAATAATTATAGAGTATTTGCTTTCAATTGAATTGTCAATTTATTGAATTTGAATAAATAAAAAAGCTGTTTTAAATACAGCTTTTTTTAAGTGCATATAAATTTTTATTTACTTAAATCTTTCCCATCTCAAATCGCTTCCAAAGAAGTCGAAAATCTTAAACTGATCTAAAATTCTAGAGAGAGTTCTCTGAGTATAGGTCTCACCGATCTGAATAGGAGTTAAGTTTGTAGAAATAATCATACTCTTACCAGCTGTAAGTCTAGTATTTACAATATTGAACAGTTCACTGCTTGTAAAAGTGTTTGTAAGTTCAGTTCCTAAATCATCTATTACTAGCAAATCGCAGTCGAATAAGTTTCTGTAGTTCTCTTCACTAATTTTGTTTTCTGAATCTCTTCTAAATTTGTAATCCTCAAGTATCTCAAGAATTTTAAATGAGGTTTGGTAAATAACAAGATAACCTCTATCAAGTAGGTCTTTTGCTATACAGTTACACATATATGTCTTTCCTAGTCCTGTAGAGCCGTGGAACAGGATATTATTCGATTCTCTAGGGTTAAAATTACGTACATATTCTTCACAGTAACTTGAGATATCGAGCATATTTTCTCTTGGAGATATGCCTTTTTCTTTTGATTTTTCTGTAGAAAAAATTTCTAGCTTGAAGTTAGAGAAATTCTCTTTATTAAGTACATTTTCTATATTTGACATTTTGTATGCTTCATTTACAATCTCTTGTTTAAAGCAGTTGCATTTCTCTCCAGTAGGTAAAAATGCCTTATCTTTGCAAACATTGCAGTGATACTTCATTTCTAAGTAATTTTCTGGGATTTTGTTATCTGAGAAAATTTTGTATTTTCGTTCTCTTAGTGTATCTAACTCTTCTTTTGATTTTTTTACTATATGCTCTCTGTCGGCCGGATTCGTAAGTACAGACTTTGCTAATTTCAATCCTATTAAAGAGATTTCATTATCAATTGCTTTAATTTGAGAGAATTTATCGTATACTTGTTTTTTTCTTTTTTCAAGTAGCAGTTCGTTTTCATCTCTTCGCTCTTCGTACTTTTTGAGAATCCTTTTAACTTTGTTTTCGTTCACTTAATCACCTACTTAAATTTTTCTCTTTGGCTCTTTCTTATTATCTCATCAAGTTCATCCGATGAGTATTGAGTAAAGGTCTCATTGAAATTGTGAAACTTAGTTTTTTTACTTTGATAGCTTTTTGTATTGTTGTTTTGACTATTTGTAGTTTTAGCTTTTTTGTTATCTTTTTCCTTAGATCTATATTCTTCTTCATCTTTAGCAAGATCTTCAAGGGTTTTAATACTTTTAGTGTTCCAATTTTTAATTATACCATTGATGTAAGAGATAGATGGATTTGAGATATTTTTAGACCTATCACATGCGTTTAATATAAGGTCCATATTCATCTCAAACTTATCAAACCAATCATCCATAATTTTCTTCTCAGACTTGGTAGGTTGTCTAGAGAATCCAAGTTGGCGGAAAATCTCTTTATACATTGTGTATCTATCGCTCTGAAATTTGAAACTTTCCTCGACATCCTGTGGTGTGTAAAAGTTGGAATCATACCAATTTCTAAGAATTCCATCAATGTATTTAACCGATTTAGAAAAACCGGATTTTTCTTTTACATATTCATAAGCACATATTATCATATCTGAATTCATGTTGTATTTGTTCATAGACTCCATTAGACTAATCTTTTCACCTGGGTCCAAATACCTACCGACAATTTTATTTATGGAATTAAACATACTTCTAATACTCGGGTTTTCAGAAGCCTCTACAATAGTATCGGTACTAGATTTTGTAGGTGATCCAATTGCGGTATTCTCAATATAGTACTTTTTAATATCTAAAAACTCAATGGAATAATTCAAATCATTATACCCTTCGTTTTTATGAATTTTAACTATGTGTTTGTCCTCCCAGTACTTCCAAGCGTCATGCACATCCGCCAAAGGCACGTCCAAATTCTTAGCTATAGAATTATTATCAAAATTTGGGTTAGCTGACTTATCGCATGCCTGTCTAAAGCCAAGCAAATAAACTTTTACGTATAAACCATTTGCCATTGGCATAAATATATCTATAAAGATATTAGGTATTGCTGTATCACCTAAATCTATATCGTTGACTTCCTTATAAAACATATAATCACCTCAGATAAGATTATATCATTTTTTACTGTGTTATTGGTTATTAAGGAGAAATTTGACGAAGGATAATATTGCAAATATATCAAAGAACTTACGTGAATAGGAGGAGATGTTTTGGTTATTAGGATGGACCAAAGGGTAAGAAAAACTTTTTCTGTAGCTATTATATTTATGCTACTAGTTGGAGGAATAGTAATTGAAAAGACACAGACATTAGAAACTTTTATGCTAAAAGGACCAGCTAAAATAAATCAGTACAAAATTGATGCTATCTTCAATGATGAGAGCAAAAAAATCATGTGTAATCAGACGACAGAGTATGTCAACAACACTAAAGAAGATTTAGACAAAGTATATTTCCATATATACCCCAATGCTTTTTCTAAAAGGGAGTACGCACCATTTGAAAAGAAAGAGATGACTCAAGCTTACCCAAATGGGTTCAATGAGGGTTACATAGATATCAAAAATGTTTTGAGCTCAAAGAAAAAACTACAATATGAAGTCAAAGGTGAGAAAAATGATATACTAGAGATTAAATTAAATGAAAAAATAAAACCAGGAGATAGCGTACCTATTGATTTTAAATACAATGTAAAGCTTCCAAACTCTTTAGGAAGGTTTGGGTATGGCGACAACACTGTAAATGTGACAAACTGGTTCCCGATAGCATGTGTAAATGATAGTAGAGGATGGAATTTAAAGAGTTATGAGGCAATTGGAGACCCTTTTTACAGTGAAACTAGCGACTTTGATGTAAACTTATTGTTGCCTAGAAAGTATAAGTTAGCGAATACAGGTATTGTAGTAAATGATAAATACGACGAAAAGAAAAAGATGTACGAAATCGAGGCTAAAAATGTAAGAGACTTCGCATTTGTAATGAGTAAAGATTTCGATATCGCAAGGGGTAGGAGCAAGGGAGTATCAATAAATACATACAATTTAAACAAAAATTTGGCTCATAAAAGTACGGAAGTGGCAGAGGATTCAATAAGAATTTTTAGCGACCTGTTTGGAAAGTACCCATATAAAGGATTCTCAGTTGTTGCAAGTGATTTTTACATAGGTGGAATGGAGTACCCGATGTTAGTAATGATAGATCAGAGTCTATATAACGAAAAAAATAAGTTTTTACTTGAGTATGTTATAGCTCATGAAGCAGCTCATCAGTGGTGGTATTCTGTAGTCGGAAATGATGAAATAAGCGAACCGTGGCTGGATGAAGCTCTTACAGAGTACTCTACAGTTCTTTATTTTGAAAATAAATACGGAAAAGATACAGCTGAAAAGCTTATGAAGACAATGGAAGTACAATCGAAGAGCTACAGAAGTGAAAATATATTTAAGCCTACAACTGACTATAAAAATTCAACGGATTACAGCTTAAATGTATATACAAAAGGAGCTGTAGCACTACATAATGTTAGAAAAGAAGTAGGGGATAAAGTCTTTTTCAGTACTTTAAAAGAATACTACAATAAGAATAAACACCAAAATGTAAACGGTAGAGTTTTTGTAGATCTTTGGAACAGTAAGGGCGTAGATATTGATAAAATAATAAGTGAATGCAAGTAGGTATATTTATAAATATAATATTGTAGAGTTACTACAGAAGGAATTAATTTAAAGGGCAGTAAAACGATATAGTAGTAAAGATAAGTAAAGTGAATTAAAGATAAGTAAATTAAAAATAAGTAAATTAATGGTCAGTAGTTAGAATAAAGATTATATTAGTATTTAAGGGTAAGTTTTAAAGGTATTTACGACTTTTAGAACTTGCCCTTTGTATTTTTTGTAATATAATATGGCGGCTAAAGTCAACATAAATTGTAAATTTAATACAAGAAATACTTTAATTCGTTTCTAATATTCTTTTTTTGGTATAATGTAACTTATAGAGTAAGGAAGAGAGGACAGAGAAATGATTGAGTATTGTTCAATAGGCAGCGGCAGTAGTGGAAACTGCCACTACGTAGGATATAAAGGAACAAATATATTAGTAGATGCGGGTTTAAGTGGAAAGACTATAACTACAGGTCTAAAAGATATTGATATAGATGCACAGAGTTTAAAGGGGATTTTTATTACTCACGAACATTCGGATCACATAAAGGGTGCGGGTATTTTATCTAGAAAATTTGATATACCCATTTATGCGAATATAAAGACTTGGTGTTCAATGAAGGACAAGATAGGTGAAATCAAGGATAAGAATATGAAGGTTTTCGAGAATGACAAGACTTACGCTCTCGAGAATATTGTTATAAGACCATTTTCAATACAGCATGATGCAGCGGATCCAGTAGGATACAATTTTTATACTGATAATGACGAGAAGATTTCTATAGCTACAGATATAGGGTGTGTAACAGAGAACGTAAAAAAACATCTTTATAAGTCAAAATTAGTGGTTTTAGAATCAAACTACGATGAAAATATGTTGATGATGGGATCTTATACTTACTCTCTTAAGAAGAGGGTTATGTCAGATATAGGTCACTTATCAAACGATATAGCATCTCAATTCTGTGTGGATTTAATCAATAACGGGACGGAGTCAATCTTATTAGCGCATTTAAGCAAAGAAAACAACTTCCCAGAATTAGCATTTGAAACTGCTAACGGGACTCTAGCTGCAAACGACATGGCAGTTGGACAAGATGTAACTTTGGATATTCTTTTAAGAAACAGTCCGTCTAAGATTTACAGAGTAAAATAGAAACGTAAAACGAAGAGTTGAATTTTGAGAGGTTTTTATGAACATACAAATAGTTTCAGTTGGAAAAATTAAAGAGAAATATTTAAAGCTTGGAATTGAAGAGTTTAGTAAAAGACTTAGCAAGTATTGCAAGCTCGATATAGTAGAATTAGATGATGAAAAAGCTCCCGAGAATTTGAGTGATAAAGGCAGGGAGATAGTTAAGGATAAAGAGGGAAACAAGATTTTAAGTAAGATAAAGCAAAACAGTTATGTTATTGCACTAGCTATAGATGGCAAGAACCTATCTTCTGAAGAATTAGCAGGCCATATGAGCAATTTGGCTGTTACTGGCAATAGTAGCCTTACTTTTGTAATCGGTGGCTCTCTAGGGCTTTCTGATGAGGTGATGAAGAGGGCCGATTTTAAGTTGTCGTTTTCTAAGATGACTTTTCCTCATCAGTTGATGAGGTTGATTTTGTTGGAGCAGATTTATAGGGCTTATAGGATTAATTGTGGTGAACCTTATCACAAATAAGGGATACGGTTTTTTAAGATTTATAAAAAAAGGGGCTATCGCATGAATATAAAAAATGTTCTGTGATAGCCCCTTTTAATTTAAAGTTTGTTAATTTTTTAGTGAGATAGCGTTGTATATTTTAAACCTAAAACTTTGAATCATCATCTGTATATTCGCAACAAGTTGGAATTGGTGAGTTTGTATCATATGCCTGGCAAGCATCATAGTAATAATCAAGCTTTCGGTCAATCAAACGAAGATATTTTTTCAAATTTTCTATTTGATTTAAAACATCTTCTTTATGTTTTCCTAACATATTGTTACGGTCATGAAGAGTATTATTACCTTCATTTTGCCAATCTATAAATTGCTTTATTTCCTTAATAGGCATTCCAGTATTTTTAAGACAGCATATAAGAGAAAGTGTTTCCATATCATCTTTTGTAAAAATACGCTTGCCTGATTTATCTCTTTTAACATTAGAGAGCAATCCCTCACGATCATAATATCTTAATGTATATGTTGTCAAATTCATTTCTTTAGCGGCTTGTGCTATAGAATAGTTCATATTTATCACCTCAAGTAGTTTTTATATATTATATTACTTACAATTAAATCTAAGTCAAGGGTGATTATGAAAATTATTAAATATAAGATTTTATTTGTTATAGTATTATATAAAGACTATGAATTTGAAAATATAAAAATTTTTTAAAATATGCTATTGACTTAGAGTTAAGTGTAAGGTCTATACTTGCCTTATAGCAAAAAAAAGAGTGCAAAATATGTTATATCAATTACCTGTAAAATTTATACAGAAAAAGAGAATATATTAATTTTTGCAAAAGAATATCATAATTAGATTAAATTTATAAAACAATAAACCTGAAAGGAAAATAATGACATGAAGGAGAATTTTTATTTATTAAACAATAACTATAAGATACCAAGTATAGGATTTGGAACATTTCGTACACCTAGTGGAGAAGAAACAGAGCAGTCCGTACTAAATGCAATTAAATCAGGATATAGACATATTGACTGTGCTGCTGCTTATGGAAATGAAAAAAGTGTTGGTGAAGCTATAAGTAAATCTGGTGTGGCACGCGAAGAATTATTTGTAACAAGTAAACTATGGAATGATGACAAAGGATATGAAGAGACGTTAGTTGCCTTTAATAAAACATTAGAGGATTTACAGCTTGATTATTTAGATTTATACCTTATCCACTGGCCTATTGCAAAAGCATCAAAAAACAAATGGCAGGAAGAAAACAGAGAGAGTTGGAGAGCATTCGAGAAACTTTATAAACAGGGTAAAGTCAAATCAATCGGAGTTAGTAATTTCCTTGAACATCACCTTAAGTCATTAATGGAAACTGCTAAGATTCAACCGATGGTAAATCAAATTGAATTACATCCTGGCATGATGCAAGAGGAAACAGTAGCATTTTGCAAGCAACACAATATTTTAGTGGAGGCATGGGCCCCATTTTCAAACGGACAGATTTTTAATCATCCGGTATTAAAAGAAATTGCAGATCAATACAAAAAATCTGTAGCTCAACTTAGTCTACGTTGGATTATTCAAAAAGGTATTTTACCATTACCAAAGTCTGTTACACCAGAGAGAATTAAAAATAATCTTGAGGTATTTGATTTTGAAATCAGTGAACAAGATGTTGATAGAATTGATAGGTTAACTGATTGTGGAGATTCAGGGCTTCATCCTGATAAAGTAGATTTCTAAAGTTATCTGATATATATAATATTTTTGTTAATAATAAAAGGATATCGAATTTAAATATAATAATCATATAGAAATAATTATTGACTGGAGGTAAAGTTATGAAAGTAGTTGCATTTAATGGAAGTCCTAATAAGGCAGGAAATACTTACAATGCTATAAAAACTGTAGCAACAGAATTAGAAAAAGAAGGAATAGAAGTAGAAATCGTTCATGTAGGAAATAAAGTAATACGTGGATGTCTAGCTTGTGGAGGATGTTCAAGAAATCAAAATGAAAGATGTGTTATAGAAACTGATGGAGTGAATGAATGGGTTCAAAAAATGAAAGAAGCTGATGGAATAATTTTAGGATCGCCAGTTTATTATTCAGCAATAGCGGGTACTATGAAATCATTTTTAGATCGTGCATTTTTTGTAGCTACTTCAAATGGAGGAATGTTTAGACATAAAATAGGGGCAAGTGTAGTAGCAGTAAGAAGATCAGGAGGAATACCTGTATTTGACCAATTAAATAATTATATTAATTACTCAGAAATGATAATGCCGACATCTAATTATTGGAATGTAGCCTATGGAACTGCTCCTGGAGAAGTAATGCAAGATGAAGAAGGTATGCAAATAATGAGAGTACTTGGTAAGAACACTGCTTGGATGATGAAAGTAGTTGAAGCTGGAAAATCTCAAGTTAAAGAAAATGCAAAGGAAGATAAGATATTTACAAACTTTATAAGATAGATAAAAAAGACCGTATCAAAATAATGGATACGGTCTTTTAGTATTTATTAATGAGTAATTTACAGTAAAGAGGATTAAATAAATTCTTATAAAAAGCGTGTTACTTTAGAATGTAATCAAAATCGTTACGTTATTTTCTTCAAATATTGTTTAATTCCAATGTTTAATGTATATACTACAATTATTAAAATAAAATAAAAAATAAGAGATTAGGTGATTTTAATGATATACATATATAATTGTTATGGAGGAACCCACTCATCTATTCTAGCAATGGCTTATCATTTAGAAATGCTAGATGAAACTCGAGAACCGACTAAGGATGAAATATTGAATTTACCTAACTTTAATAAGTTAGTATATGGAAATCGAGGAGAACTTTTTTATTATGGAAGTGATAAAGATGGAAATAAAGTCTATGTTGTAGGTAGAGGGCGTTCAAAGGTTTTAATTCCAGGATTATATAATTTAGCTTCTATGCTTCATAAACAAAAGCTATTAAATGAGAAAATTATATTTTCCAATACATCGCCAACGGTTCCAATGCCAATGACCTTTGGAGGATTATTTTCTAGATGGTTAAAAATTGATTTTATAGGAGTGCCCTTGCTTATAAAGGGAGCAAAACAATCATACAAGAACGTTATAAAACTTGTGAACCATACAAAGGAGGCAGCAAAGGAAGATAAGTCAGAGGTTATTATTTTAGATAATAAAGAATTTAAGAAAAAATGATTTTTAATATTTTTTACATTCCTTATTGGGCTGATTTCATTTTTGATAAGCAATATTATTGTCATATATATACCAAAACTTTATAGGAAGGATCTCTATGATTCCAATCCTGGTATACTGCCAGAAGTTATTTATATTTAATCAGGTTTTTATAGAGAGCTAAGTTATTAGGTTTAAAGATAAATAAAGATAAATAAAGATAAATATCATGGACACTATAAAAAAGAATGCTTAGTGCGGGAACACTAAGCATCCTTAGAACTAGATAAAATGATTAATTTAAGAATAAAAAGTACTAATCTTGGTCGGATGAGTACTTTTTTCTTGTTTTTAATCTCTATATTAAGACTCGTAATATTAATTTTAATCATTATATAACTTGCAAATATATTATGGATTATCAATTATTTTTGATATAGATTAAAGTAAATTCATTGTAAGAGCTAGGATTATATACAAAAAAGCTAAATTACAATTGACAGTAGACATGTGCCGTAATATACTTAGACTAATGGTAGGCAAATGTCGCACAAGAAAGGTGTTAAAAATGAAAAAGATTCCGAAAACAGAACTACAAGTTATGAAATTTATATGGGAACAAAAAAAGGAAAGAGTAGCATCAGTAGATATTACAAAATTTATGAGTGAAAAATATAATTGGTCAAAGGGAACCACATCAAAAACGCTTATAAGATTAGTCGAAAAAGAATTTTTGAAATCAGAAAAAGACGGAAGACAAACTTTTTATTACATATTAGTTGATGGTGAGGAGTATTTAAAATTTGAAACTAAAGAATTCTTTAGTTTTATGCATAACAACTCTTTATCCAGTATGGTATCAGCATTAGATGATTCTAAGGATATTTCAGAGGAGGATATTAAGGCTTTAGAAGATTGGATAAAAAGTAGGTGATAGTATGAGCTATATAGTTATGGACGTATTTAAGACAAGTATATATATAAGTATACCAATCATATTAATACATTTATTAAAAAATAAAACATTAAGTAAATATACACATAAACTAAATTACATGATTTGTATTTTAATAGCATTAAGAATGCTTTTTATATTTAGTATAGATATATATTTACCTATTGAAATTTTTAATAAAAGAAGTAATAACTTAGATAGTATAGCTTACATATATGAAAGTAGCACTAATCTAGAAACTTTTTTAAATTTAATATTTTATGTTTGGATAATAGGTACAATATTTGTACTTATAAGTAATATGTATAAGCAAATTATGTTTTATAAAAAAATGAAAAATATAAAATATAAGATTGAAGATGAATATATAATTAATACTTTAGAAAAAGAAAAGCAAGATTTAAATATTAAAAGAAATATTAATATGTTTAAGGTAAATGGACTTTCATCACCAGCGTTAATAGGTTTTATAAATCATAAAATAATAATACCTAATAAAGACTATAACCAAGAAGAGATAAAGTGGATACTTAGACATGAGCTTATTCATTTTATAAGAAAAGATAATTTATTAAAATTATTATTAATGATTGCTAGTGCAATCCATTGGTTTAATCCATTAGTAAAAATACTAAATAAATATTTTAAAGAGCAATGTGAGCTTTCTTGTGATGAAAAAGTAGTTGAGAAATTTAGTATAGAAGAAGTAAAAAGTTACGCTTTGGTGTTAGTAAATTCATTAAGATATAAAAATACACTTAAAAGTACTTTTTGTTCATCTCAGTTTAATAATGATGAGATAAAGTTGATTAAAAGTAGAGTAGAAAAAATATTAGACTCTAATAGATATAAAAATGGAACTAGTATATCTATATTTATAGTTATGATAGCCGTGATTTCTATGTTTTCTATTAGTACAATTACTAAGCAGAATATAGTTTATGCTAGTGAGAGTGTAGTATCTACCGATTTTAAATCTATAGAAGAAGAGTTTGTAAATCATATTATGAGCAGATTAACAGAAGAAGAAAAAAAGCAAGTAAAGATTGGAAGAGATGAAGATAATTATCCAATTATTTTTGTAGGAGATAGTAAATCTTTTTCTATAAATAAATCTTTTGAAAAAGAAAGTAAATAACAAATATATAAATTTATTAAAGTAGTATAAGTTTAAAAGGGGAGCAGGATTTATTTATGGAAAATAAAGTTGAAAAGAAAAATAGTAAAGGTAGATACATATTATATACAATTTTTATAATATACCTATTAGTTTTATTTAAAATAGTTTTATTTAAATATAAACCATTAGTTGATATAATAAAAGGTGATATAGGTACAAGTTTTAGAAGTGCTAATCTAATACCTTTTAAAACAATACTAGAGTTTTTTAGTATTGGTATGGAAGATAATAATTTGATATGGGCTTTTTCTAATATATTTGGGAATATATGTATATTTATGCCTTTAGGATATTTTCTACCCTTGTTTTTTGAAAAGTTTAGAAGTTTAAAAAATGTAGTTATAGCAACTTTAACACTTAGTATGTTTTTTGAACTTAGTCAATATTTTGGATACTTAGGAAGTTTAGATATTGATGACTTAATATTAAATACATTAGGTGGAGTAAGTGGTTATTTAGTGTATATAGTTATAAAAAAACTTATAAGCGATGAGAAAAAATTAAATCAAGCAACTATAATATTAAGTACGATTGCCTGTATTGGTGCATTTATAATCGCAAGAGAACAATTTGGAAGCTTATTAGGATTAACTAGCCATGAAGTTACAACTATAGGACAAGAAAATATTCCACAAAGAGAACCGGATATTATAGGTACTTATTTAAATACAAAGGATGAAAAAATTTATATGTACAAAGGTATGGTGGCAGAAAATTCAAGTGATATAGACTTTTTAGAGAAGATGAATGTAGAAATAAATGATGAAACTAAATTTTATTGTACAGAGGTAGATGAATTAAAAAATGAATCTATTATTACATATAAAGAATTAAGCAAGGAAGAGTTTTTTAAATATGAGTCTTATTCTATTTTAAAAGTATGGTATGATGAAAGCAATAATGATATTGTTGGTACAATAGAAGTATCTAAAAAACTATCTACTTCAGACTCAGCTGTAACAATTGAAAGTAATGAGAAAAAAGAAATACATGGAAATATTGAAGAAATAAACAATAGAGGGATTGTTATAAACTTAATAACTGTTCAAGAATTTGAAGATGGTAGTTCAGTTTCTGTAGCAGGAAGAGATGGACATGCTAACTTGGTAAGAGTAGAGTTTAGTAGTGATGCAAAATTCACTTTAAATATAGGTAAAGCAAATGGTGATATTATTGAAAGAAAAGATTGCACAAAAAAAGATATAGAAATTAAAGATACTGTAGCCTTAAAAGGAACTAAAAAGGGAGATATATTTATTGCAGATGATATTGAAATAACTAGGGTAGTTGAATAATCAAGCATTGAAATAAAAAAAATAAATATATGTATAACAAGTAAGGTGTGCGGATTTTACAATATAAAGACATATATATCTATAGGGTGTATGTGTCTTTATTACTTTATAATTGAAAGATTAATAACAGCTTAGAATGTATTTTCATGGTAATAATGCTATGGTCTGTATTTAAGGTAGAAAAAATTAAAAAAAATAAAGATATACAGACCTAATTAGCGTATATGGAAAATAGAGAAATCCCTATTAAAGATAATAAATATAGAAATAATATTATTAAAAATATATTTTATGCTATTGGAGCTGCAGTTATAACAGTTTTATTAGTATATTTATTAATGAGTAACAAGAACTATGAGTATTCCTTTTTCTATTTTAATGAGGTAATATTTATTCTGTTAACTTAAATGAAATAAATATCCTTTTTGCTTTAAGTTATTTATAATTTAGGTAACTCCCCTAATCTTAAGCAGAATAAAAATTTGTTATAGTAGCTTTTAAAGTCCCTCTTCCACTATTAACATATATATGTTGACTAGATGCAGAAAAACTTATTGAATCATCAGGAGTTAGCTTATAAGTTTTATTGTTTACTTCTAATGTCAATTCCCCTTCTAAAACCATGATATATTCCTGTGACTTATTAGAATGACCTACAGATTTATATGAGTAACCTTCATCAATTTCAATTTG
Source organism: Metaclostridioides mangenotii (assembly GCF_017873185.1). Lineage (GTDB taxonomy): Bacteria > Bacillota > Clostridia > Peptostreptococcales > Peptostreptococcaceae > Metaclostridioides > Metaclostridioides mangenotii. Next base: position 83,527 of record NZ_JAGGJX010000006.1, read on the forward strand.
GAAAAGTTCAAAATTACGATAGGGTGTACTAGTATAATAACAATATACTCGATAGTGACCTTCTTCAGTAAGCTGAGCTTCAATATCCCTTTTCCTTATGACATAGGTATCATGCTCCTTTTGTTCAAGTAATGAGGTATAAGAAACTTTTAACCCATTAGCTATTTTCCATAAAGTGTTTATAGTTGGATTAGTGTCACCTTTTTCAATTTGAGATAACATGACTTTACTTATACCAGATAATTCAGCAAGTTGACCTAAGCTTAAATTTCTCTCAATACGAAGTGTTTTAAGATTCTCTGCAATAATAAAATTTATATTCATTAAGGTATAACCTCCTATAATAGTATTGACAAATATAATTAACGAAAGTAAAATAAAGTTAACGATAAATATATTTAACGATCGTAAACTATTATACAGTAATCGCTTGAATGAAACAAGGAAAATAAATAGAAAAAATTTATTTTGACATTTAGAAATAGTGAATTGGAGTATTTTAGGCCAGATTAATTTCTGTATCATATTTTATAATTTTAAAGGAGGATATTATTATGATAAAAAGGGAAGAAGCATGGAGTTTACTTAATGAATATAATAAAGAGCCGTTTCACATCCAACATGCTTTAACAGTTGAAGGAGCTATGAAGTATTTTGCAGAGAAATTAGGATATGGAGATGAAGTAGAATTTTGGGCCATGGTTGGATTGCTCCATGATCTAGACTTTGGAATGTATCCAGAAGAACATTGTAATAAAACTCAAGAAATCATGAGAGAAAGAAGTATTGATGAAAGATTAATAAGAGCGGTAGCTAGTCATGGATATGGACTTTGCTCAGGAGAACTGCCTAAACCAGAGCATCAGATGGAAAAAATATTGTTTGCAGTGGATGAACTTACCGGACTTATTGGTGCAGCAGCAAGAATGCGTCCGTCTAAGAGTGCTATGGATATGGAACTTTCAAGTCTCAAGAAAAAATTCAAGGATAAGAAATTTGCAGCAGGATGCTCGCGTGATGTAATTAAACAAGGTGCAGAGATGCTTGGATGGGAGTTAGATAAATTGTTTGAAGAAACAATTCAAGCTATGCGTTCTTGTGAAGCATATGTTAATAATGAAATGGAAATCCTTAATAAATAATGTGAATAGTTACAGTTTTATATAAAGATAAGAAGAAAAGCTTGATATAAGTAAAGATTAATAGAGACTAAGAAATAAACCAATGATGCTGAAAGTGTCGTTGGTTTATTATAATGGTGTTTTTATTGATAAAAATGCTAAATAAATCATTACAGCGATTGTAAAAGATAGCCTATTAGATATAAATATGCTAAAAAACTTATTGAACGCAATGAAGTTGAAACCCCAAGATAGATAAGACCTTGGATTGAATTTTTCAAATATTGTTTAATTTCAATGTTCAATGCATATACTACAATTATTAAAATAAGAAATTAGGTGATTTTAATGATATACATTTATAATTGTTATGGGGGAACCCATTCATCTATTCTAGCAATTGCTTATCACTTAGAAATGCTGGATGAAACTCGAGAACCGACTAAGGAAGAAATACTAAATTTACCTAACTTTAATAAGTTAGAATCTGGAAATCGCGGAGAACTTTTTTATTATGGAAGTGATAAGGATGGAAACAAAGTCTATACTATAGGTAGGGGACGTTCAAAGGTTCTAATTCCAGGATTATATAATTTAGCTTCTATGCTTCATAAACAAGAGCTATTAAATGAGAAAATTGTATTTTCCAATACGTCGCCGACGGTTCCATTATCAATGACCTTTGGTGGATTATTTTCTAGGTGGTTAAAGATTGATTTTATAGGAGTACCCTTGCTTATAAAGGGAGCAAAGCAATCATATAAAGATGTCATAAATCTTGTAAATAATACAAAGAAGGAATCAAAGGAAGTTAAGTCAGAGGTCGTTATTTTAGATAATAAAGAATTTAAGTAAAAGTAATTTTTAACATTTTTATTTTTCTAAGATAATATAAAAATTTCTGATATACCTGAAATTATATACCTGAAATTAAGGGTGGTTTGAATAAACTACCCTTAATTGTTTTAGTTATGATAATATGTAGATAATAGATTACAGTAGGAGAGAATAGTACATATTTGAGTTTTAAAGAAAAAGTATAATGTATGCGGAGCCAAAGGCGAAGCATACATTTTTTATTTAAAGACAAGATTCTATAAAAAAATAATATATTACTGCATAAAATGGCAAAAAATGACATAGATGTATGATAGTATAGAATAAGGAGTAATATACCATTCATAGGAGGCGTTATAATGAAATTACCAAAGAAAATAGCAACACTGCTTACTGTAACATTAGTAGCAGGAAGCGTACTAGGGAATTTGACTGTAGATGCAGCAGAAGGTGTATCAAGTGAAACATTAAAGGGAAATGGAAGATGGGAAACTGCAATAGAAATAAGTAAAAAAGGATGGACAAAAGCTAAAGAAGCAGTAATAGTAAATGATAACTCTTTAGCGGATGCATTAACTGCAACACCTTTTGCAGAAGCAAAAGATGCTCCAATACTTTTAACACAAAATAATAAATTAGATGATAGAACTAAAGCTGAGTTAAAAAGGCTAGGTGTAACAAAGGTATACTTAATAGGTGGAGAAAGTTCATTAAATAAATCTGTAGAATCTGCATTAAATTCTGAAAAAATATCAACTGACAGAATTTGGGGTAATACTAGATACGAAACTTCTCTAGAATTAGCTAAAAGATTAGACGATATAAAAAAAGTATCTGAAATCTCAGTAGCAAATGGAGAAAAAGGTATAGTAGATGCTATAAGTATAGCTCCAATTGCAGCAGATAAAGATATGCCTATAATACTTGCAAGTCCAAGTAAGGGAACTGAAGTAGCAGATAAATTTATAGCAGAAAAGTCTATAAAAACTTCATATGTAATAGGTGGAACAAACTCAGTAACAAAAGAAGTAGCAAGTAAACTTCCAAATGCAACAAGAGTAGAAGGTAAAGATAGAAATGAAACTAATGCAAAGGTTATAGAAACATTCTATACAGAAAAAGAATTAAAGAATGCTTATGTAGCTAAAAATGGTATGACTAAAGAAAATGAACTAATAGATGGATTAGCTGTTGGAGTATTAGCTGCTAAAAACGATTCACCAGTTATACTAGTAGGAAAGAATTTAAGTCAAGGTCAAAAAGATGTAACTAATACTAAGACTTTCAAAACTATAACTCAAGTTGGTGGAGGAAGTAATGAAGCCTCATTTAATGAATTAAAAACTTTGCAAGAAGTTACTACATATAATGTATCTACTGTGGCTGAGCTTAATGAAGCTATAGCTAAAGCTGACGCAAATGATGTTATTAATATGGCACCAGCTGTGCTTAATAAAGCGATGGCTAAAGGTGACGCAAACAATGTTATAAATAAGGCATCAGCTGATATAAATGAAGAAATAGTTATAAAGACTAACAAAGCTATAGCAATAAACTTATCAGGAAACTACAAAAATACTATAACTGTAAGTGCGCCAAATGCAAGTATAGTAAACAAAGGTACAATAGATAAAATAGTAGTTAAAGATTGTGTTGGTGGAAAAATTGAAAATACGAGTGGAGCAAAAATATCTGATATAGAAGTTCAGGGAAGTGCAAGTAACGTAGAAGTAGTAAATAAAGGAACAGTAACAAATGTGAAAAATGATGCATCAGGAACTGTAATAAATAATAGTGGTACTATATCTAATAATCCAACAGGAAATCAAACACCAAATATAGAAGGAAATAGACCAGGTGGTTCAACTGGAGGCGGTGGAGGTGGATCTGTATCGTCAGTAGCAAATGTATCAGAATTAGGGGAATTAGAAAAAGCATTAGAAGATACGAGTATAAAGACAATAAATATAAAGGAATCAATAGGCAAAATAAATAAGATAATAGAAGTTAATAGAAAAGTAACTATAAATGGAAATGGCAATATGTTAAAATTTACAGATGTTATAAATAATATAACTTCAAATCCAGAAGTAGGTACTGCTAGAAATGGTTTATTAATAACAAATGGTGGAAGTGGAACTAAAATAGATGATTTAAAAGTAGAAATGACGCCTAAAGAGGGATGGCAGGGAGTGTACGGAATTCAAGTTTATAATGCGAAAAATGTTACATTAAATGATGTATCATCATCAGGAGCAGATGGTGGCATACTTGTAAATGGATCTGAAGTAACATTAGCAGGAACAGTAAACGTAAGTGGAAATGAATTTGGGGGAATAGAAGTATCAAAAGGTACAGCTGATGGTATAGGAGAGCCAAAATTAACTGTAAATGCAACTGTGACATATGCTGAGGAATCAAAAACAATGCCAGTTATATGGATTGATGGGTTTGCATGTAGTGAAAATGGAGAAGTTGGATTAGGAACAGGTGTAGTACATTTTGGAAATGGTAATAATTTAAAAGGTAGAGAAGTATGTGATGAAGGAAATAGTGAGTATCAATATCTCTATACTGTTAAAGAATATAATGACACTGTAGAAGATGTATCGGATTTAAAAGGATTAGAATCTGCATTAGAAAAAGAGAGTATAAAGACAATCTATATAACGAAATCAATAAATAATATAGGTAAGATAATAGAAGTTGATAGAGATGTAACTATAAATGGAAAAGGAAAAACATTATCATTTACAAAAGATATAAATGAGATACCTTCAAATCAAAATCCAGAAGTAGGTACTGCTAGAAATGGTTTATTAATAACAAATGGTGGAAGTGGAACTAAAATAGATGATTTAAAAGTAGAAATGACGCCTAAAGAGGGATGGCAAGGAGTGTACGGAATTCAAGTTTATAATGCGAAAAATGTTACATTAAATGATGTATCATCATCAGGAGCAGATGGTGGCATACTTGTAAATGGATCTGAAGTAACATTAACAGGAATAGTAGAAGTAAGCGGAAATGAATCTGGAGGAATAGAAGTATCAAAAGGTGAAGCTGATGGTATAGGAGAGCCAAAATTAACTGTAAATGGAACTGTGACATATACTGAGGAAACAGAAACAGAGCCAGTTATATGGATTGATGGGTATGACTGTACTGGTAATTCAGGTAGATTAGTAAAAAATGTAGTAAAATTTGCAGAGGGTCTAGCAGAGGATGATATTTTAAATGGTAGAAAAGCATGTGTAGATGATAATCATCAATATTTCTTCCATACTGATGCAGTATATGTACCTGATAATAATTAACAAGAAACTACAAAATAAATAATTAAATAAAAACTCTTTTCAAGCAATGTTTATAAATATAACAGATGCTAGAAAGGAGTTTTTATAATACTAGGTAAATATACTAATTGAATAGATATATTGAAAGTACAATGCGAGGTCTTATATGTCTTCGCTATTTTCTATTCTAATTTGGAATTGAGTTATAAAGATGGTAAAGAAGGTATTTAAAAGGCGGTTTATATAAACCGTCTTTAATTATGTGAATTATAGCAATATATCTATAATAGCTCCATAACAACGATACGGAGAACCTTATCATAAATAAGGGTCACAGAGCTACAAATGTTAGTAGAAAAATACAACTGTTTTATTAGTTTTTTATCCATTTTATCTTTATTTCACAGTATTATACCATTAAGTAAGTGCAATCTTTTTAAATCTGCACATTTTCTAGATGAAAACTTTTATTTTTTATTAACTCATAATTATAAGCCAAAAATAAAATAAATTATACATGCTATTTTTATGATAAATAGAAATAAATATCAATAACCGGATTTTATGATCTTAGTATGGGGGGCTTAAGTCCTGGTTTAATTTTATTAATAGAGGGAGGTCTTAAGGAGGCGAAGAAGCTTTGGTTAAAAATCAGCGGAAGTATAACTTTTATTTTAAGAGTTATACTAAGAAATAAAACTTTTAAAGTGTTATTTTTATGTACGTTGTACAACTACAGTAAGGTGGTGAATCAAAGTATGACTAAAGTATCCAAAAGAGGATTTAATGAAAATGATAAAAGATGGTTTTCATATAAAGAACTATTAAGATTAATAAAGGCTCAAGAAGAAATTGAGTGGTTAATAAATAGAGAATATAAAATAGAACCAGTAGTAAACTTTGCAGGAGATAGATACCAATTTTCACTAAGACAAAGAGATGCGCTAAAAAGAGCTGTATGTTCAGAGGAAAAGAAACTAATAAGACAATCAAAAAAACTTTCTATAGATGAAATAAGTGAAGGACCTATATATATAGATGGATTTAATTTGATAATAACATTAGAAGTTGCGTTATCTGGAGGTATTTTAATTATAGGTAGTGATGGAAATGTTAGAGATTTAGCAGGACTTAGGGGGACATATAAAATTATTGATAAAACAGATGAAGCATTAAATTTAATAGGAGAATTTTTGAATAAATATAATGCGAAAGAAGTGAAATTTTACTTAGATTCCCCAGTTTCTAATTCGGGTAATTTGAAATATAAAATATTAGATTGTGCGCAAAGTTGGAAAATTAAAACTGAAGTTAAGCTAGTAAATAATGCAGATGTAATTTTAGAAAAGTTAGATAGAGTAGTTAGTAGTGATGCAGCTATAATTGATAAGTGTATAAGTTATTTCAATGTAGGGAGAAGTATAATAGAAGAATTTATAAAAGAGGCTAATATTGTTAATTTAAATAAAAATTTATTCTAAATTGATCCGTTTGACTCAATTAAAGTAGTGTTTAGCTTAATGTACTTTAAAATAAACCTATCTAAAGAGATGAAGTATGACCTAAGTAGAAATAAAAAAATGAATAGGATCTTTAGTTGCTAACGTGGAGTATATGCCTAGTGATAAAGGGAGTTTAAGACAAGCAATTTAAAAAGGCATAAGAGACGGTAGGTTGCCGATAGAGTATAGAGAATAAATAAAATTGTAAACATTCTCCTATTTCTCTTATTTGATTGTTATAATAGTACAAGTAAAAAAATACTATTACAAAATTGTTAGATAATTGTTAGTTATTTTTTATTGAAAAAATCATTTATTATATGTATATTTGAATGAAGACATAAATACATTTATTGTTTTTACAGAACTTTTAATAAAATAATCGAGGAGAGCTTATGATAACCTTATTAGCAATTGTAACTGGTTTAGCATCTTTTTTTAACTATGGATTGTGGACAAATAGTGACCTCACAAATTCTTTACAATTAATAAGTATTGGCATGCAGATTGTATTGGTCTTGCTAACACTATTTTCAGCCTTCAATTATCGTGGTCGTCGAAGCGTACCTAATTATAAAGGTGGATGGTATAAAATCTGGACAATTAGATTTTCTATTATAATGATTACTTTGCTAGGCAACATTTCTATATTAATCATACTTTTACTAAAAATAAATGGTATAATATCAACCTTATAATATAACAATATAAAGTTCGTTAAAAATAAACCAGAAGGTTTTTTGGAACAGTATCAACGAATAAATATTCTACATTATATATAACCACTAAAAATATTGATAAATTATTTAGTACTAAAGTGGCTTTATATCAATAAGTCAATAAAACGTTATGAAAATATAGAGAATAAAGCAAAGCATAGTTGGACAAATTGATAAAAATCGGAGTATTAAAGAAAAGTATAGCTAATAATATAAAAAAATACCAATAAAGACTTTCAAATGATGAAGTTTTATTGGTATCTTTTTATATTATATTTAAATTAATCTATTAAAGTTTCTTATTTATTTGGTTTTGAGTATTATTTAGGCGTTCAAAATACAATTTTGTTTCGACAACTATTATTGGAGATAGGGCTAATAATGCAATTAGCCATTAATCCATTACAATATCTGCTATAATCCGTACTAGCTCTAATTTTAAAAAGCCTCCTTATAGAACCATTATCACAAATATCATCCTATATTTGTAGCACCTAAAAATCCACCAGTAGCAGCTGTGGTTGTAAATGCACTTTTTAACTTATATGTATATATGTAAAATATTAGTTTGCTTTAACTGGCTAACTTTTAGTAATCTTCAAAATGCTCATGTCCCCAATTACAAAGTACCTGTAAAATAGGCATAAGTGAATGTCCGGTTTCTGTTAAACTGTATTCTACCTTTGGTGGAACTTGAGGATATTCTGTACGTGTAATTAATCCATCTGATTCTAACTCTTTTAACTGATTGCTTAACATTTTGTGTGAAACAGTCTCTAAAGCTTTTCTCAATTCACCATAACGCATAGTCTCTTTTTTCCATAACCAGAATAGTATATGCATTTTCCATTTTCCTTCAATTAATGAAATGGCATATGCAAATGGTTTGATATTTACGATATTCTTATCTGACATATAATACTCTCCTTTTGGTTACTAGTTAACAAAAAAGTGCGTACTTTTTTGTTAACTTAATTGATTATATAATAAGCATATACAAAGTACAAGATTGATAAGAATTAATATGACAGATGAATTATTTAAGGTATATGAAGAGTTTACTAAAGGTGGAGTTGGTACGATATTATTGAAATAGATCATGAAATTGGAAAGATAGTAGGAAAAGATTATTCTGTATTAATAAAATTAATTCTGAGGTTTTTAAGAAAAATGGATAAACTAGTAAAGGAAGTATAAATGTTTTTTTGCTGCTTGAAGAAGCGGAATGCAATGAATGAAATTTCAAATTATACTAACATAGAATATTTTGGACTATGTCATACTTTGATTAAAAAATCGGGCTTAATAAACGAGTACAGAGATAGAGATTATAAAACATAAAAATAAAAAAGTATAATAAAGTTTGAAGGAGAATAATATTATGAAGAAAGAAATAGCAGTATTTGATTATGCTAATGAAATTATGAAAGCTGTTGAAACTGGTGTTTTGGTAACAACAAAGGTAGAAGATAAAGTTAACCCTATGACTATTTCATGGGGGACCCTTGGAATTGAATGGGGGAAACTTATTTTTACAATTTTTGTAAGAGAGAATCGTTTTACAAAACATCAACTTGAAAAAAATCCTGAATTCACTGTAAATATACCTATTGGTGAATTTAATAGAAAAATATTAGGTGTATGTGGAACGAAATCAGGTCGTACTACTGATAAAATTAGTGAACTAAATTTATCACTTGAGGAACCTAAAAGTATTTCTGTTCCAGGGATAAAAGAATTTCCATTAACACTTGAATGTAAGGTTATATATAAACAAAAACAAGACAAGAATGAGATTACAGAAGAAAATTTAAAAGCATGTTATCCTCAAGATGTAGATGGATCATTCCATGGAGCAAACAGAGATTTCCATACAGCTTACTATGGTGAAATTGTAAGTGCTTACATTATTGAATAGTATTTTTTTAAATTTCAATATATTATTATATTAATTATAATTGAGATCTAGTATAAAAAATTTCTATTCCTGAAGTGATACTAAAAGTAAAAATAAGAAAATTCGATCTTATATAACTTTTATATAAGGGAATTCTTAAATTAAAAGCACATGAATATAATAAGTCATCGTAGTTTGTATGATAAGAGATAATAAAACGTGTAACTTAAAATAAGCTTTTGAGTAAGGTTTACAGAGCATTATCATAAATAAGGGTTAGAAGTATATAAAGGTAGCTAAGTATGTATTGATGTTAAATTCGATACATACTTTTTTATTGTTTACCAAATAAAATAATCTTTTAGCGACTACTCGATTGAATAATAAAATATGATTAAATTTGTACACTTGGGATTTTATCCAGAAGAACTTGGTCAATGGATGCTATAAAATCAACCGTATTAATTTATATTAGTATAATAAAAAGCTTGAAGCAAAAATAAAGGAAATTATTGTATGAAATGCTTATAAATTATTTGTAGAATTTTTTGTAACGATTTATATATTAAAAGATGAACACTCTCTCTATAAATTAATATTATGGTAGAAGAGAGGAGTTGGTTGAAAATGTATTTAGAAAGAAATAATACGGAAGAAAACGTACAGAATTTACATGATGAATGTAGGAGGTTAATGAGTTATCACACTATATTTACAATGAAAGATGGGAGTGTATTTGACGGGATTATTGAAAGTGTAGAGCCAGATTGTGTTATTGTTTTGGTTGGTGAGGATGTAATAGATCAAGAATCAGATAATCAACATAGTCTACAACGACAATTTGGTCCTCCTAGAAGATTTAGACGCTTTAGACGTAGATCTTTTCCACTTGCTGCTTTAATAGCATTATCATTATTACAGTATCCATATTCTTATTATCCTTTTTAGAGGGTAAAATTTAATAAGTAAATATAAAATCTTTATGAGTAATTATAAATGTGAAACTGGAATATAAAACCAAGTTAGAGCCTTAGAAATTTTTAACGATTTATTTGATAATGAAGATGAGATATTATTTGTAATAAATATCAGAAGTATCAATGTGATGTCAAATAAAAAGAATATGGTTAATATGATTGTAAATATTAGTATGGTGAACTAACATAACACTCAAAAAGGTAAGTATAAAACCATTTTAAAAAACTTAAGGATAAGTATGGTAAATACATACATGAATAGAAAAACGACCTCCTTTGGAGGTGTAGCGGAGAACCGTATCACAAATAAGGGATACGGTTTTTCATTGTTTTAAATAATAAGCTTAGATTGAGAAATTTTGAATAAAAATATAACATCGTGTTTGGATTGTATATAAATTGATTTAGTGAATTACGCTCCGCTCTGTATGATACGGAGAACATTATCACAAGTAAGGGCAACAAGTTCAAAGAAGTATTTTTAATTACAAGCACAATTGAACAGAGGAAAAAGTAGATACACTTTTAATCTCATAAATAAATCTAAAGGAAAAATGAGAAATATAAAGCATAGAACTACAAATAAATAACGAAGTTATAAAATATATGATGATGGAGGATAGATTGCCGACAAAAGGGTAGTCTATCTTTTTATTCTATTAATTAGGTAGATTGTGAAAATAGTAACCCCTTATATAATTTAAATCCTTATATAGAAATTTTCTATAATAAAAACATTTTTTTTTATTGCTAAATTTTTTCAAAATTGATAACTTGAAATATGGATGCTTGAAATCAAATTAGAAAGGAGGTAAAAATGTTACCTAAAAAAGAAATAATAAAGTTGCTAGAATTTGATGAAAATTCAAAAGAAGTATTAGCATTAAGAAAAGAAGCCAGAGAAATAACTAAAATCTTATTCATATGAAGGGCACTCTCTTGTTAATCAAGGAGATGAAATATGAAAATTAATATATAATCCTATGTTTTTTTATTTTACTTTTATTGTAATTTTTTCGTATATTACTTTCATTATACTTTAATAAAGCAGTTTTAGTAGTAGGTAGTATATTTTTTATTTCAATTATTCATAATGCACTTTTGGTAACAGGTGATAAGTTTACTCTTCAATTTATGCCCTTTTCTCAATATATAGTTGGATTTCACAATAACTTTTCAGGGTATACTTTAGACTCTAAAAATTTCTCTTTAAAGTTTTCAATAATTTATTATTCTGTATCAATACCAATTTTATTATTTTTAATAATCCGTAATTTCAAAAATAGAGATACTTCTTAGTTATAGAAAAAAATATCCCTATTTTCGGAGAATGTAAAAAAAAAACTCTAAAAAAAAGGATAAGACTTGACTTACGTCGAATTATTTTATACATGAACATGTTTTATGGCAAAATTTAGTTTAAACAATCAATAAATAGGGCTTTATAGGTATGTAATTTGATCTTAATTTATATCATAGTCTCATATTAATTAATTTTTTTAAATAAGAATAAATTATTTTATCAATAAAATCAAAATAATTCTTATACTGCAACTATTAAACTTATAGGGGGCTTGACTATGTATAGAATAGTTATTTATAAGGACAGTATTATCCAGATCAAGGTTGGTGATATAATTTGCTAGATTCGAATTTGTTTTGGTTATTAATGACATTAACAGCAGGAGTAATTGAGTGGTATGTGTTAAAGTATATTTTTGATGAAGCAAGTGAAGCAAAAAGGAGTAAATTAGTCTCAAATCTGTTATTTCTAGTACCTATTTGTGTGCTTTTTCTCATGACTGTAATTAGAGTCAATCCGATTTTAAAATTATCAATTGGTATAGCTATGGCTTTCACAATATATAAATATAATTATAAAGTAACAATATTGAAATGTGTATTTATAACTTTATTTTATTTTATGTTGTTAGCTGGAGTTGATACAATAGCTGGTAGTTTAGTGATTTTAATAAACAAAGTTCCTAGTATGGATGTACTTTTAAGAGATAACGTATTTAGGTTAGAAAATACCATTATGGCTAAGTCATTGCTATTATTATTAATACCTATAATTAAAGGAATTAAATTAAGAATTGAAATAAGTAAAAGAGAATATATATACATAACCATTCCAATTATTGCCAACATCATTAGTATTGTTACAATTATTAGTTTATTGTTTTCTATATCAACTATTAGCTATTCACAAAGTATAATTGCATTCTCTGCATCATGTGTATTATTACTTTCAAACGCATCATTAATTTTAATTGTATCCAACATAGTGAAACATAATGATTCAAGAGTAGAAAACGAGATAATTAAAGAAAAGACGGAATTACAATATAAACACTATTTGTGTTTACAGAAAAAACAAATAAACACTTTTTATGATACACATAATATATTTTTAGATGTTCTTTTAAATGAGAAAAAATCTATCTGTGATGAAAGTATTATAGATTTTAATGTAGATGTAGATTTTTCTAAGTGCGATTTTATGGAAACCGCAGATGTATGTTGTATATATTCAAATATGATTGATAATTCAATAGAAGCGTGTAAAAATATTAGAAACAATAGTATGATAAAGAGAATAGATATTTCGGGTAAAGTTGTAAATAAATTTCATGTAATAAAGTGCAAAAATCCCAAAACTAATAAACTCATTCTAAAGAATAAAATACTTACAAATGAGCAGGAACCTCTTGCATCTCTGCCATTTGGAATGGGTATTAATAGTATAATAAAATCAGTAGAAAAGTATAAGGGGGAGGTAGTACTAGATTTAACTGAAGATGATTTTGAAATGACTATTTTGATACCTTTAGTTAGAAATCGATTTAAGGTAATAGGAAGCTTAAATTAGTTTAATTAATGAAAAATTTGGAGGGGATGAAAATGGTTAAGTCTTGTGCTAATAAGATTACATCACTTTTAATTGCCAAGAAGACAATAGAATATGAAGATTATGAAATCTATTCATTTGGATTTGAGACATTAATAGCTTCTATAGGTAACATAATTGTTATACTAACTATAGGAACATTGTTAAATAGATTTATTGAAACACTATTATTTTTAGTATTTTACTGTTCAATAAGGCAATTTGCTGGTGGGTTTCATGCTGAAAATTATAAAAGATGTTTGTTTTGTTTCATTACAATGTACCTAACTAATATATACGTGTTAGATAAACTAATTAATTCAAATTCAACTACACTTGTATTAGTAATAGCATTTGTAAGTTACATAGGGATACTTTTTTTAGTGCCACAAGAGCATAGACATAATCCTTTAAGTAACAAAGAAAGAAAAAAATATAAAAAAATAGTAATATATCTTTGTAGTATTCTATTAGTAATTTCAGTTGTATGCTTTAATTTTACAAAAACTTATGAGTATGCTATGTATTTATCATCTGTTATTGTATGTATTTTTATAATGTTAATTCTAGGTCTCATCAAGAAAGGAGTGACTAACTTATGAAAAAAGATATAACTTCAACAGTATTGGAAAAAGTAGGATCTTTAGCGGTAAGTGCTATTAAATTATCGGCAAACTCTACTTGTACATTTTTAAATCATCAAGCAAAAATGCCACAGGATATAAAAAATTTTAAAAAGAAATAGAAAGTCCAAAAAAGTTCAAAAAACCGACTTCCTTTAGCTAAATTAATTTTACTATAGTAAGTCGGTTTTTAAATTAATACTTTTTTTCATTCTAAATTCACATTATGACACTATAACAATTATTGTTTAAAGAATTCATTATACTGTATAAGAAGTGAATATTAAAATATATAAATAAAGAATCAATAAATTAGTACATTATTATTTTGATTTCTAATTTATAAAAATATGTTATCATTAAATATCATGAATTCAAATGTTTAAGGAAAGAAGCTCTGGCTAGGACAGATGCCACAATAGATAGTGTTACAGATGAGACTTTATTTCAAACTATCCAACTTAAAAACTTTAAGCAAGAAGCTACTGAAGGAATTGCTAGTTGTGAAATAAGATCCATAATACTGCCACTTCTTGCAGATCATGTGCTAAGAGAAGCTAATCATTATATTAGATTGTTAGAAACTTTTGAAGAAATATAATATAATTCAATAATCGTAAAAGAGTAAAGGATTAACGTTAACTTTGAGATAATTAAGATGCTTAAAATATATTAAATAATATGGAGTTAGAAAATAGGGAATTATATCATTAATATAGGATACGGTTCCCAATTTTTTGTAAATAAAATATAAATAAATAATTCTTAAATACTTATACCCATGATATTATTTATAAATTCAATTTCAAAAAGGACAGAGTAATTTTAAAGTTGACCTGTCTTTTTCTTAACATATTCATAATTTTAATACCCACAATAGTTTTGTTTGCAGTTTTTAAAGATCTAAAACCTAACATACTTCGAACTTTCTTTTTAATAAATCTATGATCCTGCTCAATTATGTTATTTAGATATTTGGCTGTCTTGTTTAATATCTTTATATTTCAACTTCAATTTCAGATATATTTAATGCTTTTCCACCTACTAGCACCTCAACAACCTCTTTATTATGAATTGCTAAGGAAACAATTATTTCTGAAGGTTTTTCCATTGAATAACCTTGTTCAATTACTATATACTCAGTATTGTTAGGGTTGATTTTATCATACTTAAACAGATAACATGCAAGAGCTCCATTGGATGTACCAGTTGCAGACTCTTCTGGTATTCCGTAAAGAGGTGCCAAATTTCTGCAGTGAGCATCTGAACCATTAAGTGACTTTAGTGTAAAGATATGATAACCAACAGCATTATATTTTTTGCTAATTTCGGCTACCTTATCAAAATCTGGTTTTATCGCTCTTAATATTTCTATATTTTTAATAGGAACAATGATGTCTCTTAGACCAGTAGACACTATTTGCACTGGTAAATTTTCTTCTATTTCAGCTACAGCAATATTCAAGGAATCTGCAATTTCTTCTTTACAAATTGTTTCGTAAAAGGTTGGTAGATTCTGATTCATTATGATTGACATATCTTCCTTTATCTCTATCTTTAAAATCCCTGCCTTAGTTTCCTGTGTATATATACCTGGCTTTATTTTACCTAGACTCAATAATAAGTAATAAACTCCCACTGTGGCATGTCCGCAAAGATCTACTTCTTCAGTAGGAGTAAAAAATCTTACTTTGAAATCTGCAAGGTCTGACTCCATTACATAGGCAGTCTCACTAAAACCAATTATACCTGCAATCTTTTTCATAACATTTTCTGAAAGGTCATCAGCATTAAACACAACTGCGGCAGGATTTCCTCCCTCAATGGATTTTGCAAATGAGTTTAATGTAAAAACTTTTATTTTCATAACACTAAATCTTCCCCCCTTTATAGTTTTTATAGTTATAAAGTACTTAAACATTTAGAAAGGAAATCCTCCTAAATAATAAAGAAACATCAATTATTGCTTGAAAATTAAGCAATGCTAGAATGAAAAGAAAATTGTACTTGAATTATTGCTTCTTACGCTTTTTGTAATGTTTTCTTAGTACCAATATTATCAATAGTTGCACCATACCTTATAAATATAACATAAGGCATTAAATTATCGCTTTCTTTACTCAACTACATTTTCCTTCCGATGTTTTCAAATAGATGAGCTATAATCTAATTGTTGCACTTGAAAAATTATATCTAATACTTAGTTGATATTTCAATAAAAATCAAAATTTATAAATCAAAAATTATGAAGAATTTAAGCTTGTAATATAATTTGAGAGAGTATATTCTAAGTAGAGGGTTAGGTATTGAAGCTATAAAATATATAGATTTACTATACTAATTTAGGGTATTAGAAAAATTGTATAAAAATGAAAGGAATAGCAGTATGAAGAAAATAATTAAACTATTGAGTTTATCAATTTGCATCGCAATAATGGGTCTTTTATTAGTAGGATGTAGCAAGAAGACTACTGAAGAAATAAATTTCTTAAACTATGGAGAAAACATAGATAAAGAAAGCGTAAAAGAATTCGAGAAAGAATATGGTATAAAGGTTAATATTGAAACCTTTGATGATATGGAAACAATGTATCAAAAGGTTAGTAGCGGAGGGGTAAAATATGATGTTATTTTAATATCTGATGCCTTGATGCCAAGAATGATTGAAAAAAATCTAATTAAAGAGCTAGATAAGGAAAATATACCAAATATATCGCAAATGGATAAAGAGTACTTAAATTTAGAAATTGACCCAGGAAATAAATACTCAGTTCCTTACATGTTTGGAACTATAGGCATTATTTATAATAAGGATGTAGTAACAGAAGAAGTGGATAGTTGGGATATATTATGGGATGAAAAATATAAAAATAAAATATTCATGTTTGATACTTATAGAGATACTATGGGAGCCACTTTAAAGAAACTGGGATATTCTTTAAATTCAACTAATCCAAAAGAAATTAAAGAAGCTAAAGAGCTTTTATTAAGTCAAAGAAAATTAGTAGATCCAATATATGGCGTTGATAATGGAACTACAATGATTCCAGCAGGGGAATCCGATATAAATATGATCTGGTCTGGAGAAGGTCTAAATCTTCAAGATGAAAATCCTAATTTAGTTTATGTAGTACCTAAGGAAGGGGCAAACTTCTGGATTGATAGTTTATGTATACCTCATAATGCCAAAAATATTGAAGGGGCTGAAAAATTCATAAACTTTGTAAGTGATAAGAAAAGCGCACTTAGAATAGCTGATGAAATAGGTTATACAACACCAAACAAAGAAGCAAGATTAGAGCAACCTGAAGAAGTTAGAAACAATCCGAACGCATATATGCCTAAAGAAATAATGGATCGATGTGAAATCTATGTTGACTTCTCTAAAGATATTAAAAGACTATATGACGAGGCGTGGGTAA
Source organism: Metaclostridioides mangenotii (assembly GCF_017873185.1). Lineage (GTDB taxonomy): Bacteria > Bacillota > Clostridia > Peptostreptococcales > Peptostreptococcaceae > Metaclostridioides > Metaclostridioides mangenotii. The sequence continues at coordinate 100,811 of NZ_JAGGJX010000006.1, forward strand.
ACATAAAATCAAATAATTAAATCAATGATGAAGGGCTAATATACAACCTTTTATTATTTTTCAAAAAATTATGGTGGGGTATTATTTATAGGGTAAAATCAAATAAATAAAAGATTAAATACAAGTAATATAGCAATGACATAGTAGAAGATAGATTGTCCAAATAAAATGGAGTTCTATCTTCTATTATGTTTTGGGGGATAATTTCATGATTATTTTATATTCTCTTTATCCCAAATAAATAATTTATCAGAATTATTCAATGCTCCAAACAAGTTCTTCTTTGACCCAGGGATTTCTCTATTAAGCCTCTCAACTAATTCCTTTATATTTTGCCTGTTTGTTTTACCGTCAGCGGGGCATGGATTTTTAATGATTGGGTAGTTATAATCTTTAGCTGCTTTTTTTGTCATGTATTCATTTATATATATCATAGGTCTGATTATAGTAATATCCTGTCTATCTAGGTGCGTTTTGGGAGAGAAACAACAAACCCTTCCCTCATAGAGCATGGACATCATGAAAGTTTCAATGGCATCATCTTTATGATGTCCTAAAGCTATTTTAGTACATCCTAGCTTTTTAGCATTGTCATTTAAAGCTCCACGTCTTAAATTCGCACAGAGAGAACATGGATTTTTTTCTTTTCTTATATCGAAGACAATTTCCTTTATATCCGTTTGAATTTCATAAAATGGGATCTCTAGATCTTCACATAGTTTATAGAGGGGATAGTTATCAACGTCCCCTGGATTTAATGTAATCGCTATTAATTCAAACTTTTGCGGTGAAAATCTTTGGTAATTTTTTAAAATATGAAGTAATGTTAAACTATCTTTACCTCCAGATAATCCAACAGCAATTTTGTCGTTTTCTTGTATCATATCAAAGTCTTTTATGGCTTGTCTTGCCTTGCTAAGTAGTTTTTGCATATATATCCTCCCGTTTAAATTTACTCAAATATTATAACAAACTTGTCAAAACAGGACAAATACAACTAAAGAACTGGTACTTAGAAATGTAATGTAAAATATATTTAATAGTAAAAATTGTATAATTAGTTATTAATTTTAGCAACTTGTAAAGTTGCATATAGAAGTGTTACTATATTATGATAATGTAAAAACAAATTAGGAGTGTATGATGGAAATATTTCAAAAATACAAGGAAACAATACTTTATTTGATATTTGGAGTACTTACAACTTTAATTAATATAGCGACTTATGCTTTTTGCACAAGGATTTTAGGTGTTAATTATTACATTTCAAATATTATAGCTTGGTTTGTAGCTGTACTATTTGCATATATAACAAATAAGTTCTATGTTTTTGAAAGTAAATCTATTGAATATAAGTATGTTATAAAAGAGATGTTGTCATTTATGAGCTGCAGAGTATTATCAGGAGTAATCGAACTTGTATTAATGTTTGTAATGCTAAACTTGTTGCTAATAAATGATTTTATAGTAAAAGTAATAACAAATATAGTGGTTATAATTATTAACTTTATATTAAGTAAATTAATTGTATTCAAAAATAAAAAAATAGAAAAGATTCAATAGATAAATCGATAATTAAAAAGTTTTAGCAAGAAAGTTTATATATAATTAAATTAAATTACTTTATATTTGAACTATATATGAAAATGAGATAGGTGATTAAATGGAAATATACACAATAGGCCATTCAAACTATCCATACGATAAATTGCTAGAGATGATAAAAAAATACAATATAGACTGCGTAGTAGATATAAGAGAGACACCGTACTCAAAATACAATGTACAGTACAATAAAGAGGATTTCCATAAAAGCCTTAAGAAATCTGGATATAAGTATATATATATGGGGAAAGAATTTGGGGCTAAACGTATAGATCTAGATAGTTATACACTTGAAGGATACGCAGACTTTGAAAAAGTACTAAAAGAGGATATCTTTTTAAACGGAATTAAACGGCTTATAAACGGATGCGAGATGGGTTATAGGATTGTGCTATTAGGAGCAATGCAAGACCCTATAAGGTGCCATAGAAGCGTTCTAATGGGGAGAATACTTAGAGAAGAAGGGTTCATAGTAAACCATATACTTCACGAAGAAATATTAGGGGATGAAGAGTATATAGAAAACTCATTGCTCGATAAGTACTTTAGCAATAGAAATCAATTAAGTATGGACAACTTATTAGGAACTGCGATGTCGAGAAAAGACATGATAAAAGAAGCTTATAAAATGGCAAATAAAGAAATCGGATACAGAACAGAACATCTAGAAAAGTAGAATTTAAAACTGAAATATTTACGAATTAAGTATACATTTGATGGAATAAATTGCTACTAAAATAATAAATTTTAAAAATAATAAAAATAATACTAGCTACTATGTCAAAAAAGAGTTATACTTTATTAAGTAGATAAACTACAATAAATCAAAAATTTTTTTGAATAGGTTAATAGGAGAAGTTAGAATGACTAACGGAATAGTAAAATGGTTTAATAATGACAAAGGATTTGGATTCATATCAGTAGAAGGTGGAGATGATGTATTCGCACATTTCTCAGCTATACAAACTGATGGATTTAAATCATTAGAAGAAGGTCAAAAAGTAAGTTTTAATATAGTTGAGGGTGCAAGAGGTCCTCAAGCAGATAACATAACTATATTATAATATAGACATCGATCATTTAGAAAAGAGATCCAAGTATGGGTCTTTTTTTTATGCAAAAAATAAAAAAGTTCTTAGTTGAAATTAAATTAAAAAATATATAAAAATTTAGAGAAAAATAAAAATTTATTGGTAAAGAAAAATATGTAAAATATAGTATACGTTGGAAAAACAATACTTTTGAATATAGGAAATAAAAAACATATACAGTTTTTCAAAAATACTTACTTATACTAAACTAAATAAATAGTTTAGTATAAGTAAGTATTTTTTATAAAAAACGTTAAAAGCTTGTAAATAAGAAGCATGTATGAGGTAATCGTCAAATAGAAAAATCAAAAAACTGTTTACAATACAAGGAAACATGATATACTTGGTATTATAAAACTAAGAAATGAGGTAGAGGGATGAAGAAAATAGTTACTTTAGCACTTTCATTAGTTATTGGAGCAAGTGTTGTAGGATGTAGTAATAAAGAAGTTGATACAAAGAAAGAAGAAAAAGGTAATGCTAAGGTAGAGAATACTATAGCCTTTCCAAATGGGTATGACACGGCATCTTCGGGGGCTTCATCTTATGCAGGTGGAGGAAATCATAATGATTCACCTTACTATAAACAGTTAGATGTTTACAATATGAAATCTGATGGAAATCTTACAATAATTCCAAAGTTTAAGACATATCAACAAACTACAGAGTATACATGTGGGCCTGTTTCAGCGCTTATGGTTTTAGAACATTACGGTGAAAAGAGCTATGAAGAACTAAAAATAGCTGATATTATGCAGTGTAATCAAGATATAAATGGAAATAACAAAGAAAACCCTGGCCAAGCAAATGAAAAAGGTGAGTATGGAACATCTACAGCAGGCATGGTAAAATTCTTTGATCAGATAGGATGGAATGTAACATCAAGTTTAACAGAAGCAGATAAAGATGGATACAGCTTTACTGATCCAGAAGAGTTCAAAAGTTGGGTTATCAAAAATTTAAAGAATGAAACACCGATAATGATTGAATGGATTGATTGGGCAGGTCACTGGCAAGATATCATAGGTTACGATACTATGGGAACGAATGATTTCGGTGATGATGTTATAATATTTGCAGATGCTTATGATACTTCAGATCACAATCAAGATGGTTATTATACATATCCGGCAGAGAGATTTTTCTATATGTGGCAAGATAGAAACATACTTCCTGACGATCATGCAATACAACAATGGGTAATAGCAGAACCTAAAAAGAAGTAGAGGGCTTTCAACAAAACCGATAGTTTTAGAATACATAGAAAAAGTAAACCTCTATGTATGAAATAAAATTTAATTAAGTGATTAAGAGCCATATTGCAATTTGTGATATGGCTCTCTTTTAATGTGGGATATTATAGGGTTAATATGAGAAGGAGCTTTTCTTGAATACTAAAATATAATAAGGTATCATAAGGTTAACTAATCAATTTTTCAGGAGATAATTTACATGAAATTTTCTAAGGGTAGAGTGAAAATCGTGATATTGAGACTATAGAGAGTTTTATAAATTAAGAAGTGGAAATATTAGTATAAGGAGATTAAACTATGGATGGATATTTATCAATAAATAATAAAAAATACATATATAAATGTAATTATAAGAATGAATCAGCATCGAGGGATAGTTTTAATAAATTGACAGAAAAGACTTATGGATTTAACTTTGAACAATGGTACAATGATGGGTATTGGGGAGAAAGATATATACAGTATTCTCTATTGTGTGAAGACCAAATAGTTTCAAATGTATCGGTGAATATGATTGACTTTGATATTTTTGGAGAACAAAAAAGATTTATACAAATTGGAACAGTTATGACAGATATAGAATTCCAAGGGCAAGGATTTAGTTGAGCGTTATTAGAACTTGTCTTAAAAGAATGGGATAATAATTGTGATTTAATTTATCTTTACGCTAATGATAGTGTTTTAGATTTCTATCCAAAGTTCGGATTTAATAAAAAAGACGAATATGTGTATTCATTAAGAAAAGACAAAGAAGATAACTCTACAGAATCGATGAGATATACAAATATAAGGAAATTAAATATGGATGATGATATAGACAGAGCTATTTTATATAATTTGGTCTGTAAATCGGGAATATTTTCATCAGTATCAATGATAAATAATCCATCGCTTATAATGTTTTACTGTACGTATTTTATGAAGGATGATATTTATTATTTAGAAGATTACAATACAGCAGTTATTTGTGATTTTGAAGGGGATACACTGTATTTACATGAATTATTTAGCACAGATGAAGTAAAACTTGATAGCATTATTAATGTAATCGCAAATAGTGAAATTGAGAAAGTAGTATTAGGATTTATACCAAAGGATACTGACGGTTACAATTTGGATTTGTTAATTGAGGAAGACACAACGCTTTTTATAAAGAAAGGGAAGTACAATCCATTTGAAAATAAATTTTTAAGATTTCCTACCTTGTCTCGGGCATAACAAAAGTAATATAATTTAGATAAAAGGTTCAGAAGTTTAGAAACAAACTGGTGCTATATAAATTGTTAATATAAATAGAAGGGAGATGTCTGTAAGTGAGATACAAGACATTGAAGAATGTAAGTTTAGAAACTCTATGTGAAACATTTAATAAAGCTTTTTCTGACTACCAAATAGATATGCAAATGTCTATAATCAAATTTGATCAAATGATATCGAGAAAAGGATACGACCCTGAAGTATCAGTGGGGGTATTTGATGGCAATGACTTAATTGGATTTGTATTGAATGGCTTAAGAAAAATAGATAGAAAATGGGCCGCTTATGATTTAGGAACGGGAATTATAAGTGAGTATAGAGGTAAAGGCTTATCGAATAAAATGCTTAGATACAATGAAGATATACTAAGAGAAAGGAATATAAGACAGTATATACTCGAGGTTTTAAAGAATAATCCTAGAGCGATAGAAGTTTATAGGAATCGAGGATTTGAAGCGACTAGAGAATTTACATGTTATGAAATAGATAAGAATGAATACGACTCCAAAAAATGTGATCACAATGTGGAAACCAGATATATGACTTTTGATGATTGGAATTATATTAAGGAGTTTTGGGATGGAACTCCATCATGGCAAAATTCCAATGATTCAATAGCATCAGTGAAAGAATTGTTTAAAATATCAACAGTACTAAATGATGATAAAATTGTAGGATATGGAGTTATCGATATAGAATCAGGGGATATACCTCAGTTGGCTGTAGATCCTGAGTATAGAGGAAGAGGAATTGGTAGAAGTATCTTAAGCGACTTAATAAAGGGAACAAGATCAGATAATATCAGAGTTATAAATATAGACGATGAGAACTTATCATCACAAGAGTTTTTGACTAAGTTGGGTTTTCAAGAGTTTGCTAGTCAGTATGAAATGAAATTGGATTTATTTTAGAAAGAAGAGGTGAATATATTAGGTTCAATCCTCCAATAAATGGAATGCCTAAAAGGCATCACAATATAACTATATAAATAAGAAGAATGATATAAAAATTATAATGAAAGGATAATATTTATGAATAGAGAGATAGAGATACAAAGGCCATACAGGCATTTTAAAGGGAAATTATACTACGTACATCATGTAGTTACATATACAGAAACAGAGGAAGTGTTGGTATCGTATCAAGCGCTTTACCCGCCGTATGGAATGTTTGTAAGACCGCTTGAGATGTTTTTAGAAAAAGTTGAGACGGGAAGAACAGATAATATTACAAATCAAGAGTACAGATTTGAGCTTTACGATAGTTCGAAGTTATAAAGTATATAAATATATAAAGAGAAGATAAATTCTAAACTTCAAAGATTAAGTAGAAGAATAAAGAATGTGGAAAATGAAAAACAAGGTGATTGTATATATCCGAGTGGATGAAAAACAAAATAAAATATTACTTAAATGTTAATAATACATAGAAATAAAAAAGTATAGAAGAATACATTATAATATTTGGAGCGTATAGGGATTGAATACCTGATACGTTCTATTTTTATGAGAAATATTATTTTAAGAGCTAAATCTATAGAATATAAATCTTATAAATATTATTGAACTTATTAAAGTTAATATATTGATAAAATGAACTATTAACTTGACATAGAATTTAAAATAATATATTATATAAACAATAATTATGTAATAGTAAAATTAAAAAACATATTAATGAGGTGATGGAATGTTAGATAAAAATAGGAAAAAAGAATTATTATTGAAATATAAAGAAATGAAGTCTGAGATGGGTGTTTATATGATTAAGTCTTTAAAAACAGGGAAGGTATATCTAGGCTATAATCAAGATTTAAAGGGAACTTTAAACGGTGAGAGATTTAAGTTAAATGCTGGAGGACACAAAAATAGAGAACTTCAAAAAGAGTGGAAAGAAAATACAGAAAAAGATTTTGAAATAGAAGTGCTTGAAATATTAGAATACGATAAAGATGAATCTAAAACAGACTATACTGAGGATCTAAAAGTGTTGAGATGTTTTTGGAAAGAAAAATTAGAAAATGTGGAAGAAATATAAATAATTTGAATTAGCGTATCAACAATTCAACTAGAAAGGAGGAGAGATTATGGCGAGAGTAAATAACATATCTTCTCTGTGGGGTAGAGGAGAGAAACTTAAGACAAAACCATTTGCAAATATTGAGAGCAAGAGTGTAAATGTTTCGAGTAAGTATGCACCGAGTAATCGCTCTGACAAAAAATCTATGCTAATAGATGCTGTTATTAATGCAGTTCATGAATATATAGAATTATTGGATGGCAGTAGTAAATTTGGGGCAGTAGGAAGAAATGGTAACAATATATATATAGAAAGATCTGGACGCAATTCTAACTCAGTGCAATTATTAGTTTACAATAAGACAACGGGTGTATGTAAAGCATGTAATTATAATATAAATGAAAATAAAGTAGACCCATATCAACTAAATGGGCCTAGAAAACCAAGTGGAGAAAGAGGAACTGCTATTTTCGTGGCCTTGTTACCAGTGATATTAGAGGATAATGAAGCTATAAAACTATTTAATGAGTATAGATTAAATAAGGATGAAGCTAAAGGTATTGATGAAAAATCGATAAAACTTATGGCTACACTTTGTGATAATATTTATCAACGAGTTATAACTGGAGCTATAAAGTTAGATATTGAAGAGTATACAGCTCTTATGAGACTTTCCATTGACGATGTTCTATCTGGAGAGGTTTATCCAAATAATATTTTATTAGGAGAATTTAATATATTTATTGTTGGTGAGCTAAAGGATGTAAAAGTGGTACCCAAACTAACTATAAAGGAAGATGAGTTTAAGTTAGAACTATCTAGAGTATTGACCCAAAAAGAAGAGAAAGAAATAATAGAAATTCCAGATTCACATTGTGTTACAGCGTCAGAAATAAGAATATGCAAAGAAATTAAGCGAAATTGGGACAAGGGTGAAATGAAAATAGCAAATATTTTATTAGAAGGGGATGCTGGTTCTGGTAAAACTCAGCTTGCTAAGGCTCTATCTTATGATTTAGGGATACCATATACAAAAGTGACATGTTTTGCTGATATGGATAAGTCAGATGTAATAGGATCTATACTTCCGGTTACAGCTGACGGTGATCTAGAAGATCGTGGAAGTGATGAGGTTGAATATAAGTTTTTCCCATCGGAAATAGTTCGTGCATTTAAATACGGCTATATTTTAGAAATTCAAGAGCCTGCGGTTATAAAAGATGCAGCAGTGTTGATGAGTTTAAATTCAGCATTAGAATTAGAGGGAACATTAAATCTTCCAACTGGAGTAATTCATAGACATCCAGATTTTATTGCAGTTGTTACAACAAATAGAAACTATATAGGTAGTAGACCGTTAAATGAAGCTCTACGTGATAGAATACAGCATACTGAGAAGATGGATTTACCTCCAAAAGAGATTATGGTTCAAAGAGCTATGGCAAAAGTCGATAGTAATGATATTGAACTAACATCGAAATTGGCAGATGCAATTATTACACTTGATAAGACTGCAAAAGCTAACGCAATTCGAGGAGTAGCTGGAATGCGTTCTTTATTTTTCTGGTTGGATTCGATATTAAACGGAGAGTCAATTAGAGAATCTATGTATCATAAGGTTATTTATAAAATGACTACAGATGCGGATGAAATAATTATATTAGAGGAAGCAGTAGAAAATAATACTTCTTTATTCATTGAACCTCTTAGAAGGGGGTAGTTTTTTTATGCGATTTAAAGAAATAATAAACTATATAAATGATGTAAACACTAATCTATCCGATAAAGAAATTTTTAAGACCAAAGATTTTAGTGAATATTTAAAGAGTATAAGTAGTGATTTATTTACAAAATTTAATATTGAGCAGAATGATCTAATATTAATTTGGAATGAAAGTGAAACTAGAGAAGCTTTTACAAAGTCTGATTTAATTTATATAAATTCTACATCTAAAATTATAAGGGATTGTGATAGCAATATACAGAAACTTAAAATATATCTGGGCCTATATTGTCATGAGATAGGCCATATACTATATACAGATTTTTTTATGCGTAAATTGTTTGAAGAATCAATGTTACAAGGTATAGCATTTCCTAATAAATTCAATATAGAAAATGATACTGAATTAAATGAAAATAGAAGACAGATGTTAGAGTATATCAAAGATTCTAAGAAATCTGTAAAGCTAAGCGCAGTGTTGCTGTTTTTATACGATTTGATTGAAGATGGAAGAATCGAAGAATTAATGTATAAATACTGCTCCAATTATGGGAGATTAATTGAAGGTCTTAATGTATTAAGAAGCATTCAGTATAAAAAGATGAGTAATTGTAATATAGATTTAGTTAACAATCAAAAATTTTATTATTTATTAAACCATATAAATTATTATAGTAAATTTAGAAAGTTTAAAGGAATTAATGAGATTGAAGGGATTGGCGACATTGATTGCAAATCAGTTGAGCTTATCAATAAGTTTAATAAAATAGCACATTTAATTGATAGATTAATTGAAGAGCCATCGTCGATTAAGAGAGTAGAGTTTATTAATAATATAGCTGTATTAATTTGGGATGACATAAAGTTATATATTGATGGAATCGCGGATAAAAATAGCGAGGGAGAAAATCTATCGGAAATATCATTAGCAAATATAGTTAGAGATGATCTAAATGAAAACACAGAAGTAACTTCTGAAACTGGCGAATCTATGGAGATTTTAAATTTAGATAAAGAAGTTGTAGAGTCTAAGGAAGACAGTACTGAAATAGAGGCAGATAATAAAAATACTGCAAGTGATGACTCCTGTGAAGACGAAAGTGCTGCTAAACTGAACACAAATAAAAAAGATTCAAGTGAAGAAAGTGAAACTTTGAGTAGAAACCATGGCGATATAGATAATTTAATTGGTGAAATAACAGAGACAACACAGAATGATAATGCAGAAACTAATTTACCAAAATATATTAAAAATCAAATAAAATCAATATCCTATGGAGATATTCATAAGGGATTAAAGGTAAAAATTCACCTTCCTGAAGTTACCCAAAACGATAAAGAGCAATATGAACAAATTAGTAAAGAATATATAGAAGTAGCTAATCAGTTGGCGTTGAAGGTTATGCCTTTACTAGAGCCTGATAAGTCAAGTGATTACACTAAAAATAGATATTACGGTGCAAAATTTAATGCTTTCTCATTGGTAAATAGAGATTTTAGATATTTCTCTCGTAAAAATCCACCAAATGAGTCGCCATCTGTAGCATTAGGGCTTCGTGTCGATGAGTCAAGCTCTATGACATCACAAAATCGTGTTGAAGCAGCAAAGGCAGCTGCAATTACTTTAATGAAATTTTGTCATAAGTGCGATATTCCAGTAGCTGTTTACGGTGATACTGCGGATGTTTCAAATGACGAGAATCTATCCATATATTCATATGCCGATTTTGATAGAGTAGACAGTAATGATTTATATAGAGTTATGAAAATAAGCCCTAAAAATAACAATAGAGATGGTGCGGCAATTAAAATAATGTCAGAGAGACTTTTAACTGTAGATGCAGATATAAAATTATTGTTTATAATAAGTGATGGTCAACCAATGGCACTTCCGGACTATAGTGGTGAGAATGCAGAGGAAGATATGAAAAAAATAGTATCAGAATATACAAGAAAAGGAATTACTTTCTTTGCAGCCGCTATTGGACAAGATAAAGAAGTAATAAAAAGAATCTATGGAGAAGAGCGTTTTTTAGATATATCGGATTTAAATAATCTACCAAATAGATTAGCGATAATTTTGAAGAACATATTATAGTGATAAGATTAAGTTTCCTAAAATGTAATTGGATACACTGATATGCTCCCTTTATACAAAGCAGTTAAATAATAAAACTGTTGGCATAAAGGGAGCATATTTATATTATACAAAACAAATATATTTATATCTTTTCTTTTGTCCTATTTAAAGGAATGAGCTAGTAAAAATTAAGCCTATTTATAAGAACAGCAATAATCGGCATAAGTTTTTACAATTACATCAAAACTAGAATTAGAAGGTACTACAAAAGAATCACCTGTTTTATAAGTAGAGAATTCTGATTCATTTGGCAATTTGATGTCCATTTCTCCCCCAAGAACTTCCATCAACTCTTCAGCGTCAGTATTAAACTTATACTCTCCGGTAATCATGAAACCTAAAGTTTTTCTTTCTCCATTTTCCATATAAAATGTTCTGCTTGTTACCTTTCCGTCAAAATACACATTTGCAGCTTTAACTAGTTTAACATTATTAAATTCCATTTTAGATAATCTCCTCTTTTTTGATTTATCAAAAGGCAATTCTTACTGTGGTAATCATAATCAGCACCATTTGTAAGCAAATTGACTAGTGAGCATAATATAATTACTTTAAATCTATTAATTTATTAACAAGTTCATCTAATTACAATAATAGCCAATAAAAGTGGAATAATCAATAGAATTATTTCATTTGTATATAATAATTTAAATAATACAATAAATAATCAAATCTGGTACAAACCGGTCTGTCGTAAAATATAAGTATGGAAGATATACCACTTGTATATCTTCCAGGAAATGCACTACTCATAAAAGTTTAAGTTGTCGGAATAATCTTTTAGTAAGTATATAATAACATTCATCAAAACTTTTTCTATTCTATGGGTATTGTCTTTATAGCCTGTATATGGCAGTATAAGTATTAGTGAATAAACAAATTAAATAATGGAGGATGTAAAAATGGAAAAATTACCAAATTGCCCAAAGTGTAATTCGGAATATACTTACGATGATGGGAATCTTTTTGTTTGCCCAGAATGTGGACATGAGTGGTCTAAAGATGGTATTGGCGAAGAGAGCGATGTAAAAGTATTTAAGGATTCAAATGGAAACGAGCTTAATGATGGAGACACAGTTACTGTTATAAAAGATCTAAAGGTTAAAGGTAGCTCACTTGTTGTTAAGATGGGCACTAAAGTTAAGAATATAAGACTTATAGACGGCGATCACGATATAGACTGTAAGATAGATGGAATCGGAGCTATGAAGTTAAAGTCGGAATTTGTAAAGAAAATATAGATAGATCAGAGATACAAAATAACTTTGATATATTGCTTATATTTGAGTTTTAGATTTGCAAATTAAAAATAAGATACCTAGAATTGGATACAATATTCAATTCTAGGTATCTTATTTATTTTGCATTTTATTATTCTGTATTTTAGAAATCAACTTCTTTAAATATCTCTTATATAAAAATCGAGTATTTAAGCTGTAGCGCTGTTTTGAGATTCACTATCATCTAAAACATCTTTATTTGAGGGAGAAGCTATCAAGCTATTTAATATCATTCCTACTATGATTAAAGCTAGACCTGTAAATCCTTTTATGGCAGGTAACATTCCTCCGAGTATCAAAACCTCTCCTAGTAGAGTGAATACAACTTCTCCTGATTGAGTTGCCTCAATTATTGCAAGTTGGTGGGCGTTGTCTTTAACGAGCTCCGTAGCTTTAAAAAACAGTATTGTAGCTATAAGGCCAGAGGATATAGCAATAACAAAAGATTGTGAAACTTGGCTGATGCTAGGAAGACCACTTTTCTCTAGTGCAAAACATGCAAGTACAATCCAAAATGGCATACTGCACAGTGTCATTCCAAATACTCTTTCAGTAGTAGTTAGATTGTCTTTACAGACCTGCATCATTTTTCTATTTCCCAATGGGTAAGCAAAAGCCGCGATTACTATTGGTATTATAGTCAAAAATATTTGTTTAGTATCTATATCAGATGCTTGCTCATATTGTATTAAAAATACACCTGTTAGTATTACAAATGACATTGCTAGACCTTTTAAAGGAATTTTTTCTCCAAATATAGGCGTTAGTAAGATACCTGCAACTATAGTCAGCTGCCAACATCCTGCGACTAACCATGACTGCCCATAATCAGAAGCAAAAGTTAAAGGCGCATAAAAAAGTCCAAAACCAATTGTACTCCATATGATCCATGGTCTTGGGCTATTCTTTATCGATTTCAATACATTTTTAATTCCTCTGTTCTTTAAAAGCATTATGTATAAAAGTGGAAGCATAAAAAAATATCTAAGAGATGCGCTCCACATCCAGTTTCCACCGGAAAGATTCATGCTTCTGTTTAGCACAAATGTAAATGCAAAAAACAAGGATGATGCTATACCATAAAATAGTGCTTTCTTCATTTAATGTCCTCCTGTTATAATATGATATATGGCTAAAAAATAATAGCTATAATTTGGTCACAAGTAATATAATATAATATATGATATAATTATGCAATATACTATACAAAGAGGTGAAATATAGCTTGGAAGATTTAAATATGGTTATCGGTGAGAACTTAAATAGAATACGAAGCAATAAAAAAATGAGTCTAGATGAAGTATCAAACTTAACAGGTGTAAGTAAATCTATGTTAGGACAAATAGAAAACGGCAAAACAAATCCAACAGTATCTACGCTTTGGAAGATTTCTACTGGTTTAAAAGTACCTTTTTCCTCATTTATAGAAAAGCAGTTTTGTGATTATGAGATTGTAGATGCTAGTAAAATAAGCCATATATCTGAAAATAGTGATAAAATGAGGATTTATCCAGTATTTCCATACGATAGTAAAAAGAATTTTGAAATACTTGTTATTGATTTAGATAAAGGCTGTACGCATGAATCCCCTAAGCATGACGAGGGGGTAGAAGAGTATATATTAGTGACAGAGGGTGCTTTAAAAATGACCCTATACGATAAAGAAGTTGTTTTAGAAAAGGGATGTTGCATAAGGTTCACTGCAAATGTTGAACATACCTATGAAAATTTTGGGGATCTGAAGTGTACATTCCACAATATTATAGTTTATAGTTAAAAAGAAATATAGAATTAAAATTATTTTAAGATAAGGATTGATAAAAATAATGAGAAAATTGACTAGTGAAGAGTTTGATGCAACTTTTGTTAGACCTATGAATGAGATTGAAACTTTAGACGATGGAATTTTAAGTGATATTGATGAGTATATGTTTCAGTTATTTATAGATAAGTATTTAAAAGAAAGTGAATACGAGAATACTTATATTGAGCATCTATATGAAAATGCAGACAAAGCATATATTCATATAATGTTTCCAATAAAGAAGAATTTTTATTTAGTTCTTGTATGTGATACTAAAGCAAATAGTATATATGGACACCATTTTTCAAATTTAAATAAAGAGTACGGATTATAGAAAGTAAAAGAAGCCTCGGCAATGTTTTGTAAGATATCAAAAACTTTTGGTGAGGCTTCTTTTACTTTTGGTTTAAGCTAATTTTTAAACGTGGCGTATATCTGTATGGTCGGATATCTCAGAGTTAGCAGTGCACAGATCGGTAATACTAAGATCGTGGATATTCTCGTGACCAGTAATTCTTGCAAAGGATTTTAGATCATCTAAGCTCGCATGTAAATAGTTAAATACTCTCTTTGCACTCTTATCTACATCGAGTCTTTTTCTGAGTTCTTCATCTTGTGTAGCACAACCAACTGGACATTTACCACTTCCGCATATACGGTATTGTTGGCAAGCTGCGGCCATCATTGCAGCGCTTCCGATAGCTACTGCATCTGCACCCATAGCTATAGCTTTTGCAAAATCAGATGCAACTCTTAATCCACCAGTTATAACTAAATCTATATCTAAATTGTTTTTATCTAAGTATTTTCTAGCTCTGTGAAGTGCAAATAGCGTTGGAATAGTAGTAGCATCTTTTAACAGTTTAGGACTTGCCCCTGTAGCTCCACCACGTCCATCTACAGTTATAAAATCTGGATTTGCATAAGCTATAAAATCTAGATCTTTCTCTATGTGTCCAGCCGCTATTTTTATACCTATAGGGCGACCACCAGATCTTTTTCTAAGCATGTCTACCATCTCTTTAAGATCTTCTTTTGAATTTACCTCTTCAAATTTAGAAGGACTTATTATATCATGGCCCAAAGGTTTATTTCTTACTTTTGAGATTTCTTCAGTGACTTTCTCCGCTGGAAGGTGACCTCCCATACCAGGCTTTGTTCCCTGCCCTATTTTAATTTCTATTGCATCTGAATTTTTTAGATTTTCATCCGTAACACTGTACTTGTTTGGTACATATTCAAATATATATTTGTATGATTCTTGCATTTCTTCAGGAAGAATTCCTCCTTCACCACTACACATAGCTGTTTTGTTTGCTGCAGCTCCTCTTGCTAGAGAAATTTTTAATTCTTTGGATAATGCCCCAAAAGACATATGTGTAACGTATACAGGACTTTCTATAACCATAGGCTTTTTTGCTTTTTTACCAATAGTAGTCTGTGTATTTACCTCATCGTGCTCATTAAGCGGAAAAGGATTTAACTGTGCCCCTAGAATAAGGACATCATCCCAAGATATTATAGGTAATTGCGTCTTCATAGGAGCTATAACTGGAGCACCAGTTTTGGCCATTTCGTGAATTATATCCATGTGTTTTTCTACATTGTCATTGGCTCTAGTGAATTCTCCCAGATAGTCTAGGGATTCAGAACCTTCATTTTCAATAGAATTATCTGTCGATTCGGACTTAGTAGGCTCTTGATTACTGTTGTTGTTGCCCTCAACTTCCTCAAATAAAAACTTAGGTCCAGTGCATACTGGGCACTTCCAGTCGTCTGATAAGTCTGAAAATAATTTTCCTTGTTCTTTTTCATCATAGATATAACCACATATTGAACATTTGTACATCATATCATTCCCCTCTATCATTTTAATTTAATTATACCAGAATAGAGGTTGATTTTGGTAACAGATAACTCTCGATGAAATCTATTGAAGTATAAAATAATCTTAACTATACTAGATATAACGCTATATATTGGAGGACTATTATGTTTAAAATAGGGGAGTTTTCAAAGCTGACTCAAGTGTCGATTAGAATGTTAAGGTATTATGATGAAATGGACGTATTTAAACCTTTGATAGTAGATAAATCAACTGGGTACCGTATGTATTCCGTAGATCAGATACCAATACTACAGAAAATAATTTTACTTAGAGATATGAAGTTTAGTATTTCAGAGATAAAAACAGCTTTGGATAATTGGGATCAAAAAAATATTATTGAAAAATTAAGCCATAAAAAACAAGAAATCCAATTGGAAATATATAAAGAACAAGTACGTATAAATATGATAGATAAAGCTGTTGATAATATACTAAATAATACGTTATCAGTAAATTACAATGTGGTATTTAAGGAAATACCAAGTTATTATATGATTTCTCTAAGGGAAATTATACCGAATTATTTTAGCGAAGGAATGTTGTGGAAGAAGCTATACCAATTTATAGAAAGAGAAGGTATAGAGGTGTCGAGCAAACAAGAACACTGCATTTCAATTTACCATGATGAATGTTATAAGGATGAAGGCGTAGATGTGGAAATCGGAGTTGTGGCTAAAAAACGAGGTGTAAACCAAGGGAATATTGTATATCGAGATACAGAAGCTGTTGATTTTATGGCGTGTAGTATGGTATATGGAGCTTATAAAAATATAGCTCCGGCATATCAATCTTTTGCATACTGGCTCTCACAAAATAAAGATTATAAAATGATGGGAAAGAGCAGGCAAATATGTCACAAAGGTCCTCATAATGAAACAAATATAGATAAATTCCTTACTGAAATACAAATACCTGTTAAAAAGTTGGACTTATTCAGTAAATAGTAGATTAATTTATATAAAATTTAAATCCGTATTGACTCTAACATCATGTGAGAGATTATTCTAAAATAACAAATATAAAAGGAGGAAGTTGTTATGAATAAGCTTTATGCAGAGTCTATAGGAAAGGTTGTGTTAAAAGAGGATAAATTTTTCATACAACTAGATGAAAAATTTGTACCTGCTTTAAAGGGATTAGATGGATTTGGACATTTAGATATACTATGGTGGTTTGGGGAATTTGATATACCTGAGTATAGAAATATATTTGAGGAAAATAAACCGTATAAAAATTCGCCAGGAGTACTTGGAATGTTTGCTATGAGGTCGCCAGTAAGGCCTAATCCTATAGCGCTTTCAATAATTGATATAATATCAATCGACTATGAAAATGGACTAATAGAGACATCTTATATAGACGCATTTGAGGGTAGCGATATCTTGGATATAAAACCATATACACCTAGTGTAGATCGTGTAGAGAATCCAACGGTACCGGACTGGTGTAGCCATTGGCCGAGAAGTGTTGAGGAATCGGAAGTATTTGACTGGGGCAGTGAATTTAACTTTTAGAGATAAGTATTAATATATAAAATAGTAGAAAGATTACTTTATATTTAAGTCTATACATTGACATATGATAGATAATAAGCGTTCACTAGATTATGAAAAAATTAGCTACAAAAGAATGGAAAGAAAGCTTATGAAGCAACAGAATGAAACGACAGTAGGAACAAAATCATAAAATGTCCTTAATCACAATATGAAAAAAAATAAACAAAATATTAAAGAGAAAAATTGATAAACAAGAAGAAAAAGAAAAAGTTTTTCAATTAAAACAACAAAAAAGAAGGATAAACATATGTGACATTAGAAAGTAATAGTTAGGCAAGCAAAATTTACTGGAAAATTAAGAGGGGGATATCTCAAAGGCAATTTTTAAATTGTTTTGCGATATCCTCCTTAAATTTTCGATTTATAATTATAAAAATACTGATATAAATACATTTAAATATAATTTTTAAAATTGTATTTAAATGACTACATTTTATTTGAATGCAGTATATAATTTAATGTTAAGTATAACTAGATTTTCTAAAAAATAATTGTTTAATATATAAAACTTCAGGTATAATAGAGATAAATATGAAAAATATGGAGGTATAAATTATGAAGGCAGTAGTGGATCCAGATGTATGTATAGCTTGTGGAGCATGTATAGGAACATGTCCAGATGTATTTAGTATGAGTGATGAAGGGCATTCTCAAGC
The DNA here is from genome assembly GCF_017873185.1 of Metaclostridioides mangenotii. GTDB lineage: Bacteria > Bacillota > Clostridia > Peptostreptococcales > Peptostreptococcaceae > Metaclostridioides > Metaclostridioides mangenotii. The sequence goes on from NZ_JAGGJX010000006.1 coordinate 119,083, forward strand.
AATTGAAGGTGAAATACCAGCAGAATTTGAAGAGTGTGCTAAAGACGCTGAAGAGGGATGTCCAGTTTCAGCTATAACTGTAGACTAATAATTAAAAACTAAATTTAATTAGAAATAAAGCCGCATTGAATGTATAAGTTTAAGGCGGCTTTTTGTCGTTATGAAAAAATAGCAATTGTGATTTTAATATTTAAAAAATACATTTAACAACTAAAAAATTGTCTTTTACAACATCTAGAAACACTTTCATTTGTTTATTTGCTACAATTATATAAATTAAAAAGTTATTTTATATAAGTTAAGGGGGCCTGCTGATGGGAAGTTTAAAGTTGATATTAATCTTATTTGGTCTATTGTTAATCGTAATATATATTATTATTAAAAAAAATTTAAGAAAAAAATACAACTCATTGACAGAATGCGATATTTATATAGATAAAGATTCAAAAGATAGGTTTAAATAGTAGCAATTGAGGTGTTAGTAGTGAAACACATTTAAGTCCTATTGTAAATTTCACATCAAACATAGAGAAGGAGCTTAAACAAATGAATATTACAGATTTTGCTATTGCGGTGTTGGTGGTTGCAGTGATTATTTCTCTAGGTATTGTTAGTATTTATAAAGATTGTAAAAAAATAGCTCATCTAGAGTCAAAAGTAGAGGTTGTAAGAGAACAAAATTAATTTAAGACATTGTCGGTTTGATAAACCACAAATAAATTATAATTAACTACAAAAAATAAATAGATCGAATACTAAATAAAACAGATGAAACGGTAACCGTTTTATCTGTTTGTTATTTTTTACATAGATTCAGTTAAGTATTTTGAAAAAATATTTTTTACATTTTTCGCATTTGAAATACTCAGTGGAACAGAATCTCCATGTGACATAATTATATTGTTCTTCTCTATCTTATCAATATTTCTAAGGTTAACTAAGTAAGATCTATGTGTTCTTACAAAGTGTTTTTTTTCTAAAGAAGACTCTATTTTATCCATAGAGGAATAAAAATTAAAAAAAGAATCTCCATAGTATACAGTTGTAATACGATTCCTTACCTCGAAAAATAGAATATCATCTAGTGGAATCTTTTTAACCACAGATCCAGATTCACATACAAATATGTCTGTTTTCTTGCTGTCTATAGTAGCGGCAGCTTTTAAAAAGATCTCTTCAAATTTTCTTGGTGTAACGTTATCCTTAACAATATAGTTAAAAGGAAGCGTATCAAATGAATCAAAGACATACTCTACACTTGTAGTTAGAAATATAATCTCAGATTTGCAACCCCTAGAGCGTAAAACTTTTGCTAGCTCTATCCCATTCATTTTTCCCATTAAGATATCTAAAAAAATTATGTCTGCATAACAATCTTTACCTTCTAAATCGAATAAAAGTTGTTCTGCACTACTATAAGTAGTAATATTTAACTTGATATACTTTTCTTTAGAAATATTTAATAAGATATTTTTGTATTTTTTGACAATACTTTCGCTATCATCGCATAAAAAAACTTCTAGCATATCTCTACAAATCCTTTCTAAGTACATTAGTTAGTTAACTAATGTGTATTTTTGCATACTGTATATATATCCTTATTTTATTTTAATTATATAATACTTTTTGTGTGAATGAAAGTATTTGCGATGAAAAACATCATTTTACAACAAAATATGTATTTTTAAAACAATTATGTAAAAAAATAATTGATTTTAATGTATAATGTATGATTAATAAAATTTTTAAAAACATAAAAAATCTTAAATTAGTACTGCCATACGTACAATATTACTTAAGGAGGAGATTATTATCAATACGAATTTCGACATAGTTTTATTTGATCTAGATGGAACTTTAACAGATCCTAAAGAAGGTATTACAAAATCAATTCAATACTCACTAAAAAGCTTTGGAATTGAGGAAGATAGGGAAAACTTAGTTAAATTTATAGGTCCACCACTTTACGATACTTTTAAATCAGATTATGGATTTGATGATGAAAAAGTTATTAAAGCTGTTGAAAAATTTAGAGAGTATTTTAAAGAAAAAGGTCTATATGAAAATAAAATATATCCAGGAATTGAAGCTTTAATCAGAGAACTACATGTTAATGGTAAAAAAATAGTTTTAGCAACTTCAAAACCAACTGTATTTGCAGAAAAAATATTGCATAATTTCAGCATTTATAAGTATTTTGACAATATAGTAGGAAGTAACTTGGATGGTACAAGATCTGACAAAGAAGAGGTAATAAGATTTGCAATAAAAGATTATTTAGAATTCGATAAAACATCTATCGTCATGGTGGGGGATAGAAAATATGATATTATCGGTGCAAATAAAATTGGAATTAATTCAATAGGAGTGCTGTACGGCTATGGAGCCTTGGACGAAATCAAAGATTCTAAACCTAATTATGTAGCCGAAAGTGTTGATAAATTAATAAATATTTTATTTTGATATTTTAGAAAAATTCATTTTATAACTACTTATTTCTACTTTATTTCCCAAGAAATATCTAATAGTTAGATTATCTTTGTCATTTACAAAGATATATTAAGTATTTCTTGGGAAATAAATTGTTTTTTGGTAATAAATATAGTTTACTTATAATAAATGATTTTTAAATCAGGGGGAGGATATCTATATGGACAATGTTTTTAATGAATTTACAAATAACGATGTAACTAAGGATATCGAGATTGATAAAAATGAAGTACTAAGGTATCTACAGTATAAAGGTCAGAATATCGAGGAGGATTTAAAAAATACTATAGATGAATGTGTGGAGATAACATTAAGCACGATTAATCCAAGGTATATATACTCATCATGTACTATAGATAGCAGCGTAGAAGGTACTATAAAATTAAAAAACACAAATTTAGTCTACAGTAGTCAAGATATTTACAGACTATTAAAAGATTGTGATAGAGCATTTGTTATGGCAGCTACTTTGGGTGTTGAAATAGAGAGACTTACAAGAAAATTTTCTTATTCTGATCTAACTAAAAGCATCATCATAGACTCATGTGCAACCACAGCAATTGAGGAAATTTGCAACAGAGTTCAAGAGTCTGTTAATATTGGATTAGAAAAGGAACAGAAAACAACTACTATGAGGTACAGTCCTGGATATGGAGATTTGGGAATAGAAAATAATAAAGGTATATTAGATGTTTTGAGCGCTCAAAGAAATATTGGGCTCACTATAACTGATAGCGGAATAATGATACCTAGAAAATCAGTGGTTGCAATTATGGGGGTAAGCGAATTAAAATATAATAATAAAGGAGCAAAGAAATCTTGTAATAATTGCCAGAATAAAGATACTTGTGTCTATAAAAGAGAGGATGGGGGCTGTGCAAATATTAGAGTACATAAAGAATAATATATTATTATTTGATGGAGCAATGGGGACTATGCTTCAACAAAAAGGATTAAAACTGGGGGAAAATCCTGAGATATTTGGATATCAAAATCCAGAAAAACTTTCAGATATTCATTTTAGTTATTTGAAAGCGGGATCAAATGTAATTTTGACTAATACATTTGGATGTAATGAATTAAAATTGTCGGGTGAATACACTGTAGAAATGATTATAGACAATGCTGTAAGTGTTGCCCAAAAAGCGATAAATAGACTTCCTAAGAAAAATGCAAAACCAAGATATATTGCACTAGATATAGGGCCAATAGGTGAGATGCTAGAGCCAATGGGGACGCTAAGCTTTGATAGAGCTTATGAGATATTTAAAAGACAAGCAATCGGGGGTGAAAAAGCCGGAGCAGATTTAGTTGTTATAGAGACTATGATGGACTTAGGAGAAGTGAGAGCGGCTGTCCTTGCTGTTAAGGAAAACACAAGCCTTCCAGTATTTTGTACAATGACATTTGATGAAGGTGGAAGAAGTTTTACTGGTTGTCTTCCTGAAAGTATGGTTGTTGCAGTAGAAGGGCTTGGTGTTGATGCAATAGGTGTCAACTGTTCACTAGGTCCTAAACAACTTGTTCCAATCGTAGAAAAGATTACAAAACTTGCATCAATACCAGTTATGGTTCAGGCAAATGCAGGACTTCCAAAAGTTGTAGATGGCGCAACTGTATACGATGTTACACCTGAAGAATTTTTTGATGGAGTTAAAAAATTTGTAGAGATGGGTGTAAGTATAGTTGGCGGTTGTTGTGGTACAAATCCAGAATTTATAAAAGAAATTTCTAACAATTTACCTTCTTTAAAAAGGGTTGTATTGGATAATAAATACAAGAGCAGAGTCTGTTCTTATTCTCAGAACTTAGAGATAAGTGCTCCGATGGTTGTTGGAGAAAGAATAAATCCTACTGGTAAAAAATTACTTCAGGAGTCTATAAAAAAAGAAAGCGCTGAATACGCAATCAACCTAGCATTAGAGCAGGCTAGCTCTGGGGCTCAAATATTAGATATAAATGTGGGTCTTCCAGGTATAGATGAAAAAAGGGTAATGATAAAATTTATAAAAGAAATCCAATCTGTCACTGATATACCGTTGCTTATAGATTCCTCAGACCCTGAGGTACTAGAAGCAGGTCTTAGATACTATAATGGTAGAGCGATAGTAAATTCGGTAAACGGAAAAGATGAATCTCTAGATAGCATTTTACCTATAGTTAAGAAGTACGGAGCGGGCGTAGTAGGTTTAGCCTTAGATGAAAATGGAATACCTAGCAGCGCAGAGGGAAGATTGAAAATAGCTAAGAAGATTATATCTAGAGCAGAGGAATATGGAATAAAGAGAGAAGATATATTTATAGACTGTCTATCTCTTACTGTATCAGCACAACAAGAAGAAGCAGTTGAGACTTTAAAGGCTCTTACAGAAGTTAAAAAACTTGGTGCTAAAACTATCTTAGGTGTATCAAATATTTCATTTGGACTTCCTAATAGAAAAGCAATGAATACTGCATTTCTAACATTAGCTTTAGGAGCAGGATTAGACCTAGCCATAATAAATCCTAATGCAATTAGTATGATGGAAGCAATAGACTCATTTAGAGTTTTGTACAATATAGATAAAGCAAGTGTAGACTACATAGATAAATACAGCAATGTAAATGTTGAAATGCCAAAAGTAGAAAATAGCACTTCCGCAGAGATTTCATTAGATACAATAGTTCAGAGAGGTCTAAAAGATGAGGCTGAAAAGGAGACATTAAGACTCCTTGAGACTAACAATGGAGATTATATAATAGACAATATACTAATACCAGCACTAGATAAAGTGGGAAAAAAGTTTGATACTGGGGAAATGTTCTTACCACAACTTATACAATCTGCCGAAGCCGTTAAAAATTCATTAAGTATCATAAAATCTATATCACTTAAAAAAAATACAGAGACAGTAACTAAAGGAAGGATAATAGTTGCAACAGTTAAAGGTGACATACACGATATAGGAAAAAATATCGTAAAGATAATGCTTGAAAACTATGGATATGAGGTTATAGATTTAGGAAAAGATGTTCCTATTGAGGAAGTTGTAAGAGTGGCATCGGAGCAAAATGTGAAATTAGTTGGTCTAAGTGCTCTTATGACTACAACTGTTCAAAGTATGGAAGATACGATTAAATATTTAAGAGAAAATAAAATCGATACAAAAGTTTTTGTTGGTGGAGCTGTTTTAACAGAAAACTATGCAAAGGAAATCGGTGCAGATTTTTATTCTAAAGATGCTAAGTCAGCTGTTGAGATAGCAAAGGAAAATTTATAGAGTAGAAATTGCTAAGGGCAATTTGTAAAAGATCAAAATAATGTATACAGAAAGAGGTAGTAACATGAATAAAGATAACAAAGGCTACCTATATGGTTTTATCGCATATATAGCTTGGGGTATACTTCCATTTTATTGGAAAATTTTGCAGCATATTGATTCAAAAGAAGTATTGGCATATAGAATACTTTTTTCAAGTTTATTTATATTTTTAGCGCTCGTCGCACTTGGTAAGATAAAAGAGACTAGATTTGAGATAAAAGATATCCTACATAATAAAACTAAACTTATGTATATGTCTTTAGGAGCATTGTTTATTTCTATGAACTGGTTGTTGTTTATAACATCGGTTTCATCAGGAAATGTAATCGATGCTAGTTTGGGATATTATATGAATCCGCTTGTAAACGTAATTATTGCAGTAATAATTCTGAATGAAAAGATTACAAAGCCAGCAATTATAGCGTGTATATTTGCAGTAATAGGAGTTATTATATTATCTATTAGTACAGGAAAATTTCCTTGGACGGCTATATTGCTTGCTGTAACTTTTAGTTCGTACGGTTTAACAAAAAAGAAAGTAGATATATCTTCATCAACAAGTTTATTTATGGAAACATTTATTCTCGCGCCTTTTGCACTTTGCTATTTAGTATTTTATTCTTCAACAGGATTTATAAGTTTAGATTTGGGAATAAAACTTACTATTATAGGAACTGGTATTGTAACTGTTATTCCACTTTTATTATTCTCAATAGCAGCTAAAAGGGTATCTTATATAGCTTTAGGATTTATCCAGTATGTGAGTCCCACTCTTATGCTCATTTCGGCAGTATTTCTCTTTAAAGAAGTATTCTCAATTGCGCAGTTATCTGGATTTATAAGCATATGGATAGGGATTGCAATATTTATATGGGGAAATCTTTCTAAGAAAGTGACAAAAGAAGGACCGAAAGTTGAAACTCTAGTTGAAAATTAATTATAAAAAACGGGTTCATTTGAACCCATTTTTTTATTTTGTCTATATTGGATTTTTTATATTTACTATTATAAAATGTAAAATGTACGATCTGCATATTTAGAAAGCCCAATTACCGTCCTTGAATATTTGTATCTTTTCTCCGCTTTCAGTTGTTCCAACTATATCTAAATCAGATGAACCAACCATAAAGTCTACGTGAGTTATACTTTCGTTGATTCCGTATTTGTCTGAGTCCTCTTCTTTGATCTGATCTCCACCTTTTATACAAGTTTTGTATGCTGACCCTATTGCTAAATGGCAAGAGGCATTTTCATCGTATAGAGTGTTGAAAAATACTATATTGCTGTTAGATATAGGTGAATCGTATGGAACTAAAGCGACCTCTCCTAGATAATGAGAACCCTCATCTGTCTCGATTAGTTTAGTAAGGGTCTCAAGTCCTTTTTCTGCTGTAAAATCGATGATTTTACCGTCTTTAAAAGTAATGGAGAAGTCGTCTATTACATTACCACCGTATACTAGAGGTTTTGTGCTGTAAACAGTACCATTTACTTTGTGTTTGTGAGGCATGCCGAAGATCTCCTCAGTAGGAATATTTGGATTGAAGTCCACACCATTAGGGTCTTTAGAAGCTCCACTAAGCCAAACATGATTGTCTGGAAGTTCAATTGTAAGCTCAGTTTTTCCTGATTTATACTCTAATTTTTTAAAGTTCTTATCGTTTAAGAAGTCCATTCTAACTTTAAGATTTTTATTGTGTTCTTCCCAAGCCTTGATAGGATCTTGACCATCAACCCTAGTGCACTTAAATATAGCATCCCACATTTTATCTATTGCCTCTTTATCAGATACTCCAGGGAAAACTTTCCTTGACCATGCTTTTGTAGGAATAGAAACTATACTCCATTTACACTTATCTGTAAGCGTATAAGAACGCCATTCTTTTAAGGCTGATCCAGAAGCTTTCTGGTAATTTGCAACTCTCTGAGGATCTACATCTTTAAGTAAATCTGGGTCTTGAGCATATACTGATAAAAATGCGCCACCGCGTTTTGCTATATCTGTATATTGATCTGCTACCCACTTAGGAAATTCGTTAAAGACTTCTTCCGGAGCGTTTAAGTACTTTATAAGAGCAGTCTCTTCATCTGACCACTCAACGTGTACATTTTTAGCCCCGCATTTATAAGCTTCTTTAACTGCAAGTCTAACGAATTCTGCACATTCTATAGGTGATCTTATAAGTAAGTCTTGATCTGGTTGTATATTAACTCCAACTTTTATTGATAGTTCTGCGTATTTCTGTAAATTTCTTTCAAAATCCATCTCTTTACCTCCTCAAAAAAGTAATCTATATATATTATACCACTAGTTAAATTTTGGAACATATTATATGATTTTATACTCATAAAAATTATTTATAAAAAACTTTTAAAAAAATACAAATTATCGTGATTATTATGTCTAATTATTATAGAATAGAATATGGAAGATTTTATTAGGAGGGATATAGGTGGAGTTATACGAAGCGATTTTTTATAGAAAAACTGTAGAAAAGTATTCTATAAAAAAAGTTAAACAACCTATGATAGAAGATATCAAGAGAATATGTAAGAATATAACATACCTCAATGAGGATTTGAATATAAAAGCTAATGTTGTAGATAGAGGCCACATTATCCACTTTTTAATGGGGAAGGAGTGTAAGGTAAAAGCTCCTCATTATATAGTCGTGACATCTGACAAAGGAACTGACTATTTACAAAATATTGGCTTTGCTATTGAAAGTGTTGTTCTTCAGCTTACATCTTTGGGAATAGGGACGTGTTACATAGAAAGCAATTTAGATAAAGATGATATGAAAGATATAATAGATAGCGAAGAAGAGAAAAGCGATAGAGAGGATTCTCAGATAGATTTTTTTGAAGAAGTAGAAGAAATTGATGAATCACCTTACGTAATAATCGCATTTGGATATCCTGCTAAAGGAGAGGAACTATTTAGGAGAAGAGATGCAAAACCAGATAGAAAATCACTTAAGGATATAACGAAAGGCTTTAAAGGGAGTTCTGAGTGGGATTGTATATTGGATATGGCTAGAAGAGCTCCATCTATAAATAATTGTCAGCCCTGGTTTTTTTATAAAGAGGGAGAATTGGTGCACTTATGTGAGAAAAAACAAAAGCAACATTTAGAGGAAATGTCTAAGATAAGCGTGGGAGCTGCTCTAAGGCATTTTGATATTGCCTGTAAATACCATGAAGTAAACGTTATTTATGAAAAAGCAGATCATAAGGATAGAAGGGGTAAGGAGTACTTTATTAGTATTAAAAGATCAGGCGTTAATTTAGAATCTGATGAAGAGGGTATAGAAGCTGGAAGTAAAGATAAAGGTCAGTAAGATACAAAAGATTACGCATACTTAACAGGTAATTAATTATTTATATTTTACACATTAAATTTAAATAATTAATTGCCTGTGTTTTTATATTCAGAGATATTTAAAATATAAAAATTAAACTAGACATATATATGTCATATTAAAGATGTTAATATTAATAAAAATGCACTTTAGGAGAGTTAATAATGATAAAACATGAATGGAGAAAGCACGAAAAAGATATATATGTCCCAAAGGCTAGACCAGAACTTATAAAAGTTCTCAAAATTTATTGCGATAGAAGGAAAAGGAAATCCAAATGACCAACCATTTGCAATATCTATCTGATCCGCGTAAAGCTGATCCTTTAAAAATGAAAACTGTTTTACGATTTTCTGTTACAGAGGAAGATTAAATTTAAATAAAGGAAACAAAAGATTTCGTAACCAAACTATCGATGATTTATTAATTGAATAATTCTAAAATATCTACATAAATATTTCTCAGTAATGTATTATATAATATATAGAATCAACTAAATAGCTGTGAACTTTGTTAAGCATCATAGAACAATGTAAATTTAACTAATCAAAAAAACTCACCAAAATGATGTATGTGGAAGGAATGATAATAATGAAATTTAATCTGTCTGAATGTATTGGATTTATAACTAATACAACAATGAAGTTTGTTTCAGAAGATTTTAATAGACGCTTAGAAGCTAAAGGATCAACTAGAATACAATGGATTGCTTTATATTTTTTGAACGAAGAAAAAAAATCTATAAGCCAAAAGGAATTAGCTACTTTGATGAACATAAAAGATTCTTCTCTTGCTAGACTAGTAGATAGGATGGAGAGAGATGGATTAATTAGACGGGTTGAAAATCCAAAAGATAAACGTGTAAAATTTCTTGAACTAACTAACGATGGTCGAAATAAGATTGAGACATTATTGCCTGAAGGAAAATATTTTAGTGATTTACTCTTAGAGGATATAACAGAGGAAGAATTAGTAACTTTTTATAAAGTTTTAGACAAAATGTCAAATAATATTAAGAAATGATAATAATTATATCATTTCTTTTTTTATTGACATAAAAAATATTGATTGCTATACTAATAATTAGTATAGCAATCAATATTAAAAAGTAATTTAAAAATAATAAAAATAATAGGAGGTAATGAAATGGCGAAGAATGTTAGAGAGATGCTAAATGATTTTGTAGGTGGGATTGGAGCCCTTGGTGAAACAAACGAGCAGATGGTTGGAGCATTTATGGGATTATTAGGTTCCGCGTATGAACCAAATGCGATGGATCTTAAAACAAAAGAACTTATTAGTGTTGGAATCGCTTGTTATAACAGATGTGAATACTGTATAGTTTACCATTCTTACAAAGCGTTTGAAGCAGGGGCTACTAAAGAAGAAATTATAGAAGCAGCTATGGTTTCAGTTGCTTTTGGTGGAGGGCCTTCTATGGCATATTCAGTAACAATATTAAAGGATTGCATTAACGAGTTTGAAAACGATTTCAAATAAATAAAATATATTTAAATCGGAGGAGAGGGTGTCTAACCTCTTTTTTAAGGAGAATGATATGACAAATATTATACTAAATAAATTATCTGGCGAGGATAAAAATGCAAAAGTTGGCAAAATTTTAATAAAGCAAGGACAGCAAATTCAAGAGGGCGACGGTCTTTTTAACGCTGAATCTGCAAAAGGAAACTTTCTTGTAAAATCACAATATGAAGGAACGATACTAAACGTTCTGATAGAGGAAGGTCAGAATATCAAAATAGGTGAAGCTATAGCAAAAATTGAAGGTGAAAAGGTTAATAAAGAGCCGATACAATCTAATGCTAAATATAACTTTGGTTTAGCAAAACCTAAGAAAGAAGATATTGTTTGTGATGTTGCAATCATTGGTGGAGGACCTGGTGGATATGTTTCAGCAATTCGTGCTGCTCAATTAGGAGCTAGTGTTGCACTAATTGAAAAGGACAAGCTTGGTGGAACATGTTTAAATTATGGTTGTATACCGACAAAAAGCTTTGTAAAAAGTGCACATCTTTATGATGAAATGAAAAAGTGTTCTGAATTTGGAATTAAAACTAATCAGATAGATATACAACTAGATAAGATTGTAGAAAGAAAAAATGAGGTGGTTTCAAACTTAACTGGTGGTATAAAACATCTTTTAGACCACTGGCAAATAAAGTATATCGAGGGTGAAGCAAAGGTTTCAAAAGATATTATCACTGTTAATAACAATAAAATAGACGCTACTATTAAAGCTAAAAATATAATTATAGCTACAGGTTCATCACCTGCAAAATTAAATGTTCCAGGTTCAGATCTACAATCAGTTTTAACCAATGAAGAGATTCTAGAACTTAACAGTATACCTAAGACTCTTACTGTTATTGGTGGTGGAGTTATAGGAATGGAATTTGCATTTATTTTTAATACATTTGGTTGTAAAGTAACGGTAGTAGAATATATGGATAATATCTTAGCCAGTCTTGATGACGATATAATAGATATAATTGTAGATGAATGCAATCAACGTGGTATTAAAATTTGCACAAATTCAAAGGTAGAAGAAATATTTATGTCTGAAGATGAGCAAACAGTAATAGCTTTTTCAAAAGATGATAAAAAGCACTTTGTAATTAGTGATACTGTTTTAATGTCAGTTGGAAGAAAACCTAATTTATCTTCTATTGATTTAGATGAACTTGATGTAGAGTTAAATGAGAAAAAGAATGGAATTGAAGTAGATAGTAGTATGGTTACTACAAATCCGTCTATCTATGCAATCGGAGATATTACAAATAAAATACAACTTGCTCATGTGGCCAGTCATCAAGGAATTGTTGCGGCAGAAAATTGTATGGGTAAAACAAGTGTTATGGATTATACAGCTATTCCTAGTGCAGTATTCTTATCTCCAGAAATTGGTGTAGTCGGGCTTAGCGAGAAGGAAGCTAAGAAGGGTGGGATTCCTTATAAAATAAGTAAGTTCCCATTTGCTGCAAACGGCAAGGCACTAAGCCAGGGTGAAGGTAAAGGCTTTGTAAAAGCTCTTTATTGTGAAGAAGATCACATTATCTTGGGTGCTGCTGTGATTGGTCCTGGAGCTACAGATTTAATTTCAAACTTCACTCATTTTATTGAAAATAAGACTGACTACAGAACACTGAACAAGACTGTATTCGCTCATCCAACTACAGCAGAGTCTGTCAATGAAGCTATCTTGGGCATAACTGGGGAGGCAATTCATTTTGCATAAAATATATATATCAAATAGTTATAATCCATATTTTAATTTAGCATTTGAAGAGTACCTCGTTAAGCATTATTCGCACCAAGATGATATTCTATTTTTGTGGCAGAATCAGAATACTGTAGTTATAGGCAGAAACCAGAATCCTTGGAAGGAATGTAATATGAAAGAACTGAATCTCCAAAAAGGGAAGCTAGTAAGAAGACTTTCTGGAGGAGGAGCTGTTTTTCATGATAAAGGGAATTTGAACTTTACATTTATTTCAGATTATGGTGAAGGCAAATTAAAAGAGAATATAAACATTATTATTGAGGCACTATCATCAAATGAGATTAAAGCTGAATTCTGTGGAAAAAATGATATTTTAGTAAATGGCAATAAGATCTCAGGAAATGCATTCTTTATTGAGAACGATATATTGTGTCACCACGGTACTTTATTAGTTGATGTTGATATAGATAAATTGAGCCGTATATTAACTGTTTCTGAAAATAAGTTAAAATCTAAAGGAATTGATTCAGTAAATTCTAGAGTAATAAATATAAATAAGCTCAATAGAGAAATTTCAACTGAGAGTTTAAAAACCGATTTAATAAATACATTCTCATCATTGGGCAATAATGCATCATTTTTTATAGTTGACGAAAAAGTTATTAAAGATGATCATATAAGATTAGTTGATATATACAAACTGATGAATACTTACGAAAGCTGGGAATGGAATTTCGGATCTTCACCTGAATTTAATTATCAAATTTCAAAACGATTTACGTGGGGCGGAGTAGACATTGATCTTTTAGTGAAAGATGGAATAATAGTTGAAGCAAACGTGTATACAGATGCTTTGGATGTTGATTTACCCCGAAGTATTAAAAATATAATATTAAATACAAAATTTGATCATCAAAATACAGTTGACCTTATCTCAAAGAAACTTTCAATTTAAGTGGTCACTGTAATTAGATTTAAAAAATTAATAATAAATGAACCTAAACATAAAAATAGACTATTAAACAATGTAGTCTATTTTTTTATAACAAGTATTATATATAAGATTTTAAAAAAGATATTTTATATGTTATAATCAACTTGAAAGAGAATAAATATTAGAAAAATTTAAGGGGGGAACTTGATGTCCGCATCTGTTTTTAACTCAATCAACTAAATTAAATAGTTGTATCTTAAAAAGTTTTTTAACCTATACTATTTAGGTTTATTTATTGACGACTTTTTAAGTATAAGTTAGAAACATGGATATCATTAAACCTTAAAATATTAAAGTAATCAATTATCTTTAGGATTACTTTATAAATATGAAATATTATATACTCTATATTAGGTTTGTTTTTTACAATATGGTTTTTAGTAAACTTATTGAAAATTAATATAGGATAATATTTTGCATATAATTAAAATGGGAAAAGGTTATAGTGACTTTGTGTTACTATGGCCTTTTTTGTTTTTGTCCATGTTTCTTTACTTATAAATATTTGCATAGATAAATCATCATTTTAGATTTTTAAATTTATGCTATGAATTTAACATCTATAAACATGGAGGAATAAACAATGCCAAATTATATTGAAAAAATAAATAATAATGTAAATATTGAAGAAGGCAAGAAAGCCATAGAAAATATATTAATCACAATATACCTTAAAGAAGGAGTTTCTACCAAAGAACTTGCAAAAAAGAATCTCCTACCTATTCCTATAGCTACAGCTATAAAAAAAGAATTTATTAAAAAAGGATTGGTTATTCAAGACAGGGGAGTAAGGCTTACAGAAAAGGGGAGACATTTTGTAGAAGAGGTATTAGGGTTTAATAAAATAAATAAAGGTTTATATATGAAACTACTAATGGAACCTTGGGTGGAACATAGTGAAGTTATTGAAATTAAAGAGAAACTTCAAGAGACCTTTAATAATCGTCCACAGGTAGATGTAACTATAGATCAATCAAAATCCAGTATAGATACGTCTTTAAAAAGAGCGATATTGTGTCTTAAAAATCACGGCTTAGTAGGAAAGAGAATTTTGTGTTTGGGTGACGATGATTTAGTAAGTATATCTTTAGGGTATTTACTAAAGAAACTTTTCAATGACAATATTCATCATAACACTAAGATTACAGTAATGGATATTGATAAAAGGATTATAAATTATATAAGCAATATAGTTGTACAAGAATCTCTTCCGATTAATTGTGAGTATGTAGATTTTAGTGAACCATTAGACAATGACTTTAAAAATCAATTTGATTGTTTTTTTACAGACCCACCTTATACCATAGAAGGGATGAACATATTTATTTCTAGAGGAATTGAAGCCTTAATGGACGATAGTGGCCTTAATATATATTTTTCATATGCTCACAAGTCACCAGATTTTCAATTAACTATGCAAAAATATTTCTTAAGCATGGGACTTACAGTTTCGGAGATAATACCTAGGTTTAATACCTATGAAGGTGCTAGCATAATCGGAAACACAGGACAAATGATTATTCTTAAGACTACTAATGGAACTAAAGCGTTAATAAAAGACCCTTATAAAGGAGCTTTATATACTGGAGAATTGAAGGAAACAGTGCGCTATTATAGATGTAGAAAATGTAGTGAAATTTTAAGGGTAGGGCGTTCTGAAAAATTTAATACAATAGAAATATTAAAGTCAAAAGGATGCTACAAATGTAATAGTCAAGTATTTGATTTAATTAAAAGAAAAAATATGAGTTAGATAAAGAATATAAAAAAGTACAGAACAGGAGAAATCATGATTAAACTAAAGCAATTAGGAAAACATCTTTTAATCGAGTACTATGGTTGTGATAGTAAAATATTAAAAAATACATCGTTAATAGAGAAATATATGATAGAAGCTACTAAAGTAGCTCAAGCTACAATAGTGGAAAGTGTATTTCATACATTTAATCCTTGGGGTGTTAGTGGAGTTATCGTTATTAAAGAATCACATTTAGCTATTCATACTTGGCCAGAATATAAATATGCAGCTGTTGATTTATTTACCTGCGGGATTACTATAAAACCTTGGAATGCTTTTAAACTTTTAGAAGAAAAATTAAAGGCAGAAAGGTATGATTTAACAGAAATATCTAGGGGTATAGCTGACAGAATTTAAAAGTTAAAATAAAATATAAAATATAAATTTTAACTTTAAAAAATTAAAAGATTGACAGAAAGAGCAATAAGTGGTTTAATGATTAGAAGATAAAATAAAACATTAAGTATCGATATAGGAATTAAACTATCATAATTAAATCAATAAATTTTCTAAGTCCAGAGAGGCTAAGCAGATTAGTTGATTAACTACTATCGATAATAAAAATAAATACATAAAGTCTTTTAAACTAGTCCAGAGAGACTGGGAAAGATATCTCATACCACACATATGTGGAATTTAGAATGCAGATGAATCCTTCTACCTCTTTGGTAGGAGGATTTTTTATTATGAGAATTAGGCTTTATAGTTTAGGAGGAAATGAAATGGTAAATGGTAAAGATAAACTTATAGCTGCAATTGACACTGACGACTTCGATATAGCTAAAAATATGATAGACAGTTTAGAGGACAGTGTAGATATATTTAAAGTAGGGCTTGAGCAATATCTAACTACTAGAGGTAGAGTTGTAGACTATTTAAAAGAGAAAAATAAAAAAATATTCTTAGACCTTAAGTTTCACGATATACCTAACACTATGCAAAGTGCTGTTAGAGCAGGGGTTAGAGACAAGGTATGGATGATGACAATTCACGTATCTGACCTAGAAGGAATGAGACAGTGTGCTAAAGCAGCAAAAGAAGAAGCTGAAAAATTAAATATAGAAAAACCTATAATAGTTGGAGTAACGGTTCTTACTTCACTTAGCGACCAAGATTTAAAAGATATAGGATGTAACTTAGGAGCAGAGGAATTAGCTATTAAGAGAGCGAAGTTAGCTAAAGAAGCTGGAATTGATGGAGTAGTATGCTCAGCACAAGAGGTAGATAAGATTGTAGAAGCTTGTGGAGAAGATTTTATAACAGTTTGCCCGGGAATAAGACCAAAGGCAGCTGAAGTAGGGGATCAAAAGAGAGTTGTTACTCCAGAAGATGCAATAAGAAGAGGAGCTCGTTATTTAGTGGTTGGAAGACCTATAACTAAGTCAGAAAACCCAAAGGAATCAGCTATTAACATAGTAAGAGAAATAGAAAATGCTTAGGAGGTAGTTAATATGAAGGCGAAATTAATTTTACAAGATGGAACAGTATTTGAAGGTAAAGCATTTGGATACTTGAAGGATAGTGTAGGAGAAGTAGTATTTAACACTTCAATGATTGGTTATGGTGAAGTATTGACAGATCCTTCTTACTATGGACAAATAGTAACTATGACTTACCCACTTATAGGTAATTATGGGATAAATTTAGAATCAGTTGAGTCATCAGGGGTTCATGTAAAGGGACTTATTGTTAGAGAAAAATGTGACTTTCCAAACAACTTTAGATGTGAAATGGATATAGAGACATACCTAAAACAAAATAAAGTTATAGGATTAGAAGGAATAGATACGAGAGCACTTACAAAGATTCTTAGAAATAACGGAAGTATGAAGGGTATAATAACTCTTGAACACGATGGACTGGAAGATATAGAACATAAACTAGAGCAGTTTTCAAATACAGAAGCAGTTAACACAGTTACTAGAAAAGAAGTTGAGCATATAAGCGGTTCGGGTAAAAAAGTTGCGATAATGGATTATGGAGTTAAGAGAAATATAATTAGATCATTTGAAAAGCGCGATTGCGATATAACTGTATTTCCAGCCTTGACAAAACCTCATGAAATACTAGATTTAAATCCAGATTTAATATTTTTATCAAATGGACCTGGAGATCCAGAAGATTTAGAGGGTGTGATAGAAAATATAAAAGAATTAATAGGCAAAAAACCAATCGCCGGTATATGTTTAGGGCACCAATTATTAGCACTGGCACTTGGAGGAAAGACATCTAAACTTAAGTTTGGACATAGAGGTGGAAACCATCCAGTTAAAGATTTGGAAGAGGAAAAAGTATTTATTACTTCTCAAAATCACGGATACTATGTTTCAGATGTTCCTAAACAAGTGAAAGTAACTCAGATAAATTTGAATGACAATACTGTAGAAGGAATGAGACACGAAGAACTTCCAATATACAGTGTGCAGTATCATCCAGAAGCTTGCCCAGGGCCTAAAGACAACGACTATATATTTGACAAGTTTTTAGACCTTATATAATAGAATTCAGATAAGAGCTTTGATATAAGTAGATTAAATAAGCGTATAGACTTAAATAAAATTTGAGTTAGGACCGATTTAAAATTTGTTATGCGGGGAGATAAAATTATGCCTAAATTAAAAGATGTGAAAAAGACTTTAGTACTAGGTTCAGGACCTATTATAATAGGGCAAGCAGCAGAGTTTGACTACTCTGGAACACAAGCTTGCCAAGCGTTAAAAGAAGAAGGAGTAGAAGTTGTACTTATAAACAGTAACCCAGCTACTATAATGACTGACAAAGAGGTAGCGGATAAAATATATATAGAGCCATTAACAGTAGAGTTTATTGAAAAGATAATAGAAAAAGAAAAGCCAGACAGTCTACTTGCAGGAATGGGTGGACAAACAGGTCTTAACCTTGCAGTTGAGCTACACGAAAAAGGTATACTAAAAAAATACAATGTAAAAGTTTTAGGAACTTCAGTGGAATCTATCAAAAAAGGTGAAGACAGAGACTTATTCAGAGAGATGATGAAGGAAATAAACCAACCAGTAGTAATCAGTGACATTGTCACAGATTTAGAATCTGGTTTAAAATTTGCCGATAAGATTGGATATCCAGTAGTAGTTAGACCAGCTTATACATTAGGAGGAACTGGTGGAGGAATCGCAGATACTGAGGAAGAACTGAGAGAGATACTTCAACACGGACTTCAATTAAGCCCAGTAGGACAGGTACTTCTAGAGAAGAGTATAAAAGGGTGGAAAGAAATAGAATACGAAGTAGTAAGAGATGGAAATGGAAACTGTATAACAGTTTGTAATATGGAGAACGTAGACCCAGTAGGAGTTCATACTGGAGATAGTATAGTTGTAGCTCCGAGTCAAACTTTAAGTGATGAAGAGTACCAATTACTTAGAAAAGCATCTATAGATATAATAAATGCTGTAGAAGTAAAAGGTGGATGTAATGTTCAAATAGCACTTAATCCACACAGTTTAGAGTACGCGATAATAGAAATTAACCCTAGAGTAAGTAGATCATCAGCGCTTGCATCGAAAGCCACAGGATATCCGATAGCGAAAGTTTCTGCAAAGATCGCGCTAGGTTACACATTGGATGAAATAGAAAATGCAGTAACTAAGAAGACTTACGCTTGTTTCGAACCGACTTTAGACTATGTAGTAGTAAAAATACCAAAGTGGCCATTTGATAAATTCAGACATGCAAACAGAAAACTTGGAACTAAGATGATGGCGACGGGTGAGATAATGAGTATAGGTAGCAATTTTGAAGCTGCTATATTAAAGGGAATAAGATCCCTTGAGACTGGTAAATATTCATTAGTTCACAGAGCTTCTGAAGAGAGAACTATAGAAGAATTAAAACAAAGAGTTGTTGTTCCAGATGATGAGAGACTATTTGATCTAGCTGAGATGATAAGAAGAGGATACAAGCTAGAGATGATAGAAGAGATAACTGGTGTAGACAAATGGTTTATAAATAAATTTAAATGGATAGTAGAGCAAGAAGAGAAATTGAAAGAACTTAAAATAGAAGATTTAGATAAAGATTACCTACTTGAGTTAAAGAAAAAAGGATTCTCAGATAAAGGTATTTCAGATTTAATGAAGATAAGCCCAGCGAGACTTTACGAACTTAGAAAACTTTACAGTATAGAGCCAGCTTATAAGATGGTTGATACATGTGGAGGAGAGTTTGATGCGCTTTCGCCATATTACTACTCAACTTACGAGCAATATGATGAGGTAGAAGTTAGCGACAAAAAGAAAGTAATAGTGCTTGGATCAGGACCGATAAGAATAGGTCAAGGAATTGAGTTTGATTACTGCTCAGTTCACTGTATCAAATCTCTTAGGAGACAAGGGATTGAGACTATAATAATAAATAACAACCCAGAGACAGTGAGTACAGATTTTGATACTTCAGACAAACTATACTTTGAGCCACTAACAGAAGAAGAAGTACTAAATATAATAGAAAAAGAAAATCCAGAGGGAGTAATACTTCAATTTGGAGGTCAGACTGCAATAAAGCTTGCAAAGTTCTTAGATGATAAAAATATTAAGATACTTGGTACGGATTTTAAAGATATAGATGCAGCAGAAGACAGAGAAAAATTTGATGAACTTCTTGAAAGATTGGATATAAATAGACCAAAGGGAAAAGGTGTTTGGACTGTAGCAGAAGGTGTTGAAGTTGCTAATGAGCTTAAATACCCAGTGCTAGTTAGACCTTCTTATGTGCTAGGTGGTCAGGGTATGGAGATAACTTACAACCAAGAGAAATTAGTTCAGTATTTAGAAGACGCGTTTAATAGAGACAGCAAGAACCCAGTGCTAATAGATAAATACCTAACTGGTAGAGAGATAGAAGTAGACGCAATATGCGATCAAGAAGATATACTTATACCAGGTATAATGGAGCACTTAGAGAGAGCGGGAGTTCACTCTGGTGACAGTATTACAATGTATCCAAGTCAAAATATATCTGATGAAATAAAGGCGAAGATACTAGATTATACTAAGAAAATAGCAATTGATCTAAATGTAATAGGGATGGTAAACATCCAGTTTATAGAATTCCACGGAGAATTATATATAATAGAAGTGAATCCTAGAGCAAGTAGAACAGTTCCATACATCAGTAAAGTTAGTAATGTTCCAATTATAGATATAGCTACTAAATGTATGTTAGGTGAGAAATTAAAAGACATAGGCTACGGCACAGGAATATATAAAGAGCCAAAATTAGTATCTGTAAAAGTTCCAGTATTCTCTATGTCGAAGTTATCGAAGGTTGAAGTCAGTCTTGGACCTGAGATGAAATCTACAGGGGAAGTTCTTGGAGTAGGAGAAAATCTAGAAGAAGCCCTTT
This sequence comes from Metaclostridioides mangenotii, assembly GCF_017873185.1. GTDB lineage: Bacteria > Bacillota > Clostridia > Peptostreptococcales > Peptostreptococcaceae > Metaclostridioides > Metaclostridioides mangenotii. The sequence goes on from NZ_JAGGJX010000006.1 coordinate 139,649, forward strand.
ACAAAGGATTTATAGCTGCTGGAAAACACATGTCAGATGAAAGAGGCGTTGTTCTAGCAACTATAAACGAAAATGACAAAGAAGAATTTATAAATATTGCTAAAGATATGAAGGAACTTGGATATACATTTGTAGCTACAGAAGGTACTGCAAACAGTCTAAAATCTCATGGTATAGAAGCTGAAATAGTAAATAGAGTTGAAGAAGCTAGACCAAATATCCTAGATGTAATAAGAAACAAACAAGTAGACTTAGTAATAAATACACCTACCAAAGGTAATGATTCAACGAGAGATGGATTTAAGATAAGAAGAACAGCAATAGAGTTCTCAACAGAAGTGATGACATCTCTAGACACTCTAAAAGCTATGGTAGGGGTAAGAAAAGAAAAGATTGATGAAGAGAAGCTAAAAGTTTATAACTTAGGTGAATAAAATATAATAAGCTAGATGTAATATATACCTAGATATTATACAAGGTCAGATATTAGTAGGATTTAATATTTAGAGTTTAAAACAATAGAATATAATGCAAAAGTAAAACTGGAAATACGTTTATTGAAAAAAGAGCAAATTATTTTGAAATTTCAATAAAGTTTTTCCAGTTTTTTATTTACAGTATTATTTAAGTAAATATTTTAATTATTAAAAATTAAAAAGCGCAGAATAGTCGGGGATTAATGTCAGTTGCAAAATCGGCATATTTCATTTTAAACTTAGGTATGCCAAATTCTTTTGGTGCTATTTCATCGACCCCAAAGTAGATTACTACACCGTCAAAAGTTAAATAAAATGCTTGTTCGGTAGGGATTTCAAAATCATCAAGTGCATAATACCAACTTACATTTTCGTTAATTGTAGATTTTATGTACTCAGATACAAGATTTATATAATCTACATTCGTGTTAAAAACATCTGCTAGAGTAAGTTCTCTCCCTGTAATTAGATCGACATTGTAATTACTTAGTGTATTGTACAAAACACCGATAGAACGCGCTTGACCTTTTAAATCAAGTATACAACTCAGTATTGAATTCATATTGAAAGTTACTGCATAAGTTGAAGTCACATCAAAACGTGTTGGACTTTGTGAATTATTTTCAGCTACTTTATTATAATTAGCAGCCTCCATTGAAATAGATTCCTTGTAGTAATTTACAGATTTTTCTATAGCACTACTGACATTCCTTAAAACTGCTGGATTTCCTCCATTTGGTTGACCTGCAATATTAAACAATGATGGATACTGCATGTCAAAGGAAAAGAAACCTTCCCTTCCGAAGTCTTCATTAAATCTGACGTACAAAATATTATGGCTACAATTTCCAGTGGCGCGATTATTTATCATACAAATGCTCCTCTCTACATAAATTTAAGCTATAATAGAGTATGAATTAAGATGCGATAGTGTTAATAAAAAGAACATAAATCTTATAAGATTATGGTATAATACTGAATATTAGATGTATTATACAGGAGGAAGAAATGTTATTACTTGCAGATAAATGGAAAGATTATGAACTTATAGATATGGGAAATGGAGAAAAGCTTGAACGCTGGGGGCAGTATGTGCTTAGAAGACCAGATCCTCAAGTAGTGTGGCCTATGGAAACTGAGTGGGCTCTATGGAAAAGCCCTCATGGGCACTACCACAGAAGCAACAAAGGTGGTGGAGAATGGGAACATAAAAAGAAGTATCCTGAGCAATGGACAATAAATTACAAAGCTTTAAAGTTCCATATAAAGCCGACTGGATTTAAACATACAGGTCTTTTCCCAGAGCAAGCGGCAAATTGGGATTGGATGATGGAAAAGATAAAGGGAGCAAATAGACCGATTAAAGTCTTAAACTTATTTGCATATACAGGTGGAGCTACAGTTGCATGCTCATACGCAGGAGCTGAAGTTTGTCATGTCGATGCTGCCAAGGGAATGGTAAACTGGGCTAAAGACAATATAGAGTTAACTGGACTTAAATCTAGACCAGTTAGATTTATTGTAGATGATGTAGTAAAATTCGTTGAAAGAGAGATTAGAAGAGGTAAGAAGTACGATGCTATAATAATGGATCCTCCTTCTTATGGGCGAGGTCCAAAAGGTGAAGTTTGGCAAATAGAGGAGAAACTATTTAGTTTTGTTGAGCTTTGCATGGGAGTTCTTTCTGATGATCCTCTGTTTTTCTTAATAAACTCTTATACTACAGGTTTTTCTCCTATAGTTCTTGAAAATGTGTTATCTACAACTGTAGGGAAGCAAGTAAATGGTGGGAAAATATACGGAGGAGAGCTTGGAATACCTGCATCTAGAGACGGAAAAATACTGCCATGTGGAATATTTGGAAGATGGGAGAGCGTATAGTGGTCAAAGTTATATACGAAGACAACCATCTTTTGGTAGTAGAAAAGCCAGTAAACATACTATCTCAATCTGATCAGACCAATGATAAAGATATGGTAAATTTACTTAAAAAATATTTGAAAGATAAATACAATAAACCAGGCAATGTCTTTGTCGGGCTTGTTCACAGACTTGATAGACCAGTTGGAGGGGTGATGGTGTTTGCCAAGACTTCTAAAGCGGCGTCGAGGTTATCGGAGCAAGTGAGAAATAAAACATTTAAAAAGACTTACAGAGCTGTCGTGCATGGCAGTTTTAACAAGGAAAACGATATATACAAAGATTTCCTATATAAAAATAAAAAGACAAATATGGTCAGTGTAGTAAATAAAGATCATAAAGAAGCTAAAAACGCAGAATTAAGCTTTGAATTATTATCTAGTAAATATAATTTAAATTTTGTAGAAATTAATCTAAAAACTGGAAGATCTCATCAAATCAGAGTACAGTTTGCTAGTAGAAATCATCCGTTATTTGGCGATCAGAGATATGGACAAGAAGTCAATAAAGTAGGGCAACAGTTAGCATTATGGTCACAAAAAATAGAGATAGTTCACCCAACTACAAAAGAAAAGATGGAATTTGAATCTTTAGAACCCGATGAATATCCATGGAATTTATTTTAATATGATTGAGGGTGGATCACATGATTAAATACTTATCTATAGGCGAAATGGCAAGACTTCATAAAATCAGCATTCAGACACTTAGATACTACGATCAAATAGATTTATTTAAGCCAGTACATGTCGATTTCGATAGTGGTTATAGGTATTATTCTATAGATCAATTCTCACAGCTTGATTTGATTAAGTATTTAAAATATCTCGGAATGTCGCTTAAAGAGATTAAGCTAAATCTAGACAACAGCAATGAAGAAATACTTAAACTACTAAACAGTAAAATAGGATTGGTTGAAGATAAAATAAAAGAGTTGGAGCTTATTAAGAAAGTTTTAAGTTCTAAAAAAGATACTATCGAAAAAGGTTTTAAATCCGATGAAGTCGGTAAAATTGTAAGAAAGCATATAACTAAAAGAAGTATTCTATCTATTAGCTATGAAGAAGGGCTTACTCACGAAGAAACTTTAGAGCTGTCGAGAAGACAGATCGCTAATATTTTAGAAGAAAATATATCAGTTTTCTATGGGGGAGTAAGTGGGCTTATATCTATAGATAATTTTCTAAAAAAAGAGAAAGTAAACTATGAAAACAGCTTTGTGACAGTTGAAAGAGATTTATTTAATGAAAAATCACAAAAGTACATTTCAGAGATTTCTTCTGGAGACTTTATTTGTATGACATATAAAGGAGACTATAGTGGAAACTATGAGCCTATAAAAAAACTTGTAGATTACGTAGAGTACAAGAGAATACCTGTAGAGGATTATATTTATGAAATTCCAATAATAGATCCTTTATCTGTCAGTGAAAAGGATGATTTATTAACTGAAATACAAATACAGGTTAAAAAGAGAGAAATAGATACTAGATGTCTAGTATAAACTTGTAAAAAAAGGAGCATCTCGGAAGTTGAGATACTCCCTTTTTAATTTACAAAACAGTATTTATTAATCTAACTATATTAATTTAGTTTTTGAAACGTCGACTTTAATAATTTGCAGATGTTCTTAGTAAGAACATATACATTCACTTTACATAAAATAAATATTAGTTAAATATTTATTTGGTTACTTCGATAGGAGGTTGTTATCAGTGAATGATTGCGAATTGAAGTGTGATATCGAGAATGGGTGTAAAAGTGAAAGAGGCAATATTTATATTTCTGGACTTGGAATAGAGTCATCTAAAGGAGTTATTTCAGTAGTAGACGGCGTAAATCACAATATAATTGAAAAGATAAAAGTTTCATCAGATGTCAGAGGTATTGATGTAAACAATTATACTAAGTTTGTTTATGCTGCAAATATTACCGGAAATAATGTGTTAGTAATTGATTCAAAGAGCAATAAAGTTGTAAAAAAAATCGATGTTGGAGACTCACCTTTCTTTGTTAGGGTAAATCCCAATACAAATCTTGTATATGTAGCTAACAGAGGTTCGAGATTTGTGTCTGTTATAGATGGGATAACTAATAAAGTAATAAAGAATATTAAGACTCCGAAAGCAAGCTTGCAAGCTAAAATAGATATAAATTTAAATACAAACACAATATATATTTCGAACAATGGATCTAATAATATTACTGTTATAGATGGGATTTCAAATTCGGTAATTGGATATGTAGATGTAGACTCAGCGCCATCGGGAATTGCTGTGAATCCTAATAACAATAAATTATACATTGGGTACAATTCGTCTAGCACAGATTATATTACAGTGTTAGACGGAGAAAGCAATAAAATTATAGATAAAGTTGTCGTTGACAAAAGACCCCAGTTTTTACGAGTTAATCCAGCTACTAATCTTGTATATGTATCAAATGCCACAAGCGGAACGGTATCGGTTATTGATGGGGTGTTGGATAAAGTTATAAGATCTATCAGGGTAGGGGTAGCACCTTATGATATAGCTTTAGATGTTCATAGAAACATCATATATGTAGCTAATTATAGTTCGGGAGATATTTCAGTTATTAGAGGAAGTGATAATGCTGTAATGGAAACCATATCTCCTGATATTTGTGGAACTTGGGGAGTTGGTGTTATAGAATAAAAAATAAAACTTAATTATCATAAATGTAAATAAGACAGTATGAAGGTAAATTGAAATTATGTAGACATCCGATAATATGGATTAAACGTACCTGTACTGTCTTAAATTTTGTCTAGAATAGAAAAACTCTATTGTTGATATAGAATTTTAATACATATGATGGAAAAAAATATAAAAATACCATTAAATTATAAAAATATTATACAAAAAAGAGATTGACTCTATAGTAACTATAGAGTTTATAATATATTATAACACAGGGAAAAAAGTATTTATATGTCGAATGAATAAAATATATTTGCAGAATAAGTTCTCAGAATATGGTATTTTTTTGCAAAATGGATTTTATATATAAAGTTAAGAAATACTAATTGTGAAAACGATATTTATTAATAGCATGGAGGAATGGAAATGAGTATGAATAAAAATCATGAGCTAGAAACAAAAATAATTCATTGGGGTCACGAACCAGATCCAACAACAGGATCTTTAGCTTCTCCGATTTACCAAACTGCTACTTTCGCAGCTAAATCAGTTGAGCACTTTGAAGAGTTATGTATGAATTGGGGCTATGTATATTCTAGAGAATGTAATCCCACTTTAACAGAATTAGAAGCTAAATTAGCTATGCTTGACAATGCAGAAAGCGCTATCTCAAGTACATCTGGTATGGGTGCAATAACATCTACATTACTAGCTTTAGTTAAAAGCGGGGACCATATAGTAAGTTCAAGTGGAATATTCTCACACACTAAATTATTTATGAGTGAGTTACTAGCTAAATTTGGTGTAGAAGTTACATTTGTAGATGCTATAAATCCTCAAAACATAAAGGACGAGCTAAAGGCAAACACTAAAATAGTTTATATAGAAACTCCTTTAAACCCATCTTTAGATTTAGTAGATATAAAAGCGGTTGCTGATATAGCACATGAAAATAAAAGTTTATTAATAGTAGATAGTACTTTCGGAACTCCTATAATTCAAAGGCCATTAGATTTAGGCGCTGATTTAGTAATACACAGTCTAACAAAATACATGAATGGTCATGGTGACGCATTAGGCGGATCTGTTTCTGGTTCAAAAGAATTAATAGACCTTGTAAGATGGCCAAGTCTATGTTGTTTCACAGGAGCTTCAATGTCTCCACTAAATGCCTGGTTGATATTAAGAGGAATGAAGACTCTAGATATGAGAATTAAAAAACACTGTGAAAATGCTTTAGCAGTAGCTGAATTCCTAGATAGTAATGAAAACGTTGAGACAGTTAAATACCCAGCTTTAAAATCTCATCCTCAACATGATTTATGCCAAACTCAAATGAACGGTCTTGGAGGTGGAGTTGTTTCGTTTAAATTAAAAGACGGAATAAACGGACTTACTAGAGACCAAGCTAGTAGAAAATTAATGAATTCACTAGAAGTATGTACGATAGCTACTAGTTTAGGTGAAGAGCATACACTTGTTCAAATGGATGGAGAAAACCTTATTAGAATAGCTTTTGGGCTTGAATCATCTAAAGATATAATAAATGACTTTGTACTATCTATCAAAAAAATAAAATAAATTAAAAAGATAATTAGTGGATACCTACCCGTAAAATATATCCACTGTCACTAAATATAATTAGGAGATAAACAATGGAAAAAAAGAGCAATATTAAACGATTTTCAATTATTTTCATATTGGCATTTGGTATGACTGCAATGTACAGTTTGCCGTATATGAAGTCAGCATTTTACGATCCTATGCAACAAGCCTTATCGCTTAGTCATACTCAGATAGGTAATTTACTTAGTACTTACGGTATGGTAGCTATGGTATCCTATTTCATAGGTGGATGGTTTGCAGATAAATTCTCAGTAAAAAAACTTATCACACTTTCACTTGTTATATCGGGATTATTAGGATTCTACTTCGCTACATTCCCATCTTACAGCATGTTAGTTGTAATATTTATTTTATGGGGATTCACTACAATAATGACATTCTTCCCTGCTTCAGTTAAAGTTATAAGAATGCTTGGAGATGAGTCAGAGCAAGGAAGACTGTTTGGATTCTATGAAGGATTATCTGGTATTGCTGGAACATTAATATCATTTATAGGACTTTACTTCTTTGGTAAATTCGCTGCTATAACAGTAGGTTTTAAATACGTTGTTTGGCTATATTCAATATCTTCAATAGTGTGTGGAATAATACTGTACTTCTTAATCGAAGATGTTAAAGATACAGAGAAGTCAGGTGGTGGAATGAGTATATCATCATTCTTAAAAGTAATAACTATGCCAAAAGCTTGGTTAATAGGATTGACAATATTCTCAGTTTATTTAGTATTCTCAAGTTTGACTTACTTAAGTCCATACTTATCAGAAGTTTATGTTATGCCTTTAACTGTAGTTTCTGCATTATCAATAATAAGAACTTATGTTATAAAAATGGGGGCTTCTCCTATTACTGGTATAGTAACTGATAAAGTTGGATCTTCAATAAAGGTATTATTTGTAGGATTCTTATTAATGGCTGTAAGTACAGCGGCATTCTTGGTAATACCAAAGAGTTCAGCTTTCATGTGGGTAGCGGTTATCAACATGGTAATACTAAGTGTTATACTATTTGGTGCAAGAGGGATATACTTCGCAACAGTTTCTGAATCAAATATATCTATTGAAACTACAGGTGCTATAGTTGGATTTGCATCATTCTTAGGATTCTCTCCAGATGCTTTCTACTATACAATAGCAGGTAACTGGTTAGATAAGTACGGAAAAACTGGATACACTTATATATTCATACTTTCAGTAGTTTGTGCATTTGTAGGTATATTCTCAACTTACATACTTATGAAAATGAATAAAAAAGGTAGCGCAAAAGCAGCATAAAAATTAACATAATATAAAACATAATGGATTTATTGTGTATATAATATAAAGGGGATGATCTAAAATATTTAGTTCATCCCCTTTATTAATTATAGTTTGAATGAATTTGAATTTGCATTGAATAAAATTACCTCTAGTTGATTATTTTATGCTTTAATATCAAATCGTATATATTTAAATAATATAAAAAAGATTGTATACTATAGAAGATAAGATAAGAGGGGTGAACTGTTTATGGATAGATACACTGGTTTTTATATAGATAATCCTATAGGTAACAATAAATTTTCATTTAATGAAAGAAAAAATAAAAAAATATATGTGCCAAAACTTATAAAAGGCGGTTTGAACGATGTTGTACTAGGGGATGAAGTATGCTTTGATGAAGTTGAATGTGGGAAAGAATTGCTTTGCAAAGGGCTTAGAAATTTAGTGGAATACAACTATGAAGGCAAAAAAATATATATATTTGATAACCATAACCATGCGTTTTATTTCTGGATAAAGAGCTATTTATCAGGGGGATTTGCAAAAGGGTGTAAATTAGTACATGTAGACCAACATAAAGATACTAGAGTTCCCGAAAATTATAACGTAAATATAGAAGATATAGATGATGTATTTAGATATACAAATGAAGTGCTAAATGTCGGGAGCTTTATTAAACCGGCACTAGAATTCAATTTGTTTTCAGAAGCTATAATAATAGATAGCTTGTACGGATTTGATCTGGACATAAGTGGTGAATTTGTGCTGGATATTGATCTCGATATATTTTCAGAAGATATGGACTATATTGACTACGAATTTAAGATTAGTAAAATAAAAGGATATATAGCTAAAGCTTCTGTTATAACTGTAGCGACAAGTCCTTTCTTTATAGATCAAAACTATGCTATTAAGGTGTTAAAAGAATTGTTTAATTATGATATAATGTAATAGTTAATAAAGCCAATACAGAAATTTTGTAGAATAAATCAAAATACAATGTATAAATATAAGGTAATTTAGGAGGAAAACTTATGAGTTTATTTGAATCTTGGAATGATTTAAGTGATAATCATGAAAGCCAAGACGCCGAAGTTAAATTTTGGGAAGAATATTTAAAAATTGAGGCTAGTATATATAACGAAATTTTAAATGAAAAAATGGATGTTGTAGAAGGTAAGGTAAGTGAACTTGCTGAAAAATTTAATACATCAAATGAATACTTTATGGGATTCATAGATGGAATAAGTGAAAGCTTAAAAGAAGAGATAGTCTTAGAGGATGTAGAAGGTGATTCTGAAATATCTTTAAAAATAGACTGGGAAAAACTATTCTTTAATATGGTAAACGTAGAAGCTCATTGGCTATACGGTCTTACAGGTTGGGATGATATCCTTTCATTAGATCATAGAAAACAAGTTATCAAAGACTATAAAAAATCTAAGACTGTAGTTAAAGAAGAAAAAATAGGAAGAAACGATTCGTGTCCGTGTGGAAGTGGGAAGAAATACAAAAAATGTTGTGGTAAGTAATAGCTATTTTGCATAAAATTTTAATATTGTCAACTGAAACTATCTCAATATAATTTTAAATATAGAATTATGGTGAGATAGTTTTTTAAATTAGTATGGATTGGAGAGATTATGGTAATTTTTGTAGACGCAGATGCCTGCCCAGTTAAAAAAGAGGTAGTTAAAGTGGCAAAAGAGTTTGGATTAGAAGTATATATGTTTACAGATACAACACATGAGATCAACGATGGATACAGTAAAGTTGTAGTGGTAGACAAAGGAGCAGATTCGGTTGATTTTGCAATTGTAAACAAGCTTAAAGAGAATGATGTACTGGTAACTCAAGATTACGGATTGGCTTCTATGTCTCTAGCAAAAAAAGCTTTTGTAATACATCAAAATGGATTTTTATATACATTAGATAATATAGATCAAATGTTATTTGAAAGGCATTTAAATAGCACTGCAAGAAGAGGAGGGTTTAGAACGTCTAACCCTAAGAAGAGAAAAGAAGTAGATAATAGCAAGTTTGAGAATTGCCTTAGAGAATTAATAAAAACATTCATGAGAAGTGGGGGAAATTAATTATGAAGTTCATTGATTTACACTGCGATACAGTATCAAAACTTATGGAAGATATAGATAAATACGGACTTAGATCAAATGATTTTCACGTAGACATTGAAAAACTAGTAAAAGGCAATTGTTTGGCTCAAACTTTTGCACTTTATGTAGATATTGATGAAATAAAAAATCCATACAAATACTGTATGAGTATGGCGAAAAAGTTTCATAGTGAAATGGATAAAAATAAAGATGTTATAAAACTAGCTACAAACTACGATGAAATAATGAAAAATAAATCGGATGGAAAAGTGACGGCGCTTATGTCTATAGAAGAAGGTGCTGTATTGGAAGGAAATATTGATAATCTTAAAAAGTTTTACAATTTAGGTGTAAGGATGATGACTCTTAGCTGGAATCATAAAAATGAAATTTGTTTCCCTCACAATGAGGCAAAATATATAGATAAAGGACTTACTGATTTTGGAAGAGAAGTTGTTTGTAAAATGAACGAGTACGGTATGCTTATTGATGTTTCACATATATCGGATGGAGGTTTTTATGAAGTAGCTGAGTTTTCTAAAAAACCATTTATAGCTACTCATTCAAACTCTAGGGAAGTTACTAATCATACTAGAAATTTGAGTGATAATATGATTAAAATACTCGCTGATAGTGGAGGCGTGACAGGGATAAACTTCTTCCATTCGTTTTTGAGTGACAATGAAGGAATTGAAAGTAAGATTGAATATATGGTAAATCATATTAAACATATATACAATGTTGGAGGAATTGATGTAATAGCAATTGGATCTGATTTTGATGGTATAGAATCAAACGTAGAAATAAAAGATGTATCTGAAATGGATAAATTGTACGATCCATTAAAAAAAGAAGGCTTCTCAGACGACCAAATAGAGAAAATTTACAATAAAAATGTACTTAGAGTAATCAAGGATGTTTTATAAAGTGTAATGTCGTAGCTGTAAACAAATCTTTGCATTAAACATAGTATAGACTAAGAATAATTTATTGGAGGTTTATTTACTATGAAGATAGGAGACGTTGTAGCTAGAGAATCATATAATAAAGATATAATCTTCAAAATAGTATCTTTTGGTGTAGACGAAACAGGGGATAAAATAGCTATTTTAAAGGGAGTTGCCTTTAGAATTATAGCAGACGCTAAATTAGATGATTTAGTATCGGTTACAGCTCCTGATTTGAGGGAGATATTAATAGATAAAGAAGTTGAGACTAGACTCACTAGATCAGTAAAAAAGGCTAGAGATAGAGAAAGGAAGATGACAAGAGCTCTTCCTAAACTTCAATCTAATTCTAACACATATGGTATACCAGGAAAAGTGCTCCAAATCGATGGTGATAAGGAGTATTTAAATATATGTCTTGATGTATACGCAGAATTGGGAATTCCAGCTGCTGGAGTAGCAATATCAGAATCTAATCAATATAAAGAGGTCAGAGGGCTGCTAGAGAAGTACAATCCAGATATACTTGTAGTAACTGGTCACGACTCTATGACGCTTAAGAGAGGTAATATAGAGAATATAAACAACTACAGAAACTCACTAAATTTTATAAAGGCAGTAAAAGAAGCGAGAAAATGGCAACCTAATTTAGATAGCTTGGTTATATTTGCGGGGGCTTGCCAATCAAATTATGAAAAAATAATAGGAGCAGGGGCTAACTATGCGAGTTCTCCTGGAAGAATAATGATACACGCGTTAGACCCTGTTTTTATTGTTGAAAAAATAGCTTGTTCTAGAATCGATGTGGTAGTTCCTATAGAAGAAGTAATAGATCAAACAGTCACAGGAATAAAGGGAGTAGGAGGATCAGAAACTAGAGGAAAATTTAGGTGGGCCATGCCAAAAACGATGATTTAGTAAAAAAATCACAATAATTTAATAAAATTTTGAAAAAGTATTGACTTTTATTTCAAAAAAATATAAAATTATTGTTTATGGATTTGACAAGTATGTTTATTTATGATATTATGTAAACATATAAACGTTAAAGAAGGTGATTTTGTGGCTACTGTTCAAACTCTGGATAAGATCAGAATGAGCTTAGAAAGACACATTGGCAAGAAAATTTTATTGAAGGCCAATAAAGGAAGAAAGCAGATTATTACTAAAGAAGGTATACTTGAGAAAGTATATCCAAGCGTGTTTGTTATAAAATTAGATGATGAAAGTAATGGATACCCAAGGGTATCATACAGTTATTCGGACCTATTGACATCTAATGTTAAATTGCAAGTATACAGAGATCAAGATAATTTACAGATAAGTTAAAAATTACACCTATTTTAAATAGGTGTAATTTTTTTGTTGTTTTTTTAATATAAATATAGTGTGATATTTTATTTTTGTATTAGGGGGGTAAACTATGGAACTTATTAAAGATGTAATTAAACTTGATAATAGAATAGACTTTGGAAAATTCCAAACTTTTATTGAAGCGGAAACAGTTGTGCCAGATAAAAAGATGGATGTCTATGAAATCGTCAAAACAGAAGGGTACATATCGTTTAGAAAGGTAGAGGCAACTGATGGAAAGGTACTTTTTAGAGGAAGCTTTAACTACAATGTTATTTACATAGCTGATGATAAAAAGACTGTATCAAATGTAGATGGAAAGATAGATATAAATGAAGTAGTAGAAAAGGACAATGTGCTTCACAATATGGATCACATGCTTTTCCCAGAGGTCGAGCACATGGATTGTACTATTATGAATGAAAGAAAGCTTAAAATAGGAGCTCTTATGAATGTTAGAGGTAGCTTATTTGAAAAGCAGGCACTAGACATAGTAAAAGATGTCGCTCAAGTAGAAGGCATACAAAAGCACAGAAAAGAGATAAAATTCCAAGATATAGTGGGTCTTGAACAGTCTGAAAGTTCGATAAGAGATACTATAAATATAAATACTGATGAAATACAATCGATTATAAGCTTAAATCCTTGCATTAGAGTAAAAGAAAGCAGAGTAACAGACAACAAAGTTATTGTAGGTGGAGTATTAGAAGTTAACCCTCTAGCAAGCACTTATGAAAACGAGTTAGTTGAACTTGATAGAATAGGTATAGATTTTACTCAATTTGTAGAGATGGCTGGAGTAAGCGATGGAATGAAAGAGGAAGTTTTACTTACAATGTCCGATTTTAATCACAACTTTAGACAGAGCTCAGACAGTACTAATGGAGTGCTTGAAATAGACTGTACTGCTTTTTGTAAAGTTAAAGTAACCGATGAAGTAACAAGAGAGGTATTACAAGATGCTTATTCTCCACATACAATGATTAAGTTTGATCATAAACCTATAAAATTAAACAAAGTCTTAAGCAACTTTGAAGATACATTTACAGTTAGAGAGACTCTTAGAAATGATAACGACGACATACAGATAAAAGATCTAGTTAGTGTGTGCTGTACAACGTCTATAGAAAATTCATTTGTAGAAGAAAATAAAAGCTTTATACAAGGAATATTAAAACTCGACATTCTGTATATACCAGTTGAAGGACTAAAAATGGTATACAAAATAAGCGAAGAAATTCCTTTTGAACACGACATGGCTATAGAAAATATGACAGATGTATCTAATGTGTTTAATACTGCGACGATTGATAAGATAGATGCCGATTTAAATAGAGATCAAATAGATTTAACAATAAGACTTAAAAGAGTTACAGAAGCCTTAGATAAAAATACAGAGAGTTTTATAGTAAAAGGGGAAGATCAAGGTCCGTACGACTTGTCAAATGCACCAAGTATAATCGTTTATATGTGTAAAAAAGGAGATACTTTCTGGAACATAGCTAAAAAGTACAACACGACTGAAAGTGAAATAGCAGAGTTAAATGAGATTAGTCTAGAAGAGCCAATTCAAGAGGGTAAATGCCTGATACTTGAAAAGAAAGTTGCTATGCTAGGATAGATAATTATATAGTATAGTATGTGGGAAACAATAAGAAGAATAGTTTTGCTAGGAAATTGTCTCAGAAGAATGAATTGCTTCAAATCGAGTGAATAGCTGAAACGATAAGATTTATGATTTATTATAAGGGTAGAAATTATGAAGTGTATTTCATAATTTCTACCCTTTGTTTCTATTTTAATTTTAATTATCTCTAAATGTAAAAATTACAAAATTCTGTAAAAAAAGCTAGCTTTTTTTAAAATCTTTAAAAGGTGATGAGGAAAACGGATATTTTATAGTATAATTAATATATAACAAATTGAATTTGAATTCATGATACGGGAGGCAGTTATGGGGTTTATACAATTAAAGAGTAGAGCTAAGATAAATTTATCTATAGATGTTGTAGGAAAAAGAGAAGATGGATACTCTTTAGTAGAGATGATCATGCAATCGATAGATTTGTACGATATTATCAAAATAAAAGAAATAGATAATAATAGCATAAAAATTAGAAGCAATAGCTCAAATATGCCTTTAGATAGACGCAATATAGCTTATAAAGCTGCAGAACTGTTTAAAAAAGAGTTTGGCATATCAAAAGGTTTAGAAATATATATAGAAAAAAATATTCCTATAGCGGCAGGTCTGGCTGGAGGAAGCTCTAATGCAGCAGCAGTGTTAGTAGGACTCAACAAATTATGGAATCTAAACCTAACAGAAACTGAACTTAAAAATATAGGGGTTAAATTGGGTGCAGATGTACCGTTTTGTATATCTGGAAGACCGGCTCTTGCTCAAAATATAGGAGAAGAGTTGACTGATATAAAGGGTCTTCCATATGGGACAAACATTGTAGTCTGCAAACCGAATTTATTTGTATCTACAAAAGATGTATACCAGGATTTAAATATGAAAGTAATAAATTCAAGACCTAATACAAAATTTTTGCTAAATAAACTTGAAGAAGAAGATCTAGAATCCGTCTCTAAAAACATGGTAAATGTATTGGAAAGTGTAACATCAAAGAAGCATAGACAAATAAATGAAATTGAGAGTATTATTATGGGTGCCAATGCTTTAGGGGCTTTGATGAGTGGTAGTGGTCCGACTGTTTTTGGGATATTTAAAAATCAAGAGGATGCATTGAACTGTAAACTGGAACTATTGAAAAGGTATGAACAAGTATATTTTACTAATAATAGTGATAAAGGGGTTGAAATCAATGTATAACTTGCTTAAGTTAGATTTGCATAACTATAGACCATTGAGAGATGTAGTATTTGAAAATTTAAGAGAATCAATTTTAACAGGTAGATTAAAACCAGGGCAAAGGCTTATGGAAATCCAATTGGCAGAAGGTTTAGGAGTTAGCAGGACACCTGTAAGAGAGGCTATTAGAAAACTGGAACTTGAGGACTTAGTAGTGATGCTGCCTAGAAAAGGTGCGTATGTAACCAATATGTCATTAAAAGAGATACTAGATGTATTGGAAGTGAGGGCAACTTTAGAGAGTTTAGCGGCAAAATTGGCAGCTAAAAAGAGAAATGATATAGATATTGAAAACTTAAAACAAATTTCAAAAAGATTTAAAAAACTCACTGAAAAAGGAAACAAGAATGATATGGTGACGATCTCTGAAATGGATATAGAACTTCACCACTGCATATTTAGTATAGCAAATAACAAATCTCTAACTAAGTCGACTAAGATTATATGGGAAAAAGAATATAAATTTAGATTGTCCTATATGAGTGATTATGATATGTCACTTAGAATAGCTGACGAACATGAAAAATTAATAAAAGCGATAATAGATGGCGATGTCACAGAAGCTGAAAAATACGCGTTAAATCATATTAAAAATAGCGAAGAGTATATAATTAATAATGCAACACTCAAAAGCGCAGAATTATAAGAAGGGAAACCTTCTTTTTCTTTTATTCAAATACTAGAATCGTATAAATAAATATTAAGGAGGAGTATTTTGGGAGAGAAAACGACTGTAAGAGATATTTTAAATAACCCACAGTTTGAAGGTATGGAGGTTATTGCTGGAGAAAAGGGATTGGACAGAATTGTAAAATCTATAACAGTTATGGATGCACCTGATCCGTTTCCATGGACAACAGGCAATGAAATTGTATTGTGTAGTGGATATATATTTAAAGTAAATCCAGATCTGTTTACAGATACAATTAGAAAATTACACAATAACGGGATGTCATCGATGTTTTTGAAACTATCTAGATTTATAAAAGTTTTACCAGACGATGTTAGACAAGTAGCTGACGAATTAAACTTTCCGATAATTAATGTACCCATGAGGTTTGCATTCATAGATGTCATAAACCCTGTCCTTATACAAATAATAGACCACCAATCAGAATCACTTAAGATATCAGAAGAAATAAACAATAAGTTTTCTAACATAGTTATAAACAATGAAGGAATGCAAGTGATAATAGATGTATTGGCTGGTTTGCTAAAGGAAGATGTACTCTATTATGATTTACATTTCCAAAAGATGTATTTTTCTAATAACAAAAATCATTTGTACGAAGGTATAAAAAAACTTAATATAAAATCAATACTTGAGAAATATGATCATTATAGAATTGGTGTGAATAATGAGACGTACGGTTACATCATATTTTTAAATGATAATGGGTTTACCATTGATAGTGATGCAAACAATGCTTTGACACATGTAAATACAGCGATAATATTAGATATACAGAAAAAGATATCAAGTATGCAGATAAAAGAGAGACATAAAAATGAATTTGTACAAGACCTCATTATGAATAATATTAAGTCTAAAGACGAGATTAAAAGTAGGGCTTCAATATATGGATGGAATTTCTCCGGGAATATATGCACAATGGTCGTCGATATAGATGATTTTAAAGAGGAGTATATAAAGCTCGAAAATAAATCATATATCGATAGGATTGAGAATGAAAGTAAAAAAATACTGAATACTTGTATTGACTTTATGAAAATAATGTACAATGACACAGCATATGTTAAATTCAGTGATAGTATTGTATTTGTGATACAGTTAGACGAAAAGAGAGAAAACGATTTTGATAAGTATTTAAAAAAGTTGGGTGATGATTTAAGAATAGCTATTTCCAGTAAACATAAGTTTACTGCAACAGTAGGGTTTGGAAGCACAAAGACCGATGTAATGGAAACGCATAAAAGTTATGAAGAAGCTAGTTTGTCGATAAAGATAGGTAGGATAATTCACAAAGGTCATGACGCTACTATATTATACGATAAACTTGGCGTGTACAGACTTCTATATACAATTTATAAAAATGAAGAGTCAAAAGAATTTTATAAAGAAAAATTATCTGCTATCTTAGAACACGATAAAAATTATAATTCAGAGCTTTTAAAGACTCTTTTGTGTATTATAGATAATGATTGGAATTTAAAAAATTCAGCTAAAGATATGTTTGTACATTACAATACAATGAAGTATAGATATAAGAAAATTTGTGAATTGATGAAAGATGATTTAAATAATTCAGAATCTAGAATGAATCTGTTATTGGCGGTTAGAATATATCAGATGTTCGATTAGTTTGATTTTAAAAAATACAATAGTTTATTTAAAGCTGGGAAATCAACCTGGCTTTTTTTGTTTTCAATATTAATATCTAAAAGCATCTGTACGATCTATTTTATCTGAAAAGTTTGACAATGTTCGCTTATACTCGGCAATATTGAATTTCATATGTTCTATAGATACAAAAAAAATAGGATTTATTTGTTTCCAAAGAACGATGAAATATTTTTCAGAATAAATTAAACTATTTATAAATTGAATTATAAATTGCAAAATAAATATTCGAAGCAATTGAAAGGGGCGAAAAAGAATGTCGAAAAATAACGGTATCATAACAAATGAATCTAAAGCAAGTTCGTATAGGTGGGTAGTGTGGGGTATATTAGTAGTTATTTATCTTACAGTATTCTTCCACAGAATGTCAGTTGGAGTTATAGTTGGAGATTTAGAGCAGTCGTTTGGGATGACTGCAACACAAATAGCAAATTTAGGTGCAATGTACTTCTACGCATATACATTTATGCAAGTGCCTACAGGGATTTTAGTCGATTATTTAGGACCTAAGAAAACAGTTATAGCTGGTAGTATTGTAGCCGCAGTTGGTTCAATATTATTTTCGTTCTCAGGTACTATAATGTTTGCGTACCTAAGTAGACTTCTTGTTGGTTTAGGTGTATCAGTTGTATTCTTATCTATACTTAAGATACAGGCTAACTGGTTCCCAGCAAAAGATTTCGCTACAATGAGTGGAGTTACAAGTTTTATAGGAAGTTTAGGTGGATTACTCGCACAGACACCACTTTTAATAATAGTTGGTTTAGTAGGTTGGAGGGCTTCATTCTTATCAATGGGTGTCATATCTGTAGCTCTTGCTTTCCTAGTGATGGTATTCATCAAGAATACACCTAGCGAAAAAGGTCTACCAGAAGTAAATCCAGTTCAATCAACTCCTTCAGGGCAATCTGAAAGTATCATGCAACAATTGTTTGCAATAATTAAAAACCCTAAAGTTTGGTTCCCAGCAGTAGCTTTTGGGACAATAAATGGATCAACGTTATTATTCTCAGGTACATTCGGCGTTCCATACTTGATGGAAACGTTTGATATAACCAAAACAGCAGCAGCTAATATAGTTTCTTTATGTCTATTGGGTTCAGGGGTAGCATGTTTATTAGTTGGTAAGATTTCAGATACAATGCAAAATAGAAAGATACCTATGTTGGTGCTTTCAGCAACAGGAATAATCGGTTGGGCTATCCTAGTGTTTATGGGTTCAAACATACCATTATGGTTAGTAACAGTAGCTTCAATAATGATAGGTGTAGCAGGATCAATAGGAGTAATTTGTTGGTCGCTTGGTAAAGAAGTTAACGACCCAAAGTTAGCGGGTATGTCAATGTCGATAGTTAATGTTTGTGGATTCTTCTTTGCAGCAATACTACCAGTAATCTGTGGTAAATTTGTTGATGCAAATTTAGCTAAAGGTTTAGACCTTGCAGCTTCATATAGAGGGGCATTTATTGTTCCAGTAATGGCAGTTGTAGTATCATTTGTATTTGCATTATTAGCAACAGAGACAAAAGCAAAGAATATATATAAGGGGGTAAGGTGATATTATGCCAAATATACTAGATAAATCAAAAGGGATTGAAGATTATATTGTATCTTTCAGAAGAGAAATGCACGAAAATCCAGAGTTAAGTGGTCAAGAGGTTAGAACACAAGCAAGAATAATAGAAGAATTAGAAAAGCTTGGGGTAGAATATAGAAAAGCAGGAAGAACTTCAATTATAGCGTGGATAAAAGGTGACAAGCCAGGTAAAATTGTAATGCTTAGGGGAGATATAGATGCTCTACCAGTATTAGAAGAATCAGGTGTTGAATATGCGTCAACGCAAGAAGGTTTAATGCATGCTTGCGGGCATGACACACATACAGCTATGCTACTTGGGGCAGTAAAGCTTTTATCAGGAATGAAAGATCAAATAAATGGTGAAGTAAGATTTTTCTTCCAAGAAGCAGAGGAAACATTTGAAGGAGCAAAATTAATAATAGCAGATGGCGGTATGGAAGGTGTAGACGGTTGCTTTGGTATGCATAACTTTCCAGATGTTGAAAAGGGTAAAATAGTTATAAATCCTGGGTATATATCAGCAGGATGTGATACTATACACGTTAAATTTGAAGGTGTTTCAGGACATGGATCAACTCCACATCTAGCAAAAGACACAATACATCCAGCAGCAATGTTTGTTACAGATATACAAGGTATAGTTACTAAAAATGTAAATGCTCAAGAGCCGATAGTAATATCAGTAGGTAAATTTTCAGGAGGTACAAAAGCAAATATAGTAGCAAAATACACAGAACTCGATATATCATTAAGATATTTCAATAAAGACGTAAGAGATTTAGCCCTTAAAGCTTTACAAAGACATGCTAAAGCAATAGCAGAGGCATACGAAATAAAAGTTGATATAGAGATAATACCAAGTACATTAAGTGTATACAATGATGATGATTTAACTGTACTAGCTAGAAAATCAGCTCACGAAGTATTTGGAGATGACTGTCTTGATGATATGCCAAAACTTATGGGATCAGAAGATATGTCGTTCTACTTTGAACATGCAAAAGGAGTATTCGCATGGATTGGTTCAGGCAATAAAGCTAAGGACTGTGTTTATCCTCCTCATCATGAAAAATTCAAAGTTGATGAAGATTTCTTAAAATACGGCTCAGCACTACATGTTCAATTTGCATTAGACTTCCTTAACCAAAAATAAATCTAAAAAAACAGCAACAATACAGAGAGTACTAACATTTATTCTATATAGAAGTTAGTACTTTCTAGTATAAAAATTTAAGTAAGATAAATAAAAATAGAAAATACATTTAAGAATGGAGTATTAATATGTCAGATATACTAAGCAGGGCGAAAGGAATTGAAGATTATATAATAGCATTTATGAGAGAAATGCACGAAAATCCTGAATTAAGTGGTCAAGAGGTTAGAACACAAGCAAGAATAATAGAAGAATTAGAAAAAATAGGTGTTGATTATAAGAAAGCTGGCAGAACGTCTGTTGTAGCATGGATAAAAGGCAATAAGCCAGGTAAAACAGTAGTGCTTAGAGCGGATATAGATGCACTCCCAATGCAAGAGGAATCAGATGTAGATTTTAAATCAAATGTGGATGGAAGAATGCACGCTTGTGGTCATGATGCGCATGCTTCAATGTTGATGGGTGCTGTAAAACTTTTATCAGAGATGAAGGATCAGATAAAAGGAGAAGTAAGGTTCTTCTTTCAAGAAGCTGAAGAAACGTTTGAAGGAGCCAAGAGAATAATAGCAGAAGGTTGGATGAAAGGTGTAGACGCATGTTTTGGAATACACAATTATCCTGAAATAGAAGTAGGAAAACTAGCCATAAATAAAGGTTATATACAAGCAGGATGTGATACTATATACGTGAAATTTGAAGGGGTATCAGGTCATGGATCAACTCCACATCTAGCAAATGATACAATACACCCAGCAGCTATGTTTGTCACAGATATTCAAGGAATTATTACTAAAAATGTAGATGCTCAAGAACCTATAGTTGTGTCGGTAGGAAAATTTAACGGAGGCACAAAAGCAAATATAATAGCTAAGTACACAGAACTGGATATATCGATGAGGTCATTTGAAAGAGAAGCTAGAGCCAGAGTTCATGAAGCAATAAAAAGGCATGCCAAGGCTATTGCAGATGCTTATGAAATAAAGGTAGATGTAAATATAGAAGAAAGTGCATTAAGTGTATACAACGATGAAGTACTTGCAGATGTTGCAATAGGATCTTCTTTTGAGTTATTCGGTGAAGATAGAGTGGTTGAATTAAATAAGCTGATGGCATCAGAAGACATGTCTTTTTACTTAGAGTATGCAAAGGGAGTAACAGCTTGGCTAGGCTCGAAAAATGTTGAGAAGGGATGTATTTATCCACCTCACCATGAAAAGTTCAAAGTTGACGAGGACTTTTTAAAATATGGAGCAGCACTTCATTCGCAATTTGCAGTTAATTTTTTAAACCAAGAATAAGCTCATTATAATTTTTATATCAACAATACAAGAGTATTGACTATTACTTGAGTTTTAAAGCATCTGAACTCTTAATCAGGTGCTTCTTTATTTTATGTATTATTTCTTCTAATTATAAATTATTATAAATTAACTTACAAAGTTCAAGTAAAATATGAATAATTCAGCTGCTTCTGGTTATACTCCAAGATAGTAAAATCATAAAGGGGGCAGTTTGATGAAGATAAGAAAGATGAGATTAGTAGTTTTAATACTTGGATTAGTATCAGTTATAACAATAATGACCGTTACTATAAGTGGTGAAGCTCTTAAAATAAATAATATATCTAAAAATTACAAGGAAAAGTTGATAAGATTTCATGTAATAGCAAATAGCGACTCAGATGAAGATCAGGCGCTTAAACTAAAGGTTAGAGATGAGATAATATCATACCTTCAACCTAAACTGAAAAAATCTAAAAGCATAGAAGAAAGTGAAAAAATAATAAAAAGTGAGTACAAGAACTTAATGAATATAAGTAATAAAGTTATAGCTGCAAATGGCTACGACTACAATGTGAAGGTAGGTATTACATACAGCAAATTCCCTACAAAACAGTATTCTAACATGGTATTGCCAGCGGGAGAGTATAAGGCATTAAAAGTTGTGATTGGAAAAGGTGAGGGTAAAAATTGGTGGTGTGTGATGTTTCCACCACTATGCTTTGTAGATGAGGAAAATGGAGTTATAGATAAGGAGACGGATGAGAAACTTAGAAGTGTATTATCTGATGAAGAGTATAAGCTTATAACTCAAAAAAATAGAGATAGTGCAGGTAAAACTAAGATGAAGTTTAAAATTGTTGAAATAATGGAAAAAATAGAAAAATCATTTTAAATTTATTATATGAAATAAAAGAAAAACCCAAGTAGACATATAGATATCTATTTTGCTATTTAAGTATTGATTTTTAGACTTTATTCTTTAGATAATTAATAAAAGATATAAATAAAAATAAGGAAGCAAATTGTGTGCTATCTTTTTTAGAAAATTTATTCTATTTAAGGATAGCTCCTTTATTTTTTTGTTAAAATAATCTATAATTATCATTTAGGTAATAATTTTATAAGAAACGATAAATTGAAATATCAATAGAATATATAACTAAATACAAAAATATCTAAAAAACATATAAATGGAAAACATAATGTAAAAGCAAAGTGGGTGTAGTGAATGAGTGATAGACCTGTAGGAGTATTTGACTCGGGACTAGGGGGATTGACGGTTTTAAAAGAGATAACAAAGATATTACCAAATGAAAATATAGTTTACTTTGGAGATACGGCAAGAGTACCTTATGGTACGAGATCTAAAGAAACTGTTATGAAATATACATTTCAAGCTATAAATTTCCTTAGAAGTAAGGATGTAAAGGCTATTGTAATAGCATGTAATACAGCTACAGCTAGATCTTTAATAGAAGCTCAAGATCATTACGATATTCCTATACTAGGAGTAATTGAAGCTGGTGCTAGAACAGCTGCAAATACTACTGAAAATAATATAGTGGGAATAATCGGGACTGAAGGTACAATAAGGTCAAAGGCCTACAATAAAGAAATAGCAAAGTTGAATAAAGATATAAAAATAGTAGACAAAGCATGTTCTTTATTTGTTCCAATTGCAGAAGAAGGTTGGGCAAATACAGATGTAGCTAAACTTACAGCAAAGAGATACCTAAAAGAATTAAAGGATCAAGATATAGATTGTCTTGTGTTGGGATGCACACACTACCCAATACTTAAAAGGACTATTGGGGAAGAATTAGGTATGGATATAAAATTAGTAAATCCGGCAAAAGAAACAGCAATGGATCTAAAAAAAGTACTAGAGGATCAAGGTGACTTAAACAATGAAAACGGGGAAGGTGTAAAGTATGAATACTATGTATCTGATATACCAGAGAAGTTTTCGTCAATAGCAAATGAATTCTTGAAAAAAGAGATAACAGATGTAAACAAAGTAGAAATACAAAAATACTAATTTGTCATGTAGATATTTGGAGGAAAGTATTTTGAATGTAAATATAGATATTAATACGAGACAAGAAATCGGAGATAATGAAGTAGATATTATTAGATTAAAGACATCAGGCAAGATATACTATAAAAAAGACGGAGTATATGTAATCTATAAAGATGCAGATGAAGGGTTTGAAGTCACTAACACAATAAAAATTAAAGAAGGCGAGATAAGCATAAAGAAATTTGGACATGTTAATTCGCTTATGACATTCAATGAAGGTGTTTTAACTACTACTAAATACAAAACTCCACAAGGTGTGTTTTTCATGGATGTTAAGACTAATTCCTTGTCGATAGCATTTAATGAAGACGGCAGTGTACAAGTAAATATAAACTATAATATTGTGATACAAGATTTATTCTCTGGAGTAAATGATATAAATATAAAGATTTTTAAAGCTGAATAGCTCTAATTATTTTGAGAAATTTTATAAAGGTAGTTAAAAAACTACCTTTTAATTAATTTATTTGGTATTATTGTATTTATATAAAACTTAAAAATCTTAAAAAACAAGGATTTAAGAGTTTTTTATAGAAAACATACTTTAAGTTAATAAAAACTAAGTATAAGAGGGATTGATATGGTATTTGAAAAAGTTATGAATACAATAAAAAATCACAATTTAATTAAAAAAGGTGATAAGATTGTTTTAGGCATTTCTGGTGGACCTGATTCAGTGTGTCTATTGCACGTTTTAAATAGATTAAAAGAAGAATTAGATATAGAAATATATGCAGCCCATTTAAACCACCAAATAAGGGGTTTAGAAGCTCAAAGGGATGCTTTATTTGTATCTCAACTATGCGAGGAATTGGGCATTATTTTTTTTGTGAAATCAATTGATATACCAAAATACTGCGAAGATAATGGAATATCTTTGGAAGATGGAGCTAGAAGAAAACGCTACGAAATGTTCTACGAAATAAGAGAAAAAACTCATGCAGACAAAATAGCTCTAGGTCACAACATGAATGACCAAGCAGAGACTATTCTAATGCGTATGATGAGGGGCACAGGACTTCAAGGCTTAAGAGGTATAGAATATATGCGAGATGGTTGTTTAATTAGACCGATACTCGATTTAAGTAGAGATGAGATAGAAAATTACTGTGAAGAGCATAACTTAAATCCGCGCATAGACCAGACAAATTTAGAAAGCATATATACTAGAAATAAAATCAGGTTAGAATTATTGCCTTATATGAAGGAAAATTTCAATTCTAATATAGTAGAGTCTATAGTTAGAATGGGTAAAAACTTAAAAAGCGACAGCGATTTCATAGAATGTGAAGCGCAAAATGTATTTAATGATGTTTTAGAGCATGGAGAGAGCGAATACGGCATAGAAATAGATATACAGACTTATTCAAAACTTCAAAATGCAATGAAATCTAGAGTAATTAGATATGGGATAAAAAAAGTTCTAGGTGATACTAACTTTATTGATCAAGTACATATTGACGATGTTATGTCTCTAGAGAGTAATTCTAAAATAGATAAAATGATAATACTTCCAAGAGGTATGTTTGCATATAGGAAAAAAGATAGTATAATACTAACAGATAAAGAACTTGTAACTGATGAAGTAGAATTTTGTTACAATGTTCCTTACAATGGCTTTATTAAAATAAAAGAGATAAATAAAGTTGTTCAGACAGAAATTATCAGTATCGAAAGATATAAAAGCATGAGGCTTGGAAAAAATTCTAAAGGATTTGATTTTAACAAGATAAAGGGAGGGGTAGTAATTAGGAATAGAAAACAAGGTGATAAAGTAAAACTAGCCGTAGGTAGTAAAAAAATTAAAGATTTGTTTATAGATTTAAAAATACCTAAGGAAGATAGATGTAGGATACCTATAGTTCTAGATGAAAATGGTGTTATGTGTGTAGGTGATTATAGGCTCAGTGAAGATTATAAAGTTGATGAGAATACACGAGAAGTCTTAAAAATTACTTTTAACAATTTATAGAAAAAACAACAGTGAGAGGAGGACTTCTATATTGGATAAGAAGCTTAAAGGGTTTGGATTCTATATAATTATCTTCGTAGTTATAATTGGGGTTGCACAGCTTTATAATAAGCCACAAGAAGATGTAGAGAATCTAAAATTTTCGACAGTTTACAGTGAGCTGACAAAAGGCCAAATAAGAGAAATTAAATTTATTAGTGGAACTCAAGTCGAAGGTGAAAGAGTTAAACTAGATGACAAAAATAAAGTAATAAAAGCAGATAAAGAAGGAAAGATAGTAACAGAAAAAAATGAGAAAACTGCTAAAGGTGTTAAAGAAAAACGTTATAAGTTTAAATCATATGTTCCAACAGAAGTTATGGGTGATAAACTTGCCGATGAGGTATTAGACCAGGCGGAGGCAGGAACATTAAAACTTACTGGGGAGCCTCGTCCTACAACACCATGGTTTGTTGAGATGTTACCGACTATGTTGATACTTTTCCTTATGGTTGTGCTTTGGTTTGTATTTATGAACCAGTCTCAAGGCGGTGGCGGAAAAGTTATGAGTTTTGGTAAATCAAAAGCCAAAGTTCATAAAGATGATGAAAAGACGAGAGTCAGATTTAAAGATGTAGCTGGACTAGAAGAAGAAAAAGAGGATTTACAAGAGGTTGTCGACTTCTTAAAGAATCCAAAAAAATATATTGAGCTTGGAGCCAGAATTCCAAAGGGAATGCTTATGGTTGGACCTCCAGGTACAGGTAAGACATACTTATCAAAAGCTGTTGCTGGAGAAGCAGGAGTACCATTCTTCAGTATAAGTGGTTCAGACTTCGTTGAAATGTTTGTTGGAGTTGGGGCTTCAAGGGTTAGAGATTTATTTGATCAAGCTAAGAAGAGTTCACCGGCTATAATATTTATCGATGAGATAGATGCTGTTGGTAGAAAAAGAGGTGCTGGCCTTGGCGGTGGACACGACGAGAGAGAGCAAACTCTTAACCAATTGTTAGTCGAGATGGATGGTTTTGGTGTAAACCAAGGAATAATAATAATGGCTGCAACAAATAGACCAGATATTCTTGACCCGGCGTTACTTAGACCTGGTAGATTTGACAGACAGGTTGTAGTTGGTACGCCAGATGTAAAAGGTAGAGAAGCTATATTCAAGGTTCACTCTAGAAACAAGCCTCTTGATGAATCTGTTAAGATGGATGTGTTAGCTAGAAGAACACCTGGATTTACTCCAGCGGATATAGAGAATCTTATGAATGAAGCAGCAATATTAACTGCTAGAAAAAGAGAAAAGAAAATAAAGATGGAAACTATAGAAGAGGCTATCACAAAAGTTATTGCAGGTACGGCCAAGAAGTCTAGAGTAATAAGTGAAAAGGAAAGAAGACTTACAGCTTACCATGAAGCAGGTCATGCAATATGTGCGCATGTACAAGAAAATGTAAGTCCTGTACATCAAGTTACTATAGTTCCAAGAGGTATGGCTGGTGGATTCACAATGCAATTACCTGTAGAAGACAAATTCTACGCAACTAAAAATGAGATGGAAGAAAACATAGTAGTTTTACTTGGAGGAAGAGTTTCTGAAGAGTTGATACTAAAAGATATTTCTACAGGAGCTTCTAATGACTTGGAGAGAGTAACTGCAACTGCAAGAGGTATGGTTACTAAATACGGTATGAGCACTAAGCTTGGACCTATGTCATTCGACAGTCAAGATGAAGTATTCTTAGGAAACAGTTTCTCAAGTACTAGACACTACTCTGAGTCTGTAGCTTTTGAAATAGATAAAGAAGTAAAAGAGATTGTAGATGAAGCATATGGAATGACCAAAAAAATATTACTAGATAATATGGATAGACTAGAGTATGTAGCTCAAGCTTTACTACTTTACGAAACTCTTGATGCAGATCAATTCTTAAAGGCTTTTAACAAAGAATTGTCTCTAGGTAGTGGTGAAGAAGCTACTACAGTAGAAACAAGCAATGTAGAAAATCTTAAAGAAGAAAATAAATCAAAAAATGTGATCGAATTTAAAAAGAGCGATGATTCAGTTAAAGATGATGATTCAAATAAAGACGATTAGGTCAATTATATAAAGATTATAGAGAGTTATATCAAAGGCGATTTAAAGTTCGCTTTGATGTAACTCTTTTTTTATTTGTTTTTTAGAGTAACTTATATTAAAATTTTAGTAGACTTAACAAGAATTGGTGGTGGATTTAGTTGGATATACAAAGGATAAAAAATAACTTAGAGACAGATTTTATTGGTCAAAACATATTGTACTTGGATACAGTGGATTCAACAAATATGTATGCAAAGGAAATTGCAAAAGACAATACACATGGAACACTTATCATTAGTGAAGAACAAACTGCTGGAAAAGGCAGATTAGGTAAAAATTGGACTTCAAATTCCGGTGAAGGAATCTGGATGTCTTTAATATTAAAGCCTGAAATCAAAATACAAAATGCACCATTTTTGACATTAGTAGCTGGTGCGGCAGTTGCAAAATCATTGAACAGTTTGGGATTAGAAGCTCTTATAAAATGGCCTAATGATATTACATTAAATAGTAAAAAAATATGTGGTATATTGACTGAGCTATCTGCAGAAAATGAGAGTGTAAGCTATATTGTACTTGGAATGGGTATAAATGTTAATACTTTAAATTTTGAAGAAGAGATATCAGCTAAAGCTACATCGATTTTAAAAGAGGGATACAAAATAGATAGAGAAATTATTATTTTATATATATTAGAAGAGTTTGAAAAGATTTATAAAAACTATGTCAATGCATGTGATAAACATGAAACCTTAGCTTTAAACAGACGATTCTCAGCTATAATTGGTAAGAATGTAAATATAATAGAAAGCGGTGTAAGAAAATTAAAAAAATGTCTTGATATAAACGAAGATGGCAATCTTTTAGTTCAAGATGAAGATGGAACCATCACTGAAGTTAATTCTGGAGAAGTTTCTGTGAGAGGAGAAGGCGGATATGTATAACAACATTCTCGATGTAGAAGGATTAAAAGTTGGACAGGTAGAAAATGAAAAAGGTCTGACAGGCTGTACAGTCGTTCTGTGTGAAGAAGGAGCTACTTGTGGAGTAGATGTTAGAGGAGCTGCTCCAGGCACCAGAGAGACGGATCTATTAGATCCTATCAATATGGTACAAATGGTACATGCAGTAGTTTTATCTGGAGGTTCATCATTTGGGCTTGAAGCATCTTGTGGAGTAAGCAACTATTTAGAAGAACATGATATTGGATTTGATGTTGGAGTTACGAAGGTGCCTATAGTTGTTGGAGCAGTATTATTCGATTTAAGCGTTGGAGATTCTAAATGTAGGCCTGACAAGAAAATGGGATACAAAGCGTGTGAAGTGGCGACGAGCAAAGAGTTAAAACAAGGTAACTACGGTGCAGGATGCGGTGCGACCGTGGGAAAATCACGTGGACAAGAGTTTTCGATGAGGGGCGGAATTGGAAGCCACTCAATAAAGCTGGATAATGGACTCGTAGTTTCGGCTATAGTTGCAGTAAATGCTTTTGGTGATATTTATGAAGGTGGAAATATTATAGCTGGAGTTTTAGATGATGACAAGAAAACAAAATTAAATAGCTATGAATTGATGAAAAAAGGTGTTTCTAGTGGAGGATTTAGTATAGATAACACTACAATTGGTGTTGTAGCAACTAATGCAATATTCACTAAAGCTGACTGTAAAAAGGTATCACAGATGGCTCATGATGGTTATGCTAGAGCGATTTTTCCTATACATACTCAACATGATGGAGATACTATTTTCACAATGTCTACAGGGAAAATTGAAGCAGATGTCACACTTGTAGGATCAATAGCAGTAGAGGTAGTGGAAAAAAGCATAGTAAATGCCGTTAAAAATGCAAAAAGTTCAGGAAGTCTAGTGTCTTACAGAGATTTAGAAAATGAATGTGCAAGTAAAAACACGAAAATTAAAATACTAAAATAAATAAAAGATAAAGTAAAATTAATTAAAAATAAAATAAATTTAGAATTATGACTCAATTTGAATAAATAACCTATTTTTAATAAATTATTGACAACGAAATATTGAATTGATAAAATTGTTTTGTCTAGCTAGCATTTTAGAATTCTAAAAGCTTGACTAAAGACAAAGTTTTAGAAGAGAAATTCAATAAGGTTTAAAAATAGTTCGGCATCTTTACAGAGCTGAAACGGAGGTGTATTTAATGAATACAAATGTATCAACAAGGAGCAAGATTAATTTAAGACAGATGACGGTTATAGGGTTATTATCAGCAGTATCTATAATGTTATCTATGACGCCTTTAGGATTTATACCGATAGGTCCAGTAAATGCCACAATAATGCATTTACCAGTTATCATAGGAGCTATTGTAGAAGGCCCAATAGTTGGAGCTGCTATAGGACTTATTTTTGGAGTGACTAGTTTGATTAGAGCTATAACAGCGCCTACAATAGTGTCTTTCGTATTTATGAATCCGATAGTTGCATTAGTTCCTAGAGTACTTATGGGAGTACTGTCTTATTATGTGTACAAGTTGATTTTAAAGGCTACAAAAAAGGTATACTTATCAGGGTTCGTAACAGGTCTAATTGGATCGTTGATGAACACTTGTGGAGTATTAGGGCTTGTATATCTTTTGTATGCTGATAAATATATGCATGCATTAGGTCTAAGCGGTTCTGGAGGCAAAGTTTTATTTGGACTTGCTGTGACCAATGGGATACCAGAAGCTGTAGTTGCGGCTTTAGTCGTTTCCTCGATTGCTGTTGCATTTAAAAAAAGGAAAGAAGGTTAGTGACATATGCTTCTAGTATTTGATATTGGAAATACAAATATGGGTTTAGGTGTTTTCAAAGGTAAAAAATTGATAAAAAATTGGAGAATCAATACAGATAAAGAAAAGACATCCGATGAGTACGGAATACTTATAGGTAGTTTATTTGAGAGAGATGGTTTGGATATAAAGAAAGTAGAAGACATAATAATATCTTCGGTAGTTCCAAATGTTATGCACTCATTAGAAAATTTTTGCTACAAATACTGCAACAAAAAACCGCTAGTAGTTGGACCAGGAGTTAAGACTGGTTTAAATATAAAATACGACAATCCAAAACAAGTAGGCGCAGATAGAATAGTAAATGCTGTTGCAGGGATAGAAAAGTATGTATCGCCTTTTATACTAGTTGATTTCGGTACGGCGACTACATTTTGTGCAATATCAGAAAATAATGAGTACTTAGGTGGAACTATTGCACCGGGTATAAAGATATCTAGTGAGGCTCTTTTCCAACGAGCATCAAAGTTGCCTAGAGTAGAGCTTATTAAACCGGGAGCTACAATTTGTAAAAGTACTGTTGCAGCTATGCAATCTGGCATAATTTACGGTTATGTTGGACTAGTTGACAAAATCATCGATATGATGAAAAAAGAATTAAATCATCCGGATATAAAAGTAATAGCTACAGGAGGTCTTGCAAATCTAATTGCATCTGAAACCGATAGTATAGATTATGTAGATTCGTTATTAACACTAGAAGGATTAAGGCTAATTTACGAAAAAAATAAAGAATAGATAAACAGGGAATTGGATAATATCTAGTTCCCTGTTTAAGATTATTTATAATTAAATCGCAATAATGTGAATACAGTAGTAAGGAGATAAATATGAAAATAGGAAATGTAGAGCTTGGAGGGAGAGTATTTTTAGCTCCTATGGCTGGAGTAACGGACCTTGCATTTAGACTTATATGCAAAGAAAAAGGATGCGATTTACTGTACACAGAGATGATAAACGCCAAAGCTCTGTGTTATGATGATGATAAGACCAAAAAAATGCTGAATATTAGAGAAGAGGAACATCCGGTATCTGTGCAAATTTTTGGATCAGATCCAAACTATATGGGTAGAGCTGCAGATATACTAAATGAATAC
The DNA here is from genome assembly GCF_017873185.1 of Metaclostridioides mangenotii. Classification (GTDB taxonomy): domain Bacteria; phylum Bacillota; class Clostridia; order Peptostreptococcales; family Peptostreptococcaceae; genus Metaclostridioides; species Metaclostridioides mangenotii. Next base: position 171,276 of record NZ_JAGGJX010000006.1, read on the forward strand.
CCAAATGAAATTTTGGACATAAATATGGGATGTCCAGCTCCTAAGGTTATAAAAAATGGAGATGGGTCAGCGCTTATGAGAAATCCAAAGCTAGCTGGAGAAGTATTGAAAGCAGTGGTCAAAAATTCAATTAAACCAGTGACTCTTAAAATCAGAAAAGGATGGGACGACAATAGCATAAACGCACTTGAAATAGCAAAAATAGCAGAAGATGCGGGTATATCGGCAATCGCAGTTCACGGTAGAACAAGAGAACAGTACTATTCGGGTGTAGCTGACTGGGATATAATAAAACAGGTTAAAGAAGCTGTCGGAGTTCCTGTTATAGGTAACGGTGATGTTTTTGATATAAAATCTGCAATAAAAATGTTAGACAAAACAGGTTGTGATGCTATAATGATAGGTAGGGGTTCTCAGGGTAACCCGTGGATTTTTAGTCAAATTAATAGTTATTTAGAAAATGGTATAGCCATTCCAGAGCCAAGCGCAGAAGAAAAAATACACACAGCAATTAAACATTTAAACTTAGCACTTGAAGAAGATGGTGAGTATGTAGCTGTTAGAGAAATGAGAAAACACATCGCTTGGTATTTAAAAGGGCTTAAAAATTCAGCGAGACTCAGAGACGAAATAAATAAGATAGAATCTTATGATGATGTAGTATTGAAACTACAGCGCTATTTAGAGGATTCCTTGACATAAAAATAAGAGTGACTTATAATATAGCGAATAAATTATAAAAGATTATAACTAATTAAAATAAATTAGGATTTTCCTAAAAGTATGCGAAAGGGATGTGGAAATGATGATAGATGTTAAAGAAACGTTATTGACGGAAGAAGGATATCAAAAGCTAGAAGACGAGTTAGAGTACTTAAAGGTTACTAAAAGAAAAGAAGTTGCTGAAAGAATAAAAGTAGCGATTTCATTCGGAGATTTATCTGAGAATGCTGAGTACGATGAAGCTAAAAATGAACAAGCACAATTAGAGGAAAGAATAGTTAAGTTAGAAAATATGCTTAGAAAAGCTGTAATAATAGATGAAAGCAATATAGATCTTAGCGTTGTAACGATAGGTTCTATAATCAAGCTAAAAGATCTAGAGTTTGATGAAGATATAGAATACGCTATAGTTGGTTCAGCTGAGGCAGATCCTTATGATGGAAAAATATCAAACGAATCTCCAGTTGGGCAAGCTCTGTTAGGAAGAAGTGTTGGCGAAACAGTCGAAGTTCAAGTTCCTGATGGAGTTATTAAGTTCGAAATTTTAGATATCAAAAGATAATAAGATAAATGGAGGTACGAAATGAATAACAATGGACAAAACAATGGAGAATCAGAAGTAATAGAAAATCTTAGTGAAGTTCTACAAGTTAGAAGAGATAAATTGAGTGAGTTACAAGACAATGGTAGAGATCCATTTAAAGAGACTAGATATGATAGAACTCATTTTTCAAACGAAATTAAAGACAACTTTGACGAATTAGAAGGTCAAGCTGCGAAAATAGCAGGTCGTATTATGAGTAAAAGAATCCAAGGAAAAGCTGGATTTATTGATATACAAGACCAAAATGGTAGAATTCAATCTTATATTAGAAAAGACACTATAGGCGAAGAAGACTATGATTATTTTAAAAAGTACGATATTGGAGATATAATTGGTATTGAAGGAGATATATTTAGAACTCAAAAGGGTGAAATATCTATAAAAGCAAAAAATGTAGTATTACTTAGTAAATCACTGCAAATTCTTCCAGAAAAATACCATGGACTAAAAGACCATGAGCTTAGATATAGACAAAGATATGTGGATTTAATAGTTAATCCAGAAGTTAAGCAAGCATTCTTATCTAGAACTAAGGCTTTAAAAGCGCTTAGAAGTTTCTTAGACGAGAGAGGGTTCTTAGAAGTTGAAACTCCTATCTTAAACACTATAGCTGGTGGAGCAAATGCTAAGCCTTTCGTAACTCACCACAATACTTTGGATATACCAATGTACTTAAGAATAGCTAATGAACTTTACTTAAAGAGATTAATAGTTGGTGGGTTTGATAAAGTTTACGAAATGGGTAGAATGTTTAGAAATGAAGGTATGTCTATAAAGCATAACCCTGAGTACACTGCTATGGAATTATACCAAGCATATGGTGATTATACAGATATGATGGATATAACAGAGAATTTAATTTCTCATATGGCTAAAGAGACTACTGGTAGTATGGTAATAAACTATCAAGGAACTGAAATAGACTTTACTCCTCCTTGGAAGAAAATGACTATGGAAGACTGTGTGAAAACATATACAGGAGTAGATTTCTCTACAATAAACACTGACGAAGAAGCTTTAGCAGTTGCACAAGAAAAAGGTATAGAAATAACACCTGGTATGAGAAGAGGAGAGATTATAAATGCTTTCTTTGAGGAATTTGGTGAAGATAAATTAATTCAACCTACATTCATAACTCATCATCCAGTTGAAGTATCTCCGCTTTCTAAGAGAAATGCAGAAGACCCAAGAAGAACAGACAGATTTGAGGCTTTTGCCAACAAATGGGAACTTGCGAATGCTTTCTCTGAGTTAAATGACCCGATTGATCAAAGAGATAGATTTATGGATCAAGAGAGAAAGAGAGAGCTAGGGGACGATGAGGCATTCGAAACTGATGAAGATTTCCTAAACGCTCTTGAAGTTGGTCTACCACCTACAGGAGGACTGGGAGTAGGTATAGATAGAGTTATAATGCTACTTACTAATTCTCCATCTATAAGAGATGTATTGTTATTCCCAACTATGAAACCAATAGACAATAATAACAATGACAATGACAACGACGATGAAAAGTAAAAATATTATCGTAAAATATAGTTTTTATTAGTAATGCGGTTTATATAATGATTACAATATTTTACTGCGGTTGTAGATAGTTTTTAATAAAGGCTCCTATTCTGTTTATTTATATGCAGATTTGTAGGGGTCTTTTTTTATTCACAATATATTAGTACTGTATTCATATTATATTTTACTTTACAATCATACAACATGTCCTATAAATTGATATGTGTTTTTGGTGGTTGTGACTTTATACTGATAAATTTTAGAAGATGTCATTTTATTGTGATACTATTTGAAGGAATTTTTGTAAAGGAAGTTGGAATAATAATAAGAATTGTATATACATAATAAATAATATATTGGGTGGAGGAACGGATATGTTTCAAATTGTTAATCTATTATGCTTTTTATGTATAAGTTTTTTGGTACTGGATGTTTTGGTTTTTATCTGTAAAGATGCAATAAATGTATTTGATAGCAGTATTAATGTTAAAAAGAAATCAAAAGTTCTCGTTAGAAGCGATCAATCAGCGGCAAATTACTATATGGAAAAAATAGCAAAATAAAAAAATATTTATTAAAAGGTTATACTGTTATTGTGTATATTTGGGGGTTTCAATAACAAAATTATAACCTTTTTTAATTTTTTTAAAAAAAAGTGTTGACTTAGATTTTAGATTTTGATATAGTAATACTTGTCTTCGAAAGAGACGCAAACAAAACACAAAAGAAACACTTGAAGAGTATTAAAAGAACATTGAAAATTAAACAGTAGGTTAATTTATAAGAAAACAAGAAACAAACCATATAAAGCCAGATATTAAAGATAACGATAGTATCTGA
>NZ_JAGGJX010000007.1 GCF_017873185.1 Metaclostridioides mangenotii
ACTATTAGTCATTAATAACCACTCCTCATTTTATTGTAGTTATTTAATATCTAGTCTATTAAACCCCTTATTATTATATTTTCTGTTTATCTTATTTATTCTCAAATTGTATAAAAGATAGATATATCCATCTAGATATAATATTTATCTTAAAATTATCCTATTTAGAGTTTAATATTTATAATATACAATTTATTTTATACTGGATTTACAATTAATTTTACCTATCAATTCCATTACCATTTGATAAGATGATAAGTTTTCAATTCCAATTTAGAAATTAAGGTGGCATATTTCCTATAGATCAATAAGGTCTTCTTGCATCTCGGCTATTAACATTGGTTTGATTCCTTTTTCATCGAATACATCCATACTATCAACCTCCTTGAGTAGTATGGTCAATTATGGGTTATTTTAGGCATATAACGAAAAGTATACAAAACTTTAATTAGAACATATATCTATAGTAAAGCTATTTAGGAGGTTATTTATGCCTGAAGAATTCCACCCAGATACTAACCAATTGCAAAATACAATAAATATGATTGGTGAATCTATAATATCTAAAGAAAAACATTTGCAATTTTTTCAGTGGTTGATTGACCATGTTAGGATATCAGAACTTTCTCCTATACCATCTCTTTCACTATCTGAGGCAAAACAAGTAATAACACTTTTAGAATCTGCAAGAGATGACGAGCTAAAACATGCTATCTTACTACAAAATATTTATCATCGACTTACTGGCACTTATGCCCCATTTTATGAAGGGGTTTTTTATCCACCAAAAAATCTTATAGCTGGATTAGAAGACTCTATCAATGAAGATTTAGAATCTATAAAAAAAAATAGACTCATAATGGGTGGTTTACCATATTCTTACGATAGAGATATGATTTCAAGTATCATATCTGATGAGCTATATCATATAGGCTTATATAATTATTTACTAACAGAGCTTTCAAACTTAGAGTAAATAGCAAAATAGGGTAGCAATTAAGCTACCTTTTTACATATCTAAATTAATTTTCTATCTTTTAAATACTTTATACCATTCACAATAATATATTATTTTCTATATAGTATACTAGAGTAGAATTATTTAATTACTATTCTACATTCCATATCATTCCCTAGAATGCTTTTAAATAAAACTATATTTCATGTCATCTTTTTAATTAAGATGACATATTTTTTATTATTTTTAATAACTAACACAAAATAATAAATTAAATTCTACACTATCAATTAATATTTTCATATTATAAATAATAAGGAAGGTGATGGATATGGATTGTAATGACAAAACAAATAAAAATTGCTTAAAAGGATCTTGTTTTTTTAACTTGCCTGCTAAACAATTTTCGCTTCTATCTTCAATAACAGGTATCTTATTAATAGACAATCCAACAGGATGCACTCGGAAATTTTTTGACAAATATAGGGCAAAATATTTCAACTTCAGCTGCTCAAGAAACAGTTTTAAATAGTAATGACAATCAAGATAATGAAATTGAAGCACAATTAGAAATACTGAAAAACCATATCTGCTTATTAGAGAAACAAGCGAAAAAAAAATAGCATAGTTATTGATTATAATTGTTACTTTTATGTAAATCTTCCTCTGTTATTCCACCTATTACAAATAGCTTCTCTGCTGTATAACTTTTAAAATCTTTTATATGCTACATAGTATATCAGTTTTTATGTAATTGTTTAATCAATAATGTAGAATTAACAGAAATATTGTAATTTGAATACCATATAATAGGAATATTTTTGTATTCCTATTAATTTTATAAGAAGGTGTTTATATGGAAAGATTTTTCTTCTTCGGATTCATAACATGTCTAGGTTGCAGAAGAAGATTTTCAATAAGATGTATATGCAGCAAGTGTCATCGCTGTTTTAGTTGTTGCACTTGTTGCAGAGAATAAATTATAGTAATGTTAATTAATGTAGATAACATAGGGTAGCAATTAAGCTACCCTTGTTTACTATCTACATATATTTTCTATTTTCCAACCACTCAATCACTTTTCTATACGTCTCCTTAAAGTCATTACCAACAAACAATTTTACAAACACTTTTTCGACATAAATTTCATATTATATATCAGTGGACAATAATATAATCCACTAAAATTATAGTTTACATTTAAGTCCGCCTTAAGTGAATTGAGATACATTGTTTTTTAATTAAATATCAAAACTTTTTTTCAATATTACAGTAACAAATTTATTCATTTATTCATTCATATAATTTTGGGGAAATAATAGTAATGTATCATTCCATCTTATTAGGTTTATTAAGATGGAATGTTCGTTTTAAAAAACTATCCATTTACTTTGAGTTGTTTGGTCTAATGTGGGTAATTTTGTATTGCGAACTAAATTCAAGTAAATAAATACTATAATATATAGATAATGATATTAGGGGGAGGATAGTATGAGTAATGAGTATTCACAAATGAAACCGCTAGAGAGTGAAAATTGCTTTTTAAGACCTGTGAGACTATCTGACGCAAAAGATTTGTATGAATGTTATAGTAAAGACATTGTAGTAAAGTATTTACCAATAAAAAAACATTCCAATATAAAAGATACTGAAGGGTTTATAAAAAAGTTTTTTATAAATAATTATAACCAAGGAAGAGTAGGGCACTACGCAATAGTTTCTAAAAGAGATAATAAAGTCATAGGAAATCAGGGATTTAACAATATAAAGCCTGGCGATGAGGAAGCTGAAATAGGCATCTGTATAAATCCAAATTATTGGGGAGATGACTATGCTACAGAAATTACTGAGGCTATGATTAACTATGGATTTACACATCTAAATTTAAAACGAATCATAGCTGAAACATATAAAGAAAACTCTAATTCAACTAAATCGCTCAAGAATTTAGGATTTATATATCTAGAAACAGTTACAAAAAAATTTTCTAATACAAATAAAAAGACAAATAAAAATAAACTATTTAAATCTATTCTTTTAAATACAAAAGACACTGTTTGCTACAGATACATTCTTTATAAGGAGAATTATACTAGATACAATAAGTATTTGTTTTAGTGTTATTTAAATAATAATTTTCAAATAAGAAATAGGTCTTAATAGAAGTAGAGTAAACCCTCATATCTTCATATTAAGACCTATTGAAATTTAGTAAATAATTTATGATTATTATGATCCCAGAACTTTAAATCCTTTACCGTAGACTTCTTTTACATCGGAAACAATGACAAACGCCTCTGGATCAACATCCATAACAAGTCTATTTAAAAATAGCTCTTGTTTTTTTGTTACTACTACTTGTAGTATCTCTTTGCTTGTTTTTGTATAGACGCCTTTACCATCTAAAATAGTTAGTCCTCTATTTAATTAACCAGTTATTGCCGTTCTAACTTTTTGTGGCTGGTCTGAGATTATATAAAATGCTCTCGATGAGTTAAATCCTTTTACTATTATATCTGCAATCTTCACTATTACGAGAAGAGCTATACCTGAATATAGAGCTGTCTCTATACTATTATTTACGAATCCTGATGCTATAACAATAGTTCCATCAAGACCGCTAAGTAAATTTGTTGCTTTAAAAGGGAATTTTTTGCTTAGTATAAGTGCTATCAGGTACAAACTGTACCCACCTTATATCTACATTAATTTTCTATCTTTTAACCACTTAACCATTAACCTATATGTCTCTTTAAAGTCATTACCTACAAACTTAGTAACATTGTCTGGGAATTATTCTAATCCCTTAGATGCTCCACCTCCTATAGCGTAAGCATTTCTACGAATGTAACTCTTGTAGTCTGCAATGTCTACTATAGTTGAATTAGGGAGAAATTCCTTCATTATAATAGCAACTGCCTTGTCTCTATCTCCACTATATATTATTGCATTGTCGTATGTCTGTGGTTTAGTTTCATTATTACCTTTATCACTCGCTATTGATTTATTTAAAATACCTTTTGCTATTAGTTTAGCAACTTCTCCATAACCCAATTTTGTAGCTATATCATAGTCATTTTTATAATCGCAGAAGAATGTTTCTATCATTATGGCAGGGCAATCTGTAGAGTTAAGAATGTACAAATCTGGTCTATCTTTTACACCTCTGCTTGTAAATACAGTTCCTAGTTTATTTACTACTCTTTGCGCATACATCTTGCCTGTATTAGAGCAATATAGTACTTCTGTACCTTTTGCGCTACCGTTTTAGCTATTAAGATGCAACTCTATTACTAGGTCATATTTCTTTCCATTTATTCTACTTAATTTATAATTTCTTTCCTCTGTAGACTTTGTAAATTGTTTCTCTGGGCAGATAATTACATCTACTGTACAACCTGCTGATCTAAGTATTTTCACTAAAAAATCAGATAACATCTTGCAGTATTGATATTCGTTAACTACTCCATCAGCACTTGTACATAATCCACTTTTAAGTACACTATGTCCTACTGTAATTGCTATTTTCATAATATCACCCCTTATCTACTGTTTAAATTGCCTGTTAATCCCTTTAAATCACTACATAATGTTTCTATTTGTATAGCAAAAGCAGCTTGTTGCTGTTCTAGCTTATCTAATCTTTCTGAGTGGTTATCGAATCTACATTTATGTGTATCAATTTGATGTTTAATCAGTTCCTCATTTATTTATTCATCTCCGAATCTTTAAAATTTATATAAGGGATAGAATGATCTACCCCAAAATTTACAATAAAAAAACACCACATAAAGCGGTGCTTTTTCATGAATATATAATACACAACTGTAAGGAGAGACACTATTAAAGTGAACTCATGAACCATGTTAATATTATATACAATTATTTTTATTTTAATACAAAAACACCTCATTTTTAAAGGTGTTTAGGTATATAGGTAATTAAAAGTCTAAACACCAAAAGAATAAATATCAGTCAGTGCTATTACAATATATTAAATTACCCTTGATATTATGCAATAAAAAAGTTATTACAATTGTAAAAGCAAAAAAATACCTTTAATTTAGGGAACTAAGGTGTTTTTTCCCAAAAAGGAAATACTAAACACATATTAGTGATCAATAAATAAATATAAATATTATAATAACATACGAAAAAACACCACTGGAATAGGAGTTGGAAGCAACTAATACCAGGGTGTTTCTTCTGTGAAGAAAAATTCATGTATTCAGTACATTAATATTATGCTATTATTTATTAAATTTATTCATAAAAAAAGAACTTTACTTAGTATAGTCCTCGCTCGTTATTCCATTACATTTACTTATCTTGTTTATTTGCTTTTTAAATTTTCTACTTCTTTACTTATTTTTTTCAGCTCCTTATTATAAATTAGGTAAATCTATAGTCATTCCAATATGTCCAGCATCAACCCAAACTTTCTTTTTACTCATTATCCTCTCCTTTATTGCATTAGAAAAGAACCCTATTTCTAGAGTTCTTCTTTACGCATTAATTTATATAATCTATTATGCTTGATCCTCTCTACCGCATCTACAGCATCTTCTGCAGCAACCACATCTTCTACATATACGACTTCTACGAAATCTTCTTCTACATTGCGAACATCTTATAAGTCTCATTTATACCCCCCTTTATTATAAAAGTATAGTGAGTAAAAAATACGTCTACTTAAATTAATTCTATTAATTTAAGTAATATAGTGGATTGATTCTTGTCCGCTATATATAATATAATATGGAATTTATGTCGTAATAGTGATAATATTTTTCTTTATTAAAAAAATCTATTAATCTATTCTAAGAGATTAATTGGTATTAATTGTTTTTCACTGTAAAATAATTTACGGTTAAAATAGATTGGGTGCATTATATAAGGTGATTAAGTTAGTATAAGTAAGAGTAGTAATATATGGTTGAAAGATAAAAAATATATATAGGTTTACATAAGCATACCGCCTAATTATAACTGCGGTATGCTTTTCTCTTCAGTATTACACTAATTAATACTTGGAAAATAAAAAAATAAGACCTAGAAATTAATCTAAGTCTATCGGGAGTTGTATTTGCTAAAATACAATCGTTAAGCGAAGTTTATGAGCTGCACATAGATTAATACTACACTTCACATGCACGCCCCACTCCGAAGAATAGAACTTGAGGTAGTTCTCGGAGTTACAAGTATAGTTGTTGCCATCGTAGTTGCTAAAATCTTATTAATTCTGTTATTTTTCATATAAACCTCCCAGTATAGTTTTTTATTATACTTAATTTGTTATAAATTAACATTAATATATTTATTATTCAATAACCTTGACATAACAAACTACTGTGAAAGGCAACTAAGAAACAAGAAAAACGAAGCAGTGAAAGGTATAGCTATAATATTGTTCGGGAGTGAAATTTTTAAAGAGGAAGAGCCAAATTTAGGAGATATTTTTTCTTTATCATATGTAATGGCTTGTGTCGTATACTCACACTTTAAAGTTTCTTTAAGCCTTTTTAATTCTTCCAAATGTAGTTTCAATTCTCTATACCCTTTTAATATTTTCTCAGTAAACTCAATACATACTTTCTTTAAATCATTAGCCATAACATCACTCCTATAAATCTTCTATAGTAACCTCAATCCTTGCTTCATCGTCATATTGCTTACTAGCATGTAACTCACATATGTACCTATCATCTTTAAAAGCCTTGCCATTTAACCCATCTAAAACAGCCTTAACCACGTTGTCTATATCTTTCTTTGTTGGTCTTAAATAACTTGGTTTCTTAGGCTTCTTAGAGTATATATCAATACTTACTTTGATTAATCCCTCAAAGTAATGTCTCTTGCCATACAAATACTTTATCGACTGTTCAAAATATCTTGTTTTATCTGTCGTTCGAGCATGCCCATTATTAAATCTTGGTCTGTCCTTACTGACACACTCTCCTGGTATCGTAAATTCTACTTTCAATTCTTCCCCTCATATTTCTGTATTTTAAGAAGGTGCATATGCTTTGCATGAAATTCATATTATGTTAAAGTAACTTACAATATTTATTATATTAATTTTCGACTTTAATCGTTCCCATGTGTCAATTCCACCTTTTAATATTACTTACCTCCCATATCATCATCATTTAAATTATTCAAACCTGCTTTTTCCTTCAAATACTGGTTATCTCTCTCAAGCCTTTTATTTTTCGAAACAATCTCATTATTTTTTTAAATAAATTAGGAGTAGTAACCACTCCTCTTTTATATATAAAATTAAACAAACATTCTGAAAGGAAGTACACTATGCCCGCTTACAAAGACGATAATAGCAAATGGTTTATAAGATGTCGATATAAAGACCTTGCAGGAGAAAATAAACAAAAATTAAAAAGAGGTTTTAAAACTAGAAAAGAAGCGCTTGATTGGGAACGTGATTTTTTAAATTCGTTAGAAACATCTCCTGAAATCACATTTGAAAACCTTACAGAAAAATATCTAGAGGAATGTCTACAAGATTAAAAAAGACAACAATTAAAAAAAAGAAAAACATTCTTAAAAATAAAGTATTACCTACATTCGGTAAATTAGAAATAAGTGATGTCACTCCTATTCATATAAGAAACTGGCAAACTCTCAAACTTACTTGAAAGGTATACATGATCAATTAACATCAGTTTTAAACTATGCAGTTAATTATTATGGACCTAAGTCTAATCCAACCCTTATAGCAGGTTCTATGGGTAAGAAGAAAGCTCAAGATATGGACTTTTGGACTTTAGAAGAATTTAATACATTTATCTCTGCAGTAGATAAGAAAGATATAAAACTTGCTTTTAATATTCTTATTTTGGACAGGTATCCGAATTGGTGAATTGATGGATCTAACTCTTTCAGATATAGATATTTATAACTCTTTAATAGATATAAATAAAACATATACAAAAATGAATGGCCAAGAAATGATTACAGATAACGATATTAATAATTACCTTGATAATTTATATGGATTAGAAAAAGATAATCGTATTTTCAGTTTTGCAAAAACATATTTAGGAAAGCAATTAAAAAAATATGCAGCTATAGCTATGTAAAAAAATATGCAGCTATAGCTATGTAAAAAAATTAACGGTGCATGACTTGAGGCATTCTCATGCAAGCTTGTTATAAATATGGACGTAAATGTTCTTACTATAAGCGAACGTTTAGGGCATGAAAAAGTAGATACAACTTGGAATACATATTCACACCTATACCCAAATAAACAACTTGAAGTTATTCAAAGATTAGACTTTATGGTATCAAAAAGGTATCAATGATAAATAAAAAAGTTCTAGGCATTAGTATTTCTAATGCCTAGAACTTTTACTGGCGGGAATGCGTGGGAGCGTTTTAAAAATGTTTTTATTTGCGTAATATTGATATTTCAATCCTTTTGTTTTGCATTTTCCGTATTTTACACAAATAAAATGCCTGTATTATTTTTTTCAGAATCATATTAAAATCAAAATATTTTTTTATCTCTCTTTAATAAATAATATAAAGTATATAAAAATAGGAATAAAATAACAACACGTTGTGATAATTTCTCCTATAAAAAGTTCTTAATAAAGTGTCACAAAAAAGACCTAGATATTCTAGGTCTTACTTTTTATATTCTTAACAATCCTTTTTCTTAGCGTACATGCACATTTATAATTCATTTGCATACACTTTATTACACAAGTGAATTACAAGCGTAGCGTTCTTAAACTTGTTTTAAGATGTGATAAACGTTAAGCGTAATCGATTAAAGTGACCCTGGGAGAAATCTATTTATTTTGATTTCTCTATTTTTTTACATAAATTTAATTAAAGTTCATTATGTTTACGTAAAAAACTACCTACATTTAAGCAGGTAGTTTCGTAATAAAACTTGAGTAGTTTTTCTCTTCTTTTTTTATATTTTTTTTAATATTTTATAAACTATATAAAAAATCAGCACTAATAGTGCAGTATTTACAATTTGTCCGACAAAGTATATATCTATCATTTTACTCTCTTCTTTCTATTTAATTTTATATGTACCTGTAACTGTATGATCCTTTGAAGCAACTGTACCAATACCATTGACTAATATATTCATATTAATTGTTCCTCTTGCTTTTAATGTAACACTCTTCTTATTAGACTCTATATTAGCAGTAGTTGGCCCTTTTACTAGATGTAAACCTAATGTATACCCAGTTAAACTTTGACCTTTACCAGTAACTTTAGTTATTTTTTTATTAGAAACATGGACATCTCCGTAAACATTAAAGTTCGCACCCATGCCGATTTTTTTAGAATATTTAAGTGATTTCGATGTGGAAGCAGCTCTTGCTAATCGAATATTATTATAATCAGAAGATTCAACTTCATTGCTAATTTCATTGAACTCTTTTAAAACCTCTTGCAGTTCCTCTTCACTATTAACAACAATAGGTGTTACTCCTTCAGGAATTTCGCATATCTTTAAACCATATTTTTTTACTAACTCTTCGGTATGTTCCCTTTCTGTTGTTTTGCCTTCTGATGATAAGTTTGTTTCATTCCTTCCTTCAAGTGCATATGTAGTTTCACATATAGGTAATAATATCAATGCTGCAGCTAATAAAATAGCTACCTTTCTTTTAAAAAACTTTAGATTCATTTTACTTTCCTCCTTTGTTGAATTTGTGTTAATAACCAACATTAGAATAGTAAAATTAAAACATAATTTCAACGTTTTATGCATAACTGGTCATTTAAAATGTATAACTGGCCATTATTATCAATTAATCCAAGTTTTCAAATTAAAATAATTTTCAAAGAATAATTAAATATATAATAAGTGTATGTCACAATAAAAGATCTAGTATTTACTCTAGCTCTTTACACTCATTTGGTAACTTATCTTCTCTAATTCCTTTTAATACCGGTTGCCTTAAAGATCCTCTGTCATTTGGCATATACTCAACTGTACATACTAGAGTTAGCTCAAGCCAAACAACATCGTCATTTATGTGAACCATTGTTTATACTGTTATTCTTTACTCTTGAATAATAAATCTATTTGTGCTATTCTCATGATATTGACATTCATTCTCAAAGAATAAATAATAAAATAAGGAGTATTCATATGAAAAAAGCAATAATATTACAGGCTATGATTATTTTTACAATGACATCCTCAAGTTTATCTTTTGCAGATACAAGTTCGATTAAGAAAAACTATAACGTAAAACCAGTTGAGATTGACGCAATGACAAAAGCAACATTTAATCCTGGTTCTGGAACTGAGGGTTTTAACGGTGGATACGAAGATCCAGATGAAGATAACACTCCTAAAACAGAAAATATCGATGAAAGTAAGATAAAAACAATTATTGACAATGAATTTGTAGAAGAGTCTATTTTTCAAAATGAAACGGGTCATTTAATACTAACAATAAATGAAGATAAGTTAGGTGGTAATTTCAAAAATGCAATCAGCCATATCGGAATTAATAATACGAAATATGAACATTCTGATGTTAGCATAGATAAAGCATCTTGGTACGATATATATATACCATATAAATTCTTGAAAGAAGGTAATAATAATCTTTATTTCTATCTAGATGATAATGTATATAAGTACTCTTTAATAACACCAAAAGATTTCTCTGACTTAAAATTAACACCAGATTTATCTGCAAGTGAAATGGGCGAAGGAGATGGGTGTGTACTGAAAATAAAAGCAAAAAACTTAAATGCAAACGAGTGGATTAACTCCTTAAAAAAGGAACATATAACTATTAGTAATAGAAGCTTTGGGACTAATGTAAGATCCAACGATTTTAAATTGGATGTAGATAAGGAGAATAATGAAATTTCTATTTCTTTTTTAGAAAAGACTTATGACTTCGATATATATCAAATAGAATTTAGAGTGCCTGGCTTTATAGATGAATATAAAGTGATTTCTCCATTACTTCATCCACCAAAATTATATGGAAAATTTAATGATAATGGAAATTTAAATTACACAATTACAACTGAACAAGGAGAAGACGTCTACTTAAGAAGATATATGACTAAAATATTATTAATTGATGCAGAAAATAAAAAAACGACTCTTGAAAAAGGACTTGATTATAATATAAATAAGGATAAGTTAGAAATTAAACCAAGTCTTTTCAAACAAGGTGAAAAATACACTATTAAAATTAAAGCTAGTTCTTATACTACAGCACAATTAGACTTAACAGTACCTAATATAGACTTATCAGTTAAAGAGTGCCCTAGTTTTGACTTAGATTATATAGAGCAAGGTCAAGATCTAGAAATAAAACATATCGACAATATTGATTGGCTAAATAATATAACTAAAATAAGTCTTTTCGACCCAAGAGGTTTCGAAATAACACCAATAAAATATTCAATAAAAAATAATAAACTTATTATAGATAAGGAGTCTTTTTTAGGAAGACAAGGAAAACACACTCTTGAGATTGAATCAAAGGGATATATAGATTTTAAAAAGAGCGTTCAGTCAAAAAAATATGCAGATGCTAATCTAAATATAAAATATGAAGATCTTAAAATTATGTTTAACGACAAAAATAAAGATAATCTATACGATATAGTTGATAAGAATCTTTCAATTAAAATAAACGGAAATATAGTTGATTTTGAGGACTCTTTAACCAGCGTTGAAATACCTAAAAAAGAATTAATTAAAGGTGAAAACATAATAGAGATTAGTCACCCAAATTACATAGATATAAGAAAGAAAATTGATTATACTGGCGACGATAATCTAACGGTAAGTAATATTGAATACAAGATAGATAAAACAGAATTAGAAAAATTAATAGATAAAGCTAATTCATTAAATCCATCTGAAGGAAAGATATTCTCTAAGGAGTCTAAGAAAACCTTTGACATGTCTTTTTCTAAAGCAAAAGATGTATCAAGAAAAAATTCATCTACTCAAGATGAGATAAATAGCACAATAAAAGATCTTGAAATTTCAATAAATAATTTAGTTGAAGTGACAGATGTAAATAAAAAAAATCTAATTAAGGTTATAGAAGAAGCAAAATCTAAAAAACCTTCAAAAAATAAAGAATTCACAGTAGCAAGTAAAAAATCCCTGGATGAAGCTCTTAAAGAAGCAAATGATATGGTATCAAAAGATGATTCCACTCAGGAAGAAATAGATAGTGTTATGGTTAAACTAGAGAAAGCTATATTAGGATTAGAGGAGAAAGATATTAACCATAATAGCTCTGGTGGTTCCAGCAATATGCAATCTAACAAAAAAGATATTGTAATTATCGGAGGATCAGATAGCATTAACAATGATTTTGAAAATAGGTTATCCAAACACAATGTATTAAGAATAGCTGGTAATGACAGATATCAAACATCCGTAGAGGTAAGTAAAAAATTCAAGAATGCAGATGTTGCCATAATAGCTAATGGTGAAAACTATACCGACGTAATGTCTTCAACACCTTTAGCAGATAAACTAAAAGCTCCTTTGTTACTTACAAAGCAAAATAATATTCCAAAAGAAGTAGAAAATGAATTACAACGACTTAATGTAAAAAATGTAATTATTATAGGAGGAAACTCATCTATTTCTAAGAATATTGAAAACGTATTAAGAAATTACAATATAAATAGATTTGGTGGTACGGATAGATATGAAACTTCTGCATTAATAGCACAAAAAGTTGCTGATTCCGAAAGTTATACTAAAAAAGCTATTTTAGTAGATGGAACTAATTTTCCAGATGCAATAAATATGTCTGCTATGGCAGTTAAAGAAAAAATGCCTATCTTATTGACGACACCAGATTCGTTATCGAGTGAAACTGCAAAAACTATAAAGGATTTAGAAATTAAAGACATAACGATAGGTGGAGGTTCTAAATCAGTATCTGAATCAATAGAGAAGAATTTAAAAAATACTCATACTGTAAAGAGAATAGCCGGATCAGATAGATATGAAACATCTCATTTTGTAGCAAAACATATTTCTCCCAACTTTAAAAATATAGTTGTAACTACAGGGGAGAATTATCCAGATGCATTAGTAGGCTCTGTATTTGCTACACAAAACAATCGATCTCTTCTTATATCTAATAATTCAAGAATAGAAGAGTTCTTAAAAAATATTGAATAATATAAATGGAATCCGGTTTATTGACAGTAGTTCACTTTTGACAATAAGATATTAAAGACCGAAATGATCAAAACAAGGGTAGCATTAAGCTACCCTTTTATATAATATACTAGTGGTACATAACCACTAATTTGAATATTTGCTTCTAATAAATATTGAGTCTATGCTTTTGTATTTGCATAGACTCTTTCGTATTTTAATACCTTTTATGAATATATCCATGCTATCGCCTTTTAGAGATAGTATGCCAATGAATTGTATTTATCATTTGCATAACTCTGCCCTTTTAATATTTAATATTCACATATTATTTAAAACAATATATTATAAAGTATCCATAAGATTATCATGGATTCCTTTTTATTTTATTGTGAGATTCATAAACGACTTCATTGTCGTGTTCTCGAATCTTATTTATGTATCTTCCTTCCGGTATGTAAGATATAGTAAATTTAACATGCCACCTTATTAAATATATAAGGTGGCATGTTTTTTTCTACTACATTGATTTTCTATTTTTCAACCATTCAACTACTTTTTTATACGTTTCTTTATACTGTAGAGCAATGTTCTATGCAATTCGTTCCAAGGATATATTCGCTACTGGATCAGCAGTTGATATATTTAGAAACTCCTGTCCAGCTACATGAAAAGTAACAATATCTCCGGCAACCAGAGAAACGAAAACTGTCATTGACATATCACTATTACGGCCATTTTGCTCATTAAAACGATCACTGCTAGTCACATCAACGCCGTTTACCTGAATCGTTAACGTCTGTCCTCCAAGGTAGATAGGTTCGATTAAATAGTCAATGCGATAAATCCCATCAAGCAATATCGTAATATCAGAACTTCCTGGGATAAAACCTAAATTCTCAAATTCTCCGGCCACAAATTCGAATGTAATATCGCTGTTTGCAGGAATAAATCCCCCCAAAGGCTCTGGATCATGTCTAAATGTTCCAAATGCCGGTGTAAATGCCCCGCCTGTCGCTCCTGTCGCTCCTGTTGCTCCCGTCGCTCCTGTTGCTCCTATTGTTGCTCCTGTTGGACCTGTTGGACCTGTCGCTCCTGATCCCGTCGCTCCTGTTGACCCTGTTGCTCCCGTTGCTCCAGTTGGACCTGTTGGACCTGTCGCTCCTGTTCCCGTTGCTCCGGTTGGACCTGTCACTCCAGCAGCTCCTGTTGCTCCGGTTGACCCTGTCGCTCCTGTTGACCCTGTTGCTCCCGTCACACCAGCTGGACCTGTCGCTCCAGTTGATCCGGTCGCTCCTGTCACTCCACGTCGTGGACAGCAATGTGGTGGTTTAGGATTATGACAACATTCGTCACAACAATTGTCACAACAGTCATCGCAACACTCATTACAGCAATTGTGTTTGTTGAATTTATAGTTATCATCGCTAAAATATTTATATCCCATTAATTACAACTCCTAATCTTTATTTGATCTACGATCTATATATATTATGTAGAAAATAAAGCTTTCGTGACTTGATGTAAATAATTGACTCCTGAGCTGAGTCTATAATTGGAATTAGAACTACTAACATATCTGCTTATTAGAGAAACAAGCGAAAAAAAGATAGCATTATATGCTACATAGTATATTAGTTTTTATGTAATTGTTTAATGTAGAACTAACAGAAATAATGTAATTTGAATACCATACAATAGGAATATTTTTGTATTCCTATTAATTTTATAAGAAGGTGTTTATATGGAAAGATTTTTCTTCTTCGGATTCATAACATGTCTAGGTTGCAGAAGAAGATTTTCAATAAGATGTATATGCAGCAAGTGTCGTCGCTGTTTTAGTTGTTGCACTTGTTGCAGAGAATAAATTATAGTAATGTTAATTAATGTAGATAACATAGGGTAGCAATTAAGCTACCCTTTTATCATTCTCTGCATTCTATAGGTGGTTTATCTTCTCTAATTCCCTTCAAAACTGGCTGACTTAAAGAACCTCGATCGTTTGGCATATACTCAATTGTAGCAACTAAGGTAGGCTCTATCTATACAGCATCCTCATTATTTGATCCACTTGGAACGTACTTAATAGGTGGATTACTAGCTTTTTTATATTTATACTGATTGAGCTTCCTAAGACTAACGCCTAAAGTCACATGTCCTTTATATATCAATTCATTTTCTTCATTATATTGTGACTAATTTACTACTTATGTATAAGCTTTGATACTACGAATTATCCTTGAAAAGCGGAGAAACAAAGTAGTGTTAAATATGCTTAAACAGATTGTCATGCCTATGTGATATACTATTGATAATATAAAATATGAAAGAAGGTATCACTATTGGAAAAGTACATAGCACTTTTACGAGGTGTAAACGTAGGAGGTAAAAACAAAATATCAATGCCAGAATTGAAACTGGCGTTTGAAGAAATTGGATTTTTAGATGTTATTTCTTATATTAATAGCGGAAATGTTATTTTTTCTAGCAATACGCAAGATAAGAGCGAATTGATAAGAAAAAGTGAATCTATAATCGAAGGTAAATTTAAATTAAGTATTCCTGTAACAGTTATATCGGCAAAAGAGTTATCAGATGTTTTGAAAAATGCACCAGTGTGGTGGAATACAGAAGATAAGGAAATATATGACAATGCATTTTTCGTAATTCCTCCCACTAGTGTAGAAGAAGTATTCGCAGAAGTTGGTAACGCGAAGCCTGAATATGAAAAGGTTGATAGCTATGGTAATGTAATTTTTTGGTCTGCTTCTTTGAAGACTTTCAATAAAACAAGATGGTCAAAAACTGCTAGTTCATCAGTAAATAAAAACGTTACAATTAGGAATGCAAATACAACAAAAAAACTTTTAGAACTTACAGAAAAATAAATATATGTAAAAGGTAGACACTTAAAATGAGGTGTCTATTTTTTTACCTAATTTTTTGAAAGGACGTGATACTACGAAAGCAGAAAAACAAGAAACCAAAGGTCGCTCCCTACCGTGTAAGACCATCAAACAAATAAGATTCATTCAAACCATTAGACAGAAAGGATAGGTAAAAATATGGATCTTAAATTTGTCATTCCCAACATGGAAAAAACATTCGGCAATTTATAATTTGCTGAGAAATATATAATCATCAGAATCAAATGCCTCTTTATGTTCTGCTATTAACATTGGTTTGATTCCTTTTTCATCGAATATATCCATATAATCACCTCTTAGGGATAGTATGGTCAAGGTATGGTAGTTTTAAGCATAAAAAAGATTGTTGTTATTTAAATTAGTGTAATAAATCAAGTCCATCATCATAAGGTTCCATTTCAACTTCCTGAGATATGATTTCGATTGATATATCCGCTAGATTATCTTCACATATAATTTCATCTGGTTTAAGTGATTTATCTATAGTCCAAATTAAAGTTGCTTTTATATTATAACAAGTAGTTATAACCTTAGAATCAATAAATTGTTTATCTATGGTGTCTATACTATTAAGTTCAATATCTTTTAAATAATCGAATGTTAAATCCAGAACAATATTGTCCCCTAATAAAGTAATATCCATTATCTCAAAATTATCATATGTAAATCCCTCATCAACATAAGTAGTATATCCTATAAAAGGTGAACTGTTAGAAATTATACCAGAAATATTTTCATTTTCAATATATTGTATTACTTCATTTTCAGTAGCTTTTATAATTTTTTCTTCTATTCTGCTATCGTTAATAAAATCAATAAAAATCTGTTTATCTTTAATTAATGAGTTTACTTCATCACCATATATATAATTTTTATCCAAAATCTTATTTATATTATTCTCATATACTTTTATAAAATCACTTACACTTTTATGAGCACTTTTATATGGTGAATCACCTAATTTTTCTGATATCTTATATTCTTGAGAATCACTTTGTTGTGCAACCTTATGATTTTCAGCAAAATCAGTAGTATTATCTGAAATAAAAAAACAATTTTTTAAATCATTTTCATTTATATGCTCAACATAAGAATACCAAATAATTGCATCACGAATTGATTTTTTTTCACCTTATCGTCATGATCTTTCTGAACAAATGGCAGTACTTCATACATGTCGATTCTTACTATTTCATCAAGAACTTCTAAATAATACGGTACTATTTTTATCATTCCTTGATTCACCATTGATTCTATTCTTGTATCAAATTGCTCATTAAAGTAATCTAAATCTACTTTAACATCAATATGTTTTGATTTATCGAACAAATTTGTATTTAAATTTCCGGATTTTCGTTTAACAATCTCGAGATTTTCGTTAATAAAATTTAAATGCCCCCTCTTCAATTCCGCAACAACAGCTTTGCTTAAATAAATTGTTGAATCATCAAGCATGGAAAGTTCGTTTAATACAGACAATTTTCCTCTTCGTAAAAACGGATCATTAAAAATAATATTTGTGTCTAAAAATATATTCAATTTGACAGCTCCTTGCATAGAATTATATTTAATTTATTATTATATTACATAATAACATACAAAATTAATTTTTACCGTTTTTAAATAAAAATAACAGTAGGCACAAATCGCACCTACCTTACATTTACAATAATTCTCTATCCTCCAACCACTCTACTACTTTTCTATATGTATCTTTGATAATTCAACCTAATTAGTAATAATTCCCAGTTATGTAGTTATATTGACCAGTTTTGTATAAAATATTGAATTAACATATATCTTATACTATACTAATGACGGTTCTTAACACAAATTTAACAAAGGAGGAAAGAAAAATGAACCTGAAGTATTTTAAAAGAGAGCTAGCTATTTTATTAGCCGCTGCACACAATAGCTAAATATTAAGCAAATCCTAAATGATTAGTGATTAAAATTAATCTCTAAAATTGTTTAAAGAAAAGCATTATGTCCCACTGTAAAAAACTTAAATGTACTAAAATTACTTAATTCTAATATATAAGTTAAATATGTTGCACGAAATTTAGTATTTAATGTTATTATATTATTTATTAAATTATATAATAACATTTAAATACTAATATTACTTGGCTCATATTTATGAAAAATATATTATATGTTAATTTTAACTAAATATAAATAATTATCCAAAAAGGCGGGTTGTCTATGAAAGTAAAAAAAAGATATTTAAAGTCATTCACCTATGTCCTAGTTTTCTCTGCAATAATATGCAATTTACTAATGAGAGATGCTGTACAAGCCATTATGCCAGAACCACAAGAAATAGTATCTATTGATAATAGCGGGGTTATAGACGATCATATTTATAATCTAAGATATGATCCAAAACAAATATTATCTTTTAGTGGTGAGAATATAGAAAACTTTATCCCTAAAGAAGGTCACAATGATCCAAACAAATATACTGTTATAAAGCGTGAAAAGAAAAGCATATCAGATTCTACTGCAGATATATCAATAATTGATTCGATAAATGATAAGACTTACCCTGGTGCTATACAGTTAGCAAATAGAAGTCTAGTAGAAAACAAACCAACTTTGGTTTCGTGTGAAAGAAAGCCAATTACTTTAAGTATTGATTTACCTGGAATGGGTAAAGGTGGATCTAAAGTTGTAGAATCACCAACCTACTCTTCTGTAAATGGTTCCATAAATTCTCTACTTAAAAAATGGAATAAGAACTTTTCGTCTGAGTACACTATTCCTGCAAGAGTAAACTATTCTGATACTATGGTATATAGTTCTTCACAATTATCAACAATGTTTGGATGTAACTTAAAAACAATAAATAAATCATTAAATATAGACTTCGATTCTATATTTAAAGGTGAAAAACAAGTTATGGTAGTGTCTTATAAACAAATATTCTATACAGTAAGCGTAGATGCTCCAAACAAACCTTCAGATTTATTTGGTGATAACGTAACATACGATTCATTAACTAAAAAAGGTATGAATAATGATAATCCTCCAGCTTATGTATCTAATGTAGCTTACGGTAGAACAGTTTACGTAAAACTAGAAACTACATCTAATAGTACAAATGTAAAAGCAGCGTTTAAAGCATTAATTAACGGTCAAGATGTACAAAGTAATGCTGAGTATAAAGATATATTAGAACAAAGCTCATTTACCGCAACTGTTTTAGGAGGAGGAGCAGAACAACATAATAAGGTAGTAACTAAAGATTTTAACAAAATAAAAGCACTTATTAAAAAAAATTCAGTGTATAGTCCACAAAATCCTGGTTACCCAATTTCTTATACAAGTACATTTTTAAAGGATAATAGCGTAGCAACTGTAAACAATAGAACCGAATATATAGAAACAACATCTAAAGAATATACGCATGGGAAGATAAAACTTGATCATCACGGAGCTTATGTTGCTGATTTCGATATAACATGGGATGAGGTTGATTACGATGAAAATGGTAATGAAGTAATCTCACATAAAGCTTGGGATGATAATATGAAAAATAGAACAGCAAAATTTAATACAGAAATATATTTAAAAGGTAATTCCAGAAATATAAATGTAAAAATTAGAGAGTGTACTGGTCTAGCTTGGGAATGGTGGAGAACTATCATAGATGATAAAAATATTCCACTGGTAAAAGAAAGAACTTATTCAATAGGTGGAACAACGTTACATCCTAGTACTTCAGTTACAGCGAAAGACTAGAATATAATAACCTTCCATTTTTTACTCTTTTGTATTATTTTGATTACTACGATCTATTATACGAAATTAAAAAAATTAATATAGATACAAATAAAAAAGGCCTTCCGCTAAAAGGTCTTTTTTAATTGATTGCAAACAATAATATCAAAGTGAATAATGCAATTATAATTAATAGTTATGATGCTATTGTAATTTCTGTAGGTATGATTATCCTAGAAAAAATAAAATTAAAAACTATTATATTGTTTTTTTAATAAAATATTTTCTTTAAAATATCGTTATATGTATATATTATCTATAAGTTAGAATATTAATATAATAGTTATCCTAAAATGGTTGACTCTTAACTTTTACTTGAAAGTAAAATCTACATCAATTTTCTATTTTCTAACCACTTAACAACTTCTCTATAAGTCACTTTAAAGTCTTTACCAACAAACTTTGTTACATGACCGCCAAACTTATCTATATTATTACTAGCACCACCGTTCTATTATAACCGCGGGACAATCTGTTCCGCTTAGTATATAAAAACTCTTTTGTACAAACTCAGTTTGTTTTTTAGCTCCCCTACTCGTTATACCTAACCCTACTATTTTCTTTTCTATTCTCTCTGCATAAGCTTTACCTTTTGAACTATTTTGATGATATATAGTCTCTACACCTTTTGCGTTTTTATTATCCGAGCTATTAAGATGTAATTCTATAACTAGGTCATAACACTTACCATTTATTCTACTTAATTTATATGGTTGTTCTTGGCTCTTGCTAGTAAATTGCTTCTCAGGGCAAATAATTACATTTACTGTATGTCCTTCTTTTATAAGTATATCTGATAATACTGGTGCTAACATCTTGCAATATTGATATTCGTTTACTACTCCATCAGCACTAGTACACATTCCGCTTTTAAGTATGCTATGCCCTACTGTTATTGCGATTTTCATAAGTTATTCCCCCTTATCCTTTAATTGTTCTAAAGCATTTTGTATTTGAACAGGTACTTTTATACCTATCTGACTGCAATTTTCTAATATACTAAGTCCTTCATTTGCTATATAAAAATAGCACACAAGTGTTCTAAACACCCATGTGCCATTACCTATTAAACGATCTAAACATACTGCTACTATTAATACTACTAATATTGCACTTTTCTTCGCTAATCCTTTAAATCCAGTTTTGCTGTTTAAGTTATTATTAACCTTTCCTTTTAATAACCCTAGTATATAGTCTAAGGACATAAACATTACCAATACTATTATTGCTATATCCCATGTTCCAAGTACCCATGTTAAACCAGTTCCTATTACACCTATGGCTGTGCTTATTTTTTCTGAATAAACATTCATCTATCAATCTCCAATCATTTATTTTGAGTTATTACATTAAAAAAGCACCACATTAAGTGATGCCTTTCAAAGTGTATATATAAAAATGTACACAGGATTAATGTCCTCTTTACATTTTTATATACAATTATTCAGTTAATATTATCTAAAAATTTAAATTTATTCTTTGTCGATTGAAGATATAACAGGTTTTCCATCACTATCTAGAAGAGGAGTTAATCCCCCAGAATATCCATCTACATGATATAAATAATTCACGCCTGTTTCTCTATCAACCCAAATTTCTGTCAAAGCGGAAAGTTTTCCTTCTTTATAAATTTTTTAAAATCTTACATTTGATTTCCCCATAAAAATCCCCTTTTCAAATTACTTTTATCTATATATTATCATATATACAATAATATTATGCTATTATTTATTGATTTATTTCATTAAAAAAAGAACTCTACTTAGTATAGTCCTCGCTCGTTATTTCCTTATATTCTGTTTCTGTTATTTTCTGCTTTTCTACTGCATTTTTAACCATTTCTTTATTCCAAATTTCTCTTTTAAAATACTCTTTTATTTTATTGAAACTTAGTATTAGCATTATAATAAACCTCCCATCATTAGGACATACTCCGTATTTGCTTGACCTTGTTCTAATTCATTTACTCTATCTTTTAGAATATTCTCCTCTGTCTTTGGTATATCTTCGTATTCATAGAAAGGTTCTTTTGTATCTATATTTACATATAATATAGATACCTTTCCTTCTATCTTTTGTTGCTCTGGTAGTTTATCTACTACCAATCCGGTTTTGTTTTCTAGCACTTGTTGTGCAAATTCTTCTACTGTTAATCCTCTTCTTTTCGCTCTTTCTTCAACATCTTGTGCTACTAATGATGCTTTGTATTTGTTATCTTTTATTTGCTCTAAATTTCCTAAAAATTTCATTATTGTACTACCTCTCTTTCTTTTAATATTGCTAGTTTTTCTAGTGTAATTATCTTTATATTTAATAATATATGTCCGTAATCACTACAAGCATATACAAACCCTTGAGAATCAACAAACACCTTCCTTATCTCTGTTAAACCATATTTCCATACTTCGTATATTAAATTATCTTTATCTAGATAAGTATGTCTTTCTTCATAATCAACAACACCATAAACATTACCCTCGCTATCCTCAGTAACACCAACATCACCCTCCAAAATAGGCAACTTAGTCTTAATACTATCTATATTATCCGCCATCTGCTGAAACGAATCGCTACCATTTGTCGGTACATCCTTGCCAGTAACAGCGGTAGCGATTAACTGTTTCCCACTACTGACAGATTGCTTTAAATCTGTAATTTCTCCGTCTATCTCTGTCTTATTATTAGCTATAGCCGTTTCTAAACTTTTATCTTTAATTGCTAACTCCTTTAATGCTCCCTCAACAGTTCCACTTTCAAAGTTATTGTCTGTATCTTCTATTGTTACTTTATTTCCTGTAAGTTCTATAGTACTTAAATCTGTAGCAACTTTATTTATTTTCTTTTCTAGATCTGTCTTTGTTGTATCTATTTTAGTATTCATTTTTGTTTCTAATACTTGTAAATCTTTCTTACTTGCTAATATAACAGTTGGGTCTACTTTGATAGTTACAACTTCAGCATTAGAAATCTCTAGTATTATTTTTATAGTTAAATCCTTAGTGCTTCCATTGTCTGCTGTGGGTTTATATGTCTCTGGTATTTTAGAAACAGCTAACATATTCCCTTGATCATCAAATACTCCAGCCTCTCTTATATTAAATCCACCTACGTTACCAGGAATTGTAGCAAATATAACTACCCAACTAGGATTATTTTCATCTGGTGCGATAGATGTTATATTACTTTCCCATACCTTATTTTTTAGTGATGTCTGTGTTTCTGATGGGTTATAATATTGTCCGTTACTGTCACCGACTTGAAACTTAGTTATATTTACTTTTTCACCTAACACCGTAGCATTGGCTATCTTAGCTTTACCTACCTCAGTAAGTATCGTATAGAATTGTTCCATTAAATCACCCCTCTTGGATATACCGTTATCTCTTCGTTTCCTTCTGCTGTTCCGATAGCAACATTGTATTTACCTTTACTTTCTATTTCTTTAATCGACCAAGGATAAACAGCTATTTCTTCACCTGTTAAAGCGACCGCACCAATATATAATTTATCTTCACTAATTAAATTCATCATTCTGTAAAGGAGACAAATATGCCTGCATATAAAGATTATCAAAGAAATACTTGGTATCTACAATTCTATTACAGTGATTTCTCAGGCAAGCAAATGAAAAAATTAAAAAGAGGATTTAAAACTAGGAAAGAGGCTCTCGACTGGGAACGTGATTTTTTAAATTCTCTAGAAACTTCCCCAGATATCACCTTTGAAAATTTAACAGAAAAATACCTAGATGATATGTCTACTAGATTAAAAAAAACAACCATAGAAAAAAAGAAAAATATACTAAAAAATAAAGTATTACCAACATTTGCTAAATATAAGAGTTAACTCCTATTCGTAAAAGGAATTGGCAAAATGAACTCCTTAAACAGGACTACTCCGATACATATTTAAAGGGCATTCACGACCAATTAACGTCGGTTCTTAACTATGCGGTAAAGTATTATGGGTTAAAGTCTAATCCAACGATATTAGCCGGTTCTATAGGTAAGAAAAAAGCACAAGATATGGATTTTTGGATTTTAGATGAATTTAAACAATTTATAAATGTCGTAGACAAGCCTGATGTGAAGTTGGCATTTAATATATTGTTTTGGACAGGTATTAGAATAGGAGAGTTGATGGCTCTTACTGTAAAAGATATATACACAAAAAAGTCTTTAATAGACATTAACAAAACATACACTAAAATAAACGACGAAGAAATAATCACAGAGCCCAAAACTCCTAAAAGTAAGCGTATAGTATATATACCAGATTTTTTATGTAACGATATAGATAATTATATAAAAAGCTTATATAGAATAGAAAATAATGAACGTATTTTCAGCTTCGCCAAAACATATTTAGGAAAGCAATTGAAGAAATACGCAGCTATAGCTGATGTGAAAAAAATAAGGGTACATGACTTGAGGCATTCTCATGCAAGCTTATTGATAAATATGGACGTAAATGTACTTACTATAAGTGAACGTTTGGGTCATGAAAAAGTAGATACAACTTGGAATACATATTCACACCTATATCCTAATAATCAACTTGAAGTTATTCAAAGATTAGAATTTATAGAATCATAATAGAATCACAGGCAAAATAAAAAACCGTCAAACGTAGTTGTTACAACGCTTAACGGTTTTACTGGCGGGAATGCGTGGGAGTCGAACCCACCTAAGAGGCTCCTAACCCCTCATGCTAGTTTTGAAGACTAGAGGGCACACCAGCACCCATCCACCCCCATATTATGATATTTTTCGAGTAAAAATCCTACCAACGAAGTTAATAATATCACAAATTGGTGCTATTTGCAATAACCTTTATAGAAATTCTAAATACTATTTTATATATTATATAGTTTCCTTCTATAATAAAAAATATACCTCAGAAAAGTAATCTATCTATTCTGAGGTATTGTTGTTTTTAAAATCATATCTATATTATACTTTTTAAAGCTTATTTACCTAGTACACGTATATCTATAGTCTTTCTACCCCAGTTGTAAACTGTTTTAGAATCGTTCATAAATATATCTATCTTGTTACCTTTTATAGCTCCACCACAGTCTTCTGCAGTGAATACCATATCGAATTGAGGTATATATACTTTTGTTCCATAAGGTATAACTTTTGGATCAACTGCTATTGTTCCCCATTTTGGTTTAGTCCCTGTAGCTGTTATACTGTGTCCACTGTAAGCAGTAGCTACAACTCTCATATTTTTACCATCTTGACTTGTGCTAGTTTTAGAAGAAGATGTAGCTATATTTCTTGAGCTAGCCCCTCTTGATGTAGCAACCTGCATTTCTACATCTGCAACTTCCTTAACAACTTTGTTTACTGGTTTAGACTTTACTTCTTCTTTAACATACTCTTTGTTTACTAAATCTCCATCATGGTAAGTAAGCTTGTATACAACTTCACTCTCGCCCACTTTACCTTCTTCTGCTACTTCAGTTTTACCTGATGTAGATTTTGCATTTTTGATAACTTTAGTTGAAAAAGGTATTTCTTTCTTTTCTTTTACTGTTTTCTCTTTAACATCGATTACTTCTAGTCTATCTCCACTTTTAAGTTTTTTATCGAAACTTAAGCTCACTATGTCATTGTTATCGTATTTAACTTTTTGATCTTCTAAAAATCCTTTTACATCAGATTTCAGTGTAGATACTTTTGTCTCTTCTCCATTTACCACGAGCGTTATTTCCTTATTCAGTGTTGAGTATCCTGATAGAATTCCAACTGATAGTACAACTGCTAAAGCAGATACTTTCAAATTGCTCATTTTCTTAAAACTCATAATAACTTCCTCCATTTAAAACCTATATAATTTATTTAATCTCAATTTCCATATTTTTCTTTTGTAAATTAGTGTAACCATATTGTAACCTTTTAATTTTGTTTTGTCAAACTCTAATAAAAAAAGTGTACCCATCTAGCCATTGCAGGCATTTGAGTACACTTTCGACTTATTACAACACTGTTACTTTTGCTGTTTTTACAATATTTGCTACAGATTTTCTATCTGCCAATTTATAGGTTCTTTACCAAGTTCGGCTAGAATATTGTTTATTTTTGAAAAATGTTTACATCCAAAAAATCCTCTGTACGCTGATAAAGGACTTGGATGAGGCCCTTCTAATATATAATGTTTACTCTTATCTATAAGCTTTTCTTTACTTCTTGCGTTTCCACCCCAGAGTACAAATATTACAGGATCTTTACGTTCACTCAAAAGAGATATTATTTTATCAGTGAAAATTTCCCATCCTTTATCCTTATGAGAATTTGCTTCATGTGCTCTAACTGTCAGAGCTGTGTTGAGAAGCAATACCCCTTGGTCCGTCCAAGGTACTAAATATCCGTTATTTGGTATATAACATCCTAAATCATCCTTAAGCTCCTTGTACATATTAAGAAGTGATGGTGGAGTTTTTACACTAGGCTGAACCGAAAATGAAAGCCCATGAGCTTGATTATCTCCATGATACGGATCCTGTCCCAGTATAAGAACTTTAGTACCTTTATAAGATGTATGCTTAAGAGCTTCAAATATATCGTACATATCCGGGAAGATCTGGCGAGTACTATACTCTTGAATTAAAAATTGTCTCAAATTTTTATAGTAATCTTTTTCAAATTCTCCAGCTAGTAATTCATCCCAATCATTGCCTATGTTTACCATATTATCATTGCCCCCTAATAAATTTTTTCATCTATTTGAATATGTAGTGAAATAAATTTTTTATACTCGATTGTAATTTATGTTTGTAATTATTTTTTGTATAAAGCTGTCTTTAAAAATTTTTTTTTATTAATTTATCACTATTTTATAATATCATTTCTGACTACAAAACACAAAATTTTAACTTACTATATTACAAGAATATATTGTTTTTTTAATGAAGCATAGTATTCTTTTTTATACAATGAAATTCTACAAATAACTATGATATAATAAACAATATACAAATTCATAGGAGGAACTATCATGAAAAACAAAAAAGTCACCTACCTTATAATACTGCTTACTTTAGGACTTATCTTATTTTCTTTTTATAGAGTTACAAATAAGCCCTCCGAGTATTCAAAAACTTACTTTGCCCTTGGAACAGTCAATGAGGTAAAGATTTATGGTGTAAAAAAGTCTAAAGGCGAAAATATTTTAGATAAATGCGAGCTAATTTTAAGAGATATCGAAAATAAAATGAGTGCCAAGATATCTTCAAGTGAAGTAAATAAGATTAATGATGCATCTGGTAAATCTTATGTAAAAGTATCTGATGAAACTTTCTGGGTAATTAAAGAAGCTGTTCAATATGCTAAAATCTCAGACGGACATTTTGATCCAACTATAGGGCCTCTTTCTAACCTTTGGGACATCGGAACGAATGAAGCAAGGGTTCCTGCTAAAACTGAGATAGATAATCTACTCCCACTTATCTCTTATAAAAATGTACTTCTTGATGATAAAAATTCCTCTGTAAAACTTTCAAAAACAGAAATGAAACTAGATTTAGGTGGAATTGCCAAAGGATATGCAGCTGATGAGATTGCTAAATATTTAAGATCAGAGGGCGTTGAAAAAGCTATAGTAAATTTAGGCGGAAACATATATGTTATTGGAACTAAAAAAGATGAATCAAAATTTAATATTGGCCTTCAGGACCCAAATAAAGAAGATGGTAATTCTATTGGAAGTGTAAAAGCAAAAGATACATCTGTTGTTACTTCAGGAATTTACGAAAGATTTATAAAAAAAGACGGCAAACTCTATCATCATATACTAAGCCCTTTTGATGGCTATCCATACGATAACGAACTTAGCGGAGTCACTATTATCTCAAACAAATCAATTAACTGTGACGCCCTATCTACATCAGTATTCGGTCTTGGCCTAGAAAGAGGACTTAAACTTATAAATAACCTAGACGATGTAGATGCGATTTTTATAACTAAAGATAAAAAAATCTACCTCTCTAATGGAGCTAAAAATAAATTTAATTTAACAAATAAAGACTACACAATTGTAAAATAAAAATTTACTCAAATAAAGAGCGTACACAGATTGTATCCAATTCGATGCAATTTGTGTACGCTCTTTTTCACATAAACAATTCTATATAATTATATACTTTAATAATATATATCAGAGAACTCTATTTTTATTTTTTCTTCAATATTATAGATCCTTTTATCTTCATTGATTGTATCGTAAATAACCGGCTTAATAGGAACCCTTATCCTAAATTCAGTTCCTTCATTTTCACTGCTCAGTACTTTTATATCTCCTCCATGTAACTCAATAAGGTTTTTAGCTATAGATAAGCCTATACCACTTCCCTCAGTATTTCTAGAAAGTGTTTTGTCTACTTGAGAGAACTCTTCAAATATTATCTCAAGCTTATCATTAGGTATACCAACCCCAGTATCTTTAACGCTAACTACAACATCTTCTGTGTCTATGTATATATTTATAGATATACTTCCTCCATTATCGGTAAATTTTATACAGTTTGAAAATAAATTTAATAATATTCTTTCAAACTCTAATTTATCAATGTATGTGTATATCTCCTCTTCCTCTGTATCAAATAATATGCTTAGCCCTTTCTTAAATGCGTAAGGTTCTATTTTCATAAATAAATCTTCAACTACTTCTACAACATTGTAACTGGCTAATTTTAACCTGTAGAATCCCGACTCCATTTTAGTAAGATCTATTATATTGTTTATTAGTCTCTGAAGTCTATACGAACTTTGTCTTACAAGGTCTACATGCCCTTTAATATTGTCATTGTAATCTATAACTTTTCCACTTTTATAGAATGAATCTACTAATTGATTTGAACTAGATATAACATTTAGTGGTGTCTTTAGCTCATGTGACATATTTGCAAAGAACTCTGTTTTTATCTTATCCGCTTTAAATCTTTCAAGCAGTTCAGCTTCAGCTAACTCGTAATTTCTTTTATGAATTAAATCCTTTACAATAATCATAATTAAATTGTTATTATTCATAGTAAATGGAAGTATACTTAGCTCAACATTTTTGCGCTCGCCGCTTTGTGCTATAATTTCATGTGATATAAGGTTTGTACTTCTGCCATCATCATTAACACTGTGTACTATGTTCTCTATATCTTCATATTTGATAGAATTATCTACATAATCTTTAAAGTTCTGCCCAATTATACCTGAGGAAGTTTCCATATCAAGTATATTCAACATAGATTTATTTACATAAGCTATCTTCATATTTTTATCAATAAGGCATATTCCGTCTGGTAAAACATCTATAAAGTCAGCATAAGAATCTTGACTATCTTCAAGTTTTATCTTTGATATTTTACGTTCAGTAACATCTCTTACTACAATTATATACGTGTCTTTTTCATCTTTTGAGTATTTTGCATAGTCAAACTCAACATATATTATATTTTTACCTACTCTGTACATTCTTTCGTATTGGCCTCGCCTACAACAAGCGAGAAAATCTATTTCATCTACTTTGTCTTTGAACATATTTTTACACGCTCTATTTGTATAGATAATTTGTTCATCATATACGACTACAATACCATCACCTATACTTTCTAAAAATCGCTCATATCTTTCGTTTGCTTGGTATATCTTTTCCTCAGCCTCTAGTTTTTTAGTTTTGTCTTTAAATACAAACAAAACTCCCTGTATATTCGATCCAACTAAAAGCGGCGACAGCTTCACTTCAAAAGTCATATTATCAACAGTTTCAATAAGTTTAATTGCATCTGATTTCTCCCTACATACATAATTAAAACTCTCCATTAAGTCATCATAATTTAAAATATGCTCCTCAAAACTGTCTTTTGATTTTTCGTTTAAAAATATTTTATCAAAAATTGAATTTGCAAATGATATTTGTTTATGCAAATTGAGAACTATAATTCCATTACATGAAAGATCTAATGTTGTTTGCAGTTTTATTTCTTTTTCTTGAAGTTCCTTTTTTAGCTCAGCTATCTTTTGATTTTCCATTATCAACATTTTATTCTTCTCTTGCAAAATTTCATTTTTTTCTTTTAGCTGATCGTTTGTATTATTTAATTGATCATAGGTCTTTTTTACAGTTGTATAGACCATATATCTGTACACATAATACATTGTTAAGTTTATAGTCATTTGGCTAATTACATCAACAATGTACAGATTATTTATCAAAGGATAAAAAAGTGTAGGTACAGTAGATATCAAAAGCAATATAACTATTCTTTTATAGCAAAGTATTTCTTCGTCTTGCATTTTTTGGGTAGTATTTTTAATATCCATAAATACTAGAACAACAAGAGTTAACATAACTATGCTTATAAAAACTCTGACTGTATAGTACGGAATAGTTCCACCGTTTCTGCTGTTTATATATTTAAAAAATAAAACAACAGAAACTACAATCAGTAAAAAACATATAAACTCAGTTACACTTCTTATTACTGTTTTTTTATTCTTTACATGACTTATAGCCAGATATACCCCCACTAAAGGTGATAAATCTGTTATTGCAAGAATTATAATACTCATATCCATCATCATTTCCGGCAGAATTTTAAAATTTAGATATTTAATTAAAAATACACACTCGAACACTCCTGCAACTGTAACTACTATTCCTAAAAACGTCTGTAAAGTTCCCACCTTAAAGCGGCTAGTATTTAGCATGATCATTCCCATTGCAACTAGAAAAGTTGCATACAGACAGTGTATTATTATTTCAAATCTTATAATATCATTTACAAAAAACATGGCTGATATCGAAATCAACAAAAAAATAGCAACATCTCTCGTTTCGTTGAATTTTGTACTGTTAATAATTTCAGGTTTTGCTATACTTGTTTTCAAAGCTCTCATACTCCTTAACAATTTTCTAGTATAAATAACTATACGATACTCGACACAGTAATTCCTTCTTTCATTTTCAAATACAAATAAATATATTTTTTTATTTTTTTCAACTTCATTATATTGCATAAATTTTATTTAAATATAAACACTCGACATATAGTCTATAAAGTCTCTAGTAATCTTTTTTTAAAAAAATTAGGATGCACCAAATTGATATGCACCCTTAATTATCTTAAAATAAATTATATTTAATCTCTATTATTTTATATTATTATATTAAGAGTTAAAAAACACTCTTTTATTCTCTACCCTCTTTGTGATTTTATTTCTATCAAAGTTTTCTAGGATTATCATACAATTTTTCCTACTTGAATCCACAAGATCCCTATAATCTCCTAAAGTTATCTCTCCATTTTTATTTATATAATCGATGAGTATATCTTTAGCTTTTTCATATATTTCCTTATCCATTACATATATATCATCTAGCTTCTCTACATCTTCACCTATCATAGATTCGAGAACTTCATTGTAATTATGATTTTCACAAACCTCTTCGATTGTAAGAATAGAAGACATACCACAAGCTTTTAGTTTTTTCTTTATACTTGTAGCTATAGACTTTTGGGCATCATTTAGTTTCACTTCAAAATCGTGTAGAGAAACTATATTTCCTGTAACCTTGATAACCTTCTCTTTGCTAAATTTTTCTAGAAGTAAATCCATATCTCTAGTTTTAAATTTACTAGCTACTTTTGACCTTAGTTCTTCTTTTAGCATACCTTTTCTAAGCCTATACTTTTTATGATAATCTCCTAGTAAAACTACAGTCTTATCTTTTAGCATTCTGTACTGATTTATATGGAAATACATGTTGTTCAAATTTATGATTTTTTCTTCCCCTATTAACTGCTCTAATGCTTTAACTATATCAGCTTCATGGGCTCCACTGTAGCTCATAATCTCTTTGATAGTCGGATACTCTATATTTGATTTTATAAACTCTTCTATTATATCTTTTAACTCGCCTTTTTCTTTTACTTTTAAAGCCTCTATAACTTTATCGTCAAATCTTTTATGTTTTCTAGGAGATGGATCTATTATAACGCCTCCACCGATAGTTTCCATTGGGGAGTAAAGTCTTATTACAAATTTATCCCCCTTTTTACATACAATACTTTCTTCTAGTCTAAGCTGAACAAATGCACTTTCCCCAGGTTCGATCTTTTCAATATTTAGAGGAACTGCTCTACACAGAATTTCTCTAGTACCATGATATAGTCTAAGCCTGTCCCAGTGTTTTATCGATTTATCACTATGATTTACAGCTGATAGTTTTACATCTAACATCATTGATTCCTCGAGAGAATTAGGAGATGCCAAAACATTTCCTCGCTCAACATCTTCAACCTTAACATTAGAAATATTTATAGCCGTTCTTTGACCTGCATAGGCAGTTTCTACATCTTGTCCGTGTACTTGTATGCTTCTTATCTTTGTCTTTAGATTCTTAGGATATACAATCAGGTCATCATCTATATTGATTTTTCCCTCAAATAATGTCCCTGTTATTACAGTTCCGAATCCTTTTACTGAGAAAACTCTATCTATATTTAGTCTCGCAGGAGAATTTACATTTTTATCTTCTATATCATCGCTTAATTCATCTATTTTTTGTATAAGTTTATCAATTCCTCTTTTTGATATAGAATCTACTTCTATGATCTCTGCATCTGCTAAAAATGTATCACTTATTTTTTCAGAAACATCTTCTTTTACTAAACTTACAAATTCAGGTTCAACTGCATCACATTTTGTAAGAACAACGATACCCTTTTTTACATTAAGATAAGATAGTATATCTAAATGCTCAACAGTCTGTGGCATTACGCCTTCTTCTGCTGAAACTACTAAAAGTACCATATCAAGTCCTGAAGCTCCAGCAAGCATATTTTTAATAAACTTTTCATGACCAGGGACATCGACTATACCAACTCTTTTATTGCTAGGTAAATCGAAATAAGTAAATCCAAGGTTTATAGATATTCCCCTCTTCTTTTCTTCATCGAGAGTATCTGTCTCTCTACCTGTTAGTGCTTTTATAAGAGTGGTCTTACCGTGGTCAATGTGTCCTGCTGTTCCTATAATGACATTCTTCATTTTTTCCTCCTATTTAAAAGCCTTTTCTATTTCTTGTGCTACTACTCCAAATTCATCATCAAATATTGTCCTTACATCTAAAACGTATTTGTCGTCGTAAACTCTTGCAATTATATGTGAATCGCTAAGTCTAAGTCTTTTTTCTAGTTCAGATATACTTATACTCTTTGGACTTATTGTTATTACTCTACTCTTCATAGTTTCAAGCGGCATAGATCCACCGCCAACTTGTGAAAGACCATCTTCCATAGATACATCTGCATCTATATTTGAGCTTTTAATTTTAGTGTATAATATCTCTGCTCTCTCAGCTAGCTCCTCATATGAATAAAGCAGCATTTTAAGTGTAGGAACATTTTGTATTGCTTTTTTCTCATCTAAATACATTCTAAGAGTAGCCTCTAGTGAACATATAGTTAATTTATCAACCCTTAATGCTCTCGTCAGCTGATTTTTTTTCATTTTTTCTATATATTCTTTTTTCCCAACTATTATACCTGCTTGTGGGCCGCCTAGCATTTTATCACCACTAAACGTTACTATGTCCGCACCATTTTTTAGTGAATCCATAACAGTTGGCTCATATGTCATTCCAAATTTAGATAAATCTATAAAAACACCACTTCCCAAGTCTTCTATTACTGGAAGTCTATATTTTTTACCTAAGTCTGATAGTTCATCCACACCTATGCTATCAGTAAATCCAAGCACCCTGTAGTTACTTGTGTGAACCTTCATAAGAACTTTTGTATTTTCAGTTATAGCATCTTCGTAATCATTTAAATGAGTCTTATTAGTAGAACCTATCTCGACTAAATCCGCCCCACTTAAAGCCATAATACTTGGTATTCTAAAAGACCCTCCAACTTCAACAAGCTCTCCTCTAGATACTATTGCTTCTCCACCTTTTGCCATTGTACTTAAAACTAGCAAAACCGCAGCTGCATTGTTGTTGACAACTAGTACATCTTCAGCCCCAGTAAGTCTCTTGATTGTATTCGTAAGGTGAACATATCTAGAGCCTCTCTCCCCTTTGCCTAAATTGTACTCAAGATTGGAGTATCTAGATGCCGCTGTCCATAATTCATCCTTTATTTCCTCACTAAGCAAAGATCTTCCTAAATTAGTATGAAGAACTGTGCCTGTAGCATTTATGACTTTTTTTAGAGATAAAGAGTATTTATTTTTTGCATTAACTAGTGAATTCTCAATTATTCCGTCTAAATTTACCTTGTAAGATTCAACCTCTTCATCTTTAAGCTTTAATATCTTTTGTCTATTGTACTCAATACTTTCTCTAATAGACTCTAATATCAATGTCCTTGGGTAAGATTCTAAAAAATCTTCGAATCTCTTATCACTTATTACTTCATCAACCGATGGCAACATTGCAAATAGATTTCTCTTGTCCAAAATAATCCCTCTCCCTGTACTTATTTATATTATTTTAATGTATTTATCTTCATCTTTTTTCTCTACTACTTGCCCTATAATTTTTGCTTCTAAAGAACCATTTTTCTTCATATCTTCAGCTAGAGCTTCTGCTAAATCTGCTCTTACAGAAATCAGTAAACCTCCTGCTGTTTGTGGATCGTAGAATACATCCTTAACAGCTTCTTTTACATCCCCTGATAACTCTACATCTTTAGATGCATAGTACATGTTTTTGTACATTCCCTCTGGAATAATACCCATCTCAGCCATATCAACTGCGCCATCTAATATGGGTACCTCTTTTGCATCTATTTCTACAGTCACTTCAGATGCTTTTGCCATCTCAAGTGTGTGGCCTATAAGTCCAAATCCCGTGATATCAGTAACAGAATTCACTTCGAAATCCTCAAAACTCATTGCTGCATACTTATTTAGATGAATCATTACTTTGATAACTTCATCAAATATCTCTTGAGACACCATTCCCTCTTTCATAGCAGTATTTAAAATTCCTACTCCTATTGGCTTTGTCAAAATCAATTTGTCTCCCGGTTTTGCGCCAGAGTTTGCAAGTACCTTATCTGGATGTACTGTACCCGATACAGAAAGCCCGTACTTCGGCTCTTGATCGTCTACTGTATGCCCCCCTACTAATAGCGCTCCACTCTCTTTAACCTTGTCAAAACCGCCTTTAAGAATCTCAGCTAGTACGTCCATATCATGACATGCTGGAAAGCATACTATATTCATAGCCACCAAAGGTTTTCCTCCCATAGCATAAACATCTGAAAGTGAATTCGATGCAGCTATCTGTCCAAATATATACGGATCATCCACCATCGGTGTAAAAAAGTCTAAAGTTTGTATTAAAGCTGTTTCATCGTTTAATTTATATACGGCAGCATCGTCTGCTGTTTCTAATCCTACTATTAAATTTTCTGTATTCTCATTCTTTGGAAGCTGAGATAACACTGATGCCAGAACTTCTGGACCAATTTTAGCGGCTCAACCTCCTGCTTTTGTCATATCTGTAAGTTTTTTAAATTCTTTTCCCATGATTCTACCTCCTGTTACATACTTCTACATATTAATAATAACATACTACAATTCTATTAAAAATACTTATTATTATGTTGTTTAAATTATTTGGGTATTTAATTAACACTTATCATCCCTTTTATATTGTCATACTTTTTATCTCCTATTCCATTGACATTTTTTATATCTTCTATTGAATTAAATTCTCCATTTTGTTCTCTGTACTGAATAATTTTATTTGCTGTAGCCTCACCTATTCCCGGAAGTGTATCTAGATCTTTTAATTCAGCTGTATTTATATTAACTTTTCCAGAGCTATTTGATTCACTTTCGCCATAATTTGTACCAGCTCCATTGTTATTTTCACCTTTATTGTCTGCTGAAGCACTTCCCTCATCCTCCACATCAATCACTTCCCCTATTCTAGGAACTATATAATGTTTTTCATCTTCTAACTTAGATGCCATATTTACTCTGTTTAAATCAGCTTTCTCCGTAGTCCCTCCAAGCATTTGTACTGCATCAAACAACCTTTTATTAGAATTTATAGTCACTATACCTGGCTTTTGAACTGCTCCACTTACGTACACTGTAATCTTGCCAATATTTTCTTTTTTATAAGTTTCTTCATTTAGCTTTTTAAGGTTATTATCTGCCTCTTCAGTTTTATCCACTTTGTTGGAATCGCTTTTCTTGCTTATATCTTCATTTTTACTTACTACATAAACGTCTTTTCCAAAACCAGTACCTTGTTTTATTAGTATAATAAGGCAAAATACTAAAATTAACAAAGTAATTATCAAGACTTTTTTCTTTTTTTTCATATATACCACTCCCTTATTTCAATTATTACCATATTTATGCTATACTAAAATATGAATTTATAATTTGGAGGTTAAAAATGAAAAGGATATTTTCACTTTTATTAGTCGGTTTTCTAACAATAGCACCAATCACTGGAATGACTAATATATCTTACGCAATTAATAATGAAGGAAATAGCTCTACTCAGACAACTAATGAGAACATTAATCCAATTAAAGGGACTCTTAATGAAAACAACACTTCGACAGAAGTAAACAGCAATCCAAATTCGCTACCATTACAAGCGAAATACGCAGTTCTTCTCGACTACGAAACTGGTAAAACTTTATATAGTAAAAATGGGAATAAAAAACTTTATCCTGCTTCTACAACTAAAATGTGGACAGCCTACATGGTCTTAAAAAATGTAGACGATCTCAACGATGTAATAAAGATTGAAGACTTACCAACTATTGAAGGTTCAAGTATGTACCTAAAAGAAGGAGAATCTTTTACAGTAAAACAACTTTTAGATGCTTTACTTGTTCATTCTTCAAACGATGCAGCATTTGTACTTGCAAGATATACAGGTAAAGGAGATGTAAATAAGTTTGTAGATATGATGAATACAGAAGCCGAATCAATTGGTGCCAAAAATTCTCATTTTACTAATCCACACGGACTTCCTGATCCAAACCACTACACTACAGCCCACGATATGGCTGTAATGGCTAGAAAAGCAATGAGCAACACTGTATTTAGAGAAATAGTGAAAACTACATACATTAAGTTTGATGCTACAGAAGCGTATCCTTTTGAAAGACATTTTTCAAATACTAATCAACTTTTAACTTCTAATAATAAAATGCTCTATAAAGGTAAGGAAGTAAATATAAAATACGATATAGTGGATGGTATAAAGACAGGTTTTACAGACGCTGCTGGTAAATGCTTACTGTCTAGTGCTGTAAAAGATGACAGAAGAGTTATATCTGCGGTATTTAACTCTACTAATGATGGACTTTACTTAGATTCAAGAGAACTTTTGGACTATGGATTTGATAATTTCTATTCAGCTACTGTGCTAGACAAAGATGATTATGTAAAAACTAAAAAAGTTATGTTTACGAAACAAAAAGAATTAATTTATAAACCTAAGTTCAGCTACAAACTTACACTGAGAAACGGCGAACAGAAAAAAGACTATACAATTAAGTCTAATTTAGATAAAATTAATCTTCCTATTAAAAAAGGCGATAAAGTAGGAACATTAGATGTATACAGTGGTAGCGAAAAGGACAAGACAATCGATCTTATAGCACAAAACGATCTAAGCAGCTCTTTTGCCTTTATAACAGAAAATACACTTGTATTAAATATATGTAAAGGTGTTTTAGGGCTTGTAGTATTTATTACAGTAATAGGAATCGGATTTAAAATCAAGAATAAGAAAAAATAATTAAAATACAATATTAAAAAAACCTACAGACAATTGGGAGCTTTTCTCCATAAGTTCTGTAGGTTTTTTCTATGTAATAACTTTCCCGTCCGATTATTCAACATCAATATTGTAAATACAGTTATCACAATTTCCTAGACATTCATTCACTTTATTTAAGCACTCAGTAAATGCTACTTTGCTGCTATTTTTATGTCTAACAATTGGTATATCTTGTTTTTTAGCCTTACTCTCTACTATCCTACACATCTTATGTGAGACTGTTGAGGTCAATATAACTACTGCATCTGGATTTCCGATAGACTTGCTTAACTTAGATGATGCAGTTGTATAAACTTTAGTTTTAAAGCCATTTTTCTTGCCCAACTGCATGTAGTCCCTCTCCATTCTTTCATGTCCACCGATTACTAATAAGTTCATATTATCTCCTCCATTTATTATCATTACTACTCAATATTGATATTCATTATCATTAGATAATATCATATACCTATTTGGCTTATTTGTCAACTGCATATATAATTTTTTACATAAATTTAAAGAACCAACTACAATCTATGCGTTACAGCATCAATTGTAGTTGGTTCTCATTTGATTTATTTTTGTAAATCTCAATGTATATAAAACTTGATTCCTTCTAATTAGATCAATATCACTTTTCTACTATTAAAAGTATTCTTATCGTAAATTTTTCTTTATACCTTTATTTAAAATACTTTC
The DNA here is from genome assembly GCF_017873185.1 of Metaclostridioides mangenotii. Taxonomy (GTDB): domain Bacteria; phylum Bacillota; class Clostridia; order Peptostreptococcales; family Peptostreptococcaceae; genus Metaclostridioides; species Metaclostridioides mangenotii. Next base: position 38,330 of record NZ_JAGGJX010000007.1, read on the forward strand.
GTAATCGATAAAGTCGTATATATCCTCTTTAAAAGCATCTGAGAATTTTCTAAGCTCTTCTAAAGTTAGTTCCTCTATAGACTTATTGTTATCTTCACAGTAGATTACTATATTTCCTACAATCCCATGTGCATCTCTAAATGCAACATTGTTTTTAACTAAGTAGTCAGCAACTTCTGTAGCATTTAAGAAACCTTTTTTAACAGCTTGTTTCATGTTCTCTACATTTACTCTAAGTGTAGCGATCATTCTCTCCATTATTTGAAGGCACATCTCAAGTGTATGAACGCTATCAAAGAATCCTTCTTTATCTTCTTGCATATCTTTATTGTAAGTAAGAGGAAGACCCTTCATAACAGTTAAAAGGCTAAATAAATTTCCATATACTCTTCCCGATTTTCCTCTAATCAGCTCTGCTCCATCTGGATTTTTCTTTTGCGGCATAATACTGCTACCTGTTGAATATAAGTCGTCAAGTTCTACGAATTTAAATTCCTGAGAACTCCAAAGAACAAGCTCTTCACTAAGTCTACTTAAGTGCATCATTATTATTGAAAAGTCGCTCATAAGCTCAAGCAAGTAATCTCTATCACTCACTCCGTCCATAAAGTTATCTACAGGCTTTTTAAATCCTAACTTACCACAAGTAATATTTCTATCTATTTCGTGTGTTGTACCTGCAAGAGCTCCACATCCTAGAGGTGATTCATCAAGTATCTCTAGTGCATTTTTAAGTCTCTTTTCATCTCTATCAAGCATACTATAATACGCAAGCAGATGGTGTTTAAAAGTTACAACTTGAGCTCTTTGAAGATGAGTATATCCTGGCATAATTACAGAATTATTTTCAGCAACCACTTTAAGAGTTTCTTTTAAATTTGCAACTAGTTCTATAAGACCAATCGTTTTTTCTTTTGCAAATAATCTCATATCAACTGCAACTTGATCATTTCGGCTTCTTCCTGTATGCAGTTTCTTCCCTACTTCACCAATTTTTTCTATTAGGTTTATTTCTACAAAACTATGTATATCTTCATAATTCCCTTCTAAGAGAAGTTTCCCATCTTCAATATCATTTAATATACTACACAACCCATTAGTTATCGCTTTAGCCTCGTCTTCCGTAAGCAAACCACATTGATGCTGCATATATACATGAGCTAAACTGCCTTCAATATCCTTTTGATAGAGCACGCAGTCGTAGCCAAATGATTTATTAAACTCCTCCATCAGTTTGTTTTCTTCTTTTCTAAAACGTCCACCCCATAATTTCACTCTAGTCACCTCATATTAAAAATTATTTTATATTTGTAGCTAAGTCACCAACTTCATCAGTATCCATAAACTTAAAAATCGCGTTTGCGAATCCACTCTCTTCGTTGGTATCAGTAACGTAATCAGCAATCTCTTTTATATCGTCATTTGAGTTGCCCATTGCAACTCCAAGCCCTGCGTACTCTAACATCTCTATATCATTGTAATTGTCGCCAAAAGCCATTATTTCACTTTTATCTATATTTAAATGCTCACATAACATCTTTATAGCTTGTCCTTTATCTACACCTTCACTCATTATCTCTATATTATTTTCCCAAGAAGATGTTATCTTTAGACCTTCTATTGTCTCTAATTCTTCCTTTATAACTGGCAAAATAGATGTATTGTTTTCTTCGATAATAGTAAATTTCAATATATCGTTGTTTATTATAGAATCTTTTAAATCGTCTTCTATTACTACTTTGGTTTGAGTTTTCATAAACTCATTTATTTTATAGTAAATACTGTCTTTATTATCTGTGTCTTTACAGAATAAAAGATCTTCATGTTGGCACTGGTAGTATACATTATATTTTTCTAATACCTCTACTGCCTTTAGACATAATCCTGTGTCTATCTTATTCGAATATATAAGTGTACCATTCGATGATTTTATCAATGATCCATTACATGCAATTATAGGAATATCCATATTTAGATACTCTATATGTTGCTTAGCAGAATCGTACATCCTACCTGATGCCAAAGCTACTCTAACACCATTTTCTATTGCAAAATCAATAGCCTCTCTATTTTTCGATGTCATTTCTTGATCTCTATTTAATAAAGTTCCATCCATATCTGTCACAATTAGTTTATATTGCATATTTTAAATTCACAACCTTTGCCTATATTGTATAAATATTTATAATGTTTTACCCTATTTAAATTATAACATAATTTTTACGATATCAATTGTAATAACTTTTATTATATAAAATCTGTAAAATATTCTTTTTTAATATAAATCTATTGACAATTTTGCTTATTAAACTTAACATATGAATATAACTTAAAAATATTCATATGTTATATTCATAAGATAGGAGATATATTATGGCTAGAGGTGTAAAAGTATTTACAACTGAAGATAAGATTAAAATTAGAAGGAATTTAATAGATATTTGCAAAGAACTTTGGGCGACACAGGGGTATAAAGAGACTAGTATAAAAGAGCTGGCTTCTAGAGCCGGTATTTCTACAGGTGCATTTTACAGCCTGTACTCTTCAAAAGAAGACCTCTTTTTCGAGACACTTAGCGAATTACAGACTATGGTGAATAAAAATTTTATTGATGCAATATCACTAAACTCTACTAAACAAGGTTTCTTGAATGCAGTCAATGAACTATACTTTGAATACGAAAGTAAGCCATTTTTATACAATACAAAGACTCCTGACTTCCTAGCCCTATATAAGAAATTTTCAGAAGAAAAAATTAAGACACTTGAATTGTACAATGCTGATCTTTTCCGTAAATCTATACAAAAAGCGAATTTAAAACTTAAAGTCGATGAAGATATAGCTTTTTCAGTATTTTCACTTTTATTTTCAACTATAGCATCTAAAGGCGACTTATCGAGTTCTTGTGATTACTATGTTGCATTTCAATTTATACTTAATAAAGTGGTAGATGATATTTTTGAGTAAAGTAAAAAAATTGGCGCCTTAGTATGTATATCATTCTCTGTTTCGAGTACACTGGCGCTATAGCGAATATTTTTGCAAGTATGCTATGTCTAATTAAAATATAAAGGGGATAAGGAAATGTTTAAAAATATTATTAAGGTTCTTGACACTATAAATGAAAAAATAAATGATTTTGGCATACAAATAACATTACCAAAACCATCTAAACGATCTTTTAAGGTCACTGCTGTTACAAATGGATCTATTGGTACCGGACTTATCGCTTTTGGAGTTATATCTTCAAGAAAATGGGCGATTGTTTTGGGTGGACTTGGAATTTTAGGAGCCATCTATACTGCTACAATTGATTAATATCGATAATTTATATTTAAATAAAACCTACAGAGTGTACATTATTATAATTTGTACAATCTGTAGGTTTATTTTTTCTATTCTTTGTTATTCTTGGTATTGCTTGTTATCATTTAATATAATTTATCGAATTCTTGTTATTTATATGGTACAATTCTATTTATATAATTAAAATTTATTTACTTAAGTAAATTTCAATTTTTTATACTAGAAATGGAGGTTGATATTTTGTTAGAATCATTTTCTAATTTAATTGACTTTATAATAAAAGCTTCTCCCATACTTATAACTGCACATATTGTATTTACAATAGTTCTGATTCTTATAGGTTTTAGTTTAGCAACTACAAATAAAAGTTCTAGCAAGGTTTATTTTATACACTTCTTAAAATTAAATTTCTGAGTCTATAGATTCAACAGAAACTCTTCTTTTACTAAATATAATTTTCTTTAACTCCATAACTACTGAAGCTGATAATGCCAATCCAAAACACATTGAAAGTTCTCTGAAACCAAATCCCATCGGTATTGAGAATATTCCTCTAAGTACAGGAACTAATGTTACACCATAAAGTACAAAGCATATAACCATTGCACCTAATACATACTTATTTGAGAAAAATCCTACTCCAAATGATGTCTGTTCATTTGATCTAGCCGGTAATGTCTGAATTATTCTAGAAAGTATTAGTGTTGAAAACGCCATAGCTACTCCCATTTCAGGAGAAACTATCATACCTATTCTCTGAGCTATTATTGTTGCAATACCTATTACTATACCTCTAAATAATACTATTTGAAGTGTTCCTCCAGCAAGTATACCTTCGTCTGGATCTCTTGGTTTTTTCTTCATTACATTTTTTTCTGCTATCTCAAAACCAAGTGCAATAGCTGGAAGTGAATCATTGACCAAGTTTATAAATAGTAGCTGTAGTGCTGTAAATGGATTTGACCATCCTGCAAATACTGCAAATAGTATTGCTATTATTGCACCTAGGTTCCCTGCAAATAAGTATGTTATGGATTTTTTGATATTGCTGTAAACAGTTCTACCAACTTCAACTGCCTTCACAATACTAGCGAAGTTATCGTCTACTAATATCATCGCTGAAGCATCCTTTGCAACGTCAGTACCACTTCCCATACCAATACCTATATCCGCTTGTTTTAGTGCAGGTGAGTCATTTACACCATCTCCAGTCATAGCTGTAATTTTGTTTTTCTTTTGCCATGCTTTAACTATCCTTATCTTGTTTTCTGGAGATACTCTAGCATATACGCTTATTCTATCTAAGTCAGTGTCTAACTCTGAATCTGTAAGTTCATCTAGCTCCTTACCAGTAAGTGCAATATCTCCTTCTTTAATTATCCCTATTTCTTTAGCTATTGCCCTTGCTGTTGTTTTATGATCTCCAGTTATCATTACGGTCTTTATACCTGCGCTTTTAGCATTTCTAATAGCATCTATCACTTCTTCCCTAGGTGGATCTATCATCGCTAAAAGTCCAACTAATGTCATTTCATTTTCGTCGCTAATTTTAGGTTCAAATCCTGTATCTGGAACATCTTTTATAGCAAATGCCAGCACTCTAAGTGCTCTATTTGAGAAATCTTCATTTTTCTTTTTATACTCTGAAAGAATATCTTCTGTAAGCTCTACTGTATCTCCATTATTTAATACATATTTACATCTATTGAAAACTATATCTGGTGCGCCTTTTGTAAGAAGTATTGCATCTCCATAAATACTGTTTACAGTAGACATCAACTTTCTGTCAGAATCAAATGGAATCTCATCAAGTCTAGTGTATTTATTTCTAAGTTTATCGTAATCTAAATCATTTTTATTTGAATAATTAATTAAAGCTACTTCGGTTGGATCACCTATCTCTTTTCCAGTATTAGTTATCTGTGAATCGTTACAAAGTGCCGATACAAGAGCTAATAACTTTGCATGATAAGAATTTTTTATATTTTTGTTATTTACTTCAAAATCCTCTGCTCCATAAAGATATCCATCAACTACTGTCATTTTATTTTGAGTAAGTGTACCAGTTTTGTCAGTACATATTACACTTGTCGATCCTAAAGTTTCAACAGCTGGTAACTTTCTAATTATAGCGTGGTTTTTAGCCATGTTATTAGTACCTACTGCAAGGACTATTGTAACTATGGAAGACAATGCCTCTGGTATAGCTGCAACTGCAAGAGCTATAGCAAACATAAATGATTCTACGACTATACCAAACATCTCGCCTTCTCCGCCAGTCATGTACCCTCTTGCTACTTGTATCCCAAATATAAGTAATGCAAGTATAACTATTCCAATACCTAGTTTTTTACTGAATTCATCTATTTTCTTCTGTAGAGGTGTAGCTTTCTTTTCTGCACTCTCGATCATAGATGCTATCTTACCCATTTCTGTCTCCATAGCAGTCTTAGTAACTACAAAGCTTCCTCTTCCATATACAACCATGGATCCACTAAAAACCATATTAATCTGATCTCCTAGCGCTACATCTTCGTCAATCTTATTTGTATTTTTTAGAACAGCTTCTGATTCCCCAGTAAGCATTCCCTCTTCAACTTTTAAAGATTGTGAGTTTATAATTCTACCATCAGCAGGTATATAGTCTCCTGCCTCTAAAAATACAATATCTCCAACTACTAAATCCCTCGCTGGCAGTGTATTTTTTTCTCCATCTCTTATTACTTTTGCATTTGGTGCAGAAAGTACTTTTAAACTATCTAGTGAGCTCTCTGCCTTCTTAGTCTGAACTACTCCAAGTATTGAATTTAGAACTATAACTGCAAATATAATAAGTGATTCTATTCGTTCGCCAAGAATCATTTGTACTACACCTGCAATTATTAAAATTACTACTAACGGATCTTTAAAGCTCTCTAAGAATAATTTGTATGTAGGAACTTTATCAGTTTCCTTTAGTTCATTTGGTCCGTTTTTCTCTAATCGCTCTGATGCCTCTTTTTTACTTAGTCCGTCCAAACTAGAGCCTAAAGATTTGATTACTTCTTCATAATCATTTTTGTAAGACATGCAACATTCCTCCTAGTTTAATAAAGTTATTTTATGTCTCTATAGTAATATATATACTATAATGACCTAATTAATAAATAAAAAACCTTGATAACAAAAAAACCTTCGAAACAAATACAACTGTATCTGTTTCGAAGGTCTTGCTATCAAGGTTAACTTGTTGATTGACCGAGTATCTCTACTGTCTTGACGACCAATCATCACTTTCGTGTCAGCTACTCCCCTTCGAGGTAGTTATTTATTAATTTATACTAGTATTATATACTAAATCTAAAATTTAGTACATATCATTTTAAAATTTAACAATCTTATAACATAGCTATTGCTTCTATTTCTACTAGTACATCTTTTGGTAATCTAGCAACTTCAACACAAGCTCTAGCTGGTTTGTTGTCACCAAAGTACTCAGCATAAACTGAGTTTATGTCACCAAATTGATCCATATCTTTTATAAATACTGTAGTTTTTACTACATTTGAGAAATCTGCTCCAGATTCTTTAAGAACAGCTTTAAGATTTTCTAATGATTGAGCAGTTTGAGATTTAACATCTCCTTCTACAAGTTCCATAGTAGCTGGTACTAGTGGTATTTGTCCTGATACAAATAACATGCTTCCAGATTTTATTGCTTGAGAATATGGTCCTAATGCTGCAGGAGCATTGTCTGTATGTATTACATCTAATTTCATAATAAATTCCTCCTAATTTTTTAATTAATTAAATTTTGTATATCAAAATCGTCAATATACTTTATTATTATAACCTTTTTTTACTTTATGGAAAAGTTTTTTGTCATAAATTTATCTATTTACCTCAAAACCTTTTCTCAAGTGCACAGGTTGAATCATTAAATTATTTTAAAACCGTTATCTCTTATAACTTCAGTTAATTTGTTTATGTGATCAAAACCATATGTTTCTAATGTAAACTCAGCACTTTGTTTTCCTAGTGATTCTCCAGCTGAAATTTTACCTTGGTTTGCTGTTAATACGTTTCCGCCATTTTCGCTGATTAGAGTTGTAAGTTTAGCAAAGTTACCTGGCTTATCGTCCATAACTACAGTGAAAGAGAATCTTCTTCCTTCTGAAGCTAAAGCAACACCTATAATTCTATAAAGAACGTTAACATCTACATTTCCTCCAGATATTATACATACTACATTTTTATCTTTCTCAGGAACATATTTTCCGCTTAGTAGAGCTGCTGTACAAACCGCACCTGCTCCTTCAGAAACTATTTTTTGGCTTTCCATCATGAATAGTATAGCATCTGCTATTTCTTCTTCAGTAACTACTACTACTTCATCAACTAGCTCATGGATTATTTCGAAAGTTAAATCTCCAGGAGTTTTAACTGCAATACCATCAGCTATTGTAGTGTCTTTAAATGCTGAAGTTATTTTTCCATTTTCCATTGACTCTTTCATTGATGGAATATTTTCTGTTTGAACACCTATTATTTTTACATTTGGGTTTAGAGCTTTTGCTGCAACCGCTATCCCAGATATTATACCACCACCACCGATTGGGCAAAGTATAGTATCTACATTGCTATCTAATTGCTCAAATATTTCAAGACCTATAGTTCCTTGTCCAGCTATAACGTATTTGTCATCAAAAGGATGTAGGAATGTAGCTCCTGTTTCTTTTTGAACTTCAACAGCTTTTGCAAAAGCATCATCGTATACAGTACCATTAAGTATTACTTCTGCTCCATAACCCTTAGTAGCACTTACTTTAGCTATTGGTGCTGTAGCAGGCATTACTATTGTAGCCTTTATACCAGTCATTTTTGCACCATAAGCAACCCCTTGTGCATGGTTCCCAGCACTAGAAGCTATTACGCCACATGCTTTTTCTTCTTCTGTTAAATTTGCAATCTTGTTACATGCTCCTCTTAGTTTGAAAGAACCTGTTTTTTGTAGATTCTCGCATTTGTAAAAAACTCTAGAACCAGTTTTTTCACTAAGTTTAACGCTTTCCAACAAGTCAGTTTTTTTAACTATATCCTTGATGGTCTCTCTTGCACTCTTAACATCTTCTAATGTAACTTTATTCATTTTTACTCACTCCTGTAGAACATATTTTATATCTTACACTTAGATTCTATATTTTTTTGTCAAAAAAATCAACATCTTGAATTTTTTTTAATTAGTATTATAGATAATTAATATTCTTTTCATCAAAGATATAAATAATACATTTAGTTAAAAACAACTTATTATATAAAGTTTTATTTTTAATAAAGTTTATTAAACCGCTTTACTTTTTTATATAACCATATATAATTAAAGTATAATTATTTTTAATAAAAAATTTGTATGATTTAACTTCTAAAAAATTGTTTAATCTACTATAAAAGGAGGAGTTTAAATGAAATGTTATAATTATCAAGAAATTAAAAATATGTATGGAAAATTAAGTCCATTCGAATTTAAGGATAAACTTTTAAATATAGCGAAGTTCACTGCTGAGGAAAATAATCGTCCACTACATGATGCTGGACGTGGAAACCCTAACTGGACAAATTCAACAGCTAGAGAGGCATTCTTTACTTTTGGAAACTTTTCTGTCTCTGAATCTAGACGAAACTGGGACCTTGGAAATTTATCGGGTATGCCTAAAAAAGAAGGTATAGCAGAAAGATTTTACGATTATATAAATAAAAATATAGATATGCCTGGAGCACATTTAGCCAAAGAAATTATTGGATATGGAATAGATGAGCTTAATTTTAATGAGGACGATTTTATATACGAACTTGCAGATGGTATTATCGGGGACAACTACCCACTACCAGACAGAATGCTTCCTCATATGGAAAAAATCGTGCACGAATACCTAGTAAAAGAAATGAAATACGACATAGATGGAAAATACGGAGATGTTGAAATATTTGCAGTTGAGGGAGCTACTGCCGCAATGTGCTATATATTTGATTCGCTTATGGCAAATGAACTTCTTAGAAGAGGCGATAAAATTGCTATTATGACTCCTATATTTACACCTTACTTGGAGATCCCTCATCTACCTAGATACAACTTCGAGATAGTCCACGTATACGCAGACACAGTTGACAAAGACGGAAATAATACATGGCAGTACTCTAGAGAAGAGCTTAAAAAACTTGAGGATAAATCTATAAAAGCTTTATTTGTAGTAAATCCTAACAACCCAGCTTCAGTAGCTCTTGATGAAAAATCATATTCTAACCTTATAGATGTTGTACAAAACTACAACAAAGACCTTATGATAATTTCAGATGATGTATACGGTACTTTTGTAAATAATTTCCAATCACTTATGTCTAGACTTCCATACAACACTATTGGAGTTTACTCTTACTCTAAGTACTTTGGTGTAACCGGATGGAGACTTGGAACATTTGCTCTTCACAAAAAAAATATATTTGATAAAAGAATTCAATCTCTCTCAGAGAATTTAAAAGCATCAGTAAACAAGAGATATAGTGACATGAGCATAGATCCATCAAATTTAACATTTATGGAGAGGGTTGTTGCAGATAGTAGAATGGTTGCTCTTAATCACACTGCTGGTCTGTCTACTCCACAACAGGTTCAGATGGCATTCTTTTCTGCCTTCGCTTTGATAGATAAAGTAGACGCATACAAAAAACTTAGTATAAGCATATGTCATAGACGTATTAAATTGCTTTACAATGCACTAGATTTCCCATTAAAACTTGAACAAAACAATGCAGCTTACTATACGATTCTAAGTATAGAAAAATGGGCTAAAGCTTATCATGGAGACGAATTTTTCGAATTTATAAATAAGAAATACTCTTTAGTCGATATACTTTATAAACTTGCAAATGATTACTCCACTGTACTATTAAGCGGCGATGGCTTTGCAGGTCCAAAGTGGTCACTTCGTATATCACTTGCAAACTTAAACGATGAAGCGTATACAGATATAGGTAATGCAATTAATAATATACTTTCAGAATATGTAAATGAATGGAACAAAACTAAAAAATCATAAATTTAAATTTTTAAATCGATCGATAAAATGTTTGTCATAATATAGGGATTTTAATAGATATTGTAATAGACCAAGATATGTTTTTCTGATATAATTTCAATCGGATAATATTTTAATTGTAAAAGAGGGAAGATACTATGAGTATAAAGAAAAAAGTCGCAATAGTTTTTACTGGTGGTACGATTTCAATGACAGTAGATGATACTGTTGGAGCTGCTATACCAACATTATCAGGTGAGCAGATCCTATCAATGGTTACCAATATAGATAAAGTGGCAGATATTGAAGTTCTAAATTTCGCTGAAATACCTGGCCCACATATTACGCCTGAAATAATGATGGAACTTAGAAACTATATAAATGAACTTCTAGATAGAGAAGATATAACTGGTGTCGTTGTAACTCACGGAACAGACAGCTTAGAGGAAACAGCTTATTTTCTAGATCTGACAATAGACAGTATAAAACCAGTAATCGTTACTGGTGCTATGAGAAGCAGTTCAGAGCTAGGTTACGATGGATCAAGCAACTTATCGGCAGCTGTATGTACTGCAATATCAAAAGATGCAATGGGCAAAGGAATTTTGGTAGTTTTAAACAATGAAGTATTACTGGCTTCAGAGGCAACTAAAACAAACACACTTGCACTTAATACTTTCCAATCTTTAAATGGCGGTCCTCTTGGTGTAATCGACTGTAATGAACTTGTTTTAAATAGGGATATAGTAAATAGATCAGTAATAAAAACAGATAAAGTTGAACCTAAAGTCGCTATATTTAAAGCATGTGTCGGTGAAGATGATCTATTTATAAAATATGCAGTTGACCAAGGCTACAAAGGAATTGTTGTTGAGTGTATGGGAAGAGGTAATATTCCTCCTAGCATGTTCTCTGGTATAAAGTATGCTAGAGAGAAAGACATCCCTGTAGTGGTTGTTTCAAGATGTCATTCTGGTAGAGTTTTAGATAGTTACGGGTACTATGGATCTGGTAGAGATCTTAGAAACCTAGGTTGTATTTTTGGTGGAGATCTTCCAGGACAAAAAGCTAGAATTAAACTTATACTAGCTCTAGGTAAAACTAATGACTTAGATAAAATAAAAGATATATTTGAAAAAGGAATTTACTGTTAAATAGTGCTGAAGCCTATGATGACAGTGTATAGAGAATATATAGTTCAGGTTGATTATTTCATCTATGTATTCTCTATCCACTGTCATCGTAAACTCGGCACTTTTTTTATTCATAATTATACAAATTTTACTTGCTAGTTCATTCTTATAGATAAATCGTACTTGCTAATTTATTTCATTTTCCATATAATCAATATATGAAAAATATGTCTATAAATTGCTATATATGTTAACAAAATTTAAATTGCTTTTTAGTTATAAAGATTACTTATGCCAATACTATTGTGTTATTTATAATTATTTAATTAAATTGAAGATATCTAACCTTTGATTTAGCTAGTAATCTTTTTTTATTTTATTATAGAAAGTAGGTAAACTTATGTCAAATACAGTTAAATCTGCATTTATTTTCTTTGCGGCAACTATGGTTTCAAAGGTTCTTGGATTTTTTAGAGATGTTGTCATTGCAAATGTCTATGGTGCAGGTGTCATATCTGATGCTTATTTAATGTCTTTAAATATTATTACAGTGGCCTTTATCGGATTGTTTTGTGTCGCAATACAGAGTACGTATATGCCTATATATACAAATATAGAAAAGAATGACGGCCGCTCTAAAGCACTCGAGTTTACTGGTAATATTATAAATATTATTATAATTTTTTCTTTGGTAGTAGTAGTGTTCGGATGGGTTTTTACAGAACCTTTAGTGAGATTATTCGCTATGGGATTTACAGGAAAGACCTTAGCACTTACGATACAATTAACTAGAATAGTGTTGTTTTCTGTCGGTTTGGTTTGTGTCACATACATACTAAAAGCGTACTTAGAAATACACAATTATTTTTTAATTACCGGCCTTATGAGCATACCATACAATTTATCCATAATAATCTCTGTATACCTCAGTAAAAATTTTGGAGTTGAAATATTAGGATATGGTACAGTCTTTGCATTTTTTGCACAAATTCTTTTACTGATTCCATTTTGTTATAAGAAAGGTTTTAAGTACAAGCTAAAATTCAACCTAAAAGACGAAAATATTATGCGAATGGCTTTTGCAATAGTACCGATCTTAATAGGAGCTTCAGCTAATCAAATCAACAGTTTAGTCGACAAAAATCTAGCTTCAACACTAGCTGAAGGTTCATTATCAGCATTAAATTACGGGTACAGATTAAATATCTTTGTAACAGGATTATTTGTAGCTTCAATAACATCAGTTATGTATCCGTTATTTTCAAAATTAGGAGCCAACAAAAATATACAAAAGTTAAAAGATAATTTATCACTATCGATCAATGCAATCACATTAGTAACGCTACCAATTTCTGTAGGCGCATTTATACTTTCAGAGCCAATAATAAGAGTCTTATTTGAAAGAGGTGAATTTGACAGTAGCGCTACAGTTCTATCAGCTCAAGTTTTAGCTTGTTATGCAATAGGTATGCTAGCTAGTGGAATCAGAGATATAGTTGTAATAGTTTATTATTCATTAAATGATACTAAAACACCGATGAAGAACAGTCTCTTATGCGTTTTCTTCAATATAGTATTCAATTTAATACTAATCAGATTTTTAAAAGCTCCAGGGCTAGCATTGGGTTCTAGTATCTCAGCAATTCTAGCTGTATTTTTCTTGATGTATCAATTGAGAAAGAAAATAGGACATCTTAACGCAACAAATATGATTATAAGCTTTATAAAAATTTCATTTACATCAGGGATAATGGCAGTTGTAGTTTTAACAGTGTTCGAAAAACTCTCTGCCACAAGTGAACTAATATCGCTATTGGTTTCAGTTACTGCAGGGGCAATTGTATATATTATAATAATCTTAATGTTAAAAATTGATGCAACCGATTATTTTATAGATTTACTAAAAAATAGGTTTAAAAGAAATAATGTAAAATAAAATATACTTTATATCATAAACGAATTATTTTTATAATTATATGAGCCTGTAATGTATTAACTGATAAAATCAATTTTCAATTTTATCAGTTAATACATTACAGGCTCACTTTTATGGTTATTATCAGTACTTTATAAACTTCATTAGACTAATATTCAAAAATTATTTTACAACTATATTAACAAGTTTATTAGGTACTCCAACTATTTTCACTATTGTCTTACCTTCAACAAGTTCTTTTATCTTATTGTTATCCATAGCTAATTTTTCCAAATCTTCTTTGCTTGTATTAGCAGGTATATTCATTTTGTCCCTTACTTTTCCATTTACTTGAACAACTACTTCTATCTCATCTTGAACTAGTGCAGTTTCATCGTATTTTGGCCAAGATATACTAAATACACTTCCCTCTTTACCTATCATAGACCAAAGCTCGTCACCTAAGTGAGGTGCAAATGGAGCAAGTATTACTATTACTGTTTCTACACATTCTTTTAAAACTGCATTATTTCTAGTATCTAATTCTTTGTATTTATACGCTTCATTTATCAATTCCATAAGAGCTGATATTGCAGTGTTAAATCCAAATTTTTCACTTAAGTCTTCAGTAACTTTTTTAAGTGTTGTGTTTACTGTAAATCTCATATGCTTATCTTCTTTAGTCATTTCGCCAAATGAAGTGTCTTCTTTAACTATATCTTTTAACTCGTCAACTAGTCTGTAAACTCTGTTTAAGAATCTGAAGCATCCATCAACACCTTGCTCTGACCACTCTAGATCTCTCTCTGGTGGTGCTGCAAACAGCACAAATAATCTAGCTGTATCTGCTCCGTACTCTTCAATTATCTCTACTGGAGATACTGTGTTTCCTTTTGATTTACTCATCTTAGTGCCATCTTTTAGCACCATACCTTGAGTAAGTAGGTTTTTAAATGGCTCTCTAAAGTTTACCATTCCCATTTTATAGAATGCTTTTACAAACCATCTTGCATAAAGTAAGTGAAGGATGGCATGCTCTACTCCACCTATATATTGATCTACTGGAAGCCATTTATTCGCTAATTCGCTGTCAAATGCTTCTTCCTCATTTTTATTGTCCGTATATCTTAAGAAGTACCAAGATGAATCGACAAATGTATCCATTGTGTCAACTTCCCTTTTCGCAGGCTTTCCGCATTTTGGACAAGTTGCATTCATAAATTCTTTTGAAGTAGTAAGAGGCGACTCTCCTTTCCCTGTAAACTCAACATCTGTTGGAAGTAATACTGGTAAGTTTTCTTTTTTCTCATGAACTATTCCACAATCGTCGCAGTACACAACAGGTATAGGGCATCCCCAGTATCTTTGTCTTGATAGCAACCAGTCTCTAAGTCTGTAGTTTACTGTCTTCTTTCCTAATTTAGAAGTTTCTACCTTCTCTATTATTTTTTTGAAAGCGTCTTTATTATTCATTCCATTAAACTCTTCAGAGTTTATCATTTTTCCATCTTCATCTATTACATCGATTATTTCTATTTTATACTTCTGTGCAAACTCTTTATCTCTATCATCATGAGCCGGTACTGACATTACAATGCCTGTTCCGTAGTCTGGCATAACGTAGTTTGCTATCCATATCGGAACTTCTTTTCCATTTATTGGATTTATTGCATATTTGCCTATAAACATACCTTGCTTTTCTGCATCAGTTGATGTTCTCTCTATTTCACTATATTTGTACATTTCTGTTACAAAGTTCTCTACATCTTTTTCATAATCTGTCCCCGCTACTAATTCTTTAACTAAATCTAGCTCTGGTGCCAATACCATACATGTCACTCCGTATATTGTATCTGGTCTAGTAGTAAATACTGTCATAGTTTTATCAGTACCTGCTATCTTAAAGTCTATGTCAGCTCCTTCACTCTTTCCTATCCAGTTCTTTTGCATAAGTTTTACTTTTTCTGGCCATCCATCAAGTGTATCTAAATCTTCCAACAACTCTTCTGCAAAGTCTGTTATCTTGAAGTACCACTGATCAAGATCTTTCTTAATAACAGTAGATCCACATCTTTCACATCCTCCTTGAACAACCTGCTCATTTGCAAGGACTGTCTCACAAGATGTACACCAGTTTACTAGTGATTTCTTTTTGTAAGCTAAGCCATTTTCTAAGAATTTTAGGAATATCTCTTGAGTAAATTTATAGTACTCTGGAGTTGATGTAGCTATCTCTTTATCCCAGTCGTAACTTCCCCCTAGTAAATTTAGTTTATCCTTCATCTCTTCAATATTTTTCATAGTCCATATGTGTGGGTGAATTCCATTTTTTATAGCGGCATTTTCAGCTGGAAGTCCAAATGAGTCCCATCCCATTGGATGAAGTACATTATACCCTTCCATTTTCTTAAATCTAGCAACTACATCACCTATAGAGTAGTTTCTAACGTGACCCATGTGTATTTGTCCTGATGGATACGGAAACATCTCTAAAGTGTAGTAATTAGGCTTATCAGTCTGTCTTGTATCCACTTTGTACTGACCTGTTTCTTCCCATATCTTTTTCCATTTGCTTTCTATTTCTTTAAAATTATAAACGCTCATATAATACCTCCTATATTTAAATATTTTTTATAATTGCTTAAATTATAATTACTTTATTTGTTTTAGAAACTAAAAAATCCCCGTCTCTAAACATTACGTTTAGGGACGAGGATATCATCGCGGTACCACCCTAATTAGCTCAAAATTTTGAACTCTCTCAAAGCTTTTAAACCAGCTAAGGTCAATAGGTTTTATCTAGCAAGTTCGGATATATATATTATTAGTTCACACCAACCACTAACTCTCTTTAAAAATATACTCTCCTACTACTCTAGTCTATTGTAATAATTCTAATTTTATAAATATTCTAACTATACAAAATATACCAACAACTTTGTTAAGTATTTTAGATGTTATCATAAAAATTTTTTATTGTCAATACATTTTATAAATATTTATTTCAAACCTTCGACATCTATATAAGGAGCATCTCTCCACAACTTTTCTAAGTTGTAAAATCCTCTGTTATCTTCATCAAATACATGAACCATAACATCTACATAGTCTATAAGTATCCAGTTCTTAGTATCATAGCCTTCTTTACCTCTAGGCTCCATACCGTTCTTAGTCATTTCCTCTTCTACTGAATCAGCGATAGCCTTAACTTGTCTCTGTGATGAAGCTGTAGTTATAATAAAGTAATCACATAGACTTGATACTGCTCCAACATTAATGATAACTGTATCTTTGCCAAGTTTATCTTCAATAGCGTCGTATATAACTTTTGTCATTTGGTCTACTGTCATTTGTTCAAATGCCATATAATAATCCTCTCTTTCATAAATCAAATCTCTACTAAACAAATCTATTAGTTATTATACCATAAAACTTAAATTATAATAACATTTCTTTAATTAAGTAATTTCTTGCACTAATTGTGCGAGGATGTATCAAATTATTATTTTTTATAACAAAATTAAGCGTATTATTGAATGAGATAAGTAAAGCTTCATCTAACTTTCCTTCATATGCCAAATCTCTAAGATGTTGAACATGTGGTAGTGTTCTTCCATCTTCAATTAAATCAGCTATGTATATAATTTTTTCAAGAAGTTCCATATTTTCTTTACCAGTCGTATGGTATTTTACAGCATTAGTTATTTCTCTGTCCTTTATATTAAATTCGTACTCAGCTATATATGACCCTATTACACTATGTGATAAAGCTAAGTTATTTTCTTCAATAGGATCGAGGTAAATTTCATATTTTTCTACATAATCCTTAATTTGATCATCCTTTAAGCATTTAGCTGCATCATGAACGATACCAGCTAAATACGCCTTTTCTTCATTGCAGTTGTATATTTTAGACAGTTTTACAGCACAATCCGCAACTCTGTAAGAATGATTAACTCTTCCTTTTGGTAACAATGTACTAAGTTTTTGATTAATCTCTTCTATGTTCATCTACTCATCTCCATACTGTATATTTTTTTATCGTATAAATACTTCTCTACACTATCTGGCATCAAATATCTAACAGATTTTCCAACTTCTAATTGATCTCTAATATATGTTGAAGATATATCCAGTGAAGGTACGTAAACAGTAATAATATCTGCATCGTATTTTTTGATTAGCTTTTCAATTGTTTCTTGTGCCCTAAGAAGGCTTATCCCAGGTCTAGTCGCCGCTATAAATGTTGCGAGTTCAAAGTTACGCTTTACGTCTTTCCACTCCTCTATACTGCATATAGCATCAGCCCCTGTAATAAAATATAACTCTGCATCTTTATAACACTGATTTAACATTTCTAATGTATCAACGGTATAAGATCTCTTTTCTTTTTTAATTTCAATATCTGATACAAAAAAATCATCGTTGCTTTCAGTTGCTAAAAGAACCATATTGTACCTATCTTTTTTATCGGTTACTATACTTTTTTTATGTGGAGGATTCCCTGATGGAATAAATATTATTTTATCTAACTTGTATTTATCTCTAATGAATTCAGCAGTAGCTAAGTGAGCATAGTGAATTGGGTCAAACGTTCCTCCTAGAATACCTAATTTTATTTTTTTCGAACTGTGTTTAAATCTCTCTAGTTTTTCAGCATTTACTTTGTCAGCGGTCTTAACTAGATCATCTATTTTCATATTAAGTCTCCTTTTAATGTTATACTATATATTGTATCATTTTTTTAGATTTCTTAAAGTATATAAATGTTTTTTAATGATTTAAATTTGATTATTTTGTAGTATAGTGTTATAGTAAAAAACATTTTGTTAGTTATTTATAGTTTATCTAAAAATGCAATTTATATTTTAGTTTTTTAAATATATTTTTAATTGTAGTATAATAATTTATATATAGATTTTTATGTATTTAAATTGGAAAGGATTATATTATGGCAATAATTACAAAACTGGAGGCACAGAAAAAAAACGAAGATAGAGTAAATATTTATGTAGACGATAAATACTTTGTAGGCGTGTATAAAGAACTTATATACTCATTTAATCTAAAAAAAGGTGACTCTATAGATGAGGAAAGTTTAAAAGAAATGCTTGACAAGGAAATGTTTATAAAGGCAAAGAACAAAGCGATAAATATGCTCACTCGTACAGATAAATCCGAAAAAACTATGAGGGACAAACTAGCTGAAGATTTCGACGAGCACATTATAGACCAAGTTGTTGAATTTTTGGAAGGATATAAATTAATAGACGACAATTCATTAGCTCATAAACTAACCAATAAAAACGTTCATCTTAACAAATGGGGTAAAAATAAGATCAAGCAAAATCTGTACACAAAAGGTATAAAAAAAGAAGATATCAACGATGCAATTTCCGATATCGACGATGATGTAGAGTTTGAAAATGCAATGTATTTAGCTAAGAAAAAATACGCTCAAGTAAATAAGTTAGAAAAAAGAAAGGCCTACCAAAAACTGTATCAGCATCTTTCTTATAAAGGCTTCGATTACAATACTGTAAAGAGGGTTTTGGATAAGCTTTTAAATACAGATGAATATGATATGTAGATTTATATGCTATAATATATAGATAATCAACTTGCTTGGAGGTTTGTGATGACTAAGATTATTATCGGAGTACTAAGCTTTATGCTCGGAATATACAATGTTTTTAAGTTGTACAAAGAGGAAAGTCTTAAGTAATTAATATTTATGATATTATGTAATTGAATTGAAATGACTCGAATGAACAACAAAAATGGAGTTTTTCTCGAAGCGGAAGTTAACTTTAAAAATATATAGGCCAATTGAACGAATAAATTATATTTACTGATATTAATTCGTTCAGTTGGTCTATTATTTGTCTATAAATTTATAACCTAATAATATTTATTACCGTATAAAAACTTCTAATAATTAAAAGCTATAGCCTTATCGTAACTCGGAAGTTCAATTTCTCCAGATATAAGCTTTGGCATTATCGTTGCCTTTATATAATTCAATGTCATATTTTCTTTTTTATACGTATCGATTTCTCTCGATAACAGACATACTCTTTCTTCGTAGTCTTTTATTATTTCTATAGGAGGCAACAACATCGGATACTTTTTGAGGTCATTTAGGCTTATTAGAGGTTGAGTCGACCCTCTGTTTAGTGAATAATAATCAATATAATTCATTACTTGATATATGTATTCTTCATATTCACTCCTTATATAAAACGCATTGTCTGATATCCAAATAGGCTGGTCATATCGACTAATACATCCATGCGTTCCAACTCTACCTGTCGTTATTATCGATCCCTCAACAAGTGCCTCATTTGTATAACCTATTATTTTAGTTGCTCCAACTACAGGAATACTATATTCACTGTTGTACTTTTCTCTAGTATTCACAGGTCTTTTTCCCGATTTTATCTTTATTAATCGAGATAGTTCTGAAATCTCCCATCCAATAGGTATTTGACCTAACTCACTTTCGATAAATTCTCCAGAATTTGTTCTATATGGCTTATTATCTGAGTTTGGAAATTCAAAATCCTTAAACCATCTTCTAAATATAGCCGAGATTATTTCTTCAATTGTATCCACTATATCATTGTTTAATTCTATCTTTCTATCAAATAATGTTAATATTTTTCCTATAGCAGTCTGTCTGCTTTTATCAGGTATACTTACATTTAGTCTATATAAATTTTCTCTACTAATTCCTGGCACCGCACTATGAGTGTTTAATTTATCTAGATTAAGTGTCTGCAACAAATAATATATAAATTTAAGATCATATGAACTGTCTTCTTCTATATAGTAAGTCGTATCTATAGGGAAAAACTCATCCTCCTCATAAAATACCTTTCCTATATTTCCTTTTCTACCAAGTATTATTGCTGGACCTTCTACTAAGGCTTTATTATGATATCCTATAACTCCTCCAGAGCCATATACTTTTACATTTCCTTCCTTTCTCTTCAACTTTGGAAGTGACTTTCCATAACGAGCTACAAATATATCTTCTATTCTAACATCGCTATATTTCATAACCAATTCCTCCAAGTACTCTTTTGATATCTTCTTCAAGTTTATGAGATTTTATAAATTGCTCATTTAAAGTTTTAGTTAATCTTTTCATCTTATCATCGTATAGCTCTATTTCTTCTTCTTCCAACTCTACACCAACAAATCTACCTGGGGTTAAAACATAATCATTTTTTATTACATTCTCAATAGTCTCAACTTTGCAGTACCCTTGAATATCTTTATACACTTGGTCAATGCTTCCTCTCCAAGAATGATATGTTCTAGATATCTCATGAATTTCATCTTCTGCAAATTCTTTATGAATTCTGTCGGCCATAAATCCTTTTTTACCGGCATCTATAAACAGAATTTCACCTTTTCTAGATTTATTGTTTTCTATTTTATCATTTGATAAAAACCATAAACACACTGGTATCTGAGTTGAATAAAACATCTGAGCAGGTAGTGAAACTATACAGTCAATTAAATCATTTTCTATTAGTTTTTTACGTATTTCATACTCACTTAAAATATTTTTTGTAGACAAACTGCCATTTGCCATTACAAATCCAGCTCTACCTTTGTCAGATAACTTCGATATTATATGTTGTATCCATGCGTAGTTTGCATTTCCACGAGGTGGAATACCATACACCCATCTGCTATCATCTTCTAGCTTTTCACCGCCCCAATCACTTATGTTAAACGGCGGATTTGCCAATATATAATCTGCCTTTAAATCTTTATGTAAATCATTGTGAAATGTATCTGCATTGCTATTTCCTATATCCCCGTCAATACCTCTAAGTGCCAAGTTCATCTTGCACATTCTCCAAGTTGTTGGATTCGACTCCTG
This sequence comes from Metaclostridioides mangenotii, assembly GCF_017873185.1. GTDB lineage: Bacteria > Bacillota > Clostridia > Peptostreptococcales > Peptostreptococcaceae > Metaclostridioides > Metaclostridioides mangenotii. Next base: position 59,633 of record NZ_JAGGJX010000007.1, read on the forward strand.
TCCGAATATACGAATATCTCCTGGTTTACCTTTATGATCTTCTATAAACCTTTCAGACTGCACGAATAATCCACCAGATCCACAACATGGATCGTATACATTCCCCTTACATGGCTTTAACATCTCAACTAATAATTTAACGACAGATCTCGGTGTGTAAAACTCACCTCCTGCTTTTCCTTCAGCACTTGCGAATTTACTTAAAAAGTATTCATAAATTCTTCCAAGTATATCTTTGGACTGGCTATCTGCATCACTGACTTTAAATTTCAATAGATCAATTACATCTCTTAATTTTGACGCATTCAACTGTGGCTTTGCAAAATCCTTTGGCAATACATCTTTTAGAGATGGATTCTCTTTTTCTATCATACTCATAGCATTATCAATTATCTTACCTAAATCTTTGTTTTCTGCATTTTTTGTTATGTAATCCCAACGTGCTTTCTGTGGTACCCAGAATATATTTTTCGATATATACTCACTTTTCTCTTCTTCATTTGAGCTCTCATTATTTTTTAACACATCATATCTTTCTTCAAATGTCTCTGATATATATTTTAAAAAGATTAGGCCTAAAACAATATTTTTATATTCTGATGGATCCATACTTCCCCTCAATCTATCTGCCAATAACCACATACTCTCTTCTATTTTTATTTCTGATACTGACATAATATTTAAATCCTCCATGATTACCCTTTTATTAAGTCCATTTTACCAGTTTTAAGCACTTTTTTATACTAGTTTGGTAAAAAAAGTACAATAATTGGTAAAAAATGGTAATAATTAATTAATAAAGGTATTTAATCGTATATTTAATTTGATTTTAGAAAAAATAATATGTAAATCCTAAATTAATGATAGAATGGATGTATGTTATCTGGTAAAGGAATTTTGAAAGGAGATACTCAGACGATATGATAGATTTAACTTTGCTTGGATGCGGCGGAAATGTGCCTATTCCAAATAGATTCTTATCATCTTTATTTATAAACTACAATGGAAGAAAAATTTTAATAGATTGCGGAGAAGGAACTCAGGTATCCTTAAAAGTCAATAAATGCGGTTTTAAGGATATTGATTTGATTTGTATTACTCATCTACACGGAGATCATATTTTTGGGCTACCAGGTATTTTGTCCACTATTGGAAATAGCGGTAAAACAGAAGACTTAACTATACTTGGACCCTCTGGAATAATAGATGCTGTGAAGTATATGAAATCGCTTCTAGGAGTACTGCCGTACAATGTGAAAGTAGTTGAAAACCCCGAAGTAAATTTTAAACTCTCCGATCCAAACTTTAAAAATCTAGAGATCTCTACGATAGATTTAGAACATTCAGTCGAATGTATTGGATACAGTTTTAAATTTAACAGAAGTAGAGAATTTGATATGGACAAAGCCTTTTATAATGATGTTCCAAGATTTATGTGGAGGAAGCTCCAAAATGGTGAAACTATGATTATAAACGACAAGACATATACTCCGGAAATGGTGCTAGGCAACGAAAGGATTGGAATTAAACTAAGTTTTATAACGGATACAAGACCTGTGTTCGAGATTCCTGATTTTATAAAAGACAGTGATCTTCTAGTGTGCGAGGCAATGTATGGAGATGATTTAGATATAGATAAAGCTGTTAAAAACAAGCATATGACATTTAGGGAAAGTGCCAACTTAGCAAGACTTGGAAATGCCTCTCAGTTATTATTAACTCACTTTAGCCCCTCTGTTATGAAGCCCGAAATATTTATTGATAATGCAAAAGATGTCTTTGAAAACACAATTGTTGGTGAAGATGGTCTTAAATTAAGCTTAAAATATAAATAATAAAATAAAAGACACGCTCGAATTTCAATGCGAGTGTGTCTAAATAATTAACAACTATTTTTTATAAACACTACAAATTGTTATAACTAGCTATAACTATCTGTAATTGCTCTTTGTAAGATTCCCTTTTTTAGTAACTTTGTTGTCTCTAACCTTAGCTTTCGCTTGGCTATGTCCCGGAAATTCTATTTTAGGATCTTCCATATTTTTCTTGTATACAGTAAATTTAAACCCTATAGCCTGAACAAACTCTGCTCTTAAAGCTTTACAAACTTCATTTGCAGTCTCCTTAGCATCTAATCCCGCATTCTCTAGTATTGTTACCTTTACTAGCTCTCTCGTTCTAAGCATGCCATCTAACTGCTCTAAAAAGCTTTCTGTCACACCGTCTTTACCTATCTGAGTTGTAGGTTTAAGGTTGTTTGCTAAAGATTTTAAATAAGATCTTTGTTTCCCCTTTAACATTACTTCACCACTTTTCTATTATATAATCTATTTATTAAATCTAGACTCATGATCTATAATTTAATTGTAAAACTCAAATTCTAATTCGTATATTCTAACAGTATCTCCGTCTTCAATACCCATTTCTCTAAGTCTATCGAATACGCCTCTGCTTTCCATAGACTTTTGGAAGAATTGAAGCGACTCCATATCGTCAAAGTTTATAGAATACATAATTCTTCTAAGAGCTTTTCCAGTAACCTCATATACTCCATCTTCATCTATTTTGATATTTAAGTCTTCATCGTTTATTAATTCAGCTTCTGGTTTATACATATCCTCTTCTGAAATCAGCTCTATTTCTTCAACTTCTTTTAGAACATTAGATACATAAGTTATTACCTCATCTACACCTTCTCTTGTAGCTGCAGACATTTTAAACACTTTATATCCTCTTGCTTCAATAGTCTTTTTAAATTCTTCATATACTTCTTCGTCTTGAAGTATGTCCATCTTGTTTGCAACAACTATTTGAGGTCTTGTTGCAAGTTTTTCATTGTACAGTTTAAGCTCTTCATTTATCTTATCAAAATCGTCAATAGGATCTCTACCCTCTATACCAGATATATCTACTATATGGATAAGCACCTTTGTTCTCTCTACATGTCTTAAAAACTCATGCCCAAGCCCTATTCCTTCAGAAGCTCCTTCTATTATTCCCGGAATATCTGCAAGTACAAAACTATCTGCATGTTTAGTCTGCACAACGCCTAAATTTGGAGTAATAGTCGTAAAATGATAGTTCGCAATCTTTGGCTTAGCTTTTGTAACTAACGATAAGAAAGTAGATTTGCCTACATTAGGGAATCCTAAAAGACCTACATCTGCAAGCATTTTAAGCTCAAGTACTATCCATCTTTCTTCTCCATCTGTTCCAGGCTTTGCAAAGTTTGGAGCCTGTCTAGTTGCTGTGGCAAAATTATGATTACCTTTACCGCCATATCCACCTCTTGCAACCACAATTCTATCATTTTCATCTTTTAAATCTGCTAAAACTAGCCCAGTTGATTCATCTCTAATTACAGTCCCAGCTGGTACTTTTAAAACTATATCTTCTCCGTTTTTACCAGCTCTTTTTCTTTTTGTTCCGTTTTCGCCTGAAGGAGCTAAGTATTTTCTTTGATATTTGAAGTCTAGAAGTGTTCTTATCCCTAAATCCACTTCAAATACTACACTTGCACCACGTCCGCCGTCTCCGCCATCAGGGCCTCCTGCTGGAACATATTTTTCTCTTCTAAAAGATATTCCACCGTTTCCACCATTTCCAGCCTTAACGAATATTTTCGCCTTATCTATAAACACAACATCACCTACTTGATTAATCTTTATACTATTTTACCCCAAATTTACATATAAATTCTAGGTAAATTCCGATTGTATTTTTACTAAAATAAAAAGGAGTGTATCCACACTCCTTCCATAGTATATTATTCAGCAACTGCTACTGGATATATACTTACTTTTTTTCTCTTCTTATCTTTTCTTTCGAACTTAACAGTACCGTCAACTAATGCGAATAAAGTATCATCGCTACCTTTTCCTACATTAGTTCCTGGATGTATTTTAGTTCCTCTTTGTCTAACTATTATACTTCCAGCAGTTACTAATTGTCCATCAAATCTCTTAACACCTAATCTCTTAGAAACAGAATCTCTACCGTTTTTAGAAGAACCTACTCCTTTTTTAGATGCAAGTAATTGTAAATTCATTTTTAACATATGGAGTCACCCCCTACTTTTTCAAAATTTTTATATACTTCGGATATTCTCGTTTTATCTCTTCAACTGCAAGCTGAAAATGCTCAAGTAACAATTTCGATTTCTCTATATAAGATGTATCTACTATACACTCTATATGACCTTCATCAGCGACTATCGTTTCAAATTCAACTTTTTGTAGTTTGTTTAGTGAGTTTATAACAGCAATAGCATTAGATGTAACCGCTGAACAAACTATATCCTGACCTGCATCAGCAAAGCCAGCATGTCCACTTAAACAAAACCCTTTGATTTGGAAATCATCATTATAATAATATTTTACTTTTATCATAATATATACTCTCTAAGCGTTTATTTTTTCAACAACTAACTTAGTATATGCTTGACGATGTCCTTGCTTTCTTCTATAGTCTTTTTTAGCTTTATACTTATAAACTATAACTTTTTTAGCTTTTCCTTGCTCAACTACTTTAGCTTGTACAGAAGCACCTTCAACAACTGGAGCACCTAATTTAAGTTCTCCATCTTTTGAGCATGCTAATACTTCATCTAAAGTAACAGTATCACCTGTGCTAGCTTCTAACTTTTCAACAAATAATACATCACCTTCAGAAACTTTATACTGTTTTCCACCAGTCTTAACTATAGCGTACATATATACACCTCCTCGGTCACAAACTCGCCAATACAAGGTACTCCAAACGGAGATTTAGACCTTTATTGAGCGGCATTACAGTTATTAATTATATGATAATCACATTACTTTGTCAACTATTTTTATTGAAAACCAAGTGTATATTTTCATGGTCTATTTTATGGTTTTCCAATACAGTTATTTTTATGCTATATTTTTTGCTTATATTTTCGATAATATTTAAGTATTCCTCAGTTATAACTCTAAATACAGAGCTATTAATCTCTACAGATACGTCTCTATACACAGTATGTTTTTTTGTTCTTCTTATCTCTCTTTCAATCTTATCGATTACATACTTTACAGACTTTAGAGAGTTTGATGAATTACATGTTTCACAATCCATTAAGTAAAAAGAGTCTATTGAGCTTTTTTCTCTTCTTCTAGCCACCTCAACAAGACCTAACCTAGTCATCCCTAATACTTCAGATTTTCTTCTATCATTTTTTAAACTCTCATCCAACACTCTAAGTACTTCGTGCTTTTCTTTACTAGATTTCATATCTATAAAGTCTATTACAACTATTCCGCTTATATCTCTAATCCTCAGCTGATATGCAATCTCTGAGGCAGCCTCTAAATTAGTCTTTAAGATAGTATCAGAAAGCTTTGCACTCTTAGTGAACTTCCCTGTATTTACATCAACAACTGTCATAGCTTCGGTTCTATCTACTATTATATAACCTCCACTTTTTAGCCAAACTTTCTTGTCAAATAGCTTATTTATTTTATCGTCAACTCTATGGAGTTCAAATACATTTTCATCTTCCTCTAAAACTAGTTTTTCAATAAACTTCTTGTCAATAGACTTTAATTTTGCTTTTATTTCTTCATAAGTATCAGCATTATCTGTAACAATTTTTTCTATTTCTTCACTTAAATTATCATTTATATATTTTACAGCTGAACTCTCAGATTTATAGAGAAGCTTCGGACCTATTCCAAGTTTATATTCTTTTAAAATCTCACTGTATTTATATTTCAATTCACAAATGTCTTTTTGTAGATCTTCTATTGTACATCCTTGAGCTTCCGTCCTTATAATCAGCCCTAGATTTTCTACATTTGTCTCTTTAACTAGCTTTTTGAGTCTGACAATTTCTTTTTCATCTCTAATTTTACTAGACATAGTTACCCGAGTATTTGCAGGTATATACACTAAGTATCTACCTGCAATGCTGATCTCTAAGTTTAATTTAGCCCCTTTTGTACCTACTTCTTCTTTATTTACCTGAACTAAAACATCACTTCCAGATTTAATCTCTGTGTCGTTATCGAGTTGTAGATACGCAAGCTTTTCCAATCCTATGTCTACAAAACACGCATCGATTCCATTTAATACTTTTTTTACAACTCCTCGATATATGTTTGATACTTTTTTCTCGCAATCATTGTCGTCGATAAAAAAGTCTAACAGCTTATTATCGCTAGTTACAGCTGTTTTCTGTGAAGTTGTCAATGTTTCTATTATTATACTTTTCAAACTTTTCACCTCTAAGATCTAAAAACTCGTTTAAAGTATTTTTTATACTTTCTACATAGGAGTTTCAAGGTGCCCATCCTTTTGAATATAAAGATCGCGTCTAAGTATATCTACATCTAGCGGATCCATAATTATACCGAAAATCTCTAAAATCTTTGGTATAAATATATTTGTATTTAAGTTTTGCTTTGATCCTGTAGCTATCATTGTATTTATTGTTATTCTCTCTTCATTTAGATCTATAATGTCGAAGTTCTTTATTAAAGGTCTTATGTCTACATCGACCATTTTTCCTTTTTTATTCTTTTTAGTTATCATTATCTCTTCTTGATTCATAAACTCGACTATTTTTCCCTTTACATACTCTTTACTAAGGGGTCTTTCAAGGTCTATACTGAAAATATATTCACCATAATCTATAATCGATGAAAGGGATGGTGTTTGAGAATCAATTTCCATAGCTTTCATAAATTCAATTCCCGCTGGAAGCTCTTTAGATATTCTCTCCAAGAATTCATTAATTGTTAGATCGTCCTCTATCTCTATGTCTACATATTCACCTTGACTCTCTGTACCAAGAGCAAGCGCATTTCCATAGCTCATCTTTGGGTGAGGGTTGTAACCTTGTGAGTGAGATAAGTTAATCTCAGCTCTTCTAAATGCCCTGTGAAGTAGTCTCTGTAAATCAAGATGAGATATGTAGATCATATCCCCTTCTTTTTTAAATTTCACTCTAATTATCTTACTCATCTAGCATAATCCCCTTCCTATATCATGCGTATTTATACCACAGACGTTGCAACCATTTCTACAATCTGGTGTTATTTCATCCAGTTTAGCTTTATCGTTTTCTCTTATAAGGAAATCTTTATCTACTCCTACATCAATGTGATCCCATGGGAATACCTCATCGTAATTTCTATCTCTATTAGCGTAAAAATCTATTGATAAATCGTTCTTTTCCATAGCTTCCTTCCAAATATCAAGTTTGAAGTACTCAGACCATCCATCAAACTTAGCTCCTATTTTAAAGGCGTCGTAGATAACCTTACCTATCTTACGGTCACCTCTAGCTACTACTGCTTCCATTAAACTAGTACTTGAATCATGGTAATTGTACTTTATATTTTTGTTTCTAAGTTTTTGAACTAAATGTCTTTGTTTTTCTACTATTTCTTTAGTAGTATCCTGTGCGTGCCATTGGAATGGTGTAAATGGCTTCGGAACAAATGTTGATGTACTTACAGTTACACCAAAGTTTTTCTTAAGCTTGCCTTGATGTACATCTCTGTAGATATCAATTACTTCATATGCTAATTTTGCTATACCATCAAGATCATCATAAGTCTCTGTTGGGAGACCTATCATAAAGTATAATTTCACACTATCCCATCCCATTTCAAATGCCTTACGTGTTGCATTTTCTAAATCTTCTTCTGTTACCCCTTTGTTTATTACATCTCTCATCCTTTGAGTTCCCGCTTCTGGTGCAAATGTAAGTCCTGATTTTCTAACTTGTTGTATTTTATCCGCTATTTCCATAGAAAAATTGTCAAGTCTAAGCGATGGCAGAGATATTCCGATATTGTTTGATGCGTATTCGTCTACCAAATAGTCCGTAAGCTCTGATAAATGAGTGTAATCACTAGTACTAAGAGATGAAAGTGATATTTCATCATAACCTGTATTTTTAACTAGCTTTTCTAATATCTCTTTTAGTCTTTCTACCGATTTCTCTCTTATTGGTCTATATATCATTCCTGCTTGACAGAATCTACAGCCTCTAGTACATCCTCTAAATAGTTCAAGTACTATCCTGTCGTGTACTGTATCTATATAAGGTACTATAAGTTTCTCTGGATATAATACATTCTCTACATCTTTAATTATTCTCTTGCTTGGATTTGTTGGTATTCCTTCTTTTAATGTAACTACATTTTTAACTGTTCCATCCTCATTGTAGTTTACATCGTAAAAACTAGGAATATAAACACCTTCTATATTAGATATTCTATATAGAAAATCCTCTCTACTAGTCTTATTTTTCTTCCATTCTTTATATAAATCGACTACTTCTAAATTTACTTCTTCACCTTCACCAAGTATTACTATGTCCGCAAAATCCGCAAGTGGCTCAGAGTTATAAGAACATGGACCCCCTACCATTACAAATGGATCATCTAATTTTCTATCTTCTTTTAATATAGGTATACCTGCTAAATCTAGAATATTTAATATATTTGTGTAAGATAGTTCGTATTGAAGTGTAAAAGTTACAAAGTCAAAATCAGTTATAGGCTCCCTCGACTCTAAAGCAAATAAAGGTATGTTTTTTTCCCTCATTATATTTTCCATATCTACGCCAGGAGAGTACACCCTTTCACAAAATACATCTTCATCTCTATTTATAACATCGTAAAGTATGTGACTGCCTAAATGACTCATACCAACTTCATATATATCCGGGAAACAATGTGCATATCTTATAAGATTCTCTTTATCTGTATCTTTGTGTATAGAGTTGATCTCATTGCCTAGATATCTAGACGGTTTTTCTACTTTTTTTAGTATTCTTTTCAAATCAACTTTCTTCATCTATTAGTAAACCTCCAATTAGTTATAATCTATTTAAATTTGTCATTATTATTATACACGATATAAGTTTTACTATCAAAATATAATATTATGGTAGACAAAATTTGAATTAGACTGAATATTTGAATTTTTACGTTTTTAACTAAAGTCGATTGTATCTTTTGTAAATTATGTTAATATATACTTATATTCATGTGAACATTTTTATGGGGTTTTAAAATAAAGTTTTATTTATGCCAATTTATGGGTATAATTTAACTTATGGATAAAAATGATTTTATTTTAGAGGAGGAATTTAAAATGAGCAATGTTTTTGAAATTAAAAAAGATGTTTATTATACGGGTGTTATTGACAAAGACTTAAAAGTTTTTGACATAATAATGGAAACATATTACGGCACTACATACAACTCATACTTAATCAAAGATGAAAAAACTGTACTATTTGACACTGCTAAAGAGAATTTTAAAGATCAATTCTTTAGTAATCTAAAAGAGGTAACTGAAGTAACTGACATTGATTATGTAGTAGTTCATCATACTGAGCCGGATCATACTGGTTGTTTAAAATACCTTTTAGATATGAATCCAGAGATCGTAGTATACTGCACAAAAGCAGCAAAAACTTATTTGGACGGTCAAATAAATAAGCCTTTTAATTGTCATGTAATAAAAGATGGTGAAACCCTTAATATAGGTAAGAGAACTATCAAATTTATAACTGCGCCATTTTTACACTGGGTAGACACAATGTTCACTTATGTAGAGGAAGATAAACTTCTATTTACTTGTGATGCTTTCGGTTGCCACTACGCTGATACTAATCCTGAAATATATGGAACGGAAAACTATGAAGATTCTTTAAGATTCTACTACGATTGCATAGTAAAACCATTTGCTAAGCACGTTTTGAGTGCAGTTGAAAAATTAGGAAAATTAAATGTAGGGTTTGATACAATTCTTACATCTCACGGTCCAATACTTAGCAAAGACCCTAAAGCAGTAGTTGAAAAATACGTAAAATGGGCCACAGAAGATGTTGGCTTTATAAATCAAAATAAAGCTGCTGTATTCTACTTATCAGCTTATGAAAACACTTTAAAAATGGGTGAAAAAATAGTAGAAGCTATAAAAGCAGAAGGTGCTGAAGCTACATTGTACGACTTAGAACATATGAAATTATCTGAAGTTCATGATGCTTTCTTATCATCTAAAGTTGTATTATTAGGATCACCTACAATTAACAAAACTATGGTTAAGCCAATGTGGGATTTATTTTCAATAATCGATCCAGTTATAAACCAAGGTAAGGTAGCTGGGGTATACGGATCATTCGGATGGAGTGGAGAAGGTATAACAATAGCTCAAACACTTATCAAGTCTATGGTGTTTAAATCTCCTGTTGAGCCACTTAAGAAAAAATTCTCACCAAGTGAAGATACTTTTGAAGACTGCATAAACTTCGGAAAAGAATTTGCACAATTTATAAAATAAACGATTTTAGTTATACGGCTAAAATAGCAAAAATTGATTTAGGTAGATGATAACTACTATATCTACCTTTTTTATATTAAATTCAAATCTTTTAATTAAAAGTAAAACAAAATACAAAAGCAGTAAATTCAAATAAGAATTTACTGCTTTTGTATTTTGTTTTACGTTTTACCGTCTCTATTTTGTTTCACTGTTTTTTTCTCGTTATATGTTTATATTTCGTTAATGCTTCTATTTCTAAGTTCATATTGCCAAAATCCGATATAAATTGTCTTTAGCTTTTTGATAATTTATTTTTTTCTAATTGCTCCTGCAATATATCCTTACCTCATCTCTTTGTATTTGGTCCAAGAGATGCTTTTTTTGCATTGTGATGTTGATTCTGATTTTCTACAGAGACAGAGTTTGTAATACTGTTAAACATACCTTTATTTTCAGTATCTATTTTCTCGAATTTCTTATTTTGTTTATTTTCTTTTCTTGCCACTATTATCACTCCTTAATATTTTAATATATATGACACAGCTGAAGTCCTGACTTTTGATGCGATATATATGTTAAATTAATTGTCTATACACCGCTTCAAATATAATTCCTGCCAAAAACCACGCTGGTGCATAATCTAATCTTATAAGACCATTGATGCTATACTTACTACCTGTATAATCCCATGGACATGTTCCTAGCCTTTTTAAAAATCCTCCCGTTAAGTACTCAATACCAAAAATACATAGTACATATATTCCTCCTCTAATTAATATTGGAAGTCCTGCCAATACATCGCAAACAGGTTCAAAGAAAACTACCATGCCGTATATAAAAAACATCCAAATAGATGTTGTAGCTGTCATCTTATAGTCTTTATTTTTTAATGAGTGGAACCCTGTCCACATTATTTCCATACACCATCCTATTGCTCCATAAATTAAAAATCTAATAATCATGTACATAGTATCTGTAGAATCTCCATGTATATACTTTATTTTATAAATTTTTAAAATGTAGAAATTTAAACTCGTAACAAAAATTTGTTGAATGAATAAATATAAAATAGACAGTGAAAGGCGGTGTCATTTATGAGCTTTAGCGTATTTTATTTTTTAGAAATTTTCTTGCTTGTTATAGCACTTTCAATAGATTCTTTTGTTGCCAGCTTTGCCTATGGAGCTAATAAGATTAAAATTCCTATTTTATCAGTAGCTGTTATTAATATTATTTGTACTTTAGTTCTGGGTATTTCTTTATTTCTAGGATCGGCTATAGGGTCTTGTATTCCCGCAAGTTTAACTAAAATTATCTGTTTTTCAATTTTATTTTTAATAGGTTTAATAAAGTTGTTTGACAGTACTTCCAAATCTTTTATCAAAAAAAACAACAATATTAATAAAGAAATAAACTTTTCTATGTTTAACTTGAGCTTTATATTGCAAATTTATGTAAATCCTGAAAATGCAGACAAAGATTTATCAAAATCGCTCTCTGTAAAAGAATCTGTCGCTCTAGCCTTAGCGCTATCAATGGATGCACTTGCAGCAGGTTTCGGAGCTGGAATCGCCGATATTAGTTATTCTTTAGTCTTATTTTCATTTTTAGTGGTCAATACATCTTTGATGGTTATAGCTTGTAATTTAGGAGGGAAAGTATCTGAAAAGATTAACATGGATATATCTTGGATAAGTGGAGTTTTGCTTATTGTACTTGCTTTTTTAAAACTTTAATTTGTCGATATTTATTATTTTATATAATCCTCTAGATGTATAATTCAAATTTAAAAATAAAAAAGTAGCTAAAATTTACTACTCTTGATAGTTTAAAAACTTATTCAAGCACTCAATTTTTAGCTACTTCATATTTTTTGTTGTTTTATTTCTATTCTTTTCTATTTTCTTTTATTTGTATTTTATTAAAAGATAAAATCTAGTTTTATAATTATGTAAATAACATACACTTTACAAATCGCTTATATAATTATAAAATTCTTTAAGCTCTTCTTTAATGTTTTTTGGCAATTCACTCTTTTTTATTCCACGTATTGCTCCTTCTATTGCATACAATCTATGTATACATGCAGAATCATCGATATTTTTAATATGCATCCAAGCTTGTTTGCTACCTAATTCCTGTAGCTCTTTTAATGTTTTGATACCTACTCTATTCAATTGCGATTCTACTTCTTTACCTATATTTGGCAACATTGATAACTCGCCCATAAATACCACCTCATTTTAGATTAATACTCTAAATCCTTTGTCTCTTAAATAAAATTTCTGCTCTAGCCTCAATATTCTCTATAAAATTCTGTCGCTAAATTCATATTATCGCTTAGAAGAAAAAATTTATCCTATCTCATTTCACTATCTCCTTTTTTATTATAATTCATATTAATCTAAATTATAATAATTTTTATATAAATTACTAAAGTTTTATATTTATAGCAATTAATATAAAACTATAAATCAAAAAATAAAAAATGCTATCTGTTTTATCAGATAGCATTTTTTATTTATATCATCCGAATAAATATATACAAAGATAACAAAATCCATAACTTACCTTGAAGCAAATATATCTAGTCGATTTTTTTGTGGCAACTACTATTTTTTACGAACTTCTCTCCAGGATAATTCGCCTCTATCTAAAGCTTTGATAAATATCTCAGCTGAAGCTAGATTAGTTGCTATTGGAACATAGTATACATCACATAGCCTAATAAGTGCTTGTATATCCGTTTCATGTGGTTGTGATGTTAGAGGATCTCTTAAAAATATAACGAGATCAATTTCTTGATTTACCACTAAAGATCCTATTTGCTGATCGCCTCCTAATGGACCTGAGGCGAGTCTATTGATACTAAGGTCAGTTTCTTCCATAATTCTCTTGCCTGTCGTTCCTGTAGCGTATAAACCGTATTTCTTTAGTATAGCCTCATATCCTATACAAAACGCTACTATTGTCTCTTTCATTTGATCATGAGCAATTAATGCTATATTCATAAAATTTCCACCTTACATAGTTTAAAAATTTATTTTTTTTCTTCTCATGTACACATTTAAAACAAGCCCTAAGTTTGCAAGAGATGTAAGAACAGAGCTAGCTCCTGCACTTATAAATGGCAGTGTCACTCCTGTAACGGGTATTAAGGCAACTGTCATACCAATATTTTGTATTATCTGGTATGCGAACATCCCCATAACCCCTATTACAATTAAGGATCCATAAAAATCCTTCGCTTCTTTGGCTATATACAAAAGCCGAATTATAAATAGAGTAAACATCAGTATTACAAATAACATTCCGAAGGCACCCAGTTCCTCTCCAATTACTGCAAATACAAAGTCACTGTCTTGAACTGGCAAGAAGTTTTCCTGATTTTGGCTGCCATTGTACAATCCCTTACCTGTAACTCCTCCTGAACCTATAGCTATCATTGATTGCATAACTTGGTAATTTCCTTGTAAAGTTACATCCTCTGGATTTAAAAACGCCTCTATCCTCACCTTTTGGTGATCCGCCATAGCCAAGTAAAGAAGAGGAGATATTAATACAATTATAATTATAGTTCTCTTTATTAGCTTTGTACTTAGTCCTGAAAGGAAAAGCATCGCAGCTATAATACATATAAATACTATAGCTCCACCAAGGTCTGGCTGAGCAAGCAAAAGCCCTATAAAAGGAAGCGCATATAGTAAAACTGGAACTATTTCTTTAATTGTATTTAGCTTTCCTTTTTTGCTCTCCACTATTTTTGCATAGCTTATAATAAATGTAAGCTTAACTATCTCAGAAGTTTGTAAATCCAGAGGCCCAAGATGAAGCCAAGATCTAGCTCCACCTCTAACCGCTCCTATTCCCGGAATTAATACAACGGCTAGAAGTATCAAACTTATCAAATAAATTTCTTTATAATATTTCCCTAAAATGTTGTAATCAAACAGCAGTATAAATATTAAAGCTCCTGCTCCAAGTATAAACGCCAACACTTGTTTATAGATTTGTGTAAACCCGCCTGTAGAGTTAGCATGTGTTGCACTACTTAGTATAATCAGGCCAAATCCAAAAATTACTAAAACTATCGTTATAAGTTTCCAATCTAACTGTTTGATCAATTTTAATGTCAATTTATAATTTATATTGAACAAATAACCACCACTCTCCAACTTTATAATAAGCCCTTATTTACTAAATAAAGGAGAATAATCCCTTAGGATATTCCCCTTTAAGAAATCACATTTAATAAAGCCTATACTTTAAATTTAAAAAATCTATATATATTATAATATCATAAAATACGACATTAATAATATACACTTTTATAAAGTTTAGAAATTTATCTTTTTTCTCCTCATGTACACGTTTAATGCCAATCCAATATTAGCAAGTGATGTAAGAACTGAGCTAGCTCCTGCACTTACTAACGGAAGTGTTATTCCGGTAACAGGAAGCACAGCTATAGTCATACTGATATTTTGGACGATCTGATAGAAAAGCATTCCAAAAACTCCTATTACAATGAGGGTTCCATAAAAATCTTTCGCCTCACCTGATATGTATATGAGTCTAAACAACATTAGTACATACAATCCAATTAATACTAACATTCCTATAGCGCCAAGCTCTTCACCTACAACCGCAAATATAAAGTCACTGTCATTTATAGGTAGAAAATTCTCCTGATTTTGTGTTCCGTTGTATATGCCTTTTCCTGTAATTCCACCAGACCCTATGGCTATTAGAGACTGCATCACCTGATAGTTTCCTTTTAATGTTATATCTTCTGGGTTTAAAAATGCTTCTATTCTAACTTTTTGGTGATCAGCCATTATCAAATAAAGAAGTGGAGATATAATCACTGCTATTACTATACACCTCTTAATAATTTTTGTATTTAGCCCAGAAACAAACAGCATCGCACCTACAATGCAAATAAATACAAGAGCTGTCCCTAAATCAGGCTGTGCTATTATAAGTCCCAAAAATGGTACTGCGTACATAACAACTGGCACTATTTCTTTTAAATTATTTAGCTTACCCCTATGACCTTCTAATATCTTTGCATAAGACATTATAAACGTAAACTTGGCTATCTCCGAAGTCTGAAGTGTAATCGGACCTAGCTTTATCCATCTACTAGCACCTCTGCTTTCAAGACCTAATCCAGGTAACAGAACTGATACTAGTAAAATCAAACTGATTAAATACAAAGCTTTATAGTGTTTACCGATAGTATTGTAGTCAAAACATAAAATAATCATAACAATTCCTACCCCGAGTATAAATGCTATTAGTTGTTTATATATCTTTGCAAAGCTACCGCCTGAATTTAGATGCGTAGCACTGGTTATCATTACAAGACCAAATCCAAGTATCAATAAAACGATCGCTATCAGCTTAAAGTCTAACTGTTTAATTAATTTTACCTTCATCTTATAGTCAATCTTAAACATACTCTCACCTACTCTCCACTCAATAAAACACTTATAAATAATAATAGGGGGTTGATCTTATATAAGATACCCCCCTATTTATCTACATATTTCTCTCTTTTATACTCTTTAGTGGTATATTTGCAACAAGCGCTGAGATAGGATTGTCGTCGAGTTCACTTCTACACTTTGACATTTTTATTTCTAATCCTGATTCTTCTATTTCCGCATAGTTTGCAATTACATTCAATATATCCGATTTTATCATGTCAAGCAATTGAGGTGAACAATCAACTCTGTCATTAACTAAAACCAATTTTAATCTTTCTTTAGCTACAGACTTGCTTTTTCTACTATCATTAGAAAAAGCTTTAAACAAATCAAACACAGCCATAATCTATTCCCCTCCTGTTATTTTGCCATAACTAGTCTTTTTAACCTGTTGAAGAATCCACCTTCTGTAGCAAATTCTAGTAAAGGTACTTCTTGACCTAATATTCTTTTGGCAATATTTTTATATGCTTGTCCAGCCTGAGATTTAGAATCAAGTATAGCTGGTTCCCCTTTGTTAGTTGATATAATTATACTCTCATCGTCAGGAACAAGTCCTAATAAATCTATCGCTAATATTTCAAGGATATCTTGTTTGTCCATCATATCGCCACGATCTACCATATCTTGTTTTATTCTGTTGATAATAAGTCTTATGTCTTTTACTTCGTTAGCTTCTAATAATCCTATAATTCGATCAGCATCTCTTACAGCTGATATCTCTGGATTTGTAACTACTATTGCTCTATCAGCTCCTGATATCGCATTTTTAAAGCCTTGCTCGATTCCTGCTGGACAATCAATTAGTATAAAGTCAAATGACTCTTTAAGTTTTTCACAAAGATCTTTCATTTGGTCGGCGTGTAATGCATTCTTATCCCTAGTTTGTGCTGCAGGAAGCAGATAAAGGTTATCAAATCTCTTATCTTTTATAAGAGCTTGCTTAAGTCTGCAAGTTCCTTCTACAACATCTACTATGTCGTATACTATTCTATTTTCTAGACCCATTACTACATCAAGATTTCTAAGTCCAATATCAGCATCCACTATTACCGTTTTTTTATTCTCCAAGCTTAGCGCAGTCCCAAGATTAGCTGAAGTGGTAGTCTTTCCAACTCCACCTTTCCCAGATGTTATAACTATAACTTCGCTCATATTTCTACCCCCTAATTATTCGTTATTTAACTGTAAAAGATAAATAACTTTCTATTACAATTCTATCATTACTTACATATGCTATTTCTGGACTTGAGTCTTTTTCTTCCCCACATTCTTCATCGTCTGGTGCCTCTGCTATGACCTTAGCAATTTTTAGAACTTTGGGCCTAAGATTTTTAGATACAACATATGCAGATTGATTGCCATTTGAACCTGCATGTACGAAGCCTAATATACTTCCCATTACAGTTACATTACCACCAGCAATCACTTTAGCACCTGATTGAATATCACCCATTACTACAGTATTTAATGTTGAAACGACTTCAGATCCCGGTTTCATATCACTAAGTACAACAACATCTCCGTCGCATTCAATAAGCTCACCTGATCTCAATGATTTAACATACTTTGTATCAAAATTTGCTAATTCTTCAATAAGTTGTTCCTCAATAAATTCCACATCAAATTTGGATGTAATACTATCTTTTAGCTGTAAAATTTCTATGTCATCCAAATATTCACTATTTATTTTACTAATTTTAGCCCCATTGAAAAATCCAACATACGACTCTAATTTATTAATCAAATTCTCTTTAATTTCTTCGAAGGGTAACTTTCTCTTTATATTTACTATTATGCCCTCTTTATTACCCTTAAATTCTATGGGCTCCTGATTTATAGACTCTCTTAAAGACATAACAACCTCCAGAATGATATACATTTAATATTCTTCAAATTAATCGCAAATTCCTTTAAATTTTGTAATAAAAGCAAAAGTTTAATTTACTTTTAGATTATCTGTTAATTTGTGACGAAAAATTCATGCTATTAGAAGATTGCTCTGCTTTGTTTGGCTCTTTTTTATCAGATTTTTTGTCTTTCTCTTTGTCACTGTTATCAAGAAGTCCCATATAAGCACCTATTACTTCTCTCGATGGTAAAAGTGAGAATGCACTTGAGTCTCCCTGTGGGATAACACAAATAACTGCAATCTCAGGATCATCTGCCGGTGCAAATGATACATTCCACGAGAATGAAGCGTAGTCAGCTTTATATTTATCTATTTGCTCATCAGTTAAATCTTGATTTAATTCTTTCATAGCTTTTCTCAAGTAAGAGGCATTAATTTTGTCAGTATTATCTAACTTAACTTTTACCCCATCTTTTAACTGTTCTTCTAATTTTTCTCTTTCTTTTTCATCTAATTTTTTATCTTTTAATTTTTCTTTGATTTCTTTTTCTTTTTCTTTAGATAATTCTCTTTCTTTTTCTTTTTTGAACTTATCTGCAAGCTTTTCAGCCTCTTTAAGATCCACTGAATAAGATTTTATATGACTCTTTAGGTATTGATACTCATTTTCTGTAGGTATTTTTCCACTTTTCTCAGCTGTACCAGTCTTTGTTGCGACTTCCACAGGAAAGTTTGCATAGACCCCTTTACCAGAACCTTGAGTAGAAACTAGTTTCATACCTTTTATAAGTTCTTTTATATTTTCCGGATGTTTAAACGGAATTTTCGTAGATTTTTGTTCAACAGTTTTAGATTTTGAATAATCACTAGATACTGACTTTTCTACAACAGTCAAGTCTACTAAATTTCCTCCATTTGCTACAGCTGCTATAGCTCTAGCCATCTGAGCTGGAGTATACGCGTTTTCTCCTTGTCCAATCGCTAAGTTGAATGTATCCGCTACACTCCATTTTGCAAAGTTTAAATAACTGAATACTATTGAATCGGCATTAGGCTCAATTTTATCTTCTTTTACCTTAAGTTTTTTAAGTCTCTCCATGGCTTCTACTCTGCCCGGAGTCTTTTCCTCTGCTGCCCATCCCACAATTTCATCAATTCTCTTTTCAAACTCTTTAGGGTCTTTAGCCTTAGTTATATCAGAAAAGTCGTTTGCCATCTTTTTCATCAGCTCTGTCTTAAGCATAGTTTGAGTTGCTTCTAATTTATCTTTAGTATTAGGAACCCTACCAAATCTCTCTTCTATCTGTCTACCAAGTCCTGTACTTTCATCAAGCCCAAACATTTTTGCGACCTCAAGTACTTTATCTGATCCCATATTTATACCGGGATCATTTGAACCTATCCAGTTTTTACCTGAAGCTATAGTGTAGAAGTATATATTACAAGATTCTTGTATGGCTTTATATAAGTTTGTAATACCGTGGTTTCCTTTACCGTGGTTCCAAACGTAGTCTCCAAATGTCTGACCTCCTAGTCGTATAACCCCTGTATCAGCTATAGAGTAATTTGGATCGAGTCCATTTTCTAAAGCCGCCATACCAGTTATTATCTTAAATGTTGATCCCGGTTGGAATGCACCTTGTGAAACTAAGTTTAAAAGAGGACTCGCCGCTAATAAATCATTTTGATTTTCAGGTTGAAGTGCCTTGTAATCTTTTGAACTTATTCCTGTTGCAAACTTATTTGGATCATAATCTGGATAACTTGCTGAAGCTAACACTTCTCCTGTTTTAACATCAAGTGCTATTATAGCTCCTGATTTGGCTTTACCAGCATAAGTAGCTACAGCCTTATCTCCTAATTTACTTTTAAAAGTTCCACCTTTTGTAGCAACCTCTACAATTTGTTTTAGAGAACTTTCTGCCACTTCCTGAAGATCTTTGTCCAAACTTAGGTATACAGTATCTCCAGATTTAGGTTCCTTCGATTCTATCTCTTGGCTTATTCTTCCTACAGCATCTACCTGTACCATCTTATATCCATCTTTACCTTTTAGTGCATCTTCATAGCTCTTCTCTATTCCTGAGAGACCTATCATATCCTTTTTAGAGTACCCCTTGGCTACATATTCTTCTTCTTGCGTTGATGGTATTTTTCCAACATACCCAAGAACATGAGATGCTAAAGTTTTGTTTGGATAGTCTCTAACAGGCTCAATAGCCACAGAAACTCCCACTAGCTCCATTGCACTTTCTTCAATTTGTGCTATTGTAGTTTCATCTATATCCTTTGCTATTGTTACAGGATTGTACTGTGTATATCCTTGCGATTTAACTAGATCTCTAACAACCATTATTTTTCTAGCATCTGCGTCGCTTAAACTTTTATCTATTTTTAGAGATTCGCTGTTTCTTATTTCTACGAATGCCTCTCTAGCACTAGGTATATTATCTTTTATTTTGTAACTTTCTAGCCAATCTTTCTTGTCTCTCTGGTCTGTAAAAGTCCAAGTTTTAACTAAAATCGGTGGATAGTATCCATTTTCATTTAGTTTTTGCTGCAATTTTACAGGTTCTAAATCCCTCTCAGAGCTTGTTAATACCCCATCTTTAATCGCCTTATCCACCAAGAAGTAAAAACTCTTTTTAGCATTATACTTTAAAGGGATATTATTTTCTTTCTTGTATTCATTTATATTTCTGTCAAATGTATAAAAGTATTTACCATTTTCAACGTAAATAGGAAATTCATCTACATACTCTTCATTGTTTTTCTCTAATAGTTCGATAAGTCTTAGAGAAATTTCATTTGCTTTTTCTTCACCGTTTTTGTTTAAATCATTTCCAGATATCTGAACAGTGAATAAATTTTTATTTCCTGCAAGCAACCTTCCGTATCTATCTCTAATCTCTCCTCTTGGAGCTTCAATTAACAGTTTTTTGTAAGTTTTATTTTCAGCTAGTTCGGAGTAATGAGCATGTTTAAAGGTAGTCATGTACAGAATTTTTGCAAAGATTATGATAAATACTATTATTATTATTTTCTTTATAGTTGAAAGCCTGTCTATCTGTTTATTTTCATCCATCTTATCACCAACTAATCTTCTTTTAGTTTTAGCACAAATTTACGAGATAATCTATACAGTATCAAGCTAGCAAATCCATTTGCTAACGGTGCTATAAATAGTCCCTTAATAGCCAATGTAAGTATCCCATAACTGTGGTAAATTATACTGGACATCGCTATATTTACGACAGAGTCAAGCATAGTCGCTAAAACAACCAATATAAATATTGTGCTATAACTATCTTTATACAATTTTTCTCTCATATAACCTATAACATATGCTACTACAAATAGTATCAAGGCATTTACACCAAATACACCACCTACAGTTATATCTTTTACTATACCTAGAATAGCTGCGACAATTCCACCTTCAAGTCCATCTAAATACAGAGATATAAACGTTACATATATAAGAATCAAATTTATACTTATTCCAAATATATCAATATAATTTAAAATACTATTTTCAACTATTACAAGCAATAATCCCAATACGCAAAGCAAAACTTTTTTCATAGTTTATTTTCCCCTTTGCTCTATATTTCTCGGTTCAACTATCACGACATCGTCTATATTTTTAAAGTTTACATAAGGTTTAATAACTACATATTTCAGCGAATTGTTTTTGTCGTCAATAACCTTTTCAACTTCTCCTA
Source organism: Metaclostridioides mangenotii (assembly GCF_017873185.1). Taxonomy (GTDB): domain Bacteria; phylum Bacillota; class Clostridia; order Peptostreptococcales; family Peptostreptococcaceae; genus Metaclostridioides; species Metaclostridioides mangenotii. The sequence continues at coordinate 81,007 of NZ_JAGGJX010000007.1, forward strand.
TAGGTATACCTTCTGGAAATATACCAAGACCAGATGTCACTACAACATCCCCTTGAACAACATCGTATGATGAATCAAACATGTATCCTTGTAAGTAGCCTTTACTATTGTATTTTTCTTTATCTTCAATATTGGTGTTCTGTGTTATTATTCCTTTAGAATTATCATTCTTTGATAATTTAAAGCTTATAGAAGCCTTTGAATCCAAAAGAGATATAGCCTTGCTGTAATTGTCTGAAACATCGTACACAAAGCCTACTAAACCTCTTCCATTCATTATAATGCTGTCTTTTTTTACGCCAGAACTTTTGCCAGATGCCAAAACCATACTATTGTACCAGTTGCCGTCATTTTTTTCGACTACAGTAGTTGCAATAGAAGTTGCTTTATACTTTTCCTCTACAAAGTTAAGAGACTTCTTTAATTCCTCAAGAGACTCAGATTTGTCTAGTTTTCCGTTTAATTTTATTATTTCATCCTTAAGTTTCTCATTTTCTTTTTCCAATTTATTAGCTTTATCTGCATTTGACTTAAATTTAAAAATGTCGCCTATATTATCTGAAAAAAATGAGAATCCTTTATTTACACTACTTCCGGCACTCGTAACTCCGTCACTTACCGGCCTAGTAGCTATAGGATTTGTCCCAGAAAACTTAAAAACTGATATCCCTACAATTCCAATTAAAGTGATAGCAACTACGCCTGTTGCTATCACTTTAACGTTAATCTTTTTTTTACCTTTTTTATTTTTGTCAAATCTCAAGGTTAACACCAACCTTTACTTCTTAGCATTCATCATCAATACTTTTTCAAATATCTCTTGATCTTCTACAGATTTACCAGTTCCAAGCGCCACACAGTCAAGTGGTGCATCTGCTATCTGTACTTGCATACCAGTTTCTTGATTTACTAACTTGTCCAGACCTCTAAGAAGTGCTCCTCCACCTGTCAGCATAATTCCATTTTCCATTATATCCGATGCTAATTCTGGTGGTGTCTTTTCTAAAGTTGATTTTATTGCATCTACTATTGAGCTAATTGGCTCTTTTAGTGCTTCTCTAACCTCAGTTGAACAGATTTCTATTGTTTTAGGTAGTCCAGATATTAAATCTCTACCTCTTATTTGCATATTTGTCTCTTGATCTTCTTTGTACGTTGATCCTATTGTTATTTTAACATTTTCTGCTGTTCTTTCACCTATCATAAGGTTGTACTCTTTTTTAACGTAACTTACTATAGACTCGTCAAATTCGTCTCCACCTATTCTGATAGACTTAGCAGTAACTATACCTCCTAGAGATATTACAGCTATTTCTGTTGTACCTCCACCGATATCTACTACCATATTTCCTTCTGGCTCTTCAACTTTAAGATTAGCCCCAATTGCAGCTGCCATAGGTTCTTCTATTAGATAAGCATCTCTCGCTCCTGCATTTCTAGCAGCTTCCTCTATAGCTCTTTTTTCTACTTCTGTAACTCCGAAAGGAACACATATAGCTATTCTAGGATTAATAACTCCTTTTTTATCCGCAGCTTTTTGTATAAAATAGCTAAGCATTGATTGTGTAATATCAAAATCGGCTATAACTCCGTCTTTCATTGGTCTTATAGCAACTATATTTCCTGGAGTTCTACCTATCATTTTTTTAGCTTCTTCTCCAACAGCTAAAACTTCTTTGCTATCATCTCTAATAGCGACAACAGAAGGTTCTCTAACAACGATATTTTGACCTTTTATGTAAACTAACGTATTAGCAGTACCCAAGTCTATCCCCATATCCTTTGTAACTTTTTTAAATCCACCAAACCATGATTTTTTCTCTTTTTTTTCTTTTTTCTCTTTAGCCATTATTAAATGCTCCTTCCTCATATATAAATCAAATTAACATATTTTCTTTAAAACTAAAATAATTTCCATCTCCAATTATTATGTGGTCTAGGATTCCAATCCCTAAAATTTCACCACATTTTACTAACCTACTCGTGATACTTTTATCTTCACTAGAAGGTTCTACATATCCAGATGGGTGGTTGTGTATTAAGATTATTTTATTAGTACTTCTTTTAATTGCTTCTTTAAAAACTTCTCTAGGATGAACTAACGATGAATTTAAAGTTCCAACTGATATTTCCACATCAGATATAACTTCATTTTTAGTGTTTAAAAGAATAGTTTTGAATACTTCTTTGTCTAAAAACCTTAAACTATCAACATAGCATTTATATACATCCCAGGGATCGTTTATTTTGTGTTTTAAGGGCTTATAGGAGGCTATCCTTACTCCAAGTTCAAGTGCAGCTTTAATTTGTGCTGCTTTGGATATTCCTATGCCTTCTATTTCACATAACTCTTCTATTGTCATATGCTCTAGATTTCTAATCCCTTGTGCATCTGTATTTATAATCTGATTTGCAAGATTTATCGCATTCATCTTTTTTGTGCCGGTTCTAAGTATTATAGCCAGTAGCTCTGAATTTGATAAACTTTTTACGCCGTTAATAAGCATCTTTTCTCTCGGTCTTTCCTCTAACGTCATTTTTTTCATAGTAATATTAGAATTAAATGACTGTTTCAGTAAAATCACGCTCCATAAAAAAGATTTATATCAAAATACTTGATTAATAAATCACTGAGTTTAGAAATTGGAAGCCCAACTATATTAAAATAGTCGCCTTTAATTTCATCAACCAACAATGCACCATACCCTTGTACGCCGTAAGCACCTGCTTTATCCTGAAACTCTCCTGTCTTTAAATAATCTGAGATTACTTTATCAGACAAGTGCTTGAATTTAACTTTGCTGACAACATAGTCCACTACTTTTTTATTCTCAGCTAAATTTATTAAACTAATTCCAGTTACGACTTGATGTTCTCTTCCAGACAAACTATTTAGTGTTTTATACGCATCAGATTCATCTTTAGGCTTACCAAGGATCGTATCATCAAGTACAACAATAGTATCCGCTGCAATAACCAAGTCCCCTTGGTTTTTACTTGCAACATCCATCCCCTTTTCTAATGCCAATCTTACTACCGCCTGAACAGGCGACTCATGTCCTAATATAACCTCGTCTATTTCACTCTTAATTATATTAAATTTTACATTGTAGTTCTCCAGTATTTCTTTTCTTCTTGGAGAAGCCGACGCCAAGACTATATTCATTAGTTCACCTCATCTGTACGTAAATTTGTACCTATTAAGTCTATCATTATATTGTAAAAATATCAACAGAAATGTCGAACCTTTTTTAATATAATATTGTTATCTTTCTCAGTAATAACAAATGTTTCCACTAAAAAAGGGTATGGATTTTTTCCCATACCCTTATTCTATCCAAATTAAATTGTTTTAATAGCTTACTTCGGACATTTTTCAACGCATAAATGACAGCCAACACATTTTTATTGGTCTACTTTATGAGCTTCTTTTAGTTAACCTTCAATTACATAGAATTTACATTGATTTTAGCAAATTAAATATTATATACAATGTTGGTTGTTAATCTTAACTTATGTGCTGTTTTGTTATATCTCCTTTGATAACTTTTGTAGGGCACTTTTTAACACACTCCATACACTCTACACACTTATCATAGTCAACTCTAGCAATCTTATCTTCGAATATAATAGCGTCGTACTTACACGCTTTAACACACATTCCACAACCTATACATCCAACTATACATTTTTCTTTTACATTTTTCCCAAATTCTTTGCTGTTACACTCTACAACTACTTCCTTGTTAGCTGGTTTTTCTTTTATAATCGCTTTAGGACATACTTCCATACATTTACCACAGTTAACACATTTTTCTTCATCTACTACAGCTATACCGTCTTTAACAGTTATAGCGTCAAATTTACAAGCATCTTTACATGTTCCAAGCCCTAAACAACCGAATTTACAAGTTTTTGCACCTGAGTTTAGAACATTTGCAGTTCTACAATCAGTTATTCCTTCGTATTCGTATTTATTCTTAGCGCTTGCACAATCACCTTTACATATTACTTTTGCAACTTTTCTTTCACCAGCTTCAGCTACAATTCCCATTATTTCTCCAACTTTAGCTGCTACATCTGCCCCACCAACAGGACAACCGTTTACTGGTGCTTTTCCTTCCACAACTGCCGCCGCAAGTCCTCCACATCCAGGGAATCCACAACCACCGCAGTTAGCTCCTGGAAGAACTTCAAGTATTGCATCTGCTCTTTCATCAGTTTCAACCGCAAACTTCTGAGAAGCAAATGCAAGTACTACTCCGAAGATCAATCCCATGATTCCTAAAACTAGTACCGAAATTACTATTGTATTCATATACATTTACCCCCAATTCTATAACTTTATAAGCCCCGTAAAACCTAAGAACGCTATCGACATAAGTCCTGCAGAAATTAAAGTTATTGGAAATCCTTTAAATGCGTCTGGTATATCTGCAAGTTCTAGTCTCTCTCTTATTCCTGCAAATAGTACGATTGCAAGGGTAAAACCTGCTCCTGCACCGAACCCATTTATAATAGTTTCAATAAGATTATATCCATTTTGAACGTTAACAAGTGCTATACCAAGTACCGCACAGTTTGTAGTTATAAGCGGTAAGAAAACCCCTAGTGCTTGGTAAAGCGATGGGCTCATTTTCTGTATTACCATCTCAACGAACTGTACTATTGAAGCTATAACTAATATAAATGCTATTGTTTGTAAAAATTCTGTATTAGTTTTTACAAGCAGCATTTGAATAAAATATGTTAAAAATGACGCCAATGTCAAAACGAAAGTAACTGCAACCCCCATACCTAAAGCAGTATCAGTCTTTTTAGATACTCCAAGGAATGGACATATCCCCAAGAATTGAGAAGTTATAACGTTATTAACAAGAACAACACTTAAAAATAAAAGTATTAAATTCATTTATCGCACCTCCACTATGCTTTCTTGCCTTTTAATTTATTAAATCCAGCGAATAAAAATCCTAGTGTTAAAAATGCACCTGGAGGCAATACAAATATTAATATTGGTTGAAATGAAGCTCCAAATAGAGACCATCCAAATATACTACCATTTCCAAGTAATTCTCTAACTGTTCCTAATACTGTAAGTGCCAAACTGAATCCAAGCCCCATACTAATTCCGTCAACTGCTGATGCTACTACTCCATTTTTTGATGCAAAACTCTCAGCACGTGCTAATAGTATACAGTTAACAACTATTAGAGGTATATAAAGACCTAAAGCCGCATCTAAAGCTGGCACATAAGCCTTAAGTAACATTCCAACTATTGTAGTAAACGTAGCTATTACAACGACAAATGCAGGTATCCTTATTTTATCTGGCACTACATTTCTTATTAGTGAAATAAAAACATTTGCACATAATAGAACCACTGCAGTAGAAAGCCCCATACCAAGTCCGTTAACCGCTGAAGTAGTTACAGCCAACGTAGGACACATACCGATAACCTGTACAAACGTTGGGTTCTCATCAATTAGCCCGTTTTTAAATATCTTAGCTAAGCTCATATATAACCCTCCTATTATTTATTTAAAGCACTATTGTAAACTTCTATTGCAGCGTTAACTCCATTAGTTACTGCTGTAGATGTAATAGTTGCTCCTGATATTGCTTGAATTTGATTTTCTCCTGAAGCACTTCCCTTAACAACCTCTAGAGCTGCTGCAGTTCTATCTTTATACTGATCTATAAAAGCTGGGTCAGCTGCTTTAGATCCTAGTCCAGGAGTTTCAGCCATAGTTCCTGTCTTTACGCCTGTGATTTTACCATCTGTAGATAGTCCAACCATAAGCTCAATAGCTCCACCATAACCACTTGGTGTAGTTTTTATAGTATATCCAACAACTTCTCCTGAATCATCAAGACCCTCGTATACTTCTGCAACCATTCCGTCACCGATGCCTTTATATACTGAATCCTTCACCTGTGCAAAATCTTTAGCTTCTGGTAAAACAGCTTGTCTTAATTCATTATTTGCTTGTATTCCTCTTTTCACTATTATTGGGGATGTTACTTCATTAGTAACTCCAAGTGCTAATGATGCTACCATACAAATTACAAGTAGGGTAAGGCCTAATTTAACCATGCTTTTCATTACTTTGCCACCTCCCCGAATACTCTGTTCTTAACATACTTATCTAAAAGTGGTGTTAATACGTTAACTAGTAATATAGAATAAGATACTCCTTCTGGATATCCTCCGTACATTCTTATAACTGCAGTAAGCACTCCTGCTACTACTGCATATATTATTTGAGCTTTTTTCGTCATTGGCGATGTTGTATAATCAGTAAGCATGAAAAAAGCACCTAACATAAGTCCACCTGCGAATAATTGATATATTGCAAACGTTAGATCAAATCCGCTAAATAAAAATGTTAATATAAAAACTGTTACTATATATGCAACTGGTATTACATAGTTTATTATTCCTTTATACATCAAGTAAATTCCACCTAGAATAAGAAGTATAGCCGAAGTCTCTCCTAAAGATCCTCCTATATTACCTACTATCATATCTGTAAGGCTTATATTGTTTTGAGCTAGAGCTGAAACTCCATCTGCCCCTTGCTTAAGGAAACTAAGTGGTGTAGCAGATGAAACTGCATCTATGTTTTTACCTATCCAGTTGGTAGCTCCTGGAGCTGTCCAAGCTGTCATAGCAACTGGGAAAGATGCTAGTAAAAACGCTCTTGATGCTAGTGCTGGGTTTAAGAAGTTATTCCCTATTCCACCAAACAACAATTTAACTACTATGATTGCAAACGCCCCTCCTAATAAACACATCCACCAAGGAAGTGATGCAGGAACGTTAAATGCTAGTAATAATCCCGTAACTACTGCAGAATAATCACCAATACTACTTTCTTTTTTCAGTAATTTTTGGAATAAAAACTCTGAACCAACTGTACCTAATATACAGAAAAACATTGCACTTAGTGCACTCAGTCTAAAGAAATAAATTCCTGCGACCGCAGCTGGAAGAAGTGCTATTGTAACTTGTTTCATTATATATGACGTATCTTCATTACTTCTAATATGAGGTGAAGACGATACTATCAATTTATTTTCCATTATTTTTCCCCCTAACTTTCTCTATTTCTTAGCTGATTGTTTTCTTCTCTTTGCCCCAATCTCGTTTTTAGCCAGTCTTATAGATTGAAGTAATGGTCTTGATGCAGGGCATATGAATGAACAAGAACCACACTCTATACAGTCCATAGCGCTGAATTTCTCTGCACTGTCAAATTCATTTCTAAGAGCGTATGCACTTATATAAAGAGGTTGTAAAAATGCTGGACATACATCCGCACATCTACCACATCTTATGCAGTTTTTCACATCAGGAATATGCGCCTCTTTTTCATTTAATAATAGAATTCCTGAAGAACCTTTATTTGTAACTATTTCTGTTGTATACTGAGCAATCCCCATCATAGGTCCACCCATAATAAATTTACCTACTGTATTATCTTTTAATCCACCACATTGGTCTATAATTTCAGATACCACAGTTCCAACTTTAGTGATTAAGTTTTTAGGTTCATTTATACCGCTACCTGTTACTGTTGTTATTCTTTCAACTAAAGGCATGCCAGTCTTAACTGATTTTGCTATTTGCGCTGCAGTTCCAACGTTATCAACAACAGCTCCAACTGCTATAGGAAGTCCACCTGATGGCACTTCTTTACCTGTACATGCAAATATAAGCTGCTTCTCAGCACCTTGTGGATACTTAACTTCTAAGCTTACAACTTCAATATTACTGTGATTTTTTGCAACCTTTGAAATGGCATCGATTGCATCTGGTTTATTCGTTTCAATTCCAATGTAACCTTTGCTTACATTAAGAGCTTTCATTAATACTCTTAAACCATAAACGACGTCTTCTGGTTTCTCAACCATTAACCTATGATCTGCTGTTAGATATGGCTCACATTCGGCTCCGTTTAGTATTACTACTTCTGCCTTACTGTCTGGTGGAGGAGATACTTTGACATGAGTTGGGAATGTTGCTCCACCCATACCAACAATACCAGCTTCCTTTATGATCTCAACAATTTCTTCTTTAGTAAGATTTTCGAGATCACCTTTTGATTTGACACTTTCATGTACTTCTTCTTTGAAATCATTTTCAATTACGATACATTGACCAGTGCCGCCTGGAATTTCGTGTTGCTCAATTGCAACTACTTTTCCCGAAACTGATGAATGAACATTCGCTGAAACAAAACCTTGTAATTCGCCTATTTTTTGACCAAACTTTACTTCATCTCCAACCTCAACTATAGGTTTTGCAGGTGCCCCTATATGTTGCTGTAGAGGAATATAAACAACTCTTGGATCTAAAGCTTTTTCAAGTGCTTTGCTATTAGAGTACTCTTTTCTATACTGAGGATGTATTCCTCCTTTAAAAGTTAAGAGTTTCATTGGTTTACCCCCTTATCAATTGAATAAACATATTTTTCTGTTCGTATTATAGTATACTATATAAATATAAAAACCTTAACAATTGTTAAAAAAAAAACAATTTATTTCAAGATATGATAAAATGAAATTAAATTTTTGTTAACTAAAAAAAGCTGTTTTTATAACAGCTTTTTTTAGTTATTATTCTATCGAAGTTATAAATTGGCAATATTCCTGAATTGATGATAACATCAATCCCATACTTATGTCATATTTCGACTCATCGATTCCCTTAATAGAAATTTCTAATTTTTCCCCTACACTTTGAGTAAATCTTAACAAACCTTCTTTAAATTCCTTCATTTCATTGTATTCGAGCTGTTTTGCACTTGTTTCAATACTCTCAATAATAGTCTTTCTATTTGACATAATATCTTTATACGTCTTTTTATTTAAATTTTCTGTGTTTTTATTATCATTCCAGAACTTAGATTCTTCTTCGAAATTTTTTGCTAGCGTATTAATATCTTTGGAAATCTCTTCTGCTGCACTATATTTATTTGTATACTTTAAAGATACAACGGGAGCTTCTAGTGTAGATACAAAAGCATCTGGAAACTTATCTTTAACTTTATCAACTGAACCCCTAGTTACCTCTTTATCAAAAGAACAAAAAGTTTGAACCTTTTTAACCCCGTCTTTTTCCATTACAGAAAATGGGATCTTGTTTAAAATCAAAGTATCTTGAATCTTTTTTAGTTTTTCAGCATTATCTTCAGATGCTATTTGAACAGTATATGCATTCCAAGAATCTATTGTAGCAATCTTTGATACTTCCTTTTCTTTGTTCTCAACTTCACTGCTATTTTCATTTGAATTGCTACTCTCCTTGTCTGTCGTATTTTTTTTCTTGTTCAACTCATCCAATTCTTTTGAAATATCCTTAGATGTTATATCGTTATTAGATAATGTATCTATTGATTTATTCCAAAATTCAACTTTGTCAGCTATATAATCCACTACGCTCGTCTCTCTAAACTTCGTATAAGAGTAAAAACATATTAGAGCTAGGCAGCAAAATGTAACTATAACTTTTCTTCTATTTGTTCTTTTTCTATTATAATAACGATTGTACATCATCTTTCTTCTATTCATTAGTTAATCCCCCCAATAATATATTCTTTGTATTTATAATATTCGTCAGGGTTGTACTTTATGATAAATACTTTATTTAAAAGTTCAAATAAAATATTTATATTAAAAATCACTTATTTGAGATATTAATAATTTTAGATATAACTAATAAGGGTGCATCAAATTTGTTTGACACACCCTTAACTCTATGTAAATAATTAAATTTAAAATTCCAGTTATTATATAATTCTTCTTGCTCCAAGTAATGCTTTAGACCAATATGATCCAGTCAAGCTATCAACTTTAACTTTATTTGGATTTGTTTGTGTTCCGCTACAATGAATAAACTTGCTATTTCCAACGTATATACCAACGTGATTTGTTACTCCATCGCCATCAGTATCAAAGTAAACTAAATCCCCTTGAGCATAATTTCCCATTGATACTGGGCTACCATAACTCGCCTGTGCTTTAGAAACTCTAGGTATACTAACCCCCACAGACTTTTCGTATACATACTTCGTAAATCCAGAGCAGTCAAATGAATTTGGACCATTTGCTCCCCATTGATACGGTATACCAATAAGTGTATACGCAAAATCAACTACTTTTGCTCCATTTCCATAAGACGGAGTTTGTCCACCTGATGTTCCACCATTATTTCCGTTACCATTATTGTTGTTATTGTTATTATTTCCAGATCCATTAGACCCACCTTCGTTTGGAGATTCATTAGTCTCAGATACATAGTCTCCACTTACCCATCCAGTAGTTCCATTTTGCATTTTTACTTTGTACCAACCGCTTTTAAGCTCAAGCAATTGTACTACATCACCACCATTAAGCTTTCCAACAACTGAATAACCAGTTCCTGCACCACTTCTTACATTTAACCTTATTCCAAATCTTATCTTTCCTTTTTTGCCTTGAACATTTGTACTTCCTGAATTTCCTTTATCTCCTGAATTTGACCCCGATCCTACACTTTCATTCGTTTTAACTATGTACTGACTTGTAACCCAACCAACTGTACCATTGCTAAGTTTAACTTTGTACCAGCCATTAGATAGTTCTAGTAGTTTGAGAACTTCCCCATTATTAGCTTTTCCAACGATACCATAGTTTGTCCCAGGTCCACTTCTAACATTTAATCTAGAACCAACAGCAACTTTACCATTTCCACTTTGTGCAGTTGAACCTCCATTATTTGAAGATCCTGATGAAGAGCCTGAATTAGATCCCGCTGATGAATCAAGAGATATGTACTGTGCGCTTCCCCAGCCTACTAAACTGTTTGAAACCTTAACTTTGTACCAACCATTTGATTTATCAAGTATTTCTACACTAGCTCCTTTATAAGCTAATCCTACTTTTGCAGAATCAATACTTGGATTGCTTCTAATATTTAAAGCTCCAGCAGTTACTACTCCCTTTTGAAGTGCACTTGCATCTACTGTATTAACTGCGATTGCCACAGCTCCTATTCCTAGTGCGGTAATTGCTTTTTTCAACCTTATCAACTCCCTAAATTAGATTACATGTAAAAACTTTATTTATGTAAATTTTTTATATTTTAAGATTTATCTTTCTTTTTGTGGAATTATCTCTATCCAATAGTTGTCTGGATCTGATATAAAGTAGATACCCATTGCCTCATTCTCAAAGCAAATACAGTCCATTTCCCTATGTAATTTTTTAGCACCTTCAAAATCGTCTACTTCTAGTGCCAAGTGAAATTCATTATCCCCTAAGTTGTACTCTCTATCCCAGTCTCTTAACCAAGTTAATTCCAAGTTGTGAGCTGTTTTGCCATCGCCAAGGTACACAAGTACAAAGCTTCCATCTTGAGCCTCTTTGCGTCTTACTTCTTTTAAGTTTAAAGCCTTATTGTAAAACTCTATACTTTTTTCTAGATTAGTTACATTATAGTTGTTATGACTAAATTTAAAGTTCATATCTATCCCCTCCTAAACTATACTAAATCCCTGATATTAACATTATACCAAATATATACATTAAATACATTATTTTATTACAATATTATAAATATTACCACATAAAAGTTATATGTAGGTTGCGTAGCTTATTAGCTTAACAATTATTAATAAATTCTTAATCTTTATTAAGTGGCGCAAAAATTAATAGGGTATACAAAATTGTCAATATCATTTTTGTATACCCTATTATTCTATTTAAATAAATCAATTAAACATTCATCTTTTCTTTTACTATACTGTCGATTATCTTCCTTCTTATATCTTCTGCGCTGTTGTCTTCATCTGTATCTATATCTAATATTCTTGCTATATTCTTCATATCCCCTCGAGTCTTCGATTTGTAACTTTCTATCAATTCTTCCTTTATAATTTCTGGCTCTAATACATACTCATCTTCTCCTCTTTTTAAAAGTATGTATTTTTTAGAATAAAAACTTTTGTTTTGATAGATATGGTTAGAGACTCTTCTTAATAAATTGCTATATGATAATTTTCCACGCATCTCTACTCCGATGTACTTTGAAAATTCAAATAGTTCTTTCTTAGTCTTAAAAAGCGCCTCTCTTTTAATTATCTTCGCAATAGCTGTTGAGTTTTTTTGATATGAGCACTCGTTTAAAATCCTTGAATACACCTTTTTATTACTACCAAATGATTTATACTTGGATATATTTTTGTCGATAACTTTTTCAAGATTCCCTTCAAAGTATTTTCCTGCTCCCTTTTTAGATGCAAATCCTTGAAGTTCATTTTGGGCCATATCAAGTATCAATTTTTTTAATTCTTCTTTTTTTATCATAGATTCCATGATTCACCCTCCTCTAACTAGTTATATTATATTCAAATTAAATAGTTAATGTTCTAAGAAAGATATTACATAATATAATCAAAACATTAAAAGACCCTTATTGGGGGAAATAAGGGTCTATAAAATGGGGGGAGATTGAGTATGTTTGATTTTACATTAATTATTATGTCCGTTTAAAATAGATTTATACAAAAGTTTAAAAAATATTTAAATATATTTTTAATTTAAATAAAATAGCAAAATAAAGAGCCCTTATGTAGTATGTATACTAGCTAAGGGCTCTTTATAAGCAAACTTTACTCTATTCCTTTTAATTCAAATCCAAGGTCTTCTATAACTTCGCTTAATTTATTCTCTTGAACACTTTCGTCCATATCAACTAGTGCGTATTTATCTTCTAAGCTTACTTCTAAAACTTTTACACCTTCTATATCTTCAGTAAGTGCAGTTGTCACATGATTTACACAGTGTCCACAGCTCATACCTTCTATAAGTAATTTCTTTTTCATAAGTATCCTCCATATTAATTTATTCATTAGTTTTTATATTAAGGTTTGTTATACCTTCATATACATCAAAATCATTTGGCTCTATTTTTCCATCAAGTCTTTTGTTTGTTACAATGTGATTATTTCTTACAAGCAAGCTTATAAATCCAACATTATCGTTGATATTTCTTTGCATTTTTCCATATAAATTTCTAATTTTATCTTTTGATGTTTCTTTATCCAATTGAGTCATATATCCACTTAATTTCTCATCAGAGTATCCACTGTACTCTATAATTTGTTTAACATCCGGTACATTAGATAATACCCATCCTGTTACAGCTAAATCATAATTATTTGTATTCATAGCTTTTTCAAGATCTTCAAAAGATAGTTGCTCAACAGTTGAATTAATTCCTACTGATTTAAGATTAGAACTGATAAGATTAGCTGTTTTTACTCTTTCGATGTTATCCTTGTTTACAACTATGCTTAAATCTATATCGTCCAAACTCTTGATTTTTTGGTTCTTATTTTTATTTATGTTAGAGACATTATTAGTTTTTATATCGACATCTTTATTTGAATCTAGATTCTTATTAGTTTTATCATTAATTGAATTATTAACTTGCTTGTCTCCAGATTCTTTATCAGCATTATTGTTAGCTTGAGCTTCTTTTTCTTTATCTCCATCTAGATCATCATTTTGTCCGCCATTATCAACATTGTTTTGATCTACGACTTTATTGCTATCAGGAGTTTTATTTTTGTTCTCTACTTTATCATTAATATCGTTTTTATTATTAGATACACCTGTTTTATTAGAATCTTTATTGTCTTCTCCTGTAAACTTGACTTTATCTAAGTAACTTTTGGCTTTTTCCTTACTAAATTCTAACTGACCTATTTTATCATTATAGTACTCTGACTTAGAATTTAGAGGAAAATTAACCATTGTAGCATCGCTCATATACCCCTCTTCAAATAAATTTTTTCTATTAATTGAGTGGGCTATTGCTTTTCTAAAATCGCTATTTTGTAGGTAGCTTTTGTTGAAATTAAACGATACAAACTCGTACTCTCTACCCTGGTATTTAGTTATATTAAACTTTTCTTCTTGAAATTTACTCAAATCATTAATTGTTACATCTGTTATATCACTGTCTAATGACATCACCATCGAAACTCTAGCCTCTTCATCTGGAACTGTCTTTACTTTTACCTGTTTAATATCCTTAGGCTGATCAAGGTAGTAATCATCATTGGCAGTCAATATCATATTTTCACGTTCTGAGTAACTCTCAATCTTGTACTGTCCATTTCCAATAAGATTATTTTTTTCCACCTCTACATCTTTAGATCCTAGATCACTTGATACTATCGGAAAAACTAGCTTGTTAGTAGGAAAAGCTTCACTAGATTTGAACTTTATTGTAAGTTTTTTACTGCCATTTACCGTTACAGATGCAATATTTTCAGTTAAGCTCTTATAAATGCTCTGTGGTGTCTTATTTATAAGATCAATTGTATAATTTACGTCTGAGGCTGTAACATCTTTACCATTGTGCCATCTAGCATCTTTAAGCTCAATATCTATACTCATTCCATCTGCTGATATAGAGTATTCTTTAACTAATTGAGGCACTACATTGTAGTTTTTATCTATTTCGAACAACCCATCGTAAATCATGTTCATAATATAAGATACCGACTCATCGGTATTAATTATAGGGTTAATAGTCTTTGGTTTTACCATTGTTAAATTTATATACTTTGAATCACTATAGACCTTGCTCTTTTCGTCATTATTTCCAGTTAGTTCACTTGGACTACATCCGCTTACTAGAACCACTGAAACAAGGGTTGCTATTAACATCTTTAGTTTTTTCATACTTGTATTCCCTTTCTACTTAGATTCACTATCCCCGTATATTTTTTTGTATTCTTTGTAGTACTTTTTGACCTTATATACATAGTTCGAGGTTTGATCAAAAGGTATAGAATGTAAATTTTCTCCGTCTTTACTGTATTTATCATCTTCTAGCCATTTTTTTACATTTCCAGAACCGCCATTGTATGCAGCTATTACAAGATCCAACTTTCCAAACTCATCGTATAGTTTGCTTAAATACCAGCATCCTATCCTTATATTAGTTTCTGGATCAAAAATATCCACATCTTTGATTTTTAGCTCTTCAGCTGCCCAATCGCGCGTTATATCTCTTATCTGCATCAAACCCTTAGCATCTTTCTTTGATACAGCATTAGAGTTAAATTTGCTTTCAACTTTTATGACACTATACACTATATTTTTATCCAAATTAAATTCTTTAGAATATTTATCCACATATTCCGAATATTTTTGAGGATATATAAATTTATGTACAACCTTCTTTTCATATAAATATGAGCCAAATAAGATGATAAAAATAAATAAAACAACTATTTTTCTCTTATTCACACCAATTCTCCTTCATATATACCATAAATTTATACGCTTTTTCATTTAACTCTGAATAGGTACCTGAATTATCTATAATATAGTCTGCAATTTTCGCTTTTTCATTCTGGCTCATTTGAGAGTTAATTCTATTTAAAGCTTCCTCTTTTGTACATTTATCTCTTTTTTGTACTCTTCTTATCTGTTCATCTATATTGCATGTAACTACCAACAGCTTATCTACAATTTCAGTATATCCATGCTCAATTAAAATAGCTGCGTCGATAACTGTTATGGATTTATTTAAATTTTTAAAATATTCTATCCTAGATAGTATTACTTCTTGTATCATTGGATGCGTTAAAGAATTTAGTTTTTCAAGTCTCTCTTCATCTTTAAATACTATACTTCCAAGTTTTTTTCTGTTTAGTGTTTTGTCTTCGTTTCGAATTTCATATCCAAACTCTTCGTATATCTTTTTCGAAAAATTTTCATCTTCCATTATTTCTCTTGCAACTTTGTCGGCATCTATTACATCGATACCGTTTCTTATAAATATTTTAGATAGGCTGCTTTTCCCACAGCCTATATTTCCAGTAAGTCCTAATATTAACATATCTAAATCACCTACTTAACGTCATACCAAGAATTTCCAACATTTAAATCTACATCTAAATGCACATCCATCTGTATAGCATTTTCCATTTCTTCTTTTACTATAATTTTTACTTCTTCTATTTCATCATCCGTAGTTTCAACTATAAGCTCATCGTGAACTTGAAGTATAAGTTTAGATTTAAGAGAGCTCTCTTCAAGTTTTTTGTGAACATTTACCATTGCTATTTTTATTATATCTGCTGCACTTCCTTGTATAGGTGCATTCATCGCAAACCTTTTTCCTCTATTTCTCTCAACAAAATTCGAGGATTTTATCTCTGGGATATATCTTCTTCTATTTAGAATAGTAGTTGCATATCCAGTTTCAGTTGCTTTTTCGATTGTATCGTCCATAAACTCTTTGATTTTGCTGTATTTTGCAAAGTAACTTTCTATATACTCTTTTGCTTTTGGTACAGAAATATTTAAATCATCTGCTAATCCAAAGTCAGATTTTCCGTATATAATACCGAAGTTTACAGCTTTTGCAGCACTTCTCAACTCTAAAGTTACATCTTTTGTATCAACACCGAATACTTGAGATGCTGTCTTAGTATGAATATCTTCATATTCCTTAAAAGCTTCAATCATATTTTCATCTTGACTCATATGGGCAAGAACTCTAAGCTCAACTTGAGAGTAGTCCGCATCTACAAGCTGGCAACCCTCTCCTGAAATAAATACTTTACGAATTTCCCTACCTATTTCCATTCTAACTGGGATGTTTTGAAGGTTTGGATCAGTTGATGAAATTCTTCCTGTTGTAGTAATTGTTTGATTAAATGAAGAATGTATCCTATTACTTATAGGGTTTATAATGCCTAGTAATCCTTCAACATAAGTCGAATTAAGCTTAGTAATCTGTCTGTATTCAGTAATTTTTTCTACAATAGGATGCTTATCATGAAGTTTTTCAAGTACATCTGCATTTGTTGAGTACCCTGTTTTAGTTTTTTTCACAACTGGAAGTTCTAGTTTTTCAAATAGTATAACACCCAATTGCTTTGGTGAATTTATATTAAACTTTTCTCCAGATAATTCAAATATTTCTTTTTCTAGAGTTTCTATTATTTCTTTAAATTTTACACCCAATTCATTTAGCTTCTCTCTATCAACCATAATGCCGACAAATTCCATATGTCCTAAAACTTCCACAAGCGGCATTTCTACATGGTAGAATAAACCATCCATTTCCATCTCAACTAATTTACTCTCCATTTGAGGTATAACTTCAGATACAGTTTTAATTACACTTCCGATATAGTTAGATAGCTCTTCTAGGTTAAGGTCTTCGTACTTTTTAGCTTTTACTCCTTTACCTAGTAAATCTTCCTTTGATTTTACATTTTTTGAAAGGTATTTCATTGCTATTGCTGAACAATCATAAGAAGTAGAGGATGTCGAGTCGATTAAGTACTCTGCAATCGATATGTCAAAGTGAATATTATTTAATTCAATTTCATATGGTTTTAGAGCTGTGTAGTCTTCTTTTAGGCTGTAACCAAGTTTTTTAATTTCATAATCTGATAAAATCTCAGATAATTTTTCTATCTCGTCTTCAGCTACATAGTATATCTCTTTTCCATCTATGCTTATAAACATGTATATTATATTTTTCTCTAGTATATTACCTTCTCTAGATACACTTTTTAAGATTAACTTTTTCTCTTCTTTTGCTTTTTTCATAAAATCAGAAATATTATCAAGCCTTTTAACTTCAATGATTTCCTCTTCAACTTCCTCACCGTTTAGAGTAGATATTCTAGTAAGTAGACTATTAAATCCAAAGTATCTAATTTTTTCAGTAAGTTCATTTTGATTATAGTCCCCAAATACCATACTCTCAAGATCAACATCAATAGGAACATCCCTTATAATTGTAGCTAGTCTCTTACTCATAATAGCTGTTTCTTTGTTTTCTTCTATTTTTTTCTTCACATTTCCCTTTAACTTATCTATATTTTCTAATATATTCTCTATATTTGAAAATTCTTTAATAAGCTTTATCCCAGTCTTTTCTCCTATACCAGGCACTCCAGGTATATTATCTGATTTATCCCCCATCAATCCTTTTAAATCTATAAATTGATCAGGTGTCATCTCATATCTTTCAACTACAGAATCGTAATTGTACTCTTCTACCTCACCTACTCCTTTTTTAGTAATAAGAGTAGTCGTATTATTTGAAGCTAACTGAATAGCATCTTTATCTCCAGTAACTATATATACTTTAAAACCTGCCTCTTCACCTCTTTTAGAAACAGTACCAATTATATCATCAGCTTCATAACCGTCTATCTCTAGCCTATTGATATTGAACTTGTCCAATAAATCTTTTAAAGGTTCAAACTGCTCTCTAAGCTCATCAGGCATCTTTTTTCTTCCAGCCTTGTAATCATCAAACTCTAAATGTCTAAAAGTAGGCGCTTTTCTATCAAACGCGACACTTATATGTGTCGGTTTATATGTATCAATTGTCTTCAATAACATTGTAGTAAAGCCGTAAATCGCGTTAGTTTTAAGTCCTTCTTTATTGTTCATTTCCGGTAGAGCATAAAAAGCTCTATTAATTATCGAGTTTCCATCTATAATAACCAAAGTTTTATCCAAATCAATCACTCCTAATTTAGTCAAATTTCTTATGTATACTATACATAAAAAATTTATGATAAATATATTACCATAAATATATTTTGCAACTAATATATAATATTTCCATATTTTCTGTTTAAATCCATTACTTTAGATTTTATTTTACATAATATAAATCATATCATAAAATGAAAATAAAATCAGATAAAGCTACAATCTAATCGTAATTTTTTGATCTAATTTTAATTCAAATAAATAAAATTTCAATTTTTAAAAATTATATTAAATTTAAATATATTGCAATCGATTTTTATTTTTGTTATAATATTAAAGGTACGAGCCGCTGTGATGGAATAGGCAGACGTAGTGGATTCAAAATCCACCGGTAGTGATACCGTGCCGGTTCGAATCCGGCCAGCGGCACCAGTAAAAAAGAGTTATCTTAAATTTAGATAACTCTTTTTCTATGTTTAAAATTCTACACACTTATTTAATCTAAAATTCTACCAATCACGCTCTGCTATGGCACCCAAACATATATCTATATCAAACCGTTTTAATATATATAACATCTCCACCTATAGATTCCCTTGTAATGGTCTCTATTTTACTATCATTTTCATCAAACTCTTCTTGTAACTCATTATCATAAATTTTTTCAATCTCATCGTAAGTAGTTTGTTCTTCTAAAAAGCTTATTACGGTCTCAATATAGCCTTTGACCTTATCTACCAATAACTCCGGATAATATTCATTAATGTACATATCTTATTATAGTTTGTAATTGCTATCAAATTTTTAGCTACTATGTATTCTTTCATTTATCTCTCCTCTTTAATAAATACTCCTGTTAAAATTAACTTAAATACACCCCTGTAAACTCTAATCAAACATTATTTGAAAAGACTTTAAGTATTATCTATTTTTAATTTGATTTTCCAATAAACATATATGATTTTTAAGTAAATCAATTTGATTGGATAAATCTTCACTTTGATTATTATCATCGCTATTTGCCTGAGACTGTGCAGCTGCAGTAAGTATATTTTGCCCCATATTTACAAGGAAGTTACCAAGCGCATTTTGTTCATTTACATCTAAATCATCAATCAGTAAAATTCCTATTATTGAGGAAAGAAGAGAGAACTGCTTTGCAGGTATATTAAAGAAACATGAATTATTTTTATTAACGGTTTTTGTTTGTCCGCTCTTAGCCATATAATCATCACCCCTACTATCTATCATATGAAAAAATATAAATATGGTTCAGATTTGAAATTAATATCAAATTTATAGTAAATTTAACAAAAAAATAATATTTTTTTACCAAATTCCCAGTTTTACTATTTAGACGACCAGTTTTGCAAATTCTATTGCCATATTTTGTAAAAAAATATATGATGTAATTAGAATATACAAATGATACATATTCAAACTTTTTACACAAAGAAGGTTTAACCGCCTTCTTCTTTTTTTACCCATTTTTAAATAACAGGGCTAGCCCTAGAACTTAATGAAAAATTAGTTCTGGGACTAGCCCTTTACTTATATATTTGAATCTATTATAAATTAGTTTTGCCACCGAATTAGTAGTTTCGGTGGTATATAACATTTTTTATTCTAAACGACAAAATTCCAACAGTCTTAACTGTTGGAATTTAGCCGTAGTAGCAACTATATTGAGGATGTTAGGGAAAGTTACTACTACAATAGGGTATTATATTATGGTTTTTAAACTATTCTTTCTATATACATAATACTGCTACTATATGAATTTGGTATGAGTTTTATATAAAAAAAATGTGAAATTTATTTATTAAAAACTACTTTTACTAAATTGATCTCTTTACAGCCCATATGGAAACATATAATATAGGTTGTACAATGAAATCTAAATACATATTTTTGATAGACCTCATATTTCTCAGCTCCTAGATTTCCGAGCTTATAAATAAAAATAGCAGCTCAGAAAGTATTTTACTACTTCTTAACTGCTATTATTTCCTTAATTAATAGATTTTATTACATTTAATGTACAACTCTCTAATTTATAAGTTTTTTACAATCTGTTCATCAATGTTTGACCTAATATATCTATTTAAAAGTATCTCTTCAATAGTTAGATCACTTAGATTTCCGAGTTCATAACTTTTTTCATCTATCTTTCTTATCTCAACTCTTCCATCTGCAAAGATATAAATTTTATCGTATTTATATCTATTGTCTTTAAAGTCATCATCTACGTACTTAACATTAATTTCATCGAGCTCTAGAATTCTACCTTTGCTAGAAATTCTGACGCTATTGCCTTTTTTAGAAAGACTTGTATATCTAATATGGTCTTTTAATTCAAGTTTTTCACTATTATTTTCTTTATCTACAACCCAAATGACTTTATCTTTATATTTCTCTAAATTCTTTAGAAGAAATCGGTCAGCTTTAAAATTGTCAATTCTAATTACTACAAGATCAAAGTTATCAAGCATATATCTAAACACGTCATTTATATTTTTATTAGTTATAATATTTTTGCCTACTACTTCAATTATTCTACAGCCTTTATCACATATGGTTTCCAACACATTCACTATTTTAGAGCTATTGGCCTTTTCGATCCTCTCGCCTTCTAACTCTAATACCATGTAAATAGGTATAAAATATTCGGTAGTCCCAGTTATTTCAACTACATCCGGAAATTTAACTGCCTCCTCATAAAAATCTAAAAATATATTATGATATAGCTTTAATAGTGGAATATGAGTTTTAAATTTATTAGTGCTAAAACCATATCTTTCCTCTATAATCTTTTGAATTTCCAGAGTGCTTTTGCTTCCGTCACACTCCGCTAATGTAAGTAATTCTTCAGAACCTAAGGTGTCAATATATATTGTTTTTAACATGTCTTTGTTATCACTTTCGATTGAGCTGATAATTATATTCTCATCAGGACATATATGTGCCCTTGTTTCCTCAAGTAATTTTGGATACTTATGTTTAATTGACTCGTAAAATAGTTCAATATCATCAGTATTTTTCATATATTGTTTACACTCCTAACCTTTTGAATATTACCTCTTAAAAATATCACTTAGATCATTTTAATTCAATATATTTTCATAAGTGGCACTTGAATCTACAAAACTGGACAAAAATCACTAAATTATCATAAGATAACTCGGTCTTTATGTGGTATTTTATCTTTATTTGCTGTGTAAATTACTGTAAACACCTTTTTGTGCTATCAGCTCTTCGTGTGTACCTCTTTCTTCAATCCCTTTATCTGTTAAAACTATTATCTCATCTGCATTTTTAATTGTAGATAATCTATGTGCTACAATTAAACTTGTCCTATCTTTGCTTAGATCTTCTAAAGATTCTTGTATTTCTCTTTCTGTTACATTATCTAGCGCAGATGTAGCTTCATCAAGAATTATTATAGGTGGATTTTTAAGGAATATTCTCGCTATAGAAATTCTCTGTTTTTGACCTCCTGATAGCTTAACTCCTCTTTCTCCTATATAAGTCTCATAACCATGTGGTTGTGTGCATACAAAGTCATGTATTTTAGCTTTTTTAGCAGCCTCAATCATATCTTCATCAGTAGCATTAGGATTACCACACATAATATTTTCCCTTATTGTACCAGTAAATAAGAATACTTCCTGTTGAACAACACCTACATTTCTTCTTAGAGATTTTAAGCTAGCATCTCTTATACTAGTTCCATCTATGGTAATCTCACCACTATCGTATTCATAGAAACGAGGTAGTAAGTTACATATAGTAGTTTTTCCTCCTCCAGATGGACCAACCAAAGCAACGGTTTTTCCTGCATCAATAGTAAGATTTAGATCTTTAAGAACTTCTGTATTATCTTCATATGTAAAAGATACTTCTTTAAATTCGATTTTCCCTTTAATATCTTTAAGCTCAATAGGATTTGATTTTTCTTTTTGTTGATCCTCATCTAGTATTTCTTTAAATCTTTTAAATCCTGTCATACCGTTTTGGTACTGCTCAGTAAAGTTTATAAGCTTTTTCATCGGTTGCGTAAACATCTTTACATACAGAATGTACGCCGCAAAATCACCTATTGTAATCTTACCATTATAAGTAAAATAACCACCTGCGATTACCGCTATCCACTCCAATATGTCCATATATAAATTCATACCTGAGTAATACTCAGCCATTGCTTTGTACGATTTCTCTCTTGCTCTTCTAAATTTATTATTGCTATTATTAAACTTCTGTAATTCTTCATTCTCATTAGAAAAAGACTTAGTTACTGTCATCCCAGCTATACTGTTTTCCAAAGTTGCATTGACATCACCAATTGTTACTCTACTCTCCATAAAAGCATCATTCATCTTATCTTTTTTTATAACAGCAAACCAAACTATAAATGGAAGAATTGCAAATATCAACAAGGTAAGCGGTACATTTATATCTACAAGAATAAAGAATGAACCAATTAACATGACTATTGAAATAAATAAGTCCTCAGGACCATGGTGGGCCAATTCTGTGACATCCATCAAGTCGTTTACTATCCTAGACATAGTAACCCCTGATTTATTGTTATCAAAATATGTGTTAGGTAGTCTCTGTAAATGTGTGAATACTTCATTTCTCATATCTGCCTGCATTCCTACACCAACAACATGTCCCCAATACTGCATAAAATAGTTAAGCCCTGCTTTAAGTATAAATATAGCTATAAGTACAACTGCAAATATTACAAGCATCCTAAAATTTTTATCAGGGACAATATCATCCATTATATTTCTAGTTATCATAGGATAAACTAAATCACATAATGAAAATAGAAATGCTGCTATTAGATCAATTATAAACAGCTTTTTATACGGTTTATAGTATTTTATAAAATCTTTTATCATAACTCTTATTTCCTCCTGTCTAAATTATATATAAATTCTCCTAAGTAGTGTATTATATTTATAAGATTTCAACAAAAAATCCCACAATAATAATCAGTTTTTGTGAAATAAGAATAATTATGATACATATTAAGTTTTATTGATAAATTATTTTTTTCAATATTTCCTCACTTAATTCTAATTTTTTGGTATCTAAGCAATATTTTATATGCTCTGCAACTGAGGTATAATCACCTAATTTAAATTGCTTAACACCTATATCATAATTAACATCACTCACTATACCAATTAAATCTGATGTATCAGATATTAGTTTTGTATACAAAATACTTCGAGTAATTTCTATCTTTTTAAATTTATACCCTTTAAATCCTTCTATAATTATTAAATCTGTATTTTTATATAAATTAATAATATCATATAATGACTTCTCTTGTTCAGTTTTTTCAACAAAAACAAACGTATTTTCCGATAAAATACTCACGCTGCTAGCTCCAGAGTTTCGATACCTCATAGAGTCTTTATTTGGTCTATCTATTTCGAAATCATGGCATGTATGCTTAATACAACCTATATTAAGTCCAAGATTTGTCAACTCTTTTACTACACCTTCTATAAGAGTTGTTTTTCCAACGCCCGAATAAGAAGTTATCGATAATATATTGTACATATACACATCTCCACCTTTATAACTTTAATTTAAAATCTAATTACGTCTACAACCTGATTATCTATCAATATTTCTCCACTCTTTATTCTTATTAGACAATTGCTATTAAGCGATGCGGATAATTTAGCTTTTGCATTTTTGTGGTCAGTCAATTTCACGCATACATTTGTACCGTCTACATACATTCTTCCTCTTACAAATCTATCCATACCGGAAACTCTATCATAGCTACCTTTAAATACTGCTTTGATATTTTCATTTCTTTTTTTGTTACTCATATATTTAAATAGCGGAACAAACATAGAATCAAATGCAACCGAGGCTGCATGAGGATTTCCAGATAGTCCAAACAAAATTTTTTCTCCTAGCGTAGCTACACAGCATGTCCCTCCAGGTTTTATATTAACTCTATCAAATAACACCTTTGCTCCTAGATCTTTGAAGACTTTAGGTGTTAAATCCATATCTCCAACGGATACTCCACCTGTAGTCACTAAAATATCAACATCATCAATACTTTTTTCAATTTTATCTGTAAGTAAACCTAAATCATCGATTTCTCTATCTAACATCAAAGGTTTTATGCCAAGCCTTTTTAATCTAGCGTAGATAATATATTTATTACTGTCGTATATCTTAGCATCCTTAAGCTTTGTACCAATATCCTGTAACTCGCTACCAGTACTTATAAATCCGACTTTTAAATCTCTATATACATCTACTTCGCAGATTCCGACGCTCGACAACACTCCTACATCTTCGAAGCTCACCTCGTGGTTTTTATTTAGTATCAATTCACCTTCTTTTATATCTTCTCCTATAGCAATAAAATTTTCAAACTCTTTAACTTTTTTATTTAGAATTATAAAGTCTTTTTTTAAATTTACATCTTCTTTTTTTATTACACAATTAGTCCCTTGTGGGAGTTTAGCCCCTGTCATTATATTTACAGCTTCACCAGATACTACTTCTATATCAAAACTGTCTCCAGCATATATTGTCCCAACTACTTTTAGTTTTTCTTTAAATTTATTTGCATCATATGCGTACCCATCATATGGAGATTTATTAAAAGGTGGACTACATATTGGTGACAAAATACAATCTGATAAGACTCTATTTGTAGAATCAATCGTATCAATTTTTATTGTATCTAAAATCGGATTTACATTTTTAAACATAATTTCTATAGCTTCTTCTAATTCATACATATCCATACCCCTTATATTGTTGTATTTTAACTATTCCTAATATGGATTATACTATATATTGTGTTTTAAGCTATTTATTTTAATAAAAATAGTCGTTAGTTACGTCATTTGTAACTAACGACCTTTCATTATTGATTTTATCTATTAATATTAGTTCATAAATCTGTATATTTCTTTCATAACCTTTTCTTCACTTAGTATTTGAATTGATTTAATATTGTTGTCCGATACTAAAATCGTTACTATTTTGTTACTGATATTTTTATTATCCTTCTTTAGTAAATAGCAAACTGCCTTAAGATTATCATCTCTGTTGTAAATTTTGAAGTTTGTACTATTATCACTAATTACACTTTCAAATCCGCTTATATCGCTGCCTATATATTTTTTAAAATCAATTTTTTCTATCTCTTTTAATTTCTTTTCGACTATACCTATATCAGTCTGCTCTATTCTTATATCCGATTTTTTATCCATAAAGCTCGCATCGTACTTTGATAAGATTCCTGTCTTAACCTCACTTACTTTATTAGATTTAATATTGACATATATGGCACTTCCTTCTACATCGCCTTTTTCAACCGATTTTGGGTATACTAATTTAGCATCAACTTTATAAGGTAATTCTAGTGTATTATCTATGTCTTGAAGTTGAGAATACTCTATATAGTAGTTTGTCTTATAAGGGACACCCATATTTTTTAGCACATATTTATAATCTTTATCCATAATCTCGTTTACATTGTTTTGAACTTTAGTCATTGTTTTTTGTTGAGTCGCCTTGTCAGCCACTGAGTTATTGTAACTGTCTGTTTCCTTCTGGCAACCGCTAGCTACAACACCTAAAATTGCTAAAAAAATAAATGAAGTTTTAAATTTCATTGTCTACCTCCTCTCATTGTTTTTATCTATTAATTTAAACTTCGCAATTGTTTATATACATACATATTAAATATTTGATAAATTAATTATATAATATTTTTATACTTATTATAATAAATCATATAACTCTGTAATATTATTGTAATAAAAAATCGAATAAGAAAGTTTTTTATTATTTTAAAATAAAATTTTCTTATAAAAATACTATTGTATTATATCAGATTCATTATAACTTATCAAAACTTATAAAAATATTTTTTTACTATTTTTTTGACAAATTGATTTATCAATGTTTTTCACAACTATGTTATAATAAAT
Source organism: Metaclostridioides mangenotii (assembly GCF_017873185.1). Lineage (GTDB taxonomy): Bacteria > Bacillota > Clostridia > Peptostreptococcales > Peptostreptococcaceae > Metaclostridioides > Metaclostridioides mangenotii. The sequence continues at coordinate 107,527 of NZ_JAGGJX010000007.1, forward strand.
TTAGATGATTTAAGGAGGATTTAGTAATGGATTTTAAACAACTAGAAGTATTCGTCGCCGTTGTAAAGCATCAAAGCTTTTCAAAAGCTGCTAGAGAACTCTTTCTTACACAGCCTACGGTTAGTGCACATATACAAAACCTAGAAAGAGAGTTAGACACGGTATTAGTCAACAGAAGCAATAAAGTTATTACTCTAACAAAATCCGGAGAGATTTTATACAATCATGCTATATACATTTTAAACAATTGTAAAAGAGCAATGTACGATATAAAAGAATACTCTGGTAAAATTGAAGGAATTATAGATATAGCATGTAGTTCTATACCAGAGACATACATACTACCTGAATTTATCAAAGATTTTTCTGTGAATTATCCAGATGTCAAATTTTCTATAAGCCATTATGATTCCCAATATGCTATTTCAGAAATTTTAAATGAGAGGATAAGTTTTGGATTGGTCGGAACAAAAATAAACAATCCTCAGATCAAGTACATAGATCTAATAAACGATGAACTTGTATTGATAGCGCCTGCAAATCTTAATATAAAAAACGATAACGGATATATTGAATTAGATGAAATAAAAAATTTAAACTTTATAATGAGAAAAGACGGTTCTGGAACTAGAATGCTTACTATGAAAACGCTTGGCAAGAATAATTTTCCTGCGGACAAGCTAAAAATAATAGCTCATGTCGAGTCTAATGAAGCTATAAAAGAAATGGTTAGAATCGGCCTAGGGGTATCGTTTATTTCACAGATGTCCGCTCTTGATTATGTTGACTCTAATAAGTTGAAATTATACAGAATTAAAGGGATTGATTTTTCAAGACAATTTTATTTTATTTATTCTAAGAAAAAGACTTTTACGCCTTTGGAGGATAAGTTTTTGGATAGACTATGTGAACATTTCGAAGTTGAGAAGTAATGGTTATTAATAGAGAAAAGAAAAAATGTTGTAAGCTGCTGATAGATTTCTATGCAAAAAACAGGAAGTTATGCTCAAAGTCATTTTGAGTTGACTCCCTGATTTTTGTTCCATTTTCTATATTCCCTAGTTATTCTTTTTATTTTGCTTTGTTTCTATTCTTTTTATCTAAAGTTGCTTTTGTAGAATGCTTTGTATCCTTTGTACATTTCGTGTATGTCTGCTTTTGAAGCTACTTCGTAAGGTGCGTGCATGTTTAGTAATGCAACTCCACAGTCTATTACTTCTGCGTTTGCATTCGCTAGGATATAGGCGATTGTTCCTCCTCCACCTTGGTCTACTTTACCAAGCTCTGCTGTTTGCCATACTACGTTTTCTGAGTCGAATATTTTTCTTACTTCTGCTACAAATTCGGCATTTGCATCGTTACATCCGCTCTTTCCTCTAGCTCCTGTGTATTTGTTTAGTACAACACCATTTCCTATTATCGCTGAGTTGTTTTTGTCGTATGCTTCTGCGTAGTTTGGATCGTGTCCTGCTGTTACATCTGCTGATAGTACTTTTGTGTTGCTCATTGCTCTTCTTATTTTTATATCTGAATAATCTCCTTGAAGTGCTATTAGCTCTGCTACGTCGTTTTCAAAGAATCTTGACTGCATTCCTGTGTTTCCTTGTGATCCTACTTCTTCTTTGTCTACACATAATGCTGATGCTGTGTAGTCTGGTGCTTCTATGTCTAGTATGGCTCTTACTGCTGCGTAAGAACATACTCTGTCGTCATGACCATATGCTAGTATCATTGATCTGTCAAATCCCATATCACGAGCTTTTCCTGCAGGTACTATTTCTATTTCAGCACTTAAGAAGTCGCCTTCAACTATGTTGTACTTTTCGTTAAGTAGTTTAAGTATGTTAGATTTTACTGGGTCTTTTTCTTCTCCTTGTAATGGTGTATTACCTACGAGTACATTTAGAGCTTCTCCAGCTACTCCGTCTTTAAGTTTTTTCTCCATTTGATCTCCAGCTAGGTGAACAAGTAGATCTGTTACACAAAATACTGGATCGTTGTCGTCTTCTCCTACACAAACTGTTACTTTACTTCCATCGTTTAATATTACTACACCATGTATTGATAGAGGAATAGTTGTCCATTGGTATTTTTTGATTCCTCCATAATAATGAGTTTTTAAAAATCCTAAGTTAGAGCTTTCGTAAAGTGGGTTTGGTTTTAAATCCATTCTTGGAGAATCTATATGTCCACCTACTACTCTCATTCCTTGTTCTATTGGGTTTTTACCAATTACAAATAGAGCTACTGCTTTTGCTCTGTTTACTGAGTAAACTTTATCTCCTGCACTTAGTTTTCCATTTGCAATTACTTCATCTAGAGATACAAATCCATTAAATTTAGCTAAGTTTACGATTTCCTCTACAGATACTCTCTCAGTCTTAGCTTTACTTAAAAACTTCATATAACCATTGGCATAGTCCATTATTTCACCAATTGTGTTATTTTTTTGTGCTTCTTCCCAAGCGTTTTTAAATTCATGTTTTAAATCCATATTGTATTCTCTCCTTAGATTTTTATATTAAATTATTAAATATTAATAATTTTCCTATTTATTGTTGTTTTTTATATACTCCTCATACTCCTCTGGTGATACAACTTTTATATTATCTAGTTTTGATCTAACATGTGCTCTAAAATGTTCTAGATACTCTTTTCTAAGTCCTTCTCTTTCATGGTGCTCTTCATGAGTCAACCCTTCTTCTTTATGCTTTTTAGCTAGTTGATTTATTCTGTCTAATTTTTTTTGTTCAAACATTTCTTCCTCCAAATTACTTATTTATTTATATTTATATTTATCAAAAAATTCTTCGATACTATCGCTTATTATTGAAATTCCTTCTTCGATTTCTGATATACTCGGTTTTGCAATGTTTACTCTAAAAAATCTATCTTCTACTATTTTATCGAAAAAGTATGTACCTGGTGTTATATATACCCCCTTATTTACTAAAAAGTCGGTATATGTCTGAGAATTATAATTTAATGGAAGCTCCAAGAAAAAATTTATCCCACCACACGAGTTTCTTACTTTAATCTTTTTAGATAACTTATCTTTAATTAATTTCTCTGCAATTATGTATTTATTCATATATACATTTTCCATACTTATAAGATAGGAATCCCACTCGAAGTTTTTCATAAAGTAATACATAGATTTTTGTATTAGACCTGGTGTAGATATATCTGAAGAGTGCTTAGCTATTAAAATCTTTGTCATAAGCTTTGACGGAACTTCTACAAGACCGATTCTAAGCCCTGGCATAAGAATTTTCGAGAAACTCTTTATATATATAACTCTTCCTCCATCATCATAGCTTCTCAGTGGTCTGTTGTCCTCAGAGTTAAATTTAAAATCGCTTATGAAGTCATCTTCTAATATATAAAAATCATACTCCTTTGCTAGCTCAATTAGTTTGTTTTTCTTGTACGCAGAATACGATATTCCCGTTGGATTTTGAAAGTTTGGCATAGTGTATATAAACTTAGGCTTAAATTTTTCAAGCTTCATTTTGAGTATTCCTATATCTATACCATCATCTAACATTGGTATTGATATTATCTTTGCTCCTCTACTTTTGAATACGTCTATAGCACCTGCATAACTAGGTTCCTCAACAAATACAACATCCGAGTGACTTATTATTCCCTTACAGACTATATCTATACCTTGCTGGGCACCAGAAATTATCTGAATATTGTCTACTGTTGTATTTATCTTTAAACTCTTTAAGTACTGTACAAGATTCTCTCTAAGATCCTCCGATCCAAGTCCTTCTTCATAGTCGAATATAGAGTTGCCGTCTTTTTCAAGAGCCATATTTACTGCGTATTTAAATGAATCTATCGGGAACATATCATTTGATGGATTACCGCTGTCAAAGTGTATTATACCGCCTCTTATCTCTTTAGGTTTAGTATTTTCTCCCTTTAGGTTGGATACAAATGTCCCGTTTCCTACAATTTTGTAAATATAACCTTCATTTTCTAAAAGCTCATATGCTTTTATTATTGTAGCATTGTTAACCCCCAATAGTTTTGAAAACTTTCTTATTGGAGGTAATTTTTCATGTACATTTAATTTCTCATCTTGGATCATTTTTTTTATACAATTATATACATGTAAATATTTCGTTGTCTTGTTCTGATTCATATCAATTAAAAATTTTTCCATAATAATCACCACTTGCACTAAATTATAGGTCTTAATACCGAATAACTTATTTATATCTTATTTCTATTTTTACCTAACAATTCTTTTGCTTACTTTAATTTTAGCACAATTGAATAAATTTTTCTCAATGTTTTTCTTATTAAATTGAATTATAATATCCATTTTTATAAAACACAATAAACTCAATTGATATTAATGTGCAAAGATTTAAGTTTAGCCGGCAAATTGCTCTGTTATTGAATACGACATATTGTTATAATAACATATAAGATATCTAACTAAACAAAGGATACTTGTTTAAAATTTTTAATTACTATAAATTACTTACATTAAATAATTACTAAAATGAGGTGAAATTTTTTATGTTTTACGACTATCACATGCACTCAAGTTTTTCTACTGACAGCCATACAAGTATAGAGGATATGGTAGAAAGATCTATCTATTTAGGATTAAATGAGATATGCTTTACTGACCATGTTGATTACGGCATATTTTCCGATGACTCTTTTATGGTAAACTTGGATGACTACTTCGAGAAACTCGATTATGTGCAAAGAAAATATAAAGACAGAATATCTATAAAAAAGGGAATTGAATTTGGGTTACAAAAAGATTTAGGTGATTACTACAATAAAAGAATGGAAGAATACGATTTTGACTTTGTAATTTGCTCTATTCACGCTATAGATAGAATGGACCTTTATTTAAGCTCTTACTTTGAAGGGAGATCTCAACATGAAATCTATGAAAATTACTATATGGAGCTTTACAATGTAGTAAAAAACTATAAAAATTACTCTGTTTTAGGACATCTAGATCTGATTAAGAGATATGCTCCTTTTGATACATATTTAGATGATAAATTGTTCTTCGATATAATTGAAGCAACTCTTAAACAAGCTATACATGACGGAAAAGGAATTGAATTAAATACATCAAGTTATAGATATAATCTACCTGACCTTACACCTTCTACCTATATTTTAAAGCTGTACAAAGAATTAGGTGGTGAAATTATAACTACAGGATCTGATTCTCACAATACAGATCAAGTAGCATATAAATTCGACTATATTTACTCAGTCCTAAAAGACCTCGGATTTAAGTATGTAACAAGATTTGATAAAATGAACCCAAAATTTATAAAGATATAATTATAAATTTTTTGACCTCCTTACGAATATATTTAACGTAAGGAGGTGTTTTTTTGAAAATTCCATATCTAGTTATGTCTACGGCAATTTTGTTCGTATCCAATTTTATTGTTAGAATCTTCGGCTTTATATATAAAGTATTTTTATCTAGGGCTTTAGGTGAAACAGGGCTAGGCATTTATCATATGATATTCAACTTTTTGATGATATGTCTATCCGTAACCACAACAGGAATTCCTACAGCACTAAGTTGTTTAATTGCCAATAAAAAGGCTATAAAAGATAAACATTCTTCAAATGTACTGTTTATATCTACACTTTACATAGCATTTTTCGTTTCGTTGATTATATCCCTTATAGTTTCTTTTAACAGTAAGTTCTTTTCAGCAAAATTTCTAAATGACCCACAATTAAACTTATTTATACTTGCAATAGCTCCTGCTGTAGTTACAATTACAATTTCTAATGTACTTAGGGGGTACTACTACGGAGTAAAAAAAGTAAAAGTACCTGCTGTCGGACAAATAATAGAACAGATCACTAAAATTTTATTTGTTGTTTTACTAATAATGTACATAGGTAATAAGAATTTCAACTGCTACATTGCTCTTTTAGGAGTTTCAATCGGAGAACTGAGCAATATAATTTTCATGACTGTATATCTATGGAGAGATTCTTCTTTATGCAAAAAATACGTGGTTAGCGCTAAGGACTTTTACTATTCTTCAATAGAAACTATAAAGATGTCTATCCCTATAACTTGCAATAGAATGTCTAGCATATTTTTACAGTCTATAAGCTCTATGATGGTTCCTTCTAGATTAGCTCTTTCTGGTATGACATATACTAAATCTCTCAGCATGTACGGAGTTATAAGCGGTATGGTTATGCCATTTGTATTTATACCATTTACACTCGGATCAGCTCTAATCGTAAATTTAATTCCAAGCATATCTCAAGGAATGGCGCTAAATAAAACAGATAGTGTAATTAAAAAGATTAAGTACTCAATTCTTTTAACTTTAACTGTTGGAATACTCTCGTCTATATTTTTTTACTTCTTCGGAGAGAGAGTCTGTGTATTTGTATTTAAAAACGAACTCGCTGGTAAATATTTAAAATCCATGTTTTTAGTTCCTCTATTTATGTCATTAAATCAAACTCTATCCGGAATTTTAAACGCTATTAGAAAAGAACTTGCCTCTAGTATAAACACTATTGTGGGAATGGTAATACAGATTGTAGCACTATACACGTTGCTTCCTATACCAAGTTTAAATATATACGCTTTAATCTATGTTATGACTTCAGTGTCAATGCTGACTTGCATTCTCCATTCTTTAGTTTTATTTAGATCAATAAAAGCTCTACGCTCTCTTTAACTCTAAATTAAATTGTTCAATACAAAAAGCCATCGAGATCTCTATACCTCAATGGCTTTTTTACAACTTTGATTATTTAAAACTAAATAAATTTTTTTTAGATTCGAGGTCCACAATGTTCAAATTCACATACTTTTGCGAATGTATCTACTAATCTAGGCTCTATTGGAGTTCTTGATCCTAACACTACTATTTGCTCACTTATAAGTGCGCTTACTGTTTCTTCTAAGCAAAGAATTAAATCTATGTCGTTTGGTATTATTAAATCGAAGAAGCATTCGCAGTGCTCATTTTCTTCGAATTTTAATATAGATTTTCCTATACAATCAACTGTTAGACGAGTGTTAAATTCTTGTCTCAGAAGTAAAGATCTTCCATCCGCTGGCAGGCAAAGAGGTGCTGAGAATGTATTAAAGTTAAATACTACAAAAGGTACTCTTCTCTTACATCCACACTCTTTTACTGCTGGGAATGCAAGTGCTGTAAATGTAGTGCATCCACATTTACCTTTTAGTTCTAATACTAAATCACGAACTTTAACATTTAATCCTCTTTCTTTAAAAGCTACTGAATTCCCTAATCCTCTTCTGCAGCATTCACGTTTGAATTCTCCACAAACTGCATATTCAAATGATGATTCGCAATTTCTGTGAGACCTTGTATCAAGTGGCTCTACTTCGAAATCTTCTAGTGTAATACAACCTGGATTTATTTCTATCTCTCTGAAATTTACACATATTTTTTCAATAGTTACGTTTACTGGTCCGCCTTGAGGGACTGGTCCATTTACTTCTATAACTTCTGTTTCAAAGAATAATGGTTCTCCATCAGGTCCTGAACCATCTGTAAAAGCTTGGAAACGCATAGTATCAAAAACTCTATTAGTTTCTATAGCTATAGGAACAGTGTTTGCTGGTGAGAAATTCTTTGGAGTTATAGGATGACAGCATTCTGGCCCACATTTATTTGGAAAGCAGTCTTCTGACTCTATTTCACAAGGTTCACATTCACATTTGTGGTGATTGTGGCAAGGATCACAGTCACAATCGTTGTGGTGATTGTGTTTATGGCAAGGATCGCAGTCACAATCATTGTGGCATTTCTCTTCTTTTTCACATTCACAGTGATCATGTTTTTTATTTTTGAAGCCTCTTTCCATATCTTCTTCAGCAAATGAATTTTCAAAAATTTCATCTATATCATTGTTATTTGAAACGGAACTATTATTACCCATCTTTCTTCTATTTCTTTTTATATCTTGCATTTGTCGTGCCTCCTTAAGTGAATTCTATAAAGTGACTTGGCTTTTTCAGCCTAATTAATAATATGCACTTAGAATTACATTTGTTACAGAGACCTTAAACATTGTTTTAATATAATAAGTATTAAAATATAACATTATTCTAAAAAAAGATTGTCGCTATAAATATATAGCGACAATCTTTTTCCCCAAAACACCGGTGGCCCGTTAAATTCACGCCCTAGAGTCATCTAGGTGGGTGACATACTGATAATGTTTTAACGTCCAAGTAAAATTTCTCGGCCTGTTATATAAGTTATCAGACATTGTCTCCCGAATAAAAATTGTAGGTTGAATTTAAGAGAGCCTTATCGTATGTCTCAGGATATCTTAATAACATTATATAATAAAACAAAATTTAATAAAAGTCTTTTATCAAATTGGCCAATAGGTTATAATTAAACTATATAATTAATTTGTCTTACTGCTATGTAAGCACAGTACTTTCATCCTAGAATTCAATCTATTTCTCTTAATCATCGTAGTCGAACTCATCATCCTCGTATTCAAAATTATCATCTTCAAACTCGAATCCATCATCTGCAAAATTATTAGAAAAAGTATTGTCATCTCCTTCATAATCATCGTCATCATCGATGTAGAATTCTTCGTCCTCGTAATTTTCGTATTCATTGGCTTCATATATATCACTTTCTATACTGCCTCTTTTATAATCTCTTTTTTTAGTGTTTTTTTGAGTCTCTGCAGAATCAGTTCGCAATAAATTCCCCAACATTTTCAAGTTATTCATACTTCCTAAATTACCAAAATCTGCAAGTGAGCTCAAACTAAATCCACCCTCTCCAAAATCATCTGGTAAAAATAACTCTGCAAATACATCTATTTTCTTTTTCATATCTAAAGCCTTTTTGACTGAACCTTTTTTCTTTTGAGGGAATACTTCTAAAATTTCCTTAATCATCATATTCTTCTTATCTTCATCTTCCATATTTCTGAAAAAATCTGATTCAGAGTCCATATCTATGGATTCAATATTGTTAAGTTTCTTTATTCCACTTACTAAATCTAATATACTTTCGATTTTTATAAGTATTTTTCTCTCATCTTTTGACATATACTTCTTAGTTCTAGTTATAAGCTCCATTCCCATTTCTAAATCTTCATCGCTTAGCTCCATGAGTTTCAAACTTTTATTGATATCATTTGCATTAAATTTAAAATTATTCTTTCCAACATTAGGCATATTTTTGCCCCTCTCTTTTTTACCATTTTTTGCTTGTAGGCCCACAGCACTTTTTAATTTATCTTTATAATTAGATAGAGATATATCTCCGTTGCTAAGAAAAAGAATCCCTATTAATAACAGTAAATTATTCAAACCAATGCCCCCTTGTGAATAACCCTTATTTTAAATTATGATTTTTTCGTTTTAATGTTCCTTTTTTATCTCCGCCTGCATATATATTATTTATAGGTAATTTTATTTATATTAAAACATCAACTGTCTCTCACTAAATATTATTTCTATATATAAATAATATGAGTCAAATCCAATATATATTTATGAAAGGGGTTTTTTTATGAAAAAATTAGATAAAAGCTCTCTAGAAAAAATGGCCAAAGAAAAGAATATAGATAAAGGTAAAATAGAGAAAATGGCCAACGACTATAAAGACAAATCTGAAGATGAGCTTATGAGTGAACTCGTTAAGGTCGGAAAAGGTCTTGAAGGTAAAGAAGAAGTCGTTTCTAAATTCAAGGCATTTTTAGATGAGGAACAACAGAATAAATTAGATACTATAATGCAGAAGATATCTGCCTCTGAAGCTTCCCAAAAAACTAAGAAAGCAAAACCTGAAAGAAGGAAAACTACTTCTAGCTCTAAAAGTTCATCAAGTCCAAATTCGAAAACAAGCTCAGGTAAATCGAAGGGACTTCTAGGAAAAATGAAAAAAAGCTCTCCTAAATAAAACTAAAAAGAGTTATACCAAAAACTATTTAAACAATAATCCCTCTGTAAAGGATATTAATAAATAGAGTTATTGGTATAACTCTTTTTTTACATTTTTATTATTTTCTTGTTAATACACTTTCTCTGTCTACTATTCTATAAGGTAATTCTACTTTTTTATTCTCTATTTCTTCCTTATTTATAAGTTTTATTACCATTCTCATAGCTACTGCTCCCATATCGTACAGTGGTTGAGAAACTGTTGTAAGTTTTGGTCTGTATATCTTTGCTATTTTAACATCGTTAAACCCTGCTACAGATATATCCTCTGGTACTCTATACCCTGAATCACATATGGCATTTAAAGCTCCTATAGCTGCCTCGTCTCCCGTTACAAATGCTGCATGAGGTATTATTCCATCATCGAGTAACTCTTTCATACTATTGTAACCACTTTCATAATCTGTCTCTCCGTATTTAATTAAGGACTTGTCCAGCTGTATATCGTGCTTTTCTAACGCAGCCTCATATCCTGACAGTCTTTCCATCTCTAAGATAGTGTCTTCTTTACTTGTCATAATAAACGCAATTTTGCTGTGACCTTTATTTATAAGGTGCTCTGTCATATCAAATGTAGCTTTTTTATTACTAGTACTTACTGTGTATATATCGTAATCTCTTGCAGTTTTACTGATGTATGTTGCAGGTATGCCGCTATTTTGTATGAAATTGACGTGCTCTTCACCGATTACCCAAGAAATAAGAACTATCCCTTCAACTTGCTTTGCTCTAAGTAAATTTATGCTTTTTAATTCCTGCTCTTTATCCGAATATGTATTGGATAAAAGTATATCGAAGTCGTACATTCTGGCAATCTCTTCTATTCCGTTTAGTATTTCGTTTACAAAAGTATCCGATACCTCTGGTACAATTACTCCAATAAGCTGGCTCTTCTTAGTAACCAAACTTCTAGCTAGTGGATTTGGTATATATCCAGTCTCCTTTATTACCTCTAAAACTCTTTGTTTTATCTCATCTGTAACTGGCTTTGAATCATTTATTACTCTTGAAACTGTCGAAATGGATACTCCAGCCTGTTTTGCTACATCTTTGATTGTAACTGTTTTTTTCATAAAAACTCTCCTCCTTTGTTCGTAGGTTATCTATTTAGAATTAATATACTGATCTATTGAGTAATATAAAAAGTCCATAATATGATAATAAAAATCACTTGATGTCAATATTATACCATTGCTTCATAATTCTATCCATTAAAAAAGTTGCCTAGAGTAGAAATAATTCTCTTTAGGCAACTCTTTATTAAATAAATACTATTTTCTAGCAGCCACAACCAGATTCTTCACCAAAGAATCCTGAGCATGAGCAAGCTATTAACAATAATATCAAGAATGGAATCCAATCGCAAATTTCTATTTCACTCCAGCACTCTTGGAAAGCTAAGAATATGAAGAATAATATTATTATCCACCATGAATCTCCACCGCAACATCCTTCACCACCAAAAAATCTATCAAGCATAATTAAGTCCTCCTACATAATATTTATAAAGTTTAAAGTAATTTAAAAACTAGAAACAATCTCCACAAGAACATAAAATTAATAATATTATTAGGAATGGTATCCAATCCATAATTTCAATTTCTCTCCATCCTTCACCAAAACAAAGGAATAAGAAGAATAATACTATTATCCACCAACAACCTCCACCAAAACAACCTTCTTCGCCAAAGAATCTATCTAACATATAAGTTACCTCCTGTTGATATTTTATTGAGCTTTTTGCTCCTGCTATATACTATGCAACTCTTATAAATTGTGCTAATATTTTTTTTAAATTTTAACAACATCCATCATCAAAATTAAACAGCAGTAAAACTATTAAAATAACCCATATCCAAATACTGTCATCGCACAATATGTCTTCTAATATATCAGTGCACAATACTAGAAATATCAAAACTATTATTATTAGCATTTTGCCATCTAAGAATCCGCCGTCACAACCGCAAGATCCAAAAAAACGTGACATATTCTCTTCTAATTTTGTCATAATAATCCTCCTTGAATATTAAGAGATTAATAATCCCTTTGCTTTAAATATATGACTTAGTGGACAAATAAGTTACTTTGGCTATATTGTTTTTAATAAGCTTATCTAGTTCTTTATTACTTAGGCGATTGTATTTATTTACAACTTTCAAGTCTTCACTTTTTTCACTAGATATTGCCTCAATTAAACTCTCAACAGATTTTATTTTATATTTTTTATAATCCTTCATAAGAAAAGATACATTTTTATTTTCTAAGTCGTTTTCTATATCCATCAACCTGGATATATACTCATCCTTTTTATCTAATACGCTCTCTTTCTTTGTCACTAAATCGTCTAAAATCTCGTTTGTTTCTATTAGTTGCTTTGAAATTACACGCATGTCCAAATTGATAGTGTTATAGTACAGATTAATCATCATAACAATAAATACACAAATAGATGAAGTTAATACTAAAATATACTTCTTCATAAACTCCTCCTTAGTTAAAAATATTCTCAATAAATTCTATTCAAAGAGTATACAATAAATACATTTCGAATAATTATTTATACTTTTTACCATTTAATATTGAAAATTTTCCTATATTATATTAAACTACTATATAAATTAATTAAACTGCTTTAGGAGGCTTAATATGTTTGAAAGAATTAAAGAAATAATTGCAGACCAATTAGGGCTAGATGATACAGAAGAAATAACTACAACTACATCTTTAGTAGACGATTTAGAGGCTGATTCACTAGATGCTGTTGAAATAGTAATGGCACTTGAGGATGAGTTTGATATAGAGATTCCTGATGAAGAAGCTGAACAATTTAAAAATATCGGTGATATCTGTAAATATATCGAAGAAAATAATTAGAATAAAAAATAAAAGTAGCTATATAAATAGTGATAAATTCACATTTTATATAGCTACTTTTCATATGCCTCAATTTAATTACTACTTCTTAAATTATAAAAATCTGAAAACTTACCTTCTCTTTCAAGCAATAATCCCTACTTTTCTTCATAAAAAGTTACATTTTTTATAACTATATCAAATGTCCCATTCTCATTTTTTCTCATGCTGTACTTCATAGGGTCTTCAAAGTCTGTTAAATTTCCTTTGACATCAAATCCATTGTCAGTTTTTATACTTCTCTTTTTAAGCTTTTTCTCAACCCATTCCTTGTCGATACTAAAGTTATCTACTAATCCCTTTTCTTCCATAAGCTCTTTAAAGCTCTCTTTTTTATCTTCATCTTTTAATGAACTTTCCACAAATTCATTTAAATCTATACTCTGCTTTTCTTTCAATGTGTAATTTAGTATACTTCTAACATCTTCTGCCTCTTTGATATTTTCTCCAAGAGCATTTGTTATCCAGTTCTCTGTAGATTTCTTAAATACTTTTGTCTTGTATTTATCATCTTCTACTCTATCTGCATTTAAAAACTCTGCTATAAATTTAGTATCTGTCCCTTCTTTTTCAGAATCCTTATCTAAAAGTCTTAAATGGTACTCATCGTTAATCCCGCTAACACCTATAAAGGCACATTGCTTAGGTTTTTGAGTCTCTGTTATGCCTATTTCATTTGCTACCATTTGAATATTGAACTTGTCATCTATAAACTCAATTGAATGAGTGTAAAGTTTCTTGTAATCCAGCTTCAGTATAGCTATATTTTTCTCGTCTTTTATTGTGTACAGACATACTGCTAAATCGCATGATTCTAGTTCTGAATTTATCTTCATTATTTCAAACAAATACGAAGCTATCTCCTTAGAGTTATCTAAAAATGTGTCTTCATTGTATATCATCTGCTCACAGCAATTTTTTATAACATTATCGTTGTAATCTTTAAATACGGCTTTCCTTACATCATCATCTTTACTAACTCTTTTTATCACTTTTTGAAAAAATCCATCTACCCCTTGATTTATCTTACCTTCAAAATCATTTAAAATTGGAACATCGCTATTTTTATCTAATACGTGCACTATAAACTTATGAATTATCACTCTATCACCCCAAATATTTAATTTATCTTTACTGTATTATTTTAATTTGTCTATTAAATCTTTCATATCTTCTGGAATATTTGAATCAAACTTCAAAACTTCCCTAGTTCTCGGTTGCTCAAATTTCAAACTATAGGCATGTAGAGCTTGTCTAGTAATTAAAGATTCATCCACATATCCGTATAGCTCATCTCCAATTATACCATGGCCTATATATTCCATATGAACTCTAATCTGATGTGTTCTGCCAGTAAAAAGTTCAACTTCTAGAACTGTTGCATCTTTTAGTCTCTCTAAAACCTTGTAGTGTGTAATCGCACGTTGTCCTCTATCATCAACTACCCTTTTTATAGAATCATCAGTAGATCTATATATAGGAGCATCTATTACCCCTTTGTCATCTTTTAAAACTCCCTTTACAATTGTTATATACTTCTTTTCAACTTTGTCGTACTTCATATCATCTGAAAGTACATGGTGTGCATAAGCATTCTTTGCTATTATAACAAGGCCTGAAGTGTTCATATCCAATCTGTTTACAAATCTTATTTTTACATTTTCGCCCTTTTCATCAATAAAATGTGTAACACCATTTGCAATAGTATTGTCTACATGACTCTTTGTAGGATGAACAACCATAAGAGGAGGTTTATCTACCATAATAATATCAAAATCATCGAAAAGTATATTTAATTTTAAATCTTGAGGCTCAAAGTTTGCCTTGTCTTCGTTTATTTTTACTTCTATCAAATCTCCACTTTTTAATTTGGTATTCAGTTTTTCAAACTCACCATTCACTAAAATACTCTTTTCTCTTTTCATCCTTGAAAGAGATCTCACCGAAAAATTTAATTTATCTAAAAGCACATCCTTGAGGATACTAGTATCTTCATTTCTATAAGACATAAGGTTGTACTTCTGTAATTCTTTATCGAACAACATAACCCCTACTTTCATCTATTTTATTTCATCGTAACATTATCTATTTTACACTAAATTAGGTCGAATAGATAATAATATTTTAAACAAGTTGTGTTATAATACAAGATAGAACATAGAGAGGTGAGTATATGAAAAAAATTATTACAGTAAACTCAAATGAACTGGCAAAATCTCTAGAAACTAAAAAAATCCTAGAAGAAAGATTAACTTCCAAAGGATTTGACGTTTATTCAGATTTAAAGCCCGATACAGAACTGATTATATCGATTGGTGGAGATGGATCTTTTTTAAAAACTGTACACGATTTTAATTTTCCAGATGTTCCTATAATAGGTATAAATACTGGTCACTTAGGGTTTTTCGCAGAAATATCCCCCGACAAAATAGATGACTTCGTCGAAGCCTACTCAAATAAAGATTTTATTATGCAAAATATTTCACTTCTCGAAGCGGATGTTAGAACAAAGGAGTCTTGTTTTAAAAAACTCGCAGTCAATGAAGTGGTTGTGAGAGGTGATAAATCTCGAGTTATTCACCTAAACCTAAGTTTTGATGATAGAATGATACAAAATTTCAGCGGTGATGGTATGATAGTATCGACATCTACTGGTTCAACTGCATACAACTATTCTGCTAGAGGAAGTATTGTAGATACAAGTCTTGAAGTAATACAAATCACTCCTCTACATCCAATCAATACTAATGCGTACAGATGTTTTACATCTAGTATAATAGCATCCAGTGAATCTATCATTAAAATTTCACCTGAAAATACATTTGAGGACTCAACACTTATAG
Source organism: Metaclostridioides mangenotii (assembly GCF_017873185.1). Taxonomy (GTDB): domain Bacteria; phylum Bacillota; class Clostridia; order Peptostreptococcales; family Peptostreptococcaceae; genus Metaclostridioides; species Metaclostridioides mangenotii. The sequence continues at coordinate 123,271 of NZ_JAGGJX010000007.1, forward strand.
TAATTGACGGAGTTGAACATAGATTTAGCAAGGTAGATTCAATTAGGCTCAGTTTAGCCAATAAACAAGTAAAACTACTTAGACTGCCAAATTACGAGTTTTGGAAGAGAGTCTCAGAAAAGTTTTTATAATATATTAAGATACATTCGGAGGAGAAATATGAAAATAGGAGTTATGAGCGATACACATGGAAGTCTAACGTATTTCGATAAAGCAATGGAAGCTCTATCAGATTGCGACATGCTGTTTCATGGAGGAGATATCCTTTACCACGGGCCAAGAAACGACCTTCCTGAGGGGTACAATCCAAAACCAATGATAGAAAAATTAAATAACCTTAAAAATATAGTAATTGTTAAAGGGAACTGCGAGGCCGATGTAGATCAAATGGTTTTAAAGCATCCAATCCAAAGCCCTTATGCCGTTTGCCAAATAGATAAGACTAGATTTATCTTAAATCATGGATATGCAGAACCAAAAGAAACTATAATAGAAAAATCCAAAAATATGGGCGCTGATGTACTAATATTAGGTCACACACATGTAAAAGAGCTAACTGATTTAGGAGATATAATAGTTCTAAATCCAGGAAGTACATCCATTCCAAAAGATGTTTCTAATTCAGTTGCTACAATAGAAGTTTTAGAAGGCTCTGATAAAATGAAAAATAAACTTGATATAAATTTTATAGACTTAAATACTATGGAAGCTATTAAATCAATATAATTAAATATATTTTATAGTGTTAAATAAAAATGGCAAAACCTAAAATATATAGGCTTTGCCATTTACTTTTATATTATTAACGTTGTGCAAATTTTTCAGCTATTTTAACTATAACTTGAGAAGCTTTAACCATAGCATTTACTGAAACACATTCATTTTTACTGTGGAAGTTTAATCCTCCAGTAAATATATTTGGACAAGGTAATCCCATAAATGATAGTCTTGCTCCATCAGTACCACCTCTTATAGGAACTAATAATGGTTTTACATCTGATTCTTTCATAGCCTCTTCAGCTATATCTACGATAAATTTAATCGGTTCAACTTTTTCTCTCATGTTGAAATACACATCATCTAGTTGATACTCCACTCTTCCATTGTACTTTTTACTAGTATCTTCTACACTCTTTTTGAAGAAAGCCTTTCTTTCTTCGTATTTTTCTTTTGAGTGATCTCTTATAATGTACTCCATTGTAGCTTTCTCTACATTGCCATTCAATACGTTTAGATGATAGAATCCTTCATATCCTTCGGTTGTCTCAGGTCTTTCAGATGTTGGGAATAATTCTGATATTTCAGCTGCTATATGTAGTGCATTTACCATTTTATTTTTTGCAGTTCCAGGGTGAACATTTCTGCCTTGAATAGTTATGGTAGCGTTTGCCGCATTAAAGTTTTCATATTGAAGTTCTCCACAGATTGCTCCATCTAGAGTATAAGCATATTTTGCACCAAATTTTTCTACATCGAAATGGTCTGCTCCACTACCAATCTCTTCATCAGGTGTAAATCCTAATTTTATATCTCCATGTTTTATCTCAGGGTGTTCAATTAAATATTCAATTGCAGTTATTATTTCAGCTATACCTGCTTTGTCATCTGCCCCAAGTAAAGTTGTTCCATCTGTAACTATTATGTCGTCACCTTTTAATTCTTGAAGCTCTGGGTAGTCAGCAACATATGTAACAATATTCAGTTCTTCATTTAAAACTATATCTTTACCATCGTAGTTTTTTATAAGTCTTGGTTTTATATCTTTACCACTAACATCTTCATTAGTATCCAGATGTGATACAAAACCTATTGTGTCTACTCCGTCAGTGTTTCCTTTAAGTGTGGCCATTACATAACAGTTTTTATCTACAGAAGCATCTTCTAACCCTAATGATTTCAGCTCATCAACTAAATACTCGGCGAATACTATCTGTCCTTCTGATGATGGGCAATTTTCATTCTTTGAGTCTGATGTTGTATGAAATGATACATACTTTAATAATCTCTCTACTACTTTTTGCTCCATTTAAAACCCTTCTTTCTTATATATAATAAAAAATTGTTGTGCAACAAATAAGTTTATTATTTATCACACAACAATTATAACACACTGCTATCAAATATTGGGCTACACTTATAATATACCTACTTTTTTTAGTATATTATGCATACATACAAACCCAAAACAAAATAAAATCCCGATTAGCCCTTTTAATTGTATCCCTATAAATATAGCAGCTATAGTTGCTAGAGGGCTAAGCCCTATATTTGCTGAGATCAATTTAGGCTCTAGTATCTGACGAACGACAGATATCAATACAAATACTACAGTCATTCCTATCGCTACAAAATAGTTGTTTATCATAATATGATAGACTATTATTGGTAGGTATATAGATATAATTCCTAAAAACGGTATTAAATCCATTAACGCACCTACAATACCTACAACAAATCCATACGGTAGTCCAAATATCAAGAAACTCAAAAATATAGTTGCTGCTGTTATACTCATAAGTATTGCATATGCCTTGATATATCCAAGTATAGACGCCCCCATTTCATTTCTTACATTTAAAACCTTTTTTCTAACTTCCATAGTAAACATATTGTAAAAACTTGCTTCCATTTTGTCCAAATCTTTTGCTATAAAATATGTAGATACAAACAGTGTAACTGTAAACATAAGTATGTACGGAATAGATGTCGCTAAATTTATAGTACTTGCTAAAATGCTTTTCGAAATATTCATTAAGTTTCCACTAAATTTAGATGTAAGTTCTTGAATATCAATATTTGCCATGCTGTTAGCTTGACTTATAAGGATATTTGCTTTATTCACAATATCCGCAGCTAAATCAGTCAAGTACGATCCATTAGATGCGTTATTTATAAATATCATCAACTGCTTGGTCAGGTTTACAACTCCCATAGATGTTAAAGTTATAACTAGAGCGACGGCAATAAAACTCAAAAGCAAAGTTGATATTCCTTTATTGATTTTAAATTTATTGAACATTTTTTGTGATATTGGTTTGATCATAAATGCTATTAATGTTCCGAGGAAGAATGGTGCAATAAACGGAAAAGCTTTGTATATAAACAAAAATATCAACGAATAAACTACTATAAATATAGCATTTCCCTTCAGTTTGTATATAAAATCTTTTTCTAATATTGGCATTTTCTACTCCTTTCTAGTGATGATTTTTCTTACTTTTTAATCCTTATATTTAATCTTATTTAAAAATAATAGAGTTTATTCTATTAAAAAGGTTGTCTTTACTATAGAAATTGCTTTCTATTTCGAGACAACCGCTAAATTACGTAAATATCCTAATCTTTTTAATTCTATTCTTGTCAATGCTCTCAATGCAGAACTTTATTCCATCGAACTCTATAACTTGATTTTCCTCAGGGAATTTTCCTAAAAACCCTATTATAAATCCTCCTATAGAGTCAAATTCGTCGGACTCTAATTTTACGCCAATAAGCACATTTACATCGCCTATTTTTGTACCTCCATCTACAATGTACTCATCTTCTTTGATTACTTGTATTTCATCTTCTTCTTCATCGTATTCATCTTCTATCTCCCCAACAATCTCTTCTACTAAGTCTTCTATCGTCAGCAGACCAGAAGTTCCTCCGTACTCATCCACTACTATTGCCATTTGTGATTTAGCTAATTTCATTTCGCCTAAAAGTCTGGCAACTTTTTTGAATTCATAAGTATAGAATGGAGTTCTCATATAGTTTTTTATATCAAAATCTTCTACTTCTTCATCAGTTAAAAATATAATATCTTTGAAATTAAGGACACCTATAATATCGTCTACTGTCTCTTCATAAATAGGCATTCTACTTAATTTTTCTTCTTTAAATGAAGCTATAATTTCATCATAACTATCTTCTACATCTATTGCTACAATGTCGATTCTTTGAACCATAGCACTTTTAGCTTGCATATCTCCAAATTCAAAGACATTGTTTATTATTTCTCTCTCTTCAACTTCAAGAACACCCTCTTCATGGCCGACATTAACCATTGTTTTAAGATCTTCTTCAGTTACATAACTTGTGTTTCCTTTATTCGGAATTCTAAAAACTTTAAATATAAAACTTGTTACTTTATCTAGTAGCCAAACAACCGGTGTAAGAAAAGTTATTACAAATTTTATTGGCTTTGATACAAATAATGCCACTCTTTCTGAATCATTAGCTGCAATTGATTTTGGAGTTATTTCGCCAAATATCAATATCAAAACTGTCATAATAGCTGTTGCCATTACTACACCTCGTGATCCAAATATACCTACTAATAATGATGTAGATATAGAAGTTGCAGCTATATTGGCAAGGTTGTTTCCAACTAGTATTGCACTCAACAGCTTTCCTGAATTCTCCGTTAAAGAGCTTACTAATTTTGCTCCTTTAACTCCTTCATCTTTCATATATCTAATTCTTATCTTGCTTAAAGACATCAAAGATGTCTCTGCAGCTGAGAAAAACGCAGATGTAATAAGTAGTAAAGCTAGTATTACAATCTGTGCTATATCATTGGGCGATTCCAATCTTTACCACACTCCTAATTACTTTGTTTTATTAATATTTCAGTCTCATATCCCGATATTTCTATTATTATATCATAATTATATAATATATGGAAATTTTATAAATTAATCTATTAATACTTTATTGTATTCATTTTCTATTTAACTGTATTCAATGTGAGTCTTAGATCCGACTCCACTTTTACTTGGACTTACTAAAAGTTTAATTGGTACCCTGTTTTTAAGCTCTTCAACGTGACTTATAATTCCTATACTTAGTCCATTTCCATGCAACCTCTCAAGTGACTCCATTACTATCTCTAAAAGCTCGGCATCTAGTGAACCAAAACCTTCATCCAAGAAGAAAAACTGTAGAGGTGCTTTTCCTTTAAGCTGAATCTGTGAAGATAATGCTAGAGCTAATGCTAGAGAAGTTAAAAATGTTTCTCCTCCAGACAATGTATCCACACTTCTTCTCTCCCCGCCATTGAAATTATCCCTCATAACAAAATTAAGTCTATCATCTATCTCAAGAGCATATCGTCCTTTTGTTATAGAGTCCAGTCTATTTGATGCTTCTAAAGAAATATATTTCAATTGATTAGTAGCAACATACTCAACAAACTTATTTCCTTGAATAGTCCTATCTAAATCATCCAACAGATCTACTTGATGTTGAACTAATTTAAGTTGCTCAGTTAATACCTTAACTTTTTCTAGAGATTCTCTCAGATTGATTTCTTTATTTTCACCTGCACCAATTTTCTTAGATATTGATGATACTTCTTGCTTTAAATTATCTATTTTGTTTTTTATACTCACTAGATCGTCTTCTTTTATAGTTTTATCTAAAACCTTATCATCAAATTCTCCAATTCTAAGATTGATAAATTTTTCTTCTTCATTGAAATCCTTAACCTCATTTTCTATAGCATAGAGTTCGTCGGCATCTATTATAGCACCTTTTATTTTGTATATATCTTTGAATCCGCTTACGACTATAATTTCTTTAAGTGATTCTTCCTTTGCGATATATTCAGCCCTAGATTCTGCTAGACTAGCTTTTAATATATTTCTATTAGAATCATTTCTTTCGTATTCTTCTTTTTTTCCATCAAGTTCTTTACTTGTAGAGTTTTCTTCTTCGTATATCTTTTCAATACAATTTACTATTTCATCAAGTAAGCTATTTGCTGGTTTTCCTTTAGTTATTTCACTAAGTTCTCTAGTTTTAGTTTTTTGGGTATTCTTTTTATCCAAATATAGGTCTTCCAATTTATTTAGATTTATATTTACCTCATAAAGTCTATTTTTAGATTCATTTAAATCTTTTTCTATAGATTCTTTATCTAATTTTAGTACTGTAAGTGATGTACTAAGTCTTTCTATTTCTTTTTCATTTTCTTTTATTTTTTCAACTTTTTCGCCAAAATTCTCTATCCTTAGCGATGTCTTATTACTCAGGTATTCATTTTTCAAACTAATGTATTTTTTTTCAATAGCTTCAACTTCATTCTTTAATTCTTCTATAACTTTTCCTTTACTGCTTATTCCTTCATCTAATTTGGATTCTTCAATATCTACACTATTTTTTCTATCCTTTAGCTCCAAAATCTTTTTTTCACATTCTTGCTTATCATTCTGCCAATTTTCAAAGCTTACTTTAAACATATCTAAGCCTTTTTTCTCTTGTTCAATAGATTGAAAAATTCTGCTAGAGTTATTATCTCCAATATTTAATTTGATATTTTCAAATTCCTCAGATTTTAGCTTATGTGCGTATTCAAGTGAGTTTTGTTTAAGTGATAATCCCTCAATTTTATCTTTTACTTCTTTATGTTGTATATTCATTTTATCCAGTTTATTTTCGAGAAATTCTATTTTAGGATCATAATTTATCGATTCAACTTCGCTGTGTTCAAATGAACCACATACTGGACAAGGACTTCCTTCTTTTAGATTTTCCCTGAATCTCGTAGCCTGATTTAAAATCTTAAATTTATCTATTTCTTCCTCTAATTCAGACTTCTTTTCTTCTATTTTTTCTTTCTCAATTTTTAACTCTGAAATCTCTTTTCCTAATTTAAATACGTTCTCTAAAATTTCATTTACTTCATCTTGCAATATATCTCTTCTTTTCTCACTTTTATCTAAATTTAAGGCATATCCTTTAAGTTCTACTATTTTTTTTGACTTCTCAAGTATATCATCATTGCTTCCTGGACATTTTGTCATTATGAACTCTAAATGAGATTCCTTACTTTCAAGTTCACTTAGTATATCCGTTTTATTCCTTTGCATAAATTTAGAGTTAGATTTAAACTCATCATATTCTTTCAATAGATTATCAAGCTTTAAAAACTTAATCTTTTTTTCTTCTGATACTTTATTGTATTCTTTTTCCATATCGTATGAATAAAATATCTTCTGTTTTAAGTCTACACTTATATATATTTCTTCGAGTTGATTTTCTAACCTATCAATATTATTAACTATTGATTTTAAATTTACTTCTAATTCAGAGTTCCTTTTTTCCAAAATAATTTTTGAATTACTGTATTCATTTTTATCCGAAACAAGTTTTTCAATTTCTTCTTCAATAGTTTGTAATTCATTCTCCAATTTTAAAGCGTATTCTAATCTTATCTTTTCTTGGCTCATTTTAGGAATATCATCAAATTTTGATTTTAAAATTTCATCATATCTAGATTTTATGCTTTCAAGTTCTCTTTTTAAAAATACACTGTCCTTTTCATATACATCAAGCTTATTTGAGTCTTCAGCTATTTTCTTATTTAGATTTTCAAAGTAAATTATATGAGGCTCTATCATTGAAGCTTTTTTAGATTTTTCTATAGAGATTTTTTTATCTTTTATTTCATCTCTTTTAGATTCTAAATCCTTTAATCTAGTTTTATACATACTTAGTTTATTCTGTTGATCGTAAGTGATTTTATCTTCTTCGTAGATTTTCTGAAGTTTATTTACATCTTCAGTATTACTCTTTTCAATTAATTTTAGTTCCTCAAGCTCTCTTATTACACTTTCATAAGCTTCTTGAGACACTTCATCGTACTGAGTTAATTTTGAATTAATATCGTACAGATTTCTTAAATTGAAATTTTTTCTTCTTTTTACCTTTTCAGAGAGACCTCTTCCATATTTTTCAAGTTTGAATATTCTCTCTAACATATCCCTTCTCTCTGAACCAGTAAGCTGTAGAAATTCGCTAAATTTTCCTTGAGGTAATACTACAGACCTTGTAAAATCATTTGCTGTAAGACCTATTACTTCTGCTATCTTCTCGTTGACCTCTCCAACTTTGTCTGCCAACACATTTTTATTCCCATCATTTAAAATTTCAACTAGCCTAGCATATGATGTCTTTGTTCCAGTCTTGCTATTAACCATATTTCTATCTACAAGATATCTTCTCTTATTGTTTTTTGTACCTATTTCAAACTCATAAGATAAGACTGTTCCTTTGCTAGAGCTATTAATAAACTCTTTGGTATTTCTTGAAATATTTCCATACATAGCCAAGGTTATAGCATCTAGTATTGTCGACTTTCCGCTTCCAGTAGGTCCAAATATTCCAAATAATCCCCTCTCAGTAAGCTTTTCAAAATCGACAATTTGTTTATCGGTATAGCTATTTAAACCAGATAATTCTAGTTTTATCGGTCTCATCTTAGATTTCACCTTCTTCATATATTATGTCCATGAATAAATCCATAAGCTCTCCCTTTGGCTCCACACCTTTGCTAAATATATAGAACTCTTTAAAAAGCTCGCCCATAGATTTTTCTTTTAAGTCTATTTCTTCTTTTGTCTGTATTGTATTGATAATAGGTTTGATCTCTATTATATCTTTTAACAACTCTTTCATTGTTTTAAGATCTGACTGGTCAATAACCTCATCAGTAGTTATCTCAAAAAACGACCATATATCTCTATCTTTATTTTCTTCACATATTTTTATCGCTTCTTCGATTCCATTGCATTTAAACACTTCTATAGGTTTATAATTTTTAAAGTATACTTTTTCAATTACAGCATCTTCACCTGCATGTATATCTACAATATTGGCTCCTTTTGCATACACTCTCTCACTTTTACTATACTGCAAAGGAGAACCAGAGTAATATGCACTGAAGTACTCTGATGCCTTCTGAGGCTTGTGAAGGTGCCCAAGTGCTATGTAATCTGCTTTCTCTGGTAAATCCTTTTTCTCAACTAGTAAACTTCCTCCAAGCTGGATAGGTCTTTCAGAATCAGAACTATCTCCACCAGTTATAAATATATGCGATACTGCTATATTTACACTTTTATCATCAAAGTTTTTTTCTAGCTCTCTAAAAATATTTCCAACCTTTTCTGAATAAGAACTCTGTCTCTTCTCCTCAGTATCGTTATCTTCTATTAAATCATTTAACCTCTTCTCACTTGGATACGGAAGTGATAATATTGTTACATCTTCTCCTTTTATATTTAACTTTGTACAACCTTCTTTTGCTTCTGTAATTTTGAAATTTTTATATTCGCCTAGCTCCGTCGAACTATTTGGTTTTCCTAATATTATTATTCCTTGCTCAAGAGCTAGTGGAACTGCAGCCGATAATCTATCAGGATTATCGTGGTTCCCAGATATTATAAATACACATCTTCGTCCATTGTCAGCAAGCCTAGATACTGTCTTGTAAAATAACCTCTCTGCCTGAGCAGATGGATTATATGTGTCGTATATATCACCTGCAATTATAACTAAATCAATGTTTTTTTCATCCACTAGTCCTATAAAATCTTCACAAAACTTCTCCTGTTCATCGATACGAGAGTGACCTTCTAGAGTTTTACCCAGATGCCAGTCTGATGTGTGTATAAATCTCATTTATTACTCCTCCCCACTATATTATTTGTATAAGAAACCTCGTTCTACTCCAAATAAGTATATCCACTTCTCTTTTACTTTCTTTCCTGTAAGTTCACTTAATGCCTTTGCATAAAGTTGTAACTGTTTTTTGTATCTATTTAAAATCTCTTCTGTATTTTCTTCGTTCACAAAATCTGTTTTGTAATCGATTAATACAATTTCTCCATCTTCTTCAAAATAAGCATCTATAATGCCTCTCATCATAAGAGTTTCATCATCATAAATATTTACTTCATCTCTCAATATTTCATCATCGTTAATGTATAAATCCTTCATGTTAACCCTAGAATATATTACTTTTTCTCTACTAATAAGCTCTGATTTAAGCATTCTTTTACCTAAATCACTCTTGAAAAATTTGTATACTTTAAACGGATTTACTACAGCCGCTTGATTTTCTGTTATAACACTTCTTTTTATTAAATCATCTATTTGCTCTTTAATACTGTCAATCGTTGCAACTCTATTTAGATCTACAAGCTGCATAAACATGTGTACTATAGTACCCCGCTCAGATGCACTTATCTTATTCTTTACTTCACTATTTTGGACAAATAGAGGTTTTTTTAGACTAATCTCATACTTATTTTGTTGACTAAATATATGATCAGACAAATCCTCATCGTAACTCTCCTGTATTTTTTTTATATCAGTAACTGAAATACTCGATGGTTTTACAGTGCTCAAGTTGTATGAATATCTGTAGTTTAGAGAATCCTCAATAAACTTACCGTAGTTGCTATTGTATTTCTCGAAATCAATGTTTTTGATTATTCTTTCTACACTATCTTTTTCAACAATCTCTACAGAATTTATGCTTATCTCATCTCTATTCCATATTCTAGTTGTCCATTTCGATCTATTATCATCAACACAAATATCTAAATTTAGGTTTTCTCTTATATTTGCCGAGTCCTTATGCTTAATTACTACAGGCATTATCCAATCTAAATAGTTTCTTCCTTTAAAAATTCCATACTCAGAAACTTTTCCACTACTATCTATATTCGATGACCACTTGTCCAAGCTCTTATCTACACTTTTAGTTGAGCCAGTAAGTATTAACTTTTCCTTTGCTCTTGTAAGAGCAACATAAAGTACTCTCATCTCCTCTGATAAGTTTTCCATTAGCATTTTCTTTTTTAAAGTCTCTTTTGCAATACTAGGAAATGATATTCTCCTATCAAAATCCACAAACTGCGGTCCATATCCTAGATCCTGATGGTATAAAATATTTTTTCTAAAGTCCTGCATATTGAAATTTTTACCTAGTGCAGAACAAATCACTACAGGGAACTCAAGGCCTTTACTCTTATGGATACTCATTATTCTGACTACGTTTGCGTTCTCTCCTAAAGTCTTTGCACTTCCAATATCTCCACTAGATTTTTTAAGTTTATCTACAAAATTAATAAAGTTAAATATACCTTTATAACTTGTCTCTTCAAACTGTTTTGCTCTTTCAAATAAAGTTCTTAAATTTGCCTGTCTTTGAACTCCTCCTGGCATAGCACCAACGTATGCGTAGTAACCAGAATCATTGTATATATACCATAAAAACTCGAAAGTACTCATGTACATAGATTTAATTCTATACTCCTCAAGTTTGTTCAAAAACTTCTTGCTCTTAAATACTGTATCTAAAAATTCAGATTCGATTTCTGCTTTAAAATTTAATTCTCCAACATTCTCAGTATCAGTTTCGATATTAGCTTTTGTTTCATCCACAGTCTCAAATTTTGATAAAATCTTTAAAGCTTCATAAAAACTTCCTTCCCTATCTACAACTCTTACATTTACAAGATCCCCCGGTGTAAATCCAAATATTGGCGACTTTAAAACTGCTATTAAAGGTATATCTTGCATTGGGTTGTCGATTACTTGTAACAGAGATATTAAAGTTTTAATTTCTATTGTGTCAAAATATCCACCCCCTATATCTGCAAATGTCGGGATATCCATATTCATAAGCTCTTCGGAAAAAACTGGTGCCCAAGCTGAAGTTGCGCGTAGGAGTATTACAATGTCTTTAAACTTTACTGGCCTGTAATCGTTTAAAGTCTTATCGTACACCTTTTGAATTTCGCCTTCTTTATTCGGTTTCACTATATCTTTTATAATTTTGCCTACCATTCTCGCTTCTATCTGAATATTGTCGAGTTCCTCATGTTCTTCTTCGCTATCACTGTATTCATCGTCAAAATTGTAGTCTTCACTTAAATTTCCCTTTAAACTTGATTTCGACTTATCGTTCTTCTCAATTAAATGTACTTCGGTAGCTCCACCTACCACAGTATTTCCACATTCATTTTCTTTAAAACTAGCCCCTAAGTTTAATCTTTCATCTTCTGTGTATGCTATCTCACCTATATTTACACTCATTATATTTTCAAAAATATAGTTTATTGAATCGATTACTTCATCCCTACTTCTAAAATTTTTATAAAGCATTATTTTTCTATAACGACTTCCCTTTTCTATGCTGTAGTCGTTGTATTTACTTAAAAAAAGCTCGGGCCTAGCTTGCCTAAACCTGTAAATACTCTGTTTTACATCCCCGACCATAAATCTATTAGGATGCTCCGATTTAGAAACTGATTTAAGAAGAACTTCTTGTACAAGGTTGCTATCCTGGTATTCATCTATAAATATTTCATAAAAAGTTTCCTGGTATTTAATAGCAACTTCAGAAGGTATCAGTTCTCCACCCTCTCCCTTATCTGTAAGGATCTTTAGTGCGAAATGTTCTATATCATTGAAATCTATAATAGATTTCTCCCTCTTCTTTTCAGCATATCTTTCATCAAATTTAAGCACTAAGTCAGAGATTGGCTTCATAAGTTGGTATAGTATCTTTAATTCATAAGTTATAGATTTACTGTCCTTATTAAACGAAGTTTTTATTATTTCTTCTATCGACTTTTTAGCTTTATCCCTAGTTGCCTTAGATCTATCTTTATATATTTTGATGTACTCAGGTGCATCTTTTGGTATTCTTTTTACACCTTTTACGTAGTTCTCAAATTCAAATTTCGATAGTTCTTTATAGGTTTCTCCCCATGACATTTTACAAGCCTGCAATATATTTTCTATTTTTCTGTACTCAATTTTTAATTTATCCGTAAAAGTTTTTATTTCTTCTATACCTTCTATATTGTCAATAGCATTTCTCATATCTTGCATAACTCCGCCAAGTTCTAGTTCAACAGATTCTAGTACATACTTCGCCCATATAGAATCTGAAAAATCGAAGTCTTCATCTATATTAAACATCTCAGCTGATTCGTTTAGCCACTTTGTTGGTTCTGGTGAAGTCATCGCAAAAGAATATATCTGAAGCAACATATCCTGTATAGATTTATCTCCACCTCTCTCTGCATAACTTTCTACTAAATTTAGAAAACCTACATTATTTTCTTCGTACAGCTCATCAAAGACTTCCTCAAGTGCTTCTTTCTTTAGAAGTGTACACTCCGTCTGATCTCCAATTCTAAAATTAGGATCAAGCTCTATTGTATGAAAATTTGATTTTATTACATCTAGACAGAAGGAATGTATAGTAGTTATACTAGCTCTATTTAAGAGAAGTATTTGATTTTGCAAAAATTTACTTTCTGGATTTTTATCAAGCTCTTTAACTATAGCATCTCCAATTCTCTCTCTCATCTCTGAAGCTGCTGCATTTGTAAATGTAACTACTAAAAGCTTATCTATATCTATCGGATTCTCTTTTGAAGTTATCATCTGGATAATTCTCTCAACCAAAACTGCAGTCTTTCCCGACCCTGCAGCAGCTGAAACCAGAAGATCGGAATTTCTATTATCTATTACCTCTTGCTGCTCTTTTGTCCATTTAGGAGAACTCATCTTTCAATATCTCCTTTCATCATTTGAATTATCTCATCATTAGATTTTTTGTTGATTATCTTGTATTTATTGTCTTTAAGTGTAGTATCAAACTGACATATTGCTGAATACTTACAGAAATCACATGATGTTGAGTTATTGTGTTTGTACGGAGATATATCAATATTTCCACCCATCATGTCTTCACATATGTCTACTATTGCCTGTTTTACATATTTTCTTATTACATCGAATTCATCATAGTCAACTAGAGAAGTCCCTTTTCCTAATGTTCCGTCTTTATTAAAGGATACAGGTATAATAAGCGATGTCTTTCTTCCTTCACCTTGAAGATTCTTATCCATCTCTCTTATAATGTCGCTGTCCTTTAGTAACAGACCTTTCATTCTAAGCTCTTTTAAAATAGCTTCTTTGATCTCTCCATCATCTTTATTCTCATTAAAGCTTGCTATTGGATCATCTATTTTAAAATACATTATTGCTGCAGGTTTAAGATCTCCACCATCTGAATTTTTACTCTCTAGTATTGCATCTAAGTACACCATCAATTGAAGCTGAAGCCCATGGTAAACATCCGTCAAATTCATAGATTTTGTTCCCGATTTGTAGTCTATTATTCTAATGTACTTTTCTTCGCCCTTTTCAAATTCATCAATTCTATCTATTTGACCAATTAAATTTATTTCTTCACCGTTTTCTAATACTATTTTTATAGGAGGATACTTACTGTCTATCCCAAACTGAACCTCGTAATCAGCAGGCTCAAACGACCCATTTTTAATGTGATGGCTTATAATTGTAATTGAACTTGTTACCATCTTTTTTAATCTAAATGAAAGGTATTTATACCTGGCAGAGCTGTTTAAGATATACCCTGGTATAACCTTTATCAGCTCATCTACAATAACTGAAACCTTTTCTTTAATATAGTTATCATCTATATCTCTCCACCCTAGCCTATCCTTTAAAAGCTCTTTTGAGAATATCTCTAGGATATTGTGTACAAATATCCCAAGGTCTGGAGGAGTAAAATCATACTCTTTTCTCTCCTTAGCCTTAAGTCCATACTGAATAAAATACGAAAACGGGCATTCCGAATATTTTTCTAATCTGGATACACTTAGTAAATTGCTTTGATAAAGCTGTTTTACTTTTTTATCTTCTATTTTACTTAAGCGGTTTGTATATCTAAGACCTTTTAGAAGGTTATATGTTATAGTTTTATACTGATCGTCTTCAAGGAAAAATCTATAGACATCCAACCAAATACTGTTTAACACTTCTTCATTACTTTCATCTACATCATATTCTTTAAAAGCATTTATCATTTCGTTAAAAGTCGGCTTTTTAGCTATAATCTTCTTTAGAATACTACCATCATTCTTTTCACAAAGCTCTACTAGATAGCTCGTATCTTTTATATTAGGGAATATTTTTTGTAATTTTGATACAATAGTTGACGGTCTAAGTGTCTTACCTTCATGATCTGATATCGGGTAAGATACTATTAGATTTTCCTTTGTTGATGTAAGTGCTCTATATACTAAAAACTGTTCTTCATAAGTTTTTGTCTTGCTGTCTATATCAACTTCTATTCCCTTTTCCTCAAGTAAAAATCTATCTTTATCGTTAATTAAACCATCATCTTTTGTTATCATCGGAAATACTCCATCAATTGCTCCAACTAAATACAGATATTTTGTATCTGTATTTTTCATCCTATCTACACTACTCACTAGTACTTGATCAAGACTTGGAGGAACAAGACCGAGTTCATTTTCTTCAAATCCCAAATTTAAAAGTTTAGTAAATCTTTCTATTGAAATATACTCATCCCCAAGAAGTTCAACCATTTGATCAAACATTTCTATCACTATATCCCATATCTGCGAATACTGGCTGGCCCTATCTAAATCTCCTGTCGTCTTAAATTCCGAGATTAGCCTTTCTATAGTCTCAGGTAGTTTTATATCAAGCAAAAACTCGTAAATATACTTGCAAATTTCTTCTACCTTATTTTTTCTCTTTAACTTACCTTGAAATTCTAATATTGGACTAATAACTTCATTCTTAATATCATTAACTCTATTTTTTAAACTCAATTCATACTCGCTCTCATCATTTGAGTAATTATGATTAACACGATAATTCCATTTTTTTTCAAACCATTTTTTTCCTTTTATACCATTTGCAAGTACATAGTTTTCTAATAAACTAATATCGTCATCATCAAATCCCAAAAGTCCACTCTTTAGATATCTAAACATAGTGTCGTACTTATAACCTTTATTTTTCATCTCTAAAATAGATATAATAAGCACAATTATAGGGTTACTCTTAGCTTCTCTTTTTTCATCTATAAAGTAAGGTATATCATACTCACTAAAAATTGATTGAACTAAAAAATTGTATCTATTCAAATCCCTTGTAGCAATTGTTATATCTTTGTATCTTATACCTTTCTCTCTAGCTAAAATAGTTATTTCTTTAGCAATTTCCTCTATTTCATGGTACAAGTTGTTAAACGCTTTTATTTCAATATTATTTGTTTTATCATTGTAAATTTTATACGGGTAAAAGCTATAGTACTTTTCTAAATGTAATAACTCTTTATTTCCATCAAATCTCTTAATATCACCAACATTTAAATTAACCGGCTTTAGAACCTCTATACTCTCTTCTTCACACATTTTTATAAACTTATTATAAGTAAATTTTGTTCTAGAGAATATATCCATTTTGCTATAGCCAAGATCATCTACCCTATCTAAAGTAAGAGATATATTTACTTCCTTGGCTTTTTTTAAAATCTCCTTTAGCATATTATACTGTTTTGGCGTAAATCCCGTAAACTCATCTATATATACTCTGGCCCCATCTAAATAGTTAGACATAGATATTTTATTTGCCAAGGACTCCAGTATATCTTGTGAATCAACATATTTTTCATGTAAATTTTTCTCAAATGACTCGTAGATTTTACTTATATCTTTAAGCTTCATACTAAGCATTTCATTTTCAATTCTATCCGATACTTCATCTAATTTCTCATAAGATAAATTGTACTGTTTTAACTCAGATATAGTATCCGATATAGAGCTTATAAATCCTGGCTGTGTCATTGATTTAGAAAAAACTTTTAGCTCATCTGCTACACTTTCAACAGCCTTATATGTAATCATTGCCTTTCCACTAGAGTTAATATTTACATCAGTAAGACCACCAACTTGTGAAAAAACAATACGACTTAGAGTATTAAAACTAAGCACCCTAGTTCTTAGGTACTTGTCCTTTTCTTCTCCTAAATACAATTCACTAACTTTTTTTTCTATTTCAAACGTATATTGATCTGGTACAATAAGTAAAACTGGAGTTTTTTCTTCAGACTTAACTTGGCTTTTTATTTCATCAAGTATATATGAAGATTTCCCAGCTCCTCCACGACCAAAAATAAATCTAAGTGCCATAAACCTCACTCTCCAAAATCTCAAAATCTACATCTTTATTGTTGCATAATTTATTAAATTCGCAGTAATTGCAGTGTTTTTTATTTTTAACTAATTTAATAGCATTTTCTCCAGTGTCAATAGTGCTTTCATCACTTTCCCAGCACATACGTTCTATATTATTATTATACAACATTTCTCCATCATTTTGTACAGAATCTGCATCATTTAAAAATATATCATCTTTATAATTAAAATCGGTTTTTTTGATCATATCTAAGTATTTCACAATATAATTTTTAAATGTTTTATGCTTTTCTTTGTCGTACAAAATGCTTATCTTCGTGTCTTCAAATCCTGGTTGATAATATGTCATCTTTACATTTTCAAAGTCAACTTTTATACCAAACAGCTTTGGAATAACCTCTTTTGCTAAAAACATATAAACAATTGTCTGTACCCTACTTTCGACATTTTTATAGTTTATTTTTCTAGATTCAGTCTTCCAATCCCATATCTCAATGGAGTCTTCACCTACTACTAAAAGATCGTACATTGCCTGAATTTTATTTCCATTTAAATTGAGTGCAATCTCATACTCTGTCAAATATTTTTTATTTTGTTCTATAGGGATATCTCTCTTAACTCTTTCTATCCACTTTGTAAATTTATTTCTATCATTGTCACTTATCATATCCATTCCAACTGGTATAGAATTAAAATACCTCTCGCACAATAGATGAAAATCTAGACCAGTTTTTAAACTGTCATAATATCCTCTACTCTCAATATCGTCTTTCATCCAATTTATCTTATCTATATACTTGTATTTAAACTTTACTGGACATGATTTATATGTATTTATCGAGTTTTGACTGTAATTAAAATTCACTAATTTTCTATTCATCTCATCATTCCCATTCTTTTTTACTCATTCCTCTTAGCGATTATATACTTTCCTAGCTCTTTTATATAATTGCAAGGGGCTTGTTCTTTATTCTTTCGACCTATATCTGCATCAATTCTATACGCGCTACTAGATAAAATCAACATCTCCTTGGCTCTAGTAATTCCAACATATAAAAGTCTTATTTTCTCATCGATCAAACTAATCTTTTCTTCATAAGTATAATTACCTGAATATTTAGACCCGCTGATTTCATCTACTTCAGATTTAATTACTGCTACAGGATTTTTGTATTTTTCCTTTAGAAACCACTTTTCACCTTGGAATTTTTGATTTATATTGTCTGGGAAATTATACTCTGTAAGACCAAGTAAAAATACACAATCCCATTCTAATCCTTTAGACTTATGATAATTGCAAATTGTAATACTTCCAGGCTCTGGTTCATACCCGTTAATTTCGTACACGACATCTATTATATGCGAAAACACTCTACTTTTGCTATCTGCCAAGATATTGTGTAAATTACTCAAATCGAAATGTACATCTTCAGTACACAGGTATTTTGCATAAAAAGATATGTAATCAACTATTGCAGACTCCTCGACACTTAAATCTATACTATCACCAATGTACATTATAAGAAGATCAATCCTAGTTCTTGGGTAATCAAGTACTTCTCTTACACTTATTAAACTTTCTTTAAATTTTCCAAATACACTGCTTCCTTCAGGTAAGTTTAGAAGATCCTCACCTAAATCTAATCTGAAAGATTTATTATTAATAGTACCGTACAATAATTCTTCTACGCTATAATTCTTATGTTTAACATAATCGATTAGTGTTTCATTTGTTTCATCTGAATAATCATCTAGATAAATTTCTTTTATAGCCTCTAAAAGTTTATCAACATCATTGCTATTTAAAATAAAATTAAGGAAAGATGAAATTTTATTTATCACCTTTCTTTTCTTAGCAGAGTTAGGTCCAAGCTCTTCAAATTCAAGTTTATTTTCCGACATAACCTCAGCAATTTGGGTTACTTGATTATTAAAAGGCACAAGTATACCGATGCTTTTTTCTGGATATTTCTTCTTTATTCCCTTTACATATCTCACTGTATTTTCAATCTCTTCATTCCAAGTTTTGTAAAGTTTTATATTTATATTATAGTTATCTGAAGATGGATTTGACTTATATCCCTTTCCTTCTGGAACTGTTTTTATATCCATATACTCAAGTGCATTTCTACACTCTTCCTGTTTAAACTCACTTGTAACATACTCAGCCAATCTATTTGCCAAATCTAGCACATCTTTTGAGCTCCTACCTGACATATACATCTTATAGCACATTTGTGCTTCTTTCATAAACTGTTTAAAAAACTTTGGATCTGATGAAGAAAATGTACCCGTTATACTTTGGTTAACATCTCCAACTCTTACCAAATTATTATTTTTTTCAGAGATCTGTCTAATTATCTTACCTTGAATTTCATTAGAATCTTGGCATTCATCTTCAAATATATATTTATATCTATTTTCGAATTTAGCTCTTAAGCTCTCGTCATTTTGTAAAGCTTTATTGGCAAGAATAAGTATATCATCGTAGTCTAAAAGACCACTTTGTTTTAATTTCTTATCATACTGTTTATATATAGGGTAGACAACTTTTAGAAATTCAACATCGCTACTATAAACTAAGTTTCCAAGAATTCCAGGCGATATTTCCTTATACTTTAATTGACTTATAGCATTTATAACAATATCAAAAAATCCATTTTCCCAAGAATCTAAAGTTCTCTGTCGCCACTCAGGATCTTTTTGTTCCTTTACAAACCAGCTAAAACTTCTTTCTCCACCATTTGCTCTAAAATTACTTATACAATCTGTAAGAATCATACTTTTCTGTATATCATCCGCAATATTAAAATCTTCACTAAGCATAATAGCCTCAGGATTCTCTCTGATGATTTTTATTGCTAAGCTATGTATAGTCATAACCTCATATGAATTAGTTTCATTAATCTCATTTTGTTCTAACAATTTTTTAATTCTGCCCTTAAAATTGTTCACTGCACTATTCATATATGTTAATATAAGGATCTTTTTTCCATCATTTTTTCCCTCATGAAGAAGCTTCGCAACTAAGTTAGTAACAATAAAAGTCTTTCCAGCCCCAGGAACTGCTGTAACTGCCATAGTGCCAGATTCATAGTTTATTATTGGAAGTTGGTCTTCCCTGTATTTTATATTATTCAAGGTTATCAGACTCCTTTCCACTCAATATTTTCATAAATATACCGTACAAATTACTCTCCTGTACATATCCATTTACAGAGTACTCACTTTTAAAAGCGTACACCTTTTTTGCAGAAGACAAAATATTGTATATAGTGTTGTACAAATAGTATTTCTTATAGCTCTCTTCCATTTCCTTTGTAAACACTAGATTTTCACCAAAAGACTTTCTAAGAACAATTAAATTACTAATTTCTTTTTCTAACTTCATATTCCATAAATTACTGCCAATATCCACCCAAATCTGTATAGGCCTATTCATCTCTGAAGAAATGTAAGCATAAGGAGTAGTCAGAATAAGATCCCCTCCGTCTTTTATTTCATTCAAATCCAGAATTGTATAATAATCATAAGTAGTCATTTTAAATGCCTCTATGAATATTTCCTCTTTATTCTTTTTACCTGTTATTTCTAATAGCTCTATATTCTCAGTAAAAGACTTACTTTCATGTACAATCTGCTTACATATTTTAACATTTTCTTTTCCATGTTTAAGTTGAAGCATATGATTAACATAAAACTTTATTAAAAACTCATATATCTCAATATCAGTATCTTTTTTTCCTTTTATATAATCAATAATAGTTTTATAAGCTCTGTAATTTTTGCAGTCTAAATCATTTAACAAATCACCATTCTCTATATTAAATCTAACATTAAATATATTCCTAGCAACAATAGGATTTACACCTAAAACAACTTCAATAAAATTAATATACTCTTCATCATTGATATAATCATCTTTATCGTATAGTATACACGCAGCAACAAGTAGAGCATTTGCATAAGGATAATCAGTAATTTTCCTATCTAGTTTAGTATTTTTAAGATTTAAAAATTTTCGACTAAAATAAGACTTTAATCTCATATCAAGAACCGTATTATTAATAGGCGATATCAGAACCATATCCTTAGGATTTGCACCATTTTTTATAAGATCATCAATCTTTTTATCAATAGCTTCTACCATTTGATTATATAGCTGACTTGAATCGTCTAAAGAAATGTCTAAATCAAGCGTATAAATATCTCCTAAAGTAGCACCTTTAAATATTTCATCAGAATCTACACTATTATCCAAATGAGAAAGTATTATTTCATTTATATAATCAAAATCTACATTATTAAATGCAGAATAATCCTTCTTTCTATCAAAGTATATATGTGTCTCTTTTAAATATTTAGAAACTTTATCTACAAATTCTACCTCAGCATTAGAAGAAAGCTCTAAACTATCTACTATCAAATAATCTAAATTAGAGCACAATCTTTCTAGATAATCAGAGTCATTTAGCAAGAATTTATTGTACAAATAAACGCTCATTGCATTATCGAGCATAGCATTTGATAGTAAAGTATCCATATAATAATCAATAATCTCATCCATTTGACTATACGAAAATTTAACCATAGAATCTTTATTCTTTTTCGACGAATAAATCTTATTGCCAATACTCTTTAAATCAACAAGATTATAAGCCGATTTTTCTATATTTAACTTTATACTATTTGCAATCGACCTACTCGTAGCAGTAATATCAGCAAAGTATCCTTTCAAATTTCTCTTTTCCTCTACTTTAGAAATCAATAAATACTCGCATAAATTATTTGAAATAAATACTGGTGATACACACTTCTTTTTTATGCCCGCACATCTTTTTAATATTATCGGCCAGTATTTAACCAATTCTTTTTTCACAAACCCTATATATGTAGTAATATTTAACTCTTCGCTAAAATTCAAATTTATTTGATTTTTATACTTAAACACAAGATTTGATCTAGGAACCAAAAACATAATCTTAGCAGATCTTAGTTTTTCTTTAGTTACTAAATCTATATATTTTTGTAATGATTCACCATTATTATCCTTATCATGTAAGTACTTCATACTTCACCTCATCAATTATTATATATTAATTATAACATAAAGATCTTAGATACATGACAAAGTAGAGACAGTAGTTTTTGGATCTTGTTCTTGTTCTTTACTTTGATCTTCCCCGCAACACAGCCCTAACGTAAAAAGCTTTTAAGGTTTTGAAATAAATAAATAGAGGGTTAATGGTTGAATTTCGAATGGATATGATGATGTTGTTGTGAGCTTGTAGACGTCCCGCGTGGTTTCTTAGCCAGTCTACAAGCTCACAATGTCGTCATCATATACGTTCGGAATTTAACCATTAACCCTTCATTATATTTAATCAAAAACTAAAAAAAGACTACGTGGCTACGTCTTACTCTCCCAGGCAGTTTCCCACCAAGTACCATCAGCGCAAGAGAGCTTAACTTCTGTGTTCG
>NZ_JAGGJX010000008.1 GCF_017873185.1 Metaclostridioides mangenotii
TCAGATACTATCGTTATCTTTAATATCTGGCTTTATATGGTTTGTTTCTTGTTTTCTTATAAATTAACCTACTGTTTAATTTTCAATGTTCTTTTGTTTTTTTCTCTTCTTGCTTTGTTTATTTCGTTTGCCGCTCTCTCGAGGACAAGTATTACTATATCAAAATCTAAAATCTAAGTCAACACTTTTTATAAATTAAATTTCACACTTATCTCTTTTAATTCTTCTAAACTTAGGTTTACCAACCTTTTGAGAATGTTATTTCTTTTTTGAATATTTTTTTCAGACTCAATTATTTTAACTCTTAGTCTACCAAGTAGATCTAAAAATTCAATAAATTCATCATCATATTTTTTTTCTAAGTCTTTTCTAATCTTTGCTGAAAGTGCAGGACTCTTCCCTCCAGTGGATATACTGATCATTAAATCACCCTTTTTAAAAAATGACGGAACAGTAAAATTAGATAGTTCAATATCGTCCACTACATTTACTAATTTATTATTGTCTCTACAATACAATCCTATAGACCTATTTAGATCCTTATTATTAGTGGCAGCAATTACAATTGAACTATCTTCAATAAATGAGGTATTAAATTCTGCTTCAATTACGTTTACACTATTTCCTAAATCATAAAAATTATCCAGTATATTTTTGCCAACTACTGTTACAGATTTTCCGAGCTCAACAAGAGATTTACATTTTCTAAATGCAACCTTACCTGCTCCCACAACAGTTATTTTGCTATCACTGATATTTAAAACTATTGGATAAAACATATTAATACCCCCTTTATTTTATAATTTCCACTTTTCTTTCATCTGTATATCTTCATAAAGTTTTTTATATCTTTATATATGGACCTTATATTTATCTTCTATTATAACATCTACAATTCCATCTATTGTGCTTACATCTGCTTCTTTATAGATTTCAATACCGAAATCTCTTGCAGTTTTAGAAGTTATAGGACCTATCGATACTACCTTTATTCTTTTTAGAAGACTTAATTTATCTTCACCGATTATCTCTACAAGGTTTTTAATTGTAGATGAACTTGTAAATGTAATGTAGTCTAAGTCTTCTGAATTAAGAACATCTATAACTTCATCTTTCTTATCACTATCTATAACAGTCCTGTATATATGAACTTCTTTAACCGGACATAACTTCGATATATTCTCTACTAAGTAATCCCTAGCATTTTCTGATCTAGGTATAAGTACATTGTCTTCTGATGTTAAATCTTCTTTTAATTCCTCAAATAGGTACTCAGCTACAAACTTTTTAGGACAGATATCTGCTTTTATACCTCTTTTATTTAATGAATCAGAAGTTGCGGAACCTATTGAACACACTTTTAAACCAGCAAGTGCTCTAGAATCTGAATTCATTTCTTCTAATTTGTCGAAAAATATATCTACAGAGTTTTTACTTGTGAATGCTATATATGTATACTTTTGTATATCCTTTATTTCTTTTTCTAAATCAAAATTATCCTCTATTTTTTCTATCTTTATAGTAGGAATCTCTATGGGATTACCCCCTAAATCAGAAATTTTCTCAACTAGGGTACTATTTTGTAGTCTTGATCTTGTAACTGCTACATTACTTCCAAACAGTTTTTTATTTTCAAAGAAATTCAACTTATCTCTAAGCTCTACAACACTTCCTACTACGATTAATGTAGGAGGCTTAACATTTTGCTCAATAGCATCTTTATATAAATTTTCTAAAGTAGAAGTTACTACCCTCTGATTATACCTAGTTGCCCAGCTTATAAATGCAACTGGAGTATTTCTGTCTTTTCCTTCTTTAATAAGGTTCTCACTTATCCTCTTTAAATTGGAAACACCCATTAAAAATACAAGTGTCCCTTTATTGTTCGCAAGTGCATGCCAATTTATCTCTTTTGTATCGTCATCTCTATGATGACCAGTTATTACGTGAAATGAAGATGCGTGGTCCCTGTGAGTTATAGGAATTCCTGCATAACATAGTCCACCTATTGCAGAAGTTATTCCCGGTACTACTTCAAATTCTATTCCTCTATTTACTAATTCCTCGGCTTCTTCTCCACCTCTTCCAAATACATATGGATCTCCACCTTTAAGTCTAGTAACTATCTTACCTTCAATAGCCTTTTCTGAAATAACCTTGTTTATATCTTCCTGTGGCAATATATGGTTGCTAGAAGCTTTTCCTACATATATAAATTCGCAGTCAGATTTGGCTTCTTTCAAAAAACTGCTATTAGCAAGTCTATCGTAAACAATTACGTCAGATTTTCTTATACATTCCAACCCTTTGATTGTCATAAGCTTATGATCACCAGGGCCGGCACCAACTAAGTATACTTTACCCTTCATATTTTTTATACTCCTCTAATACCTTTTTAGCTAAATTAAGTCCCAATTCTCTCGGACTTGATGAAACTCCAGTCATACTGTGTTTTATTAGACATTGACCTTCCTCATCTCCGTATATTCCAGTGAGCTTCAATTTAGAACCTTCTACTTCACAAAAAGCACCAATTGGTATATGACAACTTCCATTAACTCCATCTAAAAAGCCTCTTTCAGCCGATATTTGAATATCTGTAACATCATCACTTAGTGTATTTAATATTTCTTCAATTTCACTGTCATTATCCCTGATTTCAATAGCAAGTGCTCCTTGAGCTGGTGCTGGAACCATTGTATCAATCGAAAAAAATTCACTTATCACATCATCTAATCCAGCTCTGATAATACCTGCAGCAGCTAATACTACACCATGCAGGTTTTCACTTTCTATCTTTTTAATTCTAGTCTCAATGTTTCCTCTTACGGACACTATCTCTAAGTCAGGTCTTTCATTAAGCAACTGGTATTTTCTTCTCTTACTTCCTGTACCAATCTTAGCCCCTATTGGAAGTTCATCTAAACTTTTAAATCCTTCTTTTAATATAAGTACATCTCTCGGATCTTCTCTTTTCGGTGTTCTTGTAAATTTTAACCCTTCTGGCAGCGATGATGGCATATCCTTCATACTGTGCACAGCTATATCAATTTCTCCATCCAATAACTGTTGCTCGATCTCTTTTACAAATAGACCTTTGTCTCCTATTTTATCAAGTGATAAATGTTGGATTCTATCTCCAGTTGTTTTTATTTCTTTAACTTCAAAGTTAACTTCCGGGTACTTTTCGTTAAGATTATCAATTATCCAATACGTTTGGATGAGAGCTAGCTTACTCCCCCTAGTTCCAACTTTTATATTCATTCTGATCTCCTTTGATACTAACTATTGTCTTGTCCAATCGTTATTTGTATTTATTAATATAGTTGAGAAATACGAAATTTTATCTTCCAAATGTACATCTCTTAAATCTGTATATACTATTTCACCACTCTGTGATGAATTGCTTACTAATATAGCGTGATCTATAAGTTTAAATTCTTCAAGTTTTTTAATTATTTCTTTAAAATTTTTATATACCTTCATAAGTACTATAGAATTATAGCTTTTCAAAGCATAGTCTATCTTTTTTTCGTCTAAAGTACACGGAATTACAATAAGTGCGTCTCTATCCATTACTAGTGGAAAGTTTTGATTTGAAGCGATATTTGAGAAAGATGATATTCCCGGAATTGTCTCAACTTCAACCCTGTGTATTAATCTTTCCATAACATACACATAAGTGCTGTATATCATTGGATCTCCAAGTGTTACAAACCCAACATTTTTTCCTGACTTCACATCTGAGACTATCTCATCTGCGACACTGCTCCATACTTCTTCTTTTTCATCCTCATTGAAGTTCATAGGGAAATGTCTAGATTTTATCTCTAGATCTTCTGGTAGGTACCCTTTTACTATAGAATAAGCTAAACTATCTCCACCCTTTTTTGATTCTGGAGTGTATAGTATATCCAAATTTTTTAGAGTATCCACTGCCTTTACTGTAACCAGAGAACTATCCCCTGGTCCAGTACCTATACCATAAAACTTAGCTTTCTTTGTCATTAACTTGCTCCCTTCGAAAATATATCGGCTATAGTTAAGTTCTAACTGTATTATATTTTTTGTAATTGTAGTTTAATGCACAACTGCTATTTACAGGCAGTCCTGTGCATGTTTTTCAAATATATTTTGAATTTCAGGATTTTCTCCTAATCCCTGTAAATACACCTTAACGTCATATCCATTTTCTTCTAAAATAGTCTTCCATGAATCATCTTCATCGCTGGCCATATCGTTGATAGCATGATCCCCTGCTACCACCATAAACGGCATTAGATGTACTTTTTTTATTTTATCTTTTTTAAGCTTCTTAATAACGTGTTCAAGTTCTGGATATCCTTCAACTGTCCCAACATAAGTGTTTATTTCGTCATCTCTCATAGCGTATTCTATCGCGGGATAAGCTGAATGAGATTCGTGATCTGTCCCATGACCCATAAATACTACTGCTTCATCATCCCCCATTTCTGGAATCTGCCATTTTATCGCATTTGATGTCTCTTTATAGTCATCGATTGTTGTAAGTAGAGGTCTTCCAAGTGTTATTTTCTTAAATTTATAAGATAATTTTTCTATCTGATCTTTTAACTTATTATACTCCTCACCGCATATTATATGTAGTGTCTGAACTAATACTTCTTCATATCCCTCATCGCTTAGTCTTGTAAGAGCTTCGATAGGATTTTCTATAAGGATACCATCTCTTTTTTTAAGTTTTCTAATTATCATATTAGAAGTATATGCTCTAAAGAAATCGTAACCACTCAATGAATTTTTTATCTTATTTTCGCATACATCTATAGTTTTTTCTCTAGTCTCATGGTAACTTGTCCCAAAACTAACTACTAAAACGGCTTTTTTCATACATTACCTCCGAAGTTTTATTTTTTATCTCATCTATAGTGCTTCTCTTATTTGAACAATAACATTTATTACATTATTGATTCTGTTATTTCGTCTATATCGTTTATTACGTTTGGATAATTTACTGTAGATCTTCTTATTATCACAGCTGGTATACCAAGAGTTTCGCACGCATCTATTTTTTCCAAAAATCCACCGGCGATTCCACTCTCTTTGGTAATCAACAAATCTATATTGTAATGTTTATAAGTCTCTTCGTTTATACTCTTGCTGAAAGGACCCTTCATAGCAATTATATTATCTGCATTCAATCCCAACTCTTCACAGCTGATTATAACCTCGCTTGTCGGCAAAACTCTGGCTATCAGGTTCTTATCTTTAAGTCGTTTTACATAAACATCTAAATTTTTGCTACCTGTTCCAATAAAGATATTTTTTCCCAATCTATCTGCAACATCACAAGCGTCTTCAAGAGTATCCACTATGTGTATATTTTTATATTTAATTTGCTCTATCAAAGATTTTCTCTCGTATCTTAAATAGTTTACACTAAGTGCTTTTGCGCACTCTATTGCGTTCTTTGAAACTTCTACAGCATAAGGATGTGTTGCATCTATTATCTGATCGACTTTATTTGTTTTTATAAAATTCTGCATAGATTCAATATCTAGCTTTCCTAGAATTATATTTTCAGCATGTGATACTGCAAGGTCTCTACCGTACTCAGTTGTAACCGATAGAGTGTACTCTTTATCTATAGATTTAAGTTTGTCACATATCTCTAAACTGTCTGATGTTCCTCCAAGCACTAAGTTCATAGTACATAACCTCTTGGAGTTATAATTTTATCGTCATCTATAAACGTAGATTTGTTACCTATTATTACCATAGTCGTCATATCAACTCGCTCAAAGTCCATAGTTTCAAAAGTACAAATGTGTATATCTTGTTTTTCTCTACCTACATCTTTAACTATACCTACAGGAATGTCTTTACCCTTAAATTCACTCATAAGGTCGAATGCTTTTTTAAGATGTTCACTTCTTCCCTTGCTTCTAGCATTGTACAGACATATAACAAAGTCAGCATCTGCGGCTAACTTAAGTCTTTTTTCTATAACATCCCACGGAGTTAGTAAATCACTTAGACTTATATGGCAGAAATCGTGCATTATAGGGGCTCCGAGTAAAGCTGCTGCACCAATACTTGCAGTTATTCCCGGAACTACTTTCACTTCTATATCAGCTTCTTCATTAGATACAAGCTCAAGTATAAGCCCTGCCATTCCATATATTCCTGCATCTCCACTACTTATAACGGCTACTGTTTTTCCATCTTTAGCTTCTTCAATAGCTCTTTTACATCTATCTATCTCTTGTCTCATTCCATTTTCAATTACTTCTTTGCCTTCAATAAGATCTTCTATCAAATTTATATAAGTTTTATATCCAACTATAGCATTTGATTTTTCAATTGCTTCTAACGCTTCAAGTGTCATCCACTCTTTATTCCCTGGTCCTATTCCTATTACATATATCATAATTTTATTCTCCCTAACGCGAAAGTTATTCCGCTGTACTTATGTTTATTTATTATTAAATTTCCATTGCTCATAATATGTGCCACTGGCTCAGATACTGAGTGAACTCCAACGTTCTTTTTTACAAATTCCGACCTTTCATATAGCTCGTCAACCTTCGATATATCCTCTGCTGAAAATGTATCAAATGGAACTTCTAGATGTTTAGCCAAATCATTTATTGCCTTTTCATCTTTTTTAAGCTCTATACTTCCCACTTTAGCTATTGAATTTATATCTATATTGTTCAAGTCTAAAAACTTTACAAACGACTCGTACATAAATTTTGATGAAGTATCCCTTCTACAGCCAATTCCAACTACAATATCCCTTGGTACAACTTTTATAAAATCGGCTTCTGATAAATTGCTTTCATCATTATTTTTATTTTTAATTTTTATCTTTGTTTCTTCTCTTATATCTTTTTCAATATCTATAGTTTTTTTATCTGTTACAACTACAATTTTTCTAATTATATCTGGTTTTAAACTCAGTTCATTTTTTAAAACTCCACGTGGAACCAATTTAAATTCAGTATTATTTTCATCATTTTGTTTACTTGTATTCAAAATTTCAAAACCTCTTAAATCAATATTGTATTCGCCATCTACATATATTCCAACAGTCTTGTTATTTACTAAAAGCGAATTTACATCTTTTACATTGTCTCTAAAGTTATCTACGTGAGCATTTAACTTTTTAGCTATCATATCAAGTGATGATTTTCTATTTACATCTGTGGCTGTTGTAATTACAGGGTTAGCTTCTATTAGTTCACATATTTTATGTGTAAGTTCATTTGCACCGCCTATATGACCACTCAGCAAGCTTATTACATTTTTTCCATGTTCATCCATTACCAGGACTGCAGGATCGTAAAACTTACTTTCAATGTAGGGAGCTATACTTCTAACAACAATACCTGTTGCCATGATAAACACTATATTCTCATACTTTGCAAATACATCTCCTACAAACTCTTTAAAGCTTTTTTCTATGATAAAAAAATTATTTTTACTATTAGAATCTTTTTCGCATTTTAAATCTTTTACATTCTCTGTAAAAAATTCTTTAGATATGCTGCTTTTGCTCTTTTTAAAGTAAATATCACAACCGCCTAATAAATCAGAAACTTTTATTGCTAGATTTCTACCATTTTCGGTTATAGCTAAGATCACAGTTTTATTTTCTGTATTCATGCTTAAAATCCTTAGCATATAATTTAGAGTTATAGTAGTGATCTCCTAAGAAGTTTCCAACCATTATTAGAGCAGTTTTGTTTATACCATTTTCTCTAACTAATTCAGCTATGTTTTCTAATGTCCCTTTTACAACTTTTTCATCAGCCCATGTAGCTTTGTATACGACCGCTACTGGCGTTTCTACTGGATATCCACCATTTACTAATTTAGTAACTACCTTTTCAATTTCTTGAACAGACAAGAAGATAACCATAGAGGTTTGGTGTTTTGCAAACGACTCTAAAGACTCTTTATCTGGTACTGGAGTTCTTCCTTCCATTCTCGTTATTACAACACTTTGAGAAACTTCGGGTACTGTGTATTCCACTCCAATAGCAGATGCTGCTCCCAAGAAAGAACTTACACCTGGCGTGCAGTCAAATTCTATTGAAAATTTATTTAATTCCTCAACTTGCTCTCTTATTGAACCGTATATAGAAAAATCTCCAGTCTGAAGTCTAACTACAGATTTATTATTGTCAGTTCCGTATTTCATTACATCTATTATCTCCTGAAGATCCATCGATGCGCTGTTGTGAATTTCACAACCTCCTTTACAGTAGTCTAGTAACTCTGGATTAACAAGAGATCCAGCGTAAATAACTATATCTGCAGTGCTAAGAAGTTTATATCCTTTCAGAGTTATTAGCTCTTTATCTCCAGGCCCTGCCCCTACGAAATGTACTTTTGACATATTACTACTCTCCTTTTTCACAAGAAATTATATATATAGGATTTAGAGGTTTGAAATACTCTCCTCTTCCGAGTTTCTCTAGTTTAGAAACATTTAAAACACTAACATCTATATTTCTGAACCCATGCTTTCTAAACAAATTAAGCGCTGAATTAAAAGTATCAACTATGATAAAGTTGGCAACAATTTTACCACCTTCTTTAAGCAGATTTTTAGACCATAAAATTATGTCTTCTAAATTTCCACCAGTTCCTCCTAAAAATATGGAATCTATTGTTCCATCTGTTTCGAAATACTTTGTAACACCTAAATCATCATTTATCTCATCTGCCTTCAAAGGCGCATATCCTTTAATAAGTGTCGTATTTTTTAGTTCAAACTTCCCTATATTTTTATTTATAAGATCTACTGCATCTTCATCTCTCTCAATAGCTAGCACCTGTAAATTAGGATAATTTACTGCTGCCTCAACGCAAACACTACCTGTTCCAGCTCCTATATCCAAAAATACTTTTGCCTGAGCTAAATCCAGTTTACTAATAGATATTGCCCTTACTTCTTCTTTTGTTATGGGTACTCTACCCGTTATAAATTCGCTATTCTTCATCTAATATCACCACTACATTCATATCATAATTTTCTTTCTTTAATATGTCTTCTGGACTTCCAACTGTTATACGTTCGTTGTCATAGGACATATTTTCACCTACTACTACAGTTTTCTTAAGTCCCCTTGTCATTATTTCTTTACTTATCTCTCTAGGCCCTATGTTTTTATCAGTTACCATACAGGCCTTCTTGTGAGATAATATATAGTCAAAATTCGGTTCTTTTCCGTGACTGCTAGTTATATATAGATCGTTCATATCGATGTATATCTTAGAAAAAATATACTGCATAGAGCTGATTCCAGATATAATATTTACATCATCTGATATGTTTTCACTGTCTACATTTTTTACTATATATCTGGCTATGCCGTAGATTGAAGGATCCCCAGATGCTATTATAGAGATTTCTTTATTTTTATTCTTATTTATGTGCTCTACTATATCTTTAAGATTGTCTGTTATCTCTAATTTTTCTCCAATATAATCCTCTATAGATTCTAGATTTCTCTTTCCCCCGATTATTATATCGGAGTTTTTAATTAGATTTTCTCCAATTTTAGTTATATAGTCGAATTTTCCAGGCCCTAGACCGATGATATTTATCATCTAAACACCTCCGCTAATTTTTCAACTTCACTTGATTTACCTAAAAGAGTCTTGTCCATGGAAAAGATAACAACTTCTACATCTATGCTGTCTTCATCGTCATTTAAGTATTCTAAGACCCTATTCTTGCACTTATTACATATAATATCGAATACTTCTGAAAGATTAGCTTCGTTTATTATGTCTATAGCTTCCTCTGATGTAACGCACTTATCGATTTCTTCTAATAAAGAATACGGTGCCTTCATAAGTGCTAAGTTAGATATCAATATCTCGTTTCTAGCATCCGCAATTTTGCTGTGCGTATTAAAAATCCCTGCAGATAGCTTTATAAACTTTCCAATGTGACCTGCCATAAATATCTTTTTAAAGCCCATGCGTTGAGCTTCTTTAAGCATATATCCAATAAAGTTACTTGTCCTAATAATATAATGTGGGTTTAGAGAATAATGCTCTG
Organism: Metaclostridioides mangenotii; assembly: GCF_017873185.1. Classification (GTDB taxonomy): domain Bacteria; phylum Bacillota; class Clostridia; order Peptostreptococcales; family Peptostreptococcaceae; genus Metaclostridioides; species Metaclostridioides mangenotii. The sequence continues at coordinate 10,058 of NZ_JAGGJX010000008.1, forward strand.
AAATAAACTGTTCTCCGTGATTCCCTGGAACAAATATAACTTTATCTATTCCCTGCTCTTTCTTCATTTGAAGTTCTATAGATAGAGATTTTTTCCAACCTTCATCACTCATCGGTTCTACTATTCCAGTTGTACCTAGTATTGATATGCCTCCGACAATGCCCAATCTGGGGTTAAAAGTTTTCTTTGCTACCTCTTCACCTTTTGGAGCTGATATAGTCAACCTAACCCCCTTAGATTTTGGCAAAATACCTTCCTCAAATTCAGAAATAACTTTTTCTACTTCACTTCTTATCATCTTTAATGGAATAGGGTTTATTGCAGGTTTTCCAACTCCTACACTAAGTCCTTTTTTAGTTACTACACCTATCCCCTTGCCTCCACAGATAATAACAGATTCTTCTTCACAACCTTTATCTACTATTTCAGCTTTCGAAAATATATCCATAGTATGTGTTGCATCTATATCATCTCCACCGTCTTTTTTTATTGAACATTCGGCGAAATTTTCTTCAATATTTGCATTTTCTACAACTAAATCTAGTTCAATTCCCTTTGGAGTATCAATTTTGATAGAATCTATTTTGCTTCTAGTTAAAAGCATATAAGTCGCAGCTTTTGATGCTCCAGTGGCTGTTGAACCAGTGGTATATCCTCTTCTGTATTTCTTGCCATCAATGTATACAAACTCTTCCATATAATCACCTAAATATTGTATAGTATCGCATTTACAATTGCTGCTGCTAAGTTACTTCCACCTTTTTTTCCTCTAGATATAATGTATGGAATATCAGTTTTAGCAAGCTCGTCTTTAGACTCTGCCGCTCCTACAAATCCAACTGGCACTCCCACAACTGCATCAAATCCAAGGTTGCCTTCATTGTTCATTTCAATTATTTTAAATAGAGCTGTTGGAGCATTTCCAAGTACAAATATCTTTCTACCTGTGTCTTTTGCAGCTATTTCAATTGCAGCCATCGAACGAGTTATACCCTTTTCTTTAGCTATTTTGTGAGTTTCCTCTTCAGCAACTAGGCATCTATATTCGCACCCTAGCGCATTTAGTCTTCGCTTGTTTATTCCACTTAGCGCCATATTTGTATCTGTGTAAACTGTCGCCTGATTTTTTAAAGAGTCGACTATCTTATCTACTGCAGTTTGCGAAATTTCCAGTATATCCAAATAATCAAAATCAGCTGTAGTATGAATTGCACGCTTTATTATCTTTTCTTCAAGTTCATTTTCAAACTTATAATCAGGTCTTATCTCATCGATTATCTCCTGTATAATCTCGAAACTTCTATCTTCTATTTTCATTGGATTTTTAATATAGTTCATTTTTGTCCCCCTTTGCGCCACCTGCTATTACTTTTAATGTGTATATATTTTTATATACCGAGTTGATATTTTCTCTCACTATTCTGTCGATAATTACACTTTCATCCATATCTTCATCCAGCAAGATTCCAACTACAGTACCGCTGTGAGCTACATTTACACCGTAACCCTCATATCTATTTGAAATCTCCATTATCTTTTCGAGATGAGCTTTCTTATGTATATTTTCATTTGCCAAACTGCTCATATTACAAGCTTGACCTATAAGTTTCAAGTCGCTGTCTTTAAATCCTTGTTGTAACAATGAAAATGCCTTTTCAGTAGTCTTTCTATTCGATTCTTTCTTAGAATAGTAATCTTTAAGCCCTCTAGTATTCGATGTTAAAAGTATCTCGTCTGGTTCTAGAACAACTACCTTACAATTTTCCAAAAATCCTAAATTTTCCTCTACCTCTCCAGTAAGTGGATCGAATATACAATTTGACTTGATAAGCGTAGAATCTGTAGGTTCTATCTCCGCCGCCAACTTAGATATCTCCTCATCACTCATTGCTTTATTTATAAGTGAAAGCGTCGCCATTATTGTGGCGCCAATATCTGCAGTGGAACTAGCCATTCCCTTTGCTGTTGGAATACTGCTAAATATGTCTATTGATATATTTTCGGTTTCTTTTAATGGTAGAGAAAATCTATCAAATACTTTCTCAAGAGCTGCTCTAGATTTTTGTGTATTTAGGCTAATAGTATTAATATCTTCAAGTTTTTCTTCAATAACTACATGAGAGAACAAATCTACAGCATACGAACATAAAAACTCTGTATTTCCCAATAGTCCCTGTACTAATTCCCCACATGAAGCTGGATACATTCCATTAGATTTCATATTAACCCACAACTCTTTCTAATGATTTTATAATTCGCAAATTGTCTTCACGAGATTTTACAGCTATCCTTATATACGAGTCGTCTAAACCTTTAAAGTTTGACGCATCTCTAATTAAAATGCTGTGGTCTTTAAACATTTCTACTTTTACTTGATATGACTTTTTATTTATTAATTCTATTAGTATAAAGTTTGTATCAGAATCGTATACTTCTAAATTTTCGATACCTTTTAACCTTTCTAATAAAAACTCTCTTTCAAGTCTACCACCTATCTTGCTCTGTTGTATGTAGCCTTTGTCACTGAATATATAATTTGACAAATGATCTGCGATTGTGTTTATAGTCCAAGGTTCTTTGAATTTGTATATTCTTTCTAAAATTTCTTTATTGCTAGTTATTCCATAGCCTAATCTAAGACCAGGCAGGCCAAAGAATTTTGTAGCCGCCTTAATTATAAATAAATTTTTATTGTTTTCCACATATTTTAAAAGCGAATAATCTTGTTCATCTCCTACAAACTCCATAAAAGTCTCGTCTACTATAAGAAGTTTATTGTTCTTATGCAATAAATCCATTAGTTTCAATATATCCTGAACATTTCCACTTGGATTATTTGGATTGCATATAAATAGGCTGTCAAATCTGTCTAGATTTTCTACTATTTGGTTTATATCAACTCTAAATCCCTGGTCCTTATCTAAATACAAATCCAATACATCAAGACCATTAAGATATGCAGATCTTCCGTATTCAGAGAATGTCGGATTTAGAACCGCAAGTCGTTTACCTATAGATTTCATTAGTAAATATATAATTTCAGTCGCACCATTGCCGGGAATTATGTATTTAGAATCTACGTCCAGATAATCGGATAAATTATTTCTCAGGTTTTGATAATCTATATCTGGATAGCTCTTACAAAGTTTAAACCCTTCATATACATGTTTTTCTAAATCCTTGATAATATTTGGATTTATATTTGAACTAAAATCTATTATCTCTCTTGGGTCCTTGTTATAAAATCTTGCCAAACTGTTTATGTCAGCTCCATGCCCTAAATCTTTCATCTGAACACCTCTAATTAATTTATTAAAATATATATTCCTGTAAATGCCAACAACGATACAAAAGATGACATGTACATAATTTTGTTAGTATCGACTATATTCTTTTCTTCAATTTCGTATAATTTATCTCCAATTGTTGGCTTATACACTTCTTTTCCAAAGTACACATTAGTTCCACCTAATTGAACCCCCAAAGCCCCAGCAACTGCACCTTCTGAAAATGCACAGTTCGGACTCTTATGATTTTTTCTATCCCTAATGCCTATCTTAAAGCTATCCTTTAGGTTATAACCTAAAATAAAGCTTGCGATTGGAATAAATAATACCGATAATCTGGCAGGAATATAGTTTGCGATATCATCAAGTTTAGCAGATGCAAATCCTAAGTTTATGTACTTTTCGTTTTTATATCCTACAGTAGAGTCCAGAGTATTTACAGCTTTATACGCCATTGCAAGTGGAGCTCCACCTATAAATGCGTAGAACATAGGAGACATTATTCCGTCGACTGTGTTCTCTGCAACAGTTTCGACAGTAGCCCTTATGATTTCTTTTTCACTTAGATTGGTTGTATCTCTGCCAACTATATATGATAATTGAATTCTAGACTTTTCAATATCTCCAGTTTTAAGTACATCGTAGACTTTTACAGCTTCATCTTTAAGGCACTTTGTAGCAAATGTAGTGTAAATAATAATTCCGTTTATCAGAATATACGATACAGAATTAAATTTAAATAACCTAACTATCAAATAAGTTACGACGTAAGTTGTAAGAACTGTGACAATACATAGTATAAATCCTCCTTTTTTAAGGTCTTCATCTGTTTTAAAAACCCTTCTTACAAAATTCTCTAAGACTTTTATAAGTTTCCCTATATACTTCACAGGATGGGGAAAAGAGTAAGGATCCCCTACAATTAAATCAACTATATATCCTAAGTAAATATATATTAAATTCATTTTATATTTTTCCTCTTTGTAAAAAATTCTTTAAGCAATCTATATTGTCGTAAAAGTGTGTATGTAAATATGTAGCCAAGGTATTGCCCTTGCTGTATCCACCATTCCACTCTGATATCTTTTTGCCATCTCTTTCCTTTATCATGGTATAAGCACATTTTTCTTCACTTTCAAATGTCGAGTGATGAAATTCATGCCCTTTTATCACTTCTCCCTTTTTAGACAAGGCAGTATCTAATTTTGCTATTCCATAGCAGTACCCAAATCGCTTTAAGGAGTTAGTCATTTCACTAGTTCCTTCGAAAATTCCTACCATCTCGTAGTTTGTACCATCTAAATCTGTCAGACTTCCACCTAGATACATAAGACCCCCACATTCAGCGTATATCGGAGTTCCTTTCTTGTGTGAATCTCGTATTGATTTTCTCATGCTTTCATTTAAATATATCTCTTTTGCATAAATCTCAGGAAAACCTCCACCGATGTAAATATAATCCGCTTTTGGAACCACTTCATCATTTAGCGGACTGAAAAATACCACATAGAGACCTATTTTTTCAAGAAGATCTATATTTTCTCTGTAGTAAAAGTTAAACGCCTTATCAAAAGCAACTGCTATAGTTTTTCCTTTTGCACATTCTCTCAATCCATATGAATCAACAACTTTTTCCAAATCATATCCACTTGTAATAGATTTGCTTTCTGAAATCTCTAGTAATCTGTTAACGTCTACATATTTTTCTATCTCATCTGATAGTATATCTAATTTTTTCTCTAGAGACTCTATCTCCATACTAGGTATCAACCCTAAATGTCTGCTCTCTAATGAAAGTGCATTATTTGGAGGTAAATATCCAAGAACCTCTACATTACAGTATTTCTCTATTGATTCTTTTACTATACTGAAGTGGCTCTCTGTTTTTACGTTATTTACTATAACACCTTTAATATCAACACTTTTATCTATTTGTTGATAACCCATAACAGTTGCAGCACTTGAAGCTCCCATTGCTTTTCCATTGATAACCAGTATAACCGGGGATTTTAATATTTTTGATGTGTATGAAGTTGTACAGTTGTCAATATCAGTACCAAATCCATCGTAAAGTCCCATAACTCCTTCAATTATTGAAATATCAGCATCCTTTGAAGATTCCTCAACTATATACTTTATCTTTTCATCATCTAACATATATGAATCGAGATTTCTTGAATGTTTACCTGTAATAAAAGTGTGGTAAGATGGATCGATATAGTCTGGGCCTACTTTGTACGGTTGAACCTTTAAACCTCTATTTTTAAGCGCCTTCATTATGCCAAGCGATATTGTGGTCTTTCCAACTCCACTGCTAGTTCCTGCAATTACTAACTTTTTCACTTTCTAACCCCGTTTCTATCAAAGTAGATACTACTCTTTTAATCTCTACTATTTCATAATTTCATAAATTTTTTCTATATCTAAATGTTCCCTTAGGAATTCTGCCAATCTATCGTACTCTCTATTTTTATAATCACTATAAGATTTTATATTGCTTTTTAATTTTTCTAAACCTTTTAGTTCCCTTATATTATTTAGCAGAGCTCTCGTAAAGTCTATGTCGTCAAATACTCCATGTATGTAAGTTCCCACTACATTTCCTTTATCATTTACGCTTCCTTCTGCATAACAGACTTCTTTACCAAGTTTGTTTACAATAGTATCGAAACTCTTGGAACCACTTCCCAAAACAGAAGTTCCCATATGTATTTCGTATCCACTTATGCTTTGATTTTTTAGACCATTAAGATATACTCCTGTATCTGTATTTATCTCGGCTTTAACTTGGGTAGTAGTCTTATCTTTATTGAATATAGTCTCAATATCTAATAGACCCAATCCGTCAATTTCTAAAGTGTCTGATTCAATTAAATCAGGATCTTTTAGACTTTTACCTAACATCTGATAGCCTCCGCAAATACCGATTACTAACCCACCTTTTCTCTCAAATGATTTTATTTGTTCATCATAACCATTTGATTTTATATACTTAAGATCTCTGATTGTATTCTTTGTTCCCGGTATTATCACAATATCAGGATTGCTTAAAAATTCCCCATGTTCAACATATCTCAAACTAACATCTTCCTGAGTCTCTAATATATCAAAATCAGTAAAATTAGACATATACGGAGTTCTTATGACTTCAATGTGTACGTCGTTTCTCGTAGGCTTATGTTGAAATTTATTGGTAACACTATCTTCATCTTCAATTTTTATATCGCTATATGGTACAACTCCTAAAACAGGTATCTCTATAATTTTTTCTAGCATTTCTACTCCACTTGTAATAAGCTCTTTTCTTCCTCTAAATTTATTTATTATAACTCCCTTTACTCTACTTCTATCTACTACATCCATCAGATTTAAAGTCCCAACTATAGAAGCAAATACACCACCTCTGTCGATATCAGAGATTAATATCACTGGAGCATCTGCGATTTCAGCCATCTTCATATTTGAAATATCTCTATCCATCAAATTAATTTCAGCCGCACTTCCAGCGCCTTCCATAACAACTATATCGTGTTCATTTTGTAGTCCTTCAAAACTATTTTTTAAAACTTCTATCAAATCTAACTTGTAGTCATGGTATTGGTTAGAATTCATATCTCCAACAGGCTTACCAAGAACTACAACTTGAGAAGAATTATTGCCCGTGGGTTTTAACAAAATAGGATTCATATCTGCCTTTGGCTTTATATTTGCTGCTTCTGCTTGAAAAGCCTGTGCTCTTCCAATCTCTAATCCCTCTTCAGTTATAAACGAATTAAGGGCCATATTCTGTGATTTAAACGGCGAAACCGCAAACCCATCTTGGTAAAAAATTCTACACAATCCCGCTGCAATTATACTCTTTCCTACATTTGAAGCCGTTCCCTGTAACATCACTTTCCTACCCATTTTATCACCTCGATTTATTAGTTATAATAAAAAAAGCCCTAATTACGGAAATTAGGACTTATACTATCATTGGCTATATAAGTAAAATCTTTCACCCCGAAGATTCTGTAACAACTAAATAAGGCAGGTATCCTGGCTCGACTTCGACCTACTTCTATACCCTTCCCATCATAAGATAGTGGATTAATTATAGTTTCGTCAGTCATACAGTAGCGGGGGCTGCAAAGGCATTTAACCTTTTTCCCTTTTAATATTTTATAACCTTCTTTAGTAAAATTATTCTATTTTAAGAACTCTGTGTTATTTAGCATTGTTAAAACCGAAAATCCGTTGTCAATCTCTACAATTGAAACAGATGAATTGTCAATTTTGTAATTCCAGTGATTTTTATAGTCTCTAGAGATCAGATATGAAACTATATTTCTAATCGATCCAGCATGTGAACAGACTAGAATATTCTCAATATCTTTGCTATTAGCATTTTTTAATATAAGCTCTATCTCTTTTGAAACTCTATTATATGATTCTACTAGAGATTCCCCATTTGGAAATCTATAATTATCCCCATCATTTAATAGATCTAAATATTCTTTAGGAAACTTTTTTTCAATCTCTTTAAATGTGTATCCATCAAAATCTCCAAAATTTAGTTCATTGAGATTCTCAATAATCTCTATATCTATACCCTTCGACTTAGATATCAAATCAATTGTTTTCTGAGTCCTTATCGAACTGGATGTATATATCTTATCTATAGGGATATCTTTGAGATAATCTACAAGCTTATGAACTTGTCCTTCTCCTAATTGACTTAAAGTACTGTCTGCAAATCCAGACAACCTTCCTTTTTCATTGGCACTCGTAACAGCATGCCTTACCAATATTAATTTTATCATATTATCACCCTATATATATTATAAAAATAAAAAAACATACAAAAATATTATATAGACTACTTCTGATAGTTCAATTGTACATCCGAGTATATCGCCTGTTATTCCATCTATTTTTGAATAGACATGCCTTTTAAATAATTCTACAAAGATTATTAAAACAGCTAGAGATGTTAGAGCTCCAACAATTTCGAAATTATTCAGCATCAATGTCCATCTTCCTAAAACAAAAATTATAACTGTGCTATACAGTAAAGCAGTTATAATCATAGACAATGTTGCTTTACCAATAAATACATTTCCCATTCCTTTTTCTCTTGGGGACTCTGTTTTATATGTAATCCATATAACAGCAAATCTAGAAGCCATTGGCATAAATAGTACTATCCACATCATATTTGCTTCTATGAAACTATATATAAATCCTATCTTTAATATTACTAAGAATACTATAGCAAGCAATGAGTTCGTTCCAAGCCTTGAATCTTTCATTATCTCAAGCATCTTTTCCTTGTCTCTGTAGCTGTAGAGCGCATCGAAAGTATCGCCCAATCCATCAATATGAAGTCCTCCTGTAAGCAATACTTCTGCCAATACTATCAGCACAGATGTAACTAGCCCTGGAAATATATTTTGCGAAAGCATACCTACAAGGAATGTAATAACCCCTACTACAAATCCAACTAGTGGAAAATAAACTATACCTTTATGAAATTCTTCATCGAAGCCTGAATTGTATTTAATTGGTATTTTTGTTAAAAACTGCAACGTAAGTATAAATCTTTTCATATTTACCCCTTTATCTTCATAGGAATTCCACTAACAACAAAATATACTTCATCACTCATTTTGGATATATACTGATTTACCTTTCCAGCAATATCTGTGTAAATCCTGCTAAGTTTGTTGTCTGGCATTACTCCCATTCCAAGTTCATTTGTTACAAATACAAAGTACAAGTCCGTCTTTTTTATTTCTAATATCAATTTTTCTATTTGATCGTAGACATGTTCTTTCATTCTATCTATTTCTTCTCTACTCATGTTATCTACATCTTGATTATAATCAAACATTAGGTTGTTTACCAAAAGCGTCACACAATCTAGTATAACTGTGTTGTGCCTTTTATCTATTTTATTTATCTCTTTATGTACATCTTTATATATTTCATATGTTTCCCATTCATCACTTCTTTGCTCTCTGTGTTTATTTACCCTGTCCAACATTTCTTCATCAAATGGTATTGAAGTAGCTATATACGCTGTGCTGTTGTTTTGATTCAAACAGAGAGATTCTGCAAAACAGCTTTTTCCTGATCTAGATCCTCCAGTTATAACAACTATATTACTCATATGCTATCTCCCCATATCTATTTCATCAAAAGTAGCCATGTTTTTATATGTATATACTGCTGCATCTATTATACTAAAGCCTAGAGCCGCACCACTTCCTTCACCAAGTCTCATATTCATATCTAAGAATGGACTTAGTTTTAAAAGTTCTAATGCTTTCTTTGCTCCTACTTCAGAAGATAAGTGCGATGCCAGTGTATATTCTAATACCTTTGGATTTATTCTATAGGCTATCAATGCAGCTGCATATGATATATATCCGTCTAAGACAACCGGTATTCTATTTGCACTACATCCTAAAATAACACCTGCCATAGCTCCAATTTCAAATCCTCCAACTTTATGCAGAACATCTATCCCATCAGTAGGATTCGGGTTGTTTATTTCTATAGAGTCTCTGATAACTTGAGCCTTGTGTTTTAATCTCTCTGCCTTTAGCCCAGAACCTTTATCAGTTATTTCTTCTGGATCACATCCAGACATCACAGATATTATAGCTGTAGTTGGAGTAGTATTTGCAATTCCCATTTCACCAACACCTATAATTTTATAATCCTTAACAATACAGCTCTCTGCCATTTCAATTCCTATTTCTAGGGATCTAATAGCTTCCTCTCTAGTCATCGCAGGTCCTTTTGCCATATTAGATGTAGCTTTTCTAATTTTGCAATCCAAAACACCTTCAAGTTTTTCATCAGAGTTGATTCCAACATCCACGGCTATCACATCTGCACCGACAAATTTGCTAAGTGCTCCCACTCCACAAATTCCTTTCACAAAGTTCGGAAATTGAAGTCTAGTTATATCTTGTGGATCTGGTGCAACCCCTTCTTCATAAACGCCGTGATCGGATCCAAATGCTATGATAGCCTTTTTTTGTATATCGAAGTTGTCATTTTCGTATATACCTGCTAATTTTATACAAATATCCTCTAGTTTTCCTAAACTTTCAGTTGGATGTATAAGTCTGTCCAGCCTCACTTTAGTTTTATCCATTGCTTTTTCGTTTAGAGAATATATATTTCTCGAAATACTTTGTAGTAAACTCACTTTAATCCCCTTCCTATTTCTTATACTTTTATTTTTAACTTTTGATTAGTTTTTACATCATATAAAGCAAACTTTAAATTTACAACATCTTTATTATACATTTTACACTTATATTCAATATATTACTCCTTTTATCAATAATTTCCCAGGAAATTATTGATTTTTTTTACACAAAATAATATTGTATATATTTTCTCTATTTAGTAAGAATATAGATATCCAATAAAAAAATCGTACTAAATATAAGGAGTTGATTATATGAATAACCTTTCAAAACCTAAGGATCTTTACAACAATGGTTATAAATGTATATACTACAATAAAATAAACAGCAAGCACACTGTTTATTTAAAAAACTTTGAAAGCGAAAAATCAGAAACGGTAGAGTTTTCTAATGACACTGATTTCAATGATTTCAAAGATTATATTACATCTCAAAAATTTTACTAGCAAACAAAATAGGGAGTATATACTCCCTATTTTGTTATCACAGCTTTAGTTATTAACTTAAGTAATTCTTCTCTATCTACTTCCAATTGTTTTTTTCTGTCTTTATACTCTTGAAAGTTAACAATTTGCAATTTAGATTTTTTCATAATCTCACTTCCTATTTCATTATTAACTTACTTATTTATATTCAATATAAATAGCCGTATCTCCTTCTAGAAAAATACAAAATATTTAAAAAGACACTAAAATAAAACTTATTTTTCATTATTATGTATTATTCTACAATATTTAAAATAACACTAATCATTTTTAAAATCAAATATTTTTTATAACTTTATTTTGTTAATTTATTCCAAGTTTAAAGATACTCATATAATAATATAGTCATGTCGATAGATTTTTATACCACTACTTGCTTATTTCTTCCTGAATCCATTTTATCGCAACATCCAATTGTTTCTTTTCATCCTTTTCCTCTATCGTAGGTTTTATACCCTTTTCATTAATATATTCTCCATTTGGTGTAAAGTATTGAGCAGTCGTAAGTTTGTATCCTGAGCCGTCCTTCAAAGTTTTAACTGATTGCACTAAACCTTTCCCAAATGTCTTAGTCCCAACGGATATTCCCGCTTTATTATCTATAATAGCGGCAGTCAATATCTCAGATGCCGAAGCACTCTCTCCATTCGTTAAAACTACTATAGGAAGATCAAGTTTTCTTTTGTCAGATTTAAGGTATTCTGTATTTCCTTTATTATCTTTAGTGTAAACTATAGTTCCTTCACCGATAAGAGAATCTGCAACTTCACTAACTATTGCTAAGTTTCCACCTGGATTACTTCTAACGTCAATAACCAATCCCTTTATATTTTTTTCTTTTAATTTTTTTAAATCCTTCTCGAAATCATCATAAGTAGTATCTATAAACTGCTTTATTTTGATGTAACCTAAATTGTCACCTACAACCTTACTTTCAATAGTATGTTCGACAATTTCTTTTCTCTCAATATTAATTTTTCTCTCTTTACCATCTCTTTTTACTACCAAATCTACCGTAGTTCCTTCTTTACCTTTTATTAGGCTAACAGCTTCGTCCGAATTTTTTGCAGAAACTAGTTTTCCACTAACTTTAACTAGAATGTCACCTTCCTTTATTCCACTCTTTTTAGCTGGAGATCCATCCATAGGTATAACAGTTAATTCTCCTTCTTCAGTTGATCCGATGTACATTCCAACACCTACATAAGATCCTTTATTTTCTTCAATTAATCTATCCATCTCAGATTTTGTATAGTAAGTTGAGTATCTATCTTCTGTTCCGGCAAACAACCCTTTCATCGCTCCTTCTACCAATTTTTCATCCTTTGGCTTTTTATAGTAGTCTTCTTTTATAAGCGATTCAAGTGCTATAAGCTTGTTATATTTTTTGTACTGTTCATATGTATCTCTTGCTATCATAACTTTGTCGCCTAACGCAAGTGTAACAGTCGATGTAGTTAAAGCCGTTAAAACGACCAATACAATCGAAATAAGTAAAGCTTTTTTCTTTGAAATCATTCAGTGCATCTCCTTTTAAATAAACTCTTATATATTATATGTTTTACCTTTTTTTTAATACATTTAACTAAATTTATTATTTAATTGCAAATAAAAATTAATTATTATAATATAGTTGTAAATCATCTTCACATTATATCACAAGGAAAGGAATTTGATATGAAAAAATCTATAAGAAAAGGAATTTTAGAGATCAGAAAAAATAAGAGCTCCGACTTTGTAAATAATGCCTCAAATACAATAGTAGACAAAATCATAAGTTTAGATGAAATAAAAAAAGCAGATAATATAATGTTGTATTTAGACTTCAAAAATGAAGTACAAATGGATAGACTAGTTAACAAATTAAAATCGCTAGGAAAAATGGTCTGTAGCCCAATTACTGTACTAGATCAAAAAAAATTGATACCTGCTGAGATAACAGATTTAGAAGAAGGGATCTCTATAAGTACTTACGGTATTCGAGAACCCTTAAATACAAATTCTCACATCGATCTTAAATCAATTGATGTAGTTATCGTTCCAGGAGTAGCTTTTGATTTAAATTGCTTTAGGTTGGGATATGGAGCAGGACTTTACGATCGCTTTTTAGAAAACATAAGAACCGATGCTAAAACTATTGGAGTCGCTTTCGATTTTCAGATTTTAGATACAGTTCCAACCGAGCCTCACGACAAACAGCTAGATATGATAGTGACAGAAATTCGAAATATATTATAGAAAACATAGATAAAATAAGACCTAGACTGTAAATATAACTTTTACAATTTAGGTCTTATTTTACTCTATTTCACAATCTTATTTCAATCGTTTTTTGGATTTGCTCTATGATACTCACTTTTTGAATTTACTCCATTCTATTTAGAAATTTCAAGCTCTACTCTGTCAGGTAAATTTTCTAAATTTGTTTCTACTATTAAGTACGGCATAGAGTCTTCCTTATTTTTATACTTCGCCTTTACCCTTACCACTTCTTTGCCCTCTTCATCAAATTTTTCTATACTGTCCATTTCGATACCAAACTTCTTTTCCCCTCTAGTAACCATTATGTATATTTTACTCCCCATTTTAGCAACCAATGCTCTCTCTTCATTTGTGTACTTATCCATCATATCTAGTATTTTTTCTGGAACAGCTTCTCTTTGAAGCACTGTATAGTCAATAGATTTTGTCTTCTCTACAAACATTCCAGGTATAACTAAGAAACCGCCTAAAATAAGTGCTAAAATAATAATTCCGTATACTAAGCCCTTCATATTAAACCTAATATTCAAATTTATCACTCCTATCTAATTAATAATATGCTTTTTTATGATTAATTAGACCTTTGCTTATTTCGATCAAAAATTATTTCTCTAAGCGATTTCTCCAAGTGTTTTATATAATATTAATTTCTCTAATGATCTATATATATGTTTGATTGATATTAGGATACTAAAGATACATTTATATTTTAACTAACCTTAAAACAAAAAGAGAGCTATCTATTAAGATAGCTCTCTCTATAAACATTGATATATTATTTTTATTAGTTTTTATTTATACTTCATGTGTGATTTAGTTTTTTGGTACTGTGATACATCTCCCCACTTACCTGTAATTTGTCTTACAAGTGCACATACAAGTATAAGTACTCCCATGTAACCAGTATATGGATACAGTATACCAACAAGTTTGTCAAATGGTAAGAATCCACCTACTAGACCAAGTATAGTTACTATAAATACAGTAATTTTAAACTTTGGAGACTCCTGTGGGACTACTCTATTTGCTACCGACCATAGAAGAGGTGATGCTGTTGTATAGATACCCAGTATAAGTATAACAGAGAAAGCTATACCTACTAACGGAGATATCTTATCCGCTAAGAATAACGCCGGTATCGCCTTTGTATATAGATTTCCTACATCTGAAAGAATTGCCAAATGCATTACTATCGCTGCTGACATAAGTGCAACTGCTCCAAGTATACCACCCCACATACCTTCTTTTTTACTCTTTGCTGTTGCTCCTAGACCCGTTAAGAATGCCATAACTATAATAACATTATAACTTGCATAAATAATTCCTGATAAATACTCATTTGGCGTTGGCTTTGCAACATTTAAAGATTTAACTAACTCAGCACTTGCTGCTAAATTACCAAAATTTCTGTATAGGCTTATAGCTCCAACTAAAATTGTAAATACAATTATTATAGGCCCTATTCCACCTAGTATTTTAGATAACTTATCAAGCCCAAGAGAAACTGTTAAAAATGAGACTAAAGCCATACCAACTCTACCTACCATTGGATGTAGTCCATAGTATTCAGTAAGAGTAGCTCCTGCCCCAGATATCATTACGACAAATACTCCAAACAAGAATGCTGGCCCAAACCATTCAAAGAATGTTCCTAGCACTTTACCACAGAAAACATGGTAAATCTTGTTATCATCTTTTAGTTGTAGCTCTTTACCTTTCATCATAAGTAATGAACCTATCCACATAAATACAATCATTGATATAATTCCCGCTGTAACTCCCCCGTAACCATAGTACGTGAAGAACTGCATTATCTCTTGCCCTGTTGCAAATCCTGAACCTATTACCGTTGCGACGTATGCCCCAGCGAAACTTACTATCGTTCCAAAACTGGCTTTATTCTCGTTCATATTATACCTCCTTCTGATAACTTTCTGCTCTACTGTTTTTTTGCAAAGTTTTTCTCTATTAAATATCTTATATGAGTTGCCTTCATATTATACATTTCAGAAAGATTGAAAGATTATTAATTTTCTGACTTCAATATGTTTTTCTTATTATATAATAATTTCATTTTAGAGGCAAGCGCGAATTGTTATATCTTTTAATTTATTTTTAACAATTATCGGTATTATTTTGCCTAATTTTAATAAATATAACCCAAATTTTACATTATATAAAGCTGAACATATCAATGACTTAAATTATTCAGTTTTGAATTTTTTTTCATTTAAAACTATAAACCTTTTTCAATACAATATATATTTTTACATAAATAAAAATGGCATTGCCCTATACAATGCCATTCCTGTCTATTTCTATCCCAATTAATCAACATATTTATTATCTAATTTACTTTTCCCCATCTTTTTGTAACTTGCCTAAACAATGTACAAACTAATATCATCACACCCATATAGCCAGTATAAGGATACAAAATACCAACTAATTTATTAAATGGTAAAGATTCTCCAATTAAAGCGAAAATTGTTATCAGCAGAATCACAGGCAACTCCATTTGTAAAAAAGTATATAACAAAGCAAGAGATTGTTAAAAAAAGTTCTCTTACAGTCTATGATGTGAAAGACGGATTTATTAATCGTATACCTGACTATAAATCCACTATAGATAATGCAGGTAAATACTTAGAGTTATACGAAATAGAGGTAAAAGAGGTAACTGTAACTTTAGATTTAGAAACAAGTTACACTCTTGGATTATAAAGACATAGCGTAGCATTATAGGAAAAGTGCTGATAGCTTCTTTTTCTGATAAAGAAGAGCATTTATTTCAAGAAATAGTTAATTGGTTATCCTGCAAATTTATGGATACTTCTAACGTCATTATGGAACATAGTAGTGATTTAATGCTAAATCCTTCTGCACGTGCAGTTACAAAATAAAAATGGAAAGCAATTATTTAACTGCAAATGGATTTGACCTGTTCTATTACACTAAAAAATCCCTATATTTCAACGAAATATAGGGATAATACTTTATTTATTTAAAAATTATTTTAACATATTTAATGAACTTTTAACAGTTTCTACTATATTATCACAAGTTAATCCGTATTTCTTAAGAAGTTCTCCAGGTGTTCCAGACTCTCCAAAAGTGTCTTTAACCCCAACTTTTTTAACAAGAACTGGCGCTTCTTCTGAAACAACTTCGCTAACAGCAGACCCAAGCCCACCTATAATACTGTGCTCTTCTGCTGTCACTATTAACCTAGTATTCCTAGCTGATTCTATTATTAAATCCTTATCAATAGGCTTGATAGTAGACATGTTTATTACTCTAGCGCTTATTCCCTCTTCAGACAATTTTTTCTCTGCTTCCATAGCTTCACTTACCATGATTCCACAGGCGATTATAGTAACATCACTACCGTCTTTTATAACTGTTCCTTTACCTATTTCGAATTTGTAATCTTCATCAAATATAGTCGGAACTCCACTTCTACCTAATCTAACATATACCGGTCCATTGTACTCAGCTGCTGCAAATATCATCTGGTCTGTTTCTTCAGCATCTGCAGGTACTAATACAGTCATGTTTGGTATTGTTCTCATTAGCGATATATCCTCAACACTTTGATGAGAAGCACCGTCTTCTCCTACAGTAAGTCCAGCATGTGTTGCACAAACTTTTACATTTAATTTTGGATAACATACTGAGTTTCTGATCACTTCATATGCTCTTCCTGTTGCAAACATAGCAAATGTACTGGCAAATGGTATTTTACCAGCTGTAGAAAGACCACAAGCAGCTCCAATCAAGTTTTGTTCTGCTATCCCCATGTTGAAAAATCTATCTGGGAACTCTATTTTAAAATCGTGAGTTTTAGTCGACTTCGATAAGTCTGCATCTAAAACAACTACTTTATCATTTTTTTGACCTAATTTTACTAATGCTTTTCCGTACGCTTCTCTAGTAGCTATTTTACTCATTGTCGTTACCTCCTAACTCGGCTAGTGCTCTTTCAAGCTCTTCATCGCTCGGTGCTTTACCATGCCATCCAGCTTGATCTTCCATAAAAGATACACCTTTACCTTTTATAGTTTTGGCAACTATCATAGTAGGCTTGTCAACTGTAGATCTCGACATGTCTAGAGCTGCAAATATTTGGTCAAAATCATGACCATCTATTTCTATAACATTCCATCCAAATGCCTTAAATTTATTTACAATCGACCCTACATCCATTACATCTTCAACATTTCCATCTATTTGAAGTCCATTATTATCTAAAAATGCAACTATATTATCAAGTTTATAGTGAGCTGCACTCATGGCTGCTTCCCAAACTATGCCCTCTTGTATTTCTCCATCTCCAAGTAAAGCATATACATTCCACGGTGCATTATCTAATTTTGAGGCCATAGCCATACCACAAGCTGCTGAAAATCCTTGTCCTAATGATCCTGTAGATATCTCAACTCCAGGTGTTCCTTTCATATCAGGATGCCCCTGTAACATTCTGCCTATCTTTCTTAGTCCCTTTAACTCTTCTTTATCAAAATAGCCCTTCTCAGCTAAAACTGCGTAAAGAGCTGGGGCTGCATGTCCTTTTGATAGTACAAATCTATCTCTATCTTCCATCTTAGGCTTTGAGGAATCTATATTCATTTCATCAAAATATAGAGCAGTAAGAATTTCAACTGCTGATAGCGACCCCCCTGGATGTCCTGATTTAGCGTCATGAATCATCGTAAGTATATCTTTTCTGATAGTACATGCGCGCTCATTTAATCCTTTATGGTCTCTCATTCGATTACCTCCCTTAAATAATTAGTGTTTGTCAATTCCTTACTATTATATCACTTTTGAATTGTTTTTTTTATGTTTTTTTTAATTTGTAACATATCTTAACATTCTAGTATTATCTGCTTAATTTAAAAAATTATATATCTAAATTTCAAATGATGTATCTTTACTTATAAGTATTAAATTTTCAAATAAAAAGAGCCTCAACACTGTTAAGACTCTACATAGATTCTAGTTTTATAAAACAAACAGCCCTAGACTGATCTGAAGACCAGCTTCAACCTTCATCATCATATCTTCATCTAGGCAACCTATTTTTTCTCTCAATCTTTTTTTGTCTATTGTCCTTATTTGCTCCAACAAAATTACAGAATCCTTGTTCAGCCCATATTCATTGGAACTAATTTCAACATGTGTAGGTAATTTAGCCTTGTTGATCTGCGAAGTTATCGCAGATATTATAACAGTAGGACTGTATTTATTGCCGACATCATTTTGCACAATTAAAACGGGTCTTACTCCACCTTGTTCTGATCCAATTACTGGACTCAAATCAGCGTAGTACAAATCCCCACGCTTTATATCACTATTATTAGTACTCACCTTTAGCAATCTCCCCCTCATCTTTTTCGTCGGAAGATAAAACTTCTATTGTCATCCCAAGTTCTGCTAAAGATAAATTAATTTGGCCCATTTCTGTATAACCCGCTTTCATCGATTCCTTTGAAAATATTCTTTTTTTCTGAGTTATATAGAACTGAAAAGCTGCTTTTGCAAAATCTTCCCTATTACTGTTCTCCATTTGAACTATTGTATCTACTTCGGTAATTAGAGAATCAGGTAGAGTAAATTCAATTTTTTCATTACAGTTATCTTGCACAAAATCGCCTCCCAGAGTATACTTTATAACTTTATTTTAACAAATAACTAGTCACTTTGGCAATTCTATTATTTTCCATGTATACTCTATCAACTCTTCTTGATATCATACATAGAACTTCGTAGTTTATTGTACCCAAATCTTTAGCTATTCTCTCTGCTGTTGCTTCACCTTCTCCAAATAGTATAACCTCATCTCCAACTTTTATGTCTAGATCTTTGTCTATTCTTACCATAAGTTGATCCATGCAAATTCTACCAACTACATCACACATTTCACCTTTGATTAAGATCTTGGGATTTTTTTGTATTCTAGTAAATCCATCTGCATATCCTACAGCTACAGTCGCTATTGTTTCTGTTTTTTCGGCTGTATAAGTAAATCCATAACTTATTCCGTCACCTTTTTCTATAGTCTTGATATTTGTGATTGTAGATTTAAATTTTAGAACAGGTTTAAGTTCTACTTTATCTTTAAATACCTCTTCTGATGGATAGTGTCCGTAAAGCATAATTCCCGGTCTAACCATATTGAAGTTAGCTTCAGGTAAATCTATAGTAGCAGCGCTGTTTGATACGTGCTCAATAGGAGCACTTACCCCTCTAGCCTTTAACCCATCTACTACAAACAAGTAGTTTTTAAGTTGCATCTTAGATTTGGTCTTATCAGTTTCATCTGCAGTTGCAAAGTGTGTATACAGTCCTTCTAGTTCTATATTTTTTAATTTACTTATCTTCACTATATCTTCAATCGATTCTTCAGTCGGCTTAAATCCTATTCTATTCATACCAGAATCTATCTTAACATGAACCTTTGCCCTCAACCCTAAGCTAGAAGCAACTTCATCTATCTTAACAGCTGTATCATAACTATATACAGTAAAAGTTAAATTCAATGAAATAGCCTCTCTAACACTCCCTTCAGTAATATAACCTAATACTAGTATCGGTGTTGCAACTCCGCTATGTCTTAATTCTAATCCCTCTTCAGGTTTAGCGACAGCGAAGTAGTCCACATTCTCTTTTTCCAACGCCTCAGCTACTTCGACTGATCCACATGAATAAGAGTCAGCTTTCAACACACAACACACTTTAACATCCTTTTTAATAAGTTTCCTTACCCCTGCTAAGTTGAATCTTAAGTTATCTAGGTTTACTTCCACCCAAGTAGGTGCTATTGTCTTTTTCATAATCAACCCCCCATCATCGTTTGTATTTGAATTCTTTATAGTTAACTATAAACCTAGGAGTCCCCTCGTCGTCTAAGATTTCCATTTTATTGGGAGATTTAGTATCTGCATCGATATACAGGACTTGTTTTTTAAAATACTTAATATCTCCTGGTATATCTGTCTCAATAACTAAATTTCCATTTTTTAACTTCATATTTACTTCCTCATTTTTTATATAATTCTTTATAAAATCTCCAATAAAAAGATATTGATTATTTTTACCGGAGTTTGGAAGCTCTACTAAGTCGTCGATCTCTGGGTTCTTTACAAAGATTTTATCGCCTTTGTACTCTATGGTTTTGCCCTTAACATGTTCTGGTGCTATGACTTCAAGTCTATAATTATCCGTTTTTTTGTACGTATGTATATATTCATACTCGTACGGACTCTTATTTCCTATCACCTTTACTTTTGCTTTGCAAGTATATTCTTTCATTGTATAAATCTTATTTTGAAAATCTTTATACACTTCTTCTTTTGTGGACGCTCTCTTTTGACAACCTATAAGGATTATAACCATTGCCAAAAACATAATACCTAAAATAGTCCACTTTTTTTTCACATAATTCCTCCTAATAAAGTTTATTCATTGTATAATGCCTTTATTATATCGTATCTACAAATTATGCCTTTTAGCTTGCTGTCGTCATCTACCACGGGTACTCGGTTTATAGATTTTTTAATCATTATATTTGCTACATGGTCAAAAGAATCATTTATGTTTACCATTACAA
The DNA here is from genome assembly GCF_017873185.1 of Metaclostridioides mangenotii. GTDB lineage: Bacteria > Bacillota > Clostridia > Peptostreptococcales > Peptostreptococcaceae > Metaclostridioides > Metaclostridioides mangenotii. Next base: position 30,909 of record NZ_JAGGJX010000008.1, read on the forward strand.
TGTCTTTTGACATCAAGTCTTCAACTTTATATGCCGCGACTTTTTTGATATCATCTTCCATCTTTCTTATATCATCTAAAAATATTATTCCTTCAAGCAGATTTACAAACATTGGAGGTTCGATATACTTTTCCTTTTTTATAATATCTGTCTCAGAGATTATACCTACTACTTTATTTTCAGAGTTTACTACAGGAAGTCCACCAATTCTTTCCTCTATAAGTAGTTTTGCAACATCTGCAACACTATCTTCTTCTTTAGCTACTATCACGTCAGTAGTCATTACTTCTTTAGCTGTTTTATTCATATGAAATCACCCCTAGTTATTTATAATTACCATTGCATTGGCTACAGCGTATTCTTTACAGTGTGAAATCGAAACTTTTATTTCTAAAACATTATAATCTATGCAAATTTTATTAAGATTATTATATGTTTTGACTATTGGTTTTCCGACTTCATTTCTAAGTACTTCTATATCTTTAAAGTTATATCCTCTAATTCCGGTCCCAAGTGCTTTGCTTATAGCCTCTTTAGCCGCAAAATTTCCAGCTATACTATGAGGTTTATATCCATTTGACTTAAAAAGTGCTATCTCATTTTCTGTAAATATTCTCTTTAAGAACCCCTCATTTTTTTTACTTGCCATGGCTATCCTGTCGATCTCAACAATATCTATCCCTATATCAAGTATATTCATCTATTATTGCTCCATATGATTTTATTTGCTTTATAACATTATACTACAAAATAAACTAATTACTCTAAAGATTTCAAATATTTATTTTTCTATCATTTTGCAATAATAATGATACTCCACATTTACATTTAAATTATACCTTAAATTTGTGTACACATACCATATATGTTGGTGCAAAAATACAAAGGATGTCATAAGTAGTTTTAATTACTTTATGACATCCTATTCATAGGTATAATTTCATATATTTTTCATCGATATTAATACATTTTATATTAAATATTAATTAATTTACATTAAGATTTTCTATTTCAGTATCTGTATCATCTCCTGTAAGAAGTGCTGTAATTTTTTTATTGAATATAAGTATTACTACTACACCTACAACTAACATAATAGGTATAGCAATAAAAACTTGCATTAGTCCCATCTTTTCAATAATACCTTGAACATAACCAGATGTTTTATTTGCAACAAACGTAGCCGCTGTCCATACGCCCATTAATAGAGATAGATATTTAGGTGGTGCGTATTTACTTACAAGTGAGTTTCCTAATGGTGAAAAACACATCTCTCCTGTTGACTGGAAGATTATAAATAATATCAACCATATTACACTTGTCTTAACAGTAGCTGGAGCTCCAACACCTCTTGTGACTTCCGCTAGTATTACAAACACAAAACCTATAGCCAAGAAGAAGAAGCTTAAAGCCATTTTTTTAGCCATTGTTAGGTCACCTTTTTTCCTCATTGATAATTTAGTCCAGATAAGCGCCATAACAGGGCCTAAAGCTATACACATTACACTATTAAATGTAGTCTCAACCCACATAATCGGTATTTCAAAACTACCAACTTTCATATTTACATAATCTTTCATGTATAGAGCTAGAGATGATCCAGCTTGATTGTAGAAAACCCAAAAAAGTATTGAGAAAAAAGACAACAAGAATATACCTATAACTCTATTTTTTTCTTTCTTAGTTAAAGGTTTAGTAGTACCAGATTTAGAAGAATCTACCTTACCTGATTTATCAAGAACTTTTTGTGGATACTTACCTGCATCACCTAAATAACGAGATAATACTGTAAATATAGCCCCACCTAGTAAAGTGACAATACCCGCTAGCAAGAAACATTGTCTAAATCCTAAAACAGTTACTCCACCTATAACAGTTGCAAATGTTGATGTGTATAGAATACCTATACTCATTGAACCAGCCAAAGCTCCAATATTTACAAAAGTATAAGATATTGAAAATGCTGAGTCCTTTCTACTTGGATCATCGTATAACTCACCTATGAGTGCACTAAGGTTTCCTTTAAAAAATCCGGTACCGATAGATATTAAAATAATCATTGCATGAACCCATATAACGCTAGTTGCAAAATAACCAACTATATAACCTATTCCCATAATTAGAGAACCAATCATTATACAGTATTTAGCACCAATCCATCTGTCACAAATCATTCCACCAAATATAGGAGCTAAATAAGTAAACGAAATTAAGTTTGCCGCTATAACAGCTGCATCGGCATTGTCTAATCCTAGGCCACCTTTAGCAACTGTCTCAGCTAAAAATAGCAATAATAATGTCTTACATCCATAGTAAGCAAATCTTTCAAAAGTAAATGCTAAACTACAAATATACAACCCCTTTGGATGTTTGTTTGATACACTAGCATTTGTGCTCATAAAAAAACCCCCTTTTTTCTTGTTATTGTTTTATCATTTATTATTGCACACTTTCTATTTAATCGTAGCACTCACATAAAATATTTTCAACAAATCTAGGAATTTTTCGTTTGTCATTTTGCCACATAAAGCTTCTATTTTCAACACCATTATATTTTTCTATTCTAAATCTACTCTTTTAATATCTATTTTTTATTTTAGTTTTTTGTTTGAGATTATCATTATGAAATATATAAAATTTAGTTATATTTTTAACTATATTTTTAGAAAATAAAACCATCTTCCCTAGCTTATCTTTAAGGAAGATGGTTTTATTTTATATTTATCAATTTATTATTTCCACTCTGCAGATTGTGTTAATATAACTGTCTTTTCTTTTTGAACGTTGACGAATCCCTCAAGGATACTTGCCTCCTTAAAATTTCCATCTAACTTTATACGTAGTTTCCCCTTTTTTAAACCTGACACAAACGGAATATGATTTTTAAGAACAGCTCTATCGCCTTCAGTAGTTCTAAATATAACCATTTCCACGTCATCCTTATAAAAAATTTCATCAGGAGTAACTACTTCTAGCGAAAATTTACTAGCCATACCTATGCACGCCCCTTAGCTTTTTCTCTAACTTCTTCTATAGCTCCTGCGAATAAGAATGCTGACTCAGGTAAATCATCGTGTTTTCCTTCAAGTATCTCTTTAAATCCTCTTATAGTTTCTTTTACTGGAACATATTTACCAGGTAGACCAGTAAATTGCTCACCAACTGTAAATGGTTGAGATAGGAATCTTTGTATCTTTCTAGCACGAGCAACTATAATCTTGTCATCATCAGATAACTCATCCATACCAAGTATCGCTATGATATCTTGTAGTTCTTTGTATCTTTGAAGTATAGATTGTACCCCTCTGGCAACTCCGTAATGCTCTTTACCAACAATAGCTGGGTCAAGAACTCTTGAAGTAGATTCTAGAGGATCAACTGCTGGGTATATCCCAAGAGATGATATTTGTCTAGATAAAACTGTTTTTGCATCAAGATGCGAGAATGTAGTAGCTGGTGCAGGGTCAGTTAAGTCATCCGCCGGTACATAAACTGCTTGAACAGATGTTATCGATCCTTTTTTAGTAGATGTGATTCTCTCTTGTAGAGTACCCATCTCTGTAGCTAGTGTTGGTTGGTATCCAACCGCTGATGGCATACGACCTAGAAGCGCAGAAACCTCAGAACCAGCTTGTGTGAAACGGAATATATTATCAACGAAAAGAAGTACGTCTTGTCCTTGCTCATCCCTGAAGTTTTCCGCTATTGTAAGTCCAGTAAGGGCAACCCTCATTCTGGCACCAGGTGGTTCATTCATTTGACCAAATACTAGTGCAGTCTTGTCTATAACTCCAGACTCAGTCATCTCACCGTAAAGGTCATTACCTTCTCTTGTTCTCTCTCCAACTCCAGCGAAAACAGAGATACCACCATGTTGTTTAGCTATATTATTTATCAACTCTTGTATAAGAACTGTCTTACCAACTCCAGCTCCACCGAATAGACCTATTTTTCCACCTTTTAGGTATGGTGCAAGTAAGTCAACTACTTTGATACCTGTTTCAAGTATTTCAGCTGTTGTCTCAAGTTCATCATATTCAGGCGCTGACCTATGTATAGGTAGCCTTGGAGCAGACTCAGGCGCTGGTTTTCCATCTATTGGATTACCTAAAAGGTTAAATATTCTACCTAATGTAGCATTACCAACAGGAACACTTATAGGCCCACCTGTATCTTGTACTTCCATTCCTCTTACAACTCCATCAGTAGCACTCATGGCAATACATCTAACTGTATCATCGCCTATATGTTGTGCAACCTCGGCAACTATTTCTCTTTCTCCTAACTTAATTACTAATGCATTTAATAAGTTAGGTAGGCTTTTCTCATCTTCAAATTTAACATCCAGTACGGCTCCGACTATCTGTACTATTTTACCTACATTTGCCGCCATTTCCTAACCTCCCTATTTTAGAGCGTTAACTCCGCCAACTATCTCAGTTATCTCTTGAGTTACAGCTGATTGTCTCGCTCTATTGTAGCTCAATTCAAGATCTGATAACATATCATTTGCGTTGTCTGTCGCAGATTCCATCGCAGTTCTTCTTGCACCTTGTTCTGATGCGAAAGATTCTATAATCCCTCCATAAACTACACCTGTAACATAGTTTGGAATTATATAATTCAGTACACTTCCTGGCGATGGTAAGTATTGTACCTTTGATCTAATTTTTTTCACTTCTTTAGTTCCTTCTAATGTCTCGTCTTCGAATACAAGTGGAAGTAATTTTATAAGTTTAACTTCCTGAACAAGCGCTGATTTAAACTTCGTATATACAAAGTAAACCTCATCTACTTCTCCATTTTTATATAAATCCATCATTTTATTCGATATTTCAGATGTATCTGCATAAGTGCAAGCTTCTACAGCCTCTATATATCCAGCTACATTATAATCTCTCTTAGAGAAGAACTCATATGCTTTTTTACCTATAGTCATTACAGTTTCTTTTTTACCATCCATATGGTTTACAGTCTCTTTAAGTACATTTGAGTTATACCCTCCAGCAAGACCTCTATCACCAGCAACAACTATATAGCATCTATTCTTAACTTCTCTTTGTTTCATAAAAACATTATTTACTCTAGTCGAACTTGCGATATCCTTAACAGTATCGTATAAAGCATCAAAATATGGTTCTGTACTTTCTGCTTTTTCTTTTGCTTTTCTAAGCTTTGAAGAAGCAACAAGTTCCATTGCTTTTGTGATCTGCTTAGTACTCTCAACGCTGACCATACGAGTCTTAATTGCTTTAATTCCTGCTCCTGCCAATTACTTTACCTCCTTTTTTAAAAAGGATTACGCTTCAACAACAAATTTTCCTTTGAATTCATTTATTGCATCTGTTAATTTAGAAGCGAAGTCTTCTCCTGCTAATATTTGTGCTGATATCTCTGGATAATTGTCGTTTACGAATCTATATAATTCAGACTCAAATCTAGGTATCTCTTTTATTTCTATATTTTCTAGGAAATTGTTGATTACTGCATAAATTATCATAACTTGGTTTTCAACACTGATTGGTTTATGCTCATCTTGTTTTAAGATTTCAACAATTCTTTCCCCTTGAGCAAGTCTCTTTTTCGTATCTTCATCAAGATCAGATCCAAACTGAGAGAATGCTGCAAGCTCTCTATATTGTGAGTATGCAAGTTTTAATGTACCTGAAACTTTTTTCATTGCTTTAATCTGCGCAGCTCCTCCAACCCTTGATACTGATATACCAGGATCAACTGCTGGTCTAACTCCTGCGTAGAATAATTCAGGCTGTAAGTATATCTGACCATCTGTTATAGATATAACGTTAGTAGGGATATAAGCTGCTACGTCGCCTGCTTGAGTTTCTATGACTGGCAGTGCAGTCATTGACCCTCCACCTAATTCATCAGATAACTTAGCAGCTCTCTCTAGAAGTCTAGAGTGTAAGTAGAATACGTCTCCTGGATAAGCTTCACGACCTGGTGGTCTTCTAAGTAATAAAGACATTTCTCTATATGCAACTGCTTGCTTACTTAAGTCATCATATACTATAAGTACATGTTTACCATTGTACATAAATTCTTCACCCATTGCTGCTCCAGCATAAGGTGCTATATATTGCAGTGGTGCAGATTCAGAAGCTGTAGCTGATACAACTATCGTGTAATCCATTGCTCCACCTTTTTCTAGAGTACTAACAAGTTGTGCAACTGTAGAACGTTTTTGTCCTATTGCAACATAGATACATATAACATCTTTGTTCTTTTGGTTAAGTATAGTATCTATAACTATCGAAGATTTACCCGTTTGTCTATCCCCGATTATAAGCTCTCTTTGTCCCTTTCCTATAGGAATCATAGAGTCTATAGATTTGATACCAGTTTGAAGTGGCTCAAATACTGATTTTCTATCTATTATACCTGGTGCATCAGATTCAACTGGTCTAGTTTTTTCGTACTCAATATGTCCTTTACCATCTATAGGTTGACCTAGTGAGTTAACAACTCGACCTATTAGTCCGTTTCCAACAGGAACCTCAACTACTTTACCTGTTCTTTTGACAATGTCACCTTCTTTGATCCCATCATCATCACCTAGTATAACTGCACCTACAACCTCTTCTTCAAGGTTTAGTGCCATACCATATACTTCTCCTGGGAATTCTAATAGCTCTCCAGACATTGCTTTCTCTAATCCATAAACACTAGCAATACCGTCACCAACTGTTAGAACACTCCCTGTGTCTGTTAATTCAATTTTATTTTCATAGTCCTTTATCTGTTGCTTTATTATAGAACTTATCTCTTCAGGTTTTAAGTTCATGGGTTCACCGCCATTCTTAAGATATAACTTGAGATAGCTGATCTCTTAGATTACTCAAACGAGTTTTTACTGTTCCATCTATCTCTTCATTTCCAAGTCTAACTAGAACTCCTCCTAGTATAGTCTCATCAACTATATTCTCTAATACAACATTTTTATTGTATTTACTTGAAAGTTTAGTTTGAAGTTCATTTAATTCAGTCTCGCTCATTGCGATAGCACTAATTGCTTTACCTTCAAGTATATTATTTTTTTCATTCATTAACTCTTTATAAGAATCCCTTATTTCATCCAAACAGACTACTCTATCTTTATCTACGACAATCTTTAAAAAGTTTTTTACATTGTTGCTTATTTGTTCAGAAAAAACTATGTTTAGTAAATTCTTTTTTTCTTGCTTAGCTACTAAAGGCGATCTCAAAGCTTTTTTTAACTCATCACTAGAATTAATCGCTTCTAGAACTTCGTTAAGTTCCTTGTACAATATATTAGATGAGTTTTCTTCTTCACCTATTTGAAATAGGGCTTCAGCATATCTACTAGCTACTACATTTATCATTTAGCTTCCCCTACCTCATTAATAAAGTTATTTATAAGCTCTTCATGTTTCGCTTTATCTATATCTTGTTTGATAACTTTAGCCGCCGCAAGTAATGCTATGTCAGATACACTTGACTTAATATCATTCATAGCTTTTTGTTTTTCTTTTACTATTTCTTCATTAGCTTTTTCTTTTATATGTGCTGCTTCTTGTTTTGCTTCATTTACCAATTCTTCAGACTTACTTTCAGCTCTAAGTTTAGCTTGTTTGATGATTTCTTGACCTTCTCTTTTAGCAAGTCCAACTTTTTCTTCATACGCTTTTTTAAGTGCTAAACCTTCAGCTTTATTTCTTTCGCCTTCTTCCATATCGGCCTTGATTTCACTTTCTCTCGCGTTTACTATTTTCATAACTGGTTTGTATAAAAGCTTTTTAATTATCCAAAATATGAGGATTGTATTCGCAATCTGGAATGCAAGCTCATATGTTATAGATACTAATGGCTTAAGTTCCATTATAAGCCTCCTTCCTTCAATTTTATTCTCAATTGTATTTAATTAAATATAATTGATCAAATTGTCATTTACTAATCATAATTAATATATTTTTTTTATAACCATGGGTTAGCAAATATAAGGATTATAGCTATAACTAGACCATAGATAGCTGAAGACTCTGCTATAGCATCTCCAAGTAATAGACCTGACATTATGTCACCTTTTGCTTCTGGTTGATTTGCAATTGCCTCTGCTGCTTTACCAGCTGCAAAACCTTGACCTATACCTGCTCCTATACCAGTTAAAACCGCTAAACCTGCTCCTATAGATGTTCCTGCTATTGCTATCGCTCTTGCCATTTCTAATTTTTCCATGATAATTTCCTCCTTAAATTTGTACATTTTATAATTTTATTTAAATAGTATTTCTTCTTAGTCTGCATCCGTTTGGATACTCACAAATATCATTGTTAACATTAAGAATATAAATGCCTGTAAAGCACCTGCAAATATATCAAAATATAAATTTAGCGGCACTGGTATTATTAATTGTGCAAATGGAATTGTAACCCCAGGTATCAATTCTGAAATATATGCTAATAATTTCATAACTAATCCCATTATAATAGTTCCTCCCATTATATTACCAAATGGACGGAAACTCAATGATATTGGTCTTGCTATTTCTCCAACTAAGTTTATAGGTAAAAATACTGGGAATGGATCCAAAAAACCTTTAAGGTAAGATGGCCCTTGGCTTTTGAATGCTACGTAGTACAACATAAATATTGTTATTGATGTCCACGCTAAAGTTGTGTCCAGATCTATTGTTGGTGATCTGAGACCTGCAAGTCCCGCAAAGTTTGAGAGTATAAAGAATAAAAACAATCCGCCTAAATATGGAACCATATCCGGTAGTAATTTTAAAGATTTCTCTCCCATTGTAGTTCTTACAAATGCATCAAATTTTGTTACAACAAACTCCAAAAATATTTGAGTTTTGCTTGTTGGTACTTCTTTAAGATTTCTTGTAAGTAGATAAGAGATAACTGCAATAAATGCTATTATTACCCAACTGGCAATTACAGTCTCGCTTAATCTAAAATCACCTATCTGCAAAATATATCTTGCTTGAATATTCACGCTTTGCTCCTCCTTTCTTTAATTTTATCTATAAATAAGTTCTTAGTTAGTATAACAAATTGAGTGCTAGTTAACCCAAGCGCTGTCCCAAATACATTTAAATGAGGAGCTCTAGCTGAGGCTACAAGTACTATTGCGTATATAGCCATCCTAGTCCCAAACCCTGATAAGATTAGAAGTTGGGGTTTTTTTGATGAGCCCCCTCCAAAAGTTCTATCAATCTTTATTGCAGATAATCTAAAACTTAATATTGCTATGAGGCTACCAAATATCAAACCTAAAAATAGCTGCTTACTAAACAAGGATACAACCACTGAAAGCACAGTTATTACGATATCATAGATTACTATGCCTTTGGTTATTTCTCTAACTTTTTCAAGTAACTTGACGTCCAAAATATCACTTCCTTTTTGTGAATACTATTAAAGTTTTATATGAGCTACTAAATGCTCCTCCAATACCTAACAATAAAAATATTATTGTAAGTATTGGGCTAGTATTAAACTTAGCATCTAAATATCTACCTACTAAAGTACATCCTACTATACATACCACAATAGTCAAGCCAAGCTGACTAATTAAAGATAAAGCTCTTAAAATTTCTCTACGTTTTTTTCCATCCATAGTAATGCTACCTTTCCACTATAGGGAGTATCTAAAACTAATATAAATACCCAAATAAATTATCTTATTATAGAACATAATTTAGTTTTTTTCAAGTTTAAAAATAATTGTAGACTATTTTAAAAACTTTAAAATTTAATCCTGTAAGTTAATACAATATTTAAAGCTATATAGTTAAAAAACTAAATTTAGTTAAACTTGATAAGCTCTACGCCTGCTTCTTCTAGTAATTCTGTGGATAGATCATCCGGGTAATCACCTTTGTATATAATCTTTCTCACACCTGCATTTATGCACATCTTAGCACATAGAATACACGGTTTAGTAGTTACGTACATTATAGAATCTTTAATACTTATTCCATGATATGAAGCTTGCACTATAGCATTTTGTTCTGCGTGAAGTGCTATGCACAGTTCATGACCTTGACCAGAGGGTATATTCATTTGTGCTTTGGGACAACCTCTTGTATCACAATGCCCTATCCCCTTTGGAGCACCATTGTATCCTGTAGTTAGTATTTGTTTTTCTTTAACTATTACAGCCCCTACCTGCCTTCTCGTACAAGTAGATCTTGTCTTAACTACTTCTGCTATCTCCATAAAATATTCGTCCCATGATGGCCTCACGTATATTCAACTCCCTTATTGATTTATTATGTTATGAACATTCTAACTAATATCTTTTTATTCATATTCATTTAAACTAATAATAAATATTATAACACCTTCAAAGAATTTGAGTATACTTTTTATATCTAATTAATTGATATTTTGATAATTTATTTTAATATTATCTAATAATTGATATTTTTTGACATGCTTTAACTAAATAAGATAGCCTTAATACCCTTAATACGGCAGCACTTTACTTCTTAGAACAGCCTCTAAAACTCCTCCTGCTATACATCTTCCTTTATCAGAAATAGTAAATGAATTATTTACTTCTTCTATTCTTGGATCTATATCCAAAATTTTCAGTTTATTCTTCGCGTATAACCCATCTTTTAATAGACCTCTTAAAACTCCGCTTATCGTCGCTCTAATTTCGTGCTTCTCACCAGTCTCTTCATCTCTAATATAACAAATGATTTGGTCTTTTTCTACAACATCTCCAATTTTGGAAACGTTTTCAATTCTGCCTTCGCAGCCAGCGTACACAACTCTTTCCTTTGTGATTCCTGCAATCGAACCAGGAGCCCCTGTATTCGGCATTGCATATCCATCGGTTATTATTCTACCTAAGTTATGACCCCTCATAGTTTCTACTACCATATCAACATCTTTTCCTGCACAAAATCCTGGTCCAAGTGCTATTGTAGTAGGCGCCATCGATTTGTCAGTACCTACATTATACTTTGCAATGATCGCATCTACAAGTACATCTGGTTGAATTTTCGCTAATGTTTGACAATTTGGGTCGATTATAAGTGGAACTTTATCATCATCTAACACACTTTCAATCTCATCTAAATCATTACATAGCTTACATTTAACACCTTCAACCTCTACTTCGCCTTCATATACAGCCTCACAAAAAGAAACTTGCCTACGTATTGCCAGTGGTTTCTCAATTTCTAAAGCAATTACTTTATAGCCACTTTTGTGTAACTTATGAATAACTGCAGTTGATAAATCTCCTGCACCTCTTACTACTATACGGCTCATCTATTCACCTCTATTAATTCAATTCATCAAGTATCAAAACTTAAAGTTTACTTTTGTTAATATATTATTTATCTTCTTATTATACAAGCAAATAATATGCCAACTTTTTCTACTTATCGTATCTAAAAAATACCCGACAAATACTTGCTTTCATTGACACTTCATAAGGATTGCTGTCGAATAATTTCTCATATCAAGAATTTTATCGTTTTGATAAATTTTTTTTGAGAATTATTCGTTCTTTTTATACATTTATTTCAAATATTATATTCTTTACTCTTATATAAATCAACTAAATTTGTGTTAAAAATATATTAATTTTTCGCCCAAATATTTCTAAAAACAATAAATTTAGATATATTGATAAAAAAGTGGTTTTTTAGTTAAATATAAGCATAATACAGAGGTATATTTAAATTGATTTAAGGTATACTCAAACAACAAAATTTCTCTTCCAAACAATAAAAAAGCTGTATTAAATGAGTTTAAACTCAATTTAATATAGCTTTTATAAAAATAATAATATTTGTTACTTACAACACCTCAAGGGCTTACCCAATGATCTGTTTACTTAGTACCAAATAATCTATCCCCAGCATCACCTAAACCAGGAACTATATAACCGTGGTCATTTAACTTTTCATCAATTGAAGCTATATATATATCAACATCTGGATGATATTTATGAACTTCTGCAATTCCCTCTGGTGCAGCAACTAAGTTTACTAATTTTATAGTCTTAGCTCCGTAACCTTTAAGTACATCTATTGCTGCAACTGCTGAACCACCTGTAGCTAACATTGGATCTACTACTAGCAATTCTCTTGAACCTATATCTTCTGGTAACTTGCAGTAGTACTCAACTGGCTTTAAAGTCTCTGGGTCTCTGTAAAGACCAACATGTCCAACTTTTGCTGCTGGGATTAGGTTTACTAGTCCATCTACCATTCCAAGACCTGCTCTAAGTATTGGTATTATTGCTAATTTTTTTCCTGATAATACTTTTGACTTTGTTCTTCCCATAGGAGTCTCAATTTCAACTTCACTTAACTGCATGTCCTTTGTTATTTCATATCCCATTAACATTGTTATCTCTGTTAATAGCTCTCTGAAATCTTTTGATCCTGTGTCTTTTTCTCTCATAAACGTTAATTTGTGTTGAATTAATGGATGATTCGTTTCTGTTACTTTTCCCATCTTTATTCCTCCTATTTTTTGTTATATTTTTCTTCTATTGATTTGATTATATTGACTCTCTTATCATGTCTTCCGCCTTCAAATTCTGTTTCTATCCAAGCGTCTACTATTTCAAGAGCTAGTCCTCTACCAAGTACTCTTTCTCCTAATGACAGCATATTAGCGTCATTGTGAGCTTTTGACATCTTTGCTGAGAATGTATCTGATACTACTGCACATCTAATTCCAGGAACTTTATTCGCAGCAAGAGATATCCCTATACCAGTACCACAGCATAGTATACCATAATCTATGTCTTTTGAAACTACTGCTTCAGCAACTTTTTCTCCATAAATAGGGTAATCTACTGAATCAACATCATTTTTTGTTCCAAAATCTACACATTCTATTCCTTTTTTCTCTAAGTGAGCTATTATATCTTTTTTTAAATTATAGCCACCATGATCACTTCCAATTCCAATTTTCACTTTTCGACCTCCATAAATTATATTTTTTCTACTATTTTATCTACTGATTCTTTAATTTCATTGTATGTATTTCTGTATGTTTCTAAATCTCCACCAAATGGGTCTGAAATATCTCTTTCTCCAAGATCTGCAAATTCTCTAAAAGTATAAACTTTATTTGCACAATTAGGAACGGCTTGTACTAAAAAATTCTTATGAGTCCTAGTCATAGTTAAAACCAGATCTGATTTATTTAAAAGTTCCTCTGTCAATTCAATGCTGTTGTGATCTGATAAATCAATATTGTTTTCTTTTAAAATCTGTATCGAGTTTCCTGAAGCCTTCATTCCATTTGCTGTAGACAACCCTGCAGAGTATACATTGTAACATTTTATATTTTTGCCAGAATCTTTGATCGCTTCTTTTAATAGTCTCTCTGCCATAGGGCTTCTGCATGTGTTACCTGTACATACTACTAATATATTCAAATTTAACACTCCTTTTTAGCATCTATTATTTTGTATCCTGCAGATTTTAGAAGTCTATTCATTATAGCTCTTCCAACTCCGTCTGTAGGAAAATTCTCTGAATATATTTTATCTACTTTTAGCTTGTCCATCTCTATAAGTGAATCAAATAAATGGCTAGCAACCTCTTCAAGAGTGTCTCCAAGTCCGATAACTACACCATCGTAGTATTCTTTTCTATAATTTACACACATTACCCCTGAAGTTAAACCAGCTTCCTTATTCAATTTTACCATATTATTTATCTTATTAACCACATCTTTTTTATCTCCAGACACAATAAATACTTCTGCATTCGGAGAATAATGTGTATACTTCATACCCGGTGCTTTTGCTTTTATATTATCTGACTTTTTATTTAACGATGGATCGATTTCAACTTGTCCAAGTTCTTTTTCTAGATCTTCTTTAGTAATACTACCAGGTCTAAGGATCATCGGTATGTCAGAAGTTAAATCTATCACTGTTGACTCCAGCCCAAAGTTACAATCGTCCGCAGCAAGTATCCCAGAAACTCTACCAGTCATCTCATCAATTACGTGCTTAGCCTTTGTCGGAGACGGTCTACCTGATATATTTGCAGAAGGAGCTGCTATAGGCACTCCAGCCTCTTTTATTATCTCTCGTGCTATTTTATGTGATGGCATTCTAATCGCTACAGTATCTAGACCTCCGCTAGTCCTACTTGGTACTATATCCTTCTTTTTTAGTATCATAGTTATTGGACCAGGCCAAAATTTTTCCATCACAATCTTTGCATTTTCGGTAACTTCTGATGCAAGATCGTAGATTTCGCGCTTATCGTATATATGAACTATAAGAGGGTTATCACTCGGTCTACCCTTTGCCTCATATATCTTTGACACTGCATTTTCATCAAGTGCATTTGCCCCTAGGCCGTAAACAGTCTCTGTAGGAAATATTACCGTTTCTCCTTCCCTTAAGAGCTCTGCAAACTCTTTTATCTTTTGTTTATCTATTTCATCTATATTGTCTATATTTATTTCATATATAGTCGTCTTCATCTTTTGCATACCTACCTTATCAATTATAGTTTTAGATATAACCTACGATCAATGTTCCAATTAAAAAGCCTACTACACAGTACATACTTCGCGACTTTGGAAATATTTCCTCTAATACTACATATATCATCGTTCCGGCTGCCAATGCTAAAAATACGCCTAAAAGAGAGCTAAATATTCCGGCAAAGTATACTCCTAGAAAACTTCCTATCCCCATAGGTATACCTGCTATCAATGTAAAAAGTATTACCTTGCTGATCTTCATTTTACTTCCAATAAGCCCCAGAGCCATAGCTAATCCCTCTGGAATATTGTGTAGTCCTATTACTATTGCAAGCGTTATACCCAACTTCTCTGTTGACACAAATGAAGAGCCTATTGCAAGTCCCTCTGGAAGGTTGTGCATGAGTATACTTATAAAAATCAAGTAGCCCGACCTCATATCTCCAGAAAAATGAAGCTTTGTTTTTATGTACATAGTTATAATAGCACCTATGAATGTGAATACAACAGTACCCAAGATTCCCATAGCATCCATCGATTCTCTCATTAAATCGAAAACCACTACTGCCAACATTATCCCGCCAGATAGGCCCATGAAGAAATTTATATATTTGTCTACTTTTTTTCTAAATAAGACGGAAATTAATCCACCCATTCCTGTTCCTACAACACCGGCGATCAAACCGATCATAGTCACCTTTAGTATCATGTTATCCCCCCTGTATATAAAAAGTATATACCTAAAAAAGAGATAACATGCCTTTCTACAAAAAAAGTTGTCTCAAAATCCGAATTAATTCTTAGATTGAGACAACTCTTTAATTTCTATTATATTGCCGTCATTTTTTCTGTTTGATCAACAGTAATTAAAGCATCTATCATTTCATCTATATCGCCATCTAAAAATGAATCCAGCTTGTATAAAGTTAAGTTTATTCTGTGATCACTTATTCTTCCTTGAGGGAAGTTGTAAGTTCTGATTCTCTCAGATCTATCTCCAGTACCAACTTGACTCTTTCTCTCTGCTGCTATATCTTTGTTCTGCTCTGCTAAAGCTTTGTCGTAAAGTCTAGCTTTTAATATCTTTAATGCTTGCTCTTTATTTTTTAATTGTGATTTTCCATCTTGACATGAAACAACTTCACCTGTTGGTATATGTGTAACCCTAACAGCTGAATCCGTAGTGTTGACACTCTGTCCACCATTTCCTGATGAACGGAAAACGTCTACTCTTATGTCATTTGGGTTGATATCTACTTCAACATCACCAACTTCTGGTAAAACCGCAACCGTAGCTGTTGATGTATGGATTCTTCCGCCTGATTCTGTAGAAGGTATTCTTTGAACTCTGTGAACTCCAGACTCGTATTTAAGTCTTGAATATGCACCCTTCCCTTTTATCATAAATGAAACTTCCTTGTATCCACCGACACCAGTATCGTTCGAACTAAGTAACTCCATCTTCCATCTTCTTCTCTCTGCATATCTAGAATACATTCTGAAAAGATCTCCTGCAAATAAAGCTGCTTCATCTCCACCAGCTCCACCTCTTACCTCGACAATAACGTTTTTATCGTCGTTAGGATCTTTTGGAAGTAGCAGGATTTTTATTTCATTCTCAATTGGCTCAACTTTTTCTTCATTTTCTGAAAGTTCCATCTTAGCCAATTCTCTCATTTCTTCATCCGATTCTTCTTGTAAAATTTCTTTTGATTCATTTATATTATTTAAAACATCTTTGTACTCTCTATATTTCATTATTATTGGTTCTAAATCCGAGTGCTCTTTTACGTATTTCTGCCAAGTTTTTTGATCGTTTATTATATCAGGATCTCCAATTTTTTCGCTCAAATCCCTATACGTATCTTCTAATACTTCTAATTTTTTTAGCATAATCCTCACCTCTTTAATCGTAACTTCTCAGTCTTTTATTTTATCATAAATTAAATCCTATAACAACTCTATCGATTGATTGTAGATCTTTCTTTATGTATATTTTTTTAAATCCTTCATCTTTAAGTATGTTTGACACTTCTTCAGCTTGATCATAACCGACTTCATAAGCTAACATACCACCATGTTTAAGATATTTTTTAGACTCTCTAGTTATATCTCTATAAAAGTTTAATCCATCCAATCCCCCATCTAATGCTAAATGTGGTTCAAAGTCCTTTACCTGCTTTTGCAGAGTATCCATATCGGCCCTTCTAATATATGGTGGATTTGAAACTACAATGTCAAACTTTAACTCCTCTTTTTCTATAGCTGAGAACATATTTGACTTTTTAAAACTAACTCTATCTATAACGCCGTTGTTTACAGCATTTATTTCTCCTATTTTAAGTGCAGTGTCCGATATATCAAGTGATAATACTGTACTACTTTCTAAATACTTGGCTAGGCTTACAGTTATAGCTCCTGATCCAGTACCTATCTCTACTATTTTTAATTCTTCATTTATATCTTTTTTAAAATTACTACTTAATCTTTCTTTCTCTTGTACTATTGAAGCATCTTTACTATCTTCATTGTCCTTGCTATCTTCTACAAATACTGGTACACTTCCTTGTTTGTTGTATACATTTATTATCTCTTCAACTAAAATTTCTGTATCTGGTCTTGGGATTAACACACCTTCTTCAACGTGAAAATCCAGTCCCATAAACTCTCTGTTGTTTAAAATGTAGGCTATAGGTCTACCCTTCAACCTATCTTCAAACATTTTTTCAAAATACTCCTGTTTATCCTTATCTAATTCTCGATCTATATTCATGTGTATGTATATTCGATCTACATCACTCAATGCTTTACAGAGCATCATATCTACATCTAATCTAGGTGTATCACTTATATCTACTAATTTATCTGAGTATATTTTAATTAAATCCCTTATAATCATAATATCTCCCTTTTTTCATCATTCAATACAGTTTTTAAAGACTCTAAAGCAACCTCAAGCTGATCGTCGTCAGGATCTTTTGTCGTAAAGTATTGAAGCATCATTCCTGGATACGCAACTATTCTTGTAATCTTGTTGTCGTACTTACCAAGCATCCTAATAATCTCATATGCTATACCCGAAACTACCGGAATACATATAATTCTCACGCCTATTCTCACAAGAGGATTTGGCCAACCAAAGAAAGAAAAAAGTATTATAGATGTAGCCATAACTATAAATAGAAAGTTGGTTCCACATCTTGGATGCAATCTTTTGTACTTTCTAGCATTTTCTACAGTCAATTCTTCGTCATTTTCATAGCAGTGAATTGATTTGTGTTCTGCACCATGATACTGGAACACCCTCTCAATATCCTCGCTTTTAGAAACCAATACTATATATGTAAATAAAATACATATTCTTATCATTCCCTCAATAAGGTTTAATATAATATTATTTTTTATAAAACTTGCGAAAAGTCCACCTGTAAGCGTTGGTATAAGCACAAATAAACCAACTGACAATACCATAGCGATCGCCATTGATAAAAATATTATCACTTCATTTGCTTTATCTTTAAATATTTTCTTTATAAAAATATCAAACTTATCCTCTTCCTCTCCTTCTTCTCCTAAAAATACTTCTGAAGAATAGTTCAAGCTCTTTACGCCTTCTATCATTGTCTCTATCATAATCAAACCACCTCTTAAAAAAGGTACTTTGTCTAATTTTCTATCTCTTACCCAGCTTTCAATATCTTCTTTTTTTATGGCGATATTTCCATCTGTCTTCCTTACTGCAATCGCTCTATGTTCTTTAGATTGCATCATGACACCTTCGATGACAGCTTGACCACCAACTGATTGTTTTTTCATATTCCACCCCTTAAATACATCTTAAATAAATAACTTATATGAATTTTAACATATTTAACCGATTTTGGGTAATAAAATAGGAGTTGGTACGTTCCAACTCCACTTTTATAACATTTAGTCCATATTGAATCTCTTTTTGAACTTGTCGATTCTTCCACCTTTTTCCACATTCTTTTGCTTACCTGTGTAGAATGGATGGCACTCTGAACAAATTTCAACTTTTATTTCGTCCTTAGTTGAACCAGCAATAAAAGTGTTTCCACAAGCACAGTGTACTTCAACTGGATTGTAATTTGGTTGTATTTCTTTTTGCACTAGAATCACCTCTCTCTTTATTTAAACATTAAATTTAACTTTTTAGTTTTTTTCTACATTAACAACTACACCATTATAGCACAAGTTATTATGGCATTCAAGAACATTTTGTTCCAATAATTCTAACTTATGTCTAATATTTATCATAATTAATATAAGACTATTGAATGCTTATTTGATTTTGTAAATTTATCAGTTATATTGACTTACTTGATTTTATAAACTCATCATTGTTTTTAGTTCTCTTCAACAACTCAATCATTTTATCTGTAATTTCAAGAATAGAATTGTTGCTCATCTCTCTTCTAAGCTTCCACAGAACAGACTTTTCTTCCTCAGAAAGAAGTAAGTCTTCTCTTCTTGTACCTGATTTATATATATCTACTGCTGGGAATATTCTCTTCTCAGCTAGCTTTCTATCTAAGTGAAGCTCCATATTACCAGTTCCCTTAAATTCCTCAAATATAAGGTCATCCATTCTAGATCCAGTCTCAACTAGAGCTGTTCCTAAGATAGTAAGAGAACCACCTTGTCTTATATTTCTTGCTGCTCCAAAGAACTTTTTAGGACCGTAAAGCGCCCCTGGATCTAAACCTCCAGATAGTGTTCTTCCAGTTGGAGATATGGTTAGATTATAAGCTCTAGCAAGTCTAGTTATACTATCCAAAAGAATAACTACATCTTTTCCGTGCTCGACCAATCTCTGAGCTCTATTCAATACCATCTCAGCAACTTTAACATGATGGCTTGATGCCTGATCAAACGTAGAGTAAATTACCTCTCCATCTATTGATTCCTTCATGTCTGTAACTTCCTCAGGTCTTTCGTCTATTAACAAAACAATTAGATCTACATCTGGATAGTTTCTTGATATGCTATTAGCAACGCTCTTTAGAAGTACGGTTTTACCGGCTTTTGGAGGTGCAACAATAAGTCCTCTCTGTCCTTTACCTATTGGAGATATTAAATCTATCATTCTTGTGGCTATTTCACTTTGATTCTTTTCAAGCGATAATCTCTCTTCTGGGTATATTGGTGTTAACAGCTCGAAGTTTACTCTCTTTATTGCAGTATCTGGATTTTCATCATTTATTTTTTGTACATATAAAAGTGCTCTAAATTTCTCTCCACTCTTAGGATGTCTTGTGATACCCTTTACCTTATCGCCTGTCTTCATATTAAATCTTCTAATTTGAGACGGAGATACGTAGACATCACCTTCAGTTGATAAGTAATTTGAACCCCTTAAAAATCCAAATCCATCTTGTAGTATCTCTAATACGCCTACTACTTCATCTTCTTTGGATGTATTAAATTCATCTACTATTTTTGATTCCTCAACTTGTTTAGGCATGTAATTTACCTTTCCGTTGTTGAAATTTGATCGATTTGATCTCGGTACACATTTTTCAACTCTACTATTTGAATCGTTTCTATTATTTACATCATTTCTACTTGTATTCTCATTCTTCCCATTTATGTCTTTATTTACTATAACCCTATTAACAACTTCTTTATTGTTTACTTCATTCCTATTTTTGTTTACGTTCCCATTTGAGTTATCTCTTTCAACACTAACAGACTTATTGTTTGTTTCCTTTATAGTGTTCTTTACTATTTTAGCTTCTTTCTTTTCCACTGAAACATTTATATTCGCTTCCGATTTTGCATTATTATCTTCTTCTTTTTCTTGCATTGTTTTCTGTATAAGATCGATTAGCTCTCCCTTTTTGTACTTACTAACAGATTTTATATTAAGTTCTTTTGCAACTAATCTAAGCTCAGACAGTGTTTTAGTATCTAGCTTAGGTTGCATTTCAATATCTATACTCAAGATAATCCTCCCTATCTTTTTTTATTTATAAACTTTAAGTTTGAAAATTTTATTAGAAATTTCAGGCATGAAAAAGAAAAGTTGTGTTTAGATGATTAACTCCTATAATATCACTATTTATATATTATGGTCAATAAGCAAGATTTAATACCAATCATTGGAACTATAGATAAAAAAAATAGATAAATACAATTTTTGTATTTATCTATTAAATAAACTTGTTTTGCTTTTTTACAATATGCCAGCTACCATACTTAGTACAGCCGTTATACTAGAAAGTACTAATACGCCTACAATTCCAAGAGCTATTATTTTGTTCGTCTTTTTTTGTTTTTTTGTAGTCATTTTTACTCACCCTCTATTTTGCTAAAATTATGTTAAATTATTTTCCGTTTTTAACATTCTCTATTTTATCGTTCTGCTCGTGATTTTTGCAAACTAATTTTAAGTAGTCTATGAAGTCTTCTTTAAGATCATCTTTCTTTAAAGCAAAATCTACTGTAGCTTGTAAAAATCCTAATTTATCTCCAACATCGTATCTTCTACCTTCAAAATTATATGCGTACATAGCTTCCTTTTGAGATAATACTTTTAAAGCATCTGTAAGTTGAATCTCACCACCCTTACCTGGTGGTAAGTCTTTAAGTATTCCAAATATCTCAGGAGTGATTATATATCTTCCAAGAATTGCTATATCAGAAGGAGCTTTGTCTGGGTTTGGTTTTTCAACTAAATCCCTAACCTTGTAAACTCTGTCTTCTATATGTTTTGCTGATATTATACCGTATTTATTTGTATCTTCGTGTTTTACTTGCTGTACACCGAGTATAGTTGTTCTATACTCTTCATATGCACACATAAGCTGTTCTAGACAAGGAACATCATTGTCAACGATATCATCTCCAAGCATAACAGCAAATGGTTCATTTCCTATAAAGTGTCTTGCACAGTAAATTGCATCTCCAAGCCCATTTGGTTCTTTCTGTCTTATGTAATGTATATCTATCATATTAGAAATATTTTGAACAACTTCCAATAGCTCTGTCTTACCCTTTTGCTCTAATTCTAGCTCTAGCTCTACAGATTTGTCGAAATGATCTTCTATAGATTTCTTATTTCTACCTGTAATTATAAGAATTTCTTCTATGCCTGATGCTACAGCTTCTTCTATTATATATTGTAAAGTTGGCTTATCAACTATTGGTAACATCTCTTTTGGTTGCGCTTTTGTCGCTGGTAAGAACCTTGTCCCAAGTCCAGCAGCAGGAATTACCGCCTTTTTAACTTTCATTTTCATCAATTCAGTCCTCTCCTAATTCGTAGTAATTTAATTTATTAAACTATCGATCAATATACTGCAACTATTAAAAAACTAAAAGTGCAATAGACTATTTGCAGTAATTGCCTATTGCACTTTTAATATATTGTAACACTAATTTGATCTATTTTCTATTTAATATTAAATTATTTTTTCGAGTTCATCCACCAAACTATTGAATTTATTAATGGTGTTCTCTATTGGTTTAGTATTCGATAAGTTAACTCCATGTTTTTTTAATAAATTTATAGGATAATCAGATCCTCCCTCTTTTAAGAAGCTAACGTAATTATCTGGACCGTTTTTTAGTATATCTTGTGCAAATGTAACGCCTGCACTACATCCAGTTGCATATTTATACACATAGAAACTGTTGTAAAAGTGCGGTATTCTAGCCCAACCAACTTTTGATAATTGGTCTAACTCATAATCTTTTCCGTAGTATTTTTGTAGCAGACCTCCCCATAAATCATTTAGTACTGCAGTATTTACATTTTTTCCTTTCTCCATCATTACATGTATTTCTTTTTCAAATTCTGCGTACATTGTTTGTGTATACAATGTACTTTTTATAAGATCCAAGTACTGAGTTATATAGTACGCCTTTTCTTCGTTATTTTTAGCATTTCGAATATACTTCTCATAAAGTAATGCTTCATTGGTTGTCGAAGCTACCTCATGAGTAAATATAGACGGACTAGAGTTGTAGTAACTTTGGTTTTGTGACGCCATGAACTCGTACACTGCATGTCCCAATTCGTGTGTTAACGTTGAAACAGCATTTATCGAGTTGTTGTAATTTAATAGTATATAAGGGTGGTTTCCGTAAACTGATAGACAGTATCCACCACTGACTTTATTTTTTCCAGAATAAACATCTATCCAATTTTCATTAAAAGCCTTGTATAAAATATCACTATACTCTTTACCTAGAGGAGCTAAAGTAGAGTAAACTATACCTTGAGCCTTATCGTAGGCTATGTCTTCATTTAGACCCTTAGCCATTGGCACATTCATATCGTAAGTATGCACTTTATCCACTTTTAAAGCTTTTTTTCTAAGTGATGTATATTTATGAAGACCTTCCATATTATTATTTACCACTGTTATTAAATTGTTGTATACCTTTTCATCTATATCATCCGATTTTAAATACATCTCTAGAGATGAATCGTATCCCCTGGCATCCGCATAAAATATATTTTTCTTAACTTGACCCGTTAATAATCCTGAAAGGGTATTTAAATTTTCATTGTATGAATTAAATTCTTTTTGATAAGCCTTTTTTCTGACTTCTCTATCATTTGACTCCATTTTAGTTGCATATTCGGCGGGAGTCATATCCGTTTTCTTATCCATATTATTAAAAAGCTCGTAAACATTTCCTGGGAGACTTGTGATAAACGACGCTTTGTTTAAAATACTCTCCGACTTATCATCTAAATAATAAAATTTATTTCTTCTTACTTCCTTCAAGTAAGTTCCGTACTTTTTATTTATTTTCTTATTTGATATTATTTTCTTATAGTCTTTATTTGGTATTTTTAATATTTCAAGTTCCAATTTTGAACATATACCAGAGTAATCACTCGCCACTTTATTTAATTCTTCATTCATATCAATGTACTTATAATCATTTTTATTTATATCTTGTTTTAGTTTTGGATACGCACAGAGCTTGTCAAACCTCATATCTAGCTTTTCTTTTATTCCTAAAGCAAATGATAAATGCGTTTGGGACTTAGCAGCTTTTCCTATGTAATTTTTAAGCTCCTTAGTATCCTTTTTAAAACTATTCAGTTCTTTTTTCCATTGTTCATCACTTTTATACAATGAATTTAGATTCCAACTGACTCTCATACTGTTAGTATTATCTTCTACTTTATCAGAAGCATTTTTATTATCATTTTTGGTTTCATCTTCATTGTTTTTCATAGCTTCTATTCTATTTTCAGTTTTCTGATTATGCTTAAAACTATTTTCAATACTAAATAATGCCATACAAAAAACACATATAACTAAAGGTATCATTTTTTTAAACAAACTTTTACTCATAATAAGCCATCCTTTCAATCTGTCTAGTTAATACTTAGGATGGCTTTTTTTTGATAAATTATTCAATTATGTAAGTATATTTAGTACATATTATTTATACAATAAATCTATATAATACATAGATATTTTTCCAATTATCCACAGCATCTATATATTATCAACAGTTAGGAATACGCTTTCTTCAGTATAATTTTCGCTATTTTTAAATATTTTTTTCGAATTAATATACTTTATTAACATATATATACAACTTATCCACATTTTTTCGTAGTTATCAACCATTTTCTGTGCATAACTCGCGAAACACTTAATAAGACAGGATTTTTTTATCCACATTTTATCAACATCAATAAAACAAATTATTTTAAGCATATTTTTGTAACTAAAACAGTCATATCGTCTTCAATTTGATTTGGCTGAAGTTCTAGAGCTCTATCTAAAATCATATTGGAAATTTTTTTAGTATTTGTTGATTTTATACTGTCTAAGAAATATATCATCCAATTGTCTCCAAGATCTTTATTTATTCCAGAGTCAACTATTCCATCTGATACCATAATAACAAAGTCTCCATCATTCACCTTTGCATTTTTTCTATCCAATTTTACATCTGAAAGTATTCCGACAGGTAGCGATGAGGAAGATATAAGGTCAATGTCTCCATTGCTCCTCTTAATATAAGTTGAACAAGCTCCCATTTTTATTGTATCTAGAGACCCACGTCTAAGGTCAACTATGCCCAGATCTAAGGTCGAAAACATTTCATCAGATGATTTTAGCATCAACATATTATTAATCGTGTCTATAACTATCTCATCTTCAATTTTTGCATCTATCATTTTTTCTAAAATGTCTATTGTAGCTGATGATTCTTCATAGGCTTTTTTCCCCTTTCCCATTCCATCACTTATCGCCATCATATACTTGCCATCATTAATTTCCATAAATGTATAATTGTCACCACAAAGAATATGTCCATCTCTAGACATCGCAGATACTTCAGTCATAGCTTTAAATTTTTGTGCTTTTACAAATGTAGCCTTACATTTATCCCCAATAGAGTTACAACCCACCTTTCTAGCGGATAATTCTTCCCCTACAATATCTGTAAGAGCGCTTTTAATCTTCTCTTCACACATCCTTCCATTCGCACATGTAACTTTCTCTACCTCGATTTCAAACTCATTATTTGATTTAGTTATGTAGTTTACTTTTTCTACATCCACCCCATATCTCTGTAAATTATCGTAAATACTCTTTTCCTTCTCCAGATCAAGCATTATATTATTTTCTAAGTCCAGAGAAAGAGATTCTATCGACTTAGATATACTTCTGATTTGATTTGCTATTAATCTTCTATTTTCCGAAAATTTAGTACTCCATTCGTAATCTAATACAAATAGTCTATAGTAGTAATTTGCCATTTTTACTATAGATTCTGGTTTCATACACTCCTTCCTAAAATTCTCTGGTATTTCTTTAATTGACAACTCCCCTATATCTTCAATTTCTTCGAGTATATTGTATATCATAGTGTAAGTATGATTAAATCTGGTCTCCCAACACATCCTCTTCATACTACACACTCTACATTCATCATTATGTATCATATCTATTACACTCGCTATATCCCTTTGATCGAGCACTCTGTCTTTTTCTCTAATTCTATCAAAAGTATTCGCAAGGTCGCTGTATGTTTTATAAATATTATTTAGTCTGTTTTTAGTTAGATCTTTGCTCCTCATAATGTAGTCATTTACTACATCATTTGAAGCTACATTGCTTTTAATTAGTTTTTCAACCTTTGTAAAGACTTTATCAGGTATGAGTATAACCACTAAACATGCAATCAAAATATCTCTGAGCTGCGTTAGATTCGAAGAAATTCCTGTGCTGTAGGTGTATATTATCATCCAACTTAGAATATATCCTAATATACACAAAAATCTATTTATCTTATTAAAAGCTCCACTAATAAGCCCTGCAAAAGAATATATCCCCATATATACTGCAGACGTTAGATTATTTATCATAAATGCGATACCTACAACTACACCACAACTAGCTCCCATAGTTGCTCCGCCGATAATAGCTGTCATAAGCACTACTATAGTAGATAAAACAATCCTCATTGAAATACCAAAAATCGCGACTTCTCCTAGCCCCATTATAGTAAAAGTTGATAATAAACTTATGGATATAGCCTCTTCAGGACGCACCGAAAGCCGATTCTTTATATTTGTTATCAAGTCCACCCCATATGAAAATGTATATATAGATATAAATAAAACTATACTTTCAGTAAAAGCCATTAGAATTTGAAAAGTTGTATTGCCAGAAAACAGTCCTTGTCCAACCGAGATGGGTAAAACCATCCCGGCACCCACGAGAGCAAGCAACGGGGTGCTCTCAATCTTTTTAAGTCTACTGCTTAATAACATAAATAAAGTTAAGCATACACAATATTTAGCAATAAACAATGTACTATTTGCCGAAAGGATTGTCCCAAAAATGGTTGAAGCAAAAACTGGAACCTTATATCTATCCCATTTGACCATGCAAACAAAAAAAGCTATCCCGAGTGGAGCTATCGACTCCACAAGTATCGATCTACTAAGTAAAAATCCCATTATCATAAATGATATCGTTGTTAAATTAATATATTTCCCCACAATCTTATAATTACTAGTTTTTAAATAATTTTTTTCTAGAACCGCAGCACTTCTTTGCATTTCTAAAACCCCCTCATTTGTTTATATCAAGAGTTTACCAAAATGAAAGAAGTTTTTTTGTCAAAATCAGTTCCATAATTCAAAAAAGATTCTTACATTTTTTTTGACTTTTGACATATTAATCCCTCTAAATTATCGTACTCGCTCACTGTTATTTCCTTTATTTCTAGTTTTTCCATTATTATATTTAGTATTCCTACACCAGCTGTAATAATATCTGCTCGTTTTTTCTGCAATCCCTCTAGTTTTTTCTTGTCACTAAATGTTGATTCTTTGAGCATTTGTAGAATTAGCTCAACATCTTTTATGAATATTTTACTATTGTGCACTTTTTCCATAGAGTAAACTTCAAGTTTTTGATTAATCGCAGATAGAGATGTTATTGTACCTCCAATGCCAACTAGCTTCTTAATACCCATACTTTCAATATCATCTACAGTATTAGATATCTCATCTTCCACAAATTTTTCTAGTTTTTCGTATTCAGATGCATCTATAGGATCTTTTTTCAAAAATTTTTCAGTCATTCTGAGTGCACCTACATTTTCACTCTTATTGTATTTAATTCCAAATTTATCTCCTACTGTAAATTCAGTGGAGCCTCCTCCTATATCTACTACTAATACACCTGCTTTATCTTCAAGACCCTCAATAACACCAACTAATCCTAGATTAGCCTCTTCATTTCCACTTAATATTTCTACCTCTATTCCCGTTTCTTGTTTCGCTCTACTTATAAAGTCTTCACTGTTTTTGCTATCTCTAAGAGCAGATGTACCCATACAAAATATTTCTTTACACTCTTCATTCATACAAATCTTTTTAAATTTACCTAGGGCTTCTATGTTTCTTACTATAGCTTCTTCCAATATAAATCCAGTCCTATCTACACCTTCACCAATTCTAGTAGTATCAACGAATTTTTTTCTATTTATTAGATCTCCATCTACAACCTCTGCTACTAACAGTCTCATCGAGTTCGTACCTATATCTATTGCCGCTAATTTCATAAAATCACTCCTTTATTTACTATTTTAATATAAAAATAGCAATGTATCCAAGTTGAAGACAAAAAGCCTACAAATTATAGATACATTGCTATTTTTACATTTTCATATTACAGTTTTCGCTTATTTAGCGATTTATATCTATGTACACCGTTTCATTTGGCTTAACCATATTCAGTCGTTTCCTAGCAGTCTTCTCGAGGTTTTCATTACTGTAAGACTTAGTTGATCTCAAGTTTTTGATCTTTGCATCTTTATTTTCTATCTGATCGTTTAATTTGGCTATTTCAGCTTTGTATTCGTAGTATTTCGTGAACTCGAATCCAAATCCGCTTATCATACCAAAAACAGTCACCACAAGAAATAAACTTATAGCAATAAACTGACCTGAAAATTTTTTTCTTACGTTCATTTACTAATCCATCTCCTCGATATTAATCTTTTACTAATTGTAATTTTCATATTTGATACTTTAAATCTTTTTTGATTTCTTTAATTTCTTTTGTTTATGTTGCTTATCTTTTTTCTTCGCCTTTTTGGATTTATCCATCGTCTTAGATTTTTTCATCTTTTCAGATTTCTTTATCTTTTTGGGTTTATCCAACTTTTCAGATTTTTTAGGTTTTTTATTCTTTACCTTTTTCTGTTTTTTATATTTTTTACCTATTCCCTTTTTAACACCGACGATTATATTCGGTATATAAAATATGATATCAAATAGTAAGTGCAGTGAATAGATTATAACGTAATACAAATTGTTTATAAAAGCGACTAAGCTCAACACCACTTTTTTAAATAAATTTGCTGTAAAGCAGATTATTTTACTAATAAATGACAATATGTATTTACTTATGGTGTTGTAATAAATAAGAAAACCTACTATTAAGGCGACGAAGTGATAATATCTTAAATCAAAAAACTCAGTTAGATTAATAGTCAGAAATATTACTAATGTAGTAAATAGCCAAAACACAATATCAAAGAAAACTGAAAAATAACTCATAAACTTAAAATTGATTTTTAATGCCCTGTAAAAATCAAACAAGACTCCAATTATTATCCCACCGTAAATAGTCGCATAAAATACTCCCACATCTTGTGTAAAAGGTATCATTTACTTAAACACCTTCTTGAAGAAACTTTCCTGAGGTTTTCTAGGTTTTGCATATACGATTGAGTTAATAGTTCCTTCAATACTGATTATATTTTCATCAATGCTAAGTTTACTCATATCCATATTTTCGCCCTCAATAACCATCTCTCCAACTGATGTCTTAACTTCTACCCTTTTATCATTAAAAGAGTAAATATGCTCTACGCCGGAAATAACTAAGCTAGATCTATCTTTCAAAGTTATATTTTGTTCCATAATATCCCTCCAGTACATATTTCATTAATACTACTATTAAATATACTGGAGTGAATTTGATTTTATTCTAAAATTTTGTACATTTCTTTTGCATCATTCTTAAGTACGTGTTCTTTTATCTCAAGAACTTCGAACTTCATTTTTTTCTCTCCAAACTGTATTTCCATAACGTCTCCAATTCCGACAACCGAAGATGATTTTGCAACTTTGCCGTTTAAAGTAACTATGCCTTTTTCACATGCGTCTTTTGCTACAGTTCTTCTTTTGATTATTCTAGATACCTTTAAGTACTTGTCTAATCTCATACAGTATCCTCCTTAAAACTATTTAAAGGAAGTGCGGAGTTCGTCCACACTTCCTTTGAATTAAAATAATATATATTATTTGTTTATTATATCTTTAAGACCTTTTCCTGCTTTGAAAACAGGTGCTTTAGAAGCTGGTATGTCTATTACTTGCTCAGGATCTCTTGGGTTTCTTCCTTGTCTAGCAGCTCTCTCTCTAGTTTCAAAAGTACCAAATCCTACTAATTGAACTTTTTCGTTATTTACAAGAGCATCTTGTACAGAGTTCATAAATGCGTTTAATGCAACCTCTGCCTCTTTCTTAGTTAATCCACTCTTTTCTGCCATTTTTGATACTAATTCAGCTTTATTCACGATATTTACCTCCTAAAAAATTGTTTATGTTTATAATATAGACCTTCATCCGCTATAAAGATAAAAGTTCTAGATTTTTGACAAAATACCTTTTTATTTATCTTCTTTTTGTATTTTTGCCTGATTCCAATAATTATCCATCTCTTCTAATGTCATATCTTCAAGTTTTTTACCTATCTCTACTGACTTCTGTTCAATAAATTGGAATCTATATATAAATTTAGCCGTTGTACTATTCAGAGCCTCCTCTGAATCTATACCTAAAAACCTCGCCAAATTTACAATTGAGAATATCAAATCACCTAACTCTTCCTTTATGTATTTTATATTCTTAACTCTGCATTCGTCAAGTAATTCATGATATTCTTCCTCAATCTTCTTAAATACATCTTCTATATTGTCCCAGTCAAATCCTACAAGTGCCGCTTTTTTTTGAACTTTTGTAGCCTTCATTAGAGCTGGAAGACTCTCGGGTATTCTAACCATACTGTCTGTTATGGCCTCTTCACCTTTTTCTTCCTTTTTCAGCTCTTCCCAAGTCTTTTCTGAGAAATTTCTATTATCACCAGCATTAAACACGTGAGGATGTCTGTTAATCAGTTTTTTGCATATACCACTCACTACTTCTGCTAAGTCAAAATACCCTTCCTCTTTACCTATCTGACAATGAAGGGCAACTTGTAAAAGCACATCCCCTAGTTCTTCAACTATCTCATCGTCATCATTGTTGTCTATGGCATTAATAAGTTCGTAAGATTCTTCTATAAGAAACTTTTTCAAAGATTCATGTGTCTGCTTTTTATCCCATTCACAGCCATTAGGTCCTCTAAGTTTCTTTACTATCATTTCCAAATCATGCACTGTATTATACATTTTATTTGAACTTTTAGGTATATACAAGCTTGTAAGGTAATCAAATAGATTGTCTTTTCTATCTAGTTCGTATAGCTTAACCGCTTTCTTATTCTCCAATCCTTTGATTCCAGCTGCCTTAACTATATATATCTCCTGATCATACTCATAATATTCACTTAATCTCAATTTTACATTAGAAGCCGTAAAATTGTCGTAAATTTGAGTTATTATCATACTTTTATTAGTGTCTATATATACGTCCTCGAGCTCAAAGGCATCGAGAAGCTGAAATCCTTCAGATGGATCTACTGATAAGTAGTTAAATATTGCATCTACAAAGCTCATTGATGGTATTATATCGACTTCTATTTGATTTTCACATGCTATATCTTCAATTATGCCAACTGTCTTCTCTGCAACCCTTGGATGACCCGGTACTGCATAAACTAAATCACCTTTACAAGATTCATCTACTATGAACTCAGATATTTTAGTGTATACATTTTCAAAGCTATCTTCACTTTCATAAAAGTAATCCAGTGAAGTATAATCTATTTCTGAGTTTAACTCATCAACTATAGGGTGTTTTTCAGTTCTAAAAAAAATCCTTGAGTTTGACTTTAAAGCTTTAATAGCTCCTTGACTTATTAGAGATCTATCTCCAGGTCCAAGACCTACAATGCTTATCTTACCCATAATATCACCTCTATCAGCATATTGCAATTGTTTGAATAAAATTGATAGTTAAAATAATACATTTTTTTGTTTTCTTCGATATTATTTCAAAATTTTTCAAAAATATTCCAATTTTATCTTATAAGTTTAATTTTCTTTAATGATCCGTATATCTTATCGCCTTTAGGCATAGTAAGTATCTCTTCTTTTGTAATTGCTCCTATACCAAGAACAACTAAAACATATACAAGCCCACCTATGCAAATAGCTACAACTGTAGTTAAGTTACTTCCCAACATTCCTACTAAGAAACCGTAACTGATCTTTACTACTACGTACATAGTCATAACAGTTATTAAAGGTTTAATAATAAACTCTCTAGTAGATAGCTTTAATCCCATAGATCTCCTAATGTACATTATGTTGATAAATGCAGCCACAAAATATGCTGTAACTGTACCAAGAGCTGAACCTAATATATTTATATCATGAATTCCAGTCAATGTATAGCTTATAATTATTTTAAATACCATACCTGTTACCAGTGCAATAACTGGAACCATCGGTTTTCCCATACCTTGTAGTATACCATTTGTAGTCTGTATAATCCCCAAAAATATAGCACAAGGAGCAAGTGTAAACAGTATAACTCCGATGCTTGCAGGTTCTTTAGGGAAAAGTAGGTGCATTATTGGATTAGCCAATGATGCAAGACCAAATGCACATGGTAAAACTATAAGTAATGTAACCTTTATTGCACTTTTTGTATCTTTTCTAGCTTTAAATTTGTTTCCTACAGCATATGAAGCAGATATAGAAGGAACCAAGCTCATACTAAGCGCTGTAGTAATTACCATAGGTAAATTTACTATAACCATTGCCATCCCTGTAAGTTGACCAAACATAGAGTTTGCCATTTTATATGTAAATCCGGCACTCATCAACCTATCTATTACTATTACGTTATCTATCATATTTACAAGCGGCATAACACAAGCGCCAATTGTTATCGGAATTGTGACTACAAGCAAGTTTTTAAGTATTCTAGAAAAACTCTCTACTTTGAAGTTCGGGCTAGACTCGATTTCTAATCTGCGTTCTTTTCTACCTATTAGATAAACAATTATTAAGAATATAACAGAACCTATAGAACCAAGCGTCGCACCTGATATAGCTCCTGCAGCCCCTAATTTAACACCGTATAAACTGTTTAAAACGTATGCAAGGTAAAGACCTAAGCCAACTCTTATTAACTGCTCTATAATTTGTGAGAAAGCTATCTTTGTCATTTCACTTCTACCTTGGAAATATCCTCTATACGCAGACATAACTGGCACAAAAAGTAGCGCCGGTGCTATAGCCTTCATAGCGTACAATGCGTTTGGATTTTTCATAATCTTTGTAACTATATATTCAGATCCAAAAAATAGGATACAGAAGACAACTACACCAGTTATTAAAAGTATAGTACGAGATACTTTAAATATTCTATATGCACCTTTATTATCATTTACAGCAACTTTCTCAGATACCAACTTAGCTACTGCGGTTGGAAAACCAGCTGTTGCCAGAGTTAAAAAAAGTGTATAAACAGGATATGCAGCCTGATAGTATCCCATACCTTCAGATCCAATCATATTGCCAAGTGGAATTCTAAAAAATGCACCTATTATTTTTATCAGTATACCTGCCGCTCCAAGTATAAGCGCACCCTTTAAAAAAGAGTCCTTATTTTTGTTATTAGCCATAGCGAACCTCCAAATCGTTTATATAACAACAAACATTAATATACCATATTTTTAATATCATATACAATATTTTACACAAAAACTTCAAAAGACCTCCTATATAAGAGGCCTTTATAATTATTGAACTTGTTTCCCTAAAAAGTTTGCAGCGATCTTAAGGCTTTTTTCTTCATTTACAAGCGATGCGTCTTCATCTTTAGATAGCAATACTATAGCACCTATGCAATCACCTGAATCGCTTATAATCGGAACTATATATTGTGCAGAGTACTCTCCAGGGTCATCTCTATGAAGAGAAATCATTTCATTTCCTTCAAGATACTTAGTATTTCTATTAGAGATAAACTCTTCTAAATCACTGCTTATATTTTTTTCTTTGTAATCTTTTTTTGATATTTTAGATACAGCTATTATAGAATCTGAATCTGTTATAACCACGCCGTATCCATATACCTCTCCTAGTGATTCAGCGTAAGTTTGGGCAAACTCGTTTAGTTCTCCCATAGGAGAGTATTTCTTCAATATAACTTCTCCATCCCTCGCTGTAAAAATCTCTAGTGGATCTCCTTCTTTAATTCTTAGAGTTTTTCTTATTTCTTTAGGAACAACTACTCTACCAAGATCATCTATTCGTCTAACTATTCCTGTTGCTTTCATATTGTATAATACCTCCATATAAAACTTTAAGTATATTTTTACCAAGAAAAAGAATTATATGCAAAAAAAGCTACATCAATTTTGATATAGCTTTTTATTTTTGTTTTCACGTATCTACTTTGTGTATATTTGGCTCTCTCGAGTAAATTTTATTTATTCTAGAAAGTAACTTTCTTTATAACTTTTTCGTTTTTTTCAATTTTTGCTGCTTTAGTAAGTTTCTCAATTTCTTGTGAGTACTTCTCTTCAAGTATACTTTGTTTCATTGTATCTTTTGCATCCTCGAAAGAAGTTACATCCTTTTTCTTGTTTGTTACTTTGATTATATGGTAACCATATTGAGTTTCAACTATATCAGAAATCTCTCCTACTTTTAGTGAAAATGCTGATTTTTCAAAAGGCTCAACCATATCACCTTTGCTAAAGAAGCCTAGTGATCCACCGCTTTCAGCTGAACTATCTTGTGAGTACTCTTTTGCCAATTTAGCGAAATCTCCTCCATCTTTAACTTTTTTAAGAACTTCCTCAGCCTTTTTCTTAGCTGCTTCTTTTTTTGCTTTTGTCAATTCTTTGTTTGCATCATCAACTGTCTTTATAAGGATGTGAGATGCTTCAACTTGATCTTTGTTAAACTCTTCTTTGTGAGAGTCGTAGTATTTTTTCAGATCGCTCTCTGTTACTTTAGTATTTTTATAAAACGCTTCTTGATATCTTTGTAAAGCTATACTCTTTTTCTCTTGATCAGACAAGAAAGTGTCATCTATTCCAATTTCATCAAGTTGTTTTTTGTAATCTTTATTCGACTCAATATTTTTCTTTATTTCATCTACACTCTTTTTAACCTCTTTTTCAGTAGGAACTAAATTATCTTTTTTGGCTTGACTGTAGATTACTTCAGTGCCAACAAGCTGTTCAAGAATACTGTCTTTCATTTGATCTCTAAATTTAACACCTTCAGAAACTTCTTGGTCCCATATCTCTTTTCCATATTGAGATTCAGCAGTTATCTTACTAATATTCAACATTTTTTGGTATTCATCTTTTGTTATCTCGGTTTTATCTACTGTCGCAACTACATTTGAACTTCCACTACAAGCAGTTACTGATATCATCATCAATATTGATATGGCTAATGTTATTAATTTCTTCAAATCTAAACACTCCTTCTATTTTTGTTTTTTAACTCCACACATTTTTTCTAATAGTTCTTCTAGCTCATTCACTATATTATAGCCTATTTTTTCCTTTGTTTTGTACTTAGTTATAGGTTCAAGCATAATTTCATCTTTGATGTGTCTTATTTTCTCTATATTCAGCTGTTTACATAAAGTTTTTATATAGGCTATCTTGAGTAAGCAATTTACAGAATTCGGTATATCCGAAAATCTATCTTCCATCTCCTCTTGCACATCAAACATATCTTGCTTTGATTCGATGGCTGCTATTTTTTTATACATCTCTATCTTAGTAAGTTCTCCGTCAATATAAGAATCTGGAATAAAGGCATTCACATTTAACTCTATTTCTACATCGACTTCTTCTTGGATATCCTCACCCTTAACTTTTTTAATAGCGTTATTTAACATCTTAACATAAAGATCATAACCTATTACAGCCATATGTCCATGCTGTTGAGATCCTAATATATTTCCAGCCCCTCTAATCTCAAGGTCTCTCATAGCTATCTTAAATCCTGATCCAAATTCAGTAAATTCTCTTATAGCTTTTAACCTTTTTTCTGCTACTTCACTCAAAGATTTATCTTTTTCGTACATAAGATAAGCATAACCCTGCCTAGTACTTCTTCCTACTCTTCCTCTCAACTGATAAAGTTGAGCAAGCCCCATCTTATCAGCATCGTATATTATCATAGTATTAGCATTTGATATATCCATGCCTGTTTCTATAATAGTAGTACATACTAATACATCAAATTCTTTATCCAAAAATCCTAAAATTATATTTTCTAGAGCTTTTGAAGTCATCTGACCATGAGCAACTGCAACCTTTGCATCTGGAACTAACCTTTTTATCATACTAGCCATCTCTTCTATATGTTCAACCCTGTTGTACACAAAGAACACTTGGCCTCCTCTTCCCAGCTCTCTTTCAATTTCATCCTGAATGATGCTCTCTTTATTCTCAGTTACATACGTTATAACAGGATGTCTCTCTTGAGGTGGCTCTTCAATAACGCTCATATCTCTAATACCACTTAGTGACATATGGAGAGTTCTAGGTATAGGTGTTGCTGATAACGTGATAACATCTACTGTAGATTTAATCTTTTTAAGTGATTCTTTATGTTTAACTCCAAATCTCTGCTCTTCATCTACAACAACTAGACCTAGATTCGGTAAATCTATGTCACTAGAAATAATTCTATGAGTACCTATTAAAATATCTACAAGACCCTTCTTTGCATCTTCAACTATCTGTTTTTGTTCTTTTGGAGTTTTAAATCTACTTAAAACTTCCACTCTAAGTGGATATGAAGAAAATCTCTCTTTAAAAGTATTGTAGTGCTGTTGTGCAAGTATAGTGGTCGGAACTAATACTGCAACTTGCTTTTGATCCATACAGGCTTTAAAAATTGCCCTTATTGCTATCTCTGTTTTTCCGTAACCAACATCACCGCAGATCAGCCTATCCATTACCTTAATAGATTCCATATCTTTTTTAGTATCTTCTATCGCCTTAAGTTGGTCATCTGTCTCTTGATATGGGAATAGTGATTCAAACTCAGATTGCCACGGAGTATCCTTAGAGAAACCATAGCCTTTAATTTTTTCACGTTTAGCATACAGCTCGACAAGTTCTTTAGTCATATCTTCAATTTCTTTTTTAACCTTTGATTTTGCCTTCACCCACTCACTGGCGCCAAGCTTATTAAGCTTAACCTTTTCCACTTCTGCACCGATATACTTTTGAACTTTGTCCATCTGGTCTATCGGAACGTATAAATTATCTCCACCTCTGTATACGATTTTCATATAGTCTTTTTTGATAGCATTGACTACAATTTGCTCTATACCGGCGTATCTTCCTATACCATTGTTTTCGTGAACTACATAATCACCCTTATTTAAATCTAAGAACGATTCTATTGTCTTACCTTTTTTATTCTTCTTCTTACGTTTTGACTCTGATGATCTTCTGTGAACTCCGATCATCTCATTGTCAGTTATAATAGTAAATTTTATAGACTTGTACTGAAAACCACGACTTATATTTCCCTGAGTAATTATTATTTGTGACGATTTTATCTCCACATCTCTATTATTGGATATATTTGCCTCTATTCCTCTTTCAAATAGATTTTCTCTTAATTTTTCTGCTCTATCAAAAGTA
The DNA here is from genome assembly GCF_017873185.1 of Metaclostridioides mangenotii. Lineage (GTDB taxonomy): Bacteria > Bacillota > Clostridia > Peptostreptococcales > Peptostreptococcaceae > Metaclostridioides > Metaclostridioides mangenotii. The sequence continues at coordinate 67,771 of NZ_JAGGJX010000008.1, forward strand.
TTTGTAGCCAAAATTATCTTATGTCCGTTGTACTTTAAATTGTTTAATTCTTCGACTAAAGATTCAATTTTCGCATTAAAAGTAGGTATCTCTCTACACTCAAAATTAATTATCTTTTCTACTGAGAAATGACTTACAGCCTTTGGTAGAAGAGTATTCAATATAAGTTTTTTATTTTTTAATAGGTGCTCAATATCGTGATAACTGTAAAGAAGTTCGGCTTGTTTTTTAATTGCAAGTCCCCGCTCTAGATTCACTTTGTAGTTTTCTTTAAATGTATTATGAAGATTTTCACACTTCTCTTTAAATCTAGTTATATCACTTAGAAATATAACTGCATCGTCGTTTAGATACGAAAACAAACTTTTCTCGCCTGTATCGTATATATAATCAATATAGTTTTCAACACCCTCAAAGTATATTTTATTTGAGATGTTGTCTATATTCATAAACGTATCTTCATCTGTATTGTCTGTAGTATCCTTTTTAAGTCTAGTAACAGCTGTATCGATCTTTTCAGGATATATAAACTCTCTTGAAGGTGTTACACTGAAACTATTTATCTTATCGATTGATTTTTGTGATAGAACGTCAAAAGTTCGTATAGAATCAATTTCGTCATCGAATAATTCCATACGAATTGGGTTTGAATATTCTAAGGAAAATATATCTATTATACCGCCCCTCACGCTAAACTGTCCAAATCCCTCTATTCTAGATACTCTTTCATAACCTAAGTTGACCAATCTATCAGTTAGACCTTCTAAATCTATTGTATCTCCCACTTTATAAGAGAATATATTGTCTATCAACATCTCTTTTGGAGTGTATTTTTTTAAAATTGCTTCAATAGAAGTTACAAGTATTATTTCTTCACCTTTAGCTAACCTAGTCAATACTTTTAATTTTTTTGCTTCTTCTGATCTGTCCTTTGCCTCAAGATAGTAAAAATATATATCTTCAAAGCCCAAAATCTCCACTTTATCTTTAGCATAAAAACATAAGTCCTCATACACTTTTTTTGCTTCCAATTCACTGCTCGCTATAAACAAGGTCTGTTTTGATGTGTCCTTAAATAACGAATACGTAATATGAGGTTTTTGTACTTGCAATAGACCATTTACTAGTAGTGATCCTTGCCCTGCTTTTACATAATTTAGTGCATCTTTATATTCCTCTGAGTTTCGTAAAGGATATACAAAAACATCATTCATGCTACTCTCCCTCTCGCTATATATTGTATTTATTCATCGCTAAATCTATATTTTCTCTAATCATTGAATCAACTGCTTTACAAGCCTTTTCAAGACCGTTTTCAATATCTAGTTGCTCTTCTTTTCTAAATCTAGAAAGCACAAAATTTGCTAAATCTGCTCCTGGCTCTGGCTTTGATACCCCAACTCTAACTCTAGGAAAATCCCCTGATCCCAAGCATTTAATTATCGATTTCATACCGTTGTGGCTTCCTGCACTACCCTTTTTCCTAATTCTAATCTTTCCAACATCTAAGTCTATATCATCGTAAACTACAATTATATCCTCTAACTCAACTTTGTAGTATTGATATATATCTATTAAAGTCTCTCCACTTAAATTCATATAAGTTTGAGGTTTAACAAGCAGGACTTTTTCACTTCCCACTCTACACTCGCCTATTAAAGCCTTGTGCTTCATCTTTGTAACGCTGGCTCCATATTCTTTAGCCAATATATCAATAACATCGAACCCGACATTATGTCTTGTATGTTCATATTGTTTACCTGGATTTCCCAATCCTACTATTACAAACATCTGATACCTCCTTATGTTATTTTGTATAGAAATCTAAAGTACATCTCTAGCAATCTACTTTCTGTCAATATTATAATTACTGCTGAAAGCGATATAAATGGTGTAAATGGTATCACTCTTTTTAGCATATCTCTTTTTATAATAAAAATTACTATGTAGTAGAAAAATGCTGCCAAAAATGACAGTCCTATCAAATAAAGAGCATATCCATTCCCTATCGCAAAGCAACATAAGCCGTAAAGACCAACATCCCCGTAACCAAGAGATTTTGTCGTTACAGCCAATATATATGAAATAGCCACTCCTATTATTAAATCAAATAAATAACTCCATTCTACACAACCAAATTTATAAGAAATTACAAAAATAATTCCTTGAACCATTATACCACTAACTACAGTTAAGTCATATACATTTCTGCTGTAAAAGTCTATAATGGAGATGATTAATATAAACGGAATAAGCAGTATATACCTAATCGTATCGAGAGTTCTTCCATACTTTATATATACTGCAAAATTGAGTGCTAACATACATATATTTACTATCAATGTTCTCTTAAAGTCTTTTTCTATTTCATTGCATAAAAAATAGATTATCTTGTTGGACAGAAACGATAATATTAAACACAGTATAAAAATAGATATTATTTTTATCATAAATAATTTTGTAATAGTAGAATCACTGTTAATCCTTAATTTCTCAATACTTTCATCAAATATCGTACTTAAAATAAAACGGTATTGATCTTGTAATATGCAAACTTTGAAACACTTAAATTCTATTTAATCAGTAATACAAATAACGTAGCCAATGAAATCACAGGCGCGAAAGGTATGAGTTTATTGTACTCCCCAAATTTGAATTTACTGTAAAGTATATACGAAGTTCCTATAAAGCTAGCTAAGTAAATACTCGCAATAAAAATTATAAAAGTAATGTCAAATCCCAAAAATAAACCGATCATTCCAAATAATTTCACATCGCCATAACCAATACATTCTTCTTTAAATATTTTTTTCATTATCAATGCAATTATGTATGTAAATACTACCATTGTTATACATCCCGTAATACTTTTTAAAAATCCAACTCCATTTCCAGTCGTATTAAATGCAAGAGATACAATAGCACCAGAAAGTAAAATTGAATTTGGTATCATTAGCTCAAAAAAGTCAACCGTTGAGATGTATATAAGTAGTAAAATCAAAATAATATAATATATATAAATTTTACCACCCCCATTTACAAAATTTTTTCTACAAACTCTCTATTTACACATCTTAACAGTAAGTTTTCCTCTGATATTTCTCCTTCCAAAAATAATTTTACAAGACTTTGGTCCATAGTATTCATACCATACTTTGATCCCGTCTGAATTAAATTCGATATTTGATGTGTTTTACCCTCTCTTATTAGATTTCTTATAGCCTGAGTCGTAACCATTACTTCCGTGGCCACTACCATAGATTGCGAATAAATTCTTTTGTTACAAGCATTTAGTTTATTTTCTCTTGGGACTAACTGCTGAGATACTATTCCCTTACATACTGATGACAACTGTGCCCTGATTTGATAGTGTTCTGAAGGGCTAAACATGTCTACAATCCTATCTAAAGACTTTGCCGCTCCCATAGTGTGAAGTGTTGAAAATACAAGATGACCTGTCTCGGCTGCCCTAAGTGTTGTAGACATACTTTCCCTGTCACGTATTTCACCTATTAGTATTATGTCTGGACTTTGTCTTAAGGATGATACAAGTCCAGAATTAAAACTTGAAGTATCAGTTCCAATTTCCCTTTGATTTACTATGCTTTTTTTGTGTTTATGTACATATTCAATCGGATCTTCTAAGGTTATGATGTTCTTTTCTTGAATGCTATTTATTAAATCCACTAAACTCGCCAATGTTGTACTCTTTCCACTACCAGTAGAACCCGTTATCAAAATTAGCCCTGAATGTTTTTGAATAAGAGTTTTTAATATTTGCGGTAGAAACAATTCATCTAAAGTAGGTATTTTATTAGGGATTATCCTGAATGAAATAGCTATATTTCCCATCTGTTTGTATGAATTAACCCTGAACCTTTGGTATTCACCTATTTCTATAGTGAAATCCACTTCCCCTATTTTTACCATTTTCTGGTATGTACTCTCCGAAGAAATTTCAATTAGCATTTTTTTGGATAATCCTGCTGTTATTTTTACATCCTCAATATATTCAAATTTCTCTCCTATTCTTACTGTTGGCCTCGCACCTACTGATATGTACAAATCAGATGCGCCAATAGCTATTGATTTTTTTAGCATATAATTTATATCCACTATCTCACCTCACAGAGATTTTTACTATTAAGATTATTGACATGTTGAATCTATAAAAATACTAAAATTTTATATTTATTATTTATTAAATATTAACTCTACCCGCAACCCTTTTAAATTTTTCATCTAAATTTTTTAGAAATTCTATACTCAATATATTATTATTGTTGTTAAATTAGATAACGATTCTATATTAAAAATGATCGATTATAAACTCAGAATTTAGTATCGGAGCAAATATCTATACGAAATCAAATAAGAATTATATTAAACCGTACTTTTCTAAAATACTAAAGTACAGCAGATGAAGTCTATATTAATAAATCTGGTCATCTAACTTCAATTTTTTTAAACATATGTAATTATAAAATAAAAAACCGGCAGTTATAGATAATCCTATAACCGCCGGTTTTTATTTATAAAAATTTATTAAAATAATTTACTTACTGATTCATTTGAGAATATCTTTTGAATAGCATCTCCAAATAGATTAGCAACAGTTTTTATCTTGATCTTTTCGATTCTCTTCTCTTCAGGTAATTGTATAGTATCAAGTACTATAAGCTCTTTTATGTCTGATTCAGAAATTCTGTCTATAGCAGGTCCTGACAATACACCGTGAGTACAACATGCGTAAACGTCTTTAGCTCCAAATTTTTTAAGAGCTTGAGCTGCGTTTACTATAGTCCCAGCTGTATCTATCATATCGTCCATAAGTATTACATTTTTACCTTCAACTTCGCCTATTATGTTCATAACTTCACTTACATTTGCCTTTGGTCTTCTCTTATCTATTATAGCTATTGGAACTTCTCCTTTTAGAGAATTAGCAAACTGTCTAGATCTGGTTACACTTCCTAAGTCCGGTGAAACTACTACTAGATCTTCTATATCCATTTGATTGAAATGATCTGCTAGTATTTTACCACCAAGTAAGTGATCAAGTGGAATATCGAAATATCCTTGAATTTGAGCAGCATGTAAGTCCATAGTAAGAACTCTATCTGCTCCAGCCGCTGTGATTAGGTTAGCAACTAGCTTAGCAGTGATAGGATCTCTTGCCTTAGCTTTTCTGTCTTGTCTTGCATATCCATAGTATGGAATAACTGCTGTAATTCTTCCTGCTGAAGCCCTTTTAAGTGCGTCTATTATAATTAATAACTCCATTAGGTTGTCATTTACTGGGCTATTAGTTGATTGAACTACGAACATGTCGCAACCTCTTACAGTTTCGTTCATGTTTAAACATATTTCACCATCGCTGAACTTTCCAACCTCACAATCTAACAATTCAACATCCATGTACTTAGCTATCTTACCGGCTAATTCCTTAGATGAATTCCCAGCTATGATTTTAATTTCACTTCCACTAGTATTCATGTATTTAACTCCTCCTGAAAAATTTTAAAACAACTATATTATTTATTGCTATCTCTTTTATTCTTTTTTTCTACCCAACCTTCTTTTACCACTTGTCTCTGTCTAGCTATAGCTAGTGCTCCATTTGGTACATCGTCAGTTATTGTAGAACCTGTTGCAATATAGCCTTTTTCCTCTATTGTAACTGGCGCAACTAGGTTACAGTTTGAACCTACAAATGCTCCATCTTTTACTACCGATTTAAATTTATTTTTGCCATCATAGTTTACGAATACTACTCCACAACCTATATTTACATCTTTTCCTACTTCAGCATCGCCTATGTAAGATAAGTGTGAAGCTTTAGATCCATCGCCTATCTTAGCATTTTTAATTTCTACGAAGTCTCCTATTTTAACGTTATTTCCTATATCTGATTTTGGTCTTAGATATGCGTAAGGTCCAACATTAGTGTTTTCTCCAACAACACTGTCGACTACAGTAGAATTAATCACTTCTGTATGATTTCCAATCACAGAGTTTGTTATACTTGAATTCATACCTATTATACACTCTGAACCTATTTTTGTACTTCCCATAATCATTGCACCTGGATAGATTATAGAATCATTTCCTATCTCTACATCTGATTCTATATAAGTAGAATTTACGTCTATTATTGTTACTCCATTTACCATGTGCTTTTCATTTATTCTTCTTCTCATTAACTCTTCAGCTTTTGAAAGCTCTACTCTCGAGTTAACTCCCATAAGCTCTTCAATTGTAGATCCATTAAATGCACCTACTTTATGTTGTTTATCTCTCATTATTTTTATTGTATCAGTTAAGTAGTATTCACCTTGGGCATTGTTATTGTCGATTAAGTCCAAAGCTTCTCTTAAACTCGCTCCCTTGAAACAGTATATACCCGAGTTTATCTCTTTCACCAATTTCTCGTCTTCACTTGCATCTTTTTGCTCTACTATTTTAAGCAAATCTCCATTTACGTCTCTAATTATTCTACCATAACCCTGTGGATTGTCCACACTTGTTGTAAGAACTGTTGCATGATATTCGTTATCTATGTGATATGCAAATAGATCCTTTAGAGTATCTTCTTTTATAAGAGGAGTATCTCCACAAAGTACTACTATAATGTCTTCATTTTTTATATAGTCTTTAGCTTGCAAAACTGCATGACCTGTTCCAAGTTGTTCTTCTTGTTTGATCGTAGTGCAGTCACTGCCAAGTTGTTCGTTTACACGATCTGCTTCATGACCTAAAATAACTACAACATCTTTTACCCCAGAATTTTTAGAAACACCGATAACGTGGTTTACCATCTCTTTACCACATACTTTATGTATCACCTTTGGATGTTTTGACTTCATTCTCGTTCCTTTGCCTGCAGCAAGGATAATAGCTTTAAAGTTCATTTGTTCACTCCATTCAATCAAATTTTACTTTTTTATTTGATAGATTATTCTCCTATGTATTTGATAGATTATATTTATATAAACTGATTTATTTTAGGGCATTTAATAAGCTTTTTAACCTTATATCTTATCATGTTAGTTCATTTATTAAACGTCCTTCTTCGGTATATTCATTAATAATATAGCATTTTTTTAATTAAAAGTACACATGGAAATAGAAAAAAGGACCTTATCATACAGGTCCTCTAGATATTCTAGTGATTAATAATTGTATTATTATTCAGCAGCTACTTCTAATTGAGCTATTGATTCTTGGTAAGCTTCTAAAACGGCATCTTCTAATATTTGTCTCATTTCTGCATTTATCGGATGCGCAATATCTCTAAAATTACCTTCGCCTACTTTTCTACTTGGCATTGCTATAAAAAGACCGTTGTGGCCTTCTATAACCTTGATGTCATGCACTACAAATAAATTATCAAAAGTGATAGAAACTATGCATTTCATCTTGCCTTCATCTGTTACTTTCCTTACTCTTACGTCAGTTATTTTCATACTAAAATATCCCCCTTCAATTTTGACAGAAATTTAATTTATATTAATGCGAATTAGATAATATAAACCGTTTTTTAAAAGATTCTATAAAAACTTGGGATATCCTTTTTATTTTGGGAAATTTATTTAATTTTTTTTATTATTCTTCAAAATCTCCATTTTCGATAGAGTTTTCAGGTCGATTTTCAACTATTTCGGCTATTTCTTCTAAATCGTCTATTTCTTGAGAATTGAATTTACCATTCTCATCTGCTTTGTATTCATCTTTAAATGTCTTTAAATTTGGCTCAACAGTTATTACATCATCTTCTACATTTAGTTGGATAAGTGATATATAATCGTCTACAAGTTTATCCTTTGGTGTAGCTTTTGATATAAATACTCCTGTACCTATAACCTCTGCTCCAAATTCATTCATTAGGTCTATCATTCCTCTGATAGTTCCTCCACCCCTCATAAAGTCGTCTATGATGATAACTTTACTGTTCGGCTTTAGAGCTCTTCTCGGAAGACTCATGCTCTCGACTTGCGAGCTGTTTCCACTTACATAAGTAGTACTAAGAGTTGGTCCTTCAGATACTTTTGTATCCTTTCTAATTATTACTAGCGGTAAATTCATCGCCTTAGCAGTCATTGAAGCCATAGGAATTCCCTTTGTCTCCATAGTGACTACATAGTTAGCCTCTTCGTAATCTATATTTGATGCAAAGATCTTACCTACCTTAGCTGCTATAGTTGGATCGTAGATTAAGTCTACTAAGTAAAGAAAACCTCCTGAAAGGATTCTAGACTGATCATCTATTTTGTTACAAAGCTCCATAAGCACTTGGTTGTTTTCCTCAACCGATGTCTTTGGAATATACTTGACTCCACCAGCAGCTCCAGATATAGTTATAACCTTACCTAGTTGTAATTTTTCAAAAACATTTTTAACTACCAACAAATCTTCACTTATAGTAGATTTGGCTGCATTAAATTTATCTGTAAAATAACCTAGTGTATAAGTTCTATTTGGATTGTCGGATAATATCTTTACAATAGCTCCTATTCTCTCTGTTCGTTTGAATTTCATAATAATATCCTCCTACGACTTCCCTTTCAAGTGAGTATTAATTATAATGCATATCTATGCCAAATATGGTATAATATTGTCTATGATTTTTATTGTAATAACTAGCATAAGAACATAAATATACTATATTATATTATTGTTTAATTTAGTGTTAATTATAAGCTCGATTTATATTAATATCGAACATTATATTATTATACCATAAAAAAAGTTCATCTTGTAGGACTTTAATAAAAAAAGGATGGTGATTTTATATGAATATACATTTTATCGGAATCGGTGGAATAAGCATGAGTGCTCTTGCAGAAATTTGTCTTAATAAAGGCTACACTGTGTCAGGATCTGATATGACAGAATCGTATTTACTAGAAAAACTTAGAAATCAAGGCGCAAAAATATTTGTAGGACAAAAAAGAGAAAATATAGCCGATGACATAAACATGGTTGTATATACAGCAGCTATTCATCAAGATAATGAAGAATTAATGGCTGCAAAAGAAAAAAATATACTAATAATGAATAGAGCAGCATTCTTAGGACAGATAATGAGAGAGTACAAAAACTCTATCGCTGTTTCTGGAACACATGGTAAAACAACAACTACATCAATGTTGTCTACACTGTTTGAATTAGCAGATTTAGATCCTACAATCTTAGTTGGAGGAAATTTAAGTTCAATAGGCGGAAATGTAAGAATTGGTAATTCTAATCACTTCATAACTGAAGCATGCGAGTACGTTGATAGTTTCCTAAATTTCAATCCTAAAATAGCATTAGTGTTAAATATAGAAGAAGATCACCTAGATTATTTTTCAGGCATAGACGAAATAAAAGCATCATTCAATAAATTCGGTAAATTACTTCCTAATGATGGCTACTTTATTATAAATGGCGACGACGAAAATACAAAAGATATTTTATACGATGTAAAAGCACAAACAATAAAATATGGAAGAGATTTAGATAATGATGCTATAATCAAAAATATCCACTTTACAGACGATGGGTATGGCGTATTTGATATACTTTACAACCACGTAAGTCTAGGTACGTTTGAATTATCTGTTCCAGGACTTCACAATATCTACAATGCTACTGCTGCTATAATAACAGGATTAATTTCAGGTATAGATGTAGAAATATGTAGAGAAAATATAAAAAAATACAAAGGTGTTGGCAGAAGATTTGAAAAAAAAGGACTATACTATAACACTCTAGTAATAGATGATTACGCTCATCATCCTACAGAAATAAAAGCTACTTTAGCTGCTGCTAAAAAGCTTAAAAAATTAAAACTATGGTGTATATTCCAACCACATACATACACAAGAACAAAAACTTTAATAAACGACTTTGCAGAGGCATTCTATGCTGCTGATAAAGTGATAATAACTGATATATACGCTGCTAGGGAAAAAGATCCAGGGGATATACACTCTAACGATCTAGTTGAGAAACTTTACCAAAACAACGTTGATGCAATATATATTAAAGAGTTTGAAGACATAGCTCAATATATCCGCGACAATGTAGATGATAACGACCTTGTCATCACTTGTGGCGCAGGCCCAATATTTAAAGTTGCTGAAATGCTAGTTAAATAGTAGTTGTTAACATAAAAATAAATAAAAGCTCCCCCAAGTAATTAATAAGACCAAAATGTCTTACTATAGGGGGAGCTTTTTTGTTTAGAGCATTTACTTCACATTGCAAATTCGATTACATTTTAGCCCATAATTATCTATATATTTTCCAATTTCTGCAACTGTAGTTGGAATAACTGATAGTGCAATAACAATAAACCAGTGGCTTATTCCTATTCCTGTCAATCCAAATATGCCTCCAATAGGTGGAATTACTACAAGAAGTACTAGTGCAAACATCATACCAACGGCACTAATTACTAATGGCCAGTTGTCGCTAAGTGTACGTTCAAATAATGATTTTCTACTTCGTACAGTAAAAATATGCATTATAGATGTTAATCCTAATACTAGAAATGCCATAGTTTGACCTATCATAGCCGATGAATCTATTCCACTTATAAAGCTAGTGGACATCCCAACATAGTAAGCGATAAGTACTACTATGGAACATATTATAGTTTGTCGTCCAATTACTTTCATTAAACCTCCACTAAATATACTCTCTTCTCGCTTTACAGGAGCATTTGTCATAATCCTCGGATCAGATGTCTCTTTAGCAAGTTGAAGTCCAGGTATACCATCTCCAAGTACATTTATTAGCAGTAACATAACCGGTGTTACTAAAACACCCCAACCTACTATTTGAGCGAAAAGCATAACAAGGATTTCTGAAAGGTTACATACTAATAAGAAGTATATAGTCTTACGTATATTTGAGTATACATTACGCCCTTCATGTACTGCTTCAACTATTGTAGCAAAATTATCGTCAGTTAATACAATATCTGATGCACTTTTAGCAACCTCTGTTCCAGCATTACCCATGGCAACCCCAACATCAGCAGCTTTTAAAGCAGGTGCATCATTTACTCCATCTCCTGTCATTGCAACTACTTCTCCATTTTTCTGCCAAGCCTTTACTATTCTAATTTTGTCTTCAGGTGAAACCCTAGCATAGACAGAATAATCTTTTACTGTATTAAAAAGTTCATCATCAGACATTTCTGATAATTGCGATCCTGTCAATACCTTTTGTCCCTCTGGCAATATACCTATTTCTCTTGCAATTGCCCCAGCTGTTGCCGCATGATCTCCTGTAATCATAACAGTACGTATACCGGCCTTTTTTGCAGTTTCTATGGCCTTAGCTGCCTCTGGTCTCGGCGGATCAATTAAACCAATCATGCCTAATAGGTCAAGATCCTGTTCAATCTCCTCTATGTTGTCTTCTGATGGAAGATTTTCAATATGCTTTATTCCTATAGCTATTACTCTTAGAGCATCTTCAGCAAATGAATCATGTACTTCCTTAATCTTAATATCTAAATTTGGTTTCGAATGGTTTAAAGGTATTCTGTCTAAAGCTCCTTTGGTTAGCACAATATAGCCATCACTAGGATCCTTTAGTACTACAGTCATCATTTTACGCTCAGAAGAGAAAGGTATCTCTGCTACCTTATGATAATTTTCCTCTATTTCTGATTTTTTTATTCCTTTTTTATTTAAAAGACGCATTATTGCGATTTCGGTGGGATTACCTATGAACTGAGGTGTACCATCTTCCCCAATTTCAACGGTTGCATTACTGGCTAAAGCCAGCATCTTCAAGAATACGAGCTGTGTATCATCAAACTCATCTAAGTCACTAAATGGTTCATTTCCTACCATACAAAGTCGTTTAATATTCATTTGATTTTGTGTAAGTGTTCCTGTTTTGTCGGAGCATATAACTGATGTGCTTCCCAATGTTTCCACTGCAGGTAATTTTCGAATCAAAGCATTTTTTCCAACCATGTTTTTTACACCATGAGATAAAGATAATGTTACTATTAGATTCAACGTCTCTGGAACTGCAGCAACTGCCAAGGCAACTGCCATTAATACCATACTCCAAAAATCCTCTCCCTGACGCATACCTATAGCGAATAAGAAAACCGCAGAAACAATAGCAATACAGCTAATAGTTTTACCAACTTTATCTAATCTCTTTTGTAAAGGTGTCTTATCATGTTTTGTATTGCCCAAAAATCCTGCAATTCGTCCAATTTGAGTATTCATACCAGTTGATGTTACTACAGCAGTTCCACGCCCTGCAGTTACAAGGCAACCTGAAAATAACATATTTATCTGATCACCAATAGGAGTCTTCCCTGATAATTTAGCTGTAGGATCTTTTTCAGATGGATCACTTTCTCCAGTAAGAGAAGATTCATCCACTTCAAGTCCTATGCTTTCTATCAATCTAGCATCAGCTGGAACAAGCGATCCAGATTCTAGTATAACAACATCACCTGGTACAAGTTCGGATGCTTCAATTTGTTGCTGAATTCCTTCACGTATCACAATACATGTTGGACTATTTAAATCCGCCAATGCCTCGAGTGCCCTCTCTGCTTTTCCCTCTTGCGTTATAGCTAGTATCAAGTTCATAATTACAATTGATACAATAACTAATGGTTCAATAAATCCATGCCCATTTCTTATAGCTAACATAAACGATAAGGCAGCGGCCATTATTAATATAATTGTTGATACATCTTTTAAATGCCTGAGAATTGTTTTTCCGAGCCCATCTTTTTCTTGCTCTGCAAACACATTTTTTCCGTATTCAATCTGTCTGCTCTCTACAATCTCTTGAGACATTCCACTTTCAAGGTTAACCTCGAACTTATTTATTACTTCCTCTGCGCTTAATTCATAAAATCTAATAATACATCATTCCCTTCAATTAATTTTCTGTAATCTAAATTTATTACATAGAATCTCTACCTATATCTTTAATAGAAAAGCAGGAATTACCTGCTCTTTCTATCGCTTCGATTCTTCTGGGAGGTTTCGGCATACTTTTGCCAATAGATTCATCAACATATCTTTTTCCTCCTGAGTCAAACCACATTGAAGCGCTTGTTCAACATTAGAAAATACACTTCTAACTTCCTTTACGAGCCTTTCTCCTTTATCTGTCACAGTTAACACCATGGCTCTAGCGTCATCTTTTCGAGTTGTGCGGATAATATAACCTTTTTCCTCTAATCCCCTTAAAATGCTAGTAACAGACGGTCCTTTCAGATGCATAAAATCCTCTAAAAATCGTCGACTTATTTCAGTACCATCCATGATACTATCATAGATTACACTCAGAAGGCGTCCCTGCTGATTTGTAATTTCAAGCGATTTTAGAGTTTGATCACCCATATAGTAAAGTTCATGAGAGATATTTCTAATGTAATACCCCAAAGTTTCATCTTTACTTCTTCCAACCATATTATTTCACCTCTTGATATTTACAGCCAATCTTTGTTACATAGATACACTAAACAAATACTCTATTTATAAGCAATTATTTATCATAAATATAATTTTAAAAAATCTAATATTTTGGTATGTGTTTAGTTTAATCAATCAGAGAAATGGCATTGATATAGTAATCTTTAAGTTTAATATACAAACGGAGAAATCTCAATACTTTTGTTTATATGTGCATATATTTTTATCTAATTTCATTCAATCTATCCTGATTGATAGATATTTATAGTCCGTTTAATTGGTAGATACACTACGTAGATTACCTACTTAGTTTAACATTTTTATTTTTATATGTCAATATTTCTTCATTAATCCTTACAAAAATAAAGTTTTTTCCAATAAAACTCTATTAAATAATGGTTTAACTAAAATAAGGAACTAACCTAAAAATCTATACTACTGCCTTTGGTAGATAAAACACCAAAAATAGTTTTCAGGTTAGTTCCTTTTAATTTTATAATTTTCTTTAAGTTTTATAATATAACTTCTTAAAATCTACATTGAGTTTACAATATATCTTCTTAAAGTTTACTTTTTAAGTAATATTATTTGTCAAATTGTATAAAGTAATTGATGTTGTTTAATAAGCTAAAACCTCATGTCCGGTTTCGGTTACCAACACCATTATTTCCCATTGAGCAGAAGGCTTTCCATCCACTGTATAAATTGTCCAGCCATCCTCTTCATCCAGATAGATTTCATCTGCTCCCATGTTTAACATAGGTTCTATAGTAAATACCATACCTGGAACCATTAACATTTCTGTACCCTTCTCAGAAACATAGCTAACCCATGGATCTTCATGAAATTCATTTCCAATTCCATGGCCTCCCACTTCCTGTACTACAGTATAGCCGTTTTTCATAGCATGTTCATGAACAGCTTGCCCCATGTCGCCTAAAAATCCCCATGGTTTAACTTGCTCTAATCCTATCTCGATACATTCCTTAGTTACATCTACAAGTTTTCTTTTTTCTTCACTTACATCTCCAATACAGAACATTCTAGAAGAATCGGAGAAGTATCCATTAAAAATTGTAGATACGTCTACATTTATAATATCGCCATCCTTCAATACTACTTCATCTGATGGAATACCATGGCATACTTGATCATTTATAGAGGTACACACACTTTTAGGATATTCCTCATAATCAAGAGTAGCAGGTATGCCTCCAAGTTCAGTGGTCTTCTGATAAACCCACTTATCAATATCCTCAGTAGTTACTCCCTCTTTTATATTTTGAGCAACATAATCAAGTACACTTATATTGATTTTAGCACTAGCTCTTAAAGCTTCTATTTCCTCTGGTGTCTTAATAATTTCATGTTTTGGAACAATATGTCCTTTTGATTTATATTGTGAAATCTTTTCATCAAATGAAGCGTGGCATGTTTTGTATTTTTTACCACTGCCACACCAGCAATTATCGTTTCTTCCTAATTTTCTATGCATAAATAAAACCCCTTTACTAATTTTTTAGAAGTAGTTATATATTGTAAATGTTTATGTACTAATAAACCATTAACTTAAATACTATTTTACTGATAGTATATCACTTATTAGCATTTGTACAAATAAATGATCGAATTATTCCTACTTATTTTCTGTCTAAAAATTAAACTAAAAAGACACTGATTTAAAAATTTAATTTTTAAGTCAGTGCCTAATAAAATACGCTAAATTTTATCTTCTTAACACTACCGCCATTGATTGGTAAAGTGATATTTTAAGAAGAAATCTATTTTATTTTAAATATATCATTTTTAATATAATCGAATAGTCCTGTATAAACCTCATAATATGCTACAGTTTCTTTTGAAGTAACTTTTACATAGTCTCGACCCATAGTCTCAAGCTTGATCTTATAATTTTCACCTTCTATATCTACAGTGAAGTTATAGTCACTTCTACCTTTGCTCTTCTCAGGCTGCACTTTTCCTACTAGCCTTTTTGCAACCATCTTGTGAGATAAATCATCAAATTTCCACTTATGAATTTTGTTAACTTCTTTTCCATAAGTTATTTCGGCAGTCTCCCAGCTTTTATACTTGCTCACAAGGTCAAATGATGTATACAAACTCTTATCAATAAGATCTTTGAACTCTTTTTTAGAGTTTATAGGTATTTTGAAGTACTCTTCCTTGCTCACAGTATACACTCTAAAGTAGTCAAAATCTGTTGAGAATTTAATACCGTCATCTGAATACCCCTCGTATACAGGATGATAAGACTCTGCATTTCTAACCTTTTTAAACTCAGCAAATGAATATACTATCTCTTCCCATGAATCTTCTTCAATTTTTACATCTGAAACTTTGTCATCTGATATGTATATTTTTTCCTTTTCTTTTAATTGATTTATTAGAGATTTATTGCTTTCTTCTTGGCTTACAACTTTTTTAGGGCTATTATCTGTTTTCTTATCCATAGTTGTACCAAATTTAAAAGCAATAAAATATATTATAAAGAATGCAATTATTCCAATTAACAACATGACAGGTTTCTTTAATTTTCTTTTTTTAGCCATTTAGAACCCCCCTAGTAAATTTATCATAAAATCATTATATAACTTTTTAACTTATTTTTTAAGACTCTATTTTATTTAACCACTATTATATCAAATAAATTGTATACTGTCTTATTATATACATTTAGCTCAAAAAGTAAATATAAAAGCGGTAATTATAAATGTCTCTCAATAAAATTACATATATATATTTACTAAAATAGAATTTTTAAAAATAGGTTAAAATATAAAAAGAGCTATCCTTTAGTGAAAATCACACATGAGATAGCTCTATATAAACTTAAATTATATTTCTTTTACTATTTCTATTAGCATATTTGCTGAGTTATATAAATCTTTTATAGCTATATACTCATTTAGTGTATGTGCATTTTTCATACCAACTCCAAGGTTTATCGCAAGTATACCATTTCTATTCAATATATTTGTATCACTTCCACCACCTGAAGCTCCTGTATAACCTTCTATTCCCATATTTGCAAAAGCCTTTTTAGCTAGATTAACTATGTCTGAATTCACATCTACATTAAGTGGAGGATATACTCTGTCTACATTTATTTCTACTTCAGCGTTGTAGTCAGCTGCAGCTTTTTCAAATGTATCGACCATATGCTTAGTTTGTGCATCAAGCTTTTCTTCACTTAGACTTCTAGCTTCAGCATCTATCTCTACTATATCTGTTACTATGTTTGTAGCAGAACCACCTTTTATTACACCTATATTAGCTGTAGTGTTTTCATCAATTCTAAGTAGGTTCATATTATCTATAGCTCTTGCCGCTACCATTATAGCACTTATACCGTTTTCTGGTTCCATCCCTGCATGAGCTGTCTTTCCTTTTATTTTTACTTTAATAACATCTTGAGATGG
The DNA here is from genome assembly GCF_017873185.1 of Metaclostridioides mangenotii. Classification (GTDB taxonomy): domain Bacteria; phylum Bacillota; class Clostridia; order Peptostreptococcales; family Peptostreptococcaceae; genus Metaclostridioides; species Metaclostridioides mangenotii. The sequence goes on from NZ_JAGGJX010000008.1 coordinate 84,662, forward strand.
TGCCTCAACTATTATCTCTCCTGGAGAACCGCCACTGTCTAATACAAACGCATAGTCAGCATCTATCTTAGAATAATCTAAGTTTTTAGCTCCAACTAAACCACATTCTTCACACATTGAAAATGCAACTTGGATATCTGTGTGGTCCATATTATTTTCTTTTATAAATCTAAGTGCTTCAAGTATTGCTGCAATACCTGCTTTGTCATCAGAACCTAATATAGTAGTCCCATCACTTTTTATAATTCCTTCAGCCTCATCAACTATTGGTTTGATACCAAGTCCAGGTGTTACAGTGTCCATATGGGAACTAAAAAGTATTTTCTTACCCTCTTTATTTCCTTTTAAAGTTGCAATGATATTTCCTGTTTCTCCGCCAGTTTTTTTGCCTGCATCGTCTACATATACTGAACATCCGATGTCTTCTAATTTTTTGATTAGAACTTTAGCAAAATCAGCCTCTTTATAAGAAATACTGTCTATTTGTACCATTTCAAGAAATTCATTTAAAATCCTTTGCTCGTTTATCATGCTCATATCCTCCAGAACTAAAATAGATTTTCACCATCTATTGTAGTGTAACTCATAACTATTATCAACACTATTATAATTATTTGTAATTTTCTATCAATATAATCTAATTATTACAATAAATATTAATATTTTCTAGTCTCTTATCGAGCTATTTTTTATTCATTTTACAATAGTTCTAAGTCTTGCATCTATAAAGCACATCCAGTAACCCATACTATTGTTAGATCTATTATCTGAACTTTCAAATCTCACAAATCCTGTATTTCCGTTATCTGGCTTTTCATTTTTCAATCCTGGTATAGCGTAAATGTAATTTTTTCTCTTATTGTATTCATCGTACTGTACTCCGAATAAATAATGTCTGTGTTTATATGCGTTTATAACAACATCACTGTACATAGTGTAGTTTAGTGCATTTACGTATCCTAAGTTAGGCATAGAATAACCGCAAAGTGTTGTAGGATTTATATCTATTTTCCACCATCTAGTGCTCTCGGTTTTATCCTCTACAAAAGGTTTTACTTCTTTAAAGTACTTAAGCCCTTTCTTTATCTGTCTCGGCATCATAAGAGTTCCTACTGTTTTATTTTGCTCAGTGATTTCCTCTTTTACCTCTTCAATTTCAGAAGTCTTGTAGGATTTATTTTTAACTTTTTTTCTGTTGCTTACATATTTTAAAGGGTCATCTTTTTCTTCTGTACTATTGTCTTCATACTTATCTCTGTATTCTATTTTATTGAAGTTATTTAGCTCTACCATTTCATCATTACTGATTTTTTCGTTTTGAGAAAAACTATCATCATTTTCCTCATAATCTAGATTATCTCTTCCAAATACATCATCGTCATCATCATCGAAATCTAAATAATCTTCCTCCTCTTCATCGTAAAATTCATCATATTCATCGAAATTGTCGTTGTGATCGTCGTATTCTTCTTCATCATTATCTTGACTGTACTCCTCATCACTAACATCTTCATCGTAGACTCCATCAGATACTTCATATTCAGAATCATCATCAGATACTTCATCAGATCCTTCATTTTCGTAAAAGTTGCCACTTTCTCTAATAGATGCTATATCTTCTGCATTCCCATGATCGGATGGATTATCACCATTGTAGTTCTCATCATAGTCTTCATCCGTGTCGTTCCCTTCACCGAGATCTAAATCATCATCGTAACCCTCACTGGAATCTAAACTCTCGTCGTAGTCATCTTCGTTATCTTCTCCATCTTCGTCGTACTCTTCATCGTACTCTTCGTCATAGTCATCGTCATAATCTTCATCTTCATCAACTGCAAAAAGTATATCTTCGTAATTATCAAGTTTATTGCCTTTAAATCCTATTAGAGGAACTTTATCTTCGTGGACTATAGCGATACTTTTAATATCATCTTCTTCATCATCTAAATCCAAGATAAACTCTCCTCTTCCTTGATCATTTAATACTATTTTGCCCAAATCCAATACATCGTATTTTGTTGTAATAGCAAGTGTATCATAACCGTCTTTAATATACTTAAGATTTTCAACATATAATGCAACAATTGACTTCCCATCATTTACTTCCACTTTCGCAAATGCTTTAGGAAGTACTCTTTCTTTATTTCTGAAGTTGATGTCCTTAGCCTCTAAAATTATGTAGTCTCTTTTAAATTTTCTCTTAGAACTCACTTCGATCCCCCCTTAACATAATTTCTCTAAATAATATATGATTGCAAAGAAAAAAAAAGTACCTTCTATTTTGAATATACTTTTTAATTTACCATATTAGAAAGATTTGCAAACTTGTCTACACTCACACTTTCTGCTCTTTTGATTTGTTCATGACTACTAAAGTAAGCTTTTTGCGTTTAAAGTAGTTTGATTTCACACCATAATAAAGGCAGAGAATTGTGTTATACTAATTGGTGAGGTCTAAAATCTTCGTAATGGTAACATTATGCAATCAGAGCTTGTTTAACCAACAAGTGACGTAGCAGTAAAAAAGGAGTGCTTATGGAAAAATACAAAATAATAGATATTAATGAATTTGACAGGTCAGAATATTTTCAATATTTTATGAGTGTAGGTACCACTATTGAAATTACAGTTAAAGTGGATGTAACTTATGCAGTGCAAAAATGTAAATTAGAATCGTTAAGTTTTTATTCGTTTTCAATTTTCAACATCTCCCAAGCACTAAATTCAATAAGAAATTTCAGATTTGGTATATATAATGAGTCACTGGTTGAATGGAAGAAAGTCATTCCAACATTTACAAATTTTAATAAAAGTTATGATACGTTTTTTACATTATGGGAAGAACCACAAGGTGATTATGTTGAGTTTGACAGGAAATATAAACAATTAACAAAGAAATTTTCAAAATCTAAAGGGATATTACCCCAACTTGATTTACCACCAAATGTATTCAACGTCTCCTCAATGCCATGGATACATTTTGAACATTTTTCTTCAAATACAAATGTCTCTGGAAATCAACTAACAACTATGATAACAATGGGAAAGTATGAGAAGCACCATTCAAAATTACTGATGCCTATTACAGTACAAGCCCACCATGCAATTGTTGACGGTTATCATATATCACAGTTTTTTAATAAATTGCAAGATGAGATGAATAAAGTATTTTAATTAACTTGAAAATAAGTGGTTCTAACACCTTTTTGCTTTTTTATGTACTAAAATATAGGAGGGTTAGATATCATGAATACAGATGTTATCGATTTATACAATAGAGTGATTAAGTAAAAATAGATTTGCCACCAATAAATACCTTATGGTGGCAAATCTATTTATAAACATTATTTAACTGTTCATACATCTTGCATTTACTATATTAGAAAGATTTGCAAACTCGTCTACACTCAGAGTTTCTCCTCTTCTTTTTTCATCTATATTGGCTTCTTTTAAGATTTCTTTTAACCCCTCTTTGTCAAACATTCCAAGACCGCTAAGCGAATTTAGTAAAGTCTTTCTCCTCTGCCCAAATGATGCTTTTACGGTTTTAAAGAAAATTTCTTCACTGTCGACAATATACTTTTTAGTAGATCTCACTCTAAGCCCTATAACTACTGAATCAACATTAGGTTGAGGCACAAACATGTGTCTAGGAACTTTTGCAACTATATCAGTATCACAGTAGTACTGAACTGCTACAGAAAGTGCTCCGTAATCTTTAGTACCTGGAACTGCGTTCATTCTATCTGCAACCTCTTTTTGAACCATTACAACTATATCAGTCACTGGAACATGCTCTTCTAAAAATTTCATAACTATTGGAGTCGTTATGTAGTAAGGTAAGTTTGCTACAAGCTTTATAGGTCCTCCATCTAATTTGTCTTTGATCAGATTATGAATATCTGCCTTTAGTATATCTTGATTTACAACCTCTACATTGTCTAAATCTGAAAGAGTGTCTTTTAGTATAGGAATTAATTTCCTGTCTATTTCAATGGCTACTACCTTTTTAGCTATTTTTCCCATTTCACGAGTTAATGTACCTATTCCAGGCCCAACTTCTACGATGTAGTCTTCGCTCTTTACATTTGCACCGTCTACAATGCTTTCAACTATGTTGTCATCTATCAAGAAGTTTTGTCCCAACGACTTTGAAAATTTAAATTTATATTTATCTACTATCTTTTTCGTCTCTATATGCGATGAAAGTCTATCCATATATGCCTCCCTAAAAATATCTATATTTATATTAATTATCTATCTCTTCAACAGCATTTACAAATTCCTCTCTTGAAACACCGTAGTTATTAAGTCTATTCAAAAACTGCTTTGCATTTCCATATCCAATTCCAAGTAGCCTGCCTATTTGATCTCTTCTTATAGAAGCTTCTTCATTTCCTACAAGCCCATTTCTAACTAAATCAACTCTATCAAACTCGCTTCTATTTCCTTCTATTTCCGTTCTTACTTTTTTTAGTGCAGCTATTATACTTTCTGGAGTTGCATTCTCAATTCCTATATCTCCATTTTTCTTTGCTTCTTCCCTTGGTAAAAACGCATGTTTACATCCTGGTACTTCATTTGCAATTTTCTTTCTAATTTTTTCTCCCGCAAAATCTGGATCTGTAAATATAATTACACCCCTTCTCTCTTGGGCAGCTTTAATCCTCTCCATAACGCCCTTTGGAAATCCAAACCCACCTGTAGTTATAAGTTCTGCATCTAAGGCTCTTTTAACTGCTGTAACGTCGTCTCGCCCTTCTACTACAATTACTTCCTTTATCATCATTAACACACCTTTAGTTTTTATAATCTATTCTTACATCTATTTATTCTACGTTTTTTACATTGGTTTATCAAGCTTTAGATAAAATAAATATACTTAATACTAAAATAGGAATGAATCAAAAAGATGTCATTCCTATTTTTATCCTACAGAAGTAATGATTTCAATAACGTTGTATAATTCTTTATAATTTTTTACAAGTATCTATAACTTAGAAGTGACTATAAATATTTTTTTAATAAATCGTGCTCATTAAATGGCGGATTACAGCTCTTACCTTCACATATATAGTAAGTAGATTTATCATTTTTTAGAGTGTACTCTTCCAATAAGCCTGTTTCATTTCCTGTTTCTTCCTCCCATACCTTCTTAACCATCACTGTAATGTTTGGACTATAATATTCGCTTAAATCACCTAGTAACTGTTTCATATCGTCTCTATCCTTTAGAACCACAATCAATTCTCTAGATGGATAAAGCTCGTACATCAGAGACAACAGGTAAAAACTATAACCAGTAGGAGAACTTCTCAAACTATCTGTATATAGATTCAGAAGCGATTTAGACAGCTCTTCCAATTCTATATCTGTGATCATTCTACTTAATTTAATTAAATTTAGAGATGCTACGGAATTCCCAGACGGCATGGCGCCATCGTACAGATCTTTAGGTCTTAAAAACAGCTCTTCACTGTCATTTCCATATAGGAAAAATCCTTTATTTTTATCGTCCCAAAACAAATTAATACAATCTTTATTTAACTTCACTGCCCTATCCAAGTAACTTTTTTCAAAAGTTGACTCATATAACTCAATATACGACCAAATTAAAAATGCGTAGTCATCTAAATACGCCATATAGTCTGAATGTCCGTCTCTATATCTAGCTAATAACCTTCCATCTCTGAATAGATTTTTTTCTATAAAATCAACACTTTCAACCGCATAGTTTAAATAGCTTTTATCGCCTAAAATTTTATATGCCCTAGTCATAGCAACGGACATTAAAGCACTCCAAGAAGTCAAAATTTTATCATCTTTGTGGAGTTCCATTCTACCTTGTCTGTACTCAAACACTTTCTTTATCATATAATCAATTTTATCATCATGAAATTCAAATCTGTCATTTTTTATAAGGTTTGGTATATTTTTGCCTTCGAAGTTACCCTGAACACTTATATCAAAGTACTCAGCAAAGTACTTTCCATCTTCATCTCCAAGCACTTCTAAAATCTCTGGGTAAGTAAATGTATAAAACTTACCCTCTTCTCCTTCACTGTCAGCATCCTGAGCCGAATAAAATCCGCCCTCACTATGTCTCATCTCTCTTACAATGTAATTTAAGGTCTTAACCACAATATCTTTGTAAAGCCCCTTTTTAGTGATCTGATATGCCTCTAGATAAGCAATAACTAACATAGCATTGTCGTAAAGCATTTTTTCAAAGTGAGGTGCAAGCCATTTTTCATCAGTTGAATACCTCGAGAAACCATATCCTACATGGTCAAACATACCGCCTCTGTACATACCTTGAAGAGTTTTTTCTGCTATTTCAAGTGCTTCATTATTGCCCTCGAGTTTGTAGTACTTTAACAAAAACATTAGGTTCTGTGGGCTTGGGAACTTTGGAGCTTCACCAAACCCTCCGTATTTACTGTCAAATATTTCTTCAAATATTTTAAATGAATTGTCTATTAAATTTTTAGACAGCATACTATGACCGAGGCTTTTACTAGTAGCTCCCTTTAAGTGTTCTACAATCTCATCACTTGATTTAAGTAACTTATGATGTTCATTTTCCCACATATATGAGATCTTTCCAAGTAATTCTATGATTCCCAATCTTCCGTACATATTTTCTTTTGGAATGTAGGTACCTGCAAAAAAAGGTTTCTTGTCTGGCGTCATAACAATAGTCATAGGCCATCCACCGCTTCCAGTCATAGCCTGACAAACCGACATATATACACTGTCAACATCTGGCCTTTCCTCTCTATCCACTTTTATAGAAACAAAATCTCTATTTAATGTATCTGCTACCTCTTCATCTTCAAATGATTCCTTCTCCATTACATGACACCAGTGACAAGTAGAATAACCTATACTTAAAAATATAGGTTTATCATCTTCTTTAGCCTTTTTAAAAGCTTCTTCACCCCACGGGTACCAGTAAACAGGATTATACGCATGTTGAAGTAGGTATGGTGATTTTTCTTCTACTAATTTATTTGATTGACTTTTTATATTTTCATTTTTCATAGTTTAACCCATCCTTTGAATTATTTACAGTTATTATACCCAAAAAACTTAGGTATATAAAAAAATAAAAAGGGGTTAACTCAAAACTAAATGAAAAAGTAGTTATTGTTGACTGATTTTTTAATATGACATTTATACAACTAATCTTTAGACAATAATATAATTCTATATTCTTAAAATGGCATTTCTTATATCTATTTAGACGAATATAATTTTTAGATATATTTTTGTATTGTCTATACATCAATTTTAATAGCTTGTAACTAAACTTTATTTGACTTTTAAAGGTTTCTATACTACTATTTTCTATAAAAAGGGATATTATGGTACTTATATGAAAAAAAGAATATTGATAGCACTCTTAGGAGCTTTCATATTATTAATAGTTGGGTGCAAATCAACAAAAAGTATAGAAATAAATATGCTAGCAACTACTGATTTACATGGATATTTGCCTTATGAATTAACTTCTTATATAAAAAATGAAAAGTCTAAAGCTAAAAATACTCTTTTAGTCGATGCTGGAGATTTTTTAAGTGTGGGTAAATCGGGTTCATCAATGTATAAATATTTTGATACAAAATGGAGTAACAACGAATATGATACAAAGTATTTAGAAACACCAATAGTAAAAGATATGAAGGAAATAGGATATGATGCTATAGTACTTGGAAATCATGAGTTTATAGAAAATAATAAAGCTCAACTAGATCATATGGTATCTGATTTCAGAAAATATGATATCGATTTATTATCAGCAAATACATATGAAGTAAGTGGTGAAAATTATATATCTCCTTATGTAATTAAAAATATCTCTACATCTGAGGGAAATTTAAAATTAGGTATTTTGGGACTTACTATACAAGAAGTAGGTCAAACCTATGAGACTGTTGGAAATGAAAATATAAAACCAACATCTGAGGGATTAAAAGATTTTCAAGGTTACAATGGCTCATTGTATATGGGTGATTTAGTTAAAGATGCTAAGAAATGGGTAGATGTCATGAAGAAAGAAAATGTAGATATTATAGTAGCTGTTGCTCATAGTGGTGAAAAGAGTGATTCAGATAAATATCCTGGAAATAGAGTTCAAGAATTAGCAAAAGAAGTTAATGGGATAGATGTTATTGTAGCAGGCCATACACATAAACAAATATATCAACATGATTATAAAAATAAACTTAGGGAAAAAGTTATAGTTACTCAGCCAGGTAAATATGGCGAATGTATCTCGAAAATTAACTTTAAAATAAAGAAAAATAATAATAAGTGGAATGTGGTAAGTAAATCTAGTGAAATAATTAAATTTAAGAAAAGTAAAGAAGATAAAAATTTTGATGACCTTGTTGAAAAATTTGTTGAATTTGCTTTAGAACGTCAATCATATGATAGAACTGGTGAAATTAACCTGAAAGATATAACACCTTTTGAGTGGGATAAAGCATATGTATTTGAGCCTCATACTTCACCTAAAAAAATATATGATACTATAGGTTATAAGTGGAATGATATAAAAAAAACTGACAGTGAAGATATGATACAAATGATATTTATGAAAAATAATAAAGTAGTTTGCCATTTATATGGTTATGAAAAGTATTTATTCACTGATTTTATATTTAATAAGTCTTATTATAAAGATAATGTTCTAACCATTTATCCGAATAAAAATGACCGATTTAAATTTGAGATTGATGAAAATTGGCTTAATACAAGACTAAAATACATAAAGTAACTTTTATGTTACTTAAAAATATTTAATTGTTTTTTAATATATATTTATTACGATTTAATAAATAAAAGAGTAAACACTTAGTTTACTCTTTTATTTTAGTGTCATAATGTTGTTTATTGTTATCTACATCCTACTTCCTGATGTATTCTATTAAAAATTTCTTTTCATCTATTTTAATTTTTTAGTAAAATGTTATGTCTGCATTTATAAAAATTAGCTGAAAATGAAACAGATGCTAATTCATATCTATTGCATTAGTTTTCCTTTTATATAATCTTTAACTATCCCCTAACTGATATTAAAAGATATATAGTAAGCCATTAAAATCCATTTATTAGATTTTAAGGGCCTTATATTTGTAATAACTAGTCCCTAAAGTGAAATTCTAGAGATAGTATACTCTTTATTTAAATAACTATGTTAAAATTATGTAGTAGAAGTAAAAAACAAAAAAGAGATAAGTAGGAGGAGAATAATTACATTTTATAGATTAAATATATATACAAATACAAAAATATCGAATGCTTTATCTAAAACTATGGGGGGCTTATGGATAAAAAGACTGTAGGAATAATAGTTAAAAATGATTATGATGATTTACTTTACCACAAAAATAACTTTTTTATAAAAATAGAAATTGGTAAAAAAGATGATTTAAGATTTACACTAGAGGATAAGCTTAGTGAAATACTAGATGAAAAAGCATTTAGGATAGATAAGATTTCTAAAAAAATTCCTAAGCTTGATTTATCAAACAAATACAATAATACTGAAAATATTGTTATGTACTTAGTTAAGGTTTATATGTACAGTGATAATTCGAAGTTTTTGTATAAAGAAGATATTCTAGATAATCTATCAACATCTTTATGCAAAGACGATTATGTAAAATATATTATAAGATATGATAAATATCGTTATCTAGTAGAATCATATATTGGTATGCTTATTTATCTATTTTGGGCTATAGCTATACTTGACTTTCCTGTTGAAATTAGAACTAAATTTTTATTCGATACATTTTATAACTTTTGGATTGCTATTATTATGTACATAGCACTGCCAGTATTTATTTTATATAAGTTTATTGTACCTAGTATTGTAAATTATTTAGTAAAGTATAATATAAGTAAAAAAACTATTAAGGTAAGCAGGTGGCTATATGGGATAGCCAACATTGTATTTTTCATTGTTTTACTTAAAGACATATGGATTAAGTAATAAAAACATATCATATGGTATTTATTAGACTATCAATTTTGCAGATGGAATGATGGAATAACAGAAGATAAGAAATTTCAAATAAAAACAATAAATAAAAAACTACACACTTTGGTGTGTCTTTTTTTATTTATCAACTCTTGCAATAATATAGTGCCATAATGTTAATAATGACATCACAGAGATTGGGATAGCAATATCAATAGAAACAGTGGTGTCATATTCTGGTGTCAAAACGGTTAGGTAATTTTTATAAAAAAACACAAGAAAAAAGTTTTTTGTAAGTTTTAATTAAGAAATTTTAATTGTTGTTTTTTATGATAGAATCACTAAAAATATATAATAAAAGGTGGTTTTTAAAACAGAAAACCTAGAAAAAAATAATAGAAATTAAAAGGTTTAGATATTGAATTAAAAATTAAGCTATAACTTGATATTTTCAGAATTTGCTATTTTTGATATTTTAATTAAATATACTTTTGATACTATACTATATATTGATTTTTAAGTTTGCTTTAATTATTAAAATAGAACTTAATTCTTATTATTAAGATAACATTATAGTTAATTCGAAATGGAAACTTGTAAGTCTTTCTTATTTTATTTTCTAAATATATGATAATGTTTTCTAAAAATTTACAAATTCTACCAAATTATAGTATTATTAATATAATGAACTACTAAAATCAGTAAGGGGGATACTATAATTTATGACAAAGAATATTAATTCTGCATTTTCAACTTTTATGAAAGATTTTGTTAATTTAGATTCTGGTAGAACGTCTATAGCTCGTTCAAGTAGAAATTGGCTAATAGATCAAATAAACTTAATAGAATCAAAGAATGATGATTTTCCTGTACTTTATAAAGATAAAAATATATTTTTTGGTTCTTTTGCTAGGAATACAAAAATTAGAGAGTTAGATGATATAGACTTAATGGTCTGCTTAAATGCTAATGGTACAACATATAATGAATATTCTACTTATACAGACAATATTGAACTTAATGTACCAGATTCTTATACTATATTAAAAGGATTATGTCATAATAACAGTAATAGATTGAATTCAACAAAAGTTATAAATCGTTTTAAAGATTATATCGATTCTGTACCTCAATATTCAAGTGCTGAAACACATAAAAACATGGAAGCTCTAACATTAAAGCTTAGTTCATACGAATGGAACTTTGATATAGTTCCATGTTTTCTAACTTCTGAAAATTCACAAGGAAAAAGTTATTATATAATTCCTGATGGAAAAGGTTATTGGAAAAAAACTGATCCTAGAATTGATAGAGATAATATTACGACATTAAACCAAAGTTTAGATGGGAATCTTCTTAATGTAATAAGACTAGTAAAATACTGGAATAGAAAAAAATCAATAAGTATTAACTCTTCATATTTACTTGAAACTATGATTATTAATATTTACAATCAACCTAATGTTACTTGTAGTAAATGGGTTGATATTGAATTTTTAAAAGTTCTGAATTCCTTAAAACTATCTATATATAACAATGTAGATGACCCAAAGGGCATACAAGGAAATTTAAATACTTACAGTTATTCTGATAAATGTAATATTTCCAATAATATTAGTAAATACTGCACTTTATCTTCAGAAGCCAGTAACTATGAATCAAGCAACATAGAAGAATGTTTTAAAAAATGGACAGATGTATTAGGAGATGATTTTCCAGATTATGAATAATAGTATAAATATTGAACAAAACAAAGAATATAACTTACTTCTTTTATTTTCTCAAAAAATGTTATATGAAAATGCTAAAAATACTAAATACTTAATAATTCTTCTAGGACTACTCAACTTTATCTTAGGTATAACATCTAATACATTTTCAGACCATAGAGACAAAATTTTAATTATTGCATTTATAATTTTAATAGTTTCTAAAGCACTAAATAAAAATGCATGTAAATTTAATACTTTAGCTGCTACAACTCAAGAGTTGGTTGACCGCAAATTATTTGGTTTTGAAATTGAAAGTAGACATTTGGATGGAAATAGTAAGGATGAACTTAAATCTAAAGCAAAAGATCTTAGGGATAAAATGCCTAAAAAATACTCTGATAATATAAATAATAGTGGTTATGATAGACCGAGGGGTGTAAAAAATTGGTATTCTGATATTGCCCCCAACCTATCAATAGAAAAAGCAATAATAAAGTGTCAAGGTCAAAATATATATTGGGATAAAGCTTTAATCAAATTCTATCAAAAGTTATTACTAATTTTAAATCTAATTATAGTAATTATATTTTTACTTCTATACTGGAATAAGGAAGTAAAAGATGTTGTATTAGGTGTTATTTCATCATATTTAATTTTTGAGATTCTTATAAAAGAGCTATTTAAAACAAATGAATATATAAATAATTGCAATCTAATAGATGCTATTATAGCACGTTCAAGTAGTTCAAATGAAACAAGTTTAGAGTTACTCAAAGATTTACAATCAAAAATTTATTCCAGAAGAAAGTCTGGATTTAATATTCCTACTTTTATACATGAACTAAATACAAATAAATTGCATAAAAAATACAGTAGAGATAATTAATTTTTAAATCTATTCTTATCTGAACTATTAACTAAATTTCAATTTAGTAATTAGTCTGATATAAAATTAATGCCCTTACAATCAAAATAAATGGATAGTAAGGGCTTCTTTACTATACATCTTAAATGCGTTTTTAAGGATTAGTTATTAAACCACATTCAACATATAACTTTTTTATACAACTATTTTTGTATTCCATATATTTAATGCTATCAGAGTTTTTATTGCTGTAATTGCCTCTTGCGTAGTTTTACATTTTTCAAGAAATATCTAACTAATATTACTGAATTAAATCCTGGTTTTCTTAATTTTGGATATACAAATGTTAAACCTACTGCTAAACCTTCTTCATTTACTCCATCTTCCATTTGAACTAAGGCTGTTGTATTTCCATTAAATGAGTAAACATTATTTGAGTTGTAAAGACAGTTCATATATAGTTTTTCTATACTTACTAAAAAATCACTGTTTCTACCAAATAAAATTTTTTCTTTGTTATTTATTGCAAAACAAGTACATTTATTATTAAATTCAAAACAATACATAGAAAATAACATTCTACAAAATGAAGTTTCATTTCCATGGGCTACTCCTTTAACTTCTTGAACTATTTCAGGATAATTAGAGTTAAAATTCATATCAAAACTAAGGTTAATTATTTTAGTATTAAAACTATTGATTTATAGCACCTTTTAATATATAATTTGTATATAAATTATATATTAAAAATGACGTTCGTTACTTTAACTACCAATGGAGGGGATTCATATAAAAAAAATATATGGTTATTGTAGAATCTCTCGACCAACACAAAACATAGATAGACAAATTAGAAACATTAAGGAACTTTATGATGAAGCGATTATTGTTGAAGAAATTTATACAGGAACAAAGATAGTTGGTCGTGAGAAATGGAATCAACTTGTTAAACAAGTTGAGAGTGGAGATACTATTGTTTTTGATTCAGTATCTAGAATGAGTAGAGATGCAGAAAAGGGATTTGAACTCTACCAGGAACTTTTTCAGCGTAATGTGGAGCTGATCTTTTTGAAAGAACAACATATTAATACATCTACATATAAAAAAGCAAAAGAAAAAAGTATACCTATGACTGGTACTTCGATCGATAAAATATTAGAAGGGGTAAACGGCTTCTTGTTAGAATTAGCCAGGGAGCAAATAAAATTAGCTTTTAAGCAGTCAGAAAAAGAAGTTAAAGACCTTCAAAAACGTACATCCGAAGGAATTAAAACAGCTAAATTAAATGGTAAACAAATAGGTCAAGCAAAAGGATCTAAGTTAATTACAAAGAAAAGTATTTTATTTAAAAAAGAAATATTAAAGTATTCTAAGGACTTCAAGGGAAGTTTAAGTGATAAAGATACTATTAAATTATTAGGTATTAGTAGAAATACTTACTATAAGTATAAAAAGGAACTTTCACATGAACTACAGGAAAAACAATATGAGTAGTAAAAAATATTAAAGTATAGGGAGAGATTAATATGTCAAAAGAAAATTATGAGATAGCTAAGAAGATATATCAACTAAGCAAAGAATATATTAAGTATGATAAGGATGTGGCTGAATATATTAAATATGCAGAAAGCCAGGAAGAAAAAGAATTTTATGCGTTAATATCTGATTTATTATTACAAACAAAGCAAAAAGAATTAATAGATAAGGGTGTTTACTAATGAGTAAAAAATATTATATATTTGCGGGTGTTAATGGTGCGGGTAAGTCTACACTGTATAAGTCAGATTATCTATCAGAAGGAATAAAATAACTTCCATATATCAACGCAGATAATATTTTAAGAACCTTTACTGATGATTGGAAAAGTTCTGAAAATCAAATGAAGTCTGGACGTATGGCTATAAAAGAAAGAAATAGATTAATTAAAGAAGAAGAATCATTTTGCCAGGAGACAACACTAACAGGTAAAGGTATTCTAAATTCATTAAAAAAGATAAAAGATCTGGGATATCAAATTAATATGTATTATGTTGGTGTAGATGATCCTAATATATCTTTAGAAAGAATAAAGAATAGGGTCAGTAAAGGCGGTCATGGCATTGATGAAGAAGTAGTAAGGCGTAGGTATGAAAGTTCATTGGAGAACTTAAAAGAAGCCTTTAAGATATGTGACAATATAACTATCTATGATAACACAAGAAACTTTACTAAAATAGCCTGGTTTGAAAAAGGTGACTTAGTTTTTTATAAAAATAAAAATAATGTTTCATGGTTAGAAAAAACTTTAGGAGCTGATTTATTAAAGACTCAAAAAGAACAAGCCATAAACAGAAATAAAAGAAAAATGAAGACTAGGAATTTGGATAATGAAATAGAAAGATGATTAAGTTGATAAAATTTAACAACTTAGATATAAAAAATAGGATATCAAATGATGTCCCATTTTTTATTTATACTTTATAAATTTGTTTATTTTATCAGATAAAACGTGTTTGTTCTCAAAATCTTTTTCTTCAAATAATAGTGTATTACTAATATTGTTATCTTTTAATCGAACGGCATATGGTATACTTTCTACCTCATATTTCTTTAATATCTTATTGAATTCTTTATTATCTCTCCACTCATCAGTATTAAAATAGTATACATTTTTATTCTCTTTCTTCATTTCTTCTAATAATACTGGATAAACTTTATTACAATAAGGACATGTTTTTCTTCCAAAGTAAACTACCTCATCTTTTGCACTTTCAAAAAAAGATAAGTTTCTAATAGGTATTAAATCTACTTGAGAAGTAAATAAACCCTTTGATGTAATTGGAATTAAAGCAATAATAGCAATGGTGCAAATTATATAAATAAGTTTACTATTAGATTTCATATGACCTCCATAAAAGGAATTATATATTATTATTATTAATTAAATTATTAAGGCCTAAGATAATCCTTAGGCCTTATTGCGATTACTTTTTATTTTTTTTACTATTCCAAACATTAGCAATTACTAATAATACAATTTGTGTAATAATTACTATCATTGATACAGGATCTCCATCCAAACCTAAATCATCTACAAAGACAATTGATTGTGAATAATTGACCATGGTAATAATTATTGCAACAAATGAATTAATGTAATAATATACTTTATTTAAATCTTTTGAAATATAAAAGTACATATTAATAATTGATATTAATAAAGCTAAGTATGAATAAATATTAAAATTTAACTCTGATATAGTTCCTCCACCTAACATATTTTCTATTAAGGATTGCAGCGTTTAGCTACAACTACTCCATAATTTGTTGATGTTCTATGTGGTTCGATATTCCAAGGAGTCTTCCATTTGGCATTTTGTGTATGACAAATATATTGTAATCGCAAAGATTCAGTATTCTTCCATCTTTTATCTTTAGAGTAGTTTCTTTTTATTATCCCCCAACTTTCTGTTACTGCTGCTGAATAGACATCTTTTTTCAAAGCAGTATCAATAAATTCTTTTGTTGGAGAAATACTTAGCGAGATTTCTCCACTTCTATTGATCCATTTAATATAATTGAAATACTTCTTTACTATTTGTCTTGCTTGAATTTCTGACATAGAACCGTCTTGGCCGTCCTGCAATTCCTTTAAGAATCCAACATTATTTTGAATATTTTCTTCACTAAATCCCTCATCTGAACCATACATCAAAATATATGTTTCTCTATATTCATCCATTTTTTCCTTTGATATCTTATCCTCTTGTTCTATGCTTATTTGATTTTCTTGTACATCAGTTATTTCTGCATTAACAACTGTAGTCATAGGTGTTGCCACTGTAACTGCAATTGCAACTGTAGCTATAAACTTTCTTATTTTACTGTTCATTATTACCCCTCCTAAAATAAAATAGAATACTTAACCACTTGATCTAATTTTCGTAGAAAGATATATTTTAATCCAATATATTCCTCATATATTGATATTATTATATTTATTTCTATAAATCTATAAAATGTCAAAACTGGTCATTTAAACTACATAAGTGGGATAAGGAGTTTTAATTTGACAATAATGTTAATTAAATTATCTACCTATACGATTATAAAAATATTTATGTCTACCAGGAATAATATTTCAACTACTTATTACTTGGTATAATTTTTAGAAGGAATAAAAGAACTTCCATATATCAACGCAGATAATATTTTAAGAACATTTACTGATGATTGGAAAAGTGCTGAAAATCAGATGAAGTCTGGACGTATGGCTATAAAAGAAAGAAATAGATTAATTAAAGAAGAAGAATCATTTTGCCAGGAGACAACACTAACAGGTAAAGGTATTCTAAATTCATTAAAAAAGATAAAAGATCTGGGATATCAAATTAATATGTATTATATTGGTGTAAATGATCCTAATATATATTTAGAAAGGATAAGAAATAGGGTATGCTATAATAAATTATGACATTAATATAGTAAACTTTTACAAATTTTAAAGTCTAACATAGATAAAATTAGTATATAGGGGATGATATTTATGAAAAAAAATATATTAAAAGTTATAAACCCAATTGTGTATATATTAGCAATAATTCTTTTGATTTTAGTTTCCACTGTTGGAAAAAATGTTTCATTACAACCGGTTTTAGATATTTTCGTCAAAGGATATTTTTTTCTTGTAATTACTACTGTAGTTATTAATACGCTGAATTACTTCTATAAAAAATAGCTAAATTTACTATTAGGAACTTTGATATTTAGAATAAAATTAATGCCCCTACAATCCATTTATATGGACTATAAGGGCATTTTTACTATACCTCTTTAAATGTATTTTAGAAACTAATTAAAATTTATTTTCGTCTGTAAATAGCAGTATTTCTACTATCCTTACCCTTCTGTATTTAAAAATGTTTAATGTCTAAGTAGTCACCCTCTAACAAGCCCTTTTTTACGTAACTATAAGAAAATGTCAATAAACAGATTTAATTAGCTTAAACAGGGCATTGCTTACGTTATTCAATAAAAAAACCTAGCAAATTGTTCTATTTGCTAGGTTGTGTTCTCTAGAAATCTATTCTTATTCTTTTTTCATAGATATCAAATATATAATAAAAGATACTATTATTAATAATAACGGTATGTATTGTATTAAAAATATATTTTCTTGACTCATATAAAACTTTATAAACTCATTTAACAAAAATGAACCCGCACAGATATAAATTGCAATAATTAAATGTTTTTCATTATTCATAATAAATTTCCTTTCTAAATTTATTTATACTTTACATCTAAATATTTATTGTGATAAATTTTATCAACTCTATATGTTGTTTTATATTTCTTTCCACCTTGATAATGATCAATTCGAACTTTTTTAAAGGTTATATCTGCGTATCCAGCCAATTACTCCATTTATTAGGATTAGCAGGTATTGTTGCAGAGACTTAAACTAAAAATACACAACTGGGCATTTAAATAGCATAACTGGGACACCTGGTTTGAAAATGGTAACTTAGTTTTTTATAAAAATAAAAATAATGTTTCCTGGTTAGAAAATACTTTAGGAGCTGATTTATTAAAGACTCGAAAAGAACAAGCTATAAACAGAAATAAAGGAAAAAGGAAGGCTAGGAATTTGGATAATGAAATGGAAAGATGAGTAAGTTAATAAATGTTCCCCCTTAGGGGGAAACCCATTTCATACTCTCCTTTAAGTAAGTAGTAAACCTTAATGCTAGTATTGAACATTAATGCGCGTACTTGAATAACAGCTAATTTGCAAGATAATTAAAGCAAACATAATGGTTGATGTCAATGTTATGTTTCAATAAACACTGCTGGTTTCTTCACTAATTATTAAAAGAGCAGATATTCGGGAGAACGGCTGGCATTGCTTTTTTATTACCCAACAAGCCGCAAAAAAATATTCGCAGCCAAATTATGCATTGATTGTACTTACTGCGATCCTTGTCAAGCATTGATATTTATCCCTTGATTTTTATCGACTTCTTTTAATTGCAATAAATTCGCCAAAATACTTCTTAAATTTCTCTAAAGAAACTTCAATCATTTCTTGATTAACCAATTCTCCTTTAGCATATAATTCCTGGAGGAAACCTGCTGTTAAAATGCCCGCAATATTATTTATATCTACCTTATCTTCTTCTTTAAAATATCCATCTTGAATACATAATTCTACAAGATAAAGGCAACGAATTTCTGTATTTGGAGCATTGACAAACTCCGCAATGCGTTCATTACGAAGATCATGATGCAGCCAATCTGGAAATACTTCTGAAAATGTCTTTAATTTTCTTTGTATATTACTCGATTGAGATGAAAAGAATATATATGAATATAATTGGGGGTTTTGAAATGCATACCGGCAGTATGTCAGCCAAATTTCCATCAGATTATCAAGACTATCAATTCTACGCGCAAGAATGTCACAGCATTCACTGAAGTATTCTGTTATGCAGTATATAGATGCCCATTCTTTCAACTCATCCAAGTTATCAAAGTAGTTATATAATGTGGCACTGTTATAACCTGCTCCTTCTGAAACATTACGTATTGTCAGATGATCCACACCTTCATTTGACATAATATTAGCTGCTGACTCGATAAAATATAACATAACTCTTTTCTTTTTTAATGTAATATTCGTTTTCATAACTAATCTTCCTTTTTATAATTGTATAACAATATCGTATCACTAATTTGTTTATTCAACAATAATAAACTTTTATAATTTTAAAACACCTTCAAGGCTTTCATTTAACCTTGAAGGTGAATATCTAAGTTTATGAAAAAGAAAGAGAGAAAAAAAAAGTCCTTATAAAAATTTTCTACAAGTAAATAACTTATAAACTTCATATGTAGCTATAGCCATAGATACATCCAGTACACAAGATCCAACACTTTCATATAAAGTGATTTCTTCATCATTTTCACGAGCTATAACATTGCCTACAAGGCAATCACCGACAGATCCAACGACTTTATCTTTAGAAACCACTCCCTTTTCTACAGGTATTAAGATATCCCCTGCAGCTTCCCAGAGCCCGTCCACATGTTCTGTAATGATTCGTGCTGCTTTTACAACTGTTTCTTCATCAATTTCCTGCATGAATGGTGTAAAAGAGCCTATCGCATTGATATGGGTACCGGGTTTTAATTCAGAACCATTAAATACTGGAGTAAGAGAAGGTGTGCACGTGCAAATAATATCTGAATTAAATACTAATTCACTAACTGACTTGCATTTTATGATCCTATATGGTTTATTTTGAACCTTTGCGACCTTTGCGATTCTCTCTGCAAATTTATCCACCCTATCAGGTATTGGGTCATAAATTCTTAACTCTGTCAGCTCCCTAACTTCCTGTATGGCGAGAACCTGTGTATAGGCTTGTACACCCGTACCGATTACACCCAAACAATGAGCGTCTTTTCTAGCCATCAAATCTGTGGCAACACCAGCACTGCCGCCAGTCTTAATTGCAGTTAGATAATCTGCATTGATTAAAGCAACTTGTTCCCCCGTTCCAGCAGAATAAAGACTAATTTTAGAAATTACACTTGGCAGTCCCTTAGAAATATTGTCCTTAAATACTGCAGAAAATTTAGATCCAAAAAAGGGAACATCTAAACAATTTGCCACTAGCCATTGACCACAGTTTTCCTCTCCTCTTATTGGTCCAACAACCCTGCCCGGTGCATATCTTTTCCCTTCTGCAGAAGCCTTGTATGCTTCTCTTATCGTTTCAAGAGTCAGACCGATATCTAATGCATCTTGAACTTGTTCCTCAGTAATAAATAACATCTTGCCCATTTTTTCCTCCTAGTATAATTAATTTATTTCACTCTTGATATATCATAACTGGATTTCATTATCCGATTTAAATGATTCATCATCAATTCTTAATGATTTATTCTGATACAATAGTTTCCCGGCTTTAAGTACGCTCGGTATTAGTACAACATAGAAGAAGATTAAAGGAACCCCGCAGATTACAATAAAATTCTGCATAGCGCTCATTGCATCATTTCCTCCAATTATTACCAAAACAGCTGCTACAATGCCTAGAAGAGCTGCAAATAACCCACGAATCCACGGATAAGGCACTTCCATATGTGTAGTCTGGACCGCCATACTGTACGCAGCTCCTGCTCCTGTTGTTATTAGAAATAATACAATCAAGATTAGAGCAAGCGGCATCATGAAGAACGAACCCGGAAGATGCTGTATCAAGCTTATCAGCACGCTGGGTAATCCTGCAGAACCAAGCGCTTCCGTTAGAACCCCTGCGTTTATCATTTCAAAGCCAATTGCAGACCCACCAAAAATAGCAAACCAAATGCCTGTAATAAGCGGGCATACAAATGTAATACCAAGTAAGATCTGACGTAATGAACGTCCTTTTGACATACTTAAGGTCAACACTGCCATTGACGGTCCATAAGCAATGAACCAAATCTGATAGAAGACTGTCCATCCACCCATCCATGTTACATCTAGTCTAGATAAGGACATAACGAAGAAATTCTGAATAAATAATCCAAGACTGCTTACATAACTGTCAACTACGAACATTCCAGTACCAAGTAGCAAAATAGATATAGCAAATATCGCTCCTAAATAAATCGTCGCTTTAGAAAGAAAATCCATACCTTTTTTAAGCCCCGTAGCTGCACCAAATATAAACATTACTGCTGCAATCAGAATTACAACTACTTGGGTCATAACTGTGTTAGGAATGCCCCACACAGCATTTAAAGCAAATGCTATCTGAAGACCAAGAAAGCCTGTTGGACCAATTGTTCCTGCAGCAACACCAATTAAAGCAAAAATATCAAAGGCTTTACCTGCAACACCATTTGATGCTTTTTCACCGCCAACTAGATAAAGCATAGAACTAGGTCTATTTGGGAGCCCCTTTTCATAAATTACATAAGCCAATAGTGGTATACAGAAAGCTGTTGCCCCCCAGACCAAATACCCCCAGTTAAAAGCACCTTGAGCTAAAGCATAGCCGGCTGCTGTAAATGTCCCTGCTTCAACACCTTCAAAATGTGGGGGTACATTCACAAAATGATAGAAGGGTTCTGCTGCTGCATAAAAAACACCTCCTCCTGCAAGCATGGTTGTAATGAGGATTGCATACCAGCTAAAGGTACTCATTTCTTTTTTAGCATCTTTGCCACCGATTCTAATATTTCCGAATTTTGATATAGCAACAAATAATGCTATCAACCAGAAAATTAACATCATCAGCTGTATAAACCCACCTAAGTAATTAGTTATAATATTAAAACCACCTGAAATGACTGCATATGTGGCTTCACTATTAACCAAGGCGGATATTGCGAATAGAATTAAAAATCCTGCCAAAATTCCAAATCGCAACCACTCAATGTTTCCTTTTCCCATCCTATTCTTATCCATTTTTACCTCCTTAAATGTATGAATTTGTTAACACTTTCATAAAATAACCATATGTTTAATTTTAATCAACTGATTATAATTTGTTAATAGGGTCTGCTAATTTCTTCCTTAACAATTACTCCTGGTATCTCTTCTTTAACTCTCAATTGCTTATTTGATATAATGACTTAGCCGCCTTAATTGCACCTGAAATCAATATAATATAAAATACTATAAGCGGTAATCCACATATCACTATAAAGCTCTGCATAGCACTCATTACATCATTTCCTCCAATCAACACTAAAACTGTAGCGGAAGTACCTTAATAAAATAGCCAATAGGGCTCGAATCCATGCTTATGGCACATACATATTTGTGACTTAACAGACATACTGTATGCTGCTCTATATCCTCTCGTGACAAGAAATAAATAATTAATATCAAGGCTAAAGGAATCATGATATATGAGAGAGATAATTCTTGCAGCAAGGCAATAAAACACTCGGTAACCAAACTGAGTTCATAACAGTTGATAATATTCTAGGGTTTTGCATCTCAAATCTGTTTGCAGTTCCACCAAAAATTGAGAACCAGATACCGGCAATCAGTGGATAGATTACACCAATTCCAATCACCACTTCTCCTAATGTACGTCCTTTAGACAAGCTTAATGCTAATACCACCATGGAAAGCCCATATTCAAGAAAAGAAATATGATAGAAAATTGTCTAGTTACCTAACCAGGCAGCGTCCGCCCTTAAAAATGCCATAGCAAAAAAATTATAGATAAACACACCTAGACTATTGATATAGAAATCAAATACAAATAGTCCACATCCTAAAGCCAAGATACCTGCAGCGAAAACCACTCCAAGATACACTGTTGCCTTCAACGAAAAGCCAATGTCTTTCTTTAAACCTGTTGATCCACATGCCGAATATCCCCAATTAAAAGCATTTACCTCAAAAGCATTCCTACTGCTTTACCCTACAATAATCGCTTTGTAAGTAGCACTACCTTTTATTAAAGAAGCCATAATAAATAAGATTAAAAACCTATGAGGATACCAAAACGTACCAACTCAACATTGGATTTCATATTATTACTTTTTTCATTTAATCACTCCTAAAGGAATGTGAACTTTTTATCATTATAATCCTATGTCTATATAATAATCATATGTTTACTTTTTGTCAATTTGTTTTTTATTAAAATTCTTTCAGTAAATTAATACCCCTATAGATGATCCAATATCGAGTTTTGATTCGATATATAAAAATAAGATAGCGTTTTGTAGACATTACAGATAAAGCATTAGAAGAAGAAAAGAAATCCATTCTTAAAAAGCTAGAAGAATTAAAAGAAAAAAGTGAACCTGTTTTAACATAAATTTATGTCTTTAAAATGTAGGTGTATAACAGGAAAAGGTATTATATAATAACTTATTTATAATACAAAATAGGCCTAAGAAATTTCTTAGGCCTTATTATATTTTTCTATTTCTAATCATAGCTTAAAATAATCCTACTAGGAATTGACAACTTATTTAAAGCAAATCCATGAAGTCTGCAACCTTCAACTGCTATTCATTATAAGTGCAATATATCTATTTAATATTTGAATCTGCAAACTTCAAATAGTTATCTTATATATTCAATTTCGTTTTGTAATTTGTTAAACTCACGTTGGTTTTTATAATTATTTACTTCATTTCCGAGTACTCTTTTTAGTTTGTTTATATCCTTATTATTTATTTTTATCGTTGATTTTTTTATATTTTCATTTGAATATAATAAACCTTTTATCTCTTTTATTGTAGATTCCCCATTCTTTTATAGAGATCTTTTATTTTATTTTCCTTATAGTTTTTATAATAATTGTGTTTTCCTTCTCCGTACGTATATAGTAAATTTTCTTGTTGTTCATCTAATAGTTTTATCAATTCTTCGTATTCTTCCTTCTTATAGTTCTTTAGATAATGCTCCGTAATTTTATCTAAATAAACTCTACTCTCTTTCATTGTATTATATTCATATGCCCATTGTTTTTTATCTTTAGGAAGATTTTCAATTGCTTTTTTATACAATAACTTTAATTGAACATCATTATTGAGTGTTTTTTTTGTTTGCCTAGTATCTTTTTATGATTAATTTTTTTATAGTTCTTATCGTAATCAAGCAATGTATTAGTGAATTTGCTTTTCATTTTATCTAATGTTTTTGGTTTACGTTTACCTCTTTCTTTTGTTGGATGTGGCACACACATAGCAATATGTACATGAATATTATCAGTATTATAGTGTATTGATGCCGTCCATATAGCACTATCTTTTAATTTTTCTTCTTCTAATAAACAATTCATTGCATTGCATGTAGCTTCCCTTATTAATTCTTCATCTAGTTCTTGTGTCTCAGAATTATATAAACCTTGTTCCTCTAGCTTCTTATTATTAAAAGAAAAAACATCTTGCCATAAGATGCTTTCGTTTTTCTTTGCTATTGAAAATAAATCTTTTATTTTTTTCTTCATTTAAGTTGCTCTTATCAGTACTAAATAAACCAGTGCTTTTCATTTCATTTTCCATATAATCGTTATATAAAGAGTATTGATTATATGCTTTATCTCTTTTTGCTTCTTCTCTATCTATGTAATCAACATATGTTTAAAATTTTTAGAAGATGAATATACAAATTTAGTTTTATTAATTATAAAAGGACTGCTCATTAATATAACGCTCTATCATTTTTATATTTATAATCAAAAATCCTTTCCTTAACCACTTTTTTAGCTTTTATAAGTACATCTGATTCCAACTCATTTGTAACAGCCAGTTCTTCATCCCCACCTATATTTTTTAATATTAATATTCCATTTATAATCTCTATCATTAGTCTATTCCATTTAATGCAATCCTTATTTTTTTAAGTTCTTCTTCTAGATAATTTATTGTACTTGCATGTATTTCTTCACTAAGCAAATTAATTGTATCTTTTTGATTTAAATGTATTTTATCTTTATGATCCTTTATTCTTCTTAATGTTATTGAAGCGTTTTTATCATCATGATCTATTTGTAAACGATTTGTATAATTAATACTTTCATCACTCATATAATAATGCTTTCTTATTTTGTTTTCACTCACTAATATTCCTCCTTACTATTGTTTAAATCAATTATATTTTCCTCCATAAATGAATTAATTGTTTTTGTATTAAGATCGATAACACCTAACACCTTTTTTACTAAAGTTTCATATTTACTTTCTACCTCTATTACTTCATAAGACAAAGCCAGTTTATCTATATAATTTTTTAAAAGTTGTTGTCTTGTTATTCCTTTTTTTTTAGAGATTAAATTTAATTCATTTACTGTCGTTGCTGATAAATTTCTGATCTTAATTTCCATATTTTAAATAAACCTCACTAATAAAAATTTTAAAACCTAAACTTTAACTTCAAAGTCCTTTTTTAAATGCAAGAGCATAAGGGATTTCTGTCCCCCGACAAGCGTGGGAGCTAGGCAAAGCCTAGCGAAATCCTGGGTACAATAAAAATCAAAAAACACATAAAAAACACATGCCATAACACACCGTTAACACACATATTTTTACTATTATTTTTATAAAAAATTATAGTGTATTATTGCAAGATGTTTTTTTAATAAAACAATTTGAATTGAAGGAATAAGGATTTTAAATACTGAAACTATGGCTCTGTATAATAGGTAATAAGAGAAGTTACGTGTAATGAAATGAACTATTTATTTGAAGAATAATAAAAAAAATAGTTAAATAAGGACTTGTTTAATGTACTATTACATAGATAATATTCATTTTCATATATCAATATGAAAAACATATGCGATTAGAAATAGAGGCAAGTGTAAGCAGAAGACTTTATATGAAATGAAAATAAGTTTGTAAAAACACTACTTTAATTACAGTAGATATTATACTAAAATTACGATGCAATCAGCGAAAATATCACTAGTGAGAAGAAATGTTTTAGACAATTAAATAAAACTGTAAATAAAGATATTTGATTTTAGAAGAAATGTTTTTTATATATTTCAGAACCTTTTTTCATTGTATTTTTTTGAATTACTTGTATAAGTAACATAATATGCATCTCTTTTATATGTTTAATTTACTATTAGAAATTAACGAATTGTTATCAATTAGCTTAATAAGATTAAAATATTAAAATATAGAAAAGAGGATTATATGTGAAAAAATAATAGTAAAAATCAATGGTCAAACAATGGTTATTGGCATGGTTTTTTTATGGTTATCTATATTTTTCGAGTACCCTGGATTTCGCTAGGCTTTGCCTAGCACCCACGCTTATCGGGGGGCAGAAACCCCTTATGCTCTTGCATTAAAAAAACAAGATTTATATAGATAGAAGTTTTAATACGATTTTCCTTTAATATCTATTGCATTTAAATAACAACTTAGATTTATAAATCACTAAGAAACAATTAAAGATCGCTTTGTTTAGATGAAAACTATATAAAGTCTAAATTCGATCATATGGAAGATAATATTCTAACTATCATCAGAAAGAGTTTAATAATGAATTAAAATAAGAAATCTATCCCCAATTATTGTGCCAGAGTTGGATACACAATCTAAAGAAAAGGGTTTGGCAAGACTAATATTAAAAAGGATACATAAAGCGTTTAGCATCATTAAATTTACTTATAAAATATAAACCATATAAAAAAACATTAGGTATTATTGATCTAAATACAAAGGTCATTAATTCCTTTATGGAAGAAAATTTAATAAATGTTGAGCAGATTTTAAATAAAAGACTAATGTATCGGGAACCATGAACAGATTATAGCATTAGGATAGAGCCGTAATTTAGAAAGTTTGTGGGTGATTATATATAATAGAAGGGGTGCGAAAACTTGAAACGACTGAGTATACAGTTGTATATTATCGTACATAATTATTTCTTTATGAATAAAAATAGTTCTGTTTTTTTACAAGCTATTTTGAGAGCATAAGGAAATAATAGCGTCGATTTCAGCTCCCTCGTGCCAGTTGTATAAAAAGAAAATATTCATCCTATAAAACAATAAATACTTTAATATTTATTGTTTTATAGGATGAATATTTTTTATGAAAAGAGAAAAATTTGATAGGTTAGTATAAATGGATCACATAGAATATATAAATAAAAAAGTTAGAGGAAAAAGTTCAACAGAACAATGTAAAGAAATAAAAATAACAAGGAAAACTGTAAGAGAAAGATTTTTAAGTAAGGATATTTATATAATAAAAATCAAAATAAGTTAACTATTTTCTAAATGCCAATTTTAAGACTTGTTGTTTTAATACAGATAAATTGTAGATAAAAAGGTCTTTTTTCTTGTACTGCTTGGATATTAATTTAAATAATTTTATTTAGATTTCAGCTCAATTTAATATCACAGTACAAATTCTTATTTTTAGATATACTCCTATAGGAATTTTATTTATTTTTGTTTTTATTACTATCGAGTACTACTCCAATAAGTAAACCAAAGGACAAACAAATAGCTAAATTTTTAAATAGTAGACCGAAAGTAACGCCAAAGCATAATCCTTAGCCTAGATAACTTATATTTTCATTTTTCATATTTTCTACTCCTTCAAATTTCTATTTATCTATATTATATTAAAATACTTTAAAATTTCAGATACTCTATTATATTCTTTATATATTCAAATTCCGGAAAGTCACTAAATAGTATTTCATATTGCTAAAAAATCCTGTTCAGATTCATTTATTATTGCATTTTTCTTCTCTTCACCAAAGATATCTTTGTATTCATTCATAGCATTATCTATAATTTCACTTGCAGCTACTACTCCTAAATTATAAAATGCTACTCTCTTATAAGCGTTTAAAACATGCCCACACTGATATAAGAAATCTTTAACAACTCTTTCTAGTACATCCTTTCTTTTTTCAAACATCTTATTTAAATCTTCTTCGCTTTTAAAGTAGAAATCAACCCAATTAAAAGTACAAAGAGAATCTCCAAATGAAATAGATGTATCCAAACTAAATTTATTTTCTGGATTAAATCCATACGCTAAACTTACATCAATATTTGAACAGTATAATTTACTATACTTCTCTAGACCATATTTTTTCCAGCTATCACTCCAGCCACAAGAGGTCATTTTAGTTTTAAACGATGGTGAAATACTTTCTAACTCTGTTTTTGACCATCCTTTGCTATCTACCCATTCACCATAAACTGTGTAATTTTCTACAGTTAGTTCCTCGCCATCCTTCAGACAGCGCATTGCGCAACGCATACCTCTTTCTCTTCCAAAAGTAACCACTGATTCTCCAGCTACCTTAATTCCTTTTTCTCCACTTACCCTTTCAGAATGCTTTGCTAGAAGACCAAATAAAACCGCATGATCGTCTATATAGAAATCATTTGCCAATTCTTCTCTAGTTTTCAAGATAAACTCCCCCTTGTTAGTAATATTTTATTTGTAAGTCTTGATTTGATTATACTAAAACTAATCTGGCAAGTCATTAATTTAGTATTTTGACATATAAAAATATATATTTTTTAAAAGGCTTGCATTTATTACTAATTAGTAATATAATTAAATCATGAAAACAAATAATAATTCTTATGGAGAAAAAAACGACTTAAATTTAAAGACATTAATAGCGGTTACTAGAAGCGCAAACAAGTTAAACAGAAGATCAAATACTATCTTTAGAAATCATGGGTTATCAACTATGCAATTTGCAGTTTTAGAAGTTTTGTATCACAAAGGCGACCTAAGAATTGGCGAAATTATCGAAAAGATTTTAGCGACTGGTGGAAACATGACTGTAGTAATAAATAATTTAGTTAAGGAGGGAATGGTTGAAAAGTGCACTGATCCAAATGATAGCAGATCTAATATAATACACTTAACGGACAAGGGTAAGGACAAAATCGAAGAAATATTCCCAGAGCACTTACTGGATTTAAATGAGTTTTTAAAAGATATTTCTTTTGAAGAAAAACATATTTTAATAGACATATTAAAGAAATTAGGCGTATAGAATATACGCTTTAATAAAACAAATATATTACTAGTTAGTACTAAATTATAGAGGAGGAACTAAAAATGGAAAGAAATTTTAAAGAGGCATTAAAACATAGAAGAAGTTATTACGGAATAACAAATGAAAGTCCTATCTCGGATGAAGAAATACAAGAAATAATGAATTTTGCAATACTGCATACACCATCGGCATTTAACTCTAGAACTAGCAGAATCGTTCTACTGCTTGGCAAAGAACATTTGAAACTATGGGAAATTGTAAGAGAAACGCTTAGAAAGTTAGTACCAGCAGATAAGTTTGGCCCTACAGATGTGAAGATTGATTCATTTGCTAATGGATACGGATCGGTTTTATTTTTCGAAGACTTTGCTCCGTTAGAGGCGGCTAAAGCTGGTGCTGGATCATACGCAGATAAGTTTGGAGATTGGTCAAACCACACTTCAGGAATGCACCAACTCGCAGTTTGGACAATGTTAGAAGATGCTGGATTTGGAGCTTCTCTACAACATTACAATACAATAATAGACGATGAAGTAAAGGAAACTTGGAGAATAAATAAAGAGTGGAAGTTGATTGCTCAAATGCCATTTGGTGTTCCAACAGCAGAACCAGGAGAAAAAGAATTCGGATCTACAGCTGAAAGAATGCAGGTTTTTAAATAGGTTTAAATTTTCGATAAATTTAGTAAGAAAAAGATTGATAGAACAATAAACATTAAATAAATTATGAAGTTTACAATGAGTAAATTAAAATTAATATAGATAGGTGGTTTAAGTTATGAAAAGAGAAATACTTAAAGTAGTAAAAGGACAACGTACAGTAGACGGTGCTGGCGTTAATTTAGTAAGAGTACTTGGACATGATACAGTAGATGAGTTCGATCCATTCCTTATGTTAGATGCTTTTGATTCAACAGATCCAAATGATTATATCAAAGGGTTCCCATTCCATCCACATAGAGGTATTGAAACAGTGACATACTTAGTAAATGGAGAAATGGAGCATCAAGACAGCTTAGGAAACAAAGGTGTTATAAGAGATGGCGAGTGCCAATGGATGACTGCAGGAAGCGGTATTATGCACCAAGAGATGCCTAAAGCTTCCGATAAAATGTTAGGTCTGCAACTTTGGGTGAACCTACCTAAAGAAGACAAAATGACCGACCCTCAGTACTTCGATATTTCAAAAGATATGATAAAAACTTTTGAAGATGAAAAAAGTACAGTTAAAGTAATTGCAGGTAATTATATGAACAAAATAAAAGGTGTAGACCCTAAATTTATAAAAGTTACTTTATTAGATATAGATGTAAAACCAAATGAAGAATTCAATATAGATCTAAACGAAGAAGATAATATGTTCATCTACGTGATGACTGGTGAAGGATCTGTAGCAGGGAAAAAAGTTGAAAGTAAATCTGCAGTACTTTTCAATAAAGGCGATGAATTCAGTATAAAAGCTTCTGAAAATGGAATTAGATTTATATTGTTTGCTGGTAAACCACTACATGAACCTGTAGCTTGGGCTGGGCCAGTAGTTATGAATACTAGAGATCAACTTCAAGAGACTTTTAGAGAACTTGATGAAGGTACTTTTATAAAACATAATCCAAAAATGTAATACAAAATAAATAATTTAAATGATATGCCAACTTAAGACAATAGACATAAATATAGTCGTTGCTTTTAGTGGCATATCATTTTTTTGTATTTTTTAATCTTAAATAACAATTTATTTTTTTAATAATAGTATGTAACTCGTGAAACTTAATTTTATTGTTTTCTAATTAACACTAGATTTTTTATTTTCTAATATCAATGCCAGACTACGATAATATATTTTACTTTACAAAACAAATAAAAAGTGATAAAAATTAATTATAATAATATAATTTCTTTTTATAATATTATTAATGACTATAATTCTCCTAGGGCGAGGTGTAACGACCCCCATGGCTCAAAACTTTTAATATACGTCCCAGTACATCATCATGATATAAGGTTCGCCTCATAAGCTGTAGTCCAATACCTAAAGGATAAAAAGAATATTTGCTAATATGTCCCCGTAGCTCAGCTGGATAGAGCACTTGCCTCCTAAGCAAGGTGTCGTACGTTCAAATCGTATCGGGGACGCCATAACAATCACGCTCCCTATGCTTTTATGAAACAATTTTTAATCGCACAATTCTAATCATTAGTCGACTTCATTTAAAAAGGCTTTGCTGACAATTGACTTAACCCCATATAGGCCTTTATCTATCTAAGGTAAGAATAGAGGGATAAACTATATTTCTAATTTATCCCACTATATTTACAAATAATTATTACTAATTATATTAAAGTTTAATATGCTCCTACTCCTTTAGCAACATTTACTATAAAATCTTGAACATTAGCAACTATTCCAACTGCACTTAAACTACCTCTATCTGCTAATTTATTTATTGCAAACTCAGATACATCTACAGTATAGATAAATAATGGTCTTACTTCTCCATCTATAACACGAAAACTCGGTGACATATTTCCTGTTGCAATAGTATGAAGTTGAGTTGCTAAACAAATTATTGTTGTAGCTTTTCTTACTATATTTCTCATTGCATCTTGTGCATCATATGCACTCGGTATAACTTCTGGTAATGGTCCATCATCCCTTATAGAGCTTGCTAAAACAAATGGTGTTGAAGTTTTATCTAATGCATACATAATACCATCAGATATATTATGATCTTTAATAAACTGATGTATAGTTCCACTTCTACGAACTGCATTAAGTGTATCTAAATGATTATAATGTCCATTTACTTGGGATTCTTGAGTATATATATTTTGTCCAAGTGCAGTTTTTAAGTATGCTGCTTCAAGATCATGAGTTCCCAAAGCATTTCCTGCAAGAAGACCATTTGCATAACCATTTTCTACAAGAGCTTGCATTGCATGGCGAGCATCATGATCAAATGCAAAAGCTGGTCCCATTACCCAAACAATATTACCATTTTCTTTTTCATAGTCTAACAAACTATATAAATCATCATAATCTTTTGAGAATGCTGTCTCACGAGAACGTCCTTGTCTAAAAGCAAATTGATCTCCATTCTCTTCTTCAGCTGAAGTAAATCCATCAGGATATAAGTATATTCCTTCTGATCCATTATCAACTCTACCTAAAAATACTTTATCTCCAGCTTTTAAATTACGCATTTCTACTACATCAATTGTTCCACTTTCTCTTAGAACTACTGTACCATCCATTCTACTGTCTTCTGCAAGTTTCCATTCTCCATTAACTTTAAAATATTCTGGATACATTGAAGTTCCATGATAATTATCTGGCGCAACTCCATCTTTATCACATATTCCAATTTCGGCATCTTTTGAATTTACAAATTTCTCTAAAGAAAAATCTGGTTCTTTGTATTTTGGTATTTCAAAATTCATTTAATATTCCTCCCAAAGATCTATATTTTTTTTAATATATATTTTATAAAATATTATATTATCGCTCTAAAATTTATTTTATAATCATATAAAATTTGTAAATAAATTCTAATTCATTATAATATGAAGTTCGCTGAAAGTAAAATTATTAAACTAACTGATATAAGTAACATCACTGGTTTTTTGACAAATTTAAGCCATGTACCATAACTTATTTTATTTATTTCTATAGATGCCATAAGAACTCCTGAAGTTGGGCAAGTTAAATGTGCAATACCATGTGCGGATACATATATAATAACCATTAGTTCTGGTGAAATTCCAACATTATGTCCTAATCCTCCCATAATAGGCATCGATACATATGCTAATCCTGATGATGATGGAATTAATATACTCAAAAAGAAAAATATAATATATGAGCCTAATACAAAAATTACTGGTGATACTCCTTGTAATAGGTGACTAGCTCTATCAAGTATAAACATATCTAGATTTGTATCAGACATAAGTACTGAAGTTCCTCTCGATACTACAATAATCATTACTACTGGAATAACGTCCTTAGCGCCTTGCATAAATGCTTCTATTAGTTTTTCTTCACCAAGTTTACATATAATCCCAATTAATATTGCTATAGACAGAAACCACATAGATAAATCTCCGAAATACCATTGTCCCCAAGGTTCTCCAGTTAATATATTTGACCAATTATCAAATATATTAATATTAAATTTTTGCCATGGAATTAATGATATAAACATGACAAGAAATGAAAACCCAAATATATACATTGTTATCTTTTGACTTTTGGTCAAAGACTTTATTTCTTTATTGTCTTTTTTGATATTTTCATTCATATGACTATATTCTGATTCAGATAAAATACTAAACTTCATATTACTCTTTACTTTCTTCGCATATCCCATAACATAAATAATAGTAATTATGGTAGCAAATAATAATACTATACCACCTAATCCAAATATAATCCCTGCATTAGTGTCTATCCCAATTCCCTTTAGTGAATCCATTGCAACACCTGTAGAAAAAGGGTTTATTGTAGATCCTACAATTCCTACACCACTTCCAAGTAAAACCACTCCCAATACAACCATAGTATCAAATCCAGCAGCCAATAATGCAGCAGTTAGAATACCATATAGAGGAATCGTTTCTTCCCCAAAACCAAAAGTAGTCCCTCCTATTGCAAAGAATATTATAAGTATAGGCAATAGATATAACTCTCTTCCTTTAAGTTTATTTAATGATGAATTTAACGATGATGATAATGCTTCTGTTTCGTTAACCACATTTATAAAACCTGATAGCATAAATATAAATATTGCTATATCCATTGCATTTTTAAAGCCATTAAATGTAGCCATATAGAACACTGAAAATTTTGCTGGAATTACTTGAGCTATGCTGTCTTTAGACATCATAATCTCCTCTGCTATTGGAGATCCTGCAAATAATAAAGAACTTAATACTAATAAAATTTGTAGTATATATAATATACTAAATGATGTTAGAGAAAGCTTTTTTCTATGCTCTTTCTCTCTTAATGAAACAGTTCCCAATGTTTATACCTCCCTCGTATAATATAGTTGTAACTAAAAACTACTTAATTCTTTTCTATTTCATATTCTTTATGAGATAATATTTGTAACAGATAGATTGAAGCATAATCTTCCTTGAAAGAAGTTGCTCCTCTTCTTTACGTCTTTATGCGAATGAGCTGGATAGCACTTAGTTGATATATATTTAACGAGGTTGCATAGACGTAAAGTTCTAGAGGTCATTTTCTATCTGTAATATCTTATTAAAAACTAGTTGATTTTATGTTTTATTTGTAAGACCAAGCATGAGAAATATTGGAGCTGGAAATGCGTGAAACGTCACTTTTTTGTTACGAAACATATAAGTTTATATTTTGCCGTCGAAGATTTATTTTTCTTTTATTATTTCAACAAATTATTAAAAATCAATAAAATAACATTAAAAAAGGCGACTGCAAAATCGCAATCGCCTCTTTAAATCACTATTATATTCCGAAAAATATCTTGGCATTTTCCTTAGTTTTCTCACAAACCTCTTCATATGAAATTCCCTTTTCCTGGGCAATTTTATCAGCTACAAATGCTACTAATGAAGGATCATTTCTCTTTCCTCTATGAGGTTCTGGTGCCATATACGGTGAATCAGTCTCTATAAACAATTTATTTAGAGGTATTTCTCTAGCTACTTCCCTAACTTTTCTACTGTTTTTAAAAGTTACTGTTCCTGGTATTGATATATAGCATCCCATCTTTATATACTCTCTTGCCAACTCTACACTTCCACTGTAGCAGTGAAGAACACAACCAATTTCATTACTTTTATACTCTTTAATTATGTCAAAAGTATCTGCATGTGCATCTCTGTCGTGGATTATTATAGGTAATTTAAGCTCATTAGCAAGCAAAATTTGTTTCTTAAACCACTCTTTTTGGTCTTCTCTAGGTGAATGGTCGTAGTAATAATCAAGCCCTATCTCTCCTATTGCAACGACCTTATTATTTTTTGTCGCCATCTCTCTAAGTGTCTCTATTGCTGAATCGTCAAGTTCTGATACATCATGTGGATGTACACCCACAGCTGCGTATATAAAATCGTACTTATTAGATAATTCTACTGCAGATTTAGAAGTCTCTATATCCGCACCTGGATTTACTACTAAATCCACGTTCTTTTCTCTAAGCGATTTAATCAGTTCATCTCTATCTTCATCAAATCTCTCATCATTTAAATGTGCATGTGAGTCAAATAACATTTCTTCACTTCCTTCTTATATTGCTAACGGACTTCGCATCCATCCTTAGCTCCAGTAGTGTGTGGAAGAACTAAATCGTCTCCATCATCCCCAGCGGCTAGTATCATTCCTTGTGATTCTACGCCTCTAAGTTTAACTGGCTTAAGATTACATACTACTGTAACTTCTTTTCCTACTAAGTCTTCTGGCTTGTACCATTTAGCTATTCCAGAAACAATTTGTCTTGTTTCAGGTCCAATCTTAACTTGTGAAACTAAAAGCTTGTCTGCTTTCGGATGCTTTTCACATTTTATAATTTTACCCACTCTGAGCTCAACTTTATCAAAATCATCTATTGTTATTTCATCTTTATGAGTTAGAGGCTCTTCTTTCGGCTTATCTGAGAATATGTTTTCAAGCTCTTCAACTTCTTTATCAATATCTAATCTTGGGAATAAAGACTCTCCTTTAGATACTTTTACTCCTTCTTTTATAAGTCCAAAATACTTACTACTCTCCCAATTAGTTAAATCTTCTTGACCCGCTATTCCTAATTGATCGTATATTTTGTTTGCAGTCAAACTCATTATTGGATTGATAAGAGTTGCTATAACTCTTATAGATTCACAAAGATTGTATAAAACTGTATCTAATGTGTCTTTATTGCTCTCGTCTTTTGCTAAAGCCCAAGGCATTGTTTCATCTATATACTTATTAGTTCTTCTAACTAATTTCCAACAATTTTCTAAAGCTTCATGGAACTGTAGATTATCCATTTCTATATTAAAGTTTTCTACTGATTCTTTTGCTTGTTTCTTTAGTTCAGAATCAAATTCAGTCTCTACTTTAGCAGTAGGTATTATTCCATCATTGTACTTTTCAACCATTGATACTGTTCTGCTTACAAGGTTTCCTAAGTCATTTGCTAAATCAGAATTGATTCTTGATATAAAGTTTCTATTTGTATAACTTCCGTCGTTGCCAAATGCAAATTCTCTAAGTAAGAAGTATTTAAGAGCATCTACTCCGTATCTTTCTATTAATGGTTCTGGATATACTACGTTTCCTTTTGATTTACTCATCTTGTCATCGGCAAATAGTATCCAACCTGTCCCGTATACTTGCTGAGGAACTTCTAGATCTAAAGCCATAAGTATTGCAGGCCATATAATAGTATGGAATCTCACTATCTCTTTACCAACTAGTTGTACGTTTGCCGGCCAGAATTTTTTCATCTCTTCATTGTGATCAGTCATATATCCTAAAGCTGTGATATAGTTGCACAGTGCATCTACCCAAACATAAATTACATGTTTTTCATCGAATGGTACTTTTATACCCCAGTCAAATGTAGTTCTAGTTACACTAAGGTCTTCAAGCCCCTTATCTAAGAAGTTTGAAACCATCTCATTTCTTCTCGCAGCTGGAACACAGAAATCATCTCTCTTAAATAATTCTTTTAATCTATCTTCGTACTTTGATAGTCTGAAGAAATACGATTCTTCTTTAACTAGATAAGTCTCTCTTCCACAGTCAGGGCATTTATCCCCTTCTAGAAGTTGTGATTCTGTCCAGAAACTCTCACATGGAGTACAATATCTACCTTCATATTCTCCCTTATATATGTCGCCTTGCTCATATAGTTTAGTAAATATTTTTTGTATAATTTCAGTATGTCTTGATTCGGTAGTTCTTATAAAATCATCGTAAGATATATCTAGGTTTTTCCATAGATCTTTTATACTAGCTATTATTTCGTCTAGGAATTCTATTTCTGTCTTTCCCTCTTTAATAGCTGTCTTTTGGATTTTTTCACCGTGTTCATCAGTACCTGTCAAAAACTTTACATCGTACCCACAGAAACGCTTATATCTTGCTATTGCGTCTGCTGCAACTGTAGTATAAGTATGGCCTATATGTAATCTCCCACTTGGGTAGTATATAGGCGTTGTTACATAAAAACTCTTTTTATTCATAGCTTACCTCCTAAATTCTCCTTATCAATTTAGCGTTTATTGGGGTTTTACGCGCTAAATTGTGGCTTTTATTTAATTTATTGAAAATAAAAAACTCGCTCCTATGAATTCATAGGGGCGAGATTAATCACGGTACCACCCTAATTATCTGTCTATAAAAATAAACTGATATCTTAGAAGACTATAACGCGTCTAAACGTTCTACCCTAAAAGCAAATCGCTCACTCAGGCAAAAAGCTCCGAGACCATATTCAATAAACATTTTTTATTAGATCTCACCAAACTCTAACTCTCTGTGCAAAAATAATTTATTTACTCTTCTCTTCTTAGCATTTTTTAATATATAACCTAATCTTATTAAAATTATTTGTTTTTGTCAATGAGTATTCTCACTACTAGCAAACTTAAACAGAATTTTCTTACTATTTTATCGCAATATAAATTTTATTATATATATTCTATCATTCCTGAAAATTATAAATACATACATAAAATTTAAATAAAAATTAAACGAAAACTACATAACATATAAATACTGAAGCAATTACTCCTGCTACATGGCTTATCAATGCACAGGTAAGTGTGTGTCCAGTATTTTTAATTTTTAATCTTCCATAGTATATCGCCATTGTATAAAAAACAGTCTCTGATGCTCCCACAATTGTCGACCCCATTCTCTCTACAATAGTATCTATACCTACCCTCTGCGCCAGCTCGCTGTAAACTCCTAGAGCTCCACTACCAGAAAGAGGCTTGATCGTGATCAACCCGATTAACTCTTTTGGGATACTCATAGCACTTGCAATCGGTGAAAATATCCATTCTAGCATTTCTATGCCCTTTCCCGACTTAAATATACCTATAGCTAAGAATATACCAATTATGTACGGAAGAATCCCCCAAGCTGCCTTTAGTCCATCCACAGCCCCCCTTACAAAACTATCAAATACATCTACCTTCTTATATTTACCATAACCAACTATGTACAAGATTATTATAGGTATGAGGAAATTTGAAAACAGCTCCATAATCTATACCCTCCATCTATATTTTTTCTCTTCGTCTCTTTTGAAAAAATCTACAACTAAGTATCGCCACTATAGTTGAAATCAGAGTTGCAAACAGAGTCGTAATTATTATTTCACTTGGATTTCGTGATCCCATGTCCATTCTCAACTTGATTATAGTAAAAGGTACAATTTGAACAGACGAAATATTTATCACCAAAAACATAATCATATCGTTAGTCGCTGTGTCTTTTTTACTGTTTAGTGTCTGAAGTTCATCCATAGCTTTTAGACCGAATGCTGTAGCTCCATTTCCAGCTCCAAGCATATTCAACGCTATATTCATAACTATATACGACATAGCTTTATGACCTTTAGGTACTGTTGGGAATAAAAGCTTCATAATACCGCTTAGCTTTTCTCCTATTTTTTCTATAAGTCCAGACTCTTTTGCAATATTCATGATCCCCATCCAAAGAGCCATAATTCCAGCAAGACTTATAGCAAAATCAATTCCAGAGGATGTTTCTGAAAGAATAACTTTGTTTAATTCACCC
Organism: Metaclostridioides mangenotii; assembly: GCF_017873185.1. GTDB lineage: Bacteria > Bacillota > Clostridia > Peptostreptococcales > Peptostreptococcaceae > Metaclostridioides > Metaclostridioides mangenotii. The sequence goes on from NZ_JAGGJX010000008.1 coordinate 123,499, forward strand.
AAATTATTAAAAGCTATACTTCCAATTATTCCTATTGTAATCATATAGAACCATATCTTTCCTATTTGAAACCACCTCCCTCTTGAATAATTTTATGAGTTTAGGGGCATACTTTATACTTGAAAATTGGACTATATTGTGTTTTAGTATTATTGTGTAGAGTTTTAATTAATTATTATTACAAGGAGATTTCATATGAGAAATTTAACACTTCTTACTGACTTGTATCAGCTAACTATGTTGAATGGTTATTTTGAAAACAATGTTCATGAAGATATCGTGATTTTTGACATGTTTTTTAGAAAAAACGCCTGTGATGGTGGGTATACAATAATTTGTGGAATAGACCAACTTGTTGAATATATAGATAATTTATACTTCTCTGATTCCGATATGGAGTATTTAAAAAGTTTAAATTTATTTTCTGATAAGTTCTTAGATTTTATGAAAAATTTTAAATTTACTGGAGACATATATGCTGTTGAAGAGGGTACGATTATGTTCCCTAATGAGCCAGTTATAACAGTAAAAGCACCTTTGTATCAGGCCCAGATTATAGAAACGGCTATGCTTACTATGGTGAACTTCCAATCGTTAATAGCTACAAAAGCCTCTAGAGTCTGTTTTGCGGCTCAAGGAGATCCTGTGCTAGAGTTTGGTCTACGCAGAGCTCAAGGACCTGACGCTGGCATATATGGAGCCAGAGCAGCAGTAATAGGTGGATGTGTAGCGACGTCTAATGTACTAGCTGGTAAAAAATTCGATCTACCTGTAGCTGGAACACATGCACATAGCTGGGTTCAAAAGTTTGACGATGAATTAGAGGCATTTGAAGCATATGCTAGAGTTTATCCAGACAAATGTATGTTGCTAGTAGATACTTACAATGTTCTCGAAAGCGGAGTACCAAACGCTATTAAAGTTTTTAAAGATGTATCTGAAAAAGGGTATAAACCAATTGGAATTAGGCTTGATTCGGGAGATCTTACTTATTTATCTAAAGAAGCTAAACAAATGCTCGATGATGCTGGTTTTCCTAATATGACCATAACAGCATCTAACGACTTAGATGAGTACACTATTACTGCATTAAAAGCTGAAGGTGCAAAGATAAATTCATGGGGAGTAGGTACAAAACTTATAACATCTGCGGATTCTCCTGCACTTGGTGGAGTTTACAAACTTGCAGCTTCTTATGAAGACGGCGTACTTACACCAAAAATAAAAATTTCTGCTAATCCAGAAAAAATTAATAATCCCGGCTATAAAAAAGTAGTCAGAATTTACAGCGAAAATGGCAAAGCAGAGGCCGATTTAATCACATTACACGATGAAAAAATAGATGAGTCAAAACCTCTAGAGATTTTCCATCCTACTTATACATGGAAAACTAAAACTTTTAAGAAATATAAGATAAAAGAGCTACTTCAGCCACTGTATATAAACGGAATATCAAAATATAATAAAAAGACTGTTACTGAAATAAAAAATCATGTACAATATGAATTAAGTACAATTTGGAATCAGTATAAAAGACTTTCAAATCCGCACATATATAAGGTCGACCTATCAAAAGAATTATGGGATCTAAAAACAAAGATGATAGATTCTAAGAAATCTCTATAGTATTATCATTTTTTATTAAGGGAGGAATTGTTGATGGATGTTACAGATTACAGAATCATAGAAATTTTGCAAGAAGATGGAAGGGTTTCCATGAAGGATTTAGGCAAGATAGTTGGTTTAACTTCTCCTGCTGTATCAGAAAGAGTTAAGAGATTAGAAGAGGCCGGAATAATTCAAGGATACAAAGCAATTGTAAATCCTGACAAGCTAGGTAGAGTAATAAAAGCGTTTATTCATATTTCTTTACCAAGCAACCAATATGAAGAATTTATTGAAGCTGCAAGAAAAGATACTCGTATCGTTGAATGTCATCATATAACTGGAGATGACTGTTCTCTACTAAAGGTCCTTGTTAAAGATATGTACGAGCTAGAAAACGTTATCGACAGTATTAAATCGATCGGATCGACTAAAACTTCGGTTATCCTGTCGACACCAATTCAGGCTAAATCAATTTTATAAATAAAATAGGAGACCCTTTACATGGAGTCTCCTATTTTTATCTTTATAAAATAATTTTTAATTCAATAAATCCAAGTATTAGCGATAAAAATAAATTACTCAGCAAATATCTTTAATATGCTCGGATCTTCTTTAGGATCTAACAACCTTCTTGTAGATATTATGTCGGCATACCCGAGGATCATCATTCCAATAGTATCATCTTGTAATTCTTCAAATATCTCAAATAATTTAGTCTTGCTTAAATCATTGGTTTTAAAAAGCTGAAGTAATGTCATATGATGCCTAACATATTTATATACTAAATCAGTTAAACTTACATCTTCAACTATCCCGGAAAGTAAATCTTTAGATATATCCGCACCAGTTATCTCATGACCTCTAAAGCGAGCTCTTCCTTCGCTATCTACAGTCCTACTTGCGGGCTTTCCAACATCGTGTAGAAATATTCCAATCTTTAAGGCATCTTTTTTTGTGACTTTCTCGCAGACTTCTGTATCTAAATAGTTCTTAACAAAATCAGCCAAATGACTTGAAAAGAAACTCAATGTACCTACAGACATGATACTTTCATACTCTTTTAATGCGTTAATTGAATGCTCATAGCAATTTACCTTGTGGTATTTGCACTCTCCCACTCGCTTCATTTCTACTACTTGAGGGATAATTTTCTCTAAAATCCCTTTTCTATCAAGATTTATCAATATTTCACTCGTATTAAATTTTCTAAAACTATCAATAAACTCTCTAGCATATTCCATAAAATGCACCTACTTTATATATCTAATACCTGTTTATACACTATGTCTTTCTTAAGCTTTCTGTCCTTGCAAACTATTTTTATAGCTTCTTTTTTATCTATACCATCTTCTATAAGTTTTATAACATACTCTCTGTCGTTCAAAGAGCTATAATCATCTGTCTTAGTCTTCTCTCCTGTAAATCCCTCTAATATCAATACGAATTCACCTTTAACCTCATCTCTGTCATTAAAAATATCTAAAGTCGACTCTACATTATTTCTTAGTATCTCTTGATATTTTTTTGATATCTCTCTATTTACACATATATTTCTATTTCCTAGTATTTTCAAGATATCTTTTAAAGTTTCTTTGAGTCTATGAGGTGATTCATATAAGATGATTGTTCTGTCTTCTTCTTTAATCTCTTCTAATCTTTTACGTCTAATCTTCTTATCTCTATCCAAAAATCCTTCAAATACAAACTTCCCTGTATCCATTCCAGACCCTACTAATGCAGTTACAAATGCTGTAGCTCCTGGTAAAACCTCGACTTCTATATTATTGGCTATTGCCTTTTTTATTATTCCTTCTCCTGGATCAGAAATACCTGGCATTCCTGCATCGCTTATTACCGCTATATTTTCTCCATCGAGTAATTTATTTATAAGGTAATCCCCTTTTGAACTTTCGTTATGCTCATGATAACTAGTCAAAGGCTTTGATATATCAAAGTGATTTAATAGTTTAATACTGTGTCTTGTATCTTCTGCAGCTATTAAATCTACTTCATTTAATACTCGCAATGTTCTATAAGTTATGTCCTCCAAATTTCCAATTGGAGTTGGACATATGTATAATTTACCACTCATCTAAACCTCTCCTATATCTTCATTTTCATATATGCTATTAATTTCCTCAGTATAATTCCCATCATTATCGTAAACATAAAGCGGGTCCAAAATCTTCAAATCCGGTCTTCCGCATTTCGCATACTCAACTAACAATAAGTTCGGCGCCTTGTTTGGTTTAGGATGTATAAATCTAATAGCCTTTGGCTCCATTTTATATTTTCTTCCTATAGTAATTATATCTACTAGCCTTGTAGGCCTGTGAATCATATAAAACTTTCCTTGATTAGTTAAAAGCATCGATGCCGCTTTTATTACATCATCTAAATTACATTTAACCTCATGTCTAGATATAGCTTTCTTATTATTTGGGTTTTTTATTCCATCAGTATGCATATAAGGCGGATTTGAAGTTACTACATTGCATATATTCTTACCAAGAGTTTTCTCAATATCTTTAATATCCCCATTTATAATTTCAACTCTATCTTCAAGATCATTTAATTTTACAGACCTAGTAGCCATTTCATGAACATCTTCTTGGATTTCTACTCCAATTATATTTTTTGCCTCGCTTTTTCCTGAAATCAGAATAGGCACTATCCCGGTTCCCGTACCTAGATCAACTACAGTCGACCCCTTTTTAACTTTCGCAAAGTTTGCAAGCAGTACTGCATCTACTCCAAAACAGAATCCCTCTGTATCTTGTATTAATTTTAAACCTTTAAATTGTAAGTCATCTATTCTTTCACTAGGCTTTAACTCAACCTCCATAACTTTTCCTTTCCATAGTTACGATTAAAAAAAGGTGGAATTAATCCCACCATTTTTTTGTACTATATTAATCTTCTAATTTTTTAAGTTCTTTAAGAGTCGCTGCATCCAAACCATCGTCATGTTTATTTTGGCATTTACAGCTATCACATCTCTTCGCTTCTTTTAGTATCTTTACCTCTTCTCTTAAATACAGTTTAATAGTCTTGTCCTGATATTCAACCTTAATTTGTTCAAGAAGTGGATTTATCTCACACACTTTACCTTTTCCGTCGTCTGTTTGAACTAATGAACCTACAACAGGCATTTTATCAAGAGCTTCAGCGTAAACTTCGTGCTCATATTTAAGACAACAGAATAATCTAGCACATATACCAGATATTTTTGTTGGGTTTAACGATAAACTTTGATCCTTTGCCATTTTAATTGATACTGGTTGGAAATCTCCTAGCCATGATGAACAGCAAAGCTTCCTACCGCAAGGACCAAGCCCTCCTATAGATTTTGCTTCATCTCTTACTCCTATTTGTCTAAGCTCAATTCTAGTTTTAAATATAACTGCTAAGTCTTTTACAAGCTCCCTAAAATCTATTCTTCCCTCCGCGGTAAAATAGAAAATTAATTTATTTCTATCAAAAGTGTATTCGCAATCAATTAAATACATATCTAAGTTATGTTCTTTAATCTTATTCTGGCACACTTCGAAAGTTTCTTTAGCTTTTTCTTTGTTTTCACGGTAGATATTTTTATCGTCTTCAGTAGCTATTCTTATAATGGGTTTTAAAGCTGTTGCAAGTTCGGCCTCATCCATCTCTCTTGGGCCGACAACTACCTTACCAAACTCTAACCCCCTAGCTGTTTCAACGACAACGTCCATATTTTTTTCTATATCAAAATCGACTGGGTCAAAATAGTACACTTTACCAGCATTCTTAAATCTTACACCTACTATCTTTATCATTTAATCACCTCATATATATTTAAAAACATTACCTGCATGTTTATATTAAAGTTACAATTACTCCTTGATTTTTTCTTTGCCTCTTCTATTATACCAATAATTCTAGAGACTTGCGAATAGGTAATTTTTATACTTATGCTTTCAAGAAAAGTTATTTTGTCTATATTTATAAGCATATCCCTGTCAACACGCTCTTTAAGCAATACTATATCTCTAAAATAATCTATTATTATATCCAACAAATCTATTATTTCTGATTTGTATTTATCTATATCATTTGGCAATTCTAAAATATCAACTGTATTTTTATCAAATAATACTTTAATGAATTTTTGCACATCGTCTCTCATATCAGTAAACTCTGTTGAATTTGCCAAATCCAAGGCTCTCTCTAAACTTCCTCTTGAAAATGAAGTTAGGAGAGTTGCTTTTTTTTCTTCAACCCCATTTTGCACTAGATATCCAACCATCTCATTATGTGGAATTGAATTAAATTTTACTATATCACATCTAGATTTAATTGTATCAAGTAATGCTTCTTTGTTGTTTGTCACTAAAATTATTATTGCATACTGAGGTGGTTCTTCCAATGTTTTAAGAAGTGCATTTTGCGCTTCTACAGTCATTTTCTCAGCATTGTTTAATATATATATTTTGTATTTATTGTGTGGTTTGATTATTATATCAGACTGTAGCTTTCTAATTTGATCTACTTTTACACTGTTTCCATTAGGAAATACATCTATATAGTCTGGGCTATTCTCAGGATGCTCTATTTCAAGAAGTATCTTTGCTAATTCATAAGCCATTTTCTTCTTTCCTATGCCATCAATGCCTTCAAACATATACGCACTATTTAGTTTGTCGTTATTAATCGAACTCTTTAAGTATTTCTTTGCAAAACTTTGACCTATTATATTATCAAAATACATAATCTATCTCTCCACATTATTTATTGAATCAAGAGCATACTTATAAACCTCTTCATGTATGCTATCAATACTCTTTAGTTTGCCCGCTTCAACACAATCTATCTTATTCCAACCGTATTGATAGGCTATATCGATGGAATTATTATAACACTTAGCTAGATACTCCACATCCACTTCATGTATATCCTTTTCAGCTTCTCCAGTTATTTTATTTTTTCTATTTTTCATAAGCTCTGTACTGTATTCAATAGGTACATCTAAAAATATTACACAGTCTGGTTTAGGGATTTTAAACATCTCAAATTCGTATTCTGTAAGCCAATCTAAATACTTATCCCTTTCAGATACATCCATTTTAGAGGCTTGGTGTACCATATTTGATGTAGTGTATCTGTCAGCGATAACTATACCACCAGCTGTATAAAACTCTTCCCATTCTGTCTTAAAAGACGCATATCTATCTACTGTAAAAAATGTAGACGCAACATAAGGATCTACTTCGGATGCACTTTTACCGAAATCACCCCTTAGATACATTTTTACAAGAGCAGAAGACTCCGATTTATAGTTTGGATATTCTACCTTTTTGATATTATGACCCTCAGTTACCAATCTATCAAATAATTTCGATGTTTGAGTAGCCTTTCCACTCGCATCAGAACCACTTTCTATAATTATCAATTTACCGCTCAATTTGATACCTCCATACGATGACTACAGTCTCTATATAAAAATATATAATTTCTACAACTTTATATATTGCATATCTGATTTATGTATAACTAATTACTGCAGTCTAATAATTTCTTTTATATATCAACACTATTGTCTATTACTTCTATAAATTTCAAATCTTTATCCCTAGATCCACTAATATACATCCCTTTTTCTTTGCAATAAAGAATGTACTCTAATACTTCTCTATCTACAATTTCTCCTGGTGAAATGAGATTCACTCCCGGCGGATAAGGTGTTAGACTTTCTGCGCATATTTGTCCTATGCTTTTATCTATTTTAACACTTTTCGTGTGTTTATAAAATGCTTGTAAAGGAGTTAATGCTTTTTTGGGTGTTATTTTGGGAATTTCTATTTGTTCTAAAATTTTTTTACCCTTTATATTCTTCTTTATATCCATTAGCGCAATTTTAAGCTTATCGAAATCATCTATTTCATTTGCTATACTACACAATAAAAGTACACCATAGTAGTTAGAAAGTTCCACTTGTATATTGTATTTGTATCTTAAAATCTCTTCAAATTTATATCCATCTATACCCAACTCAGTTGAAGAAATAAATATCTTCGTTTTATCCATAGGTTGAAATATTTTAAAATCCGCACTTTTTAGGTAAGTATTTTTAACAGGTCTAGTTTTACATAAATTTCTATCGCTAGCTATGTATACTACTTCAAAATTGCTATTAAATTCTTCTATATTCAGTAAAAGCTCTTCCATTAGTTTCTTTCCGTATCTTTCGTATATATCGACTGCAATCTCCAGTGATGTTAATAGTAAATAAGAAGGGCTTGAAGATTCTAGTATTCTCAGAAAGCTCGATACCATATTAGTATCAACTCTACTGCTATTTATATGCAATAATGATGATTGGGTAAATGAAGGAAGTGTCTTGTGACAACTTTGAATTACAATATCTGCGCCTAGTTTTAAGGAACTTGTCGGGAGCTTTTCACTAAGCTCTAAATGTGCTCCATGCGCTTCGTCAACTATCACTAAAATGCCTTTAGAATGTGCGTATTCACATATTTTCCCTAAATCATACGTCATACCATAGTAAGTAGGATATGTAAGTACAATAGCTTTTGCATCTAAATTTGAATCGATAACTTCTTTTACAGATTCTACCTTTATACCTTTAAGTATACTTGTTTTCTCACAAATATTATACGGAATATAAACTGGATCAATATTTCCCAATATACATGCATTTACAACTGATTGGTGACAATCCCTATTTACAATAATTTTACTATCGTTGTCATTACAAACAGATAAAATTGCTGCCTGAATTCCACAGGTACTTCCATTAACTAAATAATATGTATGTTTCGCGTTAAACACTTTAGCTGCTCTCTCTTGTGAGCTTTTGATAATTCCCCCTGGAGAGTGTAGGTTGTCAGTTCCTATTATCTCAGTTGTATCTATTTTATATATTTCATCTAAAATTTCAATGTACCCTAGTTTTCTAAATATCCTACCATTTTTATGACCAGGAGTGTGAAACGATATTATATCTTTATTTTTATTTTCGATCAATCTACTGACAATAAAGTTTTTCATATGTCCCCCTAAAAAATGTTTAAGCCGTTGATTTATTATCAACGGCTTAAACTTATAGATTATTATCTTCTATCATCTGACATTAAACTTGGTATTAAGTAAAGTCCAGCAAGACCAACTATAAAGAATATAATTCTACTTACCATCGAGTAAGTACCGCCAAATATACTTCCTATTAAGTCGATACCTAATATACCAACAGCTCCCCAGTTAAGAGCTCCTATTATTGCTAATAATAATGCACATTTTCTCATTAAATAATCACTCCTCAAGAATTAAAATTTTATTTTTATAATATCCTGAGAATAGTTTGCCCATTTTTTTTATTTATACTATAATTTTAACATATTTTTTAAGATTTTATAGGTTTATCACTATATTCCAAATCGATTTAAAATTTTTCAAAAAGATTTTTCTACTCTGCAATAGATAAATCTCTATCTGCATAAACATTACTCAAGCAAACTTTTTTATTTTTTAAACTCTTCTGAACATCAATTATCCTCTGATTAGATGATCCCCTAAACGTCAAACTTATATCTTTTTTCTCTTCTACGAATTTACCATCCACTAAAATATCTATGTTTTTAAGTAAATTTAAATTTTTAAAGTAAGCGTCATTTGACTTGTCCAAAAGTTTTTCATACGTAAATCCAGTGTATGCCCATACATCTAGATTATATTTTTTAGCTTCACATGCTATTTCTTCTAAAGCTTCTGGTTGCAAAAATGGCTCTCCACCAGAAAGTGTAATTCCCTTTTGCAATTTTAGAGTCTTTAGTTTATCAATTATTTCGTTCGTTTCTATTTCAAATCCACCGCACAGATCGTGTGTTTGCGGATTATGGCAATCCTTGCAATTATGGATACAACCTTGAGTCCATATTACCATTCTAAGCCCCGGTCCATCTACAATACTGTCAGAGGTAATCGATGATGATAATCTTAATTTCATTAATTAATCCCCCAAAATCTATTATTTTATCATAAGTTTATATGTCTATATATAAAGCTTTATACTTTAATTCTCTCTATTTCGATATTAAATATTTTATCTAATATTTTTATTGATGTTTAACTCTGTCCATTACTTCTGCTTTTTTTGCGTTGTTAAATCTATCTACTGTCCCAACTAAGTATCCAGTAATTCTTCTTATTCTATCAAATTTTACTGGGCTGTCGTTTTCATCTCTTCCGCACACTGGACATATGTTTCCAGATATAACTCCAGAGAATCCACATACTGGATCTCTATCAACAGGGTGGTTTATACTGCCGTATCCTATACCCATATCTCTCATAGCTCTTATTATAGTTTCAAAAGCCTCTAAGTTGTTTGAAGTATCTCCATCTAGTTCAACATAAGTTATATGACCAGCATTAGTAAGTTCATGGTATGGAGCTTCCTTTGCTATTTTATCAAAAGCACTCATATTATGGTAAACAGGTACATGGAATGAATTAGTATAGTAATCTCTATCAGTTATTCCCTTGATTTCACCGTAAACTTTCTTGTCTATTCTAGTAAATCTACCAGAAAGCCCTTCAGCTGGTGTAGCTATTAAAGAGAAGTTCAATTTGTACTGTTCTGCTGCATCGTCCATTCTCTTTCTCATATGAGATATTATTTTTATACCCAAATCTTGAGCTTCTTTACTCTCTCCATGATGCTGCCCAATAAGTCCTACAAGACACTCAGCTAATCCTATAAATCCTATTGTAAGCGTACCTTGTTTTATAATTTCATTTAACTTATCCTCTGGATCTAATTTTTCAGAGTCGAGCCATACACCTTGTCCCATCAAGAATGGGAAGTTTTTCATTCTCTTATTTCCTTGAACCTGCATTCTTTCCAATAATTGATCTATCAACAGATCTATTTTTTCATCAAGTTCTTTAAAAAATCCATCGATATCTGTGCTCCCGCCTTTAACTACTCCGTGCTTAATACCAAGTCTTGGAAGGTTTATAGTTGAGAAAGATAGATTTCCTCTACCACTTACAGTCTCTGGACCGCAAACATTAGATACAACTCTAGTTCTACATCCCATGTAAGTCGCTTCAGTATCAGGGTCGCCTTCTTTATAGTACTTAGCATTAAATGGGGCATCTAAGAAACTGAAGTTAGGGAATAGTCTCTTTGCAGAAACTCTACAAGCTAGTTTGAATAAATCGTAGTTTGGATCTTCTGGATTTAAACTCACTCCTTCTTTAACTTTGAAAATAAGTATTGGGAATATAGGAGTTTCTCCATTACCAAGTCCTTTCTCTAAAGATAGTAGAAGATTTTTAGTTATCATTCTACCTTCTTCTGATACATCTGTACCGAAGTTCACACTAGAAAATGGAACCTGTGCACCTGCTCTAGAGTGCATTGTATTTAAATTGTGTATAAATGCTTCCATAGACTGGTAAGTTCTCTTATCCGTTTCCTTTATAGATTCTTCATATGCAAATTCTTGTGTTTTCTTCGCAAGCTCTGAATCTATATCCAACTCTTTTATAAGATTTTCATACTCTGATTTTAGATAAACTTCATCTCTTTTTAGTCCAACTTTTCTAGATGTCTCTTCTTCTGTTTTATTTACTATATCTTTTATTTTAGACTCATCATCCAATCCTTTAAACAATTTTAAAGATTTAGATATATTTCCGATATAAAACTTCTTAAATGTCTTATAAACTCCTTCAGCTAGTCCATAATCAAAGAAAGGTATGCTTTGTCCGCCATGTTGATCATTCTGGTCGCTTTGTATAGCTATTGCAGCCAAAGCACCGTAACTTATAATATCATTTGGCTCTCTTAAAAAACCATGACCAGTTGAAAATCCACCTTTAAATAGTTTTCTTACATCGATTTGACAACATGTAAGAGTTCCCATATTAAAAAAGTCCATATCGTGTATATGTATATCACCATTATCATGTGCAAAAGCATGCTCTGGTTTCAATGAATACGTCTTACAAAACTCTTTAGACACTGTACTACCGTACTGTAACATAGTACCCATAGCAGTATTTCCATTTATATTAGCATTTTCTCTCTTTATATCAGCATTGTCTGCATCTTCGAAAGTAATCTCTTCAATAGATTTCATCAGTCTAGTCTTTGAATTTCTTACTCTACTTCTCTCGGTTCTGTAGATTATGTACTCTTCACTAGTTCTAGCATGTCCAGATTCTATAAGGACTTTTACTACAGCATCTTGTACATCTTCCACCCCTGGAGTCTCTTCCGCGAACTTTTTATTTAAATGTCTTATAACCTTATTTGTCAATTCCTCAGAAACTTTATAGTCAGGTACAGTTCCCTCTTTTTCAGCTACACTTGTAGCAGCTAAAAATATAGCTCTCGTAACTCTATCTTGATTAAAAGGTATTGTTCTACCATCTCTTTTTTTTACAGACTTAACCACTTTGAAAATCCCCCATTCACCAATTTATATCATCTTTTGTTATAAATTTAAATTTTTAGTATAATTTTTTATATAATATTATTTTATTTTAGAATAATGTCGCTTATTATTTACATAATATGCTCTTACTATATATAGTGTTTCATTTTTTGATAACCACTATATGTAGTGTTAAATGTCGAAAAAAATCCCCTTTAACTAAGTTAAAGGGACTTTCTATTCTTAAGCTATTTAAAGATTACCAAATTTAATTGAGATAGTCAATATTGATCAACTTATTGAAATTGCTATCTGTATATTTTGAACACCAGCAATTGTAATACTTATAAATAAAATAAATATTTTTGTATTTTTGAGCATAATTTTTGTAATAATAGAATAATCATATATGTTAAATTCAATTTTTATCGTATAATATAAATAGTTATTTTTAAAGGAGGGATCTTATGTTATCAGATAGACTAAACTTTTTAACTCCATCCTATACAGTAGGTATTAGTTCTAAAGTAAAAGAAATGAAGAAAAACGGAATTGATGTAATAAACCTTAGTATTGGTGAACCAGATTTCAACGTTCCCGAAAAAGCGAAATCATATGGAATTGATTCTTTAAATATGAATTACACAAAATACGATTTAGTGCCAGGCCTTGCAGTATTAAGAGAAGAAATATGCAATAAGCTAGAAAAGGAAAATAAATGCAACTATACGCCTGACGAAATAGTAGTAACAAGCGGTGCCAAGACATCCATAACAAATGCTATATTAGCGATTACAAACTACGGTGATGAAGTTATACTTCCAAAACCATATTGGGTTAGTTATCCTGAAACAATTAAGTTGCTAGGTGCAGTCCCAGCATTTTTAGATACAAAAAAGGAAAATGGATTTAAAGTTACTAAAGAAGAATTAGAACAAGCAATAACATCTAAAAGCAAAGCAATAGTAATCACAAATCCATCAAACCCAACAGGCAGTGTTTACACTAAGAAAGAATTAGAAGATATAATTGATGTATGTATCAAAAACAGCATCTATATAATAGCTGACGAAATATACGAAAAAATATGTTATGTAGAAGAATTCACATCAGTAGCATCTTTAAGTGAAGAAGCAAAAAACATAACTATCACTATAAATGGATTCTCAAAATCAGCAGCTATGACTGGACTTAGAGTCGGTTATACTGCATCGAATAAAGAGATCGCTAAAGCGATGAGTTCTATACAAGGACATTTGGTATCACACCCTAGTCAAACATCTCAGTACATTGCTTATGGAGCCTTAAAAGAATGTTCTAAAGATATAGACAGAATGATAGACACATACAGATACAGAAGAAATCTAATTGTAGAAAAATTAGACTCAATGGATAATGTAGGTTATGTAAATCCAGATGGAGCATTTTATGCTTTTATTGACTTAAGCAAAGTCGCTGAAAAGTACGATTTCAAAGATAGTTTCTCAATAGAGTTCTGTGCTGAGTTTTTAGAAAAATGTAGAGTTGCTGTAGTTCCTGGAAAGGCATTTGGACTTGATAATTATGTTAGAATCTCTTACGCATGTAACGAGAAGGACTTCTTAGAAGGACTTAATAGAATGGAGCAGTTTATATCTTCAATTATGTAGTCTTTTGAGGATACATTACAAAATAGATATAGAATTGTGAAAGGAAAATCCCTGTACCACAGCTTTTAAAAATGCTGTAACTGTACAGGGATTTTCCTTTCACACTTCTATATCTATTTGTCCTCTATGTTGTAAAGATCCATCTTATAGTATAGTATCGACCTTGGTATGTTTAATAACTTAGCCGCAGTTGATTTATTTCCATCGCTAACTTTTAATGCTTTAAGTATATGTTTAATTTCAATATCTCTTCTTGCCCTACTTAGATCCAGAGGGTAATCAGTATCGTCTTGATCTAAGTACATATCTTGTAATTCAACTACATATATTTTTTCCTCATTTATAACATTATTAAAAGCTCTAATAGCTTCAGTATTTTTTGATTTGACCGCTTAAGCTACCCTTTTGCACTCTCTCTCCTACACTTACAACAGGAGTATTTATTGAACCGATATGTTGTTTTAACGAAATAGGATATAGTTTATTCAAATGATCTCCCTCCTTATGTTTTATACTTTTATATAAATAAATATAAATGTTAATTTTTTATTTATATAAAAATATGATAGCAATTTATGTGCCATAATCTATCCATTCCCAGAAATCCTTGAAAACACTAACTATATATATTTAAAACAAATTTTCTAATTATATCTTAAATTCATATAGGTCAATTAATTGACAATATTTTATAACTAATAGATTTTTCTTTATAATTTAGATATATTTTTATCAATTATGTCCGTTTTTTAACATCGTCTTCATATTTGACATTACTGAAAGGATACTATAATAATTATGGCGAAATTCAAATTTAAATTAGAAAATTAATTTAAATTTTATCAATATTAATTTTTTAAATCCATTTATAAATTTAATGGTCAGCTAATTGACAAAAATAAGATAAAATCATCATAAATTTGATAATGATAAGAATAAATAAAAAAGTGTCAGTTAAGAGACATCTGCCTCCATACTGACACTTTTTTAATTATTTATTATTTCAACTATTAATTAATATTATGTTTTAACATACAATCAAATTTCGCTGTGTTAATTAAACTCTCTCAGATCTTGACCTGCTCTTGCTCCTTCCCACAGTTTCTTAGCCAGCCTACTTGCTCTTGAATTTGACTTTGACTTTGACTTTGATCTTCCCCGCAACACAGCCCTAACGTAGGAAGCTTTTAAGGTTTTAGATTTAAATAAAATAGAGGTTAATGGTTGAATTTCGAATGGATATGAGGATGATGTTGTGAGCTTGTAGACGTCTGGCGTGGTTTCTTAGCCAGCCTACGCTCACAATGTCGTCATCATATACGTTCGGAATTTAATCATTAACCCCTTCATTTATTTTAAATCAAAACTAAAAAAAGACTACGTGGCTACGTC
>NZ_JAGGJX010000009.1 GCF_017873185.1 Metaclostridioides mangenotii
CAGATACTATCGTTATCTTTAATATCTGGCTTTATATGGTTTGTTTCTTGTTTTCTTATAAATTAACCTACTGTTTAATTTTCAATGTTCTTTTTATAATTACTGTGGTGGACCATCAGGGACTCGAACCCCAGACCTACCGGTTATGAGCCGGGCGCTCTAACCAACTGAGCTAATGGTCCAATAATTATGCTGGTGCCGAAGACCGGAATCGAACCGGTACGAGAGGTAAGTCCCGCAGGATTTTAAGTCCTGTGCGTCTGCCAATTCCGCCACTTCGGCATTAACTGGCTACGTCCTACTCTCCCAGGCAGTTTCCCACCAAGTACCATCAGCGCTAAAGAGCTTAACTTCTGTGTTCGGAATGGGAACAGGTGTATCCTCTTTGCTGTAGTAACCAGATTAATTATGGCTTATTCTTTTCTTAAGACAAGTATTATAGTATCATTTATTTTATTTATTGTCAATAATTTTTTAAAATAAATTTTTTCGAGATTTTAATTATCTCAAATACTTGAATTTTCAATAAAGTACCTACAATAATGTTTCTTAAAAACCTTCTGTATTTTTGGCACTCGTATATAATATCACCTGTAATATTTAAAGTCAATACTTTTTTAAATAAAAAAAATATCTAGACCGATATCATAGATAATCAGCCTAGATAAACCTTGGAATTTCAGTAGATTATTAGTTATTAATACTTAAATATTTTTGTATTCCTACATATATAGCCCATGCTATTTTTTCTTGGTACTCTTTATCCGTTAAAAGCTTGCTTTCTTTTTCATTGGATAAAAACCCGCATTCAATCAACATAGATGGTATTTGATTATCTTTTAATAGATAGATATCATCTCTAGGCTTTACTTCTCTATTATTTGTTTTATCAACTACTCTTTTCAATTCATCTTGAATACATTTAGATAGTTGCTTACTATCCTCCTTGTCTTTAGGGTAGAAAGTTTGAGCACCGTAATATTTAGATTGTTCAAATGCGTTTAGATGTATAGATACAAACATATCTGCTTTCGACTCTTCAATTATCTTTTTTCTATTTTTCAAATTCTCATTATACTTTTGTCTTATAGTTTTATTAGCTTCTTCTTTATATAAGCTACTGTCATCATCTCTTGTCAGTATAACTAACCCCCCACTAGATTCGATTAATTCTCTTAGCTTGAGTGTGATTGCTAAATTTACTTCTTTTTCATTTGTACTGTGATCTTTAGTTAAAGCTCCAGGATCTATGCCTCCGTGTCCTGCATCTAAAATTATAGTCTTTTTTGTTATAGGAGTATATTTCATGGCTTCTTCTGATACATTTTTTATTTCAAGTATAAATACAGAAGCCAAAACTAATAGAACCCCGCTAAAAATATAATACTTTATGTACTTCTTCACTATATCACCCCGTACATATATATTATATTTAAAGTAATAATATGAACTTTATTATATAGATAACATCATAAATCACATTAGCTACCTTATGGTTAACCCGATTTAAATGTAATTCATTATTTTTTTACCAAATCTACTTAAAGGTATAGGGATCTGCTTTATCGTATACTTTGTGGAAATCTAAACACATTATGTGGATCATACGTACATTTAACATCCAAAAGCTTATATTGATTATATCCATAGTACTCTTCCATATAATCGTAAAGCTCACTATAAGGAAAATTGACATACGAACCATAGGAAATACTACGTATAATGTTAGCCCTTCTGTCGATCCAGTCGAGGTTTCTTCCCTCGTATTTATTATCTTCCCATACTGTATCTAGCCATATTATATATTCTGATTTTCTATAATAAAATGCTGTATCAGTACTCTTCTTTCTTTTTATAGCTCCTCCCATTGCATACAATGATATTCCTGCATATATTGATCCAGCTGATCTATTCTGTATAAGATCTACTATTTCTGAAATTTCTTTATTGCTATACATATCTCCTACAAATCCGCTTACTGACTCAAACTTTTCATATGCTGGATAAGAGCTTTCAATTTGCTTTATTACATCTAAAAATGGAAGGTATTGAATATTTACCTGTACCCCTAGTATATTAGTAAGAGGCTTAATTAATCTTTTTGCTTCTTCTGGTGTTCCATAAAATATTCCTCTGCTAAAAACGGCCTTTCCCTCTGATTCCGAGTTATATATTCTTGCTCCAAGTGTAATTCTACTATCTAGTCCGACTAACCACTCCTGCCATACCTTTAAAAATTGGCATTGTAATTTAGAATTTGTATTCGGATAGTATAATTGTATAAATGTAACTTTATCTACCTTTTTAGGTAACTTAAATTTCATCGATACTATTATTCCAAAATTTCCTCCACCGCCTCCTCTTAATGCCCAGAAAAGATCGGGATTTATTTGACTGTTTGCAAGAGTCCTCCTACCGTTGTAGTCAATTAATACAGCTTCAACGAGGCTATCACAACCAAGACCCAAGTGTCGAGCTGAATAACCCCAACCCCCACCTAATACATATCCGCTTAGTCCTACTGATGGGCAACTTCCACCTGGAAATGGGTAGCCTCTAGAAGAAACAAACCTATATAGTTTCTCATTATTTACTCCCCCACCCACTACAAGGTATCCTTCTTCTTCATCCAACTTCAGTGTATTCAAATTACTCACATCTATAACTAATACATTATTTCCTGTAGAATACCCCGCATAATGATGCCTCCCATTTCTCACTCTGAAGCAAATATTATTTTCCTGACACCAGCAAACTGCGTTTACAACATCTTGATCACATTTGCAAAATACGATTGCAAGAGGAAATGTCTGTATTGCAAGGTTTCTTTCATGTCTTGCTTTTAAATAACCTTTATCACAATGAGTTACAACATTCCCGGTAAGTCCAGCAAAAAATCCGAAATTCATATCTATCACCTTTTCATATATTTATATTACAATATATGTTTTATAATTATTTTATTTCACTAATTTTTCATCCTATTTTAGGCTTAACATAATTCAAGATCGATTAAATGGCTGTATGTGTTAATTTTCCTAATCTTTTATCGTATTCGCAATTTATTTATTCCTTATAATATAAATAATATTTAAATGTTTTGGAGGTTTAATATATTAAAACGCATAATTAAAAACGGGATAGCATCTCTACAAATGCTATCCCGTAATTATATACATAAGATTTTATTTATCGTTCCAATCTATAAATACAACTGGTTTAATCAAATCCTTTGGTTTCTCTTCCATAAGTTTAAACGCATCTTCTATCTGATCAAATCCGTGGAAACGATGAGTTATAAGTTTAGAAGTATCTACCCTTTTATACTTAATCACATTAAGAAGTTTTTCCATTCTTACAGTACCGCCTGGAGCGAATCCGCAACGTATATCTTTATTGCTCATTCCAAGACCCCATAAGTAAGCAGGCATACTAAGTGTATCTTTTATATCAAAGAAGTTTACATTTGATATAACTCCACCTTCTTTAGTCATTGCTATAGCTTGAGGGAAAGTATTTTGATTACCCCCTGCTATTATAGTTGTATTAACTCCACCTGGTACTAGTCTTAATATTTGCTCAACTATATCTCCATCTTTATAGCTTATTACATCAGTTGCTCCATACTCTTTAGCTATTTTAACACAGTTTGGTCTAGTACCAACAACTATTATTCTTCCAGCACCACTAAGTTTTGCTCCTGCTACAGCCATAAGTCCAACAGGCCCTATTCCTATAACAACTACTGTATCTCCAAATCCAACTCTACCATTTTCTACTGCACTAAATCCTGTAGTCATCATATCTACTATCATAAGTGCTTCTTCTGGTGCAACACCTTCTGGCAATAATGCTAAGTTTGCATCTGCATCATTAACGTGAAAAAATTCAGCGAATACACCATCTTTAGAACTTAAAAATTTAAAACTCTTCATTAGACCCCAGTCATGAGCGTTGCTTACTTGCTCCTGAACTCCTGGAGCCATCCAGTCTGGTGTTGTACAAGGTACAACTACTATATCCCCTGGCTTAAAACGAGTAACTAATTCTCCTACTTCTACTACTTCCCCAATTGCCTCATGTCCTAATATTCTATCAAACTTTTCACCAGCACCACCATGTAATGCGTGTACATCAGACGTACAAGGTGCTACAACTGTAGGTCTTATTATTGCATCATATGGACCTGCAACTGGTTTTTCTTTATCTAACCAAGCAGCATTTCCTACTGAAGTCATTCCAAATCCTCTCATATCCATTCCTCCTTAATCCTAATTATTTAAAATATTTTTATTATTTTTAATTTAATATAACAATTGCATTCTATATCATATTTAACTATATATGACTAATACCATTTAATCCTCCTATTTAAACATTAGTATTCATTTTAGATATTTTTTTAAACAAATGTTAATTAATGATTTATTTATGACTTATCTCTTATAAAAATGCTTTTGTTTATTTAATCTACCTATCGAAAAGCACTTTATTAAACTTGATTTACTATGAAATTAGCGTTAAAATATTATCGATACAAGTTTTAAATACAAGCTTTACCAAAATTCTATGGAGGTGTTTTGTATATGTTTAGATTTACATTACCAAGAGATATTTACTATGGAAGTGGTTCAATTGAAAAGTTGAAAGAACTAAAGGGTAAAAAAGCAGTATTAGTACTAGGCGGAGGATCAATGAGAAGATTTGGCTTTGTAGATAAGGTGTTAGGATACCTTGCTGAAGCTGAAATTGAGACAAAGCTAATAGAAAATATAGAACCTGATCCATCTGTTGATACAGTAATGAACGGAAGCAAAGTTATGTTAGATTTCGAACCGGACTGGATTATTGCAATGGGAGGAGGATCACCAATAGATGCTGCAAAAGCTATGTGGGTCTTCTATGAATATCCAGATACGAACTTTGAAGAAATTACTCAACCATTCTCATTCCCAGAACTTAGACAAAAAGCTAAGTTTATCGCAATTCCATCAACATCTGGAACAGCTACGGAAGTAACAGCATTTTCAGTTATAACAGACTACAAAACTGAAATTAAATATCCGCTTGCAGACTTTAATATAACACCTGATATAGCAATCGTTGATTCGGACCTTGCAGAAACAATGCCAGCAAAATTAACTGCGCACACAGGTATGGACGCATTGACACATGCAATAGAAGCGTATGTTTCAACAATGGCAACAGCTTTTACAGATCCACTAGCATTAGAAGCGATAGAGATGGTAGATGAAAATGTAATAAATTCATACAAAGGCGATTCAAATGCACGTGAATTGATGCACTACGCTCAATGTATGGCTGGGATGGCATTTAGCAATGCTCTACTAGGTATCGTTCACTCTATGGCTCATAAGACAGGTGCAGTATTCCACATTCCACACGGATGTGCCAATGCAATATATTTACCATATGTAATTGACTATAATAAAAAAGAATGTGCCGATAGATATGTAAAAATCGCTAAGCGTCTTAATTTAAAAGGAAACAGTGATGATGAGTTAATAGATGCACTTACTGATAAAATTAAAGATCTAAATAAATCTATGGATATTCCAGCAACATTGAAAGATTACGGAATAGACGAAGCAAAATTCAAAGAAAAAGTTGAATTAATAAGTGAGCGTGCTCTTGAAGATGCTTGTACTGGTTCAAATCCTAGAAAAATAGATAAGGAAAATATGGTTAAGCTATTTAACAGCATATATTATGGAGAAAAGGTAGATTTTTAATATATAGATAGAAATAAATTCGAGTATATAGATTTTAAAAAAATGTGTAAAAGCCAATTGAGATTCTTATATCCCAGTTGGCTTTTTTGTATAATTCTTTAATTTTGAAATTTTAATTTAAATTATTCTTGTATATCTAACTAATCGGCTTTAAAATGTAAAAAAGTGACCAGAAAATGCAACAAAACGATAAATTATAGATAATCAGGCAATCAGATAGTATATTAATATCATGGAAGGAGGAATTATGAAAATAGATATTTTACTCGATAAACTTATGAGCAAAGAAGAATTAATAATCCAAGTTAATCCTGAAAATAGTGAACTAGCTCAAAATATAAAAGAACATCTTAATAAAGATCGCAAACTAACTGTTATTAATGCTAAAAATGATAGAAAACTTCAAGTAGACATTAATTCAGTATTAATCTTTCAATCTGAAGGCCATATGTGCTCTGTGAAAATGAAATCCGGAGAGCTATATTTAATTAACAAACGCCTTAAAGAATTGGAAAAACTCAACGAAAGTAATTTAGCGAAGATCAATAACCAAACTATTATTAATTTAGATGAAATAGAGGAATTTTCTTCTGCATCAAACGCAAGATTAGAAGTATTGCTAAGCGATCGAACGTCTTATTTTATAAGTAGAAATTATGTAAAAATAATTAAGGAGAGATTATCATGGTAAAACAACTTAAATCAAATTTTTTTCAAACTTTTTCTATAACATTTGTATGGATTTTAGGATTAATATCTATGTTTTTAAAAAATCTTACATTAACGCTTCCATATATTTGGAATTTAATAGGTATAAGCACAATATTTGCAATAATTTTCGGACTTATGTATCCAATATTATGGAATTTTTCTTCAATGAAAGTTCTTGGCAAAATTATTATTTCTTCAGTAATTAATATTTCTGGTGGAGTTGCATCAGTTTGGCTATTTTCTACTAATATGTTTGAAATTATTAAGCCTTGGATATTAATAATGATAATTATTACATTATTAGCTCATATAATTGTATTTTACTTTTATTCAAATTGGGAAAATCAGAAAAATTCTGATGAGTTAAATAAGCTTTTAAAAAAGTAACTCATTAGAAGTTTTAAAACTATAGTCTACCGAAATTAAGAAGCTCAGAATACAGCTTTATTCTGAGCTTCTTTTTTATCTTAATTTCCATAACTCATCATCTAAAAATTATAAACCCTTAGAGATAATACATATATATCAAAACCTACTAACTATTTCTGAGGTAATGATTTTATAAGATTGACCATCTCTATTGCCGCTGTTGCACTTTCAAAACCTTTATTTCCAGCTTTTGAGCCTGCTCTTTCAATTGCTTGTTCAATATTCTCGGTTGTAAGTACTCCAAATAATACTGGAATATCGCTCTTTAAAGATACATTCGCAATTCCTTTAGATACTTCGCTGCAAACATAGTCGTAATGGGTTGTAGATCCTCTAATTACTGCTCCTAAGCATATTACTGCATCATACATACCTGATTTAGCCATTTTCCCAGCTATCAATGGTATTTCAAATGCACCAGGAACCCAAGCTAAAGATATATCTTCTTCCTTTACATCATGTCGTCTCAATCCATCCAGTGCCCCTTCAATAAGCTTTCCAACAATAAACTCATTGAATCTGGCCGCTACAATACCAATTTTAATACTCTTATCTGCAACCAATCTTCCTTCATAAACGTTCATATTCATACCTCCTATTTTTATTTTTATTTATAAGTCTCTAAAATATGACCCATCTTTTCTTTTTTAACATACATGTAAAATTCGCAGTCTTTTTTATGTACAGTCTCTATAGGAACCCTCTCTACTATTTCAATTCCATACTTTTCTATTCCAGATATCTTATCAGGGTTGTTTGTTAAAAGTTTTAATTTATCTATATTCAAATCAAGTAGCATTTCAGCCCCCACAGAATAATCTCTTAAATCAGCTGGAAATCCCAAAGCTAAATTAGCTTCGACAGTATCAAGACCTTCATCTTGAAGAGAATAAGCTTTAAGTTTATTAATTAGCCCTATCCCCCTTCCTTCTTGTCTTAAATATATTAGAGCCCCTCTTCCTTCATCTGCAATAGCCTTCATAGCAGCATTATACTGATCGCCACAATCACATTTTGAGCTACCTAAGGCATCTCCAGTTAAACACTCTGAATGGACTCTAACAAGAACAGGTTCTCCATTACCTACATCTCCCATAACCAATGCTATATGATGCTCTCCATTTTCTTTATTTACATATCCATGTATATCAAATTTTCCGTATTTCGTAGGCATATTTGCTTTTACTACATGCTCCATTTTTTTGACTTCAAATTGCACATTATTTTTTTCCTTATCTGATCTTCTATATTCACATTTATCTTCTTTATCCTTATTTTCAGCTATACTGATGTTTTGTCCTGTGTTCATAATCTAATCACCACTTTACAAATATTTCATTTCTATACTTAGCAACTTATTTATTCGTCGATTATTTTTACTAACATCTTTGCTATATATTTACAAATTGTTGTTTTTTCTGTACTCGATCAAATCCTTTATAGTTACAAAAGTTAAACCATGTTCTTTAGAAAACTCTTTTAGTTCTTCGGTTCTCATCATAGTTCCATCTTCCCTCATGATCTCGCAGCATATGCCTATCTCTTTTAATCCTGCGATCTTTACGAAATCCACAGTCGCTTCCGTATGACCATTTCTCTCTATAACACCGCCATCCTTTGCTTTTAGTGGAAACATATGACCTGGTCTTCTGAAATCTTCAGGCTTTGCATCTCCTAAAGTACTCTTTACGGCTGTTACTGATCTCTCAAGCGCCGAAATTCCCGTAGTTGTATCTACATGATCTATAGATACTGTAAAAGCAGTTTCATGATTATCGGTATTTTTATCAACCATTTGTGGTAGTCCTAGCTTTTCTGTCATTCTCTCACTCATAGGCATACATATCAAACCCTTCGCGTGCGAAGCCATAAAATTTATTACTTCACATGTAGCAAACTCAGCTGCACAAATTAGATCCCCTTCGTTCTCTCGATCTGGATCATCAGTCACAACTATCATCTTACCCGATTTAATATCTTCAATCGCTTCTTCTATTGTTCCAAACACAGACATATCTCAACCTCCAAAATTATCTATTTTTATTTAAATTAAAAACCATTCATTCTTAAAAAACCTTCATCTATTTTTGTTTTTTCACAATTCCCACTTTGCTTTGCGTCCGAGCTACTTTCAAATCCAATCAACTTTTCTATGTGTTTACCTACAACATCGCACTCTAAATTGACATTATTTCCTACGCTCTTATCAAGAAGTGTTGTTTGATTTATAGTGTGCGGTATTATCGACACTTTAAAACACTCCATATCAATATGGGCTATTGTTAAACTTATTCCATCAATGGCAATTGAACCTTTATGAACTATATATTTAAGTATATTTTTATCAGTCTTTATCGTTATCCACACAGCGTTTCCATCTTCTTCTCGTCCCGTTATTGTTCCAACTCCATCAATATGACCTGAGACTATATGTCCACCAAATCTCCCATTAATAGGCATTGCCCTCTCTAAATTCACTTTCTCTCCCTGCTTTAGTAGATTTAGAGTACTTCTAGCCAATGTTTCTGACATAACATCTGCTGCAAATGTCGTCGTTGATATATCTTCTGCTGTAAGACATATTCCATTTACTGCAATACTATCGCCGAGTTTTATATCAGTTAATACTTTTTTGGCTTTGATAGTAAGTTTAAAAGAAGATCTGCTTTTAACTATACTTTTTATAGTTCCTATTTCCTCGACTATACCTGTAAACATAGTTTCCTCCTTGCCTACACAATTTTTACTTATTTGTACAATTTGCATATTTATTTAATAAATTTACCTCTAAGTCAAAACATCGTATTCAATTAATATATCCTCATCAAACATAGTTGTTTTTCTGTATTTCAACTTAAAAGCATTTTCAATATCTGATACCCCTTCTCCACCTATTGCTGATATACTCCTAGATCCTCCGAAAATCTTAGGAGCTATATATACATGTAATCTATCTACTAAACCACTTTCAAGAGCACTATAATTTAGTGTTGAGCCTCCCTCAAGCAAAATACTATCTATTTTCAGATCCCAAAGCTTTTTCATAAGATCATTTAAATCCAATCTCTCATTCAATTTTGGTACAGTTACAATTTCAACTCCAAGATTTTCTAAAATTTGTCTCTTATTTTGATCTTCGCTTGTAGTTGCAACTACTGTCTTTATATCTTTAGCAGTTTTTACAATATCAGAACTTATGGGCAATTTAAGTTGACTGTCACAAATTATTCTAATAGGGTTTTTACCATCTAGAGTTCTACATGTTAAAAGTGGATTGTCTTTCAAAACTGTTCCTATTCCAACCATTATAGCTGATAGGTCATTTCTGGTTTTATGTACGTTTTCTCTAGATTTTTCAGTAGTTATCCACTTTGATTCCCCTGTGACTGTTGCAATTTTGCCATCTACTGTCATGCCGTATTTCATAACCACAAACGGTTTATGCACCCTGTTAGAGTAAAAAAACACTTCATTTAGCTCATCACATTTTTCTCTCAGCACGCCTAACTCAACTTTTATACCATGTTTTTGTAGCTTTTCTATTCCCTGTCCGTTTACCAGAGGATTGTTGTCTACAGATCCAACCACAACTCTTTTTATTCCACTTTTTATTATTGCATCCGTGCATGGAGGTGTATTACCGTAATGGCAACAAGGTTCTAAGGTCACATAAATTGTTGAACCATAAAGATCATTTGAACAACTACTAATAGCATTTACCTCAGCGTGTAGGCCTCCATACTCTTTATGGTAACCAGAGCCTATTATTTCACTGTCTTTTACAATAACTGCGCCTACCATTGGATTTGGACTTACCTTTCCAGCTCCTTTTTTAGCTAATTCCAGTGCTTTTTTCATATAAAACAAATCTTCAACCATAAGTACCTCCTAACCTGATACTAAAATAAATTAAAAAACGCCTCAAAATAAGGGCGTTTTCATAGATATCTTAAATAAAAAAGCTCTGGAATAAAAATTCCAGAGCGTTATTATCTTATTAAAATAAATTACAGTAAATCGTTTAATACTAAATACACAAAAAGTATCCAGTATTAATAACAATTACTTAATATATCGCTTTACATAATTTATCTTAACTATTCTTCTTTCATCCAGACTATACTGTCGGCTTCGGAATCACACCGAATCATGCCATATGGCGCGTGGGCTATAACCACCGGTGGGGAATTACACCCCGCCCTGAAGAGTTTTTAATTTTAAAATCAGTATATATCCTAAATAGATAAATGTCAATAAGAGTTGTAAGTTTTAATTATTTTGATATAAATTTTATAGTTTATTATATACGATTTTTATTTATAATCTTTTTAAAAAAGCTTCTCAATCCTTTTTATCAGAAAAGTTATCCACATTGTTCACAGTTAATACACTAAAATATGCACATGCGATATATAAGTTATTTTAGACTTTTAAACACTATGTAACCTATCCAAAGCATCGTCTATATTTTCGACAAAGAAAATTTGTTTCCCATGATTACATTCATATATAAAATCTTTTAAGCTTTTGCTTTTGTATACGCTAAAATCGCCTACTACTGCGACTTTCACGCTATAATTAGTATACTTTTGAAGTATTTCTCCTGCAAGTCCAGTTTTTAAATCAAAAAATTCTTTGACAATATTCTCTTTTTTTATTACAAATTTTTGGCACTCATAATTGTAACTTATTGATGCCATAATATCCATTGCATCACCCACGTTTTTTATACACTTATCCACATTGTCCACAATTACTACTTTAGATTTATCTCTTTTATCTACTATAAATTCCATATAATCTTTATCCTTTTATTTTAACTATTTTTTATATAACACATACCATTTTCTAAAACTTATCTACCCTCTTAAATCTGCAATAATTCTAGCCGGCTTCAAAAACAAATCTAAACCATCTCCAATACATCCTACACATATATCAGCCACAGCTAATAAAGGAGCATAGATGCCCTCCTTTCCAACAACAGCTATAGATAGCTCTGATTCCATAAACATTAAGGCATCATTTCGTCCATTTCCTATACACGCGCAAACACCGCTACCTAGATTTTTTACAATATCTAATTTAGAGTTTGCTGCACATTCTCCAAGGAATGTCTTTATTGTAATTGGCAATCCCTCACATCGCTTTTCAGCATCACCATGTGTATCAGCAGTCAATATATAAATATTGAACTCTTCCGATAATTTTATCAATTTTTCTTTAATATCTTCAGGTATCGAACCATCAATTGCAACTGTTCCATTGTAATCCAATACTAAGTTTCTGATTTCTAGTGTTTTATATCCAGGAATTTCGATTTTCATATTTTTCCCCTCTACATATACTTAATATATTCTCGCGCCAAATCCGTCTTTGGTTCTTCAAAGAACATTTCTTTATCACTTACTTCGATAATTTTGCCTTTTTCCATAAATACGACTTGATCTGCAATTCTCTTTGCCTGTGCAAGATTGTGAGTTACTATAACTATTGAATAATCATCTTTAAGTTCCAATAACATGTTCTCAATCGCTATTGTATTTTTCATATCTAGGGCAGAACATGGTTCATCTAAAAGCAGCACTTCTGGCTCCACGCATAGACTTCTTGCAATAGCGAGCCTCTGCTGCTGTCCTCCAGATAATCTATTTGCAGGCATCATTAAATTCGCTTTAACTTCATCGTATAACTTTGCTACTTCCAAGTAATACTGTGTACGCTTTTGAACTTCTTGTTTACTTATATTAAAATGATAATTTAGAACATACGTAATATTTTTTTCAATACTGTAAGGAAATACTATAGGTTGTTGAAATACCAACCCTATATTTTTTCTAAGCTCCTCTTTTGGGATATCTGATGTATCTCTGCCATCTAATAAAATTTTTCCTTCGATCTTACCTCCATCTTCTTCTATAATTCGATTTATAGATTTGAGAAGAGTTGATTTACCACACCCAGATTGACCTACAACAGCTGTAATTTTCTTTGTTGGTATGTATAAAGATACATCGCTTAGAATTTGTTTCTCTCCATAGCCTACACCTAATTGTTCGATTTCTATATTCATAATTAATCCACCTTGTTCTTTCTAGACTTCCACTGCGCACCCTCTCTCAAACTTCCAATTCCTCTACAGATCAGGTGTATAAAGAGCAATAATATCATCAGTACAAATGCAGTTCCATAGGCGTATTCAAAAGAGGCTCCATCCGTGACTAACATGTATAAATGGTATGGAAGTGACATAAATGGTTTATTGAACTCCACTGGCATTGAAGATATCATAACTGCTCCTGTATACATTATAGGAGCTACTGCACCCATACCATATGCCATTCCAAGTGCTACAGCACTTATCAATTCTACAAAGCAAGATGGCAATATAACATTTAAAATTGTGTGCTCTTTTGAGATCCCTAAACATAAAGATTCATACATATACCTTGTCTCATTTTCTCTGAATACTTTTTGTACTCTTATAGCGACAAATGGTAGTATCATTACTGAAACTGTTATCCCTGCACTCAAAAGGCTTCTACCCATTCCGAATTTATAGACCAGTAATGTATATCCTACCAATCCAAAAATAATGGACGGAATTCCAGATAAAAAAGATACTGAAGCTCTAATTAAATTGGACAGTACACCCTTTGAAGCATAGAATGTTATATAAATTGCAGTCAAGATTCCAAATACACCACCTATTAAAGCAGAGAATGCTCCTAAAGAAATCGATCCTATAAGCGCTGGATATATCCCTCCCGCTGTACCAATAGGCATGCCCGATGGTGAATCTAGAATAAATGAGAGATTAACAACATCTTTTCCACGCCAAAATATATATCTAAATACAAGGAAAACTGCGCTTAGTGCTGATATACCAAGCGAAAATAATATAACTCTAACTACTATCTTACTAAATACTCTCTTCATCTATACGTAACCTCCTCTTAAATATATATCCTGTTCCAAACACAACTATTAGGATAATTATTAACACAAAATTGGCTGCGTATAGAGCCGACAGATGAAGACTTCCATATCCAACACTCCCCATCTCAAGTGCTGTAAGCGAAGGTATTGTCTGAGCTCGTCCAAATAATTTTGGATAAATCGGTGAATTTCCTATTACCATCATCACTGCCATGGTTTCGCCAAGTCCACGCCCAAATGCCATCATTATTGATGTTACGATACTAGTCTTCATAGACGGCAATAATATTTTTACAATAAATACCTCTTTAGAGAACCCTAAAGATAGTGCTGTAAGTTCGTATTTTTTCCTGGATGCCTCAATGGACTCACTGCAAGTCGATACTACAAATGGCAACAACATAATAGCTAGAAGTATCCCAGCTGCAAGTACACATTCACCCGATGTCATCCTCAAATCATTCTCAAAGAACTTAATCAGTGCTGATAAGCCTATAAATCCAAAAATTACAGAAGGGATACCAGCGATTAAATCAATAAATGAAAGGCACATATTTGATATTTTCTTAGCGGTATAAAAATTTAAAAATAATGCACATCCTATACCAAAAATTACCGCTATAGAAACAGCTATAGCTGGAACATAAATTGTTCCTGCAATTGCAGCCATAATACTGTATGATGGATTGTTGCTAAGGGGTCTCCATTCAGCATTTATATCAAAAAGTTCAAGCCCAATTTGCGAAAATGCCGGATAGCTCTCTTGAAATATATGACCTACCATAAGTATCATAAGAAAAAACGTAGATACGGCTCCAGCAAATACTACTGTTTTAAAAATAATTTTAACTGCTTTATTCACAGTTATTCCCCCTTTAAAGAATAAAACCTCCCATAACTAAATATGTCAGATAAACATGCAAAATCGGTAGGCAATCAGGTATCAATGAGCTCGATATAGCCAGCTGACTTTCATACTGGTCGATTCGAATTGATATCATATTACCTACCGTGTTTTACTACATCCATATTTTTATATTGAGACGCCTTCTTGTAATCAAATTACTTCATAGGGATGAATCCCATCTCTTTTACTACAGCTTGTCCTTCTTCTCCAAGTACGACATCAAGGAATGCTTGTTGTTCATCTGTTGCTTTTCCCGATCCAACTAAAAGTAAAGGTCTCTGAATTATGTACGAACCATCTAAAATATTAGCTTCATTAGCTTCTACTCCATCTACTTTAAGTACTTTTATCTTACCTCCGTTTTGGTTCGCAACACCGTAAGATGCGTAACCAATAGCGTATTTGTTATCTATAATTTTTTCAACTAATCCGCCCATTGTTGGAGCTTGAATAGCTTCTGATGTTACATCTGTATCCCCCATTATATTCTTTTGGAATACTTCATGAGCTCCACCACTTATATCTCTAGTTATTACAACTATCTTCTCTGCTGGAAGGGAAGCGTCAAGATCCTTCCAAGTTTTGAATTCTCCGGAGAATATTTTAACTATTTGATCTTTAGTAAGGTTGTCTAAAACACCTGTTACTGGGTTTTCTGGATTAACTGCTAGTGTTAAAGCATCAATCCCAACTTGGTACTCTTTTTCGTCTTTAATTGCCTTTTTCTCTTCGTCTTTCACTTCTCTAGCTACCATACCGAATGTAGTAGTTCCATCAATTATTGCCTTTGTACCCTGACCAGATCCACCTGCCGCTACATATATTGATATAGCTTCCTCTGGGAATTTTGAATCAACTTTATCCCACGTTCCGTGCTCCTCGTTGAAGTTGGTTGCAATTGTAGTTATTACTGGTGCTAAAGTTGAAGATCCATTAAAGTAAATTTGACTTGATGATACCGGTGCTTTTTTATTTTCTTCTTTAGAATCTGTCGATTTGTCAGGACTTGAACATCCGATAGCAAGTCCCGCAACCATCATCAAGGTCATACATAAAGCTAACAATCTTTTTTTCATAATATTGCTCTCCTTTTCCCTAAATATGTAAATTTTTGTCTTCTTCTCAATTATATCTAGAGGCTACATTAACTTCAAATTAGTATTATCTATTTAATTCATTTTATATATAGTTTTTATCTATGACACATTTAAATATTAATTTATCTAAATGTTAATCTCATTATTTATACATCTGAGTAGCAAAACATAACCTACAATATTAGATTTACTAAAAAAGTTTCTGCATAAATAAAAAATCCCAATGGAATAAATTTTCCATTGGGATCTTGAATATATCGTATATAACTATCTTTTTGAGAACTGTGGAGCTCTTCTCGCTGCTTTCAGTCCGTATTTCTTTCTTTCTTTCATTCTAGCATCTCTAGTTAAGAATCCTTCTTTCTTTAAAGCAGGTCTTAAATCAGTGTCAGCTTTTAGTAATGCTCTTGATATTCCGTGTCTTATAGCTCCAGCTTGTCCAGTGAATCCTCCACCTTCAACTTTTACTATAACATCGTATTTATTTTCATTACCAGTTAATACTAATGGTTGCTTAACATCTCTTATTAGTGTTTCGTAATCGAAATAGTTACTTAAATCTCTTCCGTTTACTGTTATGTTTCCTTCACCTGCAACTAGTCTAACTCTAGCTGTAGAATGTTTTCTTCTTCCTGTTCCATAATATTGAACGTTCGCCATGATAACTCCTCCTTTCACCGATTAACCTTATTTAAAGTCTATAACTTCTGGATTTTGAGCTGCGTGAGTGTGTTCTGCACCAGCAAATACTCTTAATCTAGTCATCATTCTGCTTCTTAATTTATTTTTAGGTAACATTCCGCTTACTGCGTGTGCTACTACTTCTTCTGGTTTAGTTTCCATCATATGTTTGTAAGATATTTCTTTTAATCCACCTACATAACCTGTATGATATCTGTACATTTTTTGATCTAATTTCTTTCCTGTTAATACTACTTTATCAGCATTTATTACAACAACAAAGTCTCCACCATCTACATGAGGAGTAAATGTTGGTTTGTGCTTTCCTCTTAATAAAGTAGCTATTTCTGTAGCCATACGGCCTAATGTTTTTCCTTTAGCATCAACTAAGTACCAATTTCTTTGTACATCAGCTGGCTTATCTATATAACTTTTCATCGTTATCCTCCTCAGCTCTTTTTCCTTAAAATTATTGTTCCGTCTATGTCAAGTCCGGGGCAAGTGGACTTATTAACACATGCTTATATATTTTAATACACTATGGGCTGTATGTCAATATTAATAGAAAACTTTTTTAAGAAATAATCCGCAAGCTGGAGCAGTGTGACCACTCATATCCCTATCTTTTGACTCTATCACTTCTGACAGAGGCTCACTGATTCTTCCTCTCCCAATATCTACTAATGTTCCAACTATAATTCTAACCATATTGTATAAAAAACCATTACCTTCAATCTCAAGAACAATCATGTCTTCATTTTTCTCTAATCTTAAATCATATATTGTTCTAACTGTGCTCTTCACCTGGGATCCGGAACTCATAAATCCTTTATAATCGTGGGTCCCTATTAGCGACTTTGATTCTCTTACCATTTTATCAAAGTCTAGATCGTATTTGACCTGATATGATATTCCACTGACAATTGGGTTTCTGTACCTGTTGTTATGAATCATATATCTATAACACTTTCTTTTTGCACTGTATCTAGAATGAAAATCTTCATCGACATCTTCAGCTTCTACAACTGATATGTCCTTAGGCAGTTTAGCGTTCAGTGCATTAGGTATTTTATCCGCACTGATGCTAGAATCTGTAGTAAAGTTTGCAACTTGTCCAAGTGCATGTACCCCAGAGTCTGTCCTTCCAGAACCTATTACTTTTATATTTTCTTTTGTAATTTCATAATAAGCATTTTCAATGGCACCTTGTATACCTACTGAGTCAGGTTGACTTTGCCAACCACAGTAGTTCTTGCCATTATACTGTACTGTTATTTTAATATTTCTCATAAAATACTCCTAAATAAATCTAGTAGCTATAATAGCTATAAGATAGATAAATTGAATAACCCACGCTATATAATCAGCCTTTGTCATTACAATCTCTCTCATTTTGGTTCTGTTCTCCCCACCTCTATAGCATCTGGCTTCCATAGCCATAGCAAGTTCATCTGCTCTTCTAAAAGCACTTACAAACAGTGGTACAAGAAGTGGAACTAAATTTTTAGCTCTATTTATTATGTTTTTACTTTCAAAATCTGCACCTCTAGACATCTGAGCTTTCATAATTTTATCTGTCTCGTCAAGTAGTGTAGGTATAAATCTGAGTGCTATTGTCATCATCATAGCAAGTTCGTGGACTGGTAGTCCCAGCTTATTAAATGGCTTTAAGAGCCTCTCTATTCCGTCTGTAAGCTCGATTGGAGATGTAGTAAGCGTAAGTATTGACGTGCCCGCTACTAAGAACACAAGCCTTGTAGCCATGAAAATCGCTTGATTTAAACCTTGTGTAGTTATCTTAAGTATCCCAAATGACCATAGTGTATCTCCCGGTATAAAGAATAAGTTTATTATAAATGTAAATAGTATAATCCACTTTAGGGGTTTGATTCCCTTGACAATTAATTTGACAGGTATATTTGATAGCTTTATCATTGCAAGCATAGAGATCAAGACTACGGAATAAGCCCAGTATTTGTTTATAACAAATATTGATACCATAAATATCAATGTTGCTATAAGCTTTATTCTAGGGTCCAATCTATGGATTGTGGAGTCAGATGGATAGTATTGTCCGATTGTTATATCTTTTAGCATTTTTCCCTTCCTCTCAACACTCTTAGTATCTCTTCTTTTGCTTCCTCTACTGTGATTATATCTTCCCTTACATCAAACCCTCTTTCTCTAAGTTTGATCGCAAGTTCAAGTACCTGTGGTATGTCTAGCCCTATTTCCTTTAGTCTTGCTGAGTTCGATTTAAATATCTCTCTAGGGCTTCCCATAAACTCTATTTGGCCTCTATTCATAACAATTATATTGTTCGCTAATTTAGCCATATCATCCATATTATGAGAAGACAGTATAACTGTCATATTGTTTTTTTTATGTAGAGTTTGTATAAGCTCAAATATCTCGTCCCTACCACCTGGGTCAAGCCCCGCTGTCGGCTCGTCCAATATCAATACTTCGGGGTTCATAGCTATAACCCCAGCTATTGCAACTCTACGCTTTTGCCCACCAGATAGATCAAACGGAGATTTATCTTTAAATTCTTCATAATCTAGTCCAACTGCCTCTATCGATTCTTTAACTCTTTTATTTACCTCTTCTTCTCCTAGACCTAAGTTATTCGGCCCGAAAGCAATATCTTTGCTTATTGTTTCTTCAAAGAGTTGGTACTCTGGGTACTGAAACACAACCCCCACTCTTTTTCTTATTTCTGTAAGGTTTAAATCCTTCTTAG
Organism: Metaclostridioides mangenotii; assembly: GCF_017873185.1. Lineage (GTDB taxonomy): Bacteria > Bacillota > Clostridia > Peptostreptococcales > Peptostreptococcaceae > Metaclostridioides > Metaclostridioides mangenotii. Next base: position 19,261 of record NZ_JAGGJX010000009.1, read on the forward strand.
TAATATCAAAATCATTTATATATATCTTTCCTGATGAAGGCTTCAGTATACCGTTAAGGTGCTGAATCAGTGTAGATTTACCAGATCCAGTATGACCTATAAGTCCAACAAAATCTCCATCCTTGATTTCAAAAGACACATCATCTAATGATTTATTAGCAAATGGCATACCTTCATCGTATATATGTGTTAAGTTCTCTACTATAATTGACATAAATTCATCACCATCTCATCCACTGTTAATATATCATCAGAAATGTCTACGCCTTCTTCTTTTAGTAGACTCGACAATTCTGTCATGCAAGGAACATCAAGACCTATTTGTTTAAGCTCTTTAATATGCCTAAACACCTCTCTTGGAGTACCTTCTAATATCTTTCTTCCTTTTTCCATAACTATTACTCTATCAGCCTCTACAGCTTCTTCCATAAAGTGCGTAATATGTAGAGTTGTTATATTTTCTTTGCTGTTCAGCTCTTTAATAGTCCTCATAACTTCTTTTCTACCAGATGGATCTAACATCGCTGTAGCTTCATCGAATATAATGCACTTTGGTTTCATGGCAATTATGCCAGCTATCGCAACCCTTTGTTTTTGGCCACCAGAAAGCAGATGCGGCTGTCTTCTTCTAAATTCATACATATTTACACTTTTAAGTGCTTTTTCAACTCTGTCTCTTATTTCTTTAGGCTCTATACCTAAATTTTCAGGTCCAAAAGCTACATCTTCTTCGACTATTGTCGCTACTATCTGGTTGTCTGGGTTTTGAAAAACCATACCCGCTGTCTGTCTTATATCCCAAAGCTGTTCTTCAGATCTAGTATCTATTCCATCTATAAGTATATTGCCTTCAGTAGGCAGTAATATTGCATTTAAATTTTTCGATAATGTCGATTTACCAGAGCCGTTGTGACCTATTATAGCTACAAATTCGCCCTCTTTAACATCTAGACTCAAATTATCTATAGCTTTGACTCTAGATTCTTCTGTAATGTATTCAAATGATATATCGTTAACCTTTACTATATTGTTCATAGCCAGCTCCTTCTGTATAAGCAGTCTCCTTAAGTATTTACAAACCTAGTTTACACATTATTATACCATATGTATACCTTAAAAAAATAAAGCTAAAAAATTATTTTTATGTAATTTCCAATTAAATTAAAAATATGCCATTTATTATTTAATTAAATCAAATTAATATTTAATTTAAACTCACTACTCATCTATAATTTTATTACAAATACTATTACTAGAAGTTATTCTTCTTAAAATATTCTTTCTATCTTCTATAAACATTTTTGTTATTTGATACGGCTCTGTCTCCTCATAATTCAACTTATCAATCTCATATCCATCAAAACTCAATATATCTGCATCTTCCATCGCTAGTAATATTGGCGAATGAGTAGCTATTATAAACTGAGATCCTTTTTTAATTAATTTATTTATAATAATCATAAGGGAGAGTTGTCTCTGAGGCGATAGTGCTGCTTCAGGCTCGTCCAATATGTATATACCTTCTCCAATAAATCTAGAATTCATTAGACTCATAAAACTCTCTCCATGCGATTGATCGTGAAGCGACTTGCCACCATATCTAGCATATTCTACTCGACTTCCGCTATATTTTTCCGTTTCCTCGATATAAGTAGCTACGTTGTAGAAACTCTCAGCTCTTAAGAAAAAACCGTCTCTAGGCCTCTTTAATCCCCTCATAATTGTAATATAGTCATGCAGCTCGGAGTGACTGTCCTTTGTATTGAAAATAAAATCTAAACTTCCACCTTCTGGGTTAAATCCAAAACTAACAGCTATAGCCTCAAGAAGCGTCGACTTACCTGTTCCGTTTTCACCTACGAAAAAAGTTATCGGCTTTCTAAACTCTATACTCGTTAAATGAGAAATTGCCGGTATACTCATAAAGTACTCTTCTGAGTCGTTTTCTTCTAATATTACTGCTTTTATGTAGTTTTCGTTTATATTCATCGACATATCGACCTCCAATTTATAGTTTTATATGAATATTAACAGGAATTTTTACATGTTTCAAGATAAAAAAAAGGAGCTACCCCTACGATATAATTCGTAGAGATAACTCCTTGGATTATTAAACTAATTCAATAATTGCCATTTCAGCGGCGTCGCCTCTTCTTGGCCCTTTTTTGATTATTCTAGTGTATCCACCATTTCTTTCAGCATATTTTGGAGCTATATCAGTAAATAAATTGTTTACTACTGTTTCGTCCATAACATAAGCTAAAACTTGTCTTCTAGCATGTAGATCTCCTTTTTTTCCTAAAGTGATCATTTTTTCAGCCATTCTACGAGTTTCTTTAGCTCTTGTAACTGTAGTTTCTATTTTACCATTTCTCAGTAAACTAGTAACTAAGTTTCTTAACATTAGGTTTCTGTGAGATGTCTCACGTCCTAATTTACGGTACTTAGCCATGCTATTTCCCTCCTTTGCGATCTTAGTCTTCGTTAGGTTTTAAACGTAAGCCAAGTTCTTCTAGTTTTTGGATAACCTCTTCTAGAGACTTCTTACCTAAGTTTCTAACCTTCATCATATCATCTTCAGATTTATTAGCTAGCTCTTCAACTGTATTAATTCCCGCTCTCTTTAAACAGTTGTAAGATCTAACTGATAGATCTAATTCTTCTATTGTCATTTCAAGAACTTTTTCTTTTTGATCTTCTTCTTTTTCTACCATGATTTCAACATTGCTTACATGCTCTGTTAAATCTATGAATAAGTTTAGATGTTCAACTAAAACTTTAGCTGCAAGAGATATTCCCTCTTGAGGGTTTATACTTCCATTAGTCCAAACTTCTAGAACTAATTTATCGTAATCTGTCTTTTGACCAACTCTTGTATTTTCAACATGGTAGCTGACCTTTTCAACAGGAGTATATATTGAATCCACAGGTAATACGCCTATTGGCACATTATCTGATTTGTTGTCTTCTGCAGAAACATATCCTCTACCTCTGTCAATATATATGTCCATATTAAGCTTAGCGTTGTCATCAAGTGTTGCAATAACTAAATCTTTGCTTATAACTTCAACATCTGGAGGGCAAATTATATCTGCACCTGTTACAGTACATGGCCCTTGAGCTTCTATTCTAATTGTTCTTCCTTCTTCAACATCTTCATCGATAGTAGCAGAAAGTTCTTTTAAAGTTAATATTATCTCTGTTACATCTTCTTTTACACCTGGTATAGTTGAGAACTCATGAAGTACACCATCTACTTTTATTGCATTAACTGCAACACCTGGTAAAGAAGATAATAATATTCTTCTTAAAGCATTACCTATAGTAATACCATATCCTCTTTCTAGAGGCTCGATTACAAATTTACCATATCTGTAGTTTTCGCCTATCTCGACGATGTCTACTTTTGGTTTTTCTATTTCTATCATGGACAAAACCCTCCTTAAAATTTAGTAATCCACTGAGGGCAAACAAAATTTTAAAATAATATTTAATATATGTTAATTATTTAGAGTAAAGTTCTATGATTAGGTGTTCAGCGATTTCAAGATCTATATCTTCTCTGTCTGGAACACCAACTACTTTTGCAGTCATTCCTTCTACATCAGCCTCTAACCATTTTGGAGCCACTCTTGTGTTTCCTTCAACTAGTGCTTTAAACTTCTCTGAAGATCTAGATTTTTCTTTAACTGCTATAACATCTCCAACTTTAACTGATAATGAAGGTATATCTACCTTATGTCCGTTTAAAGTGAAATGAGCATGAGTTACTAATTGTCTAGCTTCTTTTCTTGATGAAGCAAGTCCCATTCTATAAACTGTATTATCTAATCTTCTCTCTAATAAGCTTAATAGGTTCTCCCCTGCTTTACCTTGCATGTTTTCTGCACGCTCATAAAGGTTTCTAAATTGAGTTTCTAAAACTCCATATATTCTCTTAACTTTTTGCTTTTCTCTCAACTGTAATCCATAGTTAGAAACTTTCTTTCTCCCTTGACCATGTTGTCCTGGGGCATAGTTTCTTTTAGCTATAGCACATTTGTCTGTATAACATCTGTCACCTTTAAGGAATAATTTCATTCCCTCTCTACGACACTGTCTACATGATGCACCTGTATATCTTGCCATTTATATTACACCTCCTATTATCTATATCAATTAAACTCTTCTTCTCTTTGGTGGTCTACATCCATTATGAGGAATTGGAGTAACGTCTTTTATCATTGTTACCTCTAGTCCTGTAGCTTGTAAAGCTCTTATTGCAGCTTCTCTTCCAGAACCTGGACCTTTAACAAATACTTCAACACTCTTTAAACCGTGTTCCATTGCAGCTTTAGCAGCAGTCTCTGCAGCCATTTGAGATGCAAATGGAGTTGATTTTCTTGAACCTTTGAACCCTAATTGTCCTGAACTAGCCCAAGATAAAGCGTTCCCGTGAACGTCTGTTAGAGTTATTATTGTATTGTTAAAAGTAGATTGTATATGCGCATGACCGCGTTCTATGTTTTTACGTTCTTTTCTTCTAACACGTGTAACTTTCTTTTTTGGTTTAGCCATTTTTCATTTTCCCTCCTTCATCCAGTTATTGTTTAATTATTTTTTCTTTTTACGAGATACTGTCTTCTTAGGACCTTTTCTAGTTCTAGCGTTAGTCTTAGTCTTTTGTCCTCTTAGCGGAAGACCTTTAGCGTGTCTTATACCTCTATAGCATTTGATATCTCTTAATCTCTTTATATTTAAAGCAATTTCTCTTCTTAAGTCACCTTCAACTAAGAAATCGTCATCAATTATTTTTCTTAAGCTATTAACTTCGTCTTCAGATAAATCTTTTATTCTTGAATCAGGATTTATTCCAGCCTTAGCTAATATTTCATTAGAAGTCGCTCTACCTATACCGTATATATAAGTTAAGCCAATTTCTGCTCTTTTTTCTCTAGGTAAATCTACCCCAGCTATTCTTGCCATTAATCGCACCTCCTACACTTAGTTTTTAATGTTAAAATGTTTATCAAATAATCTGAAATCATATTTTTTTAAACGCTTTAGCACCATTTCGCAAACATCACAATAAAATATTATACTATATGTTTTAACAAAATGCTAGAAACAATTTATTAACCTTGTCTTTGCTTATGCTTTGGATTTTCACAGATTACCATCACTTTACCATTTCTTTTTATTAATTTGCATTTTTCGCATATTGGTTTTACTGATGATCTTACTTTCATTATTTAATCCCTCCTTAGACTAATATCTAATAGTCTACTACTTCTTACGCCAAGTGATTCTTCCTCTTGTAAGGTCATATGGAGATAGTTCAACATTAACCTTATCGCCTTCAAGAATTCTTATAAAGTTCATTCTTAATTTCCCAGATAAATGGCAAAGTACTTCGTGCCCATTCTCTAGTTTTACTTTAAACATAGCGTTAGGTAAATTTTCTACGACTGTACCTTCTAATTCTATAACATCTTTTTTGGCCATTAAATAACCAGACCTCCATTTCAATAAGTCAAACATTAGTTTAACTTAGTAAGTTCAGCTCTTAAAAAACAATCTGTTATTTCCTGATCAGATATTATTTTTCTTTTAACCTCATCATTTATGAAGTTGTATTTTTTTAAGTGCTTTACTTTCTTTAGTTTAGGTTTGACAAGTTTTCTTTTTTTCCCATCAGCAATCAAAACATATTCATCATCGACTATCTTTACTATAAAGAATAATCTACCTTTGTCTCGCCCAGATGAAACTTTTACAACTTGACCTACACTTAAATCTTCTGATAGCACTATTTTCACCTACTTTTAAACTACAGCTTCGTCAATATTAAAGGTTCATCAGAAGTCAATGCTATCGTATGCTCATAGTGAGCTGATTTCTTTCCATCTACTGTTATAGTCGTCCACCCATCTGCTAGAGTCTTAACTTGGTAACGGCCGGCATTTACCATAGGCTCTATAGCTAAGACCATTCCTTCTTGAAGTCTTGGTCCTTTTCCCGGTGGTCCATAATTAGGAACTTGAGGATCCTCATGTAGGTCGGTTCCGACTCCGTGACCTACTAAATCCCTAACCAATGAATACCCATGCTTCTCAGCATGAACCTGAACAGCATGTGAAATATCGGATAATCTATAGCCAACTCTGGCAAATTTAATTCCTTCATAGAAGCTTTCTCGAGTTACTTCTATTAGTTTCCTATCTTCTTCAGATATCACTCCTACTCCGTGAGTCTTTGCAGAATCACCGTGATATCCTTTATAATAAGCTCCGATATCCAAACTTATAATGTCTCCATCTTTTAGTACTCGATTACCAGGAATACCATGCACAACCTCTTCGTTTATAGATGCGCATATACTTCCTGAAAAACCTCCGTATCCTTTGAAAGACGGTGTAGCATTATATTTTTTTATGTTTTCTTCAGCTATTTTATCTAGCTCCATAGTTGTTATGCCAGGAGCAACAGCCTGTCTAAGGACTTCATGAGTGTCAGCGACAATCTTGCCTGCTTCTCTCATAAGCTCTATTTCTTGTTTTGATTTAATTATAATCATTTATTTTTCACTTCCTAAAGAATTAGAAATATCTTCAAATACTTTATCTATCGACTGATCGCCGTTTATAGAGGCTACTACTCCTTGTTTAGAGTAATAGTCTACTAGAGGCTTAGTTTCATCTAGATAAACTTGTATTCTTTTAGAAACAGTTTCTTCATTGTCATCTGCTCTTTGATATAATTCTCCTTGGCATACATCACATACGCCATCCTCTTTAGGAGGATTGAACTCAACATGAAAAGTTGCACCACATGATTTACATATTCTTCTTCCCACTGCTCTAGAAACTAAAAGCTCTTTATCAACTTCTATGTTGATCACTTTTGAAAGCTCTATGCCAGTTTGTTTTAAGAAATCATCTAGTTGTTCAGCTTGTGCTAGATTCCTTGGAAATCCATCTAACATAAACCCAGCTTTACAATCATCTTGAGATATTCTGTCTGTCACCAAACCTACAGTCAACTCATCCGGAACTAACAGTCCTTGATCCATAAACTCTTTAGCTTTTGTTCCAAGTGGAGTTCCTTCTTTGATATTCATTCTGAATATGTCTCCTGTTGATATATGAGGTAGATTGTAATTCTCTACTATTTTAGCCGCCTGAGTACCTTTACCAGCACCAGGAGGTCCAAGTAATATTATTCTCATTTACCCATCTCCAATTTATTTAAGAAAACCTTGGTAACTTCTCATAACTAAATTTGATTCAAGTTGTCTCTTAAGCTCTAAGGCAACCCCAACAACTATTAGTAATGATGTACCTGCTAAACTCATATTAATTTGCATATAATGTGTCATAAACGCAGGAACCATAGCTACTAAAGCTAAGAATGTTGCACCAGCCAAAGTTATTCTTGATAATATTCTGTTTAAATAATCTATTGTTGGTTGTCCTGGTCTTATTCCAGGTATGAAACCACCATTATTTTTCATATTCTTAGATATATCTTCTGTATTAAATGATACAGCAGTATAGAAATATGAGAAGAAAACTATCAGTAATACTTCAAGAGATCTAGTAATCCAAAAACCTGGTTCAGTAGCTGTAGTCATATATTGGTTAACAAAAGCTTGCGCCTTTGGACCAGCAAACAATGCTATTGTCTGAGGGAATGCCAAAAGTGAACTGGCAAAGATTATCGGAATAACCCCTGATTGGTTTACTTTCATAGGTATGTGAGAACTTTGTCCTCCATACATTTTTCTTCCTACTACTCTCTTAGCATACTGTACGGGTATTTTTCTAGTTGACTCTTGTATAAATGTTACAGCCAACATTGTGATTAAAACAACCACAACTAGGATTATAGTCATCCATAATGCTATTTGACCAGATTTAACCTGACCAGTTATAGATATAATATCGACTGGAACTCTAGATATAATACCTACAAATATAATTAATGAACTCCCATTTCCTAAGCCCTTCTCCGTTATCTTATCACCAATCCACATAAGTAACATACTGGCAGAAATAAGTGTTATTATTACAGTTACTATAAAGAATAGACTATCTGTAACTAACGCTTTTTTAACTATACCAAGTGTTATACCTATCGCTTGTAAAGTGGCAAGAGCTAGAGCTATATACTTAGTATATTTACCTATTTTTTTCTTACCTTCTTCTCCTGATTTTTGAAGTTCTGCTAAATTCTCAAAACCTATTGTCAAAAGTTGAATTATGATAGATGCCGTAATGTATGGACTTATACCAAGCGCAAATAACGTAAAGTTACTAAATGCTCCACCTGTAAACATATTATACAGAGAAAGTAGATTATTTCCGCTAACCATCTGTTGTATAATTTTTGTGTTGATTCCTGGGACTGGTATAGTTGCACCTATTCTAAAAACAAGTATCATCAGAAATGTAAATATTATCTTATTTCTTAACTCTTTGATTTTAAAAGCTTGTTTTATATTTGACAGCATACCTAATCACCTCGCCTGTGCCAGCTGGTAAATAAGCAGGTTATTAAACTAACTCTGCTTTACCGCCAGCCTTTTCTATTTTTTCTTGAGCTGATGCTGTAAATTTAGCTGCCTTAATAGTTAAAGCTTTTTCTAAATTACCTTCACCTAAAATCTTTATACCATCTTTTTCTATCTTCTTGATAGTTTTAGTAGATTTTAAAAGCTCGGCTGTTACTTCTGTTCCGTTCTCAAATTTATTTAAAACATCAACGTTTATTTCGTTGTATTGTTTTTTAAATATATTAGTGAACCCTCTCTTAGGTATTCTTCTTGCTAGTGGCATTTGACCACCTTCGAATCCTACTCTAACTCCACCGCCAGAACGAGAGTTTTGACCTTTTTGTCCACGACCTGAAGTCTTCCCTTGACCAGTTGCAGTACCTCTACCTAATCTTTTCTTAGCTTTCACTGCACCTTCAGCAGGTTTTAACTCATGTAGTTTCATGGATTACACCTCCTTACATTGATTTAAAAAATTATTCAGCTATTTCAGTTACTTCTAATAAGTGACTTACTTTATTTATCATTCCTCTTATTTGAGGGCTATCTTCTTTTATAACTACTTGCTCTCTTTTTCTAAGACCAAGTGCTTCAACGTTTTTTCTTTGTTTCTGATTAGTTCCTATAACGCTTTTAGCTAATTTTATCTGTAATTTAGACATTGTATTACCTCCTTACCCTAGAAGTTCTTCAACTGATTTACCTCTAAGTTTCGCGATATCTTCAGCTGTTTTAAGAGACTTTAGACCTTCTATAGTAGCATTAACCATGTTTCTAGGGTTATTAGTTCCTAGTGATTTAGCTCTAACATCTTTAAGTCCAGCCAACTCAAGTACGGCTCTAGCAGGTCCCCCAGCTATTGTACCTGTACCCTCTTTAGCAGGCATTATAAGTATCTTACCAGCTCCGAAGTGTCCGTGAACTTCGTGAGGAATTGTAGTTCCAACCATTGGTACTACTATAAGGTTTTTCTTAGCGTCTTCAACCGCTTTTTTTATAGCATCTGGTACTTCCATTGCTTTTCCAGCACCGATACCAACGTGTCCGTTTTCGTCACCAACAACTACTAACGCTGCGAATCTAAAGTTTCTACCACCTTTAACAACTTTAGTAACACGTCTTATTTCAACAACTCTCTCTTGTAATTCAAGTTGAGATACATCTATAAGTTTACGACGTTGCATGTATTTTTCCCTCCTTCTTTATTAGAACTTAAGACCAGCTTCTCTAGCACCTTCAGCCAATTCTTGTACTCTACCGTGATATATATATCCACCTCTGTCAAATACTACATCAGTGATTCCTTTTTCTATTGCTTTCTTTGCAACTGCTTCTCCAACCTTTTTAGCAGCTTCTTTGTTACCTGCATAATTAACAGCACCTTTAACATCCGCGTCTAAAGATGATGCTGATACTATAGTAACTCTGTTAGTATCGTCAATTATTTGAGCGTATATATTCTTAGAACTTCTGAATACACATAATCTTGGTCTAGCAGCAGTTCCAGTAACTTTCTTACGAACTCTCTTATGTCTTTGAAGTCTATTTTCGTTCTTATTAATCTTTTTTATCATCAGGCCCACTCCTTTCTAACGTTTAAAGTCCGGTATTATTTCTTACCAGTTTTACCCTCTTTACGTCTGACTACTTCGTTATCGTATTTTATACCTTTACCTTTATATGGCTCAGGCTTTCTCCAAGCTCTAATCTTAGCAGAGTAGTTTCCTACTAATTGCTTATCCATACCTTTAACTATTAACTCAGTTTGGTTTGGAACCTCAACAGTGATTCCTTCTGGATCTTCCATTTCTACTGGATGAGAGTATCCTAAGTTCATAACAAGTTTCTTTCCTTGTTTTTGAGCTCTATATCCAACACCCTTAAGTATTAATTTCTTTTCATAACCAGTACTTACACCAACAACCATATTGCTGATTAATGTTCTAGTTAATCCATGTAAAGATTTATGTTTTTTATTCTCAGTTGGTCTTTCAACCACGATAATATTATCTTCTTTTTTAATGTTCATTTCATCGCTTAATTTTTGAACTAAGCTTCCTTTAGGTCCCTTAACAGTAACTAAGTTTCCTTCAGCTATTGTAACCTCAACTCCTGCTGGGATTTCTATTGGCTTTAAACCTATTCTAGACATGGTCGCACCTCCTTACATCGTTATATTAATTACCAAACGTAGCAGACTACTTCTCCACCAACATTTTCTTTTCTTGCTTGTTTATCAGTTAATATACCTTTTGAAGTAGATATAACTGATATTCCTAATCCATTTAATACTTTAGGTATCTCATTGTTACCAGCGTAAACTCTCATACCAGGCTTAGATATTTTCTTAAGTCCTTGTATAACTCTCTCGCCCTCTTGCCCGTATTTTAATTGGATTCTTATTATTCCTTGCTTTCCGTCTTCTATAACATCATAACCTCTAATGAATCCTTCTTCTAATAAGATTCTAGCGATTTCTTTCTTCATATTAGAGGCAGGAACATCAACAGTTTCATGCTTAACCATATTAGCGTTTCTTACACGAGTCAGCATATCTGCTATCGGATCTGTCATTGTCATATTGTAACCCTCCTTCCATTATAATCAAACTCTACCAGCTTGCTTTTCTTACGCCAGGTATTTCGCCTTTGTAAGCTAATTCTCTAAAGCATATACGGCATATACCGAACTTTTTAAGTACTGCATGTGGTCTTCCGCATATACTACATCTAGTATACTCTCTAGTTGAGTACTTTTGTTTTCTTTGTTGTTTTACAACCATTGCTTTTCTAGCCATTGGAATCCCTCCTTTACCTACTTAGAAAATGGCATTCCTAATAATTTTAATAACTCACGAGCTTCTTCATCTGTTTTAGCTGTAGTAACAAATATTATGTCCATTCCTCTAACTTTGTCTATCTTATCGTACTCTATCTCAGGGAATATTAATTGTTCCTTTATACCTAAAGCATAATTTCCTCTACCGTCGAATGAATTAGGGTTTACTCCTCTGAAGTCTCTAACTCTTGGTAATGAAACAGATACTAACTTATCCATGAAGTAGTTCATCTTGTCTGCTCTTAAAGTAACTTTCGATCCTATTGGCATCTCTTCTCTAAGTTTAAAGTTTGCAACTGATTTTCTGGCTTTTGTTATAACTGGCTTTTGTCCTGTTATTAACTCTAGCTCTTCAACAGCTTTCTCTAATCCTTTTGGATTTTCTCTAGCATCGCCTATACCCATATTTAATACTATTTTATCTAATTTAGGTATTTCCATTACGTTTTTGTATCCAAATTTCTCCATTAAAGCAGGAGCAACTTCTTTATTGTATTTTTCTTGTAATCTAGAAGCCATTTAAGGTCCCTCCTTTCAAGCTATATTATATTTCTTTTCCGCTCTTAACTGATACTCTTACTTTTTTACCATCCTTAACTTCGTGTTTAACTCTTGTACCTTTTCCAGTTTCAGAGTCAAATGGCATTACGTTAGATATATGAATTGGAGCTTCTTTATTTATTATTCCACCTTGTTGGTTAGTAGCGCTTGGCTTTTGATGTTTAGTTATTACGTTTACGCCTTCTACTAAAACTTTATCGTTTTTAACGTCTATGTTTAAAACTAAACCTTTTTTACCTTTATCCTTACCTGCTATAACAACAACTGTATCACCTTTTTTAACACGCATCATGTCCTATTGCACCTCCTTAATTATAGTACTTCCGGAGCAAGAGAAACTATTTTCATAAATTCATTGTCTCTTAACTCTCTAGCAACAGGCCCGAATATACGAGTCCCTACTGGAGTCTTGTCATCTTTTATTATAACTGCTGCATTCTCGTCGAATGAAATGTAGCTTCCATCATTACGTCTTACGCCTGATTTTGTTCTAACTATAACAGCTCTAACAACCTTACCTTTTTTTACAACTCCACCGGGTGTTGCACTTTTAACACTTGCAACAATTACGTCGCCTATATTAGCATATTTTCTCTTAGTTCCACCTAAAACACGTATACACAATATTTCTTTTGCACCTGAGTTATCAGCTACTCTTAGACGTGATTCTTGTTGTATCATATCGTAATCCCTCCTTCTTCAAAAACTATTTAACCTTCTCTACAACTTCAACTAATCTAAATCTCTTATCTTTAGATAAAGGTCTAGTTTCCATTATTCTTACTCTATCTCCGATGTTACATATATTCTTCTCATCATGTGCTTTAAACTTTTTAGTTCTCTTAACACGTTTATTGTATAATGGATGACGTACGAAGTCTTCTACAGCAACAACTATAGTTTTATCCATTTTATCACTAACAACACGGCCTACTCTAACTTTTCTACTATTTCTTTCCATGTTTAAAAGCCTCCTTTCCAATTTAAGCTCTAGTTTCGTTTAACTTTCTTTCAGCAAGAACAGTCTTTACTTTTGCTATATCTTTCTTAACAAACTTTATTCTAGATGTGTTCTCTAATTGACCAGTAGCTAATTGGAATCTTAAGCTAAATAGTTCGCTTTTGAAGTCGTCTAATTTGCTTAGAAGCTCTTCACTTGTTAAATCTCTTAGTTCTTTAGCTTTCATCCTATTCACCACCCTTTACTTCTAAATCTTCTTTTTTAACGAATTTACATTTTATTGGTAACTTGTGCATAGCAAGTCTCATAGCCTCTCTAGCTTTGTCCTCTGGTACACCTGCTAATTCAAACATTACTCTTCCTGGCTTAACTACAGCTACCCAATATTCTGGTGAACCTTTACCGGCACCCATACGAGTCTCTGCAGGTTTTCTTGTTACTGGTTTGTGAGGGAATATCTTTATCCAAACCTTACCCCCTCTTTTTATATATCTAGTCATCGCTATTCTGGCTGCTTCTATTTGGTTAGAAGTTATCCATGAAGCTTCTAAAGCAACTAAACCATACTCACCGTAACTAACTGTGTTACCTTTTTGAGCTTTACCTGCTAAGCTTCCTCTATGAACTCTACGACGCTTTACTCTTTTTGGCATTAACATGAGTATCTTTCCTCCTTCCTCGAACCTTACTTATTATTAGTTTCCTTTGTTTTCAGTTCTTTGTCCTTGAGGTCTTGATCCTTGAGGTCTTTGTCCTTGAGGTTTTTGTCCTCTGTAGTTACCTCTATCATTTCCTCTAGTGTTTCTTTTATTATCTCTTCTGTCGTTTCTTCTGTTGTCTTTTCTTTCTTCTTTAACTCTTGGGTTAAATCCGTCTTTGCTTGGTAATATTTCACCGTGACATATCCAAACTTTTACACCGATTTTTCCGTAAGTTGTATTAGCTTCAGCAAAACCGTAGTCTATGTCAGCTCTTAAAGTATGCAGTGGCACATTTCCTTCACTGTATCCTTCAGTTCTGGCCATCTCAGCTCCACCAACTCTTCCTGAAGTAGATACTTTTATACCTTTTGCTCCAGATTTCATTGCTCTTTGTATAGCTTGTTTCATCGCTCTTCTGAAGGCTACCCTTCTTTCTATAGCTAATGCAACATTTTCAGCAACTAATTGTGCGTTTTTGTCTGTGTTTCTAACTTCGATTATGTTAACTATAATAGTTTTCTTAGTCATTTTTTCAAGTTCAGCTTTTAACGCCTCTATTCCAGCTCCAGCTTTTCCTATAACTACACCTGGCTTAGCAACGTGTAAATCCATTTTAATTTTGTTAGCTGATCTTTCTATTTCTATTTTCGCAACTCCAGATGAATATAATCTCTTCTTTAAGAATTTACGTATATTGTGGTCTTCTAATAACAAGCTTCCGAACTCTTTGCTATCATTTGCGAACCATCTTGAATCCCAATCTTTAATTACACCGACTCTCAGTCCGTGTGGATTAACCTTTTGACCCATTTACTATCCCTCCTATCTACTTATTATTCTTTTCCTTAACAACTACCTCTATATGAGAAGTTCTTTTTCTGATTGTAGTAGCACGACCCATAGCTCTAGGCATGAATCTTTTCATAGTTGGTCCTTGGTTTGCAACTATTGATGCTATATATAAATTATCCACGTCCATTTCGTGGTTGTTTTCTGCATTAGCCTTTGCTGATTTAACAGCTTTAGCTATTATTGTAGCAGCTTTTCTTGGAGTATACTTTAATATCGCTAAAGCTTCGTTTACGTCTTTCCCTCTTACAAGCTCACATACTTCACCAGCTTTTCTAGCAGTTACTCGTACGTATTTCGCAGTAGCTATTGCTTTTTTTTCTACTTCCACTTCTACTTGCTTTTTAGCCATTTTTGAATTCCTCCTTTCTCAAATCTAACTTAATTATTTTCTTTTATTAGACTTTTCGTCGTCTTTATGTCCTTTGAAAGTTCTTGTAGACACGAACTCGCCTAACTTATGTCCAACCATATCCTCAGTTACGAAAACTGGAATGTGTTTTCTTCCATCGTGAACAGCAATTGTATGCTCAACCATTTGTGGGAATATTGTTGAAGATCTTGACCAAGTCTTGATAACTTCTTTGTTACCGCTAGCGTTCATGTTTTCTATTTTTTTTAGAAGTCTCGCATGGACAAAAGGTCCTTTTTTAGTTGATCTTGACATTTAAAGTCCTCCTTTCCGGTAAAAATATTATTACTTCGTTCTTCTTGATACGATTGACTTATTAGAAGCTTTATTTTTCTTTCTAGTTTTGTATCCAAGAGCTGGTTTACCCCATGGAGTAACAGGAGACGGTCTACCTATTGGAGATCTACCTTCCCCTCCACCGTGTGGATGGTCGTTAGGGTTCATTACAGATCCTCTAACTGTAGGTCTGATACCCATATGTCTTTTTCTACCGGCTTTACCGATTACTTCGTTTCCGTGCTCAGTATTTCCAACTTGTCCTATAGTAGCTTTACATTCAACACTTACGTATCTCATTTCACCTGATGGTAATCTAAGAAGTGCTTTTTTACCTTCTTTAGCCATGAACTGTGCAGAAACTCCTGCAGATCTAACTAATTGGGCACCTTTACCAGGTTTTAACTCTATATTGTGAACAACAGTACCAACTGGTAGGTCTTTGAATGCTAAACAGTTCCCTGGTTTAATATCCGCACCTTGTCCTGATAATAATGTGTCTCCAACTTTTATTCCAACTGGAGCTAGTATATATCTCTTTTCACCATCTGAGTAGTTTAAAAGTGCTATATTAGCTGTTCTGTTTGGATCGTATTCTATAGTGGCTACCTTAGCAGGTATTCCATCTTTATTTCTTTTAAAATCTATTATTCTGTATTTTCTCTTTTGTCCTCCACCTCTGTGACGGATAGTTATCTTTCCGTGAGCATTTCTACCAGAATTCTTTTTTAGCGAAACTAAAAGAGATTTCTCTGGTTGATTAGTTGTTATGTCATCAGAAATTACAACTGTCATCTGTCTTAAGGCAGGAGAAGTAGGTCTAAACTTTTTAATAGCCATATGATTTCCCTCCTTTTTTTACTAGGATATTACATTCCTTGGAAAAACTCTATTTCTTTGCTCTCTGCAGCTAACTTAACAACTGCTTTCTTGAATCCTGTTGTTCTTCCTTCTGTTTTACCCATTCTTTTCATTTTTCCATCGTAGTTAAGTGTGTTTACTTTATCAACGTCAACTCCGAATATTTTTTCTACTGCTTTTTTTATTTCCGTTTTGTTTGCAGTCTTTGCAACAACAAAAGTATATTTCTTTTCGCCCATCTCTTCCATACTTCTTTCAGTAACGACAGGTTTTATAACTATATCATGTGGATTAGTCATTATGCGTACACCTCCTCCACTTTTTTAACTGCATCTGTAGTGATTATAAATGAATCATACTTTAATATATCATAAACATTTAGTGTATTTACTAAACTAGTTTGAACACCCTCTATATTTCTAGCTGATTTTATAATATTTTCATTTTTCTCAGCTGTTACAACTAAAGCTTTTCTGTTAGCGTTTATATTTTTTAATATTTGTACAAACTCTTTAGTTTTTGGAGCGTCCATGTTTAATTGATCAAGTATTATTATTTCGCTATTTTGAACTTTAGTTGTTAAAGCACTCTTCATAGCTAATCTTCTTACCTTCTTAGGTAAAGTGTATCTGTAACTTCTTGGCTTAGGTGCAAAAGCAACTCCTCCACCTACCCATTGTACAGATCTAGTAGAACCTTGTCTTGCTCTACCTGTTCCTTTTTGTCTCCAAGGTTTTCTTCCACCGCCTCTAACTTCTGATCTTGTCTTAGCTGATTGGTTACCTTGTCTCTTGTTTGCTAATTGATTTTTTACAACTTCGTATAATATATGCTCATTAACTTCTACATTAAATATAGTATCAGTTAATTCTATTTCTCCAACGTTTTGCCCAGCAACATTAAGTACGTTTAATTTTGGCATTGTTATTCCTCCTTTCTCTTTTAGTCAATTAATTAGAGCTTTTTATAGCTTTTTTTATAGTTACTACTGAACCTTTTGGTCCTGGTATAGCACCCTTAACTAAGATTATATTCTTGTCAGCATCTACTCTTACAAGCTCTAAGTTTTGGATTGTTACTCTAACACTACCCATGTGTCCAGCAAGTTTTTTGTTTTTAAATACTCTACCTGGATAAGAAGCCGCTCCCATAGATCCTGGTCTTCTGTGGTATCTAGAACCATGTGATTCTGGACCTCTACTTTGACCATGTCTCTTTATTGGGCCTTGGAACCCTTTCCCTTTAGATATACCACATACGTCTACTTTAATTCCTTCTTCTAACACATCAGCTTTAAGCTCTTGACCTACTTCAAATCCATCAACTGAATCTACTCTGAATTCTTTTAGGTGTTTCTTTAAAGTATTAGCAGCAGCTAAGTGACCTTTTTGTGGTTTGTTTAAAGATTTCTCTTTAGCTTCTTGATAACCAACTTGTATAGCGTTGTAACCGTCTTTATCAACAGTTTTGATTTGAGTTACAACTACTGGTCCTGCTTCTATAGCAGTTACTGGTATTACAACTCCACTCTCAGTGAATACTTGTGTCATACCTATTTTTTTTCCTAATATTCCATTCATATTAGCACCTCCTATAATTCTTACAGCGGATTACCTTTATAAGTAATCATTCTAAGATTATTACCTTATAGGATAATATCTTAGGTGTCTCTCGTGTCTTACAGTTTAATTTCTATATCAACACCTGCTGGTAAATCCAATCTCATTAATGAATCTACAGTTTTTGGTGTTGGGTTAGCAATGTCTATTAATCTCTTGTGAGTTCTAATTTCAAATTGCTCTCTAGAGTCTTTGTACTTATGTACAGCTCTTAGTATAGTAACAATTTGTTTCTCTGTTGGTAGTGGCACAGGTCCTGAAACTTGTGAACCAGCTTTTTTAGCAGTATCTACTATTTTGCCAGCTGAAAAATCTAATAATTTGTGATCATATGATTTTAGCTTTATTCTTATTTGTTCCTTCTTAGCCATTTTGTTTTCCCTCCTTCTTCGATTGTTTGTTTCCGTCTCGAGCAATTCTTCCCGATAAACTGATCCGGGTGTGTTGTAATTTCTTAAACACAATTTTTTAAAATTGCATCTTACCGGTGCTGCTTAACATATTGCCTCTTTTTAGCATACCATTATATTTTAAACGAAAACTGACAATATTACAACCTTTTTTTAATCTTTTTTTAAATTATTATAATCGAGCAACAAACTCGACTTTATCCGTTTTAAACACTAAATAAGTATAAACGTTTTAAAGATTATTGTCAACAATAATTAAATCCTAGGATCTACCTTTACCAGATACATACATAAAATAAAAAGGGATCGAACTCAAAAGCAAAATTCATTACTTCCAAGTCCAACCCCCTCTATATTATATACTTAGCAGTATATTGTTTTAGTTTAATTGGCTAATCAATTATTTAAAATTGAATTATTCCATTATAGAAACAACAACTCCTGAAGCAACTGTTCTTCCACCTTCTCTTATCGCGAATCTTTGTCCTTCTTCTACCGCGATT
Organism: Metaclostridioides mangenotii; assembly: GCF_017873185.1. Taxonomy (GTDB): domain Bacteria; phylum Bacillota; class Clostridia; order Peptostreptococcales; family Peptostreptococcaceae; genus Metaclostridioides; species Metaclostridioides mangenotii. The sequence continues at coordinate 37,785 of NZ_JAGGJX010000009.1, forward strand.
GAGTTGATTAAGTCTACTTCCATTGTTACGTTATCTCCAGGCATTACCATTTCTATTCCATCTGGTAATTTACAAGCACCTGTTACGTCTGTTGTTCTTAAGTAAAATTGTGGTCTGTATCCATCAAAGAATGGAGTATGTCTTCCACCCTCTTCTTTTTTAAGAACGTATACTTCTGCAGTAAATTTAGTGTGAGCTTTTACAGAACCAGCTTTACAAAGAACTTGTCCTCTTTCTATCTCATCTCTTTGGATCCCTCTTAAAAGAGCTCCTATGTTATCTCCAGCTTGAGCTTGGTCTAGTAATTTTCTGAACATCTCTACTCCAGTTACAACTAACTTTCTTGGAGCTTCTGAAAGACCTACTAGATCTACTTCGTCTTGAACTTTAAGTATTCCTCTCTCAACTCTACCTGTAGCAACTGTACCTCTACCTGTTATAGAGAATACGTCCTCAACTGGCATTAAGAAATCTTTGTCTATATCTCTTTCTGGAGATGGTATATACTCATCTATTTGCTCGAATAAGTCAACTATTTTGTCTCCCCACTCGCTATCTGGATCTTCAAGAGCCATTAAAGCTGATCCTTTAACTATTGGAGTATCATCTCCTGGGAAGTCATACTCTGATAATAGATCTCTAACTTCCATTTCAACTAACTCTAATAATTCTTCGTCGTCTACCATGTCGCATTTGTTTAAGAATACAACGATGTATGGTACACCAACTTGTCTTGAAAGTACTATATGCTCTCTAGTTTGAGGCATTGGTCCATCAGTTGCAGAAACAACTAGTATAGCACCGTCCATTTGTGCTGCTCCTGTGATCATGTTTTTAACGTAGTCAGCATGTCCTGGGCAGTCAACGTGAGCGTAGTGTCTGTTTGGAGTTTCATACTCAACGTGAGTTGTAGATATTGTGATTCCTCTTTCTCTTTCTTCTGGAGCTTTATCTATATTAGCGAAGTCTACTGCTTCTCCTAATTGATATCTAGCATGTAATGTTTTAGTTATAGCTGCAGTTAAAGTAGTTTTACCGTGGTCAACGTGACCTATAGTTCCTATATTAACGTGCGGCTTAGTTCTTTCGTATTTAGATTTAGCCATTTTTTACTTTCCTCCCTTTATTTACATGCTAGGTGGTTTTGACCACCTAGCTATTGTTTTTAGATTTTTATCTATATTTTATATTAAAAATTTAATAACTTTATTATCCTTGTCTTCCTTCAGCTATTTTCTTAGCTACAGAAGATGGAACTTGCTCATAATGGTCGAATATCATAGTATATGTTGCACGACCTTGAGTTGCAGATCTAAGATCTGTAGAGTATCCAAACATTTCTGAAAGTGGAACGAATGCGTTTATAACTTGAGCACCGCTTCTAGCTTCCATACCTTGGATTAATCCTCTTCTTGAGTTTAAGTCACCCATAACGTCTCCCATGTAATCCTCTGGAGTAACAACTTCAACCTTGAAGTAAGGCTCAAGAAGTACTGAATTACCTTTCTTAAGGGCGTCTTTGAATGCCATAGAACCTGCCATTTTAAAGGCCATCTCTGAAGAGTCAACCTCATGGTAAGATCCGTCGTATAGTTCAACACCAATATCAACAACTGGATATCCAGCTATAACACCTGCGTGCATTGCTCCTTGGATACCTTGATCAACTGGTCCAACATACTCCTTAGGTACAGATCCTCCAACAGTTTTGTTTTCGAATTTGTATCCTTCACCTGGCTCAAGTGGATTAACTCTGATCTTAACGTGTCCGTATTGACCTCTACCACCTGATTGTTTAGAGTACTTATGCTCAACATCAACTGGTTGAGTAATAGTTTCTCTATAGGCAACTTGTGGATCACCAACATTGGCTTCAACTTTGAATTCTCTAAGAAGTCTATCAACAATAACCTCTAGGTGAAGCTCACCCATACCACCGATTATAGTTTGTCCTGTTTCCTGATCACTTCTAACTCTGAAAGTTGGATCCTCTTCAGCAAGCTTTTGAAGAGCAACACCCATTTTTTCTTGAGCAGCTTTTGATTTAGGCTCTATTGCAACATCTATAACTGGTTCAGGGAATTCCATTGATTCAAGTATTATTGGTGCAGAAGCATCACATAAAGAGTCTCCTGTTGTAGTATCTTTAAGACCAACAGCAGCTGCTATATCTCCTGCAAATACTTTTGTTATTTCTTCTCTAGTGTTCGCATGCATTTGTAGTATACGACCAATTCTTTCTCTTTTGTTTTTAGTTGAGTTAAGAACATAAGATCCAGATTCTAGAGTTCCAGAGTAAACTCTGAAGAATGCTAATTTACCTACGAATGGGTCAGTCATTATTTTGAATGCAAGAGCTGAAAACGGCTCTTCATCAGAAGAATGTCTTTCTGCTTCTTCTCCATCTGGTAATATACCTTTTATAGAAGCTATATCAGTTGGAGCTGGTAAATAAGCTAAAACAGCATCTATAAGTAACTGAACACCTTTATTTCTGTATGCAGTACCACAGAAAACAGGATTCATTTCACAAGCTATTGTAGCTTTTCTTATAGCAACTTTTAATTCATCGTTAGTGATTTCTTCACCTTCAAGGTATTTAAGCATTAAGTCTTCATCAGTCTCAGCAGTAGCTTCAACTAATTTCTCTCTATACTCAGCTGCCATATCTTTTAAGTCTTCAGGTATCTCAGTTATTTCCATATCAACACCTAAGTCGTCTTTGTATATAACTGCATTCATTTCTATTAAATCAACGATACCTGTAAAGTAATCTTCTTTACCTATTGGCAATTGTAGTGGAACAGCATTTGATGCTAATCTATCCTTCATCATATCTACAACGTTTAGGAAGTCTGCACCTGTTCTATCCATTTTATTTACAAACGCTATTCTTGGTACTCCGTAAGTTTCTGCTTGTCTCCATACGTTCTCAGATTGAGGTTCAACCCCACTCTTAGCACAGAATACTGCAACTGCACCATCAAGAACTCTAAGAGATCTTTCAACCTCAACTGTAAAGTCAACGTGTCCTGGAGTATCTATAACATTTATTCTATGGTCTTTCCATGTAGCAGTAGTAGCGGCAGAAGTAATTGTTATACCTCTCTCCTTCTCTTGCTCCATCCAGTCCATTTGAGAAGCCCCTTCATGAGTCTCCCCTATTTTATGAGTTTGCCCAGTATAAAACAGGATTCTTTCTGTAGTCGTTGTTTTACCTGCATCTATATGAGCCATGATTCCTATGTTCCTTGTTCTCTCCAAAGGAAATTTTCTTTCCATGGTCCTTCCTCCTTATGATATCCTTAATCAATTTATAAGATATCTGTATATGCTACCATCTGTAATGAGCAAACGCTCTGTTAGCATCTGCCATTTTATGAGTATCTTCTTTCTTCTTAACTGAAGCTCCCGTGTTGTTAGCTGCGTCCATTACTTCTTTAGCAAGCTTTTCAACCATGCCTCTTTCTCCACGATCTCTCGTGTATTTTACTAACCATCTTAAACCTAAAGTTTGTCTTCTTTCAGGTCTAACCTCGATTGGCACTTGATAGTTAGCTCCACCAACTCTTCTAGCTTTAACTTCTAGAACTGGCATTATATTTTCCATAGCTGCTTCAAATACTTCTAGAGCATCCTCTCCTGTACTATCTGCTACTATTGCGAAAGCGTCATAAACGATCTTTTGAGCTTTCCCTCTTTTTCCATCTATCATTAAGTTATTTATTAACTTAGTAACTACCGTACTTCCATACATTGGATCTGGTAAAACTTCTCTCTTTGGAACATTACCTTTTCTTGGCATTCTGCTTCCCTCCTTAAATATTAAATATTAAATCATAGGTACTCGATATGCACTGACATATCGTGATGCCATAAATATATTTCTCTATATTTAAAGCACCTAAACTATAATTAATTTAAACAGTTATTATTTCTTTGCTTCTTTAGGTCTCTTTGCACCATATTTTGATCTAGACTGCATTCTTTTTTCTACACCTGCAGTATCAAGAGTTCCTCTTAATATGTGGTATCTAACCCCTGGAAGGTCTTTAACTCTTCCTCCCCTTATAAGAACAACACTATGTTCTTGTAGGTTATGTCCTTCTCCTGGTATATAAGCTGAAACCTCTATACCATTAGTAAGTCTAACTCTGGCAACTTTTCTTAACGCTGAGTTAGGTTTTTTAGGAGTAACTGTTTTTACTGATGTACAAACTCCTCTTTTTTGTGGAGCTTTTATTTCTGTAGCTCTCTTATCAAGTGAGTTATATCCTCTTTGTAGTGCTGGAGAGTCTGATTTTTTCTCAATAGCTTTTCTACTCTTACGGATTAACTGGTTAATTGTTGGCATTAATCTGCACCTCCTTCTTTTAATTTTCGATCTAAAACAGATCGCCAACCGGTTCAAAGCTTAGACACATTTACTGAGTCTAACATAGTTTGATGCTTTTAGCTTTAAATAATATTGTAGCATTTAAAAGCCACTAAGAACCCCGTAGGATCCTTAGTGTACTCTTAATTACACACTTAAACATTTTATCATCAGGATAAATGATTGTCAAGATTTCTTTTAAACTCAAGCTTTCTTAGGCTTCTACCTTTTCTACTGCTATATTTTTGTATTTCTTCATACCTGTACCAGCTGGTATAAGTTTTCCTAATATAACATTCTCTTTAAGTCCAATTAAGTTATCTTCTTTACCCTTTATAGCAGCTTCTGTTAATACTCTAGTTGTCTCTTGGAATGATGCCGCTGATAAAAATGAATCCGTAGCAAGTGATGCTTTAGTTATTCCAAGAAGTACTCTTGTAGCATTAGCAGGTCTTAACCCCTTAGCTTCAGCTTCTTCATTGCACTTATTGAATACTAATACATCTTCATATCCTCCTGGAAGTAAATCTGTATCTCCAGGATCTTCAACTTTAACTTTTGATAACATCTGTCTAACTATTACTTCTATATGCTTATCGTTTATATCAACCCCTTGAAGCCTATAAACTCTCTGCACTTCTTTAACTATATATTCTTGAACTCCTATGATTCCGTTAACTCTTACTATATCGTGAGGGTTAATTGAACCTTGAATCAACGGCTCTCCTGCTTTAAGCATTTGACCGTGTTTAACCCTAAGTCTTGAACCATAAGGAATTGCATATACTTCTTTTTCACCTTCACTAGGTATTATTGTTACTTCTTTTTTCTTGTCAGAGTCGTTTATTTCTACTCTACCTGCAATTTCAGTTATTACAGCAAGACTCTTTGGTTTTCTGGCTTCAAATAACTCTTCAACCCTTGGAAGACCTTGAGTTATATCTCCACCGGCAACCCCACCAGTATGGAATGTACGCATTGTAAGCTGTGTACCCGGCTCACCAATTGATTGGGCAGCTATGATTCCAACCGCTTCACCAATATGAACTTCCTTACCAGTAGCCAAGTTTTTACCGTAACACTTAGAACAAACTCCATGGTTAGTTCTACAGTTAAGAACTGTTCTAATGTGTACCAATTTGATTCCAGCGTCTATTATTTTGTCAGCTTCATCTTCTGTTATTCTAGTGTCGGCTTCTACTATAACTTCATCAGTTTCCGGATGAACTATAGCATCAACTACATATCTTCCTACTATTCTATCGTAAAGTTCTTCTATAACTTCGTTCCCATCTTTAATAGCTAGTATCTCTGTAGTATCTGTTGTACCACAGTCGATTTCTCTAACTATAACGTCCTGGCTGACATCAACAAGTCTTCTTGTTAAGTATCCAGACTCGGCAGTACGAAGCGCTGTATCAGAAAGTCCTTTTCTGGCACCGTGAGAAGATGTAAAGTACTCAAGTACTGATAAACCTTCACGGAAGTTCGATTTAACTGGGATCTCCATAGTCTTACCTGAAGCATTGGCCATAAGTCCACGCATACCTGCAAGCTGTCTTATCTGGTTTTTAGATCCTCTGGCTCCAGAATGCGCCATTATATATAAGTTATTTAATCTGCTAAGTCCATCCATTAGAGCGTCAGTTACCTTTTCAGTAGTTTCTGTCCAAGTCTCTATAACTCTTTCATATCTCTCTTCATCAGATATAAGACCTCTTCTGTATGCCTTTTCATATTTATCAACTTTCTTTTCTGCCTCTCCTATATAGATTTCCTTTTCTTTCGGAACATCCATATCAGATACGGCAACTGTTATACCTGCTATTGTAGAGAACTTAAATCCTAGAGCTTTAATGTAGTCTAGAAGTTCAGCAGTTATAGTATTTCCATGTCTTATAAAGCATTTATTTATTATTTTACCTAGAGATTTCTTGTCAACTAGGAAATCAACTTCCAGTCCGCTCGGATCTTTTTCTCTATCAACAAATCCTAAGTCTTGAGGTACGCCTTCATTGAATATAAATCTACCTACAGTACTTTCGATAATGCAACTTGTTCCATCTTCATGAACTCTTCTCATCTTAACAAGAGCGTGAAGATCTACAGCTTTATTGAAGTACGCTAGTAACAACTCATTGAAGTCTTTAAATACCATACCAGTTCCTCTTACACCTTCTTGAGCTTCTATTGTTAAATAGTAACTTCCAAGAACCATATCCTGAGATGGAGTAGTTATAGGTGTACCGTCTTTAGGAGCAAGTATATTGTTTACAGAAAGCATTAAGAATCTAGCCTCTGCTTGTGCCTCCACTGATAACGGAACGTGAACGGCCATTTGGTCACCGTCAAAGTCAGCATTGTAAGCCGTACATACAAGTGGATGTAGTTTTATAGCTTTACCTTCAACTAAAATAGGTTCAAATGCTTGAATACCTAATCTGTGTAGTGTCGGCGCACGGTTTAGAAGTACTGGATGACTCTTGATCACGTCTTCTAAAACGTCCCAAACTTCAGGCTTAACTTTTTCTACTATCGATTTTGCACTCTTAATGTTGTGTGCATAACCCTCTTTAACTAATTTATCCATTACAAATGGCTTAAATAGTTCTAGTGCCATCTTCTTAGGAAGACCACATTGGTAGAATTTAAGCTCTGGTCCAACAACGATAACTGAACGTCCTGAATAATCAACACGCTTACCAAGTAAGTTTTGACGGAAACGTCCTTGCTTACCTTTAAGCATATCTGATAAAGACTTAAGTGGTCTATTACCAGGTCCAGTTACTGGTCTACCTCTTCTACCATTATCTATAAGAGCATCTACTGCCTCTTGAAGCATTCTCTTTTCATTTCTTACGATGATGTCAGGAGCTCCAAGTTCTAGTAATCTCTTCAATCTATTATTTCTATTTATAACTCTTCTATACAGGTCGTTTAGATCCGAAGTTGCAAATCTTCCACCATCAAGTTGAACCATAGGTCTTAAATCAGGTGGTATAACAGGAATTGCATCAAGTATCATCCACTCTGGCTTATTTCCAGATTTTTTGAACGCCTCTACAACTTCCAGTCTTCTTATTGTTCTGATTCTCTTTTGTCCTGTACTATCTTTAAGTTCTGCTCTTAAATCTTTACTCTGTTGATCTAAGTCAATAGCCTTTAGTAATGATTTTACAGCCTCAGCACCCATTCCAACTTCGAATGTATTGCCATACTTTTCAAGAGCATCTCTGTATTCTTTTTCAGTTAGTAACTGTTTCGCATTAAGTCCAGTCTCTCCTGGATTTACAACTACATACGATGCAAAGTAAAGAATTTTTTCTAGGAACCTAGGAGACATATCAAGTAAAAGTCCCATTCTACTTGGTATACCTTTAAAATACCATATATGTGACATTGGAGCAGCTAGCTCTATATGTCCCATTCTCTCTCTTCTTACTTTAGATTTGGTTACTTCAACACCACATCTATCACATACCACACCTTTGTATCTTACTCTTCTGTATTTACCACAGTGACACTCCCAGTCTTTTTGTGGTCCAAATATTCTTTCGCAGAATAGACCATCTTTTTCTGGTTTTAAAGTACGGTAGTTTATAGTTTCTGGTTTTTTTACTTCTCCTCTAGACCATTGTCTTATTTTCTCCGGAGAAGCTAAAGCTATTTTTATCGACTCAAAATTGTTTAATTCAAACAAGGAGTTCTCTCCCTTCTATTTGATTTTTTCGAAGCATTTATAGCGGAAATTGTACTTACAAAAGCACAATTTCCTATGTGCTATAAAAAATTATACATCAAAGTCCTCATTGTCATAATCTATGACCTTATCATATTCATCATCTTCAACAAAGCCTTTTAATTCTTCTTCAATTATTTCTTCTGGCTCTTCTTCAGTTTCGTCTTCTGGTTCTCCATCAGCATCCTCAATAATATGTGCTTCTTCTATCTCTCCCATATTATCTATCATGTCTAACTCAAACTCTTCTATATTAATATCATCGTCATCTAAAGACTCTTTAACTTCTATTTCTTGATCTTCATCAGTTAATACTTTTACATCTAAACATAAACTTTGAAGCTCTTTTATTAGAACCTTGAACGATTCAGGTATTCCTGGTTCTGGAATATTTTCACCTTTTACTATTGCTTCGTAAGTTCTAACACGTCCTGAGACATCATCAGACTTAACAGTAAGTATCTCTTGAAGTATGTGAGCAGCTCCATAAGCCTCAAGTGCCCAAACCTCCATCTCTCCGAATCTCTGTCCACCAAATTGTGCTTTGCCACCAAGAGGTTGTTGAGTTACTAGAGAGTAAGGTCCTGTACTTCTTGCATGTAGCTTATCATCAACCAAATGGTGAAGTTTAAGCATGTACATATAACCTACAGTTATCTTGTTGTCAAATGGACTTCCTGTTCTACCATCATATAGATCAAGTTTACCATTTCTTGGATATCCTGCATCTTCAAGAGCATCCATGATATCGAACTCATTAGCTCCATCAAATACTGATGTCGCAACATACCAACCTAGTTTCTTAGCTGCAAGACCTAAGTGCATCTCAAGAACCTGACCGATATTCATACGAGATGGTATACCTTGTGGGTTAAGAACTATATCCATAGGAGTTCCATCTTCCATAAACGGCATATCTTCTTCAGGTAATACTCTAGAGATAACCCCTTTATTACCATGACGACCAGCCATCTTGTCTCCTACTTTTATCTTTCTCTTCTTAGCTATATAACATCTAACAAGTTCATTAACTCCTGGAGATAAATCATCTCCGTTTTCTCTAGTGAATAGTTTAATATCTACTATTATTCCTGATTCACCATGAGGAACAGTTAAAGATGTATCTCTAACTTCTCTTGCCTTCTCACCGAATATAGCTCTTAAAAGTCTTTCTTCGGCAGTAAGCTCAGTCTCTCCTTTTGGAGTAACTTTACCAACTAGGATATCTCCTGAATCAACTTCAGCACCTATTCTGATTATACCTCTTTCATCTAGGTTCTTAATTGCACTATCCCCTACATTAGGTATATCTCTAGTGATCTCTTCAGGCCCTAGTTTTGTATCTCTAGCCTCACACTCATATTCTTCTATATGAATTGTAGACAATCTATCTTCTTTAACTAATCTTTCATTTATTAATATGGCATCCTCGTAGTTGTAACCTTCCCATGTCATAAATGCTATAAAGCAGTTTCTTCCAAGAGCAACTTCTCCAAGATCTGTCGCTGGTCCATCAGCTATAACATCTCCTGCTAGAATTTGTTCTCCCTTGTCTACGATAGGAGTTTGGTTTACACAAGTACCAGAGTTTGAACGTTTAAATTTAAGAAGATTGTATCTATCTCTGTTTCCATCTTCTCTCTTTATAACTATTTCATCAGCTGTTACTCTCTCAGCTACACCAGGGTTTTTAGCAACAACAACGGCTCCTGAGTCTTTAGCTGCTCTGTACTCTATACCAGTACCAATGATCGGTGCCTCTCTTCTAACTAGCGGCACCGCTTGACGCTGCATGTTTGATCCCATAAGGGCACGGTTGGCGTCATCGTTCTCTAAGAAAGGTATCATTGCAGTCGCAACTGATACAACTTGCTTAGGAGATATATCCATATAATCAACTTTATCTTCAGACACTAGTTCAACAGCACCATTTATAGTTCTACAAACAACTCTGCTGTTTACAAATTGATTGTCATCAGTTAGAGTCTCATTTGCTTGGGCTCTAACGAATAAATCTTCTTCATCAGCAGTTAAGTAGTGTATCTCATGCGTAACTGTCTTTGTCTCTTTATCATATTTTCTGTACGGTGACTCGATAAAACCAAATTCATTAATTTTAGCGTAAGTACCAAGTGAGTTTATAAGCCCTATATTTGGCCCCTCTGGAGTCTCTATAGGACACATTCTTCCGTAGTGAGAGTGGTGAACGTCACGCACCTCAAACCCAGCTCTCTCTCTTGAAAGACCACCAGGCCCTAGGGCTGATAATCTTCTCTTATGAGTAAGCTCAGACAATGGATTTGTTTGATCCATGAACTGAGACAACTGAGAACTACCAAAGAACTCTTTTATTGCAGCTGATACAGGTCTTATGTTAACTAACGCTTGTGGCGTTATAGCTTCCATATCCTGAACAGTCATTCTCTCTTTTATAACTCTTTCCATTCTTGAAAAACCAATTCTAACTTGGTTTTGTAACAATTCACCTACAGATCTTATTCTTCTATTGCCTAGGTGGTCTATATCATCTATATTCCCTACCTCGTAGAATAAGTTGAATTCGTAATCTATAGAAGCTATTATATCGTCTAACAGTATGTGTTTAGGAACTAATTCTTTTGATCTTAGTTTTAAAGCTTCTTTTATTTCTTCTTCATCTGTATAGCTGTCTAATATTTCTTTAAGAGTTGGATAATGTACCTTCTCTTTGATATTTAATTCATCTATGTCAAATTTAATATGCGATTTGATATCTACGAAATTGTTACCAGTGACCTTAACATTTTTATCCCCATCAAGTAAAATAGTCACCACGTTAATACCTGAATTTTGTATGTCTTTGGCAACTTCATAAGGGATCTTTTCTCCAGCTTTAACGTATACTTCACCTGTTTCAGGATGTATAACATCTTCTGCTGATATTCTGTTCATAATTCTGTAGCATAGAGATAACTTCTTGTTGAATTTATATCTACCTACTTTCGCTAAATCGTATCTCTTTGGATCAAAGAATAATGATTTAAGTAGTGAAGATGCACTTTCAACAGTTGGTGGCTCTCCTGGTCTTAATTTTTTGTAGATTTCAACTAACCCTTCTTCAACAGAACTTGTACTATCTTTCTCAAGAGTAGCGATAAGTCTCTCGTCTTCGCCTAATAGATCTATTATCTCAGAGTCCGAACCTATTCCTAATGCTCTAAGCAATACTGTAACTGGTTGTTTTCTTGTTCTATCAACTCTTACAGATATTACATCGTTAGAATCAGTTTCATACTCTAACCAAGCACCTCTATTAGGAATTACAGTAGAAGATATAAGTCTCTTACCGTTTTTATCTCTCTCGTCTGCATAATATACACCTGGAGATCTAACCAATTGACTTACTATAACCCTCTCAGCACCATTTATTATGAAAGTACCTTTGTTAGTCATAAGAGGGAAATCTCCCATAAAGACTTCTTGTTCTTTTATTTCTCCGGTTTCCTTATTAATAAGTCTTACCTTAACTTTTAGAGGCGCACAATATGTAGCATCTCTCTCTTTACATTCTTCTATATCGTACTTAGGTTTTTCGTCTAAAGAGTAGTCAACAAATTCCAATATAAGATTTCCAGTGTAATCTTCTATTGGTGATATATCTTCAAATACTTCTTTTAGACCTTCTTTTAAAAACCACTTATAGGAATCCACTTGAATCTCTATAAGATTTGGCACATCAGCTATTTCCTTTATTTTGGAAAAGCTCATTCGCGTTCTTTTACCTATTGTGACAGGATGTGGCATTCACTTTTCACCTCTCATATAATTAAAAATAAAACAAAAGTTCATTCTAACACATCTAATAATTTTATCATATTGTCAAGTACTTTTCAATAAATATTTTATTTTCTTTGTAAAGTATGTCCTTAAATTCAATTTTTACAGTATTTTACACGTATAATAAGTATTATTTACAGTTTTATAAATTTAAACCCTATTTTTTATAAAACATATACATCTTTCAAATTCTTAGCTAATTTTACCTTTTTCTACATTCTACACACCCATGATATCAATGTTTTAATAAAATTATGTCCCATATTTTTTTAATTTTTCCTTCATTATATATGGAGTTTATATAAATAAAAAGGAAATAAATCTGATTTGTTATATTGATATATATAGCAAATCAGATTTATTTCCTTCTTTTAATCTTACTTATATTTATAACCCGTATCTAAATTTCCCCTGGCTTTCTCTACCTTTCATCTTCATGATTTGTAGAGTTACCTAACTTTAAATTGATATTTTTAATACATCTAAATTCTTCCGAATCGTTGTCTAAAATAATATCATAAGTTTAATAAAGTTTTACTACAAATGTTGTGAAACGTTGTTTTTTTGTAGTAAAATGCGATTTTTGGACCTTTGCATAAATAATAATCTTTAATTCTAAAATAAATGTCTCTACTATAAAGATAATAAACATAGGGTGTTTTCTATAATATTCTAATAAAATCTACACCTTTTCATTCTACATTGTTTTTTAACAAAATATATGTTACTCTATATCAAAACGCTAAGCAGAAAGGAATTATAAATATGAATATAGCTGTTTATTGTGGTGCGAATGCCGGAAATAATAAAATAAATACTGATAATGCTATTAAGCTGGCCAACTGGATTTCTTATAATGAGAATACTCTGATTTACGGAGGGGGTAATGTAGGGCTTATGGGTTTAATCGCAGATAAAGTTTTAGAAAATGGGAGCCATGTCATTGGTGTAATGCCTAAATTTCTTATAGATAGAGAAATCGCTCATCAAGGATTAACTGAGCTACATACTGTAGATACAATGCATGAGCGGAAAGCTAAGATGATTTCATTATCTGATTGTTATATAGCACTTCCCGGAGGTCCTGGAACTCTTGAAGAGATAACAGAAGTTATTAGTTGGGGAAGACTTGGTCAACATTCTAATCCATGTATACTATTTAATGTAAATGGATATTACAATTTACTTGCATCTCAGTACGATTTAATGGTATCAGAAGGATTCTTATCTAAATCTGATAGAGATAAAATACTTTTCTCTGATTCATTTGAAGAAATTAGCGAATTTATTGAAAACTACGAAGCTCCATTAGTTAGGACTTATTAAAATAATTTTTAAAAAAAGATAGGACTCTCAATTCTAGAGAGTCCTATCTTTTTAAGTAAATCTGAGGAAATCTTAAATTCTGTAGTGAATTAAATCTATATCATATTAGTTAGGTTTCATGTCAAACGTCTTACTTCATTGACAATTAAATCTACCGTATCATGTTTTTCTTGTCCAGATAACCCTCTTATAAATGCCTAACATCCAATGTGAAATTTAGTTGTTAGTCATTTCTCTTTATTTAATCTATTAATTTTATCATTTGTTTATTCTTTAATTTAAAACAGTATTCTTTTTAATTAATATAAAAAGAACATTATATGTCAATATATTCACATACAATGTCCCTTTTGCTAATTGCTTATTATTTTGTAGCTCCTGCTAATTGCATAGCTTCTTTAAGAACTTCACCAATACTCTTAATTCCTATTTTTATTTTATCTTCAGGCATATTAGAGTAGTTAAGTCTAAAAGTATTTTCTCTGCCACCGTTTGGGAAGAATCCTCCTCCTGCAACATAGGCAACATTTTTTTCTAGACATTTAAGAAGTATTTCTCTTGCATTTAAATGACTTGGTAATTCAACCCAAGTAAATAATCCTCCCTCGGGATGTGTAAATTTAATGCCTTCAGGGAATTCATCTTGCATTGTTTTTAGCATTACATCTCTACGCTTAACATAAACTTCCTTGATACTTTCGACATGCTCATCTAGGCTGTACATGTCCATAAATTTAGATACTTCCATCTGTGATATAGTAGAAGCCTGTAAGTCTGCACCTTGCTTAGCAAAGTTAAACTTAGAAAGTATTTCCTCAGAAGCACAAGTCCATCCTAATCTGTACCCTGGACAGAATATTTTAGAGAAAGTTCCTAAAAATATTACAAGACCTTTAGTATCTAGCGCTTTAAGAGAAGGTAATGACTCTCCCTCAAACCTTAAGTCTCCGTATGGGTTGTCTTCTAAAACAGGTATTTCATATTTATTTATTATTTCCATAAACTTTTTACGTCTTTCTAAAGACCAAGTTCTTCCTGTAGGATTTTGGAAATCTGGTATTACATAAACCATTTTAACTTTATCAGTTGTAGCTAGTATCTTATCTAATTCTTCCATAATCATTCCACCATCATCAGTTGGAACATCTATAAAATTAGGTAGATAAGATTTAAAAGCATTGATAGCTCCAATGTACGATGGGCTCTCGCATAGTATTACATCGCCTTCATCGATGAATACCTTTCCTGCGAAATCAAGTCCCTGTTGTGAACCACTAGTAATTAGTATGTCATCTTTGTCCACATTAGTTTGATTTTTATCATTCATTCTTTGAGCAATTTTCTCCCTTAAAGGTTCATATCCTTCAGTTGTAGTGTACTGCATTGCTGCCCTACCATTTTCCTCAAGCACTGCAACTGAAACTTTCTTCATTTCCTCTACAGGGAACATCTCTGGAGCAGGCATTCCTCCAGCGAAAGATATGATTTGAGGCTGTTGAGTAAGCTTCAAAAGTTCACGAATTTCTGATCCTTTTAATCCTTGCATTCTTTTTGCAAATTGTACTGCCATTTAAAGCACCCCCATGAAAATGCTTCTTCATTTTGAAGAAACTATTTTTCATACAATAGAACACAGCTGATAAAATCTAAATGATTTATATATTAAGTTATAATTGTATGCTAGATTATTCTTCTTTTCTAATTAACTTTTTAACCCTTTTCTCTAATGTTTCTCTATCCAACATTATGAGTCTAGAACAGTTCATACATTTAATTTTTATATCCATACCTATCCTGGTTATTTCAAACTCCTTGCAACCACACGCATGCTGTTTTTTTAATTCTACGATGTCACCTATCTTCAAATCCATCGGCATAGATATTTTCCTCCTACTATATAATTTCATTTACTTCTTTAGTTCCATCTTCTTTCTTATCTATGTGGTAAATTCCTTTAAAATCAATCTCATTGTCTGTAAGTATTTTTTTTATAGCCTCTAAATCATCTTTTGAGAATTTAACAGAAAGCCCACAACTAGCAGAAATTTCTCTTGGTGTGGGCAACATTGTGATAGCAACTTCGTGCTCTTTTATTAGTTTTTCTGATCTTATAGCATGATGAGTTGAATTAAAGGACACAATATACATTTCTTTCATAGTAATTTCCTCTCTGACATTATATTGTTTCCTATAATATTTTATTTTTATATAATCACTTTTATTATTTTAAAATCTATTTATTAATAGCTTCTTTATACTTAATCGTCTATTTATATTGTTATAGTATTTGATGAATTTTTTAAAGCTTCGACTATGCTGTACATATTTGTAACACTTCCAACTTTAAGTTCATCTTTTAAGTCATAGTAATCTAAACACGCTCCACATGAAAGAACTTCAACCCCTGCTTCTTCAAGAATTTTAAGATTTCCGATTGTGTCTTCATTTACTGTACTTAATTTTACACCACCATTTACAAGGAGTATGCTTTTTGGATATGGTTTTGACTCTGTAAGAGTATAAACAAATCCTTTTATAAGAACTTGTCCTAATTCATCACTTCCTGAACCCATTGAATCTTTAGTTATAAATATACATCTATTTTCTAAATCATCATTTTCTTCAATAACAGCTTCTGCTAAGTCACAAGTTTCTCCATTTTTAAATATCTCTATAGTTATCAAATCTTCCTCATCTTTAACTATATTTGACTCTAAATTTAGGGATTTTGCCAATTTTAGCAAATTCTCTTTTGCCATTTTATTGTCTACAGTTGTAACTACAATACCATCACTTAGTTTTTCTAGCTCTTTTTTAGTATTTATAACTGGTTTAGGGCATGCTAACCCTCTAGCATCTACTTCTACTCTCATGTTAAAATCTCCTCTATATTAAAGTTTAAATCACATTTTTCTATACATAATAATAGTATCATATATACGAACTTAGTGTTATAGATTGTATCTATACATGTATAGATGTATCTTTCTTAAATAATTCCGAGATCTTTGTACATATCTAGTCCTTTTTGATAGTATTCAAGTTCACTTTCTTTTGATATATTAGAATATATTTTGCCCATATCTATATACATTCCAGCAAGCACCTTACGATCTCCTAGAGAAGATACTATATCAATACTCTTAGCTAAGTATTCGACAGATAAGTTAGATTCTCCTTGCTCTTTACAAATATCAGAATATTTTTTCAATACCGTGTATTCACTTATTTTATCTTTATTTTTTATTGATGCAGCCAATGCAATTTTACAGTATTTTTTTGCAAGCGAATAGTCACTCTTTTGTATATATGCAGAGATAATTTTAAATAAACCTTCCATCATATGATCGCCACCAGAATCTGTTTTTATATCATACGCCCTCTGAGAATACTCTATAACTTTATCTACATTTCCTAGGTGTGTATATACATCTGAAATATTTAAATATACATCAGCAAGTATATTTTTATCATTATCACCTTCTAATAATTTCAATGCCTTTTTAAACAAAATCTTAGACTCTTCTAATTTTCCTAATTTAAATAAATTATTAGCTTTTAGAACTAATAGATCCACTTCGCTATCTACACCATTTCTACAGTCCAATTCATTTACTTTATCTACATAAAATAAAGATTTATCTGGTTTATTTGTTTTTATGTAACATAGTGCTATTTTACTGTACAAGTCTTTATAAGTATTGTAATCACCAAATTTATTTTCAGCTATCAATTCCTCAGCAAAATTAAAATGTGTAATTGCAACTCCGTAAAGATTTTGTTTCATATAAACCATACCTATATTTAAATAACAGTTAAAAATATTAATTTTATCATTCTTTCTTATAAAGAAATATAAAGCCTTTTCAAAATTTACAACCGCCAAATCGTACTGTTCTTGCTTTAATCTAATATTTGCCAATAAAAAACTACATCTACCGTAATTTTCTACTAAATCGTATTTTTTACAAATATCTAATGTCTTACCTATTGTGTCCTCAGCTTCAGCTAATTTTCCTGTATTTATGTAAATTTCTATTTTTAAAATTAGGTTATCTGTCAATTTCTTCGACTGCATCTCTTTATTTTCAAGCAAGTATTCAACGCTAACTCCTAATTTATCACTCAAATATTCCAGTAAGTCATAACTAGTATGAGACTTATCTCTTTCTATATGGCTTATCTGAGCTGCAGTTATTCTATCTCCTGCAAGTTCTTTTAATGTCATGTTCTTTTCTTTTCTTAGTTTTTTTATTTTTTCACCAAGACTTAATATTTCCATATTATTATCACCTCATTGAAGACGTTTTTTATAATATAATTATAACTTATATTATTTTAAAACACTACTTTATTTGATAATATTGTAAATTTTACATAAATTTATGAATGTTAAAAGTATTTTACAAATAAATTGACCCCATTTTATTACATTTTCTTAAATTGATAATTTGTATACATGTATACTTTACATTTTGTTCCATTTTTGTATTTTATTATATAACCGATTAATTTATGATATAATAGATAAAAAGAAAGAGGTGTTAAAACATGTTAAAAAAGAAAATATTATTAATATTAAGTATACTATCTGTTGCGGTATTTGTATTTGGATGCAGCAACAAAAATACTGAAAATGACCAAACTGATAACAACAATAATTCAAGTGTAGAGGAACCTGCTTCAGATGAAAAAGACGCTGAACAAGATGATACTTCAACTAATGAAGATTCTAAAGATAAAGAAACTAACAAAAACAATACTAGTTCAAAAGGCAGTGAAAATAAAAATACTGATACTTCTAAAAAAGAAAAGACTAACGCATCAGTATACACTATAGACTTAGACAATGGTTCTCTAGTTAAAAAAGATGTTGCAATAGCTTCAGTAGATGCAAATTCTTTATACAGCGAACTAATCAAACAAAAAATAATACCAAGTTCAAGCATTAATTCATTCGAAAAGAAAGACGTTGAAGGATCTACAGTAGGGTTCTTAGACGTAAGCTCAAGCTTTATGAACAGCAATCTAGGAAGTGACGCAGAAACACTTACTTTAGATGCAGTTGCTAAAACTTTCAAAGAGAATCTTGGTATAAGCAAAATAAAACTTACAGTTGATGGTAAAAACTATGAGAGTGGTCATACGGTACTAGAAGAAGAAGATTATTTATAGGTACATTGGTGTAGTATACATAAAATAGTCGAAAAGAGAAACAGGTGATAGCAAAATAATGTGAGCTAGCAGTCGAGGCGTGCTAGCTCACATTATTTTGCTATCATTTACATATGTCTCTTTCTGATTTTGCCTGATTTATTCCCTATTTTCAGATATATTTTTCAAAGCTTTTATTGCTTTATCTATTTCATATGTTGTATTGAAGTACCCCATACTAAATCTAACTGCGCCCTGATCTATTGTACCAAGTGTAGAATGTGCTAGTGGTGAACAGTGAATACCCGATCTTGTAGCTATATCAAACTCATTATCTAATATAAATGTTACTTCTCCTGAGTCCATATCCCCTATATTTAGAGCTATAACTGCTGCTCTTTTTTTGCTATCTTCTGGACCGTATATTTTTATATCGTCTATCTCCTTTAGTTTTTCAAGCATGTACTGACATAACTCTTCTTCGTGTGCTCTTATTTTATCTGTTCCTTTGTCTAATACAAATTTAACACCTTCGTTTAATCCTACTATACCTGGTGTGTTGTGAGTACCTGATTCATATTTATCGGGAAATAATTCTGGTTGAGTTAATTCTTCAGATTTACTTCCTGTTCCGCCCTCTTTTAAAATATCTAGTTTAAGATCTTCTTTTACATAAAGAACTCCTGTACCTTGTGGCCCAAGTAAACATTTATGTCCAGGCATAGCTAACATGTCTATATTCATCTCTTTTACATCTATGTTGTATACGCCTGCTGTTTGAGAGGCATCTACTAAAAATAAGATTCCATGTTTATTAGCTAGTTCTCCTACAGCTTTTATATCAATAAGTGTCCCACACACATTTGAAGCATGTGTTGTTACTATAAGTTTTGTATTGTCTTTTATTGCTTTTTCTATATCTTCTGGATTTAATACTCCTTCTTTATCACACTGTACTACTGTATTTTCTACACCTTTGCTTTCAAGTGCCTTTATAGGTCTTATAACTGAGTTGTGCTCCATACTCGTAGTAATTACGTGATCGCCACTTTTTAAAACACCTTTAATTGCTAAGTTTAAAGAATCTGTAGCATTATGAGTAAATACGATTGTCATTGGGTTGTCTACATTAAATAACTTGGCAATATTTTCTCTTGCATCATAAATTTTTCTAGCAGATTTCATAGCTAATTTGTGACCTGCTCTGCCTGGATTTGCACAGTAATTTTTCATACAATCGTAAACTGCATCGTATACCTCTTCAGGTTTTGGGTAAGTAGTAGCTGCATTGTCAAAATAAATCATATCTAAATCCTCCAGTTATATGAATTTAATATTACTCTATTATCATTGATATTATATTGTTTAAATCCTCATCATTGTAGTATTCTATTTCTATCTTACCTTTTCTTTTTCCCCTAGATATATTAACTTTTGTTCCAAATACATTCATAAGTTTATCTTCTACATCCACTATGAACATATCTTTTTCTTCTTTTGATTTTTTTGGTCCTTCTACTTCTTTACCTTCACATATCTTCTTAGCAATTGCTTCAACTTCTCTTACAGATAATTCTTCTTCAACTATTCTGTTTGCTAATTTTATCTGAACATCTTTGTCTGTAATTTTTAAGAGTGCTTTACCGTGACCTGCTGTTATACTAGCTTCGTCTATCATGATTCTTACTTCTTCAGCAAGATTTAGCAGTCTTAATGTATTTGTAATATGAGGTCTACTTTTTCCAACTGCTTCTGATATCTCCTCTTGTGTAACATTGTAATGATCAATTAAACCTTTATATGCTAATGCTTCTTCTATTGAGTTTAAATTCTCTCTTTGAAGGTTCTCTATAAGCGCTATCTCCATTACACTTTTCATCGGGATATCTTTTACTACAACTGGGATATCTTTCTTTTTAGCGAGCTTTGAAGCTCTGTATCTTCTCTCTCCAGCTATAATCATATATTTATTATCATCGTCGGGCTTTACAACTATAGGTTGAAGAACTCCGTGATTTTTAATCGATTCACTTAGAATTTCTATTTTCTCTTGGTCAAATACCTTTCTAGGCTGAGTATTATTTGGATATATTTTATCTAATTCTATAGTAACTATATCTTTATGATTTATTTCTTCATATGTATCTGGTATAAGCGCACTAAGTCCCTTCCCCAGTCTATTACTTCTCTTTGTTTTCTTCTCCATCTATATCTCATCCTCCTCTAAAAATATAAACTCTTCTGCTAAATCTAAGTAAGCTAAAGAACCTTTACATCTGCTATCGTAGTAAATCGCTGGCTTACCATGACTTGGCGCCTCGGCTAATCTTACATTTCTAGGGATTAAGCTAGTATATACACTTCCTTTGAAATACTTTTTAACTTCTTCTACAACCTGTATAGACAGATTTGCCCTACCATCAAACATACTAAGCACAACGCCCTGTATTTCTAAATCTGGGTTTAATCTAGACTTAACTAGCTTTATTGTCTCCATCAGCTGACTTACCCCTTCAAGTGCGTAATATTCACACTGTATAGGTATAAGGACACTGTCTACTGATGTCAGAGAGTTTATAGTCAACATACCTAAAGAAGGCGGGCAATCTATAAATATGTAATCATAGTTATCTTTCACCCCAGACAGAGCTTTTTTAAGTATAAATTCTCTATCGTCGATTTCTGACAACTCTATTTCAGCGCCAGCTAATTCTGTTGCAGATGCTACTATATCTATGTTTTCAAACTCTGTAGAAATTATAGCCTCTTTTATATCTAAGCCATCTAACATTACTTCGTATATTGTATTTTCTACTTCATTTTTATCAATTCCATATCCACTTGTTGTATTTCCCTGTGGATCTAGGTCTAAAACTAGCACTTTTTTGCCCATTTGTGCAATACTTGCGCTCAAGTTTACATTTGTAGTGGTTTTTCCAACGCCGCCTTTTTGATTAAAAACAGCAATAACTTTTCCCATGGGATTCACCTCTCTATTTTTGCTTGTCTATTTATGCTAGATAGTTTAAACTATCTTTTTTATTATAAATACTTTATCATAAATACCGTTCTAAAGTATTTATAATAAAAAAGATTACTGATATACAGTAATCTCTATTTTTTAGGGATTTTAACAATGACTTCCATATAGTCTCCCTTATCTATCTCATTGTATTTGGCTTCAATACCTGTATTAGTTATAGCATCAAAGGCTTGCTTTAAAGTATTTAGGTATATTCTTATACTCATAGCACCTTTTATATTCTGTTTTTTATCTTGCTCTGAGTTATCGTTCAAACCTTCTAAAATGTCCTTAATCAGTTTTTCTGTCTTCTTAACTGTTAATTCATTTTTTATTACTTTATCTAAAACTTGTAACATCAGTTCTTCGTTAGGTAACTTGAGAAACGCTCTTGCATGTCTCTCTGTTAGACTATTCTCTATTAAACTAGTTTTTATTACATTAGGTAATTTTAGTATTCTAAGCTTGTTGGCTATAGTGGACTGATTCTTTCCTAACTTTTCAGCTAACTGTTGTTGAGTAAAGTGGTGCTCTCTTATTAAATTATCATAACCTATAGATTCCTCAATAAAGTTTAGATCTTCCCTCTGCAAATTTTCTAATAAAGCTAAAACTGCAGATGATTCATCATCCATATTATTAACAATCGCCGGAACAGTTTCTAAACCCGCAAGTTTTGCAGCTCTAAATCTTCTTTCACCTGCAATCAATTCATATTTATCATCTTTAGCTCGAACTGTTATTGGTTGAAGTATTCCATAAGATTTTATAGAATTACTTAATTCTTCCAATGAAACTTGTGAAAAAACCTTTCTCGGTTGATATGGATTTGGAACTAACTTATCTACAGCTATCTCTATAACTCTTTTTTCTTCCATAACATACCTCTCTTATTTAGATATAAATATATTTCCGTATATAAAGTTAATTTCTTCATCAACTTTGATAAAACCTCTATTTTTATCTATTAAAAATAAATTAAAATATTTCCTGGGAAATGTCAGAGTGTTTTGTTCATTATATTCTATAATATAGGATTTTTTGATGGTTTTCCAGCTTTTCTTGGGTATTTAGATGGAGTCTTCATCTTTTTAACAAAAACTAATATATTATGACTCAAATCTATATCTGGTAAGACTATATCAATCTTTTCTACGAATTCTACTCCTAAAAGTCTCATAGCATTTTTTGAATCCTCAAGTTCAAGGTCTGCATTTGGACCTTTTAAACATATAAAATAACCACCGACCTTTACAAAAGGTATGCAAAGCTCTAATAAAGCAGGAAGCCCAGCAACTGCTCTTGCTGTTGCAACATCGTATTTTTCTCTATAATCTGCATCTTTCCCAAAGTCCTCTGCTCTTCCATGTATATAATTTATATTATTTAAATCTAATTCTTCTCCAACTGTCTGAAGAAAGTTTATTCTTTTGTTCAATGAGTCAAGAAGTGTCAACTTTATATCTTTTAAGCATACTCTTAAAGGTATTCCCGGAAATCCAGCACCTGTTCCAACATCTATAATGGATATACCGTCTTTTATATACCCATTTTTAACTGAAGAAATAGAATCCAAGAAGTGCTTTATGAACACTTCTTTTTCTTCCTCTATTCCAGTTAAATTCATCTTCTGATTCCATTCTACAAGAATTTCTCTGTAGTTACTAAACTTATCTAACATGCTTTCGTCAACATCTATTCCGAATCCTTCAATCCCAGATTTCAATAAATCCCTATTGTTCATTATTTCCTCCTCTAGTCTTTTTCATCTGCTCTAAATATATAAGAAGTACTGATATATCTGCAGGTGAAACTCCTGATATACGTGATGCTTGTCCTATCGATATAGGTTTTATCTCATCCAGTTTTTGTCTGGCTTCTATCTTTAGCCCATCAATAGACGAATAATTTAAATTCTCATCTAGTTTTTTATTTTCTAGTTTCTTAAACTGATCTATTTGCTTTAATTGTTTATCTATATAACCTTCATACTTAGTCATAACTTCACATTGATTTTTGACCTCATTTGAAACTTTATACTCCGGACCTTTACCTATCATTTCAATAAGAGCATAAGTTACTTCTGGTCTTTTTAAAAATTCGTATAGAGATATTCCAACTTTTATAGGTGAGGCATTTAATTTTTCCAATTGATCATTTACATCTTTTGGAGTAACTCTTTCTGATTTTAGTCTATCAAATTCTTGTTGTACTTGATCTTTTTTATTTAAAAATCTTTTGTATCTCTCTTCTGTAACTAGACCAATTTCATATCCTTTTTCTGTAAGCCTCATATCTGCATTATCTTGTCTTAAATATAATCTGTACTCAGCTCTAGAAGTCATAATTCTATAAGGCTCGTTAGTTCCTTTTGTAACTAAATCATCCAAAAGAACGCCTATATATGCCTCAGATCTATCTAGTATAAAAGGCTCTTTACCTTCTATTTTTCTAACCGCGTTAATTCCAGCCATCAGACCTTGAGATGCAGCTTCTTCATATCCAGAAGTACCGTTAAATTGTCCAGCACTAAATAGATTTTCTACACCTTTTATCTCTAGGTTTATTTTAAGTTGTGTAGGGTCTACACAATCGTACTCTATAGCGTATGCAGGTCTCATTATCTTGCAATTTTCAAACCCTTTTATAGTTCTATACATCTCAACTTGTATTTCATAAGGTAAACTAGTAGATATACCTTGAACGTACATCTCCTTAGTATCAGACCCCTCTGGCTCTATAAATAACTGATGAGATGTTTTATCACTAAATCTAACTACTTTGTCCTCTATAGACGGACAATATCTCGCTCCTGTACTATCTATTTCACCACTGTACATAGCCGATCTATTTAAATTATTCATTATAACTTCTTTTGTGTTTTCCGTAGTTCTAGTTAAATAACAAGGTTCTTGATTTATTTGTAAGTTATCGCTCATAAAAGAAAATGGCGTTATCTTCTCATCTCCATCTTGTATCTCCATAACAGAGAAATCTATACTATCTCTGTGTACTCTAGCTGGAGTACCAGTTTTAAATCTTCTCATTCTAAGCCCCAAATTAACTAAGCTTTCAGTTAAATTTTTAGCGTATCCAAGGGCATTAGGACCTTCGTTAAACGAAATTTCTCCTATGTGTATTTTTGAGTTTAGATAAACTCCTGTTGCAAGTATTACTGCTTTTGCATAGTACTCACAACCTAATTTTGTAACAACCCCTTTTACAATATTGTCTTCAGCTATTATATCTACTACTTCATCCATAACTAAATCAATATTAGGTTCATTCTCAAGAGTTCTTTTCATTTCCTCATGGTACTTAAACTTATCCGCCTGTGTTCTAAGTGAATGAACAGCTGGTCCTTTAGCTGTATTCAACATTCTGCTTTGTATAAAAGTCTTATCTATATTTACACCCATCTCACCGCCGAGTGCATCTATCTCTTTTACCAATTGACCTTTACCTGTACCTCCTATTGAAGGATTGCATGCAAGTAATGCAATTGAATCTAATGACATTGTAACCATTAGAGTTTTATAACCCATTCTAGCTGTAGCTAAAGAAGCTTCACATCCTGCATGTCCTGCTCCAACTACTACAAAGTCGTATTCTCCTGCTCTATATCTTTTCATTTTACGGCTCCTTTCTTTATACTTGAGTTTCATGAAAAACAGTATATTTATTTCCCAATGCAGAAGTTGCTGAATATATTATCCAGTAAATCTTCTGTAACAGTATCTCCATTAATGTATCCAAGGTAATCCCATATATTTTTAAGATCTACCTCTATAAAATCCAGTGGCATATTTTGATAGATTGCATCTAGTGCATCCAATACAGATTTATGTGCTTTAGCCAGTGCATCTCTATGTCTAGTATTGCTTATTACTATATCGGAAGAGTTTCTTACCTCGCCTTTATAAACTAGACTTTCTATTTTATCTTCTAATTTTTCTATGCCTTCTTGTTTTAATGCACTTATCTCTATTATACTATTATTTTCTACATAATTACTTATTTTTTCTTCTTCAATTTGTTTTTTTAGATCTGCTTTATTTAATAAAACTACAGTCTTGCTCTTATCAATGTTTTCGAGTATTTCTATATCTTCATCTGTAAGTTTTTCAGAGTAATCTAGAACCATAATCACTAAATCAGCGCTCGAAAGTGATTTTCTAGATTTTTCTACACCTATTTTCTCCACTACATCTTCAGTCTCTCTTATTCCAGCTGTATCAACTATCTTAATAGGAATTCCCCTCAAGTTTACAAACTCTTCTATAACATCTCGAGTTGTACCAGGTATATCTGTTACAATCGCTCTCTTTTCACCTAAAATCAAGTTTAATAGAGAAGATTTTCCGACATTTGGCTTGCCGATTATTACTGTTTTAAGTCCCTCTCTAAATATCTTTCCACTCTCAGATGAATCAAAAAGCTTTTTGATTTCCTTTTCTAGTTCTTCTGTTTTTTCTTTAAGCGTATTGTAAGTAATAAACTCTATATCTTCTTCTGGGTAATCTATCGCTACTGTAACGTGGGCAAGTAGCTCTGTTACCTTGTCTCTTAAGCTTCTTATCTTAAGAGATAGAGCCCCTTCTAATTGCTCCTGAGCTACCTCATGAGATTTGCTAGTTTTAGCGTTTATCACATCTATTACTGCCTCAGCTTGAGATAAGTCTATTCTTCCGTTTAAGAAAGCTCTTTTTGTAAATTCCCCTGCTTCAGCAAGTCTTACATCTTTAGAAAGTATAAGCTCTAAAATTTTCTTTACAGATATAAAACCACCATGGCAGTTTATCTCTACTACATCTTCTGCTGTATAAGATTTTGGACCTTTCATATAAGCAAGCAGTACTTCATCTATAATTTTATCATTGTCGACAATATTTCCGTATATCAAAGTACTGTTGTTGTACTCGTCTATTCTCTTTCCAGAAACAGACTTAAAAATACTCTGAGCTACCTCCAGAGATTTTTCTCCACTTATTCTAAGTATTCCAATACCACCTTCACCAGGTGCTGTAGCTATTGCAACTATTGTATCATCTATAAACAAGGACATCACCTCTCAATTTATTCATTTCAATTTATTAACTATTATTATAACCCTAAATATTATATATAATAAATTTAAAAAATAAAACCCCCTATCACATAGGAGGCTATCTTTTACCCTTTACATTCGATCACTAATCTTCTATATGGATCTGTTCCTTCGCTGTAAGTTATAACATACTTATCATTTTGTAGAGCTGAATGTATAATTCTTCTCTCATAAGGATTCATATAATCCAATTTCTTTGTCTTTTTAGTTTTGGCAACTTCTCTTGCAACTTTGTTTGCATATCTGATTAAAGATTCTTTTCTCTTTTTTCTGTAGTTGCCTATGTCTATAAGAACTCTCATCTTAGAGTCTTTATTTATCTTATTTAAAGCTAGTCCAGTTAAAAGTTGAATAGAGTCTAAAGTCTCTCCTCTTCTACCAATCAAGCTAGAAGCATCTTTTCCAACGATATCAATTTTTATTAAATTTCCTTCTTGAACCACCTTAACTTCTGCATCGATATTCGAATTTTTTAGAATTCCTTCAACAAAATTCTTTGAAATCTCTGCTTCAGATTTTTTTTCTTCTCCTGATACAGCTACTTCCGTTTCTGTTTCAGCTATTATTTGCTCCGATTTTACTTGTGCTGCTTTTTCTATTAGAGTTATCTTGTAAACTCCATCTTTAGCCCCTATTAAACCTAAGAAGCCTTTACTTGGGTTTTCAATAACCTCTACTTCTATATCTTCTCGTTTTGCATTAAATTTAGCTAAAGCTTGAGATATAGCACCTTCTTTATTTTTGCTTTTTAATTCTAGGCTTTGAATCATTGATTGTATCCTCCTTAGCGTTAGCAAGTCTTCGTTTTAATGGACCAACTATCAATAAGTGTTGTGCTGCTGAGAATAGATTACTTACTGTCCAATAAAGTGTAAGTCCTGCTGGAAAAATAAATCCCCAATAAAATGAGAACCCAGTCATTACATAAGTCATAGCTTTCATAGAACCTTCTAATTGATCAGTAGGAGTTGTGATTTTTTGCATTAAAAACGCACTAACCCCAGAAAAAATAGCCATTATATAATCAGGCGTTGTTAAACTTTTTATCCATAAAAATCCTGTATCTGCTATTTTAAAGGCAGACTGCGAATCAAAAACACCAAATTTAACTGGATCTTTAAGCACCCAAAATAGTCCTATTATTATAGGCATTTGTACCAAAAGAGGTAGACATCCTGCAAGAGGGTTTATCTTAGATTCTGAGTATAACTTTTGAATTTCTTGATTTTGTTTCTCTGGTTTATTTTTGTACTTTTCTTGTATTTCCTTTATGCGAGGCTGAATTTCTTGCATCGCCTGCGTCGACTTAGTCTGCTTAACTGTAAGCGGTAATAGTATAAACTTTATAATTATCGTAAATAAAATGATCGATAATCCATAGTGATTAACAAATTCAAATATTACCCTAAGAACTTGTCCTAATATTTCTCCTATAAAATTCAAATTTAAACCTCCCAAATAATAATGTCTATTTTACTTCACAGGGTCGTATCCTCCTGGATGAAATGGATGACATTTTAAGATTCTCTTTATTGACAAATACATACCTTTTAATAATCCATACTTTTTAAATGCATCTATCGAATATTGTGAACACGTTGGATAAAATCTACACGTAGGGCCTTTAAGTGGAGAAATATATTTTTGATAAAACCTTACTATATATATACAGAACTTCGCTAAGAAAGCTCCAATACCTTTTAATAAGTAAACTATTTTATTCAAAATATTACCTCCTTATTATATACTTATAATATAAAGTACATTAATTAGACACGCCAGTTTTTTTAACCAAGTATTTCACAGATTTATCTATATCTTCAAAGCTAGCATTTGAGCTAGAAACTCTAGCTATAAATACTATATCATATCCCGGCTTGATTTTATTATCTATATTTAATCTGTAAGCTTCTTTTATTAATCTTCGAACTTTGTTTCTTGTAACGGCTTTTCCTACTTTTTTAGAAACAGATATTCCAATTCTACTTGTATCTGATCTATTCTTCAGTATATATATTACTAAATATTTGTTTGCAAAAGATTTACCGTGTTTATATACCTTTCTAAAATCAGAATCCTTTTTTATACCGTTTGTTCTACTAAAGTACATCATTTACCTCCATAAACACAAATAAATCTCGTAAAATTACACAAAAAGGCCACTATATAAGCGGCCTCCTGTAACTAATGAGTTAATCTATTTCTACCTCTAGTTCTTCTTCTCTTTAACACATTTCTTCCGTTAGATGTTTTCATTCTTTTTCTGAAACCATGCTCTTTCTTTCTTTGTCTCTTTTTAGGTTGATAAGTTCTCTTCATTATATGGCACCGCCTTTCTCATTCTGTTTTCCGTTTATTAAAAAAAATAACTTTACCGTCAGAGTAAATATAACACATACAATTATAAATACTTTTTAACTACTTGTCAACGAGTTTTTATCGGAGTTTGAAAGATTTACAAAAAAATACCTAAATAGAAAAAATTAGAGACATAATCACTTTTTACTACTATATATAAGCAAAGTAATTATAATAGTTGATAATTTTATCAACAGGCTGTTAATATTCTGGATAAATTCTTGAAGTTTGATATATATTTTGATATTATTAATATACTTGTTGATAAGTTGATAACTATATTAACTTATCCAGAATTATACACAGGTTGTGGATAAAGATGTTAATAACTTTTATTATTATCATTTAAACCTTAGTTATACTAATATTTATAACGTTAATAATTTTATCTACAAGTTGTTTATATTTATCTTAAATTTTACAATAATATTTATTTATCAACATAACTATCCATATATTTTAAGCAATTGTAATTTTATAAATATATTCGTTGTTTTTGTTAATATATTGTGGAAAAAACTAAATCGGTACGGAGGTTTATATTATGGAGGTAGTTTCTTTATGGGATAAAACTTTGCAATTAATTAAAGGTGATATAGGTACAACGAGTTATATTTCACTATTTAAAAGCATTGTTCCGCTAAAAATACAAATGAACGATCTATATCTTCTTGTTCCTAATGAGTTTAACAAAGGTATGCTAGAAGACAGATACCTTAGTATACTACAAGACACTATAAAACAAGTTTCATTGAAACAATACAATATAAAATTTGTACTTAGTGAAAAGGAAATTGATGATATTAATTCAGAAGAGAACTACACGGAGTTTAAAAAAATCTATACAAATTTAAATCCAAAGTATACTTTTGATACATTTGTCATAGGTAACAGTAATAGATTCGCTCATGCTGCATGTGTAGCTGTTGCAGAATCTCCAGCTAAAGCATACAACCCACTGTTTTTGTACGGTGGTGTTGGACTAGGTAAAACACACTTAATGCAGGCAATTGGTCATCATATAGCAGGCCAAAAAAAGGATTCGAAGGTAGTGTATGTATCATCTGAAAAGTTTACAAATGAACTTATTAACTCAATAAAAGATGATAAAAACGAAAATTTTAGAAATAAATACAGAAACGTAGACGTTCTATTAATAGATGATATCCAGTTTATTGCTGGTAAAGAGAGAACTCAAGAGGAGTTCTTCCATACTTTTAATACTCTACACGAAGCAAACAAACAGATAATAATTTCGAGCGATAGACCTCCAAAAGATATTCCTACACTAGAAGATAGATTGAGATCTAGATTTGAAATGGGGCTTATAACTGATATACAAGCTCCAGATTACGAAACTCGTATAGCTATACTTAGAAAAAAAGCCCAAATGGAGAGAATAGAAGTCCCAAATGAGGTAATGTCTTATATTGCGCAAAATATCAAGTCAAATATAAGGGAACTTGAAGGCGCTCTTACTAGAGTTGTAGCTTATTCATCACTTAGCAATAGGTTGATTACACAAGATTTAGCTACTGAAGCATTAAAAGATATTATATCTAATTCACAAAGTGAAGAGGTTAATATCCCTAGAATTAAAGAAAAAGTATCCTCTGTATTCAATATAAAGATGGAAGACTTCAATTCTAAGAGGAGAACTAGATCTATAGCATATCCTAGACAGATAGCTATGTACTTAACTAGAGAGCTTACAGATTTATCTCTTCCGAAAATAGGTGAAGAATTCGGCGGAAGAGATCATACCACTGTAATACACGCATGTGACAAAGTTTCCAAAGATATAGAAGCAGACGAAGATGTAAAGTATAAAATAAACAAAATAATATCGGAATTAAAGGGGTAGGGATTATACACAGTAGCATGTTTATAACCTCTTGATAAGATGTGCATATTTTTTTAGCTCAAACTTATTCACAAAATATTAACTTTTAAACAACAAAGATATTAACATGTAGTACACAGGTTAATATCTTTACGTTTATTGGGCCTTATATACTTATGCACATAATCAACAACACCTACTACTATGACTACTATCTTATTACTTTAATTTTTTATATTTATTGAAAAAGGAGGTTATCCACAATGAAGATAATCATAAACCAAAAAACTTTAGCTAATAAAATCGGAATAGCTCAAAAAGCCATTAATAGTAAAACTACTATAGAACTACTAAAAGGTATATTATTAGTTGCGAAGAATGATCAATTGAAAATAACAGGTTATGATGCAGAGATCGGAATAGAAACTTATACACAGGCAGAAGTACAAGAAGAAGGAGAAATTGTAGTTGATGCTAGATTGTTTGGGGATATCATAAGAAAGTTGCCTGATTCATTTGTAGAGCTAGAAACAGATAATGAAAATAACATTTATATAAATTGTGTAAACTCTAAATTTAAAATAAAGGGGTATCCTGCTAAAGAATTCCCAAAACTTCCAGATGTTGAGGATGGTGCTCTTTGTGATATACCACAGGAACTTCTTAAAAATATGATAAAGCAGACAGTTTTTGCTATA
This sequence comes from Metaclostridioides mangenotii, assembly GCF_017873185.1. Lineage (GTDB taxonomy): Bacteria > Bacillota > Clostridia > Peptostreptococcales > Peptostreptococcaceae > Metaclostridioides > Metaclostridioides mangenotii. Next base: position 69,223 of record NZ_JAGGJX010000009.1, read on the forward strand.
TCTCAAGACCAAACAAAACCTATACTAATGGGAGAATTATTAGAAATACAAGATGGAAATATTAGCTTAGTTGCTATTGACGGATATAGACTTGCAGTTAGAACTTCTAATTTCGAAAATCAGTTACAAAATGTAAAAGTTATAATTCCAGGCAAAACATTGATAGATGTAAATAGCTTACTTACAAGCGAAGAGAGTATAGGACTTGGATTTAACGAAAAAAATGCAGTATTTATGATAAAAGACACTAAAATTATAACTAGACTTCTAGAAGGAGATTTCATAGACTATAAAAAACTTCTTCCAAAGGAATACAATACTAAAGTAAAATTAAATACTAGAGATTTATTGGATAGTATAGAAAGAGCATCACTTCTTTCTCAAACAGAAAAGAATAATCTTATAAAACTTTCTATAAGAGATGAAATAATGGCTATTACTTCAAACACTGAAAAAGGTAATGTATATGAAGAAGTTGCCCTTGAACTTGATGGAGATTATTTGGATATAGCTTTTAACTCTAGATATTTTATAGAAGGTTTAAAAAACATAGAAAGCGAAGAAATATTTATAGAACTTACAACAAATGTAAACCCTTGTATTATAAAACCTTCAAATGAAACTGACTATACTTATCTATTATTACCAGTAAGAGTATCGTAAGCATAAAATAACTATTGACAACAGAGATTTAGATAACTATAATAGTGTACAATATACAAAAAGCAATGAATAGGAAGAGTAGATCTAATTCGGTTTTAAGAGAGAAAGGTTCATCGGCTGAAAGACCTTTTAAATTAGAGAGATTGAAAACTACCTAGGAGCTACTTTCTGAAGTTATCTAAATAGATTTCAGTAAGAAAAGTCGTTAACTACGTTATAGTTGTTAAAGTGAATCTTCAAAATTATGGAGATTAAATTTGGTGGAACCGCGGGAAATGCACTCTCGTCCTTATTTCGATAAGGATGGGGGTTTTTTTATGCACAAATTCTTGAAAAATGTATAAATATAATTAAATGCAATAAACTTAAAATAATTTAGAAATTTAAAAATAAAATATTTATTGTATATTTTTTTATAATAAATATTCTATAAAAAATGAGATAAATCATTGAATGTTATGATATTTATAAAAAAATATGTATATATAATTTAATAATAAAAAGCGATGAATAGGAAGAGTAAATTTAATTCGACTGCCAGAGAAAAAAGTCCACCGGCTGAGAGACTTTTCAAGTTAGAGGAATTGAAAACTACCTAGGAGCTGTAATCTGAAGTTACATAGTTTTAGTAAGATTAACCGTTAGCTGCGTTAAAGTACAAAGTGGAGGCTTTTCAATATTTTGAAATACCTCAAATTGGGTGGAACCGCGAAATAGACTCGTCCCTTTATTTGGGATTAGTCTATTTTTTTGTACAAAATTTTATTGGAGAGGAGATTAAAATACATATGAGAAATTTAAAAAATATTAAATCAATATCTGTATACAAAGATATAAAGAAAGTTATAAATAATAAATTGGATTTAAGTCTGAGAATTGTAAATTTAAAAATGAAAAGCAAATGTTTCAAGTATGTATTTTTAATAATCGGATTTAGTAACAAGGTGAGAGAACTGACCAGTTGCTCTATAAATTTACAAATAATATAAAAAATAAATTTAGGAGGGCAATTATGAATAATAAAATAAAAATAGGGGTACTTGGATATGGAACAGTTGGAAGTGGATTTATAGAAATTATTGAAAAAAATAAAGATAAGAATTATATAGAAGTTTATAAAATACTTGTAAATAATAAAGAAAAACACATAAACAGGGAGCATTTCGATATTGTTACTGATGACGTAGACGAAGTTTTTAAAGGCGATATAGATATACTTGTTGAAGTAATGGGGAATTTGAATCCAACATTCGAATATATAAAAAGGGCGTTGAATAATGGAATCCATGTAGTGACAGCAAATAAAGATCTTATGGCAGAGTACGGATACGAACTTACTGAGATAGCTATAAGAAATAATGTAAGTCTGAAATTTGAAGCATCGGTTGCAGGAGGAATTCCTATTATTAAATCGATTATTGAGTCTCTAGGAGGTAACAGGATCAATAGTATCAATGCGATCTTAAACGGAACTACTAATTTTATACTATCAAAGATGTATGAAGAAAACTTGTCTTATGATGTTGCGTTAAAGCAGGCTCAGGAATTAGGTTTTGCTGAAGCTAATCCCGATTCTGATGTTTTGGGATATGATGCGGCTAGAAAACTTGCGATTCTATCTACTTTGGCTTACGACAAACAAATCTACTGGAAAGATGCGTATCTGGAAGGGATAACTGAAATAGATGAAAAGGATATAGAGTATGCAAAACAATTAGAGTGCAAAATAAAACTAATAGGGCAAAGTAAGTATGAAAACGACAAAGTAAGCGCATTTGTCAGACCAGTTTTATTAGGAAAAGATAATATTCTTGCTAGAATAGACAATGAGTTCAATATAGTTGTTGTTAATGGAGATTCTGTAGGAGAAGTATCTTTTGTAGGTAAAGGAGCGGGAAGCTTGGCCACAGGTAGTGCGGTTTATTCAGATGTAATAGATATAATTGACAATCGAATTTCAAATGTAGAGTCGTTTACTAAAGAAAAAATGAATATAAAGCAAATTGTAAGAGAAAAATGTGGAGCACTTCTGAGGTTTAAAAACTACAATAGAAAAGATATACTAAAAGTTATTGAGGATTGCCTTATAGATTACAAGGTGTTAAGTGATGATGAAGATGAACTTGTTATTTTAGTAAATGCAAATTCTGAATATGAGATAAACAACAGCCTATGTTTAATAAAAGACAAAGGATACTGTGAAAAATATAATAAATTATTAAAAATAGTTTAAAATTAAAAACTAATGTCAAAAATATAAAAATATATAGTATAATAAAAAATCGATGAAAGCTCAACTTAATCAAATATAGGCTTTTATCGATTTTTTATGATATAATATAAAATTAGATGAATATTTTTTCATATTAAATTAATAAAATAGGAGGACTTCTTATGATTGATATACCAATAGATTCAGAATTTATAAAATTAGATCAATTTCTTAAGCTTGCAGAGATAACATCGACTGGTGGACATTCTAAAATTTTAATAAAAGAAGGTTTAGTCAAGGTCAATGGTGAAATAGAACTAAGTAGAGGCCGTAAATTAAAGCCTGGAGACATAGTAGAAGTTGAAGATGAAAAATTAAGAGTACTGTAAACGGGGGAATATGAGTGAACCTTAAAAATTTACAGCTTGTTAATTTTAGAAATTATGAGAAGTTGTACGTAGAATTTAATAAAAATATAAATCTACTTATTGGTAAAAATGGTCAAGGCAAAACAAATATAGTAGAATCTATTTATATATTGTCTATTGGCAAGTCATTTAGAACGAGCAAGGATAAAGAATTAATTAAATTTAATAGTGAAAATTTATATATTGGCGGAAACTTTGATAAAGCTAGTGGTTTAAAGAAAATTGAGATTATTGTTAGTAAAAATAAAAAAGGCATAAAGATAAATAAAATTCCAATACAGAAAATACAGGAATTACTTGGAAATCTGAACGTGGTTATATTTTCTCCTGAAGACTTAAAACTTGTAAAAGACGGACCGAAAGAGAGAAGATCATTTATCGACAAAGAAATAAGTCAAATAATGCCTAAGTATTATAATTATCTATCAAATTACAATAAAATACTTTTACAGAGAAATAAACTTCTTAAAAGTCGATATGTCGATGAAAACCTATTGGATGTTTACGATACTAACCTAGCTAAGTATGGATGCTATATTTATATTTTGAGGAGAGATTTTATAAAAAAATTATCCAACATATCTAAATCATTTCATAAGGATTTAACCGATGAGAAGGAAATACTGTCTATTGAGTATAAAAATCAGATAAATTTAACAGAAGATGATAATACTGATACAGTATACAATAAACTGATTGAAAAATTATCTTCAAATAGATCTAATGATATTGAAATGAGGACAACCAAGTATGGAATCCACAGAGATGATTTAAATATTTATATAGACGATTTAGATGTTAGATTATATGGATCTCAAGGACAACAGAGAACAGCTTCAATATCACTTAAGCTGTCTGAAATCGAGCTTATTAGACAAGAAGTTGGAGAATTTCCGGTTTTAATTTTAGACGATGTTTTCAGTGAGTTAGATGAAGTTAGGCAAAGATTGCTGGTTGAAAAGCTAGATAATATTCAGATGTTTATTACAACAGCTGAAATTTCACATAAAAATATTTTCGATAAAAACAATACAACTATTTTTAATATAGACAATGGTGAAATTGTTAGCATAGAGAATGGAGGTAAGTAGATGGAGCAAGAATATGGTGCAAGTCAGATTCAGGTCCTTGAAGGATTAGAGGCCGTTAGAAAAAGACCTGGAATGTATATTGGTTCTACAGGACCAAGGGGTTTACATCACTTAGTATATGAGGTTGTAGATAATAGTATAGATGAGGCGTTGCAAGGATACTGTACAGAGATATACGTTTCAATAAACGAAGACGGAAGTGTTAGTGTAGTAGATAATGGAAGAGGTATACCGGTTGAGCTACATCCTAAAACAGGAAAGTCTACACTAGAGACAGTTCTTACTAATCTACATGCTGGAGGTAAATTCGGCGGTGGAGGATACAAAGTATCTGGAGGTCTTCACGGTGTTGGGGTTTCTGTAGTTAATGCTCTTTCTGAGTGGATGATTGCTGAAGTTAGAAGAGATGGAAAAATTTATAGACAAACCTATAAAAAGGGTATAGTTCAAGGGGCATTGGAAGTGGTTGGAGAATCTGGCCACACTGGAGTAACAATACAATTCATGCCAGATGCTACTATATTTGATGAAATTGACTTTAAATATGAGACATTAGAGTACAGACTAAGAGAATTATCATTCTTAAATAAAGGCGTAAAGATAATTTTTGAAGATAAAAGATCCGAACATGAAAAAATTAAAGAATTCCACTACACTGGAGGACTTATTGAGTACGTTAAATACTTAAATAAATCTAGAACAGGAATTCATGATGAAATAATATATTTAGATAAAAAAGCTGATGACTGTGTTATAGAGTTAGCAATGCAGTATACAGATGGTTACACAGAGAACATTTACTCATTTGCAAACAACATAAATACACATGAGGGTGGATCGCATCTTAGTGGGTTGAAATCTGCACTTACAAAGACTATAAATGATTATGCAAAGAGAAATAAATACTTAAAAGATGGTGAAGCGAGTTTATCAGGGGAGGATGTTAGAGAAGGTCTAACAGTAGTACTTTCTGTAAAACTTACTGACCCTCAATTTGAGGGACAAACTAAGACTAAACTAGGAAATACATTTATGAGAGGTTTAGTTGACAGTGTAACTATGGAAGAACTTGGATCTTTCTTTGAAGAAAATCCAACGACTGCAAGAATAGTAGTAGACAAAGCGCTTAGAGCTCAAAGAGCAAGAGAAGCGGCAAAGAAAGCTAGAGAGCTTACTAGAAGAAAGAGTGTTCTTGAAAGTACATCGCTTCCAGGTAAGTTGGCTGACTGTGCTGAAAAAGATCCTGCAAAGAGTGAGATATTTATAGTCGAAGGGGACTCAGCCGGCGGATCAGCTAAGCAAGGAAGAGATAGACATACTCAAGCTATACTTCCGCTTAGAGGTAAGATATTAAACGTTGAAAAATCTAGATTAGATAGAATACTATCTTCTGAGGAAATTAAAAATATGATAACTGCATTTGGTTGTGGTATTGCTGAAGATTTCGATTTAGAAAAGTCTAGATACCATAAAATAGTTATAATGACCGATGCCGATGTCGATGGAGCTCATATAAGAACTCTACTTCTGACATTCTTATTTAGATATATGAGACCTCTTATAGAGCATGGTTATGTTTATGCAGCTCAACCGCCTCTATACAAGATTAAAAAACAAAAACAAGAACACTATGTGTACTCAGATGAGGAATTAACTGAACTATTAGAAGAGATAGGCAGAACTGGTGTAGACATACAAAGATACAAAGGTCTTGGAGAGATGAACGCTGAGCAGTTATGGGATACAACGATGGATCCTGAAAAGAGAACTTTACTTCAAGTAGACATTGAAGATGCTGTAATAGCTGATGAAGTATTCTCCATGCTTATGGGAGACAAGGTAGCCCCTAGAAAAGAGTTTATTGAAAAGAATGCTAAATATGTAAGAAACTTAGACATATAGGAAGAAGGAGATGAGTTTACATGGAAAATACAAATAGAGTACTCCCTATTGAGATAGCGGAGGAAATGAAAAAATCATATATTGATTATTCAATGAGTGTTATAGCTGGTCGTGCCCTTCCTGATGTAAGAGATGGATTAAAGCCAGTTCATAGAAGAATCCTTTATTCTATGAGTGAGTTAAACTTAACGCCAGATAAACCACATAGAAAATCAGCCCGTATCGTCGGGGACGTACTAGGTAAGTACCATCCACACGGTGATAGTGCAGTTTACCTAGCAATGGTTAGAATGGCTCAAGATTTCTCAACTAGAGCGCTATTAGTAGATGGTCACGGTAACTTCGGTTCTGTAGATGGCGATTCTCCAGCCGCAATGCGTTACACTGAGGCTAGAATGAGTAAGCTTTCTTTAGAGCTTCTTAGAGATATAGATAAAGAGACTGTAGATTTTGTAAATAACTTTGATGAATCGTTAAAAGAACCATCTGTACTTCCTGCTAGATATCCAAACTTATTAGTTAATGGATCTAATGGTATAGCGGTTGGTATGGCAACATCTATACCACCTCATAACTTAGGTGAAGTAATAGATGCAACTATTCATTTAATAGATAACCCTGAATGCTCAGTAGATGAATTGATACCTTTTGTACAAGGTCCAGATTTCCCTACTTCAGCAATTATAATGGGGAAAGAAAATATATCTCAAGCTTATCAAACTGGTAGAGGTAAGGTTAAGGTTAGAGCAAGAGCTATTATAGAAGAAAGAGCTAATGACAGACAGCAAATAGTTGTTACTGAAATTCCTTACCAAGTAAATAAAGCTAAACTTGTTGAAAGAATTGCCGAGCTAGTTAAAGAAAAGAAACTAGAAGGTATATCTGACCTTAGAGATGAGAGTAATAGAAATGGTATGAGAATAGTTATAGAGCTTAAGAGAGATGCAAATGCAAATATAGTTTTAAACAATCTATACAAACACTCTCAGATGGAAGATACATTTAGTATAATTATGCTTGCACTTGTAAATGGAGAGCCTAAAGTACTAAACTTAAAGCAAATTCTTTATCATTACATTCAACATCAAAGAGATGTAGTTACTAGAAGAACTAAGTTTGAACTTAATAAAGCTGAAGCAAGAGCTCATATATTAGAGGGATTGAAAATAGCTCTAGACAATATAGATGAGGTAATAAAATTAATAAGATCTTCTAAGACTGGTCAAGAAGCAAAAGCTGGTTTAATGGAGAGATTTAAACTTTCAGACATTCAAGCTCAAGCTATACTAGATATGAGACTTCAAAGACTTACTGGTTTAGAGAGAGATAAAATTGACGCTGAATATGAAGAGTTATTAAAAACTATAAATAGATTAAAAGAAATTCTTGCTAATGAAAGACTTCTTTTACAAATAATTAAAGATGAAATGACTGAAATAAAAACTAAATATAGCGATGAGAGAAGAACTGAAATAGTTCATGCTGAAGGCGAAATAGATATGAGAGACCTAATAGACGATGAAGAAATCGCTATAACTCTTACACATTTCGGTTATATTAAGAGACTTCCATCAGATACTTATAGAAGCCAAAAAAGAGGTGGAAGAGGTATATCTGCTATCACAACTAGAGATGAGGATTTCGTAAGACAGCTTGTAACTACTACTACTCATAGTAGACTTTTATTCTTTACAAATAGAGGTAGAGTATTCAAACTTGATGCTTACGAGATACCAGAAGGAAAGAGACAAGCTAAAGGTACTGCTATAGTTAACTTACTTCAACTAGGACCTGGAGAGAAAATAGCTACACTTATTCCAATAGATGGCGATGATGAGAGCAAATACTTATTATTTACTACTAAAAAAGGTATCGTAAAGAAAACTAAGAAGGATGAGTTTAAAAATATAAATAAATCTGGTCTTATTGCAATAGGCTTAAGAGATGATGACGAGCTTATTGGAGTTAAAACTACAGATGGAAACCAAGATGTACTACTTGTTACTGAAAAGGCTATGTCTATTAGATTTAACGAAAATGATATAAGACATATGGGTAGAACAGCTATGGGAGTTAAAGGTATAACTCTATCTAAAGGTGATATTGTAGTTTCTATGAATGTATGTAGCGAAGGAAATGATGTACTTGTTGTGAGTCAATATGGTTTCGGTAAGAGAACCGATATAGAGGAATACAGATCACAGATAAGATCCGGTAAAGGTATTAAGACTTACAATATTACAGAAAAAACAGGTACTATAATTGGAGCTGAAATGGTTAATGAAGATGATGAGATCATGATCATAAACTCTAACGGTGTTCTTATTAGATTAAAAGTTAATGAAATTTCACTATTCGGAAGAGTTACAAGTGGAGTAAAACTAATAAAAACAAATGAAGAAGTAAATGTTGTATCTATCGCAAAAATAAATATTGATGAAGAATAGGATGAAAATCCTATTCTTTTTGTTATAATATATTTAATAAAAACTAATTAGGAGGTACATGTATGAGTAAAAACAATAAAAAAGGTGGAATTTTATTTCTAGGAGCCATCTTTGGATTTTTATTTGGTATATTCTTTGCACCAAAAAAAGGTATTGAACTTAGAAAAGACGCAAAAGTGAAGATAAAAGAAGTAAAAGAAAATCCTAAAGATGCTATTAAAGAAACTTACGATGAAGTAAAAGAAAAAATAACTAGCTTTGTCGACGATGGAGACGAGGATGAAGATATAAAGATTTCTGAAGAAGATATAGTAATAAGTAAAACTTTTAATAATGAGGGAGAGGTTAATTAATGAGTGCATGGGGATGGCAAATTGGCGCTGTATTAATCGGAGTTTCAACTGTGATAGTAGCTGTGTACATAGCCAAACTATTAAATAGCCTAAATAAATCAGTCGAAAAAGTGTATAAGATAGTTGATCACAATGAAAGAAATATAGAAGATATAATAAAAAATGTGACATCTGTAAGTGATGACATTGAAAATATAAGTAGCTTTATCAGTAAATTAGTTGGACTTATTAATATTTTTAATGTAGTAAAAAAGAAATAAGATAATAGGAGGATTTATATGTCTATAGGAATTGATTCTAGACTTGATTCTACAAAAGAGTTTTGGGAAATATCGCTAGAAGGTGAGTTAGATATTTCTAGTGCTGATAAATTAAAAGAGAACTTACACAGTTTATTGGAAAAGAGTATGTTAGATATGAAAATTAATCTGAAAGAATTAGATTACATAGACTCTACAGGTCTTGGTGTTATGATTGGAGTATTGAAAAAACTTAAACTAAATGACAAACAAATATATATATCCAATCCTAAAAGCAATGTAAAAAAGATTTTCACAATAACAGGTCTGGATAAAATATTTAAATTGGAGGGATAGAACTTGACTTGTGATACTATAAAAATGGAAATCTCTACGAATCCAGACTACGTAGGTATAATAAGATTAGCTACGTCTGGTGTGGCTAATAAAGTAGGTTTTTCAGTTGATGAAATAGAAGATATTAAAGTTGCCGTGTCAGAAGCATGTACAAATGCAATAAGACACAGTGAGGTTAATTACTTTTTAATTGAGTTTAAATTATTAAAAAATGGATTATGTATCGAAATTAAAGATCAAGGCAAGGGGTACGACATAGATTCTATTGAAGCTGTTGATTTATCCAATCCAAAAGAAGGAGGGCTTGGTATTTATATAATCAAGACACTTATGGATGAAGTTGAAATAGACTCTGGAGATGGAAAAGGTACAATTATAAAAATGACTAAGTATTTAGGAGTTGATATTTAATGAAAAATGTAGCTAATGCTACAAACTACTTAAATATGGATACGAAAGAGCTTTTTAAATTATATAAAGATAGCAGAAATAGAGAAATTAGAAATATATTGGTTGAAAAATACCTATATTTAGCTAGGCTATTGTCTAAAAAGTATGCTAACAAAGGTGTAGAATACGAAGATATATATCAAGTTGCTTCATTGGCCTTGATTTATGCTATCGATAGATATGATATAGATAAAGGTTTTGAATTCTCTAGTTTTGCGACTCCTACAATAGTTGGTGAAATAAAAAAATATTTTAGAGATAAAGTATGGGCGCTAAGAGTACCAAGAAGAATTCAAGAATTAAATAAAAAAATTAGTGAAGCAAGAATTAAGCTCGAGCAAGAAAATAAAAAATATCCTAAAGTAAAAGATATAGCTGATTATATTGGTTGCACTCAAGAAGAAGTGCTAGAAGCAATGGAAGCTTCATATGGGTATCAACCCATGTCTCTTGATTCTTCAAGTAAAGATGACTCTGATGATAAAGACATCACACTTATAGATAGAATAGGTAAAGAAGATATAGACTTTAGCAATATAGAGTATAATGACTACATTAATAAATTCATGGATACTCTAAATGAGCTTGAACTTAAAATATTTAAAGATAGATATTTTGAAGAGAAAACTCAGTCTAGTATAGCTAAAGAGCTTGAAATATCTCAAATGTCGGTTTCGAGACTTGAGAAAAAAGTAATAGATAAACTAAAAAAAGATTATAAAAAAAATTATTATTAAAAAAAGTGTTGACATGTTCTTTTGTGCGTAGTATAGTATTACTTGTAGCAAGTGACCACGAGGTCGCAGCACAAAAGAACAAACAACATTTAAACAAATAAGTGTTAAAAGAAAAAGAACATTGAAAATTAAACAGTAGGTTAATTTATAAGAAAACAAGAAACAAACTATATAAAGCCAGATATTAAAGATAACGATAGTATCTGAGCAGGTCAAATTATTATTGAGAGTTTGATCCTGGCTCAGGATGAACGCTGGCGGCGT
>NZ_JAGGJX010000010.1 GCF_017873185.1 Metaclostridioides mangenotii
GAGAAGGCTTTAGATGTGATCCAGAGTACCACGGGACACGTGAAACCCTGTGGGAAGCAGGAGGGACCACCCTCCAAGGCTAAATACTACCTAGTGACCGATAGCGTATAGTACCGTGAGGGAAAGGTGAAAAGAACCCCGGGAGGGGAGTGAAATAGAACCTGAAACCCTACACTTACAAGCTGTGGAAGCACATTTTTAGTGTGACCGCGTACTTTTTGTAGAACGGGCCAACGAGTTACGTTAAGTAGCAAGGTTAAGCACTTATGGTGTGAAGCCGTAGCGAAAGCGAGTTTTAACTGAGCGTTTAGTTATTTGACGTAGACCCGAAACCGGGCGACCTACCCATGAGCAGGATGAAACGAAAGTAAAATTTCGCGGAGGTCCGAACCCACGAGCGTTGAAAAGCTCGGGGATGACTTGTGGGTAGCGGTGAAATTCCAATCGAGCCCGGAGATAGCTGGTTCTCCCCGAAATAGCTTTAGGGCTAGCCTTGAGCTTAGAGATACGGAGGTAGAGCACTGAATGTCCTAGGGGGTATTGTACTTACCGAAGACTATCAAACTCCGAATGCCGTTATCTTTTACTCAGGAGTCAGACTGTGGGTGATAAGATTCATAGTCGAGAGGGTAACAACCCAGATCGTCAGCTAAGGTCCCTAAATGTAAGTTAAGTGGTAAAGGATGTGGGATTGCACAGACAACCAGGATGTTGGCTTAGAAGCAGCCACTCATTTAAAGAGTGCGTAATAGCTCACTGGTCGAGTGATCCTGCGCCGAAAATTTCCGGGGCTAAAACTTACTACCGAAGCTACGACATCATTTATGATGGGTAGGGGAGCTTCCCATACGGGTCGAAGCATGACCGTAAGGACATGTGGACTGTATGGGAGTGAGAATGTTGGCATGAGTAGCGAGATGTGGGTGAGAATCCCACAGGCCGTAAACCCAAGGTTTCCAGGGGAAGGTTCGTCCGCCCTGGGTCAGTCGGGACCTAAGCTGAGGCCGAAAGGCGTAGGTGATGGATAACAGGTTGATATTCCTGTACCACCAATAACCGTTTGAGAAATGGGATGACACAGTAGGATAGGCTATGCACACTGTTGGTTATGTGTGTCTAAGTACTGAGGCAGTCTGGACAGGCAAATCCGTCCGGATATTAATGCTGGGGTACGATGGGGAGCGAAATTTAGTAGCGAAGTAGCTGATTTCACACTGTCGAGAAAAGTCTCTATCGAGGTTAAAGGTGCCCGTACCGCAAACCGACACAGGTGGGTGAGGAGAATATCCTAAGGCCAGCGAGAGAACTGTTGTTAAGGAACTCGGCAAAATGACCCCGTAACTTAGGGATAAGGGGTGCCACCTTCGGGTGGCCGCAGAGAATAGGCCCAAGCGACTGTTTACCAAAAACATAGGTTTCTGCTAAGTCGTAAGACGATGTATAGGAGCTGACGCCTGCCCGGTGCTGGAAGGTCAAGGGGATCTGTTAGGATTTATCCGAAGCAGTGAACTTAAGCCCCAGTAAACGGCGGCCGTAACTATAACGGTCCTAAGGTAGCGAAATTCCTTGTCGGGTAAGTTCCGACCCGCACGAAAGGCGTAACGATTTGGGCACTGTCTCAACAACAGACTCGGTGAAATTGTAATACCGGTGAAGATGCCGGTTACCTGCGACAGGACGGAAAGACCCCATGGAGCTTTACTGTAGCTTGACATTGGGTCTTGGTACTACATGTACAGGATAGGTGGGAGGCTATGAAACCAGGACGCCAGTCTTGGCGGAGCCATCCTTTGGATACCACCCTTGTAGTACTGGGACTCTAACCATAGGCCATGAATCTGGTCTTGGGACACTGTCTGGTGGGCAGTTTGACTGGGGCGGTCGCCTCCCAAAAGGTAACGGAGGCGCTCAAAGGTTCTCTCAGTACGGTCGGAAATCGTACATAGAGTGTAAAGGCAAAAGAGAGCTTGATTGCGAGACATACAGGTCGAGCAAGGATGAAAATCGGACTTAGTGATCCGGTGGTTCCGCGTGGAAGGGCCATCGCTCAACGGATAAAAGCTACCCTGGGGATAACAGGCTTATCTCCCCCAAGAGTCCACATCGACGGGGAGGTTTGGCACCTCGATGTCGGCTCATCACATCCTGGGGCTGTAGTAGGTCCCAAGGGTTGGGCTGTTCGCCCATTAAAGTGGTACGCGAGCTGGGTTCAGAACGTCGTGAGACAGTTCGGTCCCTATCCGTCGCAGGCGTAGGAAATTTGAGGAGATCTGTCCTTAGTACGAGAGGACCGGGATGGACACACCTCTGGTGTACCAGTTGTTCTGCCAAGGGCATGGCTGGGTAGCTATGTGTGGAATGGATAAGCGCTGAAAGCATCTAAGCGCGAAGCCGACTTCAAGATAAGATTTCCCACCGCAAGGTTAAGATCCCAGGAAGACTACCTGGTTGATAGGTCGAAGGTGGAAGTGCAGCAATGTATGGAGCTTATCGATACTAATAGATCGAGGACTTGACCTGATTTTAGATGATTTACTAAATTATATATGTAGTTTTTAGAGT
>NZ_JAGGJX010000011.1 GCF_017873185.1 Metaclostridioides mangenotii
TACTATCGTTATCTTTAATATCTGGCTTTATATGGTTTGTTTCTTGTTTTCTTATAAATTAACCTACTGTTTAATTTTCAATGTTCTTTTTTGTTAGCATAGTTTAGATGGTAGCGGTAACAGGAGTCGAACCTGTGACCTTTCGGGTATGAACCGAACGCTCTAGCCAACTAAGCTATACCGCCGTATACCTTGGTGCCCAAAGGCGGAATCGAACCACCGACACGGGGATTTTCAATCCCCTGCTCTACCGACTGAGCTATTTGGGCAAGTGGTGGGCCTAGCTGGACTCGAACCAGCGACCTCACGCTTATCAGGCGTGCGCTCTAACCACCTGAGCTATAGGCCCTTGCATTTTTTCAGTATTACTTTAGTTTATTTCTTCATAATATTTAATTATTTGGTGTTACTGGTCGAGGTGAAGGGACTCGAACCCCCGGCCCCATGGTCCCAAACCATGTGCGCTACCAAACTGCGCTACACCTCGAAGATAATATAACAGTTTTACTTTGGCAGGGGTAGAGGGACTCGAACCCCCGGCGCACGGTTTTGGAGACCGACGCTCTACCAACTGAGCTATACCCCTAAATTGGTGGACCTTCAGGGACTCGAACCCCGGACCTACCGGTTATGAGCCGGGCGCTCTAACCAACTGAGCTAAAGGTCCAACTGCATTTTTTTAATGGTCGAGGTGAAGGGACTCGAACCCCCGGCCCCATGGTCCCAAACCATGTGCGCTACCAAACTGCGCTACACCTCGAATTTTATTGGCGGAGAAGGAGGGATTCGAACCCTCGCACCGGTTAACCCAGCCTAATCCCTTAGCAGGGGATCCTCTTGAGCCACTTGAGTACTTCTCCAATGTGTGTTTATTTGTATTTAAACTGGCGGAGAGGGTGGGATTCGAACCCACGGTGCCGTTAAGCATCACTGGTTTTCAAGACCAGCTCCTTAAACCACTCGGACACCTCTCCACTGGTGATCTATCCGCGACTCGAACGCGGGACACCCTGATTAAAAGTCAGGTGCTCTACCGACTGAGCTAATAGACCATAGTATTAAATTGGCAGGGGATGCAGGACTCGAACCTACGCATGCAGCAGTCAAAGTGCTGTGCCTTACCGACTTGGCGAATCCCCTATATGGTGAGCGCACAGGGATTCGAACCCCGGACACACGCCTTAGAAGGGCGTTGCTCTATCCAGCTGAGCTATGCACCCATATAATTTAATATATTGGAGCGGGTGAAGGGGATCGAACCCTCACAGCTGGCTTGGAAGGCCAGAACTCTACCATTGAGCTACACCCGCATATTTAATTGGTGGAGGATGGTGGATTCGAACCACCGAAAGCGAAGCTAACAGATTTACAGTCTGCCCCCTTTGGCCAACTCGGGAAATCCTCCGATTTTTGGAGCTGGTGATAGGAATCGAACCTACAACCTGCTGATTACAAGTCAGCTGCTCTACCGTTGAGCCACACCAGCATATAAATCTTTTTCTAATTAACTTACTGTAAATTAAATTTAGTTTGGCGACCTGGAAGGGGTTCGAACCCTCGACCTCCAGCGTGACAGGCTGGCATTCTAACCAACTGAACTACCAGGCCGCGTTATATTGGTGGGATTAACAGGGCTCGAACCTGTGACCCCCTGCTTGTAAGGCAGGTGCTCTCCCAGCTGAGCTATAATCCCACGTGCTGGTAATCTAATCTTTATATGATACCAATTGGCTCCAAGGGAGGGACTCGAACCCTCAACCTACCGGTTAACAGCCGGGTGCTCCACCATTGAGCTACCTTGGATCATCACGCGGCTACGTCTTACTCTCCCAGGCAGTTTCCCACCAAGTACCATCAGCGCAAGAGAGCTTAACTTCTGTGTTCGGAATGGGAACAGGTGTAT